>NZ_JACOFZ010000020.1 GCF_014284155.1 Affinundibacterium nitidum
CTGAAGGTCATACTTTAACGATTGCAAGTTACACGATTGCCGGTGTGGCTGGTACCCAGGCAGTAGGTGCTCCAGTATTGATCGCCGGTGTTGGTACGATCACGATTAATGCGAACGGTAGTTATAGTTTCGCGCCTGTGACGAATTACGCTGGTTTGATACCTGCTATTACCTATACGGTCACGGACGGTAATGGTGGTACGGATACATCAACCTTGGCCTTGAGTATGACAGCGGTCAATGACACACCAGTCAATACCTTCCCAGCGGGTTACACAACAAACGAGGATACGTCACTCAAATTAAGTGGTTTGTCGATTGCCGATGTTGATGCAGGAAGTAGCAATGTAACTGTGACCTTGAGTGTGGCTAGCGGCACCTTAACGGCTGCGACAGCCGGTAGTGTGACAGTGTCTGGTTCTGGAAGTAGTACCATTACCTTGACAGGCACGGTGACTAATATCAATGCGTATTTGAGTACAGTCGCGAATCAACCGACCTTTGCACCTGTAGCGAATGCGAGTGGTACGGTAGCGTTGACCATGACGACGAATGACGGTGGTAATACCGGTACTGATCCAGGTTTGACAGGTACAGCAACAGACGAACGTGATATTGATACGATCAATATCAATGTGACGGCTGTGAATGACACACCAACGAACACTTTACCAGCGGGTTACACGACAAATGAAGATACCTCACTCAAACTGAGTGGCTTGTCGATTGCCGATGTGGATGCGGGAACTAACAATGTGACAGTGACGTTGAGTGTGGCTAGTGGCACCTTAACGGCTGCGACAGCCGGTAGTGTGACAGCGTCTGGTTCTGGAAGTAGTACCATTACCTTGACAGGCACGGTGACTAATATCAATGCGTATTTGAGTACAGTCGCGAATCAACCGACCTTTGCACCTGTAGCGAATGCGAGTGGTACGGTAGCGTTGACCATGACGACGAATGACGGTGGCAATACCGGTACTGATCCAGGTTTGACAGGTACAGCAACAGACGAGCGTGATATTGATACGATCAATATCAATGTGACGGCTGTGAATGACACACCAACGAACACTTTACCAGCGAGTTACACGACAAATGAAGATACCTCATTCAAACTGAGTGGCTTGTCGATTGCCGATGTGGATGCGGGAACTAACAATGTGACAGTGACGTTGAGTGTGGCTAGTGGCACCTTAACGGCTGCGACAGCCGGTAGTGTGACAGTGTCTGGTTCTGGAAGTAGTACCATTACCTTGACAGGAACGGTGACCAATATCAATGCGTATTTGGGAACGGTAGCGAATCAACCGACCTTTGCACCTGTTGCAAACGCGACTGGTACGGTGGCCTTGACAATGACGACCAATGACGGCGGCAATACCGGTACTGATCCAGGTTTGACCGGTACAGCCACAGACGAACGTGATATTGATACGATCAATATTAATGTAATACCAGCAAATGACGTGCCAGTATTGAACGATACAACGAACCCAGTTGCAGTGGTCGAGTTGGCTAATGCTTCTGCGCAAAACTTGGTCCCAATCAACGGTAGCTTCGCTGTATCCGATGCAGATGTAGGTGACACCTTGACAGCTTCAGTGGTGGGTTCACCCGTAGTGCAGTTGAACGGTGTGAACTACACCTTGCCAGCTAGTGCGACAGCATTGACGGCAGCAGGTGCATTCAGCATCACGCCAACGACCCAAACCTCGAATGGCGGTGCAGGTACAGCGATTGCGTACACCTACGATCCAGCAGCGGCGAACTTAGACTTCTTGCGTGCAGGCCAAAGCTTGACGATCACTTATCAAGTGAAGGTCAATGACGGTACGGCAGACTCCGCAGTGCAAGACGTGACGTTCACGATCACCGGTGCGAACGATGCGCCAGTATTGACAGATACGACGAACCCAACAGCGATCGTAGAATCTGCAGACGCTTCTGCGCAGAACTTGGCTCCAATCACAGGCAGTTTCGCCGTCTCTGATTTGGATATCGGCGATACCTTGACTGCTTCAGTTGTTGGCTCAC
>NZ_JACOFZ010000021.1 GCF_014284155.1 Affinundibacterium nitidum
AAACTAAGCTGCCCTTGCCTGTCGTGATCGTGATCGGTGTACCACCTAAAGCATTTAATTGGGCCAAGGTGACGTTGGTGCCACCGACCGTAATGCTTGCTAAACCTGCAGGAGCGGTAACCGTGAAGCTGTTTGCTGTTGCAGTTGCCGTTTCTGCTACCGTCATGTCGCCCGCAGAACCTGCATTGCTGTCAGGGATCGTGACCGTTGGACCACCATCGGTATTACCATTGATCGTGATCACCAAAGTCGCTGTCGTCGTACTACCGTCACCATCGGTTAAGGTGTACGTAAAGCTATCGGTCAAACTTTGACCGGCACCTAAGCCATTGACGGCCGCATTGCTGTTGTTGAGCGTGTACGTGTAGGTACCATTGCTGTTCAAGACCAAGGTACCGTAGCCAGCTGCATTGGTGAACGTGCCTGCTGTCACTGGAGTGGCATTGCTGTCCGCACCGACAGTGTCGTTCGTGATCACATTGCCGGTGACTGTGTTCGGGACGGCATCTTCAGTGATGTTGTTGATGTCACCGACCGCTACTGGTTTGCTATCCGTAATAAGGATATCTAAGCTGTCGTTATTCGTTGCGCCTAAGGCATCCGTCACAGCGACAGTAACACTGTCGGTCACATCGCTGTTTGCACTTTGGACACTTGGGTCATAGGTATAACTCACCACGCCTGTGCTGGAGTTGTAGCCTGTTAAGACCAAACTACCTTTACCGGTCGTGATCGTGATTGGTGTACCACCTAAAGCATTTAATTGCGCCAAGGTGACGTTGGTGCCACCCACCGTAATGCTCGCTAAACCAGCTGGCGCACTGACCGTGAAGCTGTTTGCTGTTGCAGTTGCCGTTTCTGCTACCGTCATGTCGCCCGCAGAACCTGCATTGCTGTCAGGGATCGTGACCGTTGGACCACCATCGGTATTACCATTGATCGTGATCACCAAAGTCGCTGTCGTCGTACTGCCGTCACCATCGGTTAAGGTGTACGTAAAGCTATCAGTCAAGCTTTGGCCGGCACCTAAGCCATTGACGGCCGCATTGCTGTTGTTGAGCGTGTACGTGTAGGTACCGTTGCTGTTCAAGACCAAAGTACCGTAGCCAGCTGCATTGGTGAACGTACCTGCTGTCACTGGCGTTGCATTCGTATCGGCACCCACGGTGTCGTTCGTCACTACATTGCCTGTGACCGTGTTCGGGATCGCATCTTCAGTGATGTTGTTGATGTCACCTGTCGCTACTGGTTTACTGTCCGTAATGAGGATATCTAGGCTATCGTTATTCGTCGCGCCTAAGGCATCCGTCACAGCCACAGTAACACTGTCGGTCACATCGCTGTTCGCACTTTGGACACTTGGATCATAGGTATAACTCACCACGCCTGTGCTTGAGTTGTAGCCTGTTAAGACCAAACTACCCTTGCCTGTCGTGATCGTGATTGGTGTACCACCTAAAG
>NZ_JACOFZ010000022.1 GCF_014284155.1 Affinundibacterium nitidum
TAGTAATGACACTCCAGCAGTCTACGAAGGTGCAGAAACCTATCAGGTCAATTTAACGGCAGCAACGAACGCTACAATTGCCACAAGTAGTGTAACGACGACGATCCGTGATGATGTTCCAGGCCCTAGTGGCGATGATGATCGTCCTTTGATCACAGGTGTATCAAGTCCGAGCGTCAGTGAAGGTGGAAATTTAGATTTTACGGTGAGCTTGAGTAATACAAGCACCACCCCTACGGCGGTGACGGTAACACCAAGTTCAGGCACAGCAACGCTAGGTACGGATACTAGCACCCAACAGTATTCGACTGATGGCGGTGCTAGCTGGACGACACTGTCTGGTAGCGTGGTCAATGTGCCTGCTGGTGTATCGAGCTTTATCGTACGCGTGGCCACGGTTGTTGATAGCACGGTGGAAGGAAACGAAACCATTACTTTGTCGGCGGCAACAGCGCGTAATACGGCCGCTGTAACAGGTACGGGTACCATCTCCGATGGCGTATTGCCGACCATTACGATTACAGATACGAATGGCGTAGAGCCAGGACAAACCTCGGTTAAAGAAGCAGGCTTGGCCAGTGGTAGTCTCAATGACGGTAGTAATAGCGCGAATGGCACGATTACCGTGAATGCATCGAGTGGTATCGGTAGTATTGAAGTTGGTGCGACGAATATCACGTTAGCGCAGCTCAATAGTTTGGCTGGTACACCAGTGACGGTCGTCACGAGCTTGGGTAGTTTAGTCTTCAATTCCTACAATGCCGCGACCGGTGTTATTGGTTATACCTATCGCATCACCAATACGCAAACCAATAGCGGTACGGGTGTGACAGAGTCCTTGACCGTCAAAGTGAACGACACGATTGGCCAAGTCAATCAAGCGACTTTAACGCTCAATGTGGTCGATGATGCACCGTTGGCGGGTAACGATACGATCACGATGAATGCAGGCGTTGCTGCGACGGGTAGTCTGGCGACGAATGATGCAGCAGGCGCCGATAGCCCAGCGACTTGGACGATAGGTACTGCACCAACTCATGGTACGGTTACGATTACAGCGGGCACGGGCGCCTATACGTATACGCCGAACGTGGGCTATGTTGGCAGTGATAGTTTTACTTACACCATTACTGATAAAGATGGTGATGTGGTCACCGCAACGGCGACGGTGAATGTAACGAATCCTGGCGCACCAACGGTCACGATCCCGGACAGCAATGCAGGTTCTGCAGGCGACATGACGGTAGCAGAAACGGCAACCGCGACAGCGAACAGCTTCACGGTCAGTGCGCCAGCAGGATTGGCGAGCATTACGGTCGGTGGCACCAACGTCACCTTGGCGCAATTAAATGCTTTAGGTGGCACACCGATCACGATCACGACAGGCAAGG
>NZ_JACOFZ010000023.1 GCF_014284155.1 Affinundibacterium nitidum
TGTCCAGTCCTAAAATATATTGACAACTAAAAGTGTTGCAAAGACGCCCGATGAACCTCATCGGGCGTTTTGTTTTTCAGGCTTGAGTGGGGCCGCTCGTTGTTATAGATTTGAATGGATTGTGCAATAAGCTTTCGTGCTTCTGCAAGATTTGCCGGCGTATTCAATAAGAACTCTCCCTTGAGAATTCCATTCACCCGCTCAGCTACAGCATTTTGATAGCAATCGTATCCATCTGTCATTGAGCATCGCACTTTGAATTTTTCGTGTAATTGTTGGTAATAAGTAGAGCAGTATTGAATGCCTCGATCTGAGTGGTGTATCAGATCGGACATGCTACTTTTACTACGCAATGCACGTCGATAAGCCACACTCACTTCCTCCGTTTGCAGGCTGGCATGAACATGATGCCCGACGATCTTTTTTGAATAGATGTCGGTCACCAGACTTAAATAAACAAATTTTTCACTTGTCGGTATATAGGTTATATCGGCGACCCAGACTTGTTCTGGTTTAGAAGCTAACACTTGCTGAGAACCTGCCTTTAGTAGGTTGGGATGCTTGTAAAAACGATGGTGACTGTGCGTCGTTTTATGATAGGCCCGTTTGGGCTTGATCAATAAATGTCGCATTCTGAGAAGGTGGAACAAGGCATCTCGCCCAAGCTTGATACCCGCTTGTTGCTTCCTCTCACGTAGCAGAAAATGAAGCTTACGCGTGCCAATCTTCGGCTGACGTAGTCGAAGTTTCGTCACCCATTCGATGACTTGTTCATGCTCATTGTGACGCGCTTGGTCGCGTTCAATTTGTTGATAATATGCCTGACGTGTCCAACCAAAATAATGGCAAGCCTTGCTAATGCTTATTTGAGGCGTTTTCTTGTGCTCAAGGACTTGCCTAAATGCTTTTTTGGAATGGCGATCCCAAAGTCATCTCGAATAACATTCACGATGGCTTCAAATAGCTGCGCTTTTTCGTTCGCAATCTTTAGCTGCTTTTCAAGTTCTTTAATCCGTTGTTCAGGCGTCAGTGGTAAGGGTTCTTTGGACATGGCTAAATTGAGATTTTTTCTTAAACCCATATTATGCCAATCTTGCGTACCATGTTTGCGTAACCAAACTAAAACAGTGGATCGCCCCTGTATCCCATATCGCGTTTGGGCTTGCTTATAGGTCATGTCGCCTTTTTCCACCTGACTAACAACCGACAATTTAAAGGCTAAGGTGTAATCTCTTTGACTCCTACGCTCTGTTGATTTCATTGACGTTCCTTTCGATCACAAAGAAAACTGTCAATCTATTTCAGGACGGGTCA
>NZ_JACOFZ010000024.1 GCF_014284155.1 Affinundibacterium nitidum
CGAACGACACGGTTGGTGCCGATACGAATGCAACGCCAGTGACAGCAGGTACGTTCACCAATGCAGCAGGCTACGGTACCTTGGTCTTGAACAGCAATGGTACCTACACGTACACGCTCAACAACAGCAATGCGGCCGTTAATGGCTTAGGCGCCGGCCAAAGCTTGACCGATAGCTTTACGTACACCTTAACTGATGGTGACGGCAGTACGACAACGGCAACCTTGGTCATTACGATCAATGGTAATACCGATGGTGGTCCAACGGTCACGATCCCTGACAGCAATGCAGGTTCTGCAGGCGACATGACGGTAGCAGAAACGGCAACTGCGACGGCGAACAGCTTCACGGTCACGGCTCCCGCTGGTTTAGCAAGCATCACCGTGGGTGGCACCAACGTCACCTTGGCGCAATTAAATGCTTTAGGTGGCACACCAATCACGATCACGACAGGCAAAGGTAGCTTGGTCTTAACGGGCTTTAATAGCGGTACCGGTGTCGTCAGCTACACCTATGACCCTGCGGTACAAAGTGCGAACAGCGATGTGACCGACAGTATCACCGTAGCAGTCACCGATGCCTTAGGCGCGACCAATAACGACAGCCTAGATATCCTCATTACGGATAGCAAACCAGTAGCGGTCGGTGACATCAACAACATCACTGAAGATGCAGTACCGAACACAGTCACCGGCAATGTGATCACGAACGACACGGTCGGTGCGGACAGCAACGCCACTCCAGTGACAGCAGGTACGTTCACGAATGCAGCAGGCTACGGTACTTTGGTCTTGAACAGCAATGGTACCTACACGTACACGCTCAACAACAGTAATGCGGCCGTCAATGGCTTAGGTGCCGGTCAAAGTTTGACTGATAGCTTTACGTACACCTTAACCGATGGTGACGGCAGTACGACGACAGCGACTTTGGTCATTACGATCAATGGTAATACCGATGGTGGTCCAACGGTCACGATCCCGGACAGCAATGCAGGTTCTGCGGGCGACATGACGGTAGCAGAAACGGCAACCGCGACGGCGAACAGCTTCACGGTCAGTGCGCCAGCAGGATTGGCGAGCATTACGGTCGGTGGCACCAACGTCACCTTGGCGCAATTAAATGCTTTAGGTGGTACACCAATCACGATCACGACAGGCAAGGGTAGTTTGGTCTTAACAGGCTACAACTCAAGCACAGGCGTGGTGAGTTATACCTATGATCCAAGTGTCCAAAGTGCGAACAGCGATGT
>NZ_JACOFZ010000025.1 GCF_014284155.1 Affinundibacterium nitidum
AGGGCCTGGAACATCATCACGGATCGTCGTCGTTACACTACTTGTGGCAATTGTAGCGTTCGTTGCTGCCGTTAAATTGACCTGATAGGTTTCTGCACCTTCGTAGACTGCTGGAGTGTCATTACTAATCGCGACAGTAAAAGTCTTGCTCGTCTCGCCAGGAGCGAATGTGAGCGTACCACCTGTCGCTGTATAGTCACTACCAGCAACGGCTGTGCCATTGTTCGTGCCGTAATTAACGCTCACCGCTGCCGTGCTCGCTGCACTTAATGTCACGGTGTACGTCACTGTACCTGCCGCTTCATTCACTTCTGCAGGACCGCTCACACTAACTGTCGGCACCGCTACATCGGTAATCGTTCCGGTGCCTGTGACTACGCTATTATTTTGCGCTGTCGCTGCGCTTAAGGTAATCGTTTCATTGTCTTCGACAAGACCATCGCTGATCGTGACTACGCGTACTTGGAAACTACTGACACCTGCTGGCACACTGACCGTATTACCCGAGAGCGTGTTCCAACTCGCACCACCATCCACTGAATATTGTTGCGCACCTGTATCTGTACCCAAGATCGCGCTACCTGAGCCTGGTGTCACCGTTACTGTCGTTGGTTTAGTACTCGTACTACTCAAACTCACCGTAAAATCTAAGTTACCGCCTTCACTCACAATTGGGCTGGAAACACTGCTCACCACCGGACGATCATCATCACCACCTGGACCAGCTACATCATCGCGAATCGTCGTCGTCACACTGCCAGTAGCAATAGTGGCATTGGTCGCTGAACTTAAATTAACCTGGAAATTCTCTGCGCCTTCGTAGACCGCAGGCGTATCATTGCTGATGGCAACCGTTATTGTTTTAGTCGTTTCACCTGGAGTGAACGTCAAACTTCCACTCGCTGCCGTATAGTCACTGCCAGCTATCGCCGTTCCATTTGCCGTACTGTAATTGACACTGACCGCAGCTGCGCTCGCTGCACTCAGACTCACTGTATACGTAATCGTACCAGCAGCTTCATTGACTTCAACTGGACCACTCAAACTGATACTTGGAATCGCACCATCTGTAATCGTGCCCGTCCCCGTGACTGCCGTCGCATTTTGCGCAGTGGCCGCCGATACCGTAATACTTTCGGTGCCTTCAGCAACACCATCAGCTATCGTCGCTACTCGCAGCAAAAAGCTTTGCGCTCCGGCTGGAACATTGACCGCACCAGCCAAGTTTAACCACGTCGC
>NZ_JACOFZ010000026.1 GCF_014284155.1 Affinundibacterium nitidum
GAGTTTAAATTGTCTGTGCTGAGACATCTATGGGACAATGCCTTATCTTACAGTCAAGTTGCAACGCACTTTAATATTCGCAATCCTGGGATTCTCGCCCAGTGGGTACGACTTTATCGTCATGGTGGGCTTGGCGCTCTAGAACCACGCCGTAAAGGACGACTGCCTACTATGCCAACTCCATCAAAAAAGCCTAGCTCGAATCAAGAGCCAGCAACGCCATCACATGAAGCGCTGCTCGAAGAATTGAACTATCTGCGTTTGGAGAATGCGTATCTAAAAAAGTTGCAAGCCTTAGTTCAAGCAAAAGAAAAGTTAGCGCGAGAGAGAAAGCGCAAATAGCTGATGAACTAAGGCAGCAATACCCGATCGCACAGGTTCTCAAAGTGGTTGATATGCCTCGAAGCACGTTTTACTACCAGCGACACCAAGCGCTTAATGGTGATAAGTATGCATTGATCAAACAGCGTATTCGTAATATCTATGACAAGCACCATGGCCGTTACGGCTATCGTCGCATAACAGCTGCCATGCGGCAATTTGGAGAATCCATTAATCATAAGACTGTCCAGCGACTGATGAGAATCTTGGGATTGAAATCATTGGTACGGCCAAAGAAATACCGATCATTCAAAGGCAATGTTGGCTTGGCAGCGCCAAACCTGTTGCAGCGAGATTTCAAGGCAACAGTGGCGAACCAGAAGTGGTCGACGGATGTGACGGAGTTTAATGTCGCTGGTGAGAAGCTTTATCTATCACCCATTTTAGATCTGTTTAACGGCGAGATCATCGCCTTTGAAACCGCAAAAA
>NZ_JACOFZ010000027.1 GCF_014284155.1 Affinundibacterium nitidum
TCGTGATCGGTGTACCACCTAAAGCATTTAATTGGGCCAAGGTGACGTTGGTGCCACCGACCGTAATGCTTGCTAAACCTGCAGGAGCGGTAACCGTGAAACTGTTTGCTGTCGCGGTTGCCGTTTCCGCTACCGTCATGTCGCCCGCAGAACCTGCATTGCTGTCCGGGATCGTGACCGTTGGACCACCATCGGTATTACCATTGATCGTGATCACCAAAGTCGCCGTTGTCGTACTGCCGTCACCATCGGTTAAGGTGTACGTAAAGCTATCAGTCAAACTTTGACCGGCACCTAAGCCATTGACGGCCGCATTGCTGTTGTTGAGCGTGTACGTGTAGGTACCGTTGCTGTTCAAGACCAAAGTACCGTAACCGGCTGCATTCGTGAACGTACCTGCTGTCACTGGCGTTGCATTCGTATCGGCACCAACCGTGTCGTTCGTGATCACATTGCCGGTGACTGTGTTCGGGACGGCATCTTCGGTGATGTTGTTGATGTCACCTGTCGCTACTGGTTTGCTGTCCGTAATGAGGATATCTAAGCTGTCGTTATTCGTTGCACCTAAGGCATCCGTCACAGCGACAGTAACACTATCCGTGACATCGCTGTTCGCACTTTGGACACTTGGATCATAGGTATAACTCACCACGCCTGTGCTTGAGTTGTAGCCTGTTAAGACCAAACTACCCTTGCCTGTCGTGATCGTGATTGGTGTACCACCTAAAG
>NZ_JACOFZ010000028.1 GCF_014284155.1 Affinundibacterium nitidum
TGGCGTTCGTGAAGGTGCCCGCTGTGACTGGGGTGGCGTTGCTGTCCGCACCGACCGTGTCGTTCGTGATCACATTGCCGGTGACTGTGTTCGGTACTGCATCTTCAGTGATGTTGTTGATGTCACCTGTCGCTACTGGTTTACTGTCCGTAATGAGGATATCTAAGCTGTCGTTATTGGTCGCGCCTAAGGCATCGGTGACTGCTACGGTGATACTGTCGGTCACATCGCTGTTCGCACTTTGGACACTTGGGTCATAGGTGTAACTCACCACGCCTGTGCTGGAGTTATAACCTGTTAAGACCAAGCTGCCCTTGCCTGTCGTGATCGTGATCGGTGTGCCACCTAAAGCATTTAATTGCGCCAAGGTGACGTTGGTGCCACCGACCGTAATGCTCGCTAAACCAGCTGGCGCACTGACCGTGAAGCTGTTCGCTGTCGCGGTTGCCGTTTCTGCTACCGTCATGTCGCCCGCAGAACCTGCATTGCTGTCCGGGATCGTGACCGTTGGACCACCATCGGTATTACCATTGATCGTAATGACCAAGCTTGCCGTTGTCGTGCTGCCGTCACCATCGGTTAAGGTGTACGTAAAGCTATCGGTCAAGCTTTGGCCGGCGC
>NZ_JACOFZ010000029.1 GCF_014284155.1 Affinundibacterium nitidum
GCGCTTCGGTGGGTTCCTGTTGCTGACGGCATTACCGCACCGTTCACTTCGCAGGCTATCCGGGCTGCACTCTCGTGCCAAGCGGAAGCATCCGCCTTGTCCTGCCCTTTGTCTCGCAGTATTTGCATCCCGCGAGATAGGATATTGATCGCGCCGACCACGTCGGCGTGATTTTCGTAGCGGCAATTGACGCACAGGAACTTTGCCTGTGTCTGCCGATTATCTTTCGATGCATGGTCGCAATCCGGACACGTCTGGCTGGTATGGTGAGGTGGAACGGCCAGCAATATACCGCCGTACCACATCACCTTGTATTCCAGTTGTCGCCTGAATTCCCCCCAACCCTGATCTAGAATGGCCCGATTCAGGCCCGACTTCTGCTTGACCTTCTTGCCATGCTGTTCGCAGTTCCCTTTGGAAGACTTGGACATATTTTTAACCTGCAAATCCTCTATACATACGAGCGCGTGGTTTTGACTGATCGTTGTGGTGGTCTTATGCAGGAAATCTTTCCGAGCATTGGCGATGGTATTGTGAATCTGCTGGACTTTCAACTTCGCCTTTTTCCAGTTGCTACTGAATGTTGTCCTCTTTAGTTTTACGTTACATTTTGCCTTGTG
>NZ_JACOFZ010000002.1:0-282612 GCF_014284155.1 Affinundibacterium nitidum
TCACTATCGCGTCTTATCTTTACTTCTTGTGAACATTTGATATTTTTTAAGTTTCCTAACTACCGAAGTAGCTAGTCGCCTTCATTATCAAGTGCCCACATTTATTGACTGTTAATTGTTAAAGATCTTAAATTCTTTTCTGCTTCACTAGCACCGCTTTCGCTTTTTACTAGTTGCACTGCGAATCGTTTTGTTCGTCAGCAGCAGAGAAACGAGATTATGCAGCCTTTCTAACTTCTCGTCAACCCCCTCCGTTTAAACTTTCTAAACTCCGCTTCGATTTATTTCATTTACATCAATCGAAACTCATCAGGATATTGACTGGCTTGCCACTCTTTTTCTTGCACCGCATTTCTGCGGGAGGCGAACTATAGCAAAGTTTACCGATGTCGCGCAAGTACTCATTTCATGCCAAGCAGAATGCCTCTGTTAAAATACGCCTTTGTATTTAATCGCAAGCTTATCTATCTATGTTACGCATAACTGATCTTCAACTTCCTCTCGACCACGCCGAAGCCGATCTCAAAGAGGCGGTTTTGAAACGCCTGAAAATCAGCGAAGCTGAATTAATCAACTTCACTATATTTAAGCGCAGCTACGACGCACGCAAAAAGTCAGCGATTGTGCTTATTTATACCATCGATGTAGAAGTTAAAGATGACGAAGCCTTATTGCATAAGATCAAAAATATTCAAGGCCAAGCAAAAATCGGCAAAACCCCAGACACTAGTTATAAGTTCGTCACCCATGCGAAGGACGGAAATTATCCTCGCCCAGTGGTCATCGGCTTTGGACCTTGCGGCTTGTTTGCAGCTTTGATTTTGGCTCAAATGGGTTTCAAGCCCATCGTATTAGAACGAGGTAAAGCGGTTCGTGAGCGCACCAAAGATACTTGGGGTCTATGGCGTAAGCGTGAGCTACAGCCAGAATCTAACGTTCAATTTGGTGAAGGTGGTGCTGGGACGTTCTCCGACGGTAAATTGTACAGCCAAGTTAAAGATCCTAAACACTATGGCCGCAAAGTCTTGACAGAGTTCGTCAAAGCAGGCGCCCCTGAAGAGATCATGTATGTCAGCAAACCCCATATCGGTACCTTCCGTTTAGTAAAGATGATTGAAGAGATGCGTGCCAATATCATTGAGCTCGGCGGTGAGATTCGTTTCCAGCAAAAGGTTACGGACTTTGATATCGAAGATGGTGAAGTTCGCGGTTTAACTATCAATGACCAAGAACGCATCGCCGCAGATCATGTGGTGCTTGCGGTTGGGCACAGCGCGCGCGATACATTCCAACTCGTCTACGACAAAGGCATTTATGTCGAAGCGAAACCTTTCTCAGTGGGTTTTCGCATTGAACATCCGCAATCGATCATTGATAAAGCGCGCTTCGGCCCGAACGCCGGCAATAAGATTCTCGGCGCTGCCGACTATAAACTAGTCCACCATGCCAAGAATGATCGATCTGTATATAGCTTCTGCATGTGTCCCGGCGGCACAGTCGTCGCTGCCACTTCAGAACTAGGGCGTGTGGTGACGAACGGAATGAGTCAATATTCACGAAATGAGCGCAACGCTAACAGTGCAATTGTGGTCGGCATCTCTCCCGAGGTTGACTATCCAGGCCACCCATTAGCAGGAATTGATTTCCAACGCAAACTCGAGAGCAAAGCATTTGAACTAGGGGGCAGCACATACAACGCCCCAGGACAATTGATCGGCGACTTCTTAGCCAACCGTCCCTCCAGCGAATTAGGTGAAGTCGTTCCATCTTACAAACCCGGAATTACCCTCTGTAATTTGGCAGATGCCTTACCCGCATTTGCAATCGAAGCAATTCAAGAGGCTATTCCTGAGTTTGATAAGCAAATAAAAGGATTCTCGCTAAAAGACGCGATTCTGACTGGCGTGGAAACACGCACTTCATCACCAATTCGGATCAAACGTAAAGATGATGACATGCAAAGTCTAAATACGCGCGGCCTATTTCCCGCTGGCGAAGGTGCGGGATATGCAGGAGGCATTTTATCCGCTGCGATCGACGGCATTAAAGTTGCTGAAGCACTTGCGCTGAGTTTGCAACGCAAATACTCCTAAGGTAAAACCGATAAAGCAAAAAAGGGCTGAATAATTCAGCCCTTTTTTAATGACATTGCTACGCTTAGTTTACCAAATCTTCCAAACCCGCTGAGAGTTCGGCTATTGGTGGCATCTCATCCAAAATCGCTTGATTCGTTAAGCCAATTTTCGCTACCACATCAGACGGAATAGTCGCTTCCAGCTCTTCTTTTGAATATTTGTTTTCCTCGGCACGAGAGCGCCATACAGCCAAGTGAACGACGCCAGACATTACATCAAAATGCTCTTTCTCTAGTGGCTCTGGGTATCCCTTAATTACAGTGCTGAAGTTATCTGGGAAACGCCAACGACGCGCCAACTCAGCACCGACGTCGGAAAAATTATAGCCAAATGACGTTTGCTCGACACTGAGGCGACGAGAATCCAAGGCTCCCGCGATCTTATCAATTTGCAGTGTTTGTTCAGGCATCGCTGCATGCATTACAAGTTGTCCAATCGCGTGCATCAATCCAACTGTGAACGCGAAATCAGAATTACCACCAATCTTTTTCGCAATCCATTTAGCGATGACAGCTGTATGCATACTATGGCGCCAGAACTGCTTCAGATCAACGCCAGGCATCGCTTTAAAACCACCGGTCAAACCGCTACTAATAACCAGAGTGCGTACCGTCATAAAGCCTAACATCAGAACGGCATCATCCACGGTGCCGATACTGCGAGACGAATGATAATAAGAGGAATTCGCTAAGCGCAGCAACTTCGCACTTAGGACCTGATCAGCCGCAAGCTTTCGTGCAATATCATCGATGGAAACATTATCGTTGTTAAAACTATCGATTACCTCTTGAACCACTTTTGGAATGGTTGGTAATGCGTTTTGCTGCTGGAATAGTGTATCGAAATTCATGAAAAAATCCCCCTTTTATTACAGCATCAAATATGACCACGAAGGTCATACAAAGAATTAGGTACTCTTTTGCATCGAACGATAATGAAGCGAACTGACTCAAAATCATGTTCGTGAGGAAATCATACTACGTTCGATGCTTTAGGGGAATATTTTCATTTGCACTACGACAACCAAAAAACGACAGTGTTTAAAATTAGTTTAAATCTGACGCTTTCTCTCTCCGAATTACTCATCTTTTGCACCTTCAATGCCTAACTCTTGGATCTTGCGGCTAATTGTATTACGCCCTATTCCCAAACGAATGGCGGCGTCATTCTTGCGTCCATGAGTATGCTTCAGTGCAGCACGAATCAATACTGATTCGAAGTCACGGCTCATCACATTCATAATCTCGGGGATGTCGTCCTGCAGCATTTCACTCGCTTTCAGTTCCAATAATTCATTCCAGCTGATGCCCTCAATCGGCGCACGAAGTGTGCCATCATTGTGCGCTGCACCTTGGGTGTGCGACATGCCACTGTAAGAATTCGGCATGAGTTCTGACGGCAAATCAACCACTTCAACCACCTGCCCAGGCGCCATCACGGTGATCCAATTACAGAGGTTTTCGAGTTGACGAACGTTCCCGGGAAAATCAAGTCCAGAAATAAAATTCAAAGCTTGATCGGACAATCGCTTTGCATCAACCCCTAACTGCTTCGCGCTCTGCAATAAAAAGTGCTTCGCCAAGACTGGAATATCCTCACGGCGCTCGCGCAAGCTCGGCACGCGAAGGCGAATCACATTCAAGCGGTGAAACAAATCTTCGCGGAATACGCCTTCTTTCACCCGCTCTTCAAGATTTTGATGGGTTGCCGCAATCAGTCGCACATTTGCCTTGAGTGGCTGATGACCACCCACTCGATAAAAATGACCATCCGACAAAACGCGCAGCAAGCGGGTCTGTAAATCGAAGGGCATATCACCGATTTCATCTAAAAATAAAGTGCCGCCTTCCGCTTGCTCAAATCGACCACGACGCGAAGATTGTGCGCCAGTAAAGGCACCCCTCTCGTGACCAAACAATTCAGACTCCAGCAGGTCTTTAGGAATCGCTGCCGTATTTAAGGCAATGAAAGGCTGATTCACCCTTGGGCTATGCTTATGAAGTGCGCGAGCGACCAATTCTTTACCACTACCAGATTCACCGGTAATCAATACCGTTACACTCGATTGTGAGAGGCGACCGATTGCTCTAAACACCTCTTGCATTGCTGCAGCATGGCCAAGAATCTCGGTCTCGACATCTTGAATTTGCTCAACGGTAGTTTCGCGTTCACTCTCCTCTAGCGCACGGCGAATGAGCTCAACCGCTTTCGACAAGTCAAAAGGCTTAGCCAAGTACTCAAACGCACCACCTTTGAACGCAGCAACCGCTGAGTCAAGATCAGAGAACGCCGTCATGATGATCACTGGGAGACTTGGCAAGCGTAGCTTCACCGTCTGCAGCAAGTCCAAGCCGGAAGCACCATTCATACGAATATCGGAAACCAAGACCTGAGGCAACTCTCCATCCTCATCCAACGCCTGCATCACCTCGTCTGGCTGTCTAAAACTACGTGTGACCAAACCTTCGCGCGCGAGAGCTTTCTCCAGCACCCAGCGAATTGAATCATCATCATCCACAATCCAGATTGTTTTTTTCATTGTTCTTTGTGTTCCGTACAATCAAATCAATCGAAGCCATCTCGTTCATCACCAACAAGCGCACGCCCAATTTAAGGCAGTGGAATCAAAATGCGAAAGTCGGTACATCCTGGCCGGCTCTCGCAGTCGATTACCCCTGCATGTTGTGTAATGAATGCTTGTGCTAACGTCAAACCCAGTCCACTTCCACCATCGCGCCCCGATACCAGAGGGTAAAAAATTCGATCGCGAATTTCAGCAGGAATACCAGGTCCGTTATCAATGATATGCAAATCTAATGCCAGCCTGTAACGAACCTTGGCCAATGTCACTTGACGCACAACTCGCGTCTTGAAAATAATCTCGGCATCGCCTTCTGCCATACGCATCACCAACGCTTGAGCGGCGTTATGTGCAATATTTAGCACAACTTGAATCAACTGCTGCTGATCCCCTCTGAATTCTGGAATCGATAAATCGTAATCACGTTTTATATTTAAACCCTTAGGAAATTCAGCGACGATCAAACTACGCACGCGCTCACACACTTCATGAATGTTTACGTCGGCAATCACTTGTGGCAAGCGATTAGGCGCTAAAAGTCGGTCGACTAAGACCTGCAAACGATCTGCCTCTTTGATAATTACTTGAGTATATTCACGCAGCTCTTTTGCCCTTCTCTCAGAGATATCTTGTTCAGGCAGTTCAAGCTCTAGCAACTGCGCTGCTCCACGTATACCTCCAAGAGGATTCTTAATTTCATGGGCGAGGTTCCGGATCAGCTCTTTGTTTTCCTTGTTTTGATCTTGCATACGCTCTTCGCGATCGAGCTTCAATTGCTGAACGTTCTCACGCAACTCGATTAAAACTGGCGTATCAACAAGGTCGAGTGAAGTCACGATGCTATGCACATGTAAAGCGTCACGGCCGCTTCGCTCGAGTATCAAATCCTGGCGTTTTTCGGCGAACTGATGGCCTATCGCCTGCATAAAGCCATCAAACAATTCTTCACTATTAAGAAAAAGATCTCGAAGCGATGCATTCAACAATAATTTGCTCGGGCGCTCCAGCAAATTCTCTGCCGCTGGATTGGCATAAACGACTCTTCCATCGCGATCAAGTACGATCACCGATGAAGCCAACAAATCTAGACCAGAAAATTGATTCATCAATAGGAACAATCAAAAATTAAACAGATCAATAACAGAATTAACAACTGAGCACGCATAAAAAAAGGTCGCGCCGGCGACCTTTCTACAGAATGCTGATCAGCGTTCTACTTTAGGTTACTGATTTCGCGCTTTAAAGCTTCTATATTTTTTTCAGAGCGCGCAACATCATTTTTCAGATTATTGACACGTTCTACATACTGCGCAGGTTGTCTTTCATCCGCCCTACGCTCAACATCGCCACCGTTATATTCTTTTTTTAGAGCCGCGAGTTTTTGTTCTTCCGTCTTTAATTCATCGATCAAAATCTGCTTACGATCTGAATCGCGTGATCGTTGTGTCGCATCATCCACTTTTGGGAAACTAGATGGTGTACTCGCCGACGATACTTTAGGCGCTGCCGCTTTTTTTACTGCAGCCGGAGCAGGGACCACATTCATGTGCGGCAATTCGACCAACTTACAGCCCTTCACGCTCCCCGTATTTTTATATTCTTTCTTGCCATTTGCATCGATGCAAAGATAAACGTCCCCCTGAGCAAATGCAGGCACGGCAACAACAGCAAACAATCCAAATACAGTCAGGTAGTGCTTCATGGTTGGCAATTAATAATGAATAACAGGCTAAGTGTAAGTCATGCCGCCATTTTGCACAATTCTTCCAAATTCCGCTGCAAGAAAAAAGCGGGGCGAACCCCGCTTTTTAAAAGCATTACAGAGAGTAGTACATGTCAAACTCAGCTGGATGCGTAGTCATACGCATACGCTGAACGTCTTGCATCTTCAATTCAATGTACGCATCGATCATGCTGTCACTGAACACACCACCGCGTGTCAAGAATTCGCGATCTTTATCCAAGGCTTCCAAGGCTTGTTCCAAAGAATGGCAAACTGTTGGAATCAATGCATCTTCTTCTGGCGGCAAGTGGTACAAATCTTTAGAAGCAGCTTCACCTGGGTGAATCTTGTTTTGTACGCCGTCCAAACCTGCCATCATCAATGCAGCGAAGCACAAGTATGGGTTCGCCAATGGATCTGGGAAACGTGCTTCAACGCGACGTGCTTTTGGATTTGCTACGTATGGAATACGGATAGAAGCAGAACGGTTTTTAGCAGAGTATGCCAATTTCACGGGTGCTTCGTAACCTGGAACCAAGCGCTTGTATGAGTTTGTACCTGGGTTAGTAATCGCATTCAATGCACGTGCGTGCTTGATGATACCGCCGATGTAATACAAAGCGAATTCAGACAAACCTGCGTAGCCGTCGCCAGCGAACAAGTTTTTGCCATCTTTCCAGATAGATTGGTGAACGTGCATACCGGAGCCGTTATCGCCAACGATAGGTTTTGGCATGAAAGTCGCTGTTTTGCCGTAGGTGTGCGCCACATTCCATACGACGTATTTCAAGTTTTGAGTCCAGTCAGCACGCTCGACCAAAGTAGAGAACTTTGTACCGATTTCATTTTGACCTGCACCAGCAACTTCGTGGTGATGCACTTCAACTGGAATACCCAAAGATTCCAAGATCAAGCACATTTCAGAGCGCATATCTTGGAAGCTGTCGACTGGAGGAACTGGGAAGTAACCACCCTTCACTGTTGGACGGTGACCAGAATTACCGCCTTCCAATTTCTCACCTGTTGTCCAAGACGCTTCATCAGAATCGATCTTAACGAAGCAACCAGACATGTCGATTTTCCAGCGAACGCTATCAAAAATGAAGAATTCTGGCTCTGGACCGAAGTAAGCTGTATCACCAATACCAGAAGATTTCAAATAAGCTTCTGCACGTTTGGCGATAGAACGTGGATCACGATCGTAACCTTTACCATCCGCTGGTTCGATCACGTCACATTGCATAAACAATGTTGTTTCTTCCATGAATGGGTCGATATTTGCTGTGTTTGGATCTGGCATCAACAACATGTCTGATGCTTCAATACCTTTCCAACCTGCGATCGAAGAACCGTCAAACGCGTGACCAGATTCAAATTTGTCCATGTTAAATTGAGAAACAGGTACGGTCACGTGTTGCTCTTTACCACGGGTATCAGCAAAACGGAAATCAACGAATTTTACTTCGTTGTCTTTAGCCATTTTTAGGACGTCTGCTGGTGTCATTGCCATTTGAAGCTCCTCAAATCAATCAAAAAATTAGTTAAAACCTGCCTGAAGACTGCTGAATAATCATTTCCCGAATGCAAGAAAACACATTAGCACGGCTACGCACTATTTCAATGCATTTTTCAGAAAATTTTCTTTCCCGTTCGTATTAGCAGAAACTGTGCCATGTTTGAGTGCAAAATCCGATTCGATTACCAGCACCTAAGTATTTGTTTTTGCGTGGATTTCTCAATCGACCGATTTATTTTTATAAAAATTACAAACACCTAAAGCTCTTTTTTAGTGCAAAACAAATCGATTGCACCATGCTAGTGCAAAAATTCACCCTAAACAAGTGCGAACTTCAAGCGGCGGTTTAGGATCTGAACCGAAAGTTGAGGAGCATCAAGAGCCCAAAAGGCGAGTATGCTGATATCTCAATAGATGCATCAGGGAGTAATTTTCAATCATGAGAGCGATGATTGGATCAAGTGAATATCTTACTGATATTATCTACTAGACAAACGATAAAACCGAGACGAGAACAATATGATCCCCATTATTCCCATTAACGAGACACGTCAACGTAAACGCCAACATAGTAAAGGGCGGCAGACCGATCCTCAGGCGCTCGACGAAGTGCGACAGTTATTAGGGGATGCTTCGCGTCAGAAAGATCTCTTGATTGAACATCTGCACAAGATTAATGACCATTTTGGACATCTTCCAGTGCAGCACTTGGTCGCCCTCGCCCAAGAAATGCGACTAGCCCAGACAGAGATTTTTGAAGTCGCCAGTTTCTACCATCACTTCGATATTCGCTTCGAAGAAGACTCACAAGCGAAAGTACTTAAGTTACGCCTGTGCGATGGCCTCTCATGTCAAATGAACGGCGCCCAAGATTTGATTTCAAAACTCGGTCTGCAATATCAAAACAACGAAGTGCAAGTCGAGAGAGTTCCTTGCATAGGACGCTGCGAAGAAGCACCGGCGGCCTGCTTTGGGCAACATGAAATTCCCAGAGCAAGCTTTGAATCCGTTACTGCCAAAGTCGGCCAAGGGCTGCACAAGCCCAGAGAAGAGCCTTACATCGATTTTGATCACTACCAAACGAATAACGGCTACCAAATACTCAAGGACTGCTATGCCGGAAAAACCAACAAGGAGAGTCTACTCAAATTAATGGAAGACTCGGGATTGCGCGGCCTCGGTGGGGCCGGTTTCCCAGCCGGCAGAAAATGGCGGCTAGTATCAGCTGAACCTGGACCGCGTCTGATGGCGGTGAATATTGACGAAGGTGAGCCTGGAACCTTCAAGGACCGCACTTATCTCGAGCGAGATCCTCATCGTTTTCTGGAAGGGATGCTGATCGCTGCCTGGGTGGTTGGCATTTCAGAGATTTACATTTACCTTCGAGACGAATATCACGCGTGTCGCCAACTGCTGGAGATCGAGTTAGAGAAGCTTCGTATATCTCCGCCAGTTCCAGAAATACCGAGTATTCAACTCAGGCGTGGTGCCGGTGCTTATATATGTGGTGAAGAATCGGCAATGATTGAATCGATCGAAGGCAAACGTGGGCTTCCCCGGCTTCGACCGCCCTACGTCGCGCAGGTTGGTTTATTTGGTCGTCCTACCTTGGAACATAATTTCGAAACTTTGTATTGGGTGCCGAGCTTAATTCAAAATGGTGCCGAGTGGTTCAAACAACATGGGCGCAATGGTCGTCAAGGCTTACGTTCATTTTCGGTGTCCGGCCGCGTCAATAAACCTGGAGTTCATCTTGCGCCTGCCGGCATTTCAGTACGTGAACTGATTGATGAATTTGCTGGTGGCATGCAAGATGGGCATGAACTTTACGCCTACTTGCCGGGCGGTGCCTCGGGCGGCATTTTACCGGCCAGCTTAGGGCACGTCCCGCTCGATTTTGACACACTCCAAGCCTACGGATGTTTTATTGGCTCAGCCGCCGTCGTGATCTTATCCCAGCACGATAGTGCGGTGATGGCCGCACGCAATACGATGAACTTCTTTAAGCACGAATCCTGCGGTCAGTGCGCGCCATGCCGAGCCGGCACTGAAAAGGCGGTTGAACTTATTGAGCATGAACAATGGAATCTCGAACTGTTAAGCGATTTATCTGCAGTCATGCGTGACGCCTCCATCTGCGGACTTGGCCAAGCTGCGCCGAATCCAATCGATTGTGTGATCAAATATTTCCCGCACGAGCTAGCAAACAAGGAGTCGATAGCATGATTACGACAAATAAAACGGTCACCGTTCAACTGAATGGTCAGCGCCGAGAATGCGCACCTGGCGAAAGTATTCTGACACTCGCTAAACGCGTTGGCGTCGAGATTCCTCATCTCTGCTTTAAGGATGGCTTGGCTACCGCGGGAAATTGCCGCGCTTGTGTCGTCGAAATTCAAGGTGAACGTACACTCGCCCCCTCTTGCTGTCGCACGGTTTCTGAGAACATGGTAATTGAGAGCGCCAGCCCTCGCGCTGAACGAGCACAAAAGCTGGTACTTGAGTTATTACAAACCGATGCTCGTAACGAAGTGCGCGAAGAAAAGAATGAACTCACAACGTGGTCGAGAAAGATGGGAGTCACCACATCACGCTTTCCTGCTCGCTCGACGATCAACAAAGATCAATCTCACCCTGCGATTCAAGTGAATCTCGATGCGTGCATCTTATGTACACGGTGCGTACGCGCTTGCCGAGAAACACAAGTCAATGATGTGATCGGCTTAGCGTTCCGTGGTTCACATGCGCAAATTGTGTTTGATATGAAGAGCGACATGGGGGACTCGACTTGCGTGGCCTGCGGCGAATGTGTGCAGGCCTGCCCGACCGGCGCCCTGTTACCTGCGAACCCTGTAGCACAGCAAATTCCAGAAAAGACGGTCGATTCCGTATGTCCTTATTGCGGTGTAGGCTGCCAGTTGAGTTACCAAGTCAAGGACAATACGATTATTAGTGTTGAAGGACGGGATGGGCCAGCGAATCACCAGCGTCTATGTGTTAAAGGGCGCTATGGTTTTGACTATGCTCAGCATCCTCAACGCTTACGCACACCATTGATTCGTCGTGCAGATGCGCCCAAACGTTCAGACATGCAAATGGATCCCGAACGCATCATGGACATTTTCCGTGAAGCGACTTGGGATGAAGCACTTGCGCTTGCTGCAGGTAAATTAAAATCCCTACGCGACACTCATGGCAAAGCTAGCCTAGCTGGTTTTGGTTCAGCCAAAGGAAGCAACGAGGAAGCCTACCTCTTCCAAAAATTAGTTCGCATCGGATTCGGCACTAACAACGTCGACCACTGCACCCGTTTATGCCATGCCTCATCGGTCGCCGCTTTGTTAGAGGGGATTGGTTCCGGTGCAGTATCCAACCCGGTGATGGACGTGGATAAAGCCGAGGTTATCATCGTCATTGGCGCAAATCCTACGGTCAATCATCCTGTTGGCGCAACGTGGATCAAAAATGCTGTCAAGAATGGAGCAAAGCTAATTGTCTGCGATCCACGCCGTTCAGACATGGCGAGGATGGCACATCGTTTCTTGCAATTTCATCCTGATACTGACGTCGCCATGCTCAATGCCATGATGCATGTAATTATTGAGGAAGACCTACTTGACCACGAGTTCATAAAGGCGCGTACAACTGGCTTCGAGGCAATCAAAGAGAACGTTAAAACGTACACGCCTGAGGCGATGGCACCGATTTGCGGCATTCCAGCAGAAACTTTGCGTGAAGTCGCGCGCCTCTATGCCACATCGAAAGGTTCAATGATTTTATGGGGGATGGGCGTTTCACAACACATCCATGGCACTGATAATGTACGCTGCCTCATCGCTTTAGCGTTAATGACCGGTCAAATTGGCAAGCCTGGTGCTGGATTGCATCCTTTACGTGGTCAGAACAATGTACAAGGCGCGTCAGACGCTGGTTTAATTCCGATGATGTTCCCTGACTACCAACGCGTGGTAACACCTGGTGTCACTGCAAAATTTGAGCTGGCATGGAAACTCGCGCCCGGCACTCTCGACACGAAGCCGGGATTAACTGTCGTCGAAGTCATGCATGCGATCCAACATGGTGATATCCGCGGTATGTATATCATGGGTGAAAATCCAGCGATGTCCGACCCTGATGTCAACCATGCACGGGACTCGCTATCCAAGCTTGAACACTTGGTCGTGCAAGATATCTTTTTTACCGAGACAGCCTACTACGCGGATGTGATCCTACCGGCGTCCGCATTTCCAGAGAAAACAGGTAGTTTTACCAATACCGATCGCACGGTTCAATTAGGTCGACAAGCGATTGATCCACCAGGTGATGCGAAGCAAGATCTGTGGATCATCCAACAGATGGGGCATGGCCTTGGCTTGGATTGGAACTATCAGCACGTCTCTGAGGTATTTGAAGAAATGCGCCATACAATGCCAAGCATCGCCGGCATAAGTTGGAAACGTTTGGAAAATGAAGGCGCAGTTACCTACCCATGTTTACACGAGGAAGATATGGGGCAAGCGGTCGTTTTCACCGAGAACTTCCCGACGGCAGATGGTCGCGCAAAATTCGTGGCCGCAGACTTAATCCATGCAGCGGAAAAGCCCGATTCTGAATATCCTATGGTCTTAATCACCGGGCGGCAATTGGAACATTGGCATACTGGCAGCATGACGCGCCGAGCTAGTGTACTCGATGCCATTGAGCCAGACCCAATCGCTTCGATACATGCGGATGATCTGGCGAAGCTCGGTGGTAAGCCAGGAGATTTAATCACTTTAGAATCACGTCGGGGTCAGGTTTCTTTGTATGCCCGTGTCGACAATAGCTCTCCTCGAGGCGCTGTCTTTGTTCCCTTCTGCTATTATGAGGCGGCGATCAACCGTTTGACCAATGCGGCGCTTGATCCCTTCGGAAAAATTCCAGAATTCAAATACTGTGCGATCAAAATCCACCTCGGAGGAACTCCACCTGTACAGACTAGCTTTGGCGGTGGTCAGGCAATTCTGAAACGTGGATCGGTGTTAAAGGAAACCGTATAAAGGAAACGATATGAGTAAAATGATTCTCGAGCAAGCCCGCAGCCTTGGGCAACAACAAGGCCTTCCTTACGCTGGCGCCATGTTACCAGAGGCAGCTTATGCGCTATTACAGGAAGATACAGAGGCAGTCTTAGTCGACGTTCGTACAAATGCAGAACGTGATTGGGTGGGGCGAGTCATCATCGACGAAAGCCAACATCGGGCGGTGCAATGGAGTCTATACCCTGGCGGCTCTCCGAATCCAGACTTCCTGGTACAACTGCAGGAAGCGGTTCCAAACAAGAATACCGTTGTCGTATTTTTATGTCGATCTGGAGTGCGATCTCGTCATGCGGCAAAACTCGCCACTGAACATGGTTACACATCTTGTTTCGATATTCTGCAGGGCTTTGAGGGTGATAAAGATCACCATGCCCACCGAAAAACAATTGGTGGTTGGTGCAGTGCTAACCTGCCGTGGGTAGGAGCGTAAGCTGGCTCAACCACAACAAGTTATTACATGGTCTTCTGCTTGGGCTTATTCTTTGATTGCTTCAACGCTGAAAGATAAGCTCACTTCATCGCTCACAAATGGTGTGAAGCGTCCTAGATCAAAGTCGCTACGCAAGATTTTCGCGCTGCCGTTCGCACCACACGCGTTCTTAAAATACAGTGGCATAAACCGACAATTAAACTGTGAAAGCTCGACGCGAATATTGCGACTGATATTCTTGATCGTTAACTCGCCCTCGAGCGCGATTGGTTTTTTATCTTCACCAAAAACAATGTTGGTCGACTTAAAAACAATCTTTGGGTATGTCCCAGTGTCGAAAAAACGAGAGGATCGAAGCGCACTGTCAAATACTGAACTACCGGTGCTAATTGATGCCGCATCAATTTCAATCAATATACTTCCACTACGATTGTCAAAATCAATCTCGATTGAGCCCGAATTACGATCAAAGCGGCCGCGTTGGAGTGAAAGCCCCCAATGGTTGTATTCGAATGTTGAATAGGTGTGTTCTGGATCGATCTTGTAACGATCAGCAGCAACAGCGAACCGCTCAGGCACTATTAAGCTGAGAAACAAGAGGATAAACAAGAAGCTTGCTCTGAAAATCATGACGTAAATGTTCGTTGAAAAATACAATCGAATGATCGGTACTCACTATCAAGTTGCATTTGCACCGATCCTAGTTATAGATGCATGCTGGATTTGTAGAGCAATTAAAATCAACTCTACATCTTTAACGTGAATAAAAAGTTAATACACAATCGCAACATCAAATCTTATCGTCACGTGGAAAGTGCAATTCAACCCAAATTTCCTGCCGTTTGTCCCAAATACATTGCTTCAACTCTAACAGACGATCACACTACACTTGATTCAATTGTACGTGAAAGTCTCAAGCTGAAGTACACATTGTTTCAACCTCCCTTTTTCGTCATCCCGACCTTCCGTCGCGATGACGATTTTTTTTGCCTTACGCCTTTTTTGTAGGACCAGTATAGGCAGGAGTATGCGCCATTGCTTTAACGACGTTGCTTTAAGAAACGAACCAATAAATCACCAAAATCGGCAATGTTCTTGTTACTAATAATATCCAGTGTGTCGTTAGCCGTGTGCCATTCTGCGAGATTGGTCCAATCGATAATATGAACGAATGGCACTCCGAGCTGGGCAAACGGTAGATGGTCATCTTCAATCAAAAGATTAACGGATGTAATTTTGGTAGTACTCCTTTGAGCCAACAGCTTTTGTGCTAACTGAGAATTAGAGCCTCGAGTGATGAACAAATTTTGTTCCTTGTGACCAATCATGTCGATGATCAATAAGGCCTTTATTGGAAGACCTTTATAGGCGATACCATCAAATTGCTTTTCAAGATTCGCAGCAAAAGCTCGCGATCCATGAATATTATCTTGTACACCTAGCAGTCGTTCACCGTCGTTCCAATCCGCTAAAGTAGCCTCTTCGCCATCGAAGAAAGCGAGGCCAACAGTACAATCTAGAAACCGCCCCGCGTCATTACTTACTGTACGATTACTCGCTTCTGCTTTTCGTAATACCGATACAACGCGGGCCAACTCTAACATCGCCGCAGTTGAAGAACCGCCATCGTTCGCCCCCACAAACTTCATATTGGCGTACGGCTTGGTGTCATAGTGTCCGCCAATCAAAACAAGACAGCGATCACTCCCCTTCGACAAGGCAATAAGGTTTTCGCCTTCGACCTCCTTAACTGGGGTGGCCTTCTTATCTTTGCCACCTAATTTTTCTGACGCTGTGTTAGGAATCTTGGTCTTAAACTTCTGTACTTGAACATCCCAGCCTTCTCGACTCAGATTTGCCCGCAGTTCTTGCGTATATTTTTTTTGCTCAAAGCTCGCCATTGGGTGCGGCGCTTTGACAAAGCGCTTCATCGCTTGGTCAATCTTCTCGACACTAAACAATGCGGCGTCTTGTTCGAACTCAAATGCGAATGCGGAGGACATCAACACTGAAGTTACGCAAGCCAAGCCTAAAAATTTTTTCACAAATACTACCGACATACAAACTCCTTCAAGATACGATCAGGAAACGCCAATATTGAAACGAATTGTAATTTAAAAATGCCACACTATAAGGCTTTTAACTTCGCACCACATTACAATTTGTAACGACCTGTTGAGATAAGTGGCATTAAACTGAATTACCAAAACAACTGCAGTCCCCAACATTCTTCTCACACCCAACATGCTTATGACAAAATCCTTTTTATTGCGCACTTGCAATTTCGATAGTGTCACTACATCCATCGTCTTATGCCTTACCTTAACAGCCTGTGGCGGATCTATAGAAGAAGATCGGCAAACCTTCAGTTCACCAATGGCACCGACGCCCATAATCGGCGTACCTACGTTTAACAAAACGCGCGACAGTTATACCATTTCACGCAATGCCAGCAGCATTTCGATTACAGATAGAACAACTGCTTCTTCTACAACACTACCAGCATCGACGGCAGCGGTTCAATTTAGCGATTTCAAGTTAAACTTTTTGGCGGCCGATGTCTCACAACTAGTGAACATGAATAGCCAGAATCAAATTATCGAGCTCTATATTGCATTTTTCAATCGCATTCCTGATGCTGATGGACTCGCATATTGGATAGAAGAGCTAAAAAAAGGCCAAACGCCAGAAGCTATCGCGAATAACTTCTACAATGCAGCCATCCTTTATAGTGCACAAACAGGCTATAACGCCAACATGAATAACAGCGACTTTGTTCGCATTATCTATCAGAACGTACTAGCCCGCACAGGACCAACGGCGCCGACTGACACTGAAGTCAATTATTGGGCAACGCAACTAGACCAAGGAAAAATAAGTCGCGGTGGGTTAGTGATCAGTATGCTGACGTCTGCACATACGTTCGAAGGCGATCCGACCTATGGCTGGGTGCCACAACTCCTCAATAACAAAATTACTGTCGCCAATTATTTCTGCCTTCAGCAAGGCTTAAACTATCTTAGTCCAGAGCTCTCTATTACAAAAGGGATGGCAATCGCTGCAGCCGTGACGCCATCAGATACTGCCGCTGCTATGACCCTTATTGGCGTCAATGACAGCGGCTTCAATCTTTTCTCGTCAGCGACGAATAAGGTAAGCATTCTCAAGTTAAATGCTATACCAAATCCGACTGGCATACGTTTCGGTTTTTGGGAAACATTTTCAAGACAAGACGTAACTTTAGCGAGTATGGGAAAGAGGCCTACGAGCCGAGTAGGATTTGATAGTTGGGCATCAATTGAAACTAGCAAAGGAATTTATGACTTCACCGGTTTCGATGCCAGTAACAGTGCGGACAATTATCGACGAGTGCATCAGTATGGCGAGAGCATTTACGGCGCTATCAACATAGCCTTCTCTGCCGAAATTACCCCTGGTAAACAGGCCATACCAACATTTTATAATGGGCGAATAACGGATCCTGAAACGCGTCAAGCTGCCAAAAATTTCCTAGCAGCATACGTGCAACACATGCTGAAACTAGTCGGCAGTCTAACGCTAACTATTGACTACGAAATCATGAGCAATTATCGATTATCGGCGGCAGGTAGTGAGGCTCGCGCCAATGAGTGGGCTGATTGGTATGTGGAAGCAGCAGCCGTCGCACGCAAAGCGGCAGCAGAGATCGGGATGTCTGACCGTCTCAAACTACAACCCATCGTCAATAGCAACCCACTTGATCCTAGCAGCCCAATTAGCAAAGGAAAAGAGTACAACAATTGGCTCGTTCGCGTAGTTGCTGCTTCAGACTCTTTAGCCTTAGATACCTACCACAGCGATCCCTCACTTCCGAACACAGATCCTAAACGCACATTCGACATCATCAAATTTTGGATTGACAATTTTTCTGCGGGAAAAGATGTCATTGTCACTGAAAATGGCTTCAATTCGGTGACACAAGTCATACCAAGTATCACGCGAGCAGATCGAGATTGGAAGACGACAGGGACAGAAGCGGATCAGGCCGAATACTATCGACTTCTGTTCGCACAACTTGCCGACGCGAACAAAAAGGACGGCATCTTTCATAATCAACTTAAATCATTTAACCTCTGGAGCATACTGGACAATCCAGTGAAGCCAGCCACGGATGAAGATCGATATTTTGGTTTAATCCGGCTTGACGGCACAGAAAAGCCAGCGGCTTCGGTCGTCAGAGAAGCGATTCGTCAATATGAAAATGACGCCTTTTCACGCCCTTGGAATTTGACAGGATTAGGTACGGACGTCACTAGTCTACTGAGCACAAACACTAGTACGCCAATCAATCTCACCTACAGCAATGGGGATCAATTTGAATTTCTACGCTATAGCGAAAATAATCTGCCTTCGGCGAAGCAGTATTTACTCAACCTCGCCCTCACAAACTCCGCCAATGTAATCCTCTGCTTTAACGGCAATCAATGCATATATCAAGAAGGAAAAGCAAGCTACAGTATTGATGTCAGCAAATTTATGCGGCCCAACACAACTAACACCATGGACATTTATTTCACAAATGCTGTATTCCCTGCGATCACCTCTATCAAGGGATTGCAGCTAAAAAAACTTTAAAGGCAGAACTACACTGAAAACTGCAAACGATGTAAATTGGCATAGGCAGAATCTCGCGCTAACAATTCAGCATGAGTGCCGACCTCAACGACCTTACCATCGACTAACACCACAATTCGACTTGCGCGTTCAATCGTTGATAGGCGGTGGGCAATCACTAAAGTCGTTCGCCCTTGCATCAACTCATCAAGTGCCGCCTGCACCGCACGTTCTGATTCACTGTCAAGCGCCGAGGTCGCTTCGTCAAGAATCAAGATCGATGCATTTTTGTAGATCGCACGTGCAATTGCCAAACGTTGGCGCTGTCCACCTGAGAGACGCATGCCATTATCACCAATTGTCGTATTCAAGCCATCAGGCATTTCATTGATCAAGTCACGTAAATAGGCGGAGTCAATTGCATAATCAATACGTTGTTGATCTGGTGCCGCGTCGCCATAGGCAATATTGGCGGAGATAGTGTCATCAAACAAAACTACGTTCTGGCTGACCATGGCAATTTGTTGTCGCAGACTCTTAAGAGAAAGCTCAGACAACGGCATGCCGTCTAATAAGATCTCACCATGATTCGGTTCATAAAAACGTGGTACCAAATTCACCAGTGAGGTTTTCCCACCACCTGACATGCCGACCAATGCGATAGTTTCACCAGCAGCGATGTCCAGATTAATATTACTGAGAGCAGTTTGTTCTTGCCCCGGGTAGGCAAACTCGATTGTACGAAAACTCAGCTGCCCTCGCGCACGTCCTTCTATCGTTCGACCTGTCTCTAGCTCTGCTTCAGTATCGACCATACCAAACACGGATTCCGCCGCGGCCATCCCGCGCTGGATTGGCCCGTTCAAATCTGCCAAGCGTTTTAGCGGTGTTAACAGCATCATCATCGCGGTGATGAACGTAACAAAGTCACCCACGGTCGTCGCATCTTTACGGGCTTGTGCTAGCGCCAACATGATCACGACAGCAACTGCAATTGACGCAAGGATTTGTGTCAATGGAGTTGTAAAGGAAACGGCCACCGTACTCTTCATCGTGTAGCTTCCGAGCTTACGATTCTTTTCTTCAAATCGTTTCTGTTCGTAATCTTGGCCGCCGAAGATACGTATCACCTGATGCGCACGAGTCGATTCTTCGATCACTTGCGTCAACTCACCATTCACTTCGAGTGATTGTTGATTCAATTTTCGCAAGCGTTTACTAACTCCTCGCACTAACAGCGTCATTCCTGGAATTAAAATGATCGTGACCAAGGTCAACTTCCAGTTTAACCATACTAGATACCCCATCAAAGCAATTACGGTAAGTGAATCACGAAACAGCGTCGTAATCGACACCTTGATCATTTCAACGATTTGCTGCGCCTCAAACATGATGGTGTTGATGATACGACCGCTGCTTTCTGCATGATAAAAGCCGACCGGTACATGCAATAATTTCGAAAAAATCTTGGCACGTAGCTCGTTCAACAAATTCACAGTGATGCGGCTCATCAAGTAGCTTGTCGTGAAGGTACAAAATCCACGAACAACAAAAATACCTATCAAGCCCGCTGGCACATACCACAAAGGAAAGTGCATGCGTTGACCTTGAAAGCCATGGTCCAGCAACTTACCCAAGCCCCACGGCAAAGCAAGTTCTGTCAGCGCTGTGCCTGACATCGTGATAATCGTCCAAAACAAGTACATGCCGTACTTTGACACTGAGGTCCATAATCTCTTGATGATGGAGCTATTAATCTTTGCCATAAAAATTCTATTCCTTTAAGCTCGACTCTCGCGATTGTTTGCTAGCGGTATCGCTAGCATAATCATCATCGCCAAACCAAATAAAGCGTCGCGCAAGATTGCATTAAAAGCTCCTGCAAACATCATGCTGACGGTGAGCATACAAAGCGGCATAGCGTAAGGCGATTTTTTCTTCGCCATTTGAAATGCCTCAAAAAGCTGCCTACCCCAAATGAGGATCAAAGCCAAAACCCCTAAGATACCAAGTTCGCACCAATATAATAGATACTCGTTATGTGGAGTGGTCATATTCTCACTCATCTTGCCACGTGCCTCTTCTTTGTAGAGCGGCATCCACTGCCCGACACCATGTCCAGTCCAAGGGCGCTGCTCGATCAAATGCCAGGTATTCTTGTAGATTTCCAAACGCATCCCATCTTCACTCACACTGCCTTGCTGTCCGAAATCGCGAACTTGTTGGATCGTACAAATACTACGATTCTTGAAGATTTCCAGGCCATTCATCTGATAGCGATCGTGCATTTCTTTCGCCAAACAAGTGACAGGTGCAGGCGCATTTGCAGCAACATACAAAGATGCACAACCACACGCAAACAAGGCCATAACGGCACCTATCTGCCAAAATTTAAAACGAAAATTACGACACAAAAAAACCATCAACAATAGGAAGAACAGAAGTGATGCGGTACGCGACTTACTACACAAGATAAGAGCCGCAAGTACATATAGAAACGCAAGCACTCGCGCCATCTTATGGTTGCGATGTATCACCAATTCATGCAACATCCATGCTGCAGCCAATGCTAATAGCAGCCCCAACAGAATCGACTTATTCCCTTGGTAAATGACATAACTCCGAAACAGCGTATTTTCTGGGAGTAGGCCATAATTCGCGAGGAAGAACAAAGTTGCGGCGATAAGCGCGCCAATAAAAAAATTACGAACGGCTCTGGTCTGCCATGCACCTGCATCAATCGCAATCATTGGCAACAAAAACCAATAGGTTTGGTAATGCAAAAATTGCACCCAGTATTCTTTGTCGGCCGGTGGATTAAGTAGAGTAGAAAAAACACAAACTAAGCTCAATCCCAACGCTGGGAAAAACATGGCATGCTGCCGTATATTTTCCCACTTGTGTTTAAACTCCTCAGAGACCACAAAAGCGATTGAGAAACAAAGCAAACCCAAATACATTAAGCCGACCGGAAAAAACAGCGTCAGTGGCAGTAACGCCAGCACTTCTTGAGGTAATTTTCTCTTGAATTCAGTTTGCATCAATGTGTCGGCCCCGGGTTTTACGGTAACGCCAATCAAGCGTATTCGATTTTGACATTTGCAGGCTGCAACCAATCACCTAATTTTTTGCGTAACTGATCATCGGGGTTCACGCGCCAAGCATCTGACAAATACAGTTCTGCAGTGGCGACCGCATTTCCATAATTGATCAACACGGGACAACCTTCTTGATTCAAATGTTCACGCAAAATTTCAGCCAGCTTCTTGGTATCTGCATTAGCATCGAGCTTCACTCGCAAACCTTGAGAGAACTGTACGCGCGCCCGACCAATATCCATTACTTTTTCAGCCGTGATACGTAAACCACCATTAAAGCGGTCTTCCGAAACTTTCCCGAGAACTGCCAGGAATTCATCTTCTTTAAACACAGACTTAAATTCTTCGGCGAGCTCGCCGTAGACAGTTACCTCAACCACTGCAGTGCCATCATCGAGCGTAACGATTAACAGACGACCGCGTTGCGTCATTTGTGAACGCAGGCCAGAAATCACGCCGCCAATCAATCGTAGGTCACGTGAAGGCTCCAACTTCGCCAAAGTGGTTTTAATGAACTGGCGCACCTCTGGTGCATAGGCGTCAAACAAATGACCGGATAGATAGAAACCGAGTGCCTGCTTTTCTTCGAGCAAACGCTGACGATCAGACCAATGCTCTGCCTTCACGTATTCAGGTGGCGGGATCATATCGTCATCGTCGCCAAACAAACTGACTTGATTTGCCGAGGCTTCCGCTTGTTCAGCTACTTCCATCGCAAAATCGACACTTGCCAGCAAAACTGCTCGATCTTGTCCTAGGCAATCCATCGCTCCAGCACGAATCAAGGATTCAATCGTGCGACGATTGACTTGGCGTTTATCCACACGCTTACAGAAATCAAACAAATCTGTGAAAGGTCCACCTTCGCGGCGTGCATTGACGATACTTTCAATCGCGTTTTGGCCCGAGCCTTTGACAGCACCCATACCATAACGAATTTGCGTCGCTTTTTTGCCGCTCTCCCCAACCGGAACAAAACGATAGTCAGATTGATTGATATCAGGTGGTAGCATTTTGAGCTTACAAATATCGATCGCATCTTCAACGAGGATTTTGACTTTATCCGTATCATCCATGGCCAATGACATATTGGCGGCCATAAACGCGGCGGGATGGTGGGCTTTCAAATATGCGGTGTGATATGACAGCAAAGCATAAGCAGCGGCATGCGATTTATTAAAGCCATAGCCAGCAAACTTTTCCATCAAATCGAAAATTTCGTCGGCTTTTTCTTGAGATAGACCATCTTTTGCGGCACCGTCACGGAAGATTTGACGGTGCTCCGCCATCTCTTCTGCTTTTTTCTTACCCATCGCACGGCGCAATAAGTCAGCACCACCGAGTGAGTAGCCACCAACCACCTGCGCCATCTGCATAACCTGTTCCTGATACACCATAATGCCGTAGGTCTCAGACAAAATGCCTTCGGTACGTGGGTCAGGGTAATCAAATTTTTCGCCGTGCTTACGCTTACAGAAGTCTGGAATCAAATCCATAGGGCCTGGGCGATACAGCGCAACCAGCGCAATAATGTCTTCGAAACGATCGGGACGCGCATCTTTCAACATGCCCTGCATACCACGACTTTCCAGCTGGAAGACTGCGACTGTTTTTGCCTTCGTCAATAACTCGTAAGATGCGCGATCGTCCAAAGGTAACTTAGACAAATCGAAGTCTTTCATCGCAGGATCGAGCATTTTGATGTAACGTACCGCACGATCCAAAATCGTTAAGGTAGTTAAACCCAAAAAGTCGAACTTCACCAAACCGACTGCTTCAACGTCGTCTTTGTCGTACTGCGAGACCACGCCGGAATCACCACCTTGAGTGTATAGCGGACAAAAGTCTGTGAGCTTGCCTGGGGCAATCAACACACCACCGGCGTGCATACCGATATTTCGGGTGATACCTTCGACCTGCTGCGCCAAATCGAGCAAGGTCTTAACCTCTTCTTCGTTCTCCTGACGCTCCGCCAGCAAAGGCTCTTCGACAATCGCTTCAGCAATGGTCACTTGTTTGCCCGGCTTAAACGGAATGAGTTTAGACACACCATCGCAAAACATATAGCCGAAATCGAGCACCCGTCCAACGTCACGAATCGCTCCTTTTGCCGCCATGGTACCGAAGGTGGCAATCTGCGACACCGCATCTTTACCGTAGCGATCTTTCACGTACTGGATCACGCGGTCACGACCTTCCTGACAGAAGTCAATATCAAAGTCGGGCATGGAGACGCGTTCTGGATTCAAGAAACGTTCGAACAGCAAGTTGTACTGAAGTGGATCAAGGTCGGTAATCAGCAATGAATAGGCGACCAAAGAACCCGCACCGGAACCACGACCCGGACCAACAGGCACACCATTATTTTTTGCCCATTGAATAAAGTCGGCAACGATCAAAAAGTAACCAGGGAAACCCATCTTGATAATGGTATCGGTTTCGAATTTCAAACGAGCTTCGTAACGTTCACGATTCTTCGCCAATTTTTCCGGATCTGGAAACAAATTCGCTAATCGGTATTCCAAACCCTTCTTCGCTTCGTACACTAAGAAGTCATTCAAACTCATGCCATCTGGCGTCGGAAAGTCAGGGAGTTTCGGTTTGCCGAGCTCCAATTTCAAGTTGCAACGTTTCGCGATCTCGACAGAGTTGGTCAAGGCGCCTGGTAAATCCTTGAATAGCTCGACCATTTCTTCGCGCGACTTGAAACATTGTTGGTCATTGAATTTACGCACACGACGCCCATTTGCCAGCATTTCGCCTTCGGCGATACAGGTACGGGCCTCATGTGCCGTGAAATCGTCTTTACTTAGAAACTGGATAGGATGTGTCGCCACCACAGGCAAACCCAAACGATGGGCCAAAGTGACAGCATGCCTCACATGGTTGTCCATATTAGGCTGTCCAGCGCGTTGGATTTCAATATAAAAATGGTCGGGAAAGATACTGGCCCAGCGTTGGGCGCAGCGTTCAGCAAGCTCGAGATTACCGTTATCAATAGCGATGCCAATGTCGCCAAAATGTGCACCGGATAAAGCAATTAAGCCTTGTTCAGGATCGTTTTCAAAGAGCTCTTGCAGCCATTCGAATCGAATTTCAGCACGACCACGATGTTGATTCTCCAACCATGCACGTGCCAATAATTCACATAAACGTAGGTAGCCATGGCGAGACTTCACTAACAACAACAAACGTGAAGGCTTATCGCGATCAGCATCATTGGTAATCCAAACATCACATCCAGCGATAGGTTTGATTGCTTTGCCACGCGCAGTCTTATAGAACTTCACTAAGCCAAACAGGTTACCAAGATCAGTCAGTGCTAGCGCTGGCTGTTTATCTTTTAACGCAGCTTTGATTACGTCATCAATTCGTACTAACCCATCAACAATGGAATACTCCGAATGCATGCGTAAATGCACGAACTGTGGGTAGTCCAAGTGAGAGTTGGCGCTTGGCGCCGTGGCGATTTGTGGGGCAATAGCGAGTTCTGTATTCATCCCGCTATTTTACCGTGTTGCCTGTGATCTGGAGTGCAATACTTACACTCTCGAACAAGAATTTACTGCTGCTGACACCAAGGCCTAAGCGCGAGGAAAACGATAAAGACTCCTTCGCTTCGTTCAGTCGAAGTAAAGACGCTCAGTGTTAAAGAAAACACAATCCTCTTCCTCTTCTACTGCGATCTCAAGGTAATTTCGCTCTATTAACTCCTGAAAGCCCAGCAAAATCTTTTGCTCTGGAATATGAGCGTGCTTCTCAGAAAATTCCATCATCACTTGGCGCAGAACTTTCCCCCTTTGGCACAATGACCATAGGTCGTGCATTTCATTCGATTTCAAGTGCAAAGGTTGAACGGTGATTTTACTTTCATAGAAATGCACGTCTTGAATCATCGAGTCTTTTGATAGGGCAATAACTGCGCGACGTCGGGCCCAAAATACCGATTCCGGCCAACGAGTTTCACGTTGATAGTATTGCCATTGCGTTTGTAAGTATTGACGGAAGTCTTGTTCAATCGCTTGCGCGTAGGTATCTAAAAGACTGCCCTCTGAAAAGAGATGATCCACCGCGATGAAGGCACCATGAACGCCAGTTGCCAATGCGCGTGGAATACCAGAGGAAGAGATCGGATCATATGAGGCCACTGCATCACCAACCGCAACCCAGTCCCTGCCTCCTGCATTTCTCAAATAAGAGGAATAGCAAGGAAACGCTCGAGGTACATCATCAAACTCCAAGCTTTGCAAGGTACTACCAATTTGGGTTTTAGAAAATAACGCGCGCCACACTGCCGGCTGGCTACCATGAAGCTTGTTCAAAATATCAGGATCGCTCATCAAGACCACTGAAACACGACCATCCACCATTGGCGTAACATGCCACCATCCATATTCTGCTGCTTCCACGTGATTTTCTACAGTCAAACTGCCACCTTCAGGCAATCGACCAATGCATCCAACACCAACCAAACGATCGTGAACCGTTAGCGCCAAATTCAAATTAGTTCGCATGACTCCACGACGACCAGAAGCATCAATAATAAATTTACAATGAGTAACGTAGGTCGCTCCTTGCTCGTCCTTGACCAAGACACGCCAACCACCTTGTGGTCTAGCCTCACATGTCACCACCTGATTACGAATCAGTAGTTCGCCGCCACGGGAGGTGAACGTATCAGCCAACATCTTTTCAAAACGAAGACGATTCAGTGCCCAACCTGTTCCGCTCTCAGCGAACATGTGCCCAAGGCGGCGAGATTCGGAACTACCCCAACTTACCTGGCTAAAAAATGGCTCTTGGCTTTGCGTCGCGCAAAATTCATCCCAAACACCAAGGTATTCCAGTGTCGAACGGACACTAGAGGAAAGTGACTCGCCGTACTTATGTTCAGAGTAATCACCACGTTCGACAATAGAAACGCGCACATCTTCGCGCTTCAGCAAGGCAATACCCGCGGTACAACCTGAAATCCCACCACCTAAAATCAGGACGTCAACTTCTTTGATGACTAGATCACTTTGGCTATTCATTTTGACCTCAATTATGGTTTCCACTCAGATTCTGGAAAACACCCAACCCAGACTCTCATGAACACTCAATACGCTTAGATTTGTTCGATATTTTTGCCACACAAAAGCGGCTCTACACCACTAATAGCAATTCACGTGCCAGATCGCATTTACCTCAAAAGGCGCAGATTTTTGGTGTAAACTGCTTAAACTAAGAACAAGGTTTTGTACGAAAAAAAGCTTTAAAAACCGAGAGTTATCATGAATCCATAAATAAAGTGATAATTTAAGCAACGAACTTCTTTTATTACGGGAATGTACTAGAGCTTTTCTGACATAGCCCTGAAGTTTTACCTACAAAACTAAGTAATTTTGAGTCGGATAAAAAGAAGGTATGGAAATTGCAGTAAGTGGCGGTGATCACGTAAAAAAGTCGCTTGTCATGTAAATTTTCAAGCCTTTACGTGTAATCAATTTACGACTTAAAATTTTGACGTGTAAATAAAATGATTTTTTACACGTCAATTGACACCCACAATTTGACCAATTGAAGTAACGATGAACAATATTGATTACACCATCACCTCGCCACTGAATGTGGTTGCCAAAGAAAGTAGGCCTTTGTTAGCGATCACGATCGCTTGGCATCCAGATGTATCGCGCATCGGTGAGCAATTCATCGGAACCACTGAAGAAGGGGTGATTGAAGTAAGTCGCTTCATTCCGATGTTTCGCAAGAGCCATGGAGACACTTTGCCAATCGGGCATGGTGGCGTTTCTCGGGAACCCATCCGCGTAGTGCGAGACACTAGTGATGGCGTCACGATATGCCCACCAAAGAGCAGAATGGTGGTCGAGCTCAACGGCCAAATGATTATTGATCCAGTATGTCTCAGCGCGGAACAAATTGAGGCTGGAGCGATTTTGGCTTTAGGCCGTGCGGTTTACTTATGTATTCATTGGATGCGCTGCCTTCCCAAAGAAAACCCGGTCGAAGGTTTTATTGGCGTCGGCAGCGCTGCTATCGCAGCCCGCGATCTAATTCGTCTCGCAGCGAGCAGTGATGCCACGGTATTACTTCTCGGCGAAACGGGTACCGGAAAAGAAGTGGCTGCGCGCGGCATTCATCAACTAAGTAAGCGATCTGCACATCGCATGGTGTCAGTGAATATGGCTGCACTCAACGAGTCACTTGCAGCGGCAGATTTATTTGGTGCAAGTAAAGGCGCCTACACAGGCGCACAAAACGCGCGTAATGGTTTCTTCAGCGAAGCTGAGGGATCCACTCTCTTTCTCGACGAAATCGGCAACACTCCTGTTAGCATCCAACCAATGCTATTGAGAGTTCTCGAAACAGGTGAGTATCGTCCACTTGGGGCAACACGCGATAATAAATCGACTGCACGTCTGATCACCGCAACCGATCAAGATCTCTATCATTCGTCTTTTAACCACGCTTTAGTTCGTCGCTTAGAAAGCTTCATCATTCGGATTCCACCTTTACGTGCACGCCGTGAGGACATCGGTTTATTGATGATCAACTTGTTTCAAACACTTGAAGTCGGTTCGATTGATCCTGGGCAGATTCCCGCTAGTTTCATTGACAATGCACTCAATTACGACTGGCCAGGCAATATTCGCCAATTAGGCAACGTCTTCAAGCGAGCCATATTATCGATACAAATGGGTGAAACTCCGGTGCTCGCGAGTATGATTGAAGCTCCAAAATTGCAATCGGTCGACAACGCCGCTCAACTCCGAAAAATACATGCATATGGCATGCAAGATAATGTCATGGGTAAGTTGGGCAAAGTTGCCCCAGACCCCGAAGAAGTGCCGGTAGAGCGCAAGAAGTTGCGCGACTTGAGCGAAGATGATGTAGTCAACGCGATGGAGAAACACGCTTGGACGATCCAATATGCCGCGGAAGATTTGGGCATATCCCGCCCTTCTATGTATAAACTTATCGAGGCCAACGCTCAAATTCGACGTGTGGAGCAAATCCCAACGGATGAATTGCGCGGACAATTTGACACGGCCGGCGGAGAAGTTGAAAAATGTGCATCACTTCTAAAGACACCGAGTGAAGCCTTGCGCCGCCACTTAAAAGGTTTAGGCTGGATTTCTTGAGTAAACCGACCTCTATTCGGGCATGCTGAGTTGGGAAGATCTGAAAGAGACTGTGGTTTTTGCGATAGAAACTCGCTCTTTCAGACTCAAACAACGTGAAATAGTAATACCATGTAGCAAGTTCCTACGAAAACCGTATCGAAATTCGCGTAGGAGCGAAGAGCAAGCTTAAGTAAATTCATCGCCGCAAGCAAACTTAAGTCACATTACTTCCAGATCACCGTTCGGAGAGTCCGATGTCAAACTCATCGTTTCCACAGAAGACGCCCGGGGAGATGCGAGTGCTGGTCGTGGACGATGATCCTTTACAGCTGGCTTATGTCAGCGCTCTACTCAAGTCTCTCAATATTACTCAAGTCACTACCGCAGATAACGGCACCCAAGCCGTTGCGGTTCTTGAACAAACCAATGAAGGTCTAGATCTGATTATTTCAGACCTGATGATGCCGACCATGGATGGCTTCGACTTTCTCTGGCAGCTCGCCTATCGGCAGTCCAAGATCCCCGTTATCATCATGTCGGCACAATCGATCGAAGTAATTCACAGTGCCGAGTTGGTAGCACAGCTTAAATTTCTGCAATTAGTGGGTAGCCTCGAAAAGCCTGTGACTAAAGAACGTTTCCATGACATGGTGAAAGGTCTCTTGTCATAATTTACTGAAGGAATTAGAGCTTACTTGGCTTGCGCAAATACAGAGGGTCTCGACGCAAGGATACCAAGTCGGGGTCAGCATCAATTAGTTTTGTTGGATAACCCAGAGACCTTGCTTTGAGCACCGCAGCAACTGCAGCTTCGCGTTTCCCCAAAACTTCGTAGCTCACCCCCACTCTAAATTGCGCCAACGGATTTTGCTCGATTAATCCATCTAAAGCAGCAATCGCCTCATGTGCGGCCGAGATATCACCATTCTTTGCGTTATACAGCGCTGTGCGAGAAAGTAAGTCTGCGTCTTTGGGCGATTTGTCCAATTTAGGCTTAATCAAATCACGTGCAGTCGCGTAGGCATTTTTCGCGCTATCCATCCGCCCCGGAATCCATTGCAAAGTGTCTGCATATTTAGCCCAAGTTCGAAAATCTTCAGGATTACCCGTAACTTTATTGACCGCTCTCTCATAGGCGGTAGCCGCACCGACATAATCACCACGTAAGAACAAAGTATCACCAAGCTCCGCATACAGTTCGCCAGTTTCACGCAGTTTTAGACCTTGCTGCAAAGTTTGAATTGCCTCTTCGATCTGGTTCAGCTTCACCTGCGCTCGTGCTAAACCAATATAAGTTGCAGCGTTAGCCGAGCTACGCTCAATGCTTTGTTGATAAAGCTCGACCGCCATACTGTAATTTTGTTGGGAGACATAGATCTCGGCGAGCTGATGAGAAAAGCCAGCATTTTGTGAAAATAATTGGGCCGCTTGCTGAGCCGATTCCATCGCCTCCTTCACTTTCTCTGCTCGCAGTTGTCCTAATATTTTGTTGAGCCACACTTGTGGATTTTTAGGGTCAAGAGCAAATGCGCGATCAATCTCCTGCTGCGCAGCCTCATGTTGCCCCCTCAAACTCAACACACGGCTATAGGCAATATGTGTCAGCGCTAAAAAATCATTCTGCTCCAAAGCTTTTTTTGCATTGGCCTCAGCGCGCTCAAGAGCCGCTGTATTCTGCGCATCCAGCACATATCGATAGCTATCGACGAGTGCCAAACTGGCGCGAGCAGCAGTGTGCTCAGGCGTCTGCTCCAAGATACGGGTGAAATGTACTTCCGCTTGGTCTAACATTTCCGCCCGATCTGCCTGTTCAAGCGCTGCTAAGCCTGCTTTCATTTCTCGGGCTTCAGAATAATTCTTTAACTGCGTTTCGACCCGCGACCAATATGGTTGTGTCTGCCATCCAACAAATGCCAGTATCAGCACAATAAAGACCAGCAAGATTGGACGCGAAGACTTAAACAAGCGTCGCCAATTAACAATGGGAGCTTCATCTTGCGGTGGCAATGCAGCAAGGTTAATGCCGCTCATCTTGAAGGAAGCCGAGCCCATCGATGGAGGGTCAAGCGCAATCAACTGATTGATCTGCAAAACCACTTCCTGCATTGATGCGATTCGATTTTCAAGTTGACGCGCGGTCATGGCACGAACCAACTGACGCAATGCCAACGGCAAATGGTCAGGCCAAGGCCATTGATCAGAATTCGATTGAATGACTGCAGCGGCCAAAGCCAAACCTGAGAGATTGGCGAATGGTCGACTTCCAGTCAGAAGCTCGTACAAGATGACGCCCAGTGCATAGATATCTGAACACGCACGCATACTAGCGCCGGTCAAAATTTCAGGTGCCATATAGGCTATGGTGCCTTGAGGGTCTGCTTGCACTACCGATGTTGTCGCATCGCGATCGGCTTGACTCGCCAGACCAAAATCCAAGATGCGGACCGCGCCACCTGGCTCTTGCATTAAATTCGAGGGTTTGAGGTCGCCATGAATAAGGCCCGCGGCGTGTGCCTCCTGCATTGCCTGCGCGACTTGACGAACAATATCGAGAACTTGATGGATACTCGGTGGCTGCGTCTCAAGCAATTGACGTAGGGTCCGACCCGGCACCATTTCCATCACGATCGCTTGGCTATCTGAGGTTTGCTCGAGGGCATGAACCTTCACAAAGGCAGGATGCTGTAAAGATGCTGCAAGGCGGGCTTCACGCAAAAGATCGACGCCAGCACTGACATTCTTTAAATATTTAATGGCAACTTGGCGATGTAATTTCGTATCCCACGCTTGAAACACTTGTCCAAAACCGCCCTCACCTAGGCTTTGACCTAGCTGATAGTGAAGTAAAAATTCAGGTTGTTGGGCAGTGACTTGGGTTACTGACATAGGAGAACTTCTACAAAAATCCAATTTGCTAAGCAGGCCACATTTTAACTCGGATTGTTTGTCGAAAATAGACGAACTCTGCAAATTGGAGTTCGTATCCCGTTAGAGGGTAATCAACGTATGTCTCAACCAACAAAGCACTATGTTGAGAGCACCTTCATCGCATTTTGAAATCAGGGTAATTCGCGATCATGCCGGGCTCATAGCCCTGCCGCCGACTTTCTGCGAGTGCTGTGTTTGCTTGCTGCTGTTCCCCGAGGATCTGATAACTGAGCGCTAACCAAAAATGAGATTCGGCGGGAATCTCAGCAATGCTGTATGTCTTCTGTATAAACTGATGAGATGCTTCCGAATTACCCAAACGCGCGTATATCACGGCTTGGATACTAGTGAGTATTGGGTCGCTCGGCGAGCGCTTCAACCGAAGCTCAAGCAAGCTCTGTGCTTTTTGATGCGCTTGCATCGCATCAGCTCGACGGTCGGGGATCTGAACTAAGGCCTCCGCATATTGAAACCATCGCAAATAACTACCATTGACACCTTTGTTGACCGACACTGCATTTTCATAAGCTGAAGCAGCGGCAACAAAATCGTGTTCCTCAAAACGAATATTGCCCAAGGTGGTAAAAAGGTTCACATTCGAGCCAATGACTAAGCCTTTTTGAATGATAGCTAATGCCTCTTCACGCTTTCCATGCGAATACATGGCTTGAGCCAATAGAGAATAGGCCAAGAGAGATTCAGGTTGCCGACGAATGCTTTGCTCCAACACCACTATAGCGGATGGATAGTCGCTTCGGTTTAGAAAAATTCCGCCCATCAGATCTAATAAAAATCGATCATTAGGAAACTTACTGGCACCGAGAGCGCCAAACTTGATTGCTTCTTCGTTCTTTCTTGCCTCGAGCAAAACACTCATCTTGCAGTGCCAGAGCAGCAAGTTGTCAGGCTCTTTTTGCAAAGCCTGCTCCACACTTTGAAGTGCCAAATCGAGTTGATGATATCCTTGCTGGATACGGGCTTGAGCCAACAAACTAGCCGCAGCCTCTGGCGCCAAGGACATCGCTTGCTGTGCACCTGCCGTCGCTTTTTGAAACCAAACCTCATCACGCGTACTTGCGTAATAGTTCGACAAATTACTGATAGCGAGATAGGCGATCGCCTCAGCATTTCGCGGCTCACGTTCAATGACCTGTTGAAAATGTTGGATAGCACTAGCCAATTTAGCGGGACGTGGACGAATTTGATACTCAGTCAAATCATTGAGCCCTTCGGCTATTTCATTGGAACTCGAATAAGGTTTCAAGGCACGCCAAAGTTGTGGCCCATTTTGCACCGCCTTCCATGCAAGCACTGACAAGATTGCGACAAGTCCCAATGCGATCACATACTGCTTCCAAGTTCGAGGCACGCCATACCGATATCGTTTCTTTTTCAAATCAAATCGATGTTCGATTTCTTCACGTAACTGACGCAAGTCTTCACTGTTGAGGCTCTGCGAAACCATATCCCTTGGGATTAGCGCTACACATCGTTCACGCAACTCCGTTGCCGACGGCCTCGCTGATGGATCCGCTGCCGTCAACTTCAATAAAATCTCACGCATAGGCATGGACATACTTTCTGGCCATTCCCATTGCGCCGAACTAGACTGCAGTTTCGCTGCCACCAAGGCTAAACCGTGCAGGCCCGCAAAAGGCAAGCACTGAGAAAAGTAGCGATACCAAATCACACCAAGTGCATATAGATCACTCGCGGCGAGCGGTACAGCTTGAGAGAAACGTTCAGGAGCGGTGTAGATCAAACTACCGAAAGGATCTATCTGTGTTTCCGATCCAAAGATGTTCGATGCGGTGCCGGGCGCAAGTGAAAAATTTAAGATTCGAATATGACCCGATGCATCAAGCACCAAATTTTCCGCCTTCAAATCTCCATGAACTAATCCTAGTGCATGCGCTTCTTGAAATGCGCTTGCCACTTCAAACAGATACTTGGCCAACAAGGCCTCATTGGCAGTCACTGCTTCTAACTGAGTCAATGGCAGTCCAGTCACCGCCTCCATGACAACAAAGATGTTCTCGTCGACCTCTTCAACATTGTGAATGCGGGCAAAGGCGGGATGCTGTAATCCTGCGACTTTTCTGATCCGTTGACGTAGGGTCTCAATCGCTGCCTCGCGCTGATCGACAGTGCTGACTGCATCACTGTAAGTTTGTCCTTCCGCGAAAATACGCTGAAGGGGAAATTTACGTATCCATACCGGGCGCGATAGACTAGTGTCAAAAGCCTCAAACAACTCTCCATCCAGATCAAGCCGAATGCGTTGCCCAAGTCTATATTGCAAGATCTCTGTCGCTTGCCCTGAATTATCGTGAGAGTGAACCATGCTGATTGATGTGGAGGCCCCGGAGTAATACCCTGAGTGGGCATAATGAGATGTCCCTCATTCTAACGTCAATTACACTAAACAATGGCAAGTTTCCTCATATCGCGAGGTAAGCTAAGGTCTAGGCTAGGTTTAAGGCGGTTTTAACTCTCAGCCAGGATTGGTCAGCAAAATCGTTGGCACTTTAAACGGGTCAACGAGGCGCAAATAAAAATGACCGATACCAGCTGTACCGAGCATTAGACTAGGGGTTTCACCAGCACCGCTGTTCCCGCACGGCCAAGGACGCCCCTCTTGTAGGATGTGTCGAATGCCATTTTCACCGACTTGTTCTGCGAGCTGTCTCAGGTCCGGGCGTTGAAGTTGATGTGCTGCTTGAATTAAGAGCTCTGCATTCCCCGCTTCACCATGGCAGAGTGAAAAATTAGCACGCCCGTTTTTCCATGGTCTGGCCAGCGCAGAAGAAGTGGTAGCTAAGGCCATTTCCAAGTCTTCTTGAATCTCCACATTCTCGGGCAAGATCTGCGCTTGACGCAATCGCGCTAATCCGATTCCCGGCGCACCATGGCACCACGCCAAACTATAGTTTGGACGAGCACTCTTTACACCAGAAGGCGGAATGCGATGATCCGGCCAATTTCCAATCTCAGAATTCCTTTGTCGACGTTCAAAGCGCAAAGCACCAAGTGCAATCTTTAAATAGTCCTCATTTTTTGTCCGTGCGTACAACTCCAGCAGTGCCGTTGCGATCCCCGCACTACCATGCGAATAGCCATTTAAGTGCGGTTCCCTTGGATTGCTAGAAGTCTGCCACGAAACCTCGTCGCCCTTATAGACCGCATTTACCAATAAATGTTGGCCGTGCATTTCCGCTATATCGATGACTTCGGGAGCATTTAATACTGCGGACAAATGGAGCAATGCCGGTATCGCACCAGCACTACCAGTGACCACGTCAAGTGCAATCGGGGCCAACACTTGATTTCTCAAGGGAAGCAAGAGCTGTTTGCTGCGAGCGTATAGGTCATGTCGCCCTGTTATTCGGGCAGCCTTAGCCAACACAAAGGCTAGCCCTGTAGTACCCGAAAAGAAACTCGCGTTTGGATTTGCCTGGTTCTTTTCGTGCAAAGACAAGGCTTGATTCAGCGCGCCATCGATACAGCGCAATTGAAGTGGATCTTGGGTGAGCTGATAGAGTTCGGTCAAAAACAGAACGATTCCCGATGTCCCGCCGTATAAATCCGCACCGAGTGCGCGGAACATTTGCGTGCTGCCATTAACCTGCGCCTCATGCGTCCAGCCCAGCCAAGTACAACGTCTACTGTCCCACAAAGCGTCGCGACACAAGCTTCTGCCGATCCGATCCGCCACCTCCAAGTACCGTTCTTTAGCAGCGTCAATCACTCCACTCCTCCGACAAAAAGTGGTTGTGCAAATAGATCAAATTCGCCTGAATTCAAATAAGGAGTATTCAAATCTATACCGACGTCACTAAAGCATTGTTCAATTAACGCCATTTTCCCGTCGCAATTATAGATTCCATTTGCATTGGCCTTCAACAAAGCAAGAGCCACCAAACCGCAACGATGCATACCGAAACTGGCCCCTTTGCCTGGGTCTTGGGCAGCACCTATGCCACGAGCAAATTCTCTTGTAAACATTGGCACTCCTGAACGTAAACCATCTCCCAATAAATCAGGTAGGCGGGTCAACAGATAGGCAACTATTTGATAGTGGCAACTTGCCACATATAAAACCGCTGCATCAGCTCGTCCATAAGTTGCGGGATCGGCAAGTGCTTTAAAGTGATACGGTATGTAATAGTGGTTGAGTTGTTGACTCAAAAACCGTAGCAGCGCAACGACCATGCTCGACTCAATATTGAAATAAAACCTCAACAACTTATACTCATCGAACTGATCCGACAAAGTCGCACCAAAAGTATGGAAAAAGGAATCTAATGGTGCTTCTGTGTAAGGGAACACTTTGAGCTTAACGATATCTCCGACTTTTGCACCTGCTCCCATCCAGTTGTCGAGCATATAAGTGCCGGCCCACGCAATTCGACTTTGATCCGCCCTTTTAACGTATGCTCTGCCATCATTTCCAAAATGGTAGATCTCCCAACCTGGGTCCCAAGATGGGTGTGTGCCATTAGCGATTTTTAGGTGCGCGACCAATTCCGCAATATCAGTTTGAATCGAGATCGGAGTTCGGATTGGTTTTTCGGAGGAACATAGTTGATTATCACGTCCTGACTCAGGACGAATATAAAAATTTTTATATAGACGTCCGGTAAGTGTATCAAGCAACTGTGCGTGTGAAAGTGCATCTAACGCACCTTTCAACAAGAACTCCTCACTAGCGAAAGAAATGCGATCAGCTTCAATCTTTACCCGTTGACAAATATCGAGAAGATCGGAGTGACAATGCGGCACGCTCATGCCTCAAGTTCCTCAACTCTTGATTCGGTTGCGATTGCGAACCAATGTTTCACCAACATCAAAGGATCCTCGAACATCAGTTGAGCGAGTTGTAACACCATCGACATACTGTTTGACATGTCCCTAGCAGTGAATACGCCCTCATAGCAAGTTAAAATCAGACGCGCCGCGACAAAACGTAGAACTGATTCAAGTTCATGCAAGTCATACTCTGTCCTCCCCAAACCATTTTGATAGGATCGCCAAAAAGTTTGTAAGCTCTGGCGCAGTGCTGCCTGCAGATCATTCTCACGAGCAATGAGCTCCACAATGTCCCTAGCAGGTGCTTGTCCAATTTCTCGCAGATCAGTTTCAATCCAAAACACCAGAAAAGAATGCATTAGGCCCGCGACATCCCAACGAGCATCTCCAATATCAATCAGTTCCCAATCAATCAATTTGAGTTGAGCCATCTGCTTTTCATCAGGATAGATCAGGCAATTATCCCATTTCATGTCTCCGTGCATGAGACAATCAAATCTCCAATCTCGTTTGAGTGCCTGCATTCCATCTCGAATTGCACCGAATTGCTGCATCGTCGCCAGCATTTGCTTAACACCATCGCTCGCGGAGTCTGAAACACGATCAAAGTTTAGAATCCAAACGGGATTACGCTGGCATGACTGCAGCAGCTCATGGGGCACATTCGCTAAGGTAACTGAACGATGAAAATCCGCCAAAGCACCTCCAACCATACTTGCAATCAGAGTTGAAAAACGACGAATCCGCCAATGATATTGCGTCAAACTCTCGCTATGATTAATGAACTCTAGAACGATACTATGACGCTCTCGGTCAATATCAAGCACGCGAGGTAGGTATTGATTCCAGGATGACTGAACTTGCGCCAACGTGTAATAGTCCATCTCTCGTTTGAAATTAGCCAAACTATCAGGATCACTAGCCTTGGTTTGTTTAACAAACAGGGCTCTATTTGAATCAAGTTTGACGCAAAAATTTCGGTTTCGTCTTCCCAGCTCGGTCACACTAAAATCTCCATCGACAATCGTCGAAGGTGTTACAAGCTTCCGGGAAATCAAGAAATGTGCGAGGTTAGTCGACGTCAGAAACATAAATAGCTAGAGGTGTCGCTAAACCGATGTATGCTTAGGGCATACATCAGCGGCTAGCATGGAATTCTGTCACACTGACAAGGGACCGCTGAGTGAGTCAACTCTGCACGCACTCGCGGCCATTCTAAAAAAAAGTAAATCGGCCACTATTTCAAAGCCGGGGCAATATAGTCGATTTGCTCGAGTCCATCGCCGCTACAACCACATGTCTGCGTGCATGTTTTCTGTGTAGCTGGTACGTCTAAGTCACCTGATGATAGCTGTTGTTGCGGAGGTACATAAAAATCAGCGCCGATGTCGCTCGTACATCCACAAGTTTGTGTGCATGTTTTTTGAGTTGCTGGCGTATTCACTGAAAAATCCGAACTATCTTTTACAACTTCATATTTATCGTTTATCAGACTTTGGTTATCAAACGGTGCCATTAGAAAATCTCCATAGTAAGTTCATCAACATCAAATAATTTTCTTGATTTACCTTCTAGAAATATCAATTTCATAAAGAGTAAAAATAACAGTAGCACAAATCATGCCATTACTTCTTATTTTTCAACGCAACTAACAAGCGAGTATGCATCCCTCAGACCATAAACATGAATCGCGCCTGTCCCGCCAACAAAATAATCTTCAAATGTCCCCGCTTTCAGGATTGGTTTGGGAACAGAGAAAATTGCTACATCATTGGTAGGCAAGTTAGAGAATGAGGCGGATTTTAATTTTGGATTATCTCCGACCGCTGGCGTATTGACGCGAGCCAACTGACTATGCGAACCATATTTATCGGTGCCATAATTAATGTACAGAAATTCAGATCTAGGATCGCCATATTGCTGCACACCCGAGGTCGAATCAAGAACCATTTGGCCATCGCAATTGAACACGAAACCGTTCGCACTAGCTACAACGTTTGACTGGATAATTGCCGAGCCATATGACGGCACAAGTTGCACATGGACACTACCAATGCCGTCCTCACGGAGATTGGAGCGTAGTCGCGCATCGTCGTGATCAAGACAAATTTCGATACCATAATCAACAAAGCCAGTTGAGGAATTAACTCCATTCTGACGAAATATCGCATAGTTATCAAAAGCGGTTCGTTTCGAATCACCATTGGACAAATCAATATGCGCATAACTAACCATTTGCTCTGTGATCACATCGGCACGGCCACTTGGCTCACAGAGGATAAAATCTTCACCAGATAGAAAATACTTTTCCGTGGTCATTACATTGGTCGCCAATGTATGGGTCGGCGTATCAAGTGTAATTTGACTAAAAATAACAGCACGATCACGTACCGTCACATCAGGACTTGCATGACAATCAGTCAGAAAGTTGGACAAAGTAGTGCTCACCAATTGCTCTGTAGGACCATATGTTTGTTCTTTTTGTTCGAGCAAAGTTTTGACAATCGCATTGCGTGCGCGCACGCTCTCGGATGAAAATAGACGATCAACATTTGCAACGTGTGCGGTAACGGCTGTACCAAAAACAAACACCCAATTTGCATAAGCAGGGGCACTAAAACTCTCCCGCACTTGCTGCAAAAGGTAAGGCAATGGATCTTCCTCAATAGAAGAGTAAAGGTATGCTCCTCGAGTACCATGAAAGTAAAACTCTGGCGATAAGAAAACGTTGATAACACCACTATCAACATCGTTTGCCGGCAGTTGCGCGCGTGCGGTATCTACCGCATTTTTTAAAATGTCGATGCGGGCCAGAATATCAGTTTCTTGGTCCTCGTTGCCTAAGTAACTTTCGCCACCCGGAACTTCACTAGATAACTCAGGTCCCGTAAATAAGCAGTAAGAGATGAATCGAATAGCATTAAAATTTTTATTTATTTGGCTCTGGTTCAACATTTTTTGTCGCCTTAAATTCGAAAAAGTTCCGGACCTTCTCAAAGGTAAATAAGCGCGAATCTCGCTATGGATGATATCGATGATCTTTTCTGAGCCCATCGAAAATCGGATTACTTGCAAATTCTGCGGTAGGAAATTGCAAGTTTCGTGCGAGCGCGATCATCTTGAGTGCAGTTTCACGATCACCCGCAAGTTCATAAACGGCAGCGCCAAACAAATATGAATTTGCAGTCTCAGTATTTATTTCAATCGCCCGATGTATGGTTTGTTTAGCAGAGCTAAATTCACCTAAACGTGCTTGAATAAAGGCCATGTGTGACATAATAAAAGCGTCATCAGGAGACCTTGTCAGGCGTATTTCTAGGAGTGTTTTGGCGTTCCGAAAAGCTTCGATACCGTCCCTTTCCCTCCCCGGAACCCACATTAACGCTTCACCATATTGATACCAACGAAAGTAACTTCCGAAAACACCCTTTTGCGGTGAAACAGCTTTACCAAATGCATCTGCCGCTTCAACATAAGCTCTCTTACGGAACATTATTCTTCCAAAAGCCCCGTATAGTTGTGCATTAGGTCGAATTTGCAGTCCTTGCTGCAAAAACTGCATTGCCTCGTTAACACGACCTTGCTCATCTAGGACATCTGCCAGCAAGGAATATGCATTCACCGAATCAGGCTGGCGACTAATACTCAAGCGATACGCTTCTTCAGCCCCTTTTTGATCTCCCAATGTTCCAAGTGCAACGCCATTCAATTCTGGTAAAACGCGGTCATCTTGAAATTTTTTAGTCCCGTCCTCGGCAAACTTGCGGAGGTCATTAACTTTCCCCATCTCCAGCAGAATACGCGCTTTGTTTATCCAGCAAATCAAATTGTCTGGTTCTAGCCTCAATGCGGTGTCCGTAGCATTTAATGCCTCCTGCATTCGATGATGCCACTGCAAAACTTTTGCATTTGCAATCTGACTAATTGCTAAATTTGGATCGAGGCTCATGGCCTGTTGCGCACTAGCTTTCGCTTTCTGCATCCATGTCTCATCTCGTTTTTCGTTGTTATATTTACTCATATACACCAAGCTCATATACGCGACGGCCTTGGCGTTGTTCGGAGATCTCTGCAAGATGCGTTCGAAATGCTCATTCGCTTTATCAAGTTGATCTTGAATGGGCACTTGCGCATAACTGGAAAGGGCAGCGATACCTTGCTCCATCTCACGGCTTTCAGAATAGGGCTTCAAGGCTTTTGCGATTTGAGGCCAATATGGTTTTGCCTGCCAAATTCCGATACCGGAGATGGCGACTACTAAGGCCAAGATGAGAGCTATTTTTTTCCGACGTTGACGTGCCATGCCATCGAGTTGCGCCTGCAATGCATTGAGCTGCAAAGAAACCGCGCTCACCGAAATCGGGTCGTCTGGCCGCATCTCCTGGCAGGCTTGCATCACCTCGAGGTAACTCATACGCTTTACTGAATCGCGTTTAGTCATACCCAATATTAGCTCTTTGGCTTTCAATGAAATTGAGCTGCTCCACGTCCACTGTTCAGATTGCGTTTGAACTTGCGCTGCGACCAATGCCAAACCATTCAAATTGGCAAACGGCAGCTCACCGCTTAGCATTTCGTAAGTAATAACACCGAGCGCGAAGACCTCGCTACTGGGGCTTGGCTCGACGTCACTAAAGCGTTCGGGAGCCAGATAAGCGATGCCTTGGTAAGCATCGACTTGCTGAAATTGTCTTAACTGCTGAAGCTCACCAACATTTCGATCTTGGCGCAGTGCGAAATGTAAGATTCGGATCTTGCCTGACTGATCAATCAACAAATTTGCTGACTGCAAATCACCATGAACTAAGCCGACTGCTTGTGCTTCATGGAGCGCGGCGGCGAGATGATAAACATACTCAATGATGTGCTTCTCATTGCCACGATGGTTCTTAATCCATTCACGCAGCGGAGTTCCTTGAACCGCTTCCATGACAATAAACAGACTGTCGCCATCTTGCTCCAAGGCATGGATTTTAAAAAAACTAGAATGCTTCAAAGAAGCGACCAAACGCGCTTCGTTTAGCATTGCCTCAAGATTAGCCCCCAAGCCTGCCATAACTTTGATGAGCACCTGACGGCGCAATACGCTGTCCCAAGCTTGGTACAAGTTGAAAGCACTAGAGCTTAGAGAGGTATCGATCTGCCCCCGAATTTCGTAGTGAAGCAGAGAAGGCGGCAAGGTAGGGGCGTCAACTGCGAGCTCGACGGTATCATTCTTGTTATTGGTATCAACGATGCTCATACTCAGGTGTGAACGCTTATTTTGTTATTCTCAGACAACTTTAAACTTTACCACCGTTTTTTTACGGCATGACTAAATTTCCACATTATCACACGTAAAAATAGTTTTTTTACACGTAGCTAACTTCCATTAACATGATTAGATGCGTTTTTGCAGATTCAAGTAATTGTCATCACCAACTAGGAGGCGCAGTCCACATTACTTGAATCAAGTGGTGAAGAAAGTGAAAGATTTAAGCCAATTCCACACCTTCAGTTCGTCGCGGAAGCGAACGAAAAGTCGATTTTCAGCCTATAATGCTGACAAATCAAAGACTTAACCTACTCCCTCAAGAAACATGACTTCCGCGAACAACCCTTACGTTAATATTTCAGCCTACAAATTCATCACTTTCAACGATACGGCTGAGAAGCGCCCCGAATTCATCGCCAAGTGCCAAGAGCTCAATCTCAAAGGAACCGTGCTTTTGACACCAGAAGGTATCAATATGTTCCTCGCTGGTTTGCGCCACGAGATTGATGCCTATATGGATTGGCTGCATAGCGATCCACGATTCGCCGACATCGTTGCCAAAGAGAGCTTTTCTGATCACCAGCCTTTCACTAAATTGCTGGTAAAGTTAAAGCCAGAAATTATTACCATGCGTATGCCATTGATCAAGCCAGAAGATGGCCGCGCTCCCTCAGTAGAGCCAAAGACGCTAAAGCGTTGGTTAGATCAAGGTCATGATGACAATGGCAAACCCGTCGTTATGGTTGATACTCGCAATGACTTCGAAGTCGATGTCGGTAGTTTCGATAACACCATAGACTATCGCATCACGAAGTTCACCGAATTTCCAGCAGTGATTGAAGCAAATCGTGACAATCTCAATGACAAGACTGTAGTCACTTTCTGTACAGGTGGCATTCGTTGCGAGAAGGCGGCTATCCATATGCAAAACGTCGGTTTTGAAAGTGTGTACCAGCTCGAAGGTGGCATTCTGAAATACTTCGAAGAAGTTGGTGGGGATCACTATCATGGCGACTGCTTTGTGTTCGACTATCGTACCGCGTTGAACCCTAAGCTCGAAGCCACCGATACTAAACAATGCTTCGCTTGCCGCGCTGTTGTTACACCGCGTGAACAATTATCTCCTTGGTACATCCCAGGTAAATCCTGCCCACATTGCAAAAAAGAGCAACGTGATGACGCGCCAGGACAGAAATCAAGCGAAGTATCTGCCTAAATACAATTGTTTCACTCCCGCCATGTGCGGGAGTGAATTTGAGCTTTTATCCCATCGTATCGCTTCCACTTCCCTTTCAGAAAAGTTGCACCTTACGCGACTTTTCAAAACACCAGATGCAACTTCAGGTTTTTTGATTGCATGGCACCTCGCTTCAAAACAATAATGCGCTCTCCATAACAAGCCGTGAGGTGAATATGTTACAGCGTGGTCGAAGTCCCCAATTCGCATTGCTTTTACTCAGTCTCTCCCTTGCCACACCACTCTCCGCATTTGCTTCTTCCGCCGTCGACGATGGCCCATCAACAACTACCGTAGCGCCAGCACCCTTACCAGATCCCGACTGCCCTTCTTGCGCTTTGTCGCGCGCTTCGAATGCTTTATCACAAGCGGCAAGCACAGTGGTTGAAGGCTCACTCAATACCATCGGTGCATCAGGGATGTTGGTGGTTACTAGTATTGAAGTGCTGGCACAAGGCTCTGTCGTCGTGCTCAAAGGCGTTTCAGATGGCGTGAGTGTCACCGTGCAATTGTCTGGTCAAGCGATCCAAGGTCTCGGTCTTGCAAGTGGCGCGATTGTTCAAGCATCTGCTGTCGCCACCGGACATGTACTGATCTCCGCAGGCAAAGTCATTGCTTTCATCCCCAATGAATTGGGCAAAGCCTTAATCCATCATGAGAAGGTGCAATAATGCGCGCCGCTGTCATTGCGGGCAGTTTGTGCACTCTTGTTTTCATGAGCGCTCCCGTTCACGCAGGTCGTAGTTGCGATGAAAAACCTGCTGATCCGAATCGACTCATGCAAGGTTTTGAGCTGGCGCAAAAGGTTAAAGTCAGCCTGGACCAGTCTGGTGCGCAGCTCGCAATCATTGCGCGTATCGGTCAAGATCTATCGAAATATCGCCTCAAATACTCTCATTTGGGCATCGTCAGAAAGCTCGATGATGGTCGTTGGATGGTGATGCATGAACTCAATCAATGTGGCACCGCACGCTCAGATTTATATAACGAAGGACTAGCCAATTTCTTTATGGACGATCCTTATCGTTATGAAGCCATGTTGATGATTCCGAATATCGAGATTCAACAACGCATTCTCAGCACAATCAACTCGTCAACACCGAAAGCGCTGCAGGACCCTCACTACAATATGCTAGCGCATCCCTTTTCGACCAAATACCAAAACTCCAATCAATGGGCATTGGAAACCATGGCCGCAGCGTTGGCGAACGATGTCCAAGTTAGCAATCGCGAACAAGCACAAACCTGGTTGAAGTATGCGAACTATCGCGCCAGTACTTTGGAAATTCCAATGTTGACACGTTTAGGTGGCCGCATGTTCCGCGCGAATATCGCCTTTGATGATCAACCGTTTGATCGACGCATGGCAGGCCATATTGATACTGTCACCGTAGATTCAATCGATCGTTTTCTACAAACACGAGACAAGAACTTACAACATCTCGTATTAACCTATCCTTGATCCAATTTAACTTTCATCATCTACTTATAAAAAGGAAAAGCCAAGCAAGTTTCCAACTAAGGAGCTTGCTTGGCTCTACATATTAAGTGCTAATTCGGCACTTAGTTCTATCCTTAGCGCGGCAGGTCGAACACCAATACTTCGGCTTGTTTACCTGAATGCAAATGTAAGCTCGCCTCAGCTTGCATCAATAGAGCATCACCTGCTTTTAGCGAATGTCCATTCACCTCAAGCTCACCACGTGCTAGATGCACATAGCATAATCGATTCGGCGTTAGCGGATGCTCTGCACTCTCTGCTCCATCAAACAAACCAACTGAGAGCGTTGCATCTTGATGTATTTTCACCGCACCTTCACGTGCATCAGGAGCCGCCACCACACGCAAGCGACCACGTTTGTCTTCGGAACTAAATCGTTTTTCTTCATAGCCTGGCTCTAAATTCAAACGATCAGGCATGATCCAAATCTGCAAAAGATGCGTTTTATTGACGGGTGAAGGATTAAACTCAGAATGGCGCACACCAGTTCCTGCCGTCATCCTTTGCACATCACCTGGGCGTATGGTGCTGCCGTTACCCATACTGTCTTTATGCGCAATCTCACCTTCCAAAACATAAGTGATGATCTCCATATCCTTATGCGGATGTGTGCCGAAGCCCATTCCCGCTGCAATCCAATCATCGTTGATTACACGCAGAGGTCCAAAGCCCATATGCCTCGGATCATAATACTCGGCGAAAGAAAAGCTAAAGCGCGATTGCAACCAACCATGGTTAGCTTGCCCGCGTTCTTCTGATTTGCGCATCACGATCATGTCGCTGCCCCTTTAAATTTGATAGACTAAAGCCTGCTCGCAAACAACTAAGACAACATCATTTTTGTCCTATGTTTTGCTCACAATAAAGCTATTTTACTCTTCTCTTTAGAAACCGTTTTTTCAACATACTTTTCTATGCAACCGTATCGCGGCCGTTTCGCTCCTTCACCTACTGGGCCTCTGCACATGGGATCACTTGTGGCTGCTATGGCAAGTTATCTTGATGCACGCGCGCATCAAGGTATTTGGATCGTGCGTATGGAAGACCTTGATTTTGATCGCAATGTCCTTGGTGCAGACCAAGCAATACTGGCATCGCTGACACGTTGCGGCATGCATTCAGACGAAGAAGTTGTGTGGCAGAGTAAGCGGACGCATTTGTATGAATCAGCACTTGAGAAACTCGATCCGCACGTGTTCCCCTGTGCTTGCTCGCGCAAAGAAATCGCCGATTCGCGTGTACGTGCGGGCCTGGAAGATAGTCAAATTTATCCGGGCAATTGTCGCCATGGCATCGGCGACGGTAAGCTGGCACGTTCTTTTCGACTAAGGGTACCCGATGGTGAGACAGCCGTCGTGCCATTTATTGACCGTTTGCTCGGACCTCAACAACAAAATTTAAGTTCGGAAGTCGGTGACTTCGTTTTGAAACGCGCCGATGGGTTTTGGGCCTACCAACTTGCAGTAGTAGTCGATGACGGCGCTCAAGAAATCACCGACATCGTTCGTGGTGAGGATTTACTCGATTCAACCGCACGTCAACTCTATTTGCAAAGCTTACTTAAGTTACCAACACCTCGCTATTTGCATGTCCCAGTCGTCGTCAATGAAGTTGGTGAAAAACTCTCCAAACAGACTGGGGCTTTAGCATTTGATCGCGGTGACAATGACTTACTCAATGAGGCACTGATTCCTGCAGCGACATTTTTGGGTCTGCAGTTGCCGTCGTCCATCAAGAATCTGGACCAATTCTGGCAAGAAGCAACTATTACTTGGGCTCGAACCTATCTCACAAAATAGGCGCGAATAAAAAACGCAGACTCATTTCAGTGAATCTGCGTTTAAGTTTTTCAAGCTGTATCTGAATTAAATATTCTACGAATTCTTAATGGCGCCACCGAGTAAAGCAGCACGTTTTTGTGGTTTTGCCGTTTCGGTTTTCGCTGCAACGACTGGTTTTGTTGACGCTGCGCTTGCACTCGGTTCATAAGGTTTCAAGAACCAAGGATCGACTTTTTCACGTGGTGCTTGGTAGCCACGACTTGGCTTGTCCGCGCTACGTTGTTCGCGTTCTGCACCACGCGGCGCAAAAGCCGGTTTACGTTCGGCATGAACCGAGGTCGCCACAAATCCTGCCAAATGCAAACGTACAATTTTTTGCTTGATCAGTTTTTCGATATCGACCAGCAGGCGTTCATCTTTATCTGTATGCAAAGAAATCGCATCACCCTTAGCACCCGCACGACCCGTACGACCGATACGGTGTACATAATCTTCGGCATTGTATGGTAGGTCAAAGTTAATCACACAAGGCATTTCAGAAATATCGAGACCACGCGCAGCGACATCGGTTGCTACCAGAATCTCTACTTCACCACGCTTGAATGCTTCGAGTGCCGCCATCCGTTCTTGCTGCGATTTATCACCATGAATTGCAGACGCCTTCACGCCCTGTTTAACTAAGTGAACAGCCAAACGCGACGCACCCATCTTCGTATTCGAGAACACAATCACTTGCTTCAAACCGCGTTCGCGAATGATGAAAGAGACCGCGTCACGCTTTTCGTCTTCTTCAACTTTATACAAAACCTGCGTAACGTTTTCAGAAGTCGCATTGCTACGCGCTACCTCTATCGTGACGGGGTTCGACAAGAAGCTCGCCGCGAGTTTTTTAATCTCTGGTGAGAAGGTCGCAGAAAACATTAAGTTCTGACGCTTCTTCGGCAACAAATTAATGATGCGTTGGAGATCCGGCAAGAAGCCCATATCGAGCATGCGATCGGCCTCGTCCATAATCAAAATCTGTGTTTGAGAGAGATTGATCGACTTCTGTGCAACGTGGTCCAATAAACGACCCGGCGTTGCAATCACGATCTCTACACCGCCACGCAAGGTCGCTGTTTGCGGTGCCATATCAACACCACCAAAAACCACGGTCGCGCGCAAATTTGTGTGACGTGAATAGGCTTTCACGTTGTCGGCAACTTGATCGGCCAACTCACGCGTCGGCGTCAAAATCAAAGCGCGCACTGGATGACGTGCAGGAGAGGCGCTGCTATTGGCATGTGCCATCAACAGCTGAATGATAGGTAAAGAAAAACCCGCCGTTTTACCAGTGCCGGTCTGAGCCGCACCCATCACATCGCGGCCTTGCAGTACCACAGGAATCGCTTGCGCCTGAATCGGTGTTGGGTGCACATAACCCTGATCATTCAAAGCACGCAGAATTTCGGGTGCCAAGCCAAAGGAGTCAAAACGTAGCGTATCAGCGACCGCCTCGAAGGCTGGATTGTTTTCTTGCTCTGGCGTTGTCTGAATGGGGGTATCTGTCATGTTGATCTTAAAGCCTACTGAGCATCGCACAGATTCGATGGGAAACCACCGGTGTGGCGTTAGCAAAAGTACAGGCGTGGGTGAATTTCAATAGTGGCGCATTATAGCACTATGCACCCTGATATCTCGGGACAGAGGCCAGTTTGCATGGAAAAATGCTTAAAATTTAGGCGATATTGATGGCAAAACGCCAAATCAATCAAGAGAATGTGGTGGGCCTCCCCGGAGTCGAACCGGGTACCAACGGATTATGAGTCCGCTGCTCTAACCAGCATGAGCTAGAGGCCCTATTTGCAGGCCGCAAATTGCGGCCTGCAAAAGAGGGCTCATTGTATTACATCCGACACAATCCACACAAGGTCACAAACGGCGAAATGCTGGAATTCATTGGGATTGCACATGATTTCTCATCACTGAATCATTTCAGCTAAAAGACTTCTACAAACAAAAACCGCGCAGGTTTTACGCTGCGCGGTTTTTATGTGATCGCTTTCGAGATTAATTTCCTTCGAGGAAGCTCTTCAACTTATCAGAACGTGAAGGATGACGCAGCTTACGCAGCGCTTTTGCCTCTATTTGACGAATGCGCTCACGCGTTACATCGAACTGCTTACCCACTTCTTCCAAAGTATGGTCGGTCGACATTTCCACACCAAAGCGCATACGCAATACTTTCGCTTCACGTGGCGTCAATGAATCCAACACATCTTTCACCACATTACGCATCGATGCATGCAAAGCCGCATCTGCTGGTGCCAAGGTGTGATTGTCTTCAATGAAGTCGCCCAAGTGAGAATCGTCATCATCACCGATAGGTGTTTCCATCGAGATTGGTTCTTTCGCAATCTTCATAATCTTGCGAATTTTATCTTCAGGCATTTCCATCTTGATCGCCAAAGTCGCTGGATCTGGCTCAGCACCAGTTTCTTGCAAAATTTGACGAGAGATACGATTCATCTTATTGATGGTTTCGATCATATGCACAGGAATACGAATCGTTCGTGCTTGATCGGCAATCGAACGCGTAATCGCTTGACGAATCCACCATGTCGCATAAGTTGAAAACTTATAGCCACGACGATATTCAAACTTATCAACCGCTTTCATCAAACCGATATTGCCCTCTTGGATCAAGTCCAAGAATTGCAGACCACGGTTCGTGTATTTCTTCGCGATAGAAATCACCAAACGCAAGTTCGCTTCGGTCATTTCACGTTTTGCTTTACGCGCTTTCATTTCGCCTGCCGACATCTTCTTATTGATGCCGCGCAAATCTGGCAATGGCAACACCACACGCGCTTGCAAGTCGATCAATTTTTGCTGCAACTGCTGCACTGTCGGCACATTGCGACCCAACACTGCACTGTAAGAATGACCTGCGTTAACTTCGCCTTCGATCCAGTTCAAGTTGGTTTCATTACCTGGGAACACCTTGATGAAATGGGAACGTGGCATACCACAACGATTCACGACAACATCGAGGATTTGCTTCTCTACATGGCGCACTTCATCAACTTGACCACGCAAAGTGTCGCACAATTTTTCAACTACTTTAGCAGTGAAACGAATGCCCAATAACTCGTTAGAGATGGCTTCTTGTGCTTTGATGTAAGCCTTAGAGTTGTAACCCTCTTTTTCAAAAGACTTACGCATCTTGTCGAAGTTTTCAGAGATAACGGCGAACTTAGCGAGCGAATCGCGTTTGAGTTGTTCGAGTTGTTCAGCTGAGATGCCCGCTGCTACTGCACCAGCGTCGTCCTCTTCTTCTTCCTCTTCGTCCTCATCTTCATCTTCTTCATCTTCTTCAGCATCAGCAGCGACAACGGGAGCTTTCTCTTCTTCAGTTTCTGCGTTTGGATCGACCAAACCATCAACAATGTCGTCAACCTTAATTTCGTCGCTAGCGATACGGTCGGCTTGCGCGAGAATTTCGGCGATCGTCGTTGGGCATGCAGAGATCGCCTGAATCATGTCTTTCAGACCTTCTTCGATCTTCTTCGCAATGACAATCTCACCTTCGCGAGTCAACAACTCTACCGTACCCATTTCACGCATGTACATACGCACTGGGTCGGTAGTACGACCGAAGTCGGAATCCACGGTAGACAAAGCTGCTTCAGCGGCCGCTTCTACTTCGTCATCATCGCTGGCTACAGTCACTACATTGTCTGACAAAAGCAATGCTTCTGCGTCTGGGGCTTGTTCGTACACAGCCACACCCATGTCATTGAAGGTACTGATAATGCCTTCAATCGCTTCTGGGTCAACAACGTTTTCTGGTAAATGATCGTTAATCTCGGCAAAAGTCAGATAGCCGCGATCTTTACCCATCTTAATCAGGGTTTTCAAACGCTGACGACGACGTTCGAGTTCTTCAGCAGTTGCTTCTGGGTCTGCAGAGAATGCATCTTTCAGCAAAGCTTTTTCTTTCGCTTTGCGATCTTTAGCCTTGGCCTTGTCGAGCGCTTTCATTTCTGCACGTTCAACGGCGTTCAAGGCTGCCATTTCTTCATTCTCTGGCTGGTATTCTTTTGGCTTACGTCCACGACGGCCAGGCACTTTCACGCCAGGCAGGACATAACCGGAGGTATCGATGCTCGCCAATAAGGTAGCGTCGGTTGTTTGACTCACTGTTGGCGCGGATCCCGTTTTGATCTCTTGCACTTCAGGTGCCTTTTCAGTTTTAGCTGATGCACGAGTGGCTTTCTTTGCTGACTTAGCCTCGGCAGTTTCAGCTACAGTTTCAGTGATCTTCGTCGTTTCAGGTACGGCTTCTACTGCTGATTTTGCTTTCGATGCTTTTGTAGTCACGGAGGCTTTCTTCGTTGCGGTTACTGCCGATGCTGCTTCGACTTCTTTAATCTGTTTCGCTGAGACTTTTGCTGCTTCTTTAGTTTCTTTAATCAGCTTCGGTTCTGCTTTAGGTTCACTTTTTGTAGCACGAGTTTTCGACACTTCAACTTCCTTTTTACTCACCGACGATTTTACATCTTTACTTAAAATCTTGCTCTGAGCCAATTTTACAGACTTCTGTTCCACTTTAGGCGGTTTAACGTCTTTGGCAAGGACTTTTTTCTCGGACACTTTACTTGCAACTACTTTAGCTTTTGCACTGGGCTTCGCTGCACTCACTGGCTTAGCCTTCGATACCGTTTTTGCAGCGCTCTTCGCAGCCGTTTTTGCAGGAACTTTTGTGACAACTGCTTTTTTTGCTGGTGCCGCTTTTGCTTTCGCAACAGGCTTCACTGCTGCTTTGACCGCGGGCTTAGATACTGGCTTACTTGAAGTTTTCGCGACCGACTTGGCAACCACTTTCGCTGGCTTTGCGGCCAGCTTGGTACCTACTTTTGCTGCTGGCTTTGCTTTGACTGCGGGCTTTGCAGCCACTTTACTGACAACTTTCATCGCCTTTGCCGGCGTTTTAGTCACAGGCTTAGCTGCAGATTTACTTGCCGTCTTACTGACAGCTTTTGCGGCAGGTGCGGCTTTTTTTGCGGCGGCCGTTTTAGTCGAACTTTTCGTCACTACGGATGTTGGTTTTTTCGCGGGTTTCTTCATTGCACTAGCCATTGAATCAAACCAGCCGAAACAAAAATTCGATGTAGAATCACTAAAAAATAAAGCACTGCCAACAGTAATTGCCTGCGGGGCAGCGCATTTTTTAGTGGATCAAACGCACCAAAATTCTGAGTCGGTGTTTTGGGTTACTCGGAGGAGCAAAATGCTCACCTAAACAACACATTCTCGTTATTGTCATGATCGACCCAACGAAGAATGAAAACAACCTAAGACCTTGAATCGAAAGCCTTTAATTATAGCACCTGCCACTCTTTTACTCAATGAAAAGAGCACTTCCATGGTCTTTCATGTAAGCAATTTTTCATTTTAAAATGCTTCTTTTTGCACCATTTCCAAGCACTTTTACTGATTAATTTCTAAGCAGAAATTTTTACCTCTTCATTTACTTCTCTATTTACTTTATTTCAAGCAACTAACTATCGGACATTCTCGCTGATGCCTCAGCCAAAGCCTCGCGTCGAATTGCTTCCTGCAACTGCATAATTTCACGATAACGAGCAACATCTTGCGGTTCACGCAGACCACCCGCAACTAATTTTTCCATTTCCATTTTTAACACTTGTGTACGCATTTGTCGCAAAGCGCCCGCCAACTCCAGCGAAACGATCTCAACTCCTGACTCGACCTGCTCAGCTATTTCGGCAATTAGCGGATCAAAATCCGAACCTGTGGCCCGCAAACTTTCCGCCAATGCTGCAAAATTGGCGTGCTCACCCAATGGTTGCGCGGTAGCAACCAACTGTTTGAGCATATCAGCACCGTCAGGAGAAAGTCTTGCCGCATCGTCAAGTACACTTTCACTTATCATGACAGCTAGAGAGGGATGTGCGACTAAAATTCGTAAAACTTGTCGCTCCAATCCAACGGGTGCACTCCTTTTACTTCTCGGCGGCGCAATTTTGACTCGTGCCACTGGCTGAGCCAACTCAAAAAGCGACTCAATTTCTGCTGGCGTCGACTGCGTAATATTCGCCAAACTACGTACCAATTGCAGGCGCAACCCCGATGGTGCCATCTGCTGCAATAAAGGCTTAGCATCAAATTGCGTTTTTGCTCGTCCCTCAGCCGTCGACAAATCATTCTCTCCAGCGACTTCCTTGATAAAGAATTGCGACAAAGGCATCGCATTTTGAACTTCTTGCTCAAAGGCATCCGCACCGTAGGCTCGCACGAAGCTATCGGGATCATGCTCAACAGGCAAAAACAAGAACTTGATGATTTTGTTATCGTTCACATGTGACAAACAGGCATCCAACGCTCGGCGGGCAGCTCGTCGACCAGCACTATCACCGTCAAAACTGAAAATCACATGGTCAGTTTGACGCAAGAGTTTTTGCACATGGGTTGGCGTACACGCCGTTCCCAAGGTCGCGACGGCTTGCGGAAACCCAAGTTGCGCTAAGGCCACTACGTCCATGTACCCTTCGGTCACCAAAACATATCCGGCATCGCGAATCGCTTGGCGCGCCTCGAACAAGCCATAGAGCTCCAGGCCTTTTTGATACAAAGGTGTTTCAGGAGAGTTCAGATATTTGGGTTCTCCTTGATCTAGGATGCGCCCACCAAAGCCAATCACCTGCCCTTTGGTATTGCGAATTGGGAACATGATGCGATCGCGAAAACGATCATAGCGTTTTCTATGGGCACCCTCGTCATCGCTTTTATCGATGACCATGCCAGACTCCGCCAAGGCTGGGGCCTGATAATCAGAAAAGACCGAGCGCAAACTATCCCAAGCGTCCGGTGAATAACCAAGACCAAAGCGAGCCGCGATCTCGCCGGTAACGCCACGGCCTTTAAGATATTGAATCGCACGATCAGCAGAACGCAATTGTTGCCGATAATAATCGCAGGCTTTGGTCATCACATCACTAAGGGCAAGCGTCTTCGCTGTATGCTCTGCGCGTTGTGCGGGCAGCATTTTGTCATCATCGGGAACGATCATGCCATTATTGAGCGCCAAATCCTTGACCGCATCAACAAAGCTCATCCCCGAATATTCCATTAGAAAACCAATGGAAGTACCATGCGCTCCACAACCAAAGCAGTGGTAAAACTGCTTGGTCGGACTCACCGTAAAACTTGGAGACTTTTCATTATGAAAGGGACACAAACCCATATAGTTTGCGCCGCCCTTTTTCAACTGAACGTACTTACCCACGACATCAACGATATCAACACGGGCCAGTAAATCTTGAATAAAACTTTGAGGTATCACAGCGTAAGCCTAAACAAATAGAATCAAGCGGCTCCCCGCTCGAGGGGCCGCACACCATTGCTGCGCGTTCTAGCAAGTAAGATTACTTTGCGAGGGCTGCTTTCACCATCGCAGAAACCACTGTCATGTCAGCACGACCTGCCAATTTTGGTTTCAATACACCCATCAACTTACCCATATCTTGCGGACCGGCAGCGCCAGTTTCCGCCACCGCTTCATTTACTGCCGCTTGGATTTCAGCATCAGTCAAGCCAGCAGGCATGTAAGCCGAAAGAATGACCAACTCAGCTTTTTCGATATCAGCCAAATCTTGACGACCACCCGCCTCAAACTGAGTAATGGAATCTTTACGCTGTTTAATCATTTTTTCAATGATTGCCAACACCATTGCATCATTCAATTCCACACGCTCATCAACTTCTTTTTGCTTCATTGCCGCTGTAATGAGACGAATGGCACTGAGCTTGGCCGTGTCTTTTGCACGCATCGCCGATTTCATGTCTTCGGTAATTTGGTCTTTTAAGCTCATTTTTACTCCTGAATTAAAGTGGGTTTTGCACAACAAGGCTTACATCTACGTACAGCTCTCACGATAGAGGAAAACCGCGCAGTACTTATGTTGTGGCAAGATTGGACGGTGCAATCCCCAAAATAGAAAAATTAAAGGACAACATCGAAAATAACAAAGCCCGCTGCGGAACACCGGAGCGGGCATGCAAACCTTGAACAGTTTAACGCTGTCGACATCAAGCAATTGCTCACTTAATGCCAAACAGAATTAATACATCTTCTTAGGCAATTGCTGACTACGAATACGTTTGTAGTGACGTTTAACAGCAGCTGCTAAACGACGTTTGCGTTCTGCAGTTGGTTTTTCATAAAACTCGCGAGCGCGCAATTCGGTCAACAGACCGGTCTTTTCGATGGTGCGCTTGAAGCGACGCATGGCGACTTCGAACGGCTCGTTTTCTTTAAGGCGAATTGTGGTCATTTAAGTTCGGAACCAAGTAAAAATTTATAGGAAGACCGAGATAATAACAGGATTTTTTTGATTTTGGAAGTTAACTGATGAAATCTTACGCAAAAAAGACAGCTGATGTTAAAAAATCACTATCATTTTTATAAGGTACACAGGGACTCCGCTAATAATTAAACCACCTGCCCTGCAGCCACACCAGAGGCCCACGCCCATTGGAAGTTGAAGCCACCCAACCACCCTGTGACATCGACCGCCTCACCGACAAAATACAATCCAGGAACCTGCTTGACTTCCATAGTCTGCTGGGACAGTTCACGCGTATCGACACCGCCGCGGGTGACCTCTGCCTTACGGTAACCTTCCGAACCATTGGGAATAAGCTCCCAACGATTCATACGTTCACCTAATAAGCGAAGGCGCTTATCTTGCATATCGGCGATTTTCAAATTGCCATCAAAACCATGCGCCTGCAATAAACCGTCGACTAAACGCGCAGGCAGGTAGCTAGCGAGGAAATTTGCGAGATTCTTCTTTGTACTGGTCTTCGCATCAACCAATTCTTGCGCCAAATCGACTTCTGGTAAGAGATTGACGCGAATAGCTTGACCGCTATGCCAAAAACTTGAAATTTGCAAAACCGCGGGACCAGATAAACCGCGGTGCGTAAATAACAGGTCTTCGCGAAAGATAGCCTTATCTTTCTTGCCACCAGTCTCGATATCGACCTCGAGCGAAATGCCCGAAAGTGGCACGAAAGGCTCCCAACTGCTCGCTTCAAAGGTCAGTGGTACAAGTGCGGGACGCGGGTCAACAATCTTCAAATTAAATTGTTTTGCAATGCGATAAGAAAAATCTGTCGCGCCAATCTTCGGGATCGATAAACCACCAGTAGCAATCACTACACTCTTAGCAGACACCGGTCCTTGGTCCGTTTGCAGTAAAAATCCCTGCTCTCCTTGGGAGATGTCTGACACGCCACAAGGCATGCGCCACTGGACTTTTCCTAAGTCACACTCCGCCTTGAGCATGCGGATGATATCTTCAGCACTTTCATCACAAAACAACTGCCCTTTGTGTTTCTCGTGAAAAGCAATCTTGTACCGTTTAATGAGATTTAAAAAATCTTGGGGGGTATAACGCGACAGAGCACTCTTACAGAAATGCGGGTTCTCAGACAAAAAATTGTTTGGTCCTGCATGTAAGTTAGTGAAATTGCAGCGCCCGCCGCCTGAGATACGGATTTTTTCCGCAAGCTTAGTGGCATGATCAATCACCAACACGCGCCTTCCGCGCTGGCCCGCCACTGAAGCGCACATCATGCCTGCAGCCCCCGCTCCGATCACCACCACGTCATACTGGGTCGCTTGTTTATCGTGTGCCATCGTAGTCCCGCCTAGAAAATAAGCTGCGCATTGTAATTCAATTTACCTGCTGCTTGATGGCTTTCGCCGTTTTCAAGATGTGCTCAATCTGGTTTGCAATATTCGACGGTACCACACGCTCACCATCTAGAACTTGTTTCATCCAACGAGCTGTATCTTCTGCAGAGATGGTCTGCGGCAGGTCTTCGTGTTCAGCCGTCAATTGCGACTCGGGCTCCTGCAAAACTGATACCGCACCTTGAAAATATGCCGTAATTTGTTGTGCTCGCCCGGTACTAGCCACGGTTTCCCCTTCTGTACCGCGCATTAAGAATGCGGCACCGCGCTGTGAACTCAATTTTTGAGTGAAGTAACCATCTAACATCACTTGATACTCTGGGTGCGTATAAGAAGTCAAACGCAGCGCTGGCTGAATAAAGGGTTGCAGCACTTTGACTAAGGTGTGAGTGGAATTGCGCAAACCCAGCACTCGCCGCATTTCAAGTAATCGATGCATCGCTGGCGCCAACACTTCAATTGTAATGAATGATAATCGGTTCTTTTCTAACTGCTGATTTGCCTCTTCTGCATTGTTGGCAAACTCAGTGCCCATCGCACGCCAAATGTCTGCAGAAGCGACACGCCCAAGGTCCGCCTTAACGCCATGCAGTAGCACTGGCACACCTTTGCGTGCCAACAACATCGCGAGTAATGGCGTTAGATTTGGCCTTTTACGCGCCCCGTTATAGCTTGGAATAATCACTGGCGCAAATTCACTGTCGATTGGCGCATGCAGCAATTGCATACGTTTTTCTGCTGCAGCCAGAAAACCATGGATTTCATCTATAGTTTCGCCTTTGATGCGCATCGCCAATAAAATGCCGCCCATTTCCAAATCAGATACGCGGCCATCTAACATCGCACCATATAGTTCCTGCGCCTGCTCTTCAGACATGCTGCGCGCACCTTCCTTGCCGCGCCCAATTTCCTTAATATATTTTGCCGCAGCAAAGCGTTCAGTTTGATTTTGCATGAATGATTTATCCGTTATATTTGCGCAACTTAGCAATCTTGCTTCATATTTTGCATGAAGTGCGAAGTTAACCGTGAGGCGAACTGTGGTCTGGCTGCGAATATTCGCGTTTATTTCATCTTTGCAACACAGATGTCATAATTTTTTCGCTATACTCTCTTGCACCTAATGACGCGACGTTTCACTCCGAAGCGATGATTATGCCGCAAACTCAAGCAACAGCAGCAAGCCCAAATCCATTACATATTCTGTTAGTGGACGATGACGAGTTTTTACTCGATCTGATGAAGGATACTTTGCTCGATCTTGGCGCTACTACGGTAGTCCTTGCCCGCAATGGTATTGAAGGACTTAAGCTTTTTAAGCAAGCTAGTCCAAAACCCAATCTCATTATCTGTGATTTGTGCATGCCACAACTTGGGGGTATGGAATTACTCAGCCATTTATCCCGCGAAGCTTGCCAAGCTGAAGTCTTGATCATGTCGGGCCACAACCTTACCCCCCCCAAAGACCAACATTGGAACTTGTCGAATTACAGCGGTCCAGTGCTCAATCTGGCAGAGAAACTGGCTCGCATTCAAGGGATCAAGGTGCGCGCCACCTTTGAAAAGCCAATTACACGCATCAAAGTGGTCGACATGCTCAAAGCAGTCGGCTTTGACGTCAAAGAGTAAATTTTTCTATTTGTACCAATTTACGCCGAACGAAAGCAATCATGATTCTTGGCCTTCGCACTAGTATCTATCCCGTCAGTGATCTGACCGCCGCCAAAACTTGGTATAGCTCTGTACTGGGAGTTGCCCCTTATTTTGATGAGCCATTCTATGTTGGCTTCACCGTTGGTGGTTTTGAGCTTGGTTTAATTCCTGATGGCACTTCTAGCGTCGATGGATGCCAGGCGCTATGGGGTGTAGCGAATGCAGAACAAGCGATGCAACAACTTCTCAGCCTCGGCGCACATGAAGTCGAAGCGGTGACCGAAGTCGGCGGCGGCATCAAAGTCGCTTCTGTACGCGATCCTTTTGGTAACCGCTTTAGTATTATCGAAAACCCTCACTTTGACGTCTCAGCAGTCAGGTAGTAAGCAAAAACAGTCTTACTCAAAACTGGTCTTAGTTCGAGAAAATTCAATTAATTTATCGTCATTTTTGAACAAAGGCGAGTTTCGTTCAGAATATTCTCGCAACAAATTCCATACTACACGTACACGCTGTAAACGATAAAGATCTACTGGCGCGACGAGCCAGAATGAACGCTCAGCGTGGAAGCGATCTTCCAGCACCGGCACCAAATTATGATGATTGCGTACTGCATAAGGTGGAGCTAAGACTAGGCCTAAGCCCATTGCAGCGGCTTCACATTGCGCCATCATGCCAGTACAACATAAACGGCGACGCGGTGTAAATCCAAGCTCTTCAAAGAAATTCAATTCACTACTTGCCAAACGGTCTTGCACGTAGTCGACAAACTCATGATGAGCAATATCAGCGTGCTCACGAATTGGCGGATGACGGGCCAAGTATTCCTTCGAACCGTAAAGGTATAAACGAAAGGTCGCCAATTTGGCCACCATATAACGTCCAGTGCTAGGTGGATCGAGCATGACCCCAATATCAGCTTCACGATTCGCCAAATTGGCGAAGCGCGGCAATAACAAGAGATCAATATTAAGATCAGGGTGCTCTCTCAACAGCGCGACCAACATTGGCGCTACCACTTGTGTACCAAAAATCTCTGGGGCACCAAGTCGCACCAAACCGCGCGCCGACACTTGGATACCAGCCAATTGCTCTGTCGCCGCTAAGGCTGCGCTCTCCATCGCTTCCGCATGTGGCAGTAGGCTTAACCCCATTTCTGTCAGTTGATAGCCCTCGCGACTACGGTCAAACAAGGTCGTCCCAAGTTGTTGTTCCAAACGGTCAATACGACGCGCCACCGTCGTATGCTCCACAGATAATCGTCGGGAGGTACCAGATAGCGTTCCAGAGCGGGCCAACTCGAGGAAAAAGCGTAAATCGGTCCATTCAGGCAGGGTCGTCATGTGTTCACCTTGTGCATCAAAACTCAATCAGTTCGAGAATGTACTCAATTTACCACGCCAACACACCAAAAACGCAACAAAAAGCCGGAAAACAACAGCTCATAAAATTACAAATTTCTTTTTAATTCATACACTTAATATTAGATGTGCATTAATGCACAGAGATTGGGCAAGTTCTCATCTTTCATAACAATTTGAATGCGTCCACACTGCGAACCCATATGCGACTTTGAGCGCATACGTTTTTCAAACAATAAAATGGAGACCACCATGCGTTCACAAAAGAACATCAACTTGCTTTTCCGTCGCACCGCCATCGCCCTTGTCGCCGCTTCCGGCTTGAACGTGCAATTCGCTTATGCGCAAAGTTCAGATCAAGCTAAAGCGAGTGCAGACAATACAGAACCCAAAGTCGTCACCGTGACCGCCCGCCGCCGCGAAGAAACACTGAAAGATGTGCCTGTCTCCGTGACGGAAATCGGTTCAGATCAGTTATCCAAAAACGGTATCCCTGATATCACAAGCATCTCCCAACTTTTGCCAAGTACAACACTCTCTGCCTCTCGCGGCACCAACAGCACGTTGACAGCGTTCATGCGTGGTGTAGGTCAACAAGATCCAGTTGCCGGTTTTGAATCCGGTGTTGGCATCTATCTTGATGATATTTACTTGGCTCGCCCACAAGGTGCAGTTGCCGATATCTATGATGTCGAACGCGTCGAAGTTTTGCGTGGCCCACAAGGTACTCTATATGGCCGCAATACGATTGGCGGCGCGGTCAAATACATTACGCGCAAGCTTGGTCCTAATACGGACGTTCGCCTTAAAACAAGCCTAGGCACTTATGGACAAGCTGATGGCATGATCACTGCAGGCATTCCAGTTTCTGACACTGTACGCGTCGGCGCAGCTTTAGCGAAATTCACACGCAACGGTTTCGGCAAAGATTTAGCCACTGGCCAAGACAACTACAACAAAGACATCACAGCAGCGCGCCTGAGCGCTGAATTTACTCCAAATAGTGATTTGTTTATTCGTATTGCTGCTGATACAACGCAAGATGATTCCAATGCCAAGCATGGTCATCGCTTAACAGTCGGCAAGATCAGCAATGCGCCTATCCTTGATAATGTCTATGACTCACGCGCCAATCTCAATTCAGTACTCGGACATCCACAACAAGTGACGCAAAGCGGCGCATCGGCTTTACTCGAGTGGCGCTTGAACAATGAACTCACATTCAAATCGATTACTGCGTCACGTCACGATACGTCGTATGCGCCTATCGATTTCGATTCATTGAATAAAGTTGATTTTGACGTGCCAGCGATCTACAAAAATCGTCAAACTAGCCAAGAATTCCAGTTAGCTTTCAACACCAAAGCAGTACAAGGCTTGGCCGGCGTTTACTATATCGATGCTAATGCTTACAATAAATTTGACGTGCGCTTGCTGGGTACATCAACCTTTACCCAAGGTGATGTTGACACTAAAGCTTGGGCAGCCTTTGCAGATGCAAGTATGGATCTAAGCGATACAGTAAGTCTCTCTGCTGGTGGTCGTTATACAGTTGACCAACGCCAAGCTGCAATTTTGCGTCAGATCTACTTAGGAACAGCGGGCTCTCCGGCACTGGGAAATCCTAGTGCCGTCTTATTCCGCACCGACACTAATTTGAGCAAAAATGATCTTGACCGCACCGACAAAAAATTTACGCCACGTGTCTCCTTGAGCTGGAAAGCCACACCTGAGCAGAGCCTCTATGCATCATGGTCCGAAGGCTTCAAAGGTGGTGGTTTCGATCCACGTTTAAATATTGTCGGTACCAAGTTATCACTCGACAAAGCCAAGAAAGGTTTCGAGCCAGAGTCGATCAAAACATTGGAATTAGGTTTGAAATCAGAATTTGATCATGGCCGCATTTTTACCAACGCTGCTCTTTTCCATAGCGACTATCGCGACGTACAAATTCCTGGATCGATCGCCATCGATACCAATGGTGACGGTAAAGATGATAGCTTCGCTGGTGTAGTAACCAATGCAGGTAAGGCCAAAATCGATGGTTTGGAACTCGAAGCAGTTGCTAAACTCAGTGACAACTTCCGTCTTTCCGGCATGTATAGCTACATTGACGCCAAATACACACAATTTATTGGTGCCACTGGTGCTGACGTAAGTGCGCAACGCGTATTCCAAAATACACCACGCAACTCCGGCAATATTCGCGGAACTTATGATTTCGAGTTACCTGTGATGGGTCGTAATGGCAAATTGAGCTTAATCGCGAGTCTCACGCATCGCGGTAAAACTTATCAATTCGAAACACCAAACCCAATTTTGGATCAAGCAGCTTATCGCTTGTGGGATGCCAGCGTCGTTTGGACTAGCAGCGACAACAACTTACGCGTCGGTTTGCATGGCAAGAATCTCAACGATGCGCGCTACAAAGTCGCAGGCTACTTCTTCCCAACTTTGGGTGAGGGTAGTGTGACTGCGTTCTACGGCAATCCACGTACTGTAACCGCAACCTTGGAATATCGTTTCTAAGCTCTCGACGATACTTTAGGGAAGCACTCCGGTGAGGGGCCGGCCAGTTTCTGGGGAGATCTGGCCGGTAGTCCTCTGTGCTCTCATGTTTACGACTTTTCCCCACCCCGAATCTCTTTTCAAACAGGATATTTGCCGTGGCCACTTTTAATGAAATTTACTTCCATAGCGACGATGGCCTCGCACTGTACGCAAGGGATTACGCCGCCATAGGAAGCAAAGCCAAGTGCCCAATTATTTGCATCCATGGACTCACACGTAACTCTTCTGACTTCGAAGAGCTAGCACCTTGGCTAACGGAACAAGGTCGCCGTGTAATCGCTGTGGACGTGCGTGGACGCGGCAATTCGGCCCATGACAGCAATACTGATAATTACAATCCAGCGGTATATGCAAAGGACGTGGCATGCTTAATGCATCAACTAGGAATTGCACGTGCGGTCTTTATTGGGACTTCCATGGGTGGCATTACGACTATGACGGTCGCGCTGCAAAACCTGAAGCTGATTGTCGCCGCAGTACTTAACGATGTCGGCCCTATCCTCTCCGAGACTGGCTTAAAGCGAATTGCCGGCTACGCTGGGAAAAACCGAACATTGAGTACCCTTGCTGAAGCGGCAGAATATGTGAAAGGTATTAATCAACACGCATTCCCCAATAATGACGACGCTGAATGGTTGAAATGGGCGAAACGTGCGTTTACCCAAAATCAAACAGGCGAATATGTGCCGCGTTATGACCCCAATATCGCTTTACCACTGCAGAACGGCAAACTAAAGGCTGAATCTTTCTGGGCCAAACTGGCGTTCAAGAGGCTCGCTAAAAATCGTCCTACTCTTCTGATTCGCGGTAGCATTTCTGATTTGATTGAACCGAGCCAAGCAGCTTATATGCGAACCGTCGCACCGAAATTGCGTTATGCTGAGGTTGCTCACATCGGTCATGCACCAATGTTGACCGAGAGTGCGGCGCAAGACGCCTTACGCGCCTTTTTGCACGATTGCGATTAGGCTCTACCGAAAAAAAACAAAATAATTAAATTCATCTTAATAACCGCTAAATCCCCAAATAGCAGGAGACACCATGAAACTAGCTTTCTCATCCGGTCCAAGTTGCCGCCCTCGCCTGACATTAATGGCATTACCGTTCTTACTCGCCTTTAGCGCGACTACCATCGCCCAGGCGCAAGATCTTAAAATCGCCCTCATTACCGGAAAAACAGGTGTCCTAGAATCGTACGCCAAAGAAACCGAAACTGGTTTTATGATGGGTTTGGAGTACCTGACTGGTGGCAAGATGGAAATCAATGGCCGCAAGCTCAAAGTCATTATTAAGGACGATCAAAGTAAACCCGATATCGCTCGTACTCTTTTGGCAGAGGCCTACGGTGATGATAAAGTGGATCTCGCGGTAGGAACGACTTCATCAGGCGCCGCACTAGCGATGCTGCCGGTCGCTGCGGAATATAAAAAAATATTGTTGGTCGAACCCGCTGTTGCGGATGCGATTACTGGTGACAAATGGAATCGCTACATTTTCCGCACTAGTCGCAATTCTATGCAAGATGGTTTAGCCGCCGCTAGTACTATCAAAGGTGGCGGCAGCATTGCTTTCCTGACCCAGGATAATGCCTTTGGTCGTGATGCCGTAAAAGCGGCGAAGGAGTCTTTGACCATGGTCGGCAGCAAAGCGAATGTCGCCCATGAAGAGTACGCTGCTCCTAATACCACCGACTTCACCGCAGCGGCACAACGAATCTTCGAAGCACTAAAGAACAAACCTGAGCCACGGGTTTTACAAATCGTCTGGGCGGGTCCGAATCCTATGAGCAAATTGGCAGAAATGAAACCCGAGCGATTTGGCATTGCCCTTGCTCCCGGTGGCAACATCTTGCCCATCATGAAAACATGGAAAGCTTATGCTGGCACCCAAGGTACGATATTTTATTACTACGATTTCCCCAAAAACAAAATGAATGATTGGCTCGTTGCAGAACATAACAAACGCTACAAAGCACCACCGGATATGTTCACGGCGGGAGGCTTCTCTGCTGCGAGTGCGGTGTACACAGCGCTAAGCAAAGCGAAATCAAGCGACACGGAAAAATTGATCACCGCCATGGAAGGCATGGAATTTGACACTCCAAAAGGAAAGATGAACTTCCGCAAAGAAGATCATCAGGCACTGCAAGTGATGTACCACTTCAAGATCAAGAAAGAGCAAAAAAATGAATGGGATCTGCTGGAACTGGTTCGTGAAATTCCGGTCACAGATATCCCAGTCCCAGTCAAAAATAAACGCTAAGCATCACTTTCTGCATCTCGAATCACGACATTGAAGTAATTATGATTGCACCACAATTTGCAACAGCACAGGCAGTAACCGTAGTAGAAAACAAACCGAAACAAGTTACGCTATCTTCGCGTGATCTCAGCATCCGTTTCGGTGGACACATCGCGGTCAATCAAGTCAGTGCAGATTTTCATGCCGGAGAATTGACCGTGATCGTTGGCCCGAACGGCGCGGGAAAGACCACTTACTTCAACCTGCTATCAGGTCAACTTATGGCAAGCACTGGTCAAATTCGTTTGGGTGAACACGATATTACGCAATTAGGCGCAGCAGCGCGTACGCAAATGGGCATCGGCCGTGGCTTTCAATTGACTAACTTATTCCCGCACTTAAGTGTATTGGAAAATGTGCGCCTCGCCGCCCAGAGTAGAGCAAACAAAGGCTTTCGCTTATTTTCAATTTGGTCCGATCATGCCGAACTGATTGAAAGAGCTGAAGCTTGTTTACAGCAGGTTTCTCTTTACCATCGTCGACACGAGCAAACAGCCATCTTGTCTCACGGCGATAAACGCAAGCTCGAAGTTGCCTTAATGTTGGCGCTGGAGCCAGATATTTTGATGTTTGATGAGCCCACCGCGGGCATGAGCGTTGATGAAGTGCCTGTTATTATCAATCTGATTCAAGCAATCAAACAAGACCAGCAAAAGACAGTGCTCCTAGTTGAACACAAAATGGATGTCGTGCGTTCACTCGCCGATCGCATCATTGTGTTGCAAGATGGTTGTCTGGTCGCCGACGGCGATCCCAGCGCGGTCATGGCTTCCGATGCGGTACAACAAGCCTATCTCGGCAAGAGGCCTAATGTAATTACTACGCGAGAACATGATCATGCCTAACACGCCTCACGATTTCATTTTGCAGCTTAGTGGCGTGCATACGCATATTGGCGAATACCATATTTTACAGGGCGTCGACCTGCAAATTCCACGTGGTGAATTGTTTGTTCTCTTAGGACGCAATGGCGCCGGCAAATCGACTTGTCTGCGCACAATCATGGGCCTATGGAAAGCGAGTCAGGGACGAATTCAATTCAAGCAACAAGATATCCATACATTGGCGACGCCAGATATTGCACGCCGAGGAATTGCCTATGTAACCGAAAACATGGGTATCTTTTCGGCCTTGAGCGTTAAAGAGAACTTGAGCCTCGCCGCCATCAACGGCGCTATCGATACATCACGACTCGAATGGATCTTTGGTTTTTTCCCTGCGCTTAAGAAATTCTGGAACTACCCTGCTGGCAATCTCTCTGGTGGTCAAAAACAGATGGTGGCAATTGCACGCGCGATTATTGAACCGCGTGAACTACTGCTTGTCGACGAGCCCAGCAAGGGCCTATCCCCGGCCATCGTGCACAATTTGATGGACGCCTTTCGTGAGCTGAAAGCCAGCCAAACAAGCATTATCTTAGTAGAACAAAACTTCAATTTCGTGCGTGAACTGGGTGACCAAGTTGCTGTTATGGATGATGGTCGTATAGTGCATCATGGGCAAATGCAAGCGCTTGCTAAAGACCAAGACTTGCAGACGCGATTGCTCGGTCTCTCGATGGATAGCCACCAATGATCGCCTTACATATGCTCAACACGTTCACTATTTTCGCGCCAACTTTCGCATAAGGAAACACTGTCAATGAATACAAGCGTGACAGCGGAAGCTAATACAGCGCCTAGCCTCGCATTAGCCAAACCGGACATCAAACCTCTACTCTTAATTCCAGCCATCGCCTTGGCCGCACTCCCATTGGTTGGCAGCGGCTCGACCTGGATGACCTTGACACTAGCAGGGCTCGCCATGGGTATGGTGATTTTCATCATCGCCAGCGGTTTAACACTGATTTTCGGCCTAATGGATGTCATGAATTTTGCCCACGGTGCATTCATCGCCAGCGGCGCCTTTATCGCTAGCATGATGGTCGCGCCTTTACTTAGTTGGTCGGAAAGCGAGTCCATTGGGTTGAACATCGCTGTATTGGCGATTGCTATTTTAGGCGCGATGCTGGTCACGGGAATCCTCGGAATTATTTTTGAACGAGTGATTATTCGCCCTGTGTATGGTCAGCATTTGAAACAAATCTTGATCACCATGGGCGGCATGATCGTTGCCGAGCAATTAATCACCATGATTTGGGGTGCGGAGCAAATTCCCTTCCCTTTACCACAGGTATTGCGCGGTTCAATCGTACTGGGCGAAACACTGATCGAAAAATATCGTCTCTTTGCGGTAGTGATCGGCACCGTCGTTTTACTCAGTATGTTGTATGTCTTGAATCGCACCAAGCTTGGTTTGCTGATACGGGCTGGCGTTGAGAATCCAGAAATGGTCGAGTCTTTGGGCTATCGTATTCGCCGCTTATTCATTGCGGTATTTGCAGCAGGTTCTGCTCTGGCGGGACTGGGCGGCGTGATGTGGGGCTTATATAAAGAGACTGTATCAACAGCGATGAGCGGTGAATTGATGGTAACGGTCTTTATTGTCGTCATCATCGGCGGCATGGGATCAGTCGGCGGTTGTTTTATTTCCTCGTTATTACTCGCTTTAGTCGCTAACTATGCTGGCTTCTTAATGCCAAAATTAGCGCTGGTGTCGCACATTCTGCTCATGATCATGATCTTGGTATGGCGCCCTTCAGGCCTCTATACCCCTGGAAAAAATTAAGCCATTAGGATTACTCATGTTGTCTACCTTATGTCGTCGCAGTTTATCGAATAGCCTACCGCACAGCCGTCTGCTCAATTTACTCTTGCTAGCAGTTGTACTTGGTCTCGCCCTTGCACCGTTCATCACCAGCGGTGCACGACCTCTGAATACGGCGGCCACGATTTGCGTCTATATCGTCTTGGTGGGGTCGTATGATCTTTTACTCGGTTACACCGGCATCGTTTCATTTGCCCATACGATGTTTTTCGGTATCGGCGCCTATGGCCTCAGCTTAGGCTTATCGAGCGACAATCCTAACTGGGCGGGTGCTGCCACTGGCATTTTGCTTGCAGTACTATTATCACTGACGCTGGCCTTGATCATCGGTCTCTTTGCCCTGCGCGTTCGCGCCATTTTTTACTCCATGATTACGCTGGCGGTCGCGAGTTCTTTTGCGGTACTGGCTTCGCAATTATCGGATATCACCGGTGGTGAAGACGGCAAGACCTTCTCCGTTCCCGAGTTAATTTCACCGGCTTACGAATTATTTTCAAGCCCGATTTTCGGGCGGCAAATCGATGGCAAAGTGATTTGCTACTACCTGCTTTTCTTCAGTGCAGTGGTGCTCTTTTTGTTGATGCTACGCATCGTCAATTCTCCATTCGGCCGCGTCTTACAAGCGATTCGTGAGAATGAGTTTCGCGCTGAAGCCATTGGTTACCGTACCGTTCTGTATAAAATAGCTGCCAATTGTATCGCCGCTGTTTTAGCAACCCTAGCGGGCGCCATGATGGCGCTCTGGCTCAAATACGTCGGCCCTAAAACCATGCTGAGTTTTGAAGTAATGACCGATATTCTCTTAATCGTCGTGATCGGTGGCATGGGTAGCCTTTATGGCTCCATCATTGGTGCGGCGCTATTCTTGGTCTTACAAAACTATCTCAAAACCTTGATGACGCAAGCGAATGAAAGTTTGATCGATCTACCATGGTTAGCGCAGGCGCTGCACCCAGACCGTTGGTTATTTTGGTTGGGCATCTTATTTGTCTTGTCGGTTTATTTTTTCCCGACGGGCATCGTCGGCAAATTAAACCGATCGAAAACAGTTGGACACTAGGCTACATCTGTGAGCAATCAAAAACCAGGATCAATTAGCTTGCGCTTCGCTTGGCAATCATGAAGTAACCAAGCGGATCTTCCTCGGCTCCCCAAGAAAAACGTAAGGATAGATGCGCAGCCACAAGCATCGCGACACTCACAGGGCCAACCAGCAATAGTAGCGGCAGTGTCCACAAATAGGCATAGGCTTGTTTCGGCTTAAGCAATCGCATGGCCAATACGATAAATTTGCTGGCGATGGTAGTGATATCATTTCCGCGTTCACGGATCTCAATTTGCTCAAATCCATGCTCGGCAAATAATTGCGCTAATCGCTCACGAGTGAAGCGATGGAAATCGTATGGAATGTGATGTCGACGGGCAGACCACGGTACACTCAGAACCAAAGTCCCATCCCTCCTCAAAATCCGAGCAATTTCCGATACAAAAAACTCTGGACGTGGTACATGTTCCAAGACTTCCATACAAAAAGCTGCATCGAAACTCGCGTCCTCAAACGGCATGACGTTACCATCGTAATAAGTCACATCAGCCTGTTTAGACATGCCATACTCTGAGGCACTTTGGACGTCTAAACCAAAATACTGGGCTTTCGGCCCCAGCCATTCTCGCCAGGGTGACTCACCAGCGCCGATATCGATAACCTTCCCGTCTAGCTGAGACAATGCCTCGCGCAAAGGTTTAGCCAAAGTCGCCAACTGCAGATCAACCATGCATCTCACTGTAAACAGCAAAGGATTCGCCGATGGCGCAGCGATTGCGATAGGTTTAAATTTTTCTTGAGACATATAACTAACTCATTGCGAAAATAAATCCCATCTTACCGTCTATCTATATCGTTCTACAATAAAAAGCGGCGCTGGCTCACCTCAATTGTGCGAACCAGCGCCGACTTTCTTGCATTTCATTCAAACATCACTGCTCTTAGTTTTCTTCAGCCTCATTGCCATCGGTTCTCGCTTTTTCAAACGCTTTACCAAAGAACAAAGCATTTTCTAACAGACGACGACTGCCTATCCATCCACTACGAAAACCCAAAGCAGCGCTTGCCATGATCACGCTACCACTGCCAACGCGCTCTGCCGTCAACGCAGCTGATCCTGCGATCCGTTTTGCGTTTTCTTCAGACACGTAACCACTTACAACGGGAGAGCTTGTGTAGGCGGCAACTGTTCCATAACGATCACCTTCTAAGCGATATACATCCGCTTGGGCACGGAACACGGGTACCGTATCACGAGGCATACCCGCGGCCAAAGGATGGCTACGATCGATATCCGCTTCGAAAATCACACCGGCGACCAGTTCTTTGGCTGCGTTAGTATCTTGGTCTTTATAAGGAAGACGACCTTCTTTTGCTTTTTTCTCGCTCGTTTTTGCATCCGCAGACTTATCCTCAGCATCGGCTTTCTTACTACCGTCTGCTTTTACCAATTTGGTATGCAAATAGGATTGTGAGCTCGCCCATTTCATTGCACCTTCGACACCAATGACAACGCCACCTTGCTTGATAAAACGCTCCAAGTTTTTGTTCGCTTCATCGCTCAAACGGTAGTTACCATCAGCCATTACGATATGGGTGTATTTATCGAGTGACATCGAAGACAAGCGATCTAGACTTAACTGTGTCGTCGGCAGGTGTAAGTGCGTATCCAACCAATGCCACAATTCGCCAACGGATGTAGAATCTAAACCGTTCCCAGCCAACAGGGCGACGCGTGGACGTTCGACATTTTTCAAACTCGCACTGCCAAGATCGATACCACCCAAACCTGCGCCTGAGGTCAAGGCCATCACCTCTACACTAAATTTGGCGCTCGTCTGACGCACGATTTCCGCGACGCGGTTAGAGGCGACCGATTGCATCGCCACGGGAATGATGATGCTACCAATGCCAAGGTCCTTATTGCCATCCGTTGTTTGTATGCGCATTGGTTTCGTGATCGTACGCAAACGCAAACCTGTCTGGCTTAAAGCCGACAATAAAGGCGCAGCATCATCACTCGTCCAAGAAAATGCATAGGCAATATTTGACTCTGCTTTTAAACTTGCATTTGACTTCGCGCTATAGGTATCGCCAACCACATCGACTGCCGTTTTAGCACTGGCCAGATCATAAGCCTTAGTCACGCTGAACGCAGAAACATCATAGAAAGTATTATCTTTGAATTGAGTACGTAGTTCAGTGATCGCCTCCAGCAAACGCGCTTGACGATGTTGCAAAGGCACTGCAATCGCATTATTGGCATCGTAACGCTGACCGTTCACGGTCACACTTGCTTTCAGCTGGTGCACGGCAATGCCATGTTGCTGCAATAACGAGGCGAAGTCGCGCAGTCGCGCTGGATTGCCCTCGGCCGCAAATAACATGGCGCGATTGGTATCAACTGCCGCCGCTTTCTTGGCATCGTCGAAAAACTGCTTTTGATGCGAGATTAATTGCTCGCGCATGGCATCAGCCGCTTGCAAGGTCGTTAAGGAAGTCGTAATTTGATTGGCGATAGTATGCTCAAAACGCAGCAAGCCGTTACGGGAATCTTGGATATGGCCGCGTGAACTAGCCTGTTCAAACAAAATTCCTACACTGCCCTGAATATCAGGATAGGTCGAGCCCTTACCGTAGTAAAAGTCATCAAAGCCCTCGCGACTAAAGTAGAATTCACCGCGTGCATCCAATGCCTTCGCATGAAACTTGGCGATCGCGACTGTGAGGTCTTGATTGCTTTGCGGTGTCAGAGGATGGGTGCGAGACGGCACGCCCGGTTGGAAGAAGTAAGTCGCATCGGTGCCTTGTTCGTGGAAATCGCTGAACACATGTGGGCGCCATTGCTGGAAGGTAGCGACATGGGCGCGTGATTCCGGGTGTTGTAACCACAACCAATCACGATTCAAGTCGAACCAATAATGGTTGCCTCTACCACTTGGCCAGCTTTGATTATGTTCCAAAGTATTAGGGTCAGACACTAGAGTCTCGCCGCGGTAAGAATTCGCCCAAGAAGCGAAACGTGCTAAACCATCCGGATTTAGCATGGGATCAATCACTACAACTGTTCGCTCTAACATTTCAGTAACAGAAGCGTCATTTGAGCTCGCCAAATGCCAAGCCACCGCAGGCGCTGCATTGGCGCCACTTGGCTCATTTCCATGCACGCTATACCCGAGATAGACAACCACCGGTGTGTCACTGTCACCCCGCGCACGGGCCGCTTCGATTTCTTTCAAACGCGCTTGATTTTTGGGGCTGGTAATAATGACATTGAGGATGGGACGTTTTTCGTGAGTGTATCCAACCACCCGAACATGAACGCGATCTGACTGTGTTGCCAACAATTGGTAATAAGCGACCAACTGCTCTGGTCGCGCATGCCATTCGCCTAATTCAAAGCCTAAACTAGCCGCGGGTGTCGAAATTTGCTGAGACCTAGCGTGTGCTGGCAATACTTGTGCAGGAGTCGCTGCTATTGCAGACGCTGCACTCAGTGAAACGCAAAATGCTAGGCTAACCGCCTGCACGACTTTTTTTAACAACATATTCACCCCTCTCGGTACAATCAAAGAATATCCACAATATCACCGAAGCGATTACGCTCATAGTGAATATTGCCGAAAGAGGATTTTGAACTGATCTGGATTAGAAAGTTCCTTCCATGTTTCAAAAAAGACGCTTACTCGCCCGCTCGCAATCCGAATTTACGTAATATCTGTTCCATCAAACACCATTTCGTCAAACCACTCTGCAGAATATTGGCGCCAACAAAAGCGGTGAATGCCAGGAACCATTGGTTCACAAATAATGGACTATTCGGCACACCGAGCAACAAACTCATTAAAATAAATGAACCAGCAACGACTCGAACCATTTGCCATGAAGTCATGGTTTTTCTCCTAAGAAATTGAATAGAAACTTTACGCGCTTACTGCATATTTGCGGTGGTAGGCCACAAAGTACAACAGAGGAATCACTACTAAAGTCAGTAGGGTTGAAACAAAAATACCAAAGATTAAAGAGATCGCTAAACCATTAAAAATAGGATCATCTAAGATAAAGAACGCGCCCATCATCGCGGCAAGCCCCGTCAATGCGATAGGCTGTGCTCGGGTAATCGCCGACTGCACTACCGCATCTTTAAAGGCGATTCCTTGCGCAACTTGAACATGGATAAAATCCACCAACAAAATAGAGTTGCGCACAATAATTCCCGCGAGGGCGATCATGCCTATCATGCTAGTCGCGGTGTACTGAGCACCAAGAAGTGCATGCCCAGGCATAACACCGATAATGGTCAAAGGAATCGGCGCCATAATGATGAGCGGCGTTAAATAGGAACCAAATTGCGCTACCACCAGCAAGTAAATCAAGATCAAACCGACCGCGTAGGCTGCTCCCATATCACGGAAAGTCTCGTAGGTCACTTGCCATTCTCCATCCCATTTCAAACTGAACTGGCGATACGGATCAGTCGGCGCACTGATAAAGTATTCTTGCAGTCCAGTTCCGGAAGGTGTCACGATTTTATGAATATCGGCACGCATTTTGAACATGCCGTAGAGTGGGCTATCAAGTTTTCCGGCCATATCCGCCACGACATAATTCACTGCCAATCCATCTTTATGGAACAGCGGTTGCTCACGCAAAGTATCAGTGACCGTCACCAATTCACGGATAGGAACTAAACCCCCTTGTGCATTACGCACACCGAGTGACAAGAGCGTATCGAGATTACCTTGCTCAGTGATAGGTAGTTGCAAATGCGCTGATACAGGATACTTACTTTCGTCATGCAAAAATGCTGCTGCATCGCCGCTCAAACCGGTACGTAAAGTAATCACGATTTGCGCTTGCCCTATTCCAAGTTGCGCTGCTTTTTTGCGATCAACAAGTAGCAATTTACGGGGTGCATGGACGATACTGCTATCGTCAACATCGACAATGCCCTCAGATTTTTCGAATACGGCACGCACTTGTTTGGCCACTTGACGACGTTCAACATCTCCAGGGCCGTAGATTTCAGCGACGATAGGCGATAACACCGGTGGTCCAGGAGGCACTTCAACCACTTTGACATTCGCTTCTGCGTCGATCTTCTTGGCGATCGCTTGCAGTTGCGGCCGCACACGCGTCGCAATCACATGGCTCTTATCGGAACGATGATGTTTATCGACCAGATTGACCTGTATATCGCCGACCTCACCGCCGGATCTGAGGTAATACTGTCTTACCAAACCATTAAAATTAATCGGTGCTGCAGTACCTGCATAGGCTTGATAATCACTCACTTCTGGCACTGTTTGCAGATATGCCCCTAACTCACGCAGCACCGCGGCTGTTTTTTCTACAGGTGTTCCTGCCGGCATATCTACAATGACTTGAAACTCGGACTTATTATCAAATGGCAGCATCTTCAATTGCACCCAGCCTATCACTGGAAGCAAGACGGATAAAGCGATCAAGGCAAAGATACCAAGTCCCAATTTACGGCGATTTTTTTGCCCCTTATTCTCATCCAAGAACGGACGAAACACAGACTCGAACCAGGGTGTGATTTTCTGTACCAAGCCACCTTCGGCATGATGGCCTTCTTTCATCCACAGGCGTGCCAGCCACGGTGTAACGACGAAAGCGATCGCAAGAGATAACAACATCCCCATACTCGCATTAATAGGGATTGGACTCATGTAGGGGCCCATCAAGCCGCTCACAAAAGCCATAGGCAGTAAGGCGGCTATCACCGTCAACGTAGCGAGTATCGTTGGACCGCCAACTTCATCGACCGCGCCAGGAATAATTTCGTGCAAACGTTTTTCAGGGAAGAGTGCTTGGTGTCGATGAATGTTTTCGACCACGACAATCGCATCATCAACCAGAATCCCAATCGAGAAAATCAAAGCAAACAGAGAAACACGATTGAGCGTAAAGCCCCAAGCCCATGAGGCAAACAAAGTCACCGTCAAGGTCAGAATAACGGCTGTTCCAACGATGGCGGCTTCACGTCGACCAAGTGCCAAGAACACCAAGGCCACCACCGACAAGGTGGCGAACAACAGTTTTTGAATCAGCTTTTTGGCTTTATCGTCGGCTGTCTGTCCGTAGTTGCGACTCACACTGACTTCAACATCACCAGGGATCGCAGCTCCTTTCAAGAGATTCACACGTTCGATGACAGCGTCGGCAACTTGCACCGCATTTTGACCAGGCTTCTTAGTGATAGCAATGGTCACCGCAGCATATTCCGCGCCAGTTTTCTCATTAGCTTTCGCAGTCACGCCGTGCCAAACATATCGGCTCGCGGGTAATGCACCGTCTTCAATGCGAGCCACGTCTTGTAAAAAAACGGGTCGATTATTGCGTACAGCCACCACAAGTTCGCCTACACTCTGCGCATCACGCAAAAAGGGCCCTGCTTCAATGGCTACTGCTTGATTGCCTGTGTTCATTTCACCGCTAGGTAGTCCCAAATTGGCGGCTTGTAAACTTGCTTGAAGATCTCCTACAGTTAATTGATTCGCCTTCAACTTATTTGGATCGAGTTCGATATTAATGGCGCGGCCGGGGCCACCTATCGTCACCACTTCACGCGTCCCTTTTACACGCTTTAAATCAGCTTCAATTGTGTGTGCAACTGCCTCAAGGTCAGCCGCTCCCTTGTCCGCTTGTTTACTCCACAGCGTCAAAGAAACAATAGGTACGTCATCGATGCCTTTTGGTTTTACCAATGGCTCTAGGGTACCCAAGTTACTAGGCAACCAATCGCGATTGCTGTGTATCGTGTTATACAGGCGCACCAATGCTTCAGTGCGCGGCACACCTACTTCAAATTGCACAGTAATGATCGCTAAGCCTGGGCGAGACACTGAGAACACATGTTCAACGTTCGCAATTTGCCCCAAGACTTGCTCAGCTGGCACCGCAACCATCTGTTCAACATCTTTTACCGAGGCGCCTGGAAATGGGATTACCACATTCGCCATCGTGACATTGATCTGTGGTTCCTCCTCACGCGGGGTCACGATCACTGCAAACAAACCCAGAAGAAAGGCAAGCAAAGCCAATAGTGGCGTAATTTGAGACGCTTGAAAGAAAGCTGCAATCCGACCTGAAACGCCTAAAGTCTTTTCAATTTGACGCATCTCTGGCTCCTATTTCGATGCTGCTGAATTCGCCGTCGTCAGCGTTGCCGCTAAACGCGGATCTCGCACAACCGCTTCACCTGCAGAAAGGCCGCTCAATACTTCTTGCTCTACACCATTGATGGGCCCAGGCTTCACTTGTCGCAAGACCGTTTTTCCTTGGGCATTCATGACATACACTGCGTACAGTTCGGCGCGTCGAAAAATAGCACCTACTGGAACAAACAAACGGTTTGGCGCACTTCGACTGGCATTATCACCATCAGAATTAACCCCATCATTGGAGAAACTAAGCTTGACTCGCGCAAACAATCCAGGCGTGATGCTTTTGCTATTTTTGCTGCTGATGCTACTGTTACTTAAGTTTGGCAAATCAAAACGTACCTGCACGGTGTGAGTAGCCGCATCAGATAAGGGCAAGACCGTCATTCCCGCTGGTTTTACAAAGCGTTCATTGCTTGGGAGGCTGGGAAATTCGATGCGCAGATCTGGATCGCTTTTTAAACTAGCGACGCGCGCCTGCGGCACACTAATAACCACGCGCAACTGGCTTGGGTCATAGACTGTCATAATAGATCTGCCAGGCATCACCATTTGACCTAGCGCTGAGGGCATTGCCGCAACAAATCCATCGTAGGGTGCAGTAATCGTATAAAAGCCTGATTGTGTTTGTACTGCGGCAGCTTGTGCGATCTGTGCATTCGCTTGCGCGGCAACAGATTTGAATTGGGCTAGTGCTCGATCGAGCTGGGCTTGGCTAATATAGTTTTTTTCAAATAAGAGCTTTTGGCGTTCGTAATCTTTTTCAGCGACGACTAAATTCGCCTTAATGGCCTCGACCTGCGCTCGGCTCGCATTCAATTCCTGTTGAGCTGCACGCGCATCAATACGAACTAATAACTGACCACGTTTGATTGCCACGCCAGCTTGAACCGGTAATTCAACAATCGCCCCAGAAACCTGAGCAGAGATGTCGGTATAACGTACAGCTTCTACCACCCCGTCTACCTGCAATTGAACTTGATCATTGGCAGAACGTACTGATGCGGTCGTAATAAGGGTCTGATTCGACACTTGAGCCCAACTGTTCGCAGGTAGACTCAGCATGCTTGTACTAATCAATGTACTTGCCGCAAGGATTAGAGACTGGGTATTCGATTTAGACATGTTTTTCCTCTTTCACATCGACGACGCATTGAAAACTGACGAATGACTGACTGATGCAAATATTCAAATTCATTTATTGACTCATATCACCGAACGAATTTGATTCATTGCTTTTCGATGAAACACATCATATACTTATTTGCGCAAATACGCAAATACGAATTAAAAAATTTGCGCAATTGCTTAAATTGAACTATTTCCCTTTTCTGGGCCTTTGCAAAGTCACAATAAGTAGATGCGATGTCGATATCAGTGCGGGTGTACCATGAGACAAACGCAGCAACGGCAAGGCATGTTTTGTAATAAGCCCCAATCCTTAAGCACAGGGTACAATAATGCTTTCAGCAAACAGGACGTGTACATCAATGGAAGGTCTCTCTGAACTTGCGCTAGATCATGTCGCGCAGTATTTCTCTGCTTTATCTGAGCCGAGTCGTTTGCGCATCTTGAACTACTTGCGAGAAGGTGAACGCAATGTAGGCGAATTGGCTGAAGCCTGTGAATGTTCGCAAGCGAATGTATCACGTCATTTGTCGACGCTCGCTAAACATGGAATGGTCGTGAGAGAAGGTCGTGGCACGGCGGTATACTACCGAATCGCGGATGAGTCGATTTATGCTCTATGTGATTTAGTCTGTGGCAATGTAGCGAAACGATTAGAAGCGCAAGCCAGCCTTTTGGGATCTCTCGCGCCAAAGAAGAAACGCTGAGAAAAATTCATCAAGCATCTACGGCATTAAAAGCGCCAAACCTCTGCGCCATATAATTCGTCATATCCAGCGACTTCAAAGGCTTGGACCCCGACCGCCTGCAAAAAATACAGTTTTCCATGATCTTGTTCGTTTGGAGTGTGAACATACCATGCGGGCTGGAAACGTTTGGGGAAATCAGTGTAATACTTAGCGCGTTCAATCAACAGCCAACGTAAGAAAACTTCATTTTCTGCCAAGCCCAAACCAAAGATAAGCAAGGGCTGATGAAATAAAATCTGCAACCAAGTGTGCGCCCCCTCCCAATGCTGCCATTCCCCACCTGCCGACAAGCGCTTAGCGCCCTTATGCAGACGCATTCGAGCCCGTTCAACGGAACCCATGTAATGCGTTAAACCGAGACGAATACTGCGATGGTATTTCTGCATGCCATTAATATGCCAGATGCCAAAGCCCGAAGTTGGATGCTCCAAAATCTGATCGGAGAAATAAGCTTCCCAAGGATAGAAATCGGTGAATCTACTTTCATCCTTAGCGCCACTGGTACTAATGAAAAACTTGGTTTGCACTGCGTTGCTCAGGCTGTGCTCAAAATTTGTCGTTAAAACAGGCGCCTTGTTTTGCATCGCCCACTGCATGATGTAACGATGCTGGTCCAAGGGCTGCCAAGCAGCCATCAAATCACAAAATTGTTGCTGCAGATTTCTATCAGACGACACAATTTTCTTCTTATTGCGGCGGGCGTTCAAACGCAGATCGAGGATGTCATAGAACTCGGTCAATGAAATCCCGGGTGGCAACTTGCCTGGAAAATTCTTCAGGTGGTGCTTTGCCAATTGGGTTAATAATGCATCCCATGAGTTTTGCTCACCCGAGGCATGATAGCGATTAATTCCATTACCGATTAAGAGCGCTAAGGAATTCCGCTGTTTTGTGAGTAGGTCTTGTAGTTGCATCAACGAACAATCTTCCAAATGAAGCTGAGGGCCACGCAGAACAGCATAGTGGCAAAGATCAACTGTACCGTCTTAGATGGTAAGAAATTGGCGATGCGCCGTCCCAACAACACGCCGGCGACAGAAGTCGATGCAAACAGTACAGAAAACAAAATGGGCAATTGAGCACCATGTAGCAAGGCCGACCCCACCGCCACAGAACCCACTAAGCTAATCACCATTAATGAGGTAGCGGCTGCACTTTGCATACTCAGATTTGTAAAATGCCTCAATAAAGGCACGATAATAAAGCCACCGCCAACCCCTAAAGTCCCCGTCGCGAAGCCTGCGCAAGAACCAATCACACTAATTACTGTAGCGGTTTTGAGATTCCAATCAAAACGTCCGGTCGACGAATTCACCAAAGCGATCGCCGATTCGTTAATCGAATTCTCTGAAGTAAACAAAGCCTGCCTTGTTAAGCGAAAAACGACGATCATTAAGACCACAGAAAACGCCGCCATCAAGGTCGTTTGCGACATATCTTTCGCGACCCATACGCCCAGTGAAGTCATAGGCGCACCTACCAATGCCATCAAAGTTGCGGCTTTATAGCGCACTTGACGCCGACGTAAGCCATCGATCGCACCGATCAAAGCGCCTAGGCTAACAGCCAACAGCGCAACAGGCATCGCCTGCTGCATCGTCCAGCCTTGCGTGTACACCAAAGCAGGAACCGCCAACATACCGCCACCGGCCCCCGTCAAGCCCATGATCAAACCAACGGCGATTCCTATCAAGGTGGCAATCAAAGCACCCATCATGCACACCACTTCATACGAAATAAAACCATGGATGAATATCCAGAAAAAGAAGACAACAGAACTAGGATGAAGATTTGTTGCGCAGGCTCACGAAAATCAAAAGAGATGTGAGATTTCGCAAGACGAATAAGGAATACTTCTTGCGTTCATTTTATGGTTTGCTATTATGCAAGTCAATCTTATCTTATTGATCAAACGCGCTTTATGTTCCCACCTATTCAAAGTTTTTTTGACCCTGTCACCTGCACAGCCAGTCATCTTGTTTACGACCACGAAGGTGGCCATGCGGCGATCATCGATCCAGTGCTTGATTACGACCCCAAATCCGGACGAACCAAAACGAAATCAGCCGATGTCTTACTCGCTGCACTGCAGGAGAAGAATCTAACGTTGCAGTGGATCATAGAGACACACGCACATGCTGACCATATTTCTGGTGCCCATTATTTACGTGAAAAAGTGGGTGGCAAAATTGCGATCGGGGCGCATATCGACCAAGTACAAAAAGTCTTCAAAAAACTCTTTAATCTCGAGCCCGAATTCGCCGTCAATGGCGCGCAATTTGACTACCTATTCCATGAGGATGAAGAATTCGCCATCGGTGAATTGAAGGCGAAAGCCTTATACGTGCCTGGTCATACCCCTGCTGATATGGCCTACCAAATTGGTGATGCAATTTTCGTTGGTGACACCATGTTTATGCCTGACGTAGGGACTGCTCGTTGTGACTTCCCTGGTGGCGATGCGCATATGCTTTTTCAGTCCATTAAAAAACTCTTAGCATTCCCAGACCATACTCGTTTATATTTGTGTCATGACTACCCACCGAATGGGCGTGAGGTGAAATTCTTTACGACAGTCGCTGAACAAAAACAGTCCAATATTCATGTTCGCGATGGTATCAGCGAAGAAGACTTTGTCGGCATGCGTAAAAAACGCGATGCGACTTTGGACATGCCTATGCTGATACTGCCATCGGTACAAGTCAATATCCGAGCGGGCAATCCACCTCCAGCCGAAGACAATGGCATTAGCTATTTGAAGATCCCGTTAAACGGTATCTAGATTCATCTTCTCAATTTCACGTAGTCAAACGACCAAAATCTCTATGCAAACAGCGATTAAACGAATTGCCATTTCAACTGGCGGCGGCGATGCGCCTGGTCTCAATGCAGTGATCCGGGCCGTCACTTTGGCGGCACAACGTCGTGGCTGGGAAGTTTTCGGCATCCGTGAAGGCTTCAATGGCATCTTGTTACCGGATCGGTATCCCGTCGATGGCGTGTTCCCAATTACCAAAGATATGGTGCGTGGCATCAGTCATCTCGGTGGCACCATACTCGGCACCACCAACCATGGCAATCCACTGCGTTTCGTTGTTACGCATGCGGACGGCAGTCAAAGCGAAGTTGATCGTAGCGATGACATCATCCGCCATTTACGTCAGATGGAGATTGACGCGCTGATTTGTGTCGGCGGCGATGGTACCTTAACGATTGCGAATGTTTTGCACCAAAAGGGTTTAAGCCAAGGCTTGCGCGTGATTGGTGTACCTAAGACGATCGACAACGATCTAGATAAAACCTACACGACTTTCGGCTTCGATACGGCAGTTGCGTTCGCGACCGATTGCATTGATCGCTTACATAGCACTGCAGAAAGTCACCAACGGGTGATGGTAGTGGAAGTAATGGGTCGTTATGCGGGATGGATCGCCCTACATGCGGGAATGGCCAGCACAGCGCATGCGATTTTGATTCCCGAAATACCCTACGATTTGGAAAAAATCGCAGCGAAAATTCGTGCGCGAGAAAAAGCTGGACGTCACTACAGCATTATCGTTGCCGCAGAAGGTGCATTGCCCAAAGGTGGGCAACGTTATCTTGAACAACAAGCGGAACTGGGCAATGTCGAACGTCTCGGCGGCATCGGTGAGCAACTAGCTCACCAATTACAAGACATTACAGGAAAAGAAGCACGAGCCGTGGTACTCGGGCATTTATTGCGCGGCGGCAGCCCTACTTCGTTTGATCGATTAGCTGCCATGCGATTCGGCGCGGCAGCAGTGCGCGCCTTAGATGAAGGTCACTCTGGCATTATGGTGGCACTGGCATTTCCGAATGTGAACTACGTCAAGCTTGAAGAGGTGGCCGGACGCATGAAAGGTGTCGATCTCGATGGAGATACAGTACAAACCGCTCGCGATATTGGTATTTGCTTAGGCGACTAAAATCGCCTTTCGCGTCTACTCACGATCGCGCATAAAAGCCTCAAACTGCGCGGTATTGAGTGGACGGGCAAAATAGTAACCCTGAACTTCATCACATTTCTGTTCCCGCAAGAAGTTCAGCTGCTCTTCAGTTTCAACGCCTTCAGCAATCGTCTGCAAACCCAGACTCTGAGCCATACTGATCACCGCACTAACAATCGCTTTGTCTTCAGGATCACTACTAATATCGCGTACAAATGATTGGTCAATCTTGAGCTTATACACTTTGAATTTTTTCAAATAGCTCAAGGAAGAATAACCTGTCCCAAAATCATCAATCGACATACGCACACCGCGTTGATGCAAGTCATTCATGATGGCAATCGCACCAGGTGGATCGATCATAGCTACGCCCTCTGTCAATTCCAACTCTAAAAACTCAGGCTCCATATTCGCTTGTTTCAAAATCTGGGTCACTGTCACTGGCAAGTCGGAATGGCGGAACTGAATCGCAGACAAGTTAACGGCAATACCGAGATTTCTCCAGCCCATATCATGCCAATGTTTGGTTTGTTCAATCGCCGTACGCAACACCCATTCACCAATACTGATGATCATGCCAGTCTCTTCAGCAACAGGAATGAACTCCGCTGGCGACACATTACCAAGATCGGGATGCGACCACCGCAGTAATGCTTCAGTGCCAATCACGATGCCAGTATCCAAAGAGATCTGTGGTTGATACACCACTTGGAATTGATTGCGTTCCAATGCGTAGCGTAAGGCGTTGACGAGCTCCAAATGGCGACCAGAACGCGCTTGCATTTCTTGCGTAAAGAAGCGAAAGATATTGCGTCCATCTTGTTTTGCGCGATACATCGCTGTATCAGCATTGCGCAGCAAGGTTTCGAGATCTTCACCATCTTCCGGATAGACAGCTATACCAATTGAGGCAGAGATATTCAAATCGTATTGACCGATTTGGTAGGACTGACCCACGGTTTGCAACAATTTTTCGGCCACGCGTTCTGCACCATGTTCATCCGTACCGGTTAGCAGCAAAATAAACTCATCGCCTCCTAAACGCGATATGGTATCGCCCTCGCGCAAAGTCTCTTTGAGCCTTTGCGCCAATTCCATGAGCAATGCATCGCCAGTGCTATGGCCCAGTGAGTCATTAATATTTTTAAAGTGATCGAGGTCAAAGAAGATCAGACTCAAATGCGAATTGGTGCGCTTGGCATTTGCCACCGCAAAGCGAGCACGTTCCTCTAAGAGAACACGATTTGGCAGTCCAGTAAGTACATCATAATGAGCGAGATATTGAATTCGCTCTTCAGTACGTTTTTTGTCTGTGATGTCCTCTTGCACAGAGAGGAAATGTGTAATCTTGCCGTCGACATCACGTACAGGAGAAATATGCGCTAATTCCAGATACTCTTTGCCGTCGACATAACGATTCACTAGCTCACCTTGCCAGTTCTCCCCGCGTCGCAGGCTATCCCACATGTCCTCATAGCTAAACAAGGGGGTTTTACCAGATTGTAAAATACTAGGCCGCTGACCAACGACTTGCTCCAAAGTTCGCCCGGTCTTCTGCACAAAAGCAGCATTGACGTATTCAATTTTGGCATCCGTATCTGTGATGATAATGACGTTCGGACTTTGTTCGACCGCTTGCGACAATTTACGCAAACTGCTTTCGGTTCTATTTTTTTCTATCGCAATTGCCAAAAAGTGCGCGGCCATTTCCAACAGCATTAAATGTCCATTGTCGGGCTTCGTGGGCACTGAATGGTAGATAGCGAACGCACCGAGAATTCGGTTATTGGACGAGCGTATTGGTTCAGACCAACAAGATGCCAGCCCAGCATCAAGCGCCAGATCTTTATAAAGCTCCCAGTACGGGTGGGTAGCAATATCTTCAACGATAACCCGCACGCCCGAATGCATTGCGTGACCGCATGAGCCGACGCCAGGGCCGATTGATAGACCATTAATCGCATTACTGTAGGTTACTGATAAGCTAGGTGTCGCTCCCGCTTTAATATGGACGCCATCGTTCTCTAACAGCAAAATTGAACACTTACTACCCGGAATGACGTTCTCTAGATGTTTAACAACGTCATGAAAAAACAGTTCCAGAGATACCGAGCTATTGATACGTTCCAACATAAAACTGCGCAATACTTCCATCTTGCGTGAACGTTGACGTCCTGCTTCGAGTTCGAATCGATTGAGGGCAAAACTTAAATCCATCGCCAATTCAACTAAAAGCGTACGAATCTCTTCATCAAATGCATTTAATCCAGCTGAGTACAGGCAAATTACACCATATACAGAACCATTCTTAAACAAGGGTATCGATGCCGCAGCACGCCAGGATAATTTTTCTGCATGCTCGCGCCAAAGTTCAGGCGTGGCCGCCGAAAGATAATCCTGACACCAATGCGCACGACCATCTTTTGCAGCGAGTACCGGAGTATCTGAAGCGAAAGCACTACCCTCTTCGGTCGAGATAAGTTGATCAAATAGGAAATCACTTCCCAAACCATCTGCAGCGGCGACACTAATCACATTTTTTTCAGTGTCGACTATGCCGATCCAAGTCATTTGAATACCAGCATACTGCACAGTGTCGCGACAGATCTGTTGAAATAGTTCAGGCTCAGAATGGCTACGAACAATCGCTTGATTACACTGGCTTAGAACATTGTAAAACTGAGTCAAGCGTTGATTTCGAATCTCCACGCTTCGCCGATGCGCATCACCTCTTGCCAACTCAACTTGTGCGACACTCAGCAATCCTAAAACACTCTTTTCTAAGCCCTGAGGAACCGCAATCGACTCCGAGAACTCAGCTCGCCCAAGTTTGTCCAATTGCTTGCGCAATTCAGAAACAGTACCTCCCAAAGTGAACTGCAAACTTTGATATGATTTCCAAAGAACAAAGATCAGTACGGCGCCGACCAAAATAAATAGCAGCCTCAGTCGCACGGCAAAATCAATCGCGTGATTCACTGCTTTGTCAGTCCGAACTTCCATCATTCGATGAAAATCAGCAATTGGCAACATGATCTTTGCTTTGGCTGCGCGATAGGCGTCATCAGTCAACAAATTAATTGCTTTTTGTTTTCGAATCTCGGGTGTATCGACTTTAGATTCGTAAACATCAAAAGCGGCCTTCTCGATTAAGGCCAAGGCGTCCGAGTTCATTTTTGCTTCGGCTAATTTAGCGAACTCGTCTGTACTGATACCGATCCGTCGCATTAAGTCGAGAAAAGCGATCTTTTCGCCACTTGACGGGCGAGGACGCTTATTATCACTCAATACCAGATCCCAGTAAATTTCGTGATAATCAACCGGTCGCGCGATCAATCCATCACGAATAGCGAGAATTTCTTTGTAGTGATCTTTGTAATTGCTATCCCCCGTAATGACATAATTACGGGCCATCCGGGTTAAGTCGTCTGATGACTGTCTCAGCTCTGCAGCCAAAGAGTGCGATTTCAAACGGATATCGTTGACGCGGTCGATTTCTTTCTCGGCGTGAACATAGAATGCAAACGCCACAAAAAAAAGCGCCAGCATACCGAGAGCTAACCAGAAACTTCGTGTAAAACGGAGAAGCTGATACGTCGAAATCATGACAGGGTTCCCAAAGGGATAAAATCAATGGCTTAGGCTAAGCGATTGGTCCGAGTTATATTTAATGTATAGCACGAACGGAAAATGCCAGATTGATCGAAAATAAGGTTTGTGTCTAGGAATTAGCCCGAAAATTACAACACTTAGCGGTATTAGAACAAGATCGACTCAATTAAAAACGAGCTTTGTCTGTTTCTCAAAGCGAACAGCTCTTTTTTTGCCATTAGCCAAACTTAAATTATATGGGTCAACCGTCGTCTTCATCCAATTCAGTCTTTGGATGAATTCGAACCAATAGAATGCGGGGACCATTCATTTTTTTAACCACCGCATCAAATTGGGGGAAGGAGATTTTTTGTCCTTCTTCAGGGAGATCGCCCAATGCATGCATGATCAAACCACCGATAGATTCGACTTCTTCACTGTCGAGGTCAATTCCGAGTGCAATACCGAGAGTGAACAAGGGCAAACTACCTTTGCCGATCAAGGTACCATCATCAAGCAGTGTCCAATCATTATCATTTTGTCGGAATTCATCGCGAATCTGACCAACCAGAGCACTCAAAAGGTTGTCTAGTGTCAGAAACCCGACTGGTTTAGCATCACGATAGCCGACCATCGCAAAGTGAGGTGCGCCCTTACGGAAACGACGAAACAGTTCTAACGCCGGCATATTGGGGGGAACATATTCGACGTGACGCAAATGTTTGCTTAAATCTGTCAAATTCTTGCCACTTTGCTGTGCAAGAAACAAATCTTTGAGATGCAAAGTTCCCAATACCGTTTCGCCATCACTATCAATGTAGGGGTAGCGACTAAAACGATTTCGCGCTGCGGTGGCCATATTCTCTTCGAGGCTTGAGTCCTTGTACATGGCGACCACTTCACTGAAGGGACGCATCAGATCAGAAATTTCGAGGTCACCAAAATCGAGCATCTGCGCCATGATGCTCCACTCATCTGGCGTCAACTTCTTGCTCGAATGACTGCCACGCAAAATCATCTTTAATTCTTCTGGAGAATAATGTGCATCCCCCCCATGACTTGCATCTAGGCCTAACCACGATAAGACTTGATTGGCACTGGCATTTAAGACCCAGATCGCCGGAAACATAATCCAATAGAACAGGTAAAGCGCGGGAGCAGTCCACAAAGACACACGTTCGGGCATGCGAATCGCCATTGATTTTGGCGCTAACTCTCCGACGACAATATGCAAGAAAGAAATGACAAAAAAGGCAAAGAAGAAAGAAATGCCGTGGATTAATTTTTCAGACTGAACACCGACCGCTTGCAACAAAGGTTCAAGCAATCGGGCAAATGCTGGCTCACCGATCCACCCGAGACCCAAGGAGGCTAAAGTGATGCCAAGTTGACAGGCTGAAAGGTAAGCATCGAGATTTTTGTGCACTACCGCCAGCAAACGACCACGTAAGCCACTTACCTTGGCGATACTACGCACACGAGTTTGGCGAAGTTTGACTAGTCCAAATTCAGATGCCACAAAAAAACCATTGAGGGCAACCAAGGCAAAGGCAGCAAAAATCAGCAGTAAATTATCCAACGAAATACTCACAATAAAACGCACAAGCCTCTACTTTACCCGATAAATAAGACAAGTCCGTAACAAGTAAGTGGCTCGAGCGGCTCCCTAGAACAATTTTTTCTTTGAATAGGACCGCACATCCTCAACTGATTCCAATAAAGCCCCACTTCATCCCTTGTTCTACTCATGTCATCGCAATCATGTTGACGTGCGTTGATGTAAAAGTGACACTACCGCCTGCCATTCGCTTGAAGCTCACTTTACAACAAGGAAAATCAATGCATACCAAAACTCAACTTGTCGCTGGGCTAACTGCGGCCCTCATCGCTACTTTCGCTCAAGCCCATGAATATGAACCACTTCTCAAGGCTAAAAAGTATGCCGAAGCCGAAAAAGCCATCGCAGCAAAGCTAGCGATCGAACCCAACAATCCAGACGCACTGGTCGCGAAAACAGATCTTATTTTGATCGAAGCGAAAGACAACCGACTCGATGAAGCGGTGAAGATTGCCGAGCAATGTATCAATACCAATCCGAAAAGTTCTGACTGCCACGAGGCTCTCGGCAACGTACTTGGCACCAAGGCAATCAAAGGTGGTGTCATGTCTGCATTAAGCTATGTCGGCAAAATAAAGGACTCCTTCAAAAAAGCGGTCGAACTCAACCCGAATAATTTCAGCGCACGTAGCTCCTTATTGCAGTTCTATCTGCAAGCGCCAAGTCTGGCAGGTGGCAGCACTTCTAAAGCCAAAGATCTTATTGTCGATACCATTAAAGTCAGCCCAGCTGCAGGAGCTTTGTTGCAAGCCAATTTTGATGCCGCGGATGATAACTACCAACGTGCCATGAACGCCGCTCTGGCGGTCAATACCAATGGCAATGAAGAACTTGGAAAGATCCAACGCAGCGTGCTCTCTAACGTTGGCCATATGCTCATCAACGAGAAGAAATATGCTGATGCGGACAAAGTGTTCTCAGAAATCGCACAACGTTTCCCCGATTCATCAATTGGAAGTTTTGGCCTAGGGAAGAACTTGCAGGAGCAAGGGAAACAGAGGGAATCCATCCCTCAATTTGAAAAGTCTATCAACATCGATCCGAGTGGGGCAGCTTTTTATCGTTTAGCCAAGGCCCAGCAGGCAATAGGCGAAAAGGCAAAAGCAATTAGTAACTTTGAAAAATCCATCAGTTTCCGTCCAGAACTACCGAAAAAAATGCGAAGTGACGCAGAAGATCAAATCAAAAACCTAAAAGGCTAAACTCCGCGTGTAAACTCGCCGCCAGCGCCGATGACTCGATACTCGAATCATCGGCGTCTTATTTTGAAGTGGATATTTTACCAATTAAACATCTGCTTTAGACCCACCGATCTCTTGTTCGATCGTATCTTCAGCTGCACTCATTGAGCAGCATCAAAGCTCATCGTGTTAGGCATGGCCAACACTCGATCCTCGTTCGACTTGGGTCTACAATTTGGACTTGATTTTCGTTCCAACTTTATCTTTTGCCATGAGCAACGCTATGCCCGCCATTCCCCATGCTGTCCCACATAATCTGCTGGAAGATATTTTGGCAATCTTGACCGGAACGCTTTTAGTTTCTTTGGGGGTTGCAATGTTCAAACAAGCTGGGCTGTTCACGGGTGGCACGGCTGGGCTCGCATTTCTCATCCACTATATCAGCGGCATTAATTTCGGCATTGTATTTTTTGCCATCAACTTACCTTTCTACTGGTTTGCTTGGCAGCGCATGGGGTGGCAGTTCACCTTAAAGACCTTCTGTTCTGTGGCCTTGGTATCGGCTTTCTCTAGCTTGCACCCACAGATGATCCACCTTAGCGACATTACTCCCTTTTACGTTGCCATCATTGGTGGCTCCCTGATGGGGGTGGGCTTTATCGTCTTATTTCGCCATCAAGCAAGCCTAGGCGGCATCAACATTTTGACTCTATACCTGCAAGACAAACACGGCATACGCGCAGGCAAACTGCAAATGGGTATGGATATCGGGATTGTCTTGGCGTCTTACTTCATCGTCAGCCCCATCGCCATGATAGCCTCGGTGCTCGGTGCCATCGTCTTGAACTTGGCGATTATGCTCAATCATCGACCTGGGCGCTATTTGGCGGTTTGAAAAAACCCTCTAACTTCGCCTAGAATCGCTTGCCGGAAGTAGCAATTGTGTAGAATTGTGGTGCTAAGTGTGGCCAAAAGAAGTCACATACAGAAAGCGATCGATTTACGCGATGGAATTTGAACGCAGATTCCGTCAGCAGTGATAAGCTTTCCTGATCAATTATCTCTCCACCGAGGAATCCCAGATGAATCAAGTTGTCATCAGCGGCACAGGTTTGTACACGCCGGAACAATCCATTTCAAATGAAGAACTGATTGCAAGCTTCAATGCTTATGTTGAACAGTTCAATAGCGCCAACGCAGAAGCCATTGCCAACGGCGAAATCACGGCTTTAGAGCCATCGAGCGTCGCCTTTGTCGAAAAAGCATCCGGCATCAAATCTCGCTATGTCATGAATAAAGATGGCGTACTCGATGTGAATCGTATGGTGCCGCGTATTCCAGAACGCAGTGACGACGAACAATCCATCATGTGCGAAATGGCTGTTGCCGCTTCCAAGCAAGCTTTAGAGCGTGCGGGTAAAACGGCAGCGGATATCGATGCGGTTATTTGTGCCGCTTCAAATATGCAACGCGGCTATCCGGCAATGGCCGTTGAGATTCAAAATGCATTAGGTATAGATGGATATGGCTACGATATGAATGTGGCCTGTTCCTCTGCCACCTTCGGTATCCAAGCGGCGATGAGCGCAATTCAAAGTGGTCAAGCGCGCGCCGTTTTAGTAGTCAACCCTGAAATCACCAGTGGCCATCTCAATTGGCGTGATCGGGATAGTCACTTTATTTTCGGTGATGCCTGCACTGCGATCATTTTAGAGCGCGCTGATCTCGCCACATCAAAACATCAATTCGCCATTCTCGGCATGAAATTGAAGACCCAGTTTTCGAACAATATTCGCAACAACTTCGGTTTCTTGAATCGTGCTGATGAAAGCGGTATTGGTGCACCGGACAAACTATTCCGCCAACAAGGTCGCAAAGTATTTAAAGAAGTTTGTCCAATGGCGGCTGAAACTATCACTAACACCGTACAAGCCGCAGGCCTTGGCATCGATACGATTCAACGTTTCTGGCTGCATCAAGCTAACTTAAATATGAATTTACTGATCGCACGCTTGATTTTAGGTCGCGACGCCACAACAGAAGAGTCTCCAACCATTCTCGATACCTACGCTAATACGTCCTCAGCAGGTTCAATTATCGCTTTTCATAAACACCAAGACGACTTAAGTAAGGACGCCATCGGTGTAATTTGCTCCTTTGGTGCTGGTTACTCCATTGGTTGTGTGGTGGTAAAGAAGCTGTAAGCGTCGATCGCCAACAAAGCACAACACGCGACAACTCCTTCGCACCAAATAAAAAAAGCCGCGATATTTCGCGGCTTTTTTATTTGCCTTCGATTTCCTTTGAGATAACGCAAACCCAAGCTTGGATTTGAGATACCAGTGCCATCCACACTTGATCTAGCTCAAAACGAATGGTGCAGTGCGCAACTACACTGCATCCATCAACATTGATTACCCGTTTTAAACATTAAGTCGTTCAACACAAAGGAAATACAAAATGAAAAAGATCGTAATCGCTCTCTCTTTGGCAGCAATCGGCACAATCAGCACACAAGCGATGGCACAAGAAGGTACATGGTTGTTGCGCGGTCGCGCAGTCAATATCAGCCCAGCCAATGGCTCTGATCCAGTGGGCGGCGTTGGCGCAGCAGACCGCATCACAGTCAGCAAAAAAACAATTCCTGAATTCGACGTTTCTTACTTCGTTACACCAAACATCGCAGCAGAATTGATTTTGACATACCCACAAAAGCACACAGTATATTTGGATGGTGCTGATATCGGTACATTCAAGCACTTGCCACCTACTTTGTCTTTGCAATACCACTTCGCACCAACTGGTGACGTGAACCCTTACCTCGGTGCTGGCGTGAACTACACTAACATCTCTTCTGTGAATTTGTTAGGCGGCAAAGGTAGTTTGGAAAACAATAGCTTCGGTTTGTCTTTGCAAGCTGGTGTTGATTTCAAAATCGACAAAAACTGGTCTTTCAACATCGACGTGAAGAAAGTGCAAATCCGTAGCGATGTGAAAATCAGCGGCGCTAAAGTCAGCGCAGTGAAAGTAGATCCATTGTTAGTAGGTGTTGGCTTCGGTTACCGCTTCTAAGCAAGTCCCCTTGGGCTTAGCGATAGACCTCCTCCCGTCGCCAAGCTCACTCAATTTGAGTTTTGGGGTGTGATGAACGCGGCTAACACGACCGCGTTTATCAACACTTTGAATCGCCACCCTCTTTTGAGCTTGGCGATTTTTTTATGTGCCTGGTTCTGGCGTAATTACCCTGGTTGATTCGGTCGAAATAGACGATGCTTGTAACACTTCATCAATCAACATAATCCAATGCTGTACTGGTGTTAATGTGCCGCTTTGCAAATGTAATTGGCACGCTATATTGGCCGACACAATTCTGTCTCCACCGCACTGTTCAAGATCACGTAATTTCTGGTCGCGTAACTGCAATGAGATAGGAGCCTGCGTTATCGAGTAAGTACCAGCCGATCCGCAACAAAGATGCGCTTGTCCACAAGTTTTGACTTCCGTACCAAGGTCGCGCAACAAGCCTACGACCACATCTCCAGCTTTCATGCCATGCTGCAAGGTGCATGGCGCGTGCCAGGTAATTTTCTCTTCGATTTTCCCACCGTACAGCTCGATTAAGCGCCCACGGAATCCCGACAAATACTGCGACAAATCCAAGGCTTTTTGCGACACTAGTTTTGCTTTATCGGCATAGTTGGCATCTTCACGTAAGAGTTGGTCATATTCTTGCACCATCAAACCACATCCCGATGCTGTCACCAATATCGCTTCAACACCTTGCGCAATTAAAGGCCACCAAGCATCGATATTACGTCGCGCTTGTTCGCAAGCGCGTTCAGCATCGCTCAGATGAAGTGCAATGGCTCCGCAACAACCCGCTTGCTCGACCACCACGGTTTGTACACCACAAGCATCTAGCACGCGAATCGCAGCGGCATTAATTTCAGGCGCCAGCGCGGGTTGTACACAACCGGCTAGCATCAACACTTTCTTATTATGAGTTGCAGAAGGCGATGTCAACAATTCTGCTGATGGACGATCTGGAATTTTCTGCGCCAAACTCTTAGGTAGGATCGATTTTGTTTGCCTGCCGACGTTCAGTGCCAATTGGAACAAACGCGGGTTACTTAGTCCTTGTTTCAATATCGACCGCTTCACCGTGCTGACAATACTACGACCAACTTGTTGCTCCACCATATCACGTCCAATTTCTAAGAGACGATGGTATTGAACACCCGAAGGACAAGTCGTTTCGCAGCTGCGACAACTCAAACATCGATCAAGATGCGATTGAGTTTTGTTTGTCGCCGTTTTGCCTTCTAAGACTTGCTTGATCAAATAGATACGTCCTCGCGGACCATCAAGCTCGTCTCCAAGTAATTGATAAGTCGGGCAAGTCGCATTACACATGCCGCAATGTACGCACTGACGCAAGATCGTATCAGCCTCAGCACCAGCGATGGTTTCTTTCAATGCAGGGAGAATCTGTGTTTGCATAATCCAACTTATCCCAATTGAGAACCTGCGGTGCGCTTCAGTTGAAACACCGCATGAGGGTCGAACGCTAGGCGTATACCCTCTTCAATTTTGGCGATTGCTTGAGGTAGCGGCGTAAACACTTCCGTGTCTGAAAGAGCATATCGAAACATGGTGGCATGACCACCCAAATGCCGAGCCATATCTCTCACTTTGCTAACATCTTCGTGGGTCCACAACCACCGTTGAGCCCCACCCCACTCGATCATACTCTTGCCGCGCAAACTCAGCGCTGGAGCACTCGACGGTAAAGAAAGGCGCCATAAACATAGATCAGGATCTGGTATAAAAAAATGATGTCGCTGTTCGCGGACACTAATCCAAAAATCAATGTCGTCACGTATGATTTGACCACCCAAACGCTGCTCTGCAGCTTGCACCGCCGCAGCCGCACCTGACAAACGCACAGTCAAACGCCCGGCGTGATAGCAACTAGCGGAGACCGGCAACGGCTGTCCAGCCCACTGATTTAACTTCTGCAAAGCATCCACTTCCGACATTGCAAACACCAAATTCGACTCCGCCTGCGGCTTAGGCACTACCTTGAGTGTCACATCCAACAGTAAACCCAAACTGCCAAGTGCTCCGACCATCAAACGCGAGGCATCATAGCCAGCGACGTTTTTAATGACCTTAGACCCAAAGCGCAACATCTCTGCACGGCCATTCAGCATCGTTACGCCCAATACGTGATCTTTTACCGCTGCAGCATAGGCACGTCGAGGGCCTGATAAGCCAGAGGCAACCATCCCACCAATCGTGGCAGACTCTCCGAAGCTAGGCGGTTCAAAAGCAAACATCTGCCCGTGTTGTGCCAACAATTGCTGCACCTCACTTAGAGGAGTACCTCCACGGACACGAATGAAAAGCTCGGAAGGCTCATATTCAATCACACCGCGATAAAGCGTCGTGTGAAGGGTTTCAGCTTCTGGCTCGCGATGCACGTTGCCGTACCATGATTTTGTATCGCCACCGACAATGCGTAGCTTGCTCTTATTATCTATCGCGTGTTGAATTTGCGCTTGATACTGTTCTACTACCTCGTCCAATGCGTCTTTCTTCATCGGTGCGGCTGACTTCACTGACGATACATTCGACTGTGATTTGCTAGGTTCCGATTTCTTACGCTTAGTCTTGGCCATGACCCCTAATTCCTTAAAAACGTTCAAGGTGAGGGAACTTGAGCTGGCCTTGTGAGACCCGCATACGCCCGTATTCTGCACAGCGCTGCAAACTAGGTATTCCCTTCCCTGGGTTCAATAAAGACTTAGGATCAAATGCCGCTTTCAGCGCAAAGAAAGTGTTCAGCTCAGCAGCATTAAATTGCACACACATCGAATTGAGTTTTTCCACACCAACGCCATGCTCACCTGTAATGCTGCCACCAAGCTCAACGCATAATTCAAGAATATCGGCCCCAAAAGCTTCTGCCTTTTCGAAGGAACCTTCTTGATTGGCATCAAACAAAATCAGAGGGTGTAAATTGCCGTCACCCGCATGAAACACATTGGCACATACCAAACCATATTTTTTTTCCATCTGTCCAATGGCAAGTAAGACTTGCGCCAAATGTTGACGGGGAATCGTGCCATCGACACTGTAGTAATCTGGAGAGATTCGACCAGCGGCTGGAAATGCATTCTTACGACCAGACCAAAATTTTAAACGTTCCTGCTCACTAAACGACACCCGTAATGCGCTAGCACCAGCATCATTCAACACCTGACTCATACGCGCTATTTCTTCGCCGACCTCTTCTATAGTACCGTCTGCTTCGCACAATAAAATAGCCTTAGCGTTCAAGTCATAACCTGCCTTCACAAACGGCTCGACCATCCGCACTGAAGTCTGATCCATCATCTCCAATGCGGCAGGAATAATGCCTTGTGCAATGACAGCAGCGACCGCATTGCCAGCTTTTTGAATATCATCAAACGAAGCTAGGATGACCTGCGCAGTTGGTGCTTTTGGAATCAGTTTGACTGTGATTTCAGTAACAATGCCGAGCATTCCTTCAGAACCAATAAACAGTGATAACAAATCTAAGCCGGGCGCGTCTAACGATTCGCCGCCCAACTCCAAGATATCGCCATCAATAGTGATGACACGCACGCGTAAGACATTGTGAACTGTCAGCCCATATTTCAAACAATGCACACCGCCCGCATTCTCAGCCACATTCCCGCCAATTGTGCAGGCAAGTTGAGATGAAGGGTCGGGTGCGTAGTAAAGGCCTGCATGTGCAGCGGCATCAGAAATAGCGAGGTTACGTACACCCGGCTGCACCACTGCAACCCTCGCGCTTGGGTCAAGTCGGATCAAGCGATTGAGTTTAGCTGTGGAGAGAACCAGCCCATTGGCAATAGGCATGGCGCCGCCCGATAGGCCAGTCCCTGCGCCACGCGGTACGATAGGCAATTGAAACTGGCGACAAACTTGTAAGATCCCAATAATTTGTTCTTCGTTTTCAGGCAACGTCACAATCATCGGTAGCTGACGATAGGTCGTTAGCGAATCGCATTCATAAGGACGCGTATCTTCAGCATCAGACAATATGCAATGACGCGGCAAGATGCGTCTTAAGGCTTTCACCACTTCTGTTGGGTCAACTTGTTTGCTGCCACTATCCATCTGCAAATCTCTTTTGCTAATTCAGAAGTTCATTCTTTGACCGGTCGCTGCCTGAAGTTCTGTGGGCCGCATTATCGTTGCTAATGAGTGTAACTGTTGCCAAGGTACTTGTGCGACACAAATAATTTCTGAATAAAAAAAAGACGCCGCAGCGTCTTTTTTTGTTGTATCTCGATTAGCTCAAAAGTTTGGCACTTATACCGAGAAAGATGATCCACATCCGCATGTCGATTGAGCGTTTGGATTCTTGATCACAAACTGTGCGCCTTCAAGATCATCTTTATAGTCGATTTCAGCACCGACCAAATATTGATAACTCATCGCATCGATCAATAACTGCACGCCATTTTTGTCCATAATGGTGTCGTCTTCGTTCGTAATCTCATCGAAGGTAAAACCATATTGAAAACCAGAGCAACCACCGCCTTGCACAAACACGCGGAGTTTCAAATCTGGGTTGCCTTCTTCTTCGATCAGTTGCGCAACTTTAGAAGCAGCGCTATCTGTGAAGATAATTGGGGATGGCATGTCGGTAACAGCGTTCATGATGTACTCCTGCAATAGTTCAGTTCAGACTCGTATTATAGACGGTATTCGATGAACTAGTTGGAAGCGGCTAATTTCAAGACAGGCTCGGCAACTTGATCATGTGCCAACTTGCCGGAAACTAAAGCACCATTCATCATTTCCAAGGCTTTATAGTGCACGTCGCCAGAAATACGGGCTTTACTTTGCAATTCAATCAACTCTGTCGAAATTACCGGGCCATTGATCACACCGTTCACCACGACGTGGCCAGCGCGTACTTCTCCATCAATGACGGCTTGTTCGGAAATCACCAAAATACTCGGTGTACCCGCTTCAGCAATCACATTGCCGGTAACGTGACCATCAATGCGCAAACCGCCTTTGAAGTGAATATCGCCTTCGATATTTGTAGACGCACCAATCAAACTGTCGATGGTACTTTTGTTCTTTGACTTAAACATGCAAACTCCTCTATCTTTTTTAGAATATTGACAGTGTTTAACGAGGGTATTTGAGACAAAGGACTAAACTCAAGACTCAACTTTTATAAGCTGACTGCTTGTTTTGCCCTTAACTCACCCTTCTCCAGAACTGTCATTTGTACTGATTTGACGACTGCCCCTTCAGGCAAAGCGATTACCCCTTCGACTCTTTGATAGTGCTTAAAAGAGAGTTTCAACTTTGCTGCATCACCCGCTTTCGGATCGGGGAATTCCATCATAACAGGTTTACCACCTTGAACTAATGTCAGGCTGATATGCATTTCACCAGAAAATTCACGAATTGCTTTCCCACCTTGCATGACTAAAGCGCGATATCTCAACTGCGATGGACCTGCAGCTTCAATCTTGGTATTTTGCAAAGTAATACCCTGCGGACGGCTCGCAGATGGCATCAAGCTTTCAAAGAATGCCAAGTCATCTTTAATTTTGTTGTTCTCGGCAGTCAACGTATTGATCTGATCGGTAAGCTGCTTCTGGACCGATTTCTCAATGTTTTGCTGGCTCTCAATCGTCGCAGCCGCCGCCAATAGCTTTTCCCGCTCCGCGGTGAGATCCGTAATTTTTTCTTGAAGCTGGCTGATTTGCTCGGGAGAAAATTTCGGGCCGAAAGCAAAATTCCGCCCCATCTCATAGGTCCACATTGCGATCGCCCCACCCACGCCAATCACCGCAGCAATAAAGGCAAACTTAATCGGCCACGGTACGTGCTGATTGATCGTCATTTTGGACGCCACAAGGCGTCGCTTCCAGAATTTTTTAATCATTATGGATTGATAGGCACGTGATTCAAGCCAGTTGTTTCATCGAGCCCGAACATCAAGTTCATACATTGAACAGCCTGCCCTGAAGCACCCTTCACCAAATTATCCTGCACCACCAAAATCACCACTGTCTTTCCGTTGCCTGGGCGGTGCAAAGCCAAGCGAAGTATATTTGAAGCACGTGTTGACCGTGTTTCTGGATGAGAACCGAATGGCATCACATCCACAAAGGCTTCATCTTTATATGCATTTTCAAACAAAGCCTGTAACGCTTCATTACTCATGCTTAGTGCACTATCTTTCAACTGCGCGTACAAAGTAGAGTGCATGCCACGAATCATAGGCACTAAATGCGGAGTGAACAAAAGACCAACTTTGTCACTGGTGAGTCTTTGCAACTGTTCTATCGTTTCGGGTGTGTGGCGATGACCAGAAACACCGTAGGCTTTGAAGCTGTCACTCGTCTCTGAAAACAAAATACCAATTTCAGCTTTGCGTCCCGCACCAGATACACCCGATTTACAGTCTGCAATCAAATTACTCGCATCGATTACACCTGCTTTCAGCAAAGGCGCAAAACCAAGTTGCATAGTAGTTGGATAGCATCCAGGGTTACCAATAAGGCGCGCTGACTTGATTTGTTCGCGATTCAGTTCTGGCAATCCATATACGGCTTCTGGCAAATGTTCTGTACAGGTGTGTGACATGCCATACCATTTCTCAAACTGCGCCACATCTTGCAGGCGAAAGTCCGCAGCAAGATCGATCACTTTCACGCCGTTCGCCAATAGTTCTGGTGCCTGAGCCATGGCCACACCGTGTGGTGTCGCGAAAAACACGACATCGCATTCATTCAAATTCGCTTTATCAGGTGAGGAAAACGCAAGATTAACGCGGCCGCGCAAGGACGGATACATCTGTGCGACTGGCACGCCATCTTCCTTGCGAGAGGTAATAGCCGTTAGCTCGGCATGCGGATGGGTTGCCAAGATACGTAACAACTCCACACCTGTATAACCTGTGCCACCGACAATACCAATTTTGATCATGTTACGTATCCTAAACAAAGCAAAAACAAAGCAAAAATAGCGCTACAAATTGTGCGCCTATTCTAGCAGTTGATTAAAAATTACTGCGCAAAAATATCAAGCTAAAAGGCGAATAATTCCTCAAATCAAGCAAATAGGCGAAAAAAAAGCTGCCAAAAATGGCAGCTTTTTTCTTTCCAGCGGAATACTGATTTTCGAAAAAATGCAGTAGATTAACGCTTGGAGAATTGCTTTGCGCGACGTGCTTTGCGCAAACCAACTTTTTTACGTTCAACTTCACGAGCATCACGTGTTACGAAGCCAGCATTAGACAATGCAGATTTCAAACTTGCGTCATAGTCGATCAAAGCACGTGTGATACCGTGACGAACTGCACCGTATTGGCCGGATTCACCGCCACCGTGTACGTTCACCATGATATCGAATGTTTCGAGGTGGTTAGTCAACTCGAGTGGTTGACGGATAACCATCAAGCCAGTTTCGCGAGAGAAATATTCGTTAGCTGGTTTGCCGTTAACGACAATCTTGCCGCTACCTGTTTTCAGGAATACGCGAGCAACTGCGCTCTTGCGACGGCCAGTTCCGTAGTTGTAATTACCGATCATGGCTATTCCTTAGATGTCGAGTACTTGTGGTTGCTGAGCAGCGTGCGGATGCGTTGCATCTGCGTACACTTTCAACTTCTTGATCATTGCGTAACCGAGTGGGCCTTTTGGCAACATGCCTTTAACAGCCTTCTCTAATGCGCGGCCTGGGAAGCGAGCTTGCATCTTTTGGAAGTTCGTTTCATAGATACCACCTGGGTATCCAGAATGACGGTAGTAAACTTTGTTCAGAGCTTTAGTACCAGTCACGCGCAATTTAGATGCGTTCACAACAACGATAAAATCGCCTGTGTCTACGTGTGGTGTAAATTCTGGTTTATGCTTGCCGCGTAAACGGAGTGCCACTTCGCTGGCAACACGTCCGAGAACTTTGTCTGTCGCGTCAATCACGAACCAGTCGCGCTGAACCTCATGGCCCTTAGCGGAAAAGGTTTTCATGTTGAATCCTAATAAAAAGAAATAAAAAACACCCTGTTTGCGGTGGTTCTGTCTATGAAACTAACAGACGCTCCCTTGTTAAATTCTCTCGTGGGTGAGTAGAGAGTCGGAAATTATAGTATTTTCAAAGACTTAGTGCAAGCTCTGTTTAAAAAACAGGCAGCCAACCCTTGTTTTCTTGCTGAAAATGTCGCCACGACAAAACAAACAGGCAAAAAAAACCCGAAGTCCGGCTTCGGGGAGAAGTCACTTGGAGTGACGGAGGAGATTGCGTGAAGATTGAAACAGGTATTACCGGCAAAAACAAAGTTCACAACTCATAGTAGGACAAACACTAGGATTAATCCAGAGAAACTTAATGCTATTTGGAAAGTATCGCTTTTCGCACCCAAGAGTACCGAAAAACGCCCCGAAACATACACTTAACAGTTTTTTTACACGTAAAATAACACCATTTTCCAGATGGAAAGATCGTGCTAAACGGTCTCAAGCTAAAAATATTAAATTTCTTTTAAGGGTGTTTGTCCTACACTTCCCGAATCTTTTACCTTTTCTCTCATCACTAGAATCCCACTGGCCGGAAAACCAGGGTGCACGCAAACAGGTAAAATAGAATTTTTTATCTTGCAGGGGCAAAAATGGAAGCAACAGTACGTTGGACCGGCGTTTCCGGCATGAGCTTTTTGGCCGAGACAGGTTCGGGGCATGCAGTCTTGATGGACGGCGCGCCAGAAGGTGGCGGTCGCAACTTGGCACCACGCCCAATGGAAATGGTCTTATTAGGCACTGGTGGCTGCTCAGCCTATGACGTGGTGCTTATTTTGCGCAAAGGCAAACAAGACGTTCGTGGATGTGAAGTCAAACTCAGCGCAGAACGCGCGACCAGTGAACCAAAAGTCTTCACAAAAATCAATTTCCATTTCATTGTGACTGGTCGCCACCTCAAAGCCAACTTGGTTGAGCGCGCGATTGCGCTGTCTCATGAGAAGTATTGCTCCGCTTCAATCATGCTGGGCAAGACTGCAGAAATGACAACCAGCTTCGAAATCGTCGAAGATTTGACGATCGCCTCAGAGCACGAACGTCAAGCCGATACCAGCGAATAAATCTTTATAGCAAAATAAAAACTCGTGGCCAAAAGATGGCGCACGAGTTTTTATTTTGAAGTCGCTCCATTTACTATACAAAAACGTTCTTAGACTTCAAGCTCTTCAATACACATCACCGGGTCGTCAGATCAAGCTGTCAAATCACGTCCGAATAGTTCTTTGTAACTGAAGTAAAAACTGCAGTACATTACTAAGGACATACTCAGCATCAAAGGCAATAACAATATTCCGCCTACCCCACCTGCCAAGCTGGTAAGCAAGGCCAAAAATGTAATGATGCCGCACCACGCCAATAAGTAAGTCAAGAATGCTGTACGTGCTCGCCACACTGCGAAAAAACTATAGAACAAGGCTTTACTGACGCTCATTCCATGCCAAGCAATGAGTGGAGCGCCATACCAAAAGGTCATTGCTGCTGGCGTGAACACCGAGAAAAATGTCAACATACCCATGCCGATATTTGTCTTGACCAATTCTTTTGGATCAACTTTTACTGGCTCAGTAATGTACTTCCACAGTGCGCCATCATCGACAGGAATTGAACTAGCAAGTGCACCTACAATGCATAACGTGTACAACGCACCCATGATTAGTAAGGGTCTCAATGCAGGAGTGCGAAAGCTTGAGAACAAAGCGCTGGAACTAAAAGGCTTGCCTTGATCAATATCACGACATGCTAGCATCAACCCCATGCCTAGCACTGGCCCAACAATAAACGGCAACACAGCACCCAGTATAGGAATTAAGCTCATGGCCAAATTACAAAATATCAGACCAAAGAATAAAAACAACAATTCAAATGGGCGCGAAGTGAAGGCGCGGAATCCATGTTGAATCCATAACCAGCCAGAACGTGCAGGTGGAGTGATCATAGGCTAGTTCGAAGAAAACAAGGTTGGAGCACTAGCAATACGCAAACGCAAAATGCGCTCGAAGTGGGTAGGATCATGCGGCGTCAACATTTCCGCATCGCGTGGCTTATAAAAATCAAACACGCGCGACAACCAGAAACGGAATGCGGCCGCGCGCAGCATAGGTTGCCACGCAATTTGCTCAGCCTGGGTAAAAGGACGAACTTCGTGATAGGCCGCCAACATAGCGTCGACTCTTGGCATATCAAGTACGCCGGTTTCTAAGTCGATACACCAGTCATTGATCGTAACAGCAACATCGAACAACCAAGTGTCACAGCCGGCGAAATAGAAATCAAAAAAGCCGGTCAACTTCTCACCGTCAAACATCACATTATTGCGGAACAAGTCTGCATGCACGGGGCCATTCTGCAAAGCTTGATAGGTATCTGTTGCCGCAAACGCTGTTTGAAACGCCACTTCTTCGTGCATCAAACGGCGATTATCATCAGATAAAAATTCCAGAACTTTCGGTGCCGTTTCCTGCCACCAAGTCAGGCCTCGTAAATTGGGTTGTCGAATACTGAAGTCTTGGGCGGCCAAATGCATGCGCGCCAACATTGCACCGACTTCGGCACAATGCACCGCTTGCGGTGCTAACTGCGACGTGCCAGACAACTTACTGACAATTGCTGCTGGCTTTCCCTGCAACGCGACGCATAACTCACCATTTTGATTCGCGATCGGTGCGGGCACTAAAACACCTCGATCCGCCAAATGACGCATGAGTTTGAGATAAAACGGGAGCTGTTCGAAATTTAGATTTTCAAAAATGGTGAGAACGTATTCACCTTTTTCGGTATCGATAAAGAAATTACTATTTTCAATTCCCGAGGCAATGCCACGAATCGCCGTTGCTTTACCGAGAGGGAATTGTGGCATCCATTGTGTGAGGTCTTGCAAACTTACCGAGGTGAATACAGCCATGTCAAATCATCAAAAAGGAGTTTATTTTTTAACCAGCGCCGATGCGGGACTTGCATTTGCGGCCGAAGCGGAAGAAGCGGCGGCTTCAGCGACAGGCTTGGTAGTCCCTGTTTTTGAAGTGCTGTATGGCCCTTTTGGTTGCGCAGGCTTGGATTCTACCTCCTTCGACTCTTTTTTGCCGCCAAATTCCATCACCGTCCACTGCGCAGCACGATTTGCTTCACCTGCTTGGGTGCCTTTTGGTGCTTTGTTTTCCTTCACTGTGTAAGTGCTTGGGCCACTTCGCACCTGCACTTCCGTTACCTTGCCACCTTCTTTACGTTCAACGGTTTTGACGTTTTTCGTCTCTGGTTTATTGAGCTTGAGTTCAGACTCACCCAAGTCTTCCAACTTTTCTAATTGCGGTGGCGGTGGTGGCGGTACATCTTTCTTAGATTGTGCCGATACCAACAAAGGTGCTGCTAAAACGAGGCCGGCGATACAAGCGCCTAAGCGTCGGGAAATTAATGTGGTCGAAGTTTTCATATGGCTCACTCAAAAATAATGGTCAGGCACGTCCAATTCTCATCTTAACAACTGAACGCGTAAAAATGCTATCGATGCACATTGTAACAAAGCAGGCACCTCGTGCCCTGATTCTCTAAAATAGTTGGGGCGCGATCTCGAATACCGCAAGAAATACGCCGTCTTGGCCTTACAAATACAACATGCGCTGCCGTTCTTCGTCAGAAGGTTCAATGTCATGGGCTTCGTAATAAGCGAAGATGGCATCGACAACATTGGCCGGCTCATCAATCAATTGCACCAAATTTAAGTCACTAGCTTCGATTAAGCCAGAATTTGCCATTTGACTCTTGATCCAGTCAAGAAAGCCTTGCCAAAAACTGGTGCCGACCAAAATCACAGGAATGCGCTTAGTTTTGCCTGTTTGCATTAAGGTTAGCACTTCCATTAATTCGTCCATGGTGCCGAAGCCGCCCGGAAAGATCACATAAGCGTCGGCATATTTGACGAATGAGACTTTGCGCGCAAAGAAATGGCGGAAGTTAAGAGAAATGTTTTGCCAAGGATTCGTTTTCTGTTCGTGAGGGAGTTCGATATTGAGCCCAACTGAGGCCGATGTTCCGTCAAAAGCCCCTTTGTTGGCAGCTTCCATGATGCCTGGACCGCCACCTGAAATTACTGCAAAACCCTCATCCGATAAGCGTTTAGCGACATCAATACAGGCCTGATAGTAGGGGTTATCTGGCTTAATGCGTGCGGAACCGAAAATGGTAACAGCTGGTCCCAAGGCAGATAGACGTTCGGTAGATTCGATAAACTCTGCCATAATCGTGAACATATGCCATGATTCGCGCGCTTTTAAGGCTGTTGCCTTATCTTTATCGGCGATCTGGCGCAATTTTAATATTCGTTTACCGCTGTCATTCATTCCCACATTCCTTATGCAAAACACTCTGTTATTAGTCGACGGCTCTAGCTATTTATACCGCGCTTTCCATGCCCTACCCGATTTGCGCAATATGCGCGGTGAACCGACTGGTGCGATTCACGGCATGGTCAATATGATGCGCCGCCTGCGTCAAGATTACCCTGCAGCTTACATGGCTTGCGTGTTTGATGCCAAGGGCAAGACCTTTCGTGACGACCTTTACCCAGAATATAAAGCACAGCGCGCACCAATGCCAGATGATTTACGTTTGCAGATCGAACCTATCCATCAAGCAGTGGCCGCCATGGGCTGGCCGATTTTGATGGTCGAAGGCGTAGAAGCGGACGATGTGATCGGTACCTTGGCCGTCGAAGCGACTGCTCGCGGTATGAACACGATTGTTTCTACAGGTGATAAAGATCTGGCGCAATTAGTGAATGCCAATGTCACCTTGATTAACACCATGAGCAATGAAAAGCTCGATGAAGCCGGTGTCCTAGCAAAATTCGGCGTGCCACCAAATCGTATCATCGACTATCTCACCTTGATCGGCGATACAGTTGATAACGTACCTGGCGTGACCAAGTGCGGCCCGAAAACAGCTGTGAAATGGTTGACCGAGTATGACAGTTTAGAAGGTGTGATCGCCAATGCTGATAAGATCAAAGGCGTGGTGGGTGACAACCTACGCGCTGCCTTAGATTGGCTACCACAAGGTCGCGTTTTAATTACGGTGAAAACCGACTGTGACTTAGCTGGCCATCATATTTCAATTGATGAATCGCTCAAGGCAAAAGAAGAAAACCGCGAAGAAATGATCGCGTTCCTGCAGCATCAAGGCTTCAAAAGTTTGTTACGTGAATTTGGAGTTGATCCTGTTTCCGGATCAACACCAGGCTCAAGCGCTGCTAAAACATCACCAGCTCAAGGTGGTTTATTTGGCGACGACAATAGCGCGACAATTGCAACCAACGCACCGGCAGCGATCCCTGCACCACCAGCAGTCACTGAATACGAAACCATTTTGACCGAAGCTCAGCTTGATGCTTGGTTGGCAAAAATTAATCAAGCAGCACTCACTTCCGTCGACACTGAAACCACCTCTTTAGAACCGATGACGGCGCAAATGGTCGGCATCTCACTTTGCTGCGAAGCGGGCATCGCCGCCTATATTCCGCTGGCACATAATTACCCTGGCGCTCCAGAGCAATTAAGTCGCGACTTCGTTCTCAGTAAAATGAAAGCGTGGTTAGAAGATGAAAGCAAAGCCAAGGTCGGCCAAAATCTCAAATACGATACACATATTTTTGCCAACCACGGCGTCCGACTACGCGGGATTTTGCACGACACACTCTTGCAGTCATACGTCTTCGAATCACACAAGTCGCACGATATGGACAGCCTTGCGATGCGACATTTGGAACGCAAAACCATTAGCTTTGAAGAAGTGTGCGGCAAAGGCGCCTCTCAAATTGGGTTCGATCAAGTCGATATCGAACGCGCTACCGCTTATGCAGCCGAAGATGCCGACATCACTTTGCAACTACATCAAGCGATGTGGCCGCAAGTCGAACCCCATGCCAAGCTGCGCTACATCTATGACAAGATCGAATTACCGACTTCGGTGGTCTTACAAAAAATTGAACGCAATGGCGTTTTGATTAACCGTGACTTACTCGCCACGCAATCGAACGAAATCGGTAATCGCCTCTTAGAACTTGAGCAAAAAGCCTATGAACTGGCCGAACAACCATTTAATTTGAATTCACCGAAACAACTAGGTGAAATCTTTTTTGGTAAGTTAGGTCTTCCCGTCGTCAAGAAAACGCCATCGGGGGCGCCATCGACAGACGAAGAAGTATTGCAGAAATTGGCAGAAGATTTTCCACTGCCGAAAGTACTACTGGAATATCGTGGTCTCGCCAAACTGAAATCGACCTACACCGACAAACTACCGAAGATGGTCAATAGCGACACTGGTCGCGTACATACCAACTACGCACAAGCAGTTGCCGTAACTGGTCGATTGGCATCGAATGATCCAAACTTACAAAACATTCCTGTGCGCACCGCTGAGGGTCGTCGAATTCGCGAAGCTTTCGTCGCCGCACCAGGTAATCACATTGTTTCTGCCGACTATTCGCAAATTGAATTGCGCATCATGGCGCATATCTCAGGCGACACCAGTTTGCTCAAAGCCTTTGCCGATGGCGAAGACGTACACCGTGCGACCGCCTCTGAAATTTTTGGGGTGGAATTAGCAGAGGTCAGTAGCGAACAACGCCGTTACGCTAAAGTGATTAACTTTGGCCTGATCTATGGCATGAGCGCTTTCGGCTTAGCGGGCAATCTCGGCATCGAACGTAGCGCAGCACAAAGCTATATCGACAAATACTTCCAGCGCTATCCAGGTGTCTCTCAATACATGGCCGATACCCGCTTGCAAGCCAAAGCACATGGCTATGTCGAGACGGTGTTCGGCCGTCGTCTCTGGCTACCAGAAATCAACAGCCCCAACGGCCCACGCCGCCAAGGCGCAGAACGTGCAGCGATTAACGCACCAATGCAAGGTACCGCAGCGGACCTGATTAAGCTGGCCATGATCGCTGTGCAAAATTGGTTAGAAACCGATCAGCTCAAATCCAAAATGATCATGCAAGTGCATGATGAATTGGTGTTGGAAGTAGTGGCCGATGAATTGGAATTGGTGAAGCGTAAATTACCGGAATTGATGGCTGGTGTGGCTGAGCTGAAAGTGCCGCTATTAGCAGAAGTGGGATTGGGATTGAATTGGGAAGAGGCGCATTAGGATCCGAACTTTTTCTTCTAATTCGCGCCGAAAATAACCTTTCGAACAACAGAAACTATCTGTCAACCAACAAATAACTAATGGCGTTGTACCGAACTGTATATCGTATGGAAGTCTTTATATGAATCTCTTGATCGATGCTTTGGCATATATTTTTATTAACACGATTAAACTGTCATTTAAATTTAGCGTTTTTTTTGCCCGATCTGTTGCGCAATTAATGTTTTTTCCGGTGAAGGCGATGCTTACAAAGAATCTAGATTTATTTGGTCTCTCTTGGCATGTGCACTCGAGCGCCTTTCTTTCCAAGAATCTATCACTGTTTATAAATTTTTTAAGTATTGTTCTCATATATGTATTAGTTGAAGCGGTGCTTAATTTCCAACAAAAACCAATTCTAATATTGCCCTGTGTAATTGGCGCTTTGATAAGCGGGCAGATTATTGCAATCTTGCTTTGGTTGGGAGAATATGCAGACGATGCTGAAGTGCAAAAGCGTAATTCTGGGAAACAAGCGGAAGATTTAGTGGATCGAATTATCTCAATCAATCAAAATACATTCGGTCGGTCAAAATTATTAAAAAATTGCTTATTTGTATTTAATCGCGGGGAGGAATCAGAATTCTCCGTAGAAACAGACCACCTATTAATTACGCAAAAAAACATTTTTCTCATTGAAACAAAAAGAAAATCTGGCGAAATTTATGTCGACCAAAATTCCAATGAATGGTCAATCTGGACACCAAATGGTGAAACAAAGATGAGAAATGCTCTTAGACAAGTCCTGAACTCAAAACGAGCGCTTGAGAGTCAGCTTAAACTTCCAGTAACAATCACTCCGATTGTCGTTTTTGTGGGAGACGATACAAAAATCATGTCTGGGCCAAGTAATGTCGTGACATCCAATGAATTAATTCAAGTCATCACAGCTTTTGAAAAACAAAAGACCGTCTATGAGGTCGAAATACTCGAAATCGCCGAATTAATGGGCAGGTGTATCTCAAGCGACCCTTCCGATTTTGCCTTACATGTTAAACGCGCACAGGATGCCCAGTCTCGCTTTATGAACAAAGAAATAGTTCGATCTGCCAAACTATGACTTGGGCAAGATGGTTAAGTAGTCACCCGAAAAAATGCAACTGGGTAAGGCTCCAATATTCCTAGGCGTATTGATTAGCTTCAAACTCCACTTTGATGAACAATTATTTCTTTACGCTTAATTAGCATACAAAAAACTCTGTTGTTTATGGAGCAATCGTTGGACGGCGGAACAAACTAAATCTACTTACTATCTCCCTGCCGTGACTTACGCTCACTCGCATCACCCACGCATAATTTGATCAACCGTTTACTTGTTGGTAGTAGTACCATGCCGGGTCGTAAAACTAGCAGGGCCTTTGGGGAAAGGGAGGTTGTAACGAATCAGGTGGAGGTATTAAGGTCGCGCAGTGGAGCGAACGGATGACTGGTGATGGTGCTGTAAGTTAAGTGCAGCGTAAATTCTTTATCGACGTCATTAGCAGCAGATCTCATACTCGTCAAATAATTATGGATTTTTCCCTATTACCTCTTTTAGGTTCAGATGACCAGCTAAATAGCTAATTTACCCTTAACAACCTCACCACTTCGTCCCTATCCCCAACTTGTAACTATGGTTCTTCAGATTTCCTCCTGAGAACCCAATCACATCGACCATCAGTTTAGCGGTAAGGTAAATTTGCGCATTCAGTTGATAACGCAGTCCAGCCTCAGATTGCAGGATGAGTTTAACCGGTATATGTTGCGGAAAAAGGGCATCAGCTTTGGCATAGACGTCCCATTTTTCATTTTCAAATTTGTGTTTATATTCTGTCGATATCAGCCATGTGTTGAGTCCTACCTGTGTAGGACGACTACCAATCACCAATTTGTTGTAGGTAGCGATGACTTCCCAGCTGCCGTTCTCGTCTTTCCACAGTTTCTTACCTAAGCCTAGACCGTTATAGTGCAGGTCACTATCTGCGGTCACGCGGTCGCGCTGATAGAAATTATTACCACGTGTGAACCATTCTGGCGTCAGGAAATAGTCAACTGAGTATTCGAGTTTTTGGCTGTCTTCTGTTTTCTCGCCATCTTCGCTGTCATTACGTTTTTTAACATCGACCGTGTGGCGCCATTTATTTCGCTGCCAAGTTAAGTTCAGATCGACTTCGGCATAGCGTGTTTGCGTTTTGTTTTGCAGGCTTTCAATACTTGCTTCAGCTCGTCCATGAAACGCTTCTTTTTCTGCGGAGACTTTCTCCTCTGGTTTCGCTACGATGTAGTTTAATTCGCTCAAAGCCAAACGCTTTCCATCTACCAGGACCTTGCCATTTGTATCGCTTAGCAACGCCGCGCGTAATGTCTCTCCCGATTTCAAACGCAAATCGATCGCTGCATCTGTCGTCACGCTGCTGACTTTATCCAAGGCAATACTTAGCTCGCCCGCATAGTCTGTTTCGATGATTAACTTGGCATCGCCAAGTTTGAGGATGCGTCCGCTCAAGCGATCGCCATTGATTAGACTCACTGTATCTGCAAGCGCGGCTGTACTCAAACCGTACAAGAAAATACACAACATACTGCGCCCAAGTTTTTGTCGAAGTTGAAGGGACTTGATTAAATTCAGCAATTTTAGCGTCGTCATCATTGAACTACGTTCGCCTGTTCTTAATGGATCGATTGTATCGAACTCTCATGAACTTAGTGCCGTAGGTTTCTCGATAAACAAGAAACTGGAGACGAGGCGTTGCAGAAGAGGAACGAGGAGCAGTATTTCACTCGCATCGTCAAACTAGCCAGCGTATATTGGCGACTCTACAAAAAACTCTTTAACAAAGAAGAACGACAACTACCCAAAAGGAGAAATCATGAACTTGCTACAACTCTGGCTACCCATCATCGTGACTGCGGTCGGCATATTTATCGCCTCCAGCCTGATTCACATGGTATTTAAATGGCACAACTCTGAGTATAAGCCTCTGCCAAACGATGACGCCGTGCGTGCGGTTCTGAATGCAGCACAATTGGCTCCTGGCCTGTATAGCACCCCACATTGCGTTGATATGAAAGACATGCAAAGCCCAGAGATGCAGCAAAAAATGAAAGAAGGTCCTGTCGCTATAATCACTTTGCGCAAACCAGGTTTGCCTGAGATGGGTAAGTATTTGGTGCAATGGTTCATATTAAATATCGGTATTGCGGCACTCGGTGGCCTATTAGCACTGCAAACCATGGGCATACACGCGAACCCACACTATGCGGGCCATTTTGTCGGACTATTTTCCATGATCGTGTATGGTGCTGGTAGTGTGCAAGAGTCGATTTGGATGGGAAGACCATGGAGCGCGACATTCAAAAATTTACTCGATGCTTTAATTTATGGGGTAGTCAGTGCTATCGCGTTTTGGCAATTGTGGCCGGTATCAGCTTGAAGCCTGATGGACTAGCCCATAAAGAGAAAACGGCATCCAATTTGGTTTGGATGCCTTTTTCTTGAGGACGAATCACCTCGCCTGAAGCTCGCAGCAGCACTACACTTCGGTATAGAACTAAGTCGAGGGCCTCCAAGATGTCGATAAACTTGCTCAATGGTTTTCTATCATTGATTTGCTATACCGTCTCACGTTTCATCTTCAGCACCGTAGTCATATGGTCGATCACTTTGACTGCTATAGGTGCGCCAACAAACCCAGAAGCGGTAGAAGTAAGCAATGCCGTCAATGACCTGTATCTCGCCTTAAACGAAAGAGATGCGACCGCATTTTCACAATATCTGATGCCCCAAGGTTTTACTGAGTTCAATCCAGATTGGCCTGGAATGCGCCGCCTCAACTTGGACAAATTCAAAAGCATCTTCGAGTCTGGCACACAAATAAATCTGCGCGTAGCAGAACTTCAAATCCAAATGATTTCAACGGAAAATGCGGTTGCCACTGGCTATCGCGTTGGTACAATTACAGACACCACCGGGGCAACAGTCACTAGTCGTCTCGCACTAAGCATGATTTGGACTAAACGCCAAGGACATTGGAAACTACAGCACGTGCATCTCTCAGAAGAAAAAGAAAACTGACAGTGAGGATGTGAGTCCTTCAACTAACTTTTATTCAAAATAAAAGCTCCAGCCTTGGTTTGGAAGAAATCAAAACCTTGAATCAACTTCAAACTTTGCTTATTTCGCCTGACATAATTGATATGGATCGCATTGATATCCGCGAACTGATGGTCTGCTTTAATCGCCTTTTCTAAGGTCGATGCGAGCAAGGTAGCGTCCTGTTCACGTTGCTTTCTAGTGAAAGCATTCGAGCGTGAGTTCACTACGTTTAGGCTAATCAAATGTAGTCCAATCTCTATTTCAATCTCGCTCTCTTGATAATGGCTATTCTGAACAAGATATTGTCTCAGATCGAATTTATCTTGCACAAGAATTACCGTCTCAGATTGTCCTACGGGAGAGCTGAGTTGCTGTACTCGAGTCTGTCGCGAAATGCTCTCCGCATACAAGAGGGACAATGGGGAAAACATCAGCAAAACGCCCAACCAGAAGAAGTACTTTTGTGTCACCCTCAATGCCCGTACCATCATCGGCTTCATCACTGGAAGATATTTTTTCATTTGGTGCCTTAGTCAAAATGAGTTGGTCGAGTTGAATTTTGATTATCAGACGACAAATTCACTTTGAATGTACGTTAACACACCATACGCCACGAGAAGCCAGTTGCTTTAGGCGTTGTTGATCAGCCGCTTCTCATCACCTGCAGCTAAAAAAAAGCCCGCCGTAGCGAGCCTTTTAAGTAAGCAAGTATCAATTAATAATCCATACTGAGGCGCTTCATTTGGTTTGCCTTCCTCACAGGTTTTGCCGAGGCTGAATCGTGATTCACTGAAAATGCTGACATCGCATTCTTCAACAAACTCACCTGTTCTTCCAGTGCCCCTGCTGCCGCGGCTGCTTCTTCCACCAAGGCTGCATTCTGCTGGGTCGCTTCGTCCATATGTTCAAGCGCATGATTCACTTGTTGAATACCGTCACTTTGTTCTGCAGATGCTACTGTAATTTCGCTGATGACTGACGCCACCTGACGAATCGCATCTACAATATTACTCATAGAAGCGCCTGCTCGATCAACCAGAGCTGAACCTTCATTTACTTTGCCAACAGAATCATTAATCAATGCTTTGATCTCTTGTGCTGCAGATGCGCTGCGTTGCGCAAGCACTCGCACTTCGCTGGCCACCACCGCGAAACCGCGCCCTTGCTCGCCGGCGCGCGCGGCTTCGACCGCTGCATTGAGAGCCAGAATATTCGTTTGAAATGCAATGCCCTCAATCACGCTGATAATATCGACGATTTTCTTAGAGCTATCGGTTATACCCTGCATGGTGACAACCACCTGATCCACCACTTTGCCGCCCTCAGATGCAAGGTCGGAGGCATTCAATGCCATTTGATTGGCTTCCTTCGCATTCTCGGCATTGTGAGCAACGGCGCTGGTCAACTCTTCCATACTTGCAGAGGTTTCCTCGAGTGTTGATGCTTGCTGCTCTGTGCGTGATGAGAGGTCCATGTTGCCATTCGCAATTTCAGAAGCCCCCACTTCGATAGATTCCGTGGCCTTACGCACGTCAACCACCATTGATTGAATCTGATCAATGAAATGATTAAAAGCCTGCGCCGTTTGGGCGACTTCGTCATCACCACTTACGTGGATTCGGCGACTTAAATCACCACCGCCACCATCAGCAATTTCTGTCATCGCATCTCGTACATGCTGTAAGCCATTCAAAAGGCGTCCGACTAGCAAAGTCGTCAGTGGCAACAAGACCGCCAAGACGATCAGTAGTACCACTGCTGATGTCATCACAAGGTGATCGAGTGCCTCCAAGGCTTTCCCTTTATCGATCACTAAACCCATATAAATTTCAGATCCAGATATTCTCTGTAGTAGCAAAAAATGCGACTTGCCATCAATTTCAACAATAACCGGGTCAACTACCTTCGCCAAAGCTGGCAACTTCTCAACTGCCAGATCAGCGGTCAATTCTTTTGAAAATTTCATGACCTTGGTTTGATCAGGATGCGCCAGAATTTGACCACTTTTATCCAACAGAAACGCATAACCGCCTCCCGCCAACTTAATCGTCATGATTTGCTCGACGATCTTAGTGAGGAATACGTCCGATCCCACTACACCATCTGCACCACCATTGACAGGGGCCGCGAAAGAGATCATTAAGCCAGGTGGTGCTACTCCCATATAAGGTGCTGTGACTATCGTCTTTTTCGCTTCCAAAGCTTCTTTATACCAAGGACGACCTGTTGGATCGTAGCCGGCTGGAGGAGGATCGTCAGGTACGTTCACAAAAGTTTTGTCAGGCTTACCCTGATATACGCTCAAAAAATTGCCAGCTTTTTGCACCATATTTAATGAAGTCAACAAATCGGCACCACCACCTAGGCTAGTCGCCATACTCGTCATCATCGACATATTCGTCTGAATCCAATTCCCAAGAAGCGCGTTATAACCCGAGGCCACTCCTCGCATTTCTTTGTTCAAGTCAGTTTCGATTTGGGACTTCAGACGCACATAACTACTAATGGTCAACATGATTGTGCAAATCGTGATGAGCACACCGATCACGATTACTAGCCTAGCCTTCAATGATTTCATATCCGTTCCTATTTGCCATGTAGCGGTTACTTGAAAAATGCCTGCCATGCCCTTTATTGGCGTTCGCTTTTACGTTTGAGGACATGGGCGATGGAACTCTATATTACCGTTAAGAAATATAAGTGCAATATGGAAACTTTTTAAAAGTAAGGTGCAGGGTGAAATTCGGCAGCACCCAAGGATAGTGTCACGATACTCTGTATCGATAGATTCGCATCAAGGTCTTATAAACTGACCTATTGGGGCTAGATTGAGCAAATGAGCAAGCAAGCGGAGCGACTTATTTTTTTTGTGAATGAGGCGCGAAATCGGGAAATTAGTCGAAAACTGTTGTGAATTATCCTCAGTTTTCGGTCTTACGACGTCATGTTATCGCTCTAGCACAAGCTGAGGAATCATCCACACCAGGCAATGAACAAGTGCTCAGAACCGATGTTCGTAGTTAAGACGAATGTTTAATTTCGGAGGATTACGCGAATCACGAATACTCGCGCCTTGCGAATTCAAATACGTGCTACGAGAACTAGGAGTTTGGCGGATCAAGTTGCTCGCACTCAAGCGGACGTTAGAAAGGGCATCAAATTTCCACAATGCGTAGGATTCGAGGCTGCGACTCACCGTCGTGTAATTCCATTGACTCTCTGAACTTCGGACTGTTCCTGCATTCTGAAACGCAAACCCTCCGCCGAGCGTGAGTGGCAACTCTTGATGTTTGTAATCAAGCCCTAGATTAATTCGCAAAGGCACTTGCGAATCTAAGCGATTATTTGGCCCTGGTACGGTATCGATACTGGAACGATTAATGCCGGCATTTGCACGAAAATCGAGCGCTGGCGCATCCTCCATCCACATGCGCATCGGGAACTTTGCCTCAAGCTCAACGCCACGCGTGGTGGCATGACCTGCGTTTGTCGGCATCAATACCCATAAATTATCTTGATACGACAAAATATTACGAGTAATGCCATTGATCTTACGCAGGAAGAAATTGACACTAAACACGCCCCCGCCATCGACAAAATGCTCGTAGCCCAAATCAAAACCGGTTGCCAATTCAGGTTTCAAATTAGGATTTGGCAAACTGTCGGGCGCAGTAGGACTATTATTCGTTGAATAGTAATGACGGTGCACCAAGTCCCAGGAATTCACCGCCTTATAGGTACGAGAAAATGCGAAACGAATTTGCTGATTAGGGCGATCTGGAATTTTGTATAGCGTTTGAAAAATCGGGCTCAAGACTGAAGACTTATTACGCACAGAGGGCAGATCAGTGCCGCGACCGTTAAGTGTAATCCCCTCCCAACGCGCACCAACATAAAACGACAACTGTTTGTCGAGCGTCCATTCATCTTGCGCATACAATGCAGAGCGCTGCACTTTGAATTCCACATCTTCTCGCTGATCTATTGGTATGACAACCGTATTGATTGCGGTCGTACCGCGCGTTAGGTTATCACTGCTCTGCCAACGTGAAGCGGCTTCCCACCCCATGGACAAAACATGATCTTCAATAAACGGTGCGGAATACTTACCACTAGTACTCCAACCACGATTGTAATTTTCAGTGTCAACATGACGCGCGAACAAGGGATTCTCATTCAGTTCACGGCCAAATGTATTACCCCAAGATTTTGAATGCCAATAATGTGTACCTAAGCGCAACTCAAGCTTGGCGCTATCGCCGAGTTTGCGAACCCAATTCACGTTATTACTCAGATTTTGACTATTGTTTTGGGTGTTATAGTCTTCGTAGATAAACGGATAGACTGTCCCAATCTCGCTCATCGTATTGGTTCTCGAAAGATTGGTGTTGCTATTCACACTGATAAATGAGTTCAAGCTCAATACATCTTCATTGTCGAAAGTCCAGATCAAGCGCGGGGCACTCGAAACCGAGCGGCTACGACTGTCATCGTGTGATGCGGTACGACGCAGTTGTATCATCGCCCCTTGCGCATCCAGATTACGTGTTTGACTCGTGTTCTCTGAGTTCTGGTTATGGCCCATGTACACATTCAAAGGTACACTGTAAGCAAGCTGATCGACCTTATCTGAGAATTGCAAACTCGTGTACAAGCCAGATGGGGCTTGACCGCGCTGGTAATAACCTAGTTTGAGTAGATGTTGGGCCAGTTGCACGGTTTTCTTCAAAATCACATTAATCGTACCCGCCACTGCCTGCGTACTAAATTCCGCACTGGCAGAACGAACGATTTCGATGCGCTCAATCAGGTCAGGTGACAAACTCTCTATCGAAAAGCCGGGTGGACTCGGTTCGCCATTTAATAGAATTTGCGTATAGCCTGAACCCAAACCACGCATCCGTACCGCACCATTTACCACACTCACACTTGGCAAGCGCTTCAAGACATCAGTGATCTCTGTATCACCATATCGCGCAATTTCTTCTTGGGTAACAACGATCTTACTAGCCGTATCAAACCGACGCGCATCGTATTCTCGATTTCCCTTCACTTCTACTTTTTGTGATTTTTCTAGTGTTGGAGAAACTGGTGTTTTTGCATCTTTTTGTACTTTGTTATCTTTGACTAGTTTCGCATCCTGCAAATCACCCGCTTGCTCGGGAATGAAATCGCCCGCATATGCCACTGCAGTAAACATGGCAGAAATCAGGGGCGTGATTATAGACGGCGTCAAATAACGAAATGGAAGTACGGACATGGAAATATCAGATCAAATTGGTACAAAATATACCGTGCAAGAGCAAATTAGCATCATAAAGTATATGACTATTTCTATGCACAAAAGTTCCTTAGCATTCCGACGAACGGTGAATCCACAAAAACTGAACTTGTACACCCGAGTTGAGTCATAAACCTTTACACGTAATCTCGGTTTCGATTACATTCGTTCTCATACTTAACTTGGGGAAGCACGCAATGACTCAGCTTTATTATTCACCTGGCACCGCAAGTCTCGCGCCGCATTTCATCCTCGAAGAATTGGCACTCACCTATGAGCTTGTGCTCGTTGACACGAGCAAGCAGGAACATCAACAAACGCCTTATCTTAAGCTCAATCCACTTGGCAAAATTCCTTTATTTGTCGATGGTGAAAATTCGATGACTGAAAGCGCAGCCATCTGCCTCCACATATGCGACAAAAATACGCGTAAAACACCAGATTTTTTTCACCCTGCCATTACTTCTGCGAGCAGAGCGCAGTTGTATAAATGGTTGCTCTATCTTTCCAATACTTTGCAAGCCGAACTCGTCACTTACTTTTATCCGGATCGATTACTAGCCGACCCCAAGCTCGCCGAACAAGTCAAACAAAGCGCTGAGCAGCGCGTGATTCCGATGTTTGAATATATCGATCAACACTTCGCGAGTTCAGGCAAACCTTATCTGCTGGGCGATAAAGTATCCGCTGCTGATTTCTTCTTGTTTATGTTGGGACGTTGGTCGCGCGGGATGAGCAAACCAGCACGCGACTACCCTCACCTTGGCGAATTTATGCGTCGAATGTTTGCAAAGAAATCCGTACAAACAGTCTTTGCTCAAGAGGGAATTCAAGCACCATACTTCTAACATTTCAGTAGAAAAAAGCCCCGAAATCTAATTACTTCCGGGGCTTTTTTACATCGATGAATTCGAAGAACAACATTATTTGATAGAAACCTGATCGATCGCTTTCATTAAGCGATACATGAATTCTAGCTCTTGCGCGTATACCTTGATATTAATGCGCTCATCTCTCCCATGGGCTCGACCATCATCAAGATCATCAAACATGGCATCGACACCATAAGTCGGAATCCCCGCTGCGCGGGTATAGATACTATCTGAGGCCCCGGCGGTCATGCTTGGCAACACCGCGATTTCTGGCCACATGGATTTTGTCACGCGCTCAACGGCTGCGCGCACTGGCCCCGACGGTGCAGACTCTGGACTAGGACGAGCTGGCGTACGTACGCTAAACTTCACGCTAGGGTCGCGCATCACCCGTTTTAACAAGGCTTCGGTTCCAGCTTGCGTTTCACCTGGCACGACACGACACTGAATTGTCGCTTTTGCACGCTGAGGAAGAGCATTTTCCGCATGCCCACCAATGATCTCGGTCGCTGTACACGTTGTCCGCATCTGGATATTGGTCTCTACTTCTTGTGACAATCGCTGCGCAGCGCCCAGATCAGGCTTATCGCCACTGACCGCAAGCATATCTTTCTTTACTTGCCCTTGCTCTAAAACGGCGCGACCTTTGAAATATAACTTAACAGTATCTGTAAGGTGCAATGGAAATGAATAATCTGAGAGTCGCGCCAAAGCCTTAGATAAACGATATATCGGATTTTCTTTAGTTGGGCGTGAACTATGGCCGCCTTTATCGGTGACTTCGACCTCGAAACTCAGAAACATCTTTTCGCTCGTTTGCATGGTCAAATAAATCTTCTTGCCATTTTTGATTGCCGCCTCACCCGCATCAGGGTTAATCACCAAACCTGCATCGACCAAAGAACGATGCTCTTTCAATAGAAAATCAACACCATTGGCATCTCCGCCCGCCTCTTCATCGGCTGTAAAAGCGACAATGATATCGCGCTCGGGGACAAAGCCTTCATGCTTCAAACGGATTAAGCTCGCCAGCATTGCACTATCTTGACCGAGCATATCGATCACGCCTCGTCCATAGAGCCAGCCATCTTTTTCCGACAAGGTGAATGGATCAAAATTCCAGTCTTCGCGTTTCGCTTCAACTACGTCTAGGTGGCCAATGTATAAAGTCGGTTTGCCTTGGGCTTTGCCTCGCAAACGCACAACGGTATTGCCCTTTTCCGGATGCCCTTTAGGCGCGACAACATGAACATCATCAGCACTAAAACCCGCCGCTAACAAACGATCAGCAAGCAACTGGGCCGCCTTGGTCGACCCCAGACTATGGACGGACTTCACTGCCACCAACTCGGAGAGCACTTGTCGACCAAGGTCAACATTCGCGGGCGGCGCACTCATTTGCTGGGCGTACAAATTTGAGTTCCATGCCAGCATACAAGCGAGGCCAACGGCGCTCATGGGGAACCACTTCGAAGAAGATTTTGCCGCCAAGATTTTTTTGTTCATGGTTTGCTTTCTAATTCCATCAATAAGGACACTACTAGTCTGTACGTGATTACCAACAAATCGCTGTTTTTGTGCACTTTAGAGTCAGTTCTCTAAACCCGAGAATTGATCATACTCTCATAGGAGAACAAGACTGAATTCTTTTTAATTTCGGTGTTTTTTTTGTTGCATCGCAAATAGACACTGACAGAGACAGATATTGATAATGCATTCAAATCAGCAATGACACAACTACAGATCCAAATCATTGGACAAAGTGCTTTGTTGATTTTCACGTCGCTGAGTAATGACGCTTGGGGGAGACAGTCCGAGCCGCAGCACCCACATTAGTCAGTGTTTTAGTTTCTTTCATCCATTTGAGTTTTTTGAATTGCCGAGATCTTGGTAGGGGCTTGCTTTGCCCAAACGAACCAAGCATTGAAGCCAATTAAGAATACTCAATAGTGCTCAATGGGAGTCGCATGATGAAGTTTACACTTAGCTTGAAGCAGCTTTTCCTATCAGTTGTTTTGCTATCACTCACGGCTGTATCTGGTTTAGCAAGCGCAGAAAATTACACACTTTGGATCAACGGTCGCACTGGAGGTGGTGTGGTCGGGAATTACAATAGTTTCACTTACTGGGGGCCGTCCACCACTGCCGCCGGCGTCAACAAGAAATCAGTTAACTGGGATGGTTATAACAGCATCTCATCACAAAATAGCAAAATTCGCGACGCCTTGGATTGTTTCTGCACCGGCTCAAACTGGTGTTACGTTGCTACCCATAGCGCAGGAGATTTGATGCTGGGCTACACGCTGGCCAACTATGGTGGATCTTCTCGCATGAAGAAAAACGCGGTTGCCAATTCTTCCGGTCAATGTGGCAACTCAGATGGCACAGCACAAGTTGGCTGGAACATCAAATGGGTACGCACAGCTTCCGGTGCCGGCGGCGGCTCCGAACTTTCTGATGCAGGCTCATGGGCAGTATCCGAGCCACTGGTGAAAGATTTGAAAACGAGCACGGCGCGTGCCATGTATAACCACAACGAAACACGTAATGTCTGGTTCTACATGTATGCTGGCGCAAAAGGCACCATCTACTCTGGCATCCTGCCAGGACAAGATGATGAAGCAGTAGCCTACCACAGCACTGGTGGCACCGCTGGCTCGTCAGGTACTTCGTTGTGCAATCCAAGTGATTGGTTCTGCAATGACCTGACCATGGGCACGGCGGCGAACGAAGGCGGGTCAGTCAAGTGGGCATACCACTCCGTCGTCTTCCGTGATGATGCCGAAGCCTACAACCATTACGCCAACGGTAACTGGCAGGGGATTATCTCGGTAGTCCGAGCCGCTGTCGTCGCTAATGCGCTCTAATAAACCGCAATCTAAGAAAAACCACCAGCCACCTCCTGGTGGTTTTTCTGCTCCACAGGTGAATAAAAAACGAAAGGTATTGATGATCGCCGCGCTTGTTGGCCTCGTCGCCACCGTAGTCATTGGCATCAGCTTTTCGTCGTCGAATGAAACAATTGCTCCTCCACTCGCGAACAAATCGCAAACTCCAAACACCGAATTTCTAAGCATGCCCGCAGGCTCAGGGGTAATCGATGCTAAAACTGCAGCAGAAAAAGAACAACAGAAGAAGCAGCTGCAAATGCGCTTCGATGAAGTCAGTAAAACCTTCTGTAACTACCGCGAGAGTACGAAGTATCCAAACTCCTCGCGTCCCATTTCTCAGCATCCTGATCAGGTCTATCCGAATCTAGCGATTAAAGAAACCCACTCCATGCGCAATCGACATGGCGGCAGTGATAAAAACATTCAAATTCAAACGACCCAAAGTCGCGTCTACCTTTCGGCAAAAGAAACTGTTGAGATTAATTTGCGGGCGCTTGACGCCAGCGGCAACAGTTTGCCGTTGATCGTAGAAGGGGCAGCTGCGAGAGGGCTAACGTTCGGCGATAACCGCACCGTTCCACAGCTAGCAATTAACCTTGCCGATAATGGTCGCGATGGTGATCAAGTCGCGGGTGATGGCATTGCCAGTGGACGATTAACACCAGGAGCCAGCCCGTTCGCTGCTTTCGACGGCACGATACGCATTGAAGTCAACTACGCGGTCAATGGCAACCGTGGTCAAGTTTTCTTCGATGTTATATACACCCCAGAGGTGCCCGCGGTATGGACAGGAAAAATTAGAGAGACCGTGGAGAATGGCAATCTCAAATTTTATTTACCTGTATCGGTCAAAATGGCGGGCCGTTACATAGTCAGCGCGAGGTTAGACGACGCCAAAGGCAAGCCATTTGCCTATTTGAGCTTCAATGACTTACTAGCGGTTGGCAATACCGAGATACCGCTAAACGTAGCCGGCAAATTATTACGCGATAGCGAAGTCAGTTTCCCTCTAGGCTTACGCGATGTTGATGCCTATCTTCTAAAGGAAAACGTCGACCCTGACCGCGCCTTAATGGCCAGACTCGAGGGCCAACAGTATGTCAGTAAATCATATTCACTAAAGACCTTTTCGGACGCCGAATGGGAAAGCGAAGAACGATCACGCTATCTGAAAGAATTTGGTAAAGACCTTGAACAAGCACGCGCCTCTCTAATCGCGATCGATCCTGGCTTTGGTCACAACGCTAAGATCCAAGATCCTTGTAATAATCCTTAATCTCATCGCTGCTCAACATCCTGCGTTTGCATAAGCACCCACAGGATGTTTAAGAGCAGATCCATATTTCTGATTGTGCCTCCCGAACCATGGGAGTATCATCGGCGCGAAGCCAACAGGGACCAATGCCTGCGCTGGCATTCCGTTTATATGATCGAAAATTCGAGAAATTTCATGCCGATACACCATTTCGTCTATCATCGTCCAAGACTGACGACTGCCATCGTCGCGGGACTGGGTTTGGGTCTTTTCCTGCCCGGCGAATATAGCCCCGTCACACAGGGGTTGCTGGCTTGGACAACCGGAATCTGGATTTACCTGCTGCTGATGGCATGGCTCATGACGACCGCTAACCATGCTCGGGTGTGTCAGATTGCACAACAAGAAGATCGTAGCGGCGTAATGGTGTTATTCCTCATGTCGCTAGGCGCCATGGCCAGCATCGTAGCGATCATCTGGGAACTCACCCTGCCCTCGCAAGCCAATTCACCTTTAAGGCTCGCTCACTATGCCCTCACAGCGGCGACGATTATCGGTTCTTGGTGCTTTGTTGCCGTCTTGTTTACGTTTCACTATGCTCGCCTCTATTACACCGCCAGCGATAATCAACCTCCACTTGGTTTTCCTGATCAAGAATTGCAGCCGAACTATTGGGATTTCCTGTACTTCTCATTCACGATTGCAGTCGCTGCGCAAACCTCAGACATCGTCATCCGCTCGCGTCGCATGCGAAAAACCGTGTTAGCTCAAGCCGTCCTCAGTTTCTTTTTTAATCTCGCAATTATTGGATTTTCGATCAATATCGCAGCCAGCATCGTCAACACTTCGTCTTAGAGACAACAGGAATAGCGCCCAGAAAAAAAGCCCCAGGAACGGGGCTTTTCTTTTGAGGTTAGGAACCTAATTTAATAACGTATCTGCGCACGGTATATCAATTTCGTCGAGCCTTCTGCAGGTACTTGCACCTTCCATACCGCTGTGTTGCTGCTTCCTTTTGTATAAGGATGGCTAGTACTTTGAATCTGCCAATCGGCAGGAATAGGCTCTTGTACAGTGACCGTCACCGCCTCTTTCTTGGCATTCTTCAGCACCACTTCATAGGCACTTTCGAATACATAGTTATACTTTGAATTGCCTGCAATTTTCTTAAAGTCGGTCTGTTTCTTATCCGCAGTAATGTCAAATGCATCGCCCAATTTCAAGCGAATTTTTTCATTCTTAGGTGTGTGATCAATACTATCTTCACCAATAAACTGCGCGCTGCCGGTGCTATCCTTCTTATAGACGCGCACGATACCCTTCGGCAGAGCCATTCCAAGTTGACTGCTTTCTTTATTGTCAAATTCCAAGAAAGTACCAACTTTTAGTTTTTGACCAAGGTCGCCTACGGCGCCTTGATAATAGTAGTCAGCGCCACGCAACAGGTACTCTTTACGTGCAGGCACGTTCGTCGCTCCAAGCAAAGAGACTTGCTTTGTTTGGTTTTCAGCGATCGTGGTTGGACGACCTAAAGTATACAAATGGTACTCAAACAAAGACTCTGTCGCCATCTCCCGCACTTTCGCGACTGGCGCTGCTGCCATCGGCATCACGGCACCGGTGGTCGCACCAAACTGATTTCTCACCTGGTTAACATCGCCTGCAACCAACTGTAACTTGGCGTTCTTATAGCTTGCGCCGCTTGTATTAGTCAAAGTCACCCAAGCAGAAATATCGAGTTTCTCCTCTGTAGGATTGAGCTCTAACACGTAGTCAGCCTTCCAAGCTAAGCCCCCAGTCAAATAACTAAGCTCAACGTCTTGAGTGGCATTTTGCGTATTATCCAAAGCCATCATTAAGGTCGGTCGATCACGTAAATTGCTCGGTACACTGTTGTAGACAATACGCGCCGGCAAACCTGTTTCGATACGGTTGCCTATCTTCAGCACGACCCCATCATTGGCTGATAAGACTTCAGCGACTTCGCTGGTTTCTGCACCCGTCGCCGGATTGGTACGAATAACATTGACCGTTTGTCCGACAAATTTCTCCAGCATTTTCTGAGGTGTGAGCAACTCAAAATTGAAATTTTGTTCAAGCACTGACAGGCTGCCGGGCGAAGAAATGCTGCGTAACAACGCTGTCTCTGGGCGCATATTGGCGCTGACATCACGGAAAGCAAGATTCACTGCTCCCCGCTTCATCGTGAAGCGTCGCACATCTTTAACCAAGGCCAAATTCTCGTTATAAATCGTGACAGCGACTTCTTTTTGATCTGCCAACGTCGTACGCTGCTCATTCTCTTGCGCCAATGCGGCGGCACTCAATGACAAACAAACTAGAAAAAAACCCGTATTTCTTAACATGGCAAACCTCCATAAATGAGATAAATAGAACAACGCACGAGGTATGCCAAGCGCTTACAGTAAGTAATAAAGAAGTTGAGCCATCATCGCGGCCAAACCACGTTCGAGCAACTGCAAAATAATAAAAGCGACCAAAACAGAGAAATCAAAACCACCGATCGGTGGAATTACTCGTCGAATCGGTGACAGAAATGGTTGATTTAAGGCTCTCACCAGAGGTGCCAGAGGCGCATGCGGATTGACGAAGCTGAAGATCACCTCAAGCAAGAGCAAACCCATCAAGCCATAAATCGCCCACTGCAAGAGCTTATACACGGATAAGATCAACAGCAGACTAATATCTAATCGATTACTGAGCAAAGACAACAGACCACTGGCCAAGATGGCGACCAACCAAGCTGCAATCAAACTTGCCCAATCAAGGCCGAAAACACCGGGAACGATACGCCGAATGGGTTTCACGATCCAATCAGTCAATTGGAAAATCGAGTTAGCAAATGACATAGGCGGGCGGACTCGGAGCGCCTGCATCCAGAACCTCAGTAACAGAAATCCGGCCAATACACCTGCAACCGCGTTAATAATCAAGCTGAACATCTCGTACAACATAGGTGAATCCTCAAAAAAAAAACCCACTGGGTGATTAACACACAGTGGGTATTGTGCCTGAATAAAACCAGGCGTCCAAGTAAGAAAATTACGCTGGACGAGTACCAGTTGGGAACGGCCAAGCTGCTGTTGGGCTGACCACCGTCTTTGCATCAGGTGTCGCTGGCTTAGCTGCCGCTACTGGTGCAGCTGGTTTAGCTGCTGCTTTTTTTGCTACTGGTTTTTTCGCTGCTGGTTTAGCTGCGGCCTTTTTTGCGGCTGGCTTAGCCGCCGCTTTTTTTGCTGCTGGCTTCGCTGCTGGCTTAGCTGCTGGTTTAGCTGCTACTTTTTTAGCTGCTGGCTTAGCTGCTACTTTTTTAGCCGCTGGCTTAGCTGCTACTTTTTTAGCTGCTGGCTTAGCTGCTGCTTTTTTAGCTGCTGGCTTAGCTGCTGCTTTTTTAGCTGCTGGCTTAGCTGCTACTTTTTTAGCTGCTGGTTTCGCTGCTACTTTTTTAGCTGCTGGCTTAGCTGCTGCTTTTTTAGCTGCTGGTTTCGCTGCTGGTTTAGCTGCTGCTTTTTTAGCTACTGGCTTAGCTGCTGCTTTTTTAGCTACTGGCTTAGCTGCTGCTTTTTTAGCTGCTGGTTTTGCTGCTGGCTTAGCTGCTGCTTTTTTAGCTGCTGGTTTTGCTGCTGGCTTAGCTGCTGCTTTTTTAGCTACTGGCTTAGCTGCTGCTTTTTTAGCTGCTGGTTTTGCTGCTGGCTTAGCTGCTGCTTTTTTAGCTGCTGGTTTAGCTGCTGGTTTAGCTGCTGGTTTAGCTGCTGCTTTCTTAGCTGCTGGTTTTGCTGCAGGTTTAGCTGCTGCTTTCTTAGCTGCTGGTTTTGCTGCAGGTTTAGCTGCTGCTTTCTTGGCCGCTGGTTTCGCTGCCGGCTTTGCCGCAGCTACTTTCTTGGCTTCTGGTGCTGTTGCCATTTTGTTTCTCCTTCACGTTAGTCGGAAAAAAATCAGATTAAAGTTAAAATCCGCTCGAATTCAAGTAAGCGGATTATTCATCGGCACAAACATGACGTCTGGTTGCGCTAATGAATTTGGCACCAACAGCAACGAAAGATGCTCACTTTCGCTACTATCAAATGGCTATGTCGTTTGTCCCTTATTCTTTTTTACTACGAACAGACCTTAACGATTAATGACAACAGCCAAAAACACGCTATTTATATAGACTGCTATAAACAGCGCTGGAATTCTTTCACATATCTACCAGTGTAGACGTAGATTTAGAAAACACAAATGCGCGAGACCCAGCCTCGCCGGGTTCGCGCTTTAAATTTAGCAATTCGAATGAGTCAATCAAGTTCATTCAGTTTTGTGAAGCCTTTCTTGTTCAAGCACCGCGTTTCGCTGTTTCAATCGCTTTGCGATTTCAGTCCTGAACATCTTCGACTACAAAAATTTATTCCCAATTGAGTGCACCACCTGTTTGATATTCGATGACACGGGTCTCAAAGAAGTTACGCTCTTTTTTCAGATCGATCATTTCGCTCATCCACGGGAACGGATTTTCTTCTTGTGGGAACAAAACGTCAAGTCCAATTTGTTGTGCGCGACGATTTGCGATGAATCGTAAATAGCCTTTGAACATTGGCGCATTCAAGCCGAGCACTCCTCGCGGCATTGTATCCTCTGCGTAACGATATTCCAACTCCACCGCACGCAAAAACAACGATTTAATCTCTTCACGGAATGCAGCGGTCCACAAATGTGGGTTCTCCATTTTGATTGTGTTGATCAAATCGATTCCGAAATTGCAGTGCATCGACTCGTCGCGCAAGATGTACTGGTATTGTTCCGCAGCACCCATCATTTTATTTTGGCGACCGAGCGCGAGGATCTGTGTGAAGCCAACATAGAAGAAAAGTCCTTCCATCAAACACGCAAAAACGATCAACGAGCGCAACAGCGTTTGGTCCGCTTCCGTAGTGCCAGTCTTGAATTCCGGGTTTGTCAGAACATCGATAAATGGAATCAAGAACTGATCTTTATCGCGAATCGATTCGACTTCGTTGTAGGCATTGAAGATCTCTGCCTCATCCAAACCAAGCGACTCAACGATGTACTGGTATGCATGCGTGTGGATCGCTTCTTCAAACGCTTGACGCAATAAATACTGGCGACATTCAGGCGCAGTGATGTGACGATAAGTGCCGAGCACAATATTATTTGCAGCCAAAGAATCTGCAGTAACGAAGAATCCGAGATTACGTTTTACCAAACGACGCTCATCTTCACTCAAGCCATTTGGGTTTTTCCAGAGCTCGATATCGCGCTGCATATTGATCTCTTGTGGCATCCAATGGTTTGCACAACCTGCCAAATATTTATCCCACGCCCATTTATATTTGAACGGTACGAGTTGGTTGACGTCAGTCTGACCATTGATAATACGCTTGTCCGCAGCATTCACGCGACGAGCTACGTCCTCTGCAGAAACCGTCACAGGTTTCGTAACCAAGGCTGGGTTCAACGCTACGTCTTGCGTTTGCATACGTGTTTGAAATTGATCGAATGCAGTTGGTGCTGCTGGTGGTGCTTGGCGCGGGGCTGGAGCCGCTGGCGCTACTTCATCATCCCAAGAGAGCATGTGAGTTCCTTTTATACACCGCCGACTTTCTAGGTCGACGGGTTTTGTTAAATATTCTTAAATTGTCTTCTAGGTAGTAGAAAAAGCTTTGCGTCACATCAAATCGCAAAGCTCTTCCTCTTTTATTGGCAAGCTTCGCACTCTTCGAAGCCAGGGTCACCAGGACGCAAGTAGCATGCTGCGCCTTCCGCCTCAACCGCTGGCAAGGCTGCCACATCGGCTGCCGCTGCTGCAAATCCGCCCGAACCACCGTCAACCGCCACTGCATTCAGAGAACCTGTCTTAGTTGTCGACTTCTCTGTATGCGTTGCACCGATTGTGCGCAAGTAGTAAGTTGTTTTCAAACCGCGTAACCACGCCAATTTGTAAGTTTCGTCCAACTTCTTACCAGAAGCGCCCGCCATGTAGATGTTCAAAGACTGTGCTTGGTCGATCCATTTTTGACGACGCGAAGCCGCTTCCACCAACCAAGTTGGGCTGATTTCAAACGCGGTCGCGTAGAGTTGACGCAGATCTTCTGGAATACGATCGATCTTCGCCAAGCTACCGTCAAAGTATTTCAAGTCGGAGATCATGACGTCATCCCACAAACCACGCTCTTTCAAATCACGCACCAAGTGCTCATTGATCTCAGTGAATTCACCGGACAAGTTCGACTTCACGTACAGGTTTTGGTAAGTTGGCTCAATACAAGCAGCGACACCAATAATATTAGAGATTGTCGCCGTTGGCGCAATCGCCACGCAGTTAGAGTTACGCATACCATATTGCTTGATACGATCACGAACAATTGCCCAATCCATCGTTTCAGAGGAGTCCACTTCCAAATAGCCACCACGTTCTTGCGCCAATAACTTAACGGAGTCTTGTGGCAAGATGCCGCGATCCCACAAAGAACCTGTATAAGAACTATAACGACCACGTTCTTGCGCCAATTCGGTGGATGCTAAGTAAGCGTAGTAGCACACTGCTTCCATCGATGTATCGGCAAAACTCACCGCTTCTTGACTCGCATAAGGGATACGCATCATGTGCAAGCAATCTTGGAAGCCCATAATACCCAAGCCAACTGGACGGTGACGCAAGTTCGAGTCACGTGCTTTTTTCACAGCGTAGTAGTTAATGTCGATAACGTTATCCAACATACGCATCGCCGTTGTAATCGTACGCTTGAGTTTTTCGTGATCAAGTTTGCCATCTTTCATGTGTGCTGGCATGTTCACTGAACCCAAATTACATACGGCGATTTCGCTGTCGTTGGTGTTCAATGTAATTTCTGTACACAAGTTTGAGCTATGAACCACGCCCACATGCTGTTGCGGAGAACGGATGTTGCATGGATCTTTAAATGTAATCCATGGATGGCCAGTTTCGAACAACATCGACAACATCTTGCGCCACAAGTCGAGTGCAGCTACTTTCTTTGACAACTTGATCTCACCACGTGCCGCTTTTTCTTCGTATGCTGTGTAAGCCTCTTCGAAGGATTTGCCGAACTTATCATGCAAATCTGGAACGTCGGAAGGTGAGAACAAAGTCCAATCGCCCTTCTCCATCACACGTTTCATGAACAAGTCAGGAATCCAGTTAGAAGTATTCATGTCATGCGTACGGCGACGATCGTCACCTGTGTTTTTGCGCAATTCCAAGAATTCTTCCACGTCCATATGCCAAGTTTCAAGGTAAGCACAGACCGCACCTTTACGCTTACCGCCTTGGTTCACTGCAACTGCAGTGTCGTTCACCACTTTCAAAAATGGAACCACACCTTGCGATTTACCGTTTGTGCCTTTGATGTGCGCGCCTAAAGAACGAACTGGCGTCCAGTCATTACCCAAACCACCTGCGTATTTGGCCAACAACGCATTTTCTTTGATCGCTTCGTAGATGCCGTCGAGATCATCGGCAACCGTCGTCAAATAGCAAGACGACAATTGTGAACGCTGTGTACCACTATTAAATAGTGTTGGAGTCGAACTCATGAAGTCGAAAGTCGACAACAAGTTGTAGAATTCAATCGCACGCGCCTCACGATCGATCTCATTCAAAGCCAAGCCCATAGCGACGCGCATATAGAAAGCCTGTGGCATTTCAATGCGAACATCACGGATATGCAAGAAATAACGGTCATATAAAGTTTGCAGACCGAGGTAACCGAACTGCAAGTCACGGTCGCTCACGATCGCGTTCGCCAATTTCTTCAGATCAAATTGTCCCAGCTTCGCGTCAAGCAAACCAGCTTCGATACCTTTTTTGACGAATTTAGGGAAATATTCTACGTATTCTGTTGCCGCATCTTTTTGTGCCACTTCACGACCGAACACTTCTTTACGAACTGTATGCAACAGCAAACGTGCCGTCACTTGGCTGTACGCTGGTTCTTTTTCCATCATCGCACGTGCGGCCAAGATTGCAGATTTATGCAATTCTTCGACCGGTACGCCATCGTACAAATTCTTCAAAGTTTCGATCAGAATCGCTTCTGCATCAACCAACTTTTCTAAACCGACACAAGCTGCATCGATCAATGCACGAACTTGGCTTACTTCTAATAATTGCGGACGACCATCAACAACAACATGAATTTGAGGAACCACGGCGCTTGGCTTGCCAGCTGCCTGTGCTTCCAATTGCAAACGACGCTCTTCCATGCGCTTTGCACGGTACAACACATATGCGCGCGCCACATCGTGTTCACCAGAACGCATCAAGGCCAATTCGACTTGATCTTGAATATCTTCAATATGGAAAGTGCCACCTGCGGGCTGGCGACGCATCAATGCATTTACTACCGTTGACGTCAACTGTTCAACCAATTCACGAATACGTGCAGAGGCGGCACCTTGCCCACCATTCACTGCCAAGAATGCCTTCGTTACCGCGATCGCGATCTTGGACGGTTCGAATCCAACTACCGCTCCGTTACGACGGATGATACGGTAATCATTATAGCTAGCGGTCGCAGCTGGAGTACTCGCCTCCAAGCTTGCATAGGCCGCGGAATCAAACGATTGAATAGGTGATGTTTCTATAGAAGAGTGCATTTCGCCTCCAGGTTCAGGGTCTTATTAATATGATTGTGTTGCGATGTCTGTGCTGCCACTACGTAATCATTACTGCATGTTCACTACCACACACTTAATACAACGTACTGCTACTGCTCAAATTCACCAGGTGCGCACACCTGAAATTAACCATCACTTCAACGACTTATTTGCGTATTAGTCCGAGCCATCAACTCTTCAAGCACACATCCATGGCGCACTTAACATGTAAAAACGGGGACCAATTGCAGAAAAAAATAACCGAGAGAAACTTTTCTCAAACCACTAGATCTAGTGCGTTTATTTTTATTTGCACTAATTCTAGTGCCGAGGCGGTAAGAGCGCAACCGCTTTTTTTTACAAACACCAAGTTTATTTTTGAATTCAGTTTGAGTTCTGTTTGACTTTAAAGAACCCACAAAACTATGCATGTGAGAGAGTGAGCGGGCACTAACATTCAACTGCTTAAATGATGTGCATTAGATGTTTTTGAGGACAAAAGTGAGAAAAGCAGTGTCGCAAATTTGACACTACATTTAGGTGATTTGCTTAAAAAATACGCTCTCAAAACACTAAATATAGGAAATGAGAAAGATGTGATGGCAAAGCGATCAGCATTTTTTGCAAGTAAATTTCCAGCGGCAAGTCGGACCAAGCTGACTGGTCTAAAGAGGAAAACTATTCGTCGGAAATTTTCAACTTTTGAATTGAGTAACGAAGCTGTCTAAAACTAACACCGAGTAAGTCGGCCGCTTGGGTTCGATTATTTTGAGTACGACGCAAGGCGGCACGAATGACGTCTCTCTCGATTGCTTCCAAGTATTCCGGCAAACTGCAGGGAAAATCAGGCTTAACAAAAACTTCGCTATCGTCGCCTAAATTTAGGGTTTGGTCGTTGGCATTGCGAGATCGTTGATCCGGCAGGCTATGTTGACTTCGCAGCCCAAGATCGATGACATCGACTATTCCATCATTGGCGAATGCGGCCGCCCGTTCAAGAATATTTTCTAGCTCCCGAACATTACCAGGGAACTCATAGAGTTTGAGTGCTTGAAGTGCTGCTTGATTGAGTTTGATTGAATAACCTGGCGTTGCCAACTTCAATAAGATAGCGCTAGCCAATTCTTCAACATCATCGAGACGTTGGCGCAGTGGTGGCAACACCAGCTCGATCACATTCAGACGATAATAAAGATCTTGACGGAATTTCCCAGCAGTGACGCAGTCTGCCAAATTTTGATGCGTTGCACTTAAAATTCGAACATCAACGGCTTCTTCGTTGGTCGCACCAACTTTACGAACCCGTCTTTCTTGAATAGCACGCAAAAGTTTAACCTGCATTGCCAAAGGCAGATCCGCCACTTCGTCGAGCATTAAGGTTCCACCGTTAGCCGCTTGAAAGAAACCGTCTCTATCATCGTTTGCGCCGGTAAAGGCACCTTTTCGGTATCCGAAAAATTCTGCTTCCATCAACATCTCAGGAATAGCGCCACAGTTGACCGCGATAAATGGTTTCTCCGCTCTCCCACTATTACGGTGAATCTCGCGGGCCGCGAGTTCTTTACCACTACCCGACTCACCTGTGATGATCACTGGCGCCATGCTGCGTGCCAAGCGACCAATCTGTGAGCGAACATGTTGGATCTCAGGCGAACTACCGATTAAGAAAGAAGGGCTGGCAGGCTTGACCAGCACTTCAACTACTTCATCAGCAGGTTTAACTTCGTGCATTTGCAAAGCTGAACGAACTAATTTTCGGAGCTGGTCAAGAGCAACAGGTTTTGAAACATAATCGAACGCACCTGCTTTTAACGCAATTACCGCATTTTCAGCGCTACCAAACGCAGTAATCACGGCGATCGGAGTGTTCTTATGGGTGTTTGTGACCAACTCAACCATCTCCAAACCTGAACCATCCGGCAAGCGCATGTCCGTTAGAACCAGAGAATAAGCAGTTTTTGCCAACAAACCCCGTGCGATTTCCAAGGTCTCAGCACTATCAACATCGAGTCCCATTTTAATCAACGTAATCTCAAGCAGCTCACGCAAATGGGCCTCGTCGTCAATCACGAGTATACGTGGCTTCATAGTTGATTCGTTGACGCTCATACTTTATCAGTGGAAGAGAAGTTGATAACGAACCGGCCGCCCGGTTCTATCCAATTGGTAGAAGTTTCATCATTACGATACTCATAATCAAGTACCGCGTGATTATTTAAACACAGTTCCCTCGCCATATACAATCCGAGACCGGTGCCTTTACTAGACGTCGTATAAAAGGGTTCAAACAAATGTGAACGGACTGATGCAGAGATGCCAGGACCGTCATCTTGAATATGCAACTCACGACGATTTCCATTGGTAATTTTAATCGTCAGACGGATACTTCCTGACTTACCACTCGCGTAACGTACTGCGTTTGATAAAAGATTGGTAATAACTTCATGCAAATGCCCAGGGTCGAACGTCACATAAAATTGACCCATATCTTGAAGTTGGATCGTATCGTTGGCGATACCGCGTGTCTCTACAAACTCCTGAACAATTTCCTGCAACTCATTTTTTAATAAAATTGGCTGCAAATTCGTTTGCGCCTTACGAGATAATTTCAAAATATCTTCGATCAGTTTATTTAGGCGCGCTACATTGTCTTCTACTATCTTCAATAGGCGACGCGATTGCATCTCATTTTGAACGTCTTCACCGAGGAGCGATGTCGCGTAAGAAATCGAGGACAGAGGATTGCGTACTTCGTGGGCGATACTGGCTGTCAGGCGTCCCATCGACGCTAGTTTTAGCTGCTGAGCTTGATTTTCAATATCCGACACGTTTTGCATGAAGATGATCGTACAAGGTGTTGCAGCCCCTTCTAGATGATCAAATTCGCTATCATCGATCGCGACAAACCTCAATTTGAGATGCGTTCCTGTATCTAGGCTGTCTTCCGCATTCGACTCTTCGGTCGACAACCTTGAGTGACCTGTGAACTGTCTAATGACGACGAAAGATGCACCCTCTTGCCGTAACCAAGTAGTAGTGTGAGCTTGCTGTCCATCCGTCCATTTTTCGAGCGCTTCAGCGATTGGTATCAGAAATGGAATCTGCCCTAATTTGATCTGCAGCGAGCCATCCAATTCCAAAGCATCTAGGCCTAACATGCGATTTGCAGCAGGATTAGACTCAAATAAATAGCCGTATTGATCAATGACCAATACACCATCTTCCATATCCGCGATCACGGTGCGATTGATCGCTTGTTGCAAAGCGAGTTCAAAACCGCGTTGTCGAGCTAATTCCTCTTGTCCGATCAAATTGCGGGCTAGACGATTGAGTACATACACTACCGCGAAATAGGTTGCCCCATACAAACCAGCCTGCGAAATTAAATTACTATCGTCGCTTTGCAAGACCTGATATGCATTCACGACCAACAAGAAGAGCGATACGGCAGAGACAAAACTTGACGCTAATAAGAGTGATCCAAGAATCCCTGCACCGGCCAAAGGAAACAAATACAGAATGACTAAACCACTTTTACTGCCACCTGCGCCTATATATAAAATCGAAATGACTAATAGATCAAGACTAATCTGAGAGACAAGCTGCAACATGAAGCGCGAAGGCCAACGCGCCTTGAGCACAACAAACGCGACGGCAAACATCAAATAGGCAGCGGTTACAGCCTTGAGCAATACTAAGTCAAGCTGCCAAGTATCGCGGTTTGATTTAATGCCGAGGTAGGTAATTAAGATGATCGCGATTAAAACTCGCGACACATTAAATGTCTGGAGCGATCGCCACAATGTAGAACTCGCGGCGTTAGAGGAAAGGCTTTTATTCGTCATCGGGAGACGTCAGCATGTTCAACCGAGCAGTAAGCGATCTCATTGCGGAACACCGCCTCGGATGCAGGAATAAATACTTGGCAATGGGCACAAGCTAACATGGCCTCGCCGGCTTCACTCGCCGCTGGTGGCGACGCAAAAGAGCCATTGGAATGAGTCGACTTGAGATTGGAAATGAACTTCTTCCGCAACGCGAGATAAACGATGAAGGCTAATAAGAACCAAACCAGTACTCTCACATCACACTCCTATGCAGCAATACTTCCAAAACAAAACGGCTACCAACATAAGCCAATAGTAAAAACAAGAATCCGAACAAGGTCATTCGTAACACGGCTTTTCCGCGCCACCCTTTCCATTGCCGGCCTATCAACAGGGTCGCAAATAGCACCCAAGAGAATAAAGAAAGCACTGTCTTGTGGTCTAACTTAAAGGCAACGCCGAGTACCTGCTCGGAAAACACTACTCCCGATAATACCGTTAAGCTAAGCAAAATAAAGCCGATGCTCACTAATATAAAAAGCAGCTGTTCCATTTTGAGTAGCGCTGGTAATTGATCTATCGCTTTTTCTAACCAAGTTTGCACCGAACGTCCTCGCATTTTATGCAGGTGTCTGTCTTGCACATACATAACCAATGCATGAAATGCTGCAATACTCAAGGTACTGTAGGCTAGGAGCGCGATGCCCACGTGCCAAGGAAACATAGCCGTCTTACCCAACAAGGAAATTAAGCTTCCGGGGAAAAACAAAGGCAATACAACAGTCAATGCGGCTTGTGGTAATACCAGGAAACGTAAACCATCTAATGAGAAATTTCGGTTTTCAACTAGAAAGACCAGCACAGAAACCCAAATTGCGGCGGACCACATGGTCGCAAACCCTACCCGCAACGCAGCATCAGCATAAATATTCATCCCTAGAGCCAGTCCATGCAGGGCCCAGGCAAATGCCGCCACACATAGCGCTGTCCATTTGCGCTTGCTAGGAATGAAGGTGCAGATCGCGTATAAGAGAGCTGCAATAAGGGAGATTTGAGTTAGCATCCACTAAGTTTACACTATGTTGAAAAAAGTTTTCCGGCAATATAGGAGTTTCTGCGCTAACGCAAAATAAGTCCCTTTGGGCAACTTTCCCTAACTTTTCCGCTGCGACTCACTAGTCCAATAACAACAGCCGCCCACTTTTTCTGTTTTTTTCACACCTTGACCTGCGCTAATCGCTTGACGTTGCGCATTCGCTTCTAGATACTCCTAGCACCCAAAGAAGTCTGATTTCAAACCGAGTAAAATTGAATAGCCACAAGCTGAGCAATTGATAGAAACAACCCTTTGGAATTCTCAAGAGAATTTATTATTAAGATTTATTTTTTGCAGGATACATAATGAAAAAATCACTTTTCGCCCTTGCTGCCCTCGCCACCATGAGTGCGGTAGCCCATGCCGATGAAGGTATGTGGATGCCACAACAGTTGCCACAAATCGCCAAACAGTTAAAGGCCGCTGGTCTTAAGTTAGACCCTGCTAGTTTGACGAAACTCACAGAATTCCCGATGGGAGCCATCGTCAGCCTCGGAGGCTGCTCGGCTTCATTCGTATCCCCACAAGGCTTGGTCGCGACTAACCATCACTGCGTTTATGACAGTGTTGCTCGCGCGTCCACACCAGAACACAACTATTTGGCCAACGGTTTCTTGGCCAAAACTTTGGCGGAAGAGGTCCCCGCTGCTCCAGGCTCACGCATCTTCGTGACCACTGATGTGACGAACGTGAGCGATAAGATTATCAACGCAGATGTCGCCAAACTCACAGGCAAAGCACGCGTAGAAGCGATCGAAAAAAATCAAAAAACAATGGTTGCAGATTGTGAAAAAGAAGCTGGCTTCCGTTGCAGCATCCCTACTTTCTACGGCGGCCTCGAATTCTATTTAATCAAACAAATGGAAATCAAAGACGTTCGTTTAGTCCATGCGCCAGCCGAAGGTGTAGGTAAATTTGGTGGCGACACTGACAACTGGATGTGGCCACGTCATACCGGTGACTATGGCTTCTATCGCGCCTACGTTAGCAAAGACGGTAAGCCTGCTGAATACAGCAAAGACAATGTTCCTTACGTACCAAAACATTTCTTGAAATTGGCTAAAGATGGCTTGAAAGAAGGTGATTTCGTGATGGTATTGGGCTACCCTGGCCGTACTAATCGTCATCGTTTGCCGTCTGAAATTGCATACACTTTTGATTTTGAATATCCAAATTTCGTCAAAAATTCAGCAGAAACTTTAGCGATCATCGCCAACGAAACTAAAGATAACAAAGATGCCTCGTTAAAGTATGCGGGCATGGTGGCTAACATCAATAACTACTACAAAAATCGCCAAGGTATGCTCGATAGCTACGAAGGTAGCGATATTTTGGAACGTAAAACCAAAGAACACGCTGAATTGAAAGCTTGGGTCAATTCCAATCCAAAGACAAAAGCAGAATTTGCAGCAGATATCGATAAGATTGAAGAAATCTACGCTAAGCGCGATGCAACGGCAAAGAAGGAGTCTTACCTCGCCTCTTCTTACCCACGTTTCTTGTCAACAGCACGCACTTTGTATCGTTTGGCCCATGAAAAAACCAAGCCGAACGCAGATCGTCGTGCAGGCTTCCAAGACCGTGACTTACCGCGATTCAAAGCCGGTATTGATGGTGTCGAACGCAGCTACGATGAAAAAGTCGACAAGGCTTTGGTCTTGAATAGCTTGGTCAAATACGCAGCAGCACCAGCGGCGGAACGTAACGCCAATTTTGATAGCGCGATGGGCATCAAAGATGGCATGAGTAAAGACCAGTTGAAAGCGCTTCTCGACACGATGTATGCAGGTAGCCAATTTGGTGACAAAGCATTCCGTGCTTCTTGGTTGAATAAATCCGTTGACGACTTCAAAACGAGCAACGATAGCTTCATTAAAGCCGCCGTCGCTATGTACGAAGAAGGCATGAAACGCGAAATGGCAGATCAAGAAACAGGCGGTAATACGCAAAAAGCCTATGCCAGCTATATGAAGGCAAAAATTGCTTACATGAAGAGCAAAGGTCAAGCGGTTTACCCTGATGCCAATAGCACCTTACGTGTTACTTTCGGTAAAGTTGCGAGCCGCCCATTCGGTGCTGATGGCACAACTTGGACAGCGTTCACGACCGTGAAAGGTGTGGCAGCGAAAGCAACTGGCACAGGTGAATTCAATGCACCAGCGAATCAATTGGCGGCAATCAAAGCCAAAGACTTCGGTAAGTTCGTTGATCCAACGTTAAAAACTGTGCCGGTGAACTACCTCGCAACCCTCGATATCACAGGCGGAAACTCCGGTTCTGCGGCCTTGAACTCAAAGGGTGAATTTATTGGTTTGGCATTTGATGGCACGCTCGATTCCATCATTGCTGACTGGGATTACAACAAAGCGTCAAGCCGTTCTATTCAAGTCGACTTGCGCTACATGTTGTGGCAGATGAAACACGTCGACAAGGCTGATAACTTGTTAAAAGAAATGAACGCCGAATAAGTAATAGTTATTTAGCTTCAACAATAAAGCCATGCCGACCTACGTCGGCATGGCTTTTTTTATTCACACATGCGTACAAAACCCACCCAACCGGCAACATCTAGCTGCCAATGCCAGTTGCCAAAGCTTCGGAGCACAGCCCTTTTCGGGTAAAATGGCAGCTTATCGACGTATTTTTATATGTCTCTCGGCCTCAGTATTTTCTTTCGACTGATGCAGCCACTGATTTCTGATTGAAGGTTCACTATGCTCGACAATTTAACCCAACGCCTTGCTAAAGTCGTGAAAACGATGCGCGGCGAAGCCCGTTTGACCGAATCCAACACCGCTGACATGCTGCGCGAAGTGCGCATGGCTTTGCTCGAAGCTGACGTAGCGTTGCCTGCCGTGCGCGAACTGATCGCCCGCGTTAAAGAAAAAGCGATGGGTGAAGAAGTCATCGGCTCACTTACACCAGGTCAAGCTTTGGTCGGTGTCGTACAAAAAGAATTGGCTTCCTTAATCGGTGCAGACTTAGGTGAGAACGCTTCGGAACTCAATTTCGCCACACAGCCGCCGGCGATCATCTTGATGGCCGGTTTACAAGGTGCGGGTAAAACCACTACCGTTGGTAAATTAGCGCGCTATTTACGTGAAACCAAAAAGAAAAAAGTATTGACGGTCTCTGCCGACGTTTATCGTCCCGCTGCGATTGGTCAGCTCGAAACAGTCACTGCGCAAGCCGGCGCGGATTTCTTCCCCACCACGATCAATGATAAACCTGTCGATATCGCTCTCGCTGCGCTTGATTGGGCCAAGAAGCATCATCATGAAGTCTTGATCATCGATACAGCGGGTCGCCTCGGTATCGATGAAGCGATGATGCAAGAGATCGCCGCCGTTCATGCTGCCGTCAAACCTATTGAAACCTTGTTCGTGGTTGACGCCATGCTCGGTCAAGACGCAGTCAATACGGCAAAAGCATTTAACGATGCGTTGCCGTTGACTGGCGTAGTGCTCACTAAACTCGATGGTGATTCACGCGGTGGTGCGGCGCTTTCCGTACGCCATGTCACGGGTAAACCGATCAAATTTGCTGGTGTTTCCGAGAAACTTGATGGTCTCGAAGCTTTCGACGCCACGCGCATGGCCAACCGTATTCTCGGTATGGGCGATATTCTGGCCTTGGTCGAATCCGCTCAAAAAGGCATGGATATCGAAGCCGCTAAAGGATTAGCGGAAAAGATCAAAGTGGGCGGCAAGTTCGATATGAACGATTTTAAAGCGCAGCTCGCACAGATGAAAAATATGGGTAGCCTGTCCAGCTTGATGGATAAACTCCCAGCACAATTTCAACAAGCAGCGTCTGGCGCCAACATGGATCACGCAGAGAAAAACATGCGCCGCATGGAGGGCATCATCAACTCCATGACGCCGCTGGAGCGCAGTAAACCAGAACTGATCAAAGCATCTCGCAAACGTCGTATTGCGACGGGTGCAGGCGTCCAAATTCAAGAAGTCAACCGCATGTTGGCGCAATTTGAACAAATGCAGAGCATGATGAAAAAACTCAAAGGTGGCGGCATGATGAAAATGATGCGCGGCTTGAAGGGCATGATGCGTTAGTTATCACATATCTCCGATTGGGGGGCGCAATCCACCGTTGCGTCCCTTAACGTAAGCCTTCATTGCTGTCTTTAGCGCCTATTACGGCCTCAGCAAAACTGCATTTCTGCAGGCAAATCGCCCGTTGTTTTTTCAAATCAAAAGCCCTCTCTCTTTTTTCCTCCTTATTTCTCACTGTGCTTTGGCATCTCTTCGTTCAGCAGAGTCTATTTTTTTCTTTCACGGCTAAGCGTTTCTCACACGAATCTGTCTCTCGTTTTCTCTATTCTGCAGAGGAAAAACGACATTTTTCCCTCTGAAAGTGGCGCTACGCATGATTTCTCACAGTTTTTTTACGAAAACTAAAAAAAAACACTTGCATCACTCGATAAACAGCACCACTATAAGCACTGCGTGAAATGGCGCATTTTCAAGACAATTGTGAAGGAGCCTCAATATGGCAACAGCACCAAAAAAAGCAGCAGCTAAACCAGCAGCAAAAAAACCTGCAGCGAAAGCGGCAGCTAAACCAGCAGCGAAAAAACCAGTAGCAAAAGCAGCAGCTAAACCAGCAGCAAAGCCAGCTAAAGCAGCAGCGAAACCAGCTAAAGCAGTAGCGAAGCCAGCAGCTAAAAAACCAGCAGCAGCGAAAAAGCCAGCAGCAGCACGTAAGCCAAATGCAGCATTCATGAAGCCAATGACTTTGTCTCCAGTTTTGGCAGCAGTGATCGGTGCAGCACCAATGCCACGTACTGAAGTCACGAAAAAAATCTGGGAATACATCAAGAAGCACAAGCTGCAAGATGAAGCTAACAAACGCAATATCAATGCAGATGACAAGTTGAAAGCCGTTTTCGGTGGCAAGAAACAAGTCTCTATGTTTGAAATGACTAAACTCATTTCTGGTCATCTTTCCTAATCTGGGAAACGATTTCCATATTGCTTTGGGCAATTCCTGGGGATGATTATTCAACCCCAATCCCAAACAAAAACGCCCGCATCGCGCGGGCGTTTTTGTTTGTAGCTCTCTACTCTTCTGCTTATGTCTATTTCAGTCAATGCGCCCAAAAGGCAAGCCATATTCCATCCCCGTAACAAACATCAGGGCGAGTACGATTTTAAACAATTGATTGCTGCCGATGAAGTCAACCCTGAACCGCGGTTAGCTGACTTCGTACAAGCGAATCTAGCAGGCATATTGAGCATCGATTTTAGTCAGGCAGCAGCGGTCAAAGCCTTGAACCGTGCACTACTCACCTCGCAATACAATATTCGTGGATGGAATATTCCAGATGGTAATTTGTGCCCGCCAATTCCGGGACGCGTCGATTACATTCATTACCTCGCCGACCTTCTAAAGATGAGCAACCATGGCAAGACACCAAAGAAATCAAGCATTCATGTGCTCGACATAGGGACTGGTGCAAATGGCGTCTACCCGCTCCTTGGTGCTAGCGAATATGCATGGCATTTCGTTGCAAGCGACATCAACCAATCATCGCTATCGAATGTGCAAGGGATTCTTGAGGCCAATCCATCAATCGCAAAACAAATTGAAATACGCAAACAAGGAGATGCAAATGCGATTTTTCGAAATGTGATTGGGGCAGACGAATGGTTTGACCTCAGCATGTGCAATCCACCTTTTCACGCCTCTTTGGAAGACGCTGAAGCAGGTACCAAACGAAAGTGGAAAAACCTTGGCAATCAAAACGCCAATAAGAAAGCAACACTTAATTTCGGTGGCACCGACGCCGAGTTGTGGTGTCCAGGCGGTGAGGCTGCATTCATCGAAAAAATGATTCTGGAAAGCGCTCTGTTCAAAACCCAATGTTTTTGGTTTACTTGTTTAGTATCGAAAGCCTCAAACTTAACAACGCTCATCAAATTACTCAAACGCGTACAGGCATTACAAATCAAAACGATAGAGATGCAACAAGGACAAAAACAAAGTCGCTTTATTGCTTGGACTTTTCTGACGCCGAGCCAACAAGCATCGTGGGCTAAGCTACGCTGGTGACTTGCCGAGTGATGTCCAAATTAGGCACCGGGTAAACGCCGTTTATCCTTTGAACTCCCAATTCTTCCAATTCGCTAAAACAGCGTTGGGATATTCAGGGCGACCACGGCTGCCGTTATATCGGCCGAGTGCTAGATAGAGATTGCCGCCTTCCATATCGATATACATACGTAATATGGAACAACCGTAACGGAGATTGGTTTGCATATGGAAGAGTTTTTTCGGATCGCCATCGCCAATGACACGCGACCAGAACGGCATGACTTGCATGTAACCACGCGCACCAACAATCGAGGTGGCGTATTTCTTGAAGCCTGATTCCACTTGCATCAAGCCCATCACCATCGCAGGCTCTAAGCCTGCTCGTTTAGACTCATACCAAATGGTTTCTAATAGTTCGAGTCGAGTTTGACGGTCGGGAATGCGGCGTGTGAGTCGATCGGACATCTCGCCTAACCAATGCAGATATTTAATACGCTCTTCGATTTTATCGAAGCTAGGTTTTGGCGGCCTGGGGTCGGCAATGACTTTTGCTAACGCCAGACGTACAGAATCGGCAATCGCTTCTTCTTTTTGATTGCCTGCATGCGATACGCTTGAAACCACTAGCGATAGAACAATAGCAGGCAGCAAAAGGCAAACGCGGAGGCGCTTGATGCTGCTGCCCCTCCGCGTTTCTGTGTATCGTTCACTACACAACTGCATAGTCGTCAAAATCAAGACTTCAATTTAGCTTGCAAGAAGTTGAACATATCAGCGATTGCCACATTGCTTGCTTCCGCATCACGACGGCCTTTGTATTCGAGATTGCCTTCCTTCAAGCCGCGGTCACCGATGACCACGCGATGGGGGACACCGATCAGCTCCCAGTCAGCAAACATCGCACCGGGGCGCAGGTCGCGATCATCAAGCAAGACATCAACGCCGGCTGCACTCAATTCCGCATACAATTTTTCTGCTTGTTCTTTAACCGCTGGGCTCTTTTCCATCCCCATAGGGCAGATCACCACTTCAAACGGTGCGATCGAAGTTGGCCAAATGATGCCTTTATCGTCGAAATTCTGTTCAATCGCGGCACCCAAAATACGTGTGATACCAATGCCGTAACAGCCCATTTGCAGGATTTGTGGCTTACCATTTTCGTCGAGGTAAGTTGCTTTCATCGCTTCAGAGTAGCTTGTGCCGAGTTGGAAAACGTGACCAACTTCGATGCCGCGTTGAATCGCTAACACGCCTTTGCCATCTGGAGATGGATCGCCTGCCACTACATTACGCAAATCAGCCACTACTGGCTCGGCCACATCGCGCACCCAGTTAGCGCCGGTAAAGTGGAAATCTTCTTCATTCGCACCGCAAACGAAATCACCCATCATCGCCACCGTGCGATCAGCTACGATCTTCACTGGCAATTTTGTGTTAATCGGGCCGAGGTAGCCTGGTTTAGTGCCGAAATGCTCAACGATTTCATCTTCCGTCGCGAAACGATAGTTCGCCAAACCTGGCACTTTGCTCGCTTTGATTTCATTGAGTTCATGATCGCCGCGTAAGAGCAATAACCAAACTTGTTTCTTGATCTGCTCTTTTTCTTCGATCTCGACGGTCAACACAATCGACTTCACGGTTTTTTCCAATGGAATACCAAGCAAAGCTGCCACATCTTCACATTTAGATTTGGATGGTGTTGCCGTTTTCGTCAATGCTGCGTTCGCTGGCTGACGTTCTGCCAATAACGAGACTGCTTCGGCTGCTTCCATATTGGCCGCGTAATCAGACGTTGGGCAGTAAACCAAGGCGTCTTCGCCTGTGTCCGCAATCACGTGAAATTCATGTGAGCCTGTGCCACCAATCGCGCCGTTGTCGGCAGCAACCGCTCTAAATTGCAAACCAAAGCGATTGAAGATGCGTGTGTAAGCGTCGTACATATTTTGGTAGGACTTTTTCAGACCATCTAAATCACGGTCGAAAGAGTAAGCATCTTTCATCGTGAATTCACGACCGCGCATCAAACCAAAACGTGGACGGCGTTCATCACGGAACTTGGTTTGAATATGATAAAAGTTGACAGGCAACTGACGGTAAGACTTCAGTTCCGAACGTACAACATCAGTAATCACTTCTTCCGACGTTGGTTGAATAGCGTAATCACGGCCATGACGATCTTTCACGCGCATCAATTCTGGACCCATTTTGTTCCAGCGACCGGTCTCTTGCCACAACTCAGCTGGTTGGACGACCGGCATTAGCATTTCGATGGCGCCAGCGCGATCCATTTCTTCACGTACAATTTTTTCAACTTTACGAATGACGCGCAAGCCCATCGGCATGTAATTGTAGATACCGGCGCCAAGGCGTTTGATCATGCCGGCACGCATCATCAACTTGTGGCTCACAATCTCCGCATCTGCTGGAGCTTCTTTTAGAGTAGAAATGAAAAAACGGGTAGCGCGCATAGCTTTGTTTCTTTTCAAAAAATGAAACTTCCGAAAAGTTTCCGGCAGCAATACTTCCCTTGGCCCACTTTGAAGCTTGCCAAGAAAGATACAACAACGCTGGAACTTTTTTTGAGAAGTACTAGGTTATAATCAACTCAATTTTAAAGGATATGCTGGCTCATGCGCTCACTGTTTGCACTTTTGATGATGGATTCGACTGCTTAAATGCACTTTTTTAAGATTTGAAGGCTTTTTTCGCCCGTTTTTTGCGCTTTTTGCACTAACGCGCGCCTAGAGTCCTTAAAAAACTTCGTCCGTCTGTCGACTTGCGTCTAAGTTCAGCGCTGGCCACAAAAGAAATTGGGGTCAACCATGTTGGATCGTGAAGGCTTTAGGCCTAACGTAGGCATTATTATGCTGAACGCCAATAATGAAGTCTGGTGGGGCAAGCGAGTGCGCGAGCATTCATGGCAATTCCCTCAAGGCGGCATTAAGTATGGCGAATCGCCGGAACAAGCCATGTTCCGCGAATTGGAAGAGGAAACTGGCTTGCTACCTCAGCACGTCAAAATCATAGGTCGTACCCGTGACTGGTTACGCTATGAAGTTCCCGATCATTTCATCAAACGCGAGATCCGCGGCCACTACCGTGGTCAAAAACAGATTTGGTTTTTGCTGCGCATGGTGGGCCGTGATTGCGACGTCAATTTACGTGCGAGCAGCCATCCTGAATTTGATGCATGGCGTTGGCATGATTATTGGGTACCACTCGACACTGTGATTGAATTTAAACGTGGTGTTTATCAACTTGCGTTACAGGAGTTGTCGCGCTTTATTCATCGCGGCGAGAACTACCGTAAGCCGCATCCGCGTGGCCCACACAAGGGACGAGATCGTCGCAATGAAAATGCAACGAACGGGAATGCTGGAATCGAAGCACGGCAGCCTAATAGCGATACGCTCACTGCACCGATAGAGGTAGCGCCGACACCAGAATTCCTCTCAGCAGATACCAAGGATGCCGCATTATGAAAAAGTTATCGCTAAGCTTATTAAGCCTTGCCGCCCTGTGCGCTTCCTTTGCAGTAGCGGCGCAAAATGTGGAAGAAAAAAAGGTTTTCAGTGAAAGCCCATTGGTGCTGCCGTCCGCACCAGATGCCGCGAGTTTGCTCTTGTTCTACGAAAGCGACACCCAAAGCTTCTATCTCGACACAAAATCGATCACTATCGCGGCTGATGGAAGCCTGCGTTACACCATGGTGGGTAAAAGCAGGTCCGGTGCAAGCAATGTCAGCTATGAAGGTTTGCTCTGTGAAACCAAGCAGAAACGTCTATTTGCCTTTGGACGAAAAGACGGATCTTGGTCAGAATCTCGTCGTACCGATTGGGAGAGCATTAGTAATAGCGGGGTGAATCGTCAGCACAGCACATTGGCATGGGATTTCGTCTGCGACTACGACCGTATCTCCGGCAGCATCGACAAGATTTTGCATAGAATTCGTCGCAATGAATCTCTGCAGCGTTCTCCATAATTGCCGCTTTGACCGCTCCATCAAGCTAAATACTTAAGTTCAAACTCTGACACTCCTTGAAGCGCGTACTTTTTATTTGTACTCAAAATAGACTCCGCAGCCCCACAGCAGAGTCTATTTTTGCCGAATGGCCAAACGTTGAAACTGATTCAGCAGGCCTAGGTAACGATGCGATCACGCCACTATCCTCAGAGCAGATTGCGTGGGCTACCATGATCTTTGTGATGGAAAAAGCTCACCGCGCCAAACTCTCAAAAAAATTTCGAACCTACCTTAACGGCAAACGCATCATTTGCCTCGATATTCCTGATGAGTACGAGTACATGGATCCTGTCTTGATTCAATTATTGAAGTCTAAAGTTAGCCGGTTCTTGGCGTAAATTGTACAAAAAAACGAAGAATATTGTTTTCATAAAAAAATGACATTTATGCATTTTTTCTGATTTTGGTTTACACTCAAGTTTCCATCCAATTCATTGTGAAATCTGCTATGTACCCTCTACTCTTTATTGCACCGGTCGCAGTCGTTATCATCGGATACATGGTCCTGCGTTCGCAGGGGCAAAGTTCAAAGCCGCCAAAACCATCCAACACTGATAAGAGCTGGAACGATGTGCCGATCTTCACAACTGACGATAGCAATGACCAAAGCTCGCAAGTCCAAACTCAAACACATCGTCACTCAGCACCCGAGCAAGACAACAACGTTGCACCAAGCAACTGCAACGATGTGGTGGCTAGTGACAGTACGTCATCCTCTAATTCAAGTTGGGACTCAGGATCAAGCAGCTGCAGCGTAGATTCCAGCCCTAGCGTTGATACGAACAGTTACTGAACACATACACACAAACAAAAAAACCACCAAGCACAAGCAAGGTGGTTTTTCATATTTGACAGCGCTATTAGAACCGTAGAAATTCAATGTTGGGCATGCAGCGCTAGGCGCCGAATTTATTGCACCATGAAGCGATACCTCATTATCGCGAGGCTTTGCAACAACGTAATGCGCCCCACAATTGAATTTATTCTACGGCTTTCACCATATCCTCGATAACTTTCTTAGCATCGCCGAAGACCATCATGGTTTTATCCATGTAGAACAATTCGTTATCGAGCCCAGCATAACCTGAGGCCATAGAACGCTTATTAACGATAACGGTTTTCGCTTTATAGGCTTCCAAAATAGGCATGCCAGCAATCGGTGATTTTGGATCTTTAGCCGCGGGGTTAACCACGTCATTCGCGCCCAATACCAAGACCACGTCAGCCTGACCAAATTCGCTATTAATGTCCTCCATCTCGAACACTTGATCGTAAGGCACTTCAGCTTCTGCCAACAACACATTCATATGACCTGGCATACGACCTGCTACTGGGTGAATCGCGTACTTGACCGTAATGCCTTTGTGCGTCAACTTCTCGGTCAATTCTTTCAAAGCATGTTGCGCACGTGCCACTGCCAAACCATAGCCCGGAACGATAATCACCGTTTCAGCATTACCAAGCAAAAAGGCGACGTCGTCTGGAGAACCGGATTTCACATTACGTTGTACGGCACCACCTGCTGCGGCTTCCGCTGGCGCACCACCGAAACCACCCAAGATCACATTGAAGAAGGAACGATTCATCGCTTTACACATGATGTATGAAAGAATCGCACCAGAAGAACCCACCAATGAGCCGGCAATAATCAACATCGAGTTATTGAGTGAGAAGCCGATACCTGCTGCTGCCCAACCAGAATAACTATTGAGCATCGATACCACCACTGGCATATCGGCGCCACCAATTGGAATGATGATCAACACACCAAGTACAAAGGCAATTGCCGTCATCAGCAAGAATGGGGTCCACGCAGGAGCCACATTCGCATCAAAACAGAATACCAAACCGAGGCCGACCATCGCGATCGCCAATACCAGGTTCAACATATGCTGACCAGAGAAAGTCACTGGCGCACCTTGGAACAGACGGAATTTATACTTACCAGACAATTTACCGAAGGCGATCACGGAGCCAGAGAAAGTAATCGCACCGACAAAGGTACCAATGAACAATTCAATACGGTTACCAAACGGAATCGCTGCATCACGTGTCGTGATATTGAAGATCCAAGGTTCTGCAACAACAGCCACCGCAATACAAACCGCCGCCAAACCAATCAAGGAATGCATCGCTGCGACCAGTTCTGGCATCTTAGTCATCTCGACACGTTTGGCCAAAGTAGCACCGATACCGCCACCAACGATTACGCCAAGAGCCACCAAACCATAGCCGAGGTTCGCACCACCAATGGCTTCGTTCTTTAGTTTGACAATCAAGGCGATTGTCGTGAAGGCTGCAATCGCCATACCGACCATACCGAAGGCATTGCCTTTACGTGCAGTGGATGGATGTGACAGTCCTTTGAGCGCTTGAATAAAACATACCGATGCAATCAGGTACAGCATCGTCACCAAATTCATACTCATTATTGCGCCTCCTTAGAATCAGTCTTCGCCGGAGCCTTCGGTTCCTTCTTCTTAAACATTTCCAACATCCTTTGCGTAACTAAGAAGCCACCGAACACATTGACCGCAGCTAAGGCAACGGCTAACGTCCCCATCACCTGCGCCAAGGCGCCTTCAGTCAAGCCTGCAGCTAACATCGCACCGACGATAATAATCGCGGAAATCGCGTTGGTTACCGCCATCAAAGGCGTATGCAGCGCAGGAGTAACGGTCCACACAACGTGGTAACCGACATAAATTGCCAACACAAAAATGATCAGGTTGGTCAGGGTATGACTCACTTCCATCTCAAGCTCACTTTCCAGAATTCGTTAAATTGCTTAAATCACTCGCCAATATGCATTTGCATCACGATCTTATTTACGTAACACTTCACCACCTGAACACATCATGGTTGCGACGACGATCTCATCTTCTTTATTGACCGCCAAATTGGCGTCCTTATCAATAATCAGTTTCAAGAAATCGAGAATATTACGCGCATAAAGAGCTGAAGCATCCGCTGCTACTAGCGTCGCCAAATTTGGTTCACCAATAATGTGGACGCCATATTTGGTGACGGTTTTATTCAGCTCGGACAAAGGACAGTTACCACCCTGCTCGACCGCCATATCGACGATCACGGATCCGGGTTTCATCGCTTTCACGGTTTCTTCCGAGATCAAGGTTGGCGCCTTACGACCAGGAATCAAAGCTGTGGTAATGATGATGTCGGCTTGCTTAGCGCGTTCATGAACCAAGGCAGCTTGTCTCTCCATCCATGCCGCAGGCATAGGACGAGCATAGCCGCCCACGCCTTTGGCAATTTCACGCTCTTCATCGGTTTCAAATGGCACGTCGATAAATTTCGCACCAAGAGATTCGACTTGCTCTTTAACAGGTGGACGCACGTCGGACGCTTCAATCACCGCGCCCAATCGTTTAGCTGTCGCAATTGCTTGCAAGCCGGCGACACCTACACCCATGATCAAAACGCGTGCCGCTTTCACGGTACCCGCCGCCGTCATCAACATAGGCATAAAACGTTGGTAAGTGTTGGCTGCCAACATCACCGCCTTATAACCAGCGATATTAGCTTGCGATGACAAGACGTCAAGCGATTGCGCACGTGTAATGCGCGGTGCCGCTTCCAGTGAGAATGCTGTAATGCCATGCGCTGCCATCGCTGCGATATTGTCTGCATCAAATGGATTGAGCATGCCAACTAAAACCGTGCCGGATTTAATCAATGCACGTTCTTCAGCGGAAGGTGCGCGCACCTTCAGCACTAAGTCAGCGCCAAAAGCATCTGCCGCACTACCGATGGTAGCGCCAGCCGCTTGATAAGCTTCATCAGTAATCGATGAGCTAATGCCTGCGCCTGCTTGCACAATCACTTCGTGTTTAGCATTGACGTATTTTTTGATCGTTTCAGGGGTCGCTGCGACTCGTGTTTCGCCCGCCCGTGTTTCGGCGGGAATGCCGATTCTCATAGAGTACTCCTCAGTTTGTTGTATGTCGTAAATTTGCGCCGTCGTTCAAAAGACTTATTTCTAGAACTACCTCAAAGCAGACACTGGCATCTGCCAGGACTATCTTGCGTTGCCCTATTTTTCTCAGCTATTTCATCGAAGCTGCCGAGTAAAACGTTTAAAACAATCAAAAGTGATGACTTCCGACCTCGATTACTCTATCGATGCGAGTCTTTGGTAAAGAACCGCCAACGTCCAGACACATAAAACTTGGACGCGACAAAAACATCAAGGGTAAATGAACTTTCGATGGTTATTGGAAACAGGTCAGGACTTTATTTCCAATAACACGCTGATTCTAGCTTTAATATTCGACAACGATATTACACGAAAACGACAAAACAAAGTCACGGTAGTTCCGAGGAAATAGTCGAACAAAATTTGGCGATTTTGGATTACGCCATACATATGCAAAGCAACTTCGCCTTCACACTCACCCCCGAAAGCCCCACGCTACAAGGCTTGCGCCTGTATTTTACCGATCAAACCTAGTCCGTATTTCGCTCATTTAGATAAATAAAATTACAACAAAAATGAAAGCAAAACGCATAGATAGAATCTTTATTAGCAAATGCGTTGCGCATTTTTAGCCCGTGCGGCTGTGAAAGCCGGGCGCAAAGGGTAAAATGACGACCTGATCAACCCCGTTTTATATGAGATACAAGACATGTCTGATGTCTGGAAGCCTTCCGTCACCGTCGCTGCAGTCGTTCATCGTCAACAGCAAGGACGTCAAGAGTTTTTGATGATTGAAGAGATCACTCCTGATGGCATTAGAATCAATCAAGCCGCTGGCCACCTTGATCCGCACGAAAGCTTAGAACAAGCAGTGATTCGAGAAACTCTCGAAGAAACTGCACATGATTTTGTTCCAGAAGCTTTGGTTGGTACCTATATGTCGAAATTTATCTCACCCAAAACGGGTGAGGAAGTGACCTATTTACGTTTTGCATTTTGTGGTCAAATTGTGGCGAAGCACGATCGGCCTTTGGATAAGGGCATCTTGCGCGCGATGTGGATGTCCTACGAAGAGATCGTCGCCTGCCAAGACCAGCACCGCAGCCCTTTAGTGTTGCGTTGTTTGGAAGATTTTTTAGCCGGGCAACGAGCACCGCTGCAGTTGATGTACACGCACCCCAATGTAAATAACAAGTGATGTGTAATGGCGACCAACAAATATACGGCGAAACCACTTCCCTTTTTCCAATTTCTGAATCACAGGTAAGCAATGAGTAAAAAACGTGTAGTCATCGGGATGTCCGGTGGCGTAGATTCTTCAGTTTCAGCATGGTTACTGAAACAACAGGGCTATGAAGTCATTGGACTGTTTATGAAGAATTGGGAAGATGATGACAATTCTGAATACTGCTCAACGCGCGAAGACTTAATTGATGCCGTCAGCGTTGCTGATGTGGTCGGCGTCGATATCGAAACCGTCAATTTCGCGAGTGAATATAAAGATCGCGTATTCGCGGAATTTTTACGTGAATATCAAGCCGGCCGCACGCCGAACCCCGACGTCTTATGTAATGCCGAAATTAAATTCAAAGCTTTCCTCGACCATGCCATGAAGCTCGGTGCCGATTATATTGCAACGGGCCACTACGCTCGCGTCCGCGAAGTTAACGGCCAGTTTCAATTGCTCAAGGCGCTCGATTCCAGCAAAGATCAAAGTTATTTCTTACATCGATTAAATCAAGCACAATTGAAGAACACCTTATTCCCACTAGGTGAAATCAACAAAACCGAAGTGCGCAAAATTGCCGAACAAATTAATTTACCGAACGCCAAGAAAAAAGATTCAACTGGCATTTGCTTTATCGGTGAACGCCCTTTCCGTGAGTTCTTGAATCGTTATTTATCCTACGCGCCCGGTGAGATTCGCACTCCTGAAGAAGAAGTGATCGGCCAACACGTAGGTTTGAGTTTCTATACATTAGGTCAGCGCAAAGGCATAGGCATTGGCGGTATCAAATCACGTCAAAAAGAAGATGGTAGCAGCGACGCCTGGTATGTCGCACGTAAAGATGTGCCGAACAATCGCTTATATGCTGTGCAAGGACACGATCATCCATGGCTGTTGTCGCAAGCTTTAGAAGCGGGTCAAGTCAGTTGGATCGCCGGCCAAGCACCGTCGATTGAAAAACTCTCGGCCAAAACGCGTTATCGCCAACCCGATATGGCCTGCACATTTGATGGTAACCTTGAGCAATTCCAATTGCGCTTTGACGATGCACAATGGGCGGTCACGCCCGGACAATCGGCCGTTTTGTACGATGGTGATGTATGTTTGGGCGGTGGCATTATCAACGCTGCGAAATAACGCGAGGCGCGGGCTTTTTGTAATTGCGGCAAAGACCGCTTTTAACATTGATGATCGCAGCCCGCCGCACCTCTAGTTGCTTTTACTACTGAGCTTCCTGCAAAAGGCGATTCTCCCAAGAGCTCGCCAAAGCTGGCTTTCCAAAATAGTAACCCTGCAACTCATCCACAGCCAAATCAAAGAGCCATTTGTATTGATCCTCATTTTCAACGCCTTCCGCCACAATACTCAGCTGCAAACCATGAGCCAAAGAGACGATAGATTTGACGACGCGCTCGCGACGTCGATCTTGCGGCAAATTCACCAAGAATGAACGATCGATCTTCAAAGTGGAAATGGGTAAATCAACTAGTTTGTCTAGCGACGAATAACCAGTACCAAAATCGTCAATAGCGATGCGAATACCCGCTTCATGAAACCGCTGAAGCTGACACTGCGCTGCCGCTGGCTCTCTTGCCAAAGCCGATTCGGTCACTTCGACCTCAATGCAATTGGGTGGAATGCGATAACGAATAATACAGGCCACTACGTAATCAAAAAAATCTGTTCGTTCTAAGTCTATCGCTGAAATATTGACCGCGACTTTAGTAACAATACCCAAAGCATTCCAACTCGCCAACTGCCTGCATGCGTTACGTATAACCCAGTCAGTTAACTGGGAGATGAGTCCACATTCTTCCGCGATGGGAATAAACTCCATTGGCGAGACATGACCAAGTGCCGCACAATTCCAGCGCAACAAGGCTTCGAAGCCACATATCTTGAATCCCGCATCAATTTTCGGTTGAAAGAACAGAACCAATTCATTATTCTCAATCGCACGAGGTAAGGCAGTTCGAATTGCTAAATCCCGCAACATATACTGAGCGATTTCATCGGTGTAAATAACAATCCCTTCTGCTCTCGCTCTCCAACGCGGCTCAACTGCCATATCCAATGCCAGTTCACAACGACGTAAGAATTCAGCGGATGTCGATAAACAAACCGCATTGTCGGATTGATTGATCGTTACCGCACCAAACACCAAGTCAACACTAATCGATTGGCCATCAATCTTCAAATAGCTAGGAATCTGATCGCGTACATTAGACACTTGCTCTGCCACCGTCAAAGTGTGCTTAGCATCTTCAAAAGCAAACGCTAGTACTGACCCTCTTACACGTCCTAAAACGCCAGCATTAGGCGTGCGCGTTTTCAAAAGGTTGGCCAATTCACTAAGAATGCGATCACCAACTAGGGGACCAAATTGCGCGTTAATCTGACGCATGTTCACCAACCGTACAGAAACTAAAACGATTTCGCTATTGCGCTGCAAACCCGCCATTCTCGCTTGAAGCTGCCACAAAAAAGCTTCGCGATTTTTAAGCCCCGTCAAACGATCCGTTTCTGATACTAAAGTTTCGCGCTGCGTAGCGTTTGCTAAATCTGTTTCAAATTTCTTGAGCAAAGTAATGTCTTCAAAACTAAGTGCTCGGCGGCCGCGATCTAATAATGTGTCGGTCTTCAAACTGAGCAGCGTGAAGCTATGTGCACTCACATGATGAAAAACTTGACCGAGATAGAATCCCGATCCAACGGAGCCGGCCATAAACAGTTTATCTAAAGGATGTCCGATCAACTCTGATTCAGCGACCGCTCCTACCGAGGCCAAAAACCGATCATTCGCACGAATAATCTTCTGCTCCGAATCAAAAACAACAAGTGGACTAGCAATCGTTTGGAAGAGATTTTCCGTCAACTCGGAATTGCGCAAAAGCTGTCTTCGAGTGGCATTCTTAGACGAAATGATGCGGAAGACCGCGAGTGGTAAACATAAATTAAAAAAAACAAACAAGACAGAGTGGATATAAAGATCAGCGTGAGGTTGACGAATCAACTCCGGCGGCAACTGCGGCAGAGGTGCATTAAAAACCGCAAGAACAAAAGGTGCACAGTTGATCGTCATGAGCAAGACGGCCACTCGCCAATTCAAAATGAGTCCCGCAATCATTGGCGTTACATACGTCAAGATATAGCCTAAGTGCGATAGATGTGGCGCATATGCTGTCGATAAAAGCATCGCGGCCGCTGCTAAATAGATTGTTATGAGTAAGGAGATCACGCCAATCCGCAGATGTTTCCCCGCGAAATAAATCGTGACAGAGAGACTCGCGAAAACAATCAATACAATTGCCAAAACATATGTTTGGCCCAAAAACAATGCCGTGACAGCGCTGTGCATTCCAATACAACCACCAAGAATCAAGCTTGAAATGAGGATTACCCTCAGGGTACTTTGTTGTGTATCGTCTGTGGCACCGACTACAGCAGTGGTCCAGTGATCGCTGGCTATTCGATTTTGCTTATCCCGCAAAAAGATCCAAGCAAGCAGTGGTCTTACTGTTAATTGACAACAAGAATAGATGAGTCGAACAATAAAATTAGGTAATGAATTTTGCATGTTTGAAAGCGTGTCAAACCCGTCAACAAAATCACGGGTGCTCAATAGAATAAGGAAAAAAGAAACGGCCTGAAGTATCAGGCCGCTGGTTCGGTGCAGGAGCTTAAATCGAATTGCCGACGATAGGCCCTTTGCCGCTGTATTTATCCAGAGCCAGATAAATGACGGGCGTAATGAACAAGGTAATCGCTTGCGAGAACACCAATCCGCCGACTACCGCCAGACCTAGTGGCTGACGCAACTCCGCACCAGCACCCAAGCCGAATGCAATCGGCAAGGCGCCGACCAATGCAGCTAAGGTAGTCATCATGATCGGGCGATAGCGCTCAATACAAGCTTCACGAATCGCTTCTAACGGTGACATGCCTTTATTGCGCTGCGCGTCCAGTGCGAAGTCGATCATCATAATCGCATTTTTCTTGACGATACCAATCAAAAGCAAGATACCAATCGTCGCGATCAAGGTCAGATCTTTACCTGCCAACTCCAAGGCAATCAGGGCCCCAACCGCAGCGGAAGGTAAGCCTGCCAAAATCGTAATCGGATGGATAAAACTTTCATACAGCACGCCGAGCAAAACATAGATCACTAACAAGGCTGATACGATCAAAATCGTTTGTCCAGATTGTGAATCTTTGAATACCGCCGCATCGCCGCCATACGAAGTAATGATAGTGGACGGCAATTTGAGTTCTTCACGATACTTTTCGATCTTATTGGTGGCGTCACCAAGAGGCATATCCGGTGCCAAGTTAAACGACACCGTGACCGCTTGCAATTGACCAACATGGTTGATCGACGTTGGGCCAACCGTACGTTTGACTGTTGCAAAACTCGACATGGGCACGAGGCTTCCTGTATTGCTACGAACATAGATACCACCGATATCCGCCTCGTCGTTCTTGTTCTCAGGGCTTACTTCAAGAATCACCGCGTAGCTATCGACAGAGGTGAACAGCGTCGCAATTTGGCGTTCACCAAAGGCACTATACAAACTTGAACGGATGGCATCGATGCCAACACCTAGGGAATTCGCACGATCACGATTAATTTCGATAGAGGCCTGCAAACCACGCAACTGCGAATCGGTAGTGACATCTTTAAAACCAGGATCAGAACGTAGTTTATCTTGCATCTTAAATGCCCAGTCGCTGAGCGAGCTAGCGTCTACACTTTGCATAATGTACTGATATTGACTCTTGCTTGGGCGTCCACCCAATTGCAAGTTTTGCGTTGGGCGCAAAAACACCGTAATGCCTGGCACTGCTTTGAGTTTATTGCGCAATCCCTCAACCACTTCTTTCATTGGTTTGCGTTGATCGCGTGGTTTCAGATTAATGAAACCCCGTCCTGTATTTTGTGAGCCGCCACCACCACCATGGAACGAAGAAACAGTTAACACATTAGGGTCTTCACGCAAGATCTTGGCGGCTTTTTCCTGCAGAATCACCATTGCTGGGAAAGACGTATCTTCTGCTGCTTCGGTCGATACATTAATCTGACCAATATCTTCCTCTGGAAAGAAGCCTTTCGGAATGGTCATGAACATATAGGCTGTCGCCACAAAGGTTAGGAAAGCGACGAACAGCACTGACTTACGGTGTTTTAATGCCAAATCTAGTCCCCGAGTATAAGAACGTAAGGAAGCATCAAACATACGCTCAAAACTATGCGTAATAACATGCAAGCCCTTGGACCCAGTTTTGTGTGCACTTTCTGGTTTCAGGAAACGGCTTGCCAGCATCGGAACCAAAGTCAACGACACGAAGGCGGAGACCACGATCGCCAAACTCACAATTACCGCAAATTCATGGAATAACTGACCGATCACGCCCGGCATAAAGAAAATGGGAATGAATACAGCGATCAAGGAGGTAGAAATAGAGATAATCGTAAAACCGACTTCGCGCGAACCTTTTAAGGCTGCCTCAAATGGTGGCTCGCCCATCTCAACGTGGCGCATGATATTTTCCAACATCACAATCGCATCATCGACTACCAAGCCGACTGCTAGGGTAATACCGAGCAGAGAAATATTATCGAGGGTATAGCCCAAGCCCCACAAGAGACTCACCGCCCCCACAAGAGAGACTGGCAAAGACAATGTTGGAATAATCGTGGCGACCATGTGACGCAAGAACAAGAAGATCACGACCACAACCAAGAAGATAGTCAAGATCAAAGTCAAATTCACATCATGCAAAGCATCGCGCACTGAGACAGAGCGATCATTCGCCAAGGTAATATTCACAGAGGCTGGCAACTGAGATTTAAAACCAGGTACTGCTGCCTTGATAGAATCGACAACTTTGACGGTGTTAGCATCGGTCTGCCGTTGAATCGCCAACATGATCGCAGGTTCGCCATTGAAGTTACCGACTGACTTCACAGTTTCATAACTGTCTTCAACCGCTGCCACGTCGCGTAGTCGAACGACTTGACCACCCTTGTTACTAACGATGATGTTGGCAAATTCCGAGGCATTTTGTAGCTGCTTGTTGGCGACGATGGTCAACATCTGTTTATCGCCATCAATTGTACCGACAGGCGCGATTGAATTCGCAGAACGAACGCTGGTGGTTAATTCTTCAAAGCTAATATTGCGGGCCGCTAACTCACCTGGATTGACTCGAATCCGCACCGCATAACGACGAATACCGAAGATATTGACTTGCGCAACGCCAGGCAGCGTTGACAAGTTAGGTGAGATCAAATGTTCAGCGTAGTTGGTCAGCTCGGCCAAACTCAGGCTAGGTGAGGTCAAGGCCAAGATCAACACAGCAGAATCGGCAGGGTTGACCTTGCGATATGAAGGCGGTGAGGTCATCTCAATTGGCAGAGCTCGTTGCGCACGAAGCAAAGCCGCTTGTACGTCAACCGCTGCATCGTCGACATTGCGACTCGCATCAAACTCAAGCGTGAGGCTGGTAGAGCCGAGCGTACTGCTTGAACTAATCGTCGCTAAACCTGGAATCGTTGCGAATTGTTTTTCCAATGGCAATGCCACTGAAGTTGCCATGGTTTCAGGGCTCGCTCCGGGTAAACCCGCACCGACGCTGATCACTGGCGTGTTATAGCTTGGCAACGCCGCGATTGGAATAAAGCGATAAGCAAGAATACCGGCAACAACCACCGACAGATTCAATAATATCGTCATCACAGGACGACGAATAAATAACTCCGACAAATTCATGATGCGCTCGCTGCAGAGGCAGTTGTAGATGGCGCACTAGCAGGAGTCGCGGGTACAGTCGAAGTCGCCGATGAAGCACCCTCTTTCTTACCGCCCTTACCTGAAGACTTCTCCTCTTTTCCTTCGTCGGTACGCTCTTTAACTGGCACACCAGGACGCAGGTTTTGTTTCCCTTCTAATACGATCTTCGTACCAGGCTCGATTCCGCTAATGACAGCATCAAGGCCTGAGCTAAATTTCACTTCGACTTTCTTTTGAGCAGCCTTACCTTCTACATCCACCACAAATACAGTAGTCGAATTCACACCGAACACCAAGGCATCTTGTGGAACCACCACTACGTCTTTCAAGGTCAATACGCTCAAATCCACATTGGCAAAAGCGCCTGGCCAGAGCTTCATTTCTTTGTTGTCGAAAATCGCTTTCACTTTTACAGTGCCCGATGTCGCATCAACTACGTTGTCGATGAATTGCAGTTTGCCTTTAAACTTTTGCTTAGAATCAGGCAGACTCGCCATGGCAACACTATCACCGCGCTTCATACTATCCAACGCATCACTTAAACTACGCTGAGGTAATGGGAATGCCACTGAAATCGGATCCATTTGAGTGATAGTCACCAGAGCGGAACCGCTAGTACTTGGCTGCACCAAACTACCAGGAAAAACATTGATGATGCCGGTCCGCCCACTCACGGGAGCAACAATGCGGCTGTATCCCAAACTGACTTTCGCCGCACCTACCGCTGCTCTCGCACCATCAACCACGGATTGCTGTGCTTGAACGATGGTGTTGGCTGCATCGACCGCGCTTTGCGACTGGAATTTCTTTTCGAATAATTCTTTCGCGCGCACCAGTTGACGCTGATTCTCTGCCAAGGTCGCGAGTTCTTTATCGAGTTGTGCTTGGGCTTTCGCAAGGTTCACCGTGTCGGCACGGTTATCCAAGGTGAACAAGACTTCACCAGCGCGTACAAATTGACCTTCTTTAATATGAACTTTCTCGATAATACTGCTGACCTGCGGACGCACATCAACAATATTGAGCGAAGTAACAACGCCATTGGCATTGAGCTTCACTTCGTAATCGCGTTTTTGCGCCAAGATCGTATTAACAAAGACAGGCTTATTTTTCGCATCTGGTTTCGCCCCTAAGGTTTGACCAGCGACGAATTCAGTTGACTCGCCTTTTTTTGACTTCCAAAAATAGTAACCGCCCCCTGCAATGACCAATAGGGAAATGAGGAGCACTGAGACTTTGGTATTTTTCATTTTTATTTGAAGAAGGTTTCTTGATGAACGTTAGACAGTTGAATCTTGGAAAGTTCGCGGCATTTACGTTATTTAGACCGAATGGACCGATGTTAAAGACCTCACCGCCACATAGCTGAAATGGCATGAAATAAGACGAGCCACTTTCCGGTTCAAAGCGCACATTTTGAACAGAGTTAAGTCTAAAACCATTTTTTCTGGGAAAGTAGCTATCTTAACAAAGAAAAAGCCAGCACTTAGGCTGGCTTCTCTTGTTTATACTTTTTGTTACCAAACTGCTGCTTTCTGAACAGTTTAACAGCGAGTATCAATAATTTTTATACAACTGCACCGTCGGCTTCATCTTTTTCTTTGACTGGTTTGATCAAGTCTTCACGCTTAACGCCCAACCACATCGCAATCGCTGCTGCGACGAATACGGAAGAGTAGATACCAAACAAAATACCAATCGTTAAAGCAATCGCGAAGCCATGTAATGTTGGACCACCGAACAATAACATCGACAACACCATCATTTGTGTACAGCCGTGAGTGATGATAGTACGAGAAATCGTGCTTGTAATGGCGTTATCAATGACCTCAGTGACTGTTGCTTTGCGCAACTTTAAGAAGTTTTCACGAATACGATCGAAAATAACGACGGACTCATTCACTGAATAGCCCAACACCGCTAATACCGCGGCCAGCACCGCCAAGTCAAATTCCCATTCGAAGAACGCGAAGAAACCAAGAATAATAACGACGTCATGCAAGTTAGCAATAATGGCTGACACCGCATATTTCCATTCGAAACGAATCGCCAAATATGCCATAACGCCAACAATCACGAACAGCAATGCCATCACGCCATCGTGCGCCAATTCGTCACCGACTTGCGCACCCACGACCGCTGTACGACGCAGTTGTACGTCTGGGTCGTTGGCTTTTAATGCTGCCAACACTTTGTCATTTTGCGCACCAATCAAAAGATTGGCTTCTTTCTCAGACAGCTTCGCCGCACCAGGTTCGCGCTTTGGCAATGGCAAACGAATCACCACATCTTGAGCGCGGCCAAAAGTTTGCGTTGTCACGCCTTCGAGGCCTAAGCCTGAAACTGTGGCGCGAATCTTGTCGGTATCCGCTGGTTTGCTATAACTGACTTCCATTGTCGTACCGCCAGTGAACTCCACTGACAAGTGCAAGCCTTTGGTAAGCAAGAAAAATACTGCGGCGACAAAAGTTAAAGCGGAAATGACATTAAAAATCAGCGCATTGCGCATGAAAGGAATGTCTTTCTTAATTCGGAATAATTCCATGATAAATCCTAATTTCTAAATTCTTGGGTCAATTGATTGGGTCGTTTATTTGGCAACAGCATCTTCTGTTGGTTTCCAAATTTGACCAATCGACACAGACGCCAATTTCTTCTGACGGCCGTACCACAAGTTAACTACGCCACGAGACACAAACACTGCGGAGAAGATCGATGTCAAAATACCCAAGCAGTGAACGATCGCAAAGGCCTTAATCGGACCAGAACCAAATGCCCACAAGGCCAAACCAACGATCAACGTGGTGACGTTCGAGTCAAGAATGGTTGCCCAAGCACGATCGAAACCTTGCAGAATCGCATGTTGCGGTGTCGCCCCTGCCCTCAGCTCCTCTCGAATACGCTCATTGATCAAGACGTTGGCGTCAATCGCCATACCGAGAGCCAAAGCAATCGCCGCCATACCAGGCAAAGTCAAGGTCGCTTGCAAGGTCGACAAAATACCAACCAACAACAACAAGTTCATCGCCAATGCGGTGACACTAAAGAAACCGAACATCATGTAGTAGATGATCATGAACACAGCAATCGCCGCGAAACCATACATCGTGGAATAAATACCCTTACGGATGTTTTCCTTACCTAATTGTGGGCCGATCGTACGTTCCTCGATCACTTCCATTGGGGCTGCTAACGCACCGGAACGCAATAACAGAGCGAGTTCGGCTGCTTCGCTAGAAGTACGCATGCCATTCGTACGGAATTTATTACTGAAGTGCCCTTGAATTGTCGCAACTTGCAACAACTCGCCCTTACCTTTTTCGAACAATACGAATGCCATACGCTTGCCAACGTTCACTCGAGTCGCATCCCCCATTCGACGGCCACCTTCACTGTTAAGGTCAATACTAACTGCAGGCTGCTGGTTTTCATCAAGCGTTGCCATCGCGCCGATAATCGCATCACCAGTCACCACAGGATCTTTGTACAGAATTGCTGGACCGCCGCGGCCCACTTTAAACAATTCAGAGCCGAAAGGTACAGTGGTATTGTCATCAATGGGGCCGATCACAGTTTCATCGACCAAACGCACTTCCAGCGTCGCGGTACGGCCAATGATCGATTTTGCTTGAGCGACATCCTGCACACCAGGCAACTGCACCACGATGCGGTCTGGGCCTTGTTGTTGAATTAATGGTTCAGTTACACCAATACCAGCGATACGCTTAGACAACGCTTCAATATTTTGTTTGACACCTTCATTTTGCAAAGTGACCAAAGCATCTGGTTTTACTGATAGTTGCAATGAAATATCGCCGTCCGTGCCAGTCACAGGCACATCCACAACATTAGCTTCATTCATTTGACGTGATAACAATTCACGTGCACGTACACGAGTTTCCAAATCACGGAATTTGACTGTCACTGTTGTGGAATCGCGCGAGATACCTGCGTGTTTAATTTCTTTGTCTTTCAAGCTAGAGCGCACGGAGGCCTGCATCGCCGCCAACTTATTCTTCAATACAGCTTCCGTGTCGACTTTCAACAAGAAATGGGCACCACCTTGGAGATCGAGACCCAAGACCATAGGCAATGCATGAATCTTTTGCATCCATTTCGGTGTATTTGGCAATTTACTGAAAGCAACGGTGTAAATCGGATCAGTTTGATCAGGATTCAAGCCGTGTTCCAAGATCGCTTTGGCTTTGAATTGCGTATCTGTATCAGCGAATCGCGCCCGGATCACCGCTTGCGTGCCGCTATAGTCAAAGTTGACGCCTGCAGAAGGAACACCGCCCTCCTTCAAGATACTTTCAATCTTTGGGATCAACTCACTTTCGACCTTCACAGTCGTTTTCCCACTATTGATTTGCAAAGCAGGCGACTCGCCCAAGAAGTTAGGAAGAGTGTATAACGTGCCGAACACCAAGGTGAACAGTATCAGTATGTACTTCCAGAGAGGATAACGATTCATAGCGGCTGTATTAAATAAGAACTAAATAAAGAATAAGGGCGCCAAGCGCCCTTAAGACTGACATCGATCAGATGGACTTAATCGTGCCTTTTGGTAGCAGTGTAGTTACTGCGCTTTTTTGTACGTGCATTTCTGTACCGTTGCTTACTTCAATCGTCACAAATGCATCACTAACTTTATTAACCTTACCAACGATCCCGCCAGCAGTGACGACCTCATCACCCTTAGACAATGCGTCAATCATCGCTTTCTGCTCTTTTTGACGTTTCATTTGAGGACGAATCATCACAAAATATAAAACCACGAACATCAACAACAAAGGCAAAAAACTCATCATTGATGATTCTGGTGCAGCACCTGCTGCTTGAGCGTAAGCATTAGAAATAAACACAATCAAACTCCAATTTAAATGATTCTATAAACGATGATTTAACAGCACGTTGGTCGTATCTTGGGCCAATTTCGCCGTTTTAAAGTCCCCAACGCTGTTTGATAACTATCGATCTAGCGCCGAAACGATCACAACGCTAGGTTAGTTTTGTGAAAGTATTAAGTTCGACGACAAAGCGCAACATTCTAGCATCAGGGTCACTGGCTGGGCGAGATTCCCACAGTTAGCCAAGGCGAATTTGTGCAAAAAATGCTCACGCAACAAGAATTACGGGTTTTTCAGTGGCTGAAATGAATTTCAATGATGACATTGATGATCCATTTCAACGAATGCAGGCACTCTCCTAGAATTCAGGGGAATTGATCACTTGCAACTGATATCCATTCGTCTCTAACTCTCGAGCGTAACTTTGGAGGTCTTGCATATAGAGAATCGTACTGCAGGTACGGAACTGCTGGATAGGAAGTTTCTTGTAGTTACCAAGTTGATAGTGATAAAAATAGAGCTCAAGCGAGGAATTCGGAAAACAGTAAAGACTCTTGCCATCAAAAAAAGCAGGGAAATTAGGCGCAGATTGCAAGGCACTAAAGTCTCCGGCGGCAAAAGGCATATGCGGATTTAATCCATTTTGAGCGAAAGAATCTAGCTTAAGTTTTACTTCGGTCGCGACATCAGTGACAAAAAAGGCCGATATCAAACTCAAGACTGGCACCAACAACTTCATCTCGTGAGACAAATAATTCAGTGCGATCGCCAAGGTAAAAATCAAAATAGAGGAAATATTGAGAAGGTTATTCTCGTGACTGCGCCCCAAGAAATAAACCAAGGCACCACAACAAAGGAAAATCAACAGCCCATTAGCGTTGTAATTGTTTGTCTCCTCGCCTTTTTGAGAAAAAATTAAGCCCGCACAAAAGATAAGTAGTGGCGCTACCACCCAAAAAAAGGATTGTGTTCCCAGAGGCCAAAACGAAATCTGAAAACGTAAGTAATCTGAAAGGCGGGCATTACTAAAAAATAATTGTGCCAGTACTGCCACACTGACCAAAATCAAACTAATGGTCATGATGCGTTTCCAACTAAGTTCTTGACTGCCGCTCAACTTACGTAAGACCAAATATCCAAGATACATACCCGCGAAGATAGTAGCGAAGGTCTTGCTTAAAACGATCATGACAAGCAGATACAACACAGGTGCGATCGACACCAATCCATAACGACGGACCAAGACATACAACGGCAGCCAAATCTCTAAACGCAAGAACGAGACCTGCGGCACTTTTGTCGCATCGGAGAGATTTAAATGGTACTTCGCTAAAATAAAAAGAATAACCGCAAACAGAAACACTTCTTTGCGAACGACCTTATACAAAGCATAAAACATCCACACATTAAAAATGGTATTCGCAATCTGTAGGAGTACTTTGTATTGGTTCAAATCCCAATGCTGCGCGATAAACGGAGAAATCGAAAGCGGCAGCAATACATCATACTGGCTGACTACTTCAGACAATGATTGCCCGGCCAATGCTCGCATGGCTGGCTCAATAATATAGGAGTAGTTATATAAACTAAATGGTGAAGTAGAAATGAGTGTGCAAATGACGACGATCAAAAACCCAATCAGCGGGTAACTGTATTTCCTACCATAAGGAATCAAGCTGAAGGCAATAAACAGGGAAAATCCAAGCAAACTCGGATGCAATTCCCAATGAAAAAACGTGCTGACTGAGTGTTCCTTGCCTGGAAAGAGGAAGAAAACTATCGCGAACAATGCTAGAAAATTGCCCAATAACAGAGACGGCAAGCTATGAAAAGCTTGCTTTAGGCGCGTTGAGAAATAACGGGAACAAACCCAAACACCGAGGCACAAGCTCAATAAGGCCGCAAATAAAACTGGCAGTTCAATGCCTTTCCTTGATTGTGCGTACAAGCGCAACCAAGGCGTGAACATAGTAAGATCAGGAATCTGACCGTAGATATGACCGACTGATGCATAGTGAACCATACGCAAAGTCCACACCAAAGTCGCAATTGAAAGCAATAGTAGCAGCGCGCGAAGCGTCGCCAGCAACTGCTCTCGTGTCCACAACTGATTTAATCCTTGCATCGTTTGAAAAGTTTGCATGCATGTACTCCAGTTAAATCAGCCGTTCACGTTGATGACTCTCTTAAGGACCTTTTACACGCCACGCGCTCGATCGGCTTTGAATTCCGCAATAAATTGCGGGAAGCGATCTTCGTCTAAGGACAGACGAATCTGGCGCATCAATTCAAGGTAGTAATGCAAATTATGGATCGTGTTCAAACGTGCGCCCAAAATCTCACCGGTACGATGCAGATGGTGCAAATAAGCACGTGAGAAGTTTTTGCAGGCATAGCAAGTACACGTCTCATCAAGCGGTGCTTTGTCTTCTTTGTAGCGTGCATTCTTAATTTTGATATCGCCAAAGCGAGTGAAGATCCAGCCATTACGCGCATTGCGAGTTGGCATCACGCAGTCGAACATGTCGATACCATTGGCGACACCAGCGACTAAGTCTTCTGGCGTGCCAACTCCCATCAAATAGTGCGGCTTATTTTCTGGCAGTTTCGGACCTACATGCGAGAGAATGCGCAGCATGTCTTCTTTTGGCTCGCCGACCGACAAGCCGCCAATCGCCATGCCGTCAAAACCCATTTCGTTCAACGCGGCCAAAGATTCGTCGCGCAAGTTTTCAAACATACCGCCTTGCACAATGCCGAACAACGCATTCGGATTTTCACCGCCGTTGAATTCATTCATCGAACGTTGCGCCCAACGCAAAGACATGCGCATGGACTTGCCTGCTTCTTCGCTCGTCGCAGGACGACCGTCAATTTCGTATGGCGTACATTCATCGAACTGCATCACGATATCGGAATTCAAGGCACGTTGAATTTGCATGGAAATTTCAGGCGACAAGAACAGACGTTCACCACTAATCGGCGAAGCAAACTTCACGCCTTCTTCGGTGATCTTGCGCATCGCGCCCAAAGAGAACACTTGAAAACCACCTGAGTCTGTCAGGATGGGTTTATCCCAGCCCATAAAATCATGTAATCCACCAAACTTATTAACGACGTCCAATCCCGGGCGTAGCCACAGGTGGAAAGTGTTACCCAAAATAATATGGGCATCAATTTCTTTGAGTTCGAGTGGCGACATCGCCTTCACCGAACCGTACGTACCAACAGGCATAAAGATCGGTGTTTCGATCACACCATGGTTTACCGTCACACGACCACGACGTGCCGCAGTAGTTTTATCTTTTTTGAGTAATTGAAATTGCAGCATAGGATTTACCGACCTAAATAAAAATGAAACAAGAAATTAAGAGCTTAAACGCAGATTGAATTTTTTCCGCATATTGTTGCGTATTATTGCGTATCAAATGCTCCGAGAAGTTCAATGTCAGCGATGCAGTACAAGGCGCCAAGCAAGGCAATACTTTGGTATTGCGAACATTAGTAACGCAGTAATGCGCCCTGAGATTGAATTTATTGGTGCGCACTAGAACGGTTAGTTAATAGCATCGCATCTCCATAACTAAAGAAACGATACTTCTGTGCGATCGCATGAGCATAGGCTTCACGTATTGCATCATAACCAGCAAATGCTGATACCAACATCATCAATGTCGATTTCGGCAAATGGAAATTTGTCACTAAGCGATCTACCGTTTTAAATACATATCCTGGGGTAATGAACAAACGCGTATCACCACTGCCTGCGACTAAAGCGCCGCTTTGTGAAGCGGACTCAATCGCCCGCATACTAGTAGTGCCCACGCAAATCACATCTTTACCGGCTGCTTTCGCCGCTTGCACCGCAGCCACAGTTTCTTCTGGCACGGTGTACCATTCGCTATGCATATCGTGTTTGCTGAGGTCTTCCGTACGTACTGGTTGGAAGGTACCGGCGCCAACGTGCAAAGTCACAAATGCCAATTGTATGCCTTTAGCTTTACATTTATCCAAGAGTGGCTGATCAAAGTGCAAGCCTGCTGTTGGCGCCGCAACGGCGCCGGGCACACGTGAATACACAGTCTGATAGCGTTGCTCGTCGAAATCATCCGCCTCATGATTGATGTATGGCGGCAAAGGCAAACGACCGTATTTTTCAATCAGTTCAAACACATCGCCAGGGAAATGCAGTGTAAAAAATTCGCCCGCACGCTCACCCACTGTAACGTCGAAAGCATCTGCCAAACGAATCTTACTTCCTGCCAATGGCGACTTTGAGGCACGTAACTGTACATGCACGATATGTTCGTCAGCGGTATTTTTGATGACGCGCTCGACCAACATTTCGACCTTGCCACCCGTCTCTTTAGCACCGAAAAAGCGTGCCTTTAAAACTCGCGTATCGTTGAACACCAGCAAATCGCCCGCGTGAAGTTGGTCGATAATGTCTGAAAACTGACGATCGACGATGCCATCATCACTAACATGCAATAAACGCGAAGCCGTGCGATCTGGTAGCGCAGTTTGCGCGATCAGTTCGGGCGGTAAGTCAAAATCAAAGTCACTCAGTGAATACATCATAAATACGCCATCAGAACAAAAGGAAAACAGTAAAGTCGCACCATGTTTTCCTCGCCGAAGTAATCATTACTTAGCGGAAGATAAACAATCACACAACAAAAAATCACAGCACTGTATAAAAAACCAGTAGAATCTCGAAAACCAACCCGTCATTTTACCCTATGTCTGAAAGCGCACCTAATAAGGCTAGCAGCAAAAAGAAAGCCCCCGCCAAGCCAGTACGGCTTGAGGAGAAGTTTGCCAAACTTGGCTTACGCTCCGATATGGACTTCGTGCTGCATTTACCTATGCGCTACGAAGACGAGACCGAAATCGTCAGCATGCGCGACGCGGGTTTTCGCGGCGGCAGCTCGGTGCAAGTCGAAGGTGAAGTCACCGAATGCGACATTCAATATCGCCCTCGCCGCCAATTAGTAGTCACCATCAGTGATGACACGGCCCAAGTCGTACTGCGCTTCCTTAATTTTTACGGTAGTCAAATTAAGCAGATGGCGGTCGGCATGCGTGTACGCGCCCGTGGCGAGTTGCGTCATGGTTTCTTCGGCGCGGAGATGGTGCACCCGACTTACAAAATGGTCAATGAAGGCGCGCCGCTGCCGACCGCCTTGACGCCTGTTTATCACGCTGGCGATGGTGTTTCGCAGCTGATGCTACGTAAAGCGATCACCAGTGCCTTGGCTCGCGTGCAGTGGTTTGATACCTTATCCCCCACCATTTTGGGACAAATGGGCCTGCAAGATTTTGAATCTGCGGTCAAGTTATTACACAACCCACCGCCCGATGTCGACCAATACGCTTTACTCGAACACGAGCACCCCGCTTGGGAGCGCATGAAGTTCGACGAATTATTGGCACAACAGCTCTCACTCAAACGGGCACAAGCGTCGCGCCGTGCCAAAGGCGCCACCGCCCTCCCTATCGTTGGCGCGCTGACCCATGCGTTCTTGCAGACCCTGCCCTTTAAACTGACCGGAGCACAAGAACGTGTGTTAGAGGAAATTCGCGCCGACTTAAAACAAGTTTTTCCTATGCAGCGTTTGCTTCAGGGTGATGTTGGCAGCGGTAAAACCATCGTCGCTGCATTATCGGCAACACAAGCGATCGACAACGGCTATCAGGCAGCTTTGATGGCGCCGACCGAAATTCTGGCGGAACAGCATTTCAGGAAGGTGGCTGGCTGGTTAGAACCCTTGGGCGTTAAGACAGCTTGGCTGACTGGCAGTTTGAAAAAGAAAGACAAAGAAAAAGCTCAGGAGATGATCGCTTCGGGTGAAGCACAATTGGTGATTGGTACCCATGCGCTGATACAAGACAGCGTGCAATTTGCCAAGCTTGGTTTAGTGATTGTCGACGAACAGCATCGCTTTGGTGTGGCGCAACGCCTTACACTCAGAAATAAGGCCGAAGCAGGTAAAATTCCTCATCAATTGATGATGTCAGCCACCCCTATTCCGCGCACATTAGCAATGACGTATTACGCGGATCTAGAAGTCTCTGTCATCGATGAACTGCCGCCGGGCCGCACCCCTATCGTCACCCGTGTGGTCGATCAGAATCGGCGCGATGAAGTAATCGAACGCGTTCATGCTGCTGCACTCGAAGGCAAACAAGTGTATTGGGTGTGTCCTTTGATTGAAGAGTCTGAGGCACTGCAATTACAAACAGCCACCGATACCTTAGCCATGCTCAGCGAAGCCTTGCCGGACTGCCGCGTGGGCTTAGTTCACGGCAAGCTCAAAGCCGCTGAAAAGCAAATGGTGATGGACGCTTTCACTCGCAATGAAATTCAAGTCCTCGTAGCAACCACCGTGATTGAAGTTGGTGTTGACGTGCCCAATGCCAGCTTAATGGTGATCGAACATGCGGAGCGTTTTGGTCTCTCGCAGTTGCACCAATTACGAGGACGTGTCGGACGCGGCGCCGCCGCCAGTGTCTGTCTCTTACTGTATCAAGGTCCCTTGGGTCATACCGCGAAACAACGCTTACTCACTATGCGTGAAAGCACCGATGGTTTTGAAATTGCGCGCAAAGATTTGGAACTCCGTGGGCCTGGCGAGTTTCTCGGTGCGCGCCAATCGGGTGAGGCTTTGCTCCGTTTTGCCAATCTCGAAAAAGACCAATACTTGGTAGAAAAGGCGCGTAACCTCGCGGTTGAATTACTGGCACACGACCTTCCTACGGTAGAGGCCCATTTGCAGCGTTGGATGGGGCAGAGAGAGGAATTTCTGCGTGTTTAAGCTTGATCTGCATCAGTCTTGAGCCGTCTACACACCAGCTAGACCTTTTCTTCGGGAAATTTTCTCTGCTCGAAACGCAATTTTCAGTTATCGTAATGCCTGCTTGAATTTCGCCAGCAATCAGATTTTCGACTATCTTCCCCTATCGCCAGAACAACATCATTTTAGGAGTTCTCATGAGTTTAGATTTTTCAGGACGCGTTGCCATTGTTACCGGTGCTGGTGGTGGTTTGGGTCGCGAACATGCACTTGCTTTGTCCAAACGCGGTGCCAAAGTAGTGGTGAATGACCTTGGTGGCGCACGTGATGGTTCTGGTGGTTCTGCTAGCGCAGCACAAGCCGTCGTAGATGAAATTATCGCTGCTGGCGGCGAAGCAATTGCGAATAGCGCTTCGGTAACCGATTTCGCCGCTGTGCAAGCGATGGTGCAAGACGCCATGGATAAATGGGGTCGTGTTGATATCCTAATTAACAATGCTGGCATTTTGCGTGATAAATCGTTCGGCAAAATGGAGTTGGAAGATTTCCGCTTAGTGGTCGAGGTACACCTGATGGGTAGCGTCAATTGCTGTAAAGCTGTCTGGCCTATTATGGTTGAGCAAAACTATGGCCGCATCATGATGACGACGTCTTCGTCAGGTTTGTATGGCAACTTCGGTCAATCCAACTACAGCGCAGCGAAATTAGGATTAGTCGGCTTGATGCAAACCTTGTCGATCGAAGGTGCGAAACACGATATTCGCGTCAACTCTCTAGCACCCACTGCTGCGACTCGGATGACCAACGGTCTCTACCCAGAGGCGATGTTAAACGCGATTCAAGCCAGTGATGTGGTGCCAGCGATGTTGGTATTGGCTGCGCAAGATGCACCGAATCGCACTATCTTGTGTGCAGGTGCAGGTAGCTTTGAAGCAGCACACATTAGTTTGACGCAAGGTGTCTATCTTGGACGTGGTGAGTCAGTCGACGAAGAACTAATGGCCCGCCTGCAAGAAGTCAAAGATAGCAACGAACAAAAGATTCCTGAAAACGGTATGGCACAAGGCCACCAGGAAATCATGGCAGCGATGGCGGCACATCGCGACTAAGCCAAGCTACAATTAACAAAAAGCCCCGTAAGTTGAATCTACGGGGCTTTTTATTTGGAGCTATGGAAGACTAGACTTGCTTTATCTCATGGAGAGTTTATCGCTTATCTTCTTCTCGCTTACAGTTCACTTACAATCCACTCAATTAGTAGACATTTCTTTGAGATTGCCTTTAGAGACATGATCGATTAGTTTAATGCAAGGAACAACACCTACTTCGATCGGTTTGTCTTTTGCCATATAGTCACAATACAATGAACCAAGAATTGCTTAGTTTTGGGGTACCTGCGGAGCTCTGCCAATATTCATGTCAAAAAAAGACGGCTTAATGCGTATCTAGGACTATCCTATCGCTTCTTTACAATTGGTCTCGTCGACCTGCGATAGTACAGCATCACTCTTTGTTTTAACCACTTGAAGAAAACCAGACATCAACATGTCCAATATAGAAAAGACGGCGCCTCTGCCCGACCAACCCTTGCCAGAAAAGCTCACTGCCAAACTTGGCAGTTGGTCTGTGCGTGCCCAGCACTATCCTATCTTTAGTCAAACCTGGTTTCGTTATAGGGCGCTGAGTTTTGCGCTACCGATGGTTGTACTTGCCTTTATTTTAGGTAGCATCGCGGTTCTTATTTCGCTCGAACCTAAAGTCTCGCCAAACCAGGTCAAGCCGCACTTAATGTTTCTCGTCATTTACCTTGGTATTGCCATCAATTTATTACTCGGTAGATGGTTGGCATGCCAAGTTCGTCGACGTAGGTGGTCAGCCAAGAAAGAAAAATATGGAATTGCCGCTGTACTCGTAATTGGGATTGCTTTGTCGTTTGGCATCACCGAGTCTGCAGACCGTGTCTTAGAAAAAAAAGTGACGCAAAGCACGCCAGTCAAAAAGGAAGAAGCTAAAAAAATCATCAATAATGAACAGGTCCAATTCGGCGTAATCATCACCGACGAACCTCCCAAGTCGGAAAGAAAAGCGGGCGTTGTGAATTTGGTTTTTTGGCTCATCTTAATGATTTGGTGGGGCGGCGCTTTTGACTATGTCGCCTACTTAAAACAAGGGCGTGCATTAGAGGAAGCCATGATTCAAGAGAAATTGGAAAAATATAAGCGTGAACGCAATCAAGCACAGATGCGACTTTCCGTACTCGCCAGCCAAGTTGAACCACATTTTTTATTCAACACGCTTTCTGGTGTACGCGCAGCGATGTTGAGCGATCCTGCACGTGGCGTAGTTATAATCGATCATCTCGTCGACTATCTGCGTTCGACCATCCCCCAAATGCGCGACGACGGTAACTTAATGTTGACCACGGTACAGAACCAATTTGAATCAGTCAGAGCCTATCTTGGCGTGATTCATACACGTATCCCACGCCTCAGCTTCTCTATCGAATGTCCGACCGAACTTAAAGATTGTGTGGTGCCACCCCTAATGTTGATTAGCCTTGTTGAGAATGCAGTCAAACATGGGATCGAGCCCAAAAAAGGACCAGTGGAAATTGTCGTGACAGCCAGAAAAGAAAAAAAACAGAATGCATCAATCGGTGAAGAATTGGTTCTGAGCGTCGCAGACAATGGCGTTGGTTTCGGCACGACGAGCTCTGGTACCGGTATCGGGTTAACGAATATCCGCGAGCGACTCAAGCAATTGTACGGTGATGATGCCGCCCTCACGCTGAATATGCGTGAGCAAGGTGGAATTGAGGCGAGCATACGTTTGCCCTTGAGCTTCGACCTCAATCTTGAACTTGAAAATGACAATATTTCTGTATAAGCGAGAACCACATGCCAACCGCCATTATTGCTGACGACGAAGACCTGCAAAGACACGATCTCAAACGTATACTACAAATCGTCTGGCCCGAATTACGCATACTTGCCGAATGCGAAGATGGTGGCGATGCCTTAGATGCGATTGTTAAACTCCAACCTGACATCGCTTTTCTTGATATTCGCATGCCTGAAATCAACGGCCTCGACGTAGCACGGGCGAGCGACGGCAAATGCCGCGTGGTGTTCACGACAGCCTATGACAACCATGCAATTGAAGCGTTCAAGCTAGGCGCCATTGATTATTTATTGAAGCCGATTACCGAGGAACGCTTACAACAAACCATCACGCGAATTCAACAACAGCTAGAAGCCGGAGCGCTTCCGCAGAATTTAATGCAGGTCATGGCAGCGCTCGATCAACAATTGCGTGCTCCGCAAGAGGCAGAAAGAATTCGCTGGATTAGCGCCAGCTCCGGCAATACGATTAAGTTATTTCCGATTGAAGAAGTCTTATTTTTCGAATCGGATCTGCGCTATACCCGTGTGGTCAGCGCCAACGACGAAGGCCATATTCGCACCTCAATTAAAGATCTACAAAAAGGGCTGGCACCCGAACAGTTTTGGCAGATTCACCGCAGTATCATGGTCAACCCGCATGCGATTGCCCGTGCGCGACGCGATGAGATGGGCAATATTTTTGTTGAACTCAAAAATCATAAAGAACAGCTCAAGGTGAGTCAGACCTATGCTTGGCGCTTCAAGAGTATGTAAATCACTTTTTCACGATGTAGTAAACTCTGCCATCAACTCGTAACAAAAGAACATTACACTTCACTCCGTTTTCGAAGGAGGAGTGAAGAGCAATGCAGGCAGCGAGCGCAGGGATTACACCATTTCAATTATGGTTCACATGGTCGACCGTATTTTCTAAGACGGCAAAAGGACGTGAGGAAGTTATTCGTCGTGTGGCTGGGCTCAACGTACGCGAACGCAGTGTCTTGATTATGCTTGATGGTATCAAGCGTTTAGATCGACTTCTCACCGCCATGCCAGAAGAAGAACTTGGAAGAATTGTCGATCGTTTAGCAAAGAAAGAACTGATCCAAGTCAGTGCCGTCGACGAACAAGTCCCTGAAGCAGTTTGCGACGCGACGATTGCTGCCTTTCACCAGCAAGAGGCAACATTAAGCACGGTAAAACCGGCATTTCTCGAAGATCAAGAAAAACTGCGCGAAGTGAAAGACTTCATGACCAGCACGGCACACACCTATCTCGGATTACTATCGGCCGATCTCATTCACCGGATCGAACGCGCTAAAGATGCACCGCAACTCATGGCGGTGGTGGGTCAATGGTATATCGCCCTGCGTGACTCCAAGCACGGACATCGATTCGCCTCGGGTTTTATGGAAAAGACATTGGCGACGTTAAGAGGGGACGCGCATTTGAGCTTATCCGTTGCAACAGAAGATTGAATAAGAATTCATCCTTAATTATTTACCAAGTTATCTGCGCAGTAAAAATCAGTGTTCATGTTTAAGCGACATTGCAGTGCATCAGAACCGAAGGAAAAATTTTTACAGGGAATGCTGACGGCAAGCGCAGTCTGTGCCAAACTCTAGGCATGACACTCACTGAATTAAAATACATTGTTGCAGTTGCCCGTCAAAAGCACTTTGGACACGCGGCAGAGGCTTGTTTTGTCGCCCAGCCGACTCTTTCTGTTGCCATTAAAAAGCTCGAAGATGAATTAGGCGTCACTATTTTTGAACGTGGTGGCACTGAAGTATCGACCACTCCTCTTGGCGCCCAAATCGTGGCTCAAGCTGAACGTGTGTTAGAGCAAACAGCAGTTATCAAAGAAATCGCCAAACAAAACAAAGACCCACTGAGCGGCCCTTTCCGTCTCGGCATCATCTACACCATCGGTCCTTATCTTCTGCCTACCTTGGTCAAAACCATGATAGACAAAGTGCCGCAAATGCCGCTTGTGCTGCAAGAAAATTTCACCGTCAAGCTAATGGAATTGCTGCGTCAAGGTGAGCTTGATGCTGCCATCATGGCACTGCCTTTGCCCGACCAAGGCATGATGGTACAAGCTTTGTATGACGAACCATTTGTAGTCGCCATGCCAAAAGACCATGCTTGGGCCGAGCGCGATTCAGTTTCGGCCGCTGAACTCAAATCCGAGACCATGCTACTCCTCGGCAATGGTCACTGCTTCCGTGATCAAGTATTGGAAGTGTGCCCAGAAATGGCGCGTTTCTCTACGGCGAGCGATGGTATCGCTCGTACTTTTGAAGGCTCTTCACTCGAAACGATACGTCACATGGTCGCATCCGGTATAGGTATCACGGTGTTACCACGCGCATCAATCACTGATATGCATGCTAAAGACAGTATGTTGCGCTATGTACCGTTTAGTGATCGCGCACCAGATCGACGCGTGGTGATTGCTTGGCGCAAGAGTTTTACACGACAAGCGGCGATCGAAGCTATCCGCCAAGCGGTATTGGCGTGTGAGTTGCCAGGGGTCACCATGCTGGATGAAGCCGCCATCGCACAATAGCAGCGCAGCGATAAAAGCAATTGCCGGCTGGTTTATAATGCGTCCTTGTTCTCTATTCCTAGATTAGGTTTTTCGCCTGATTGAATGCTACCAATGGACGCTCTATTGCAACGCCTCGCGCTTTACCACAAGCTGATTCGCCTCGATAAGCCTATCGGCATCTTGCTACTCTTGTGGCCTACCCTAGCCGCACTATGGCTGGCTAGCGGCGGCATTCCAACTTGGCATTTACTGCTGATCTTCACACTAGGAACAGCCTTGATGCGCTCCGCAGGTTGTGCCATCAATGATTTTGCCGATCGCGATTTTGATAAATTTGTTCAACGTACGGCAGAGCGTCCTCTCACCAGCGGCAAGATCAAAAGTTGGGAAGCCGTAATGGTTGCGGTGATTTTAGCCTTGGTTTCGTTTGCCCTGATTCTGCCCCTCAATGCGCTGACCAAACAATTGTCCGTCGTTGCCGTGATTGTGGCTGGCAGTTACCCCTATTTCAAACGATTTTTCGCTATTCCGCAGGCCTACCTTGGCATCGCCTTTGGCTTTGGGATTCCCATGGCCTATGCCGCCGTTGGCAATTCTGTGCCTGCTATCGCTTGGTATCTATTGGTCGCCAATATTTTTTGGGCGATTGCCTACGACACGGAATACGCGATGGTCGATCGTGAAGATGATTTAAAAATCGGTATCAAGACTTCTGCCATTACCTTTGGCCGCTTTGATGTCTTGGCTGTCATGTGTAGCTATGTACTCTCTTTCGCCATCACTGCCTATTGTGGCTACCTAGTAGGTGCCGGCCTAGCCTACTTTATCGGTATAGCTATCGCTGCAGCCATCTCGGTCTATCACTATCAATTGATCAAAGCTAGAGAACGCATGAGCTGTTTTGCCGCCTTTCGCCATAACAATTGGATAGGTGCAGCGATTTTTGCAGGTATCGTCGTCGACTTTGCCCTACGCTAAATCGCTACAACCGGCTGCTGGAGGCCAAGGCAGATCCGGCTTTCGCCTAAGTGCATCACGTTTGTGCTAACGCAAATGCGATTCCTATATCAGCACTACACTCAATCTAGTGCTGATTGAAGTGCATACCACCAAAGGAATCGTCATGAGCAACGTTGAACAAACCAAAGAAACCCTACTCCGTGAACTCAATCAAGTGCTGCATGATGCACAAGAATTGATCAAAAATTCCGAGCAACAAGCAGGTGAAGGTTTTCACAGTGCCAAAGAAAAACTCGAAAAAACGCTAAAGACCGCTAAAACCGAGATGCATCGCATTGAAGGTGTAGTGGTACAAAAGGCTAAGGATTCGGCACAAGCAACCGACCACTATGTTCGTGAAAATCCATGGAAAACCGCGGGTATTGCCGCTGGTGTTGGCCTACTCGTCGGTCTCTTGATTGGTCGAAATAAGTAAGCGAAAAAGTCGACTCAGATGACGATCTCAGACAGTCTTGCGCGTTTTTCCGCCTCCGTTTTGGAGACGGTGCAAACGCGCCTTGAATTATTCAGCGTAGAAACTGAAGCGCGGCTGCAAGCCTATATCCGCTATCTGCTGTGCTCTTTAATTGCGATATTGTTCGCTAGCGTAGGCTTAATGCTGCTATTGCTTTTGGTGATTGCCTATTACTGGGACACCCATCGCCTTTTGGCGATCGGGTGTATGGCAGGCGCATTTCTAGGCCTTGCACTTTGTCTGTTCGCATGGGTCAAAAATAGTCTAGCAATGCAGCCGAAATTATTTGCTTTGAGCAGCGCCGAACTGGCACGCGACGTGGAGCAATTACGTGCTGCCGCAGATCGGCAAGGATAGTATGCCGACCAGACCACTCTCAATAGTCGTTAGCGGTGAACAACGTGTCTTACAACGTATAACGCAACTACAAGTGCGTTGCCAACTACAGCGTGAATATCTGGCGCGCGATGTTCGAGAACTGCAACCAATTTTGAGCAGCTTGGATCAATGCGCTGAAGTCATGACCGTCGCCAATCAATTTTCAACACCGCTTAAATACGGCGTCCTCGCCGGCTTAGCAGGCCTCGTGCTCAGTCGTCCCAAGAAAGCCTTATCTTTGGCGGCAACCGCCGTTCGCTATTGGTCATGGTGGCAGCGTTTGTCACCCTTATTTAACGCTGTAGTGAGTGCCTCACGCCGTTCAAATTTGGACGCGCAGAACACTGCGCCATAATCATTTTTCGTTACGAGTCGCTAAATAAAGTGCTCGATCTTCCGCTTCTTGACGCACCAATTCAATCTCTTCGATGACTGCATCAAGGTCCACCATCTTGGTGGGAGCTGCCACTTTTCCGGTTAGAGGTGTTTCTGGGCTTAACAAGCTAGCAGCATATAACTGCCAGATTTCTTTACCATATTGAGTTCCACTCAGTTCAGGCGCGAATTGAGAGAAATACTGTGTCAGGTTATCGACGTCGCGGATCAACATACTTTCGGCGCCCATATTGCCTGCAGCGTTGATCGCTTGCGGTAGGTCGATAATCACTGGGCCATCGGCATCGAGCAAAATATTAAACTCAGACAAATCGCCATGCACAATGCCAGCGCCCAACATCAACACTACTTGATGCAGTAGTTGGTGAAAATAGGTGCGCGCGGTATCGGCATCAAGTGCAACGTCGTTTAACCGAGGGGCGACATCTCCCTGACCATCGCCGATGAGATCCATCAGTAACACACCCTCAAAACAAATGTAAGGCTTCGGCACGCGTACGCCGGCGGCGGCTAACTTGTACAGCGCATCGACCTCGGCATTTTGCCAAACTTCTTCTTGCATCTTGCGCCCGTATTTACTGCCCTTCTGCATGGCACGAGCTTGACGGCTGTTCTTGACGTTACGACCTTCTTGATAAGCGGCTGCTTGTTTAAAGCTACGTTGACTGGCTTCTTTATAAACTTTGGCGCAACGGATCTCCTCGCCACAGCGTACTACATATACTGTGGCTTCTTTTCCGCTCATGAGCTGGCGCAAGACTTCATCTATCATGCCCTCTTCCACCAGCGGAAGTAATCGTTTAGGTGTTTTCAGATGGACTTTCGAAATTCAAAAAATTAAGGTTAAAGGATTACTTGATTAGGGTAACTGACCAAATTCATCACCGAGCTGTTTGCCGCGCTGAGCTGCTGCTGTCACGCCAAGCTCGATTGCAGTTTTTATTTGACTGTCGTCAAAACTGCATAGTGCTGCGTACGTTGTCCCGCCTTTCGAAGTAACGCGCTCACGCAGTATATTCACAGGTTCATTCGAACTTATCGCTAACTCAGCTGCTCCACGAAAGGTTTGCAATGCCAAAGTGTTGGCATCTTCGGCATTAAAACCCAATTTAATCGCGGCCTCTTGTAAGGCTTCTATAAAATAGAAAACATAAGCAGGACCACTACCAGAGACAGCAGTCACTGCGTCAATCATCGACTCTTCCTGCACCCACACGGTTTTACCGACCGCTTGCATAATGCTTGTAGTCTGTTGGCGCTCGTCAGCGCTCAATCCATCAAGTCCAAATAAGCCGCTCATTCCCAGACCGAGCATGGCGGGGGTATTTGGCATCGCACGAGCGATTTTCGGATAGCCTTTTAACCATCGAGAGATATCACTGGCACGAATGCCAGCAGCGACAGATAACAATAATTGCTGACCCAGATATGGTGAAAATTGTGTCATTACCTCACGCATGCTCTGCGGTTTAACGGCAAACACAACCACATCCAAATCACGCAAAGATTCATCCATCTGTGCTGCCACACTCACCCCGAAACGCTCGCGCAGATGATCCAATCCTGCTGGATTTAAATCTACGACATGGATCTGTGTCGCAGAATCCAGCACTTTTACCAAACCACTAATTAAAGCAGAAGCCATGTTGCCGCCGCCGATAAAGCCGATCTTCAAACTAGACTGCATAATTTCTTTTCCCAAAAATAGCACTGCCAATTCTTACCATCGTACTGCCTTCTGCTACCGCAGCTGCAAGATCACCGCTCATTCCCATTGAGAGCGTATCAAGCTGTATGCCTTCTTGTGTTAGCTGCTGTGACAATTCGCGTAAAGCAGCGAAAGAGCGTCGTTGTGCAGACTCATCTTCTGTTGCCTCTGGTACAGCCATCAAACCTCGCAATAGCAAGCCCGGCAAACTCTGAATTTGGCGCGCTAAGGCGGCACATTGATCTGGCGCGATCCCACTTTTACTCACTTCACCACTAATATTGACCTGGATACACACATTGAGCGGCGGGAGGTGGGCTGGCCTTTGCTCTGATAGTCGAGACGCTATTTTGTCGCGATCAACAGAATGCACCCACGAAAAATGCTCGGCAATCGGGCGCGTTTTATTACTTTGTATCGGGCCGATAAAGTGCCATTCAGGTGCAGGCTTGCCTATCGCATTGCCATCCACCACTGGCAAACCCAATAATTCTGCAACTCTTGCAATTTTATCGACCCCCTCCTGTACATAGTTCTCGCCAAATCTGATTTGACCCGCTTGCCAAGCTGTTACCACATCTTCAGCTGGAAAGGTCTTAGAAACTGCCAATAAAACAATATCAGTTGGATTCCTGTCATAGCACTGCGCAGACTGCGCAATTGCCTCGTGTACGGCTTGCAAGTTTTGAGAGATTGAGGACATAATCAAGTAATCAGACGAATTCCCAGTTTTAGTATTGGATTATAAATGGACATCTCAGAACTTCTCGCATTTTCGGTTAAGAATAACGCATCCGATCTTCACTTATCTTCAGGTTTGCCACCGATGATTCGTGTCCATGGCGACGTACGACGCATCAATTTGCCGCCATTAGAACACAAAGACGTCCATTCGCTGATTTACGACATTATGAATGACGGTCAGCGTAAGCAATATGAAGAAAACCTCGAATGCGACTTTTCTTTTGCGATTCCGGGTTTGGCTCGTTTCCGTGTCAATGCGTTTAACCAAGAACGCGGCGCAGCGGCTGTTATGCGTACCATTCCTTCCAAGATTTTATCCTTGGAACAGTTGAATGCTCCGAAGTGTTTCGCTGAATTCTCGCTAAAGGCACGCGGTTTGGTTCTCGTCACCGGGCCAACAGGCTCAGGCAAGTCGACCACCTTGGCCGGCATGGTGAACCACGTTAATGAAAATGAATATGGTCATATCTTGACCGTTGAAGATCCAATCGAATTTGTGCACGACTCGAAAAAATGTTTGATCAATCAACGTGAAGTCGGCCCGCATACCCACTCCTTCTCAAATGCCTTGCGCTCTGCACTGCGTGAAGATCCTGACGTCATTCTGGTGGGTGAGTTGCGTGACTTGGAAACCATTCGTTTGGCACTCACCGCTGCGGAGACAGGTCACTTAGTGTTCGGCACTTTGCATACATCTTCCGCTGCTAAAACCATCGATCGTATTATCGACGTCTTCCCTGCGGAAGAAAAAGAAATGGTGCGTGCGATGTTGTCTGAATCTTTGCAAGCGGTTATCTCACAAACCCTGCTCAAGACTAAAGATGGATCTGGTCGCGTTGCTGCACATGAAATCATGGTCGGCACTCCAGCGATTCGTAACCTGATTCGCGAAGCGAAGATTGCGCAAATGTACTCAGCCATCCAAACAGGTAGCAACATGGGTATGCAGACACTAGATCAAAATCTCTCGGATTTAGTACGTCGCAACGTCATTTCAGCGGCAACCGCACGCGCAGCAGCGAAGATTCCAGAGAATTTCCCTGGCTAATATTTTTACTTTTTACAGCATTTTTTACAGTATTTTTAAGGACGTTTCATGGAACGCGATCAGGCCACCAAATTTATGAACGATTTGCTCAAACTGATGTTGAGCAAAAATGGTTCCGATCTTTTCATCACCGCGGAATTTCCACCTGCGTTCAAAATTGATGGCAAAGTCACCCCAGTTTCAAACCAAGTATTGAGTTCTGCTCACACGATTGATTTGGCGCGCGCGATTATGAATGACCGCCAAGCGTCAGAATTTGAATCGACTAAAGAATGTAACTTCGCGATCAATCCACCAGGCCTTGGGCGCTTCCGTGTCTCTGCGTTTTTGCAACAAGGTAAAGTTGGTATGGTATTACGTACGATTACGTCAGCGATTCCAACTTTCGATGAATTGCGCCTTCCCGGTCAATTAAGAGACATCTCGATGACCAAGCGCGGCTTGGTTATTATGGTCGGTGCGACAGGTTCTGGTAAATCAACTACCTTAGCTGCCATGGTAGGTCACCGCAACGCCAATAGTCACGGACATATCATCACAATTGAAGATCCAATTGAGTATGTTCACCCACACGGCAATTGCATCATTACACAACGTGAAGTTGGTATCGATACCGACGATTGGGAAATCGCTCTCAAGAATACCTTGCGTCAGGCACCCGACGTGATTCAAATTGGTGAGATCCGCTCCCGTGAAACGATGGACTTAGCGATCGCTTTTGCTGAAACGGGTCACTTATGCTTGGCCACGCTGCATGCGAACAGCGCTAACCAAGCGCTTGACCGTATGATCAACTTCTTCCCTGAAGAACGCCGCCAGCAATTGTTGATGGACTTATCTTTGAACTTGAAGGCCGTTATTTCTCAACGCTTGGTTCCACTACGCAATCAAAAAGGTCGTGTGGCGGCAATCGAGATCATGCTCAATACTCCATTGATTTCAGACCTCATCTTTAAAGGTGATGTCCACGAAATCAAAGAAATCATGAAGAAATCAGAAGAGCTAGGCATGATGACTTTCGACAAAGCACTATTCGATTTACATGAAGCAGATTTGATTTCTTATGAAGACGCGTTACGAAACGCAGACTCTGTTAATGAGCTTCGCCTTGCAATTAAACTTAAAGGGAAAGATGCTAGCAATCGCGATCTTTCGGCTGGCACGCATCATCTTGGTATCGTATGACGAGTATCGATTTTGCGCTTGAAACTATCGATGGAAAACATGTCACATTGCAGCAATTTCCTGCTAAGGCATACCTAATCGTCAACACCGCCAGTCGCTGCGTCTACACAGCACAATACGCTGGCCTTGAAGATCTGTATCAAGAGTTCAAAGACCAAGGATTGCAAATTCTTGGTTTCCCTTGTAATCAGTTTGGTGCCCAAGAGCCGGGGGAGAATCAGAACATCGGTGAGTTTTGCCAGCGTAACTATGGGGTCAGCTTTCCCATGTTTGCGAAGATAGACGTCAATGGTGAACATACTCACCCATTATTCCATCACCTCAAAGAAATGGCTCCTGGCATTCTCGGAAGTAAATCGATTAAGTGGAACTTCACCAAATTTTTGCTTACGAGCGATGGTAGCGCAATCGAACGTTTCGCACCACAAACAACGCCATCAAACCTTCGTTTGGCAATCGCCGAACTCTTAAAGAAAAGCTAAAGATTAACTACTTATTGAGATACAGGTCGATTTCCTGCTCCGTAAACATGGCAAGTTCCGCATATAACTCTGGGTTCTCGGTTGCCAAGAAGCGGTAACGTTCAAGGTAAAGCCGAGCCATGTCCGGATAAACTAAAATAGCTTTTCGCACTTGATATTTGGCCGCCTCAGTCTGTCCTTTCTCCGCCAGAAGTGCGGCCTGCCGATACATATTTTCTGGCAAAGGTGCAAAACGGATCAGGCGTTGATTCAGCTTTAGCTTCTCCTGCACTGGTCCATCATGAGCAACGAATAGCTCTGGTGCATAACCTTCAATTAAAGGCTGCAAGACCCAAAGTTGATGTAACTCCCTCAATCGTTCCGCCGTCGTATCCGATCGCAGCTCATTTGCGCTCGCCTGGTTGAAGATCGTTTCAAATTGTTTGTATTGATATCCCCAATAAGCTGCAATACTTAACAAGAATATGGCAGCCATACCGATGAGGGTGGATTGCACTTGCCCCCAGCATATGGTCCATGGTTGGTCATCAACAAAACTCAACAGCAAAGCGGCGTAAATTGAAAAATAGGTAAAGTAAAGCGGCTGCTCAAGTAAGCTATGGATCAACAAAATTCCCAATAACATCGCTATAAAAAAGCGGGACGTTGAGCTCTGACGCCAACTACGCCACGGGATACTGGCCAGAATCGGCGAACAGATTAAGAACAGACCGACTACCCCTAACGTAGCGAGTAGCTGCAAGAAAATGTTGTGTGCGTATTGGTCGACACCCCACATATTTGGGAGACTTCCCGTCCCGATTTGTTCGGTTAGGCGCCAAGCGAACGCGTCAAACCCCACCCCAAGCAGTGGTGATTCTTGCGCCATTTCAAGACTATGTCGCCATAAAAATGCTCGCGCTCCCAGGCTCTCAGAAAGATTCGTAAGACGTTTCAACTGGGGCAACGCTGAACCTTGCGAAACAAGTCCTACAAATACGATCAAAAAAATGATGAGCCCAAGGATAAGATAAAGGGAGCGAACCGACCACCTAGTTCTAACCAAAGAAGAAAAACGATGCCACGACAGGATTAAGACCATCATCGCGGCGTAAATGTAGGCACTACGCGATGCAGAGAGAAAAAGTCCTACCAGTAAAGTAGTCAATGCCAAGAGAGTTGTTCTTAAGGAGATTTTGTTCGTCAGGCTCAAATAGGACATCGAAGCTAAACCAAACGCAAGATAAGTCGCATAGTGATTTTGTTGCGCGATATTTCCATATACACCAGAGGCTATCATTGGGTTAGCAATCAAGCCCGCAAAGACCTTCGCATAACCTAAGGCTTGTACGAATCCAATCAAGGCACATAATACGCTTCCGATCAACACCGACTGCGCAATCTTCGTCATCAGCACCTGTATGCCACATGCTTTTTTCAGCGTCGCCCCAACCAACATCAACAAACACAAAAATGCCCCACACATCAGCATCAAAATGGCATTACTTGCATACGCAAAATATCCTGAACTCCACTGCAGAAGTACTAGAAGAACAAAGAAAACGGGAGCCAAGATATTACGCGGCAAAGAGATCGTTGGCATTGAGCTATGACTGATCATCATGCCTAACACCGCCGTCATCCCCAATATGTAGGCTGCCAACTCAGAACAAAAGGATGTAAATGGTAGCGTGTGCCAAGGGAGAAAAAATGGAATATTCAGTGCAAGACAGAGTAGAAGAAGAGGCAGCGAGTACTGCGCTTGCACTTGCTGTTGTCGTGCAAGTTGTTCTTGTGTTTGATTCAAATACATAAAGTGTATCTACAAAAAATAATGAGTGCCTAGAAGCACTCATTATTCATCTGTTCATTTAGCGAGACTTCGCCCTCATTATTGTGAACGTGCTGAACCAAGGTTAAGTGCGCGTGCATTACTCAGCCCTATTACACGAACTGGATTCGCCGAAGTTTGTGAACTACGATCACCGAGCTGTCCTTTGTTATTGCTGCCGGCCATAGACACCGCGCCATCTGCATGCAGTGTTCCGGTCATTTCGCCGCCAACCGCTATCGCTGCAGCATTTTTCAATGTCGGCATTAGCACAGGGCGCGTTTGGCGGGTACGGTTGCCAATACCAAGTTGTCCCTTCTCATTATCACCCCAGGCGCTTACTCGACCATAGACATCAAGTGCCATACTGTTTTTTGCACCTGCTGCAATCGACTTAATGCCAGACAATCCGACTACCGTAACGGGCACCGTAGTTGATTGCAAACTACCTGTTCCCAACTGACCGTTACTATTTCCCCCCCATGCTTTGACCGTACCATTTTGCAGTAAAGCTAAAGCGTGACTATCACCTGCTGCAATTGCCTTCACTTGACTCAAGCCAGCGACCATTACCGGTACCCTAGCTGATACAAAACTTCCATTGCCAAGCTGCCCCTGCGCATTCGTGCCAATTGCCCAGACTGTGCCATCATTTTTTAACATTAGCGTGTAATCTGAACCTGCGGATACACTGCGCACATTAGAAAGTCCAATGAACTGCTTCGGCAAATTGCTTGTCAAATAACTTGTTCTTCCCCATCCCCACACCATACCATTATTGGTGACCGCAGCAGAATGATTATTGCCAGCAGCGATGGAGCGAACATTGCTTAAACCAGTCAGTTTGACCGGTACACGCTCCCACGACAAGAAACCTATCCCAAGTTGGCCTTGAGAGTTATTGCCCCAAACCCAAACACTACCATCGCGATTCAACGCTAAGGAATGCGATTCGCCCGCTTGCACTGATTTCACAGCACTCAATCCGACTACGCTAACGGCAACATTTGAATTCGCATGGCTGTTATCGCCTAATTGACCGAAATCATTTCGCCCCCACGCAAACACGCGTCCATCTGTGTGTACAGCAAGCACGTGCTCTGAACCCGCCGCCAGGCGACCATCATCTGCCGACAATTCCATCTCTGGCGGACCCGCCATTGCACGCTCTGATTGTGCATCTTGTGCTGAATTGCCACCGCATGCCGCTAAGAAACAAAGTAAGACTGAGGGGAATAAGTATTTTTGAGTGGCGTGCATGGTTGTTTCTGAATGGTAATGACAAAAACATATTATACCATCACCAACATGCGCTCTTAACAATAGCCTCAATCGCGTGACTAGCAAAAGACATATTGATTGATTCTGAACCCAAGAACGCAGAACAGCGTATATTCTTGCTTAATTAACGAAACTATTTCATTGTGTGGAAACCATGTTATCTCGCTCCCATTTGAAACAAGCATTACTGTGCTTGATCGCAATTTCCTTCGCTAGCACCACCTCGGCTCAAGTGCTCGAATGCCGAGATAGCAATGGTAAGAAACTTTTCGCCAGCGTTTGCCCCAAAGGATCAACTCAAGTAAGAGAAGTCGAAATCTTGAGCCCTCCAACGGAGACCAAGGCAGTCAAAGAATACAACGCCCGCGCCAAGCTCCGGATGTTAGAACGCGATGAAGAATTTCGTACGCGCGAACTCAAGAAACAAGAAGCCGATGCAGGTAAGCGCGACAATCAGCGACAAATCGACAACAAATGCTACGAAGACAAGAAGAAACTCTCGGGCTTGCTCATCGAAGGTCCGATCGAAGTTGGTAAGGAGTCTGATGGCACACCTATTTACATGGATGACAAGAAACGCTTGGAAAGCATCAAAGATCTCGGAGAACGACTTAAGGCATGCAAGTTCGATAGCGATTAATCCAATCCTACAAGCCCGCTAGCGGATGAATCTTTTTCGCCCGTAGGCGCTAATTTTAGTTGTCTTTACGGCCACTCCATGACACGGCAAAATTGCGGTTTAAGTGTATTTGTGGTCTAATCGCAACTTAGTTGCAATATCCTTGCAAATACGCTGTCCACTCGAGGTTCAAAATTCATTCCACTTTAACGTCCATCCTCTTCACAACGACAATCGCCGGTGTGTTGAGTATCAGCTTCGCTGCTATATTTTCATTTTCCCTACTGTCTAAACTGGTCGACCGCATGGTCAGTTTATCAGTCGGCATTATGCTGTCGACCTCACTCTTGCACGCCCTGCCGCGCGCTTTCGAGTCTGGCGCTGATGTGCGTTCTTTGTTTGGATGTTTATTGGGTGGTTTGCTGGCGTTTTTCTTGCTCGAGAAGTTTGCTATTCTGCGTCATTCGCATCATCACGAAGGTGATGGTCACCATCACGAACACGGTCATGATGCGCACGAAGCAGGCAAAGCGGGATGGATGATTTTGATTGGTGATGGCATGCACAATTTCACCGATGGCATTTTGATCGCTGCCGCTTTTCTTGCTGATCCGAATCTCGGCATGGTGACCGCTTTAGCGATTATCGCCCATGAAATTCCACAAGAAGTCGGCGACTTTATTGTATTACTCAATGCGGGCTTCTCACGTTTACGAGCCTATATCTACAACTTACTATGTAGCCTCATGGCAGTGTTGGGTGGAGTGATCGGTTACTTCACTTTAGATAAGGCAAGTTCGCTAATACCTTACGTTCTGGTGCTGGCATCTTCCGGCTTTATCTATATTGCAGTCAGTGACTTAATGCCACAGATGCAGCGTCGTGCCACACTCAAGGAAACCATCCCGCAAATCATCCTAGTGGCCTGCGGCGTCCTGTTGGTGCTGTTTGTGACACAGCACCACCACGACTAAGCCTTTTTAATTTGGCCCTGTTGCCACTGGTCGACTCGCATCAGCACACCACTCGCTCCACGAGCCCGGATACAAAGCAGCTCCGCTCAAGCCGGCAACTTCTAAGGCCAATAAATTGTGGCAAGCTGTCACGCCAGATCCGCATTGCATCACGGCGCTTTGCGGATCACGTATTTTACTCAGCCATTCCTCACGCAACTGTTGCGGTAATTTGAACAAACCATTCGCATCTAAGTTATCTTTAAAGAAGCGGTTAACCGCGCCTGGAATATGGCCGCCGATGGGATCAATGGTTTCATTCTCACCACGGAAACGATCGGCCGCGCGGGCATCGACGACTTGAAAAGTTTGGTCGGCAGCTGCATTAAGACTCACCAAGACTTGCGTGACATCGACCTGACGCGTCAAGGCAACGCGTACTTCAATATTGCCCAATGCTGGCTGTGGGGATTCGGTTTGCAATGCATGTCCGAGTGCGGACCAAGCCGCAACTCCACCGTCAAGCACCGCTACTGCCGAGTGACCGATGGAACGCAACAGCCACCACAAACGCGCCGCAAACATACCGCCATGCGCATCATACGTAACGACTTGGCTATCGTGATCAATGCCAAAACGACGCAATGCCGAAATCAAATTATCTGTCTGTGGTAGCGGATGACGGCCTTGAAATTTGCCGTCACTACCGACTTTAGGCCCAGACAAATCTTGATCTAAATTCGCAAACATCGCACCAGCAATATGCCCTGCATCATAGGCATTCTTGCCGGCGGCGGCATCCATCAGATCATGCCGACAATCGACGATCACTAATTTTGCTTGATCCTTTATGTGTGCGAGTTCTTGTGCCGAAATTAAAGTTGAAAACATCTTTTTCCTCTTCGAAAATTCATACCGTGGAATTCAAAGCTAGTTCGAGCGCTTTAGTCGGCTGCTTTATTGGTTTGGCTATTAAAACTAGAAGCTATCATACCGCTTGCGAGAATAACCGCAATACCGCACCAGCTGATCCAGCTCAAATTCACTTTCCAAATCCAGATATCGAATGCACTAGTAAATACAATGCCCACATATTGCAAATTGGCGGCAACCAAAGGATTTCCCAAACGATAGGCTCGCGTCATAAAGAGCTGGCCCATTGAAGCAAAGATACCGACTCCTAGCAAAAGCGCTATACCTTGCCACCCGAAGAGTAGGTGCTGTTGATGGGCTGCGACTTGCTGGGCAGATAGCACATTAAATTCGCTGACTTGCCCGAGCATTCCGAACATGGTGCAGACCAAGGAAAAATAAAATACCACGCGATATTCAGGCTCCCCCGCCACCCCCATTTGGCGCACTTGAATATAGGCGAGTGCGGCGATAAAACCAGAGACCAAAGCGACAATACTATCGGGAATTTGATCGGGACGAATAGTCGGGCGCAACAGCATCACCACACCGATAAAGCCTAACAAAATCGACCACATCAAACTCTGCGGAATATGCACCACTTGCTTACCACGATTTTTCCACCATGATGTCGTAAACAGAATCACGGCGACCCAGATCGACGACATATAACTGAGCGTGATCGATAATGATAAAGGCAATTTGGAAATCGAATAGAACCAGAGCCACAACGAAGTCACCCCAAAGATACCGCGCCAAATGTGCCCTTTTACCAAAGGCGTACGCAAGGTTCCACTTCCCCACCACATGAGAAAGAAGGTAACAAGCACCCCAACCGCTCCACGGATGGTGACAATCTCAGCCGTTGTATACGTATCCGAAGCAAGCTTGACGCATACCCCCATCACAGAAAAGAAGAAGGTTGCCGCTAACATCCACAGTGCTTGCATAGAAAATCAGAGAGAAAAAAGGAGGAGAATTTCAAAAAAATTAGTCTGATAAAAAAATTAAGGGAAGCATTCGCTTCCCCAGATTATCCTGCTCAGAACTGCATTTTACGACGATACCATTCATGGAAATGTTGCATGCCATCTTCCATCGGCGATTGATACGGCCCAACTTCGTTTTGTCCACGATCAAACAAAATCTTGCGGCCCGCATCCATACGTAAGGCGATTTCATCGTCTTCGATACAAGTTTCCATGTAGGCCGCACGTTCTGCTTCCACGAACTCACGTTCGAACAAGACGATCTCTTCTGGATAATAGAATTCGACGACGTTCTTAGTTTTACCGGTTGCGGTAGGCCATAGAGTCGATACCACCAAAACATGGGGGTACCATTCGACCATGATGTTCGGATATAAAGTCAGCCAGATCGCGCCGTACTTCGGTGGTTCGCCGCCGCGAAACTTCAAGACTTGCTCTTGCCAAGCCTTGTATTTTTCTGAGCCCGACTTCGACAAACCTTTATGCACACCGACCGTTTGCACGCTGTAGTCTTCGCCGAATTCCCAGGTTAAATCATCGCAGGTGACGAAACTACCGAGGCCAGGATGGAAAGGCTCTACATGGTAGTCTTCCAAATACACTTCGATGAAGGTCTTCCAGTTGTAATCGCACTCGTGCACTTCGACGTGGTCTAACATATAGCCAGTGAAATCTAGATCTTTGGTCACCGATAACTTCGCCATTTTTTCCATGACGTTGTAACCGTTTTGTTCAAACAGTAAACCATTCCAATTTTGGATAGGCGTACGGGACAAATTCAAGCACGGTGTGTCGGCGAAGTGAGGGGCGCCAATTAACTCACCTTTGAGATCGTAAGTCCAACGATGTAGAGGGCATACAATTTGTTTAGCATTTCCACGGCCATTCGTACCAGGGCCACCAAACATTAGGGCTTGGCGATGACGACACACATTCGACAATAATTCGATACCAGAGGCACTACGCACCAACATACGGCCTTCGTTTTCGGCCGCTAAAGTAGCGTAATCGCCGTTGTTCGGCACCATCAATTCGTGGCCAACATACCGTGGGCCCGCTTGAAATAATTGTTTGATCTCGCGCTCTAACAAGCCTTGATCGAAATAAACATGAACCGGAAGTTGCGCATCAGAACGCGCTAATGTAGACAAAGAAGCCAGATCGGACATCCCCACCCCCCAAATTAATTTGCACCAACCTAAGAGAGAAAGAATCCACAAATACCTTTTTTCGAGCGCTTGTGCTGCGTCGAAAATTCAAACAAGAGACAACAATAGGCACTTGATGAGGAAATTTTGGACAGAACGCGAGATTATACCCGAAACCCTTCCTAAGGTCTTGTTTTGCAAACGTTTTAGGGAAAAGCATTGCAATAAGTCAATTTCGCCGGAGGAAAAGGCATATCAAAATGCAATTACCATTCCAAAACCGCCTTGCAAAACCTATTCGCGAAACAGGTAAGTAAAATTTCGGCTGACCATTAATTTCTCATGGCGCCCTTTTATTAGGACCTGCATACGCTCTGCATCTACCCGTTCGGCAGCTGCGATCGCTTTCGTATTCACTACCGTCGATCGATGAATTTGCCAAAATTTCTGATCATCTAAGCCATCGAGCAAATCTTTGAGAGGTGTGCGAATCAAAGCCTCATAGTCGGCCAACACCACGCGCGTATATTTGGTATCAGATTGAAAAAACAGCACTTCATCAATATCGATCAGCTTAATTTGTTTACCGACGCTGGCCTTAATCCATTTCATTTTTTCGGTTTTCGGCTGTAAATGCGACAAGCCTAAGCCTTTAAGGACCTCTGAAAGATCAGGAACAGGCACTGCCATTTTTTGCTTCACACGATCAATCGCCAAGCTCAAACGGTCTTCTTCCACCGGCTTTAACAGATAATCGACCGCTCCCGCATTAAATGCTTGAACAGCATATTGATCGTAGGCGGTGATGAAAATTATGTGTGCTGCAGTGCCAATTTTCTTTGCCACTTCGACGCCCGACATTCCAGGCATGCGAATATCTAAGAACACGAGCTCTGGTTGAAATTCCAAAAAGCTATCCCACGCATCATTGCCGTTTTCCGCTTGATGAACGATTTCCGCTTCTGGCCACAATTTTTCTAGTTGGTGAAGCAGACGCTCGCGCATCAAGGGTTCATCTTCTGCAATCAAAATCTTTGTGGTCATACTGTTCCCTATTTCACTTTCGGTTCTGCAATGTCTTGCAATCGTATTTCCGCGCAAACGCCGGCTTCTATGTTTTCTGCAATCTCAAAGCTAGAACGTTCACCAAACATCAAATGCAGGCGATCACGCACATTTTGCAAGCCCAAACCATTGCCCGGATTATCGCTCAAGCCAACACCATTATCTTTGACTTCGAGAATGACGTCGCTACCTTCACGACTCGCTCTAATTTCAATCTTACCACCCGCGATCGAAGGTTCTAGACCATGTTTAATCGCGTTCTCTGCCAGAGTTAATAACATCATGCTCGGCACCTCAATCTGTTTCAAATCTTCAGACAAATCTAATTCGAATGTCAGTCTGTGTGCCATCCTCACCTGCATGACTTTGAGGTAAGCCTCAATCATACGAAATTCATCTTGCAAACTGACTCGTTCCGAACGAATTTCACTCATGCTTGAGCGTAGGAATACAATCAAATTGCGTGTAAGTTCAGCAGCACGAGGCGCGCCCTGTTCCGCCAATTGCTGAACCGCTCCTAAAGTATTGAACAAAAAATGGGGTTCGATCTGAGCACGCAAAATTCGCAGCTGGGTTTCGCTTTGCTGACGCGCATTTTTCTCGCGTTCAGCTTCGAGTTCAAGTTGCGCATTCATCATTTCGTAAGCTTGATTTCGCCAACTAGCAACGAGTCCTACCATCACCACAAATGCCAAAGCGCAAACTAGAGCAACTTTGAGCACTAAAGGGCCAATTGACAGCATGCGTTCAAATAAGGGCTGCCCAAAAATAAGACTATCTAATCCAGCTCCAAACAAAGCACCCAGCACCATGCCAACGACGATCTTAGCAACCATACGGCTACGTGAAGATTTAATTTGACGATAATTGAACCAGACGCCCAAAAGAGAAACAATCATGCTCCAACCCAATAAATTCGCAATGGCCAATAACATCCACGGATTTAAGTTTGGTTTAAAGAGTAGAAAGCCCAAACCACAAACGCTAAAGAAGACACTCAGCTTAGCTATTGATTTCCATAAGGTCGGGCCTTTGTACTTCAGGCTAAACTCGCGTATCTGCATACGTTCGATCGCTGAAAGATCGGCCAACTGTTGCGCAAACTTACGACGGCGCGGATCAGTTATGGTTTGGACCCGTGTGGGATCTGCCAACACGTCTAACAATTCGTCGTTCCACTTGTGGTACCAGGTTGTGAGTCTATGCCACATAACATTCCATTCAATGAATAATTTCCCTCACTATAAATGATCAGATCTCCTCTTCTCTAGCGCGAAGCGACAAAAGACGAAAAATGTAGCACTAACGACGAAGTCCCCCAAAAAAAAGCCTTCCCCAGAATGAAAGGGAAGGCTCTTCCTCATAAAAGATTGCGCCAGGTTTATTGTTCACGCCTAAAAAACGCACCTACAATTCAAAACAGGGCGAGGTCAGCACCGTTAATGCCAATCAGGTTCAGTGCTGCACTCGTATCGGTTGGTGTCACTGCGGCAGCGATTTCCATACCGTGCTTAATTGCATCATCAGGTATTGCGTAGCCTAAACCCCAGTCGACGGAAAACGCCTTTGCGACTGTGATTTTATTATCGAGTAAATTCGCTACCCAGCCCCAAGTGCTATCGCCTTTAAAAATATGTGCGGCGTCGAGAATGGTCGACACTAAAGAACCTCGACTAGCTCGTCCGCTGGTTAATTCGGCATTCCAGTAATTAAGACCGCCTGCATCGGCACCATCAGCACGACCGAGCACATTTTTATAAATAACGTTAATAAAATCAGTATTCGTCATGGTTGCCGTAAAACCTGTCAAACTCGAGAATTGCACACCCGCACCGTAGAAAATATCAGCGATCTGATTAATGGAACGCCCTGACTGCATTTCGCCTATCCAATACGCCATCCCATCTGCATCAGGAACGCGGTTAAAAAACGCGACATACAGTTCCATCAGGCGCTGCACGTTTGCGGTTGGTGCTGTAGCAGCCAAGCTTTGCACCATTAGATTTACAGTCATATCACTAAACTGCAGTTTTTCAACATGAGAAAGAGTGTCTGTACCGTCCACCCCAGTTTTCGAATAAACCTGGTAAATGTCGCCAAAGATTTTGACGCGATAATCCATTAATTTCCCGCGGTAGATCGCTGTATCAATGCCGTTACCTCCCTCGACTATATCGTTACCACCAGCGCCAGAAAGTTGATCATCGCCCCCCATGCCATTAATCAAATCATTAACTTCACTACCATTCAATTGATCATTAGCAGCACTTCCATTGAGTGCCTGGACATCCGCATTAATTTGCACAAACACTGTGTACACATTACTGTTACCTTTGCCGTCACTCAGTGTATAAGAAAAACTATCTGCGACCGCACCCGGTTTCGCCAGATACGTAAATTCGCCATTCGGCTTGATCGAAGCAACGCCAATGGTTGGTCCTTTTAATAATTGATAAGTCGCGTTACTGCTATCTAAATCGCTCGACACTGGCAAATTGGCGTTCAGTGTATTCCCTAGATCAACGACAACTTCGGCATCTGCGCCCAAGGCCTTGCTTGTCAAGTTCATCGTACCATCTGAAAACTGTAATTTTTCAATATTGAGTAAAGTATCAAAACCGCCGCTACCATCTCTAGAGCTAACAAAGGTTTTGCCAAAGGCAGTACTAATGAAGTAATTACTTCGGGGTGAGGAGAAAACGGCAGTATCGATACCATTGCCACCGTCAATCCAATCGTTCCCATAATTTCCAGTGATACGGTTATCAGCATCGTTACCGAGTAAATAATCATCGCCATTTGAACCAATCACATTTTCGATCACAGTACCGATCGCAAGCGACAGGTTGTTCACTGCAGGTATGCCATTTGCTGTGACGCCAAAACTGCTGAGATGACCAGGTTGCAAATCAATACTGACACCCACCTTTGATCCACTCGCATCAAGGGTATCGACGCCACCATCGTCCACGAGACTCGACTGAGATCTTGCCTGCGCATCAGACAAGACCAGTGTGGAATTGCCGATATTTAGAGCCTTATTACCGTACAAGTAACGCAAGGCCGAAATATCCATATTTCCCCAAGTAGACGGAAACAAGCCATCGCTTGAAAAATTCTGAGACATCACCGTGTAAGTGGTTTGGTTGTATGCAGGAAGAATTTCTTGCACATAGTGATCACTGGCGTCCACATTACTCGGATGCCGCAAGCCCAGTGCGTGTCCAATCTCGTGTAGCAAAGCTGCATAGCCCTCACTACCAGGAGCGAGATTTAACATGGATTCAATGTCCATCCAAACATCGCCGGCAGCATCTCCCGCCTCTCCGGGAAAATTACTAGTGCCTTTAGTCACTGTTTGTTGGCTCACGCCGAATCGCATACTACCGACAGTTCCACTGCTCTCGTCGACTTCTTTAAAACTCAATCCCGTGAAGCTAGTAAGATCTTGCAAAATCTTTCGAACTACCTCTTTCTCTGTTGTGGTGAACACACGAAACTGATTGGCACCAACTCCACTACCTGGTGCTTTAGCCACAAAACTAAAACTCACTTCAACCGCCGTACCAACAGGTGATGCGGCATTCCAACGATTCACATTTCCTTGTACCAAACCACCGATCGCAAGGTCTTGTACCGTGACGAAGTCACTTAGCGAACGTTGAGTGCTAACCTTACCATCCCAAATGGATAGGGCTTCCACATTACTAATCGTGGCACTGAAACTGGTCGACTTTGGGGAACTCAATACTGCGCTCTTGCCATCAACACTTACCTTGATATTGAAATCGGACCAACTGGGTGCTGTATTTGAAAACCAAGGAAGGTTAAGCACATCAAACCCACCGCGACCATCGACAGTGTTCTTTGCAGTAGTAATCCAAAAACTGTTGTCATTATTTGTTCCATATAACTCGACCTCGCTGCCTCCACCTGCGACGGCTTCAACACCGATCAAGGTATCTCTCGTACCCCAACCGTCCTGGGCCCAGCCTCCCAATAAATCAACAACCACCTTACCTGGCGCGCCATCCCAATAAGCAGCAATCAACTGCCGCCAAGTTTGACCTGGAGTTGGAATAAACTGGATTGTGTCGTTTCCTTTGCCACCCAAGACGTTACCGCCATAGCTACGGATAATGTCGTCACCTGCCTCGCCAAAAATATTGACCCCGTTGTCTTTTTCCGACGATGGTTGTGTGTAATCATCGTTGCCGTTACTTAAGTGTAAATCTGGCATACGGTTTATCCTTTCCCCAACCTGACGCAAACAAAATTATTGATCGACATTTTCGTCTTCCCTATACCTTAAAGATTGGCACAGATTTCTGTGTGAAATTGGCCAAATTGGGGAATACGTTATTCAGCTGCGATGGTGGCAAACCTAACCATTGCATCAGGCTCGACCCAACTTGATCGGTGCTTGTAGTCGGCACGTGCCTTCCTCCTCGACCGGGGTCGCCATCTTCAGGACCTCCCAGAACAAGTGATGGAAACTGTCCTAAGACTTGCCCCCCGGCGACGGCACCACCAAGCACAAACCAATGATTTCCCCATGCATGATCTGAGCCAGCTCCTGAGGCAGGCCGCAAGGTTCGTCCAAAATCACTCATTGCAAAAGTGGTGACATCGGTATCCATGCCGACAGCCTGAATCGATTCATCAAAAGCAGCGACTGCTTTGCCGAGTAATGCTAGTTGAGCGTCTTGCGTCCGTGAATCGCTACCGCGTTGCGAATAATGGGTGTCGAAACTACCCCAATTAATCAGGAACACTTGGCGCTTGAAACCAAGATTCTTAAATGCTGGCAACACGCTCGCCAGGGATTTCAAACGCGTGGCGAGATCGTCACTACCGAAATTTCCTTTCGGCGTCACCGCTTTCATAAAGACTTGTGTCAGCAGAGTCGACTCACTCACACTCACATCCAAAGTACGTGCGTACTCAGCTTCATACTGATTCGAAAATTGCAATTTAGACATATTATTGAGTGCCTGAGCCCAATAACCTTGTGGTGATGCGAGGTCAGCTCTCCCCCAATATCGTGCTCCATTTGGAGACATAAATGAAACACTGGAGCTTTTGCCTAATACTAGGGTTCGATCCGAGGTCGTAGTCACTGCACTTAACTTATTCTGATAACTCGCGGGCATCAACTCCAATCCTCGCCCTGCCCAACCACTTTGATCAAAGTCTCCACCCCACCCTTGTTGAATGGCAGTTTGATCACTATGCGACATCAAATAAGGAGGAATCGCAACAGCTTTATCCATAACTTGTCTTGCCGTAGACGGCACAATCAACGGACCAACGTTTGCGATCCACGCTAACCGTTGTTTGTTATATAGGCCAGCAAGTGGCTCGAGCCCAGGATGTAAGCCAAAATTATGGCCTGCACTACTGCCATTGAGTGTAATCAGCGAATCTTTCGGTAAAGCGAGGATAGGTCGCGCATTAGCGTAGTCGTTATAGGCTGCGTCGGTGGGCACTAAACTATTGTGTCCATCATTGCCGCCAGCTAAAAAAATGCAGACTAGCGCTTTATAGTCAGTTGTTGCAGCCTGACTTGTTTGCATCTCACTCATCAAAGTGTTGACGCCAATACCGGCTAGGGTTGGAAGTCCGATAGCTTTTAAAAAGTCACGTCGTTTCATTTGATCACTCCAAATGTCGGGCTCGTTAAGGCGAACTGCAAACTTGCCATCGCGCCTGCCTCATTGCTTTCCCAGCGTTCGCCGTTAATGAGACTAATTAAACTATTACGCAAGGTAGCTGGCATCGCGCCACGGAACCAGCGCTTGCTAATTAAATCCACAAACTCAGACGGAGACTTCGCAAAACTTTTCGTTAGCTCATCCAAATTACATCCGGTCTTTTGCAGATTGTTTGCATAAGAGGGATTATTTTTGTCAGCTAAACGCCAAGACAAACTACTCAGGCGTGAGGTGAACTCCAAAGTATTTAACAGTTTTTGTTCAGGTGCTAGCAAGTTACTGCCGGGAGCTCTATCTGTTGCTTGATAGTAGGAAAAAATACTTGGTGGCGAAATCGTATTTTGGTTAGTTGGTTGATCAACATACTCATTATTTTCCCAGATTCCATGCGTCATATGCTGGCACCCTAAGCCGCGGTAAACCGATGACATCCAAAGTACAGGTTCACGCAAATAACCTGCCTGCTTTTCATTGCGACCAAGCTCATCGCCCTGACGCGCCTCGGGGTCAAGCAAGATCGCTTTCACAACTGCACTCAAATCTCCAGCTACGCCTTTGCCGTTGTTACGGAACACAGCACTAACACGCGCGAGATATTGTGGGCTAGGATTACTAGCGACCAAATGTTGGATCAAACGCAGACTAACAAACGGGGCAATGTTATTGTGTTTCAACAAAAGCGCAACGACAGCATCAAGTTCAGTAGAGGCGTTCATGCCCGCAGCTAGTGTTGAACCCATTACTGTTTTCTGCCCGCTATCATGCAAATAGGTCGCGGATTCAGGCTCCATTGCTTGGCCATAGTGGGGCCAACTATGATTGGGTAGACCTGTCGTATTAGTAGGCACTCGCCAACCGGTTAACGCACGAGCTAATTCTTCTACATCTTTTTGCGTATATGTCTCTTTTACCTTGCCTTGCGCATCGCGAATCACTGAGCCATCGCTATTGAGCTGAACCACGCCGACCGTAAATAATTGCATCAACTCACGCGCATAATTTTCATTTGGTGTACATCCTAGGCACTGGGGCGAAGTTGGGCGGTTTAATTCATTATTCAGGTAGAAACCCATATGCGGATTGATCGTCACCTCGCGCAACAGTTTGGCATAATTCCCAAAGGCATTGCGACGCAACACGTTGTAATACTCCATACTGCCATTAGCCTGTCCCATGCTCACAGGTATGTACTGGAACAAAGCCCAAGCGACCCTTTGCCTAAGCTGATCTGGCGCCGTTAGAGCCGTATTCCAAAACTCATCGTTACGAAATAACCAAGCCGGCGGTTCACCCGCCTGGTTGGAAAAATTCAAAAGCTCACGCGGAATACTCGAAGCAGTAATTGGCATCGCTAATTGTTCATCAATCCAAACTTCGGCACCTTTACTTTGTATCTCTGCGACCAAAGCAGGTGTAGCGCCAAAACTAACTTGTTCAGCAAAACGTGAGGCCGCGTAGTAACTCAACTTTGGCGCGACTTGGGCACCAACTTGACCACCCGAGTTGTGTGATACCGTTTCTGTCAAATCATTCTTGCCGCAGCTCATCATCAACAATACGCTGACGAATCCCACACTATATTGGAGAATTAGCTTCTTCATTTTGTACTCACTCATCAAGCAACATTCATATACTGGCGATCAAATTTTTAGTCCTTCGGCATCTCCATCTGAGAAGATGATTTACAACTTCAAATTTACGATTTTGTTTCATCGAGTCTACACGATGTGAAAAGAATTTAGTCGAATCGGGAACGCTAGAATATATTTATCCAACGATGTCGAATCGCCGCCGAGGGCAGCTCCAATATCGATTAAGGGTGCAATAAAAATAAGCAAATAGAACAGACCCAGAACGACACTTGAAAAGAAAAATTCAAATCGAAAAATGCCCTGCGCTTCGGGTGAATTGCGCCCTGCATACCAGTTTAGCTATTCGCTTCAGAAAAAAATAATAGATCATAGATAAATCTATTCATTTACACATTACAAAAATAAATTACAAAAAACCACTTGTCTATTCTTAGACTCTGACTACACTGGCTCACATTGGATGCACACCAAATAAATACCACTACAAAACCATAATAGACCTACATCAATAAAGAGAGGCGTGGGTGCAGCCAATAGACTTTGCCAACTGAACAGCGTGACTGGGCATCACTTTTCATCGTAAATGGAAAACACCCATACACCGCTGCCTATATCAGTCCATCGGATGGCAAAGAGGGAGGGGTAATTTCAAAGACAATTTTTCCTTATGCATCTTTTTGCAGGATCTTGCTCGTCTTTGAAATTCCCAAGGTGAACCTGAAGACCGACTTTCAGAAATCGTCATCAATGGGGAAGAACAATGAAACAATTTAAACAACTGCACTTGACACTGATCTTATTCGCTATCGGCAGTCACCTACCAAGCAACGCTTCAGCCGCGCAGGCGAATAATCCTTTCAAAATGCTAAGCACGAAGACACTAGCCGCTTGCGCCTCCGGCGCATGGAATGCAACAGCGGTCTATACAGGTGGGATGACAGCATCCTACGATAGCAAAGAATGGAGAGCCAAATGGTGGACGCAAGGGAATACCCCCACCACTTCACCAGACGGACCGTGGGCCTATGTCAGTGATTGTGGTGGTGGAACCGGCGGAGGCACTGGTGGAGGCTCGGGTGATCCTGCATTGACCACAGTTCCCGCTCCGACGGGGCATGCACTCTGCCGCCCTGACGGCATGAGCATTACTGCTGGCACAAATGCCCCCTATTGCCTGACGTATGACAGCAACGGGCGTGAAAAATTGGGTAATCTTAAACGCCGCATCATCGGTTACTTCACCAGTTGGCGCACAGGGAAAGATGGCAGCCCAGCGTACCTGGCGCATCAAATTCCTTGGGACAAAATCAGTCACATCAATTTCGCTTTTGCCCACGTTGATAACAGCAATAAAATTTCGATCGGCAATGAGACTGATCCAAACAACGCAGCAACTGCCATGCAATGGCCAGGCGTGGTTGGTGCAGAAATGGATCCAGCATTTGCCTATAAGGGTCACTTTAATCTACTGAACAAATTCAAGAAGCAATATCCTAGCGTCAAAACCTTAATCTCAGTCGGGGGCTGGGCAGAGACCGGCGGTTATTTCGACGCCACGGGCAAACGGGTGAACAGCGGTGGCTTTTACAGCATGACAACCAACGCCGATGGTAGCGTCAATACCGCAGGCATCAACACGTTTGCAGATTCCGTTGTCGCCTTTTTGCGCAAATATAATTTCGATGGTGTCGATATTGACTACGAATACCCGACAACCATGAAAGATGCTGGCAACCCACTTGATTGGACAACGGCCAACGCCAGACGTGCTGGCTTGATGCGCAGCTATAGTGTGCTGCTCAAAACTTTACGCGAGAAATTGGATGCTGCTGCAACGGTCGACAATCGCTACTACCAAGTAACGATTGCAGCACCAGCATCAGCCTATCTGCTGCGCGGCATGGAGAACATGGCGGCCTTACAGTATCTCGACTTCGCCAACATCATGAGTTATGACTTGCACGGCGCATGGAATGAATTTGTGGGTCCGAATGCTGCGTTATTCGATGATGGCAAAGACGCCGAACTCGCGCATTGGAACGTGTATAGCACTGCGCAATATGGTGGCATCGGCTACCTCAATACCGATTGGGCATTCCACTATTATCGTGGCGAATTACAAGCCGGTCGCATCAACATGGGCATTCCCTACTACACCCGCGGCTGGCGCAATGTCACTGGTGGCAGCAATGGCTTGTGGGGTAAATCCGTAGGTAGTAATTGTCCAACCGGTGTGACTGGTTGTGGTAACGGTGCTGTTGGCATCGACAATATCTGGCATGACCTTGATGAACAAGGCAAAGAGTTAGGCGGCGGTGGCAATCCTTTATGGCATGCAAAAAATCTCGAGCGTAACCAAGCCGGAACTTATATCGCTAGCTATGGTTTGACTCCGAACACCGATGCCGATGATCGTCTAAGTGGAAGTTATGTTCGCTACTACGATGCGACACTCGTTGCACCATGGTTATGGAACGCGCAGAAAGGCGTTTTCCTTTCCACGGAAGATGAAACCTCCGCACAGAGGAAAGCGCAATGGATCATCGACCGCGGTATTGGTGGCGCGATGATTTGGGAACTGGCTGGTGACTACGATTGGAATGCGACACGCAACAACGGCCGAGGTGAATACTTTATAGGCTCGACCCTAACCCGTGTGTTCAATAATGCTTTTAAAACCGCATCACAGTATGGCAATAAACGCAGCACACAAGCGACGACGATCGGTGCGATCGATTTGAAATTCGAATTGCTCGACTACAAATTGGGCGATGCAAATTACCCGATCAATCCGAATCTAAAGATCACCAATAATTCAAGCTTTGCACTACCAGGTGGTACGGAATTTCAATTCGACATTCCCACGTCCACGCCCAATACCATGGCGGATCAATCTGGCTTCGGCTTAAAAGTGATCACCAGTGGTCATGCAGGAAACAATATTGGTGGTCTTAAAGGTGATCTTCATCGCGTGTCAGTGAAGTTGCCAAGTTGGAGCAGCCTCGCTCCAGGGGCAAGCACGACGCTGGCTGTGGTGTACTACTTACCGATCTCGGGGCCGACGAACTTCTCGGTCACCATTAATGGCAAAGCCTACGCTATTCGCAGCGAACAGCCTTACCTCCCTTATGTGAAATAAGACTCACTCTGTCGTAACACAAACTTGTATGCACTCTCTCCATCGACTTGATGGAGGGAGATCTACTACGTTCGCTTTGTTTGCTTCGCATTCAAACTTTTCATTGGCCTAAAAAATAGGAGACCAAAAATGACTTCAAGATTCACATACCAACCGCATCGCTTGTGGCGACTATTGCTGAGTATTAGCATGCTCAGCCTCGCCGCCAGTCAAGCAGATGCAGCACCAGCAACGCCCACTTGCAGTGATTGGCAAGCGAGCAAAGTCTATGTCAATGGTGACTATGTGGTCGCCAACAAAACCAATTGGCGTGCCAAATGGTGGACACAAAACAACGAGCCAGGAAGGAACGATGTTTGGGAAGCGCGTCCCACAGGGGAATGTACCTTTAACGGAGGAACGACTCCGCCTGACGGCGGCACGCCCAAAGGTATTCCCACTTTGAAAGAGGCACAAGCAGATGAAGCAGCCAAAACTTCGAGCACATTATTCCAACAAATCAAAGCCTCGATACGCACCTTAGATACCGCCTCGGTCGAAGCCGTACAACCTGGTCGTGCTGCTAACCCGATCAACGTTAAACGTGTTGAACGAATCGTCAGCAGCACCGATTGGCAAACCCTATTTGCGATACGCGATGCCAGTTACACCTATACGCGCTTCCTGCAAGCCATTGCTAAATTCCCCGCAGTCTGCGACGACTACAGCGATGGTCGGAATGCAGATGCCATTTGTCGTAAAGGCTTGGCCACCATGTTCGCGCATTTCGCTCAAGAAACCGGTGCACACGATCCAGGCTCGCCTATTCCGCAATGGCGTCAAGGCTTGTACTTCTTGCGCGAAGCAGGTTGCCGTGACGACGACACTAGCTGTGGTTACAACGCTGAATGTGACCCGAGTACATGGCAAGGTCAAACTTGGGCTTGCGGTAAAAACCCGAATGGCACATGGAAGAAATATTATGGACGCGGCGCCAAACAACTCTCGTACAACTACAACTACGGTCCCTTCTCAGATGCCATGTTTGGCACTGTACGTACCTTACTCGATAAGCCCGAATTGGTATCTGACACCTGGTTAAATCTAGCCTCTGCCGTCTTTTTCTACGTCTATCCACAACCACCTAAACCATCGATGTTGCACGTGATTGATGGAACCTGGAAACCGAATGCAGCCGACGCTGCGGCCAATATCAGTGCTGGTTTTGGTGCAACCATCAATATCATCAATGGCGGTATCGAATGCAACTCTGGCACCGACAAACCGCAAGCCACGAATCGGATTAGCTACTACAAGAGTATGGCCAACTACCTTGCAGCGCCTGTGCCAAATACTGAAGCCTTGAGCTGCGCCACACAAAAACCATTTCCCAACAATGGCGCTGGCGCGCAACTACTCAATTGGGAACAAGACTGGAGCTACGACTCTAGCCGCCCTGATGGCAAAAGCTACGCCTGCAAACTGGTGAATTACCAAACACCGTTCAATGCCCTGAAGTCGGGTGACTACGTGAAATGTGTCGAGTACTACTTCAAAGTGACTTTGAAGTAAGCGATCAAAGATCAACATCGCCGTGCTAAGGCAATCCCAACGACCAACACGCAATGGCACGGCATTGCGTGACAACATGAAAACCGGAGACGATATGAAACAACAATGGAAATGGAGTTTACGACTCCTGATCGCCTGCGCCAGCATGGCACTCAGCAATCTCGCCAGCGCAGCCGAATGCAATCCTTGGAACAGCGCAAGTGTCTACACCCAAGGCCTCTATTCAACTTATGGAGGCAAGACTTGGCGCGCCAAATGGTACACCCAGAACGAAATCCCTGGCAGCAATCAATGGGGTCCGTGGGAGGAGCGCCCAGCGAGCGAGTGCACACCAACAGTGCCTCCAGGAGGCGATGGTAGCGGCATTCCCGAGCCTAAGCCTACCGTCGGCAAACATCTCGGTTCGTATTTCGCGCAATGGGGTATTTATGGTCGCAACTACAAACTACGCAACTTAGTCGATACTGGCGGCGATAAAAATCTCACTTTCCTCAACTATGCGTTTGGTAATGTGTATGCGGACGGTCGGTGCAATATCGTGACCCGCGCTGAAAATGGTAACGGCGATGGTGGTGATGGTTGGGCAGACTATCAACGAGGTTTTGCAGCCAATGAATCGGTCGATGGCGTAGGCGATACATGGGATGCGAAACTAAAAGGCAATTTCAACCAACTCAAGAAACTGAAATTACGTAATCCAAACTTGAAAGTGATGATCTCGCTTGGCGGGTGGACCTGGTCAAAAAATTTTAGCACTTTCGCCCGCACTGATGCAGGCCGGAAAGCGCTGGTCAGCTCGTGCATCGATCTCTACGTCAAAGGTAATTTGCCTGTTGCTGAAGGTGCTGGTGGTGCTGGTGTTGCCAAAGGCATTTTCGATGGGATTGACATCGATTGGGAATATCCAGTGAGCGGTGGCTTGGCTGGTAATGCTTACGACCCGAGTGATAAACAAAACTTCACTTTGCTGATGAAAGAATTCCGCACACAACTCGATGCCTTAGCTGCTGCCAACAAACGTCGTTACTATCTCACTGCTGCGATTGGCTCTGGCGTCGATAAGATCCGCAATACCGAGCCTGGCTTGTACAGCAGCTACCTCGATTGGGTCAATATCATGAGCTACGATTTCCATGGTGGCTGGGAAACGGTAGGGCCAACTAATTTCCAATCGGCTTTGTATGGTGATAGTGCAGCGCCAGTGACTGGCGATTTGATCAAATACAATATCAATGATGCGGTGGCTGCGCTAGTTGCTGCTGGAATGCCTAAGGCAAAAATTATCGTCGGTATTCCATTCTATGGTCGTGGCTGGAAAGGCGTGAAAGCGGGGCCTAAAGGAGATGGACTGTATCAAGCAGCGACCAGCCCAGCCGCAGGCACCTATGAAGCGGGCGTCGATGACTACAAAGTCTTAGTACAAAAACGCGCCACACGTTATGTGCATCCAGTGACCAAACAATTGTGGAGTTATGACGGCAATGAGTTTTGGAGCTACGACGACCCTGCTGTCATCAACACCAAGTCTGCCTATATAAAAGCGCAAGGCTTAGGTGGTATGTTTAGTTGGTCTTTAGATGGTGACGATGCGCAAGGCACCTTGATCAAGGCCATGAATGTCGTGCGTCAGTAGTTGAGCGCCCCTAAGCAAGCAACATGAGAGCAATTTTTTGAAGCCTGGATGAGGTCTCGTTATGTCCCCAAGCATGGGGGACCTCATCCGCTTTTTTGTTCACACTTTTGGCTCACACTAAACAACTCATACACAGAGCAAACCTAAGCTTCGTACAACTCTAAAGGTAAGCCATCGGGATCAGCAAAGAAAGTAAAACGCTTGCCCGTTGTTTCATCAATCCGCACCGCTTCGACAGCGACACCAGCAGTTTCCAGATCGGATTTCGCGGCATCGACATTCTCAACCACAAACGCAAGATGCCGTAAGCCTTGCGCTTCGGGATATGACGGCCGTGGTGGCGCATCAGGAAAGCTGAATAACTCAAGTTGCGTGCCATCAGGCAGAGCCAAATCTAGTTTGTAGGAGCGTCTTTCACTACGATACTGTTCGGCCAGTATGGGCAAACCCAAAATCTCGGAATAGAAATGTTTTGAACGAGGATAATCGCCGCAAATAATCGCGGCGTGATGAATACCTTTGAGTTTCATGTGATCGAATACCGAACTAACTCACTGTTGCTATTTCTGGTTCGCTCACAGCAGCGACAGGCTTGTTCAATGCGTCTAACAAAGCTTTGTCGACCACGTTATCGACGGAAACGATCTGAGCACGTGCCTCACGGAAGTTACGCTCAAGCTCATCGACAGCAACAGAGAAGGATTTCTCTTTCTGACTCGACGTAAAAATAAACAAGCTACGCATCGGACTAACCCAAGCTAAGCGCACTTTTTGGTGAGTGCCGTCACGTTTTTCAAACTGCACCCACATGCCACGTTCAAGAGATGCAACCAAACTTTCCGCATCTTCAATCGCTTTTTCAACTTTAGCGATAATCGATTCTTCATTAACTGGAGCCAGTGCAGTTTCAGCCAAGCCAGTACTCGGCACTGCTCCCTCAATTGGCGTCGTCGACGATGTCGCGCTTGATAGACCTGCGACTGGGCTGTTGTCGACTGCTGTGCCCGCCAAGTGAGTCACTGTGCCTGAAGCTTCCGTGGTCACTGCGCCGGTATTTATGCCTACACCTGAGCCTGCACCTGAGCCAACTCCTGTACCTGCGCCAACTCCTGTACCTTCGCCTGCACTTGTTTGAGATGAAGATTTTGCTGGTGCTTGTGCTTTCGCCTTCTCTTTTTCAATCGCCATGGCGACTAAGCGCGCTTTTTCCGCTTCCTCAGCCTCGGCTTTTGCCTTTGCTTCTGCCTCTGCTTTAGCGCGTTTTTCTAAGCGACGTTCAGTGGCAATTTTCGCAGCCTCGACTGCGATCTCCATTTGTCGTTCTGGCGTCAATTCAAGAGGCGCACGAACAATTGAAGCATGGCATTCCGCTAGGTCAGCAAAGAACTGTACACGGTCTGCGTCTTCCCATTTGATCAGGCTCAACCACTTGTTGAGGCGTGCCAAGATCCCAGGCAAACGATTAATCATTTCCTGACGCTGCGCCAAGGTAATCTTTGGCTTAATGCTCCAAATCAGATCGTCCATAGTCTTGATTGCATCTTCGACCGCATGCGGTTTTTCTTCACGCACGCTATAGGCAAGCGTTAGCACTTTAGTCCAGCGGTTTTCGAGGAAGGTCTCGACGAAAGCTAACACCTCACCTGTACCAATGCGCAAAGAGACTTCATGCGTTGCAGCGATACTTGCTTGTTTGAATTTCTCACGCTGAATCGCACGATTAATCGGCGCCTGCAAAGCATCAATCGTGGCGGCTTCATCTTTTTGTATGAAGCTTTCGAGATCATTGACGACTTCATCAAACAAACTCAGTTGTTGATCGAACTCCTTTTGCACCCGGATGACATTACGTTGCATCGCCTGGAATAAAGGATCTTCCTGCCCTTTTTCAGGGTCGAGTGAGACGCTGTATTTGGACAGCAATTCAATTAGACGACGCGCAGGATGGCTATCTTGGAAGAAGAAATCCTTGTCCATCAAAGCGGCTTTAAGCACTGGCACCTGCAACAGGCCAATTAAATCTTTGATCGGATCAGGAATATCTTGGTTACCAAAGACACCGTCAAACACATGCGATAACAAATCGAAGGTGTGACGTTCAACTCCAGTATGGAAGACGTTCGGCATTTCCTGACGGATCTGCGACAAACGCACGGCATTCTGTGCACCAGCGACCAGTTGATGGATCGCCATATTTTTTTGTACGCCAGCGAGGTATTGGAATAGTTCCGAACTCGCAGGATTGAAATTAGTTGCCTCTGTAGAAAAAGCATATGGCTGATGTCCACCGCTGATGCCAGTATTGGAGCCTGCACCAGAAACGCTGCCGCCGTGGCTAGCGAGGACGGCTTGTTGGTGTTGTGCCGCATGCGCTTCTGGACCTGCACTTTGGCCTGCAAAATACTGTTCAAGCTTACGGGCGACTTCATTCTTGACTGCTTCACCCACACGCTCTGCGTCAACACCAGCTTGCTTGCGCTTCATGCGGTAAGTCTCTTGCAGATCAGGCAGCACGCCACGTACCACAAGCAGTTCATTTAACGCGTGATACACAGGTGCCAAGTCAAACACCAACTCACTCAACAAAGGTAAAACGAGAGCATGAGAATTGGTATCAGGATTGAATTCACACCACGCGCTATTTAACGCACGCAAGAAGACTTCAGGTCGGAAAGGGTTTTGCGCGACACCTACGCTTTCCAGACCAAGCATGCTGGCAAATCGCATATTCAAGGCTGCTAGTGGCTCGGCGTGCGCTAATTCTAAGGAACGGCTGGCACGGCTATAGCTCAGCTTAAGTTCCATTTCCTCATAGGAAACCAAACTCATTTCCACTTCGCCTTCTGTACTTTTGACGGCGCGTGTGCTTGGATCACTATGTGTAAATTCTTTCACTTCCGATTTGAGTATTTTCTCTAAAGCGGCAGTGCATAAATAATAATAGGTGTAGGTGCTGTTTTTCAGTAGCTGCGCGCCGTGAAAGCAGGTATTGGCTAATTTGGAATCACTGGCGTCTTCTGATTGCCCAAATAGGGCATGCGACAAACGACCGGCAAATGGCTCGATTTGCGGCGCACATAGTTGGCAAGCCTGTTGTATCAGGGCCTGCCAGGTTTCGAGCTTCTCTAAAGGCACTTTGTATTCGGCCTTAGAAAACTTACCCGATAACTTCGGATCTGCTTGATTTGTCGACATAAACTGTTCCAACACTGCTCCGTCAAGCCAAAATTGCGCCTCTACACAACCTTGACTATATCCACTTTATTTCCACATGGAAATGTTTGAAACGCAATTTCGCTCATTTTTTAAGCATTTTTTTACGTGTCAACAGCCCAAACGTGAAAAACATGATTTTTTATAATGCAATCTCACTAAGTCGACTTAATGGATATCCCCCATAGCAAGCCCCCTTTGATCTAAAATACGGGGTTTAGCTTGCCACTCCTGCAATCTACCTTGCAAAGTAATCTATGTCAAAGAAATTACCCCCAAGTGTGACACCAGCGTCATTCGAAGAAGCAATGGCCGAACTCACGGCTTTGGTTTCACAAATGGAATCCGGTCAACTTCCGCTTGAAGCGTCAGTGACTGCTTATCAACGTGGTTCCGAACTGATTCAATTTTGTGCTGCACAATTAGAAAAAGTAGAACAACAGGTCAAGATCCTCGATGCCGGCATGTTAAAGGCCTTTCATTCTGAAGATAGCAATGAGGGTCAGGCATGAGCAGGACGTTTCAGCTATGGATGAAGTCCATACAAGGTGAAGTCGAAGTCTCCTTACAAGAATATTTACCATCAGTACAAGCCACGCCACAGCGTTTACATGAAGCAATGGCCTACGCTGTTTTAGACGGTGGTAAGCGCGTGCGTCCACTCTTAGTGTTTGCAGCAGGCAAACTATTCAATGCGCCTCAAGAACTACTCTCACGAGCAGCTTGTGCGGTTGAAATGATTCATGCCTACTCTTTAGTACATGATGACATGCCATGCATGGATGATGATGCGCTTCGTCGTGGCAAACCCACCGTTCATAAGAAATATGATGAAGCAACGGCATTACTTGTCGGCGATGCACTACAAGCGCAAGCATTTTTAGTACTTAGTGAATCTGAAGCCAATGCTGATCAAAAACTGCCGATGATTCAACTGTTAGCACAGGCCTCCGGTTCAGTAGGAATGTGCGGCGGTCAGGCAATTGACTTAGCCAGCGTCGGTCTTTCACTAACACGTGAACAACTTGAACAAATGCACCGCTTAAAGACAGGCGCACTACTACGTGCTTCGGTTATTCTTGGTGCGATGAGTGGTAAGCGTTTAGAGACCAATGAAATTGCGGCTTTAGATGCGTATTCGGCTGCGGTTGGTCTCGCATTCCAAGTCGTCGATGATGTACTCGACGCCACGGCGGATTCCGCTACGCTTGGCAAAACGGCCGGCAAAGACGCCGCCGACAACAAACCAACTTACGTGTCATTATTAGGTTTGGAAGCATCACAACAATTAGCACAACAGCTCTGCCAGGATGCACATCAAGCCTTGGCTATTTTCGGAGAATCCGCCCAGCATCTGCATGATTTAGCAGACTTGATCGTTCAGCGGAAAGCATAACAATGTCCTTACTCAACACTATCAACTCACCATCGGACCTGCGCAACCTCAGCCGCACGCAACTACCTGCGTTGGCCGATGAGTTACGTAATTTCGTGATCGAATCGGTTTCTAAAACAGGCGGTCATTTATCATCGAATTTGGGTACAGTCGAACTCACAATCGCTTTGCACTATGTCTTCAACACGCCCGAAGATCGTTTGGTGTGGGACGTTGGTCATCAAACTTACCCGCACAAAATCTTAACGGGCCGCCGCGATCAAATGCATAGTCTGCGCCAACTCAACGGTATTTCAGGCTTCCCGCGTCGCAGTGAAAGTGAATACGATACCTTTGGCACTGCGCACTCATCGACATCGATTTCTGCCGCTCTGGGTATGGCACTAGCCGCCCGCACCAAGGGTGAGTCACGCCATGCGGTTGCCATCATTGGCGATGGCTCCATGACTGCAGGTATGGCCTTCGAAGCGATGAATAATGCCGGTGTCTACGATGATATCAATATGCTGGTGGTCTTAAACGACAACGACATGTCGATCTCGCCACCAGTCGGAGCATTGAATCGCTACTTGGCACGCTTAATGTCCGGCAAGTTTTATGCAGCGGCGCGCAATGTCGGCAAATCTGTGTTGCCGCAGCCGATGTTGGAACTTGCACGTAAATTTGAAGAACACGCCAAAGGCATGATCGTGCCAGCCACCATGTTCGAAGAATTTGGCTTTAACTATATCGGTCCAATCGATGGCCATGATTTAGAGTCTTTGATTCCAACACTGCAAAACATTAAGAATCTGAAAGGCCCACAGTTCTTACATGTAGTGACGAAAAAAGGACAAGGCTACAAGTTGGCAGAAGCCGATCCAATCTTGTATCACGGCCCAGGTAAGTTCAATCCTGCAGAAGGCATCAAACCTGCTGCCACACCCGCCAAAAAAACGTACACACAAGTGTTTGGCGAATGGTTGTGTGACATGGCGGCCGCAGATGAAAAACTCATCGGCATCACGCCTGCGATGCGCGAAGGCTCAGGCATGGTTGAATTCGAGCAGCGTTTTCCGAAACGCTATTACGACGTCGGCATCGCTGAACAACATTCCGTCACTTTCGCGGCAGGCATGGCGACCGAAGGTTTAAAGCCGGTAGTGGCTATTTATTCGACATTCTTGCAACGCGCCTATGATCAATTGATCCACGATGTCGCTTTGCAAAATCTCGATGTGACTTTCGCCTTGGATCGCGCAGGTCTAGTGGGTGCGGATGGCGCCACGCATGCAGGTAATTATGACCTCGCCTACTTACGCTGTATTCCGAACATGGTGATCATGGCGCCTGCTGATGAAAACGAATGTCGTCAAATGCTGACGACGGCCTATCACTATCCAGGTCCAGCCGCAGTGCGCTATCCGCGCGGTGCTGGTATCGGTAAAGTAACCGAAGCCACATTGACAGATCTTGTGATCGGCAAAGCCGATTTGCTACGTCAGGGTTCGAAAGTCGCCATCCTCGCCTTTGGTTCTATGGTGCATCCCGCACTCAAAGCAGCGGAGAATCTTGATGCGACTGTGGTCAATATGCGCTTTGTGAAACCACTCGATATCGAGATGATCAAAGACATCGCCAACCGTCATGACAATATCGTGACCATCGAAGAAGGTTGCACCATGGGTGGCGCTGGGTCTGCGGTGGCTGAAGCTTTGACCGAAATAGGCTTGGCTAAACCGGTGTTGATGCTGGGCTTACCAGACAAGTTCGTCGATCATGGCGACCCTGCTCTTTTGCTAGCTCAATGTGGATTGAATGCCGAAGGTATTGAGTTGTCAATTCGTAAGCGCTTCGGCTAATCGTTCTGCGCCAAGCCAATCATGTGACTTGGCTTGGCGCAAATTAATACGTCTATCGTTTATTAGAACGCTGGTACTACCGCGCCTCTATAGCGTTCTTGAATAAATTTCTTCACTTCCGCCGAGTTCAATACCGCAGCTAGTTTTTTGAAGGCTGGGCGATCTTTATTGTCGTCGCGTGCCACCAAGAGATTCGCATACGGTGAATTTGCGTCTTCAATAAACAAAGAATCTTTGACTGGATTCAATTTCGCTTCGATCGCGTAATTCGTATTAATCAAAGCCAAATCCACTTGCCCCAAAATACGTGGCAAGGTTGCTGCTTCAAGTTCTTTGAATTTGAAATTCTTTGGATTCTCGATAATATCGCGCTTGGTCGCGGAGATATTATTCGGGTCCTTCAATTTCAACAAACCTTGCTTCGCCAACAGCAGCAAAGAGCGCCCCGAATTCGAAGGGTCGTTTGGAATGGCGATTGTCGCGCCATTTGGCAAATCACTGAGCTTCTTGTATTTCGTTGAGTAAGCAGCAAATGGCTCGACGTGTACTTTGGCGATCACTACCTGCAAATCATTCTTATGACTTTTCTTAAACTCGTTTAAGAAAGGCTGATGCAAATAGTAATTGCCATCGAGATGTTTCTCATTCACTTGCACGCCTGGCTGAATATAGTCGGTAAAAACCTTGATCTTTAAGTCGACACCCTGCTTTGCCAAGATCGGTTTAACGAACTCCAAAATCTCAGCATGCGGTACTGGGCTAGCGGCGATGGTCAAGGTATCAGTCGCTTGCGCATGCGCCACAGACAAGTGGCTAGTGCATACGAAAGCGATGCCTGCCATAAGCGCAGGCAATGCCGCTAACGAGCGACGACGGTTGAGGTTGAATGACATATTAAAAACTCCTAATAGCTTAAAGGCTTATTTTCGCGTGAATTTACGCACCAAGAAATCACCCAAATACTGCATCGCTTGCACCAAGATCACCAAGATCGCAACGGTCACGATCATGACCTCGGTTTGGAATCGTTGGTATCCAAACCGCAATGCCAAGTCACCCAAACCACCACCGCCAATCACACCCGACATTGCTGAGTATGAGACTAAAGCGATCGTCGTCACCGTGGTGGCTGCTAATAAGCCCGGTAATGCTTCTGGTAACAAGGCGTGCAAAATAATCTGATGAGTTTTCGCGCCCATCGCTTGGCAAGCTTCGACAATGCCGCGATCGACCTCGCGTAACACGTTCTCAACGAGGCGAGCGAAAAAGGGGGTCGTGCCTATCACTAAAGGCGGGATAGTTCCGGCAACGCCCAACGATGTGCCGACCAATAACAAAGTTAAGGGGATCAATACAATCAGCAAAATAATAAAGGGCACTGAGCGCAGAATGTTGACCACGAAAGACAATAAGTTATACACAAGGCCCTGCTCCAGCAATTGTCGCTTACTGGTCAAAAACAATAAGACGCCCAGAGGCAAACCCAGTAACAAAGTAAAAAACAGTGACACGCCCGTCATGGTTAATGTGTCCCACGTCGCTTGTAGAATATCTTCCCAATCAATGACAGAAAAATCCATTATTGCACTCCTTCCACTGCACTTGAGTGCAAGTCATCGATGCGCACTTGCGCAGCGGTCAGCAACTGTCTCACCTTGATGCGTTCACTCGTTTCACCAGCCAGCTCTACAATCAATTGGCCATACGGCGTGTTTTTAATACGTGCGATCACACCTTGCAAAATCACGATATCTGCCGAGGTTTGTGCGGCGATTCTGTGAAGAATTGGTTCGTGGGTCGCATCACCCACATAAGTTAAACGGAGCAAATCGCTGTTCTCACGTTGGCGCAATTGCTGCAAGAGTTCCAAATCTAAAGCTTGATTTTCGGCGACTAAACCTTGTGTCAATGGATGTTGCGGGTGGAGGAATACATCGACCACTTCACCACTTTCCACGATCTCACCACCATCAATCACCGCAACACGGTCGCAAATACTGCGAATCACTTGCATTTCATGGGTAATCAAAACGATGGTTAAACCCAGTTTTTGGTTGATGTCGAGCAGCAAGCGCAAAATGGATTGTGTGGTTTCAGGATCGAGCGCAGAGGTCGCTTCGTCGCACAAGAGAAGGTGCGGATAGTTCGCCAAGGCACGGGCAATACCAACACGCTGCTTTTGACCGCCGGAAAGTTGTGAAGGGTACTGGTGACGATGTGCACTCAGCCCAACTAACTCCAACAATTCGTCAACCCGTTGTTGACGTTGCTCTTTGCTGTACTTGCCACTGAGTTTAAGTGGAAAGGCAATGTTCTGTTCGACGGTTTTCGCGCTCAACAAATTAAAGTGTTGAAACACCATACCGATGCGCTGACGCAGCGCCAGCAATTGTTGCGTGTCGTATTGGGTTATATCTTCACCTTCGATGATGACTTTACCCGCGGTCGGACGTTCCAATAAATTGAGGGCACGTAGTAAAGTGCTCTTACCCGCACCAGAACGGCCAATGATGCCGAAAATTTCGCCCTTCTCAACCTGTAGGTCAATGCGGCGCAAGGCAGCAATTCGACGCTGCCCCACTACGTATTCTTTTTCTAAAGCTTCGATTTTAATCACGTCGTACTCGCCTTGTTCTTGTTATTCAGCACAGCCACCGCCAAAGCTCACTCTGAACGAGCGTTAATGACGCGGCAAAGGCACGATTCTATAGAAGAACACCAAATCATGCTCAGGCATGGCATGTGTTCTCAATAAGGAAACGCCAATGGCTATTGCTTTAGCTTGGATGATAAATTTTAGGCAAGTTCGACTTCTGCGATCGCCTTACGAATATCTTCGCGACTCAATGATGGCGCGAACTTTTGGATGAAATCGTAAGTGTAAGCGCGCAAATAAGCACCGCGACGCACGGCCAAACGTGTGACATTGGTACGGAACAAATGGCTAGCCGAGAGCGTTCTCAAACCTTTTGAACGTTGATTATCAGCGCTACTTTCAATCGCCATCGAAGCGACTAAACCCACGCCCAAACCCAAAGCAACATATTGTTGAATCACATCTGAATCCATCGCGGTGAGCACGATGTCTGTGCGCAAACCCGCTTGACGGAAGGCTTCATCAATATGCCCGCGACCAGTAAAGCCAACGTCATAGGTAATCAAAGGATACTTAGCAAGATCAGCCAAACTCAATTCTTCAATACTGAGCAGAGGATGATCTTCGGGAACCACGACCACGTGATTCCATTCGTAACAAGGGAAAGAAACAAGATCTTTAAACTGAGATAGACCTTCGGTCGCAATTCCAATATCAGCCTTACCTGACAACACCCATTCCGCGATATGTTCAGGTGCACTTTGCTGTAGAGCGATACGCACTTCAGGAAACGCATGACGGAATTGTTGCACCACTTTTGGCAAGACATAACGCGCCTGGGTATGTGTCGTCGCAATCGCCAAAGTACCGCGGGCTTGATCGGAATAATCATTGCCCGCTTGGCGTAGGTTCTCAGCTTCGAGAAGTAATCGCTCAATAATTGGCAAAATACCTTTGCCTGGCTCGGTTAAGCCTGTCAGACGTTTGCCATTCCGTTCAAAAATATCGACGCCTAATTCTTCTTCGACTTCACGAATCTGACGGCTCACGCCCGGTTGGGATGTAAATAACACATTAGCCACTTCCGTCAGGTTATAACCGCAACGGCAGGCTTCACGTATTGAGCGTAATTGTTGGAAGTTCATAAACACCCTTTAATCAAACAGGACTTACTCAAAATTGCGCTGACTAGGCGTGGAGCCGAAGACAGTGCGCCTGCACGGCGAGGCGAACACAACAACGCCAGCGTCTGTTTTGGGGAAGTCCTCACGTTACGCAGGAAGGTTTTCAACGAACACGTGCAGGCGCTTCGGCTTCACGAGCAAAATTTCGCCGACTTGCAAAGTCAAATGCACAGCTCTTTCGGCGCTGATCATCGCCTCGATCAACTGACCATTATCTTCACGCACCAGCTCCAATTGCGCTAATGGACCAATCCCATGTACACGACGCAATTTGACTGGCAAACCTTCAGCGCCAGCGGTGTAACGATCGATTTCCAATTCGTGTGGACGCACATAACCCGTACCGATTGCATCGCGCGTTTCTGCATGGCCTGGTGCAGCAAAGGCAACACCGTCTGCATCCAAAATGCCTTCATGCACTCGGCCATGGAAGAGGTTCACATTACCCAAGAAACCATAGACAAATGGTGTCGCTGGATGTTGATAGACTTCATTCGGCGCGCCGACTTGCTCAACTTTACCGTGGTTCATCACCACGATTTGATCCGCCACTTCCAAGGCTTCTTCCTGATCATGCGTGACGAAAATACTGGTCACATGAAGTTCATCATGCAAACGACGCAACCAACGACGCAACTCTTTACGCACCTTGGCGTCGAGGGCCCCGAATGGTTCATCGAGTAACAGAACACGCGGCTCAACCGCTAAGGCGCGTGCCAAAGCGATACGTTGGCGCTGCCCACCAGATAATTGTGGTGGATAACGATCAGCCAACCAATCAAGCTGCACTAACTCCAATAGCTTCGTCACTTTTTCTTTGATTTGCGCTTCTGTTGGGCGCAGATGGCGCGGTTTCACACGCAAGCCAAAAGCGATATTTTCGAAGATCGTCATATGCTTGAACAAAGCATAGTGCTGAAACACGAAACCAACTTGGCGTTCGCGCACATGCTGATTCGACGCATCCTCACCGTCTAGCAAGACTTGGCCTTGGTCAGCGTACTCTAAGCCAGCAATAATACGCAGCAGCGTAGTTTTGCCGCAGCCCGAAGGCCCCAACAAAGCGGTCAATTCGCCGTTCGGAAAATCGAGGGATACATTATCCAAAGCGGTGAAATTTCCAAAACGTTTGTGCAATTGATTAACGGCGATGCTCATAATCTTTTCCTGACACTTTCTTAACACTTAATACGATTAAATTCGGAATACAATGTGCTGATGAAATTCGAATGTTTCACTCACTCTTGCGGAATACGTTGACGTGATTCGTCCGTCTTCCACTCGACGATAGTCTTCAATGCCAATGTCACCAGCGCTAACAAAGTCAACAGTGAGGCCACCGCAAAAGCGGCAGTGAAGTTGTATTCGTTATAGAGAATCTCAACTTGCAAAGGCATGGTATTGGTCTCACCGCGAATATGGCCAGACACGACCGACACCGCACCGAACTCGCCCATGGCACGTGCATTACACAGGATCACGCCGTACAACAGACCCCATTTAATATTGGGCAAGGTGACATGCCAAAACGTTTTCCAGCCTGAAGCGCCGAGTACCAACGCTGCTTCCTCCTCTTCACTACCCTGCGCTTGCATCAATGGAATCAACTCACGTGCAATAAATGGAAAGGTGACAAAAATAGTGGCTAATACGATGCCGGGGACCGCGAACAAAATCTTGATATCGTGCGCACGTAGCCAGTCACCAAACCAGCCTTGAGCACCGAACAACAAGACATAAATCAAACCAGAAATCACAGGCGATACCGAGAACGGCAAGTCGATCAGCGTCAACAAAACGTTCTTGCCACGAAACTCAAACTTGGCAATGGCCCAAGCAGCGGCGACACCAAATACTAAATTCAGTGGCACTGCGATGGCGGCGGCCGTCAAAGTCAATTTGATGGCAGATAAGGCATCAGGCTCTTGGATCGATGTCAGATAGACTTCCCAACCTTTGCGCAAAGCTTCGGTGAACACCGCAGCGAGAGGTACGAAGAGAAACAGGATGACAAAGGCCAAGGCCACCGTCACCAAGGTAATTCTCACCCACAATGGCTCAAGTGTGGCCTGCAATTGCAGGGGAGGCTCGATACGAAGACTCGGATTCGGGACCGAAGCAGACAATGAAGGATTGATAGCGGTAGTAGTCATAGCACGGATGAACCTTAAGCTTTGCCAGCAGTTTGGCGGCGACGAGTCCAGGCTTGCAAAGCATTGATCGTCAATAACAAAATAAAGGAAATAATCAACATCACGACTGCAATAGCAGTTGCGCCTGCGTAGTCATACTGTTCGAGTTTCGTGATCATGAACAATGGTGTAATTTCTGAAATCATCGGCATATTGCCGGCTATGAAAATCACGGAACCATATTCACCTGTGGCGCGGGCAAAGGCCAAAGCAAAACCTGTTAATACCGCAGGCAAGATCGTTGGAAAAATCACTCGGGTAAAAGTTTGCCAGTGGCTTGCGCCCAGACTAATGGCAGCCTCTTCCAACTCTTTCTCAGCTTCTTCCAAGACTGGTTGCACGGTGCGAACCACAAAAGGCAAGCCAATAAAAATCAATGCCACCAAGACACCGAGCGGCGTGTAGGCCACTTTGATATCGAATGGCGCTAGTAATCTACCGAGCCATCCATTCGGGCTATACAAAGTCGCCAAGGTGATACCAGCGACAGCGGTAGGTAAGGCAAACGGCAAATCGACGAAAGCATCAATCAAGCGCTTGCCTGGAAATTTATAGCGCACCAAGACCCACGCCAAAATGCCGCCAAAAATGACGTTGATAAAAGCTGCCAACAAAGAAGCACCAAAGGTGAGGCGATAAGAAGCCATCACGCGCTCAGAAGTCACCGTATGCCAAAACGCATCCCAAGTCATGGTGAAAGTCTTCACAAACACGGCAGATAAAGGAATCAGAACGATCAGTCCCAAATAGAAGATAGTGAATCCGACCGACAGGTGGAAGCCAGGAATAACGCGTCTCGCCTTCGCTCGATTGGTACTTAAGAATGCCATTTGCTGCCTTTGAGAAGAAATTCGTAGATGCGATCGCCAGTCAATTGAAGATCGCTGGCTCAAGGTTCCGCATCTTTCCACAGAACGGTTATGCGAAAAACGAATAAATTATTATTTACTTAGTCGTTTTTCGCATAAAGAGACTTAGGTAGTTATCTATCAGACCATGATTCATGAGGTGCGGAACGATGAGGGCGAAACCAGAACCGTTCGATAGATACGGATCAACGCTGGTAAATTTGGTCGAATACGCCGCCGTCAGCGAAGTGAGTTTTCTGTGCCTTCGTCCAACCGCCAAAACTGTCGTCGACGTTGACCAACTTCAACTTAGCAAACTGCTTTGCATATTTTTGTGCAGCTTTTTCTGAACTAGGACGGTAGAAATTTTTACCAATGATGTCTTGAGCCTCATCGCTATACAGAAAATTGAGGTAAGCCTCAGCAACCGTGCGAGTACCTTTCTTGTCGACCACACTATCAACGACAGTCACAGGCGGCTCTGCCAAAATACTAATGGAAGGCGTCACAATTTCCAATTTATCGGCGCCGAACTCCTTCAACGCTAGGTAGGCTTCGTTTTCCCAGGTCAATAGCACGTCACCAATTCCGCGTTCCGCAAATGTCACTGTAGATCCTCGAGCACCTGAATCTAAAACAGGAACGTTCTTATACAGTTTCTTAACAAACTCTTGCGCGCTTGCTTCGGTAGCGCCTTTCTGCTGCAAAGCATAGGCCCATGCAGCAAGGTAATTCCATCGTGCACCGCCGGAAGTTTTGGGATTTGGTGTAATCACAGCGAGATTGGGTTTAAGCAAATCTTGCCAATCTTTGACGGCTTTTGGATTTCCTTTGCGCACCAAGAAAACGATGGTTGATGTGTAGGGTGCTGCATTCTTTGTTAATCGTTTTTGCCAATTCTTGGCCAACAAATTTTTCTCGGCTACTGCATCGATGTCATAGGCGAGCGCAAGGGTTAACACGTCAGCACTCAAGCCATCAATAACAGAACGCGCTTGTTTTCCTGATCCGCCATGAGATTGCTTAACCGTGACGTTATCGCCCGTTTTTGCTTTCCAGTATTTGGCAAATGCGGGATTAATTTCCTGATACAACTCGCGGGTCGGATCGTAGGATACGTTCAGAAGACTTAGGTCTGCTGCAAAAGCGAGGGCCGGAGTTGCGAGTCCGATAATTAGGGAAAAAATGTAGGTACTAACACCACGAAATACTTTCATAGAAACGTGCTCCAAATTTAAGTTAAGCTCAAATTGAACTTTGAAAACGAGAGCATAAAGAGTGGGAGAGATACAGAAAACGAATCATTTCGAACATCGATATGCGTTTTCCAAATTTGAAGAAGCGGGTCAAAGTGACCAAGTCAGTGCAAATCACCTGGATTTTGTGTATCGTATGCACACAATTCAGCGGTACATCAATCTATCCAAGAGGAGAGTAAGGATGCAAACAGCAAAAGACTTCCATCCAGAGGTGCTTAAATTATTTGATCAATATGTACATGGTGGAATTAGTCGCCGTGGATTTCTTAGTTCAGCTAGTAAATACGCTGCTGGTGTCGTCACTGCCGAAGGCCTATTGCAGGCACTCAGCCCGAACTTCGCAGCGGCACAGCAAATCGCTCCCGATGACAAACGTATTGTCGCCAGTTACGTTGAATACCCTTCTCCCAATGGCTATGGCAGCTTGCGAGCTTACTTGGTGCGCCCAGCAAACGCTAAGGGACCACTACCGACCGTACTCGTGGTGCATGAAAATCGTGGTTTGAATCCGCATATTGAAGATGTTGCACGACGCCTCGCGCTAGATGGGTTCATCGCTTTTGCCCCCGACGCTTTGTTTCCATTAGGCGGCTATCCTGGTACTGAAGAAAAAGCACGCGAACTGTTCCCAAAACTCGAACAAGCGAAAACGCGAGAAGACTTTATCACCGCAGCTGGCATACTAAAAACCATTGATGGTGGAAACGGCAAAGTTGGTGTGGTGGGTTTCTGCTACGGTGGAGCGATCGCTAATTTCCTGGCGACGAAGATACCCGATCTGAAAGCCGCAGTACCATTCTACGGGGGAGCGCCAGCAGCAGAAACAGTAGCCAACATTAAAGCAGAAGTGTTAGTGCATCATGCGAGCAAAGATGAACGACTGGTTGCGGGATGGCCAAAATATGAGGATGCACTGAAAGCCGCTGGCGTGAAGTATCAGGGCTTCGTGTATGAAGGCGTTGAGCATGGTTTCAACAATGACACGACACCACGCTATGACAAAACAGCCGCGCAACTCGCTTGGTCACGCACCCTTGAACTTTTTAACCGCACGCTAAGATAACTTCATCACAAAACTCGGTAGGCGAGCCGGTCCAATCTGACACGGCTTAGCCTTGCCAAGAACTGCCTCACTTTCGGCGGATAATCATTCAGTTTTTGCAAATCTTGATAGTGTTCGACCAGTTTCGTGTGCTGCAAAATTTGCTGCAATTCGGCTTCGCGCTGCGCCAGCAATTCGCCTTGTGGATCACTGAATAACAAGGCGTTCTCAAGATCTAATCTAAAAGCGCGCGGATTGAGATTATTCCCCGTCACCAAGGTGTATAGCTCATCAACCCAAATCCCTTTCAGATGATAGGTGTTATCACCATCTCGCCAGAGCTGGATCTTCAGTGCACCACTTGCGATATCTTGCTGATGTTTCTTGGCGAAGCGTCGCAAATTCATCTCGTAAAGGTAGGGCAAACAGCTAATCGCTTTGAACGCTTGATCAGGCGGAATAAAGAAATCATTCGCAAGCTTATCGCCCACGATGATTTGCACTTTTACCCCACGCTTGATGGCACGATTGACTTCACGCGTAATCGCTAGAGGGAAATTGAAATAAGGTGTACATATCGTCAACTGCTTCTGTGCCGAAGCGAGTAGCTGGCAAATGTAGCGATTGAGTCGATTATTATTACCCAAGCCGACAATATTAGTCACCGCCAAGGCTTTTTGCTGAGATAAAGTCGGCAAGCTCTGCGCAATAGACAATTGATAGCTGGCCTTCTTCATCTTTTCACGGGAAGCACGAATATCGGAGCGGATAGCGCGCGTCGCAGGTACTTGGTTTTGATCAAGTCGATGAACTGCGGAACTGTTTAAAAACTGTTCGCGCATCCAACTAGCCATACTGTCGGCAAGCGTCGTGTTCTTAATGAGCCAGTATCGATCATGTCTATATTTTTCGAACTGTTGCAGATACACATTATTGATACTCGCCCCGCTATAAATCACGGTGTCATCAATCACATAGCCTTTTAAATGCAACACACCGAATAATTCGCGTGTTTGTACGGGCACACCATAAATAGGAACAGTTCCGCCATGCAGCGCACTTTGCGCTTGATACCACGCTGCATTCCCCGCAATTTTGCCGGGAATTTTTTGTTCGCCGATGAGACCGCGTTGACCGCGATGCCAGTCAACGAAAACAAAAACCTCCAACGAGGGAGAGGCTTTTTTCGCTGCATATAAAGCATCTAAAATTTCTTGTCCTGCCTCATCGTGCTGCAAATACAAGCAGCATAAAATAATTCTGCGCTTCGCGGAGGCGATCTGCTGCAGTAACCGCTGCTTAAAGCTTGCAGCGGAATGTAAGATATGAATATCTTGCGCTTGCAGTCCTATCGCGGGTAACTCGGTGAAGGTCGGGCGTGGTGTAAAGAAGCGCATGAAGGAAAAATTATCAGGGGACGAGGAAATGTGGGGGATAGTAGCACCGTCCCCCGTATTTGCGATAGGAGCTGGCGATACTTATCGCTAGATTTCTAATAGATCGGGGCAATCACGAAAAATCCAAGTCCTTTGCTTCGAACCCAGATCTTTTCGAATCGAAGTTACGCCTTAAGCCGTCATGATTTGCAATTGCTTGCGAATTTTTTCAGCTAAATTATCGTATTGCGCACCGAGCATTTTATGGAGCTCTTCATCACTCGCGTAACCAATCGATTTCCGATAAGCTGCCTTAATTTGCTGGCCCTCTATCCAACGTGCTTCGACACCCGCTAAGTCATTGACGATACGCGCTTTGGCTTCAGGATGTTGTAGCTTGTAGTCCGCCACTGCTTCTTGATGAACAGTGATGAGTTCAGCAACGCTAACGTTTTTCGGCAGCTTACGTAGAATGACGCGATCACCATAACTAAATGGCGAAATGCTTTCCGGCTGAGTCGAAATCAAGGTGCCATCATCGAAAGTTGTGACACACTCGACCATCGCATGAGCTTTCCATTTGCCCATCACAAACAAAATCATCACCGCCACAAAGCCTGGCCATTTGTGTTTCATCTTAAAGCTAGCCATGCCGATTTCACCACTCTCATCTCGATAAAAGCGCAGCAGCACGTGTTGGCCCAACATTTTGAACATGCCCATGGCTTCGGCATCGCAAATCTTGTGCATACCGGCCTTCAGCGCGGCTTTCTCTGTTTTGTCCGCATGTTGACGTTGATACGTTGGGTAGTCTTTCGCATCCACTTCGGCCAACTCAGGGTGAGGTTCATTGACCAAATTCAATAACTGCCTCGCCAAACTCATGGCGCGCATGGTATCGGGGTCGTCGCTGATATTGGCAGCTAGCGCGTCTGAAACACTAGCGCCACGGCGGATGGCATCGGCTGCTCCCATGATGGCTTGCGCAGCGATATTGTCTGACAGATTGCGATCCTTACCGCTATCATCCAAGCCATTTAACAACATATTGGCAAAGTGCTCGCGCTCACCGGCTCCATTATTTTCAGACATCGTGCGGCGTTCAATGAAGTAGGCACGTAATGGTGCATCTTCTGGCATTTTGGCGAGAGCATCATCATAAATAGCCAAGGCTTCATCGAATTGGCCTAAATCATGCAATGTGGTTGCCAATTTGAGCGCGTGACCTGGTTGCTGCGACAAGCTCCAAGCAGTGCGGTAGTCGGCAGCTGCGGCTTGCAGACGATCTTTCAAATAATAGATGCCACTATAGGTGCGCACCACGTTGGCGGGCAATTCCGCATTTGCATCTTCCTCATTGATATTCGCAAATGCATTTGCGCGCGCATGACCGGCGCGCGCTAAGTAATAGTCGGCTTGTTTGGGTGCTGCCTGAATGGCTTGATCAAGCAGTTGTGCGGCCTCACGTTCACGTTCCTCCAACTGCAAGGCATTAACCTCATCGCTCGATTCAATCTGACGTAAGTGATTTGAGAGCAAAAAACTTGCCTGTGCGTGTTCAGGCTCTTTAGCTAAAATCAAGCGTAAATCAGATTCATTGCGGGCATCGAGTTCGACTTGTCTCTCAGCTCGGCGCGCTCTTACTTCTTGCACAGCGGCAGGTAAGTCATCTTCGTCAGCCTCATCTTCGCCATCGATCAAAGGCAATTCTTTTTCCATATACCAATCACTGTACTCCACACGCATTAAGCGTGCTGGTAAATGGTCTGGCAGTTTTTGAATGACGATTTCTAAAGTGTCGGGTAGATCGATATAGCGCTCAAGCTTTTCGAGGCAATTCGCACGATGCCAACGCAAAGCGGCAGAATTCGGGAATTCTTGCAGAAGTTGCTCTACGTGGTTCAGAGCTTGATCAAATTGTTTAGAGTTAAAAGCACGTTTGAATTCATCGAATGCTGGATGTTGCATTTCTTATGTCCTGTCTGCAGTTGCACTAAATTTCCCATCCAGCCGAAGTCGAATGAAAAAAGCCGAGCAAGCACGCTAACAGAAAAGAAAATGGTCGGCAATCAAAAGCCGACCAAGGGTAGATGGTGATCTTTGTCCGAGAGGAAAGCTGTTGCTTTAGCACGAAAGCGGAGACATTTGTCTGTTCGCTGAAATGCCGCCCTTAGACTCAAGCCTCTGCTGCAATCACTTGAGACGCTGCATTAATCACAGCTGCAATACGACCTACATCGCGCAATTGTACGGTGCTCATGCCTTCTTTCTTCAACAGGTCAAAGTGCGATTTCACGCAGAAATGACATTTACCAACAATCGATGCCGCTAAGGCATACATCTCAAAACGGCGCTTATCGACACCACCGTTGGTCGCATATGCGTTCATACGCAGCTGCGCGCCTTGGGTTTTCAAGTCCTCATCATCGGCCATTTCGACAAATGGATACCAGACATTATTCATGCCCATCAATGCCGCTGCTGTCATCGCTGCCTGAATTTCTTCTGGAGAGATATTGCCGGAGTTCTTAATCAGATCAACGATCACTTTACTCTTCGCCGCGAACGCTGCTGCCAAGGCTACACCTACGGCATCGTTTCCTTCGAGACTAGAACGAGCAATTGTGCTATCCACGTTCAAACGGATGTCTTTAGCATAGTCAGGAATGCTATTTTTAATTGAAGTAAGAAATTCCATAGTTTTCACCTATTAAAAAGTGGTTTTAAAACCCGCCGAAGCGGGTTGATTGTACTGCCATTGCAGAGATTCGAACTCATCACCCTCAAAATCCAAATTCTGCTGGAAATTCAATTTTAGGGAGACAGAGGTAGGCGCCCAACTTGCAAACCCTTGCAGCAATACTTGAGTATTGCGAGGACAAGCAACAACGCTATGTCCCCTACAATTGAATTTACAAAGTGGCGCCGCCCACTGTACGGTTGCATGGGCACAACTCATCCGTTTGCAAACCGTCCAAAATACGCAAGATTTCAGTTGGGTTACGGCCTACGTTCAAGTTGTTCACAGAAACGTGCTGAATGACATTGTCAGGATCAACGATGAAAGTTGCACGCAAAGCTACACCAGCGTTGACATCACGGACGCCCAACATGTCTACCAAAGAACCTGTTGCATCACCAAATGCATAGTGATTCAATTTATCCAAGTCTTTGTGTTCACGGCGCCATGCCAATTTACAGAACTCGTTATCAGTTGAACCGCCCATCAACACTGCATCGCGATCAGCGAAGTCATTTGCCAATTTTGCAAATTCAACGATTTCTGTTGGGCAAACGAATGTGAAATCTTTTGGATAGAAATAGATAATTTTCCATTTACCTGGGAAAGACGCCTCAGTGATCGTTTCGAATGCGGAAACGCCGTTTTCTTCATGATGATTAAAACCTGGCTTTGCTGATGGTACGCTGAACGCTTCGAGTTTTTGTCCTACTGTTTTCATTAAGTTCTCCTAGTAAATTGAAATGAGTATTTCATTTATTGCCGTTCAGTCTATTTTCAAGTCTTGCTCAATAAACTGTACCGCGAATAGTTTTCTGATTCGATGACTAGAAGCTTATCACTATGAATTTCACTAATCCAATAGAATATTTCTAAATCATCTTTAGTCAAATCCTAAACAAGCATTTTTCTTCGTCGCAACCCCTTAGCAATCATCTTATGCCAATTTCACTAAAGGCGTATGACATCTCAAGAAAGCTAATTTCGAGACGAAATTGGCTGCAAATTTTCAGTTTCCAAGTATGAACCGTTATAATCGCGAATCTTTTATTACATGATGAGCTTGCCGTGTCTGACCGCCTTGCCGTTTTGCCGCAGTATCTTTTACCTAAATATTTGCTGACCGCTTTTGCAGGTTTAGTTGCCAATGATCGGGGCGGTGCACGCACCACTAAGCTCATCAATTGGTTCGTCAAGAAATACAATGTAAATATGGCGGAAGCAGCGAACCCTGATACGGCAAGCTACGCCAGCTTTAACGAATTTTTCACTCGCCCGCTATGTGAAGGCGCCCGTCCGATTGCCGACACTGCCTACGTTTGTCCTGTCGATGGAGCAATCAGTGAATTTGGTCAAATCAATGCCGGACAAATCTTTCAGGCGAAAGGTCATGAATTTAGTGCCACCGCGCTTGTTGGCGGTGACGCCAGTCTCGCTGCAAAATATCACGACGGTCAATTTGCCAATATCTACCTGAGCCCACGCGATTATCACCGTATTCATATGCCTTGCGATGGCCGATTGAAACGCATGATCTATGTACCTGGCGAGTTATTTTCTGTGAACCCAACGACGGCGCGCGGCGTGCCTGGTTTATTTGCTCGTAATGAGCGTGTGGTCTGCGTGTTTGACTCCCCCGCGGGTGAGTTTGTGCTGGTACTAGTAGGTGCTACCATCGTCGGTAGCATGCAAACTGCATGGCACGGCATTGTCAATCCGCCTCGCACGAATCAAGTTCGTGAATGGACTTATACAGACCAACAGATTGAACTGAAGAAAGGCGAAGAAATGGGACGCTTTCTTCTGGGTTCAACAGTGGTGATGCTATTCCAAAAAGAAAGCATGCAATTTAATCCCTTATGGAAACCTGCTGGCGCCGTGCGCCTCGGTGAAGTAATGGGTAGCTGAGCTCTTTCTACCGCAAAAAAAGTGGATTTGAATCTAGAGACTCGAATCCATCCCCCCCCCCATTCCAATGCTCCCCCGCAATCGCACCAGCCTAGGAACCACGTCAGCATTGATCTTCTTCACAGCATTTCGTTTGTGAAATATCAATCTCCGAGGTTTGCACTGCACAAAATTCTTGCAGTCGCTTAAAAAATCGAGCATAATCTAAATACGAATTATTCTTATTTAGATTATTTGCATCGATTTGCGGAAACAGCGACTCGTTTAGCGGAGATTGGATATCATGCACTTTTCAACGGCACCTCAGTCACAAAGACAATTCGCAACAATTGCGATGATTGCTTTCGCTCACGTTGTGCTGCTCGCAGCCATCTTAGCTAATCCGATTTCCCGTCTCACCACTCAACCAAAGCAAACGATAGTGATGATGGTGCCGACCGCACAGCCGCCCGCCCAGGTTCCTCCCGCACAAAAGACTGAAAAACTCAGCAAACAAGAGAATATTGTTACGACTAACATGCCAACGGCTGTGGCGAGTAAAGCCGATAATCCAGATGCGATTCAAGTAGCGCCGGCGGTCAGTGAAATACCACCAGCGCCTAGCCATGTTCCAGTTACGGCAATGCCCAGTGTAGCGAAAGCAGAGCCAAGTGGCCCCAAAGTCATTAGTGCCGTTGAATACATTCAAGCACCACAAGCAGACTATCCGCCTATGGCCAAACGTATGGGCGAAGAAGGTCGTGTGGTGATGCAAGTGCTGGTGAACGACAAAGGCCGCGCGGAGAAAGTTGAAATCATCAAATCCTCGGGCTTCAATCGATTAGACGAATCTGCGAAAACAGCTTTAATGCGTGCGATTTTCAAGCCTTATGTTGAAGATGGAAAATCGGTGACCGTTCTTGCCACGGCAAGCATTAACTTCTCATTGCGAGGCTGATTCCGGCGATTATTGAGTGTTAGGGACGTAAAAAAAGCGTGTAGAGAAAAAATGGCTCTACACGCTTTCTTATTTGATGCAAAGGATCACTGTGGCACAGTATCCTTAAACGATTGGCGCTCACCCAATTTATCAAACAACTTCGCCAAATTCGGATATTCGTCGCGCCATTGTATTTCAGGGAAACGGAACGATAACCAGCCTAAACAACAGGCTACAGCGATATCTGCCAAGGTTAGGTGGTTACTCACGCAATAAGCAGACTCACCTAAGCCTAGAGACATCGCTTTCAAACCCGCATTCACTTTATCGAGTTGACGACCTATCCAAGCTTCGCTGCGGAACTCAGGCTCACGTTTCGTGCGTTCGACGAACACCATCACTGCTGCATCCAGAATACCGTCAGCTAATGCCTCCCAGTTTTTGACCTCAGCACGTTCACGACCATGTGGTGGAATCAATTTACCTACTGGGGTTAGCGTATCGAGATATTCAACGATAACGCGCGAATCAAACATGGCGCCACCGTCTTCCATCAACAAACAAGGAACTTTACCCAATGGGTTGGATTGCTGAATCGTCGTGTCTGCTGCCCAAACGTTTTCGAGAATTAATGCGTAGTCCAACTTCTTTTCCGCCATAACGACGCGGACTTTTCGCACATAAGGGCTGGCGAGGGAACCAATGAGTTTCATAAGCTATTCGATTGAACTGTTAGAAAAATGAATTAATAACAATTTCAGTGGGGGTTTCAATTAGGTGAAATTATAACATTGTCAGTCACATGCTTGGATCGAGAAGACCTTCAGATCCCAATCGACAGTCAACCATGACGAAAAAAGCGTATCAAGCCGTGTTAAAATACGAGCTTTCCGGCAAGTCGAATGAAAGAAATTACAGCCTTTTTGGGCGTAATTTGCGGTATTTCTTGGCGATTATGAATAGCCATACTTTCATGTTTGTGTGTTTTTCACCGCGAACTAAACAAATTCCGCTATTTCTCTAAACTGTTGTTTTTCTCTTGCCTGCAAGTTTCATCTTCACTTTACGGTCCACACCTATGTCACTTTCTACCCTATCTGCTCTTTCGCCATTGGATGGCCGCTACGCATCTAAGGTCGACGCTTTGCGCGCAACCTTATCTGAAGCGGGCTTTATGCATCATCGCGTCAAAGTTGAGATCTCATGGTTGCAAGCTCTTTCCCAAGCTGGCTTTAACGAGATCAAACCGTTTTCAGAAGCAGCGAATGCGTTACTAAATCGTATTGCGGCCGATTTTTCTGAAGAAGATGCAGCACGGATCAAGTCTATTGAAGCAGTTACCAACCATGACGTAAAAGCAGTTGAATATTGGTTGAAAGAATCCGTAGGTTTGGCACTACCAGATAGCTACGCGCATTTACCAAAACGTGACCTGAATATTGCATCTGAAATTACCCAAGAGCTCAAAGCGGCGGCGGAGTTTATTCACTTCGCTTGCACGTCAGAAGATATCAACAACACGTCCCACGGCATGATGTTAAAGACAGCACGTGACTCGGTCATGTTGCCGGCGTTAAACAAGCTCATCAATCGCCTGAAAGAAATCGCGATTGAGAATGCTGAAGTGCCTATGCTTTCGCGTACGCATGGTCAAACAGCAAGCCCAACGACTTTGGGCAAAGAGATGGCCAACGTGGTTGCTCGCCTGCAGCGCGCCGCACAACGAATTGCACAAGTCGAAATTTTGGGCAAAATGAATGGTGCGGTTGGTAACTACAATGCACATTTATCAGCTTATCCACAACATGATTGGGAAAGCTTTTCCAAGAATGTGATTGAACAACGTTTGGGTTTGACCTACAACCCTTACACAATTCAAATTGAACCGCACGATTATATGGCTGAAATGTTTGATGCCTTCGCTCGCGCCAACACGATTTTGCTCGATTTGAACCGTGATATTTGGGGTTATATTTCTGTTGGTTACTTCAAGCAAAAAACCAAAGCAGGCGAAATTGGCTCCTCGACCATGCCGCACAAAGTTAACCCAATTGATTTCGAAAACTCCGAAGGTAACTTGGGTTTAGCCAACTCCCTACTCAAGCACTTAGCAGAAAAATTACCTGTGTCACGTTGGCAGCGTGACCTCACTGATTCTACTGTCTTGCGTAATATCGGCGTTGCCCTCGGTTACACTTTATTGGCATACGACAGCTGCGTTCGTGGCCTGAATAAACTCGAAACTAATCACGCTCGCCTCGCTGAAGACTTAGACAATAGCTGGGAAGTGTTAGCGGAGCCTGTGCAAACAGTAATGCGTCGTTACGGCATCGAAAATCCGTACGAGCAACTCAAAGAATTGACCCGCGGCAAAGGTATTTCTAAAGAAGCCTTGCGTGAGTTCATCGCCAAACTGCAAATTCCGCAAGAAGCGAAAGATCACTTGATGGCAATGACCCCTGGTAACTACACGGGGATCGCAGCAAAATTGGCGAAAGCAATCTAGGTTTCGAGTTTAAGTCTCAGCTTTGAATATTGAGTTGAGACTCACAACAATACGTAAACCTAGGTCCCAATGAAAAAGCGGCAAATTCATCTCTGAATTTGCCGCTTTCTTTTTTCATCAACAATACGCTATGACACGCATTGTTTGACTTTGACGAACACAATATGAATTCATACTGTGCTCGTACCCTCCCTTTTTACTTCACTGTTGCATTGATCGTTGTTGAAGACACCGCAGCATAAGCACTTACCAAAATGTAGTAAGTATTAGCAGCTGGTGAAGTCACAGTGATCGTTTCAGTATTTGTAGAACCATCAGACTTCAATGTGTACGAAGTTGTTGTTGGAGCAGCGCCAGCTTTCAAGTAGATATCGCCGTCACCTGTACCGCCCGACAATTTCACTGTCAAGCTTGTTTTGCCTGCTGGAACAACAATGCTGTACAACTTAGTAGCACCTTTAGCCAATGTAATACCTGTTACTGTCACACCGCTTGTCAACGCTGTTGCAGCTGGTGGAGGCGTTGTACCAGAGCAGCTCACACCAACACCTGCGAATGCGGCAGTTACGTCTGCTACTGTATAACCACGTGCAGCAGCTGCTTTTTCAACGCCACATGCGCCAGCATTGAATGTGCTGCTTGCAGTCCAGTACAAACGGTTCGCATCAGCCATTACTTCAAATGCTTTACGTGTGTTCCAGCCGGCTTTCGTTGCTAACAAATAGAAAGCTTTGTTATACACGCCACTGGAATAGTGAACGTCTAAGCTGCTTGTGTACTTGCTTGCGTTGTCAATGGATGCACCATCCAATGGTGGGTTGTACATATAACGCAATGCGCCAGCTGCTTTGAAAATGTCTACACCAACTTTAAAATCGTTCGTGCCTGTGACATAGTACTTAGCAGCTTCACCAGCCATGTCGGAGAACGCTTCATTCATACCACCAGACATACCAGAGTAAACCAGGCCAGAGTTTTGCTCCGTGAAACCATGGCTAACTTCATGGCTAGTTACGTCCAAAGATACCAATGGATAGAACGTAGTTGCACCGTCACCATAGCTCATTGCTGAACCATCCCAGAATGCATTTTCGTAGTTTGTGCCGTAATGCACTTTCATGACCAATTTTTGGCTGATTGGACGCACACCCAACCACGCTTGGTACATATCGAATACTTTGTTACCGAAGTAGTGCGCGTCATTCATTGGAGAATAAGCGCCGTTGATTGTTTTTACAGTGTTACGTGGGCATGTGAAAGAATGCAATGTACCTGTACCAGATGTTGCACCGTTCATGTTGTAAGTATCAACATTAGTGCTGCTCAACTTACATGTAGAGCCACTCACCAATACGTCGAGGTAACCGTAACCAGCAGTTGTACCGTATTCACGTTGACCAGTTTTCGCATTACCGCCAGGACCTGTTCCTGTCAAAGAATGTGTAATGCCATCCCATTGTTGCAATACCGCGCCAGAATTCGCATCGATCAAGAATGATGGACGGCTTGGTTTGCCTGCATCATCAGCCAAGAAAGACACTTGATAAACCAAACGTGCTACGCCATTGTCATCTTGCTTAACGAACAATTTAGCTTGATCGTTGCTGGAACGGGAAACTTGTGCTTTGGATTTTGCCAAAGACAAAATTTGAGATGCGCTATATGTTGGCTTCACGCTTGGCAAATCTTGTGCCAAACCGGACAACATCGCACCACTCATTGTTGGTGTATTGTCGCTCGCGCCACGGTGCTCAATAACCGCTTCACCCCACACTGGAATGCCTTGGTGAAACTGTTGGTGACGAGTAATTGTTTTGCCGCCAGCATAAGCTTGTGAACGGACTTCTTTCAATTCATCGCTAGACAAACCGATATGCTGAGCTGCCGTTACGCGGCCGCCGATCGACATAATAGATGCACGTGCTGCACCGTTATTTTTTTCCAAATCCACACGGTCTGCAGCCATCGCGTTGCATGCACTGCCAACGAGAATTGACAACAATAACGGACGAACGATTACGTTTGATTTCTTCATTTTAGGCCTTTACATATAATTATTAAGAGTTTGATAACTCAATTTGATGGCGCCTCGTAATGGATGGTTACGATTAACCCCCTCCCAACAGCGATAAAACTTAACTCGGTTTCAATTGATTAAAAATTAAAATCTGTATTTTTTATCACTTCACTACAACCTCTGTGTGACTAGAATATGACATGCGTTTCGCAAAAAATGAATCGGAAATTTGGTTTTTTGTGAAAAAAAATGAAGATTTTGTTGTTCTTTGCATTTTTACGACAAAAGTGTATTGAAAATGCAACTGGTATCAAAAGCAATTAATTTCCCAGTTACAAATTTATTGCAAGAATTAGAGAAAAACGGTGTTTTTTTCTAAAAAGACTAGAACCAACCCTCTAAAATTGAATTTTCTTCGACAAATTTCCAAAAATATCTACATTTGTCTCAATTTGTATCAATATAAAATACAAGTGGTATTATCGTCAAAGAAATTGATTTTGATTGTTTTTTTTCATTTTATTACCCAAAAAGCTTGTCGAAATTAAACTTTAAATTACACTTTTAACATGACTAAATTTCACCCTGCTTTCCCCTCAAATAGCAGCACAAACGGGCCTTCAAGAAGCTTAGAAACTTTGACAGAATTTTGAATATTTTCTGCGCAACTTCATTTTTTTTGCTATATTAGTTCTAGTTCGAACTAATTTCCTTGGAGCTTCTGGTATGCAAAAATATTCAGGCATTAGTATTTTCTTGCATTGGTTGATCGCGATCCTCATTGTTGCGGCGTTCGCGCTAGGTACCTACATGACAGAAATGCGCATTAGCCCAGCCAAATTACAGTACTACGCTTGGCATAAGTGGCTGGGGGTCACGGTACTGGGCTTGGTGGCGATTCGTTTGCTGGTGCGTTTGTGGAAAGGTGCGCCTGCATATCAAGCATCACTCAAGCCTTGGGAGAAGAATCTGGCGACAGCCACCCATCTGTTTTTATACTTTTTAATGTTCGCAGTGCCAATTTCTGGTTACTTGTATTCCTATGCGGCAGGCTTTCCAGTTGTCTACCTCGGTATCGTGCAATTGCCAGCATTGATTCCGCCCATGCCGGAACTCAAAGATTCGTTCAAAGAAGTACATGAAATTCTGACGACTATCATGGCAATCTTGGTTGCAATGCATTTCGCAGCAGCATTGAAACATAAACTCATCGATAAAGATGGAACCCTAGAGCGCATGCTTCCAGGTAAAAACTAAAGATAAGGAATGAATATGAATTTTCAAATGAAAAATTTTCTGCGTCTCAGCAGTGCTACTTTATTGAGCATCACAACGGGGCTGGTATTTGCGGGAAGCCTCAAACTCGACAATGCCAAAAGTAGCCTGCAAATCACCTTCAAGCAAATGGAAGTACCAGTCCAGGCAAGTTTCAAGCGCTATGCGGTGATTATTGATCTCAACGAAAAACAAATCGAGCAGTCGAAAGCTCAAGTTGAAATCGATATGAATAGCTTAGAATTGCCCGCGCCCGAGTACAACAAAGAGGTGCAAAAGAAAGAATGGTTTAACGCCGCACAATTCCCCAAAGCGACTTTCACTTCAACAGCCATGAAGCTTATTGCACCTGGCAAGCTTCAAGTGAGCGGAAATCTGACCATCAAAGGCAAAGTTGTCGCGACCAGTTTTCCTTTAAGCTACAAAGCAGATGGAACTGGACAATTGTTTGAAGGTAGTTTGCCGATTAAGCGCCTTGCCTTTGGTATCGGTGATGGCGAATGGAAAGACACCAGCATGGTCGCTGATGAAGTTGTAATTAAATTTAAAGTAGTCACCACGAAGTAACACCCTTTTATTGTGAGCATCGTTCACATCTTTTAACTTAGGAGTCAAAACATGAAATTATCTCGTTTCTTCGCAATCGCCTTGTTCGCTGTTGCAGCACCAAGCTTCGCACAAACATACAAAATCGACCCAACTCACACATTCCCAAGTTTTGAAGCTGACCATAAAGGTATTTCTTTCTGGCGCGGCAAATTCACGAAAACAAGTGGCACTGTGACTTTGGATCGTGCAGCGAAATCCGGTTCGATCAATATTGAAATCGCTGCGGATTCCATCGACTTTGGCATGGATAAAATGAATGGCCATGCTAAAAGCAAAGATATGTTCAATGTAGAGCAATTCCCAACAATTAAATACAAAAGCACCGCTTTGAAATTTGATGGCGACAAATTGGTTGCAGTTGAAGGTGAGCTGACGATGTTGGGCGTGACGAAGCCAGTGAATTTGACGATCAACAAATTCAAATGCATCCAAGATGCAATGACAAAACGCGAAATCTGCGGTGCAGATGCGAGCGCGGAATTCAAACGCACAGACTTCGGTTTGAACTACGCGATTGCTTATGGTTTCGCACCAGAAGTGAAATTGGCGATCCAAGTAGAAGCAGCTAAAGTCGACTAAATCATATCGATTGATTCGAACTAGTCAATTCATTTAGTTGATTAGTGAGGTGGTCGAACAATTCGACCACCTCTCCAACACTCTCCAATATGTTAGAGAAACGATACTTGCGCAGCATCCGACTCCTCTCAGAATGCATGCAACTGTTCGAAAAAGGGTCATCCAAGCGCGTACGCGCGATGGGCTTCACTGATTCTCAATTCGACATTATTGCCACTTTAGGCAACACCCCCGGCATGACATGCAAAGACTTAGGTGATAAGACTCTAATCACCAAAGGTACCCTCACAGGTGTGCTCGATCGCCTTGAGGCTAAAGGCCTGATCCAACGTGAGCGTGGTGAAGACCGCAGACAATTGTGGGTGAAACTTACTCCAGCCGGAGAAGAGAGCTTTGCCAAAGCCTTTCCTATAGTCGTGACTGGTGGCAGACAAGTCTTTGAAGACTACCAAACTGAAGATTTCGACGCTTTAGAAACACAACTTCAAAAACTGAAAGCCACCCTGGCGAAATCCTTAGAACAAGAGCCATAAAAAAAGCGGCACGTTTTCACGTACCGCTTTTCTCAAATTTATTAATTGCGCAGGCTTAAGCTAACTTGCCGTGGCATTGCTTGAACTTTTTACCACTGCCGCAAGGACACATATCATTGCGTCCTACCTTCCAGCCTGATTCCACATAAGCCTGAGAGTCGTCCGTCGCTACTGGATTCGGTGCCAACATTTCTTCAGGAGATGCATTAGCATCAAAATCAGCATGTTGATAATGGACATTCTCGACTTGAGATTGCGCCAATTGCTGTTCCGCTGCTTCGATCTCTTCACGAGATTGAATACGAACTGTAACGATAATGCGCACCACTTCGTTTTTGATCATATCCAACATTTGACCAAATAACTCGAAAGCCTCACGCTTGTACTCTTGCTTAGGATTCTTTTGCGCATAACCACGCAAATGGATACCTTGACGCAAATGATCCAAGGCAGCCAAATGTTCACGCCAATGGCTATCAATACTTTGCAGCATCACACTACGTTCGAAACCTGCAAAAGATTCCTTACCGACCAAATCTACTTTCGCATCGTAATTGGCTTTTGCAGCAGCAACTACACGCTCAAGGATGTCCGCATCTGTCAGGTTTTGCTCGGTTTCCAGCAAGCCAGTTAAATTGATATCGAGTGCCCACTCAGCAGCTAAGTGTGTTTGCAAACCTTTCAAATCCCATTGCTCTTCCACTGATTCGTCAGGCACATACATGCGCACCAAATCATGGAACATACCATCACGCAAAGATGCCATCATCTCAGACATGTCATGCGCTTCCAGTAACTCATTACGTTGCTGGTAGATGACTTTACGCTGATCATTAGCAACGTCATCATATTCGAGCAATTGCTTACGAATATCGAAGTTACGTGCCTCAACTTTACGCTGTGCAGATTCAATAGAACGGCTTACGATACCCGCTTCGATTGGTTCACCTTCTGGCATTTTCAAGCGGTCCATGATCGCACGAACACGATCACCGGCGAAAATGCGCAACAAAGCATCATCCAAGGACAAGTAGAAACGTGAAGAGCCTGGATCGCCTTGGCGACCGGAACGACCGCGCAACTGATTATCAACGCGACGGGATTCATGACGCTCTGTACCAACGATGTGCAAACCACCCGCTGCTACTACTTGATCATGCAATGACTGCCATTCATCACGCAATTGTTTTGCTTGCGCTTGTTTCTCAGCATCGGATAGAGTCGCCGATTCTTCGATTAATTGTACTTGCTTGGCGACGTTACCACCGAGGACGATATCAGTACCGCGCCCCGCCATATTGGTTGCGATCGTAATGCCTTTTGGACGACCTGCTTGCGCAATAATTTCGGCTTCACGTGCATGCTGCTTCGCATTCAACACGTTATGCGGCAACTTCGCTTTTTCCAAAATACTGGACAACAATTCTGAATTTTCGATCGATGTCGTACCAACCAAGACTGGTTGACCGCGTTCATAACAATCCTGAATATCCTTCAGCATCGCACCGTACTTTTCTTCCGATGACTTATAGACTTGATCTTGGCGATCTTTGCGTTGTGATGGCCTATTTGGCGGAATAACCACTGTTTCCAAGCCATAGATTTCTTGGAATTCGTAAGCTTCAGTATCTGCCGTACCAGTCATACCCGACAAGCGAGCATACATACGGAAATAATTTTGGAACGTGATCGACGCCAAAGTTTGGTTTTCGTTTTGAATACGAACACCTTCTTTTGCTTCGACTGCTTGATGCAAGCCATCTGACCAACGACGTCCTGTCATCATACGACCAGTAAATTCATCGACAATCACGATTTCATCGTTCAACACCACATAGTGTTGGTCTTTAAAATACAAAGCATGCGCGCGCAGAGCAGCGTACAAGTGATGTACCAAGGAGATATTAGCTGCATCGTACAAAGACGCGCCCTCTGGCAACAAGCCCATCTGTGTCAAGATACGTTCAGCCTTGTCGTGACCAGCTTCAGTCAACAACACTTGGTGCGATTTTTCGTCTTTAGTGTAGTCACCTGGTACTTCAACCACTCCTTTGCCGTCTGGCGTTTCTTCACCGATTTGCAAAGTTAAGAGCTTGGGTACTTCGTTTATCTTGTAATACAACTCTGTATGGTTTTCCGCTTGGCCGGAGATGATCAACGGCGTACGCGCCTCATCGATCAAAATCGAGTCGACTTCATCAACGACCGCGAAATTCAAGGAACGTTGTACACGGTCTTTAGCTTCGTACACCATGTTGTCACGCAAATAGTCGAAACCAAATTCGTTATTGGTACCGTAAGTGACATCGGATGAGTAGGCAGTCTGCTTCGCATCGTGCTCAAGTTGCGACAAGTTAACGCCTGTCGTCAAACCCAACCAGCCATACAATTGCCCCATTTGTTCGGCATCGCGCTGAGCCAAATAGTCATTGACCGTAACAACGTGTACGCCCTTACCTGATAATGCATTCAAGTAAATCGGCAAAGTCGCCATCAAGGTTTTACCTTCCCCTGTGCCCATTTCGGCGATTTTGCCGAAGTGCAAAGCCATACCGCCCATCATCTGAACGTCAAAATGGCGCATTTTCAGCACACGTTTACTTGCTTCGCGACAAACAGCAAATGCCTCAGGCAAAATGGCGTCAAGCGTCTCGCCCTTGCTAATACGCTCTTTAAACTCTGGTGTTTTAGCCTTCAGTTGCTCATCAGTCAGTGCTTCCAACTTTGGCTCTAAGGCGTTAATTTCACGCACTATCTTTTGGTATTGTTTCAAGAGCCGCTGATTACGACTACCGAATATTTTGGTCAGGAATGACATGCTTATGTGTTGGTGATGAGTAAGGTTCTAAAACACTGCGTCAACTGAACGCAGCAAATATGACTAACTTTTAATTTTAACATGACACCACCCCATTTCTGGAAAAATGGAAGGGCGACAGAAGAGATCAGAGTGGATTTGGTGCCGAAAAAGACAATTTCAAGGCTGGCTTGAGGGTGTTTTTCGACGATCTGAATAAAAAATTACTATTTAGAAATAATTATTTAACTAAAGCTGCGATTTTCGAAACATCCGCACCTTCGTTCCCTGCGTTCAAGAACTTATGTGGGTTTTGTGGAATACCTTTGATACGCACTTCAAAATGCAAATGCGCTCCGGTCGAACGCCCTGTCGAACCAATATCTGCAATTCGCTGTCCACGTTTAACAATATCACCGACCTTGGCATACAAACGCGAAGCATGTGCGTAACGCGTCATCATATCGCCACCATGATCAATCTCTAGCATATTGCCGAACTCTGGATGGTATTCAGCGGCAATCACCACACCACCGGCCGCTGCAACGATTGGCGTGCCAGTAGGCGCAGAGAAATCAAGACCTTCATGGAAGGCCGTACGTCCTGAGAATGGGTCGATACGGCGTCCAAAAGTCGAAGCGTTATAGCCAACGTTAACAGGAACGACAGTTGGCAATAATTTTGCTTGTAATTTAAAACTCATTAACTTTGACTCGACCACATTCAGATAGTCTGAGCGGTACCCCACATCTCGCGCCATCACATCAAGGGACTGTTGAAAATCATTCAAACTCAAGTCTGGCTTAATCACAGGCACTTCAACACCGCCACGTCCTGGCGGCTCTTTGAAATTAAACTCTTCTGGTTTGACACCCGCTAAGCCTTGCACACGCTCACCTAAAGCATCAAGACGGATCAGTTGTGCTTGCATTTCGCCCAACTTCGCAGCCATCGCTGCTAGGTTTTCTTTGAGATATTTATCGTTGGTCGTGACGGTCGCCACTCCACCTGGCATCAAGGATTCGGGCATCAGAGCTTTTGCCAACTTAGAATCGTTGGCCGCAAGACGTGCGGTCACAGACATCAAGGCCACCGCACACAGAACAGATACAACAAAAAACACTAGCAGAAAGCTAATCAAATGCTTGGACGACAGCGTCACCGACTTGGCTTGCGTCAAGCGAGAATGCATAATAATTACTTGCATTAAAGATGCCTCCGTGACCAATAAAGATAGCTGTGGTAATGTGCTGCTATGCAATCACCTCAACAACCTTATCGATTAAATATTAAGCGTGGCAAGAAACCTGCAAGTGCGCCTGGCATTTCTAGTTTCTTACAACAGAGCGATAAACTATCGCCGCTTTTGCCTACAGTGAAGCGAAACATTTCGCTTCAAAAAGAATGTGAAAGCTTTCTTCCACCCATATTTGGCCACTGCGAAGTACTAAATCTACATGAAGATCAACTTGTACTCTCCGCACCAAATGCGGCCATCGCCAGCAAATTAAAGCAACAACTGCCGAAATTACTAGCCCATTTGCAACATCGAGGCTGGCAGATTAACGCAATCAGAATCAAAGTACAAGTCAAAAAGACAGTTGAAAAACAACAAGCTGTCAAACAAGCACTACTTACTCCGTCCGCACTAAATGCCTTTAAGACACTAGAGGATAGCTTGGAGACAACACCTCAAAACGAGGCGCTAAAGGCTGCTTTAGCTCGGATGTTGAGTAGAAATGGTGTGAAATGAAAGCCTTTGGACGCAGTTTACTGGCCAAGAAAATCGGAAGCTTTACTCTAATTTAAAGCCCATTCACGCTGATCTAAATGAGAATAGGAAATTGGCGCATTTGCAATTTCGTCAAAACTAACGATCTCGTAGGCATCTGGTTGTGACAGCAATACCCGTAATAATTGGTTATTCAGACCATGACCAGATTTGTGCGCAGTATAACTTGCCAAAAATGGATGTCCGATTAAATACAAATCGCCAATCGCGTCCAAGATTTTGTGTCGCACGAACTCATCATCAAAGCGCAAGCCGTCGGCATTCAAAATGCGATACTCGTCCATCACGATAGCGTTTTCGAGCGATCCGCCACGCGCCAAACCGATGCCGCGTAGCATTTCTACGTCTTGCATGAACCCAAACGTGCGGGCACGTGCGACATCTTTTACGTAAGACACTTTTTCGAAATCAACTACCGCAGTTTGTGCGGTGCCATCAACCGCTGGATGATTGAACTCAATAAAGAAACTGAGCTTAAAACCATCATAAGGTTCCAGGCGCGCCCACTTTTCAGACTTGCCGCTTCCTTCGCGGATTTCCACCGGTTTTAACACTCGGATAAATTTCTTGGCGGCCTCTTGCTCTTGCAGACCGCCTTGCTGGATGAGATAAACAAAAGACGATGCAGAACCATCCATAATAGGAATTTCTTCCGCACTGACATCAATAAACAAGTTATCGATGCCTAGGCCCGCACACGCTGAAAGCAAATGCTCCACCGTTGACACTTTGGCTCCATCCTTAGTTAAGGTGGAGGCCATTTTCGTATCGCCGATGTTGAGTGCGGTCGCTGGAAAAACGACAGGCGGCGTCAAATCAACGCGTGTAAAAACAATACCTGTATCCACAGGCGCTGGTTTTAGGGTAAGCGTCACCTTAGTGCCAGAGTGAACTCCAACACCAATGGTCTTAACCTCTTGTTTAATCGTTCTTTGTTTTAGCATTCCGAGATTATAAACGTCGATCTGGTTTTACGCACAAGGACACTTGTAACATTGCGCTTTTCATAGCATTTCTGATAGCAAAAAAGCGCACCCGAATGAGTGCGCTTTTGCTGGTGGAACGAGGAGCTTAAGCTAATTGTGCCAACATCGTTTCTGCATTGGACACCGCAAATGCACCACCCTCTTCAACATTCAGGTGTTTTACCACGCCATCGACAACCACCATAGAGTAGCGTTGTGAGCGTGTGCCCATACCAAATTTACTGAAATCAGCATCGAGGCCGAGGGCTTTGCTGAAAGCTGCATTGCCGTCTGCCATCATACGTACGATGCCAGTGGCTTTTTGATCGCGACCCCATGCACCCATCACAAACGCATCATTAACGGAAACACACCAAATTTCATCTACACCCTTTGCTTTCAAAGCAGCCGCATGTTCGACATAGCCTGGAACGTGTTTGGCAGAGCAAGTTGGAGTGTAAGCACCTGGCAGACCGAAAATGGCGATGGTTTTGCCTTTGGCAAGATCGGCAACATTAAAAGTATTCGGGCCTAAAGAGCAGCCTTCTGTTTCGACTTCGATAAATTCTGCAAGGCTAGCTGCTGGCAATGTGTCACCGATCTTAATGGTCATAATGAACTCCCTAAAGTAAACTGAATTAGCTAAATGAACTTTTGTGAACTACCAAATTCCTGCCCGCCTCAATTGAGAATTCTCGGGCGAACCGCAAGTATGCCTGAAACAAAATTTTCCTGCAGAAAGCAAAACGCCAACCTCTCGGTTGGCGTTTTTAACTTCTTTTTTTATCCACCAAACGCTCAAGTTTAAAACTTAGCGAAGGCGATCTTATTTCAAGATTAGTCTGCTTGTTTGCGTAAGAAAGCAGGAATGTCATACGTTTCCATACCATTCTTCTCTAATGCACGTACTTGTTCAGTTGCAGAGTGACGCCATACTGCTGGCTTAGTCAAAGTATCGAAGCCTGCACTTGCACTCGTCGTCGTTTTCGCAGCAGATGCAGCAACTGGTGTTGCCATCATCATAGGCTCGTCGTGAGTACCTGTGCGCAGCATTGGTGTTTGCACCAACTGGATATTTTTCTTGCCACGGCCCAAACCTGTTGCGACTACTGTTACACGGATATCGTCGCCCATGCTCTCATCGTAAGCGATACCTTGTGCAATCGATGCATCTGGAGCAGCGAAAGCGCGAACGGCAGCCATGACTTCTTTAATTTCTTTACCTTTGAGACTGCGGCTTGCAGTGACGTTCACCAACACACCACGTGCGCCAGACAAATCAATGCCATCCAACAATGGAGATGCCACTGCTTGTTCTGCAGCGATACGTGCACGATCAACACCAGAAGCCGTTGCCGTACCCATCATTGCTTTACCTTGTTCGCCCATAATCGTCTTCACGTCATTAAAGTCGACGTTGATATGACCAGGAACGTTGATGATTTCAGCGATACCAGCTACAGCGTTGTTGAGAACGTTGTCAGCGTGGCCCAGCCATTCGATCATGCTGTCATCTTCGTAAATCTCTTCAAGTTTTTCGTTGAGGATGATGATCAGAGAATCGACATGCTTGGATAAAGCATCGAGACCTTCGTCAGCGATGTCCATGCATTTCTTACCTTCGTAAGAGAATGGTTTGGAAACCACAGCGACTGTCAAAGCACCTTGCTCTTTGGCGATTTGCGCAACTACGGGAGCAGCGCCAGTACCTGTACCACCACCCATACCAGCAGCGATAAATACCATGTGCGCGCCGCGTAATGCATCTTCAATACGTGAACGTGAATCTTCTGCAAGCTGACGACCTACTTCAGGTTTCATCCCTGCGCCCAAACCAGTTTCACCGATTTGAATCACATTGTGTGCATTAGATTGCGCCAGCGCTTGTGCATCGGTGTTAGCAGCGATGAACTCTACGCCAGAAACACCTTTGTTAATCATGTGCTGAACCGCGTTACCACCTGCTCCACCGACACCAACGACTTTGATCACTGTGCCTTGTGTAGCGTTATCGACCATATCGAACTCCATCATGAATCCCCCATTAGGCAGATTTCAGTCGCTAACCCTCACCCGATGTGACGTCTAGCGAATAAAAACTGTAGTAAACACCATTATAAAATGATTACCGCAAAAAATTGTGAAAAATCTGCGGTAAATCGCCTCATTTCGTCTCGAAAACAAACAATTTTTTTCAAAAAAATGCGTAAATCAGAAATTCCCTTGAAACCACTCCTTCATACGCTGCCAAACTGCGCTCGCCGACCCTGCTTGACGCGTCACAATATGACCTCGCATGTACTGCTTTTTTGCCTCCAACAACAAACCCAACACGGTCGCATAACGCGGGCTACGCACCACGTCTGCCAACTGTCCTGAATACACGGGCATGCCTAAACGCGCAGGTTTCAGGAAAATATCTTCAGCCATCTCCACCATACCTTGCATGGTGGATGAACCACCGGTTAACACGATGCCTGAAGAAAGGACATCTTCGTAACCGGACTCACGAACCACTTGATGAACCAAGGCGAATAATTCTTCAACGCGTGGTTCGATCACAGCAGCCAAAGCTTGGCGCGACAAAGAACGTGGGCCACGATCGCCGAGACCAGGCACTTCGAGCGTATCTGCAGGATCGGCCAGCACCTGTTTCGCCACGCCAAAACGTAGCTTGATTTCCTCCGCTTCGGAAGTCGGTGTGCGCAATGCCATCGCAATATCATTGGTAATTTGATCGCCAGCGATTGGAATCACCGCTGTATGGCGAATCGAACCTTCGCTAAACACAGCCACATCAGTGGTACCACCACCGATATCGATCAAGACCACGCCTAATTCTTTTTCGTCGTTGGTAAGCACAGCGTCGGCTGATGCCATGGGTTGCAAAATCAAATCAGAAACTTCGAGACCACAACGACGCACACATTTAACGATGTTTTGGACCGCCGACACGGCACCTGTCACAATATGAACTTTCACCTCTAAGCGAATACCACTCATACCGATTGGCTCGCGCACATCGTCTTGACTATCGACGATAAATTCCTGCGGCAAGGTGTGCAGCAACTGCTGATCTGTTGGAATATTGACTGCCTTCGCCGTCTCAATCACTCGCGATACGTCCATCGCGGTAACTTCTTTGTCTTTAATCGCCACCATGCCGCTGGAATTAAAGCTACGGATATGACTACCGGCAATACCAGTGTAGACAGTGCGAATCTTGCAATCAGCCATCAACTCGGCTTCTTCAAGCGCTCGTTGTATTGATTCCACCGTGGCCTCAATATTGACCACCACACCTTTTTTCAGCCCCTTTGATTCGTGCTGACCCAAGCCGATCACTTCATGACGGCCGTCTGGCATGACTTCTGCCACTACCGCAACGATCTTAGAGGTGCCGATATCGAGACCGACGATCAGGTTTTTTGCGTCTTTTGTCATATCATTCCACTTACTATTTTATTGAAACGTTTTGCGTTTTATCGTCTACCAAAATACTGTTCTTACTCACTTGAATCTATCACTCGCTACTCAAATTCAAGGCTTCTTGACTACTGCTGCTGGCTTACTTGTCTTACTCGTTTTGAGCGCTAAACCATTGGGATAGCGCATATCTACACTCACAATCTTGTCGCCTAAACGTGTCGTCAACTGTGGATAAACCCGTAACAACTGATCGACCCTTTTCTTCAAACTATTCGCGTCCTGCAATCGACCAAGCTCGATATGCAAGCCACCATCAAGTTGCACACTCCACGCATAACGACTGGAATACTGCACCGCTTCTGGCTTCAACTCCAATGCGGAGAACCAATCTTTAAACAAACGATACTGTTGCAATACTTCTTTCTCACTTCCATCCGGACCACTTAGGCTGATCAATTGGACGTCATCTTCGGCCTCAGCCAAGTTGGCCGTGAACACATCACCCAAGACTGAAATCAGCCTTCCATCTTCGCCCCAAGTGCCGAGGACTTCATGTTCTTCGATCTGCACTAACAAGCGATTCGGCCAAACTCGCTGCACGCTCGCTTTTCTGACCCAAGGAACTGATTCAAATGCCACCTTTACTTGATCGAGATTCGTGGTGAAGAAGTTTCCTTGTATTCTGGGAATCGCTTGATCACGAATCGTCAACGCATTCACGTGACGTAAATCTTTGTTCTGTTTTCCTTCTACTCTTACCGCACTTAACTCAAATACAGGACGATGGATTACCCACCACACTGCAGAACCCAATACAGCAGCCAAGACGAAACTAAACAAAACATTTGCCGTCGCGTTGAGAAGTTTTACGTCATGCCACATACAGAGATCTTATTTTCACCAAAACTTATTGCGAATCCGAAACAATCTTCAAACGCGCTGTTTTCAAGATCTCTACACACACATCTTCATAACTCATGCCTGCCGCGCGTGCCGCCATCGGTACTAAAGAGTGCCCTGTCATTCCTGGCGAAGTATTAATTTCAATCAGGAATGGCTTGTTATCACGCGCACGCACCAAAACGTCGATACGAGCCCAACCTTCGCAACCGACTGCACGATAAGCTTCCACACACATCGCTTGAATCTCTTTAGTCAAATCCGCGTCAATCGGTGCTGGGCACAAATATTTAGTGTCATCGGTAAAGTACTTATTTTGATAATCGTAATTTCCGTCCGGCGCCACGATTTCAATTAAAGGCAACGCGTAAGCATCAGCACCACGACCTAAGACAGCAACCGTCAATTCACGACCTTGAATAAACTCTTCCGCCAATACTTCTTCATCAAACTTGGCCGCCAATGCGTAAGCTGTATCAATCTCAGCTGCCGCTTTGACTTTAGTGATGCCTATCGTAGAGCCTTCATGTGGCGGTTTAACGATCAAGGGTAGGCCAAGTTGCTCGGTCACTTTTTGCAAATCTGTCTTAGCATCCAGTACTGCATAGGCTGGCGTCGTGAGGCCGTGATATAGCCAGATTTTCTTACTAAAAATTTTATCCATCGCGATCGAGGAAGCCATTACGCCGCTACCGGTGTAAGGAATACCAAGCTGTTCAAGCGCTCCTTGCAAACTACCGTCTTCACCGTAACGACCGTGCAAGGCAATGAATACTCGATCGAATTTTTCCGCGGCCAATTCAGCCAAACTACGTTCAGCAGGATCAAATGGATGCGCATCAATGCCGCGACTACGCAGAGCATTCAATACACCGGTGCCAGACATGATGGAAACTTCCCGTTCCGCGGACCGTCCACCAAACAAAACACCAACTTTACCCATCGCTTCTTTCATATACATTTTCCTATCTGTATTTTGTACTTCTTCGCTTTTTTGCTATTTTTATTGGCTTACTTACGCACCCACTTACTGACTCAATTGGTTTCTTAGTGCTTACCGGCCAATTTACCTGGGACAGCGCTAATAGAACCTGCTCCCATGACCATTAAAACGTCGCCATCACGCAATACTTGCAACAAGCTATTTGGCATTTCTTGAATATTTTCAACAAATACAGGCTCTACTTTTCCCAATACCCGAATCGCTCTAGTCATTGCACGACCGTCGGCTGCCACAATAGGTGCCTCGCCTGCCGCGTACACTTCGGCGCAGACAACTACATCGGCAGTCGACATGACTTTGACGAAATCTTCGAACAGATCACGAGTGCGGGTGTAACGATGCGGCTGAAACGCCAAGACCAAACGGCGTCCTGGATAGGCGCCACGCGCTGCTGCCAAAGTTGCTGCCATTTCGACTGGATGATGTCCGTAGTCATCAACCAAAGCAAAACTACCACCGCTCGCCAATGGGATTTCGCCGTAACGTGTAAAGCGTCGGCCGACGCCATTAAATTCACTAAGTGCTTTTTGTGTCGCTTCATCGGCCACACCGACTTCACGCGCAATCGCAATTGCCGCGCAAGCGTTTTGCACATTATGCATACCAGGCTGATTCAAACTCACTTGCATATCTGGGTAGCCCACTTGTACGACTGTAAAATGCATCTTACCGTCCGCAGCGTAGGCGTTAGTAGCGCGCACTTCCGCTTCTTCATGAAAACCATAAGTAACGATAGGCTTACTGATACGTGGCATGATTTCGCGAATCACTGGGTCGTCCATACACAACATCGCCACGCCGTAAAACGGTAACCGTTGTGTGAAATCGACGAAAGCTTGTTTTAGCTTACCGAAATCATGTTCATAAGTTTCCATGTGATCGGCATCAATGTTCGTAATTACTTCGATCACTGGAAGTAAATTCAGAAAAGATGCGTCAGACTCATCTGCTTCAGCGACGATAAATTCACCACTTCCCAGCTTAGCATTCGCACCAGCGCTGTTAAGCAAACCACCAATAACAAAAGTAGGATCTAAACCACCTTCTGCCAAAATACTAGCGACCAAACTTGTCGTCGTGGTCTTGCCGTGTGTCCCTGCAATCGCAATCCCGCTTTTTAAGCGCATCAACTCCGTGAGCATCAAAGCGCGTGGCACGATAGGAATATGCTTCTCACGTGCGGCCACCACTTCAGGGTTATCCGCCTTTACCGCCGTTGAAGTCACGACAGCATCCGCACCTTCAATATTTTCGGCGGCGTGTCCCAACATCACTTTGGCGCCCAAACTCGCCAAGCGCTGAGAAGCTGCATTGCTACCCAAGTCTGAACCTGAAATCACGTAGCCGAGATTGAGCAAGACTTCCGCGATGCCGCTCATACCGGAGCCACCGATGCCGACAAAATGCAGATGTTTAACTTTGTGCTTCATAATTTCTCTCGCTTAACCGTCTCAAACTTACGCTATTTGTTCCAATATTGTGGCAATCGTTGTCGTAGCTTCGCGCTTACCCAAAAGGTAAGCCGCCTCTGCCAACTCAACACATTTCGCACGATCTGTCGCCAACACAAGGTCTGCCAATTTCTGTGGTGTCATTTCCACTTGCGGGAAGTGAATCGCCCCCCCTTCTGCGCTCAACCATTCAGCATTCGCTCGTTGGTGCGAGGTACTTGAAGCGACCAAAGGTACCAATACACTCGCGACTCCCGCTGCGGTTAACTCAGAAACAGTAATCGCGCCTGCGCGGCAAATCACCAAATCTACTTCTGCATAACGGCGTGGCATATCATGAATAAAGTCGAGCACTTCGGCTTCCACACCCAACTCACGATAACGCGCACGCAAAGCTTCGACATGTTGCTTGCCTGACTGATGGGTAATCAATGGACGCTGATCTTCAGGCATCAAGGCCCAAGCTTGCGGCACACATTCATTGAGTGCCTTCGCGCCCAAACTACCTCCCACCACCAACACCCGCAAAGGTCCCTGACGCTCAGCGTAACGCTGCTGTGGTGCTGCTAAGTTCGTAATATCACTGCGAATCGGATTTCCTGTAAAAACACATTTAGGGTCAGCATGAGGAATCGCCGAGGGCAGACCGAACATCAATTTTCTTGCGAATGGCTTAAGCGCCTTGTTCGACAACAGCATGGGTGCGTCAGCGTTCATCAAAATAACAGGTCTCCCCGTCAATGCTGCACTAATACCGCCGGGCACGGTGACGTAACCACCCATCCCCAACACCACCTGCGGTTGGCGTTTCGCCATAATGCCGAAGCACGCGAAGAAACTTGCTAACAACTTCAATCCGCCGACCACACTGTGTTTCAAACCCTTGCCGCGCAAACCGCTAAAATCGAGTTGGTCCATGGCAATGCCGTGCTTCGCTACAATCTCGGCTTCCATTCCGATTTTTGTACCTAACCAAGAGACGGTCCAACCACGCTTTTGCATTTCTTGAGCAATCGCAATACCGGGGAAAATATGCCCACCCGTGCCTGCCGCCATCACCATCAGATGTTTTGCTTTTGGATTCGTGCTCATGGCCGGCCTCCACGCATCATCACCCGATTTTCATAATCAATTCTGAGTAACAAAGTCAAACCAATACAGTTAATTAACACACCCGATCCGCCATAACTCATGAGCGGTAAGGTCAAGCCCTTCGTTGGCAAGATGCCGAGATTTACGCCCATATTGATGAACGTCTGCACCCCTATCCAGATACCAATACCTTTGGCGGCCAAGCCTGCAAAAGTTGCATCGAGTACGATTGCTTGACGTCCGATATCGAAAGCGCGTTTGATGATCCAGTAGAACAAAAAGATCACCGTTACGACGCCAACGAAGCCTAATTCTTCGCCGATTACTGCCATTAAGAAGTCAGTATGTGCTTCCGGCAAGTAGTGTAATTTTTCGACGCTAGCGCCCAAGCCCACACCAAATAGCTCACCACGGCCAAAAGCAATTAATGAATGCGTCAACTGGTAGGCTTTACCCAAGGCATTATCTTCTTGAAACGGATCGAGGTAAGCGAAGATACGTTCCCTGCGCCACGGTGATAACAAAATAACCGAGGTAAAAATTCCGATCAGTGTCGCTGCAATTCCACCAAACCAAATGCCATTAATGCCACCCAAAAACAGGATACCCATGGCGATACAAACGATTACGCCGAACGCACCTAAGTCTGGCTCCAACAACAGTAACAGTCCAAGCACGGCTACCGTAATCATCATCGGTAAGAAACCCTTGGTCAGCTTATGCATGTATTCCTGTTTACGAACGGTGTAATCCGCTGCATACAAAACCATAAAAAGTTTCATCAATTCTGAGGGCTGCAAATTGAAACCTTTAAACGCCAACCAACGCTTAGCGCCATTAACGCCTTTACCGATACCAGGGATCAAAACCAAGACCAAAAGAATTAAGGTAAAGATAAACAAGTAAGGAGCTGCTTTTTGCCAGTCCTCCACGCGAATACGGAAGACAATAAAACTGACCACGATCGAGATCAGGATAAAGGTTGCTTGGCGAAACAGAAAATGCGTATTTTTGTAGCTGGCGTACTTCGGTGAATCAGGTAATGAGATCGATGCCGAATACACCATTACCATACCGAAGACCATCAAAATCAGAGTCACCCACACCAAAGGTTGGTCGTACTCCATCATTTTTGAACGCTGCACAAAATGGGTCGACGCTTGGCTTTTGCCAAACGGACGCCATTGATTCAAATTGAGGAGTAGCTGTTTCATCAGCAGATCTCTCCTTTGTTCAAGGCAACTTCACGCACCGCATCAATAAATACTTGTGCACGATGCGCATAATTTTTAAACATGTCGAGACTAGCGCAGGCTGGGGAGAGCAACACGATATCGCCCGCTTGCGCCACATCAGCTGCTTGCGCAACAGCGTCTTCCAAGCTGCCGCAATCAGTCAAAGCAACCGATGTTTCTTGCAATACAGCACGGATCGCTCCAGCATCTTTGCCGATCAAATAGACCGCTTTGACATATTGCATGACAGGCTTCGCCAAAGGAGAGAAATCTTGCCCTTTGCCATCGCCGCCTGCCAACAAAATAATACGAGGTGTATCGCCACCGGCTTCTGCCCCGAGGCCACGCAATGCGGCAACCGTCGCGCCTACATTGGTGCCTTTACTATCGTCAAAATAATTGACGTCTGCGATGGTATTGACCAACTCAACACGATGCGGCTCACCTTTGTAGTCACGCAAACCATGCAAGAGTGGCGCCAAAGGCAAACCTATGCCACGGCATAAGGCCAATGCAGCTAAAGCATTGCTAGCATTATGTTGACCGCGAATTTTTAAGGCATCAGCTGGCATCAAACGAGAAATCATGACCGGCACTTCTTGCGCATCTTTCTTACGTTTGCGACTGCTGGTTTGCTCTTCCTCATGCGCCGTCGCACAAGCCAACCATGTCATGCCAGTCTCATGCAGCAAACCAAACTCACCGTCAAGACTTGGAGCATCGAATCCGAAGCTGATGAAATCTTGATTGCCAGGCTTCACCATCGCCATCACTTGTGGGTCATCACGATTGACGACTTGCAACGTGTTCGCACCGAAAATCTTGGCTTTGTCATCGCAATAGCTCTTCATGTCGCCGTGCCAATCGAGATGATCTTGTGTCACATTGAGTACAGTCGCGACATTTGGATTAAAACTCTGGCTGCTATGCAGTTGGAAACTTGACAGTTCTAGAACCCAGACCTGTGGGAGTGTATTAGCGTCCACACAGTCGCACAGCACATCCAACATCGACGGGCTGATATTGCCAGCAACTTTAGTTTGCAATCCAGCGCGTGCGCACAGTTGACCGGTCAAACTGGTGACGGTAGTTTTACCATTCGTTCCCGTAATCGCGATCAATTTAGGCTCGTATTGCTGCGTATCTTTGAGCTCGAGGAGGGCCAGAGAAAATAATTCTAATTCCCCCCATACAGGCACTTGTAATTCTTGAGCGCGCTCGATTACCACTTTCAAATCGCCATGCGGTGCCAAACCAGGGCTCACAAAAACAAAGTCGATTTCATCCAGTAAGCCAGCGGTCAAACTTCCACCAATGAATTGAGCCTCAGCAGCGACACTAGGCAGTTGACTCAAACGATCAGGCTGCGTACGCGTATCAGCAACACGCAACTTCGCACCAGCGCGCGCTAACCACTTCGCCATTGCCAGACCTGACTCACCGAGCCCGACAATTAAGATACGTTTGTCCGAAAAATTCATTGCCGTATTTTCTCTCTTACTTTCTTCTCTTCGTTTTGTGGGTTCTTAACGTAACTTCAGCGAAGCCAAACCCAACAACACTAATAACATGGTGATAATCCAGAAACGCACGACCACTTGCGTTTCCTTCCAACCTTTTTGTTCGAAGTGATGATGTAAAGGCGCCATCAAGAACAACCGTTTACCCACACCAAATTTGCGCTTCGTGTATTTGAAGTACGTGACTTGCAGCATGACCGAAAAGGTCTCCACCACAAAAATCCCGCCCATGATGAATAACACGACTTCTTGACGTACGATAACAGCCACAGTCCCAAGTGCACCGCCTAGAGCTAAAGCACCGACGTCACCCATAAACACTTGCGCCGGATGTGCGTTGAACCACAAGAACGCTAAGCCTGCTCCCGCCATGGCACCACAGAAAATCAGTAATTCACCAGCACCTGGGATGTAAGGAATCAACAGGTATTTTGAATATCCAGCATGACCAGTCAAATACGCAAACAATCCTAAAGCTGAACCGACCATGATCGTAGGCATGATCGCTAAACCATCGAGACCATCGGTTAGATTCACTGCATTACTGGTGCCAACGATGACGCAAAAAGTTAAAGCGATGAAACCCCACACGCCGAGCGGATAGTTGAAAGTCTTGAAGAAAGGAATAATCAAATCGGCTTTCGGTGGCAAATCCAAACTAAAACCGGACTGTACCCAAGCGACAAACAATTCCATCACTTTGGTATTAGTCGGTGCTGAAACAGAAAACGCCAAATACACTGCCGCGACGATACCAATCAATGATTGCCAAAAGAACTTCTCACGTGAAGCCATACCATTCGGATCACGGTAGACGACTTTGCGGTAATCATCGACCCAACCAATTGCTCCAAAACCTAAAGTCACAATCAATACAACCCAGACAAAACGATTGCTCAAATCAGACCACAACAAAGTGGAAATACCGATGGCAATTAAGATCAAAGCACCGCCCATCGTTGGCGTACCTGATTTCACCAAATGCGTTTGCGGTCCGTCAGTACGAACAGCTTGCCCCACCTTCATCCGCGTCAACATGCGAATCACGGCCGGCCCTGCAATTAGACCAATCGAAATCGCCGTCATCGTCGCAAACACGGCACGAAAGGTAATAAAACCAAACACACGCATGAAGCCGATGTCTTGTTTAAAAAGTTCTGCCAACCAAAGCAACATAGTTTTCCCTATTTTTCTTTTGAACTTAATTCAGTCATTGCTGATTTTGCGGCATCTGGCGAGCACTAGTGATGTAATGTTTTCGCCTTTTTACCTCAGCAATTGATGTGCTTAAGTCCTTTTCTAATGTTTGTGTTCTTTATTAATGTTTTGCTGCGATAACCGCACCAGTTAAATGCCCAACCACGCGCTCCATTTTCATAAAGCGTGAGCCCTTCACCAAAATCGTATTCCCTGCAGACTGTCTTTCTTGTAGCGCTGCCAGTAAACTTTCTAATTCGGAGAAATGCTGCGCACCTTCACCAAATGCTGTAGTCGATGCCTCAGCCAATTGGCCTAAGGTATACAGACTTCGCACGCCTCTTTGCTTCGCGTACTCGCCAATCTCACGATGAAAAGCAGCACCATCCGCACCGACTTCGCCCATATCGCCTAACACCAAGCTAGTCTGCTCTTTTTGCGCAGCCAAGACATCAATCGCGGCACGCACAGAATCAGGATTAGCGTTATAGGTATCATCGATAACTCGTGCACCAGCCAAAGCTTGCTTCGGTTGCAGACGACCCGCCACAGGTGAAAAATTTTCCAATCCTTGCGCAATCACTGACAAAGAAATACCTGCTGCCAAACAGCATGCACTAGCAGCTAAGGCATTGAGCACATTGTGTTGGCCAGCAGCAGCCAAAGTCACTTTCACCGATTGGCCTTGCGCATGGATTTGCAACTGACTACCGAAAGCCAGCACCTCAACATCTGCGTAGACATCAGCAGCCGAGCTCAGTCCAAACGTCATCGCCTTACGACCCGGCAATTCAGCCACGAAATTTTGCCAAATAGCGGTGTAAGTATCTTGCGCTGGAAACACTGCGATACCATCCGCAGGCAAAGCACGGATCACTTGACCATTTTCGATTGCGACCGCTTCCACCGTTTGCATAAATTCTTGGTGTTCACGTTGAGCATTATTTACGAGCGCTACATTAGGCAATGCGCTGGCACTAATCGCAGCGATCTCACCGGGATGATTCATTCCTAATTCGACTACGGCTGCTTTTACTTCGTTTGTGAAGCGCAACACGGTCAGCGGAACACCAATTTCATTATTCAAGTTACCTTTAGTCGCGAGCATGTGCTCGGCGCCGACGGCTGCCGCTAAAATACTAGCGATCATTTCTTTGACCGTAGTCTTGCCATTACTACCAGTGACGCCAATTACAGGAATCGCAAATTGCTGGCGCCAAAAACGACCAATGGCTAACAATGCTTGCTTCGTATCTGAAACGATCAAAACGGGACAAGTCACCCCTTCAGGTACATGTTCCACCACCATCGCTGCGACACCAGCCTCTTGAACTTGGCTCAGGAACTGATGCGCATCGAAATGTTCACCACGCAAGGCAACAAAACAATTACCTGCGGCAATCTGGCGACTATCGGTACTTAATCCGGTAAATGTCGCATTCCCGCGCAGCTCAGAGCCGGGGATCGCGTGTTGCAATTGTTGTAGAGTCGCGTGAATCACGAACTTCTCCTCATCGTGTTATTCGTTGCGACAGTCGCCAATGCCAAACGCGCATGTTCTTCATCTGAGAATGGCCACTTCTTACCATTGATATCTTGATAGGTCTCGTGACCTTTACCAGCGATCAAAATCACATCATTTACACCAGCATGTTTCACCGCATACAAAATCGCGCTCGCACGATCTTCGATTGTGGTAGGTGTACCGTCCATTCCACCGATAATGTCGAGAATGATTTTCGCAGCGTCCTCAGTCCGAGGGTTGTCGCTGGTCACGACGACATGCTGTGCTAACTGAGAGATTTTGCCCATTTGTGGGCGCTTGCCTGGATCACGATCCCCACCACATCCAAACACGCACCACAATTCTCCATGTCGTTCTTGTGCAACTTCTTGCAGCGTTTCCAAAGTCTTTTGCAAGGCGTCTGGTGTGTGCGCATAATCGACCACTACCATTGCTTGGCCTGGTGTGCCTAGTTGCTGCATACGACCTTGAACCGAACTCAGCTTTTCGATCACAGAGACCGCTTTATCCCATTCAACACCGCGCGCCAATAACACCGCCAAGGTCGCTAAGGTATTGGATACATTAAAGCGTCCAATTAGTTGAGTCTTAACGACACCTTGACCGTAGGGCGATTCAGCAAAGAAGCTGGTTCCCGCATGTGTTGAACGCAATTGACTTGCGCGCAAAATGTCTGCATTCGAACTCAACTGTGGATCAAGGGTGCAAGCCAAAATCTTGGTCGCGTTTCCTTGATTTTGAATTTGTTGCACTAACTCAAGTCCAAATTCATCGTCAATATTGATGATTGCCGTTTGCAAACCCGGCCACGCAAAGAGCTGAGCCTTCGCAGCGGCATAGGCTTCCATCGTTCCGTGGTAGTCGAGATGATCTCGCGTTAAATTCGTGAACACTGCAACATCAAAATGCAAGCCATTCAAACGACCTTGATGCAAACCGATAGATGAAGCTTCGATAGCTAAAGCCCGAGCACCACGTGCATAGGAATCCGCCAAACGTTCCTGCAATTGCAAGGCATCAGGGGTGGTGAAACCTGTTTCATGCAAAGCACTTAATGTACCTTCACGATAAGTCCCAACACCGAGAGTACCGACGACTGTGCAAGATGTGCCAGTCATTGACAAAGCACGTGCAATCCACTGCGAACAGGAAGTTTTGCCATTGGTTCCAGTAATCGCGACAGTAAACATTTCTGCTTGAATATTATTAAACCAAGCATTCGCAATTTCACCGAGTTGTTGATGTAGGCCTTCAAAACCTATCGCTGGAACACTTAGTGCGGTCACACTTGCGCCCTCGGCAGCGAATACCACTGCAGCGGCACCTCGTTCAATGGCATTACTGATGAAATCACGACCATCACCGCGACCACCAGGAACCGTTAACGCAAAAAATACATCGCCGACCGATACACTACGCGAGTCAGTCGTCAGCTTAGCCTGCGGTGCATGTTCACGCAGCCAGTTTAATAATTGATCGATGTCGGTCAAAGTTTTCATTACAGACTCTCCGGGACACCTTCGTCAGGAATAATATTCATGACAGATGAATCTGGTACAACGTTCAAGGAACGTAAGACGTTTTGCATAATGGCCGCGAATACAGGGCCCGCGACTGGCCCAGCGAAATGGCCGCCTACCGTTGGTTCGTCGATCATGACGGCGACGATAACCCGCGGATTAGAAACGGGCGCGAAGCCGACGAAGTCGACCAGATATTTATTGACGTAACGGCCTTCCTCGACCTTATGTGCGGTACCGGTTTTACCGCCAACGCGATATCCCGGAATACGCGCCTGCGGTGCTGTCCCGCCAGGCAAAGTTACTGTCTCTAACATTTCACGCACTTGCAAAGCAGTCTTTTCCGAGATAATGCGGGTTCCCAATTGAATTTCATTCGACTGCTGGAATGTCAATGGGATAGTGTCGCCATTGCGTGCAAACACCATATAGGCGCGCGCGATCTGAATTAATGAAACTGAGAGTCCATGACCATAGCTCATCGTTGCCTGTTCGATCGGACGCCAAGTTTTATAACTCTTCATGCGTCCTGCAACCGCTCCTGGAAAACCAAATTTCGGTTGTTGACCAAGCCCCAGCGAAGTGAACATTTCCCACATCTCTTGCGGCGGCATCTGCAAGGCTATCTTGGCAGTGCCGATGTTTGATGACTTCTGAATTACCTGCGCGACCGTTAATGAACCTTGTTTGTGAGCATCATGGATAGTCGCTGAACCGATCGTCATCGCCCCTGGCGCTGTCTGAAAAACGGTATCGGGAGTGACGCGCTTAGTATCTAATGCCAATGCCACGGTAAATGGTTTCATCGTCGAACCAGGCTCAAACGTATCGGTCATGACGCGATTACGTAATTGGGCTCCCGTTAAATTCGCACGGTCATTGGGGTTGTAGGTCGGCAAGTTCACCAGTGCGAGTACTTCGCCAGTGTGAACATCAAGCACGATCGCACCGCCCGCCTTCGCCTTATGTTTTTCTATCGCTTCTTTGAGATGGGTATAGGCGATGTATTGAATTTTACTGTCGACCGATAACTTGAGATCTTTACCATCGTGTGGCACACGAACTGACTCAATATCTTCAACAATCCGACCTAGCCTATCTTTAATGACACGCCGACTTCCAGTTTTACCGGCAAGATTCGGCTCGGATGCCAACTCAATCCCCTCTTGCCCCTTGTCTTCGACATTGGTAAAGCCCACCACATGAGCCATGACTTCACCTTCTGGGTAGAACCGTTTGTACTCTTTGCGCGTCTCTACTCCGGGAATATTGAGAGCCAACACTTTATCTGCTATATCCTGCTCGACCTGACGCTTCAAATACACAAACTGACGATCGGAGTCTAGTTTTTTACGTAATTCGACTTCACTCATATCGAGAAGTCGAGCCAATTCGACCAACTTCTCTTTCGGCGCATCGACCACATCCTCTGGAAACGCCGACACTGCTTTAACAGGAATAGACGAGGCTAAAACTTGTCCATTGCGATCGGTAATTTTGCCGCGTGTCGCAGGTAACTCAATCGTTCTAGCGTAACGTGTCGCTCCCTGTTTCTGCAAAAATTCTGTGTTCATTCCTTGCAAGAACAAAGCACGTCCCATCAACGCGAAAAATGCACCAAATAGGAAAAACAAAACCAAACGTGAACGCCACACAGGAAGGCGAACTTCTAGGACTGGGCTCGAAGAAAATGAAACGCCGCGTCCGGCGGCTGTACGTTGATTATGATTCTGACGGCTCACTTCACTACCTCCGCCGTCAGATACTGCGTGCGATCTGATGTCAACGGTGTCATATTCAACTCTTTTTCTGCCACCGCTTCAATACGAGAGTGTTTACCGAAAGTCGACTGATCTAACTTCAACTGCGTCCACTGCAATTCATACTGCTTGCTTTGTGTTTGCGTTCTCTCCAATTCAATGAACAAACTACGCGCTTGATATTGCGCGTTAATCAGAGACAAGGCGCATGCAACCAAAATAATACCGAGCAAAAGATTGAGGCGCGTACCCATTAGTTCGCTCCTTCAATTTTCTGAGCCACGCGCATAATTGCTGAACGAGCGCGTGGATTTACTTGAACTTCTTGCTCACTTGGCTTAATGCGCGTAAGGAGGCGCATCTTTGGCTTCGGCAAATCGACAGTTCGAATTGGCAAACGACGATCTGGCTGCTCGACATTCACCTTGGCTGCAAAAAACTGCTTTACGATACGATCTTCAAGGGAGTGAAAACTAATGACTGCCATCCGACCATTCGGCGCCAAATGTTCGTATGCCGCAGCTAAACCGGTCTCGAGGTCCGCAAGCTCTTGATTGACGAAAATCCGTATAGCCTGAAAGGTGCGAGTTGCCGGGTCTTTGCCCTTCTCGCGAGTTTTGACGGCGTTTGCAACGAGCTCTGCAAGTTGCCTTGTACTTGAAATGGGCTCGACCGCCCGGCGAGCAACAATCGCCTTTGCAATCTGAAAAGCAAACCGTTCTTCCCCATAATTTTCTATGACCTCCCTGATTTTTTGCTCATCTTCCTGCGCCAACCACTCAGCAGCGGAAATACCGCGCGTCGTATCCATACGCATGTCTAATGGGCCATCGTGCCTAAAACTAAAACCGCGCTCAGCGTCATCGACTTGAGGCGAAGAAATACCAAGATCCATCAAGATGCCGTCGACCTGCGCAACACCTGCCTGCTCCAAGCAAGCGGACATATTGGCAAAGCTATCGTGCATAATTTGAAAACGCGGATCATGAATCTGTTCTGCATTGGCGATCGCATAAGGATCTTTATCGAATGCAATCAAACGGCCATTCGGGCCTAACTGCTGGAGTAATTTGCGACTATGACCGCCGCGTCCGAATGTGCCGTCAATGTACGTACCATTTGCGCGCACATCGTGAATATCGAGGGCCTCAATAGCCTCGTCCAATAACACCGTGAGGTGAATCAATTCTCCTGTAGGTTTGACAGTCATGACTTGCTATCAAAAGGAGAAATTACTGAGTGCATCGGGCATACCACCGGCAATCGCTTGCGCTTCATTTTCAGCAAGCTTCGCAGCATCCCAGATTTCAAAGTGAGAGCCCATACCCAGTAACATCACGTCGCGCTGCAAACCAACCGCACTACGCAATTCAGGCGCTACCAAGATACGGCCTGTACCGTCCATTTCGACGTCTGAAGCATTACCAAGGAAAATGCGCTGCCAAGCACGTGCTGCCATCGGCCATGCGGCGATTTGCTCGCGATGCGCTTCCCAAGTTGGACGAGGAAATAACAGCAAACAGCCATGCGGGTGACGCGTCAGTGTAACTCGTCCTTCGCATTGCAATGTGAGGGCGTCACGATGCCGAGCCGGAATTGACATCCGCCCTTTTGCATCGAGATTAAGTGCTGACGCGCCTTGGAACACTGTTTGACCTATCACTCTGATTGAAGAAACTTGAAAAGTGAATTTTCACCACAAAAAAACACTTTTTCACACTTTTTCCCACTTTAGAGGAAGCTTTAAGCTCGGTCAAGCGAATTAATACGTTAAAACAGGAAATTCTTGAATAAAGTCAATGACTTAGCGTCGACTATTAAAGGACGAAATTGAAGAATATCTCAATAAATTAGAGACTTAGCGATGATAGTGAAAGTGGGATATGAGCTATACACATGTGTTTATAGCACGTAGGAAAGATAGTTTTTGTCTGCCTAAAAAAGCGACAATACGAAAACTCTGTTCAAAGACGAAAACGGTCGATTTACGCTACTAAATGGTATGTAGGCGCGTACCTTCCGAGAGTCAGCACGAAAAGATTAGATGCATCACCTCAAAAAAAGCGATGCTTTACTGAAGCTCGAGTAGCTCAATAAATGCAGCCTCGGGGACCGCTTTTGAGTAATAGAAGCCTTGATACTCGTCACATTGGCTCTTGAATAGCGTCTCTAATTGCACCTTATTCTCTACCCCTTCAGCTACGACCTTGAGACCCAAGGTTTTCGCCATCGCGATAATCGCCAAAACAATCGCTGTGTCATTGGCGTCCGCAGGCATATCCTTGATGAAAGACTTATCAATTTTCAGGCTGTTAACAGGGAAGCGTTTGAGATACGCTAGCGAAGAATATCCAGTACCGAAGTCATCAATTGAAAGCGTATATCCGGCTGACTTCAAGCCGTCCATGTGAGCAATGGCTTGCTCGTGATTATTCATCACCATGCTCTCCGTAATCTCAAACTCGATATCAGTTGGAGAAATTTCCCAGTAATCGATCACTTTTTGCAGTTCATGCAATAGAAATTCATCGTTAAATTGGGCACCCGAAAGGTTAATGGCAATACGACCAAAGACTTTCTTAGCGGCGTGCAAATTGGCAATAGTGCTACAGACTTTATCCAGTACTTGCATACCAAGTTTGCCGACCAAACCTGCCTCCTCGGCCAGTGCAATAAATTCAGTCGGATAGATCAAACCATTTTCTGGATGCTGCCAACGCACCAGCGCTTCCGCTCCAACCACCTTCCCAGTTTGCACACTGACTTTAGGTTGGTAGTGCACGACAAACTCATTATTCTCGAGTGCGCGGCGCAACTGCGCTTCAAATGCCAAACGCTCAATTGTATGAACGTTCATATTGGCATCATAGAACTGATAGTTGTTCTTACCGTTATGTTTGGCTCGATACATCGCGATTTCTGAGTTCTTCATCAAGATCTGAGAATCAGATCCATCCTCAGGGTAAACCGCGATACCGATACTGGCGCTTATTTGTAATTCCTGGCCATTAATTTCAAACGGCATCGCTGCAGATTTCAGCAAACGTTCGGCAATATCGGTCAATTCACGAGGTGTTTTGTAACGGTCAAGCAATAGCATAAACTCATCGCCACCAACTCGTGCAATGGTATCTGAATCTGATAATTCCGCCTTTAAGCGCTCGGCGATATTGCGCAAAACCTTATCGCCTTCTTCATGATCAAAACTATCGTTAATCGCTTTAAAACGGTCTAAGTCGAGTAGCAGAACCGCCAAACTAGATTGACTATCCTCTGCATAAGTCAGCGCTTTTGACAAATACTGATTAAACAAAAATCGATTTGGTAGCTTAGTAATCTCGTCATAGTGAGCTAAGCGTATCGCTTTTTCTTCAGCACGCTTACCTTCGATCGCGATACTCGAAACATCAGTCGCAATACTAATCAAACTTAAATCTTCGTTCGACAAGGCTGCTGTTGATTCTGTGAATAAAGTGAATGTGCCTAGTATGAGCCCTGTCTTTCCCATGATCGGCCACGAACCGACCGCAGCATAATTTGCCAATAGCTTACGCTGCACAATAAATTCCATCTCTTGTGCTTTCGGAATATCTGTCACCCAGACTGGCACCACACCGAGCACTGCCTCACTCCAGACGCCGTTACCTTTGCAAACGGGTGCTTCGGTAAGCTGACGTCGCAAAATTTCTGGGAAGTGATGACCAATAGTTTGGGAAAACGTTCTTTGATCGATCGATAACAATTGAACACCGCAATGCCAATGCGGATTATTGCGTTCAACAAAATGACAGGTATCGATCAAGATCGATTCTAGACTTTCACTGCTACCAATCAATTGCAACAACTGATTTTGACCTTGTAGCAAACGTTCGGCGTGTTTCCTCTGTGAGATGTCACGCATCACGCAGAAAACAATGGTTTCTGTCGAAATTTTGACGCGACTCAAGGTAACTTCACTAAACCAATCCTTACCTCGACGATGGGCGATCCATTCGAATTTTTGTACGTGCCCCTTAAACGCAAGGTCGACGAATCTTTTAATCGCTTCAGCTTTCTTAGCGGCGACTGTTGGCTGAGTGTAACGCCAATCGGCAGAAAACTCGCCGATATCTAGACTATACAGATCTGACTTCAAGTCGACTGCCAGCATCTCGAGTGCGTTCTGATTACCATCAACGAAACGGTAAGATTTATCGATCAAAAGAATGCCATCTTGCGCATCTTGAAATAAAAGTCGATAGCGTCTTTCGCTATCACTCAAACGCTCCCGCGAAAGTCGTAAGCTCGTGATTTTTTTGTACAACAAATACGCTAATACTAAAGTGAAAATAATCGATAGACTTGCAAAGATCAATTTTTGCTCAACACGTTTTTTCCATTCAAGAAGGATGGTGTCAAGGTCGCGTCCAAAGACTACCACCAGAGGAAAATCGTTCATTTTCAATAGTGTATAAACGACTGCCTGATCTTGGCTATTTACCGTCGCTTCGACGCGTCCCGCTTCATTGACAACATCACGAATTTCCCTCGCCACGGTAGCATCAACATCTTCCTTTTTATATGGCCCTTTTTCCGACATGGCTTGCACAATAATCTGGCCGTTTTTATCGTAAAGCGAGACTTTAGCGCCGGCATCTTTGGCTACGCGCTCATAAAAATCTTGGAAATATGCGAGATTAATCTCCGCTTGAACCTGCCCAATATTTTTACCATTGCCATCAAAATAGTTGCGTGCAATTGGTAGATACTCTTGGGTATTTTTTTTGGACTTGAAGACAGCACCCAACACGACATTGCGTTGCAATGCATTCGGACCTTTATTCAAGAATTTCACATACTCTTGCGTCGACAGATCAATTTGCTCGACTGGAAAACGTGCTGAAGAGGCCCAAAGAATACCGCGGCCATCAACTAAAGAAAGCGCATGAATAAACGGTGAGCCACGACGTTGTGCGCCCAAGACTTGGCGCACCGCAGCCTCATCTCGTAAGACGCTATCTGCTTGACCTTGGAGCACCTCTGCTGTGGCAACAATTTCACGAGAAGCGTCGTTGAGCACACGATTTGCATGCTCCTCAAACATGCGCGTATTCAGTAAGCTATTTTTGTTTGCAGCGGAAAGTGTAAGGCTACGATCCTGTTCGATCGACCACCAAGTCTGGGCGACAATCACCAGCAGAATTACAAATACGCAGGAAGCCAATACCCATAACGGCACTTCCCAAGCATCTTGCTTTTGCTTACTCGCCATGCAAACCCTTTCTCGTTCATCGGTATACGCGATCTAGTCAGAGTCAGAGTGTATCACCGGTATTTGCTTTAAACCAAGAAAAGCAAATCTGTGATGTTTATGAGAAGATTTTTTGGAATTATCAATGACCACTTACGGCTGCCATTAATACATTGGGGGGATAAAAATTGAAGCAGGCCGATAGGCCGGATTCTGTTACGGCATACTCGCGTACGCTATGACAATCATTCCTCTAGGCGACGGATTGCTCCGTCACTCAAGCTTTCTACCCGCACGCTCCGCGAGCCACCTCAACGCGTGCCTATTTGAAATTGCTCCGGGTGGAGGTTACCGCGTTTCACCCTTTGTGGTTTAGTATCCGCTTGCGCTTCACTACTCCCCAAAGACTCGTCTCTGTGGCCCTATTCCTCGTCTTATACCTCGGTTTGCACCTCAGCTTTCAACGTACGGCCGTTAGCCGTCACCCTGCTCTATGGAGTCCGGACCTTCCTCCCGTCATCATGCGAACATGACAACCAGCGATTGTCTGGCCTGCTTCGGGCGCTATTGTACCAGTTAGCGCGGCACCACTTCGAAAATAAAAAAGCCGCCAGTGTTCGCTGACGGCTTTTTAATCAAGTTCCTAGTCAAAAGTTTTATTCTTTTGAATTCAACATCTTGTGCTTTAAAGTTTCATCTGCAGGTTGATTACCGAGCCAAATCTTCAAGACAGCATTGTAGAAATTAGGATCAGCGATATGATCGCCAATTTTCTCACCGTTAAGCTGACAAACCACGCCTGTTCCTGGAACCCAATCAAATGTCAAAATATCGCCCTTTTTCAGTTTTGGGACGATAGAAAAGATTTTGCCGAAGGTGACCATAGCGCCGATCAAACGGGTGCGCTCATTCGCATCGAGGTTATTGCGCAATCCATCGAGGAAGCGTTGACCTAAATCATCGTTACTTAGATCGCGCATCATCACCAAAGTCACACGTTTTGCGCCTTGCAAAGCCAAGACTTCCGGTGTGGTTGAACGCAACTCTGGCAAATATAGCGCCGCGACATACACTTTGAATACCACCTTGTAGCGCACACCCGCACCGTTCAATTTGAGTGTCTGGTTGCCAATTTGTACAGTGTCGTCAAGTTTGACGCCTGCCACTACAGTATCCGCCATCGCTGCTTGCGCTAAACCGAAACTCAAGCCAAGTGCTATCAATCCACGAAATAATTTTGCTGCCAACTTCATATGTTCTCCTCTGGTTTTGGAATGAAAAAATATGGATCTCTTTTTTCGCCACATTTCTTCGTTTGATGCCGACGGTTTTGCTCTCAATAACGAACGACCGTTTTATTTTGTGCACACCACAATAGTGATTATTTTTAGAGGGTGCAAGACTAATCGACACGAAAAATCAGAATATTTGTGTATATCGGTTGCTCAAATACGAACAGAAATAAAGATATCGAGTAAAAATGATAATCACTTATCAATCTGCCTATGCGTCTTACCAAGCAATGCATCGTCATCAACTTTGCTCTCTTTGCTAACAACCGTGCCAATTCAATGCGGTCTCACTTCTTGTTTCAAGGCTGCCAATGCCATTTTTTCCACGAGACCTGGCAATAACAATTTCAGCCAACGCCCAAGTTTGCCCTTCACACTCATCACGACATCACGTTGCCGTTTCTCCATCCCTAAGATAATCAAGCCAGCACATTCTTCTACGCTCATCGCCTCATCTTCTTTCAAGCCGCTACTGCCAGCCGCGATGCCATCAGCGTTATAACCTCGGTATCGAATTTCAGTGGCGACGACGCCCGGGTATGCAATCGTCACACTGACCCCCGCTTCTTTTACTTCTGCACGCAACGCTTCAAAGAAACCATTCATTGCAAATTTTGTGGCGCTATATGCATTCCGACCAGGAACGCCAATCAATCCAGCCAAAGACGACACTGCAACGATGCAACCCTTGCTTTGAAGCAGATAAGGCAAAGCCGCATGCGTACACCAAACGCTTCCCCAAAAATTCACCCGCATTAAATCTTCGTACCAAGACAAATCCTTCACATCACTCAACAAGGCCTGAGCAGATTTACCGGCATTATTGATGAGCGCATCAATACGAGAAAAATAGGCCACCGTTGTGTTAATCAACTGACGGCATTGTTCTTGATCACTGACATCGGTCGGCACCACCAAACAATCGCTACCTAATTCACGACATTGCTTTGCTACTTGCTCCAACATCTCTTGATTGCGCGCCGCTAAGCACAGGCCTAAATTTGAACCATGCACACGTGCCAACTGTCGCGCTAATTCCGCGCCGATTCCATCAGAACTTCCGGTAATGACAACCACTTTTCTTTGCATATCAAGTCCTATTCATAATTCAACACAAGCACGTACCATCCTCAAAGTCGAGCAGCACTTTGATCCCGCAATGCAGCATTTTCCTCTCCGACATTTCCACAGAAGTTCAACTGAAGTAAGTGACGAAGTCAAGCTCCTGATTAATCGCAAACATCGTTGTGGTAAAGCGAACCAGAATGTGCACGAATATCTTGTAATCTGGTAGCTTAACGCTTTTCTTAATTCCTTTACATGATCATGCTCACATCCCGTTCTGGTGGACAATTGATTGTCGATGCGCTGCAAGTGCATGGTGTTGATACTATTTTCGGCGTTCCTGGTGAGAGTTATTTGCCGGTGTTAGATGCCTTACACGATAGTCCGATTCGCTTCATCATTAATCGCCAAGAAGGCGGTTCTGCATTTATGGCCGAAGCATACGGTAAGCTCACCGGAAAACCGGGAATTTGTTTTGTTACACGCGGGCCCGGTGCAACTAACGCTTCGATCGGTGTACATACAGCACACCAAGACTCAACAGCCATGATTCTATTTATTGGCCAAGTCGGCAATGACTTCGTTGAACGCGAAGCTTTTCAGGAAATTGATTATCGCCGCATGTATGGCCCGATGGCGAAATGGGTCGCCCAAATTGATAGGGCCGATCGCATTCCCGAATACATCGCTCATGCTTTCCAAGTGGCAACCAGCGGGCGTCCTGGCCCGGTCGTCTTAGCCCTGCCAGAAGATTGCTTATCAGCGGTGGCGAGTGTCGCTGACACCGGACACTATCGCGCCGTTCAAGCGTGCGCGTCAAAACAGCAGATGCAACAGGTACGCGAATTATTGAGTCAAGCAAAGCGTCCTTTCGTCTTACTCGGCGGCGGTGGCTGGAGCCCCGAAGCGTGCCAACAGCTGATCGGATTTGCAGAGCGCAACCATTTGCCTTTAGGCTGCGCTTTCCGTTTTCAAGATCTGATAGATAACAAACACGCCAACTACATTGGTGATGTTGGTATCGGCATCAATCCTAAATTGGCGCAGCGGATCAAAGAAGCTGATGTCGTCTTAGCAATTGGTCCGCGTCTTGGTGAAATGACCACTAGTGGCTATACAATTTTTGAAGCACCAGTACCTAAGCAAACTCTGATTCATGTGCACAGTGACGCCTTGGAGTTAGGCCGCGTTTATCAGGCACAAATGATGATAAATAGCGGCATGCAAGAATTTGCGCGCGAATTATTCGAAATGGAAACGCTCGACAGCAGCGCATGGAGTCATCAAGTGATTGAGGCTCGCGCCGAACTTCAAGCTTGGCAGCAAGAGCCCGCGATCTTTACGCAAGAACAAGCACCGTTGAACCTGTGGCAGGTAGTGCAAGACATCAAACAGCAATGTCCTGCGGACACCATCATCACCAATGGCGCTGGCAATTATGCCACTTGGGCACACCGCTACTTCCCTTACGGTGGATGGCGCACTCAGTTAGCACCAACTTCGGGTGCCATGGGCTATAGCGTCCCTTCCGCGGTCGCGGCGAAAATTACAGCGCCAGAGCGCACTGTCATCGCTTTTGCGGGTGATGGTGAATATATGATGAATGGACAAGAGTTAGCGACCGCCGTTCAGTATCGCGCAGGGGTCATCATCATTGTTTTTAACAACGGCATGTATGGAACGATACGCATGCATCAGGAAAAAGAATTCCCTGCCCGCGTCTCTGGCACCGAACTACACAATCCTGACTTTGCAGCCTTAGCACGCGCTTATGGTGGCAGTGGAGAAGCGGTTGAAAACACCGAGGAATTCGGACCCGCTTTGGCACGCGCCATTGCCTATACCCGCGAACACCAACTGCCAGCACTGATCGAATTGCGCTACGACGGCAATCTAATTACACCAGGGGCAAGTTTGCAAACCTTACGCAAACAAGCACAAGCCTCCGGAAAATAAATCGCTGGAATTGAGGGGGCGGAATAAATAATGACACCCCTCAATTGAGCGTAAACTCTGCTAGCGACTTTCATCAGACTGCGAGCTTTGATATGCATTTATCCTTCCACGGCGCTGACCGCAATGTCACTGGATCTTGCCACCTGATTCAATGCGCGGGCAAAAAAATTCTAATTGACTGCGGCCTATTTCAAGGCGGTCGCGCACTATCAGAAGAGAACGCAGAAGACTTCGGTTTTCATCCTTGGGAAATCGATTTCGTCTTACTGACCCATGCCCATCTCGATCATTGTGGGCGTCTTCCCCTACTCGTCAAACGCGGTTTCAAAGGCGAAATCATTACGACCAGTGCCAGCAAAGATTTAGCGCGCCTAGTGCTACTCGATTCCGCACATTTACAAGAATCTGAAGCGCGTAGCCGAGAAAAACGGAGTCGTCGCCAAAGGCACGAGCATGAAGCGCCAGCGCCGGCACTGTACACACTATACGACGCCACGCGCTGCTTTGATTTTTTTGGTCGCGTCGCTGAGTATCAACAAGGTATCCCGCTCGCTGAGGGTATTAACGCCTGCTTCTACGATGCTGGTCATATACTCGGCTCTGCCAGTGTCGCCCTCGAGTTGGAAGAAGGTGATCACCGTCGGCGCATCGTCTTTTCAGGTGACTTAGGTAGTGATGGTCGTGTCATCTTGCGTGATGCAGAACCGCCCCCACCTGCTGATTTCGTGGTGATGGAAACGACCTATGGCGATCGCTTACATCGTTCTCTTGCAAGTTCGATCGAAGAGCTTTACACCTCAATCAACACGTGTTTTGCGCGCAATGGCAATGTCATCATTCCCAGCTTTGCCTTAGAGCGTGCACAAGAACTCTTGTGGTATTTGCGTGAAGGCGTGGAATCGGGCGCTTTGCCGGCGGGCATGCATGTCTTTTTGGATTCACCCATGGCAATCTCAGCGACCGAGATTTATCGTCATCATCCTGAGTGCTATGATGAACAAAGCGCTCAGCTATTTGCACATCAACGTGATCCATTTACCCTTGCCAATCTGCATATTGTGCGCGATCTCAATGACAGTATGGCCATCAACCAAATCAAAGGTGGTGCTGTTATTCTCGCAGGTTCGGGTATGTGCACGGGTGGGAGAGTTCAACACCATCTCAAGCATCATTTATGGGATAGAAACTCAAGTGTGGTGTTTGTTGGTTTTGCATCTAAAGGCACCTTGGCGCGGCAAATTATTGATGGTCAGCGTAGTGTTCGAATCTTAGGAGAAGAAGTTGCAGTCAACGCCCAAATTCATACCATTAATGGATTCTCTGCACACGCTGACCGCGACGAGTTACTGGCATGGCATCACCATATTCAGGCGCCTCACACATTTCTTGTACATGGCGAAGATGAAGTCATGCAGCACTTTGCTGGACTTCTTCAAAACACCAAAGTACATTTGCCTCAACAAGGCGAATGCTTTGATTTGCTGGCACTCTAACTCAGGTAAGCTCAAAATAAGAAAGAGCCTGCAAAATCTATGATTAAGCAGGCCCTTCTTTTTGAACCATCGATCCAAACGAGATTCTTGGTTCGAACTTTGACCCAATTCTCTACTTGGTCTTCTGCAACAAATCAATCAAGGCAATCACCGTCGTCTCCACTCCCGTCTTTACCGCAGGCTCAGCGCTAATTTTAAACAAAGGGCTATGGTGACTAGGCACCGGTGGACCGCCTGCCTTCTCTGCTTCAAATGCGTCTTTTGGTGTACCACCTACTGAGAAATACACGCTGGGGATATAAGGCTTGGTTGTAAATTGCGGGAAATCTTCAGCTCCCATATCGAGACGTTGGTAATTAGGATCGAAAATGCCAACGCCAAGTTTCTCTGTCCACACTTTTTTCAAGCGCTTAGTCAAAGGGATATTATTTAAAGTTGGTGGTGCAGGCTCTCCGACAATCGTAATTTCCGGCAATTGATTCTCCGGCACACCAGCCGCCCGTGCGGTATTAATGGCGACACGTTTAATCGCTTTTAAAAGCATTTCGCGTGTTTCAAAACTTTCGTTACGGACTGTCAAACTCAACTTGGCATTGTCGCCAATGATATTGCTCTTGGTCCCTGCATGAAAACTACCGACCGTAATGACAGCAGGATCACGTGGCGCACGTTCGCGACTAATAATGGTTTGTAAGGCTAAGACGATTTGTGAACCAATGACGATAGGATCGCGACCACGATGAGGACTAGCACCATGCGCACCTTGACCGTGAATCAAAATATCGACTGTGTCTACACCCGACCAAGGTGAACCTTCAACTGCATCGATCTTACCCGCCTCTACTGCCGCATTCACATGAAAGGTAATAGCGTAATCAGGTTGTCCAAATTTTTTCCAGAGTTGGTCGTCCATCATAGCTTTTGCACCACCAACCACTTCTTCAGCTGGCTGGCCAATCAGCATCAGCGTACCAGACCATTCTTTGCGACGCGCTATCATTTGACGAGCAGTACCGACCATACTAGTGATGTGCACATCATGGCCGCAAGCATGCATTACGGGCATCAGATTTCCCGCCAAGTCCTTTTGCATTACCGTCGATGCATTCGGCAAACCCGACTTCTCTTGCACTGGAAGACCGTCCATATCAGCGCGAAGCATGACCAAAGGACCTGGGCCATTTCTCAAAATCGCGACCACACCAGTTTTACCAACACCTTCAGTGACCTCAAAGCCCGCAGCGCGCAACTCTTTCGCTAAACGAGCGGAAGTGTTGGTTTCTACAAACGATAATTCAGGATTACGATGAAAATAGTCAAACAAAGCACCGAGGCTTGCTTTATAGTCTTTATCAATGGATGCCTTTAAATCACTTTGCGCCCACACGGGGGACGTGAGCAGAGCAATCGGTGTCAGTAACGCACAGCTAGCAATCAAACGTTTCATTCAAACTCTCCAAGAAAACAAATAAACCAAGAGCGTACAGCTTAGTGCGAAGTGAATGGAATGTGCAGATAAACACCACCTATTCTCGCGATTCGGTGAAATTTACAACAGGCAAGCTTTAATCCCCTATTTAATAAGCTATGCAAAAGACAAAAGGAACTCGCATCCCCACTAGTATCTGGACACTTGGTCTGGTGAGTATGTTGATGGATATTTCCTCGGAAATGATCCATAGCTTACTGCCGGTATTTATGGTGACGAGTTTGGGCATGAGCGTGATGATCGTTGGCTTGATTGATGGTATTGCCGAATCCACGACCTTGATTGTCAAAGTGTTTTCTGGAGCGCTCAGCGACAAACTCGGAAAACGTAAAGCACTCGCCGTCATTGGTTATGGACTAAGTGCTTTTTCTAAGCCCTTCTTTGCAATCGCACAGGGGCTAAATCTATTGCTGTTTGCACGTTTGAGTGATCGCATCGGAAAAGGCATACGCGGCGCGCCACGTGACGCCCTTATCGCAGACATCACGCCGCCCGACATTCGCGGCGCAGCTTTCGGTCTACGCCAATCTCTCGACACCATAGGCGCAGTGGCTGGCCCGCTACTGGCGAGTGGCCTTATGATTATGTGGGCGAATGACTTCAGATTGGTATTTTGGCTAGCAGCCATTCCTGGCTTCGCTGCGATGTTCTTACTTTTATTTGGGATTCAAGAACCGAAGACGGTTCCACTCCCAAGTAAAGGATTTCCATTACAAGGTGAAAATCTCAAACGCCTGCAAGGCAGCTATTGGTCGGTGGTGATTCTTGGTGGATTATTTACCTTAGCCCGTTTCAGTGAAGCATTTCTACTATTGCGCGCCCAACAGCTGCAAATACCTTTGCCCTATATACCGTTGGTGATGGTCATCATGAATCTAATTTACGCCAGCTCAGCCTACCCATTTGGACAATTATCTGATCGTCTTGCCCCTCGTACTTTATTGAGTTGGGGATTACTAATCTTAATCGCTGCCGACTTACTATTTGCTTTCAGCATTTCGTGGCAGGGCTTAATTGCAGGGGTCATTCTATGGGGCGTTCACATGGGCATGACGCAAGGCCTCCTATCGAGCATGGTTGCCACCCACGCTCCCGCCGATTTACGTGGCACTGCCTTCGGCATGTTTAACTTGGTGAGCGGAGTATGCCTACTCGTTGCCAGTCTGATTGCTGGCTTACTATGGGAAAACCTCGGCGCTAAATTCACTTTCTTAGCGGGTGCTATCTTCGCCACTGCTTCGCTCGTCTGGCTTCTCTTGAACCGCAAAACATCGTCGTAATTTCGCCGCATCTCCTTCAATTTTCTTGCCTTGCAGCAAAAATAGGCAGAACATAGATCGCCTGACACACTCTTTGCGTATCCCCCATAAAGGAGAAACATCATGATGCTTGTCCGTTCTCGTGCCCTACCTTCTAGCCTTGTCAGTCGCTTTAAAACGTCAATAAGTATTCTCGCCAGCTTCTTCACTTTCTGCAGCATAGCTCCCATCGCCCACGCCCAAGAAGCCTCTTCCGATTTCAAAGTCACTGGTTTTGTCTCATTGGTTGGCGGCAAGGTGATTAGTGGCGACACCAATGGCGCGCCAATTGCGAGTGAAAACTGCCCTTGCTATACGGCTGACTGGGGCAATGCCGGCGTCTACCGTGATAATTTCTCGCTCAAGCCAGAATCACGCGCAGGGATTCAACTCAATTACAAACCAACAGCGGACCTAAGTTTAGTTGGGCAAGTCGTAGTGCGTGGTACAGACTCCACGCCGAATATCCAATGGGCCTATGGTGGTTATAAATTCAATAAAAATTTTGAACTTCAAGTCGGACGCAAACGCATTCCGCTGTATTACTACTCCGATTTCCAAGATATTGGGCTCTCATACCCTTGGGTCAGTACTCCGCCTGAGTTATATGGTTGGGAAGTCACCAACTATAACGGTGCAAGCCTGCGATATAACAATAGCTTCGGCGACATGAATGTCAGTGCGAGCTTGTTTGGTGGCTCAGAAACGGCAAAAGACCCACTTTATTTAACACTCTATTACCCGACTAAAGCTGAAGTGTCATGGAAGAGTATCGTCGGCGGCGATATCGAAATTAATCAAGGACCACTGACAGTACGTGGCGTGTACATGTCTGCCAATGCCCGCACTAAAGTATTTAATTTTGGTGTGGACGATACGGCAAAACTAACCGCTTTTGGGCTCGCCATGAATCTCGATCTAGACAACTGGTTTGTGCTTTCCGAAATGACCCAACTGGAACGCAAATTTAATGATGCCGGTTATTCGTATAAAGCACCTGCATTCACTCTGGGCGCGGGTGTGCATCTCGGCGATTGGACGCCATTCTTAAATTATGCACAGTACAAAGAATCGACCTCTGATACGAATAAATATACGCCACAATCCTATAAGCGCTTGTCTCTGACGCTGAAATACGATATCGATGCTAGCAGCGCAGTCAAAGCACAGGTCGATCGCCATACTGATATCACCCAAAATTTTGGTGGTAATGCGACCGTTTTCCGTCTCAGCTATGACCGTGTGTTTTAAATGAGGAGTATCGATCATGAAAAAACTTATCATTCTGATGAGCCTACTAGCAGGCTTAAGTTACTCTAGTATCGGTTTTGCACAAATTGCAGTCGTGGTCAGCGCTAAAAGCCCCGCGTCGGGTCTGAATAAAGAGCAGACCGCAGCACTTTTTTTGGGAAAATCAACACAACTCCCAGGCGCTGGCTCCCCAGTCTTGGTTGACCAAGGTGAAAGTTCAGATGTCCGTAAGAATTTTTACGGTAAGGTTGCCGATAAAACTCCGGCACAAGTAAAAGCGATTTGGGCGCGGTTGGTGTTCTCTGGGAAATCTGCACCGCCCAAAGAGGTCGCGAGCAGCGCTGACGTCAAAAAGCTAGTCGCGGGTAACCCAGATGCTGTTGGCTATATCGAAAAAAGCTCCGTTGATTCTAGCGTCAAAGTTTTATTGGAAATCGACTAAAGCGATCTGACTTGGGGGCAGGTTAGGTTGTCCCCAACTCCATCGTTACGCATATAAGTTCAAGCAATTAAGACCTACCGCACAAACAATTGCTTGTATCCCACACGTTACAAGGTAAAATTTGCGTTTCGCTGCTTTCACGCAGCATTGTTTTTACCTTGAGGACCGTATGAAATTTTCCCCACGCGTGATGTCCGCTGCAATCGTGTCGATTGCTGCGATGACGAGTTCAGCCCATGCATCGACCGATTTTAATCAGCTTAAAACCTTAAGCCAAAGTGAGTTTAGCCAACTGGCAAAAGACTTTACAGCGGCGGGTAGCTATAAAGCGATTACCCCTGCCACACCTCTGGGCATCACAGGTTTTGACCTCGGTGGCGAAATTAGCGTAACGCAATTAGAAAACAGCGCAGTATGGAAAAAAGCTGGCGCTAACATCTCCTCATTGCCTATGCCTAAATTACATCTCACCAAAGGCTTACCATTTAACATCGATATTGGTGCATCTTTGGTTGCAGTGCCAGATTCCAATATCAAACTGATGGGTCTAGAAGCGCGCTACGCTATATTTGAGGGAGGCGTCGCCACTCCAGCCGTTGGTGTACGCGCTGCTTATAGCAAACTGTCTGGTGTCGACCAATTGGGATTTAATGCCAAGAGCGTTGAATTAGTCGCCTCCAAGGGGTTCTTGATGGTGACACCTTACATTGGCGTTGGTCGTGTTTGGGGCTCGGTTACACCAAATATCGGCAGCCTACAAAAAGTTTCCCCTACATCGAGTAAAGTCTTTGCTGGCATCAATGCCAACTTTGGTTTATTTAATCTCGCTGGCGAAGTTGACCGTATCGGCAATAACGATACCGTCAGCGTGAAGTTCGGTTTCCGCTGGTAACAAAGTCAACGAGGACGCGTTTATGCCACAAGTCGATATCAACTTTGAAGTATTAGGAGAGTCGGCAGCGAGCATCCAAGCGCGTCCGAAAGCAGGAGCGAATGTTGTGACGCCAGATCTGCAGTTACAACGCAAGATTTGGCGCATTTCGCAGATATTGAAGCAAGAATTCGATTGCCAAGATATCGTGCCTGGAATGAACAATCTCACTGTATTTTTCGATCCTACGTTAGACAGCAGTGAACTTTGGCTAGATCGCCTAGAACGGTTGTGGAATACCACTGAGGCCGAAAGCTTCCAACAACGCGAAATAGACATTCCTACTTACTACGGTGGCGAACACGGTCCAGACCTCCAGTTAGTGGCGGAACATTGTGAACTGAGTATCGAAGAAGTCGTAAGCTTACATAGCCAAACGCCATACACCGTGTATTTTCTTGGATTTCAACCAGGCTTTGCTTACATGGGCGGGCTCCCTCAACGATTAAACACACCACGACGCGCCGACCCTCGTATTTTGGTCCCTGGAGGCTCGGTCGGTATCGGCGGGAGTCAAACCGGTATTTATCCAAGTCAAAGTCCAGGCGGTTGGCAACTGATTGCATGGACCCCACTCTGCCTTTTCAATCCAGCCAATGAGCCCGCAAGTTTGCTTGGTCCAGGTGACATTGTCCGCTTTAGAATCGAGGGTATCGATGCCTAATCTGAGTCATGACGCCACCAAGCCCTATCTGGAAATCTTGCAGGCAGGTGTCCAGTCCACGATACAAGACCTAGGACGTAAAGGAACTCGACATCTAGGCATTGCGCAAGCCGGCGCGCTCGATGCCCCTTCCCTGAGGCTCGCGAACTATTTGGTCGGTAATGAAGAAAATGCGGCCGGCATTGAAGTCGTGATTGGTCCTGTCGATATTCGTTTTACCCAATCGACCTGGTTCGCTATTTGCGGGGCAGACTTTACTGCTACCCTAGACGGCAAAGCGATCGCACCCGGTTGGCGCTACCATGCGCAAGCCGGAGCTGTATTGCGGCTGCGTGGGCCACAGCGCGAATGCCGTGCTTACCTTGCGATCGCTGGCGGTATCATCGTCGAGAATGTACTAGGCGCGAAGGCGACCGATCTACAAGCTGAATTTGGCGGATTCCAAGGACGCGCTTTAAGGAAGCAAGACGTATTAGAAATCGGCCATGGTCTCGAGTTCACCAAAAGCATCGGTGTCCAACAGAGAAAATGGACGCCGGAAATCCGAGCGGTAGTCGGCCCCGAATTCGAGCAATTCAGCAAAAAAGCCCAACAGGACTTTTGGGAACATGCATGGAAAGTCAGCAACCAAAGCAATCGCATGGGATATCGTTTACAAGGCAATCGCCTCGATCGCTGCAATAAACAAGATTTGTTTTCGCATGCAGTAATGCCTGGCGTGGTTCAAGTGCCGCCGAATGGCCAACCAATTGTCTTATTGGCAGATGCGCAAACGACCGGCGGCTATCCACGAATTGCATGCGTTATTCAAGCAGATTTGTGGAAGTTAGCGCAAACACCTATCGGCAAAAGTTTTTGTTTTATCCGAACCGACTTAGAAACTGCTAGGCGCGCTGCACAACAAGCGCATAAAGACCTAGAGACCATACGGCAGCATCTTAATCTGTATGCCTAATCTCATACCGACCACACAACAACTTCATATTGATTTAAACGCCGACCTTGGGGAAGGTAGCGTCAATGAAGAAGCTATTTTGGCTTTGGTAAGTTCTGCCAATATTGCTTGCGGGGGGCACACCGGTGACGAACGGAGTATGCGTCAGGCCCTGCACCTAGCCAAGCGCTACGGGGTGGCAGTTGGCGCGCACCCAAGTTTTCCCGACCGCGAACATTTTGGTCGTAAGCCTATGCAAATGGCGTCGGAGCAGTTGCTGCACAGTCTGCAACAACAAATACAAAGTTTAGCCACGATAGCCGCTGAGGTTGAGATACCGTTGACGCATATCAAACCGCATGGGGCTTTGTATAATCAAGCTGCATCCGATCCCCAATTGGCAGAACTCATAATCGAGTTAATACTCAGCTCAGGAAACATTTACAAACTATTCGTACTAGCTGGGAGCAAACTCGCCACACGAGCTCGTACTGCGGGAATTGACGTGATTGAGGAAGCGTTTGCCGATCGGCGTTATCGCAGGGATGGCTCACTGGTACCGAGAAATATGGAAGGTGCCGTCATCGAATTTATTCCCGATGCCATACAGCAAAGTCTAGATTTAATTCAAACAAATCGTATTCAAAGTATTGAACAAGAGCCCATAACAATGCATGCGCAAACGCTATGTGTACATGGCGATGGTGCTCATGCACTAAGCTTGATTCGCCAACTGAAATTTGCTTTTGCGGATCAACAGATTCAAATTCACTCCTATCTCACTTCACCTACTTGATCGACCCGAAAAATGGACAGCGCCCTATTTTTGCCACTGATTGGAATACCAATCATCGTTTTTGGATTTGCCTTTCGCTTCAACCCCTTGCTAGTCGTTATTGGTGCGGGTCTCGCAACTGGTCTTGCGGTTGGCATGGATTTCATCGCGCTACTAGAAACTTTCGGTGAAAAGTTTATGAATAGCCGTCAGATTGCCAGTGTAGTGTTAATCTTTCCGGTCATTGCCTTACTTGAGCGGTATGGATTAAAAGAGCGTGCACAATCCTGGATTCGAAGTATTCGTAGTGCAACAACTGGACGAATATTTATGCTGTATTTCGTCGTACGCCAATTTACAAGCGCACTAGGTTTAACTAGCCTCGGTGGTCATGCGCAAACTGTGCGTCCCTTACTTGCCCCCATGGCTGAAGGCGCAGCAATCCATGAATACGGCGATTTACCACCTCATCTACGCGATAAGATTGCCGCACATGCCGCCGCTTGTGACAACGTTGCCTTATTTTTCGGTGAGGATATTTTTATTGCCTTTGGTGCCGTGCTGTTAATGACCAATTTTCTGAAAGAAAATGGTATCAACCATGTCGAGCCTTTGAGCATCGGTTTATGGGCCATTCCCACAGCTATTTGTGCTCTATTGATACACCTATTTCGCCTCTCGCTACTAGACGCCAGGATCGCCAAGGACATTGCTCTATGGCGTCAGCAACAAAATGTGGGAGCGCACACATGAACACCCTACAAAGCTGGATCAGCATCGACGTCGTGTTCTATTTGGTCGGTGCTTTATTGATGGCCGTCGCTATCTTAAACGCCGTCGACAAAAGTAACCCTAAGCGTTACACCACGGCATTATTTTGGTTCTTGTTTAGTCTTGGCTTTTTGTTTGGTGATCTGATGATTCTTATGCTGGGCAAACAAATCACCTATCGCATTATTGGCTGTATCGTGATGATGTTGGCGCTGCTAGCGGGGGCCAATTTGCTTGGAGCAAGTCAAACGAAGAATGACCATACTGAACTCAAACATGAATCAGCAGAACGATTAGGCAATAAGCTATTCCTGCCTGCGATCCTGATTCCCGTCATCACGGTTTTACTGACATTACTAGGTAAGAATATATCCGTTGCGGGCCTGCCCCTGCTTGATCCCAAGAATTTGAGCCTAGCGTGTTTAGCTTTGGCTTGCTTTCTGAGTCTAACTGCAGCGTGCTTGATGACCAAAGGCACCCCATTAGATTCAGTCAAAGAAGCACGCCGTTTAGTCGATGCCGTGGGTTGGGCTTTGATTTTGCCAATGATGTTGGCCATGTTAGGCGGCGTATTTGTTGTCGCCAAGACTGGTATCTCCATCCAAACCTTAGTCAGTGCAATGGTGAATCCCGATAGTCGCATCACACTCATTATTATTTATGCGCTTGGGATGGCGCTGTTTACCATGGTCATGGGAAACGCATTTGCAGCATTCCCTGTAATGGCGGCAGGAATTGCCCTTCCTTTTTTGATCGTGCATCACCATGCTAATCCAGCGCCACTGGTCGCACTCGGAATGCTGTCTGGTTACTGCGGTACCTTGATGACGCCGATGGCGGCCAATTTCAATATTGTGCCTGCTGCGCTGTTGGAACTGAAGGATAAATATCAAATCATTCGTTACCAAATACCGACTGCAATCGGCGTTTTGATCTGTAACATCCTACTCATGATCGTGTTGGTTTAATTTTCCACAAACTATGGCAACTATTCTACTCACAGGCTTTGCGCCATTTAACCAAGAGAAAACCAATCCATCTTGGCAAGCGGTAAAACAGTTTGAAGGAAAAGCTACGCAAGACGGAAGTCAAATCCATGTGGCAGAGCTACCTTGTGAATTTGGCCGTGCGAACGAAGTTTTAATTAATCTTATTCAGCAGACAAAGGCCGATACGGTCATTTGTCTTGGGCAAGCGGGCGGTCGCCCAGAGATCAGTGTTGAGCGCGTTGCGATCAATATTGATGATGCCCGTATCCCTGACAATGCAGGGATACAACCAATTGATCAGCCCATACAAGCGGTCGGGCAAAACGCCTATTTTAGTTCCTTACCAATCAAGGCAATTGTCCACAATCTAAGACAAAACAACATTCCGGCCCAGGTGTCACAGACTGCTGGCACCTTTGTTTGCAACCACGTGTTTTACGGTTTGATGCATTACGCTGAAACTCATCACCACATTAAGCGGGCGGGTTTCATTCACATCCCCTATTTGCCTGAACAAGCCGTCAACCATGCAGGAGCCCCCAGCATGTCGCTCGAAACTCTACTAAACAGCATCAAAATCACTCTAGAGGTCTGCACTAAACAAGGACAGGATTTGGCTCTTACTGGTGGCAGCCTCGACTAACAATTGCCTTATAGGCAAGTTCAAATGTGATGTTTTTTGGAAACTAATTTCCCAATTGAACGTTTTTTAATGCAAGGACACAAAAAACTTGTTTAAAATCATTCATAACAATTTCGCCAGCAGCATAATCCAGCGGTATCGAGTGATCGAGGTCCGTGCCGGATGCCTATCGAATTGACAATTTAGCTGACTGGGGATCGGTAGCACGGAATTTGAAGTAAATCGAATAGCAGCAGAGTACGAACATCATTGTTCACAGGTGTAACTATCGGCAAACAAAAAGCTCAAGCCGAATGATGCACTCATTGACTCGTAAGACACATCAATCAGGATGGGTAACTATGCAAAAAGATTTTTTTCGTCAACCCGTTTTTGCTTATGCCAGTGGCGGAGCAATTTGCCTACTTTCTCTCATCCTCGCTTGGCAGCATCCCAGCTTCATCAGTTTTGGGCTTTTCTTTTTGATCACTATCAGTTGTGTTTTGTTGGTCACCACGCTTCTGCGGAGTATGGCAGTACAAGAGAGCCTAGAAATTGATGACGACAGCCTGCAACGCGATGCCGAATTAGCCCATCGCCTGAGCGAATTACTACAAAACATTTTACCTTTGTGGAATTCACATGTGGAAACGGTAAAAACCCACTCCGAGCAGTCTGTGCAGCAATTGATCCTAAGTTTCTCTTCAATGGTCAATGAATTCGACAAGGCCGGTTTCGGAGGTGTCAGCAATGTCGAATTAAACGCGGCAAAAAATTCCGATGCAACCATTACTCTGCTACAACTGTGTAAAAAAGAATTAGCTCCGGTGATTAATTCCTTATCGCAAATGATCGATAGCAAAGATGAACTACTCAACTGTATTCGTGACCTCGCGAAATCCACTGCTGACATGAACAATATGGCCCATGAAGTTGGGCAAATCGCTGCACAGACAAACCTGTTGGCGATTAATGCTGCGATCGAAGCAGCGCGCGTCGGCATCCAAGGCCGCGGTTTTGCCGTCGTTGCTGACGAAGTTCGCAAACTTTCCCAACTGTCTGCGGAAACCGGCAAACGCATGGGTGAACGTGTCAACCATATCTCTGCTGTGATGAAGGTCGCGCTTAGTGCAGCCGATCGATCTGCAATTCAAGACAAGAGAGTACTCGAGGTCTCAGGTGCGGTTGTGCGGGACGTTCTGTCCCATGTCGAAACTATGGGCGATGCGGCGCAACAAATGCGTCATCACGGCAATGTCATTCGAAGTGATATTGAAGACCTACTCGTGACGCTACAATTTCAAGATCGTATCAGCCAAATTTTGGAAGTAGTGAAGAGAGATATCGCCAAGTTAGAAAAGACAGCCGCCGAATTTAACCAAGGCAATTTCCCTGAAACCGCAGTTTGGTTAGAAGAGTTGAAGAACACCTACACCATGAATGACGAGCATCGCAGCCACGGCTCAAGTGGTGCAGCAGCAGCGAACAATGATTCAGAGATCACTTTCTTCTGATAGATGAAAAGACCGGAGTCATCGAACGCGATAGCAATTTCAAAAGGCAATTCGCGTTTTTACTTTTTAGTTACACACTACTAACCTCATCCTATCGGAGTATTGAGTGCTAGAGTCGACCAGCAAACCTAGGATACTGATTGTCGAGGATGACGAATTAGTCGCCATTTTTATCCAACTTAAGCTGGAGCTATTTGGCTATCAAACAGTCGGCCAAAGTTCGCGCGGTGAAGAAGCTGTTGAATTAGCGGGAAAACTCAAGCCAGATTTGATTCTGATGGATATTCAATTGGCAGGAGAGATGGATGGCATCACTGCTGCTGAGAAAATTCGCGCTCACTATACCTTGCCCGTTGTTTTCTTAACCGGAAATAAATCAGAATCCGATTTCAAGCGGGCGACACAAGCCAACGCCTTTGGTTATATTGTTAAGCCATTCTCAGATCAAGAACTACGCGCTGTCATTGAGATGGCGCTCTACAAACATCAAGCTGAAACCAAGTTACAAATCAGTGATCTAGCCCTCAAAGCCATTTCGCAAGGCGTGATCATCACTACACCTGACCAGAAAATCATTTCGATCAACGAGGCTTTCACTGAACAAACGGGTTACAGCTCAAGTGATATTGTCGGATTAACATGCCGCGTTCTGCAAGGCCCTGCAACTAGCCCAGCTAGCAGGCAAGCAATTCGCGACGCGATTATCAACGGCAAACCCTATTTTGGTGAGATCCTCAATTATCGAAAAGACGAATCGATGTTCTGGAACGAACTGTCGATCACACCGGCTTTCGATGAACAAGGTCAACTTACCCACTTTATTGGTATCACACGTGATATTACGGAACGCAAGAGTACCTTAGAAGCATTGCGCCAAAGTGAGATTGATCTTCTTGAAGCTGAGAAATCATCTCACGTAGGGCATTGGATCTGGGATTCTTCGACCAACAAAATCAGTTGGTCCGAGGAGATGAAACGCATTTGGCAGCGAGACCCTGCGGAATTCGATGGTGATTTATTTGAAATGATACGTCGCACCGTCTTACCTGAAGACCAAGCGACCGTGATTGGAACATGTAAAGAGGCGTTTGAAGAACGAGAGGAATACCTGCCTTTTGAGTATCGTATCTTCTTACCAGATGGTGGGACGCGCAATATTTGGGCGAAAACAGGTCGCAAACAAAAAGATGCTCGCGGAAAAATCACTCGCTTAACAGGAACGGTACAAGACATCACTGAACGCAAGCGTGCAGAAGAAGAACGTCGTTTAAACGATGCCCGCATGGAACAAGCATTTGGTAGTTCACCGATCGGTATGGCATTGATCGATATCGAAGGAAAGGTACAACGGGTTAATCGCGTTCTATGCAATATGTTTGGTTATACTGAAGAAGAACTCTTGCGACATGACTGGAAGAAGTTTACGCATCCAGATGATCTCAACTCAGATAAACAACTGATACAACAGCTTCTCAAAGGCGAAATCGAAAGCTACGAGATTCACAAGCGCTACTATCACAAAGACTCAACACTCGTTTGGTTGCAAGGAAATATTTCGCTCGTGCGTGATGCATTCGGCACGCCTGTCAATTTTGTCACACAAATTCAGGATATTACTCAGCGTCTTACCTACGAAGCGCAACTCAACCAGTTGTCTCAAGCGGTTGAACAGAGTACTGAAGCGATTATCATCACCGACGTGATTGGTAAGATTGAGTATGTCAATCAGACTTTTGTGAACAAATCAGGTTACGAAAAAGCTGAAGTAATCGGGCGCTACCCCAATATTTTGAATTCGGGTCAAACACCAAAAGAAGTTTTCAGTGATTTATGGAAGACGATACGCGCTGGCGATACTTGGAAAGGCGAGCTGATTAACAAACGTAAGGATGGAAGTCTATCGGTCGAATATGCGACGATTTCGCCCTTACGTCAAAATGACGGCACCATTACCCATTTCGTCTCGACCCAAGAAGACATTAACGAGAAAAAGAAACTCGGCGAAGAACTCGACAAACACAGGCATCATCTTGAAGAGCTCGTTGAAAGTCGCACTGAAGAACTTGCTGTAGCGCGCCAACTTGCAGAAGCGGCCAATCGCGCGAAGAGCAACTTCATTGCGAATATGAGTCATGAGATCCGCACCCCAATGAACGGCGTATTGGGCATGACCTATTTGGCATTGACCAGCACAACAGATCCAAAATTACGCGACTACCTCCAGAAAATTCATTTATCAGGACAGCACCTACTACACATCGTCGATGATATTTTAGATTTCTCGAAAATTGAAGCCGGCAAAATGACCATAGAAGGTGTCGACTTTAGCCTAGAAGAGTTGATGAATAAGCTGTCTGCGATTATGAATACGAAAGTCGCAGGACGGCGTTTGAGTCTATCAATGACCATTGGATCTGAAGTGCCAATGCACATGCATGGCGACCCGCATCGACTCAGCCAAATTCTCATTAACTACACCAATAACGCGATCAAATTTACCGAGCAAGGCGAGATCAAGGTAAGGGTTAAGAAAGTGATCGATACGCCTAGCGGTTGGCTGGTGCGTTTCGAAGTGGAAGACCCAGGTATCGGGATGACACCCGAGCAGCAAAGCAAACTGTTCCAATCTTTCGAACAAGCAGACAGCTCCACCACACGCAAATATGGTGGCACAGGTTTGGGTCTAGCGATTAGCAAACAGCTCGCAATTTTGATGGGCGGCGAAGTAGGTGTGATCAGTGAACCTGGAGTCGGTAGCACTTTCTGGTTCACTGCGCTGCTTGAGCAAACGAAGGGACAAGTCATCGAGAAGGTCGTCGGCAACTCCCCACAAAATGTACTTGCGCGCCTCAAACGAATTAATCAGACCGAACATCCAGTCAGAGTTTTGCTAGTCGACGACAATGAGTTTAACCAGCAAGTGGGGACTGAATTACTTGAATCAGCAAAATGCTTAGTAAAAGTTGCAGGTGATGGCCAACAGGCCCTCGATTCAATTCACGAAAATGAATTTGATTGCGTTTTGATGGATATTCAAATGCCGGTGATGGATGGTTTAGAGGCAACGCGTCGTATCCGTAGCGAACCAAAGTATGCACAATTGCCAGTGATCGCAATCACGGCCAATGCCATGAATGAAGATCGAATACACTGTCTCTCAGCGGGCATGAATGACTTCATTCCAAAACCATTCGCACCAGATATTTTGTACGCGACTATTCTGCGTTGGATTAGCGACAGCACTGAGGAAATCATCCTACCTGAAGAGGCGCTTGAACAGGCAGAGGTACCACTGCTTCCAAGTATCACCATCGATTTAAGCGTACTCGCGGGCTTAGTTGGCCATGCACCGGACAAAATCGGTAAGTTCGCATTGAAGTTTCTTGATTCAGCCCAGCGCAGCATGCAGGAAATCAGAGAAGCACGCGAAGCGAATGACCTCACCGGCCTATGCGCACTTGGACACCGACTCAAGTCGAGCGCGCGAACTGTCGGGGCAAGCAAATTTGCAGATCTCTGTCACGAGCTCGAACAACTCAAGGCGGGAGGTAGCCTCCAAGATGCTGACCAAATTATCGCGGAATTAACGCCGATGTTAGGCACGATAGAAACCGAGATATCGGCCTATCTCAACCCTGCCGATCCACCTCCAGATATCGTCATCAAACCAGACAAGGCCCGTGTCGATGCAGTAAAGGCGTCAACCCCAGTAGCCCTCAAGCCAAACATGCATGTCGTGGTATTAGAAGACGACCGCATTGATATGGAGATTGTCTGCACAAGCTTGCGTAAGTTTGGGATCAATCGCATCTCAACCTGCACTGACGGCAATCAAGCGTTGGCGGTTGTGCGTACCTATGAACCAGACATCATTATTTGCGATCTGAATATGCCAGGGATGGATGGCATTAGTTTCTTGAGATTTGCGGCCGAACATAACTTCTCTGGTGGCGTGATTATTTTGAGTTCAGTCGATCGCAGCGTCATGAAGGCTGCGGAGAACTTAGTCAAAGCTTATGGACTCCACCTTCTTGCCTCGCTACGAAAGCCTCTCAATGAAGAAGAAATGTTAGAAGCGCTAGCGAAACAAACTCCTTCTAACATCGAACATCATCGCATGTCCAAAGTCGCGGTGTTGTCATTACAGGAATTACAAAAAGGCTTTGCTGACGATTGCGTTGAAGTTTTTTATCAACCAAAGATTTCTATTGCCACTAAACGTGTAATCGGCGCCGAATGTTTAGCTCGTTGGCGCCATCCTGTGCGGGGCTTGCTCGGCCCTGCTGCCTTCATCTCTGTGATTGAAACCCATGGTCTGATCGATATCATGACCAAAATCATTCTTGAGAAGAGCGCAGCTCAATTGCGTAAGTGGTATAACCAAGGCCATCAACTTAAACTTGCTGTCAATGTCTCCATGGACAATTTGAATCAACTGAATTTACCAGAGGAATTCGAGTCTATTGTGCAAGCGGTGGGCGTCAGACCATCGCAGTTTATTTTGGAATTGACAGAAACTCGTTTGATGGAGAATCTCACGGTCAGTCTAGAGATTTTGACTCGTCTGAGATTGAAAGGCTTTGGCCTCTCAATCGATGACTTTGGCACAGGGTTCTCGACGATGGAGAACTTAAAGCAACTACCGTTCACAGAACTCAAGGTTGATCGCGCTTTTGTCAATGGCGCAGTACAAGATGAAGCTGCACGTGCTATTTTGAGTTCAAGCATCCAACTCGGAAAAATATTCCACTTAAATCTCGTTGCCGAAGGTGTCGAGACTCAACAAGATTGGGACTTAATTGCAGACTCTGGGTGCGATGAAGTACAAGGTTATTTCATCGCTCAGCCTATGCCAGCCGACCAATTTATCGAATGGAAAATCGAATGGGAGAAAAAAATGCGCCGTGAAGGGCAACGCCCGACTTAGAGCGCTAAAGTAATACCATCAATTTAATCTCTTTTTGAAGGACGATGAAACATGAGTACTGCGAACACAAAATATCAAGAACTGAGTGTGCTAATTGTCGATGATGATGAGTTTCAAGTCGACTTTGTTTCGGATCTTCTTAATGACTTAGGTATTTCCCGCGTGACGACCGCGAATGGTGGTCAAGCTGGTTTGAAAGCCTTTGACAATGCCAATCCCAAACCTGATTTACTCCTCTGTGACATACAAATGCCGGATATCGATGGCTTTGAATTCATGAAGGCAATGGGCGAACGTAAGTTCTTTGGTGGAGTGATACTCATGTCAGGCCAGGGCTCACGCGTTTTGTACTCAGCCTCTTTGGTGGCGCAACTATCACGCCAAAACTTTCTGGGTAACATAGAAAAACCCGTCAACAAGAAAGATATTGCTGAAAAGATAGATCAAATGTTGCAAAATCAATAGAGTATTTCCCCCAAAATCATCGTAAAGTCACGACAATGCCGTCGAAATGAGGCTAAACCGACAGATCTCGATCTGTTTCGGTGATTAGCGCCGCGATCTGCCCAACATTGTCTTATAATGCCCGCAAATTTAGATCTGTTGACGTCTATTTGAGTTAACGCCTAGTTTGCGGGCATTCTTATTTACCTTTCCTTTTATTCACTTTTGACCATGAATATTTTGCTTTGGTTAGTCGTTATTTACTGGATTATCTCTGTCGGTATTGGCTTGTATGCCGCTCGTTATGTGAACAACTCCAAAGACTTTGCGGTCGCTGGCCGTTCATTACCTATGTATATCGTCACCGCGACGGTATTCGCGACCTGGTTTGGTTCTGAGACGGTACTTGGCATTTCATCCACCTTCGTCAAAGAGGGTCTCAAGGGCGTGGTTGCCGATCCTTTCGGTTCTTCATTGTGCCTGATCTTCGTCGGTTTATTCTTTGCACGGCCGCTGTATAAGATGAACTTATTGACG
>NZ_JACOFZ010000002.1:282710-578468 GCF_014284155.1 Affinundibacterium nitidum
AGCATTTCATCCACCTTCGTCAAAGAGGGTCTCAAGGGCGTGGTTGCCGATCCTTTCGGTTCTTCATTGTGCCTGATCTTCGTCGGTTTATTCTTTGCACGGCCGCTGTATAAGATGAACTTATTGACGATTGGTGACTACTATCGCAATAAGTACGGTCGCACCGTCGAAATCTTAGTATCGCTTTGCATCGTCGTCTCTTATCTCGGCTGGGTTGCTGCGCAAATAAAAGCGCTTGGCCTTGTCTTTAGTGTGGTTTCAGGCGGTGCCATCGATATGAATACTGGCATGCTCATTGGTGCCGGTAGCGTTTTGATTTACACCTTGATGGGTGGCATGTGGTCGGTAGCGATTACAGATTTCCTGCAAATGATCATCATCATGATCGGCATGTTGTACATGGGTTGGGAAGTTTCTAACATGGTCGGCGGTGCGGCACATGTCGTTGATCATGCGGTACAAGCGGGCAAAATGGAGTTCTGGCCCGCGCCAACTTCACGCGAGGTGCTATGGTTCTTTGCCGCTTGGATTACGATGATGCTCGGCTCCATTCCGCAACAAGACGTGTTTCAACGCGTTGCCTCTGCACACTCTGAAAATGCAGCGGCTAACTCTGCGGTCCTGGGAGGCAGCTTGTATTTCTTATTCGCGTTCATCCCTATGTTCTTGGCTTACTCAGCAACATTGATTGATCCAAAAATGGTGGAGAGTTTAATTGGTACAGATCCACAGATGATTTTGCCAACACTAATCATGACAAAAATGCCATTACTAGCACAAGTCATGTTCTTCGGCGCCCTGCTTTCTGCGATCAAGAGCTGCGCCAGTGCGACCTTATTGGCACCTTCAGTCACTTTTTCTGAAAACATCTTGCGACCATTATTTAAAAATCAAAATGATCAACAGTTCTTATTCATGATGCGCGTCGTGGTTTTGGTGTTTACTGCGATCGTTACGTTATTTGCAATGAATACCGAAGCAAGTATCTACAAGATGGTCGAAAATGCTTACAAAGTCACCTTAGTTGCTGCGTTCGTGCCACTTGCTTTCGGTTTGTACTGGAAACGCGCGACCTCACAAGGTGCGCAACTTTCTATCGTTTTTGGCTTGGTATCGTGGATTGCACTTGAAGTGACAGCACCTGAAGGCTTCTGGCCACCGCAATTAGTTGGTGTCTTAATGAGTTTGACTGGTATGTTCTTGGGTTCATTGTTGCCACAGGTAATTGGTAGCAACCACAGAAAACATGCATAAAATATCATTTTTCTGAATCTAATACGGGCTTTTGCGAGTTTCCATGCAAATGTGCAAAAGCCCGCAATAAGCCGTTATAATTCAGGGTTTTACGAGTTTTTGTCTGGAAAGAAAATGCCTATCTACGCTTATCGCTGCGAAGCATGCGGCTTTGCCAAAGATGTGTTGCAAAAGATGTCGGATGACCCTTTGACGGTTTGTCCTGAATGTCAACAAGCAAGTTTCAAGAAACAAATTACGGCTGCTGGTTTCCAATTGAAAGGGTCTGGCTGGTACGTGACCGATTTCCGTGGTGGATCTGGTGGTACCGGAGCCGCTGGTGGAGCGACTGCAGGAAGTTCAAGCAGCGCGGAAACGAGCGCCACTACTTCCAGCGAGAGCACTCCAAGTAATACAGCAACCAGTAGTCCTTCCGCCGACACCAAAGCGGCCTGAGTAAGAACACCAAGCGAGATCTATGCGTAAATACTTTATTACCGGTTTGCTGATCTTAGTTCCTCTAGCAATTACGCTATGGGTGCTGCATGCGGTCATCAGCACCATGGATCAGTCCTTGCTACTGTTGCCTGCACAATGGCGCCCCGAGGCCTTGGTCGGTTTCAAGATTCCTGGTTTGGGCGCTTTACTCACAGTTCTAATTATTTTTGTGACTGGCCTGCTGACAAAGAATTTCATCGGCAAGTACGTTGTGGGACTTTGGGAGACCGCACTCAACCATATCCCTATCGTTAGCTCAATTTACTCTAGCGTCAAACAAGTCTCGGATACTCTCTTTTCGTCAACCGGCAATGCATTTAGCAAAGCACTGTTGATTCAATATCCACGCGAAGGTTCTTGGACCATCGCGTTTTTAACTGGCAAACCAGGTGGTGATGTCGCCAAACATCTGAACGGTGACTATATCAGCGTGTACGTACCAACGACACCCAACCCTACTTCAGGTTACTTCCTGATGATCCCCAAAAAGGATGCCATTGAACTCGATATGAGTGTTGACACTGCGCTCAAATATGTCGTGTCTATGGGCGTGGTAGCACCAGAGATGGCCGCGCAAGCGGAACAAAATAAGGCTTGTAATTGAACCACTGGCATCGTGCTGGTGAGTTAAGCCTCTTTCCCACGCTGCCCAAGCCTAGTAAATAAAATAGACATTCAACACAGCATTTAACTTTCATATAGACAGGTAAGAAATTATGTCCATGCGTACCAACTACTGCGGCCTTACAACTGAGGAATTATTAGGCCAAACCGTCAGCCTGTGTGGCTGGGTTCATCGTCGCCGCGATCACGGTGGTGTGATTTTCATCGATTTGCGTGACCGCGAAGGTTTGGTACAAGTCGTTTGCGATCCAGATCGTGCAGAGATGTTCAAAATCGCAGAGTCCGTGCGCAACGAATTCTGTTTACGCATCACGGGTATCGTACGTAATCGTCCAGATGGCACCATCAATAACAATTTAAAGTCTGGCAAGATCGAAGTGCTGTGCCATGAATTGGAAGTATTGAACGCTTCTGTGACGCCACCGTTCCAATTGGATGATGAGAACCTGTCTGAAACAACACGTTTGACACATCGCGTACTCGACTTGCGTCGCCCACAAATGCAAAACAATTTGCGTTTGCGTTATAAAGTCGCGATGGAAGTCCGTAAGTTTTTGGATGCGAATGGCTTCATCGACATCGAAACACCAATGTTGACGAAGTCGACACCAGAAGGCGCGCGCGATTACTTAGTGCCGTCTCGCGTAAATGCAGGTAACTTCTTTGCTTTGCCGCAGTCCCCACAATTATTCAAACAGTTGTTGATGGTGGCGAACTTTGATCGTTACTACCAAATTACCAAATGCTTCCGTGATGAAGATTTGCGTGCAGACCGTCAGCCAGAATTTACTCAAATCGACTGCGAAACGTCTTTCATGTCGGAACAAGAAATTCGCGACATGTTCGAAGGCATGATCCGTGGCGTATTTAAAAATACCTTAAACATCGATTTGCCTAACCCATTCCCAGTCATGGATTTCGCCGAAGCGATGGGTCTGTATGGTTCAGACAAACCAGATATGCGCGTGAAATTGCAGTTCACAGACCTGACGGATGTAATGAAAGATGTCGACTTTAAAGTCTTCTCCAATGCAGCGAATATGGCAAACGGGCGCGTGGTTGGTATGTTGGTTCCAGGCGGTGGCAGCATGCCACGCTCTGAAATTGACGCTTATGATCAATTCGTACGCATCTACGGTGCTAAAGGTTTGGCTTACATCAAGGTCAATGATAAGGCAGCTGGCCGTGATGGTTTACAAGCACCTATCGTTAAGAACTTGCATGATGCAGCACTGGCGCAAATTTTGGAGCGCACAGGGGCTAAAGATGGCGATTTGATTTTCTTCGGTGCAGATAAAGCCAAGGTCGTGAATGATGCGATCGGCGCACTGCGCGTAAAAATCGGCCATAGCGAATTCGGCAAAAACAACGGTTTATTTGAAGATGTATGGAAACCATTGTGGGTAGTTGATTTCCCAATGTTCGAACATGACGAAGAGAATAATCGTTGGACAGCGGTTCACCATCCATTTACAGCGCCAAAAGATGGCCACGAAGACTTGATGGAAACGGATCCAGGTAAATGTATCGCCAAAGCCTATGACATGGTCTTGAATGGCTGGGAACTCGGTGGTGGTTCAGTGCGTATTCACCGTGCAGATGTACAAAGCAAAGTCTTCCGCGCTTTGAATATCGGTGCAGAAGAAGCGCAATTGAAATTCGGATTCTTGCTCGACGCCTTGCAATACGGCGCGCCACCGCACGGTGGCTTGGCTTTCGGTCTCGATCGTATCGTGACGATGATGACAGGTGCAGAATCCATCCGTGACGTGATCGCGTTCCCGAAAACACAACGCGCACAATGTTTATTGACGCAAGCGCCGTCCGAAGTCGATGAAAAGCAATTGAAAGAATTGCACATTCGTCTGCGTGCGACGGAAGCTAAAGTCGTTTAAGGCAAATTTTGCTCGCAAAGTAAGACAAAATGGCAGACTTCGGTCTGCCATTTTTTTATGTTCAGGAATACCCGAAACGGCAGCACCGAAACAGGTATACTATGAGGCACTTGAGCCACTCTCAATTGCGTATCGTGCCCTACAAAATTCCCGAATCCGTTCTCGTTGTCATTTACACGCCCGAGCTTGATGTACTTCTATTGGAGCGTGCTGACAGGCCTGGTTTTTGGCAGTCGGTGACGGGTTCTAAAGATAGTATCGAAGAAGCTTTGAGTTACACCGCGCAGCGCGAAGTAATGGAAGAGACAGGAATAGACACTACGCTCCATACACTGACCGACTGGCAGATCAGCAATTTGTACGAAATCTACCCAGTGTGGCGTCACCGTTATGCCCCTGGTGTGACACAAAACAAAGAACATGTATTTGGTTTGTGTGTGCCCCGCGACACTTCAGTTACACTAGCTCCACGTGAACATCTGCGCTTTGAATGGCTTCCAATTAAGGAGGCAGCGGATCGATGTTTCTCAGCCTCCAACGCCGAAGCGATATTGCAGCTTAATCAGCGTGCAGCACAATGAGGGCTGATTCAACTCAATTTCAGGAAGCTTGAATGAAACTTCGGATCGCGACCTACAATATTCATAAAGGAGTGACGGCGTTCGGACGCAAGACACGCATTCATGAATTAAAAGAAGCGATCAAAGCGCTTGATGCGGACATCATTTTTCTACAAGAAGTGCAAGGCCAACACGATCATCATGCAAAGAAACATGAGGCTTGGCCGAGTCAAGGACAGCATGAGTTTCTGGCAGGCGATACTCATCAATCGGTCTATGGCATGAATGCCGTCTATGAGCATGGCCACCACGGCAATGCACTACTTAGTCGCTTACCGATCAAAACATCGATCAATCGAGACGTTTCAGACCATGCCTACGAACAGCGCGGCATTCTGCATGTAGTTGTACAACTCGCTGAATTTGAAGCTCATTGTTTTGTTGTCCATCTGGGGCTCTTCGCAGCTAGCCGACGACGTCAGATACAAGCACTTATCCAGCAGATACAAGAACACGTGCCGCCCCAGGCTCCACTGATTATCGCTGGCGACTTCAACGATTGGAGTCAACGACTGAGTCATACCATGTACAAAGAACTCAATGTCATCGAAGCATTTGACGGGCCATCACAACACACAAATTCACAAACACCACCACGTTTTAAATTACGTGGGCTTGGTCTAGGCCAACCTCATCACGCGCGAACTTTCCCTGCTGGCCTACCGTGGCTTAGTCTCGATCGTATATATTTGCGTGGATTTAAAGTAGAAAATGCAGCAGTAATGCAAGGTGCGCCTTGGAAAAATTTATCCGATCACGTGCCACTCAGTGTCGAACTCAGCTTACACCGATTTGATTTACTGAGCTAAACCGCAAGCCATGCCAAGAATAGACTACCAAAGTGGGAATCAATTACAACTCTTACACACTGGTGAGATGTTCTTTCCTGCGCTGCTCAAAGCCATTGATCTCGCAACAGATGAAATTTATCTTGAAACCTATATTTTCGCGAACGATCAAAGCTCGCAAGAAATTGAAGCTGCCTTGGGACGAGCTGCATCGCGTGGTGTGCGTGTCTACGTCATCGTAGACTGGATTGGCAGTGGTCGAGAACAAAGTATCGAGCTTCAGCAAAGACTTATCCTACTCGGTGTCGAGTGCCGCATATTCAATGTATGGTTCAAACGTGGTTTAGTACGAACGCACCGTAAGCTTTGTGTAATCGACCAAGTCATCGGTTTTATCGGTGGAATCAACATTGTTGATGACTTACTGACGGACCATACACCTCCCCAGCAACTACCCTTTGCACGCTGGGACTTCGCTGTCGAGCTTGAAGGTAGTTGTGTTGCTACAATTTATAAAGAAATCACTGCACAATGGCTAAAGCTAGGCAAAATGCCCTTACTCAACCGCCTTTTACTCGCACGTGATCTACGGCGTCATGTTGTGCTCAAAAACGTGCAGGGAAGTTCCGCGGCCATCGTTTTCCGCGATAACCTTAGAAATCGTTTCACCATCCAACGAGCCTATTTAAAGGCTTTGGGTAAAGCCAGAACGACTGCCTATTTCGCCAACCCCTACTTTGCACCAGGAAGACGGCTTCGCAACGGATTGATCAACGCAGCCAAACGTGGGGTCGATGTCCGATTGCTGTTAGGCGTGGGGGAATTCGATTTACAAGATCTAGTCGCTCAATCTTATTACTCAAAGCTTTTGAAGTATGGTGTCAAAATCTATGAGTACCATCGAACGCACATGCACGCCAAAGTTGCCGTGATCGATCAACAGTGGACAACCGTTGGCTCAAGCAATTTTGACGGTCTGAGTCTTTTTCTCAACCATGAAGCGAATATCTTAATCAACGACCCGGCTATCAGCCGTGAACTTGAAGCGCATCTGCAAGTCGGTTTTGAGCAGGCGATCGAGATCACTGCTGAAACAGTCGAACGTCAATCATGGATACAGAGATTAAAAAATCGCCTCGCCTATACCTTGTATCGATGGGTATTACAATTACTGACTTTTGGTGAATATCGTTAATCTCATTTATGAAATCTCTTTCTTTAGCCGCCAGCTCAGTCCGCATAGATAAGTGGCTATGGGCCGCGCGCTTTTTCAAGACGCGTAGCCTCGCCACAAATGCCGTGGAGCTGGGACGTGTGCTCCAAAATGAGCAACGCGTCAAACCAGCACATGCGGTAAAGATCGGAGATCAACTCGAAATTCAACACGGAGAACAGACTTCGATAGTCATCGTACTTGGCCTTAGCGAGATACGAGGTCCTGCCCCTGTTGCGCAAGCCTTATACCAAGAAACAGGCGAAAGCATCGCTAAGCGACAGCAACGTGCGGAGAATAGACGTATGCAAGTGGAGCCAAGCATCCATATTCAAAGCCGTCCTACCAAGAAACAACGTAGACAATTAAATCACATTAATTTTGACTAGAATCCCGAAGCATTTCGTCTACTTACCCAACCTCGGTTCAAAATTCCTTCTTAAACATCGCGATGTTAACTAATTGCAACCTTTTGGAATCACCTTCGTTTACTTTCTTCTGAATCGGTATATATTGTCTGGATGAAATTTTTGTAAGCAAAATCGACCTTTCACTATGCACCTCTTGTTCGCTCCAAGGAGAAGTAAATGCAAGCGTTTTACGATTTAAAAATTGCAACAAAACTCATCGTCGGCTTTGTCGGCGTTCTCCTGCTAACAGCCTTCCTCGGCTTGTTTTCAATGGCGCAGCTTGCCAAAGTTAACACCGCCGCTGACGAACTTGGCAATGACTGGATGCCAAGCGCGATCGAAGCTATGGGCATGAAAGAAAGCGTCTCGCGTATGCGCTCACAAGAAGCGCAACTAGCAACTGCTGAATCTCCTGAAGAAGTCAAAAAATACCAAGAGCGCACAGACGAAGCGATCGCTCAATTTAAGAAACACCATACAGCATCCCTGAAATATGCAGACCAACCCGGTGAGAAAAAAGCCCTCGACGATACACTTGCTGCATTTAATGAATATGTGCAAATTTCAGCCAAGATTGGGAATTTTGCAAAAGAAGCCAATACACCGTCCGCTGTTGCGCTACTGCGCACTGATTCATCAAAAGCGAATAAAAAATTACGTGAAATGGTCGATAAGATTGTTGAGGACCATATTACTGGCGGCCAGAAAGCCTTCGCCGAGAGTGCGGCAACTTACAAGAGTGCCCAAACTTGGGTCGTCGGTGTCATCATCGCCGCGATTGTCGTTGGTCTCATGCTAGCAAGCTGGCTCGCTCGCATCGTTTCCGCACCACTGCAAGAAGCTGTCGAGCTAGCCGAGTCGATTGCACATGGCGATCTCACCAAAACCATTGTGTCAAGCAGCTCTTGTGAAACTGGACAATTGATTCAAGCCCTATCGGATATGAACACTAGCTTGCTACAAGTCGTGTCTGAGGTAAGAACTGGCACAGATCAGATCCACGATGCAGCGACAGCGATTGCCAATGGCAACATGGATTTATCACAACGCACTGAAGAGCAAGCAAGTTCACTCGAAGAAACTGCTTCGTCGATGGAAGAAATCACTTCCACTATTAAACACAACAGCGATAACGCTCGCCAGGCAAATATCTTGTCGCAGTCTGCCACTGCTGTCGCCGAAAAAGGCGGTAGCGTGGTGTCAGAAGTAGTAGCAACCATGACTTCGATTAACGAATCCTCACGCAAAATTGTCGACATCATCAGTGTCATCGATGGTATCGCTTTCCAAACCAATATCTTGGCACTCAATGCGGCTGTAGAAGCAGCGCGAGCAGGCGAACAAGGTCGTGGCTTTGCGGTGGTAGCCTCCGAAGTGCGCAGCCTCGCGCAACGTTCAGCGAGTGCGGCTAAAGAGATTAAAGAACTGATCAATGATTCAGTTGAAAAAGTCGGTCAAGGCAGCCGGCTGGTGGACACAGCTGGTAGCACCATGCAAGAAGTGGTCGAGAGCGTAAAGCGTGTGAGCGACATGATTAGTGAAATTACTGCTGCAGGCCAAGAGCAAAGCACAGGCGTTGACCAAATCAATAACGCCATCATGCAAATGGATAGCGTGACCCAACAAAATGCTGCGCTGGTCGAAGAAGCTGCTGCCGCAGCTGCGACCATGCAAGAGCAGGCAGAGAATCTCGTTAAGGTGGTTAGCGTTTTCAAGCTAGATCAAAACAGCTACAGCGCACCCAAGCCCCGCCCCGCGACACGTTCTTCAGGCCCAGCAAAACGTGCGGCGCCCGTTGCCGCGCCACGAATCAAAGCGCAGCCTGCCAAATCCACTGCAGAAGCTGGTCAGGATTGGGAAGAATTCTGAGTCACCCGTAACACCGTACAAAGCCGAGCATGTCTCGGCTTTGTTGTCTTAGGAAACAAAAGATTGCATCAAACCGAGTCATTTGCTTGATCAAAAACGGGACAAATCTCAGGAATAAATTAGTAGTCTTTTTCTAAGTTTTAAGAGGCAAAAGCAGAACTGTCGTAATCACGCACAGACTTGTAGGTAATCCATTCTAATGGGAGTTTTGTGATTGACTTTTGATGTCGCCTGTTGAATAGTACGGTCGTTCGATTAATTTCTTATTCGCACTTTTGTGATATTAAAAATAACGACTCACAAAGCGTAATAAGATCAGAAAAACTGGCTATTCGATTCAAACGGAAACAATGAATATCACATCGAAGTTTTTGCGAAAAGGGGAGCTAACCCGCGCAGCGATCTTGGAGACAGCTTTGGATAGCGCCAGCCGTAATGGCTTGGAAGGCTTAACCATTGGTCTGTTGGCTGAGAAGATGAATATGAGTAAGTCCGGCGTTTTTGCGCATTTCGGTTCGCGCGAAGATTTACAGATTGAAGTATTACGGCTTTATCACCATACCTTCGAGCAGGAAGTGTTTTATCCCAGCATGAAGGAGTCACGCGGTTTGCCACGTTTGCGTTCGATGTTCGCATTGTGGATTCAACGAGTGACGAAAGAGATTGCTTCAGGTTGTATCTACATTAGTGGTGCAACCGAATACGATGATCGTCAGGGTGTGATTCGTGACGAATTAGTAGCGATGGTCGATGCTTGGCAAGGTGCTTTACGTCGAGCCACAGTACAGGCGATGGAACTGAATCACTTACGTAACGATGTAGATCCCGACCAGATTGTCTACGAGATGTACGGTTTAATTTTGGCGCTACATCACGATGCACGTTTCTTGAAGAAGTCGGGCAGTGTGCAAAGAGCGGAAATTGGTTTTGAGAGAGTTATCGAATCGTATGCGCCGAATACAAAGTAAGCCAAACATGCGGTGTCGATTCAGTGTTAAGTAGTCCCAAATTATGAGTGCGTGAAACCGAACACGCCTAAGTTTGTTCAAACGTTTTTGTCGATTTTTTGAAATTTTAAATTTGTTCTCAGGAGAATATTATGGGTCAATACGTCGCTCCCCTACGTGATATGCAATTCGTGTTGCATGAACTGTTAGCGGTTGAAAGTGAACTGAAACAGTTGCCAGCTTACGAGGAAATCGATGCTGACATCATTAATCAGGTGTTGGAAGAAGGCGGTAAATTCTGCTCTGAAGTGATCTTCCCTCTGAACCATTCTGGTGACCGCGAAGGCTGCCACCATGACAAGACAACGCATACAGTGACGACACCAAAAGGCTTTAAAGAAGCTTACAAGCAGTACGTCGAAGCTGGTTGGCCTGCACTTTCTTGCGATCCAGAATACGGCGGCCAAGGCTTGCCATTGGTTATGAATAACTCCATGTATGAAATGCTGAACTCCGGCAATCAAGCGTGGACGATGTACCCAGGTTTGTCTCACGGTGCTTACGAGTGCTTGCACGAGCACGGCACTCCAGAACAAAAAGCGCAGTTCTTGCCGAAATTAACGTCCGGTGAATGGACTGGCACCATGTGTTTGACCGAACCACACTGCGGTACTGACCTCGGTATGTTGCGTTCGAAAGCGGAGCCACAAGGTGACGGCACTTATAAAATTACTGGCGCCAAGATCTTTATCTCTGCTGGTGAACATGATTGTGCAGAGAACATCATTCACTTAGTATTGGCTCGCTTGCCAGACGCACCAGAAGGTTCCAAGGGTATTTCTTTGTTCTTGGTACCAAAATTCTTGGTCAATGCAGATGGCAGCTTGGGCGCACGTAACCCAATCTTCTGCGGCGCGATCGAAGAAAAAATGGGTATTCATGGCAACTCCACTTGCCAAATGAATTTAGATGGCGCGATCGGTACTTTGATCGGTCAACCACACAAAGGTTTGAACGCGATGTTCGTGTTCATGAATGCAGCGCGCTTGGGCGTAGGTATGCAAGGTTTGGGCTTGACTGAAGTCGCTTACCAAAATGCTTTGATCTACGCAAAAGATCGTATCCAAATGCGCAGTTTGTCTGGTCCTAAAGCACCGGACAAACCAGCTGACCCAATTATTGTTCACGCTGACGTACGTCGTATGCTGTTCACAGCAAAAGCGTGGGCTGAAGGTGGTCGTGCATTCTGTTCTTACGTCGCTTTGCAATTGGACAAAGAATTAAATCATCCTGATGAACAAGTACGTAAAGACTGCGCCGACGAAGTTGCTTTGTTGACGCCGATCATCAAAGCGTTCATCACTGACAACGCGTGGACAGCGACATCTGAATGTTTGCAAGTTTACGGTGGTCACGGTTACATCGCAGAATGGGGCATGGAACAATATGTTCGCGATGCACGTATCAACTTGATCTACGAAGGTACTAACACTGTTCAATCTTTGGACTTGTTGGGTCGTAAAATTTTGCAGGACAACGGCGCGAAATTGCGTAAATTCGGCGCTAAGGTACAAGCATTCGTCGAAGAAAACGGCACAGATGAAGCGATGTCTGAATTCATCACACCATTGGCTGAATTGGGCGACAAAGTCACTAAATTGACGATGGAAATCGGCATGAAAGCTTTCCAAAACCCAGACGAAGTTGGCGCTGCTGCGGTTCCTTATTTGCGCGTAGTTGGTCACTTGGTTTACAGCTACTTCTTCGCGCAAATGGCAAAAATCGCTCTTGCAAAACAAGATTCTGGCGATACGTTCTACAAAGCGAAATTGGCGACGATTCGTTTCTACTTCGCGCGTTTGTACCCAGAAACTGCAATGTGCATTCGCCAAGCACGTTCTGGCTCTGCGAATTTGTTGTCACTCGAAGCAGACTTATTCTAAAAATGTTGGGTGGGAATTTCCCACCCTGCTCCAACCAAGTTTGAATTTCATGTAAAGGTTATCCAATGCCTAATTTCATCGTCAAAAAAGTCGCCGTCCTTGGCGCTGGTGTGATGGGAGCGCAAATTGCTGCGCACTGTGTCAATGCCAAAGTTCCTGTCGTATTGTTCGACTTGCCAGCTAAAGAAGGCCCGAAGAACGGCATCGTTCTCAAAGCGATTGAGAATCTGAAAAAACTCAATCCAGCACCACTCGGTGACAAAGACGATGCAGCTTTGATCGAAGTCGCTAACTACGAAGATAACCTCGACGTTTTGGCTGGCTGCGATTTGATCATTGAAGCGATCGCAGAACGTATGGATTGGAAACATGATCTGTACAAAAAAGTTGCGCCACATATCGCGCCAAATGCGATCTTCGCTTCTAACACATCCGGTTTATCAATCACAGCGTTGTCTGAAGGTTTCGACGCAGGTTTGAAAGAGCGTTTCTGTGGCGTTCACTTCTTTAACCCACCACGTTACATGCATTTGGTTGAGTTGATCCCAACTGCAGCAACGCGTTCTGACATCCTCGACCAACTTGAAGGTTTCTTGACGACGACTTTGGGCAAAGGCGTAGTTCATGCAAAAGACACACCGAACTTCATCGCGAATCGCGTTGGTATCTTTGGTATGCTGGCAACAATTTATCAAGCAGAACAATTCGGTTTGAGTGTTGATGTTGTCGATGATTTGACGGGTAAGAAATTAGGCCGCGCTTCTTCCGGCACTTTCCGTACTGCTGACGTGGTTGGTCTCGACACCATGGCACACGTCATCAAAACCATGCAAGACAACTTGCAAGATGATCCATTCTTCGCTGTTTATAAAACACCAGAAGTCTTGGCTAAATTGGTAGCAGCAGGCACGCTTGGATCCAAATCAGGTGCAGGCTTCTACAAAAAAGTAGGCAAAGATATTCAACGTTTAGATTTCGCAAGCGGCACGTATGTTGCTGGCGGCGCGAAAGCAGATGATTTGGTCGCACGCATCTTGAAGGAAAAAGATCCAGTCAAGAAAATGAAATCTTTGCGTGAATCAACCAACAAGCAAGCGCAATTCTTGTGGTCAATTTTCCGTGATGCTTTCCATTACATCGCAATTCATGGCGCAACTATTGCTGACAATGCACGCGATATCGACTTTGCTATGCGTTGGGGCTTTGGCTGGAACGTCGGTCCATTCGAAACATGGCAAGCATCTGGCTGGCAGCAAGTCGCTACTTGGGTCAAAGAAGATATCGATGCAGGCAAAGCACTCTGTGCAGCACCATTGCCAGCTTGGGTATTCGAAGGCCCAGTTGCTGAAAAAGCTGGCGTACATACCCCAGAAGGCTCTTGGTCTATCAGCCGTAATACGTTTGCACCACGTTCAAGTTTGTCTGTCTACGATCGTCAAGCATTCCGCGCGACTGTATTGGGTGAAGGCGCAGCAACGGGCGCTACCGCCGGTGTAACCTTCTTTGAAGATGATTCAGTACGCATCTGGCATCAGAATGATGATGTCTTGATCCTGTCTTTCAAAACAAAGATGCACGTGATTGGCCCAGGCGTTGTTGCTGGCATGGAAAAAGCCCTGGCAGAAGCAGAGAAAAACTTCAAAGGCTTGGTGATCTGGCACTCAGACGCTGCTGAAGGCGGTGCCTTCTCTGCTGGTGCAGATTTGCAAGCAATGTTGCCATTGTTTATGTCTGGTGGCGTGAAAGCGATCGAACCAGCAATCTCTCAATTGCAAAATGCACATCAAGCATTGAAATACGCAAACGTTCCAGTGGTGGCTGCGGTTGCTGGCTTGGCACTCGGCGGTGGTTGCGAATTGATGATGCACGCTGCAAAACGCGTTGCCGCACTCGAATCCTACATCGGCTTAGTGGAAGTGGGTGTCGGCTTGGTGCCAGGCGGTGGTGGTTTGAAAGAAGCCGCAGTACGCGCTGCCAAAGATGCAAAAGGTACTGACTTGTTGCAGTTCTCAAAGAACTACTTCACGAATGCTGCTACAGCAAATGTGTCGAAGTCTGCCTTGGAAGCGCAAAAAATGGGTTACCTCGGCCAAGACGACGTTATCGTTTTCAATGCCTTCGAATTGTTACACGTAGCCAAAGTAGAAGCACGTGCCATGTTCGACGCAGGCTATCGTCCACCAATGCGCAAATTGGTACCAGTCACAGGCCGTCATGGCATTGCGACGATCGGCGCACAATTGATCAATATGCGTGACGGTGGTTTCATCTCTGCGCATGACTTCAAACTCGGCAAGATGATCGCTGAAGTGGTGTGCGGTGGCGACATCGACAATGGCAGTTTGGTCAGCGAACAATGGTTGCTCGACATGGAGCGCAAAGCGTTTATGGAATTGTTGAATCATCCAAAAACGCAAGAGCGCATCATGGGCATGATGCAAACCGGCAAACCAGTACGTAACTAATTCATCGAGGACTCGACAATGACTACTCAATTACAAGACGCTTACATCGTCGCGGCAACTCGTTCCCCTATTGGTAAATCGGGCCGTGGTATGTTCCGCAACACACGCCCAGATGACTTGCTGGTCGGTGTATTGAAATCCGCTTTAGCACAAGTGCCAAATCTGGACCCTAAACTGATCGAAGATGCCATCGTTGGTTGTTCTTTCCCAGAAGGCGCACAAGGCTTGAACTTGGCACGTATGAGCGTGCTGTTGGCTGGCCTGCCAAACACGATTGGTGGTGTAACGATTAACCGTTACTGCGCTTCCGGTATCACGGCAGTGGCAATGGCAGCTGATCGTATTCGCGTTGGCCAAGCTGACGTCATGATCGCTGCCGGTGTGGAATCTATGTCTATGGTGCCAATGATGGGTAACAATCCATCAATGAACATGGCTATCTTGAAAGACGAGAATGCGGGTATCGCTTACGGCATGGGTTTGACTGCAGAAAAAGTTGCAGCACAATGGAAAATCAGCCGTGAAGCACAAGATGCTTTTGCTTTGCAATCGCACCAACGCGCATTGGCGGCACAAGCGGCTGGTTACTTCGATGCAGAAACAACGCCATTCGAAATTATCGACCGCGTGCCAAACTTGGCAACAGGCGAAATCGAGCTCAAAACACGTACGGTGAGTCGTGACGAAGGCGCGCGCCCAGATACATCACTCGAAGGTTTGGCGAAACTGAAAGCAGTCTTTGCTGCTAAAGGTTCCGTGACTGCGGGTAACAGCTCCCAAACTTCTGACGGTGCTGGTGCTTTGATCTTGGTCAGCGAAAAAATCTTGAAGCAATTCAACCTGACTCCATTAGCACGCTTCGCCTCTTTCGCAGTACGCGGTGTGCCACCAGAAATCATGGGTATTGGTCCTAAAGAAGCGATTCCAGCGGCATGTAAAGCTGCGGGTATCACGCAAGACCAAATCGATTGGTTTGAATTGAACGAAGCGTTTGCAGCCCAGTCTTTGGCAGTGGTACAAGATCTGGGTCTCGACCCAGCTAAGGTTAACCCAATGGGCGGCGCGATTGCTCTCGGTCACCCACTGGGCGCGACAGGTGCGATTCGTTCCGCGACGACGATCCATGCTTTGCATCGTAATAATTTGAAGTACGGTATGGTGACGATGTGTGTGGGGACGGGTATGGGAGCAGCAGGAATCTTCGAACGCATGTAAATCCCAATTCTGGGGCGCAGGGCGTTGTTGCAAATGCTCGCAATATGCTTATATTGCTGTGCTTTGCGCCTAGCCCTGCATCCCCATAATTGAATTTAGCCGACCGTTCTCGGATACTGGAAGTTGTTGCGAATGCTCGCAATATGTTTATATTGCTGTGCTTCGCGCCTCCTGCGGCATCCCTATAATTGAATTTAGCCGCCCGTTCGAACCAACGGAGATTCGAAATCTTTGAAACCGCACACTCACTCTGTGCGGTTTTTTTACGGGGTTCTTATGACTACGATTGAGACCACTGAAGTGATTGCCAAAGACGGTAGTGTTCTTATCGGGCGTAAGTATTCGCCGTCGGAGGCGGTGCATGCTGTTGTCTTGATGCCTGCGGCGATGGGTGTAAAGCAGCAATTTTACGCGCCGTTTGCTGAGTTCTTGTGTGAGCACGGTTTTGCGGTATTGAGTTTTGACTACCGCGGCATGGGTGAATCGTTACCCCCACAATTCACACATTCTCTGCGTGGCTTTGATGCTGATATCAGCGATTGGGCAGAACTCGATTACAACGCTGCGCTGCTAGCAGCACGCGCTTGGCATGCTGATGTTCCACTTTTAGTGATCGGCCATTCACTCGGCGGACAACTTGCAGGGTTGTTGCCTGACAATCATCTGATTGATGGTATGTTGACCGTCGGTTCAGGAACGGGGTATTGGCGACACAACGCGCCGCCAACCAAACGCTTGGTGTGGTTACTCTGGTATTTCTTGGTACCGTTCTATACCAGCATCTGTGGCTATTTCCCAGGCAAGAAACTGCGTAAAGTCGGCAACCTTCCAAAGGGTGTGATCTATCAATGGTCACGTTGGTGCAAAGACCCTCGTTACTTTGTCGACGAGAAAGGCGATGCGCTGCCTACCTATCATCAGCAATTCACCGCACCTATTCTCAGCATGAGCTTCACCGACGACGAGATGATGGGACGTAGAAACATTGATGGCTTGCATGACTATTTCAGCCATGCCCCAGTGGAGCGCCGTTACATTCAGCCGCAAGATATACAAGCAAAACGAGTCGGCCATTTCGGCTTTTTTAGAACGGAATTTCGACACAGCTTATGGCAACAAGCTTTACAATGGCTGAAGAATCAAGAGAAACAGCAAGGAAAGCCTCACCCTTCTGCAAAACCTAACTAATCCAAGAGACCCAGAGACACCATGGAAATTCTGACCCAAATCAACGACGGCATTTTGACTATCAATTTCAACCGTCCAGAAAAGAAAAACGCCATCACTTTCGGTATGTATCAAGCGATGGCGGATGCCTTAAATGCCTCGAACGACGACAAAAACGTGAGCGTGATTGTGATCACGGGTAAACCAGAAATTTTCACTGCTGGTAATGACCTCGAAGACTTCATGAAAAATGCAGCGAGCTTGGCTTCATCCGACATGCCGCCGGTATATCAATTTATGCATGCCTTGAACGATGCACAAAAGCCGGTAATCGCTGCGGTATCGGGTAATGCAGTAGGTATTGGCACCACTTTATTGATGCACTGTGACCTAGTGTACGCCGCGGACAATGCGAAATTTTCTATGCCATTTACGCAATTAGGATTGTGCCCAGAGTTTGCATCGAGTATGGTGTTGCCGCAAATCGCTGGCTACCAACGCGCAGCCGAAAAGCTATTATTAGGCGAAGCCTTCAGCGCGCAAGAAGCGCATGAAATGGGCTTAGTGAATAAGGTCTTGCCGCTCGACGAATTGCTCGCTTACGCCGAAAAACAAGCTGCCAAAATCGCGGCCTTGCCTGCAAAATCTATTCGACTGACCAAGTCTTTGATGAAGGCAAATCAGCCTCAGGCTATCCGCGACAAGATGAATGAAGAAAACGCCCACTTCGGGGCAATGTTGTCGCAGCCAGAAGCGCGTGAAGCGATGATGGCGTTCTTCCAGAAACGTAAGCCGGATTTTAAGCAATTTAACTAAGCAGTTCAATTAATCAAAGCTTCGGGCGGTGCGCACAGGCCACTGCCCTACATTTTGGTCGAATTAACAAACAGCTAATTTGACCATTTCCCGCCTCCTGAAGATTGCCATCTCCCTGTCATATTTGACTGGCATCATATTGTCTCCTTTTCAGTATTGCTTTTGCATCGTCGATATCGCATTCATCTAGCTGGCTATGCTAGAGTGCTGTCTCCACTTGATAACCTAACACCGACTCGCTATGAAATCACTCTCCTTCAGACGCAGATTACTCACTGCCAGTATTGCGGCAAGCCTTTTTTCTGGATTTCTTTCAACACAAGCTTTCGCTGCCGAAATTAACAAAGAACTTCCGCCCTCCAAACCGAAGCTGGTCGTTGTCTTAGTTGTGGATGGCTTACCGCAAGAACAAATCCAACGCTACCGCGATCAATTTGGTGAAGGTGGTTTTAAGCGTCTGCTGACCCAGGGCGCTTGGTATAGCGATGCCCATCAAGCCCATGGCGTGACATTGACTGCGGTCGGCCACTCTGCGGTTCTCACTGGTGCTTACCCGTATCAGCATGGGATTATTTCGAACGGCTGGATTGACCCTGTCACCCTGGCGAACGTCTACTGCACCGAAGACAACAAACATACTTACCTCGGTGAGGATACTAAGCCAGGCGATGGCACCTCCCCTGCGAATCTCAAAGTGAACACCGTCGGCGACGAATTGCGCTATGCGACTGGCAATCAATCCAAAGTCATCACCATTTCAGGCAAAGATCGCGGTGCGATTTTGTTAGCAGGTAAGACCGGTACCGCTTACATGATGATGAAAAAGACTGGCAATTTCGCTAGCAGCACATACTACATGCAAAGCTATCCAGCATGGCGTGAGCAATATGTCGCTGGCAAACCCCAAGACAAATATTATGGCCAACGTTGGAACTTGCTGCTCGATGAAAAAGCCTATGCTAACGATGCCAAGGATGAAGTCATCATTCCAGGCCCGAAGAGAGCCAACGACCGCTTACCTATGATTTACGCCAGCCAATCTGGCAACCCCGATGCAGAATATTATGAAAGTTTATTTACCGGTCCTTATGTCGATGAAATGACATTGGAGTTTGCCAAGGCCGCCGTCGATGGTGAAAAACTCGGCAACAATGCTGCCGGAGTTCCCGATGTTTTAGGTGTGAGTTTATCTAGCCATGATTATGTTAACCATCGCTGGGGACCAGAGAGCCGCATGTCGCATGATCATCTACAAAGACTTGATCGTATGCTCGCGAAATTCTTTGCGCATCTCGACAAGAAAGTGGGCATGGACAATACCTTGGTGTTGCTAACTGCGGATCACGGCTTCCCCAACACGCCTGAGTTTGCACGCGACAATCACCTTGATGCTGCGCGTATCGATGGTAAAGAAATGATGAATGCACTCAACCAACATCTGCAAAGCAAATTTGGTTTAGAAAAATTGGCGACCAAGCTATCATCACCGACGATCTTACTCGACTACAAAAAGTTCGAGAGCAAAGGATTGAAACGTGAAGAACTAGAAAACGCCGTCGCTGAATTCTCGATTAAATATCCTGGAATCGCTGACGCTTTTACTCGTACTCAGCTCGAGAGCGGCAACATTCCAAAGAATCAAATAGGTAAGTTAATGCAGCGTGCTTGGAACCGCCAAGTCTCTGGTGACGTGATGTTAGTCATCAAACCGTATTGGTATTTCGGTACTGATGATCATGGCACCTCTCATGGCTCACCATATCGTTACGATACCAACGTTCCCTTGATGATTATGGGCAAGCAATGGATTAAACCAGGTGCTTACGGTCAAGAGGCGGCGGTCGTGGATATTGCACCTACATTGGCGCATATTTTGCGGGTACGACCTCCAGCTGGTTCAGAAGGTCGCATCTTGGTGGAAGCTCTGAAGTAAGCTGTGGGTAAGCCAACAACTTTAAAATCGCTACAAAGAAAAAGCCGGAAGTGAGTCAAATCACTTCCGGCTTTTTCCGATCTTAATCGAACTTTAATATCCAAATAGCGCCGATATTGCAGCGAAAATAAAATATACTGTTGTAGAAACGATAGAAACTGCGAGTAAAACCAGCAACACTCTAACTATGCAATCGATCAATGTGAGAGTGAATCCAAAAAAGGGATTCCAGTTCTCGCTACGGCGACGGTATGTTTGAATCATTTCGTCTTTGTATATTTCAATACTGTCATAAAAACTCGGTACCACAAGCAAAGTAAGTAACGTCGAAGTAATCGTTCCCCCAATAATCGCGATCGCCAAAGGCCGATAGAACTCACCACCTTCGCCGACTCCAATTGCGACTGGCAACATACCAGCGATCAACGCGAATGTGGTCATCAGGATTGGTCGCAGCCGCAAACGCCCAGCTTGCATCAACGCTTCTTCGCGACTTACTTGATCACGTTCAAAACCCCGAGCACAATCGAGCAAGAGAATCGCATTCTTCGCGACCAAACCCATCAACATGATGATTCCAATGAAGCTCATCAAATTGAGTGTTCCTCCAGTTATCTTGAGTGCCAACACGACGCCAATCAAACTCATCGGGAGTGAAATCATAATTGGGATAGGTGCTGTGAAAGAGCCGAACTGCATAACTAGAATCAAATACATCAATAACACACCCATTACTAATGCAATCGTCATCTCAGTAAAAAGTTCACTTTGATTTTTGGCAGATCCTGCAAGTTCAATCCCATATCCCGCGGGAAAGTTAATAGCTTTAGCAATTTTTAATGCATCAGTAGTGACTTCACCAGGCGAACGACCCTGTACGTTTGCGGAAACCGCAATCATACGTTTACCGTCAGCATGTTCAATACGTGAAGGCCCTTTGCCCATCGTGATGGAAGCGATCTGCTCGAGCGGAACCATTTTATCGGTGCCTGAAACAGCAATTGGCAAAGTTTCGATATTGTCGGCACTGACACGATCAGCAGGATCAAGGCGAACCGATACGTCGCGTGTTTCACCTGTTGGGTCAACCCAGTCGCCCACTTCGACGCCCGCAAAGGCAACACGCAAGGCTTGCGCTGCATCGCTGGCAGAAATCCCTAACGAGTTCGCTAAGCCACGATTCAACTCAATTTGTAATTCATCTTTAGGATCTTGCTCAGACAAACCAACATCGACTGCACCTGGTACTTTGCGCAATTTCTCCATAAAGTCGCTGGTGATTTCCATCAGCTTGCGAGAGTCTTCGCCGGAGAATCGAATTTGCACTGGCTTACCGCCGCCATTATTTAAATCATCTTGCACCACGTATTCAGCACCGACTAAGGTGCCGACCAAAGCACGCAAGCTCACAGCGACCTCTGCCGCTGAACGCTTACGTTCGGTACTCTTGCCGATGTCCACGTACACACGACCACCTGTAATATTCACACTACTATTGGTCGCTACGGTTTCTGGCAAGGTACGCGCTAACTCGGCAGCTTTCTCCACTTTTAAGCGTGAGTATTCTAGGCTAGAACTTGATGGTGTACGGATATTGATCATCAAGTTACCACTGTCCGATGCGGGCAAGAAGCTCGTACCACCAAATTTTGCTTGAATTGCGATCGCTATCGAGAAACTAACGACTGCAATCACTGCCATCCAACGACGGTGATGTAGCGCCCATGCGATCACATTGCCGTAGCTCTCAGCTTTACTATCAAACCATTTATTGAACTTCTCTAACTTCAAACTAATACCAGTCTTAGGCTGGAGGTGATGTCCCACAGGATCACCCCAGAACGCTGACAACATAGGATCGAGAGTGAAAGAGATGAACAAACTCACCATCACCGAACTCGTCACCGTTAAAGCAAAGGGACGGAACCATTCACCCGACACGCCAGGCATAAAAGCGACTGGGATAAATACGGCCATGATAGAGAAGGTTGTCGCGGCAACTGCTAAGCCAATCTCTGCAGTACCGTTCAACGCTGCGGTGCGACGATCTGAACCGTTTTCCATGTGACGCACAATATTTTCACGGACCACAATCGCATCATCAATCAAAACACCGATCGCCAATGACAAACCAAGCAAGGTCATGAAGTTGAGTGTAAAGCCACATAGCCACACTGCAATAAATGCCGCGATGACTGAGGTCGGCAAACTCAAGGCGGTAATCAAAGTCGAGCGCCATGAATTCAAGAACACATAGACCACAAAAATCGTCAACACCGCACCGAAGATCAAAGACTCAATCACGTTGTTCAAATTCTTTTGCGCATTTTTACCACCATCTTGGGTAATCTCAAGCTTTGTACCCTCAGGCAGAATTTTATTGATTTCATCGACTTGCTTACGGACGCGATTGGCCACCGTCACGGTACTCGCGTCACGAGACTTCATGACCATCAACCCAACGTTAGGATTACCGTTGCGTACACTGAAACCATTGATTTCAGCAAACCCATCTTTAATCGTCGCCACTTGCGCCAAACGAATCACTTCGGTGCCTCGACGCTTGACTACGATTTGTTCAAACTCGGCTGGCGATTCTAAGCGACCGACCAAACGAATACTCTTCTCGTCCATGGTGCCGCGCACTTTACCGACAGGTGCAGTCGCATTTTGTGTGCGCAGTGCATTGACAACTTCAGACACCGAAACATTGAACTCACGTAATTTTTGCGCTTTTAATAGCACACTCAATTCGCGTTTAAGAGAACCATTTACAGATACAGTCGCTACACCATCGATGCCGCGGAAGCGATCTGACAAATCATCTTCTGCTAAACGAGAAATTTCAGCATGTGTTTTTGTCTTCGAAGACAAGGCCATCTGCATGATAGGTTGATCATTCGGATCGCGGCGTTCGATAATCGGTTCCCGCATCTCAGTCGGCAACTTGTAACGCACTGAGGCAATCGCATTACGCACGTCGTCCGATGCTTCGATCATATTGCGATCAAAGTTAAAACGAAGCTGGAAGTAGGCGCTGCCTTCACTTGCCGTTGCGTTCAATTGCGTCACGCCAGAAATACTCTGTAGTGATTTTTCGATGCGATTCACGATCTCGCGTTCTACCGTTTCAGGTGAGGCACCTGGATAAGGCACAGAAACACCGAGCACAGGTTCTTGCACATTCGGGATTTCATTGACGCGCAATTTTGAGAGCGCCAACAAACCCACGCACATCAGTGCGATGATAATAACAATCGTCGCTACTGGTCTTTTAATACTAAAGTCAGATAGAAACATTTTATTTTCCTGTCACAGCAGTAGAAGCTGGTGCAGCCGCGGGTACTACGGGAGCGGCGGTTGGCGCAGCGGCACCTGCAGATGCTGTCAACACCACTTTAGAGCCTTCTTTAAATGTCGACATTGGTTGGCGTAATACTTTGTCGCCTATTTTCAAACCAGATGCCACAGCATAATCGCCACGACGTACGTCACGTTCCCCCACAATAATCGCGGCGCGTTTCAACAAACCATCTTGAATGGCCCAGACAAAAGTCTTGTCGCCATCACGAATCAAGGCCGAGCTCAATACTGTTAAGGCTTGAGTACTTCCAGCTTCGATACGCCCTTCTGCATACAAGCCTGATACGCGAGGTTGATTGCTGCCGACGAAGTCGACCAAGACTTCAACCTGACGTGTAGTGGCGTTTGCCGCTGGGTCAACACGACGTACCTTACCAATGAACTGTTGATCGTAGCCATTGATACGGAAGCTCACAGACTGGCCTGCTTTCAACACGCTCACTGATTCAGCGGACACTAGACCTTGGAAACGTAGGCTGCTTGGGTCGATCACTTTCATGATCTCTTTACCGATTTGAGCGGTGTCGCCATTCGACACTTTGCGTTCGCTCACGATGCCATCAAACGGCGCGCGAATTTCTGTACGTTGCAATTGCTGACGCGCAGCGACATTACGTGCTTTGGCAGCCACTAACTCACTTTGCGCATTATTTCGACGAATCTCTGCATCTTCCAAAGCCTGCATTGACGTCATTCCGGAAGCTCGCAAAGTCTTCAAGCGTTCCAACTGACGTTCAGCTTGGTCTAAGGTTTGCTGGGCTGCACGAGCCGCTTGTTCGCTAGAACCGAGCTGATCACGGAAACTGGTGTCATCAAGGCGTGCCAACAAATCACCTTTACGCACGGCTTCGCCATTCTCTTTCAACACTTGCATCACGATCGCTGATACCTCTGCGCGCAAATCGGCTTTACGTTCAGGTTGTATCGAACCGGTAATCACAGGACCAGAGGCTAAGGCATTATTTTCAACGACGAAATAATCTTCCTGCGTCACTTGCAGGGTAGCCTGCGCTGATGCGCTAGCACTTGCAGTCTTGGACTCTTTTCCGCCCTTCTGGCATGCCGTCAAACTGAGACTCAATGCGAGAATGAGTAGACTGGGTCGCAACATAATAAAACCTCCATGAGTAGAATCTTCCTTTGAACCCGTTACCATACGTAAAGTTCCTGTGTTTGTCACGAGAAGGTGACGAATCTCCAGAGCAAGGCAACGAAGTTACGGAAAAAGGGTTCGAATTGAGTCCAATTTCAGAGGAAAAACACGTCGTTTCCCGCTCATTTTTAGTATATTTTTAACATGTAATTTGACTAAAAATACCGTTCTGAAAGTTGAATTTACCCCCACTTCGCCTTATACTGCGACGCGCGTGACACAATCACCGATTTTTTGTTCGCTACCCGCGCAACAAAAGCCAGTAACACAAAGCATCAAAAAACCGAATTCCCCTTTCATCCATTTATTTTTGCGGTATGGGCGCAAGTGACACATAAGTCATCTTGAACTAGATCCGCGCGGAGCCATAAGCATGACCGCCTTTGTATTTAACGAAGTCAATTTTGACAACCACGAACAAGTCGTTTTCGCCTCTGAAGCCAAATCTGGCTTAAAAGCAATCATCGCCGTCCACAATACCAACCTAGGTCCTGCTATGGGTGGTTGCCGTATGTGGAATTACGCTACCGAAGCGGAAGCAGTACGCGACGTATTGCGTCTCTCACGAGGTATGACCTATAAGAATGCTGTTGCTGGCTTGCCTATCGGCGGCGGTAAGAGCGTCATCATCGGCAATCCAAAAACAGATAAAACACCTGCTTTGTTTGAAGCACTTGGTGAAGCGTTGGGACGCCTCGGTGGTCGTTACATCACAGCGGAAGACGTCGGTACTAGCCCTGCAGACATGGCGAACGTAGCCGGCAAAACCAAATATGTTGCAGGTTTAGGCGATCGTGGTGATCCATCCCCATTTACAGCATTAGGTTGCTTCGTCGGTGCACAGGCTGCGGTTAAACATCATTTCAAACGCGATAGCTTCGACGGCTTGACCGTGGCGTTACAAGGCTTAGGCCACGTCGGTTACGACTACGCACGCCGCTTGCACGAAGCTGGTGCTAAATTGGTGGTGGCTGATATCGACCAAAATTCCTTGAAACGCGCGCAAGAAGAATTCGGCGCGACTGTAGTTGACGTTAATGCCATCTACGACGTTGAAGCTGATATCTATGCACCATGCGCACTCGGTGCGACCTTGAACCCAGACACCATGAATCGCTTAAAAGTGAAGATCGTGGCAGGCGGTGCTAACAACCAGCTGGCAACACCTGAAATCGGTGAAGTATGCCGTCAAAAAGGTATCTTGTACGCGCCAGACTTCGTTATCAATGCCGGTGGCATCATCAAGGTTTGCTACGAGTATATGAATACACCGGAAGATGGCATGGATGCTCATGTACGTCGTATCGGTGAAACTTTGGCAGAAGTATTTGCTCGTGCTGATGCGGAAGGCGTACCAACTAGCGTCATCGCTGATCGCTTGGCGGAAGAACGCTTTAAGAAATAATCGTTCGAGAACGTTACGCTTTCAATCGTAAGCCTTACTCTCAAAATAAAAATCCCGAATCATCGTAAATGATTCGGGATTTTTTTATTCAACTAAGCTGCGGCGATCAACCGTCACAACTTAGCACCGAGCTCTTATGGCGTGAATACGACTTTCACACTCGAGTTGACAGCACTCTTTTCAATCACACCGATGCAGTTAGGATTGGCCGCGATCATCTTGAGCGTTTCAGCGGAATCAGCCACATCGCGCGGCGCACTACCCTTACCACTGAAAACTAAACGAGACCATATCGCTTTTGCTTGCGCTTCATTCTTCCCGAGAACTTTATCAAAAAATTCTGCACGAACGCCACCGGAAGTCGGCAACAAAGGAGAAGCCTGTCCGCCACCGGGTAGCTCTTTAGTATTGCCTAAATAAATATCCGCGACCTGATCCTTCGTCATGCTAGAAACGGAACTCTTGGATGAAACAACGATGACGTTTTCTGCCTGTGCCACACTAGTCAATGTAAATAAGGCCGTCACTAACAAGGCTTTCATAGTTATCTTCATGGTAGACCTCGCTTAGAATACAAAATCAAGATTGACAGTAAACATCGACACTTTGCCATCAAATCCACTTGGCTTGCCTAGCATCGACGTTTCATAGCTATAAAAGCCATTCGAAGCACCGACACTCGGATACTTCATTTTCGCCATCTCTAATTGCGTTTTAAGAGCAAGATTTTTCGCGAAGTCCCAACGCACACCGATAGAGTTCACCGTACGGCTGGAGTCGCCTGTACCAAGATAAGACTGATTCAAATAATTAAGTTGAGCTCGAAGTGCTGGTGGCGCAAAAGCACCAGGACTGAAAGTTGGTTTATCTCCAGTCATATCAAACTTACCTGTGCCAATAAAAGGAGTGAAATCACCGATACGTCGCGCGAATAAGGCGTTCCATCCAGTCACACCAACAATGACCACAGAATTTGTTTCGCGCTTCGACCATTCTGCTTGTCCTATCCATTCACCATCATCATAAGTTGCACCAATCGTGGAGATCGTTGCGGTAATACCTTTTGTTGGCGCAACCGCATTCAGAACAGAAATGCAGTTTGTGCACGCGACAGATGGAATCGCTTTCAATGCTGCAATATTGCCCTCGACTGTCGGAGCATTAATCGAAGCGTTATACCAAGAATATCCGCCACGCACGCTCCAAGAATCTTGTCCCCATTTGAGAGACAAACCTTTAACGCGATTTAAATCAACATCCCCCCCAGCAACACTGACCTTAGTCTTGCCAAAGAATCCTTCGAGCTGTAGGTTTCCAGAACCAATTTTTTTATCCCAACGAGCCGTAGCGCCATCTTGGAAAGTAATCGGATTGACCTGATACATTTCAGATTGCGGACGCGCGGTTGTCTGGGCGTAGCTCAAATTGCGATAATCTGACATGATGAAAATTGGAGCAACCGTGCGTCCCAATTTAAAATCGATTTCCGAAGTAATTGGATAAGAAACATAAGCCCACTCGACGGTTGGCTTATTGCTTCCGTTGACATCTTTTTTCGAAATGAGTTGCACCACACCTTTAAAGTTACCTTGCGGGTTCACCGTCATCTGAATCGAAGCCTGGCTATCGCCATCGAACTTCCAGTCCTTGAATGACAAAGTACGCTGACGCTGTTCAGTTCGAACCCCAGCAATACTACTATTTCCTTTATATGCACCGACAGTACCAAAACCATCGACTTTAAACCAATCACTAAATTCATCGGCGTGTGCAACTGAGCTCAATGCAAGTGCCGAAATGCCAGCCAAAACAAGTGGGTAAATTTGACGCGCTTTCATATCGCTTTCCTTTATTTTTTCAGACAAAACATGAAACACATGGTAGAGGTGAGACAAAATAAGACTGCTTATATACTTTGAACAAACGCTCTTTATTTGTGAGTTATTTCAAAGTTATATGATCCCTGAATAAGGAATAATTCATACTAGCAACATTTTGCGACAGGTCAAACTTCTTTCCATAAAAAAACTATTTTGCTCTTTTTTTACAACATTGTTTTGGCTTTTCGATAACAACATTTGCATAAAAATCACTAAAATGTCCTTATTTTGCAAGTACTTACGGCAATATTCGGTGTTCTTAAGATAGATACCAGTGCAAAAAAAATCCCAAGCCTAAACTTGGGATTTTGTGATCAACAGAGGCAGTACTACGGTGCAAACACCACTTTAACACTCGCATTTACAGCGCTTTTCTCAATCACGCCAATACAACTTGGGTTCGCCGCGATGAGTTTTACTGCTTCAGCCGAATCGGCCACATCACGCGGTGCACTACCCTTGCCACTGAATACCAAGCGTGACCAAATCGCTTTTGCCTGCGCTTCGTTCTTGCCTAAAACCTTATCGAAAAACTCGGTTCGTGTTGCCCCCGAACTTGGTAACAATGGCAGGGCAATACCACCACCAGGAAATTCTTTGGTATTTCCTAAATACAAATCTGCTACCTGTTCTTTACTCAAGGAACCAACCGCGCTCTTTGCTGACACAACAATCACGTTCTCTGCAGATGCAAAAGCCGAACAAGCCAGCAAACACGTTGTTAACACCAATTTGGAAAATGTTTTCATGTTAGACCTCGCTTAGAATACAAAATCAAGATTGACGGTGAACAGAGAAACGCGACCATCAAATCCATTGGGTTTTCCAAGCAACGAGGTTGGATAACTGACGTAACTTGATGCACCCACAGTTGGATATGCCATCTTGATTTTCTCGTATTGCACTTTGAGGGCGACGTTCTTCGCAAAATCCCAACGCGAACCCAAGGTGAGCGTATCGTGATCAGCACGACCTACGCCAATGAACGATGCGTTCAAATAATTCAATTGCACCTTAAGCGCTGCAGGCGCGAATGGTCCAGCCTGAAGTCCAGGATTTGCAGCATCGGTCGTGTATTTACCAGCGCCGATGTAGGGAGTGAAATCACCAAATCGACGTGCACCCAATACATTCCAACCAGAGACTGCAGCAATAATCACTGAGTTACCTGTACGCTTAGCCCACTCAGCCTGAGCAATCCACTCGCCATCATCATAGCTGCCGCCTAGGGTCGTAATCGCGGCGGTCATGTCGTTAATGTTGGCAACGGCTGGCACTACTGTACTACAATTCGTGCACACTACTGCCGGCAAAGCTGTCAGGCTCTTGATGGTCGCGGCTACTGTTGGTGCATTGAATGCAGCATTGTATTTGGAATAGCCCGTACGAACTGCCCAAGATCCATCAGCGTACTTCACTGAGAATCCCTTTACACGATCTAACTTCACCTCACCGACAGCATTACTGACCGTAGTCTTCCCAAAAAAACCCTCGACTTGGAGATTGCCGCTACCGACCTTCTTATCCCAACGACCAGTCACACCGTCTTGATAGGTAATCGCATTAATGTTGTACACCTCAGACTGAGGGCGCACCGTGGTTTGCGCATACGCTAAGTTGCGATAGTCTGACATCAAGAACACTGGCGCAACTGTTCGACCGAGTTTGAAATCAAAATCGGAGGCAATTGGATAAGAAACATATGCCCACTCAACAGTTGGCTTAGTACTGCTCTTGATATCTTTCTTCGAGATTAATTGCAGTACGGCCTTCAGTTTGCCTTGCGGATTGAAAGTAGCTTGAAGCGAGGCTTGAGTATCGCCATCGAATCGCCATTCATTTTGTGATGCAGTACTTTGGCGAGAATCGACGCGCACACCTGCATTCGCGTTATTCCCTTTAAATGCACCGATGGTACCGAAGCCATCGAACTTGACCCAATCACCGAGATCATCAGCGAGGGCTGCCGAATTAAAAGCCAGTATCGAAATACCGGCGAATACTAGTGGATAGATTTGACGCGCTTTCATATTGCTTTCCTTTATTTTCAAACGAAACATGGGAACACATGGAAGGGGTGAAACTAAATCAATCTAGAGGTAGGACTACATTATTCGATTGCTTTACTTTTGCTGAATGCATGATTCCTGAGAAGGAATAATTCATACTAGCAACATTCACCAACACGTCAAACTTCTTTCCACCAAAAAACTATTTTGCTATTTTTTTACAACATTTCTTTAATATTTCGCCAACGCAACTTAAATACCAGTGAAAACATGCGTTGCACAAAAAACAAAACCACCAGTGCTCAGTGGTGGTTTTGCTCTCATATCAATCTCTTGTATTGCTAGCTCATAGTTTAAAGCGCATCAAAAATCTATGCTGGTAGACAATGACCATCCGCGTTTAGGCATAAATGTGTATTGGTCAAATTGCACGCCCTTACTACTCGCAGAAATTGAAGTGGCCGACTCTTTATTGAATAGGTTATCGATCCCTAACTGCACCTTGAGATTCTTCACGAATCGACCTGGATTTTTCCATCGATATCCCATGGTCAAATCTGTTGAAGTGTACGCAGCTATTTTATATGCCGCAGGTTCACCGTCTTTGGCGAATTGATCACCCACCGTCTTTGCAATGATCGATCCATACCATGCACCATCTTTATATAAGAAACCAAAAGCATCGGTTGATTTCGGTGCTTTTGCTACTTGCAAGTTTGTTCCTTTAGTTCTAGCTTGATTGATCGAACCATTCACATGCGCTGAAAAACCTGCGCCAAGGTAATAAGTTACCGATGCCTCGACACCTTTATAAACCACACCACCTTGGTTGTAATAGATCAGATCATTTCCTGTGCCAGTAGAAGCGATCTTATTATTGAAATCAATGTAGTAAATATCCGCATCAAAAACCAAGTTAGACGCTTGGTGCACCACGCCAACTTGATAATTCGTCGACGTTTGCGGTTCAGGCTTACTCAAGTTCGGGTTATTGACATAGAACATGGACAAATCAGGCACCAGAAAACCTTTTGCCACTTGCGCATACGTCGAAGTCTCTTTGTTGATGGAATAATTCGCAGTCAAGAAAGGTAAAGTCGCTTGATAAGTTTGGTCAGCCTTTGTGGGAATACGTGTACCTTGATTCACTTCAGCATCTAAGGAACGTTCAAAGTGCATGTACTTTACCCCTGGCGTGATCGTCAATTCACTTGTCGCAGCCCATTCAAATTCAACGAATGGTTGATACTGCTTCCATGAAGACTTCTGTTCGTACGCAACATCTTTCGGCGCAGTCGCCTCTTTTGGATTACGTACACCTAAGGTCCAATCAAGATCATAAGTATGGCGATCTGTATCGGAGGTTTCTAACCACACCCCAACGCGCAGCAAGCCAGCATCAGTTTTATCGCTCAGTTTAAGAATATCGCCTTTGACGCGATAGGAATTTAACTTGTTATAACCGGGAACATTTTTATTGCCAGCTGGCGCGGCTTTAGTTCCATTCGCTGTAGCACCGCTTGCGTCTTGGCCAGAATAGGTATCATTGTTGTAGGCGTAGGTATACAAAGTATTATCTACCGACCAGCTACCTAACTTAGTTTGCACGCTCAAATATTCGAAGTCAGTCTTCTTGTTATTGAAGTTGTAGCCAGAATAATTTTGACTGTTTGGGTCAGGATTCAAAGCATAATTTTTTCCATACAAAGCAACCTGCGCCAAAGTCACGCCGCCTTTATCTGCGACGTTACTAAAGATCTTGTTGTATGTTGAAAAGAAAGTGATCGTCGTATCAGTGCCGATATTTTTCTGTACTTTGATCTGGTAATTGTCTTCACGTACTGCACTTTGGCTCAAGTAACCATCGGTCGACAAACGTGAGCCGTTAAACATCCAGTTAAGGCCATCGTACTTATCTAAAATACCGCTATCAATTTGCACGCCATACATCTTAGTGTTCCACGATGCAACTGTGAAGTAAGGACTAAAGTTAGCATCGGCTGACAACTCTTTTGAGAACAAATTGATCGAACCGCCAAAGGTTGCTTGACCTAAATTACTAGCGTTGCCTGGTCCGCGCTCTACTACCATACCGCCGATAATGCGAGCAGGGAAATAGGAAGTCGAATGATGCGTAGGATTATTAGTATCGCCAAATGGGATACCATCATAAGTCATGTTGTATTCACCGTCTTGGAAGCCACGCAACGTGACTTTCGTTTCAGCCAAACCTGCACCGTTAGCAGACACGCCAGAACCAACGCTTGGAGCGATGCGCGCTACTGCGTTAAAGTCAGCCAACGGCGTAACTGCTTGCTCAATAAAGGTCGCGGTGATAATCGATTGTGGTTGCGTTGCTTTCAATGAAGCTTGGACTGGCGCGCGATTCGCAACCGTGTTGCCGGTGATAACGACTTTGGTGGTAATCGCTTTCGCGTCGAGGGCTTGATCCGCATCCGCCTTGGCACCATCGGCGTTCGTGTCTTTTGCGTTGCTAGGTTGTGCGCTCGGCACAACACCATCGACACTCATATTTTGAGCATAAACCATCGAAGAACCTGCCATCAGAGCAAGTGCGAAGAGAACTTGCGATGCAAGATAGTTCGGTTGAAAATCAATGTTCGTGCGTTTCATAATCTTCTTTCGATTTCAGGATGAATAAAACCCTAAAGTGTAGAAAGTGTTTATGACGCGCCGATTAAGCCTTCATGACGAGCGCATGACTTGACAACACATCTCCATGCGCAAAAATTATTTATTGAGGACGCTACATTTACTCTCAGTGCCGCTCATCAAGCACTGTGTCATCGCTTTGCCGGCGATATCGTAGGCTGTCATCTGCCATTGGTTCGCTTTTCGCTCCAACAGGAGAAAGCCGTCACGATTACTATTACTAAAATGGTCCACGACGGCATTTGGAAAAGGTGTAGTGCCAGCAGGCAATTCATCAGGCAATGCGCTATCCATCGCCGTTCCACCGTTGCCTGAACCAAATTGTGTTGGATGATCTGTCGTATAAGTGACCGCCTGAAATAGATGCACATGTCCAGACAGTACGGCTTTAATCCCAGCGGGGAACAAACGTTGTGGCTGACGTTCTTGCATAATCGCCTGTAGCACCTGATTTCCCGGCTTAAACTCGACGCTACCATCTTCTTTATGCGACGCCGCAAAACCTAGAATCGGGTGATGATTCATGAAGATATTAAAATCTGCATTTTGAGAGAACTGTTCTACCTGAGCGAATTGTTGTGCATAGATCACCCGTGCAGGGTCGTCTTTAGAGACCTTCTTACCGGGCACTTTCGCGGTATCGAAGACAATAAGTTGACTCGACGTGCCACCGCTCTTACCAAGGGGAATAGCATATGGCGAACTATAGTCGCCAATCATATCGAATTTTTCTTGATTGCAATCGCGCCCCTTGACGTAAGGACGAGGATCTAAAAACCGCCAATACCCCTGACCAGCACGTACACAAGATTCATGATTGCCACGAACCATCACCCAAGGTGCAGCCAGTAACAATGGTTTAGCGGGCTCGAAGAAATCGGCATACCAAACATCGTACCCATATCCCCAAGGACTACCTTTACAGCCCATGTTCCCTTCGGGACAAGGGTTTTCACGATAGTGATAATCACCAACATGAATCACCAGGTCGGGATGAAGACTGACAGCTTTTTTGATGACTTCGGCAAAAGCCCACTTTTGTGCATCGTTACAAGCTTGGAAGGCGTCATCCGCCTTCTTCATACGACAACCTGTATCGCCCAGCACGACGATGCGTTGAGGAATTGCTTTCGGAATTGGAATCACAACACCATCGACATCGGCTTTCTTAGTATTCGCTGATAAAGCTGCCTCACACGTCAGCACCGCAAAGTCACTTGCCTTTGAATCTTTTTCATCGCTAGCGGTCGGTCGTTGAGCAACTGTCTCTGGCTTTGCTCGCACCCGCATCGGTGCTGATTTCCCATCTTGCTTTAACAATGGACAGTGCCCCTCGTAGGTCAGACTTCGAACCACAGCTTGACCTTGTTCGCCTAACACGATCCAACTAACAACTGGCTTCTCAGTCGCAGCGACACTGACTGGCAAACCCAACATGCCGATCACGCAGGTAGCGAACACATAGAGCAATCGACAAAAACGCGATAGCTCATTCGATACATCTAGCAATTGATGTAAGCCTAAGGATGCAGAAAAATTCATAAAGTCGCAATTCAAGTGGGCAAAATATGAAGGTAACTCTACCTTTAATTTATGTCGACTTGATGAATTTGCCGCTCTTAAACATCTATCACAAATAGTGTAGTTTATTTATCCTTTCTGAAGGATCGGTGATTGTCGTCTCCGTATGCAAAAACAAGGTGTTTAGCAAACATCATAAACAAATCAAAATTGCCACACTTGCATATACAAAAACCATCACTGCAGATACCATCTATCCGGCATTCTTCAGGAGATGGGAATGCATTAAAGTTCATTAGGTTGTAGAAACTACGTGAATATTTTTGTGAACACAACAGACCAATCGCCACGTGCACTAAAAACCGCAGCTTAAATGCGTGAAAGACGTGAGATTGGATACGATAAAGAATGTGAAAACAATGACGACGACTAAACAAGCACAAACCCAATGGGCGCAATTTATGCCATTGGTCACAGTATTCTTTTTTTGGGGATTCGTGGCTGCCAGTAATGACATTCTGATTCCAGTATTCAAGCAAGCCTTTCATTTGACTCAAATGCAAAGTCAGCTTGTGTCCTTAGCGTTCTATGTTGCCTATACGGTCGGCTCTATTTTGTATCTGATCGTATCCGCACTCCTCAAAGAGGATCTTATCAATCGTATCGGCTACAAAAATGGACTTGCGCTTGGTCTCGGGATCTCTGCTTTAGGCACTCTGTTATTTTATCCAGCAGCCAATATGGGCTCTTTCGAACTGATGCTGGCCGGTTTATTTACAGTGGGCTTAGGGTTTTCATTGCAACAAACCGCAGCGAATCCCTTGGCGATTGCACTCGGTACCGCAAGCACAGGCTCACAACGCTTAACCTTAGCCGGTGGCGTCAACAATTTTGGCACGACCATCGGCCCTTTGATTGTGAGCTTTGCGATCTTTGGTGCCCCTTCCGCAACCAATACAGCAATCAGCATTGAAAGTGTAAAAATCCCATATCTCGTGCTTGGTGCCGCATTTCTCATTGTTGCCGTGTTCTTAAAGTTCTCCGGGATTCCAGATCGTCCGCAAGTCGCCGATGCGGTCCAAGAAAACGAACAATCATCCCGCACTTCAGCCTTACAGTATCCACAGCTCGTATTAGGGATGATCGCCATCTTTTTGTACGTCGGCGTTGAAGTGTCAACGGCGAGTAACTTACCAGCGTATATGGAAAGCAAGTTGGGCTTTCTGACCAAAGACATCGCGCCCTACATTTCACTGTACTGGGCAAGTTTAATGATCGGTCGCTGGACTGGCGCAGTCGAAGCCTTTGGTTTCGATGCGAGCGCCGCCAAGATTGCGAAATTTCTAGCCCCTTATTTAGCCTTCAGTGTATTCCTCGCTGTCAATGCGATTGCTCAACACGATCTCAGTCACTTCTACGTGTACGGCGCGATTGTTTTGGTCTTGATTGCTGCCGACATCGCGAGCAAGGGAAACCCTGCCAATATGCTGTTGATTTTCTCCGTCCTTGGCATACTCGGCTTGCTCATCGGCATGAGTACAGATGGCATGACCAGCATTTATGCTTTCACCTCTATTGGTTTGTTTTGCAGCACTTTATGGCCTTGCATTTTCGCACTGGCGATTAATGGACTTGGCAAACATACTGGGCAAGGCTCGAACTTCTTAATCATGATGATTATGGGTGGTGGTTTTGTGAGTTGGGCACAAGGTGCTTTGGCAGACAGAATCGGCATTCAATCCAGTTACATCGTCGGCGTCATTTGCTTCGCCTACCTCGCTTTCTACGCTTGGCGCGTAAAAGGTCTACTCGCGGCACAAGGTATCGATCTCAATAAGAAAGTGGATTTGGCACACTAAATCAGTCGTCCGGCAATTTCATAGAAAAGCTACAGGCCGTTTTGCTGTAGCTTTTTTGTTTAGTAAACCCAATAAACTGTGGTGCAATTCACTGCCTTTCTTGTGGTGCTAAATCCCCTCCTGTACATTAGCTTTCATCCTCATTTTTTGATGGTTCATTCCTTTGCATTATTGATTAATTGCCCATGAACACATTTCCTAATTTCCGCTCGGCAAATACGCTGCATGATCACATCACTGCCACCATGGCGTTTTACCATCCGCGATGCATCGACGCTAGTGGCGGCTTCTATCACTACTTTAAAGACGATGGCAGTGTTTATGACAGTCACAGTCGGCATCTCGTCAGCAGCACTCGTTTTGTGTTCAACTACGCGATGGCCTATCGTCACTTTCAAGATCCAGAGTACCTTGCTCAAGTAAAGCATGGCGTGCGATTTCTACGCGAAGTGCATCGCAATGCCAAGACGGGTGCTTATGCTTGGCAGTTGGATTGGAAGAATGGAGAAAAACGCATCACCGACGGCAACAACCATTGCTATGGATTAGCTTTCGTGGTGCTCGCTTATGCCCATGCCTTAATGGCCGGTATCAGTGAAGCGCGTGAATACTTGTACGAAACCATCGCCCTGATGGAAGAAAAATTTTGGCAACCCGCCTTTCATTTGTATGCAGACCAAGCGAGTGAAGATTGGTCAGTTCTCGACCCATATCGTGGGCAAAACGCGAATATGCATTCGTGCGAGGCCATGATTGCTGCCTACCAAGCAACAGGCGATGTCACACTCTTGCATCGCGCCGAAACGATAGCGCGCTCGATTACCCAAACTCAAGCAGTGCAAGCCGATGGTTTGATTTGGGAACACTACGACCGGCAATGGAAAATCGATTGGAACTATAACCTCGACGATAAAGCGAACCTCTTCCGCCCTTGGGGTTTTCAACCAGGGCATTTTACGGAATGGTCAAAACTCTTAATGCTTCTCGACGGCTATGCTGAGCATCTACAGAACGACAGCACATGGCTATTACCGACCGCAGAGAAATTGTTTGCGATTGCCATGGAGACGTCTTGGGACACACAACATGGCGGCATTTGTTATGGTTTCGCACCTGACCGCAGCGTCTGCGATGGCGATAAATATTTCTGGGTGCAAGCGGAGTCTTTCGCTGCTGCCGCTTGCCTCGCCAAGCGAACAGGCAAAGAAGAGTATTGGCAATGGTACGACAAGATCTGGCACTACAGCTGGCAGCATATGGTTGATCATCAACATGGTGCTTGGTATCGAATCCTACGCAATGACAATAGTAAAATCAGTGATGAAAAGAGCCCTGCTGGAAAAACCGACTATCACACCATGGGGGCGTGCTACGAAGTCTTAAATGTGCTCGGAGCCTTCGCACACCATGGCTAACGTTAATAACGAACCTAAGGCTTTCCCGCAATTCGTCTGTCCTGGCGAAGCACTGACCGACATGATACGCACGGGGCCAGACCAATGGCAGAGCTTGGTTGGCGGCTCGACTTGGAACGTGGCGCGCAGTCTTGCCAAGCTCGGCTTAAGGACCAGTTTCGCTGGTGCGATCAGCCAATGTCTCTTTGGCGATGCGCTCTACCACGCGAGCAAGGAAGCTAATTTAGATCTGCGTCTCTTACAGCGTTACGCGAAGTCCCCTTTGTTGGCCATCGTTGGAGAAACTTCTCCTCCCGATTATTTTTTCATCGGCGATGACGCAGCGGATCTCTATTTTTCTCCTGACGATTTGCCCAACAAATGGGATAGTGAACTGCAGTGGGCGCACTTTGGTGGCATCAGCTTGGCGCGTCCACGGCTCGCAGAAAAATTGATCGCCTTGGCGCAGCAATTGAAAGCACAAGGTATCAAGATTTCTTACGACCCCAATTTCCGTAAGCTGATGGATGCCAACTACGACCACACATTGCAGACCATGTGTGCGCTGGCAGATGTCATCAAAGTTTCCGACGATGATTTGATCGGGCTTTTCCGAAGCGTCGATCTAGACCAGCACTTCCAGACTTTACGTGGATTCAATCCAGAAGCCGTCGTTTTGTACACGCGTGGTGCGGCTGGCGCTTCTTTACATGTTGGCCAACAAGTCTGGCAGGCAGCTCCACCGCAAATTGAGGTAGTCGATACCGTAGGTGCGGGGGATGCCAGTATCGCTGGTTTGCTGTATAGCCTTTGCCAACATCCCGAACGTAGCTGGCAACAACATTTGTACTATTCGGTGGCAAGTGGTGCAGCGGCCTGCCTCGCAGCGGGTGCGCAAGCGCCGACGCTTGAGCAAATCATGCCGCTTTATCAAACACTGAATATGGACTAAAGCCCTTGCAACTCAAACCTCTTGCAACTTAACCCTATAGCAAACAACACTCAAACAAAAGAGACGACACATGCGGAACTCATTCAAATTCATTTGCACTGCGATTGCCCTGTGCTACTGCTCGCAAGTCACTACTGCCAGCGCGACCCAAGCGCCAACAAATAAAAGTAAGCAGACAAAAGTTGCCAGCGCCGCTGTGAGCATGACAGAAGCGGATGCTGCGGTAATGGCAGAGAAAGTCAAAGCAGAGACACTTCACGCTTGGAACGCTTACAAACAATATGCATGGGGGCATGATGCACTTAAGCCGCTCAGTCAAAGCAGCCATGATTGGTATGGCAGTTCGCTATTGATGACGCCCGTAGATGCGCTCGATACTTTGCTCATCATAGGTCTCGACAAAGAAGCGAAAGAAGCACAGGAATTAATCGCGACTAAACTCAATTTCGATCAAGACCTCAATGTGCAAAATTTTGAGATCACGATTCGTTTATTGGGCGGCTTAATTTCCGGCTATCAAATGACGAAAGACCAACGTTTGCTCAATCTAGCAAAAGATTTGGGCGACCGCTTACTTCCCGTTTTCAATTCACCTACCGGCATGCCTTACACGCACGTCAATCTCAAAACCGGCAAGGTCGAAGGCAATGTGAGTAACCCTGCTGAGACCGGCACCTTGATTTTAGAATTTGGCATGCTCAGCAAACTCACGGGCAACCCTGTGTATTTCGAGAAAGCCAAGAAAGCACTGGTCGCGACCTTTGCACATCGCTCCAAGATTGGTTTGGTTGGCTCAGGAATTGATGTGGAAACAGGAACCTGGACCGATAACACATCGCATATTGGCGGTGGCATCGACTCCTACTACGAATACCTCAACAAATGCTGGCGCTTATTCGGCGACAAAGATTGCAAGGCGATGTGGGACACCAGCATTCAAGCAGTCAACCAACATCTAGCGGAAGAAGTGCGAGGCGAGTTTTGGTATGGTCAAGTCGATATGCATACGGGCAAGCGCACCGCCAGTGTGTATGGTGCCTTAGACGCGTTTATGCCAGCATTATTGGTACTTGGCGGCGATCTGGATCGTGCAAAACGTCTTCAAGATTCTGGACAAAAAATGTGGCGCTTACACGGCATAGAACCAGAGGCAATCGACTACGTCAATATGAAAGTGGTCTCTGCTGCTTATCCTCTGCGACCTGAAATTGTAGAGTCAGCTTACTATCTCTACCGCGCAACTGGAGACGTGAAGTACCGGGTCATGGGCAAAGAATTTTTTACTGACTTCGTTCGCCGCTGTCGCGTTCCTCACGGCTATGCAGCACTGAAAGATGTGCGTACCGAACTCAAATCCGATTCCATGGAAAGTTTCGTTTTCGCAGAAACATTCAAGTATTACTACCTCTTGTTCGCACCTAAATCCGCTTTAGATTTCGACAAGATGACCTTCAATACTGAAGCGCATCCTTTCCATTTGGATTAAACAACAAGGAGTTTGAAACGTGTTCACTTCCGCCCTCTTCTCCATTGTGCAGCACAAAAAAATCATGGCCTTGAGCCTTGCATTGGTATGCTGCAGTACTTCACTACAAGCACAGACGACATCCACGAAGTTAGCGAACTTAGCCAACACGCCAGTCAATACGTTTATCGGTACTCAAGATGATGGCAATACTTTCCCAGGTGCCTCGGCACCGTTTGGCATGATACAAGTGAGCCCAATAGGGGAGCATTATTCTGGCTGGCGCTACACCGATCCTAAGATTCGTGGCTTCGGTCATTTCTTCTTGTCGGGCGCAGGGTGTTGGGAACAAGGCGGCCAATTGTCGGTGTTACCGGTGACAGGCAAAATTGGCCCTGGGGGTGATTTCGATACTAATAAAGCCGATAGTTTTGATCATAAAAAATATGCCTCCACTTACACCCACGAGGGTGAAGTTGGAGATGCTGGCTATTTCAAAATTCAACTCACCAGTTATGGTGGCATCACTGCAGAAAGCACGGCGCTGACGCGCGCCGCTGCAGAACGCTATCGCTTTGCCGACAATCAAAACGAAGGCCATGTCTTAGTCAATGTTGGGCAAGCCAATGAGCGTCATTCGGTTGCTGGCAGCAGTCTACAAGTGATCGACGACCATACAATCGAAGGCAAAATCGTCACCTTAAGTTTTTGTGGCGGCACCAAATACACGACTTGGTTTCGCATGGAATTTGATCGCCCTTTCAAAACCCATGGCGTGTGGAATGAGGCAGGTGGCAAAGTCGGCGTGCGCAGCTTGAGCCAACAAGGCGAGGTTCGTCCACATGGCGCTTGGTTCACCTTCGACGTAAGTAAAGACAAAAGCGTGACTGCGGTGACTTCAATTTCCCATGTTGATATCCAAGGCGCACGCCGCAATCTCGGTGCCGAAGGAAAGATAGGAGAAACACTCATCAGCTTTGATGCCATGCGTGAACAAGCGCAAGCGGCATGGGCGAAAGAGCTCAATAGTCTACGTATTAGTGGCGGCAGCAAAGATGAACGCACCGTGTTCTATACCGCCTTGTATCACTCCTTGTTGCAACCGCTCACCGGCAATGATGTCGACGGTCGCTATCGTGGCTGGGATAATCAAATCCACACCACAGATCGCCGCACAGGCGAAACCTATTATGAATTCTTCTCCTTGTGGGATACCTATCGTGCGCAAAATCAATTGATCGCCTTGCTGCGACCACAACGTGCCAAAGATATTGCGAACTCTGTGCTTAAGATCCATGAGCAAAGTGGTTGGTTACCACGTTGGGGTTATGCCAGTTACGAAACCAATGTGATGACGGGAGACCCTGTCACGCCATTTTTGGTGGATCTCTGGCGCTATGGGGCATTAAAGGGTAAAGAGCAACAAGCCTATGCAGCGCTGCGCCAGAATGCCTTTGGCGTGCCGGATTTCAAAATCCGCGCCCAAGGTCGCGCTGGCAATCCAAGTTATTTGCAACTGGGTTTTGTGCAATATGATCGCGCCTTCCCCGCTAAAGGGATGGATGTCGATCCACACCATGGTGGTTCCGCCACGTTAGAATACGCCCAAGGCGACGCAGCTCTTGCGATGATGGCACAGGCGCTAGGCAAAAAAAGCGACACGGCTATCTTGAAAAAACGCGGCATGAATTGGCGCCAAGTGTGGGACAACAGCGTGGTTGATCAAGAGCTCGGTTTCAAAGGCTTTCCACGAGCCCGTGTAGACGGTGGTGATTGGTATACAGAAATCGATGGCAGCTATAGCCCTCGCTCGGAACATGGCTTTCACGAAGGCACGGCATGGCAATACCAATGGTTAGTGCAACAAGATGTGCCAGGCTTGGTCAGCGAAATGGGCGGCCGCGACATGGCAGGCAAACGCCTCGACGCTTTCTTCGCCCTCGATGCCTTACAAAAAGATGCACATCAAGCGGTACGCAAAGAATGGGTCGTTGGCCCGTACAGTTACTACAATCAATACCGCTACAACCCCAATAACGAACCTGATTTGCATGCGCCGTGGATTTACACTCACATTGGTCAACCATGGAAAACGGCTATCGTCGCCCGTGCTGCGGACATCTTGTTCAGCAATGCACCGAACGGTGTTACTGGCAACGATGACCTCGGCACCATGTCCGCGTGGTATTTATTCAGCGCGCTCGGAATCTATCCATCGACACCGGGAACTGGGGATTTTCTTCTGCATGCGCCAAAATTTGCCAAGGCTGAAATTGACTTAGGGAATGGCAAAGTCTTGCAAATAAACACGCAAGGCCTACAAGCCACACAAGCCAACTTCATTGAAGCTGCCAGTTTGAACGGCAAACCACAAAGCAAGGTCTACCTCACATGGGAGCAAATCCAAGCGGGCGGCTCAATCGAATACAAGCTCAGCAATCGTATCGATACGCGTGGTTGGGGGACGCAATCGAAAGACCTGCCAGTTGGGCTTTCTGGTCGGGTAAAGTAAGTCACAAAACAATCGTCTATCGCTCGGCACCTGAAGTGAGTGCCGAGCTTTCTTCCTCTTGAGTTTTCAAATATGCGCTAAAAAAGCAGATCATTGATTATTGATGGTTTTCGTTGGCATAATGCACAGATGAATGCCAAACACTGCTTCCCTCCTGTAGTCGACAAACACACCGAAATCCTCATCCTCGGTAGTCTACCTGGCGACGCATCGCTGGCGCAGCAGCAATACTATGCACATCCGCAAAATCGGTTTTGGCATTTATTGTCTGATGTTTTGCAGAACAAGCTAGTTGAACAAGCATATGAACAACGTTTGCAAACGCTACTAGAACATCGTATTGGTTTGTGGGATGTGGTGGCAAATGCCAAGCGTGAAGGTAGCCTCGATAGTCAGATCAAATCACGTCAAGATAATGATTTGTTAGCTCTGCTGACTCAACTGACGTCGCTCAAGACCATCGCTTTTAATGGTGGCACTGCGAGTAAATTAGGCTTGAAAATACTAGGGTCGAATGCGAGCCGCTATCGCATTCTTCAACTACCCTCAAGTAGTCCAGCATTTACATTGGCCTACGCAGCAAAACTGGCGCAGTGGAAACAGCTCAGTCTACAAACGATTTAGCAGTCAACAAAGAAAAAGCGACACCAGCCGGTACTAGTGTCGCTTCCTCAAAACTCTAGAAACGATGCTCAAGCGAGCATCAATTTCATTACTTCTTCGTTGCTGGTGCAGATGCAGCGGATGCGGAAGCTTCCACTTTTGGTGCATGCTGACGTTTACCAGACGCTTGACCTGTCGCTACATCGCGTGGGCTTGTTGCAGTTGCAGAGCTAGCGGCAGAGGCTGCAGCTTTTTCAGCTGGTTTAGCAACAGCAGCTTTCGATGCAGCGCTGGCGGCAGCGGCTTCGACTTTTGCTGCTGGCGCTTGTGCCATTGCAGAACCCATAGCGATCGTTGCAACAGCGGCAGACAACATTAATTTGTTGATGAGTTTCATGATCATTCCTATTAAGTAAGATAAAAGTGAAGCAAACTTGGACTACATTTAGAGCTGAAATCCAATCGTAGAGAAGTACTACGCCCTTCCACAACGCCATCACTGGAAAATCTGTTGACAGCATTCTTCAAATTTTTTTCGATTGCGGTTTAGTACTGCTCGGCAATACCGATGGTAGAGAGGTAAAATACCGACTACATCACCTGTAGGCTTCTCACCATTAGAGTCATTTCTACAGCAAAACAAACATTATTTCTTGAGGAACACTATGCAATTTAGCGAAATCCTAGCGAGCTTGCCAAGCATCGACCACTTAGCAGCGATTGAGTTATATGCTTCGAACGCCGAAGTTAATGCTATCGCCCGCATTGAAAACAAACCTGGCTCTGCAGGTAGTGTGCGTGTCTACCATGCCTTGCTGCAGGAGTTTTCAGGGATCACCGTTGATGCTGCAAATAAAGGTTTGGAACTGTATGCGGAACATACGGCTGATGCTTTGGCCTTTCCTGGTAAGCATCCAAATATTGATCGCTTGATTCAGGTGAAGGAGTCTGGGCAGGTGTTGAGTGCGAAGCTGATTCCAATCTAATGTTTGCCAATAGAAATTTTGATCTTGGGCAGCCTCAATCATGGAAAAAGTGGTGTTCGCAATCAATATTGAAAATGGCTGGCCGCCAGTAAGTGCGGAAGGTGTATGGTGCGAACGCGTCGATGGAAACTATCGTGTTGTAAACGCTCCGTTTTTTGTCGAGGGGCTTGCGTTTGGTGATATTTTTTCCGCAGTACCTGATCCTGTTAACGATCAAATTTTCCAATTTGAAGTAATAGAAGAATCGGGTAACTCAGTGGTTTGGCTACTGAACAATGATCGCCTTGATATTTCAATATTCATCGAAGAACTTACATCTTTGAATTGCAGAATCGAAGGCTTTCCACAATTTTCACTTTATTCAATTGATGTTCCCTCTACCATCGACCTACCTGCGTTTGATCGCCTCGTAGCACATTGGGAAGTGACAGGCCTACATTTTGCGTATCCCACTTGGAGAATTAAGGAATGAAGCAACTAAAACAGTTAATCAATCAACCCTAGTCTTCTTCCTAAACCAACGCGTCCGCCAATACACAGGCAAACCAACCGCACCAAGAACACTGACCCACAGTAAAGATTCACTGCCGATGCCAATGAAGGCCCAGACCACATAAACCGCGGCAAGCACGGCGCTGATTCGAAGCCAGAGGCTGCCGTTACCAACCGCCACTTGCTTACGCTTCCACAGCAAAAAGAGACCGATTGCTCCCATCAAATACAAGGGCATGTTCGCGGCAGTGACCATCACGCTTAAGAAAGTAAAACCCTGCGCCAAGTTGCGACTATAGTTCATGATGATCATGGCGCTGGCTAAAGCACCGGTTAACCATAGCGCTAAGGCTGGTGCAGCATGACGATTATGTTGTTCTAGTTTTGCGGGGAAGACGCCATGCTTGGCGAGCGAAGCTGTCATTTCACCTGCCAGTAAGGTCCAGCCATTGAGTGCACCGAGACCACTAATGACCACAAACAAAGCTACCCAAACCCCGACATTGCCCGGCACATAACGCTGAAATAAATCAACAAAGGGCGCACTCGATTGCGCCAATTCTTTGGATGGCATCAACAATAATGGAATCGCCGAGACACCAATGTAGATCGCTGCCGCTAACAGCGTACCGAAGATCGTCGCGCGGGGAATCGTACGTGCTGGGTTTTGCACTTTACCGGCTGGTACTGTCGCACTTTCCACACCGAGCATCGCAAACATGGCGATAGTCGCCGCTGCGGTCGTTCCTTCGATCGACAAAGCAACGGTGGGCAAATTCGCTTTAAACAATTGTGGATCGAACAGTAAGACATAAACACCTAAGACCAAAACGCCGAGCATGGGCAGAAGTTTCAGGACGGTGGTTAACATCTGCACATGCCCAGAAGCACGCGCACCACGTAAGCTAATGAAAACAAAGAACCAGATGAGCGCCAAAGCGGCGGCTGGTGCATACCACGCTTCTTGGTTCAATACCGGCAACAAACTACTCAAATAACCGACGACACCGATCGCTACCGTGGCATTGGTGATCCAAATCGACACCCAATAACACCACATCACAAAAAAAGTAATGCCATTACCAAAAGCGCGCTTCATGTAAGCGTAAGGGCCATCATCTTCTGGGAAAGCACGCGCCAAATTGGCGAATACTTGCGCGATCATCACGCAACCTACCAGCGTGATGCCCCACCCAAGAAATGCATTCCAGCCATAGGGAGCAAGCGAAGCCGGCAGCATGAAAATGCCCATGCCGATCACATTGCCGACGATGAGCGCAGTGCACATCCAAAAGCCTAAAGGTTTCGCTTGCGTTGAATCAGATGACATGTGCTTCCTTTAGTGTTGAACGTCTAGGTGCTAGGCGAGACCACGATGAGACTCAAGATAAACTAGGGACGCAAAGCATAAGCGTGGCGCAAGAGATTATGGAAATGCCACACACCACTTTCCCGTTTTGGATTGAGACGACCTGCCGTGTAGACGCCTGAATTCAAGCCCTTCTGCACTTGCTCACAAATCCTAATGTCTTCGGCTTGAATCTCGTCGCTAAAGGCTTGCTCACTCTCGACTCGCGCTTGCACCTCAGGATCGTCGGTATAGTAATAATCAAACTCGACGATACAGCGATCATGACCTACAGGCAGAATACGATTGGTTTGCAAACGCCCCGGCGTGATATTGAGCATGATGTTGGGATACACAAAATAATAGAAGGCATGACCATCACCATAGATACCTTCATTATTGCGTAAAGGAGAATGTTGAAGCGAGTACCAAGGAAATAATTCGGTATCATAAACACGATAATCGAGAACCTTAGACAAACCCGGATGCACGTAAGGTAAATGGTAGCCTTCTAAGAAGTTATCGACATAGACTTTCCAATTGCAGGCGAGCTCATAGGTGTTGCGCTTGGCGAAATGCATGGTCGATAAATCATGCGGCAGAATGCGCTCCGCGATGCCGCCATAGACATCTTCAAACGCTGGGACCTCGTCACTTAATGCGACAAACACTAAGCCGTTCCATTCTTTCACACGCACGGCGCTTAAGCGGATATCGGAAGTTTGAAAGCTCTGCGCGCCTTGCATCTCGGTGGTGCTACGTAATTGACCGTCTAAAGCATAAGTCCAACCGTGATAGGCACATTGTAGAGATTTAGCAGCACGCCCTTTGCAGGTCGCGATCGGACCAGCGCGATGTTTGCAGACATTATAGAAAGCACGTAACTCGTAATCAACTCCACGTACGATCAGTATCGGCTTAGAAGCGATCTCACACACGATATGATCACCCACCGCTTGCAAGTCACCCGTATGTCCTGCCAATTGCCAACTTTTCGCGAACACCTGCGTTTGCTCTTGCACCAGAGTGTCTGGGTCTGAATAAAAACGCGCTGGCAATGCCAAGGCAAGTTCTAAAGGCAAAAGCCCCAGATCATCGTATTGATGCTGGCCTAAATTTTTTTGATTATTATCTAGCTGCGACACTACTTATCTCCGTCAAACCAATCGTCCCGCTTGATGCTACTAACTAATCGGATACCTGACTAGTCTGGCGAGAAGGAATGTGGTTTTCCGGAGTTATGGACTTACTAATATCACTCAAAAATGACGATTGCTGAGCGCTTATTGCGGGTTTAAGGAACGGAAGTGCAATGCTTGTTTTAACTGCGACAAATCAGCTTTACTATCGACGCGAATTTCTATACTTTGTCCTGGAAGGAGCGTCACAAAATTATCTGAAAGCTTAGTCTCCAGTTTGCCGAAATCCAGTTCAAGCATACGAGTTAGTTCCTTGCTTTTCAAAATCAGCACGGCATGTTCACCGACTTTTTTCCATTGCTGTTGAATCTTCGGCGTGGATAAGGCTTGATCTTTCGCTGCTACAAAATACAGCTCTTCGTGTGATAAGACTTTTCCGTTTTTAATCAATTCGATGAGTACAAAGTGTTTGTTCACTGCATAGCCTTGCAAGAGCTCGTCGTTTTGATACTGCTTAATCTTAGTTGCGGAATTCGGTTGCGTGGTGAACCCGATAGTCTCTTCTCGAATCGGCTTGCCGGAGAGATCCATGGTACGAATACGTAGTTGTGCTTGTTCCTGCTGCAGTCGTTCCGAGACTACAGAAAGTGTCGTCACGCCATCAAGATTCTCCGCGACAGCAATCATAGGCCCAAAGGCTTTACGTGCTTGGTAGTGGAGTGCCTTCCACTTGCCAAAGTAGTCTATGCTAGACCATGAAGCACCTGGCCACACATCATTGAGCTGCCAATACATCGAACCCATGGTGCGTGGCATGCTAGCGCGGTGGTGCTTGATTGCGAGCGTGATGCCTTCGGCCTGCATGACTTGGCTCAGATACACAAAGTGAGCGAAGTCTTGTGGCTCGCCGTAGTTGGCGCGAATGTAGTGGAGTAATCGTTGGTTACCCTCACCGGCCATAAACTTTTGATGCTGACGTATGACGGGGTGATCGATTTGTTGTTCGTTTTTGTTGGCGAAGGCGTCGACGGTGCTCAATGTAGGCCAAGATTGCAAACCAAACTCAGACATGAAACGTGGCGTTTCACGCAAATAATCCTCTACCGGCTTAGATCCTCCCCACACTTCCCAGTAGTGTTTATCACCGCGATCACTGTCATTCGCTTTTTCGTCTAAATCATTACTCGGTGAGCTCGACCAATACGGCACACCAAGACCATGCTCTTGCACGACACGGCGCAGGTCTTCACCGAACAACTGACGATAGCCTTGCCATACTTGATTCGCGAATTCTGGATTCGCCTTCTGCATCTCTTTGCCTATGCCCCAATCTTTCCAGGCTGTTTCTTCTTCATTGTTTCCGCACCAAAGTACGATACTAGGATGATGCCGCAAACGTTCCACTTGTTGCTGCGCTTCGATGGCAACGTTAGCGCGAAACTCAGGATCATAGGCAGGCACAACGCCACCGCCGAACATAAAGTCCTGCCAAATCATCAGACCCATTTCATCTGCCATCTCGTATAGGGCGCGGTTCTCATAATAACCACCGCCCCAGATGCGCAACATATTCATGTTGGCGTCACGTGCTGCTTGCAGTATTTGCCTTTGCTTAGACAATGGCACGCGATTGGGAAACATATCGAAAGGAATTAAGTTCGCCCCTTTTGCAAAGACTGGGATGCCATTAATGACGAAAGTGAAGGCTTGCGCTTTCTTCCCATCGGCATTTTCAATTTGATCTTCATGTCTATCCAATTCCACTGTGCGCAAGCCTATGCGCTGTGTTTTTTCGGCGATGGTCTTCCCTCGCTCGAGTAGTCGTAATTTGATGGTGTAGAGATGTTGTTTGCCATATCCGTTTGGATACCAAAGTTGCGGATTCGGAATCTCCAACAAGATAGAGGGCTTATTGGCAATGTTATGAACTGTTTGCTTAGCTTTGAGGAGGAGATTGCCATCCGGAGCGTAAACATCAGCGGCGAGCTCACTATGGCGGCTACCGGCCAAACTTTGGCTCACTTGCACATCGGCGCGAACCACTAAATTCGCTCGGTCTGCATTCACACTGAGTTGATTGACTTGCATGCGTTCGATACGCGCTTCATCAAAGGCAATCAGTTTCACCGGACGCCAAATGCCTGCCGTCACATAGCGTGGGCCCCAATCCCAACCGTAGTGATAACCTGGCTTACGCACGAAATTGCCGGTCATGGCATCTTTGGGCTCATCGCCATACGGTGATGGATAGTTGCCTGCCAGCTTGACGGGCATGCTCTGCACTTGCGGCAGCAGCTGTTGAATTGGAGAAGAAAAACGCACGAGCAGGTGATTATTCCGCGCACGTAGTTTGCCGACGACTTGCGCTTCGTAATGTCGAAACGCATTATTCGTTGTCAATAGCGGCTCGCCGTTAAGTGTCACTTCGGCAAAGGTGTCTAAGCCTTCGAACCGCAATCCCTGATGTTGGCGTCGCAGCGTCGTCGCATCGACGTCAAAGACCAATTGATATTCCCAACCAACCTTGCCTATCCACTGCAAGCCAGCTTCCGCCATACCGACATAAGGATCGGGGATCAAGCTATGCTGCAGCAAATCCATATGAACATGGCCGGGAACGGTCGCCGTGCGCCATTGTTTGAATTCTGGATGGGCATCAGCATCGGCAGTCGCGATTCGAAACTGCCATTGACCTGGCAAGACTTGTTCCGCTTGGGCTTTGGTCTTGGTCTTGTTCTCGGCATGAGAAAACGCCGAGAAAGACCACAAGCTGAAGACCACAGTCGCCAAGCACAGAAAATGCCTACGCCATCCCAACATTGCTGCCTCCACCTTATTGCACAGGCTTAGGCGTAGCAACTGCAGCAACGGCACTTCCTTTCATCAGCGCTTTTTGTACCGCACTTTGACGTCCATCGGCCAATACCGTCAACACTTTGACCATCACAGTTTGGTCTTTTGCCACTTTCAGTTTGATTGGTGCGCCATAAGGTTTTGTCGAAGTGCTCGGCTCACTGCCATCCGTCGTCACAAACAATTTACTGCCAGCGACTGGCGCTTGTAAACGAATCAGCGCTTGATCCCCTTGCACTTGAATCTGGTCTAGCCCTTGCGGGCGTGGAATGCGATAGCCTATCTGTTGTTGGCTGAGACGAGGGTAATGACTGCCTAAGCGTTGTTCAAATTGTTTGAAATCACGCTGCGCTTGTACGCTCCAACCAACCTCAGCCATCGCCAACAAACGCGGAAACACCATGTATTCGACTTTGTCTGAGGTACGTAAATATTCAGACCAGACGTTGGCTTGCACACCACGAATATGCTTTTGTTTTTCCGCATCGAGCACCGCAGGCACAGGATTGTAGGAGTAGACTTTTTCGATAGGAATTTCGCCGCCTAATTGCCATAACTCCTGATCTTTCGGCCCCTGCCCTGCGTCAAAATAACACCATGAGGTTGGCGTCATCACCACGTCATGACCTTCCTTCGCTGCATGGATACCGCCTTCTTCCCCGCGCCACGACATCACCGTAGCGTTTGGTGCTAAACCGCCTTCCAAAATTTCATCCCAGCCGATTAAGCGTTTACCTTTGCTGTTAATGAATTTTTCGACGCGACGAATGAAGTAGCTTTGCAGCTCTTCTTCATTTTTCAAGCCTTCCCGCTTCATCACTTCTTGCGCCAAAGGGCTCGCTTTCCAACGGGTTTTCGGCGCTTCGTCACCGCCGATATGAATGTAGGGGCCTGGAAATAGCGCCGCCACTTCTGATAAAACGTTTTCTAAAAACTGAAAGGTCTGTTCGCTAGGGCAGTAGATATCATCAATCACGCCCCAGATCGTACCTACTTCGAATGGTCCTCGTGTGCAAGCGAGTTCAGGGTAAGCTGCCAATGCCGCTAATGAGTGGCCTGGCAATTCAATCTCAGGCACCACCATGATGTGTTTGCTTTGAGCGTAAGCCACGACATCTTTGATTTGTTCTTGGGTGTAAAAGCCTCCATAAGCTTGACCATCACCGATATACGGTTGGAAGTGTCGGTCTTTAATCGTTTCTTTGCGGAAGCCGCCAACCGAGGTCAGTTTCGGATACTGCTTAATTTCAATGCGCCAGCCTTGATCTTCGGTCAGATGCCAATGAAAGGTGTTCATCTTATAGATCGCCATTTGATCTAACAGTTTCTTGATGAACTCGACTGAATACATATGCCGGCCGACATCCAAATGCAAACCGCGCCAAGCGAAACGCGGTTGGTCAAGAATCTCAGTCGAGGCTATCTTTATACTTGCCTGCTTTTGCATAGGGAAGAGTTGCACCAGGCTCTGCATTGCATAAAATTGCCCAGTACTGTTGCCACTCAAAACGATACGATTCGGCGTGACTTTCAACAAATAAGCTTCATCTTGAGGGTCACGCAATTGGTTAATGTCATCTTTACCGTTCACAACGCTGGCGAAGACGATGGCATTTTTCTCTAATGGGCTAGGGCTACCGACCTGCACAGGCATCACCAAACCTGTGTTTGCGGAAATCATTTGGCTCAGCAAGTTGGCATTGATTTGCGAGCGCGCATCGCTGGCATAAATCTTGGTCTTGGAATTGAGTTCAAAACGACCTGCGCTGACAGTAGAGTTGACCGGGAGAGGTATGATTGCTTGCGTGGTTTTAGAAGATGGCATCGCTGGTGACACTTTACCCTGTGCCATGACTGGTATCGTTACAGTGACAGCACTAGCAGCAAATACACTCAACATCAAAGCTCGTAACATAGTTTCCCTCTACACGTGAAATCAATATTGTCGAAACGCATATACAACACGCAAAAACTTGCCATAAAATTTGCTCTACATTTTCACAAACAGGGTATATGCCGTTGCTCCATAGTAGCGCATATCATCTTATAACGAACTGCTATTTTTCTTGCAATCCTTTAAGGGAAAATCCCTATTGTTTAGTCTCAGCAGTAAACACCTAGTGTGCGAGGAAAATAAAAAAGCACGTCGACAAATCCTTCGACGTGCTTCCAGTTTGACACGGTAGCTTAGGTGCTAGAGCTGACTACCTCCATTATGGTTTCCCATGCCGCCTTGACCACCACGTCCTCCGCGTTGCCCACCAGGGCCACCTTTATTTCCATCCATGTTTGGTCTCGCGTCTTTAGGGCGGTCAGCCACGCGGAGCAATTGCTCGCTCAGCAGCGCTGCTACCGCATCTCGCTGAGCGTCATTCAAAGCGTCATACAAGCCCATCCAAGCTTCACGCATTTCTTGATTTTCTTGCGCTGAGATTATGTCATCTTGATTCATTAAGGACATCAAGTCACGTAACTCCGGCGCTTTTTCTTTGAGGCGTTTTTTTAAACTCTGCTGTATCTGCGCCCGACGCTCATCACGCACACGAGTGATCGACCTGGTCTTATTTTCTACTTGTACGAATAATGCTTGTTGATTCGAACTCAAATTGGCGTTCGCTTTCATTTCGCTCAGGATCGGCACCACATCTTGCAAGCGAAATTCATGAAGATCGATCGCTTGCACTTGAGTGCTCAACAAGCTACCGAGGGCAAAACTTAAAGCGGTCGCAATACGGCGTGCATTGGGAAAAACACATGAGGTCAGGTTCATATACATCCTTTGAAATAATCAACATCGCCCGATCTTACCTCAAGCTAAAATTGACTGGTCAATCGCACGAAGGAGTAAAAGCCTATTTGATACAGAGAGAAACAAAGTAGCAAATCTCGCTAAGCGCTTGAATTTTCTGCTGATTTCTTGGTGAAACATCGAGTCCTTCGTGTCTTTTCCTATTCCACGACAGGTTTGTGCATACATTTCTTTACAAAAATTTGCGTCAATTAACCTGAAAGAGAACCGGTTTATGCAGAGTCGTCGCCAATTACTGAAGCCTGATACCGCTGCGATCGCTCAGTCCTAAATCAAAGGACACTACGCTTGCTCAAAGCAGCACTGCCACCGATTAGCGGGCGCCGTGATCAAAGAATTTGAAGATGCCCCTCTGTTATATAGAGAGAAAGGTGTGGTCTCCACAACCTCAGGAAGAAATGGGCCCGATGCTTCCACCGTGGATGACAAGGCGAGATTATCGGGTGCATTCGCTGGTCTCACGACCATCATAAAACTCACGATCGGTACGGGAACCTATGCTGATAATGACGATGCGGCAAGATCGCTTAATATTACGTCCCACCTGAAATACGCCAAGCTCAATCTTTCTGATACCTTAGATCGAAACATACAAGCTGAGGCGTGCCTTTCTTGGCCTATAAAATCGGTTCTGGTTCGTTACCCAAAAAACACGGAAAACTCAATCCGTTGCTTTTCAGGCACCCCTACCTCTGCCGCCCATTACTTTTGTTGTGAAAAATCAAAAAGCTTGATGTGCTTATTGAAAAGCAGTTTCAATTTCTTTCCATTCAACAACAAACATCGTATGCTTGGGTATTCATTTCTGTTCGACTTTCTTTGATAGGTCTCGCCTATGTTGTCGAAGTTAAAGCCTCAATCGAGCATATTCTTACCCGCATCGATTTTCATTGCGGGCGTTTTAATTTCGATCTCCACGGCTGTCTGGAGATACCAAATCGCCAAACAAAATGCAGAACTAGAGTATCAACGCTCCAAAGAACATATCGTTAACGAAATAAAGCAACGTTTTAATCTTCCGCTTTACGGCATTGTCGGATTGAAAGCCCAATTTCAAATCAACCCTAAGCTCACTCGCAAAGACTTCCGCACTGCCGTGAATAGCCGCGACTTAGCTAGCGAGTTTCCTGGCTTGCGCGGTTTCAGTTTGGTACAGCCTGTTTCGAAAAAGCATATCGACGAATTCGTTGCCCAACAACGACGAGATGGTGAATCCGATTTTTCTTTACGTCAGCTTTCCGATAAAAACAACGATGATTTGTATGTCATCCGCTATATCGAACCACAACTAGGGAATGTGAAAGCGCTAGGCTTAGACTTAGGATCAGAAAAACGTCGCCGTGAGGCGCTGCAGAGAGCGATCGATACTGGTAGCCCACAAATGACTGCAGCACTGGAATTAGTGCAAGACAACCGGCAAAGCAGTGGTGTCATTATTTTTCTGCCGGTCTACCAGACCGGCGCCAACACCAATACTGTCGAAGAACGCCGTCAAGCGCTCATGTATTTGATCTCAACTCCAATCGTGGTCGATGAGTTGTTTCGAGGCATAGGACAACATCAATCGCAAAATATCGAATTTGAACTATTTGATGTGCAAAAAGACAGTAACTATGAAAACCTATTGTTTGATTCGGATAACCACAATCTCTTGAAAGAAGCAGACACAGGATCCCAGCTCTTTCATAGCGAAGAAGAGATCAAAATTCATGGACGTGCACTGGGCTTATATGTTGCCAGTACCGATAAACTCGATGCTGAAGTCAATGGATTCGTTCCTTGGCTCATCTTCATTGGAGGCAGCTTCATTAGTCTTCTGATTGCACTGCTCTTGTTTCATCAGAATGAACTCCGTTTGCGTGCCGAAATCATGGCGAATCAAATGACGGATGAACTGGAAAAACTTGCACAAGCAGTCAAGCACACCAGTGACGCAGTTGTTTTTACCGATCTCAATGGCAATATCACATGGGTGAATCCTAGCTTCGTAAGAATGACCCATTATGGGCCAAATGAAGTGCGCGGCCGCCCTATTTCGATTTACCTCAAATCTCCAAATCATGAGCAGCAAAGCTTTGATGATTTCCAAGCACGTTTTAATCACTTAACGATGAATCATATTGAAACCAAGAGTCAAGCCAAAAATGGGCGCTTGTATTGGTTAGAAATTGAAAAGCAAAATTTACTCAATGCTGAAGAAGAACTTGATGGCTATATGTTCGTCTGTAGTGAAATCACAGAAAGGCGAAACACCTTAGAACAATTGGAAATCGCGATCCGAGATAGCGAAGCACTTCGCACTACCCTCAATTTGCATGCGATCGTCTCAATTGCCGATCGTAGCGGAAATATCATTTCGGTAAATGATGCGTTCTGCGAAATTAGTGGTTTCTCACGTGAAGAGCTTATTGGTGCGAATCATCGCATCGTGAATTCAGGCATTCACCCCGCCGAATTTTGGCAAGAAGTGTGGCAAATCATTGGTCATGGAAAATCCTGGAGAGGAGAAATCTGTAATCGTACTAGAAGTGGCTCGCTGTATTGGGTCGATACGATCATTACACCATTTCAAGACAAGCAAGGAAAAATAGAACGATTTGTCTCGATTCGAACCGATATCACCAATCGCAAGATGGCTGAATTCGAGCTGAAGAACAGCCAACGTCGCCTAGTTGAAGCGCAAAACGCAGCTCACATTGGTAACTATTTTTACGACATTACCAACGATGTCTGGACTTGTTCAAGTACGCTCGACGATGTTTTTGGCATCAACTCGGGCACCATCAAAAATATGGGAACGTGGGTTGATTTGGTAGTTCCGAAACACCGTAATTTGGTGCAAAACCATTTTACGCATGCCATTGCAGAACGTACGCGATTCAATCTAGATTACCAAATTCGTCGCAAATCTGATGGAGCAGTTCGCTGGGTATTAGGCTTGGGAATTTTGAATTTTAGCGATGACGGAAGACCTTTAAGTTTAGAAGGCGTAATCCAAGATATTACTGATCGAAAAGAAGCGGAAATAAGACTTAAGGAAAACGAAGATCTCTTAAATGATGCACAAAGAACCGCGAGAATCGGCTCTTATGTCACCGATATCAAAGCAGGCACGTGGCGCGGATCGCCAATGATGAATGAGATATTCGGGATCCGTGAAGATGAAGCGAAAACCATAGAAACTTGGGGGCAGATCATTGCCCCGGAATATCGCCAACGTGTACTTGAACATTATCAGTCCGTCGTCACCAGCGACGGTAACTTTCATTTCGATTATGAAGTAATCCGCCCTGTCGATGGTCGACGTTGCTGGGTCTCAGCCAGAGGTCATTTTAGCTACGACGAAAATGGAAACCCCATTACTTTACAAGGCTCGATAAAAGACATCACAGAAGAAAAAGAACGCGAAATCGAACTGACCGAATATCGCGATAAGCTCGAACAGCTAGTCGAACAAAAAACCCAAGACTTACAAGAAAGTGTCGCCTCCACCGAGCGCGCGCTAACCGCCCTGCGTCAACAGAAATTTGTACTCGATGAACACGCAATTGTCAGCATTTGCGATAACAAAGGTCGAATCACTTATGGAAACAAGCGTTTTGCCGAAATTAGTGGCTACAGCCGAGACGAGTTTCTCGGCAAAAATCATCGCATCATTAATTCCGGCCACCATCCTGCGAGTTTTTTTCGAGAGATGTACGAGACCATTTTACGCGGCGATGCGTGGCATGGAGAGATTTGCAATCGCTCAAAAAACGGGAAATTATATTGGGTTGACTCCACCATTATTGCCTTCATGGATGAGCATGGAAAACCGCAAGAATTTATTGGGATACGTACCGATATCACTGAACGTAAACAGCACGCCTTATACGAAGAATTTCGCAGTCAAATACTACAATTGATCACAGGCGATGTGTCAATCGACACTCTTACCAATACGATGGCGAAAGAACTCGAAGCGGTCGATAGCGAGATTTCGTGCAGTATTTTATTCGCCGACGAGAAACAGAAAACCCTACATCTCGCCGCCGCACCAAGTTTGCCCGACAGTTACAAATCGGCTCTCGAAGTTATCGATATCGCTGACGGCGTGCGCACGGGTGGCACGGCCGCATTTCGCGCGCAACGCGTGATCATCGAAGACATCAATACTCATCCTTACTGGGAAGGACACCGAGAGCTAGCCCAAACTGTCGGCATTCATTCTTGCTGGGCACAACCTTTCTTTTCGAGTAATGGGCGAGTACTTGGCGTCATTTCGATTTATCACAAAGCGCCCCACAACCCAACAGAGACAGAGTTACGCTTTGTAGAACAAGCTGCAAAATTGCTCGGTATTGCGGTCGATCGCAAACGTGATGCGGAAGCTTTAGCAAAGAGTGAGGAAAGGTTTGAGCTCGCCGTCGAAGGCGCAGATGAAGGGATTTGGGATCTTGACATCACAACTGGGGCCCTGTATCACTCTCCCCGCATGTGGGAAATGTTAGGCTATACAGAAGAAGAATTACCTACCATTCGCGAATGCTGGAATGCAATTACCCATCCGGATGACATCGCCGAGTTTCTTCGCCAAATGGTTGACCATTTCAAAGATCCGACTAAAGAAGTTCGAGTCACCGTGCGTCTGAAACATAAAAATGGAACTTGGCGTTGGGTACAGAGCCAGGGACGTGCCACTCGCGATGCACAAGGTCGTGCAATTCGCGTCACTGGCACCAATACGGATGTTACCGATAGGAAGTTGGCAGAAGAGGCTGCCTTAGCGGCGAACCGCGCTAAGTCAGAATTCTTGGCGAACATGAGCCATGAAATCAGAACGCCGATGAATGGTGTGGTTGGCATGGTCGATATTCTGCAGCAGACAGCGCTGACGCCTGACCAACGTCATATGTTAGAAACGATACAAAGTTCCTCCGTCGCTTTACTCAGTATTCTCAATGATATTCTAGATTTTTCTAAAATCGAGGCAGGAAAACTCATCATCGAGACTATCCCAACGTCGGTACGTGATGTTGTAGAAGATGTCACTCGATTAATGCTGAATGTCGCACATCGCAAGAACATCAAAATTTCTCTCTTCGTGGATCCGCAATTGCCTGAATGGGTTTATCTAGACCCCACTCGCCTACGTCAAATTTTGTTTAATTTAGTGGGCAATGCATTAAAGTTCACTCCTCAAAATGGTGGTGAGACCATGTTGCACGTGCACACATCCCATCATCCAGAGCAACAAGCATATTTGCAATTCCGGGTCGTTGATCATGGGATTGGGATGTCAGACCAAATTTTATCGAAGCTGTTTCAACCATTCACCCAAGCCGATGCCAGTACCGCGCGACAGTTTGGTGGAACAGGTCTTGGTCTCTCCATTACCCAGCGTTTGGTGACTCTCATGCATGGGAAATTAAGTGCCAATAGCAGTGAAGGTATTGGTTCGGAATTTATTATCGAATTCCCACTCCAAGAAGCACCGGCCCCCGCAGATCGCAAACCACTCGTTCTTCCGAATATCGAAGGGCAAGCCGTACTCTTGGTAACAGATCGCGTGAGTTGTTCGACCATTCTGCAAACCTACTTGGGTTCAGCCCAAGCGCAAGTCAGCGTCGTACGCAACATCGACGAAGCGAAAAATTACTTGCACGACCTCTCTTCTATGCCTGTACTCATCTATGACCAACTAAGTTTTGACAAGGCGTATTCGGCCTCAGAGCTACCGACCGGAATCCAGGTCATTGAAATCGGTGAGAACATCGACAATCGTTCTGATCAAGGACTTAAACTTAATGACTGGCCTTTGTTCTATTACGATCTAATTAGCATGGTTGCCGTCGCCAGCGGTAGACTGTCCGCGAGCAAACTCTTACAAAGACAGGATCAAGCTCGCATCGAAGCGGTCGATGCAATCACAACAGAGCAGGCCTTAGCACGTGGTCAATTAATTTTACTGGCAGAAGATAACGAGACGAATCGCGAAGTACTTATGGAACAATTGAGGCTGCTAGGCTACGCTGCCGAGTCAGCTGAGGATGGCGAAGTCGCCTTGAGGATGTGGCGTAGCGGCCGTTATGCGTTATTACTGACTGATTGTCATATGCCGAACATGGATGGCTTCGAGCTCACGGCAGCTGTGAGAGAGATCGAAGGTGAAGAGAAACGATCACCTATCATCGCCATCACAGCCAATGCCATGCAGGGTGAAGCACAACGTTGCCGTGAACGCGGCATGGATGACTATTTATCTAAACCATTGCGCTTAAATGAATTAAGAACCATGATGCAAAAATGGTTGCCGGTTGCAAATCTCAAAGGCGAAACTTCCACCAGCGAAGAAGCAACTGTGGATCAAGGCCCCGATCTGCCAACGAAGATGTCGAGTATCAGTGAGAGTCCTTCAATCAGCGACTTCCCAGTCTGGTCACAGGGAGCACTAGCGGAGCTCATTGGCAACAATATCAATTTACAAAAACGCTTACTCACCAAGTTCATTGCGAAAGGCGATGATGAAGTCGCCGCCATCAAAACTGCGATTGAGGCGAAAGATCCTGGGAAGGTAAAAATGTTGGCACATACGATGAAATCTGCCTCACGCTCCGTGGGTGCATTGGCACTCGGGGAAGCTTGTCAAGAAATGGAGGCCGCTGGACGCGAAGAACGTCTCGCAGACTGTGTTCTTATTCTTCCAAGTTTAATTGACGCGTATCAAGGTGCGAAATTACGCATTAGCGAATACTTAGCAACAGAAGCATGAGAAACAGTGTCAAATAAGCGGTTTTGGTGGATGCCAGACAGAAAACCGTTGATAAGAGGCAATAAAAGAGGCATCACAATTACAGATAATTGGCTAACTTGACGGCATACTTGCATCTTGCAGGTCCACATCAGGCCACTTTGAGCAGGAGGAAAAGATGAATACCAGTACGATGACTCCAACCGAACAGTCCGTTCTCATTCTTGATGATGACGAATTTGCTCAAGATATCTTGATTAGTATGCTTGAGGAGCTTGGCATTACTAAGGTCAGCACCGCCATTGATGGCAATGATGGTCTGCGCGTATTGGAAGAAATGGCCGTTGAGCCTGACATCTTAATTTGCGACATCTTGATGCCAGATATGGACGGCATGAGTTTTTTAACTGAGCTCGCAAAAACAAATTACAAAGGTAAAGTGGCACTGGTAAGCGGCATCGATGGAGATATCCTGAGTATCGCTGAGAAAGTCGTGCGCGATGACGGTCTCAATATTATCGGCGCCTTCCTCAAACCGATCAAGCTCGATCATTTATCACAAATTATTGCGGCTCCTGTCAGTCATTAGATGAACAATTTGTGTGATTGAGAAACCCAAAATCATTTCATATTTGAAGCGCATTAATTAAAAATAGCAAACAGCTAATTGATGAAAAATTAGGCAACGCAATTCACATTCGTTTGCATTTTCTGGACAATTTCACGCATATTTCACTTGAGTGATTACCGTATTTCAGTAGACTAGCTTCATTATCTATTTTCAGTTCCAAGAGGGCAAACTCGTTGAAAGACGAGGACGCAAAGCCACCGGCCTAAAGCACGCGAGTGCAATGGTAGCGGGGTTGCCAAATAGAGAAATCGTGCCAGCCAGCGAAAATTTCTCTTTTTGTTCAAGCGTTGCTCTCTCCTTTATTTGAGAGACGCACTATGAAATCCAAGCCACCTGTCAGTCAAGCCAAGCGCATTGCCTTCCCTACCATGTTGGCGGCGTTAAGCTACTCTGGTGTGTTACTCGCCAGTGCATTTCTCCTCGCTAATCTGAGTGCTTGTAGCTCGGGCGACACGACGACACAAAACAATTCAAGCTTAGCGCCTGCGCCAGCTCCGGTAGCAACCGCGAAGCTCGAGTTTCATCAAGAAGTGGCTAAATCTGAACTCGTTCAACAACAAGCCAGACCTTCGTTCCATTTAGCACCAGTTGTGTTGGAAGCACCAACGAGTGAAACGATCATCCGCTCTGAACATCGGCCTGCACATCAACAGGCAATCAGTGCAGATAGTTTAAGCCTGTCAACCCGTGGCACTCCAATTGCAGACATTCAAAAAGGCCTACAACGCCAACGAGATACATATGCAGCGATGGTGCAAGCAGGTGTATCACCGCCACCGACAGCGACAGCAATGGTCGCGACATACACACCAGCGCAAATTCGCGCTGCTTACGGTTTGCCAGCGATTCCTGCTGGCACAAGCTATACCGCAGCTCAAGCGGCGGCGTTAGGCGCTAAACAAACAATCTACATCGTTGACGCGATGCATAACCCGAATATTGCTGCGGAACTAGCGGCCTTTAATCAACGATTTGCCTTACCCACATGTACCACTAAAGCAGTCGCCAGCAACGCAACTTTGCCTCTCGCTGCGCCGAGCGCGACTTCATGTGATTTGTCGATCGTGTTTGCCAACACCGCTGGCGCGATGACCAGCACAGCGCCAGCCTATGATTCCGGCTGGGCTACAGAAATTGCTCTTGACGTTCAATGGGCTCACGCGATCGCCCCATTGGCGCGCATCGTCGTGATCGAAGCGCCTGATGCCAGCGTCAACAGCTTAACCAATGCCGTTAAATTAGCCAATGCCATGGGGCCTGGTGTAGTGTCGATGAGCTTTGGTGCGCCAGAAGGTAGCTGGGGCAGCAGTTTCGATTCCACTTTCACCACCACCGGAATGAGCTACTTAGCCGCAACCGGAGACGCAGGAATGGAAGTTGAATGGCCCTCTGCTTCAAGTAATGTGCTAGCTGTTGGTGGTACTTCCCTCACTTACAGCGGAACAGGCAACCGCAGCGAAGTGGCCTGGAGTCAAACGGGCGGTGGCATCAGTGCGTATATCGCCACACCTAAATATCAAGCGAACACTGTGCCTGGTATGGGTACGGCTGTGCGTCGCACAGTAGCCGATGTCTCTTTCAATGCGAATCCATCGACTGGTCAGTACGTCGCCTCTATTAATCCGGGCTCAAGCACGGCAAATTGGATTAGTGCCGGCGGTACGAGTCTTTCTACACCGCAATGGGCAGGTTTGATTGCTATCGTTAATGCACAACGCCTCGCTGCAGGCAAAGCACTACTAGGTGCCCCACATACAATGTTATATGGCAATGTCGCCAGCGTCTCTGGCAACTACGCGAGTGCCTTCCTCGATATCACCAGCGGCAGTCATGGCACTTGCGCCACATGTTCTGCGAAAACTGGCTATGATCAGGCCACAGGTCTTGGTACACCCAACGTTACCAACTTACTTTCGCAATTGAGTAATACCAGTGTCGCTGCGGCACCGCCAAGTATTTCTTCAGCTACGATCAGTGGCGAGACTGGTACAGCATTAACCTATACCGTCGCTGCCAGTGGTAGCAACCCATTGAGCTTTAGCTTATCTGGCGCACCCACTGGAATGAGCATTAGCTCGGCTGGGATCTTGACGTGGGCAACGCCAGTCGTTGGCACTTATTCTGTTACGGTCATCGCCAAAGACAGTGTCGCTAATCTCACCTCTCAGGCTGTCATCACGATCAAGATTACCGCACCTGTACCACCGAGCATCACAGCTGCCAGCGTCAACGGCACAGTCGGCCAAGCACTTAGCTTTAATATCAGCGCAACCGGCAGCAATCCACTGACCTACAGTTTAACCGGCGCACCAACGGGCATGACAGTCAACACAAGTGGTGTCCTCAGCTGGGCAGCGCCAGTGCTCGGTAAATATTCCGTCACGGCAGTGGTGAAGGACAGTAAGTCTGGTTTAACCGCTCAGGCGATTTATACGGTCACTGTCGTCAATCCACCGGCTCCTAGTATTGCAGCTGGGGCGATTAGTGGCGCAGTCGGCAAAGCACTCACATTCAATGTCTGCGCAGTCGCTTCAAACCCTGTGACCTATAGCATGACTGGTGCGCCAAGTGGTATGACGATCAGCACTGCAGGCGCTGTTAGCTGGCCGACACCAGTCTTGGGCAAATACACATTGACCATCACTGCAAAAGACACGCTTTCCGGCCTATCTGGTTCTGGTGTTTATACTGTCACGATTGTTAATCCACCAGCACCAATCGTAAGCGCACAAACTATTAACGGCAAAGTAGGAACTGCACTCAGCTTTACACCGAGTGTCGTTGCTTCTAACCCAGTAAGCTTTACCTTAACTGGGGCACCTTCCGGTATGAGTATCAGCAGCACTGGGGTGGTGAGCTGGGCGACGCCAATACTCGGCACTTACAATGTCAGTGTTACCGCCAAAGACAATGCAACCGGACTCAGTGGGCAAGCAAATATTACGGTGACAATCACCAACCCACCAGCGCCCGTAGTCACAGCCCAAACGATCAATGGCACCGTAGGCACGGCATTAAGTTTCACACCGCAAGTTACCGCTTCAAATCCAGTCAGCTATAGCATGACGGGCGCACCATCGGGCATGAACATCGCAAGCGCTGGGGCTATTGCTTGGGCTTCGCCTGTTGCAGGAACCTATAACGTGACGATCATCGCGAAAGACATTAAGACTGGTCTGAGCGGCCAAGCAACAATCACTTTCGTCATTAGTGTTGCTGGTCCAGTCATTACAGCACCTGCACAGAATGGTGTCGCTGGTAAGCCATTGAGTGGCAGCATCACCATTACAGATCCTGGTGTGAGCTATATTTCTGTATCAATCAGCGGCGTTCCTCTCGGCATGTCGATGGCGATGAATGGCATGAGCATTACCACGAATTGGGCGTCTCCAGTGACAGGCTCCTACACCATGAAGGTAACCGTGACAGATTCGGCCGGGCGCACTGCGACCGCAGATGTACCAATTACAATTGCAGCAAAATAGTTTCTCCCCCCAAGGTAGTTGATGTAAGCAAGCAAAAGTGACTATGCGGCGTACACGTTCCAAGCGTGTACGCCGTTTTTTTGTTTTCAGAAAAATGACGAGAAGTCCGGTTTTACCCTAAAATCTCGGCATTCATGCACATCTGTGCTGTTGTGAACTACATTTAGGAATACATTTTGGAACTCTTGCATATTGATTGTCTCGGTAAGCCATTGCGCTTGCGCGCCTCGATGGCTGGTTGGCAGCAACTAAGCTGGGACACCCACATCGTTGCTGAACAACCGGCAACTGGCTACAGCGAAGGTCATTTTAGTCACGCATTTGAGATTCAAATCGCGGCGCCGAGTAACACACCGAACGACAACGCAATCCCGAACGATGCAACGCCGGCACTACCGCAACTCGCGCGAGTTCGTTTGGAAGTCGATCTACAATGGCAAGACTTCAAATGTAACTATCAGTTATTTGTGAACGATGAACTGGTATCGAGCGGTACTCGTAACGCGACAGACATGCAGCAAAGTGCGCCGCAACCCGCGCCAGACAGTATTAAACTCAAAACACGCGGCAATAGCTTTGGCTTATTTGCAATGCTGCTCAAGCTTCTCCAAAGCGCCAAATTCGTCAAGGTAGCATTGGCTGGTCTCACTTTAGCAACCTATAGTGCGATCTTCTCGTTTCAGTTTGCACTTGCATTGATCGCGTGTCTCGTTGTACATGAATATGGGCACGTTCACGCCATGAAACATTTCGGCATCAAGACCAAGGGCTTTTATTTGATCCCATTTTTCGGTGGCATGGCGCTGACCGATGAGAAAATCAACACGCGCTGGCAAGATGTGGTGATCTCGATCATGGGACCAACCTTTGGCCTTATCCTATCCTTGATCTTGTGGGGAGTTTATCTTGTCACCGACAACATCTTCATCGCCAATCTCGCCAACTTCAATGCTTTCCTCAACCTGATCAATCTGATTCCAGTATTGCCGCTCGATGGTGGACATGTCGTCAAGAGCGTTTCCTTCTCCGCCAGTACCCGTATCGCGACAATTTTGCTATCTCTCGGTACCGTACTAGGAATTTTCATAAGCTATCAACTAGGTCTATTCTTTCTTGCCTTTGTATTGTTCATAGGCACCTTGGATATCGTGGTTGAATGGCGTCAGCGCCATCATAGTTTGCTCTTGCCAATGAACCGCTACGGGCAGATCGTATCGGTGGTTTGGTATGTCGCTACCATGGCTATTTTGGTTGGCATTATTTGGCACTTTGCACAAACAGGCGACCCCTTACTCTCCTCACCCTTTGCTATTCTCAAGAATTAATCGCAAGAATTCAGCAAACTCAGCTCAAATAAAAAAGGCTCAGAATATTTTCTGAGCCTTTTAATTTTTTATTACAACAATCTACTTACTGTCTGCTTTCACTGCCGGCTTTGCTTCAGGGGTTTTAAACATTCCCATTACATCCCGCTTACCGCGTTCGAGATAAGGTACAGGCTTGTCCATCCACTCAGGGCGCGCTTTGCCGAGTAAATAATGGTCAAAAAACTCTCCCATGTGTACCGTGAAATGCTTGATATTGTCGCGATCACGAAGTCCATGTTTCTCGCCATTGTAGTTGAACCAATAAGCCTCTTTATTCAAACGGCGCAGGGCGGAGAAAAACTCAATCGCTTGATACCAAGGCACAGCATCATCATCGTCATTGTGTACTGTTAAGTAAGGTGTCTTCACTTTATCAATTTGGAATATCGGTGAATTTTCCACGTACTTCGACGTACTATCCCAAGGAGTGCCACCAATACGACTCTGGCCACGTTCGTATTGGAACGCACGACTCACACCAGCGCCCCAACGAATGCCACCATAACCGCTGACCATATTTGCCATCGATGCGCCGGCCTCAGCCGCGCGGAACATATCGGTACGCGTCAACAGATAGTTGATTTGATATGCGCCCCAGCTATGTCCCTGAATACCGACACGTTTCGGGTCTACGTAGCCTTGCGCCAAAACAGTTTTGACCGCAGGTAGAACGGTGTTCAGTGCGCTCTTTCCAGGGTAACCTGTGGTGTAGACGATATCTGGACGTAGCACGATATAGCCATTACTGACGTAACGCGTGACGTTGATATTTTGTGCTGGTGATGGTGGTACATAACGATGTAAGTTATCGGTCATCTTTTCATAGATATAGACCATCATCGGATATTTCTTTTTCGGGTCGAAATTCTCCGGCTTCGCAATCAGTGCCTTCAATTTCTTACCATCGGCGCTGACGTATTCGATCTGCTCTTGCGTACCCCAATTGAATTGTTCTTGCTGTGGATTAGCCTGGCTAATTTTATCCACTTTAGCAAAATTTAAACGACTACTCCACAAATCTGGGAACTCGGTAAAACTCTGCTGGGTAAAGAGAATGCGGTCACTATCTTTCGCCTTCAGTACGTTAGAAATCAATTTATCAGCATAGATTAAACGGCTCGGTGCGCCAGGCTGTTTTGGATCGAGCTGATAGTATCCGGTCGCATGGGTGACATCATGCTCTGCCGACAGCAACCACGGTTGATCAGAAGGTAAAGCCTTACTTTCTGGTGAACGTTTGTTATCGCCCAAATATACGTAGCGCAATGCTGTTTGATTTTTCTTTCCCCAACCCGAAGTCAAGTTCTTGCTGGCTTTATCAGCGAGATTCACTGACCACAGATCGAATTGATCATACAAGACCACGGTCGCATCATTTTCTGTCCAACCAGCGACGCCGTATGGTGGTTTGAGATCCGGCGTATCACGCTCTTGGTCTTCAAAGCGAGTTTTGATTTGACTGCTAATCTCTTGCTTTTTACCGGTACTTGTATCGTAAGTCCACCATTGACTCTTCACACCATCAAAGCTCAACAGGAACTTACCTGCGGGTGAAAGTTGCGGCATGAACGCTGCTTTTTCGATCAGCATCTTGGACTGGCCATTACGCAAATCGACTGCATAGGCGTCGTAATATAATTTATCCCAAGACATCAAATGACGGTAAGGTAAACTGCTAATACCGAGCGCAAATTGCGCGTTTTCATTGACCATCAATTGCGGCATATTTTTATTCGCCAGTTGGATGAAACGGCGATCACTCAGATGTACCACTGCACGATAATTGCGTTGTTTATCACGCTCAGCATTGACCTTTTGCACTGACTGCAACTCTGGATCCTTCCAATGCCAAAGGTCGACTTTCATTGGCTCGGGTGCATTCTTAGGATCTGGTTTCGCGACCTCCGCAGTACTCAAGAACAAACGTTGTCCGTCTTTACTAAAGACGAGATCTGCATGTTCACTGGGTGCCCAATTCAAAGGCATGCCAGGACTAGTCGCATCGACCACCAATTGCGCAGAACCAGTTGCATCAGTCCACAGATACAAGGCAAATTGCGCCGGAGTAGTGTCTGCTTTATCTTCCGCTTTAGCAGCGGGTTTACTCGCCGCAATGTCGGCGCCTTTATCGCCAGCCTTAGCTTTCGATTCTTGCGCCTTCTTCTTCGCTTGATCATCGCGATTGGTCAAGAAAGCGAGTTGCTTACCTTCGTCGTCGAAACGCAGATGCTTATAACTGCCTGCACCACTTAATAAGGCACGCGAACTCGCTTCAGACGTTTGGAAAACATACACACCTTCAGATTCAGGATTACTTACAATTGCAACGTCTTTTACCTCGGTCTCCGCGGATTTAACTACATCTTTTGGCGCCTCTTTACCTACCTCCCTCGCAGGCTCTTTCACAGACACTGAATAAGCCAAAACTGAACCAGACTTATTCCAGACAAAATCAGCCACATCTTTCAAGCTATGCTTTTTGTTAGCAACCAAGTCCCACACGAGCAACTCTGTTCCTGCCTCTTTCTTTTTTGCAGCGCCTGTGGCACCAGCAGCCCCAGTAGCTTGGTCTTGCTCAGCATCGTCCGCATCTTTCGCTATTGGCGCAGCATCTTTCTTACTGTCTTTCACTGCTTCCAACAAAACAGCAAGGAAATTTCCACCTTCTTCAGGCACACTGAATTTCTTCACGCGTTCAAGGCTTTCGACTTTACCCGTGGCCAAATCCATGAAACCCACGCCAGGCTTAGGCGCATCCTCCGGCTTTTTCTTTTCCTTCTTCGCCTTATCGAGATCAGCTCGGGTCGGCGCAATGGCGAATACTAGGTAATTTCCATCGGACGTAAAAACTGGTGTGATGCCACGCGGGGAACGCCATTCACGGCCATCCTGCAAATTCTTAACCACCACTTCACCGTCAGACTCTTGTCCATGCAGAGCGTATGCCGCCCAGATACCATCTCGGCTAAGGACAGGCGTTTGTATGCTACGCCAAGTGGCATAGACATCATGCGTGATCATTTTTTTTACGCCATTTTGAATGGCGGTTTCGGCCTTTGGCTTACTCCCTACCGTATCTTGTGCCAAGCCTGCCGAGCTCAGCGACAGGCCAAGCACTAAGGCAATCGCTGTTACGCCGATCTTACTGCCAGTCCAATGCAACTGCTTCGCAGTGCTGAAAACGTTTGTTTGCATCAATTTCTCCATCTTAAGTCAGCACTGCGTAATAGGCATGTGCTGTTTTCCTTAACCTTGAATTTGCAAAGTTTTGACAACCTTGCCTTCACCTTTTTCGCCCATACCGGAACCGCTGTTTTTATTCTCTTTCTTTACCGCGACTAAGCGATCGCCGACCACGCCATATACCCACTCCTCTTCATTCTTGAGATCAAAACTGACCACCAAGAATGCACGGCCGTGAACATTTTGAGCACTGCGACTCGCTAAAGGCGTGCCATCAGCGGCTATCCACACGTCAAGTGAGCCTTCAAATTTTTTCATGTACTTGCGATCGCGCTCCGGCAACTTGTCCATCGATAATTCGAAGTTCAGTACACGCGCAGGCTTACCGCCGTAGGTATCATTGCGTTCGCCCTTGAAGTTTGCTTTATCCATAATGCGGCTTAAAGACGAAGCTGCAAATAGCATAGGACGTAAGGCGGACGAGTTGACCTCGCTCAAGGCGCTTAGTGTAGGAGTCTTGGCTTTACTGTCTTTTTCTTTCAGGCGCTCTTCTGCCTCGAGTTTGCTCAGCATATCTTTGCTGTACAAGACTTGTAAGCCACGCGCGCCTTCTTCCAAGCTCACTACGGCATGACCAGCATTTTCCTCAGCGTCCTTGCCGTCCCCTTGACGATTCCAGGTCCGAGCCTCGACCACAGCTTTTAAAGGAGTTTGACCTTGCAGGCGCGCCAAAGCTGACTTCAAGTCAGACAAGCCATCAGCGTGGGCCATGCTACTCAGTAGAGATAAAAACAGGCTGGAGACCAGCGCTGTGCGAATATTTGTTTGCATACCTATCCTTCAATTCGATGTTCGTTCGCCTAAACTCTCGCGTGATGCCGTCAACGTCGTGTAGACATCTTCGACCATCAAGACTTGCGAGAGTTCCCATCTACCTGTAAGGACGCAAGATATACTAATAACGCCGATTGTGCATCATCGGCAGCGTATTTCAATTGCTTTTGATTTAAGGTCAATGCAGACCAGTTAGAAGTAGAAATCCGTTTGGATTTTTGTAAGACTTGTCCAAAGTACTTTTCTACAGCGGCTTTCGCCCCCATCTGACGTTTGCGGTCGGTGCTCAAGGAACGAGACAAATCAAGCACTTTTTGTACTTTGACCCCTAATTTATTGAGTAACCGTTGATTATCATCGCCTAGCCCAAAGCCCACTTTGAGAATGTCTGGCGATTCCAGTACCTCTTTCAACAACGCACGCGCTAACTCGACTTGAGCTTGCGTTACGATAGGAAAGAGGAATGCCCATTCTGGTGTCGCTAATTGCACCAGGTGTGGACCATCTGAATCTTGTCCACGCATAAACACCGGCTTAGACTCTGTATCGAATCCGAGCACTGCTTCGGCTGTCAAATACAGGCGTGCTCGCTGTAAGCTCTGATCATCACTTACTAGTATGATCTTTTGCTCTGGAATGCCAGCATAGCTCGGCAATTGCAGTTCAGGGGTTTCACTCATGCGCCACCTTGAGAACAATGTCGTGGTTATGCATTTCGATCTGCCTCGACCTTATTTGTATCGCTGTACTCATTGAGGACTAACAAAGAAAACCTGCTCACCGTTGATTTTAAATGCCGCGATCTGTTTGCGCCCTGCCTCTGAAGTCAGCCATTGGATCAAACTCATCGCACCTTTGTAATTAATATCTTTGTATTTGGCTGGATTAACGGCAATCACACCATAGGGGTTACGCATTTTTTCATCGCCCTCAAACAGAATCTTTAAACCTGTTTTCGCTTTGTAGGCGTAGTAAGTTGCACGATCACTCAGTGTATATGCTTGCATTTCCGCACTCATATTCAGCACTTCACCCATGCCTAAGCCTGCAGAAACATAGGCTGCACCTTTCGGTTTATCGCCCAAAAGTTTCCAATACTTTTGCTCCATGACTTCGGTGCCAGAGTTGTCGCCACGAGAGACAAATCCCTGTTTAGCATCAACGATTTTCTTCAGCGCCTGCATTAAGTCTTTCTCTTTCTTCACGCCAGCAGGGTCATTTTCAGGCCCAACGATGACGAAGTCGTTAAACATGACGTCACGTCGATTCACGCCATGGCCGGCGGCGACAAATTGATCTTCGGCTTCACGTGCATGCACTAGAGCGACATCCACATCACCATTTTTGGCGAGCTCGAGTGCTTTCCCTGTTCCGACGGCGATCACCTGTACCTTAAATTTGGATTCGGCTTCGAATGCAGGCAAGATCGCTTTCAACAAACCCGAGTTTTCAGTGCTGGTGGTGGTCGACAACTTTAATATCTCTTGCGCCCATGTCGGCAAACTCAACGCAGCCAACAAACATAACACTATGTATTTAGATTTCACGGTGACTCCTGACGGTGGCGGTATTCATTTCTCAATCGCTATTGTCGCGTACTTCTATTTTCCCTGCTCGTAACTTTAAATGCTGTGTTTGTGGGAGATGAATCAAATCTCTATCGTGGCAGGCCATCAGCACCGTCTTCCCTTCGTTAATTAAATCGGGAATCAAGGCTATCACTTGCTCGCGCGCGATTCCATCGAGATTCGAAGTTGGCTCATCAAGTAGCAATAAGCGTGGCTCCAAAACCTTAGCTCGCGCTAGCGCAATTTTTTGTTTTTCACCGCCCGATAGACCTTGCGGGAAACGATCACGAATCGCTTGCAATCCTGTCCAAGCTAAGGCTTCTTCCGTTTTTTTCTGCACTTCTGCGCGGGGTAAGGATCGCAAGCGCAAACCATACGAAATATTATCTGCCACACTCATCTGAAACATGATTGGATGCTGATGCACGTACACAATCTCGGCGCGCAAATGAGCTGGGTAGCGATTCCATGTCAGTGCTTGGCCGCACCACTCTGCGTGCTCAATGTCGGCTAATTCAAGGCCTGCCAAAATACGCATCAACACTGTTTTTCCAACGCCATTCACGCCGGTCAGGACATAAGCACTTGCCTGCTCTAATTGAAAATTATCCATCTCAAGCAAGGCTTGATCACCAAAAGATTTACGTAGTTTTTTTATGCTTAGGAGCACACTCATCGCACGCCCCCCGATTTTCCAAGATCGCCTTGTACGAACAGCAGTGCTGCATTCATCAACAGTGCGAAACACAACAACACGAGACCCAGTGCGATGCCTTGCGCAAATTCACCTTTGCTGGTTTCTAAAGCAATCGCTGTGGTCATTGTTCTAGTCGCGCCAGCGATATTGCCGCCGACCATCATGGCGCAGCCGACTTCTGAAATGACGCGCCCAAAAGCATGAATGAGTGCTGCTACGACAGCGAAGCGGCATTCAATTAGCAAACGCCACATGACTTGAGTTGGCGTAGCTCCCAGAGAAACGGCTGTTTCTGCCAGCCTAGGGTCACTACTTTGTACCGCACTCATCACGAATGCCACAATGATCGGAAACGCCATTAAGGCTTGGCCGAGAACTAGGGCTTTGCTGGTGAATAACCAATGCCACTGACCTAATGCACCATGGCGCGATAGCAGCATGTACAACAGCAAACCGATGAGCACTGTAGGAAAGGCTAAACTCGTTTGCAACAGCCAAACTAAGAAACGGCGACCGCGAAAAGAGCTCACCGCCATCGCATATCCACAGACAATAGCGAACGGTGAAGCAATTAAAAGCGCAAGCACAGAAGTGCGCATTGATAAAGCAACGATGCCCCATAAATCAGCATCACCTTGCAACAATAACTGCAAGGCGCTCAGAAATGCCTGAAACAATCCGGAATCACTACTCACGGCCTCTCCCTTGAAGGGGATTGGTACAAGTGAGTAACGAAAGAAAATAAAGGAAATAACATACTGTCATCATAGAGAAGGCAGCCTGAAAGCGCAATCTCCTAGCAAACAGATATCAGTTCAACCGCCAATAAAAAAACGACCGGTGCTCAGCACACGCGGTCGCTTTTTTATTATTCCAGTTGGTATTCGTTATGGTGCAGAGCCTTTACGGGTGACGTTACCACTGCCACCGATATTCTTTGTCACACGTGGGTCACCGTAGTAATTCACGCTACCAGAGCCACCGATACTAACGTTCAAGTTGTCGGTTGCCCAAGTTTCTACGCTACCACTGCCACCGATACTGATACGGACATCTTTTGCTGCCAATTTACCCAGATTAAGCTCGCCCGATCCGCCAATGGAACCCGAAATCTGCGACACATTACCATTCGCCGTAAAACTCCCACTGCCACCAATCGTCGCGCGCAGAGTATCTGCTTTCAAGTCTTGAATCAAAATATCGCCTGAGCCACCGACACGAATTTTCAAATCGCCAGCAACAATTTTCGTGCTACTCACTTTGCCCGAATTTTCCAGCGCAAGATCATCGATTTTTTTCACATTGACGATGACATTAAAAGTCCGTGTTTTAGGATAAACATTTTTTTCTTTAGTGCGAATCTTCAAGGTATTGCCTTCAACCACCACATCCAACATCGCTTGAATATTGTCATCGGTTTCGACTTGTACACTCTCTGTATCGCCTTGCTTCAACTCCACTTTAGCGGGAACAGCGATCGCCACAGCGCGGAAATCTTTCACGACAAATTCCTGCTTGATGATTTTGCCTGAGCCTTCAACTGACTTACCCCAACTTCCAAGCCATTCAGCACTGGCCGGAGCACTGCAAAAAGCAAGAGTAGTAAGGCCTGCAACACTCGCGAGCAGCATATGACGGCGCGTGAATAAAGTTTTCATGTTTTTCCCCAACAGTGTAGTGTGAATTCAGAAGACTGACTCACCGCCCATCACAATGTGGCAGTGAGTCGTTTTATTCGTTTATGCAGCTCTAGGCTTAGTTCTGAACAAGCAGTAGATCGCATAGATAATCAAGAATGGGAACAACAGGGGTAAAGCTGCTAAAGCAAAAGAACCTAGTACCATTGCCAAGACGACGACCAACATCAGAGCAACGCCGACTAACACTAAACCCGTCACACTCAACGCCAAGACGATGGCAACAAACGCAACCACAGCAGCAATCAAGATGCCCGCAATACCGCCGACATCGCCAATTTCTTCACCATCAATCACAATGTGTGAACCGCCTGAAGCAAACAGTCCTAACACTAACAATGTAAATAAGACAGCAAAACCGATCATCAAATTACGTTTATTGGCATTCATGATATTCCCCTCGTTTTAATGAAGCACTCAGTAATGGGATCGCTGTTCAATTGTTTGCGCTTTCCCGATGACTGCAGTGTAGAGAAAGCCTAAGCCGCCTTCCAGCGACTTGCGACAAACTGCAAAAAACGCGGTGTAAAGCGTCAATTACTTAGAAAACCGAGGGAATATTGCTACTTGGCTGCTGCCATATGCTTCAAATACACTAACAAATCGTCGAGCTGACCTGGGCTAATCGTCTTTTCATCGAAGCCTGGCATCAGTGAGGTTTTCCAAGCTCTGACGGACGAAGGCTGACGTATCAACTTGCGCAGAAACTTCTTTTGAAAGTATGCGGTCGGGCTATAGGGTTGATTCAGGTCTGGACCAATCGACGCATCCCCTCCACCGTTCAAGGTATGGCAAACCGCACAATTCTTGACGTAAACCTGCAGGCCTTTCAAGGCCTGAGCATAAGTCGCGGATGGCGACGGTTTCGGAACCATCTGAGGGAAACGCTGCGTCAGTGGCTGTTCGACGCTGATTTTCACGACCTGGTAAGGCCATTGCTCGCTGCTGATTTTTCCAGCTTCCGGGCTAAACCAGACCAAATAAAAGGGCCCCGCGCTCGCAGTTTTCTGCGGATTATTCGCATCAATTGGCGGCCAAGGCTGTTGCTCAGACTCGATCGCAATATAAGCCTGCCCCTTCCCTGCGACATCTTTTCCCGCAATGTTAGCGACGAAACCATCACTGGCAACAAACTGTATCGTTTCATATTGAGCTGCATTGGGCATCAGTTTCGACATGGCAACGGCCTGATAGCGCATCGGCCGCTTATAAGCGGAATCCTGCGCAATCGCGATGGTCTGTGCCTGTGCTAATAAAGCCGCACGACTCCAAGTTTGGGATTTGTCGCCTTGTTTGATCTCAAGACTTGGTTCGCCATTCTGCGCAAAGGCGTACGAATTCGGCAGTAGTGCGCCCACGCTCAAGACACTGGCCAGCAACACGGCCGTTCCACGGAAAATTCTAAGGTAGGGGCTCAAATTCATATTTTGCTCACATCGATGGAGGAAATTAGGGCGAATATTGACCACCCATCATAGCAGCTAGTGCTGCAAAACTTACAAAAAAGCTATGCTGATTCATTTAAGAAAAAGTAATTGTCGAGAATTCTAGTCATTCGGCTCGAAAACGTGGCGAAAAGCTAAGCTGCAGACCCCGCTTCAGCCCAAAAGGCTTTAAAATGGAAGGTTTGAAAAATCACGTGTTTCTCAGGCACAAATGCCTCGTTTCTTGAAGCACAACCATCACAGCACAAAGGCAGAAGAGCTATGCTCACATTTCAACAAATTATTTTGACCTTACAAGATTATTGGGACAAACAAGGCTGCGCATTGTTGCAACCTATCGATATGGAAGTCGGCGCCGGCACTTCGCATACGGGCACTTTCTTACGTGCGATTGGTCCTGAGCCTTGGCGCGCTGCCTACGTGCAACCATCCCGCCGCCCTAAAGATGGCCGTTATGGTGAAAACCCAAATCGTCTGCAACATTACTACCAATACCAAGTCGTATTGAAACCAGCCCCAGAAAATATTCTGGACTTGTACTTGGGTTCTTTGAAAGCCTTGGGTCTCGACTTGCAACAAAACGATATTCGCTTCGTTGAAGATGACTGGGAAAATCCAACGCTGGGCGCTTGGGGCTTGGGCTGGGAAGTCTGGTTGAACGGCATGGAAGTGACGCAATTCACTTACTTCCAACAAGTGGGCGGTATCGACTGCAAACCGATTCTAGGTGAAATCACTTACGGTATTGAACGTTTGGCCATGTATCTGCAAGGTGTAGAAAACGTCTACGACCTAGTTTGGACAGAACGCGAAGAGAACGGCAAAACGGTGCGCCTGTCTTACGGCGACGTTTTCCATCAAAACGAGGTCGAACAATCGACCTTTAACTTCGAATATTCCAATACTGACTTCTTGTTTTCTTTATTCACCAACTACGAAGCCGAAGCAAAGCGCTTACTCGAAGTCACAGAAAAATCTCTGGCTTTGCCTGCTTACGAAATGATCTTGAAAGCAGCGCATACCTTCAACTTGTTGGATGCTCGCGGTGCAATCTCCGTCACTGAGCGTGCAGCTTATATTGGCCGCATTCGTAATTTGTCACGCGCTGTTGCTGCAGCCTACTACGCCTCACGCGAAGCGCTCGGCTTCCCGATGTGCGCAGCAGATGACAAGCACAAGCCTGCACCTGTAGCTGCAGCTGTCGCTTCCGAAACAGCTTAAGCAAGAATAGACGAACCGAATTGAGATCAACATGAATCAAACATTATTAGTTGAATTATTTACAGAAGAATTACCACCAAAAGCCTTGGCCAAATTGGGTGAAGCCTTTGCTGCTGGCATCGTCAATGGCTTGAAATCACGTGATTTTTTGGAAGCCGATTCCGTTGCTACGAGCTTTGCATCACCGCGCCGTTTGGCAGTCAGTATTAGCAATGTGCGCGGTACATCACCAGACAAACAAATGCGTGAGAAGGTCTTGCCGGTTTCGGTCGCGATCGATGCTAACGGCAATGCAACAGCACCACTCGCCAAGAAACTCGCCGCATTAGGCTTCCCTAACTTGCAAGTTTCTGACTTAGAACGTGCTGTTGACGGCAAAGCAGAAAGCTTTTTCTATAGCTACACGGCAAAAGGAACAGCGTTGGTCGGAGCTCTTCATAATTCAATAGAAGAAGCAATCGAAAAATTGCCAATTCCAAAATTGATGACATACCAACGCCCTAACGGTGATTCAGTAAAATTTGTTCGGCCAGTGCACAGCATCGTTGCCCTTCATGGGGCCGACGTTGTTAAAACCGGAGGGCACCTCGGGCTCATCCCGGGCCGCATCACCCACGGTCACCGTTTCTTGTCCGCGGGTCAAGTCACGATCAATCATGCTGATGACTACAACCGTGCATTGAAAGAAGAAGGCAAAGTGACGGCCAACGTCACGGAACGTAAAGAACAAATTCGCCAAGCTTTGCTAGCGAAAGCCAATGGCGATCAAGTCTTGATGCCAGAATCTTTACTGGATGAAGTAGCGGCTTTAGTCGAATGGCCAGTGGTCTACGAATGCCATTTCGAACAAGAGTTCTTGGCCGTCCCGCAAGAATGCTTGATTCTGACCATGCAAACCAATCAAAAGTATTTCGCCGTGACTGATGCTGCGGGCAAATTACGTTCACGCTTTTTGATCGTCTCCAACTTAGCGACAGACACACCTGAGCACATCATTCAAGGTAATGAGCGCGTCGTGCGCCCACGTTTGTCCGATGCGAAGTTCTTCTTCGAACAAGATAAGAAGAAATCCTTGGCCGATCGTCTGCCCTTGTTAGCAAACGTGGTCTACCACAACAAACTCGGTAGCCAAGCAGAACGTACACAACGCGTTAAAACTTTGGCGGGCAATATCGCGCAATTGTTAGGTGCAGATGTCGCCTTAGCGGAACGCGGTGCCTTATTGGCGAAAGCTGACTTGTTGACCGACATGGTCGGTGAGTTCCCCGAACTGCAAGGCATCATGGGCACTTACTATGCGACGCACGATGGCGAACACGCTGACGTGGCTGCTGCCGCATCCGAGCACTATCAACCTCGTTTCGCGGGCGATGCTTTACCAGCGACCGCGACAGGTACTGCCGTTGCACTGGCCGACAAACTCGAAACTCTGGTGGGTATCTGGGGCATCGGTTTGCAACCAACGGGCGATAAAGATCCATTCGCCTTACGTCGTCACGCGCTCGGCATCTTGCGCATGTTGGTCGAAAAACGCTTAGCGATTTCTTTGGAAGCCTTAATCTCGGCAGCAACAACACTGTTTGCAGGCAACGCCAATTTCAAAGACCCAAGCGCTGACGTATTGGCGTTCTTGTATGACCGCTTGCGCGGCCAATTGCGTGATCGCGGCTTCTCACAAAGTGAAGTAGAAGCAGTGGTCGCGCAAAACCCAGATACTTTGAATAACATCGTTGAGCGTCTACAAGCGGTACAAAGTTTCGCAGCATTGCCAGAATCAGCCTCTTTAGCGGCAGCGAACAAACGTATTACCAACATCCTGAAGAAAGCCGAAGGCAAACCAGGCGAGATCAATCCTAGTCTCTTGCAAGAAGCGGCTGAACAAGCACTCTACAAAGCAATGGTTGATGTGAAACCAAGTGTCGACTCCGCTTACGCAGCGGGTGACTTTACCGGCGCCTTGAAAACTTTGGCAGCATTGCGTGAAGGTGTTGATGCTTTCTTCAACGATGTAATGGTCAACGCTGAAGATTTAGCCTTGCGTAATAATCGTTTGGCTTTATTGGCTTCGCTGCATGGCATGTTGAACCAAGTCGCGGATATTTCTAAGTTGGCTGCGTAGATCTAAGCATATTTCCTCTCCCATGGGCGGGAGAGAGAGCTTTAAACTGAAATTCTGGGAAACCAAAATGACACCACCCAAACTCATCATCCTCGACCGCGATGGCGTCATTAATCATGACTCAGACGCTTTCATCAAATCACCTGATGAATGGCATGTGATTCCTGGTTCAGCGCAAGCGATTGCACGCTTGAATCAAGCCGGTTATACGGTGGTGGTGGCGACGAATCAATCGGGCGTATCGCGTAAATTGTTCAGTATGTCGACTTTAAATGCGATACATCAAAAGATGCACGCGACAGTCGAGCAAGTTGGTGGCAATATCGATGCTGTATTTTTCTGCCCGCATAGCGCAGACGATAATTGCGATTGCCGCAAACCTAAGCCTGGCATGCTCAATGAGATCGCGCGTCGCTACAATGTGTCGCTCAAAGGTGTGCACTGCGTAGGCGATTCTTTGCGTGACCTGCAATCGGGTTTTGTTGTCGGTTGTTTGCCGAACTTGGTACTCACCGGTAAAGGCCAAGGCACGATGGATAAGGGTGGCTTGCCACCAGGCTCGCAAATTCATTCTGATTTAGCGGCAATGGTAGATGCCCTACTCAGCGCTGAGGCTTCAGCGAACGAATAAAGGGCTTAGCTTTTCACTTGAACTTGTTGGCTAATAAGTATTAACAAAAATTATTTTTAGAAATTCAGGAATACCATGTTTTCAGCATTTTGCTTTATCCGCTCGTTGATATTCTCTCTTGTCATCGCCCTCGCGACCGTCATTTGGGCGCCGATTTGCTTTCTGTTTGCGCCGCTCCCTTACAACCAGCGCTATTGGGCTACCGCGCGCTGGAACGTTTTCATCATCTGGGCGGCAAAAGTTATTTGCGGCATTCGTTACGAAACACGCGGTTTTGAAAACTTTCCTGATGGCCCGGTGATTGTTTTGTCCAAGCACCAATCTGCTTGGGAAACCATCTTCCTGCTAATGGCAACGCCACGCCCATTGGTGTTTGTCTTCAAGAAATCGATTCTGTACATTCCCTTCTTCGGTTGGGCAATCGCCTTGATGAAGATGATTCCCATTGATCGCAACAAAGGTAAAGATGCATTTGCCCAAGTCGTTAAAATTGGCGGCCAACGCTTGGCTGATGGACAATGGGTAATTATGTTCCCAGAAGGTACACGTATTCCTGTTGGCGAAAAAGGTAATTACAAGGGCGGCGGAACACGTTTGGCAATTGAAACGAAAACACCGGTAATTCCTATCGCACTTAATTCCGGCGAATGCTGGCCTAAAAATTCTTTCATCAAACGCCCAGGCACGATTACCGTATCGGTAGGCAAACCTATTGAACCGGGCAATATGAATGCGACCGAAATGATGGCAAAAGTGGAAGAGTGGATAGAAGCTGAAATGCGCGTCATTTCACCTAATGTATATAAGTAAAGCAGATTCACTACCCATTTTTCTACCTAAAGCGCCGTCACTACACGGCGCTTTTGTTTTTCCGTGAGTGGCAACCTTCATTCAGAAAATTTGCTATGATGAAGTCACAATCACGCAGCAATCGATTTGATTTTGGGCACTATGGCAGCACATAAACCTTCTTTCCTCAATAGCTTACAACGCGCGCTTCAACTCGACTTATTTGGCGATTTGTTTGCGGTTGAGCGAAAGTCTGCACCACCACTCCCAAAGTCTCCGCAACGTTCACCACAGCAGCCCAAGCATAATGCAGGGCGCCCTGCCCCATACGCGCAATCACCGAACGCCGCTCCCGAAACAGAAGGACGCTTGCGTCAGATCTTACTTGGTGACGTCGCCTTGGAATACACACTACGTCGTTCCAAACGCCGCAGCATAGGATTCTTGATCGGCGATGATGGCCTTCGCATCACCGCACCAAAATGGGTAACGCTACACGACATCGAACAAGCAATCATCGAAAAACAAGAATGGATTTTGAAGCACTTGCGCGCGAAACGCGAACAGCAAAGTCAAAAACAAGCCGCACAACTACGCTTCGAAGAGGGCGCGACCATACAATTGCTGGGCGATGCTTTTCGTCTGCGCTTTGAACTCGGTCGCAGCAAGATCACGCTTGATCAGGCGAATACCGAATTGCTGATACAACTGCCCGTCGAGCCAGAAGATCCACTGCACGAATCCATGTGCCGAACGCGATTAAAAGCGTGGCTGCAACAACAAGCGAAACTCATCTTTAGTCAGCGCATGCCAGAGCTCGCGCAAGAACTCGGCGTTGATTACAAACATATGCAACTGAGCTCGGCAGGCACGCGCTGGGGCTCATGCACCTCCAATGGCGTGATCCGCTTAAACTGGCGCTTAGTGCACCTAGACCCCGATCTCATCGATTACGTTATCGCCCACGAACTTGCGCACCGCATAGAAATGAATCACAGCCCTGCTTTCTGGGCTACGGTGGGACGGATTTACCCGCACTATGATCAGGCACGAAAGCGTTTGAAAGAAGTGGCTGTGAGTGGGTTGCCGATGGTTTAGGTTAGTGTGCTGGTGTGAGGGTTTAACGTTGAGCTCAGCGAACTGCAGGACTGTTTGCTCGGCTCAGTTAACGCTGGGTTGTGCGTATCATTTTTCAGTAGCCTTCTTTGCAAGCTCATTGAGGCGCCGGTTAAAGTTTGCGTCGGCGATCGGGATTTGCTTTGCATTCAATCGTCCCAATTCTTGATAGAAATTCCGAGAAGCGATCTTGTGTGCAGAAATAAGACGCTGCCCCGACGCTGTTGAATAGAAACGGATAGCTTCACGTAATTCCTGCGAAGAAAGTTCCGCTTCATATGCACGAGCCATCGCGTCCAAGAACTCACTTTGTGTTGGCCTTTCGCAAGCTTGTTGGTAATAGAGCTCGTAAGCTTTGACAACCTCAGGCCATAGCTTGCTTCCAGGGCGGATACCATAAAACCGATCTGGATTTTGGCGCATTAGCGATTCAGGTGTAACTGCTTTCGCGGCAGCGATACATTGACTTTGATAATCAATATGCTGCTCAGAATAACGCATAAGCGCTACGAATTGCTTTGCAAGTTCGCCTGTAGTGGTGTCGGCGCTTGCAACAAAACAAGGGGCGAAACCAAGAAGGACTACAAAAGACCGGAGAGCGTTATTCATAACTGGCATTCTACGCAATTCAATTACACAACATAATCAAGCTTTTCGCTGCAATCGTTCCGTCCGCCGCGCCAAATAAAACCATTCCGTTCCCACTTGCGCATGTGTATCAGGGAACACGATGTAGCCATCAATCTCCGCCAGCACCGCACTACCATCAGCGCGCGTGCCGATTTGGTCGCCTGCTTTCAAGGCGTCAAAACTACGCCAATCGCGACTGAATTCATCGTTCTCGTGTAGGCGATCGACCACGTGATAGAGGCTTAGCATTTCCGCTTGTGCGCGCGCGGCGGCGAGATCTGTGGCTTGTGCAAAATCGAGTAGGTCATAATGGTGTAGCGCATTGCGAATCGCGCGATAGGCGACTTCTGGCGCATGTGGGTCGAGATGGGAGCCACACTCCAAAGTCAACGCACGGCCACCGACGGAGCGCATGTATTCCGTCGTACCAACACCAAATTTCCATTGGTCGCTTTTGCCATGGGTGCTGAGCCATCGGCTATAGGTTCCTAGCCAACCATCGACATAACGTTGCACGCCAAGGCACAGTGCAAAGTCTTCTTCTTCGCGGGCTTGAGTGAAGGGTTCGATCGTCCCTTGATTATCTTCAGGGCCCATCATCGCAAAGGCTTGACCCGCATCACGGAAGGAGTGCAAATCAAGCAGAATTTCATGCTGCGCCATCAGTGGGCACAGCCAATTCGCTACCGCATCCTCAAACTCCTGTACTTCGGTGGTCGGTTGCAAACAACGATTCAGATTACGATCACCAAAACGAGATTGCTGGGCGTAGGCCTTCGCATTAGCAACGGGGACAAACGTCACTAAGCCACGCTTTAACAATAGCTGTCCACTGTCGAACTCTTGAATGATGCGGCGAATGGCCTGCGTACCGCAAGTCTCGTCGCCGTGCACCGCACCGCTGATCAAGAGTCGAGGGCCGGCTTGCGGTGAGGCAAATTGGTAGCTTTGAAATTGATAAGGGAACTGGGACATAAATCACTAGTCAGTACTGAAAATGAGGAAAATGCGTTGCTTTACCAAGAAAAACACAGCAACTTGCATCGATCTCTGTGAATTTATCAGATTGGCAAAGGAAACACAGCCGTTTTGGATGATAATACCACGCTGAATTAGCCTCAAATTTTGCCTACGACACGACTTAACTACTTATCATTAGGAATACCTGCTTGAACATCTCGCCGCCTATCCTCCCAGCATCTCGCTTCGCGCTCGGTATTGATATGGGCGGCAGCCAAACACGCTGGACCTTACTCGACTCGACCGCGCAGCTACAAGCAGAGGGGCATACTCAAGGCGCCACTGCACTGCGTTTGCATGAATCGGATAGCCAAACCTCACTCCGCCACATCTTTACCGAAATCGCGCAAACGCTGCCACCTTCGATCAGCACGCCAAGCCTATGGGTGTGTGCAGGTTTAACAGGTTTAGTCGGGAGCGAACATCAAAGTTTGGCACGGGATCTGATCGCGACAATTTTCAAGACCGACGTGAAACAAGTGAAGGTCCACAACGATATCGAAATCGCTTATTACAGCGCCTTCGAGGCGGGTGAAGGGTACTTGATTTATGCAGGCACGGGTTCTATCGGTGCTTACATCGATGCGCAGGGGCAGTTGCATCGAGTCGGTGGCCATGGCTATATCCTTGACGATGCGGGCGGTGGCTACTGGATCGCCCGTGAAGCCTTAAAACACATTTGGCGCCAAGAAGATGAGCAACCGGGTAACTGGCAAACCTCAGCGCTGGCGCAAGCGGTGTTTGCACATATAGGCGGACATGATTGGCAAAGTTCACGCCAATTCTTGTATCAAGGCAGCCGTGGCGATGTCGGCCGCTTGGCTATCGCTGTCGCTGCAAGCGCTGATCGTGATGCGCAAGCATTGGCCATCTTGCACAGCGCGGGCAAAGAACTGGCTCGGCTCGCACAACTCTTATGTCAACGCTTTGGAACAAAACCTTTAGCACTCGCCGGAAGAGTGAGAGAATTACATCCCATGATTAGCGATAGCTTCCGCCAGCATTTGCCAGCCGAGGCTCGCTTACACATCACCGCCAATACCGCCCAGCATGCTGCGGCACAATTAGCACTGAAAGATATGCAAAGAATATGAGCGTTTTTCGATTGAACTTCACGACACGCCCTGCTCTCCTCATCGGGCTGGGATGTATGCTCAGCATCTTGAGCGGCTGTGCCACACGCCCGTTCACCGTCAATCAGATTGATACACGCGTCGCTGCGAAGGCACAAGAGAGCCGTGTGCGTTTTCTAATTTTGCATTACACCGCGCTCGATCAACCAAAGTCTTTACAGGTATTGAGCGAGCAAGCGGTGAGTGCCCATTACCTCGTTGCCGACAATAACCCGACCACGGTGAATCGCTTGGTGGAAGAAGATAAGATGGCCTATCACGCGGGTCTAAGCAGTTGGAAGAACTACACGCAGCTCAATGCCAGTTCGATTGGGATCGAGATCGTCAATAAAGGTTTTGAAGAGACACCTGAGGGCCGCCGCTATTTCTCTTTCCCACAACAGCAAATTGATGCCGTTATCGCCTTGGCGAAAGACATTATCGCACGTCATCAAATTAAACCTGAATTTGTCTTAGGCCATTCCGATATCGCGCCACAACGCAAAAGCGACCCTGGCCCGCTCTTTCCATGGAAGCGTTTCGCTGAGGCTGGTTTAATTTTATGGCCAAATGAAAACGCGGTCGCTGAGCAAAAACTTATTTACGATGCCAACCTCCCAGACATCAAATGGTTCCAAAAGAAATTAGCCGAATTTGGTTACGCCACGCCACAGCACGGCAACTACGACCAAGAAACGCGCAATGTAATAGCAGCGTTTCAAACGCGTTATCGTCCGAGCTTATTTGATGGCACAGCAGATGCTGAAACGGCGGCGATGCTTGAAGTAATCACCCGCAAACCAGTGACTCCCGCCGCACCCAAACCATAACAATAATAAGCTGGCCATGAACGATACGACTCAACAGAATAAAAGCGGCCTATGGTGGGTGCCCACCTTGGCATTCCTTGGCGCGATTCCTTTTATCGTAGCGCAACAGTTGTCCAGTGTGCTGTACAAGAATCTCGGTATTTCCAATGACGAGATCACCTTCTACACCAGCTTGTTATATCTGCCGTGGGTAATTAAACCGCTATGGTCGCCGCTGGTTGATATCTTCAAAACCAAACGATTTTGGATCATCGTCACGCAGATGTTAATTGGTGCGAGTTTGGTGGCTTTGTCGTTTAGCCTACAAACACCCTATTTCTTTGCCGTCAGCCTCGCCGTCATGTGGCTAATCGCCTTTGCCTCGTCAACGCACGATGTCGCGGCAGATGGCTTCTACATGCTAGGTTTAAGCCCGCCAGATCGCGCCAAGTTCATCGGTGTGCGCAGTATGTTTTACCGTATCGCCAATGTGATTGGCGGTGGCATTCCTGTGTTGGTATCGGATAGTTTGTTCCACATCAGCGGCAATTGGGCTAATTCTTGGTCCATCGTCTTCTTGGCACTAGCCACCGTGTTAATTGCACTCGCCTTGTACCACTTGTGGGCTTTACCAAAACCAATGGAAGATCAAAGCATCCTGCAATTGCAAAACAAAACCGCGACGGCGAGTGAAGTCATCAAGGAATTTTTTGCGACCTTCCGCGCCTTCTTTTTGAAAAAAGAAATTGGTTTTGCGATCGCCTTCATTTTGCTGTTCCGCCTCGGTGAATCGCAAGCGCTCAAAGTCGTCAGCCTATTTATGCTCGACCCGCGCGAGAAAGGTGGACTTGGTTTATCAAACCACGACTTCGGCCTAGCTTATAGCATTATCGGCATTAGTTTTCTAACTCTCGGTGGCTTACTTGGTGGCTGGCTCATCTCGCGCCATGGTTTGAAGAAGATGTTATGGCTGATGATGGCTGCGGTCCATTTGCCAAATCTCGCTTTCCTATTCTTGGCCTACCTCCAGCCTGATAATTTGTGGATTATCTCTGGCGCCCTCGCCATCGAACAATTTGGTTATGGCTTTGGCTTTACCGCCTTCTTGATGGTGTTGATGATGATCGCTGACGGCCCGCATAAAACATCGCACTACGCGCTGTGCACAGGTTTAATGGCTGCCGGCATGATGATTCCCGGTATGTTTAGCGGCGCGCTGTCGAAGTTCTTTGGCTATCCACACTTTTTTGCCTGGGTCTGTCTTTGCACCATCCCAGGCTTCATCATGACCACATGGATCAAAGTTGACCCTAGCTATGGAAAGAAAACCACAGCGTAGAGAGCGAAAACAGCGGGCGATGCTTGCCGCCCGAGCTTGATTCCCCTACTCTGACGAAGAACCCATTTTTAATACAAGAACATGACACTTAACTATATCTGGATAGGCTTTTTCATCGTGGGCTTTATCGCCGCACTTATCCAATGGATCTTCTTCGGCGATACCGAAGTATTCAAACGCATCATGGACGGCACTTTCGATTCTGCCCGTATTGGCGTAATGGAGATTGCACTGCCGCTCGCTGGTGTCATGACCTTGTGGCTGGGTATTATGAATATCGGTGAGAAGGCGGGAGCCATCAATTGGCTAGCGAAGCTAATCGCACCGTTCTTCGCCCGTATTTTTCCGGGCGTACCAAAAGACCATCCAGCTAACGGCCATATGGTGATGAATTTCTCGGCTAACTTGCTTGGGCTCGATAACGCTGCCACGCCATTTGGCCTGAAGGCCATGGAAAGCCTGCAAACGCTCAATCCGAATAAAGACGAAGCCAGCGATGCCCAGATCATGTTTCTGGTCTTGCACACCTCAGGGCTCACCCTGATCCCACTGGCCATCATGGCGCAGCGCGCGGTCCTCGGAGCAGCCGACCCTTCCGATATTTTCATCCCCTGCATGATCGCGACCTATGTCGCAACGATGGTTGGTTTAGTTGCAGTGGCAATTCGTCAGCGCATCAATTTGCTCAACCGAGTTGTACTTGGCTGGCTAGGCGGCATCAGCGGTTTCATCATTTTTCTAGTGTGGTATCTGAGCCAATGCTTAACGCGCAACGAGCTTGAAGTCTTCTCCAAGCTCACGGCCAATCTACTCTTATTCTCGATCATCATCGCCTTCTTGGTTGGCGGCATGCGTAAGAAAGTGAACGTCTACGAAGCTTTTATTGAAGGAGCGAAAGGCGGCATTACAACCTCGATCACCATCATTCCTTATCTGGTAGGTATGTTGGTGGCGATTGGTGTTCTACGGAATTCGGGTGTGCTAGGCATGATCGTCTCAGGATTCAATTGGCTCTTCACCCAATTTGGTATCAATACGGACTTCACAGCGGCCTTGCCGACTGCATTGATGAAACCATTGAGCGGCAGCGGCTCACGCGCCATGATGGTCGATGCGATGAAAACCTATGGACCAGATTCTTTCGTTGGACGCTTGGCTTGTATCTTCCAAGGTTCTGCAGATACGACTTTCTACATCGTCGCTTTGTATTTCGGTTCCGTCGGGATTCGCAAAACGCGTTATGCGATTTCTTTGGGATTATTGGCGGATTTGGCGGGTGTTATCGCCGCGATTTTTGTGGCTTATTTGTTCTTCCATTGAGGTGGGTGCGGGCTGCGGTATTTTACTCCTAGTCAACTGCAAAAAGATAACATATGACTGATACAGAGATTACAGCAGTCAAAGATTGCGAGCATGAGCGTCCAATACCAAACTCGTGGCGCCCGATTTTCGTACGCGTTGTCGCTGCCCTCACAAAAGCCAACTACAAATCTTTAAATCAAATTGAAGGTGTCTTAGAAGTCTCGAATGAAACAGCAGCTCAGATTAAAGGGTATATTGCTGACTACGGCTGCACTCTCATTGAACTTCCTCCGGAGAGCTGGGACACCTCCGTTTGTATCTTTATGAAATCCTACTGGAGCGTTATGATCGACTTGTGGACCAAAGAAGAAGGGCCGAGTGACTTGGTTTTAAGTGCGCATGTGTTTGAGGTAGAAAACGGTTATTCGATCAAAATTGAGCTGGTCTATGTTCCTTAGATTACTTCTAGTTCTTAGGGTGATTTAGCGTCAGCGTAACCCACCACGCATCTTCTAAATTTATAGCATCGCAATGCCATTAGGAGTGGACGGAGTACCAGTTTTCATCCTTGATATTCACATGCGCGCCTACTTATAGTTCACTAGTCGGGTGTGGCCCGACAGCCAGTTACCTTTTTTGCTTCGCCAAAAAAGGTAACCCAAAAAAGGCGACCACGCTGCCACTGCCCTTCGGGTGCCCAATTGTGCAAGTCAAAAATGGGGGAGAGTCAGCAACTCGCTTCGCTCAAACATCTGACTCTCTTATTCCCCATTTTTGCCCAGCACAATTGGCAGTGTCAGAAGTGGATGAAAATCAAAACCAACGACCTACGACGGTCGCTAGAAAAATAAGCGGTGTTCGAGATTGCTTGTTTTGGTGTTGCCTTTGACTTTTCGCCGTTCCGCTTTTGAATCGCCAATGGTACAAACCCCGTATCTAGATGAAATATCCCTACAAATATCATCTTGCTGTGATTGATACTTTTTCCGCTGACCATCGAGCATCTAGGTTTTGAGTTTCCGCGTCTGGCACTGCCATTTGTGTGGGGCAGAAAATGGATAAAGAAAGCTTTGTTGTCTGAGCGTAGCGAGTTTCAAAGCTTTCCCATTTTTTGTCCCGCACAAATGGGAACCCGAAGGGCAGTGACGGTTGCGGTCGCCTTTCTTTGCTTACTTTCTTTGGCGAAGCAAAGAAAGTGAGTAGCCGTCGGGCTACCCCCGACCAGCGAAGATTGAGCGTACAAACTCTCAATTAGAACCTAGAGCAATCGACACTGGATTCCTGTCTTCACAGGAATGACAGGCTAATCGAGCTCAAACATCACTCAATCGTAACCGAACTCCTCGCACTCTCCTCACCATAACGATTCACGCTAGATACAACGACTTGCTTGATGCGATTACCTTTGCTGTCCGCGTCGACGACGATCACTGTCTGTGTTGCGTCTTGCACGCTAAACTGCCAACCCAGATCACTACGCTTCCAGACCGCCACTTGCACTACGCTAGTCGCGTTGTTTTCCCAACTTAAACGAATCTGCTTTTGATCCCTCACATAATTAAGTGTCGGGCGCGGTGTGACTAAGCCTTGCGGATTCAGCCAAGGAAACGATGGCACTAATGCGGTCGTAATATACTTCTCAGCAGCCAAGCGCGAACGGACTTGTTTGCGATCTTGTGCCAAGGGGATGAAGCTAAAATGGCTATGACCCGCATTCGGATTATTGCGGCTGATATCGACTTGTTTCAAGATTTCGTCGCTACTCCAACTCGCTTCACTATTATCAATTTTGCTAGTGTACAGACCTGGCCAAATGGGGCGTTGCAATGGGTTTTGCGCGTGCCAGTAATTGTTCAACACCGGAAAGGCCTGCGCTGTTTGCGTAATAGGCCAGTACAATTGCGGCACTAAATAGTCGAGCCAGCCATTTTGCAACCACAGTTCAACATCGGCATACAGTTTGTCGAATTGACTAAAACCAGTGATGCCATTCGGCAGGCGGTCTGGACGTCCTATACCAAAGGGGCTAATCCCAAATTTCACCCAAGGCTTAATCTGATGAACATTAACGTAGATCGTTTCGACGAGATGGTTGACTTGCTGACGCCGCCAATCAGCGCGTGACAAAGCACCACCACTTTGCTGGTAAGCACGCCATGCGTTCGCGTCGGGAAAGTCTACCTCGGCGCCTGCGCTATTCTTAATTGGGTAAGGATAAAAGTAGTCGTCAATATGCACGCCATCGATATCATAGCGCTGCACCACATCACGAATCACTGCCAAGGTGTTTTGTGCGGCGAGTGGCTCTGCAGGATCCATCCATTGCAGATCGCCATAAGTGCGCACCACCTGCGGTGCACGTTTGGCGATATGCGTCGCCGCATACGGTGTGCGCATGGACGGTGTACGCGCACGGTAAGGGTTGAACCACGCATGCAATTGGATGCCGCGTTTGTGCGCTTGCTCTATCCAAAACTGCAAGGGGTCATAAAAGGGATTGGGAGCACGTCCTTGTTCACCTGTGAGAAATTCAGACCAAGGCTCTAAAGTAGACGGATAAATCGCATCACCGCTGGGGCGTACTTGCAAAATCAAAGCATTGAGTTTGAGCTGCGCGGCGGTGTCCAGAATTTGAATAATCTCTGCTTGTTGCTTTTCTGTGCTCAGATCACGACGACTAGGCCAATCAATATTGGCGACTGTCGACACCCAGGCCGCCCGAAATTCACGCGGGGCGGCGGGCGGCATTTCTTCGTTCGCTGTAACTACCGCTCCACCGACCGCAATCGGATTCGTAACCGGCTTCAGTACAATACCACTGCCACCATCCACTTGAGGTGCCACGGGTTTTACTGGCTCTGCTGGATTGGGCTCAGTAACAGGTGGACTTGCACACGCAAATAACGCAGCGAGCAGGCCGACAGCGGTGACATGCTGCGCCAAGCGCGACCAATGCCGCTGCTTTACAAAAGAAGTCATGAAATCGATTGATCCAACGAAGGTTTACAAGGTAACGACCTGATCAAACTCACGCTCGATCAATTCAATTTTGTAACCATCAGGATCTTGCACAAAAGCGATCACCGTTTTGCCGCCCTTCACTGGGCCAGCTTCGCGCGTCACATTCCCACCTTTGGCTTTCACCGCTTCGCAGGCTGCCGCCGCATCTGGCACCGCCAAAGCAATATGACCATAAGCTGTGCCCATCTCGTAGGATTCCACACCATAGTTATAGGTTAGCTCTAACTCTGCATGTTCAGGGTTATTGCCATAGCCGAGGAACGCCAAAGTGTACTGATATTCAGGATTATCCGAGGTGCGCAACAACTTCATCCCCAAGACCTGCGTGTAAAAATCAATCGAACGCTGCAAATTGCCGACGCGGAGCATCGTATGAAGAATGCGCATAAAGTCCTCTGAAAAAGCGGTTTAAACAAGTAAGCCTGCATTGTACCTTGTCTGCTTTCGGCTGGCATTCGAGGGTAAAATTGCTCATATTGTCTTTTCCTTAGCATCTTTACTATTTGCCCGAATTGCCCCGCTACATGAACCTTCGCCCGCCCCTTTACCTTATCCTCAGCGGCAGCCTTGCTGCAGGCCTGTATCTGGCTTGGAATGCGAAAGATTCATCTACGGAAATTGCGCAAGAGCCAGCAACAGCGGCTATAAAATCCATCACGCGCCCGTCGCCCCCAGCATTAGAGGTGGCAGTGCCTGTGAAAAAAGGCCCAACAAATGCGAAAACAGCATTGGAAGAACTGAAGGAACTCGCTCATTCAACGACACCTGAAGATACATTTAAGCGCTATCAAATATTGGCTCGTTGTTTTCATGATGCGAAGGAATTGAAGTCCTTCGACTCTTGGAAGATCAATGAAGATAACCAATTGCATATTTCTGAAAGAAAGCCGGAGCTAGAAGAATCAAAGCGATATTGCATTGGCGTTGGCTATGCTGCAATGGCCCATCGACTCGATCTATTAAACATCGCAGTCAAAGCAAAGGTGAATGGTGCGGCAAACGCTTTCTTATATGAAGGTCCATTTGGTGACCCTAATATCTTAGAAAGCCGCCCATCAGACCCAGCGGTTATCGCTTGGAAAAAACAAGCTGTTGAGCAATTAGAAGCGGCGGCGGAAAGTGGTGACAGAGACACTTTTTTGCCGCTATATCAGTTTTACGATGATGGTATAAACAAAGTGAGAGATAGCTTCGTAGACAAAGATACTTTCAGAGCATACATATATCATTTAGCAATGTATAAATCTGTTGGAAAAACACCATCCGCGCTCGCGAAGAACAAGCTAGCGCTTGAAGAAAAAGAACTGAGCGCATCGCAAATAGAGGGAGCGCATAAAATAGTCGACGAACTGATAAAAGCATGTTGTGCTTCAAATCAAAGTGACGGCAAAACGCCTACCCCTCTTCACTTTAAGCTAAAGGGAGATGAAGTCTCCAATGGCAATTTAAACTAAACTTACTCTGACTTACAGGAGAAACCATGTCGAATCCAGCCATAGCACTCGTCTCTACCGACGTCGCGCCACGCGCCAAGAAATCCATTTACCCAGAACCCTTCGCCTCGCGCATGGAAGGTCGTGAAAAACGTATTTTGGGTGACTTGTTTGGGTTGACGAATTTTGGTGTGAATCTGACGACGTTGGCACCGAAAGCCGTATCCGCTTTGCGCCACGGCCACACGAAGCAAGATGAGTTTATCTATATCGTGAAAGGCCATCCGACTTTGTTGAACAATGCAGGGAAAACGGTATTAGCACCTGGCATGTGCGCGGGCTTTAAGGCGGGAACGGACGACGCCCACTGTTTCGTCAATGAAACCGATGAGCCCGTTTTGTATTTGGAAGTGGGGGATCGTAGTGCGGGTGATGAAGTGAATTACCCTGATGAAGATCTCAAGGCCGTATTTCAAAACGGCGCTTGGGTATTTTTACACAAGGATGGTTCAGCATATTGATGAGACTAATGAGGTCGTCATCCCTGCGCAGGCAGGGATCCAGCGACTCTCATCTTGGAATTACGTCTGGCAGCACGTGCTCAGTTATTCCCATAACGTCTAAAATAGGCGATCAAACCTTGAGTAGACACATCGAGCTGCCCATCAAATTCAGGGTTCCCTTGCAGGGCTGGGAGCAAACTATTCGCTAATTGTTTGCCCAACTCCACGCCCCATTGATCGAAGGAATTGATACCCCAGACCACGCCTTGCACAAAGACTTTGTGCTCATACAGTGCCAGTAACATCCCCAATTGGAAGGGATCCAAACTCGTCATCAAAATCGTATTCGAAGGCTGATTACCAGCGAAGACCTTATGCGGCAACAGCTTGGTGATTTCAGCTTCTTTCAAGCCTTGCGCGGCGAGTTCAATGCGTGCTTGTTGTTCGGTTTTACCGAAAGCCAAAGCTGAACTTTGCGCCAGACAGTTAGCGAGCAAAGGTGCTTGGTGACCTGGTAATGGATAATCGCTGCTCGCTGCCACGACGAAGTCGCATGGAATCAACCAACCACCTTGATGCAGCAATTGGAAGAAAGCATGCTGACCGTTGACGCCGATTTCACCCCAAACAATCGGGTTCGCGCGGCAGGTCAAAGCCTCACCATCGCGGCTCACGGTTTTACCGTTAGATTCCATCTCAAGCTGCTGCAAGAAACCCGGCAGATGGCGCATCGATTCGTTATACGGCAAGACTGCGGTCGTTTCCGCGCCTAAGAAATTGGTATTCCAAATCGACATCAAGGCCAGCAAGACCGGCAAATTCTTTTCCAGCGGCGCAGTACGAAAATGCTGATCCATGGTTTCCGCGCCCTCTAACAAGCGTTCAAAACCGCGCATGCCAATTGCCAAAGCTACCGACAAACCCACTGCGGACCATAAAGAATAACGACCGCCGACCCAATCCCAAATCTGCAAGATATTGCTATCAGGGATGCCAAATTCATGGGCCTTGCTCGGATTCGATGTGACGGCAATAAAGTGCTTCGCAATCGCCCACTCTTCGGTCGCCGCGGCCAATAACCAATTGCGCGCGGTGTGCGCATTGATGCTAGTTTCTTGCGTGGTAAAGGTTTTTGAAGCGACGATAAACAAAGTGGTGCGTGGATCGAGGCGTTCAATCAAAGGTGCCAGATGGGCGCTATCGAGATTCGATACATAGTAGAAATTCAAACCCGGATGCTGCAAGGCAGATAGTGCACGCGTCGCCAATTTCGGTCCAAGGTCAGATCCACCAATACCGATGTTGACGATGTTTTGAATTGCATCGCCTTTGAAGCCGCGCCACAAGCCACTGCGCACACGTTCGACGATGTCACGCATTTGCTTACGCACCGCATGCACCTGCGGCATGACGTTATTCTCTTCACTAGGGAAAGGTGTGTAGTCAGTATGACGCAAAGCCGTATGCAAGACTGCACGATTTTCGCTGACATTAATTTTATCGCCCGCGAACATGCGATCACGCCAATGTTCCACGCCAGTGCTACGCGCCAAGGCTAACAGATCGTTCAATGCAGCTTCATCGACACGCTGTTTAGAGTAGTCGACCAACAGGCCTTCCAACTCTAAAGAAAAACGATGAAAACGCTGCGGATCCTCCGCGAACAAATCACGTAGATGTTGATGCTGTAAGCGGCTACGATGCCCAAGCAGGGCTTGCCACTCTGGGGTGTTAGTTAAATTCATGGTGCCTCAAATCTTTTCGGAAAAATCGACCGGTATGAACTAATGGTCAAACACATGTCGTTATTTCTATATGCTAAGGCAAAAGATTAGCCAAGGCTACATACTGCTCTAATGGAATCGCTTCCGCGCGCAATTGTGGATCGATTCCCACACTTTGCAATTGTTGTTCATCGAACAGACCAGCAACGCAATTGCGTATCGTTTTGCGACGTTGAGAGAAAGACTTGGTAACGACGAGTTCGAGATTTTCCAACTTGCACGGCAACTTCTCTTTCTTAGGAATCATACGCACAATCGCGGAATCAACACGCGGTGGCGGATCGAACGCCGTCGGTGGCACGATAAACAAGAGCTCCATGTGATAACGCCATTGCAGCATCACCGACAAACGTCCATATTCTTTGCCACCAGGTTCCGCCACCATACGTTCAACCACTTCTTTTTGCAGCATAAAGTGCTGGTCTTCTACTTGATCTGCGTATTCCGCCAAATGAAACAGTAGAGGGCTAGAAATGTTGTACGGTAAATTACCAACGATACGTAATTTCTTGCCAGGGTTGACAGGAATCGTCACAAAATCAAATTTCAGCGCATCACCTTCATGGATGGTCAATTTCGTAGGATCAAAACTTTTCTTTAAGCGAGCTACCAAGTCGCGATCGAGCTCAACCACATGCAAAGCCTGCAAGCCGTCAAGCAGTAAGCGTGTCATCGCTGCCAAGCCTGGTCCGATCTCGACCATGCTTTCATCTTGCTGAGGATTGATGCAGCTAATGATGTCGGTCAAGACTTGTTGATCGGTCAAAAAGTTTTGGCCAAATCGTTTGCGGGCAATGTGTTTCGTCATATCGTTTTGATTTCTTGATGATGCACTCTACAGTGACATCGGTTTATTCTTTACTTGTATTTCTGTGCCAAATTAGGCTTAGTTGACGGCGGCCAAGGCTTGGCGCTTCACCATTTCTGCTGCCATACGAATAGCGACCTTCATGCTGCCAGCATCTGCCAAACCCGTACCCAGTTTAGCGAGATCAAGAGCTGTGCCGTGATCGACAGAGGTACGTATTAAAGGCAGACCCAAAGTAATGTTCACACCCAAGCCAAAGCTCGCGTATTTCAATACCGATAAACCTTGGTCGTGATACATCGCTAGTACGCAATCGGCATCTTTCAAATACTTCTGTTGGAAGAGTGTATCTGCCGGGAAAGCACCTCTTACGTCCATACCTAAAGAACGCGCTTGTTGGATCACTGGGTTAATCACTTCAATTTCTTCACGTCCAAGATAACCGTTTTCACCGGCATGCGGATTCAAGCCCGTAACAAAAATACGTGGTTTAGCAATGCCAAATTTGTCTTGCAAATCGCGATGGATAATCTGCAGTGTGTTCAACAATGGATCAAACTGAATCGCATCTGCCACTTCACGCAATGGCAAATGCGTGGTCGCCAAAGCGACACGCAAAGGCTGAGGCAAAGTCGCCGATACCTCGCATGCCAACATCATTACTACCTGTGCCGTCTTGGTTTGTTCAGCGAGATATTCGGTGTGTCCAGTGAACGGCACACCAGCGTCATTGATGGTGCTTTTTTGCAGCGGCGCGGTGACCATGGCATCGCACCATTTATTCTGCACGGATTCGATGGCCACATCGAGCGTTTGCAACACGGCGCGGCCATTGCGTGGATCAAGCTGACCCGCCACAACATGGGCATTCAAGGGGCAATCGATGACGGTGATCTGATCGCGACCACAACCAGGCAGACCATTAAAACGCAAAGCCTGCTGCGACAGGCCCATCAAACGAATCTCTTTATTGAGATCGTGGGCTAACATCGCTAAGTAGGCGGCATCACCCAAAAGTACAGGCCTAACTTCATTGCGTAAAGCCCATGCCGCCAACAGAGAAATCTCCGGCCCAATGCCAGCGGGTTCGCCGACGGTGATTGCAATAACCGGAGAGTTAGATGGCATTATTTTTGATCCGTACGAAACTCCACATAAGCACGATCACGCAATTGGCGCAACCAGCTCTGAACAGCTTCATCCGATTTACGTGCACGTACAGACTGACGAGCTTCAGAACGTTTTTTCTCAACGGAGTCTTCAGTCAATTTACGTTCTGTTACTTGAATCAAGTGGAAGCCCAGTTGTGTTTCAACTGGATCACTCACTTCGTTAATCGCCAATTTATTCATCGCCGCTTCGAAGTCTGGTGATGTATCTCCAGGATACACCCAGCCCAAATCACCACCTTTAGCTGCCGAGGTATCGATTGAATTAGTTTTCGCTAACTCTTCGAAAGTTGCCGTTTTATTTGCGATCTTTTGTTTAAGTTCGAGCAATGTGCTCTTAACTTGCGCCGCTGTCATCGCTTGCGTTGGTCGCATCAGAATGTGGCGTACATTCGATTGCTGAGAGCCTGTCGCTTCGACCGGAGCTACATCACGCTTGCCCAAAAGCTTCAAAATATGGAAACCATTTGGGCTACGAATAATCTCCGAGATGCCACCGATAAACTGGATCTTGTTAACGGCTTCCATAAAGAGGGGCGGAATTTTTTCTTGTTCACGGAAACCAACCTCGCCGCCTTTCAGTGCCTCGACGGAGTCTGAATACGTCGCAGCCAGTTTGGCGAAATCTTCACCGATACGCAATTTTTTGTAAGCTTCTTGTGCGCGTGCGCTGCGTTGAGTAATTACTTCGGGAGTTGCATTTTCTGGAATCCGAACCATGATATGGCCAAGATTGATTTCTTGATTTTTGCTAGGCGCTAATGCTTGGGCAGCCAGGAAGTTGTCGATCTCTAATTCAGAGACTTGAATCTTGCTATCAACTTCGCGCTCACGCACGCGTTGAATCATGATGTCATCACGAATGTCTTCGCGAAATTGCGCAAAAGATGTGCCTTCACGTTCAACTTGATTACGTAACTCTTGCAAACTCATCTTATTGGATTCAGCCATACGTTGCATCGCGCGGTCAAGCATGACGTCATCAATGCGCATGCCCTGCTCTTTCGCCAATTGGATCTGCAAACGATCGATAATCATGCGCTCCAAAATTTGCTTTTGAATTTCAGAACGTTCAGGTGGAGTAGTCCCCTGCGCCTTTAGACTTTTCTCGATGGCGTTGATGCGATCATTCAATTCAAGGTTGGTGATGACCTCGTCTCCGACAACCACGGCGATACCGTTCACAACCGCTGATTTACTTGCTTTCTTTGGAGCAGCCTTATTCGGTGTCGAGTCTTGCAAGGGCGCCACTGGCGAATTGGACTGCGCCAATGCCGCGTTCGATAACAACAAGCCTAAAAGGGTCGAAGTAATGCCAACAGCGAGGGAACGCTTCGATTGATTCATTTGCAAAATGTGTCGCATAGTCATCCAAAAATCTACTAAGACAAAAAACAAAAGTCTTATCAAAATAAAATGTGAAACACAAAACTACTGCTGCATTTCACTAATTCTGCCTCGTCATAAATCGACGAAAGCTGCAATATACACGGATATCGGGCAAGCGCAAACCAAGCCGCTACTGCAAGAATGCCTGACGGCAATTCTTGTTACCCAACCATGCGATCAATTTGTGGTCGACGGCTGATATCCATTAATACTTTTCTTCAACGTCTCGATTGGGTTAGACCCAAAGCCAAGACGCGCTAAACCGGTCAATTCCAATTGAATTGCAATGCCCGAATTATTATTCAACGTAGTCGTCGCGAATCGATGTGCAACGAAACGTAAAGCCCAGCAATCCGCACGATATTCCAAGCCTGCCAAACCTTCAACCAGCTTACGGTTTAATAGAGAATAGTTGCTCTTACCGACTGCATACCAACGATGGGAAATCGGCCATTGGCCTGACAATTCCAATTGTTTCAAGACATCGCGTTGAAATTGGTATTGCAAATTCAAGACTTTTTTCTCGGCAGGCTGCCAATGAATACCATAGCTAGAACGCACCGATTGACGATCACTTTGGCTTACTTGCAGTGCCGCTTCCACATTCAAGGTATTCGAAATTTGTCCATTGCCGGCTAATAGCAGATCGGAACGACTTGGATTACTCTTACCATCCAGGCTCACCTTTTGCGTATTGAAGTAAAAACGCTGCCCAAGTGCAAACTTAAAGCGCTCAGTACCATCACCTTCAATGAAACGAGAGACCAAACCTGCGGTCACCTGATTTGAATCGCCAATACGGTCATGTCCGGTAAAACGATTTTCACTAAAAATCTGTGCGAAATTGAAGTCGGCTAAAGCAGTATCAAATAATGGTAATGCAGTCTGATCTCGATATGGCGTATTTACATAGAACAGGCGCGGCTCCAATGTCTGAGTCATGCCTTCACCCAATAAACTTGCTTGGCGCTCAAAGATCAAACCTGTGTCCAACGATAAACTTGGGATAGTGCGCTGGTAATGCGAAGCTTGCCCTTGAGCTGGGTTATCTAACTCATATTGGGTGGCGTGAAATGACAGTTTAGGAACTGCAAAGAACGCTGGCTGAATAATCGGGAAAGAAACCTGCGGATTAATCACTGCACGGTTACCACGTATCAAAGTCGGGTGCCAGAAACGCGTCATCAAGGCGTCCACTGACCAATCAAGGCCAACCACATCATGTTGTCCAGCATGAAAACTCAACTGTGGCAAACGTTCATAAGGCAAGGTAATCGGTGCAGATGGATCTTGCAATACTTGGTAGCTGGTTGAACGCAATGAGGCATTCCAAATAGATCCGTAATAATCGAGCCCAACTTCACGCAGCAACAAACGTTGCGCAGTTTTGGTCGTAGAATTGGAGAAGTCGGCTGGATAATCGTTATCCGAAGCGCGATTCAAGTTCCACGAAAACACTGCTTCTGGCGTCAACTTCTGATTATGAATAGAGTTAATCGCATAACGCGTTGTATTCGTCAGTTTGTCGCTAATGCCTTCGACCGCTGTCTCACCAGCATAGGACTCGCCTAGATATCGCCCTTCAATACCCATCTGCAGACCACGCCTTGCGATCATTTTCGGGCGCAGGGTTAGGTCGCGGTTAGGCGCAATATTGAAATAGTAAGGCACACCGAACTCGATACCACCTTTGTTGGAATGGCCCATAGTTGGCGGCAATATGCCTGAATGACGTGCACCAGACAAAGGAAAACTGAAATCCATCCAACCAGGTGTCGCCATAATCGGGACGCCCTTAAAGTACAGCACAGACTTCCCCGCCACCCCTGTATCAAGACCGGTATCGAGATTTAAAGTTTCCGCTTTTAAATACCAATCTGGATCTAAACCTTGGCAAGTACTATAAGTGCCATTGGTAATGGTCGAACGTTCTTCGCTGGCAAAATCGATACGATCTGCCTTACCCTGGCCATTATTACGTGCAATAAAATAGCTCGGCTTGAGGACGAAACCAACGCCAGATTCAAGCGCAAATCGAATTAATTGGCCAGTATAGCAATCAGCACCCCGTTGCAGCTCGATATTCCCAGAAGCATCTAATTGGTCTTCAATTTGCAGATAGCTAGCCCGCTCTGCCGTGAGCTTGGTATCGCCGCGTGTCACGATCACATTGTTTTCCATGCGGACGATACGATCCGGCTCGCCGTTCATGGTTTCGGCTTGAATCACCGTCGGCAAGGTCGATGGGTCTACGGCTTTCTTATCTGCCGCTTGCGTTGCCTGCGGCTTGGTTGCTGCAGATAGGGAGCTCGCGTTTTTATTGGCCGTTTCGATCACAGTCTGCGTTTGCGCAAAGCTGCTGGAAAATGCGGAACATAGCAAACCAGCAATGATCGTTTTCGTAAAAATAGGAAACATGGCCGGTGAATGCGATAATACGGTTTTTGCTTGATTTCGATTCAGACGCATGTCGTGGTCAGTGAATGGCATTTGTTCATTGTTTTTTAGGAAGCACCCTGACTGGGCCTAGCTCTTTCTGTAAGTAAGCACTTAGAGCAGAAAGCTTGCCAGCAGTTCATCGATGCGAAAGCGCTCTATTATAGGCGCAAACCCCTGAAGTATCAGTAACAAAGCAGCTGCATTCGGTATTCGCATCGTCTTTCTTAGCCAAGGTGATCGAACTCGAAGTCAAACCAAAGAGCAAAGCAGCATTTTTCGTTTCATTTTGACATGAAAAATGGTATTGACGGTGGGCTCTAACACACCCCGCTGTCGTCCTTTTCATCTCACTTTTTACAGATATTACGTTTAATTATGTCTACATCTTCCGACCAGCAACGTTTGCACGACTTAAAGCAATTTTTGAGCGGCATTACACATCCCCAACTCAATCTCGACAGCTTGCGCCCTGCTTCTGCTGACGCCAGCTTTCGTCGCTACTTCCGTATTGACGGTAACGATGGTAATGGTCCGCTAAGCTTTATCGTGATGGATGCACCGCAGCCTACTGAGGATGTCAAACCTTTCATCCAAGTGGCAGAACTTTTTCATTCGCTGCATTTAACGGTACCGCAAGTACTGGCAAGAGATGTAGAGCGAGGTTTCCTGTTACTGACCGATCTCGGCACCACCATGTATTCACACATGTTAAATGTCGATACGGCCCACAAGTTGTACATGGATGCGATTGATTCTCTGGTCTTGATGCAATCACAGAGTCAGCCTGAAGTCTTGCCCGAATACGATCGCGCTTTCATGCATCGCGAACTAATGATTTTCCCTGAGTGGTACATCAGCAAACACCGTGGAGTGACCTTGACTGAGGCGCAAACGGATAGTTTGAATAAAGTATTTGACGCCATTTTGGCCAATGTCACCGCACAACCTCAGGTATTCGTGCACCGCGATTTCCATTCGCGCAATTTGATGGTGATGGATAAAGGTAATCCGGGCATCATCGATTTCCAGGGTGCATTGTATGGCCCTTTGACCTACGACTTGGTTTCATTACTGCGCGACGCTTATGTACAGTGGGATGAAGAAATGGTACTCGACTGGGCCATCCGTTACTGGGAAAAAGCAAAAAAAGCGGGCTTACCAGTGGCACCCGATATCGACAGCTTCTATCGCGATTTCGAATTCATGGGCTTACAACGTCATCTGAAAATCTTGGGTATCTTTGCTCGCTTAGCACATCGCGATGGCAAACCACATTATCTCGACGACATGTCGACGGTGATGGACTATGTACGCAAGACGTCGAACCGCTACAGCGTTTTGATTCCATTGCTGCGTTTGCTCGACACGATCGAAGATAGTGCGCCGCAGTTTGGCTATACTTTCTAATTTGCTGCACAGAGTCAGCACGTCGCCGAACAACTCAGCAACACCGTACACAGAAGAATATCGATGAAAGCCATGATCCTTGCCGCTGGACGCGGTGAACGAATGCGTCCGCTAACCGACACCTGCCCTAAACCGCTGCTCAAAGTGCGCGGGCGTCCTTTAATCGTATGGCATATTTTGAATTTGGTGAAAGCAGGGATTACGGAGATCATCATCAACCACGCACACCTTGGCCACATGATTGAAGAGGCTTTGGGTGATGGCAGCCAATTCGGCGCCAAGATTCAGTATTCTGCTGAAGGTACTGCGCTGGAAACCGCTGGCGGTATTGCCAAGGCTTTGCCACTGTTGGGCGATGAGCCGTTCTTGGTTGTGTCGGGTGATATCTATATTCCGCACTTTAATTTTGCCGAATGCGAAGGCAGTGTCGAAGACAATGATATGTGGGGAAATCCACATCCGCTCGACAAACGCGATGTCGCATGGTTGTACATGGTCAAAAATCCAGACTTCCACCCTCAAGGCGACTTCGCTCTAAGCTTGATGGGCTTACGCAATGAGGCCAAAGAAGGTGAGCAGATGTACACCTTCGCCAATATCGGCGTCTATCGTCCTGAGTTGTTTAAGGATATCGTCCCTGGCACGCACGCCAAACTCGGCCCGCTGTTACGTGATCTCGCTGATCGCGGCCAACTCGGTGGCGAACTGTATCGTGGCGAATGGCACAACTTAGGTACACCAGAGCAATTGGCGGCGTTAAATACCCCTTTGCGAGTGATCAAACCTTAACTCCCTGAGTTGGTTACAATGACGTCTTCAAGTCATTTACTCAACCCTTCGCAACGATGAGCGCAAATAAGCCAATTCCTTATCTGATTTGCGGTGCTGGCCCTGTCGGGCAAGCGCTTGCACTTGAGTTGCATAGAAATGGCGTCGCCGCGAGCGATATCTTGCTAGTCGATGCAAAGAGTGTAGAGCAAGCAAGTAAAGATGCGCGCACCATCGCCCTCTCTCATGGCAGCCATCAATTGCTACAACGGTGGAACGCTGCGCCATTGCGGGCGACGGCTATCCACGACATCCATGTCAGCCGTCGCCGTCATTTTGGCCGCACCCTAATTCAAGCGAGCGACCATCAAATCCCTGCCCTCGGTTATGTCGTGCGCTACGCTGATATTGTGACGCCTTTGGAAATTTCCTTGCAGACAGCAGGCATAGAAGTATTGCGACCTCAGCTCGTTGCAGCGATTCGTGACGACGCCGATCAAAACGCTGTATGGGTCGAACTGCATGATCACGACCCGCTATTAGCGCTGTGCGTGATCCAAGCGGAAGGTGGAATTTTTAGCGAACAACAGCAAAGGCAACAACATCACGACTACCAACAGACCGCCATCATTGCGCATGTGACCGCATCTCATCGTATCGCACATCGTGCATTTGAACGTTTTACAGAAGAGGGACCGATCGCATTACTGCCGCAGGACGAAGGCTATTCATTGGTGTGGTGTGCGCGTCCAGAAAAAGCAGCTCAGTTACAGCAATTGAACGATACCGCATTTCTGTCTGAGTTACAGACTGCATTCGGTGATCGCGTTGGTAACTTCACTTCTGTCTCGCCGCGTTTCGCTTTCGCGCTTGGGCTCAATGCACAAGCGGATGCGACGAGTCGTACAGTTAAGATTGGCAATGCGGCGCAAACCTTGCACCCAGTCGCTGGCCAAGGCCTCAACCTCGGTTTGCGAGATGCCATGGTGCTAGCACAAGCTTTAATTCGCCACCCCGCACCAACGGCCATCGAGATTTTCATGCAAGAACAAGATCGTGACCGTCAACGCACCATCAAAATCACGGATAGCATGGCGCGCATGTTCGCTAGCAGCGCCGATGGCAGCCCGCTACAAGCGGCATTAGGACTAGGATTAGGTATCGTTGATGTGCTATCGCCACTCAAGCAAGAGTTGGCTGAACAGATGATGTTTGGACGACGATAATTTGGGGTGGATAGTCCAGGTAGGATGCTTCACACTGGACCGCCGAATTGTTCAATATTTTATTGCGATGGGCGCTTCAAAGCCGACTTACTAGCGCCCTTAACTTTCGTTGACGTCTTCACATTCAAACTCAGATTCGGTACATCATCGGCCTGCAATTTCGCCTGCACGACCACCAATTCATCGCGACGAAAGGCATGAATCTCAACCGTGTCGCCCACTTTGTACGCCGACAAAACATTTGATAAACCATTGTCGACATCAGATGCTGTCACCCGCAAACCATTGATGGCGATGATGGCATCACCTGCCGATAATCCGGCGCGATGCGCGGCACCACCTTCATAAACGCTCGCCAATTTGCAATCGCCGCCCCCCTTGCTCAAGCGTACATTGAGGGATGGTTTCTTTGATGGTGCTGGGACATCCAGTTCCACACCAAAGTCGGCATACAGTTTCGACAAAGGCACATCGTCGACGCCGTCTACATATTTCGCCAAGAAAGCTTGTACGGGAACGCCGGTGACCTCTGCTACTAAACTAGCGAATTCCTGCTCCCCCAAACCCTGACCAGAATTTTTTACAGACGCCGTATAGAAATCACGTCCATATTTTTTCCACAATGCACGCATCACATCATCGAGTGATTTTTTGCCTTGTGTTTGCTGGCGTATCGTCAAATCTAAACCAAGCGCAACTAAAGAGCCTTTGGTGTAATAACTAACGATAGCATTCGGAGAGTTTTCATCTTGGCGATAGTACTTGGTCCATGCATCAAAACTGGAAGCTGCCACGCTTTGCTTCTTACGACCACTGCCGCGCTGTACCATATTGATGGTTTTGCTAACGAGTTTAAGATACGCCGCTTCATCGATTAAGCCCGTACGGCACAAAAACAAATCATCGTAATAGCTGGTAAATCCTTCAAACAACCACAGCAAACTCGTATAGTTCTCTTGGCTTAAATCGTAAGGTGCGAAGACGGCTGGTTTGATGCGCTTCACATTCCAAGTATGAAAATATTCGTGGCTGCATAAACCCAAGAAGCTGCGATAACCTTCGCTCATTTCAGGTTTATTCTTGGTCGGTAAATCATTGCGATTACAAATCAATGCGGTCGAGGCACGATGCTCCAAACCACCATATCCATCGCCAACTGCCATCGTCATAAACACATAACGCTGCATAGGCGCCTGTTTACTGCGTGGCTCAAAAAAGGCGATTTCCGCTTCGCAAATCTTTTTCAAATCGTCGGCAATACGGGCCAAATCGAGATTGGGAACGCGACCCGTCACCACAAAGTCATGCGGTACGCCATGCGCTTTGAAACTGATCATTTGAAACGCGCCCATCTCGACTGGATGATCAATCAAATCATCGTAATCACTGGCGATATAAGTGCCGAATCCGTAGCGTTTCGCTTTCAACTCAGGCAAGGACGTGGCGACACGCCATTTCTTGGCAGCGGCGTCGTCAGGTTGTTGGATATTGACCATGTGTGGCAAATGCTCTTGCCCTTGCACTTGCAAGAACACACTGGTGCCATTAAAGAATCCATGCGATTGATCAAGGTGTGCCGCTCGTACCGACAAATCCCAAGCATACACTTGATATTCCAAGGTCAGCACGCCTTCGCAAGGCGCGGCTTGCCATGTCGATTTGTCGATTTTTTTCAGCGCGACTTTTTTGCCTTTGCAATGGGCTTTGATTTGTACAATATTGCGCGCAAATTCGCGCACCATATAGCTACCAGGAATCCACACCGGTAAAGAAAAAACCTGCCCAGTTGCGGCAGGTTTTGTGATTTCAAGACTCACTTCAAACAAGTGAGCGGCCAGGTCGCTGGCCTTAATTTTGTATGACACTGCATGCATAACAGCCATCGCAAGCTCCAACTTCAGCAAAAATTAATGTGAACGAACAGTGAAAATTACAAACATCAAGATTTGCGTCGCCACCACCACACTCGTTAAACGGAAACGCAGCTCCAAGAACCAAGGTGGAATATCAAAACGCTGATACATACGTTTATCGTATTGGTAGGAAAAAATAAAGGCGATCATTTGCACCAAAAACGCTGCGCCCGAAATGTATGCCATTGAGAACCAAGCAACAATCGTCGGCACCACGCCCCACAACAAGTCACGTTTCAAATCTTGCACTGAACGCTCTTTACTGATGAAAGACAAACCCCAGTGCAAACCACCTAAGAAGCCCAAGATCGCGATACCGTAAACCAATTGTGCGCTAACAAAAAATTCTGCCACTTCCAAAGGCACGACGCAGCACAGCAGCATCAACAAAACAAAAGGAGATAAGGCGGCGATGCCTAGACGTGTAGCAAACTGTTTATCTAAAGTATTCATAATTCCAAAACTCAGAGCGCGATGCGCGATAAAGACCAAATGGGTGCGGCTAATTCTACAGTCGCTATTTTAGGCGAAATGGCGCGCTTCTGCGATGAAATACGCAAATTGAGGCTTTTACTAACAAAGACATCGAAAGATTAGATGGCACTAGGGCCAGATAAGTCTGCTGGGGTGTCGATATCACGCAAAATACCCGTATCGTTCACCAACACTTCTGACACGGGATAGCTCTTCAATAGAGCTCTTGCGCCTTGATCGCCACGCAACTGCAGCAGCTCACCAAACAACGCCTTACTAAACCCCACGGGGTTACCACGCTGCCCTTGGTGCACTGGCACCGCGATTTTCGCGCCTTCTTTTAAGGCTTGTACGATGGCTTTAATCGTACTGACGGTCACAAAAGGCATATCAGCCAAGGCGATCACTACAGCATCACACTCTTGAGGCAAGGTTTGGACACCGCTAACGAGGCTATGCGCCATCCCAAGATCGGCATCTCCACAAACCACTATCGATGAAGAAAACTGCTGAAGGAAGCTTGCCGGCCAATCGCTGGCATCACGCACGACGATATGGCATTGAGGTATGGCGCTTGTCAGGTGTCGTGCGCTCTGCTCGACCACACTGACATTGCTTTGAACGCTTTGGTGTAGTTTACTGATTTGACCTTGAGGATCGAATCGTCGACCACGCCCCGCTGCCAGCAAAATTGCATGGCAACGGAAATCATTTCGGGGGTTGAAGTTTGACATCGAAATCGATGTGCTCGATTAAGAAGCTATTATCGTGCGGCTACAGCTGCTGCTGGCGTTTTCAGGCTTGCCCATTTATCTTCAAGCGCTTTAACGTCGACCATACCAGGTAAGCGACTACCGTCGGTGAAGATGACTGTTGGCGTACCCGTTACACGCAATTTTTGACCAAGCGCGAACACTTTATCATTTGGTGTTTGGCAATTGGCTGGTGCAGTCGGAGCGACCTTGCCTTCAATCATCCACTCATCCCAAGCCTTGCTACGATTAGCGGAACACCAAATATCGCGTGACTTCACAGACGAATCGTCTGCCAAAATGTTGTACATGAACGTGTAGATAGTAACGTTATCAACCGACTGTAAAGTCTTGCGGAATTTTTTGCAGTAACCACAATTTGGGTCTTCAAAAATAGCGATTACGCGCTTGCCGTCACCTTTCACATATTTCACAGCGGCGTCTAAAGGCAACTCGTTAAAATTGACCTTAGTAATCTGCTCGACGCGTTGTTTCGTAAAATTCACCGCCGCTTTGTTATCAAGCACGCTACCGACAAATAAGAAGTTTGCTTTGGCATCGGTATAAATAATTTCAGGGCCCATACGCACTTCATACAAACCACCGTAAGGTGTTTTAGTCACTGAATCAATCTTTGTACCAGGACCTAAATTACCCACCAAAATGTTACGAATATTTTCTTTACGCTGCGCTTCTAACTTAGCCAGTTTCTCTGCACGGTGTTTAGCAGCAGCAATCTTTGCAACTTTGGCTTTCGCTGCCTCAGCACTTGCATCTGCCGTGCTGACCCCTGCCGTTGCTGCAGCCGTGGCTGGTGATGCTTTCATTTCAACTTTTGCATCGCCTTGAGCGCACACTGGCAATGTCACCGCTAGCATCAAACTGGCAGCCAAACTGCTCAACATTTTTGTCGACATCATCATGATCTACTCTCTATATTCTTTCAATTGTTCTGGCCACGTTCGCCATCTCGTCAATCGCTGGTCACACGCCCATCGCATGGGCGATCAGTTTGCGTTTTAGGACAGGTAAGCGATTTAAGAAGTTCAATCCTGTATTGCGCAGCAGACGAACGGCAGATAAATCACTACCAAAGAGACGATATAAGCCATCCGTGGTGATCTGCATCAGCGCGACTTCCTCAGCGCGAGCACGGCGATAACGGCTTAATACCCGTTCATCACCACAATCGCGATGCGCCTCGCGCTCTTTAATACAGCGAATCAAATCATTTACGTCGCCAAACCCCAAATTCATACCATGGCCTGCCATAGGGTGAACCGCATGCGCTGCATCACCAATTAAGGCAACACGCTCAGCCACTAAAGAGTGCGGCCGAATTAAACGTAAAGGAAAGGCCTTAATTGCTTCTGGCAAAACGGGACGCAGTTGGCCTAATGGCTCGGTGCTATATGGTGCTAAGCGGGCAATCAGCTCATCCATCCATTGGCTCATGATTTGCTGTGCCAAATCATCAGGCGCCGACCATACCAAAGAAACACGATTGCCAGGCAAAGGCAGCAAAGCAATAATGCCCTGCTCTTGCACAAACCATTGATGGGCAACTCCATGATGTGGCTTTTCGCATTCGAAATTACAGACCACACCTTGTTGATGATAAGAGCGATAGTCGAGACCAATATCGGCCTGACCTCGCACCCAAGACTGCGCACCATCAGCACCAATCACTAATTCTGCTTGTAACTGACGACCATCACTCAAATGTATAGTGGCCGCATCCGCGCCGACTTCTAAACGTGAAGCCTGACCAAACACCGAAGTAATATGTGGAGCGAAACGCAAAGCAGTATCTAAAGCGCGCGTCAGATTGCAATCTTCAACGATCCATGCCAACTCATTGATATAAGCTCCGTAGGCATCGAACGACAAATCTCCAGTTGCTCGCTCAGAACCATCAAACACGCGCATTGCACTCACTGGCGCCACCCGCGACGCATCCAACGCGCCCCATACTTTCAAGCCATCGAGTAAATTACGTGCCACGTGGTTCAAGGCAAAGACACGGACATCCCAATCACCCAAAGAAGCAGACGATTCGGCACGCGGCGGCGCGGCGCTCAGCAAGGTCACTTGCAAGCCGAGCTGAGAAAAGCCCAAAGCAGCCGCCTTACCCACGGCACCATCGCCAACGATACAGATCTGAGAACGAATTTGAGAACCAGTGCTCATACATTACCTTTTATACACGCAACATCATTGCCAACTACTCTAAGCAAATCCATTGCCAGTGAGCCATATAGCCAAGCTTCGTATTATACGTGAGCCCACCAGAAGGCATTCTGCCCCTCAGAAAAACCCGCTTTTTTATTGAGAAAGGACAAAATTTTGAGCTCAAAACAGAAACCATTTGCTTTTTCGGAGATGATCCTCTATACTTCTTGGTCTTGGCCTGGTAGCTCAGTCGGTAGAGCAGAGGATTGAAAATCCTTGTGTCGGTGGTTCGATTCCGCCCCGGGCCACCAAGATTTTAAGTTGTTGATCTGATTGAAGTTTATAGGCTTCAAAATATCAGGTGCTCCAAACAGGTGTTCCACCTCACATTGAGGTGATACCGATGAAATTAGCTTCACACCTACGCCGTTCTCGACACGGCGTTTTTTATTTCCGCATCGTTTTTCCACAAATTCTCGCTTCCCTTTTAGGACAGCCAGAACTCAATCGCTCCCTGCATACACGCTGCCCTAAAACAGCAAGGGTTACGGGCTACCAACTTTCTGGCACAATGCTACCATTAATATCCAAACTGGCACGCCTTATGACCATTGACCCAGACAGCATTGATCCAGCAAACATCAAAAAATTAATTGTTGAAGGTCTAACCATTGGTAAAGATGGCAGTTTTTCTGCTTCGCGCATTCAAACCAGTGACAATCCCCAAGTCGCTCAAGAGGAACTGAAAAACTTCGCCCTATTCCTGCATGCCAGCCGTGGGGAGCAACCCGCTACGCCACCAATTGAAGCCTTAAAGGTGGAAGCTCAGAAATTAAAAGCAGAAATTACCCAATTTGCTCCAGCTCTTCCAACCAAGCCAAGCACATTGAAAGATGCCTTTGATTCCTATTTGCTTTCCAAAAAAGGCATTGCTGCGGCTACGAAAAAATCCTACACAGAAAGCCTGGAATTATTTGGAATTCTGATGGGTGGCAATCATCGCATGGTGCATGAACTCACTCGGCGGGAATGCATGGACTTCAATGAGGCACTTTCGCATATTCCACTGCATGCCAAAAAACGAAATATTAAAATCGGCACGGCATCTGAAATTTTGCTCAATCCACCAACCGTGCTCGATGCGAATGGCAACGACACTGCTCCTGACACTATTTCAGCTAGAACATGCAACGACCACTTAACCAATGTGTCTGGATTTTTTTCATGGGCGATTAAAGCTGGACGTTGTTTTGAACCAAATCCATTTGAAGATTCAGTCCGCCACTCTGATGGCGAAATTGATGGTGGTGCCGAAGCGTTCCAGCAAGAAGAACTGATTAAGATTTTTGACAGTGCGAACTTCATGAAGGCAAAACGACCACATCAGTTTTGGGGTCCTTTACTGCTCCTATTTACAGGTGCTCGTGCCAACGAAATTGCTTGTCTTGATCTGGACGACATCATTATTGAAAATGGCATTCGCAGTATTTCAATTAAGCATCGCCCCAGAAAGAAGCCTGACTCAATTGAGCACAAGATAGAAACAAAGCGGCTCAAAAATGCACAGTCGAAAAGAACCATACCGCTGCATCCAATATTATGGGAAATTGGCCTTGATGATTATCTCGCAGACTTGCGAATATTGGGTGCGACTCGACTTTTCCCAAATCTGCCCATGGATTCCAGAGAAAAACGAGAACGCAATTTATCTAGAGACGTAAATAATTATCTCGAAAAAATTGGTGTACATGTTCCACGCACTAAAGTTTTGCACAGCTTCCGTGACACGGTTGCTGACGCATTGGGTACGAGCGATCTTGATGCTGTTCGTGCTGACCAATGGACAGGTCACGCACCGGTCGGCATTAAAGCGAAACACTACCGCAGTAAAGCGACTGCGGATGTCCAAGCAAGGGATGCATTCACGGCTTTAGATTTTCCATTCATTCATTTTGATACTTTGAGATATCGAAAAGGCTGGTGGAATGAATGGCTAGTAAAAAATATGGTTCCTTAAAATGATCTATCCATCAGAAATAGAACACTAATACCTTTACATTGCAGCTTACCGCCAAAGCGGTAAGCACACTTAAATTTACTATGACGCCACTAGAATTTTTACTCAAGCTCAAGCAATTGTCGCCAGATACCCAGCTCAGTATGGCGCACCTAGGTGCAACTTTCGAGATGCTGTCCCCAGTAGTGATACGGAAATCTTCTCCAAAGTCATCGACTTCACTATCGGCACGACTAACGAACGAAACAGCATTGGCAGATTGGTTAGGAGAACCAGTGGCAACTATTGAACAGTGGCGAATACAAGGCTCTCACCCTGCTTCCATAAAATATCATCTGGGTACTTTATACGAATGGATTATTTCCCATATCGTGCCTATGTTTGCTGCAACCGTCACTACGAATCAAATTTCTGATGTTCAATTTGGTGACATTGCCGAAATATGGAAAATGCAAATTCCTGTCATGAAGGTAGACGATCAATTTGTTGGATTTTTCAAGTCTGTAAAGGAGGAATGTGAGCCTTCACAGTATTCATTGGTCGAAATTCCTACCTTGTCATTTCACCCATCCGACATGACAAAAGAGACTATTTCAACAATCAATGAATCACTCATTGCACATGGCGATTTCAGCATTGCAGTTGCTGACTCTATTATTGAAGCAAGAGGAATTTATGAGAAGTGGAAAGACGTTGCCATACCAGAAGTGCTGTTGCAATTTTTCAGGTCGGCACTTTTGCATAGTGAAGAATTAGCCAAAGATATCGCAGATGAACTAGAGCATGAACTAATTCGCAAGGGCTTCAATATCACACAATGGTTTTGGCAGCAGTTAGTAGAAAATGACTTCTGCTCATTGAAAGAAAATGCGTTGATTTATGCCTTTGAGCTGACTGAGGAATACGGTGTCAATTTAAATCAGCTATGCCATATCTACGACGATCAAAGACAGGAATTATTTCACGGCAATAGTTCTCATCTGTTAGCAGATACCAAAGGCGAAATTTACCAGATCCGTCCTTATGAGCAATGCACCGTCAGCTATGGGTGTCTACTCACTTGCGTACTTGATTTGGGCCTCAGTGCTGACAAGCCAAATAATCATCAAATGACTGCACGACAAATTGCAAATGCCGTTGAAGAAAAACACGGGCATGGTCAAAGCATATTCAAAAATCTCATTGAAAAATATGAACTTCAAGAAAAATTGAAAACTACTTTAGCACCGAAGAATTCCAAAACGAAAAAACAGCCTTTGTAGAGTCTGGTAGATCGCTACTTTTTTCACTTTTTTGAATTTCCATGCGTTTTTCTGTCGGTTGATATATGTCAGAAAAAATTTTCGCTGCAAGGCTCGTCTGCCCCTGCATCAAGTAATGTCTTACCGCGAACGCGTGAACCAGAAAGCAAACATGTTCATAAATTCCATGTTTTTCTAAAACCTGCACATAAGGCCCAGTCAATAAGCAATGTAATAAATATTCAGTCGCTTCCTCCCCTTCCCGCACTAACATGCTCAATCGCCAAATAGCGATCACTGCTGCCAAAAATCGCAATTCAGGCAACACCTGAAATTCATCCATATAGACTTGAACTGGATTATTCTTTTCAAACGAATAGGCTCGTTTAACGCGAATATCCGCCCAAGTATCCGTTGCACAGAAAATAGCTGCAATGCGATCAATCCGTCCATAATGCCCTTCCTCCCTATCTGTTGGTAATCGGGGAATGACATCTTCAATGATTGTCCAAAATTCGTCATAGCGATCCTGAAACAGCATCCAAAGCGATACGAATTCCCCTTTATCTTCAGGACCGAGTTCAAAGACGAAGCGTGATTTCTTTACAGGCGCATAGGCATGAATAGCATTTCTAATCATTCCAGAAGGAAGATGGATACCTGATAAGTATCGTCCAAACCGAACTTCCAAATCTTGGATGGTTGGAATGGACTTTAGTAACGCCTTATCACTCTCAACCTCAGTTCTACGCTTGAGATCATTTACCCAAGCGGCGGCTCGCATCGAATTAAAAACGGTCAATTTACTATCTTTAGTGCTTTTTTTATCACTTTTTTTATCTGCCATTCCTTGGTCTCACACATTAAAAATGTCAAGGGGTGGCTGGAAAATGCAAAAATCCAGCCAATTATTAAAAATTTCCGTAAATGTTTTAATCACACCATCGAATCAGCGCTGACGAGATATAAATTAAACCTAACTTACGGAGAATTTATGAACACAATCAAAACCACAGTAATTCAACCTGCCATGAAAATCCATGAAGCAGCATATTTATTCCCAGAAATGACCACGGATGCTTTTTTGAAATTAAAAGAAGATATCCGCATCAATGGTCAGCAAGTGCCAATTATCGTACAAAACGGCTACTTGTTAGATGGTCGCGCTCGCTATCGTGCATGCCGAGAGTTAGGGATCACGCCAATTTTATGTGAGCTACCTGAAACAAATGAACCAATTGAGCGGCTTCTTAACAGTCTTAACTTTCACCGTCGCCATCTTGAAGAAGGACAACGAGCAATGATTGCAGCTCGTATGGCAAATTCATACATCGGTGGCAATCAATACACACCAGGTACAGTATCTCAAAAACAGGCTGCATTGGATTTGAAGGTATCCGTTGATTCATTGCAACGGGCTAAATCGGTATTGAATCTTGGCTCAGCCGAATTAATTAAAGCTGTTGATGATGGTCAATTGAATGTCAGTAATGCTGCCGTCATTGCGACATTGCCTGAACACGCTCAAAACAAAGTGCTTGAACTTTCAGAGAAGGAAATTTTGGAAAAAGCAAAAGCACTTCGCAAAGCAAAAACTGAAGCTCGTCGTTCTCAGATTTTGGAAGAAATCGAAGCAAAGCGGGCTAACAATAAACCACTTGATCCACGTGCAGGACCATATAACGTGATTTTGGCTGATCCACCATGGGATTACATGGGTGAGGTCGCAGTTGGATATCCAACGATGACTTTGGAAGATATTTGTGCGATGCCTGTCAATGACATTGCAGCCGAAGATGCCGTTTTGTTTTTGTGGTGCTCTGCATCCCTAATTCGTGAAGCATTGGCAGTGATTGATGCATGGGGATTTACCTATAAGACCCAATCCATTTGGGACAAAATGTCCGCTGGGCAAGGCTGTTATGTGCGAGTGCAGCATGAAATTTTATTAATTGCGACTCGCGGTAAATTGCCAGAAGTACCTCCAACCGCACGACCAGGATCAGTATTTACATTCCGTCGTCGTGAGCACAGTCGTAAACCTGATTATTGCTACGAGATGATTGAGAGTATGTACCCTGAATTATCAAACAAAATTGAATTATTTTGTCGCGGAATTCCACGAAAAAACTGGAATGGCTTCGGCAATGAATGCATCACTGACGATCAAGTTTTAAGCCCAATAATGCAAATGATTAATGCTGAAAATGACGATGTCTATTTTTCAGAAGAACAAGCAGCATAAACAATTATTCAAAATAACTTAGGAGAAAAAAATGAATACAGCAGAATTTATTGAAGCACAAATTATTCCAAGTATTACCACGAAATTTTTAGCCAAAATTGCAGACGATGCATTTTCAAATGCTTATGATTCGTTTGATGATACGATGAACTTTTCAGATTTAATGGAATTGTTTACCAACAATATTAACCAATTTATTTCAGAGCAAGTACTAATCTCAGCATTTGGTTTCAGTGAGGAAGAAATGGAAGAATTTTTCGGCTCCTCCGGTGGAGTACCTTATGCCATCGACGACTTAATTGATGAAATCAATTGCGAGTGATTTTTCAAAAAGAGTGGCATCTGATTAAATGAAATGTGAGTCAAAAATAAAATGGTCAATCGCTGGGTTGGCCATTTTTCATTTCACTTCTCATTTTTATTATCTTTCTATTCCGTTTTATTCCGGTACCGCATTACATTGTTTGGTAGCCCACGGGCTATTCTCTATATTTGCTGGTTGCGGATGTTTCCTATGGTTCGATGCGCTCTGGCGGGTCAAGCTATCTGTGCTAATTACCTGATGGTAGGGCGTAACGGTCAACGAAAATTTTTAATTAACACAGTTGTGGAAAATATTTGCGGACAGTCTTGATATTCATTCCTGTATGCTCTACCAACCTTGAAATACTGATCTTAGAGTGCCCCATCATCTGCAAGTCATTTTTTGCTTTTTGTAAGGTTTCTAGCGATTTTTTTACACGAATAGCATTTGTGTATTCAGCTCCCAAACTCATGCGCTGTGTGGCTGTTTCATCGGTAAATTTGAGCACTTTGGGCGTATGGTTGCCTAACTGATGACGGTATCGCCAAACCCCACGGGAAACCGATTTTGCGGTGCTTTTAATTTCAGACATGGGCAACGGCTTATCAAATAAACTGTTGATTTCCATTGCTTCAGCAAATACCTCCATATCCCAGCGATCACCATCTGCAAATTTATGTACTGCAATATATGCCCATAAACGCAAGGTATGGAATAACTCATCATTACGACCTTTGATCATTAAATTATCAGGTAGTTTGCGAACTGTTCCCCTTTTAGGAAGGTCAATATATTCTAAAAAATCGGATAGGTCATAGCTAGTCGGAAATGTTTGCACACGCCAGCGATCGCTTAATGGATTCTTGGTAATCGTATGATTGTAGGCGGTATCGGCTCGAAGGCAATTTTCCATTTCTTTTTGAATAGCTTCAAAATAATCCTGAGGACCGGTACGGCTATTGTTATGGTATGCCACGGGCGTTTTTAAGTGGTACAGATAATGGCAATGAGCATTCGTCGGATTAATTGTAATAATGGTTGGTGTCGGCAAATTCAAGTCGTCAAAGCGATATGCTGAACCAGGAATATCCAAGTCGAAGCTAAGGTACCGCTTATACATTTGATTCAGTCCGCAATAGGAAAACTGATCAACTTTTTCGCGCTTGCGAAATTTGATACCTTCCGAAAAATCATTGGTAGTCATGACTGCTTCATTGAGGTGAGAATAAAAATCTTCTAGTTGTTGGCTCATCCGTTCTTTTTGTTGTTGTTACTACCAACAAACAAAATTCGGAGGGACAAGTCAAGTCTATTCTCTACATAATCAGAAATATATTTCTGATCAATTTAATGCTATTTTTAAGCCTATTTTTTGTACGATTTTCGACTCATTTTTTATGAGGAAAATGTATTGCCTACCGCTGGTGCGGTAGGCATTTTTTATACGCTTGATGCGTTTGTGCATGTCCACGTTGTGCCATTAAAATCAAATTCGTATAAATCGCCCCCCCTTTCACAATCCCGCGCATATTTCCAAATTTGATTTGGATTAGTCCGACCAAAGCCAGACGGTCAGTATCAGTGCTGTCAGTAACATCACTCACTTCAAAAATGGCGCCAAGAAAATATTTCATTAATTGGCTTCGGTTTTCCGATGTAATAACCCTGCGCAAAGTCTACGCCTATATCCTCCAATAGCTTTAAAATATTCTCATTTTCGACAAACTCAGCTATGGTAAATTTCCCGGTCAAATGCGCAATTTCATTGATACTACGCACCATCGCACAATCAACTGCGTCGTTTGCCATATCCTTCACAAACTGTCCGTCAATCTTTAAATAGTCAACCCTTAAGTGTTTAAGATAAGCCATAGAAGACATGCCGCTGCCAAAATCATCGAGAGAAATTCGTGCACTACGCTCATGTAACATTGCAATAAATTCAGTTGCAATGCCCATGTTCCCAATAGCAGCGGTTTCGGTAATTTCAAAGGAAATTTTATGTGCGGGAATCTGATCGCGATCAAGTGCCTCAACCAAAAATTGATGGAAATTTCGGTCACCAACGGATTTACCAGATAGGTTGATAGCAATCGTATGTATATTATCGAGCGCATCTGCGTGCATTTTCAGCCACTCAAAAACACTATTCACCACCCACCGATCAACTTGCGGTGCCAATCCAAATCGCTCAGCGGACGGTATAAATACACCAGGCGGTATCAATGTGCCATCCGTTTCCCGCATGCGCAGCAAAACTTCAAAATGCAGCCCATTTTCAACAAACTCACCAAGTGGCATGATGGGTTGTGCAAAAAGTTCAAAGCGATTTTCGTCAATTGCCTGGGGTAAACGCGTTGCCCATTGCATCTGATCACGTTGTTCCATCACTGTTTTATCTAAGTCCACATAAATGTGCACACGACCTCGGCCCTCATCTTTTGCTGCGAAGCATGCGCCGTCGGCGGCCTGCTGTGCGTCCTGAGCACTTTCCCATCGCCCGTCTAAGGGTACGACACCAATGCTGGCGCCAACACGAAAAAAATTGCTGCCGTGTTGAAACCGAATTTGCGCCACCTTGTCACAAACTTGTTGAGAGATTCGATGAGCCGCTTTCAAATCACAGCCTTCAAGCAAAATAGCGAATTCGTCTCCGCCTAATCTTGCCACAACATCTTTGGACCGTACTGTTTTAACGAGCAAGGCGGACACCTCTTTGAGCAAAGCATCTCCGGCAGAATGGCCGCAACTGTCGTTGACAATTTTAAATTGATCCAGATCGATACAACATAGTGCATGTGAAACACCTGTCGAAATCGAAGATTCAAACATCTCAAGCAACACACGATCAAATTCAGCACGATTCGCAAGCCCAGTTAAATGATCGTGACTCGCTCGACGTTCAACTTCTTGCCGAAGGATTCGTTGACCAGTAACATCTCGAAAAACCATAACGACACCGGTAATTACATCACCGGTCGAAAAAATCGGCGCAGCAGAATCTTCCACCGCGTATTCATTACCGTCTTTACTGATCAACACGGTATCACGCGCCAAACCAACGATTGCACGCTCCTCTAAACAATGCGCGATTGGATTCTTAGCGGTCAGTCGTGTATGTTGATTGACGATGTTAAAAACCGTAGTGACAGGCAGGCCGATCGCGTCAACCAACTTCCAACCTGTCAACTGTTCTGCAATGGGGTTGAGGTATTCAACTTCTTCGCGTTCATTCGTAGTAATGACCGCATCACCAATAGAGTTGAGCGTCACACGGGTTCGCTCAAATTCATTTGACAACGTGAGTTCCAAGGCTTTTCGTTCTGTAATATCTTTAATATAGCCATGCCAAAGTGTACTTCCATCAGAACGCGATTCCGGTGTCGCATTCCCTTCCAGCCAGCGAAGTCCCTTTTTTGGCAATATCACACGATATTCTTGATGCCAAACAGTGAGGTTTTTCGCAGACTCAGTAATTCCTAGATTAATTGATTCCAGATCGTCTGGGTGTAAGCGCTTGAACGCCAGGTTCGCGTCTTTTTGTAGTTGCAACGGGCTTAATTCGTACACGTCGCGCACGCCTTCGCTCGCGTAGGGGAAGCGTGAACTGCCATCAGCACATAGCAGAAATTGATAAATCGCACCCGGCACTTGTTCGGTTGCTTTTTTCACTCTAAACAATTCGTCTTCAAGGCTTTGACGTTCATTCATGCGAATGACGACACATTCAATAACAGCACCTCCCTCAATTTCTCGTCGCACAGCATTAAAAATGACAGGTAACGTTTTCCCATTCGCGCCAGTGAGAACAATAGCAATCTCTTCAACGTGACCATGGACATGCAACAAGGTCATCACTTGCATGTGAAACACTAAACGATAGGCTGATGTCAGCAACGCATCTAATCTTTTCCCGTTTAACTCTTCCACGGAAAAATCAAGCATGGTCGCCAAAGTCTGATTCGCGACGACGAGCTCCAAGTTGCTATTAACGATAAATAAACCGCACGGTGCGTTCTGAAAATTAAATCTTGAAATATCCATTTAATTTATTCGCAAGATTACTAGCTAGAAAGGTAATTCTTCATCAGCGCGATTGTTTCCTCTGGGTGGCTCATGTGTGGACAGTGCCCTGTGGCCTTCATCTGTTGCAAAACACTATTTTGCAAGTGTTGATGTAAATACTCCCCAACGACAAGTGGGGCAACTGAATCTTCTTGGCATTGAAGGAGCAAACATGGTTTATCAAAATCGACGAGGTCAAGTCGATTGTCCGCCAAAAAAGTGGCTTCTGCAAAACGCTTTGCGATCGGTGGGTCCATTGCACAAAAACTCGCTTCTAGCTCTTGCGCCAAGGCAGGCTGATCAGGGTTTTTTGCGACGACACCAGCGAGATAACTCGCCCAACCTGGTTGGTTGCGCGAAATCATGTCGAGTAAGCCTTCTATATCCGCACGCTCAAAGCCACCGACGTAATCGGGGGCGTCGTTCAAGTATCGCGCAGATGGACAAATCATGACTAACTTCGAGATCCGATCTGGGATATCGCGTGCTGCAAGCAAGCAAATCATGCTACTGACTGAATGCCCAACCAAGATCGCGTCATGAAGATCAAGTGCTTCGCACAGGTCAACGACATCTTTGGCATATCCCGCTAAACTTGAATAAAGCTCTGGATCATAAGCATCAAGATCAGACATGCCAGCGCCGACATAGTCAAACAGGACGACATTAAAGTCTTTCTCAAAGGCCGGACTAACTTTACGCCACATCTCCTGATCGCAACCATAGCCGTGCGCAAAAACAATGGCTTGTGATCCAGAACCACTGATTTTGACGTTACATTTTTTAATTATATCCATCGCGTTTCCTATGTATTTAATAAACTTTGTCAGACGCTTGAGTTGAATTTGATGCTCGGCCATTTATCGTACATGAATTCAACAAAATTTCGGTCTTTTTATGACCGAAATCCGTAGTTGGCAGTATTATTCTAACAACATCAGTAGCGTTTGCCTCCCCCAACCTGTTGATTTGCATTTAAAACTGCCCTCCTCGTAGACACTTGTACCACTTAATATGTAAGAACTCATTAAATTGAATCCGCCAATACTTAACTGAACAAAATATTGTTGTTAATATTTTAATTATTGCACTTGCACTTGCACTTTTTCTGCCACTCCACCATTACCAATCCCATCTGACTTTTCAATGACATAGCTTTTAACGATATTGCATTTCCGCTAAACCATGACACTCACAAAAGTGCAGATCAAATTTTTGGTTTGTGACAAAAATCTCGTGGCTGTGCATCTTGAGCATCCTTCGCTTTTTCCATCTGCATCCTATAATTCAAAACCTCCATTTGGTGCTGCAACTTAACGATCTGCGCATGAAGTATTTCGTAGTAGGCGGCATTGGTTGTGGTTTGGGCTCTTATCATCAATTTGGACACCAAATTGGCGAGATTACCGATTTCCATTTCTATGCCGAAAACCATGGCGTTGCTAACCGGATTGACCGTTGGAATATGAGAGTCTTCATTGACGGATGGCGTTGACGTTTCCACATTGAATTTAGATAGCTGGTGCGTGGAAACTTCCGTGCCTGTTTCGGCTGAAGTAGCAGCTACAACGCTTAAAATCTTGGTATCCGCTGGGCAAATCTGTACCTGCTGTATCTCTGGCTGTATTCGCTTGAGTGGTGGTTTCACATTACCGCCACTTGCTTTGTGCGCCTTTCCACGATTGCTCAAGGTACGTTTGAAAGTTGTTTTCTTCTTGTATCGCTTGGCAAAATATGCCGCCCTCTCAAAAGTCAACTTTTCTAAGGTGGTCTTGGCCTGCGTGTATTCTTCGGTGGTCAGCTTTTGCGGTTGTTTAGATTTTTGGTGCTGTTTGACCAATTCCTGGTAATCAGCATCCGCTTGAAACAATGGCCCCTTGAGTCTTTTGGCTTTGCTGCTGCCAGGCAGTTTAATGGAAATATAATCCTTGCCGATGCGAGTGACTTCGCCATAGTTGCCTTCCAAATGTGTGATGAGTTCATCACGGTTGGCAATCCTGCCACTTACGATATGGCTGTGCAGCTCACTAGACAAAATGCGTTTAACTCGTCTGGATTTCTTACCAGCATCAGTCTTAGCTTCAAATTCATTAAGTGCAATTTTAAGTGGATCGGGTGTAACTTGGTCATAGCCCAAAGCCTGATTCATGACCTGCGTGAATGCCTGAAAGTGTGCAATATTGCGTTTTCCTGGTGGATGAATATTGAGCTGTCTGCCAGACTGAATTTCGGTGCCTGCTACAACGAAATGCAATTCGAGATTGGATTTATCTCGGTGAGCGATCCAAGCATCTGCATAATTATCGTCCTCCTTCAATCCGGGTAAGAAGCTAGCCTTGAAAGCAGCCATGATGTTTTTTATCTGACCTTCGCTAGGGTGCTCATTGTCACGGAAGCTGATTGCACCACTAACGTATTTTTGTTTTCTATCCGTGCTATTGCAGACTAGCTGAAAAAGACTTGGGGAACCGTGGAGCCACTCTGGAGCTACCGCTCTGAGCTTGCCAGTGTGATCATTTTTGCCCATTAGGTAATTGATGGCGGATTTGGCATTGCCCGTGCCGGTATTAAACACACGTACCATCATGATTGCACCTGTGCACGGAGAGTGTTCTGGAATTGCTGATCCATGGCAGCGAGTCTAACCTCCACTTTGCAAAGTTCTTCTAACATGGCCATTGAAACATCATCGTCACGATTCAAGGCTCTCGCTATCTGATTGACGTTGTTGCCGATACGGGCTATTTCGGCAATGACTGCCTTGCTTGTATCTCGCTGTTGGCGATAATGCTCTATAGCAGCATTGCCACCATAGATGAGTTTGTTTCTGGCGTATTGGGCTAATGAATTGCCTTCAGCAAGTAGGGCTTGTGATACGAGTCCGTTGTATTCACTAGGAGATAAACGGATCTCGAAGCGCATGGTGCGCAAATCTTGGTTTTGTTCTATGCCAGTTTGACCAGCTTTTTTCTTCTTTTGTGTCATGATAACCTCCTGTTATTTTTATTGTGTTTGAGGCTCAACCTCATTCCTTTCTCTTATTTACTGCTATTTGATTTCAGCCGTAGTGTGCAAGGTTCACTCACGGGGGCTGGGGAAACACCCCAGATAATTCAATAAACCGGCAAGCAAATTTTTTGCGACGGGTTATTGATTGACCTTGCTGTGTACCTCTTCACACATCATGGGTCTTGGTTATCTCTTAGGCTTTCGCGGTTGATTTGTTGCCGAACCAGTTGAGCCATGACTGCCAGAATCCGCGCCTAGAAATTTCTGACGTAACTCACGCACCAATATTTGAGTACGTTCTTTTGAAGGCACTCGAATTCCGTGGATATACCAATGGCACTGTTCTGGATCGGGTGAGCAAATGGCTGGTCCGTTCTCACGGTGTAATTGACCATCGTAAAAATAGTAGCTTGTGCCATCGGATGTTTCCAAGGCTGGCCCATCTTCACAATGAAGCTGGCCGTCGGTGATTGAAATAGTTGTCCCGTCTGAGAACTGTAGTTTTTCTTGCATATTGATTTCCTCCTGTAGATATGTAGACAAACCTAATGGATTAAATTCAAATTGCAAGGCCTTCAGAGGGATGAAATACGTTATGCGGTATCCGACGGTAGAATTAGGATTTGGAACACTAAAGTCACAACTTTTTGATACGTATATGCTGTTCAATTTTCCTTAAAATTCAACCCCGAATTTGTGAAGATGTGGCTACCGCTAGTGCGGCAGCCTGTTTCATTTTATTAGTGCTGGCATTAAATCTTAAACAGCGTCAAAATGTGGCATTAAGTGTTCCAAACAAGTGGAACACCTGTTGGTAGCGTTTTTGTGATAAACACCTATATAAATCAATGACTTAGGTGTTTTGGTAGCCAGTCCGCCCCGGGCCACCAAGAACATCAAGGGTTAGAGCCGTAGTAGGCACTAACCCTTTTTTGTTTTTGGTGCTTTGGTAGGCTGTTGGTAGGCCGCTATTTGATATTGATTTGCTCTGAGTTTCTTTAATTCAGATAAATTTCTGCTGCAAACATGCTCCCGCTTTTCACAATATATCCCCTACGAGCCGATCAAGCACCTTCCGAAAAAAATAAGCAAGTGCAATTGGCCTGACGTCACTTGACACAAACTTTAAGCGATTTTGAACGAGTTACTAAACTGATAGTGAAGAATTCTCCACTGTCTCGATTAACCAGCTGATTGATGAACTTGCGGCTCGTACCCAGCGCTAATCGTGCCAACGACAGACTTTGGGGTAAGGACATCAACGACCAAGGTATCTGAAAGGATATTAAATCGTTCTACATATCCTGTCCCAGACCAATCGAAAAATTTACTTTTCCATTTAAGTACAGCGATCCCGTCAATTAAGACGAAAACACCATCTGGAAGTTCACCTAATATTGCCTGGTAAGTGACTTTTGTTCCATCGCGCTGGGTGCGCTCCGCGTGCATTTGCTGGTCTATTTTTCCAATGCCAATACCATTTGCATCAGCTGCTTCAGTCGATGGGGCGTTCGCCATTTGCCATCGAAGTTTGAATTCTTTAAAGCGTTCACGACGACAGTCACCACATGGCCGATGCCCTGCCGATAACGCTGTCGCCTCATCCAAAAAAAACAATTCTGAATAATTGCCCTTACTAAAAATCTCGCGTCGTATGCCTTGATACTGCAATGAACAGGTCACCCATGCTTTATGGCGCCACTTCTTGACGATTCTTTTCTCATCGTCGTGCAGTATGCCGCGATTACCTAAAAACTCACCACGCATGTTTAACGCCTGCAACTCTCCCAAAGGGGTAACACGGTTTTGTAATGTCATTTGGTCTGTTCGATAAAGGAAAGGTTGCGACTGCGATTATTTTACGACAATAGAGATCGTACTTACCCGCTCCAATGAGATAAATGCTCTCATGCTTCACAAGAATTAAATACGGGTCGACGGTACAGACTACACTCAATTCTTTCTCAGACCGCCCACGATACAGATGTAATGCGACAAATATTGTCGCGACTTTGGTGCAGAATCATAAACGTACTCACAATATTAGATATGCCAATTTCTCACTGAAAGGAAATTATATGGAAAACGGTTGGGTGCCAGTAAATCAAGTCAAAATACAACCTGTCAGCAAATTTCCCGCCAAGGTATCGGACGAAACTATCGATTTTTTAGAGGAGCTTCTTAGCGAGTCGAAGTCTGGAAAGCTAGTCGGCCTCGCCACAGTTGCACTCTCGCTCGACGGTAAATTCAGTCTAAATTTGCGCGGAGAAGCTCGCATTGAGGGCAATCAAATGAGTGTTGCTGGTATGCTTGCAGCATTGCAGAAAATCGTTTTGGAGAATCACTAAGAATATGAATTCATCTTATGCCTTGATTCAAACACTTCCTCCCGGCACGCTCGATATCATAGGCGACATCCACGGCGAAATTGATTCATTGCGTCAGCTACTTCAAGAACTCGGTTACGATGAAGAAGGCAAACACGCTGAGAACCGGCACCTGGTCTTTGTAGGTGACTATTGCGACCGCGGCCCAGATAGCCCAGCCGTCATTGCGTTGGTTGAAAAGCTAGTAAAGGCTAAGCGCGCGTTTGCCATCCTCGGCAACCATGAATTAAATCTTCTTCGGAATGACGCCAAAGATGGATCGGGATGGTACTTTGATTCGCAATACGAACACGACCAAGAAAAGTTCGCGCCGTTTAAACGAGCCAATGAGGAAGAACGTGAACAAATACGCTCATTCTTATTGACACTTCCGATCGCGCTTGAACGTGAAGACATCCGTATTGTGCACGCCGCATGGGATTTGCCAGCAATTAAGAAGCTAAAAGCAAACGAAGGAAGACCATTGCTTGATCTCTACAAAGAATGGCATCTAGCGACGCAACATAGACTCAATGAAATAAAGCCTTTAGTCGAACAGGAAAAGTTAGATTGGCCGCATAGCCTTCATCACAAACATGACATACCGCCGATGTTGCATGCACATGCACAGAAGGATGTCATAAATCAAAACCACAACCCAATGCGCATACTCACGTCAGGCATAGAACGCGAAGCAAAGGTGCCGTTCTACACCAGCGGCAAATGGCGCTTCGCGGAGCGTGTGCAATGGTGGAATGAATACGATGAAGCGACGCCTGTCGTAATTGGCCACTATTGGCGGCAACCACACAAAATCGATCGCTCAGTCATTGGCAAAGGTGATGCTGACTTATTTGCCGACATAGAACCTGATGCTTGGCATGGCAAGCATCAGAATGTGTTTTGTGTGGACTTTTCAGTTGGCGGAAAATGGTCTGCGCGGAAATACGATATTAATACCTTGCATGATTTTCGCTTGGGGGCTTTGAGGTGGCCAGAGGATAAAATTTTCTTCTCAACCGGGAAAAAATCGTCAAAACGCTCCTAATGTACATTTTATACAGTGCAATGCCTCATGCGATTCACGGGCATCAGTTTTGCATTTTTAGTTCATTTTTTCTATCGGGAATTCGAACATAGGTGACGTTAAATTCCTTCGATTGCCGGTACTGCTGCATTCGATTTGAAAAACTGAACGCATCATTAACATCGAACCGCTGGAAAATATCCAACCCTCGACTTAAGACAATCTTCCATCCTGTATCTGTGGTTATATCACGATCATGCTTTGTCCCAGTAGTATCGTACTCCCACGTCAATTTAATACCAATAGATAAACATGAGTCACTCATTTTCTGAAAGTTTTCGCTTTGCCTGTCGTTGTTAAATTCATCCTCCGCAGTAACAATATGTACGCGAACTTCTTCATCCAAGGAACAATGCTTACTGATCGTTTCCAATAGCTCCATCACGTTTCGCTGCTGATGAAACAAACGAAGATAAGGATCAGTGACCGTAATGACATGCGAACCAACAAGATATGGTCCAAAAATTTTGTCAAAACTCACTCCTCTCTGGTTTTCCTGGAATGCAATGTGGCACTCACGCAAAATAGACTCAGCCCGATTTCCCAATCCACGATCAATCTTCTTTTGGCCATTGACGTCAGGCTCTGAAGCGATATCAGATTCAATTTCTATCTCTTTAGTTCCATCATCGGAACTTTGTAGGTTCACGGTACGGTGATACGCGTTTGGATATTCATCCTCTTCCAAAGTCCTAATTACGATTTCTTTTCCATCCTTAGTGATATAAGCAAATTTAACCTCTGGATAAGTTGAATCGATTCTTAGAAGTTGATCTTTAACGCGTTTTCTACCTTCAATCGCTGTGCGCAGAATTTCTTCAATTTCCGCATCAGTTGCCTCACCTTGCGGATATAAAATCTTCATTAGACCAGAAAAGGTTTTATTGATCCCGTCCCGATCTCGAGTAGAGAGTGCTTCAGAAAGTTGGAACTTTGATTTATATCTGTCAGAAAAATCATGACTGCGCAATGAGCGTAGAATTTCTGCGAGGTAGTCCACAACGAAGCCATAGCCATCTGAGAACATTTCACCTCGTATGACATCTACTTCCCAACCCGGGATGTAATTATGTATCCGATCTAAAAAAGCAGAGTCATGAAATTTCTCTGGCAGCGGATCAAACAAATCGGAATGTTTTAACATGTATGGAACGGTATGGTCCGTATTGCCAACAAATGCCATACTAGCCTCGGCACCGAGCGTTTCTACACCTCTCGAGAACGTCTTGTTCGCCATGTAATTTTTCAAAATATCGACCAACGCTTTATCGACTTTTTTTTGCTTACCCGCAAATTCGTCGAAAGCGACCACATCCCAGTAGCCAACCAATCCAAGCTTTCCACTGCTATTATTCACAAAAAGTTTGGGAACCGTAACTTCTCCACCTGAGATCAAGATACCATGTGGTGAGAATTCTGAAAAAATGTGGGACTTTCCTGTCCCTTTGGGACCGAGTTCAATCAAATTATAATTACGTTCGCAAAATGGAATCAGCCTGACTAGTTGACTTAGCTTGTTTCGCTTACCAAACAATTGAGGATTGAATCCAATACTTTGAATTAGTAGGTCAATCCACTCTTCGGTCGTGAACTGTTTACGTGCCTCGACATACCTGTCAAAGTCAAAGTGCGAGAGTTGAATCGGCTTAATTGATGAAAGTATCCAAGGCGACGAGTTCTTATCTTCCGTGAACATGTACTCGAGATCAGCGATACACCAAACGCCACCAACAAGCAACTTAGGATGAGTCTTAACTGTAGCGGAATCAATAATTACTTTCTTTATCCCTAAATTGGCGAACTCAGCCTCGTAAGCGTCTGATTTGTCATTCAATGCGACGCTGATACGATCAATGACTTTATGTCGTCCTTTTTCTTTTATCGTCGAGCGAACCAAACCGGCTTCATTTCGATGTACGTAGTGTTTACGCAATATCTCTCTTACGGTGTCGATCCCGGTTTCGATAGTGGCCTGGTCATCAGTAGCGCAATATTGACCAAGGAGGTATTCCAAAACATAAGTTGGCACGATCGCGTTACCCTTGACCGTTTTAACGAGATCTTTGCGAACCACCAAACCAGCAAAATGCTGATTTATCTTGTCATCTAACTGACTCATAGAGTTTCCCTAGCAAACGCTTAAAAATCAAATTCACTCGTAAACGATCGGCGAATTGTATAACGCAAGGCCTTGTATTTCGTAAAATGTGATGTACCTTCCACTTGCTCTTCCAAGCGTAGCTCAACCTGCTGGTTATTGGAATCGTCTGCCTTACGGCTTAGCATGAAGCGTACATGTAGTTCTCGCTCGCGGGGATTTTCTGAAGAAAAATCAAAGACCAAGTCATTACTATCTGAGATAGATTCGCCACTCAAAGTGAAAAGCCCCGCCCTCAATCGTCTAGCCTGCAACTTCTCAGTAACTGGGTTGGTCTGATAAAAAACCACCGCCAATTGTCCGGTCGTGATTGTTTTGCCGCCGCCCCCGACACATTCCACGTCGACACGTCCCACATCACTATGACGTTTTTTGTTAATGCTTATAACCGGAATCACGACTTCCTGCAAAGTAGCTCCCCCATGAACAAACCTACTTCCAGAACCTTTCAATCGTAGACGATTAATGGACTTTGGAAATTGAATTTCCAAATTACCTACCAGTGACAACTGCGATGAACTGAAGGTTTTGAAGCTAGGTTGTGGACGGAGCCCATTGCCTAAAACAAAACGACGATCAATATATTGAATTTGACGCCCCTCGGGCTCTGTACTTAGAAAATCACTTTCTGCCAATGCCCGGTTTTGGTAGATGAACCCGTGATCCGCTGTAATAATCAAATTGTTAGCATTGGCATTAGTCAACTTTTTCACAACACGCAAAAGTTCATCAAGTGTCTCTTCAGACGCCGCGAACACACGCTCTTCAGTGTCCCTAGTGTCACCCGTTTTATCAATCAAATTATGATAGACATAAACCACATCATGATCACGGATCAGTGCACGTGACTCCTCACGCCCCATACTCATCACATCTTTGGCCAACACAACTGTCGACGCAGGCACCGCAGCAGCCAAAATCTTTGAACGATTCGCAGATCCAACACTACTCTGACCATCAACCAGAGCATGCCCGCTCCCATCATCGACCAGTTCTAAATTTTGATTCGGTAACAGTGCTGCCATACCAAGTTGGGTGTAACTTGGCAAACTAGATAGAGCAGGCACCAACTCAGCGTCAAATTTATCTTCACGGCGGATCATACCTTGAAGCTCTTCGCCAATTTCATACCGAAATGCATCTGATATCAACACGCACACCTTATTCTTGCGCTCCAAGTAAGGACGCACAAAACAGCTGAAGAACTGTGCCTGTGATACGACCGGCGTTGCGTCCCAAAGCGAGGTCGCATCAACGTGTGTTTGCCATCGATCATTCAGACGAACGAGATAATTGTTCGTGTATAAATTTTCGATCAAATTGTTTAAATCTAGCAGTAATGTTGCTTGGCCTGATTCTTTCGCGTGATAGATAAATTTACGGTAGCGCTGGTCTAGGCGGAACCAAGTATGGGCATATTTTTGTACTCCATCTTCAAGTGAGCTCATCTCCAATTGAGTGATACCCAAGATCTGTATGAACTGCGCACCATGCTCAATCGCCATGTAAACATCTTCAAAACGATCAAACCAATGCCCCTGTCGGCGTTGCCGCACCCATTGCTCCACTTCCTGCGCAGTAACTATTCGAGCCGACACATCACGCACTAAATCACTCAGAATCTTCTGATCAATTATTTCAAAATAGTCGAGGTCCATCAACGTGCGGTAATCCAGTCCTGCTAATTTTTCATCAATCTGCAAGACCGTCGCACTTTCATTCGCTAGTGTCTCAAAGCGCTGATTATGGGCTTTACTGTCTTTCCAACGCCGAATAAACACATGTGCCTCAGAATTGAGACTTGCCTTACACTCCGGCTCAACGTCAGCAAAAAAACAGGTCTTAAAAAGCTCGATTACAAAATCACGTAAGCTGGGTTGTTGCGACGTATAGCCATAAGCGCGTTTCATGCACTCCCAAAAAAACTCTAGTAAGCCGCTACGCTCAATCAGTTTTATACGAGTTTCGATACTTTCAGCAAGGTCGCCTAGTAATACTTCCAACATAACATCAAGCCGCGGCTCCGTCCCTACGCACACGGCTAGCATCTTTTGACGCAGGGCATTTTGAGTATCGCTAGTTTCCAGCATTTGCCGCAATGCCTCACGTCGTTTACTCGCCTCAAAAAAACCAACATGGGCCTCAAGAAGTGGGTAGCTATCTTGCCCTAACTCCAGTTCTGCCAGCCACAGAGCTACCTGGTCGGTGCGAAAAGTATTCCCGCTTGCTAACTGCAAATCGAGTAGCCAATTATCTAAAGGGGCAGGTTCAGGTCCGTCACGATAAAGCAAAAATTTTTGTGTTGGTTTATCACGCAAAACTCGATGTTTGACGCCAAACTCGTTGTTGGCCAATTCAATTTTCTCGACACCGGATATCTCTAAATTTTCAAAATCTGTACGAAATTCATGCCTTGTATCGTACCAAAATACGACCCTTTGCTTGTCGAATAGATTCGACAAAGCCTGTATTATTTTTTTATTGCTCATTGGTCAGCCTCAACTTCCTCGTCTAAAACAACCTCAGTAATCAGTGCATTTTGGCTGACCACGACATTGCTTCGTAATCGCTGCATCAAGACCTCACGTCGCCTTTCACAAAAAGCGAGAAAATCCTCAAATTGCAGACTGTCTCCTTCTTCCAGCAAAAGGTCGCTGTGTTTAACGCCGCTGTTAGTTCCTGACAACCAAGCAAACAAGGACTTATCTTGCTTCGAGCGATTTTGAGATTCATTTAGTAGATGCAAATTTGCGATCGAATTCCAATTGATCGGATTTAGGAACTCAGATAATTTACTCGAATCATCTTGCAAAAATTTGTGCTTGGAAAGCTCAGTTTTGGTAAAAGCACTCTTTGGATGTAAGTGATCCATATCCACTTTAAGATTTTCATTTATTTCTGGAAAAAGCAAACCAAGTACGGAGCGACAACGCGCATCTCCATACTGAATATCGATCAAGCCTCGGAGAAACGCCTCATCAAAGCGTAAATCTTTATTAGTGGCAGTGAAGGCTTCTATGATTTCTTCGAGCGGAAAAATCCCTCTACTCAAATTTTCTGTAATGAGCCGTTGCATCTTTGCCAGAACGCCGTCTGCTTGACCACCAAAAATTCCCCGTAATAGCACCATGTGCAGCCACTTTGAAAGTACAATGCGCTCTTCTCGATGCAGGTCAATATTCGTAATGCTCACATACAGTGGTTTGTCCTGGTAGGACTGCTCGTACAAATAATATGCCACTGGAATCACCGCATTTTTTGCCCTTAGAGATTGATCATTCAATCCGAATAGCCGCATCAGCTTAAAAGTCGCGACAATACAAGCTCTAATCTGTGGCCACTGAGATTGAATCACTCTGACTTGATCAGCATTGAAATTTTTTACTTTAAATCTGACATCTGCACCAATTAGCATCAAGCAAGTTTTCAAAATCCAGTCGCGTCCGACCGAAAACTGCGTTTCCGAACTCTGTCTAATTTCGGTAATTAGATCATCGATATCCTTGCGTGCATCCCCTTCCCAGTTCGCGATCGCAATAGACATGAGTAGAGAGCCGAACTCCAACGGAGTTCCCCCACTGTTCGTTCGGATGAAAACATCAAGTACATGGTCGATATCTTGGCTTTCTTCATTGTAGTAGTGAATAACCTCGTCTCGCCGGACTAAGTAGTACAACCGAGTCAATGCCTTACGTGCAAACTTGTTATCTGCCCATTTATGTTCTGCCAGGTAAGGAAGCACTACCTCCATTAATATCTCATCATCAGAACGTACATCAGGCATGCTCAATACCTTACCGACCTCAAACCAGAATGAATTAGTATCGAATTGATACGCCGCAATTTGCTTCTCCGTCAGAAATCGAAAGTCATACTGACTCATTGATTCGTTCTCTTCACCATCAACGCCCTTACTCAAATTAAGATACAGTCGTCGTGGTGGAAGTGCCTCATCGGTACGTGTATTTGGCCACCAGATACGTGGCTGTTTATATGCGTAAGTTCCCTTCAAACCGATATAAATAGAAGTCAGGCGCTGCTGCCCATCAATCACCGCTTTGAAATGTTTAAAGTCGCCCTGAGTTGGAACATAATCGTTCGACTCCTTGAAGCGCTGGCAATAGTCAGTCAAGAAACTATAGAACCGATATTTATTTTTAATTTCCTGACTTGTGACGTCCCACATCATAAAGGTATTGATTGGGTATTCCCGCATCAACGAGTCAAACAGCGTGCAAATCTGCTGCGTTGTCCAGACGAAGTTACGCTGGATCGCTGGAAGAAGAAAAGTACGATCATCGATATTGCGTACAGCTTGACGAATGGTAATAGCCTTCTCAAATCCGCCTGCCATCTCAGTCATCTTCCTTCGCATCCAGCCCGACAATTTTCTTCAGGGCTGCGCCCAGCTTGAGGTAATTGACTTTCACCCCGTCGTCCAGATTCAGGGGCTCTTGCTTTGTAGCCAGCGGGTAGAGCACGTCGCGTTCGTAGTCGTCCAACTCCTGCAGCTGCTTCTTGATGGTGTCGTTTTCCTTGTTGGCGCGGGTCTTCTCGACTTGGCTGGCCGTGGCGCTGACACCCACCTGCTGCAAGTAGCTCAGATGTGCGGCCAGCTTGTTGCGGAAGTCGCGTAGGTAGCCGTTGAGCACCACACTCACCGTATCCGGGCGGTAGCGATGCAAGTAAATCAGCGCGTTGAACGTGCCCTTGGGGCTGGAAAACAGCCAGTAGATCGGACGCTTTTTGTAGCGCCTGACGTGATCGCTATAGAACTCTTTGAGGAAGTAGTCGCGGATCGGTTGCGGCTTGCCTTTCTTACCCAGCGCCTTTTCGACAAACTGCAGGTTTTCCTCGTAATGCGCCTCGCCAAAAGCCACGCGCAGAAATTGGCGGAAGCGCTCGGTGATGTCGTCGGTGAACCAGTCGCCGTCTAGCATAGGAATTACGTTGTCGTCGTCCGCCGGAAAGCTCGGCTCGGGAACCTGACGCAAGTAGTCCGCGAGGGTCTCCCCCTGGCTGGCCAGGATCAGCCCCGGCTTATCCAAACTGTAGCGGCCAAACATGCAGCCCACCGCGTAGCTCACCAGCTCGCGCATGGTGTCGGTGAGAAGTAACGCCTCCAGCTCGTCTTCGCTCTTGTCGTCCCCGTAGCGGTAGTACGGGTTGCAGGTGAGCGTGACCTCGCCCAACGGCACCTCGGGCGTTAGTTCGTCCTGTAGGCCGTAGACGTCAATAAAAAAGCGGTTGTTTTTCTCTTCCAGATGTTGCATTTCCTGCGTCATCTCACGCCAATGTTCGCGGACCTTACGATAGGCTCCTTTCAAACTTGGCTGTCTATAACTAGGTTGCAGAAGCTGCAGCATGGTGAACCCCCAGGACTTTTCGAAACTATCCCAGTCCTCTTGCGATTTTTTTAATAAATCAAATACCACTTGTTCTATTTCATCGTTCTGCGAAACTTGAACATACGGAAGGCTCTCAAGATACCCTGGATGTAAGTTTAGGGTTGGATTAATGGCAGCCAATGCAGCCTCCGCAACTTTGGAGTTCAAGTAGCCGAGTAATACCATTTCACTATTGGTATCTGTCTGCAATATACCTGCCGCTGCATCAAACAAGAACCCACTAGGAACAGCCCTAAAAGTCGGCTTAGATGTTGTAACAACGGTCCAACTAATCCCACGGCGAAAAATTCTGTCAAGATTGAAGTTGGTGGCACGAACTCGAGAGCCATCATCTGTCAAATCATTGCGAATTTTATAACCATCGTTCTCCCAATTTACGAAGCACTCTGTATTTCCAGACCACCTTCGGAATTCACCGCCTTTGGCATATGGGAACCAGGGCTTACTGGACTCAATAGATTCTGTGCGACTTACACAATGAAACGCCGCGCGACTATAAGATACTTCTGACCAATCGCGAACAAATTCATCATTATTGGCTGTCACTAGTCCCTTCGCCGCCCTTGCAAAAATTCCTACTTTTGAATTACTAGAGAAGCAATTTAAAAAAGCCTCACTAAGCCAATAAGCTAGCGGGTTTCCTGGCAGACTTTTAAAGTCATTGGAGTTACGAACGTAGATAGGGCCGTTGGATCTTCTGTCCAAAAAGACACTATTTTTATCTGCAGATTGTGGTGCGTCATTTAAATTCAGGTAAGAGCCATAATGCCCAACTGAGCCTTTAACAATAACAAAACTGGAGGCTAGTGCCACTTTTGAATTCAATTCAGGGAAGCTGTTGTATCCAATTTGGACGAATCCAGAAATGCTGTGGTTTTGCAGAATTTTCGATCTCAATCCCTCAAAGGAAGATAAAAACATCCAGCTCTGCATAGTTACCATCGCAACAAAGCCATGGTGCTTACTGAGCTCTAAATTTCGGTCTATGAACATAGAATACAAATCAGCCTTGCTTGCGGGGAAGCTTTTATTTGCCCAGGCTTTCATCGCACCAGTCATTCCCCCCCCTCCCATATAAGGGGGATTGGCAATCACCACATGGTATTTCGGGCTCAGGTAATCGGCCTGTCGCAGGGCTTGCAGGGCCTTCTGATGGGTTTGACTGAGGAAGAGATGCACGAAGACATTCTTTGACTCCAGAATCCTTAACATGCCGTCTACATCAGTGACATCGGGCCGGATCAGGGAACCGAAGTTGTCGGCCTCTTCAAACTGGCGTAGCGTCGTTTGTAGCGGTGCGGTGAACAGGTCTCGCCCAATAAAGCCCATGTACTCGGTCAGTTCACCCACATCAAACTTCACGTTTTCCAATACGCAGATATTGGGCTTGATGCCTTTGTTGAAGAACCTACGCTGTTTGGCGCGTGCCTTCATGGTCAAGGCAAAAGCGGCCAATTCTCCGGCGCGTTCGTCGATCTCGATGCCGTAGAGGTTATGGGTGAGAATTTTTTCCGGTATCTCCGCAGCATCTACGCCTTCTTCTTCATAGATGGCATAGAGCAAATCGAAGGCATAGGTCAGCATGTGGCCAGAGCCACAGGCTGGATCACAGATTTTGATTTCCTCAGGGCTGCTAATCTTTAGAAAATCGGTTTCCGGTTGCTCTGGCTTGATGTAGTAATCCATCTTCTCGGCCAGCCTAGAACCGGGCCGATTGAGCATCCACAGGCGACCAAGGGAGTTTTCCACTAGGTAACGTACGATCCAATGCGGAGTAAAAAGCTGGGTGGCGGCGGGGATGTTTTCGGGCGTGATCTTCTGGTTTTTTTTCAACCCCTCGAACACCGCATCTTTTTTCTCGGAAATATAGAACTGGTAGAGCCAGCCGATCACCTCGACATCTTCGCAAGCATCCGGCGTCATCGCTTCGCGGGTGTAGGCGAGGATGGAGTTGCCCGATAATAGGTCGTCGGGCATCAGTAGTTCGGTGTAGTCGTCGATACGTTCGAACAGGAATGGCATGGCGCGGTGAAAGGCGTTGCAGGCCGCGACCACCAGCAGGCGATAGGCCTCCCCTTGTGGATCATGACTGGGCGATTTGCCCTCGAGCAGCGCAAAGATTTGCTGGCGGACTTTTTCCGGCACTGTCTCGTCGTCGATGTGCCCCATCTTGGCCTCAGCCAGAATTTCGGGCTGAAACTGCCCCTCAACGGGTGACACTACACCGATGCGGGTGTAGCGGTTCACATCCATAAAGCGCAGTGCGCAAAAGCGGTTGAACCAGATATAGGCCACGCATTCAATAACCTGTGCCTCGCCTTGGCTCTTGATTGCTTCTTCAAGTGTTTTGATGGCCTCGGCATTTTCACGCCGTGCGGCACTGCTCGGTTGCAAAACCAGTTGCAGGCGCGCCTCAACCAGCTCCATCAGTGTGCGACGGGCGTATTGGGCAAAGCGGCTTAGTTTTGTTGTTTCCATTTATTATGCTCCTGCGGCTGCGACAATGCGTGTGACCGGCCACTTGGGGAAATTTTCATTCCAAGTTTCAATATTGAAGACTTGGCAGTTTCTTACTGGATGTCTTTTCCAGCGTGGTGAGCTTTTATCCGCTGGGGAAAGTTTTTTGGCGATTTCATCCGAAAAATTCGGCAAAACCTCACCCTCAAGGGTGACCAAGCTGAGGTAGTGAATTTCTTTTGACAGTCTGTCTTCAGCCCAGCGGTAGAAAAAGCTATCGATAAATTTTGAGGCAAAAGTCGAACTGAGTGTTCCATCGTTCAATTCGTCTCGAAACTTTTGAAGCCCCTTTTCCTGTGCTTTGGGATTACCCGGATCTTTCACCTCAACGAACAGGATTGCCTCGTCAAGCTCGACGATGAAATCCACTCGATGCATTTCTCCAATGCCATGATAGTTCGGTTTGCCAGACTTCATTTGATCGAAGACCAATGTATCAACCGCATTGGTGAAGTCAATCTCGATACTTCGTTCCCTGAGTTTGGTGTTCAGCGATGCGCTCATTTGCCCAAACCACCCATTTTCTTATTGACCTGTTCTTTCGTGAGTTCGTTGAATGTGTCGGCAATGGCATTAGGCGTGATTGTGCGGTAATCATCCACGCTGTCCACTTGAACGCATCCTTCGTCATTGCGATAGAGCGCGTGGAAGCGAACATGATCTTCTTTGCCTTTATCCATCAGCAGATCAAACCACTTGAGCAACACATAATCATGCGTTGCTAGGATGATTTGCTGACCGTTGCGTGATAGTTCCAGCAGAATCTCGACCAATAGCCTCATCAGCTTGGGGTTCAAGTTGGTTTCGGGTTCATCCCAAAACAGCGGACCACTGACTCCGGGCTGAATCGCGCCGGTCTCTAGTAGCCGAGCGAGCATTCCCGCCTTGCGAAACCCTTCTGCCATGGAATTGGCGGAATATTCGGTATTTTCGGTTTTGAAGGTAACCTTGCCGCCGCCGTAGAAAACAAATCGTCCACCACAGACTTGTTCGATCTCCGCCATCGCCCATTTCGATTTTTCACGCAAATTTTCCGGGCGGATTTCCGGAAGATCGAGCAACAGGCAGACGTCTTGGTATGACTGGTCGAACGAAAGTCCGTACTTCTCGTAAAGGCTATTGAAACCTTTCATGAAAGACAGCACTTCTTTGGTCGGAATGAAAACGGCCTCGTTCTGAAATTTCTCATAATGAGTCCGACTCTGGATAGCAAGTGTCCTAGAGTTATTAAAGAATGTCGTCGAACATTTCTGCCCTTGGAAAAAACGAGCAGTAAAATTGGCCTGCTCAGTCGCCCCTTGACGATGCAATTTACCGAGCTTGTCATCCAGTGGCATGAAAAGACGTAGTACTTTGGTAGTAAGTGCAGTTGCAAGCTCTTCGTCATTAAGATCCGACTTATTCTTGAACAGAGGAGCACCAGCACACAAAGCATAGGCCGCCTTTAGTACATGGGTTTTCCCTGTGCCGTTCTCGCCGACGATTATGTTAATCTTGGCAGAGAACGTGATGTCCAGCTTTTCAAAGCCGGTAAAATTGGTGAGTTCTAATTTTTCTAGCATTGGAAATCTCTTCTCATACCTGTACGCGGTTGCCGGCCTGAATCTCTTTCAGCCAGGCTTCACGCTGTTGTTTGAGGTACTCGTCCAACTCAGCCTCGTTGGCCAACCAGGGCTTTGGATACCCGATCTTGATGGTGCGCGCTGGCACCAAGCGAGGCTCAGCAACGACAGACGTGGGCGCAGTTGCCTGTGGCTTACCGCCTTCCACTGGCGGAGTGGTGTCGTTGGGAATGTTCGGGGGCAGCGCAACGGGTTTTGGCTTGGCCAAGCCTTCCAGTTGCAACAACAACTGTGGATAGCGTTCATCTTCAAAGTGACGTAACTGATCGCGGATCATGGCGATCCGTTTCTGACCTTGCAGCACTTGCCCCGCTTCGATAAAAGGCTTTGAAAGTCTGGCTTGGTCGTCTGGATTTATGGTGGCGTATTCGTCGGTGGCTTGAAGACGCAATCCAAGCTCATCCAGTCGGTTGGCTGCGGTTGCCTTTTCGCTGGCTAGTTGATTAGCGATACTCTGCTGCAACGCATCCAGTTGTGGCTTGGTTTGTTGCAGTCGATTGCCTTGCCATGGGCTTTTATCGACCAACAGGGCCTGCACAATTTCAACTTCAGTCGCGGGAACGTAGGCGAAGTTATCCTCTTGTTCAGCAACGAGTTGGCGAGCTTGATCAAAAATAGCCTTTTGCGGGCTTTTCATGAAGCGGCGCAGCGGGTCAACCAGTTTTTCCTTGGTGTCCAGCAGTGCATCTTCTGCTCGGGCAAGATCGGTCAGGAACCAGTTGACGTTCTTCTCGGATACTTCTTTCAAAGTGACCAGAACGGCATCCAATACATTCAAGAATGGGTACAGGGCTTGTTGAGCGTTCAGCTCGACCAGCTCAATTTCCAGATCCTTGATGGCATCGATCGTCTCGCGAGCCAATGCCCGAGCCTCGTTACTAGCGGCAGGCTTGTCGAAGAAGTCGGCAAAGAATTCTTTGAGTGTGCGTACTTGTGAGGCCGTGAACTCCACCTGTGGCTCCAGGACCAGTGTGGCGTGAGCGTTGGTGTTGCGAAGGCTACGCTCCAGAGCCTCTGCCTCCAAGGTATTGCTGTCTTGACGGATCTCGACCTTGCCACGCGCACTGAGCAGGGCCAGGTTGCACAATATAGCCGCGTAGTACCAACCGTAGTTCTTGCGCTCGAAGCGCTCGATCAAGCTCTTGACCGTGGTACGCACGCCGCTTCGCGCATTGCTCTGAATGAAGGCGAGCAGTTCTTGCTCCGCCTCAGTCAGACTGGTGGCGTCGTTGGCCAGCAAACCGTCTTCGGCCATACGCAGATGCTTGCCCACATCTGCTTCATTGAACGGCAGATCGCGCAACATACGTAGATTCGGGTAAGTGATCTGGATCAGATGATCGAAACCTTTGAGCACCCGTGTCTGACCATCCTCGCTATTGACATCAATATCTGCTGCGTTGATGATCAGTGCAGCCTTGCCAAGCAGCGCTTTCGCCCGCACTTGCAGGTCGCTTAGACGTTCCGTGTTCTGGAATCCTTTGGCGTCCAGAATTCGTTTGACTGCCTCTTGCTGCGTGTTGCTGTTCTGACGGATATATTTCTCCGTGCGCTTGTGCATGGTCAGGTCTTGCATGAAGCGTGCATCGGCAGGAAGCACCACACGCAACTCGTCCCGGCCCATGCTTTGCATGCGCTGCAGAGCAATGTTATCAAAGTTATCAGACAGCGGTGTAATGATATGAATCGCAAGTTCGTACTCCCGGCTCACTGCCCGCTCATCCATTTTTCGGGTGTACGCATAGTCCTGGCCGTTACTGTGCCGGATCTTGCGCTGTTTGATCACACCGTCGAAGAGCAGCGTCTCCAGCTCCTTAATTATATCGGCTGTTTCGACATCCGTATTCTTAATCTCTTCTTCTACGTCCTTTTCCTCATCGGTCAGGTATTCGTATAGATCACCACTACGCTGAATGTAGGTCTGTTGCTCCAACAAATTCAGCGCCGCTTCCAGCTTTTTACGCTGGGCAGGAACGTCTTCGCCAAAGCGTTCCAACATCAGGACACTCAGATTGCGCAGTGTGGCCTTGAATTCTTTAACGTACTTGACCAAAAAAAGCGCCTTGAGAACGCGGATTGCATAGGGATCACCCAGGTTTCGCTCTGCCGTGTTGATAGCACTCTGTATGCCACTTTTTAGTGCCCCACGAATGCCTTCGAACATGCGGTCGAACGTGGCTAATTGCCCAACTGGTTCGTTATCGATGGCAATGGCTACTTCGCGGAAAACGCCAAGCATGGAGCGTTCACCGACAGAGCTGGCCTTGCCTTCAAATCCGTTGTGGACAGAGATGCCACGAATGGCCGATTGAAACAGCGGGAACTGATACGGTACAAAGGGGTAGGCATAAATGAAGTGATCTTCATCCCGGAAGTTTTGGTAAGCTTGGCCACCGTCAGCAAAGTCAAACAGGGTTTTGAAGTTGTTGACCTGTTGGGCGTAGGTTTCTTTTAAAAGCTTTGAGCCAATTTCGTTCTTAGTAAGCAGCCGTTTCTGGATCACCTCGGCGACATCTGCGCTTGTGAGCTTAAGACGATTGGCAAAACGCGCTTGAATTTTCGTGAAGTCATTGCTTTGCTGCTTGCTCAAGTCGCCCAGCACAGAATTCATATCCTCCTGCGCAGTAACAATAATCCACGCGCGTCCCTGACACTTCGTGGCCAAGCTCTCAGCTACGGTTTGCAGATTGGTCATAAGCTTGGTGTTCTCGGCTATGTACTGCCCAACTTCATCAACAAAAAAATTGAGCCGGAAGTTTGCAGGTTTTTTATCCAGCCATGCTTTGACTTGATTGCCGAAGTCCTCTATCGAAACACTATACTGGCTTCGGTACTTGTCGAGAATTCCTTTCGTTAGTGCTGGATCTTCACCAGTTATTTCAGCATATGCCTTAGCAATATTGCCGGCTTCCAGCAAAGCTTGCTCACGCCCTCGCTCCCAAGCTTTATTTGCATGACGTAGATATGCATCTTTGAACGCATCAAACTGGTTACGGCCGTCAAGATCTCGCTCAAATTGTGCGATGTACCCCTGCTTGCCGAAATATCCGCACATCTCATTGAACACTTTCACAAACACAGAAAGAAGGGCATCGACTTGTGTCTTACTAATAATGTCCGCTTTTTGATCAATGTTAAACAAAATGCTCTTAGATGGGATAGCGATCGCCCTTTTTAATGAGGCTCGAAGGAGCTCATCTCCCATTGGGATCTTGGCAAGAAAAATTTCTAATGCTTGTTCCCCACCGACCTCACGGTTTTCAAGTAACACCGCAAGCATTTTCAGCAGATGTGATTTACCAGATCCAAAAAAGCCGGATACCCATACACCGTTCGCGCTGTGGTAATCGTTGTACGCATCAAGAAAGTGCTCTAACCGTTTAGCAACTTCATTTGTTAGTACATATTCACTCAATTCATTGTGTAAGCTTGATTCATCGTCAGCTTTAATCACACCCTCTATCGGGCGGCTCACAGGATTTAGAAATATACGATTAAGTTCCAACTTTTTTCCTCTCAGATCTGAGTGTCAAATATGTTAAATGCTCGATAATATTTGTCATCGTGAAGCATACCAAAAAGCTCAAGCGAAGCACCCTGCTCTAGCGAGTAGCGATACTCCCCTGGAAAAAACATCACAGTAGGTTTTTCTTTGGCTGTGCTTTGCAAATTATTGAGTACATTATGCGAACGGATGTATGGAAAAACCTCCCCGATCCCAGATAAAAAAAACACGTCATATTCAGTCTGATCGATGCGTTCTCTGATCGCGGGAATTAAATAATCCTCAATGCTCAGAACATTTTGTAGCAACTCGAGAAGACTATCTTTCTCATTTTCAGTTTCGATGGACAGTATTTCGTCCCACAAATTTGTGTCTGGACTACTACCTTCTCGAGCCTTTAGGAGGTCTACACACAAATCATAGAGGTTGATTTCCAAAACCTTGACTCCCCGCCCCCCCAAGCAATCAATTGCGCCACTGGCAAGGGTAGTAGTGAGCTGCTGTATTATCCTCTGCATTTCAAACGTTTCTGATGCTTTGAACTCGCAAATATAAAATGGCAAATCGTTGTTCAGTCCTCGCATCTGAAGAAACCTTTGGCTGCTTATCACTTTAACTAAGTGATCAAAACGAACCGAGATCTGCTGCTGGCTTATTTTTTTATTCATGCTAACCATCGCTGAATATCGTTGTCGGTTGCAGGAAATACTTGAAGATCACTAATGTCATTCCGCGACAACACTTGCGCTAATCTGGGGCTTACCATCGCTGCTTGAATATGCAGATTGTCATCAACCAAATTTGCCTCCCGCAACATTCTGAACAAATTTTGTCGCAATTTTTTACTCGTCGAGGGAGCAATGCTATCAAGCTCCTCATGCCACAGAGACTTCGAATTCAGAAACGCGTCAAAATCACTAAGTGGCAAGTGTCGCCTCAAAACCAAATAATGCTCGCGCACTACTTCAGTTGCAAAGTCACGGATAAAGGAGTAACGCCTACAAACCGCAACCCAAAGTAAGTATCCTAGATCGCGAAAGTTGAGATAAACAAGCTCTTCGAGCTCTTCCTGAGTCAAAAATTCGAGCCGAGCGACGACCTCCTTGCTTATGCGCAGTGAAGCTGTAGACGTTCTAACTTGAAGTAAATTCTTTTCGCGAACCATGTCCCTGACTTTTTTCCAATCACCCAAGTCTAGATAAATTTCAACAATACTCGGAGTCTCAGCGATGAAAAGACCACCTGTCGTAAATGACAGCCGATAACGTTGATCATTGGCCATTTTCATCGCCCTCGGACGCGTCATCGCCATGAATAATTTGTTGCTTTATCCAAGCGTCAATGTCAACGAGCGAAAATCGCCAGCTTCCTCCCACTTTGAAGGCTGGTATTTGTTTCGCGGCCGCTAACCGATAAATTGTGCGCTCCGTAACTTTTAAGTAGTCTGCGACTTGCTTTATGGTCAAAATCGCATTTTCATTCACACTCATAGCCGCAACTTGGGAAAATTAGACAAGAAACGTCATAATAGTGTAAATTTTTCAAATCACCAACCTCGCCCACTAAGCACTTAATGTAAGCGACTAATAATTTTCACGCCAATCTTATCGTCCAGACCGATCGATAAATTTTGCCGTGGACCTTAACATTTTTCTCAAACCAAACATCAGCTACCTTGGCTCGAAAAGTCTGAGTTTTTCTATACCGGCAAAGCATCTTTACCAAAGAGCCTCACCAAATCAAGTCCAGCATTTGGAAATTGATAAGCCACAGCAAGTCGATTTTTAACAAATGAAGCCTGCTCGCTTCTAGCCCTATTTCAACCCAAGACTTTCTTGGCCGAGGATATTCAACCATTACTACAGATCGCCTTGAAGCTTAGTCCTCCCACCGTTTATGGAGCGTACGAATAAATGCATCCGATCGAAGGGAGCTACCATCTGGTCCAATCAAAGAGACGGAGCCAACTGGCAATCCAAAAACTCGTTCAATTTCTCGCTTAATATGACCAATTCGAGCATCGCTTCGTGCGGCTCTATATCTAGCGTTTTGAGTTGTTTTAGAACTGATCGTTTTCTTAGATTGATTAGGTGCCGAAACAATAAATCGAAAATCATCCTCTTCGGAGAATTCATTACTTTCGACCAATAAGCCGTCAGGATCAGTAAAAAATTCGTCTCCAACAGCGGATGTTTCCAAATCACTTTCAACATTAAACTGACTCTTTTCAACAGCCAATGAATACCAATTCATCATATCCTCAGGCTCCCAAAGCATACCCTCTTCGAGATGAAAGGCTTTCAATCCTTCCGATGGATACATATAGTCACTGAATCTAGACTGTATTCCTACAATTCGCTCAAATCTAACTTTCAGGAATTCTAAAACCCCAGGATTGCTCGGAATAATCAAGAACTCAGAGCTAGAATACTCCCCAAAATTTACACTTGCTCCACCGCACAAATAGACAGTAGACACCGCGCCTTTGTGGGAAAGTGCATACTCTGTCAAAGCCTTCGAGACGATTTCATAGAACGTGACTCCACTTTTTTCGATGCTCTCAACATTCACTTCAATCGTTGGTGACGATATTCTTCCTTCTACAAAATTCAAATCTAGAACTGAACGCTTTAACATTTACTACTCCTCAAATAGGTCAATTCATTTTCTCAATTCGAAAAAATCAATATTTATACTGATTACTGAATTCAAGTTATGCTTCAAGAATTCAAACAATATTCATTTAAACATTTCAGCCGTCTTCGATTCATGTCAACGGAGAATTCTCCATAACTAAAGTACTCTGCTGAATCACAAAATCTTTAATGCTTTGAGGGGAAATGACATTATCATCTGCCCCAAACCCCAACAACCACCAACGAAACCGCCGGGTATCAAGAACCTTAGCTGTCACTTCCAAAGTCGCATCATCGATCTCGCGAACATCTTGGTGGTTCGACAAAGGGGTTTCTTTCAAATGAAATCCCACTCCGTTATAGAAGCGCAGCACCACCTCAATCTCTGGCGCATCGCCACTAAATCCAAATGCGCCGCCAGCGATGTAAGTGTCGAGGTCGAAATCCTTGGGCTTGTTAGTTTTGGTGGGAAGCCTCTGCTTGCGCCGTTGAACCACAATCAAAACCAAAGCTACTTTGAAAAAGGTGAACCTAACTTTCCTTTTTCAGCGGCCTTTTGTGCGTTCTCATAAAAAGGAAAGTCTTTTTCATCTGTATTCCCCATCGTGCCAATAAACTTAAGGCGCTTACTTTCAACCCATCCAGACACTTCTTTCTTGTTTTGATTTTTAGGGACAAAAACGACATAACTCCATTCACCAAACTGCTCGTGGGCAACCAATAAATCCCCGGGGATAACAAATAGATTATCGATGCGACAGTTCAAATTGGGGGCTGCATGAAAGTACAGTCGCCCACTACCCGCCACGTTATAGCCTAGTGCGGGGAACAGACTCATGGTTTCTTTTTCTGGTGGTTCACCACACTGCTTGCCAGGTACAGCTGCTTGTGACACTGAACAAATCATGACGGCAAACGCCATTCCTACAAACTTCATTGCAAGCAAACTCACGTTAAATTCCTTATTTCAAATTACTTATTTAGGCATCCTGCCAAAGCCCCGCCCCAGCGATACTCCGCGACAATCCTGTTATAAACGAAGATAAGCGAAAAAATTCGTTCAAAATCAGCTACTCTGTTAAAGCGGGATCGCTGAACGTCAGCCGAAATGTACTCGACCAATTAATTTTGAAGGTTAGTTTGGATAAACTTACCTTTGACCAATGTCATCTCATCAAACAAGCCTTGCGATCCAACTGGAAGAATCACGCTATTGTCACTTAGTTGAACCTTAAACTGGCCATAGAACCTGCCAAGCAATGTCCAATTTTCTTGCCTTCCCTCATCAGCGACGCTACCTGGCGGATGGTATTTAATTACATTTACGTCGATCCCATATTCGGAACCTCCAAGAACGAAAACTAGTTCCGGATTGCCGTCGCCATCAAAATCATGCTGGGCGGCCTGAACATAACAACCCTTAACGATCCCAACGTCTTCATCAAAGCAATTGCTGTTTACACTCAGTTCGACTGGTAGCTGAATCGCGAACTTGCTGAATCTCGCGATCACTTGTACCTCACCAGTTTGAACTGCCGATCGAATTTCCAGTTCACCAGGAACGATTGCGCCCTTTAAATCCGGTTTGAAAACCAGAGACTCGAATGAGGATTTACCCCACACCCATGAATGAGTCAAAGGGACTTTTTTATTGTCTTTAATAATCTCAATGAAGTGTTCTTCAACCGGTTTAGCCGACTGACTTTTCTCGATTTCCACAGCAGCTTGTGAAGCCTTGTTTTCTGCAATCACATCCTTATTTACCGGCGTACGAAATGAATATCCCACAAATCCTGCACCCAAGACCAACGCTGCAATTCCTGCACCTAAAGCAATTTTCTTCATTTTTTCAAAGTTAAGTAAATTAAAAAAGAGTTTCCAACACTTACCGAATCAAAGCTTTAACTATTTATCTCCTTACAAAAAGTACGAATTACTTCAACCTGATTTTCATTTGTCGTAGTGGGACATCGCAAACGCTAGTTGCTCAGCAACTTCTCTTCTAAATCTGTCGGGCGACAGAACTTCTACATCTGCTCCAAAGCCCAACAACCACCAACGGAATCTCCGATTATCGCGAACCATAGTAGTCACTTCTAACGTCTGCATATCCAAATCACGAATGCTTTGGTCTTTTGATAGCGGTGTTTCCTTCAGATGAAACCCCGCCCCGTTATAGAAGCGCAGCACGACTTGGATTTCAGGCGCATCGCCACTAAATCCAAACGCACCAGATGCTATGTACGCATCAAGGTCAAAGTCTCTCAATTTTTGAGTCTTCGTTGGATGCATCTGAGCTGAGTGAATACGATGAAGCGCGAGAATACGCGCCGAGTCGTGCCCCTCAAAATTGGCAACTAAATATTGAGCTGCGCCGTGTTCGACTAGTCCCAATAGATTGATAACGTATTCTTTAGGCTCTGACTTACCTTGGGCCTGGTAGTGGACTCGCAATTGATGATCACGCAGCAGCGCGGCGTGCACTTCTTTTTGTACCTCGTATGGCACATGCGGCTTCATCAATGGTTGGTTGGCTGGCACGGTGCGAATTTTGTCAGGCCACGAGCGAATTGCACTTTTGGCGATGCCACTTGATAGCGTGCGTTTGGCTTCTTGAAAATAAGGTTCCAAATCTTGGGCCAAACTCTCAGGCAGCAATTGCTCGGCAAGTTGTTTGAGCATAATAAAGCTCACGGCTTCCGCTTCACTCAAACCTGGAAACAAGTTGATTGCGACTCCTTGGGCGTAGCGCCACCATAACGCATTATCTTTTTCATCGGTGACGATAGGATATGTCAGCGACAAACACTGCAAGTCTCGCTCAACGGTGCGTTTAGAGATACTGTGTCCAAGTGCTTCTAACTTTTGGTGAACATCAATTGTCTTGAGCGCTCTATCTTTTGACAGCATCTTCAAAATATCAAAGTGGCGCTTTAATGCATCAGACATCCGTTCTCCCAAAAGTAAGCGCATCACTTAATGCACTTTTCATCCACGCGAAATAAAAATAGCTGCTAATCATATGGCATGGACAACAACTTTGAATAGGGCTTGTCGCAGCTTTTTGACAATTTATTTTCATCTATCGAAGCACTAAAAAATCACGAACAAATTTACATGTAAATGAATTTATATTTTCCGTTTTATTACGCGTAAAAATGATCTGCTTTCAGGGCGTTTGGAGTCTCAAACAACAAGCTCGCTTGATTTGATTTCTAGGTTAACGATGCATCGCGACAAAGCTTGTCGCATGTGACTTTTATGCTGAGCTGAATTTCGAAGTGAACAAACATTTCGAACAAAATCTGAAATGAAAATATTTCTAAGCTTGAGGACATACTATGACTGCACAAGCGAGTGAGAAGCTCATTCACCAAGGCAAAGGGCTTCTCATGCATTCATTACCCTTAAATCGGTGCCGATCATTCAATATCAAAGCAAGAGAACTACTCATCAGCAGCACGGGGCTATGGCGTGGCTACCTAGGTGACTGGACCATCATCGATGGTCGCCTTTATTTAATAGGTATTCATGGCACATTGAAAAATGGAGAAAAGGTATCGCTTTACTACTTCTTCCCAGGTTACCCGAATATCGTCTTTGCTCATTGGTCCAGTGGTTCCCTCGAGGTCATGTTTGGCAAATGCATCGAATACATCCATATGGGTTTTGCCAGTCGTTATGAAAAAGAGTGGCACATCTTTGTCGAAAATGGCGTCGTCGTCGGCGAGAAAACTATTCTCAATTCCCCAGTTCAACGACCATAAGAATATAGAACCTTATTTGAGAGCTCAGCATGACCGAAGCGAATACACCTAAGACAGTCCTTAATAAGATAGCGCAATTTATCTTATTGTCCCCCGTCCTATTATTAATGTCGCCCATGCTCATTTATTGGACGATTGAAGATATTCGATTTAAAAGACGCCCCAAAGCACAACCGCATGTGTTTAAACCAAAGATTAGTGAGCTCATCGAAAGGCTCAGCATCGACACAATCGAAGCAGCAGAGCTTATCTATGACCCGTTGGATGCGGTACCACGACTTCCATTTGGCCATGAAAATTCCTGTTGGGTAGAGTTCAAGTCTCATCTTGAAGTAGACGATGAATTATGGTCGTTTGATGCCCAGATTGAAAATGAATGGGGCTGTGTCGAATATTGCGAGGGCTATGCCTCAGTCCGAATTAGCACAAACGAAATTGGAGAGTGTTTTTTTACGCGAAGCTCATCTGTACCCAGGACAAACCAGCATGATGTAGGAGTTCCGTAAGTGTTGAGCCTACATCGAACGAGATATCAAAGAAAACCCAAGTATGTCAAAAACTATCTTGCAACGGAATATGTTCGAGGGGCTCCATTGCGACATCAAATGCCGCATCTCAACAATAAAGTATTAGCTCATTTTTTTACTAAGCAGGAGGCAAACAATGACTGCACAATTTGCTGAAGAGTTGCATTACAACGGTATAGAAATGAGACTTTTCTCATTACCTTTAGAAAGTTCGCCTCATTATCAAGAATACGCTCCGAAGATTCAATGCAATTGCACCGCACTTTGGCGAGGCTATATCGGTAAGTGGGAGATCGTTGATCACTCTCTCTATCTTATTGGAATTAAAGGAGAGACCGTTGAAGGTCTAAATATACAGCTAAGCGATATCTTTCCTGGTTGCTGCGATCGTATATTCGCCGAATGGTACACCGGCAAACTTCGTGTTCCGCGTGGGGATTGTATGGATTACGTGCACATGGGGTTTTTTAGCACCTACGAGGAGGATCTATTGATCTTTGTCGAAAACGGGATAGTGAAGATATCCGAAACGATATCTAACATCAACCCCGGTTTGCCTTTGCAATGAGATCAGAGCGATCACTTCATCACGTAAACCATGGAACTAATTCGCTTTTCTAGTAGTGACGACGGTACCGCTCTAACTAAACCTTGGCCTCAATCGCTTTCATCAAGACTATGCAAACTACAACCACGATCATATCGAGAGATCACCGCGAGCAGTTGAGTCTACAGGAACAAATCGACATTGGTATTTTCCGCAGTCGCAAGCGTCCCGACGAAGAGCATCGATTTATCGTGGCTTGCGATGCGCGACCGCTGTTGGCACTTTTTGATGCAGCAGCACTCGGGAGCCGCGTTTATGAACTAATGACCATCGCTCGTCCAGCCGATATCCTGTCATATCTACATTTAACGATGATTGATGTGGATGAAGGAGTACTGAACTTTGTCAGAAACAGAATCAAAGCAAAGGAGTTCTTCAAAGAGGTTAACTTTGAGAATGGGATTGCCTTCTTAGACTTTGACCAATGCTTTACGCTAATGGAAGACGACAATGAAGACTTCGAAAGAATCTGGCTCTCCCATCGTCGAAGCACCTATTGGAGCAAAAAACTCCTCACCCTCCTCTCGCTAACCAAAGAGGTGCAACAAAGCATTCGACAAATCGATGATTTCTTACTCCAACATGAAATTAAGTTGATCGACCATGGACAACATCATCGCGATCTCATTCCCAAAATCGATCGCCTTTCACTCTTAGAGAATAAAGCCTACAGGAAGTCGACGTTACCGGAGCCACTATTTACGACAATTGCGCAACTCATTCAGCAAGACGATATCAGATCAGTGTCATGTCCATTTACAGACTACCCGTTATGGCGCCTACTAGTTGAAGAACAAATTCGACGCGCACAGAAAAGTGGCCTGCCAGCCAAAGAAGCTTTTTTCTTAAGCGGGCCAGATGGTTACAAAATGAACCTCACTGGCGCAGATACTCGTTACTACCCAAATGAACCTGAGGACTGGGGTGGCATAGTACACGTACCCTATGAAGGAGCAACGGGAGCAGACCTCTTTATCAAACCAGATTGGCACAACTTCCGTAAAGATCAAGCGGGAGAGGATGGCAGTCTATCCAACGCCTTGTTCGGCAAGCCTTGCCGGTACATGTTGTCCGATAAGGATTATGGTGAATTAGGTTGCGCGAGCAGGAGAGAAGTCGGAGATTGGGTTCTTTATCGATGTAATAAAGGCTAACTGGCAAGGTCAATGGTCGAAAATTTTTCTAAAGATCTACCTATCTGATGACTACAGACATTCTTAAGCCTATTTTTAATATGTGCTAGCGCTACCGTGAATATTGTTATGGCGGATCAGTTTGTGGAATTTGATATTTAACACGCAAAAAAAATGCTAATCACATGTAAGAATTATTTTTACATGCAAAACAAATGAAGAATCGTGACAAATCGACGCTGAAGCGTGGCACGAAACTTGCGGATGAGTAGATCCTAATATGGACCGAACATGAATACGATCAAATAAGGTCATCCCCTGAGCGAGTAAATTCATGGGTGGCAGCGACACGCTACACTTTCCGTTAAAACGAAACACACATAGATCTAAATGAAATTTTTAGTTCCAATATGATGTAAAACGCACAGGACAAAATTTATGGGTAACGTAGTTTTCAAAGGCAATTTCTCTTACAACATCAACCGTGTAAGTAACACAGTAACGCTGCACGTCGATGAAATCGACAATAACTCATTGGACACGACAGGTACTCTTCGAGTTGAATTATGGCTGACGACTACCCCTTGGAACCAAAATGGCTCTAATACAGGCTACAAAATTGCCGTTGACCGAATTACAGGCCCATCAAATGGAACGCTCGGGCCGAATCAGTATTTTTCCAATATAACGGCTACTGTTCCATACATTAACTATCCACCAGCGGGAATGTATTTCGTCACGATGGTCGTTGCAGAATACACCGGGACTTCCCCCAACATAGACGATGGTTTTCTTGTTGACTCAGCGCAGACAATGTCCTCATTTATCTTTGTCGCTAGCGATGGAAGCCTAACTCAAAGTAGCAATCAAGCTCCCCAAATTAGTGTTGAATCAAATTCGATATCGGAGGGGGACGCTGGAACAAAAAACTTGGTTTTTAATTTAACTCTGTCACACATTACACCATACGATGTATCTGTCCAAGTCGACACTGGTGGTGAAACTGCCGTCGCTGGGGTTGATTATCAATTAGTGCATCAAACCGTTACCTTTAAGGCAGGAACTAGCACAGCGAGCGTTTCTGTACCGATTATTGGAAACACATCATTCGAGCCGAATCGTGTTTTCGATTTGATCTTAAGCCATCCCGTAAATGCGACGATTTCAGATAACGCCTGGGGTATCATAAAAGACGATGATACGTTGCCGGGGGTGACCTTACCACAAGATAGCGGCTTTCCATTTGAGTGGTATCTACACACGATACGAGCCGAGCTTGCATGGCAATTGGCAACAGGTGCTGGGGTCAAAGTTGGGGTATTTGATCAAGGTATCGATTCAACGAACCCAGACCTTTCAAAGAACGTAAATTTCGGCTTAGGGCGAAACGCCTTTGATTTGAGTACTGGCGGCTCACCTGTCCTTTCTACGGATAGCCATGGGACATGGGTTGCTGGTGTGATAGCTGCGGCGAGGGATGATCAAGGCGAAATTGGTGTTGCATACGATGCTCAATTGGTATCTATCTATACTTCATCCTCAATTTCTGCACGGTACGTTACTGAAATCAAAAATGCGTTTTTATATGCAAAAAATCTCGATGTCCTAAACAATTCTTGGGGATTCGGGAACTTGCTAAACTCCGGAACAAACTGGGCATTCTTAGATAATGCCCAGAGTCCACTATTCCAACCCGCGTTTCAAGCGCTACAAGATTTAGTAACAAATGGTCGCCACGGACTCGGAACTATCGTGGTTCAGTCAGCCGGAAATACCTATTCAGTTGGCGATGACACCAACCTTCATAATTTCCAAAATAGCCGATACATTATTACCGTTGGTGGTACCGACTATTTTGGACATGCTTCGCCTTTCAGCACGAGTGGAGCATCGATATTGGTTTCCGCTCCAGGCGGTGGCGGAGATCGAAATTTTAATAGCATCTTAACGACAGATAGAAGCGGTGCCCTTGGTGGAGGGCCAGATAATTTCGCACTAGTCGACGGAACCTCTTTTTCATCTCCTGTCGTGTCTGGTGTCGTCGCATTGATGTTAGAGGTAAATCCCAATCTGGGATACAGAGACGTCCAACAGATTCTTGCTTACACAGCACACCTAACCGATACGGGAAAAGGGTCCTGGAGCACCAATGGTGCACATGATTGGAATGGCGGAGGACTACATTACAACTCGGTCGAACATTCATCTGGTTTCGGCCAGGTAGATGCACTTGCAGCTGTACGTCTTGCTCAGGGCTGGACCAATACCGCGCAAACCGTAACGAACACCAAAGAAGTAATTGCGAGTCAAACGCTTAACCAAACGATTCCAGACAACGATCGACAAATTGGCGTAAAAGGTTTTATTAACATTACGGAGCCTATGACAGTAGAGCGAGTGGATGTCACGGTCAATATTACCCATCCTTTCGTTGGCGATCTCTCTATTATTTTGACTTCCCCATCTGGTACTTCTAGCTTGTTGCTATGGAGACCTTCTGTCAGCGCCTTGAGCGCTATTGGCTCAAGTCAGGATAATATCCATTTCACTTTCGACACTGTACTTGACTGGGGCGAAAACTCTGTTGGCAACTGGCAATTAGCAGTGTATGACGCAGCGAAAGGAGATATTGGGACGTTCGAAAGTTGGACGATTGACCTAATTGGAAAAGCTGCCAACAAGGATAATACCTTCATATATACAAACGAATATCCATACTTAGTCACATCGGATCCAGCGAGAGCAATGCTCACTGACACCGACGGCGGTATCGATACAATAAATGCAGCTGCGTTAGGCTTAAATAATCGAATCGACCTAAGTAAAGCCACAACATCAATTTTAAATGGCGCCAATCTAACGATCTCTCCAACCACAACGATCGAAGACGCGACCGGTGGAAGTGGAAATGACACATTAATTGCTAACGCTATTGGAAGCGTTTTACGAGGCATGGATGGGAACGATACCCTAGCAGGCAATACGGGAAATGATAAGCTTTTTGGAGGCAAAGGTAACGACTCAATCAATGGTGACGCGGGAATCGATATAGCCGTTTTTAGTGGAAAATTGTCGAACTACAATCTAAACCACCAAGGAAAAACATACTCAGTGGTAGATAAAACTGGCATAGATGGCACTGACACAATTACGAACGTTGAGACTCTCCAATTTTCTGATATGACAGTGAACCTGACAATTCAAGCCATCGCAGCGAATGCGCCGAAAGCAGGCGTTCAACGCCTGATGGAATTGTATGTGGCGTTCTTTAACCGTGTTCCTGATGCAGATGGTATGGCATATTGGATTGGACAATTGGCTGAAGGGAAAACGATCAATCAGATTGCCGACACCTTCTATACCATTGGCGTGCAGTTCTCTAACTTGACTGGTTATAGAGCGAATATGAGCAACGCTGAGTTCATTAACATAGTCTACAAGAACGTTCTTGGTCGAACAGATGGCGCAGATGCTGGCGGGTTGGCTTATTGGACTGGAAAGCTCATCGATGGAACTGCCACTCGTGGGTCACTCGTTTCTACAATCCTCGATGCAGCTCATACTTTTAAAGGCGATACCAATTTTGGATGGGTCGCCAACCTTCTAGATAACAAAATTACGGTGGCTAAAACTTTCGCGATCGATATGGGATTGGGATATATTTCACAAAATGATTCTATTAGTTATGGGATGGCATTGGCTGCAGCTGTCACCCCAACTGATACGACCAATGCATTAAAATTGATTGGAGTATCTCCGTTGGATCTCAACTTAGTTTAGATTTTTTCCTTGTTAGGTTTGTCCATCTTGTTCAAATCACTTGTTCCTTTGCTGGGTAGGTCTATACTGAGCTTACGGGCTGTAAAGATGGCGCATCAGAAGGAGAATGCATTCGGCGTCTTAAAATTCTCCCTTGGGAGAATTCCGGACGCTCGAATATAGCCTTAATTTACAATGCGGCACCTGTGCATCAACGACTAATCACTATTCAACGGCTCAATACCTCGCCCAAGTTTGACGATTTCTTGGCGCCTACAACACACAACGTCCTTTTGTTGAATTAGTGCAAAGGTAAACCCAGCTCCATTAACTATTTTAGGGAGTAGATAGATGAACATCACACTGAATCCCAGAGCATGCGATCAGCTCCGAGCCATAAAAAAGGAGCTCACTATGTCCGAACAAGAGATAGTCCACATTGCGATTCAACGGCTATATAATGAAATTTTTTTAAAGCTAGAACCAGATGATGGGCCACTCTCTGAGGAAGACCTCAAAGCCATACAAGCTAAGGCTGACGAGTATATCAAAGGCCCAGTCGTGTTCGAGCAATTTATGTTCAAAATGCCGGATTGAGTTTTCACTTAAAAATAGGCAATGTCGTACACCGTGCTTTGTAACTAGTCTTTTCTCAGATGTAGAAAGAAGCCAATTCTCAACGCTGATATAGTCCAAACAACAGATAAACTCATCGTCACTTCGCTACGAGCTGAAACGCCGTCGCCTTCAGACTGAATATACAAAGCAACGAGATAAAAGGCTCCACTCGCCAACATCGCTGAGGTGAGTGTTGTCCCAATAATCCACCATATCGATATCGACTGGGTCGACAACTTCTCTTTTCTGACCAGTTCTCTCACAGTCGTCTGCCTTGTGGAAAATAGCCACCTTATTGGTAGCCAATACTCTAGCCACGCCTGCTTAGCGCTAGCAAGAAAATAATGCCAGAACGTCGTCATGGACTTTCCCTAATTTCGGAGACAACTTTTACTTTCCAAATTGTTGTTGTTCGATAGCTAGGAGAAGCCCAAAAGAATTTACCAAGTTCTTTGAGCGTCAACCTTAGAACCATCATGCGACAAAAATCGTCGCACAACACGACTATCCTAACTACTATCCAATGTCTTCTATTTTGAAAAAGTCGGCAGTCTAAACATTGCTACTAACGTTGGAATGGAAGTTGACTTAGGTCCGGCCGACTTTCGAGGAAGAGAGGGAATTTAGAAAGCGTATCCAGCATTGAAAGGGGTAGAAATTGAAACACAACGTATTGATGAATAGAACGAATCTCCCAGATATGTAATATGTATGAATACATGTCTTGCTGCGATATGAGGAGCTAGAAATCTTGATCCTTTGTCTGACATAACGAAATGTGAGTTAATGAATGCCGCACGCTCTTGCCCTCACGGCGGATCCATCGCAAACCCAAATATTTTGAAATTTTATGATTGTAGCTGGATCAGAAATCGAAAAAACCTCTGTCTAATCGGGCTCCTTGACCGTCCTCATATCGATTCACTAGAGGCGACTTCATATAGGAATGATGCATCATGCACAGCGCTCGCAACAGCCGGAAAATACTTCCCAAAACGCCGATACCATTTTTCTCTCCCCTCGTAAAAGCAATCGAATCAATGAAGCAAGAACGGGCAACCGCTTCACATTGGACGAACACTATCAAGAATCTCATACACCAAGGGGTATCAAACGAAGAGATATTCGACTCTGAAATAAATAGCTGGCTTTCGCTATTCTCTGCAGAAAACATCATAATGAAAAGCGATGTCCTAAAACGACTTAACCTGAACGACCGTATTCCTACAATTTGTACGGAGGGAAAAATACGGTATAGACCAAGTGTCGAGTTTGAATCTTGCGACATTAAAATCAAGGGAGCTGCCTTGCCGAAAAAATTAAAACCAAGAGATGGAATCGGCATTATCTGTTTTCGAAATCCGAGTTTTAATTATAAGCTCATGGCTTACACAGTAGTGTCCCCCCTTTTTCCTAGCCCCCAAGTTTGGTTATTGTTAGACGATCGCAATCAGATTGTTAGCGCTAGCCCATCACGTTTGGAGTTCATCTCCGAAGCAGCTGCCATGCTATTTGCGCGTCAGCATGCTTCCGAACGATTTCCTGGGTGCGGGCCTATTGTTAGCCGAAACAAATGGGCTGGGTTTACCCTCCCCGATGCAAAGTCATATTGCGAATATCTATTCGTGTTCCGCCCGGATCAATTCTTTGGTTACGTGACCCATTTCGATGTTCAGAATGTATTTCTTCACCTCAGGACCAGTATTCGATGCGGAGAGAATAATGAAAAAATATTTTTCATCGAGGAACTGCAAAGTGATTGGCACGCCCATGGCAAAATCGTTGGCTACGGAAAAGGTGAAGGTCAAGTTCCAACTGCGCCATTTCAGCGTAGCTGGCATGAGCTTGGCATGCGTCTTGCCTTGTATATAGCATCGTTACAAAACTGTTCAGCGATCGGTTGGACAACAGCTGCACAGCAATGTGCACGTTTCATGACTGCCAAACGCAGCGGCATGGAAAGATTTTACGATAACATCTTACCCAAATATTTTACGAAATTGGCGAAAGAGTGGAGCACACTTCCTTACATCACAACTATTTCGTGCCGATCGATAGGACACTATCTACGCCCAGAAGGGGATCATTGGCGTATTTTCAACGAGGGAAAATTGGTTTCAACAGAAACGTTTGAGTATGCAACAAGAAATTCTCCCGATGAACAGAGCGAATCAAATTTCAAGAAAACGCCGATTCACCGACTTGATTTATCTACCCAAATGAAAAGCGACATTTTGAGGCAAGGCATACCGCTATATGGGACATGGAAAAAATAATGCATAATTAACCGTTATCAAAACACAGATCTTGACGAAGATTGCTTACATCAAGGGGAGGACGAAAATACTAGTCTAACTTTGTTCTCATAGAGGATCCAGTCACCTATTTCAGTCCGAATTGCACATTCAAGTTCGCCAAAATCCTCTTTTGTAAGCATGTAATGCAAGGCACTTGTATATGATGCTTGGTGAAGACTGCCACCTATCCCTGCAAATTCTCGCCGGAAATTGTGCCAATCTGGTTTGATAAAGAGTTCAGAGGAAAACACCCCTTCATCGAGAACATGCACATCCCCCCCCCAATCCGCCGTGCCCCAATCAGTTCCCCCCCCACAACCACTTAAAAAGAGAGCATTAGAAGGTTCTTGACCAAGTGATTGTGCTCGACGCATTTGCTCTTCGACTAAAAAACGCCAAAGTGCATAATCAGTCAATGGGCAAGAAACTGAATTTACCTTATTCTCTTTTACTAGCGAGACAATCGTTTGATATAGGTCTAACGGCAGACTGGTCGTGAGGCTTATCGTATTCTCGCGTTCACTGATGCGCTCGACTTTCACTAAAAAATCTCTACGATGTTTGTGATCGTCAATCAAACTTATTTCATTCTTGAGCAATAAGTCATCTACCAGGCGCAAACGGTGCTGTACTCTCTTTGTTAAATCAAGCAGCGCAAGCAATTTGAGATCCCAAAAATCGCTCTCTCGATGTTCGAGCCAACATCTGCAGAAAAGCGCCGGCCCATCATCATTCGAGCTAAAACAACGATCAAATTCTAGGAACTTCATTCCACCAAGAAATGGCATAACATCGAATCTGGCACGCGGCCCGAAGAAATTTTGAACATGTCTCAATATGCTCGGATCTATGTCTACAAAATCGAGATACAAGTAATGAAATAAATCTGCGGGGCGGGAAATTTTCATTAGTTCATATACTCTGCTACCACAAATTGCTGCGTCAAATAGCGCAGCCAATGGCCGTGCATTCAGACCTAGGACAAACGGACGATTATCGTCATATGGACTGAGTTGAAGGAGCTCTTCTGCCACGAGAGAATTTCGCTCTTCCGCGTTAATCAAGAATTTAGTCGTCATCATTTTCATGCAGGATGAATGCCTACCCTTCTTAGAGCTTTATGTGAAATAATCTGGTGATACTACTTTATGGCATGTTAAACAAGGCCCTTCTTTTTAGCCAACTAAAGCAACTTAGACACTTCATTTAAGAACGCAAGCTTCGCCTCATTCATCACTTTTTTTGAATTGCGTCATCCGAAGTACCAACTAGATGTGCAATAGAATCATCGCAACCAAAAACCGATCCTGTATCAAGTAATCGAGTCTCTCTCTAAAAAACGTGAATGATCAAAGTTCGATCAAGCCCAATCAAATGGACGCGCTAATCAGAAAATTTCAACTTTCGTATTTGCGAATTTGCTGCTGTGATTCAGTGAAAGAATTGTTATGCAAGCTTTGTGGGATCAAGCATCTAGGCAAAGTGCGACACCTTATGTCGCACACGGCAACATGGCTGAAAATGTTTAGAACCTATGCAACATCAATCAAACTATTTACAGAAGGTTTTTAATTGAGGACTAGAAATTAATTCGGTACCAAATTAGGGTGCAGGTCATGGCTTCTAAACGGTCTAAGTTTTCTCTAAACAATTCGGACTGTTGGAATTACAGCCGTAAGTACTCTCAGAACAAACTACAAAAGTTTGTAAGGAGCCCAAATTCGCCGTCCTTTTCGCATCTAGAACGACACATAAATGAGTAACATGGATCAACAAAACGGCCTCGCCATTCACATATGCCATTTATTTTTTTATTGGCGAGGGAAAATACAACTAGATATTAAGTAACTTTGAGAGGCTTAAATGAGGGATCCTATCCGCATGTTTGTGACTATTTGTGAAATTGAAAACCCTAACCTCTATAACAAATTGCTTCCAATTCACAACCGTCAGACGCGGTCAAGAATGCTGAAAAAATTTGCAAGCTTAGGGGTATCGCTTGAGGAGTCAGGGATGGCAATCAACGAATTAATATTGATAACTTCTGAAAAATCTAATGCGAATGTAAGCCCTGACTTAGCACAAACTGTAGAGCAAGAAGAGCCAGGGAATCTATTTCAAGATCATAAAAATATTCCACCACTGTCTATCGATTTGCGTTCGCTAGGTTTCAGCTTTGATTTTTAATGCGGAAAAATAGCGCGAATTTTTCTTATTAGTGAATTGCCAATTAATGGACTTTCTCTAATTCAGCAGGTACTAATTGACAGATTGACAACCAAAAAGTCCACCAAAATGGACTTTGCAATTGTTAAATTGAAAAATTATCGCAATAACAACTCAAAAGTCTACCCGGGTAGACTTTTGAGTTGAGAAATTATTAACTTCTATCTCATTCTCGTCAATTAGACGTAAGCGTTTTGGTGTTGACGCGCATCCAAAATTGACCAGATGAATGCGTGTCATCAGTAAGAAAATCTTTTATTTTTTGATATTCTTCCATTGGACTCCCCTCAATTCACTAGACATTTAATAGGGTCAAAAACAAAAAAGGAGACTCCATGAGAAAAGGTACTGTTGGTTCTACAAAAAGTCCACGGGATGGATTTTGAAATTGACAAAATAACAATTCAAAAGTCCACCAAAATGGACTTTGTAATTGATAAATTAAAAAGTTAACATAAAAACAATCCAAAAGTCCACCCGGGTGGACTTTTGGATTGGTGAATTAACAATAATTATCGTCAATTAGGCGTAAACGTGTTGGCGCACACTCTTTTTTCAGAAGGAGATCCACAGGTTGACATAAGCAGCTTGTGTGAGACGATAGTGTTTCTTCAACGAACAGCCGAGTAGAGAAAATATTGGAATTCGCACAAGAACAAGTAGCGAAATTGGTTAATTTGTTGAAGCAATCAAAACGATGTCTAAGTGATGCTGTATCTCCGTACCTGAACCACAAGCCTAACTATGCAGTTTTACTGGGCAAATTGAGCTTACTTTAGAGGGTTTAATATGAAATCTAAATCGGCTATGTTGATCGATGTTATTCTGAAGATTCCAGGAAAAAAACAGGTCACGGTTATTTCCATTGGTGAAGCGCAGACCTTTGATATTGCCGCAAACGGTGACATTGGCTATGACAAAGAACATGCTTTGGAATTGCGCAGAGCTATTGGTTTGGGTATTTCCTCACCAGTGGGCGCCATTATCGTCCGACAATTCATCCCGAATTCAGAAGAATTGGTGACATTTCCAAATGGAAAGCAGGGAATGATGCCGCGGAAGTCAATCTATGCGATAGCTACAGGAAACGAAAAGTTCGAATTTTTGAGTGCAGAAGATGTGGAGTTGGCGATGACTACAGATTCTGAAACTGGTGAACGTATCGATCCCGAACCGTATGTTATCTATCAAGATATTCAGGCATTTTCCGATGTAACCATGAATTGAAGAAACCTCAGAAGTCTACCCGGGTAGAATTGGTCCTGATGAACCTACCCGAACTCGGTAGGCGTCAACTAAGGTCACAGACTGAAAAGAATGTAGTCATCACAAAAAATAATAAAAAGAGTTCCAGTCCCCCCGGGGGGACTAGAACCTCAACGAACTTTGCCCAGGATTTCGGTTCAACAGCTCAATCACACCATTTGGTCTTTGCCCACCCGCAGATTGCTTATCGCAAGAGATCAATGAATTGCAAACGTTTATAGAGGTAGCTACGAGAACACCCCAATTCTTCGGCAGCTTTCATTTTATTGCCACCGCAGTCTTTTATTTTGGCAAGAATTTCATCGTCCTTAAGATCTTGGGCGGTTTTGACTGCCATGGCTCGATAAGAACCAATGTAAGCATTTGCTTTACTTTCCCTTGAGTGGCCTGCGGCTTCAGTCACAGATTGCCGCGCGAATCTCAGCATGTCTGGCGCTGGTGCTTCGCCACCGCGGACAGGGCTATCTGTTTTTGCGATATGTCTAAAAAGATCATTCAAGTATTGGTGCCTTAGGCCATGCGCAGTGACTCCATATTTTCCCTCTTTCTGAAGACCATGCTTTACTAAGGTGTTATAAAACTTAGCCTTCCACCGTTTTAATGAAAATTCAAGGGGAATCATGGTATTCGATTTTCCATTTACAAATTTCTTTGCGAGTTCTAGTACCTCAATTTGTTTTTCAACATTGTGCATTTCCACTTTTCGCCTTCTTCCGCCTTTCGTTCCATTTTCGATCGTCACGTAATAGGATCCACCTTCCAAGGTTAGAGCATTGAAAGGCCTGAGTAGTAACGCTTCCTCTACCCTTAACCCGAACATAACGATTAGTGATAATTGCATGCCGATTATTACGTTATCTTTCGCAATTTGTTCAATCACCTCCTCAACATTAATTCCGGCGGCTGTCCAAGACTTATCGTCAAACGTGATTCCAGTACGCTTTTTTAGCGTGTTCAAAATTGGGTATTGACTCGACTTCTTTACGACATTCGGACGTTTCGTCCACGATGCCAACGTACCTAAGTACGTAATCTTATTTTCGATTGTTCCTTTCTCTTGCCCCTCATCAATCCATTTCTTAATCAAAAATTCGACGTGCTTTTCTCTTATGCTGTAGACCGAGGTGATCTCAAATTTTGCTTTTATTAATTCTGTAAGCATCGCAAGTAGATTCACGACTCTTGATGATTGGGTCTTAATGCCCAACGGCGCTGCGGAATGCCGTGTGCGACTATACGGTTTACTTAAATTCGCCGAAAACAGAGTATTGAGCTCCTGTTTTATGCCTTTTGGTAAATCCGCATTCGCAACATACGTATGAAATTGCAGCATCAGACTCATTTGATTTTCCTTAAATCGTAATTTTTAAAGGGCGTAGGTATCGTTTACGAACGGCACTTCGTGCGCGCCAGCGTCTTTAGCGAAAAAAGTTGGCTCAATATCTTTGGCTGGCACCAGCAACATTGACGGAAAAATCCGTGTTTCAACCTGCTCTGCTTTTGACCTCATCCAAATTCCTTACCGTGCTGTAGAGAGTATCTAGTGAGTACTAAACCACCTAACTCTGTTGATCTCTAACTCCACTGAAATTCGATTCGAGAAGACTACCTTGCAAATGTCTCACGGTAGTTCGAGAATCGATCTCTTGCACTCACATCTCCTCTCTAGGAAATGCACTGCGACTAAAGAATCAGCCCTGCTACGAAACTTAGGATTGAAGTCTCTGCAACCATTCTGCAAATAGAAACATCCCTATACGCTTTAACACAGGCCGTATACACCTTTCTTTTCAATTTCACACACAGCTTAAGGATTGCCTCCCTTGCCATCTGCCGGACATCTAAAATGAATATAGGAGATGTGCTCGTTGCAAACTCTGTCCATTCATTCTCACCACTTTTTAGTGGTAATCAAAGGTCCCGTTTCTGTCTTGCTTTGTTCTTGCGCTCAATACCTTAAATTGGCCCGAGCACACTAAACTTTTAAACACTTCAAAGCAAATATCTGTCAAGTTTTCGGCCCGCTAATCTCATGCCTTTAGAATCAACGTAGTAGGTATAGACACCACAGCTACTCTCACTGGCTACCTACGACAACAAAGCGTGAAAAAAACAACCGACTAATTTTGGCTATGAGCCAATTCAACGATGCAAGTTTCCTCGCGAAAAAATGAATTCTTGGGATTACGAACTTTAGATTAGCGAAATTTCGTGCTCCAAAAAGTTCATATGAATAGCAATTTCGCGCCCCTTTCGTAAATTCAAATCACTTTTATGTCATTACTATGATTACGACACAACATCGAAAGCACGTTTGTTGGTGTCTTTGAAAAAAACTTTCTAAGATTGGAGAAAAAATGTTAATTCCAGCTGTTGGACTCGATGTAGGATTTGGGTATGTAAAAGTGGCGAAACGATCTCCACAAAATGCCAACCTCACGCAGTTCGAATCTTTCCCCTCCCTCGCGCCACGTCGAATTAGATCAGATGCAAAAATTCATGACCCGAGCGTTATCGAACGGATCTATCACGTCAACGTAAACGGGGTCGAGTTTAGTGTTGGCCCTGATGTAAAACACATCGTTGGCGGCGCGTCAGGTTCCGGCCGCGCGCTCAATGATGATTATCCGAGGACAGTCAATTACGAGGCGCTTTTTCTCGGTGGACTAGCTCTTCTCGAAGCTACGGAGATTGGTGTTCTGGTTATGGGGCTTCCGGTACATACCATTCGCGCGCACAAGGAATTCGTCACAACAAAGTTCTGTGGCGAATTTGAAGTGGCTGACAAAGTAGTTAAAGTCAACCACGTACATGTAATTCCACAACCAATCGGCGCAATCCTCCACTACGGTGAATCCGTCAACCATCGAATTACCATGGAGGACAATTTTCTTGTCAACGATTTTGGCTACGGTACGACTGACTGGGTCACAACTCGAGGCATGAAGACCATCGAAAGCCGCAGTGGCGGAACACCTATTGGTGGGTCAACGATTCTTAAGTCAATCGCAGACCTGATATCGCAAGACATCGGTAAGAAATATGATGAGATTGAGCGCATCGATGATGCAATCATCTACCAAAAAGATCTAAAAATTTTTGGCTATACCTACACACCGACCGATCTGAAAGCTTACTTGAAAAGCTCAAAATATATCGCTGACGATTGCGCGAATAAAATCAAATCTTCCGTAGGAGATGGCAGTGACCTTAACTGCATTTTAAATGTCGGTGGTGGTTCACTTTATTTCGGCGAAAGTATCGAAGAAGTGTTTGGGGGAGTGAAAATCGAAACCTTAGCAAACCCTCGTTTTTGCGTTGCTTCTGGCTTACTCGAGTACGGTGAATCACAAATGCGAAAACAAAATATGACTTAACCAAATTTTCTAAATAAAAGGTTTAAGTAATGGTTAAAGAGCTCAATTTGCGACTCAAAATTGTTGAAGAAGACTATCCCTTGCTTTATCAATTTTTAGTTTCTGAAACCAACCAGATGCGCAGAACGCGAAAACTTTACACGCTCGCAGAAAATGCGTTACGAACACTACCTCAAGGAGAAGGAATAGCTGTAAAAATAAACACAAGGAACATACCAATCATCCCTCAACATGATCCGACACAACCAGAGACTTCGACGGTAACCGAAAGTGATCGACCGAAGCGAGGGTCATTTGCGGATTCATTTCAATTTGATGAGTAAAGGGCTATGTGCGATACAGAATGATGAGGAAACTTATTGCGATGTGTCGCCTCAGTCTAAATTCCACCCATTCGTCATATACGCAAATAAACAGGGTTCTTAACTACTATGTCGATGAAGATCAAATAGAGTACGCAGCGCGATGTAAGTTATTTTTCTCTTCTAAAGGCATCGATGTACTGAATGCCTTTGAAGTGACTAGAAGCGAACCGACATCTCCCCACATAAAAAACAAGAGGATCATTTTTTTCTCAACAATTCTGTGCTCGTCTTTCAAGCAGCAAGAAATTTTCGTTCATTTGACACGAGATCGATTTGTGAAAAACTAAGCCTGTCAGATCGCAAAATAAAATGTGTACGCGACCTCGACATTTACATAGTCAACACGAATTAATCTTTATATTGGAGAATCAAATGCTCGACCTACTACTAAGACAAATCATCGTTTTTTCCTCTATCTTCTTTGTCGTTTTCGTCTTCTATCGGATCATGAGCGCGCCCCAACGCCGCTGGATGTCGTATCCAACGCTTGAAGAGTATTGGAAACAAAATCCCACTTGCAAAACTGCCCGGGGCACTAAGTGTCACTACTGTCACTCCGGACATATCCGACAGTTTGGTGTGACAGATAACCGCGATAATCGACGAATTCATTTCTGCAATCAATGCAATCACGGTCTCTATAGAAGCTAACTACAAAAAGAAAGCGAACTCATGTTCGCTTTCTTAGGGCACTTAACTAGTAAATGAAAATATGAAAGGATCAAAAATGCTAAGCATGCTTATTCGAGAAGTCGACATCGTCATCCAAGACGCTAAGCTATCGATCATAGTGGCCATCGGATGCCTAGGGGCAGCCTGTTTTAACGCAATCCAGTTTGACCAAGATACCGGTCTATCTCATGAACTACGGGCACTCCAATGCATCGTCATCGCTAGCGGCCTTTTGGTGGGTAGTACGATTAAAAACACCACAGCAAAAGGACAACACGCTAGAAAGGTTTGGGGATTTGGTAGCATCCTCATCGCGATGCTCATTAGTGCATCGAAAATCTTCCTACCTAGCTAGCGAAACATCTCCAAGGTCGGCTGACACATCACTGTTAGCCGACTTGACTTTTCTTTAGGCCGCCCTGTCCCTTCGATCTTCTGATTCTCCCTGAGCGCGCCTCAATGGACCTAACTCGATAAAACGCGATCTAACCAGAGCCTTTTCTTTCAATCACATGACTTCGACACTTGGTGGCTTCTCTTCCTCATAATAATATCGAGGCCATAGTCGATGTTTTCATCTCAAGTGATCGAGCATAGTCGTCAATAGGCTGACGCACTGTCCACTATTTGAAACCACGTTCTTCACTAAAACAATATCATCGCCATCGACACCATTTCGTCATCAAAATAGGCCGCTCAACACAAACTCAGTGGCACCAATCTCGGTTCAAAGAACAACACCTCCTTTCCCTATCGGTGACGTCACCGTTGTGTCATACACGTCAATTAGACTTCGCGACGTTGACTGAAATTACTTCTTTTCGATATCCAACTCTCTTTCTTTGATGGGATTTTCTATGCGCAAGCTTTTTATCAAACCACGAACATCAAGTATGATCGTTTTCGCCGCCTCCGCTCTGTGTTTGATACAAGCGAATAGCGCATTGGCTCAGGACGTCGCTGCTACGGTCACCGCGCCAGAGGGCGCCGCTAATGCGGATCAAGCGTCGGTCAATACCGTGGAAATTTCCTCTAAAAAAACACGCTCGATCGTCGCCATGGGTTCCACTGAAATTCAAAAAATCCTGCCAGGTGTCAATCCATTAAAAGCATTGCAAACCCTGCCTGGTGTCTCTTTCCAAACTGCCGACCCATGGGGTAACAACGAACAGAATTTATTGTTGTTCGTACACGGCTTTAATGGTCAACAGTTAGGCTACACCATGGACGGTGTACCGCTCGGCGATCAACAGTATGGCAACTACAATGGTTTAGCGCCGCATCGTGCTGTGACCAGTGAAAACGTGCGTCGCGTAGTATTAGCGACAGGCGCTGGTGATCTCGGTACAGCATCCACCAGCAATCTTGGCGGCGCGATCGAGACCTATTCAAGTGATCCGATGGCAGAACGCAACTTCAATGTGCAGCAGACGGTGGGGAGTCACAGCGCTTCCCGCACATTCGTGCGTTTTGATACGGGCGACCTTGGCAATGGAAATAGTGCCTATATCTCAGTTCTCCATCATAAGGCGAAGGCCTGGGACTTTGATGGCCGTCAAAGTAATGACCAAGTGAACGCCAAGTTCATCCACAATTCCGAATCCGGCAAGTTCACGGCTTTCGCTGATTGGTCCGACAAGACGGAACCAAATGAAGACAGTATTTTGCACCGCGCTGATCTCGTGTCACCGTACACACGCCCATTTTTGTATCCAGACTTCGCCGCAGCATTAAAATATCTGAGTGCGACTGGCGCGCCACCAGCCTCCGTGGGACCCAATTTTCAGAACTACTATAGTGACGCACAGCGCACCGACAAACTCGCTTACATTAAGTACGAAGCGTTCCTAGGCGATAATTTGACATGGTCGAATCAATATTACTACCATCACAATGATGGTGTCGGTGTCGTCGCAGGACCCATCAATCAAGCAGGATTGCCTGGTTTGTTCGCTGTGTATTATCCAAATCAAAATTTGAAACAGTTGTTTGGCAATTCCGGTTACGCCACACGTACCACTGAATACAACATCAACCGCGATGGTTTCATTTCTACACTGCGTTTGGAATTAGGCGATCATGCGATCGAAGCGGGCGCGTGGTATGAGCATAATCGCTCAGGAACCTTTCGTCGTTGGTATGCGTTTGATGTGAATAATCCAAGTTCACCGTACACACGTCCTGGCAATTTGGCTCAGCCTATCATTACCCAGTATGCCAGTAAGATTGATAACGAGGTCATCCAATTCCATGTGCAAGATGATTGGAAACTACGGTCAGACTTAAGCCTCCAAGCCGGTTTTAAATCGAGCCTGCAATTTGCGAAAGGTACCTTCCCTATCCAACAATTGCCCGCAGCGATTGGCAGCGGATCAACTGGTTTGCCAGAAGGCGAAATTGATACCAAGAAGTGGTTCTTACCACAAATTGGTGTGCGTTGGGATGTTTCCTCGAACGATCAAGTTTTCGCGAACATTCAAAAAAATATGCGCCAATTTGTGACCTATGGTGCAGGTGGCCTTTCCCCTTGGAGTTTGGCCAGCCAGCCAGCGTTCAAACTCTTTGCAGACACTGCCAAGCCAGAAACCTCGCTGATTTACGAATTGGGATTACGTGACAATCGCCAACTAGATATGGGCCCGCTCACTAGTTTTGAAGGCCAAATCAGTCTCTATCATGTCGACTTCAGCAATCGTTTGTTAGCGATTAGTTCCAACCCGATCATTACATCCTTTGTCGGCGGCACGACCCTCTTGGCCAACGTTGGTAGCGTTAAAACGGATGGTATTGATATTGCTAGCACGCTGCATTTTGGCCGCGATTTTTCTTTCTACAATGCCTTGTCGTTCAATAGCTCGAAATATCAAAACAATTACACGTCCGGTACGAGCTTGGTACTCACTGCAGACAAGTCGATTCCAGGTTCGCCTGAATGGATGAACAAGTTTGTCGCGACCGCGAATTTTGGTGACACGGAAGTACAATTGTCCGGGGATTATGTGGGTCGCCGCTATGCAACTTACACGAACGACATGTCCATTCCGAGTTACTTCTTACTCGGTTTGACGGTGACTGGAAAATTGCCAGCGCCAGCGAGCTTTGTTAAAAATTTACGTTGGACCTTGGCGCTGACCAATGTGGCAGATCGCAAAGGGATTTTGCAAATCAATGGTAGCTATGTCGCGAGTGGTAGTTATGCAAGCTATTCAATCCCGCCGCGCCAAGGTTTCCTGACATTGAAGGCAGACTTCTAATGGCAGCCGTTCTGCTCTCGCAGCGTTCACAAGGGCGCCGCCGCTTCCTTAAAGCCACCGCCGCAGGCGCTTTAATGGCAGCGGCACCGAGTTTTGCGCAAGGTAAAGTGAACCGATTAAACGCCAATACCAAGCCACTTTTGCTTGCACACCGAGGCGCTAGCGCCGTACGTCCAGAACATACGCTCGCCGCGTATGCCAAGGCCATCGCCGATGGTGCCGATTATGTCGAACCAGACTTAGTCATGACAAAAGACGGGGTTTTAGTCGCGCGTCATGAGAATTATTTGTCTGAAACCACCGACGTTGGCACTCGGCCGGAGTTTGCCAATCGGCGCACCGTTAAAACCATCGATGGTGAAACGCATGATGGGTGGTTTGTCGACGACTTCACCTTCGCCGAACTCAAACAGCTGCGCGCTGTAGAACGATTGGCGACGATTCGCTCCGCCAATTGCGCCTACAACGGTCAATTTCAGATTCCCTCGCTCGAAGAAATTATTGATTTTGTCGCAGCCGAATCCGCTACACGTGGACGTGTCATTGGCATTATTCCAGAACTAAAAAGTTCGACTTACTTTGCCAGCGTTGGTTTGCCGATGGAAGACGCATTTGTATCGACTCTATTGGCACACGAATATAGCCGACGCGCGCCGATCGAAATCCAATCGTTCGAAGTGGCGAATTTGAAATACCTGCGCAAAAAGCTTGGTCGTCCCAAGAATATGACCTTAATGCAATTGGTGTTGAACACGCCAGAAAGGCCAAGTGACGTTGCTGCAGCCAATGGTCGCACAACGTTTGCCCACATGATAACCCCCGCAGGGATGCGCGAGATCGCTCAGTATGCCGACGTCATCGCGCCACCGACGCGCGCTGTGATCCCATTGGGCAAAGACCAACGCCTGACAGCACCGACGTCGCTAGTCACCGATGCCCATCAAGCGGGACTACTTGTCCATGTATGGACCTTCCGTCCTGAAAACATTTTTCTTGCAGCAGATTTCCGCAACGATGCGGGCATGCATGCACGCAATGAAGCGGGCTCGATTGCAGAGATGAAGCGCTACATCGAGACTGGTATTGATGGGTTTTTCAGCGATGATTCAGCATTAGGACGCCTTGCCATTGATACCTAACCCAATGAGAATCGAGTGGCCCCTTCTTTCACGGCTCACCCGATTTTCCTTTTCACCTGCTCAGCAAAGTTCAGCCTTGAAACAGGGCTGAACTTCGACGTTTTCATACCTCTCAAACGTTAAATAGAAACAGACTGGTATCTTCTGCTCTGATTGGGGAGCGTGTTCCAACGGAACTCTCCCATCTTGATGACGCCACAAAGCTCGTCTATTGGAAAGAGAGCATCCGCTCGCTACAACTGAGCAGCGCTCTCTTGTGGGGGAACTGTCCATCGATAGACAGAATACTTCGTCTGTATTAACTCTTAAAAACTCGCGGTCAAGGTCACACCGCTAAAGCTAGCATAGGCATTCACTAAAACATAGTAGGTGCCTGCCGCTGGCGAAGTGATAGAAATGGTCTCCACCGACGTCGACCCATCCGACTTTTTCAAATAAGAAGTAGTCGACGGCGCCGTTCCCAATTGAGCGTAGATATCTGCATCACCTGTCCCGCCAGTAGTTTTGATTGTCAAACTGCTGCGCCCTGCTGGGACGGTAATTTGATAAAGATTGCTGCTGCCTTTTGTCAATGCAACTCCCGTCACTGGCACACCGTTAGTCAACGGTGTTGCACTCGGTGGGCTGACGGTCCCCCATGGATCAACTATCGCAGAAGCAGAAGCAGCGTTGCCAATAGGTGAGAGACCATACATATCTTCTAGGGTACGCAGGACGCTGTAGTGGTTGATATTGGTGCTATACACTGCTGGGCTAATTTTCGCGCCAACGAAAATAGTCGAAATGTGATTGGCTACTTGGAAATCATCCTCATCCCACGTCAGTATCAGAAGACTGTTATGTGTTTTTGCCCACTGCACATAGGCGTCGAGCTTGGTCTTTAACCATGTGTCACCCGTATTGGTTGGGCAATCGTGGTTGTCGTTACACAGATTAGGAATCACAAAGGACACCGTGGGTAACTTCGTAAAGTCGCTAGGGAAAGCGGTGAATGGCTGATTGCTCGCCGCTGGTACATTGCTAAAATTGACCCACGGATTATGTTTGCGGGCATATTTTGCAACACTACATCCGGTATACCCAACGCTTGGCATATCTTCTGAGTAACCTGCAAAAGTAAAACCAGCACCAATGAGTTGGCTTGCTAAGTTGGCTTTAGAAAAACTCTTTGGACAGCTATCATCAGTGACCCCTTGGGTCGAACCAGAAAATAGACCAATATAGTTTGGTTGGCTTGGATGAGTGATGCCATGCGAATTGGAAAAATAGGCGCCTGCTTTGGCTAAAGAGTTGATATAGGGAGCATTCGCATTTCCAATCACTTGATCGGCACTTTGATTTTCCATGATGACGATCACCACATGGTCATACCGTGGAATGGTCTGCGCTTGGGCAGTCACCCATGTTGTTGCCACGATGGCCGTGGCACTTAGCACTGTTTTTACTAAGTGGCGGCACATTGTGGGCAAGTCTCGTAGCCCCAAAGTTTGGTTGGCCAGTAGGTGCGCTTGAAGTCTATGTAATTTCGTCAGCATTTTCCCATTTCCTTATATGTTGTTGGATTATTGGTGATCGCACACCTCGAACTCTTGTGCCAGATACTGCTTGAGTACGACTTGGCGATCTGAACCATTATCCGATGGGAATATTAAAATTTCATGACTTTTATTATTTTATTTATGATATTTATCCTGAGAAATCTGGTGGACTTTTCTGATTAAAAGAGAGTGAAGGTACTCATGTAACTTTTCGCTACGGACATCTTAAGCTTCAGTGGACTACGAATCGTCTTAGGAACGTTAAAACACCCTTCTGATCGTTAAAAGTAGGTTCATCGGACTTCCCCACATTTAGCGAACGGTTAATCATGTCAAAACTAAAAAGGTTGACGCGATGAAAAAAGTGCTCACGATCCGTCCAAAAGTCTACCCGGGTAGACTTCGTCGGTCGAAAAAGCATTGAAGTTTGCGATTAGTAGGCTTCCTGCCCCCTGTTCCGGTCAAGTTCAAAAAATGTTTCTCTACCCTAATGTGCGGTAGGAACCACGATAGGCGGTTGGATCGGTTCCAAAATCGAGACTGCTATTTACAACACTGGAGAAAATGCAGTGCCCAAAACGCTAAATAGAGTGAAACCAAAATTTTTAATTGAACTTGAAAATCAAAAGTACGACAACGCACAGATTGGCGTACCGCTCTTACCTAATCATTGAAGAGACAAAAAAGAAAATCGAGAGCACCGAAGAAATGAAAATTTATATTCCGACAAATAGCAAGCTTATGTATATCGCCGATCTTCTCTTTTATGGCATAACAATTTTGGTACTCTCGGTATTTCTACTATTTGCTGCTCCACGAAATCAAGCGCTAGGGCTATCTCTTCTGATTTTATGCGGTTTGCTTTCATGGACTGGTTTGGAGTATCTCATTCACCGTTTTATCTTGCACGGGGTGCTGCCGTTCGAACGCTGGCATCAAGAACATCATCGGTTTCCATCCGCATTGATACGAACACCGACGATTCTGAGTGCGAGTTTGATCTTACTATTAGTATTTTTCCCAATATCATTGTTTAGTGAGAATGTGTGGCAAGCCTGCGCCTTGACTTTAGGTTTGCTTGCTGGTTACTTCACCTACTCAATGACACATCATGCAATCCATCACTGGCATGCGAATAGCACTTGGCTCAAGCGCCGCCAAGAATGGCATGGCTTGCATCATGATCTAGATGAGCCTAGGCGCTATGGTGTAACAAGTGAATTTTGGGACTGGATTTTTCGTAGTCGCTAACTGAACCTTTTGTTCAGCATATATTATTGTGATCCGACCGCCTTAGACTCCCTAACGCCGATGGACGATGAAGCCGTTGAGTGACGGAATAGCAATTCAAACTTCGACGGCTCAGGCAATAATTTTTTTAGCGTCTGGGCGACTCTGAGTAAACGAAAATCGTTTTCTGACGCGTCATCACAGGTATCGTTGATACAAAAAAACGGTAGCTCGCCGAATTGCGCAAGCAGCGCATCGAACTGTAGTTTGGCCTCGTTGCCTCCCGTATTAATATGCAAGGGATCTAACACTATTTGTTGGGCGACGCCGATCTCTACCATCCAGCGCGGAACCAGATCAGGGACAATCGCTGGCGATCGCCATGTACGGAATGTTGTGGAACGCACCTGTGCGAACAATTCTGGTGCAATTTTCTCAAGCTCAAACATCACGCTCCTGAGCATAGGACGGGGGGAATGCGAATACACGCGTGGATCATGACGGTAGGTCGGATAGCGCTGCGACAGCCAAGTCTTCGATAGTATCGATGCATTAACCAATGCAGACTCCTGGGGCTGTAGGGCTTCGTAGTCTGGTATCGAATTAATCTCAGAAAAGATTCTGAGACAGTCACCAAACCACCAATCGGGATCAACATTTGCACCGAAAAAAACATCATCGTTGAGATAAATGAATTTTTCCGACAGGCCGGGGATATGGTGCAGGTAAGATTCGATATGGCCTGAGTCAAACACCGGCCCTAGTGTATTCCGAATCAAATCTCGATGGTCAATAATCGTGATATCGTCCGACGCGCGTAGCCAAGATGGAGTCTGATTGTCGCTAACGATATAGACATGGCCGTGGTCAGGGAAAAATTTTTCCAGTGCTCTTAGGTTAAAGAGCAGTTCTCCATTGTCGCGATATCTGCCAGCTGTGTTTCCGTGCGCAGCCAACTCATGCGGATTTTCGATTACCCATTGAGCATATTCTTTCTCACGTTTTATTTGCCACATCGGATCAGTACCATCTACCCATAGATAGACAATATCAATTTTTTCCACAACCTTTTGTTCGTCGTTCATTAGGCCAGCCATTCTTCTATCAGTATTGTTTTGTGTGGTGCATGTGCTATACGGGCTGATACAGAGCTATTCAGACTATTTGTATCGAATCGATCATTCGCCAAAACTTAGATGATCAAGCCATCGATAACTCATCAGTTAAAAACATGCAAAGCTCTGTTCAACATTCGATTGAAGTTCACAGGCACATCGCATTTCCAGTGCCGGAAGACGCGTCTTGAACCTGATTCATCTCGATATCAAGATTTATTAGCAATGAAGACCGTGACAAACGTGGTCGGGATGATGAAGTCCAAAAGGAAAGGGGTTGCAAATAGCTGCAACCCCTTGCCCCCTATCACAGTACTTACCTAGTATTTACTAAGTAGTTTTGAATTAGCATTTAAATCAAGTAGACGAAGGCTAACAGCGATTGTTATGTTTCACAAGAATTTTCCCACCTGAATCTACCCAATATTTCGCTTTAGCCTTTGATTGAAAAAAATACTTGGATAAATTTGGCTTTTCTTGGAATACATTATTCTAGGATCGCCTAGCGCGTTGATTCAGCAAAAAAAGTGTGGCTCCAAGAACGTTGAATTAAACGACTTGCGCGTAGCGGCCGAGGCGCGCAATGGTAAAGGCGGCAGGCCCTCCAAAAACACGATCATCGTGTGTATTGATCACGCTCTTCTCCACAAACAGGCCGCAATCAGTGCGCACCGGTTCAATTACAATTAACCTGCCATATGCTCGAAACTTACACCCCTTAGATAAAGTTTCGCACAAGAATATGCCAAATTTAGCCAACATTAATTTTTAAAGTTGCTATCTACATAAACTTCGTACAAGCCTATTGCAAATTCATGCTCAGTTTTTTTGGGTACTTTTGGTGCGTCAATCGTGTGTGGACTGCGGTGATTTTTGATTGCAAAAGCCACTCAAATTTTCGTCTCATATGACATTTTCTAGAAGCAGTAATCTAGCTATTGTTTGGCCAGTCGTAATAAGAATTTGCTTTTTTGTGAGGAAACTCGCATCGTTTAGAGGGTGTAGTGCCCCAAATTAGTCATTGCATTTAGTCTTAAACGTAGTCGCTGTATTCCGCCCCAAGAATGGCAAACGGAATTCTTATTACAAACAGTGACTTACTTAGTTAAACACTGAGGTGACGAAGACATTGATGAATATTGGCTTTGCGGGGTGTTTCAAAGACTTTGTCGCACTGAAGACAATTTTGAACACACAAAACCGAACACACAAAGCAAGGGAAAACTCGCCGTTTATTGGCGAACATCGTCAAGAATTCCTCTACTTCTCGCAAGCCCATTTCGATAGGATGCCTTCGACCAGACCGTATGCTGAAGAAACGTATCAAATACCCACACAGTTTTTCAGTTGACAGACTGTAGTGCTTATAGCGCAATCATTCTCGAACTTGGTCTAATAAACGTGGTTTCGGCGCTGTCGGCAAAGTGATGTTTTTGTCCATTTCGTTATGCTGTATAAATGTACAGTATAACCAAATATAGCAAGCAATCATGGGGGTCTCAAGGCATTTGAAGCAAGTTGTCTTTTTGAACACTCCGAGTTAAGCTTCACTTTTGCAAATTAAATAAACGTTATACAGGTCTGAGATCGAGTAAAGGTATTAATAAGTGACTGAAGAAATTTTAGCTCAATATGTGGCCGCGATCCGATCGGCTGTAATCGCTGACCCCAAGCACGAACGACCTGTGGGCGATGTTGGGAACATCACGTTACTTCATTTTTTCGGATACAACGTCAGTAATGGAGGTTTTGCTCAGCTAATCTTCAACGCACAAGGTCAGTATATGCAAGAGTTTGAAGATATGTTGTTGACGTCCGGCTCGCTGATCAGCCATCAATATTATGTGCAGGCGATAAGGGAGTGTTTGGACGACCGAGAGAATTTCGATCAGTTTATGAATAGTGACTTCGTTTCTCCAAACGCGCTCAAAGACAGGTTGCATTTGCTGACTGTCGAGTATTTCCGCGCAGGAGGTGACTTAATGAAAGAGGCATCAGACTACTTTCTCAAAATACAGCCTAAAGTAGAAAGTTGGATTGCAAGCCATGCGTAACATTCTGTATAACTTGTCGCTCAACTCGGAATCAACGATGAAGCCGTTGATCCCGGTAGCTTAACGTTATGCATCAAATGAATTATCGCAAAACCGAGTATGAGGAATTGAACGTGCAAGCGCGTTGGCTTGATGCTGAAAGAGCAAAGCACGCGTATGACTTTGCGCTTCAATTCGGTCATAAAAATCGATATGGTTTGAACGAAAGTACGGTGAGTGAAATTGAAAGACATCTCATTGAAAGCCAAAGTGTTGCGAAAGCGTGGCTTAAATCTCGAATGCTAGAATCTGGAACCGTACAAATTATTTATGGCGACGAAGAGGTTTGTGTTATCGAAGCTAAGGATTTCATTGAAAAATGGAATGATATTTTTATGGCCGCAAGGGACGATGCTATTGTTCTACACAACTTAAATCGCACAGTTCTGTTTTATTGTCACGAAGAGGAATTCGAAATTGGGCAGCGTAATGCATAACAGAGTGGTCGATCGGACTGGCCGCCATGCGGCTCAGTATTTTTCTAATTTGTGGACGGCCATCCGTTCACCGTTGCGTTAAGACTCAATGAACATAAAAGACATAATTGGGATGATCTTCTGCGGCGCTGGTGCCACAATCGGTACAATAGGGTATCGACTTCTAGGTCTACAATGGTACTTTGGGTCGGGTATTCTATTAGCCATTGGTGCATATTTCATTTGTGATGCAGCTCGTGATCGAAAATTGCGTGATGCATTGGATGAAGTACCTGGTGATTGGGGCGATCGGCACTATACCTCGGGCGCAAGTTCTACGGATGGTTTTGATGATGGAGGAGATTATGGAGATGCGTCTTAACTTACCGATCAACACGGAATCAACGTTGGCGCCGTTGATCCGGGCAGCTCAACATTAGGCATCAAATCAAATGAGACCACTAGAGCGAATCGATGAAATTTCCGATCTCATTAGAGAGATTTGGAATGAGAACCCAGATATGAGATACATGCAGCTACTCTACACATTGCAATCGAGCTTTTCTCAGAAAAATATGGATGTTGGAAAGGTAGAAGAACGCGTGGATAGAGCCTACCCAAGAATAGGATTTGACTTATTTAATGTCGAGGACGAAGAGTTTAAAATTTTCCTTGAGAACTATCTATTTGAACAAAGAAAACGTAATGCTTAACAGGTCAATCGACGGAGAATCTCCAATGACTATTACACTTAAATTTATGACCGTCATGGCGATCTAGTCATCTCGGCGTTAGACCTCAATCCCCACCATGAAATTTTCCATTATCGTACTTTTTTTGATCGCCGCCTCCCACGTAGGTATTTCAGCTCAAGCTCAACAAGATTGGGCAGTCGAAGTGAAACAGAACGCACGTAATTATCGTAAGCTGGACAATGTTCAACTGAAGCGGGCGCCCTTCGACATCAATTTTACAGGGCCAAAGACTATGGGCTATGCTATCGTCGCGGCAACCTCGTGTGAAGGCCTGGAACAGTTGAAAAGTCCATCTCAAATCTCGACGCTGATACGTTCGACAAACATTGCAGCGGAGAGCGCCTCGCCTTCTGAAAACACATATATCGGCATCAACACTCCCGGTACGCTCACGCCAGATATGAGTAGCGCTCATACCTGGTCGGAGCGCAAGGATGACGACATTCATAGCTTCCAGAGTTTCGTCGTTGATGCTGAAGACCGATTGACAGCAACCAGAAAAATAGAAACTATTCTCCTTTATCTTCCGGGCGACAAGACAAAGGAAGTACCTGTCGAACAGTACCCTTATCGAGAAGCATGCATCTTTATGACGGGACTACCGCCAGTTGGATACATGGCACATGTGCAGCCTAAGCTGATACGCATTGTCTTCCATTAATACAGCGGTATAACAGAATGGTCGATCAGACTGGCCTCAGCTACGCTGCGGCAAGCCCTTTAGCTCTGCGTTGAATCGCAAACACGGAAGGTATCAAATGAAAGAAGAAACCCCAGCAGAGGTAATTGCGCGTTGGTTCAGAACTCCGAGCTCCCCTCAAATTGTCCTAAGATGGCTGGCGATCGCCCCGGCAGTTATTTGCATTGCTTTAGCCTCACAACTTATTCTTCTTTTTATACTTTCGTTTCTTAATGTTGGCAGCACAGAGAGCTTAAATTGGCTAGCCAACATAATCAACGCTGCGTTCGTTCCATTTCTAATAATTGTGCTCGCGACACCGATTGCTCCAACCTCTCGCAAATCAGCGAGCATTGGGCTTGCGATACTAGCGTTGGTTCTTGTTTCGCTCTCTCGACTTGCTTCAGAGCTTTCACATCCTACTATCACGCCCTGGCGCGAAATCTGGCTTGCCGTTTCAATAGCACTTTGTGGCACTAGCATTTGGTTTGGTCTACGTTATACTCATCGTGTAAAGTGAGTTGTCATTCGATCGGCTTGAGAAGATTCGATCTCAGTTGCTATCGACGCGAGAGAATCAAAGGGCTAGATATTTATTTAGGATCGGTTCAACAAGACTTTCGAAAATGGCGCGCTAATAGGCGTCTCCCTTAAATTTACAGATTCGCGTGCGCGCCTTACAAATAAACGTTAGCTTTCAATCTTTATGCACCTCGAAATTAAATCAATTTTCAGTATTGAACTGGATAAAGAAGAAGAACCCGAATCGCCGAAATGCTGCTGCGTGAGCATCAGGGCGCAAATCGGTATCCGTGGTAAAGAAGCGTCTGAACAGTTTAATTTCTACGCGATTACTCCAGAGTTTCTTTTAGAGTACCCAGAAGTTCGATGGGGTAGAGGATATTTATTGTTGCCGGAATTTTCCTGGAACGAAGTCGAGCGTATGCTTGAAAAGTTGATTTCGGGTATTTCTGCAAGTTCATGGGAAGATGCAGCTTTAAGACTAAATAGCTATTTGGAGTGGGAATTTGACAACTACCAATCCGTCGACCGCTGAAGTCGCTAACGGGACTATCGACAGAGAAACGCCGATGCCAATGTCGCATAAATTCTTGACCGTCGTAGTAATCTCGACATTTCAACGTTAGCGCCCATTCCATGACCTCACGCCGGCTTATCATATTTGATCTTGACGAGACGTTAGTTCATGCGACTGAGACGAAATTATCGTATGAGCCCAATTTCGTGGTTGAGCCTTACTTCATTTATTTGCGTCCCTATGTTCATGAACTTCTGAAGTTCACTGCGAATCGATTTGATATTGCCGTGTGGTCTTCATCAAGCCCACAATATGTGATGGAGGTTACAAAGCAAATATTCGGCGAAACGTATCCACTCAAATTTGCTTGGTCAATCGAAAAATGTGTTCAAAAGGTCGATGCGAAGACAAATAGCTATGTCTACGTAAAAGACTTGCGGAAGGTTCAGAGCCAAGGATATATCGTAGAGAATATTACGATTGTTGATGACAGTCCTGAGAAAATAGTACGGCAACCTCGAAGCCATTTGCTAGTTAAACCCTACCAAGGAGAATGTGACGACGTTGGTTTGATTGCTGTGCAAGAAGCCCTTGAAACGTTGAATTTGCATTTATACTAATAAGGACATTGCGCTAATATGGCATTAGAAAATGATGCGCGAATAGGCTCTTTTTTAAAACTTATTGATTGGCGCGCGCGCCTTTCAAATCAGCGTTAGGTATTGAAATCCGTATGCATCCGTTTAATAAAATACGATGTAATAGCATTGGATATCGACAAGGGTTTATAGAAATACTGCCCAATATCCATCAAGGCCATATTAATATAGAAACCTGGTCGGTTCACCCTGAAACAGATATTTCTAATATTGACATTTCTGATGACCAAATATCTGATGAAAGTGTTGAGGGAAATACAGAGCTTGAAATGAGTATTGATCAAGCAGAACAATTGATTGCCTTGCTTCAAGCAGCTATATCAGAAGTTAAATCTGGTGGGTAAAATACCTAACAGGATGGTCGATCAGGCTAGCCGTGATGCGGCGCGATATCTATTAAATTTGTGGGCGGCCAGCCGTTCACCGTTACGTTATGCATAGTGCTCAATTAAAATCCATTGGCAACCGTAGATGTCTTGCATTCGAGATTGCAGAATCAATCGATGGAGAATTATTAGAGGTAAATATTTGGGCTTGTGACGAGCATCTGACTTACTTTGATAATCAGGTCCATATTCCTTCTTTTGTTTACTCAATGCAGCGAGAATATTCATTTCTAAGAACTGCGACAACGCAACAAGATCACCCTTTTTTCGTACATGGGCCAACTACTGATGATGTTTCAGGAAAAATATCGATCGATGACGGTACGGCCAAAATTTCATTTACTTTAAGAAACGGTAATCAGTGTTCGTTTACAATTGAGGTGCAAGAACTCACACAAATATACGAGCGTGTATTAAATCAAATTGACTTCATTAAAAATGCATAACAAGATATTCGAGTTTGCTCCGCTTCGCTCCGCCGGACGCGCAAGCGCGTGCCGCTCAATTTTGCGTTAGGCTGTGTTCGAATGGAAATCGCAGAGATTAAGAAACAGTTGGCAAAGCCGGCGACAAAATTCTCAGCCGGTGGGTTTAGGCCAACGCATAGCGAGGACGAGAGCTGGCTTGGCCATGTCTTTCTATTCAGAGAGGATGAGTCCATTCCAAAAAATGACGCGGGAGAATCACTTCTGCCGTTGGCGCAATTTCACCTCCCAAGTCTTCCTTTTGTTCCCCTCTGCCTAAAAGATGTGCGTGTCTTAACCGTATTCATATCTGAGCCGTTTCCGGAGCAGTTTGAAAAAATGGGATGCAACTGGGTGGTACGTGAGTACTCTCACCAAGAGGTCCTTGTCAGAAAAGAAGTGCGTGTAGAGAGCTCGTATCTAAAGCCATTTCCGCTAAAAGCGGAACTTGTGCATGAGGACTACCCGCTATGGGACGGCGGCGGAGTTCCCTACGATGTTGAAAGAGAAGTTCTTCGCTTAGAGAAAGATGGAGAAATCGAAAGCTACTACGATCTAATTACGCACTCCTATGAGCATAAGATCGGTGGGTATCCTTCTTTCTGTCAATCAGGGGTTGATCCAGGCGATGGATTCGAGTTCGTGTTTCAGGTGTCCTCTGACTCAAAAATTAACTTGAACGTAGTCGACAATGGAAGCCTGATGTTTTGGAAACACCGCACATCAGGAGAGTGGGCTATCTACTATGACTTCTACTAGCCATCAGCGTAACTCGAAAGTCGAGTGGGACAGTCACAAGCTGCGCTTGTGGCTCCCTGCGCTTCGCTCCGGCTGCCCGTCAATTCCACGTTATACATCAAGGAATCATGCGCCAGTTAATTGAACAGACAGTGTGCCAGTGGCAAAATGTGGAGCCCAACATACCTTTGCCTGAATCAAAGCTAGGTATAGCATTAGGCACACTCGGAAAGGAACCAATAAATGGTCTTCGCCAAAATCCTGAAAATGGGACAAATGGCTGGTACATCTGGTGCGGAACGGAAATGCCTCTCGAAGATGATGCTTTTTCACCGTTACATGTTGAACATATAGATACCTATTTGGCGGGAATTAAAGAGTATCTTTCACTTCCACCCGGATATAGGTTTCTAATTGATGGAAATAATTATGAAGATGTGTGGTATGACGAGACATTACTCCATGCATAACTGGTCATTCGTTTCGGACGGCTGCGACGCCACACAACTCAAACGTTAAGTTCTATGCGTACTCTTCTCGCTGTGTTGAGTTTTATCGCGTTGCTCGGATGTACAGAACAAGCATCTACCAACACGCCTCTCCCGTCAAATGCTACATCCGAGTCTTTTGACGACATGCTGAGGCCTGACGATCCACACTTTTCCGCTGAGGAGCGACGTATTGTTTGGCGCGTGCAAGCCTACCTTGAGAAGAACACACAAAAGTCGGTCGATGCACGTTACAGAGTTAAGCAGACGAACGAGGGCTTTGAAGTATTTGCTATATTTATCCGCGGCTACTCAAATGGCCGTCCTTTAACTTCCCCCGGCGGTCACGTTACAGTTATTTTGCATTCAGATGGCAATGTTATTCGTTACATACCAGGAGAGTGAGACGATGACCGAACTTAACATTACATTCGAGGATGAATGGTCTTCCCCTGAGTATGTAGTCAGCATATTCGACGAGCTACTACCGCTTCCAAAATACTTCGAGAAATCATGAAACTCACAACAATCATCCCGGCACGAATGTTGGCGCGCTCTCAAATTTGACTAGCCGGCGGTGCGGTTAAAATTTTGGATGCGCGTCAACAACTTGCCGTTGCAACGAGGTTCGATTGACTAGCAAGAATGGCGGCCTGTTTTTGTATCCCCTCAATTATCGACTCGGCAAGGGATGGAGGGAAGTTTGCGGGCAATCTTCCATACACAGACTCAACAACTTTTGGGACCTGTCCAAGTACCTCTTCGATTATTTCTTCAGCATTGGTCGCGCCTAGGCCTACCTGTTTTGCCATACTAGACCAGTGTCGGCGTTGGATACGCTGGAGATGATAGTAGTTGGTGCTTCCACGGACTGCCATAGCTAGTTTAGCGTCTTGTGGTGAAATCATATTGCGTCCGGTACCAATAACTGGGTGTGCAGATAACACGTCATAAATTGGCGTTGCCCGATATCGAGCTTTCGGCAGTAAGAAAATACTGAAATTTTTTGCGTGTCCATCGGTTGCCGCGAGCAACCAAAAGATGATTTGGGTTTTAAAGAAATTTCGTCTGTCTTTTGCCGCCCTTTCGGAGCCCAACAATAGCCGCATAATTGCGTCAATCCCTGGTCCGCCATCTCTCTGATATTTATTGAGAGGTGAACATCCCGAGGCTTGACACATATCTTCTTGAGGAAGTCGAACAATCCAACTTTTATCGTCTGAATACTTCCGGTCAAATCTTTCTACAGCGAGCACTTTTTGTTCTTCAAACTGCAGAATCTCTGTCTTCGCAATCGGCAGATCAAATTCTTCAAGGATGATAGAACAGAGCCATTCATTTTCGACCGAGGTACTCATGTCCGCACGCATACTTCCGACCAATCCGAGCGGCAATTTCAATATATGTGTGGTTGGTGTACTTCCAATTGGTAAGTACCAACGTCCTTGATGGTATAGAAGAGCGTTTTTTTCCTGAGCACCAGCAATGGAAATGCGGAAATCTTGATCATCATCTGTGTGTCCAAACCCATTTGAATTGGTAGTATCACGCAATAATTTAGCTATCGCCCGTTCATCTAATGGACGCTTACGGATGGAAAACAAGTCTTCGGGCTGCATATCTTCAGGGAGTATTTGAGCTGCGCCCACGCAATCTCTACCTATTACCCCAAGCAGTTGAAATGGAGATGTGCCACCTGTATTGTGACGCATGGCGAGCCGACGTCGAATGATGTCGCTATCTGGCAATAAATTATCGAAATAGTTTATGACTACCTGACCAGAATAGGCATCATTGTTTGCCGTAAATGGCATCGACAATGACAATGGCCGTCCCCCCTCATCCTCTAGCCACTCATTAAAGTAAGTGAAAGTGGAAGAATTGGCTTTATTTCTCCATTGACCAACAGGAATACCGTTATGCCAAACATTTAGCGTATTGTGCTTTGCTCTGCTTGTCATGAATCACCATTTCGTCGTGTCTGAACGCTTGCTTAGTTTTACAGGTGATGCCAAGGCTCGTCTTTTGTTGTTTACGCTTGCTTCTTCTGCTTTCGATAAAGTGCTTGACCGCTTTTCTCTCGTGACGTTTTTTCCAATACTTTGTTCTACTTTGACATCTTGTGACTTTTTAACTTTGATAGGGCTGACAAACTTTTGGGGAGAGGCGCTAGTAATATCTCCCGTTATGGCTTGAGCCCCGGCCTGACTCGTAAAATTAATATCGATATTCAATAGCCTAAGAATTGTGTAAAGTCGTTCAACACTTGTGCTAGATAAATTTGATTCAATCTGTGCGTAAGCTTGTTGAGACACACCTAATTGCTCGGCCATTGCGGCTTGAGTCAAACCCGATTTTCGCCTAAATCCTTGAACAAGTGGCTTAAGTTGATTGAGCGTTTGAATTCGATATTCCATATGCGCCTCCTGCTGGCAATGTAGACTATCTACAAGTTTAACATTGTATTTCAACAATACAACATAAAGATTGTATTAACAAATTACAAGCTATGAATTGTAAATCAAAATTACAACATAAGAGTTGTTAAACGAAAATGCCTTCACCAAAAAGCGAGACTTAAAAAACCTACATTTCTCGGCCAAAAATACCCACTTGAAGCTAAAATTTCAACCACTTTTTCGCTCCGCCATTCTAAGAACAATTCAATTTCTCGGGGCAAGAATTTTCATGAAAAATATCGAATTGCGTAGAAAAAATATATCTAACCCATTGTTTTTAAATAATTTAATCGAGGATTTAAAATCCTTGTGTCGGTGGTTCGATTCCGCCCCGGGCCACCAAAAACATAAAGGGTTAGAGCCGTAGTAGGCACTAACCCTTTTTGTTCTTGGTGCTTTGGTAGGCTCTTGGGAGGCCGCTATTTTTCATCGATTCTGATGAATAATCACCCCAAAATCGACCCCTGCCCTATATTTCACACCAACCTAAGTCTGAGCGGAAAATTATCTCGAAATTCAACCAGAGAGCGAGTGATCGGTTGACCTAAATGACTAGGTAAAGAGCGTCGTATTTAGTTAAATATCACTATTTAAATGAAGTTTTAGCGATAAATAACTATATACGACTAATTAATGGTGATCCCCCCCATTTTTAACAGAGTTCAAAAATAGAGGCTATGCGGCCAGCGCAAATATTCGGGCCGTTCCCTTGCCAAACGCTTTTTGGGTTTGATTCGCAAATTCAATTCCAAACTCCGATAGGTTCGATAGACACGCTTGTGATTCCCACCGCAGCCTTTGACGTTGCGCAAGTACAAGAAACAGAGTCAAAAACCCTAATTGCCTTGTGAAGTGGTTAATCCGATTAACTAGCCGGCGATGATCTCGTTTTCTGTCGATAATTTTGTTTGATAGTGAAAGCAGGTTTGACTGATACCAAAAGCTTGAAAAGCTAACGATATCGAAGCAGCTTTGTAGTCCAAACTCATCGTGCCATTTGTCGCCTGCAGGATGGTTTTACCACTTTTTTTGAAATTTCTCCGCCACAATTTCAGCTTTGAGTCTCTCTCTTCCTCCCATTCTCAACACAATTTATGGCAATTTCACGTCCGGTTCTACATTGCTTTGTGTGTTCGGATTTATGTGTCTAAAACTGTCTTCAGTACGAAAAACTCTTTGAAAATCCCAGAAGGGTCAATATTCATCAATGTCTTCACCACCTCACTCTTTAACTTAGTAATTCACTGTTTCTATTAAAAATTCTGCTTACCATTATTAGTGCGGAATACAGTGGCTACGTTTAAGACTAAATGCAACGACTAATTTGGGGCATTGCGCTCTCTAAAAGATGCTATTTTCCTCGCAAAAAAATTCTTGTAACGACAGGCCAACCAATAACCAGATTTACGCACCCAGAAAATGTCATATTTGACGTAATTTCATATGACTTTCAAACTTGAAAGTCACCGCAGTCTTGACACAATCGACACACCAAAACCAAAAAAAATACTTGGCATAAATTTGGAATACCCTTGAACGAAATCTTTGTAGATAGCAATTTCGAAAAATGACTTTGGCCAGATTTAGCATAAATTTGTACGAAATTTATCACAGCCAAAAGCCACCTAATAAGCACCGAACACGCTTCGATTATTTATCCAAGCGAAAGCAACTAAGCCACTAAATATACAGCCAACTATTCCCTTCAACCTAGATCAAGGATTGGAGAGTGAAAGTAATAATCGCAAATAAAGCTCATTATCAGAGTTGTTCGGATTTACTCTGAAACAAACTAATGACAAAACAAAGATATGAAAAGGCTTATTGAAAGTTCTCTCGCTCAGCCAAAATACCTCGCATAAATCCTACGCACAGATAGACAGCGTAGATCACTGCAATTCCCATTACAGTGAAATAAAGTACGAGCGGGATGTTATAAGTCATTTTTATCTCCTAAAGATATCAATGTAGTTCAAGCCAATGGAATTGCAAGCAGCAAAATGGGCTACGAAAAATAGAGGATTATCGATTCAGTTTTCTCCATTACATTTGTAGTTTTACTTGTTTATTAGCAGAGAGTTCTCTTTCATTTGACACGAGATCGATTTGTGGAAAACTAAAGGTGCCATATCGCAAAGGTTATAAAGTACGATTTTGACATCCAACTCGCAAACACAAAAGAAATCTAACTACAGTTTTCGATTACCGTAAAATGATTCAAGCTTTAGAAAAAACAGTAGCGGGTACATCCATTATATCCACATGGAAAACCACATTAAAAAATACTCAAAGTTTTTGATCGACATTGTATTAGCGTCTGTGTGAGGAGCCACTACCGAAGTTAACAAATCCGTTTTTGAATTGGATTCAAAGAAAGGCTTTAAAAATATTCTTGAGGCATCAGGTCAAGCTTACTTTAGCCCTTTGAGAGGCTTTGTGAAAGGCGCATGTTTTGCCATGAAGAATAGCAAATACACGGTTGTTGATTCAAATGAAAATAATGAGGGCGACTCTTTCACAGGCCGTAAATAAATTCTCAAGATCGATATCCTGAGGGTTCAAGACACATAGCAGAACCAACTGTGTATTCATTTTCAAAAAATCAATACAAGGACACAAAAATGAGCAAAGAAAATCTAGATCATGAATTGATCAGCATAGCAAAATTCATTAGCGGAGCTTTCGCTGGAGTTGGAATTGCGTTCTCCGTCATAGAGTCAACTAGTTATCTCATCATAACCGGTGTAGCAGTATCTTGCTATGCGTTACTTATTGAGAGCGAACGTAGTCAGAATCAGTAGCTACGTATACCAATAGCTCTAAAAGATACGAACACCAATTTAATCTACAGGGACCAAAAGGCGCGAGGCCTTTTAGTCCCTTTACTTCGCTAAAGAGAAAATCAACGATATGTCATTTTCTTTTGGACCCACTCCTCAAATGCCGCCAACGGAAATAGTAACTTGCGACCGGACTTAAAGTGTGGTGGTATATCGTCTCCTTTACAAAGTCGATTTCGACCAATTCCACAAGTAATATCGAGAGCTGTTGGCGCGCACTCAAATTTGCCCCTTAATTGATATCTCGTGTGAAGACAGTCATGTTCACATACTTACGCTGACATAGGTATTCATATGGCATCGTCACTCTTCGCATCGAGTTAGCTGAATCAAGAGCGCAAAAAAAGACCGGAACGAGTCCGGTCTAAACAGGGGGTATTCATTTTGTTGGCGACTACGCTGATCCGGTGCCCCGCTCGATTCGACTGAGGCTTGGCCAACTTAGGTCAACGATAAGTCTCGTTGCTTCAATACCCGAACGGGCCGTTGAGGCCTCTGTAGTTTCCCTTCGGTTTTGATTGCCACCCACCATGCAACAGATTGCATGTGTTTGTTGTCCACTAAACGATGCAAGTTGCCGTGAAGACGCTGCTCTACGGTGGCGTTATCAATGTTCTTAAAAAATAAATTACTGCGACATTCGTGATAATAGATTTCGTCGATGAGCAAGCGCGCAACTAATTTGCGTGAAATGCGTAAAGACATCACAAGCATGGCGATCACCACCAATAACACGCCAATAATTAGGTAGGGCACTAAAGCTACTAACATGGTTTTCTCATCGGTCCACAAAATCAAAATTAACGATACGTCAACGCTTTTACATGAAGCCGTGGTGAATATATAGAAAGCAATGCTGTGCCTCAATCGTCCGAAAGTATGATTTATCATTTCTTTTTGATTACCCTGCTCGATTTCTCCTCTGAAGATGCCCTTTTGCTATCAACATTAGTTCTGTCACACTAGGCTCTTACAAAACAACAGCAGCAAGAAATGGCGATTAATCGCGGTACAATTTTTCATATAAAACAAGGCTCATGTTGGCTTGTCTTAACGCTAACGCACGCCATCCAAGATCTGCCCTCTTTCTTCTCACACGCTCAGCATGTACAGGTTTTTGTATCCAACTCAATCAGTGTTAACGCATCAAGGTGCTTGGTGCGTGAAGCTCTTGGCACGCCTTCAACTTGTGATGCTGTGCACGCTGCTACCGCTACAAGAAAGTCCAGCGCAAGATTTTCCATTTATTGAACCCCGTTTTGAATTAATGCGGGACGCGGAGACAATTGACGATCAAATCATCACTGCCCTTGCGCAAGACAAGCGCGGTTTTATTTGGATAGGAACACAAGATGGATTGATTCGCTACGATGGCTATCGCTACCGGAAATTTATCCACCAGACAAAGCAATCGAATTCTTTGGTTGGCAATTATGTGTATTCCTTATTAGCTGCGAGTGATGGGCGGATTTGGATTGGGACACGTAGTGATGGTATTTCCGTCTTTGATCCGCGCACCGAAACCTTTGAACAGCTCGATTACGAGACCAGTACTAACAAAGATAGTTTGAGTGTCAGCATGGTGAGGGCTCTCGTCGAAGACCGAGCTGGCAATGTTTGGATCGGAACTGAGACCGGCCTGCACTTCTATCAAAAGGAAAACAAACAACTACGCAATATAGCAAACGCTTCGCCCAATATGGGTTTGCTAGCCAATAGCGTGGCAAGCCTCCTTATCGATAAAGAGGGTCGCTTGTGGTTAGGCAGTGGGCGAGGCTTACAGCGTTTAAGTCGTGATGGTAAATTATTTGAGAATATCGTAGTGGATAAAGATATCACTGCCTTATATCAAGCTGTCGATGGCAAAATTTGGGTAGGTAGTGGAAGCTATGGCGCTGGTTGGTTCATGGCAAATAGTGCCGATACTGATACCGTGCATTTACATTGGCTAGACCGTCACAGCCTGAAAGGGCAACAACTAAGCTCACAATGGATCACGGCCATTTCTGAAGGACGTGCGGAAGAAATTTGGCTAGCAACTTATGGCGGCGGTATCAATATCGTATCCGCTAAAGACGGGCAACTTCTACAAACTATTCGGCTCGACACCAGTTCACCTGGAAGTTTGCTTTACGATGACCTAAAACCATTATTGCGTGATCGTGCTGGGTGGTTATGGATAGGAACTTGGGGCATAGGCTTGCAGCGAGTGAACACGCAGAACATGGCAATTCGCACCCTCAAGTACAGCGCGAATCGCCGTAACGGCTTAAGTCACCCTGACGTCTCCAGTGTGATAGAACTTCAAGACGGCAGGTTGTTGATAGGCACCAGTGGCAATGGGATAGACATCATTGATCGTAAGCTTGGGCTCATCGGCGGTTATCGCACCCATTCTTCACGCGATACAAATGATAAAAATGCGGCGTTAAGTTTGCCCGACAAAGTTATTCCCGCATTAGCACAAACAAAAGACGGTAGCATTTGGGCCGGCACACAGGAATCTGGACTATTGCGCCTACAGCCAAAGTCACAGCAATGGGAAACCATCACAGGGCTGCCCGATCAACAGGTACGCCGTCTCTTTAGCGCGCACGATGGCAGCCTCTGGATCGGAACCGATCATGGTATCGCACGTTGGCGTGCTGGCAATACCGTGGACGTACTCAAAGATGAACAAGGAAAACCTATCCTTGTCACGGTATTTGCTATTATCGAAGATCAGGAACAACATGTTTGGGTTGGCACAGACCAAGGTTTGTGGATACAAACACGAGGTCAACGAAGTTTAAAGCGCGTAGCAAACAATAGCGCGACTGGACTCGTCTCAGACTACGTACAAGGCCTACTGCTCGACCACCTTGGTCAGCTATGGGTGAACACCGACAAAGGCCTACATCGACTAAAATCCTGGGATGGAAAAGTCGCGCAATTTGACTATGTGAGCGGCTTACTCAATCAAGCCGACAAAAATCTTGGCAGCAATTTGCTCGAAGACCAGCAAGGTCGCATTTGGACTGAAGATGCAGTGATTGACCCTGCACAAATGCAGATACGCTTTTTGAGTAGCGCCGATGGTATCGATGCCCACACCAGCTGGAACGGTTCTTGTACTAAAACACGCGATGGTCTACTCATGTTTGGGGGTACAAAGGGTATCGCCATCATTGATGCCAATCGTTTTACTTCCATGGCACCGCTGCCCCAAATAGCCATCACTGAACTCAAGATTAATGGCCATGCTATCGCCCCGGGCAACTTGGCGAACTCCATGCAAGGTGAGCAATTTAAACTTGTACTCTCCCCTTCGCAACGTGACTTTTCGATTGAATTTGCTGCTCTTGATTTCGCCGAACCCAAAAAAAATCGCTACCAGTACCGTCTGCAAGGCTATGACAAAGATTGGATAGAAACCGATGCAGATCATCGCAATGCGGCTTACACCAGTTTATGGCCAGGTCTATATCAACTGCACGTTCGAGCCAGCAATCGGCATGGCGAATGGATTAGTCAAGAATTGGTCATTCCCATTCGCGTCTTGCCTGCATGGTGGCAATCTTGGTGGTTCGTGGCATGTATTTTGATTCTCATTGCGGGCTTCATTGCCGCCTTACTACGTTGGCGCGAGCAACGCCTACAGGAACAAGCTAGGCATCTGCAAACTCTGATCGACGCAAGTACCGCAGACATTTTGGATATCGGCGCGATTGGTCGTGAGCTCACATCGACGCTCGATACCGGGCAGGCTTTTGACCGTGTATATCGTCAAATTTCATCCAAACTTCAAGTCGACGTGTTTTTTATTGGCATCGTCGACGAGAGCCGCGCCCAATTGAACTTAGCGTACAAGATGGAGGGTGGCCGTCGATTACCCGATGCAGCCATCAAGCTCAATGAGCTGCATCACCCTGCTGTATGGTGCGTGCAAATTCACGAGGATATGATCACCAAACAGCGGCATGAACTGAGCAATTACCTTGGCGACATTACGATCCCCGGAGATGTCACAAAGACAGAAACCATGATCTTTTTGCCGCTCTTTGCGGGCCATAAAGTCATAGGCTGTTTAAGCGTACAAAGCCATCAAATCGATGCCTATAGTAAAGAGCAAATCGATCTCTTACGTATCCTGGCAAGTTATGCAGCCATTGCATTATCCAACTCAATCGCACATAGCAGCTTGGCCAGATCAAATGAAGAACTCGCTGATGCCTTGCATGATCTCAAAACTGCACAGGCCAAATTGATTCAAGTCGAGCGCCAGCAAATTTCACTCGACTTGCACGATAATCTTTCTCAAACGATGACAGGTATCTTGCTGCAACTCGACACGGCACGCACCGTCCTATCGCAAGAAGCAGACGCCGGTCAAAGCACAACGCAAGCACCAACAAACAGCAACCCAGCGGCCAACGACCTCAGCCATCGTGGCTTACCTTATGTTGACCGCGCTATTGAACTTGCCCGCGACGGCATTACGCAGACACGCTACATGCTCAAGCAGCTACGTACAAAACAGACTAAGCCGACCGCGATTGACTTGCTCGACACTTTAAGACGAGATTTAGCACGATTGGTAGCGGGGACACCAATCAAAATCAAAGTCGAACAAAGTGGCCATCCGATTCCTTTACAAGCCAAGGTTGAATCGGCAGTACTCAACGTCGCCCAACAAGCAGCAACCAATGCCTTAAGACATAGTGGTGCTAAGACGATACGCGTGACAATTGCTTTTCAGCCAGACCACGTTGTGCTCACAGTACAAGATAGCGGCTGCGGTTTTGATGCCCACTCACCTAATTTCAATCCCGGCATTGGCTTATTTGGCATGCGCCAGCGCGTGACTGCATTGTCTGGTAAATTTCATCTTGCGACTGGCATAGGTAAGGGCACGAAAGTGACCGCCAGCATTCCATTCATCGAGGAAGAATAATGAATACAGAACACAGCATCACCGTGTTTTTAGTAGACGACCACCCTGTGGTACGCGAAGGCTTGCAAGCGCTATTTAGCCAACATCCTGAGTTCAAAGTCATCGGCGAAGCGGCCGATGGCATTAGCGCCGTCACCAAATTTGATGAAATCCGCGCAGATGTCGCTCTGATCGATTTGCGCTTGCCGGGCCAAAGCGGTATCGAAGCGATTCGCGCTATCCGCGCCCAACACCCAAAAGCGGGTCTAATCGCCATCACCTCTTTCGATGGCGACGCCGACGCTCGTAATGCCTTGGCTGCGGGAGCGAATGGTTTTTTGTTTAAAGGATCTCCCGGCACAGAAATTTTAGATGCAGTGCGTGCCGTGAGTGCTGGTGGCGAATGGGTGACCGATGAGATTGCCGCCCTGCTTACCGCTACCGATGGCAGCGACCTAAGTGCACGCGAACAAGAAGTGCTGACTAAACTCGCCGAAGGCTTACGCAATCAAGAGATCGCAGATCAACTCGGTCTTTCACTGAGCACAGTCAAGTGTCATGTAAATGCGATTCTCGATAAGCTCGATGCGGTAGATCGTACCGAAGCCGTTGTCACTGCTTTAAAGCGAGGGATTATTCATTTACCTTCGCGTAATTGGTGAAGCTTATCTAGGCAATCCGCCCTGTTGAGTAAGACTAGTAGAATATCAACGTCGCCCAAACTAGAAAGACCATCATGAAAAAATCGCTCCTCACCATCGTCATCACAGCTGCTTTTGGTGCAGCTTTAAGTCTGACATCGATTAACGGTTTAGCAGCAGAACAATCTGCTGATCCGTGCAAAACGCAAGCGAATACCTTAGAAATTAACGAGTGCGGAAAACAAGAGTTGGCCAAGAAAGACAAAGAGCTCAACGCTGCTTATCAACAACTCATGAAAAAACTCGCCCCCGCAGATAAGTCTGACGACACCAAGTACGCCGAGGTCAAAAAGCAATTAATCGAAGCACAGAAAAACTGGATCAAATACCGCGACGCCGACTGCAGCGCCAAATACACACTCTACGAACAAGGCTCCATACGTGGGATCGTGCACTTGAGCTGTTTAAGAGAAAAAACTGAACAGCGGACAAAAGAGTTGTTGAACTGGGATCCGGTGTGAGATCACATTCTTTTGATTACTTTTAGCACAATTTGGAAATCAGAAACATAAACAGCGCTTAAGATTTTAACTCGTCTTGATTCGCTTAATTCTTCATTGCTGCGAGTCACCAAAATTTTGTGCTAATGTTTGCAATCCAGAAGCAAAGTTCAAGTCTGATTGCACACCAAGTGGCGGTAAAACACGTACTGGTTTGCTGTGCATATTGGTGGAGGAAAGCACATTCTGTACGATCTCAGGAGTAGCGTTCCAGATAGGATCATCGATGGCTTCGAATACCGCTTTGAGTTGATGACCCCAAGTGTTGCGTATCATTTGGAAGTATTGGTTTTTTTCGTCAATGGTAACGAAGCGCGTGACTGCCAGGCGGTCAGTTTCGTACACTAATAAATCGAGCGGCAAGCCTACCGAAATATTTGATCGCAAGGTGGAATCCATGGAAATCAAGGCACATTTGGCTGCTTCGTCGAGTGGTGTTGCTGGTGTGACGACGCGATCTAAAATTGGCTTGCCATATTTAGCTTCACCGATTTGAAAATAGGTGTTTTCGTTGTGCGATTCGATGAAATTGCCGGCGGAATAAATTTGGAACAAGCGGCAGCGTTCGCCTTTAATTTGGCCGCCTAAAATCATGCTGACATTAAAATCGATACCGAATTCGGCAAGCGCTTTGGCGTCGCGATGAAACACACTGCGCACAGCGTCACCGACAATGCGGGCGGCTTCGTACATATTGGATGCGGTCCAAATACTTTGACCATCAGCACTAACATGTGCGGAGATCAGTTCACGTATGGATTGAGAAATGGAGAGATTGCCTGCTGTGAGTAGTACGATCATACGGTCACCCGCATTTTCAAACACACTCATTTTACGGAAAGTGCCGACCTGATCAACGCCCGCATTGGTGCGTGAATCAGAAAGAAAAACCAGCCCTGCATCCAGGCGCATACCAACACAGTAAGTCATTGCGAATCAGTTTTTTTGGGTAAAGCACTATTTTACACTAGCGAACTTTGCCGAATAAGCCAATGAAAGGAGATTCAAGTTTTTTGTTTGCAGTGCGCTGTTATAAGTTAAGCGATGTGCCAATTTGGTGCAAATTAAAGGGTACAAGAGAAATATTTTCTCGAAAAATATTATATTGAAATGCTTTAATACTCAGAAACGAAGACACGGCGTCGGATAAAATTTATCCAAACAATTACTTTATTGGCACTGGGGTTACCGTCACACTGACTGCGAGATTTTGTTGATCACCACCAAGTACCACGCCACGCATAGGCGTGACATCGCTAAAATCGCGACCCCAACCTAAGGTGATGTGTTCATGCTGAACTAGACACCGATTTGTGGGATCAAAATCAACCCACCCGAATTCTGGGCAATAGACTGACACCCAGGCATGCGAGGCGTCAGCGCCGATCAAACGAGCTTCGCCTTCTGGTGGGTGCGTGAGAATATAGCCACTGATATAGCGCGCTGCCAAGCCTAAGCTACGCAAGCAACCTATCATTAATTGTGCGAAATCTTGACACACACCACGGCGCCCTCTCAAGACTTGTTCAAGTGGAGTGGAAATATCAGTCGCTTCACCATCAAATTCAAAATCATCAAAGATGCGCTTGGTGAGACTCAATGCTGCTTCTAAATGCGGCCGGCCCGGCGTGTAACTGGCCAATGCATACTCTCGAAGCTCTTCGTTCCAGTTGACATGGGGTGAAGCGTATAAATAACGTTGGGGTTCATCGCTAGACAAGGGGTCAAACACAAAACGCGTGTCACGCAAAGCTTCCCATGGTGTCGAGTGACTCAATTCAGCGAAGCTGTATCGCGCTCGCAGCACCACTTCAAACTCGGCGCGCACAGACAAGGCATGATGCGGTTCGAGTATCGTCATGTTTTGCACTTTGTTGCCAAAATAGTCGAGGCCTTCGGTGCGTTCTTCTCCAATCGGGGCGACTGTGATGGAATCATTTAACACCTCTTGAAACTTAAAGCTACGTGGCGAGAGATGCAAATATTGCTGCGACAAGGTTACCAGATTCTGATACTGATAATCCGTTTGGTGCACGACCTGATAATGTGCGACGACTGGACGAAGCAATGTGTTCATGAAGAAGTACCCATTACCGAAGAACCACTTGCTGCGCCGGGCTTATCTAGGTTTGGAGATACCCCAGTGTAACTAAAAAAGCGCACGCTCAGCCTATCAGAAACCTCGGCACTGGCGCGACTAATTCGCCCCAAGAGATCGATCAAAGCAGGATTACCGGCGTAAAAATCATGGGCCGGATCAAGCACTAATAATTCCTGCAATAAGGGCGCGAGAAGTTCTGTGCCACAAGCGCCATAACTGCGCGCTAATTTACTCAAATAAGTGAGTATGCCTTCCAATTGAAACACCACTGAGCGGGGATTACTTTCGTCGAGCAACAATAGGTCGAGCACTGACATCCATTCGGGTCTAGCCATATATCGTGAGCGATAGGTCACGATACTATCGGCCGTTTCAAGGAGCCAGTCGAGTTTGCTATTGGCACGCATGGCCAAACCGTGCTGTAGCAAGGCGCAAATAAATTGGAGCCTTTCGATGCGTCTACCGATCGATAAAAAGCGCCAGCCTTTATCTCGCGTCATACCATCTAAGGCAAATCCTGTGAGGTTCATCAAATCACTAATTGCTTCATCAAGCATGAGCGAAGCTTCAGAAATTGTGGGCGGTGTTTCACCGTTACCGAAGCGCTGCATCATTTGATTGATGGTGCGCCAGTTGTCGAGTGAAACGCGTTCACGCAATTGGCTGGCGATGCGATACAGGTTTTGTAATTGATTGGCGATACCTGGTAAAGAGGGGGAGACCATTGCAAGCATGAGTTCACTCTCAAGCTGCTGGTCGGACAGTATGGGTACGGTCGCTGGTGTATTCGATTGTGGGCTTTGGCTTTGGCTTGGTATGCCAGATTGCGTCTGTGACTGTGATTGCGCCTCAGTCTCGATCGCTGGCAAAGTAATCAAGTAAGACCAAGCACACAATGCCTGTATGGTTTGCCATTCATCTCGACGCATCTCCGCGGGCATGGTAATCATTTGCACTATCGCGGTACGCATGAGTCGTGCGATATTGTCACATCGTTCGCAATAGCGCCCAAACCAATACAGGTTCTCGGCAACGCGGCTAGACAAATGAGTGTCGTCGCGTATCAAATCTTTAGCGTTCGGTTGTTTGCGTACCATACTCTCGGGCTCGGCCTGAGGATTGGCAAGCACCCAAGTATCTTTACTTCCACCACCACGCTGCATCGCTAATACGCGGTCGTCTGGCCCCGTCGCGACCCGAGTTAAACCACCGGGCATCACAACATAACCTGATGGAGTCGCACAAGCATACACACGCAAACCTATTGCCGATGCCGTGAGAGAATTCTTCAGAGGCTGAGATGGCTTCGATGACTCTGCCACTGGATTGTCATTTTTTGTACGAACTTGCTCAGCTACTTGTGCACGCCAGATCGGTGCCTGCGACAAATGCACTAATTCTTGAGCAACAAAATTCTCTGGATGGGCACGCATCTTTTTGATGAATTCGGCTCGCGCACTTCCTTTCAAATCTTTGCCAAAAACTGGATATTGGCGTAATTGCGGAAAACTCGGTTTAACAATCAGTTGATCTAAACGCGCAATTACTTCTTCAAGAGCTGCTGGCTCGCCACACCACCAAGTTCCCACGGAAGGCATTTTTAATTCTTCACCCAAGATCTTTTCGCTCAAGCTAGGCAAAAATCCGAGCAAGGCGCCTGACTCCAATAAGTTAGAACCCAAGCTATTTGCGATGACCACGTTGCCACGACGTGCAACATCAGTTAAGCCCGCGATACCCAAGGCAGAGTCACTTCTTAGCTCTAGTGGGTCGCTAAATTCATCGTCAACGCGGCGCATAATGACATGTACGCGCTGCAAGCCGGACAATGCTTTCAACCAAACCATGCCGTCGCGCACGGTTAAATCACTTCCTTCGACGAGCGGCACCCCGAGATAACGCGCTAAAAAACTTTGCTCATGATAAGTTTCGTTATACGGGCCAGGCGTCAACAAAACAATCAGAGGGTCTTCATTTTCAGCCAAGGTTCGCTGACCGTTGGGCGCGCTTGTGCCACCGTTCGCGCACATTCGCCCCCAATGCGTCATACTTTCTAACATCGTCGAAAAGAAGCCAGCTAGATGCCTGACTTTCATTTCTCGAAAAAGCTCAGGAAAAGCGCTAGCGATTACGAAACGGTTTTCTAAAGAGTAGCCCGCGCCCGACGGTGCTTGGGTACGATCACCGACCACCCACCATTGACCATTCGGTGCACGGGCCAAATCGACTGCATAAAAATGCAGCGCAATCTCGTCGAGATGCTCAATGCCATGACAGGGTCGCAAGAAGCCTGCATTGCCGTGGACAAGTGCAGCGGGTAAAGCTGCCTCGGCCAACAAGCTCTGCTCACCATAAATGTCGATCAGAATGCGATTCAATAAAGTGGCGCGCTGTACTACCGCAGCTTCAATCTCTTCCCATTCCTCATGCGGCAAGATCATGGGCAAGACATTTAGATCCCATGGGCGTTGCATTCCCTTAGTATCATCATACACATTATAGGTAACGCCGTTTTCGCGCACTTTTCGTTGTACGATTGCTGCACGCTGCTGCATGACACCTTCTGGCTCTTGCGCCAGACTTTCCATTAAGCGACGCCAATGCGCACGGGGCGCCCGCGATGGCTCAAGCATCTCATCGAAGGTCTCGCGAGTGACGGGGTAGGACGATAGCAGCTGGTTTAAATTCTTATTCAACTTTTTCACATAGGATGGTGTTCACACCGTTCGGCCTTTGCCACTAGGGCTGCCAACGCATATCAAGCGTCATCGGGAAATTCGGGTTTAAATCTTCTCGATAAACAATTATAGGGCCTGGCGTGTGTCCGTGATCCCAAAATCGTGCAAAACGACGCGCTTCTGCAGCATTCGCGTTAACTGGCGCATTTTCTTCACTGCGTCCGCCCGGGTGGCTTACATGATAAGTACAGCCGCCAATGGCGCGGCCACTCCAAGTATCGACCAAATCAAAGGTCAACGGCGCGTGACTCTGGATAGTTGGATGCAAGGCAGACCATGGGTTCCATGCTTTGAATCTTACACCGGCGACAAATTCGCCCGGAATACCGGTCGGATGTAGTGGCAATGGGCGCCCATTGCAAGCGACGATATGCCTGCTGTTGGTGACACCACGCACCCGTAACTGTAAGCGCTCTATCGACGAATCGACGTAACGCGCGGTGCCGCTGCCACTGACTTCTTCACCCAATACATTCCAAGGTTCAATCGCCTGACGCAACTCCATCTCCACGCCGTCATACACCACCGTGCCGAAACGCGGGAAACGGAATTCAATAAAGGGGTCAAACCAATGCTCTTCGAAGGCGTAGCCAGCGGCTTGCAAATCTTTTACTACATCGCGAATATCCAGTGCCACAAAATGTGGGAGCATCCAACGATCATGGAGAGCAGTACCCCAATTGACCAATTTACAGGTGTAGGGCTTACGCCAAAAACTCGCCACCAAGGCGCGCAGCAGCAGCATCTGTAACAAGCTCATCCGTTCATGCGGTGGCATCTCAAAAGCACGAAATTCGACTAAGCCGAGGCGCCCAGTGGGACTATCAGGTGAATACAATTTGTCGATAGAGAATTCTGAGCGGTGCGTGTTACCGGTGAGATCAACCAAGAGATTGCGCAGCAGTCTATCCACGATCCAAGGGCGCTCGCTCTCTTGCAAGTTGGGTAGCACTTTATCCATTTGCTGAAAGGCCAAAGACAGCTCATACAAATTGTCGTCGCGCGCCTCATCAACCCGCGGTGCCTGACTTGTTGGACCAATAAAGGTACCAGAAAACAAGTACGATAAAGCAGGATGATTTTGCCAATAGGTGATTAAACTTTTTAACACGTCAGGCCGACGCAGCATGGGACTATCAGCTGGGGTTGCGCCGCCCAAAGTAGCGTGATTGCCACCACCGGTGCCAGTGTGGCGACCGTCGACCATAAACTTTTCTGTACCCAAGCGTGTTAGACGCGCTTCCTCATACAGCGTCGTCACGTTATATACCAACTCATTCCAGGTCGCAGCCGGATGAATATTTACCTCAATAACGCCCGGATCAGGTGTCACGCTGAGGAGCTTCACGCGAGGATCACGGGGTGGAGGATAACCTTCCATTCTTACTTTAAGTTTGAGTTTGGCAGCAGTCGCTTCCACATTGCTCACCAATGCGAGATAGTCTTCTATACGCTTTATAGGCGGCATGAACACATGCAAACGACCTTCACGCACTTCTACGCACAAGGCAGTATGAATCACCTCGTGCACCACGAGCATCGCATCTATCTTTGAATTTGACTTGGATTCGTTAGCGTTTACATTTGTGCTTGCCCCAGCATGTTTTGTCTCTGGCTTGGCATCTTCTTTATTCGCCATTTTTAACACGGAAGTAACGACCGTTTTACCCGCATCCTTAGCAGTGTTGATCGCTGGCAGATCACTCTTCTTGGCGAATGGGTCAACATCAAACTCTTGCACTTTGTCGGCTTCCAAGACCCAAGGTAGCGACGCCAAAGGTAGCCGTAAGCCCATCGGCGAATCACCTTCTAATAGATAGAGGTGTTCGCGTTTCAACGGCCATGGGCTAGTTCTCCAGCTACTTCCTAAGGCTGTGCTGGCGTCGAGTTCTTGCGGTTTGAGTGGCAACACATAGCCCACCACTTCACCGAGGCCACGCGCTAACAATCGTGCGATGCGACGCCGTTCTTCAGATGCCGATAGATCCGCTTTGAGCGGATCAAGATTAACTGGCAAAGCCTGTTCTCGCTGCGCTAACTGCACCACGTCTTCATAAGCCGGAATGAGACTATTCGTCGACAACAGCAATGATTGTGTTAGTTCCAACGCAAAAGCCTTGGCCTCTGGATCGCCATAGCCCTCGGCTTTATTCTCATCCGAAAACAAACTAATATCGCGCCACATTGGCTGTCCATCTACGCGCCAATAAATATTCAAGGCCCAGCGTGGCAATGGTTCACCAGGATACCATTTACCTTGTCCGTAATGCAGCATGCCACCCGGTGCGAAATGATTTTTGAGCCTGTGCATCAGCTGCCCCGCCAGCTCCCGCTTTTTATCGCCGTGCGCCAAGGTATTCCATTCGGCTCCATCCATGTCATCAATTGAGACGAATGTCGGCTCGCCACCTTGGGTTAAGCGCACGTCTTGTTGCTTCAAGTCGACATCAACCTGCTGCCCTAGGGCGTTAATTTTGTCCCAATCTTGTTCGCTATAAGGTTTGGTAACGCGTGGGTCTTCATGAATACGCGTGATTGTCATCTCGTGGGAAAAGGTGACCTCAGCCTTATCGACAAAGCCAGAGACCGGTGCCGCTGACGACGGCATCGCCGTGCAAGCCAAGGGAATATGTCCTTCTGAGGCAAGCATACCTGACGTGGGGTCTAGCCCTATCCAACCAGCCCCTGGCACATATACTTCGGCCCATGCGTGCAAATCGGTGAAGTCGACCGTGGTGCCACTCGGGCCGTCTAAGGCGGCTTGATCTGCTTTCAATTGAATTAGATAGCCGGAAACGAAGCGCGCTGCCAAACCCATATTACGCAGCATCTGTACGAGCAGCCAGCCGCTATCGCGACAGGATCCGGTTTGCTTCTGCAAAGTTTCTTCAGGTTCTTGCACTCCCGGTTCCATGCGTACCAAGTACCCAATGTCTTTTTGCAGGCGCTGATTGATCGCCACCAAGAAATCATTAGTCGTAATTTTCTCGACCAGTAACTCGGCCTTCAATTTACTTAACCACTTTTCCTGCAACGGACCTGGCTCTTCAACGTGCAGATAGGGGCCCAGCTCTAAGCGCAATTGGGGCGTGTAGTCAAACGGGAAATGGGTGGCATAACTTTCGACGAAAAAATCGAAAGGATTAATCACCGTCATATCGGCCACCAGATCCACCGTAAATTCCAAGACGGGCGACTTCTCGGGAAACACAAAACGCCCAATGTAATTACCATAGGGGTCCTGCTGCCAATTGATGAAGTGATCAGACGGCGTTACTGTCAACGAATACGACAGAATGGGTGTTCGCGTGTGCGGTGCCGGACGTAGACGGACTTCATGCGGCGACAGATTAATTGGTTTATCGTAGTGGTAGCTAGTCTTATGATGCAAGGCAACGCGGATGGCCATAATGCGAACCTATTTGATGAAGTGTCATCGACGAAATCGTCAACTTCAGAGAAGCGTGTTGATGAGGACGTGCGAGTATTTCATCGCACTCCAGAAAATTACTTAAGCGACCAATGGAACTAAGAAGTCACGTCGAATCAAGTTACCGAGTTCAAAAATACGTTCGAGAAATTCAGTCAGAGAATCATGTAGCCCGGCATCCAAGATCTCTTCAATCTTGGCGAAACGTAAATCGGCGTGCAACTTACCTGCAAAACGTTCCGTCTCGGCTGAAACATCGTTGCGTACTAAAGCCAAGTTAGCGACCACTTCATCCATGCACGCCAATAGTGAGCGTGGCATATCGCCGCGTAGTATCAATAACTCTGCAACACGCTCAGGGGTGATGACATCGCGATATACCTGACGATAAATTTCAAAGGCCGACACCGAGCGCAACAGCGCGGACCAATAGTAGAAATCACGTTGGGTGAGTTCTTCTGCATGGCTTCCCTTTTTACCGCCATGAAACTTCACATCAAGGATACGTGCGGTGTTATCCGCACGTTCTAAAAAGGTGCCAAGGCGAATGAAGTAGACTGCTTCATCTTTGAGCATGGTGCCCAAGGTAACACCACGCGACAGATGAGAACGATATTTAACCCATTCAAAAAAGTGACTAGGATCAGTTTGCAACAAACCGCGATCAAGGCGTTTTTGCATATCAAGCCAAGTCGTATTTTGCGTCTCCCATACTTCGGTGGTGAGTGTACCGCGGATGGCTCGTGCATTCTCGCGGGCGGCCGTTAAACAACTGACGATAGACGATGGATTCGCTGGGTCTCGCACCATAAAATCCAAGACATTCTTGGCGTTTACCTCGTTGTAGCGTGTGTCATACACCGACTGCAACTCAGAAATTCCCAAGATCGCGCGCCAACCTTGCGCCGCATCGATCGCCGACTGTGGCAGCATGGAGGTTTGAATATTCACATCCAACATCCTGGCGGTATTTTCTGCGCGTTCGGTATAACGCGCCATCCAAAACAAATGATCTGCGGTACGACTAAGCATATTATTCCTCCAAAATCCAAGTGTCTTTTGTGCCGCCGCCTTGTGACGAATTGACCACTAGCGAACCTTCTTGCAACGCCACCCGTGTCAAACCGCCGGGCACCATGGAAACCGTCTTGCCAGAGAGGACGAAGGGGCGTAAATCGATATGACGAGGCGCAATCCCGCTCTCAACAAAGGTAGGGCATGCTGACAATGCCAAAGTTGGCTGGGCGATGTAGCCATCGGGTTTGGCTAAAATACGCTGGCGGAATTCCTCAATTTGCTGTTTGGTCGAAGCCGGACCCACCAACATCCCATAGCCGCCCGCGCCGTGAACTTCTTTCACCACAAGTTCGGAGAGGTGCGAGAGGGTATAAGCCAGATCGTCTGGCTTGCGACATTGATAGGTGGGAACGTTATTGAGTATCGGAGCTTCTGATAAATAAAACTTGATCATATCGGGAACAAAAGGATAGATCGATTTATCATCCGCCACACCGGTACCGATTGCATTGGCAAGGGTAATTCGACCAGCGCGATACACTTCCAACAACCCCGGCACGCCCAAAGTAGAATCAGCGCGAAACGCTAGAGGATCCATGAAATCATCATCAATACGACGATAAATCACATCGACTTTCTTGGGGCCACGCGTCGTACGCATATACACGGCGTTGTCGTTGACGAATAAGTCTTTGCCCTCGACCAGTTCGACACCCATTTGCTGCGCTAAAAAGGCGTGTTCAAAATAGGCTGAGTTATACATGCCGGGTGTCATGACCACGATAGTAGGATCTTCGACACCGACGGGCGCGACCGAACGCAAGTTATCGAGCAACATGTCAGGATAATGATCGACGGGAGCAATCTTATTGCGGGCGAAGAGTTCTGGGAACAAGCGCATCATCATTTTGCGGTCTTCCAGCATGTAAGACACGCCGGAGGGTACGCGCAAATTGTCTTCGAGTACGTAAAATTCCCCCTGCCCAGCTCTGACGATATCGACACCAGCGATATGCGCATAGATATCTGACGCTACCGAGACGCCCTTCATCTCGGGACGGTACTGCGCATTCTTGTAAATTTGTTCCGCTGGAATGATGCCCGCTTTAATAATGTTTTGATCGTGATAAATATCATGGATAAACATGTTTAAAGCAGTCACGCGCTGTACTAAGCCCTCTTGCAGTTGCGACCATTCAGCCGCTGGAATAATGCGCGGGATAATGTCAAAGGGGATCAAACGCTCCGTACCAGCGTCGTCACCATACACCGCGAAGGTGATGCCTACCCGACGAAACAGCAAATCTGCTTCTGCCTTTTTTCTTTGTATGGTCTCCGGCGCTTGCTGCTGGAGCCATGTGCTGAACTCGCGATAATGTTCGCGTATCGAATTTGCCGAGCCAGTTTCCTCAGCCTTCATTTCATTAAAAAATTTGACCATAGTGGGGCACTCGTTGTTGTTCTCAAAGTTTATTCAGCAAGAAGTAAGCCAGCTCTAAGCTGGCCTCAGAGAGATCAAAATGAGTTCAAATTTCACATTAAATTTGTAGCTAATCATGGAAGAAAATGTATTTTTTTTGAGGGCGGGGGAAAAAGGGCTAGGTCAAAGCAGCTTTTGTCAGATATTTACTTAACCTCATTGCTGTTCGGCCCGTAACGGCCGTGCACCAACATGTGGGAAGTATCACCAAACGCACCACAATAAACAGCTCTTTAGGAAAATGCCCCAAACTAGGGCGGCGAATACGCCCTCAATGGTATTTGTACAATACGCTGCACGCTGCGCCTGATCTGTTTGGCCCAAAAACAGAGCAGCAGACTAAGGAGTGGTTGAAGTGATATCCTGCGTGAGAATCGCTTCGTCTGAAAGATGAGATTACTGCGGATTTTTCTTATTACCCCAAACACCGCCGCTTCAAATCCCCATCCCTGATTTGATAGCAGTAACTATTTTCTCGTTTCACTTTACCTAGGCAAAAATTCTTATTATCACTGTCCCTAATCTGGTAACAGTAAGAGGTTTCTTTGGTAGTCTCGCCTAGGCAAGCGTTTTTGCCGTCGCTATCGTTCATTTGATAGCAGTACGAGGTTTCTCTCTTGACGCTAGCGAGGCAAGTGTTTTTACTATCGTAATTACTGATTTGGTAACAATAGCTAGTTTCGTTTTTTATCTTTGCGAGACATGTATTTTTGGTATCACTATTTCTGATTTGGTAGCAGTAACTGGTTTCGTTCTTGCTTGTACCTAGGCAGAGATTTTTATTGTCCGCGTCGTTAATCTGATAGCAATCGCTATCGCCTTTGGCATGTGCGGTTTGCACCGCATGAGAATTAACGAATGCGATGAGAACGACGAGGGAAAATGCGCGCATGATGGGCTCACTTTGTCATGACAATGATTCCAACATAGACAGTTTGCCGAGAATGGTTCAAGGGATTGTTCATACTTTTTCTGTTTTTTAACCTTCTCTCACACTCTCTTTACCAAATCGATATTCTCTTCTTCTATTTCTTCAAATACCTATGCAGACATTGATTTGATGCAGATTAACGACAGTATTTCTTGTCATGGATTCCAGTATCCGCCCATTTTTGTGGCACACTTGCGCTCGTCCTGTATTGCAATTCTGCTTTGGTATTTCTCTACCTCTGAAAGTCCGCAACTGCTATGCCTGCACTCCCCGAATTACAAGAACTCGAGCGTCTGATTCGTTTAGGGAAAGATCATCTCGAAGTGAATGTGATGTGCGAAGTGGGGGTGCGCCATAAACGTTTTCCTGTATATCAACTGGCACTGGGCAACCCTGATCCCCACTTACCGGCGATTGGTTTTTTTGGTGGCATTCATGGCCTAGAGCGCATCGGCACACAAGTGTTACTCAGTTATTTGCGGGGATTGTTATCTCAAGTCGTATGGGACAAAAGCTTGCAGCAGTTATTGCAAGAGGTGCGCCTGGTATTTATGCCCTTGATCAACCCTGGTGGTATGTGGAAGGCTACGCGTGCCAACCCTAGCGGGGTTGACCTGATGCGCAATGCACCGGTTGAAGCACAAGGTAAAGTGCCTTTCTTATTGGGAGGTCATCGCATTAGCCGCCACTTACCTTGGTATCGTGGCGATGAAAATGCCGAGATGGAAATCGAGAATCAAGCGCTGTGCAAAGTGGTGCAAGAGCAGTTGCTCACGCGTGATTTTAGTATGGCGATCGACTGCCATTCTGGCTTTGGCTTGGTCGATAGAATATGGTTTCCGCATGCGCACAGCCCCCACCCTATTCCCCATTTAGCCGACATCTTGCGTTTGGAAGAGTTATTTCGCGAGACACATCCCCACCATCGTTACGTGTTTGAACCGCAAAGTCGGCAATACAAAACGCATGGCGATGTGTGGGACTATTTGTACCTGCGCCACGAAGAACTTGCTGGCGCTGGTACTGCGCTAAACGGTGCGGCGTCTGCGCCGTCAAAAACCTTCTTGCCCTTAACTTTAGAAATGGGCTCTTGGCTGTGGGTTAAGAAAAATCCACGCCAGTTATTCTCCCGCCACGGCATGTTTAACCCCACGGCGGAACATCGTTTGCATCGTGTATTACGCAGGCATGCGTCTTGGTTTGATTTTTTGTTGCGTGCCAGTTGTGCCCACCACAATTGGATGAGTACGGGGCCACAGCGCTGCCGTATGCAAGAGCAAGCCGTCGCTCGTTGGTATCGATAAATGGGTGCAAGACGATGACGACTTGGGTACTTTTACGTGGGCTGATGCGCGAATCACGTCACTGGGGTGATTTCCCACACCAATTACAAAGAGTGATTGGGGAGAGTGATATTGTGTGCATCGACTTTCCAGGGAATGGCCCGCTTAACGCGCAGCATAGCCTGACCAGCGTGCCAGAGATGGCGGAACATTGTCGTCAACAGTTACAAGCAAAAGGATGCACGGGCCCCTATCACGTCTTGGCAATATCACTCGGTGCCATGGTGGCAGTGGCTTGGGCCGACGCGCATCCAGACGACATCAAATCAATGACGCTGATCAATACCAGCCTTGCGCCGTATAACCCTTTCTACCAACGCTTACGCCCGCAGAATTATCCCCAACTATTGCGCACCTTATTATTTGGTAACCGCCGCAAACGGGAGGCGTTGATTTTAAAACTCACGAGTAATCTAACAACAAAAGCGGCAGCGCCTAGCATCGTTGACGAATGGGTGCATTATGCGCGCGAGTTTCCGATTGCCCGCGCCAATATCTTAAGGCAGCTACGCGCAGCTTCGCAGTTTCGGGCGCCCGATCATGCGCCATCGACGCAGGTGCTGATGTTGGCATCGAAGCAGGATCACTTAGTCAGTGTGAAATGCTCACAAGAGATTGCTGAAAAGTGGGAGGTGGAGTTGCAAGTACACGAGCACGCCGGCCACGATTTGCCTTTGGACGATAGTGCATGGGTGATTAAGATGATACAAGAGTGGCATACGCGAGTGCTTTAGCCACTCTTGCTTGTGGTGTTGCGAATTGCTAATCAGTGATTACTGTGTGCTGCCTAACTTATTGCGAGAAAATGTTAGCGTAGGCAATCAACGCAACTTCAAAGTCGTGATACGTGGGCAGTGGTCGCTAGAAATAATCTTTTGCCCTTTGAGTTGATCAACGCCGACTTTCACCGAGCTCGCACCACCTGCTTGTTTAGCATTGAGCGCATCACTCAAGAGGATATGATCCAAACCAACGAATCCTTTGCAAGCGCCTGTGCCTTCAGCCAATGGCACTTGCACCAAGCCTGGGTTGCCATCGGAAATCTCTTGCCACATTAAGCGGGTTTTAACTTCGCCGTATTGGCCTGTTTTGTTGTGGCTAGCGGGGTCGCTGCCGTCACTACGCACTTGGTCTTTACTTGGATTGGAAGCGGCTTCTTCATCTAAGCGACGATTGAAGTCACCTAACAATACGAACAGGGGCGTTTTAGCGGCGACACGTTCGATCCAATTTTCCAATGGTGCGACTTGGCGATTCAAGATTTTGCAGGCTTTATCATCATCGGTTAGCACATGGCCTGGGTAGCGATCTGTGGTGATCAGATTGGCGCATGAGGATTTGAGATGAACATTGAGTACGCTCAGATCGACACCTCCGATATTGATCTTCAGCTCTACACCTGGGCGCAACTTCCGTACCTTTTGCGTTTCTTCTTCGTTGTCTTTAATCGCTAAGGCTTCTTCGCTTTTGCATTGTGCCGGTTTGGCGCTCAAGGATTTTTTCCAAGCGAAGCCTACGGTTTGGAAAGCATTGTGATCAGCAACGCAGGTCTCGAAGTCATTGACGTGCTTACCGAGAATAGCTTGTATGGTTTCACGGCTTTTGACTTCTTGGAAAGCCATGATGTCAATACCGTGTTCCGTGACTAGTTTGTCGATAGTGCTGGTCAAGCCCGCCATTTTTTCATCGTACCAAGATTCACCCATGGTCCAGTTACTGGCATTCAAACGGTAGGCATTACAAGGCGCCACCAACATACTTTTTTCGAAACCACCGGCAGCGGTCTCAATATTGTTTTGGCACTGCTTAGCGCGGTCTGCTTCTTCTTTGGTGGGCTCAGAAGCACCACGAGCAATACGCGGACGCGTGTCGCACCAATTTACTTCAGGTGCAGAGCAAACGGCCAGATGGGTTTTGAAATCAGCCTTGGTACTTGCCCAAGCGAGGTTGAATGAAGCAATACCGACTTCATTGTTTTTAGATTGAGCGTAGCTTGGGACACTAAAAGCCATTGCAGTTAATGCGAAAGCGATGCTACGTGCTGCGAGTTTTTGTGTGAGGTTAAGCATGTGATGCTGACTCCATTCGTCGAATTGTAGTTTGTATTTGTTCGTGCGTTGAATACTGGGCGTGCGATTGTAGCCGAGAATGTGCAGAGCTTAGCTTTTGTGTGCAGGAATAGCGATGCCGAAACAACAATTTCGAGTGTTTGTTCTGGGTTGATTTGTATCGTAGTTTTGCAGGGTGGGTACACGCCCATCTATAAACGCCAAGCGATTAGCGATTCAATCGTCACTGGTACGAAGGTCCAACTGGGTTGAACGAGCGACTGTAGGTCGGGGGTGGCCCGACAGCCAGTCACCTTTTTTGTCTCGCCAAAAAAGGTAACCTAAAAAAGGCGACCGCACTAAATCGCCCTTCGGGTGCCCAATGGTGCATAACAAAAAATGGGAAAGTGTTGAAACTCGCCTTCGGCTCAAACAGCAACACTTTCTTTTTCCATTTTCTGTTGCGCACCATTGGCGATTTAGAAGCGGAGCTGCGTAAAGCTCAAAAGCAACGACAACACCAAAACAAGCAATCTCGACGTTCGCTCTGCTTTCAATTATCCGTCGGGAATCGTTGGTTTTGGCTTTGGTTTTCATCCACTTCTGACACTGCCAATTGTGTGAGGCAGAAATGGGAAAAAGAGAGTCAGGTGTCTCAGCGAAGCGAGTTTCTGACTCTCCCCATTTTTGACTCGCACAATTGGGAAGCCGAAGGCCAGTGGCAGTGTGGTCGCCTTTCTTTGCTTACTTTCTTTGGCGAAGCAAAGAAAGTGAGTGGCCGCCGGGCCACACCCGGCCAACTAACTTTAATAATCACCAAAAGCCAATGAAACAAAGAACGAAAGACACTGGATTCACCCTTGCAGGGTACGCCCGTGTTTGCAAACACGAGTCAATCGCCGAGCAATCAGCATGCTAATCGAAACCCTCGCCAATTCCTTCGCGAGAATGACAGGCCAACGTATTCGGTCATCATCAATCTCATTTTCTCACTCTCCACCAAGACGGCAACAAAGCACGTACTTGCGCTTGATTAAACCGATCATCCATCAAGTAAATCACCCCTTGATCTTCCGGTGTCCGTATCACACGGCCCGCTGCTTGCACTACTTTTTGTAAGCCGGGAAAAAGATAGGTGTAGTCATACCCTGCGCCAAAAATGTCTTGCATGCGTTGGCGTATATGTTCGTTGATGGGATTCAGTTGTGGCAATCCGAGCGTAGCGATGAAGGCACCGATCAGGCGTGCGCCTGGCAGGTCTATGCCTTCACCAAAGGCACCGCCTAAGACGGCGAAGCCTATGCCTTGGCTGTGTTCGGTGAACTGGTCAACAAACTGTCTGCGCGCAGACTCGTCCATGCTGCGCGTTTGCGTCCAGATTGCAATATCGGGGTAGCAGCGCTGCAAATCTTCGCGCGCTTGTTCCATGTAGTCGAAGCTGCTGAAGAATGCGAGGTAGTTGCCCGGCTTTGCGGCGAATTGGCTTGCAATCGTTTCGCTGATGGGGCGTAGGGATTTTTGTCTGTCTTGGTAACGTGTAGAGACGTGGTCAAGTACCTGCACGGACAATTGTTCTGATCGAAATGGCGAGGGCACATCGATCCATGCGGTGTTATCGGGCATGCCTAGCAAATCGCTGTAATAGTTCCACGGACTCAATGTGGCAGAAAACAAGGCGCTGCAATGGCTGGCCGCGAAGCGATGTTTGAGGAAAGGCGCGGGAACGATATTGCGCACGCAGAGTATCGATTCGCCGCGTTCAATTTTTACGTCGAACAAGGAGTGCTCAGCAAAGCTTTCACACAAGCGACTGAACAATAAAGCGTCGAGATAAAAACTCTGCAGCTCTGGCAATACAGCGGTTGGATGTTGATTGAAGTAGCTAGCCACATCGGCACAAGCATTACTTAGAGCGAGTAGAAATTTTTCAGGTAACTGTTGATGAGCGATATACTCATCTTCTTGTTCTTTGTGCAGCTGGCGCCATTGCCTCGCGACGCGTTCGAACGGTTTTTTCAGATCAGCAGGCGCGAGTTTGCGCATGGCTTTGAAGTCGCGATAGGCTAACTCGGCGCTATACATGGCCCGAGCGCGCGCCACCATATTGTGCGCTTCATCGACTAAGAGTGCGACCTTCCACTCGTTCGCTAACGTTTGCCCAAACAACATGGCATTCAAGTCAAAGTAATAGTTGTAGTCGCCTACCACCATGTCTGACCACTTGCTCATTTCCGTGCTCAGGTAATAAGGGCAAATCTCATGATCCAAGGCGAGTTGACGTAAATTGGTTTGGTCTAAAACCGGCACCCGCAACGCGGCTTGTCTCGCAGCAGGAAGGCGATCGTAGAAACCCTTCGCTAGGGGGCATGAATCACCATGACAAGCTTTATCGGGATATTCGCACGCTTTACTTTTGGCGACCAGTTCAATCACACGCAGCGGGCGCATGGGTTCAACACCCTGCACCGTATCTGCCGTGTTTAATTGCGGCGCCAGCGTTGTGATGGCGTCTAATGCCAATTGCCGTCCCGATGTTTTGGCGGCCAAAAAAAAGATCTTATCGAGGCTATGTTCTTTGCAGGCTTTTAGCATAGGGAAGATACTGGCCATGGTTTTGCCTATGCCTGTTGGTGCTTGCGCCAGCAGGCAACAGCCACGATGACTGGCCTTGTACATCGCTTCCGCCAACTCGCGCTGCCCGACCCGAAATTGGGCGTGCGGGAAAGTCAGGGCATCCAACACGGCATCGCGTTCTTGTCTATGCCGCATCTCCTGCTTTGCCCAAGCTAAAAACAGCGTACATTGCTGTTCGAAGAACACACGCAATTCTTCGGCACTGTGATTCGTGCTTACTGCAGTTTCGGCCTTGGTATCAACATTAAAGTAAATCAAGCTGACGCGAATTTGTAGAAGCTGCAGCTTCTCACATAACAAATGCGCGTAAATCTTGGCTTGCGCCAGATGCAAACAACGGTGGTTCTCAGGGATATTGGCAAGATCTCCACGATAGGTCTTGATCTCTTCGACTTGTTTGCGCTCGGGCCAATAACCGTCTGCCCTGCCCTTCACTAGCAATTCTTGATAGCCCCCCTGTAAAGCAACTTCGTATTCGTAGCTGGCGGGACGTCGCGACACCACTTGCCCGTGGCCCTCAATGCCTTCTTGTGCGCTTGGCGACGGCGTGAAGCGCAAATCGAGATCACCTTGTTTGGCAGTGAATTCGCACAGGCTACGAACACCGATAGTGTAGTTGGCTAGAGTCGTCGCCTCTGCATCAGTTTTGGCAGTAAGGACTAGCGTCACGGCGCATCCTCTTGCCAACGCAAATAGCATACTGAAATCGGCAATGCATGTTGCTGACAAAATTCGATCAGACGCAATTGATTGTCTTGTAGCTTGTCTCCAGGACCTTTGACTTCGATCAGTTGGTAAGCCTCTCGTTCTGGGTAAAACTGAATCAAATCAGGGAAACCACTGCGATTGCTTTTGATGTCGGACAAGATGCGCGTGAACCAGTGTTTCAAATCATGCGCTGGGATGCAGTGCAATGCCATTTCCAGCAGATCTTCATCCAACGTTTCCCAGAACACGAAGGGTGACTGTTTACCGTATTTTTCAGCATAGGTCTGACGAATGCGATCGCGATAGACGTCGGATTCCAATAGCGCGAAACAGTGGGCAAAGTCGTCTGCTCGTCTTTGCACAAAGTCTTCGCTGCTTAAGTCAACGGGGCCACGATGGAAGGGATGAAAAAACGCGCCTGGCAAAGCTTTAAAGATAGCAGGCCAACACAGCAAGCCGAGTAGGGAATTGAGTAAAGCGTTTTCGACATAAAACACTGGCGCGTCATCTTGATGCAAATGCTCGCGCACTACATGTTCCACATAAAAATCTTCACTTGGGTAAGGCAATTCGAGATGCAAAGTATGAATCTCTATCGCTGCTTTTTTCTCAGGCTTTTGCAAACCCAGCTTACGGTTTAGGCGCGGGGCACTTCGCATTAATTGCTGTAATTCGGCATCGCTTTCTGGCGCCGCTATTGCTTGGTTCAAGAGTTCTAATGCAGCAGCACTTGCGCCCATTTTTTCAAGCACGCGAATGCATCGCTGGCGTGCGCCGGGATAGCCGCTTGCAAGATAAGCTGTTTCAGCGAGTGACCATGTTTGCTGTTTTTCCGCATACTGGCCGATATGAAATAAGAGTTTATGACGCCGCCGTTCTATCCATGCATTGGAGATATTGAGTTCTTGTACTTGGGAGAGAACATGGTCTACCTCTTCTATCGAGGCACATTGATCAAAGGTATCTCGACAACTTTGCAAGGCAAGATAGTCATCGACATCACGACGCGACTGAAAGCCACGAGCTTCAGGAGAAAAATCTATACTTTCATATTGATAGATGCCGAGGTCAGACAAGACGAACTCTGACCAATCTTGATGGCTGTTTCCAAAAAAAATCAAGCGCAAGCGATGACACAGATCTTTGATTTTGATCCGCCACACTTGTTCATCTGCGTTGGCGTACCACGAAGAAAACGCCTGCACCAGCTCACCACCATCGGCATCTTGAAACTCGGCTTGCTCAGCCAAAGAGGCGAGTAAATCAGCCTTCTTTAATTGCTTTTGTGTTGACGTTAAAGCGAAGCTTGTTGTCAATTCAGGCTTCAATAGCAAGTCAAACAATTCGCTTAAGCTTAATTGCGGATCTTCCTCCACCCATGCCACATCGATCAAGACTTGCATTGCCATTGCGGTATCGCCTATCTCGTCGTAATGCAGTTTACTGCGACGAAATAGCTCACCTTTCCGCATGACCATGCGCACAAACAAAGCACGCGAGGCTTGCGGTAACTCGGCAAACTGGTCGATGAATTGCTTCTCTTCCGCGTTGAGCACATCGTCATAACGCGAGCGTACCCAGTCGAGTACAAGCTCGAAATTGTCGAGGTAGTACAAGGGGTCCAGAATTGGAAGCCCTGCCTCCGATGCGACATCGGATTCGAGCATGGAATTGATATGAGACGACATTGAAGCGAATGAATCGATAAATATGAGCGAAAATCAAAATACTGTATGTTTGCACAGTATATCGATTTTATCGATCGCCTACTACAAGGCTTTATCCAATCCCTATCTCATTTTTTGCGCCAAGCACTTTGAACGCTCATCGTGCTTGGCTCGGACTGACTTTTTTCAAAAGCCAAATGGTGAATGACGAATGGAATCACCTTGCACATAAATATTTGCAGTGCTATAAGTTGCACCCACTCCAAAGGCGCTTGACATGAGGAAGCGATACCCGCGATTTCCCTGTGAATTCAATTGACTTAACCAGCCCGAATAGTCGTCGACGTTGGCAAGTGCTGCATATCTGTAGGACTGTGTATCGGTAGACCTTTTTTGGTAGATCGTAAAAATACCATCGCTCTGAGCGATACTGCCGGCGAAGCGAAAGCCTTGCGCTCCTAACTCGTTTAAGCGACTCACTTCGCTATCGACACTACCAGAGCCTGGTAGCAATTTGTACTGATAGGTCGCTCCATTAGCATTTTCGTCAACATAAATGCCCACTGTGCCATCAGAGAAGATGAAACTGCCAGTAAATTGATAGCCGTCTTTTCCTAAACTCTCGAGTTTAGTGAGCGTCTCTTTTGAAGTGGAATATACGTCCTCCAACCGATACTTGAAAACTCGAGGGTCTGACTTATTATGGATAAAGAGAGACTTCGTGCCATCTCCAAATAAGTAGGTTCCGTAAAAGTAAAATCCACGCGCACCGAAGGCATTTAAGTTCTTTAAAGCTTCAGCCTTATTCCATCCAGCCGTCGCGACCTCATATTCGTAGAGAGCGTTCTTTCCAAAGTTTTTTGTATACAGCGTGTAGGTCGCGCCTTTGAGGTAGTAGTTACCATTGTATAGATACCCCAGTTTTCCTTGTTCGCCAGCGACTGTGAGAAACTGATTTGAAGTGTCTACGCTCAAACTAAGCAATTTTGCTTGAACGCCTACGTCACTAAACCCGACAGCTAACTTGGCTGTCGATGAGTCGGTGGGGGTCACCGCTTTTGCAATCTCCATACCTTTACGTATATTCTCGGCATCGCTGGTATAAGACACCCCCTCATCGATAGCGACATAGCGTGCCACTTCAATTTTTCGGTCGAGTAAGTCGGCAACGGCTCCATAGGTCACGTCATTCTTGAAGGTATGCGCAGCATTGAGTATCGTCCATACCAATCGCGCTCTCGACGAACGTCCACTCGAGAGCTCGGCGTTCCAGTAATCTAATCCCGCTTGGTCTACAGTTTGTCGTCCAAGCACATTACGGTAAATGATTTGAATGAATGCTGTATTTGACATTCCTGTCGTGTAACCAGTGAGCTCGGGGTACAAGACTGCAGCTTCATAAAAGCTCGCTGCGATTTGGTCAATGGTGACACCTTGCTTCAGTTTGCTCGCCCAGTATGACAACCCCTGTGAATCTGGCACACGATTAAAGAACGCGACATACAATTCGAGAAGCGCATTCACATCTTTATCCGTCAGTCCCTGTAACTTAGTCACCATCGCCGTGTCGACGATACTGTCCTTAAATCTAAAAATAGGGAAGCCACTATAGGATTTCTCGATGGATGTATTTTTTTCCGAGAGTACGATACCTTGCGCTGATCTCTTCACGACAAAGTCTGAACGAAAGCCGTCGATGACGATCTCTGCTTGTTGTGGAGCGGGTGCCGACACTACTTGCGTTTGCGGATGGGTATCACGTGTATCGCCACCACAAGAGCTCAAAAGGCCGGTCAATATTCCCAGAAAAATAATTCTACTGCTTGGTCGCACGAGTATCTCCTTACGCTAGGCCAGATCAAAGTTTTGAAAAATAAATTCAAATTGAGCAATAATTATTGCTCATTGGGCATGCTTTCTCAAGCATTTGCATAGTTTATTTTCTAAAGACCTGTCGATACTGCATCCACTCTCCAGCGAAACGGAGTCACCGAGCAATACGTTCAACCTCACTTACTCCCCTCGCATTACCTCTACCAATTGTTGTCGCAACCACCTTGCCGCCGCATCGTTGTCGGTATTCGCATGCCAATACAGATGCGCGTCAATCGGTTGTGTTGTGAGGGGAAAAGCATCGATGCGATTTTGGAATTGCGCATTAGCGATATTGGCATAATGCTCAGGCATCGTCAGTAATAAGTCGGTTTCTGACACCACACGGCAGGCCGCGAAGTAGTGTTGACAGCGCAAGGCGATGTGGCGACGCAAACCTTCACGGTTCAATTCTGTGTCTTCCAAACCCAAACCCTTACGGCGCGAGGACACTAAGACATGGGCTTGCTGCACATAAGTATCGAGATCGAGCAGCTTGCCCTTCTTTTTGGGAAATGCAGGATGTCCTTTACGTGATAAGACAATCAGACGGTCTCGCGTCACTCGTTGATGACGGATAGCGCTGCCAGACGCCATAGGCATGGGAACATCGAGCACCATGTCGAGATTGCCGCTACTGAGTTCCGTTTCGATATCAGTGCGATCTACACGCACACTGGAAATCAACATCCCCGGCGCTTGCTCGGCAATTCTCTGCATCAGTTGAGGCAAAAGCGTGGCCTCAAACACATCGCGTAAGCCGAGATGAAAACTGCGCTGCGCTTTACTCGCATCAAAGCTCTGCTCCGCTTGCAAACTGGATTCAAACAATTGCAAACCCTGACGTACTTGCATGATGATGCTACGCGTAAAGGCGGTCGGCGCCATCACTGAGCCTTGACGCACAAAAAGCGGATCATTAAACATCGTACGCAAGCGCGCCAAAGCATGGCTCAAAGCTGGCTGACTCAAGTTTAAGACCTGACTGGCGCGTGTGATACTGCCTTGGCTGTAGATGGCATCGAGGACGACGAAGAGGTTCAGATCAGTTCTTGAGATATGCATAGCATGAATTATGCCACATGCATATCATTCATTTGATCTATTTTATGGCCAGCCGTATGCTGCGGTTTAGACCAAGTTTTCCACGCTTTAAGCTGGGCAACGATTTTGACCCAATCGAAGAAAGCACCGCATGAATTTCGACCATTCTCCCATCGCCAAAGATCTCATCGCTCGTATGCAAAAGTTTATGCAGGAAGAGGTTTTACCTGCCGAAGCCACTTACTACCAGCAACTCAAGGGCGGTAGTGACTGGGCCCAATGGCAGCAACCGGCCATCATGGAAGAGCTTAAGGCTAAAGCCAAAGCTGCGGGTTTGTGGAATCTGTTTTTGCCGGAAGACGGCGCGCGCTTAGCGAATGTGGACTATGCGCCTCTAGCCGAAATCACCGGCCGATCGATGATGTCGCCCGAAGTATTCAACTGTAATGCGCCAGATACCGGCAATATGGAGGTCTTGGTTAAGTATGGCTCCGAAGAACAAAAACAACGCTGGCTTAAACCTTTGATGAATGGGGAAATTCGTTCTGCGTTCTGCATGACTGAACCCGACGTCGCATCGAGTGATGCAACCAATATGCAAGCGACCGCTATTGTCGAAGGCGATGAGGTGGTGATCAATGGCCGCAAATGGTGGAGCTCTGGCATTGGCCATCCCAATTGCAAAGTGCTGATCTTCATGGGTTTAAGCGATGCGACTGCCGACAAACATCGTCAGCATTCTATGGTCTTGGTGCCGCTTGACACTCCTGGCGTAAAAATTGAACGTATGCTGCCGGTCTTTCATACCTTGGACGAGCCATTTGGTCACGGTGAAGTGAGTTTTACTAACGTACGTCTTCCACTATCTGCCATCATTGGCGGTGATGATGGCATCAGCGGCATTGGACGGGGTTTCGAAATCGCACAAGGGCGACTTGGACCCGGTCGAATTCATCACTGCATGCGTGCCATTGGTGCAGCGGAATATGCGCTCGAATTGATGTGTCAACGTTCGCTCAGTCGCGTGGCTTTCGGCAAACCCTTGGCGAAACTAGGTGGCAATGCCGACATCATCGCCAATGCGCGGATGGCAATTGAACAAGCGCGTTTGCTGACATTGAAAGCTGCTTGGATGATGGATACCGTGGGTGTGAAAGGCGCGATGAGTGAGATTTCACAGATCAAGGTCATAGCGCCGAATATCGCGACTCAGATCATCGATGCTGCGATGCAGATGCACGGTGGCGCGGGGCTTTCCGATGATTTCCCACTTGCTGCGCTGTATGCCTATGCGCGGGTGTTGCGTCTTGCAGATGGCCCGGATGAAGTTCATCGTGGTTTGATCGCGAAGATCGAATTAAAAAATCAAGCAGCTCGCGCAAACGCAGCGCTAGCAACACACTAAAGCTCGGTCCTATTTTGAACGATTCTTACAAAGTACTTTTATGAATGCCATGAACGACCAAGCTAGCGCTGTACGTGCCGGCGAAGAGCTTCCTATCGACAAGGTAGATGCCTTCGTCAAACAGCATGTCACTGGACTACAAGGCACACCGGAGATCGAACAATTCGCGGGTGGCGCCTCAAATCTGACCTACTTACTGCGCTACCCCGATCGCGATTTGATTTTGCGTCGCCCACCATTCGGGCATCGCGCTAAATCGGCGCACGATATGTTACGCGAAGCGAAAATCATGCAGGCATTAAAGCCTGTCTACCCTTATGTTCCTGCGGTGATCGCGAGCTGCGATGATGCGAGCGTGATGGATTGCGATTTCTATGTAATGGAACGTATCCACGGCATTATTCCGCGCCACAATATGCCGAAAGGCATGGTGCTCAGCGAGCAAGAAACGCGACGCCTTTGCCTCAATGTCATCGATAAGATGATTGAGTTACACCAAATCGATTACCAAGCGGCAGGCCTAGCAGGCATCGCCAAAGGTGAAGGCTACGTGCAACGACAAATGGATGGCTGGAGCGAGCGCTACCGCAAAGCCAAAACCGAAGACGTAGGTGACTTTGAACAAGTGATCGCTTGGCTACAAGCGAAAATGCCTGCTAAAGATGTCGCTACCTGCTTAATCCACAATGACTTCCGGTTTGATAATGTGGTGCTCAATCCCGACAACAGTAGCGAAGTGATCGGTGTCTTAGATTGGGAGATGGCGACCTTGGGCGACCCACTGATGGATCTTGGCAATACCTTGGCCTACTGGGTGCAAGCCGATGATGATGCGGTATTTCAATCGGTGCGCCGTCAACCGACACATTTGCCGGGCATGCTAAAACGCGAGGAAGTGATTGCCTATTACGGTGAGAAGACCGGCTATCGTGTCGACAATTTTGATTTCTACGCGATCTTCGGCTTATTCCGTTTAGCCGTGATCGTGCAACAAATTTACTACCGCTTCTTCCATGGCCAAACCACGAACCCAGCTTTTGCCAATTTCGGCAAAATGAGCAATTACCTTGAACAGCGTTGCCTGCGTTTGATCGCAGCATCTCGTTTATAAGACACGAGGGCAACGATGGGTAGCATTTATCTGATTCGTCACGGTCAAGCGAGTTTTGATGCGGATGACTATGATCAGCTCTCGCCTTTGGGCATAGAGCAGTCACGCTTGCTCGGCACTTGGATGCGTAGCATGGGCTATGCACCCGATAGCATAATCTGCGGCAGCGCCAAGCGCCACAAGCAAACGGCGCAAGCCTGCCTACAAGCTTGGCGCGAGGACCTCAATCAGCACCCCGAAGAGAGTTGGCTCATCGATGCTGGCTTTGATGAATTTGATCATCAAGAAGTCTTGCTCAAGCAATGCCCGCAGTTTGCCGACTTTGCCGAACTCAAACAATTCGTTGCCGCACAAACCCATCCACGACGCGCTTTTCAGGAACTATTTACTGCAGCGGTCAATCGTTGGATCAGTGGTGAGTATGCCGACTATAGTGAAACTTGGATTCACTTTCAGCAACGATGCCGCGCTGCATTGGAACGTGCCTGTGCCACGGAAGGCAAGATATGGATCTTCACTTCGGGCGGCACCATTTCTGCGCTTTTACAGCAAGTGCTTGGCATAAGTGACGAGCGCATCTTTGATTTGAACGCCACTTTGATCAATGCAGGTGTGACGCGTCTGCATTATCGTCCAAGCAAGATCAGTTTAAGTTATTTAAATAGCAACACGCACTTGGAAATGCATCAAGCGCCTGCGCTGCTCAGTTACCGATAACCCCACTTTTTATGTTTAAGTATTGGAGCACAGATTGAAAGACCTCAAGAATAAAATCGCCGTGATTACCGGTGCAGCAGAAGGAATCGGCAAAGCAATCGCCGTCGCTGCCGCCACGCAAGGGATGAAACTAGTATTGGCCGATATCAGCGCTAGCAAACTTGACGCCACTGTACAAGAATTCAAAACAAATGGCACCGAAGTGATCGGTGTGGTGACCGATGTTGCGAGCGAAGCGGCAATCGAGCATCTCGCTCACCAAGCCTTCAACGAATTTGGCAATGTTCATCTCTTGGTCAACAATGCTGGCGTCGCCTTCACCAAAGCCGCATGGGAAACCACTGCCCAAGATTGGGAGTGGATTATGGGCGTCAATCTGTATGGTGTGACACACGCACTGCGCGCCTTCATTCCACGTATGCTAGCAAACGGAGAAGAAGGGCACATCGTCAATACGGCATCGATGGCAGGCATGATATCCGCCCCCGCTTTAGCGGCTTATAACGTCAGTAAATTTGGTGTCGTCACCTTATCGGAAGGCTTGTATCACGATCTCACACTACGTCAAAGTAAACTCGGTGTGTCCGTACTGTGCCCAAGTTGGGTTAACACGCGCATCATCGAATCCGAACGCAATCGCGATGCATCGCAACGCACAAATGTCGATAAGCTCGAACGCATCTCTGCCAAAGCCAGCGCGAACATCATGAAAGCAGTGCAAAATGGCTTAACGCCTGAAGAGGTGGCAAAGCAAGTTATCGATGCAGTGCAAGCCAATCAATTCTATATTTTGACGCACGCAGACTCGCATGCGGCCGTCAATGTACGCGCTCAAGACATCTTATTAAACCGGCAGCCAAGCTTGATGCCGATTTAGCATCAATAACTTCTATTTCATTTTCAAAGCTCTTTTCTTTGACAAGGGAAGAGCGATTCTTGAAATACTATTTCCTCAATATTTGCAAAAAACGTACGTTAACGGCGCTGAATTTCACCGAATCAGTGCTGTATTGGCACTTTCTGAGCTCGATTCTTGAGAGCAAGTAAGAAACTGCCTTATGATACCTATTGCTGTATCTGTGGTTTTCCGTCTGGCACTTCCCTACGTCTCCCAGGATAAGCATCGTGCGTATTCGGCATTTACAAACAAGGATCATCATTGCCTTTTCGGCCTTGCTCTTAATCGTGCAGGTGGTCTCGCTCGTATTTGTGAATAGCTTTATTTCGAAGAGCGCCAATAAAGATATCGAACACAATTTGTTATCCGGTGAAAAGATCTTCAATTCTATCCGCGCCGATAACACCAAATGGCTGACACAGTCGGCCGGGATCCTCACTTCAGATTTCGCTTTCGTCAAAGCTGTCGCCACTGGCGATCGTAACACCATCGTTTCTGTTCTACAAAATCACGGCGGGCGGATTAATGCGGATATCGCGATGTTGGTCGGTACTGACAATACCTTGGTCGCCGACACCCTCAAACAGAGCCGAGCAGGTCAAGCTTTTGCATTCCCTCAGCTCATTAAATTGGCTGAACAAAATGGACAAACAAGTTCGGTCGTCATGTTCGATGGTAAGTTGTATCAACTTGTTGTCGTACCTGTGATGGCCCCCTTACCAGTGGCATGGCTAGCATTAGGGTTTGTCATTGACGACAAGTTCGCGGCAAACTTGAAATCACTGACAGGCCTAGAAGTCTCATTTATGGCCCCCAATGCCGTGGGTGGCAAACTCCAATTATTGGCAAGCACCCTGCCGACAGACAGCGCGGCAACTCTCCCTCGCGATATCGCATTGGTGGCTGGGGATATCGATGCCTATGTGAAAGTGACCTCATTAGCCAATGAAGATTATCTGACCCGGATCTCGCGCCTCAAATTAAGTGCAGATATCGAAGCGGTGACAGTACTTCAGCAATCACTCGATATCGTTTTAGCGCCATTACGTCGTCTGCAGATGATCTTAATACTTCTCGGCGTGCTGGCACTCGGTGCGACACTGGCTGCCTCTTTCCGGATCGCACGCAATATTACCCGCCCTTTACGCGATCTAAGCACCGTGACGGAAGATATTGAAAGAGGTAACTACAAACAAAGCAAAGTACTGGCACCCGATGATGAAATTGGTCAACTAGCCTCGGCCATTCACAACATGGCGCAAGGGATTGCGGTTCGCGAGGAACGCATCAGTGAATTAGCCTATCGCGATGGTTTGACAGGCCTCGCGAATCGTACAGCATTTTCTCAAACCCTTGATCAAACGATCGACGACGCACAGCGACGGGTTGGCAATGCGCACGCATTCTCAGTTCTGCTGATGGACATTGATCGTTTTAAAGATGTGAACGACATTTTAGGCCACCATATTGGTGACATGTTACTTAAAGAAATTGTACAAAGGTTGCAGCACGAAGTTAGCACCGAATTCAATCTGATTGCTAGGCTTGGAGGTGATGAATTTGGCATGCTCTTATGCGGCCAAGAACCAGGACGTGCCATTGGTTTAGCGGCGCAGATTCGCGAAGCATTAGACCGCCCTATCCTACTTGAAGGTCATCAAGTGATTGCCAGTGGAAGTATCGGTGTTGTCCACTATCCCTTGCATGGAAATCAGCAGAACGCATTATTGCGCCATGCTGAGTTAGCCATGTATACAGCTAAACGCAGTAATAGTGGATATGTGGTGTACGACCCTGCGCTTAAAGCGCATACACAACAAAATCTTTCGCTTCTTGCGGAATTACGCCATGCGATTGAACACGATGAGCTTAAACTTTACTACCAACCGAAAGTGAAGCTTAAAGACAATACGATCAGCGAAGTCGAGGCGTTAATCCGCTGGATCCACCCCAAACGTGGCGTGATACCACCTGATCAATTTATTCCCTTCGCTGAAAGTACTGGCTTTATCGGCATCATCACCGAGTGGGTGATTCAACAAGCATTACACCAACGCCGGGCGTGGCAAGAAAAAGCACTGCCATTAACGATCTCGATCAATATTTCTGCGCGCGATTTACTCAATCCTAAACTACCTAGTGTGTTTTCTGAACTAATGAATCGTTACCAAGCTGAGCCGCATTGGCTAAGCTTAGAAATTACCGAGAGCGCAATCATGACCGACCCTAAGAGTGCTTTGGAGGTATTGAATCAATTACGTATCAAAGGCCTGCGCATGTCTATCGATGATTTTGGTACAGGCTACTCTTCTTTGGCCTATCTCAAGAAGCTCCCCGTCAACGAGCTTAAAATTGATAAATCATTCATTACCGACATGGAGAACAATCCTGATGATGCTGTCATTGTACGTTCGACCATTGACCTTGGACATAATATGGGATTAACTGTCATTGCTGAAGGAGTGGAAAATCAAGCAACTTGGGATGCCTTAGCCCACATGGGTTGCGATGCGATTCAAGGCTATTTCGTCAGCCGACCGCTCGCGGCCGAGACGTTGGAAAACTGGTTACAAACCTCGCATTGGAAATTTAAAGAAGACCATCATGCCTAATTTTCGTCTCATCTGTACGCTACTGGCGACTAGTTCACTCACTTTAATATCAAACGCAGCAGCTGACGATTTCGCTAATTTTGAAAGTCGTATCAAACATGACGACAACGTCGGCAATTCGCGGGTTCGTTATGCCGTGACCGATACTGTTGTCGCCAACACGCTTCGATTTGGACGCATTATTGATATCGGTGAAGATCCGTATCTGTTAACTTTCAATGGCAAGCTCAACAATCAAACCTATCATCGCTTAGATGGACTGAACCAACTTGCTGTGGGCGTAGGCGTCGATCTCAAAAAGAAATTGGGTCTAGGGCCTTATGCCCCCATCGTCGCGGCGAACATCAACTTTGAACGTCAACAGTTTCAGCAGGAAGATAAGAATCTGAACGTGCAAGTGCTCGAGCTACGCGCTAGTAAACGCGTATGGGATGAATTAAATCTGAGCATACACGCTTCCACTGAGCGGCGACATGCAGCGGACAATAACAGTGTAAAACCAGGGCTATCGGGTGCAGTGTACGACGGCAGCAATCGACAACTTAGCTTAAACGCAGATTACACCTGTTGGGCAAACAGTATTTTGTCGCTGCAATACAGTATTCGTCGCGGTGATTTAGTGGTATCGACGATTACCAATTCAGCCGCGATAATTAATGTAGCGAAAGCGATTCGTCCCGATCCCGCCTTTGGCTCCGATCGCGACGCCTATAAAGTGGAAGGAGAAATTAAGTCTCTTGGCTTAAGCTTTACCTATCCTTTAACCGCTCGATGGGAATTACAGCTCGATAGGCAACAGCACCAGTCGACCGTAGTCAACGGCGTTAAGTATGATCGACACGCGTATAGCTTAGCCGCGCGTTACCAATTTTAAAACGGTCATGTTCATGGCAACGAGTATCGCTTGGTCGAAACGAAGTATGAAGTCCTACATCTACAACAGCCTAGGTATATGCGCGTGGTTCCTGTACTCATTGAACGCGTACGCTGGTGATTTGAAAATCAAAGTACTCGATCAAAAAGGGAAGTCTGTGGAAGATGCCATAGTATTAGCGACGCCAACGGACCTCAGTAAAATCTCGAAAGCGAAAATCAAAGACGAGGTAATCGATCAAATCGACAAAGAATTCGTCCCCTTTGTCAAACCGGTGTTTGTCGGTTCGAAAGTATTCTTTCCGAACAAAGATGACGTTCGCCATCATGTCTATTCGTTCTCAACAGCGAAAACCTTCGAGCTACAACTTTACTCTGGGAAGACTGCGCCACCTGTGGTATTAGACAAAGCCGGCATCGTCGTTTTGGGCTGCAATATTCACGACTGGATGTTGAGTTATATCTATGTCGCCGAGACACCCTATTTTGCAAAATCGGACAAGGATGGGAACACCCATCTGAGCGAGTTACCAAGCGGTGAATATACGCTAAAGATTTGGCACCCGAGTATGGGAATGATGTCAGGGGAATTAGGCAATCATGTTTCTATCCAAGACAACACAAGCCAAAAACTAGATTGGACAATTGCGGTCAAACCTATCATTCGAATTCCAAGAAAAACACCAACACAAAATAACGGATACTAAGCAAGATTTCTACTCGGGAGCCACCTGCAAAGCTTCTAGGAACCGGGCCACCATATTGTAAGCAGCAATCACTCCCACTAACTCAACCTGTTGTGTTGGGTCAGGCAATACAGCTTGCAAACGCCGAAAACTCGCATCACTAACTTGCACTTGCAACGTCATTTCACGGGCCAAAGCGATGACACTCGCTTCCGCTTCAGTAAACTCCAACGCACCATTCTCCGACTTTAACTGAGGCTCAACATGTGCCCAACGATGTAAAGCATCAAGTTTGGCTTGTGTACCGCCCGCACTGAGGTACTCGGGTGCATGTTGGGAATATTCATACGGGGCATTCGTCAAAATCGCCACTGCGCAAATGGCTAACTCACGCCACTCTGCATTCAGAGATAAACGATTACGAACCGCCCCCAGAAAATGATTCCACCCTGTCGCGTAGGCTGGGCTATTTAAGAGCATGCGATCAAGATTTAGCAACTGACCACCACGACGTTGGCGAATGGCATCAACCACGTCGGCCGGTCCGAGCGCAGCATCATCCTGATGGGGAATACGTCTACCGCTCACCGATGTCGAGTTGTGCAAAGGGCTCTCTGTCTGACTCATATTGAATTCCCTATCTCAATCAACCGCTGCCGCCACCATTTCGGCTTGCTGATGACGTTGTTGCTCTTCCATAACGAGCATCCCCAACTCGCGTTTCAGAGCATTAAACTCCGCAGAAGCTGGATCACGTAGACGAGGCAGGTCAATCAACATATCACGTTTAATCGTGCCAGGACGGTAAGTCATCACAATGATGCGATCAGCCAAATAGATCGCCTCTTCGATACTGTGCGTCACGAAGATAACTGTTTTACCGAGCTCAGACCAAATCCGTAACAGTTCATCCTGTAGGCTACGGCGGGTCAAGGCGTCTAGCGCACCAAAAGGTTCATCCATCAAAAGTATGGGGGAATCCAAAGCTAAGACACGAGCGATGGCGACACGTTGACGCATACCACCTGAGAGGTCTTTGGGGTAACGTTGACGGAAGTCGCTTAAGCCTAACTTTTGCAACAGCGTACTCACTGTTTGTTCAATCTGCGCTTTCGACTGTCCTTTAATTTCAAGCCCGAAAGCGATGTTTTTTTCGACCGTCATCCAAGGAAATAAAGCATACTCTTGGAACACCATGCCGCGCTCTGGCCCAGGCCCGCTGACCACTTTACCATCAGCTGCAATTGTTCCACTACTTGGTAGAGAAAAGCCCGCAATGGCATTCAGCAAAGTCGATTTACCACAACCCGATGGGCCAAGCAGGCACACAAATTGTCCGCTCGCGATCTCCAGATTGATGTCTTTCAGTGCCACGACTTCACGATCATCGCTCGCAAAAATTTTATTCACATCCTGAATTTGTATACTGGCTGCACTCATCTTAATGCTCCAATCCGCGATGCCAACGCAGTAAATAATTGTTCAAACGCGAGACGACAAGGTCGATAATTAAACCCCACAATCCAATCGTGATCATGCCGGCAATAATCTTGTCCGACCAAAAGTACTCACGCGCCTCCAATATCCTAAATCCCAAGCCGTTATTTACCGCAATCATTTCAGAGACGATCACAACAATAAAGGCGGTACCAATGCCAATGCGTACGCCGGACAAAATATAAGGCACCGCTGCTGGCAGGATCACTCGCGAAAACAAAGTAAATTGATTCGCACCAAGATTGCGTGCAGCGCGGATATAGATGCCGTCCACTTGACGCACACCGGCTATGGTATTGATCAATACTGGGAAAAAAGCTCCAATCGCGATTAAAAAAATCGCGGGTGGATTACCTAAACCAAACCATAAAATCGATAGCGGTATATAGGCAATTGGTGGAATCGGTCTTAAGACTTGCATCAGAGGATTAAACAAAGCAAAAGCACGTTGACTTGCCCCCATCACTAAACCTAAAGGAAGAGCTAAGCCCGCGCCAATGCAAAAGCCGACCATCACGCGATACATACTACCCATGGAATCGACAATTAACTCACCCGACATGGCCCAAGCGAACCAACTGCCCCCGGCTTCGGCAAAACTGGTTTGTGGTAAGAGATAAGTAATCCAACGTTGTACCACCGCCGACGGCGAAGGTAAGACGTGCGGATTCACCCATTCCCGCATGGACGCGGTCTGCCATATTGCGATCAGTAGCACCGGCACGATCATGCCGGTGAGTACGCTACGCCATCGCTTCATTACTGTATTCAATGTCTCACTCCTCGAGCTCCGATTTCAATTTCATGTGAAACGGTCGCACTTAGTTTATGTTTTCAACGATCATGCTTATTTGATGTTCAAGGATTTTTTTGCTTGCTCGAGCAAATCTACTTTGACCCAATCTGTCGCCACAGGAGGTGCCGCCATCTTACCAATGCCGTGTTTCACCATCACGTCAGTAGTTACCTGAATATGAGCTGGCGTGATGTCGTAGGTATAAGCTGAATTACCAATCGCGTCATCAAAATCATCCGCCGTGATTTGACCTTTAAATATCGTTTGAGTTACATACTTTTGTGCCGTTGCTTTATTATCGATGAAGGTTTTAGTTGCTTCGACAAAGCAGCGCATGAACTTCTCGGCGACAGGGCGGCGTTCTTTGTAGAACTTTTCCGTCATGACCAAGGTACGAATCGGGGACCCTATTGGTGTGTCGTAAGGTTTGATCACTTCGACACCAAAGCCTTTATTCAAAGCTTGAGAAGATTGCGGTTCTGTCTGCATGATGGCATCCAAGTTCTTACCGAGTAAGGCTTGATTCAAATCGGGATAGCCGAGATAAATCAACTGCACATCTTTACCGGGAACATCAGATGAGCTCAAGCCATGCTGTCCTAATTCAGCGGCCAACAAGAGTTCTTGAATACTGCCACGAGTGACGCCGACTTTTTTGCCTTTCAAGTCTTTCACGGTTTTAATGCCCGCGTCAGGTCTCGCAACGAGACGAGCACCGCCTGTAGCAAAGCCGGCAACGATGTAAATCGGCACACCTTTGGCACGACCAGAAATAGCAGCCTCTGAGGCGGTTGCGCCGACATCTAGTTCACCTGCAATCATCGCTTGCATCACATCCAAACCCTTAGCGAAGGTACTTTCTTCGACCTTGATACCGCACTTGGGCGCGATTTCTTTGATATAGGAGATGGCACCGAAGTGCGCCAACTTGAGATTACCAAGACGGATCACATCATCCGCTGCTTGCGCCGGTGCGGCCAACACTGCCAATCCTGTTACTGCTGAGCCGACTGCGATTACCATTTTCTTCAACATAGCTATCTCCTCATTATTTTTAAAATGAAAACTAACGAATCAGTGTGCACTCTAACCTCGCAACAGGATATATCGGAAATCACGTACTCAAAGCGTATTTGCGCCAATTCCGCAACATACGAAGTCAAAAATGAAAAGCCCTTGCCAACTTTAAGTAGGCAAGGGCTTATTGGGTCAGAAGAAACTTCTAGCGTTGAAGTTTATGACAAGAATTTTGCTACGCTCAGCAAGGTACGATAGACACCCCAAGCAAGTGGCAAACCAACGGCTAACCAAGCAAGTGCGACAACGATGGGACTGACACTATCGGCGCCTGCTGCGCCATCACGATGCAATTCAGAGGCCGCCGCCTTTTCATGTGCCAAGCGTTTTTCTTCTGCCAACTCTGCATCACTCATGAACCATTTATCGTCAAGTGGCTTCACTAGCAAATTACAAATCAGGCCGACCACTAACATGCCAACCAAGATATACATAGTTTGGTTGTAGACTTGTTCACGTGGAATACCAAGGCTCAATTGATATTCGCGCATATAGTTCACCACCACAGGGCCAAGCACACCCGCCGTTGCCCAGGCAGTCAATAAACGACCATGGATCGCACCCACCATCTGCGTTCCGAAAATGTCAGCAAGATATGCTGGTACAGTTGCGAAACCACCGCCATACATACTCAAGATCACACAGAACGCGGTAACAAACAAGATTACGCTTCCAGCAGCGGCACTACTTGGTACGCTGAAATACATAATTCCACCGAGTACGAAGAACACTACATAAGTCATCTTGCGGCCGAGTTTATCGGACAAACTGGCCCAGAAGAATCGACCACCGATATTGAACAAGCTGAGCAATGCAGTAAAGCCCGCCGCCACCGTCGCGATCGATGCCAGTTGCGCTTTGTCGAGCTCAGTGAATTTTTTAGCGACACCAATCAAACTACCACCGAAGACCTCTTGCAGCATCGGAGAAGCCATACCTAACACACCGATACCAGCACTAACGTTCATACATAGCACCATCCAGATCAACCAGAACTGCGGGATCCCCCAAACACGCTTTACATGCACATGTTTATTGGTGATCATCGCATTCTCAGTTTGCGCAACTGGCGGTGTCCACCCTGCTGGTTTCCATCCTGTTTCAGGTACACGATAGCCAAATGCACCTGCCATCATAAACACGAAGTAAATCAGCGCCATTACCACGAAAGTCTGCATAACGCCGACGTTATCCGGCGTCGCGAAATACTTCATCAAATCGGCAGCGAGTGGTGAGCCAATCATCGCACCACCACCAAAACCCATAATCGCCATACCGGTTGCCATACCGCGGCGGTCTGGAAACCATTTGATCAAAGTTGATACCGGTGAAATATAACCCAGCCCTAGGCCGATCCCGCCGATCACGCCCGAACCGAGAATCATCATCCAGAATTGATGCAGATGAATACCAAGTGCTGAAATCAGCATGCCACCACACCAGCATACCGCTGAGACCACGCCCGCCTTGCGCGGCCCTGCACGTTCCAGCCAACCGCCCCATGTCGCAGCACTGGTGCCGAGTAAAACAAAGAACAAGGTGTACATCCATCCCAGCGTCGAGATTTGCCAGTCACATGTAGTGGTGGTTAACTGTCCCAACAAGCCCACGTCGGGACCGCATTTAAGAGATTCTTTGATGCCGAGTGCTTTCGACAAAGGTAACCAAAAAACAGAAAAACCATACGCCATACCGATACATAAATGGATGGCTAATGCTGCTGGCGGCACTAGCCAACGATTAAAGCCTGGCCCTGCAATAATGCGCTCTTTATCGAGCAAACCACTCGTTGCGTTTGACATCACTATCCCCTTAATCATTATTATTGAAAGACTTGATGATACCTAGACCTATCTGCCGCTCGGATCCATAAATGGCTGTAAGATCGCGTTGCGAAACAACATAAGCTTTTGCGATATTAATCCAATTCAGAATCCATCACCTGAGACAGGGAGATTTTGTCTCAAATAAAAGTGAGATGCCGACCCTTTCCTTCGTTTTATTTGCTAAAGACGAAAAAAAACGACACCTCGGTGTCGTTTTTTTTGGGAAATCTAATCAAAAGGATTAGAACACAGCTTGAATACCAACTGAGAACATGTTGACATTAGATGTGCTGTCATTAAAGCCAGACACTTTTACTCGACGATGATCAAACTCAGCGCGCAAAGATAAGTCTTTATTCAAAGGGTACAAAGCACCAAAGCCAATCAAACCTTGAGTGGAGTAGCTATTGTCGGCAGCAGATGCTCCAGCGAAGCTTGCTGTCAATTCACCCTTCATGTATGCCACACCAACTTTACCGAAACCTTGGAAATTTTTGTATGCAGGTGTCTTAAACACGGCTGCTACATCTAAGCCCTTACCAGTAAAACTAGCACTCAAGCCACCAAATCTGGCAGTCGCTTCGTTCAAAGAAACGTAAGCCGCTTCAACTCCAACGAAGGATGTAAAATCGTAACCAGAATATAACTTGTAGCCAGATGCAGTGGTGGTGCAAGAATCGGTACCTACGCAATCGAGGTTCCATTTTGCGCGTCCAACTGTGCCACCCAAATAAGCCTGTGCAGATGCATGAGCGCTAACCAACGCACAAACTACGGCGAAAGCCGCCGCAAAAATATTTTTCTTTAACATACAGTTCACCTAAATTTGAATAAAAAAAATGCTGAGATCGAGTCTAAAGGTCCGCAAAACCGCAGCATGCCTTACGATAAACCTAGATTCTACCTGCTGATGATACCTATGAGCAGCTTTTTCTCGTAAAGCGTTGTGCACAAGCCAGTGCGTCTAGTTCCCCATCGACGATGGAATAGGCAAACCACTGACAGGTTTAATTTCTTCCATGCAGACCATTGATCGTAAGTTTGCCACACCAGGAACTTGCATCAGTTTATCGGTTAGAAACTGCGATAAACCTTTTAAGTCCGTTGCGACCACTTTCAAAAGGTAATCAAAATCGCCAGAAATCGTGTGGCATTCAATGATATCGGGGAAAGCCATAATTTTTCGTTCAACTTCGCGCACGTTGCGAAATTGCTCTCGATCTAAAGATAAATTCACATATGCCATCACGCCTAAACCGACAGCCTCGGGGGCAACTTGTGCGGCGTATGCACGAATCACCTTGGCCTCTTCCAAAGCACGCACCCGTCTTAATGTTTGTGGAGGAGACAAATGAATTTTTTCCGCCAATTCCAAGTTACTCATGCGACCATCATTCTGCAAATGACGAAGAATATTAAAATCGTAGGAATCCATTGAAAACCTCATAGTTTGAAAAAATCGCCAATTTAGAAATAAAAGACACAAAATTATCCAGAACAAGAAACATAATTTCATATTTAATCGATACGCGCAACAAATTAGAAATTTATTTTCTCACCATTTTGTCTATAATCGCTGCTGCAAGGACGCGGCTCAAAGGCGTGCTGGTAACGAGTGCGAGCAAACAGTAAAATGCCATCCACAAATTGGTTCTAGTCATAGTGTTAATGACAACGCCAGTGCTGTTGACTGACATTACACTCACTAGCGGTACCACCACCAAGGTTCACAATTTATTTCATCAAATCATTTCTAAACGACAGAATACTTTATGAAGACAATCTCTTTAATTGGCGCACCAACCGATGTTGGCGCAAGTGTCAAAGGTGCTGGCATGGGTCCAGATGCTTTGCGCGTTGCAGGCTTAGCCCAAGCACTTGAAGCGCGTGATCTGGCGGTAGTCGATCATGGTAATTTGCATGGCCCAGCCAATCCTTGGCAAGCACCAGTCAATGGTCTGCGTCATTTGAATGAAGCAATCGATTGGAATCAAGCGGTTTATGATGAAGTTAGCAATGCATTGAAACTCGGTCATATTCCAATGATGCTCGGTGGCGACCACTGCTTAGCGATTGGCTCGATTAGTGCTGTCGCCAAATATTGCAAAGATAATGGTAAGAAATTGCTTGTATTGTGGTTCGATGCACATGCAGACAGCAACTTATCAACGATTAGCCCAACTGGAAATATCCACGGCATGCCTGTCGCATGTTTGATGGGTCACGGACCTGAACAACTGATCGCTTATGGTGGTTATACACCAGCAATGCAACCCAATGAAATTCGTCAAATCGGTATTCGAAGCGTGGATGATGGTGAACGTCAGTTTATCCACGATATGGGAATTCCTGTGTTTGATATGCGTTACATCGATGAACACGGCATGCGCGAAGTGATGTTAAAAGCATTGGAAGGGGTCGATGAGAACACACATTTACACGTGAGTTTCGACCTTGATTGTTTAGATCCAGATATCGCCCCAGGCGTTGGCACCGCTGTTTTGGGCGGCCCAACTTACCGTGAAGCGCAACTGTGTATGGAAATGATCGCCGATACAGGCCGTCTCGCTTCGATCGATATCGTCGAACTCAATCCGGCGCTCGATGTTCGCAATCAAACTGCGATCATGGCAGTAGATTTGATCGAGAGTTTGTTTGGTAAATCAACATTGGTTCGTATGGCTGCAAAATAATTCGAGCTTCCAAACAAAAAATCCCGCGTCACAGAAGTGTAGCGCGGGATTTTTTTGTCCAAGTGATAGCAATGACTAGGCCACCAAAACTAGGTTGTCACGATGGATGAGCTCGGGTTCCTCGACAAATCCTAGGATGCTTTCGATTTCACTCGAGGCTTTGCGCATGATCCGACGAGCGTCACCACTACTGTAATTGCTTAAGCCTTTTGCGAAAACTTGTCCCTGCTGATCGATACAACTAACGACAGCCCCACGACCAAATTCCCCTCGCACCTCGGCCACGCCAATCGCTAACAAAGACTTTCCTTCATCGCGCAACTTGCCGACCGCCCCCGAATCAAGCACCAGCTGACCTGAAGTCTGCAAGTGATCCATCATCCATTGTTTACGGGCTGCGAGCGGTGCCATGTCCGAACTCAGTTGCGTACCAATTGCTTCACCTTGCGCCAGACGTACCAAGACATTCTCTTCACGCCCCCATGCAATCACTGTATGCGCACCTGAACGCGCAGCGCGTTTAGCGGCCAAGATTTTGGTGAGCATTCCACCGCTACCGATACTACTGCCCGCTCCTCCTGCCATCGCCTCCAACGCAAGATCGCCGGCACGTGCGTGATGCACGAACTGCGCATCAGGATTTTTACGTGGATCCGCGGTATACAAACCTTTTTGATCAGTCAGAATAATGAGAGCATCAGCTTCCACTAGATTCGCGACAAGCGCACCTAGCGTGTCATTATCACCAAACTTAATTTCATCGGTCACCACGGTGTCGTTCTCGTTAATCACAGGGACGACACCAAAGCCTAATAAAGTGGTCAGCGTTGAGCGCGCATTGAGGTAACGTTCGCGATCCGCCAAATCAGCATGCGTCAATAAAATCTGCGCCGTACCCAGATCGTGTGCACGAAAGCTGGATTCATAAATCTGTGCCAAGCCCATCTGCCCTACTGCTGCACAGGCCTGCAATTCATGCACACCTGTAGGTCGAGACTCAAACCCCAAACGTTGGCGGCCTTCTGCAATAGCACCCGAACTGACCAGTACTACCTCTTTTCCCATCCCGCGTAGGGTGGCAATTTGCTGAGCCCAATTGGCAATGGCAGCACGGTCAAGGCCACGACCTTCATTGGTAACGAGGGAGGATCCGACTTTGATGATGATGCGCTTCGCGCTTTGTACGAGGGATTGCATGAAGGGTAAGTAAATGTGTTTCATTCGGAATTAAATCACGTAAATTATACATTATTCTGAATTCGATTTTATTTTCGGAATTTTATTTTGAATGTGATTTTATTTGTTCTGATAGCTCGAACTCGGTAAGATGCTTGCTTGTTAAACAATTTCATTACACTTATTTGGGAAATTTATCTCATGGATATCGATCAAAACGAAGAGTCGGCAAGCCCCAACAAACTGTGGATGTTGCTGGTTTTCTTCATTTGCGCAGGCATCATCATTCATGGCATTTGGGGCGGCCGCACTTCTTCGGGCAATACCGCTTACGAGATGGGTGAAAGTTTACCCTTGGCGGCAATTGCCGCTGGTGCACTTCATTTATTGTTCAGATCCAAACTTGCTGCACGCTTTAGTTGGATCGGTTTTGGCCTGATCTATGCTTCATTAGTCATTGCTTCAATTAGCGCTACTAACCGCTACCTAGAACAAAAGAGCATTTTGGCCACCGACCTCCGCTCCACATTTGAAAGCATTAAGACTTCGATTGATAAAGGTGAAAGTCCAACGAAACTTCCGACATTTAAATCTCAAGGCGACTCCACTCCTGCGCGCATGGGAGCCATACTGCAAAAAATACTAGCCACGAGTATTGAACAAAGAAAACGATATGAAGAAGAGATCAGTGCGACCAAGTGGGAAACCATTCTAGAACCAGAACGTATCGCGCGTGATAAAGATTTTAGCGAAAGCTTTCGCATTATCGGGAAAGCCAAAAGCATCGTCCGCCGTTATCAATCAGGCACCGACTCCTTGTTCCTTGCTATGCGATTAGAAATTGAAGGGGGAGATCTAGACTCTGAAGCTAAACGAGGGATGTTGGCAGGGTTTGATAAATCATCTCCTCAAGGGAAATCCGATGCAAATAGCTTGTGGGATATGGAAATGGAAATCGTGAACACGGTCGAAGGAATGATGGTCGAACTGATACAAAACCGCTCTAAATGGATAGTCAAAGACAAACAAATCATCTTTACGAAACAAGCAAATCTCGATTCATATAGAGCGGGCCTCGATCATATCAACGAACTCTCAAAGAAGCAGGACGTAATACGTCAAAATTCGCTCAAAAGATCATCTGAAAAGCTAAAAGTGTTTGATTGATTTAACGAAGCAATGAGCGTACCTCGCAAAAAAAAAGAGCCAATCAATTATGGCTCTTTTTTTTACAAACGCTGGAATTGACTCAGTCAATCACTTTGAAACGTGGATCATCTGGATCAATCGACAAAATGCCTTGCGCTTCTTCTTTCATTTGCGTCTCTTGTGAACGCTGCTCTGCAGTACGTTTTTCTTCGAGATGTACATAGATGTCGTTGACCAAAGCCTGACAACCTTCATGATTAAGTGCGGAGATTTCGACTCTGGCTAAGCACTGCTTACATTAATTATCAAAGCGACATCTACGATACAGCACGGAAAACAGTATCCGGCAGAAGCAGTCAGAAAACAGAATCGGTATCGTAGGTATTTTCCATGAGAGGGCCAGAGTTAAGACTTTCACTTTGGAAAATCTTGTGCAGAAGCATATAGAAGATTAAACTTACCAAACTACCCACAAATGCTTTTTTCTGGCATTCAACTAAGATACTCAATGAATACAAAATGAAAAATTCTCAGCACAATATCATCAACCGAGTGAATACACTCCAGAGTAGCGTGGGCAGGTACCAACAGCAAACAATACTCCGCCATGCGGAACACAACCATTATCTGAACCAGCAAAATACGGGGCGCAAGCATTTGCTTTTTATTTATATGATTCCTGCGCTGGTACCAGCATTTTTTTTATTCTTTAAATAGAAGACGACCAGATACTTCGTCATATGAATCCACAAACAAAAAAAGAGCCGAACATGTCGGCTCTTTTTTTGATTCTAAACATGTGAAGACTTAGTCAATCACTTTGAAACGTGGATCATCTGGATCAATCGACAAAATGCCTTGCGCTTCTTCTTTCATTTGCGTCTCTTGTGAACGCTGCTCTGCAGTACGTTTTTCTTCGAGATGTACATAGATGTCGTTGACCAAAGCCTGACAACCTTCATGATTAAGTGCAGAAATCTCAAATACTGGACCTTTCCAGCCGAAACGCTTGACGAAATCTTTGACGCGCTTCTTACGGTCCTCTTCGCTTAAAACGTCAAGCTTATTCAAGACTAACCAGCGAGGTTTATCTGCGAGTGTTTCATCGTATTTTTGCAATTCTTTGATCAAAGCTTTCGCATCTTTGACTGGATCTGCACCTTCATCGAACGGTGCCAAATCGACGATGTGCAACAGCAAACCAGTACGCTGCAAATGCTTCAAGAACTGTACGCCGAGACCAATACCATCAGCTGCACCTTCAATCAAACCAGGAATATCGGCAATCACAAAACTCTTCTCGTGACTAACGCGAACCATGCCCAAGTTAGGGTGCAAAGTCGTAAATGGGTAATCAGCAATCTTTGGACGCGCATTCGACACTGCAGTGATGAATGTTGATTTGCCCGCATTCGGCAAACCCAACAAACCGACGTCAGCCAAAACTTTCAGTTCGAGTTTCAGTTCGCGACGTTCGCCCTCTTTACCATCGCTACGTTGGCGAGGTGCTCGATTCGTCGAAGATTTGAAATGGATATTACCCCAACCGCCTTCGCCACCGCGCGCCAACAAGACTTCTTGTCCATGCTCGGTGATATCAGCAATCACTTCGTCCGTATTGCGATCAATAATCAGGGTACCGACTGGCATACGCAAACGAATGTCATCCGCGCCTTTGCCATAGCAGTCAGCGCCACGGCCATTTTCACCGTCTTTTGCTTTATGTAATTTGGAATAACGAAAATCCACCAAGGTGTTGATGTTGCGATCGCCCACGGCATAAATGCTACCGCCTTTGCCACCATCGCCGCCGTCAGGGCCGCCAAATGGACGGAACTTCTCACGACAGAATGAGGCAACACCATTGCCCCCATCACCTGCAATGACTTCGATTCTTGCTTCGTCAATAAATTTCATGTTTGCCGCCTAAACGAAAGGGCTTTTCAGCCTTGAGTCCCAGTCTTTCTTTTGGTGGCATCCTGATTGAGACGCGCTTAACACCGAACACTGGGCGATTACGAATGGAGAGTCTGAACGGGCTATTGTGCGGCTTTATTTCACCGGCAGCAATAGACATTGTTCTAAGACAAAATAAGCCAATGGGAAATGCCATCGGCATGATGCTCATTCCGAGCATCGCGTTTTATAGAATGTATCGCAGAGTCAATCAAAGATCGAGGCGCAACACATTTGCCTGCATCTATACCTACACGCTGAAAACTAAAAAGGCTCTACCTATGGCAGAGCCTCTCTATCGAATAAATTGTCGGCTTAAAGAATTAAGCAGCAACAACCATTACTGTTTGACGCTTCAACGCGCCTTTGATCGCAAACTGTACTTTGCCTGTTACCAAAGCGTACAAAGTGTGATCTTTACCCATACCAACGCCTTCACCAGCGTGTACTTTTGTACCGCGTTGACGAACGATGATACCGCCAGCATTGATAGCTTGGCCGCCGTAAACTTTAACGCCTAAGCGTTTTGACTCTGAGTCACGGCCGTTGCGCGTGGTGCCGCCGCCTTTTTTATGTGCCATTTAATAGCTCCTTGAAATCTAATGAATTTGCTTTATTTCTTAACGGTGAATTAACCGTTGATAGAAACGATTTGCAGTTCAGTGTAGTTTTGGCGATGACCTTGGCGCTTTTGGTAATGCTTACGACGACGCATTTTGAAAATGCGAACTTTGTCGTGACGACCGTGGTCGATTACCTTAGCCAGCACCGTAGCACCTGCGACCAATGGAGCACCAAACTTAATGGTTTCTCCAGCACCCAATGCGAGTACTTGATCAATGGTGATTTCGGAGCCAATGTCTGCAGGTATCTGTTCTACTTTAAGTTTTTCACCAGCGACAACTTTATATTGTTTGCCACCGGTTTTTATGACCGCGTACATGTGAAACCTCATCAAATGAATAATAGGGATTTCCCCGAGGATGCTAGCAAGACCCGAAGATCGTTGCCAAACAAAAAATCAAGGGAACTGCGAATTATACACAGGAAGGCAGCATCGGTCAAAGCCTATTTGCACATTTTTTCAGCAATAATCGGAGAAAAAACCCTTTAGATTTAAGCTTTTAGCAAGCTTAAGCAATCATTTATCGGTCGGCCTACTTTGCCCGCAAATCGCGAATCGCACGCCAAGTCTCACTTTGACGCCAAGCCTTGCCCTCTAACTGTAAATCCCAAAGCGCGACACCAACACTTAATTGTTTTGCTTCTTGGATATGATTCAGAACACTAGGTCCCGCTCCGCCCTCGCCCCAATGGTCTAGCCATGTTGGCATTCCCATCACAATTTGATCGGCTCGATAACCCGCTTTGACGCCATATTGCAGTTGCCAACTGTACTTAAACATCGCCGCACCGTTTTCGCAGACGTTCCCGCCCTCGGGTGTAAAACTGGCGGTGCTGCCCTCATACAAATCCTGATAGCCCATACTGTGAATGGCGTCGACTTGACCGCGCCAATCCACCCACCACGACATATTTGGCGCATTGGTGCAAGGACTGTGGAAACTATCTACCGTCAACAACTTCCCGCGTTTTTTCAGTTCTTTTGATAATTGCGCAACGAAATGGGCATAGGCTTGACGGTCATGATCGAGCGCCCCCTCACCTTCCAAATCCAAATCAATGCCATCTAAGTCGAACTTCTGCATTTCATTGAGCAAGGCGCGCGAAAATGATTTCGGCTGCTGTGCGAAAGCATTACGTGCTAATTCCCAGTCCCATTTTTTCATCACTTGAGAGTTGTTATACACCGTCAAAACAACTTGAATTCCTCGTTGTTTCGCCCACGCGACAAGCGCACGCACTTGAGCTTCGGTGACCAACTTACCTTGTTCATTGACAGGCGCGAACACGAGTGATTTACCATCTTTAGACGGATTCCAAAATTGCAGACCAATTCGTGTCAGGCCTTTTGCGATATCAGGATTTGATTCCAAGGCCGGCAACGAAGTATCGATGCCATACGCTGGGACCCAGCCAATCACTTGAATCGATGGCGCGTTCTTGGATGGCGCATTAGTTGCCCGAGACGAAGGAACCATACACAAGGTGGCGATAGAAAAACCAAGGGCAAAAAGAAATAAGCGCATGATTCCAGCTTTGACAGATAAAAGTAGTATTGTTAAGCGGATTAAAGAAAGTCGCAATTGGTATTTTACTGGTATTCATAAACAAGCCACCCTCGAGAGCATCGATATGTGCTAGTGGTATCAATCGTAGATGGCTCAGAAAACTCTGCCGCAACGATTTTTGGTTATCTAAAAAACAAATTCAGTCAACAATATGCGGGGCAAAATAGGCGAATTGACGGTGTTTTTTTGCAAGATCGCCATCACATCGTATAATCTCGACCTACAACAGCTACTCTAGCTCCTTACCTATTGGATTTTTGCAGGATTCCCCTTGTCTGCCACAGCAAACCAAAACACCATCAACCAACTGATCGCGCCAGACATGGCCGCAGTCAATCAGGTTATTCGCGAACAACTTCATTCCGATGTTGCCTTAGTTAGCCAGATTTCTGAATACATTATCAATGCCGGTGGCAAACGCATTCGTCCTGTACTCGTGTTACTCATGGCCAATGCTTACGCGTATCAAGGTAAACATCATTACGATTTAGCGGCGATCGTCGAATTTATCCACACAGCGACGCTGTTACACGACGATGTCGTGGACGAGTCTTCGATGCGTCGTGGTCGTCAAACAGCCAACGCATTATTCGGCAATGCAGCATCAGTCCTCGTCGGCGACTTCTTGTATTCACGTGCATTTCAGATGATGGTCAACATCGATAGCATGCAGGTGATGCGCATCTTGGCCGACGCGACAAATGTTATCGCCGAAGGTGAAGTGCTACAGCTCTTGAATATGCATGATCCCGATGTCACAGAAGAACGCTACCTCGAAGTAATCCGCTGCAAGACCGCAAAACTATTTGAAGCGGCGGCCGAAATTGGCGCCTTAATTAGTGGTGCAACGACCGAACAAATCGCGGCAGCTGGCGAGTATGGACGCTCTCTCGGCACAGCCTTCCAATTGATCGACGACGTGCTCGATTACTCAGGTAAGGCAGAAGAAATTGGCAAAAATGTCGGTGACGATCTACGCGAAGGTAAACCCACCTTGCCGTTGATCTATTTAATGAAACATGGCACCGAAGACGAACGAGCACTGGTGAAAGCGTGCATTGAAGAAGGTGATGAGTCAAAATTTGATGCAATTTTGTCAGCAATTACTCAGTCTGGGGCGCTCGCCTATACCAAGGAACAAGCAGATCATGCTGCCGCCCGCGCAGCGAATGCGATCGTCGCCCTTCCCGAAAGCTCCTATAAACAAGCCCTATTAGACTTGGCTTATCTCGCCGTTAATCGCAATCATTAAGTCAAGTGCAAGCAACTTGCAGCATGTGAAAGCCACTTTCAGTCAAACTAAAGTGGCTTTTTTCATTTTTAGCGCGAGTTCGCGTCAAAATTGCCGCCAATAGTGCAGACGTCTCGAATGAAAGACCGACGTATTTACAACACCAAGGGGACGGCCAGATTTTGTATCCGGTTCATCAAATAAGCCAGAATTCTCAACTTAGGTCCGACACAGGAGAAGCACCCTTACGATCCATTCGCCTGCAGAACTCAGGCATTTTGAGAGCGCGCATTACACAGATTGGCAACCTCAATCTACGGCCTTATCGTCTTAGCTTCGAGGCGCAATTTGTAAAAACCAGTATCCTCCCCACCGACCAAGGTCTGAGCTCGCTCATAAACAATGTCCGTGGAATCATGGCAAAAATTGCTTTTGGCTTGCTTTTGAAAGTATCATAAACGCTTCAAAAACAATAACTAAAAGTTCATTTCTCAACTGATGCCTGAGATAGATCACTGTTTACAAAAGTCTTACTTAGCTGCATTATCACAAAGCAATCAACGATTATCCTTTTTCTAGACAAAAACTATGTCCGCTGTCCCTCCCAATGCTGCTGCCAATTTGCCCGTTTCTGGACTGGCTCGCGCCTTAGCACAGGCAAATTTGGTGACAAATGCGCAAATCGAGACTGCACAGAAGAAAAGTCAGATTGAAAAGTCGCACTTTCTCGACGCCTTGATTCACGGTGGTGCCATCAACACCCGTGACTTAGCGACTTTTTGCTCTGAGACATTTGGATATCCACAAGTTGACTTAAGCCTGGTCGACGAAGCGCAGTTACCCGAGAAGGTCATTGACCACAAAATGATGTTGGGTCAACGTGTGTTGGCTCTATCGAAAAAGGGTAACAAGGTTTCTATCGCGATCTCCGATCCAACAAACACGGTTGCGATCGACCAAATCAAATTCCAAACTGGGCTAAGTGTCGACATCGTCATTGTGCAGCATGACGTACTGATCAAACTCGTCGATAAACTAAGCAAGACGTCAGAACAATCGATTACGGACCTGGCATCAGACGACTACGAGCTCGAATTCTCCGAGGAAGATCTTAATTCAGGCGTTGCCGATAATCAGGCCGCCGCTGAAATCGACGATGCTCCAGTCGTCAAATTTTTGCAGAAAATGCTGATCGACGCGATCAACATGGGTGCTTCCGATCTTCACTTTGAGCCCTTCGAAAAATTCTATCGTATCCGCTTCCGTATTGACGGCGAATTGCGTGAAATCGCCCAACCACCGTTAGCGATTAAAGACAAATTGGTATCTCGTATCAAAGTTATTTCAAAACTTGATATTTCTGAGAAACGGGTCCCTCAAGATGGACGTATGAAGTTGGTGCTATCGCCGACCAAAGCCATCGATTTTCGTGTGAGCACCTTGCCTACCTTGTTTGGCGAGAAAATTGTTATGCGTATTTTGGACGGTTCACAGGCACAGATGGGTATCGATGCCCTCGGCTATGATCCAGACCAAAAAGAAATTCTAATGGATGCGATCCATCGCCCCTACGGCATGGTCTTGGTTACCGGGCCAACTGGTTCTGGTAAAACGGTTTCTTTGTACACATGCCTTAACGTCATCAATAAACCAGGCATCAATATCTCGACCGCAGAAGATCCAGCTGAGATTAACTTGCCAGGCGTGAATCAGGTGAACGTCAATGATAAAGCCGGTCTAACTTTCCCGGTCGCATTGAAAGCCTTCTTGCGTCAAGATCCTGACATCATCATGGTCGGTGAGATTCGTGACTTAGAAACTGCCGACATCGCTATTAAAGCAGCGCAAACAGGTCATATGGTGTTTTCCACACTGCATACCAACGATGCGCCATCAACATTGACACGTTTAATGAACATGGGCGTTGCCCCTTTCAATATCGCTTCCTCGGTGATTTTGATTACTGCACAACGTTTGACACGTCGTTTATGTACTTGCAAAAAACAAGTTGAAATCCTTGACGACGTTTTATTACAAGCAGGTTTTTTAGATGAAGAACTTGATGGGACATGGAAACCATATGGCCCAGTTGGTTGCGAACGCTGCAACGGTTCAGGCTATAAAGGTCGCGTCGGTATCTACCAAATCATGCCGATCACCGAAGCACTCGAGAAAATCATTTTAGCGAATGGAAGCGCGCTCGAAATACGTAAGCAATCAGAAGCGGACGGCGTCAAAGGACTGCGTCGCTCTGGCCTACAAAAAGTGCGTCAAGGACTCACCAGCCTAGAAGAAGTCCTCGGCTGCACTAACGAATAACGAATCAGGATCAAGTAGATGGCAACTCCGCAGAATAAAGCCGCAAAGCCCTCGCAAACTAAAGAGATTTTGTATGCGTGGGAAGGCAAAGATAAACAAGGTAAAGCCGTACGCGGAGAAATGCGTGCGCGTGGTGAGGCCGTGGTTAACGCTAGCCTAAGACGCCAAGGCGTTATTGTCACTAAGGTCAAAAAGAAGAAATACAGCTCAGGTCGTGGGATTACTGACAAGGACATTACGCTCTTCACCCGCCAATTGGCGACCATGATGAAAGCGGGTGTACCGCTCTTACAATCGTTCGATATCGTAGGTAAAGGTCATTCAAACCCTGCCGTTGCCAAGCTGTTGATGGACATTCGCGGAGACATCGAAACCGGTACTAGTTTGAATCAAGCCTTCCGTAAGTATCCCCTGTATTTCGACGCGCTGTTTTGCAACTTAGTCGGTGCGGGTGAGCAGGCAGGTATCTTGGAAGACTTGCTGACGCGTTTGGCGATCTATAAAGAAAAGACACTGGCGATCAAAGCCAAGATTAAGTCAGCACTTACCTACCCTATCGCGATCTTGGTCATTGCCTTTGTAGTCACCGCCGTGATTATGATTTGGGTTGTTCCTGCCTTTAAAGAAGTGTTTACCAGCTTCGGTGCCGATTTGCCAGCACCAACGCTGATCGTCATGGGGATTTCCGACTTTTTTGTCAAAAATTGGTATTTCATTTTTGGCGGCATTTTCGGCGTGGTTTATTTCTTTTTCCAAGCATGGCGGCGTTCATTGGAAATGCAGCGCTTCATGGATAGAGCACTTCTGCAGGCACCCATTTTTGGCGAAGTGATTCGTAAAGCGACCATTGCCCGTTGGACTCGTACATTAGCAACTATGTTTGCTGCAGGTGTACCGTTGGTTGAAGCGCTCGATTCCGTTGGTGGTGCCTCAGGCAACGCCGTGTATCTTGACGCTACAATTAAAATTCAAACTGAAATTACGACCGGTACTAGCTTGACGGTCGCAATGCAAAATGCGAATGTATTCCCACCGATGGTGACACAGATGGTGGCAATTGGTGAAGAATCTGGTGCTTTAGATGCGATGTTAGGCAAAGTTGCTGATTTCTATGAGGAAGAAGTGAATGAGGCAGTAGCGTCACTTTCCAGCCTCATGGAACCAATGATTATGGCGATCTTAGGTATCGTCATCGGTGGCTTGGTTGTAGCGATGTACTTACCAATTTTCAAATTGGGGTCGGTGGTGTAATGCAAGATTTGTTTTTTTTCGCGCCACCACACACACTTATTAGTACTGTATTTATCGGCATTCTGGGGCTGCTCATCGGCAGCTTCCTGAATGTCGTGATTCACCGCATCCCGAAAATGATGCAACGTGCAGAAGACAACGACGTTGCAGAAATCACAGGCAAAGAACGCCCCCATCAGGACAAATACAACCTGATGCTACCGCGCTCTGCTTGTCCACATTGCCAACACCAAATTACAGCAGCGGAAAACATTCCTGTGCTGAGCTACCTATTCCTAGGTGGAAAATGCAGTCAGTGCAAGACACGCATATCAGTCCGCTATCCTATCGTTGAGGCAGTTACTGGTTTGTTAAGTGCCTATGCGATTTGGCATTTTGGCAGCGGCATTGAAGGGCTATCTGCGGTGGTGTGCATTTGGTTCTTGGTGGCGTTAACTGGAATCGACTTTGATACCCAACTTCTCCCCGATCAACTGACCCTACCACTGCTTTGGATTGGGCTCTTGATTAATACCCGTTACACTTTTACTAGTCTAGAACAAGCGGTGCTTGGTGCTGCTTTAGGCTATATGTCCTTGTGGACTGTCAACGCCGCCTATCGCCTTTGGCGTGGTCATGACGGCATGGGCTACGGAGATTTCAAGCTTCTTGCTGCACTTGGCGCATGGTTGGGAGCAATGAATTTACCCTTCATTATCCTAGCTGCTTCGATGGTCGGCTCCGTGTTCGGCATATTGATGTTGCTCGGGAAACGATTAGGCTGGAATCTTCCTTTCGCTTTTGGTCCTTTCTTAGCTGGCGCCGGACTGATTGCCCTGTTCTGGGGCAAACAAATTACTTCTCAATACCTGGGCTTATTCTCTTAAATGCAGTCGACTTTATTTAGCATTGGGCTGACCGGTGGTATTGGCAGTGGCAAGACAACCGTGAGCGATATGTTTGCAAAGTTGGGCGCACATATCATTGATACCGACCTCATCGCACACCAGTTGACCGCCCCCAATGGCAAAGCCATAGAACCCATCATCGCTGCGTTTGGTGAGGATATTGTCGATAGTTCTGGCGCCATGGACCGTCAAAAAATGCGTAGACTTGTCTTCAAAGAGCCTACTGCTAAGCGTCAATTAGAAGCTATCTTGCACCCTATGATCCGCTCGGAGTGTGAACAGCTTGCCGCCTCCGGGGCTGGTAGCTACCCCATTTTCGTAGTACCGCTGCTGGTTGAATCGGGAAACTGGCACGAACGTGTCACTCGCATTTTGGTCATCGACTGCGATGAGCAAACCCAAATCAAACGGGTAATGATGAGAAATGGTTTCCCAAGAGAGCAAGTTGAAGACATTATGCAAGTTCAAGCCTCTCGCGATGAACGCCTTGGGGTCGCCGATGACGTCATTAATTCCGATGAAAATCTCGACCAGATCTGGCAGCAGGTAAATGATCTGCATCAAAAATACCTAAAATTAGCACAGGCATGCTAAACAATTGCACGCAATGTTTGTATTTTTTCTCCGCTTGGTTCAGAATCACGTGAAGCCGAAAAATAAGAAGAATCCGGCAACATCATTTACAGGGATTTTATTTTGATTGTTTACGAATACCCTTTCAACGAGCGTATTCGCACGTTATTGCGGTTAGAAGACCTGTTTGAAAAGTTTTCATTTTTCTTACACCAGTCAGACCCACTGCAACACCACGTCGCTATCGCCACTATTTTCGAGATGCTCGAGGTAGCAGGTCGTGCTGACTTAAAATCTGACTTGCTACAAGAGTTAGACCGTCAAAAAAACACACTGATCGGCTTCAAATCCAATCCTAACGTACAAGCAGAAATGCTCGATCAAGTGATCAACGATGTCGAGCGTGCAAGTGTCAATCTCATGGCATGCACCGGCAAGACTGGTCAAAATATCCGTGATAACGAATGGTTGATGAGTATCCGTGGTCGTACCATCATTCCTGGTGGGGCTTGCGAATTCGATTTACCGAGCTACCACGCTTGGAAAAAACTACCTACCGAGAAGCGGTTCGCTGATATTTCCAACTGGTTTTCTCCACTCGCACCTTTATTTGATGCGATCAACGTTGTACTGCGTTTACTCCGTGAATCCGGCGGCACAACCAAAGTGATCGCTCAGGGCGGGAGTTATCAACAAATGCTGCAAGGCAAAGTCTACCAACTGCTGCGCGTGACTTTGCCACGCGAAATGGGCGCTATTCCTGAGATCTCTGCCAATAAATACATGCTATGGATACGTATCATGTCGCAAGATGGCGATATGAAACCAAAACCATTTGAGGGCGATGTACCTTTCGACCTCACTCTTTGTAACTTCTGATTTATCGCCATGGCTACTGTTGTCGACTGCCCAACCTGTGGGACCAAAGTCACTTGGGTACCGGAAAATGCTTTCCGCCCCTTCTGTTCTGAACGCTGTAAACAAATTGATCTCGGCGCTTGGGCCGAAGAGAAATACACCATTCCCGCCGTCAATCTTCCCGAAGATCCAGATAATCCGGACCTCGATAAGCTCAACTAAGACCTATTTTTTAGGGATGCCATGTTTGCGTAACTTCGACGCAATCATGGAATGGGAGGTATCGAGTCTGGCCGCTAGTTTGCGGCTCGACGGAAACTCTTGATATAGTTTAGACAATAAAGCAGCTTCGAACTGATTGACCGACTCTTCCCAAGTTTCGGCTTCTTGAAACACCACGGCATCAGCCTGCATGGAATCTTCAGCCCAATCAAGGTCGGCGGCATCAAGCACACGTTGATCAGCCATCGTGATCGCCCGGAACACCACATTTTGCAATTGCCGCACATTTCCCGGCCAACGATTGTTCAACATTGCCGTCGTTGCAGCTTGATTCAGGCGAGAAATTGGTTTCTGCGCTTGAGTACAGGCGCGCTCAATGAAATGACGTGCCAACAGCAAAATATCATCGGAACGCTCACGCAATGGCGGCATTTCCAGATGCAATACGTTTAAACGATAAAACAAATCTTCACGGAAGTTACCTTCTTGCACCATCTTGCGTAGATTGCGATGGGTGGCGCTAATGATGCGGACATCGACCTGAATTTCTTTGTCGCCACCGATACGGCGGAACTTACCATCGTTTAAGAAGCGCAAAAGCTTGGCCTGCAGGTACAAAGACATCTCGCCAACTTCATCCAAAAATACCGTGCCGCCATCGGCCATCTCGAACAAGCCTGGCTTACCGCCACGATTAGCCCCCGTGAAAGCGCCCGCCATATAACCAAAGAGTTCACTCTCTGCCAAACTCTCTGGCAAGGCGGCACAATTGAGTTCCAAAAACGGCGCACTGCGACGCGCACTGACGCCGTGACAAGCTTGTGCCAATAACTCTTTGCCCGTGCCCGTCTCACCTGTAATCAACAAAGGTGCATCAACCACAGCGACACGCGCGGCGCGTTTTTTCAAGACACGAATTTGTTCAGATTCACCAATGATCGCTTCAAAACCACCGACTTCAGCATGGGAAATCGCATGCAGGCGTTCGCCGATACGCTTAGGTGCCGTTAATGTGAGTAGCGCACCTACCGCTTTGCCATCATTGCTCGTACCCGCTGCCGACAAAGGCTCGAATACGGGTGTGACGTCCATCATGAAAGGTTCGCCGTTCAGCAAAACTTCGCGCGTCGGAGCGCAGAATTCATTCGCAATCAACTCATGCTGAACCGTATGGTCTTGTAAGACTTGGTACAGAGACTTCTGACACAATTCTTTCTCAGTGCAACGGGCCACTTCGGCCGCCGCTGCATTCGCGATCACGATGCGCCCTAGGGCGTCAATCGCAATCACTGGATCTTCCATCACTGCCATGATGGTATCGAGATTTAAACTACGACGCATACCCGGCAAAATATCGACCACCTCAATCGTGCCCACGCCAGGCACTTGATCGCAATCCGCTTGCAACGCAGGCAGCATCGTTTGCTTGAGTTCGGGAATATCAATATAAATATTGGGCGGATCAACCTCCACCGCTTGCACGTTTAAGCCTTGACGTGCCAATACCGCCAGAATCTCGTGCGCGATACCGACGCGATCTTCAAAGGGAATATTGACACGCATTGTTTTCTCTCGGGTGCAGGTTCAATTCAAGCGGACAGCGGACGCGACTTACACTGCGATCGGACGGTTCACGCGCCCATAACGGTCCATGTACAAACCGTCTGTCGCAATCGCTGGCTTCTTGCCGGAAATCAAATCGGCTAAGAATTGACCAGAACCGCAAGCCATAGTCCAACCGAGTGTGCCGTGTCCCGTGTTCAAGAACAAATTGCGATACGGTGTTGGCCCAATCACTGGCGTGCCGTCTGGTGTCATCGGGCGCAAGCCAGTCCAGAATTCAGCTTTGCTAACATCGCCACCTTGTGGGAATAAATCTGTCACGGAATGCACTAAAGTCTTGCGACGTGATTCGCGCAAACGCAAATCGTAACCTGTAATCTCAGCCGTACCACCAACACGAATACGATCGCCTAAACGTGTAATCGCCACTTTGTAGGTTTCATCCATCACCGTTGATTCTGGTGCGCCTGTCGCGTCGGTGATTGGCACTGTGATCGAATAACCTTTGATTGGATACACAGGAATTTTGATGCCCAATTCACGCAACAGAATTGGTGAGTAACTACCGAGTGCCAAGACAAATTGATCCGCAGTAAAACTGCCTTTCGACGTTTGCACGCTCTTGACTTGATCACCTTCTGCGATCACGCGTTCGATACTGACACCATATTCAAACTTCACGCCCAAGCCTTCAGCCAGTTTCGCTAAGTTCTGTGTGAACTTGAAGCAGTCACCCGTTTCATCGCCAGGTAAGCGCAACGCACCGACGAATTTTTCACGCACGTTTTTCAGTGCTGGTTCAACACGTAAGCACTCATCACCGCTCAAGGTTTCATATGGCACACCATAGCGTTTCAAAATGTCGATATCGGCTTGTGAAGCATCGAGTTGTTGCTGGTTGCGGAACAATTGCAATGTCCCTTGAGTGCGCTCGTCATAGGAGATGCCAGTATCTTCACGCAACTGCTGCAATACATCACGGCTATATTGCGCCATACGCAGCATACGACCTTTATTGATCTCGTAGCGTTTCGTTGTGCAGTTCATCAGCATTTGAAACACCCAACGCCACATGGCAGGATCCGTGCTTGGACGAATCGCTAATGGACTGTGCTCCATCATCAACCATTTGATCGCTTTCATTGGCACACCTGGGCCCGCCCATGGTGCGGAATAGCCTGGAGAGACCTCGCCCGCATTGGCAAAACTTGTTTCCAAGGCGGCACCTGCTTGGCGCTCAATCACAGTCACTTCATGTCCGGCTTTGGCTAAGTAGTAAGCGGTGGCTGTGCCGATAACACCGGCGCCTAAGATCACGATTTTCATATGAGTATTTCCGTAAAGTTTAAATCTAAGATTAGTGAGAGCTGCGTTCTAGATAGCATTAAGCGTCAATGTAATGACGTTGATAGCGTGGGCCTAAGCTCGTCAAAATTTCGTAACCGATGGTGCCGGCCTGTTTCGCAACTTGATCCACCGTGTTGTCTGGGCAAATCAAATCGACCAATGCGCCAGGGTATAAGAGATGCGGGTCAACATGGCTAACGTTCAAGGTGATGGTATCCATTGAGACATTACCGACCATTGGCACTTCATTGCCAGCGATGTGCGCCACGCCGCAATTACTCAAACTGCGTAACCAACCATCGGCATAACCGACAGACACAGTGGCAATGCGTGAAGGCTGGGTCGCGCGCCAAGTCTTGCTATAGCCTACGCTCGCACCCATAGGAATTTCACGTGTTTGGATAATCCGGCCTTGTAATTGCACAACCGATTTCATCGGGCTCTCTTGTCCAGCGACAGGCGCTACGCCGTACAAAGCCGCACCTGGACGTGCCAAATCAAAATGATAATCTGGGCCGAGGAAAATACCGGAAGAGTTGGAGAAACTCGCTTGTAAACCCACATAACGTTGGCGCAGCGTTTTCAAAAGGTTTTGGAATGCTTGCAACTGCATCGCGTTCATCGGATCTAACTGATCTTCAGCACAGGCTAAATGACTCATCACATAAGTGAGATCGATCCCATCCGTGATACTGAAATCACGCAACCACGCCATCACTTCCGCTTGTGACAAACCCATGCGCGCCATACCGGTGTCAATTTGGATGATCGCAGGCAAAGCTTGATTACGCTCTTGCGCAAGTTTGCGCCAAGCCGTGATTTGATCGAGGCTATTCAACACTGGAGTGCAGCCGTACTCGATAAACTCGGCTTCATAGCCAACGGGCGAGCCATGCATGACATAAATATTGGTATCGCGAGGGATATGCGCACGCAGGCTAATGGCTTCTTCGAGCTGAGCCACGAACAAATGACGACAACCTTCGGCCACCAAGGCTTTCGATACGGGAATAGCACCCAGTCCGTAAGCATCGGCCTTCACAGCCGCACCACATTGCGCGATACCTAAACGGTTTTGCAAATAACGATAATTTGCCCGCAATGCCTTTAAGTCTATCGTGAGAAGCGCACCCGCGCGCCCGGCTTCTTGTTGCATGTTAACCTCGAAAAATCTAGAACTGCTGTGGGTATAGCAAATGCCATGCCAAACAGTGAAAATGCGGTGCAAGGGGCTAAATCAAGGACTTAGCCACCGATCGTGGCATTCTAACAGAATAGACTGTATCGAAATAAATACAAGAAGGAAGAAGAGAGAATTAGAAAATAAAATTCTCTCTATGACAAAGCAGAAAAAATCGTTTGTGTATCGAAAACAATACGATGTATTAAATTAAATACATAAACCATGGTCGTCGATGAGAGGAACTACCCACCCCACAAATCGCCATTCGGATTCGTACGCGGCGCTGTCAAGCCGAAATGCTCGTATGCGCTAGCGGTGGCAATCCGTCCACGTGGTGTTCTTTGCAAATAACCTTGCTGAATCAAGTACGGTTCCAGCACGTCTTCTATCGTGTCGCGCTCCTCACCGATGGCAGCAGCAACGTTATCCAAGCCAACAGGACCGCCACCAAATTTAAACAAGATCGCTTCGAGTAGTTTTCTATCCATCAAATCGAAACCAACCGCATCGACATCGAGCATTTTCAATGCCGCATCAGCCATCGGTTTCGTGATTTCGCCATTACCTTTGACCTGCACATAATCACGCACGCGACGCAATAAGCGATTGGCGATACGCGGTGTACCGCGTGCACGCTTGGCAATCTCGAAGGCGCCATCTTGTTTGATCGGCACTTCCAACAACGAGGCCGAACGCGTCACAATACGTGCCAACTCTTCCGAGGTATAAAACTCCAAACGCGCCACGATACCGAAACGATCGCGCAGTGGATTGGTCAACATCCCTGCCCGCGTGGTCGCGCCCACCAAAGTGAAAGGCTGCAAATCGAGCTTCACCGAACGAGCAGCCGGACCCTCACCAATCATGATATCGATTTGATAGTCTTCTAAGGCTGGGTACAGAATTTCTTCCACCACAGGCGACAAGCGGTGAATTTCATCGATAAACAGAACATCGTTGGCTTCCAAATTCGTCAGCAAAGCGGCTAAGTCGCCGGCTCGCTCTAATACTGGCCCCGAAGTCTGGCGCAAATTCACACCCATTTCACGCGCGATGATATGCGCCAAAGTCGTCTTACCCAAACCCGGTGGGCCGAACAGCAACGTATGATCAAGCGCTTCTTTACGCTGACGCGCAGCACCAATAAAGATCTCGAGCTGATCACGAATCTTCTCTTGTCCCACATACTCGTCGAGCTGCTTAGGACGCAAAGCACGCTCTATCGCCTCTTCATTTGGCGATGAAGGCGTGGCCGCGATGATGCGCGTATCAACGAGTTGCGAGGTGAGGTTATCGGTTTGTATGCTCATGCAAATTTACTTTTTCAAAAAATTCGTTAGTTGGCAAGTTAAGTTTTGCTACTAGCAAAGAAACATCATTTGTTCTCTACGAACTTCATCTCACGAACATAATTTTCAATCATCTGCAGTTTAGGTCTCAAATCCACACCAATAGTAAACCTTTGGCTCAACATCGGTCGAACAACTGCATTTCCATCAACGGGCAACGCTACCACCAGCCAACGCTCCCCTTCATGCATCTCAACATCAAAGGTTCGCTCGCAACTAGTGCCCACCATACCGCCGTAGAAAGCCTTCACAACAACTATTTCATTCGATGCGCCAAGCAAATTTTTCTCAACACGAAGAGTGACTGATTGTTCGATCAATCCATCTGCTTGCTTGAGCTCTTGCACTTTCAATACCTTTGCCTCAAGAATCAACACATTTGGTTGATTTAAGGACAAAAAAGCAGTTAAATCATAGGCCTCTTTCGCTGGCTTACAAGCATGGGAATTAGCCACGACCAGAGCCAAGAACAGAAGCACAAAAAACTTCTCAATACAAAATTTCACGACCGCCACTCAACTCTTAGACAGAGCTTTAAGGGCCGCTTTAATACCATCCGAAACGCCAGAGCCAGCAGGCACCAGTTTCAATGCAGCCAATGCTTCTTTGTCGGAGTAGCCCAAGGCCAGCAAGGCATTCAAAATATCGGAACTATGGTCACCCGCAATCGCAGCCGCGCCAGCCGCTCCCAAATCTGCCCCGAGCTTACCTTTCAACTCTAATAGCAAACGTTCGGCCGTCTTCTTACCAATGCCAGGCACCCGCGTTAAACGCCCTGCCTCTTGCAAAGTAATCGCTTGCGCCAAATCGGCCACTGACATCCCAGACAAAATCGACAAAGCGGTACGCGCCCCAACACCGCTAATCTTAATCAACTGCCGAAACGTGGCCCGTTCTTCTGCTGTACCAAAGCCAAACAAGACATGCGCATCTTCGCGGATTGCCAAATGCGTCAATAAAGCCACCTTTTCACCCAAAGCAGGCAAGTTATAAAAAGTACTCATCGGCACATCGATCTCATAGCCAACGCCTTGGCAATCAACCATGATTTGAGGGGGATTCTTTTCAATTAAGGTTCCGGCGATACGACCTATCATGCTGGGCTTTCATACTGTATAAATAAGCAGTAATAGTAAACTATTCTGGTGGGGTTGTGGGGAGCTTGTGGATGGTTTGCAAAGCTAAACCACGATTTCAAGACGCTTGAAACAAAATTGAGTTTTTGTCTATCGAGCCGCTGTAGGTCGGGGGTGGCCTGACAGTCTTTACCTTTTTTGCTTCGCCAAAAAAGGCGACCGCACTAAATCGCCCTTCGGGTGCCCAATGCTGCACAACGAAAAATGGGAAAGTGTTGAAACTCGCCTTCGGCTCAAACAGCAACACTTTCTTTTTCCATTTTCTGTCGCGCATCATTGGCTATTTAGAAGCGGAACGGCGAAACCCACCGCTCAACCTCAGGCCGTTGAAATACGCTTAACCTTAGCTACTTTCTTTCGCAATTTCATTTGCTTACGGCCTTTGAGTGCGTATGTTTTGACTTGCCCGCGTCTGGCACTGCCATTTGTGCAGGGCAGAAAATGGAAAAAGAAAGCTTTGTTGTCTGAGCGAACCGAGTTTCAAAGCTTTCCCATTTTTTGTCCTGCACAAATGGGAACCCGAAGGGCAGTGACGGTTGCGTCGCCTTTCTTTGCTTACTTTCTTTGGCGAAGCAAAGAAAGTGAGTGGCCGCCGGGCCACACCCGGCCAGCGAAACAAACCGCAATCAAGGACCGATGTAAGTACGCAGCCGAATACGACCAATCAAAAGATAAAGATCAAAGAGCAAACACGACAAAGTATTTAACAGCGAGAAAATCGTACCACTTACGCTCAAAACCACGAGCCCTCTCCATTTCCATTTGATCAATTGGAAAAAATACCTCCAACCGCTCCAATAAACCCGTTCTACGCAAATCTTTCTCAAAAACAATCACCATAGAGTTCTCGGTAGAAATCTTCAACATGATGTCTCGCTCACCGGTCTCCGAAGATTCAAAGCTACTTGCCTCAATCATTGAAATATCCTGAAATCGCATAACCTTTTGAACCTTGAATGTCTGAGCATATTCAAAAGCATCATCAAGAATTCGAATACCGCGCTTAGACCTTTCAGGGAAAATGACAACAAATAGAAAAAATAGTCCCGTGATCAGAAAAAAAGCACCCGCGAGTAATGTACAGAAATTCGCCTCTAGGACTGAAAAGGCAACAAATGCGATAGATAGGCACAAGTAAAAATACGCATCGCTAGTTGAAATTATTGGTTCAATTGTCGAAAGCACTTTCCAGCTCATTTCAATTGCCTTTCAATTTAGAATTGGCTCACCCAATCAACCTCCCCCCCTTAACCCGCAAACCCTTCTTCGCCAACTCAGGCGCAATAGCGCCGAGGGTCTTCAAAGTATCTCCACTATGCGCATGACAAATCGCCACGCCCAAAGCGTCGGCCGCATCGGAACTGGGTGTTCCAGATAGCGACAACAATCGCTGTACCATATCCTGCACTTGTTCTTTTTTTGCTTTACCGTGTCCAACCACACCTTGCTTTACTTGCAGCGCCGTGTATTCAGCGACGAGAAGGTTGGCTTGAACCAAAGCGCAGATCGCTGCACCACGAGCTTGGCCAAGCAAGAGTGTAGATTGTGGATTGACGTTGACGAACACCTTCTCAATTGCAGCGCAATCGGGTTGGTAGGTTTGGATGATTTCGGTGACGCCCAAAAGAATGGTTTTTAGACGTTCTGGCAGAGAGCCTTCTACCGTCTTGATCGTGCCGGAAGCGATATAACTCAGTTTGCTTCCCTGCTTGAAGATGACACCGAAACCTGTGGTGCGTAAGCCGGGATCGATGCCTAGGATTTTCATGGGTGTTTGCTGTTGATGAATGTATCGTTAGCAAATTATACGCAGATCCGATGCTTTCGCGTATGGATTCGTAGGTGAGAGTTGCTGTTATCGTTACTCGACGAAAGCCACTGGGTTCCTGCCTTCGCAGGAACGACGGTAAGGAGTTTATCGTTGCTCAAGAGTTTGAAAGAAATCGAAGCCTGCCACTCCAGAAAAGCCACCGCGGCTTATTAACTGTCGCTCCTGCGAAGGCAGGAGCCCAGTGGCGTTCAACTCAGAACCGCGAAGACTCAATAAGAGATCAAACTAAACGATCGAAGGATACAAATCATTCCAATACGGATTCGTCTCCTCAATCAAGCGAATCTTCCACTCACGCTTCCACTTCTTAATTTGCTTCTCACGGATGATGGCACTTTCTATCGAATCGCAGGCTTCAAACCAAACAAGTTTGTCCACGCCATACTTTTCAGTAAAGCTTGGTACAAACTTGTTTTTGTGTTGGTAGATTCGCTGAATTAAATCACTGGTTACACCGACATACAATGTGCCATTGCGATCACTAGCGAGAATATAGACGAACGCCATAAACTGAATGACGTTCGATGATTCAATTAATGACGGAAGTGACGCACACCTGTGTACAACATCACGACACCACGCTCATCCGCCGCATCAATCACTTCTTGATCACGCATAGAACCACCTGGGTGGATTACACATGTCGCGCCAGCATCGACGACGACATCCAAACCATCGCGGAATGGGAAGAAGGCATCAGACGCTACTGCAGAGCCTTGCAAACTCAAACCCGCATTTTGTGCTTTGATGGAAGCGATACGTGCGGAGTCGATACGACTCATTTGGCCAGCACCTACACCTAAAGTCATGCCATTACCGCAGAACACGATCGCATTAGATTTCACGTATTTAGCGACGCGCCATGCGAACATCAAGTCTGCCATTTGTTGTGGTGTTGGTTGCAATTTGCTGACCACGCGCACATCGGCTGGCAATACGTTCTTCGCATCTGGCGCTTGCACTAACAAACCACCGCCTACGCGTTTCACGTCGTATTGATTGACGCCAGCGCCCAACGGAATTTCTAGCAAACGTACGTTTTGTTTTGCTGCGAAAATTTGCTTCGCTTCTGCTGTGAATGAAGGAGCGATCAACACTTCGACGAATTGTTTCGCTACTGCTTCAGCTGCTGCGCCATCACATACCGTATTGAAAGCGATGATGCCACCAAACGCGGATGTTGGATCTGTTTGCAATGCTTTGCTGTAGGCTTCTAATGCTGTCGCGCCAATTGCCACGCCACATGGGTTCGCATGCTTCACGATCACGCATGCACCCGTATCGAAAGACTTAACACATTCCCATGCCGCATCGGCATCGGCGATGTTGTTGTAGGAGAGTTCTTTACCTTGCAACTGTGTGTAGTTCGCCAATGCGCCTGCGACAGGTACTAAGTCGCGATAGAAAGAAGCACTTTGATGCGGATTTTCACCGTAACGCATTTCTTGTACTTTTTCGAAATGCATATTCAAAGTTTGTGGATAGGCGCTGCGTGTTGCGTGCGCTTTATCTTCGCCCAAACTGGTCAAATAGTTAGTAATGGCGCCATCGTATTGCGCAGTGTGCGCAAATACTTTTTTCGCCAACATAAACTTGGTGTCATACGACACTACGTTATTGCCGGACTTCATTTCTGCCAATACAGTCGCGTAATCGCTAGGATCGCAAATCACGACCACGTCTTTATGATTTTTTGCAGAAGAGCGCAACATCGTTGGACCACCGATATCGATATTTTCAATCGCATCTTCCAAAGAGCATTCTGCTTTCGCGACAGTCGCTTGGAATGGGTACAAGTTCACGACCACCATATCGATGGTTGGGATGCCGTATTTTTCCAGAGCTGCTTGGTGTTCAGGGAAATCACGACGCGCCAAAATGCCGCCATGTACTTTTGGGTGCAAAGTTTTTACACGACCATCAAGCATCTCTGGGAAGCCGGTGTAATCGGCTACTTCTGTCACAGCTAAACCATTGTCAGCCAACAATTTTGCGGTGCCGCCAGTTGATAAAATTTTGACGCCCATACCAGCCAATTCACGCGCAAATTCGAGCACGCCAGTTTTGTCTGAAACGGAAATGAGAGCTTGTTTGATCATAATAATTGTAAAAAGGAAGGATTAAAGAAGACCGTGTTGCTGCAACTTCTTGCGCAAGGTATTACGGTTAATACCAAGCATGTCTGCAGCTTGAGATTGATTGCTATCAGTGCGCGTCATGACCATTTCTAACATCGGTTTTTCAACCGCCAAGACGACCATATCGTAAATATTGGAAGCAGGTTGTTCGCCCAAATCACGGAAATACTTTTCGAGATTTTTGTGAACTGCCTCTTGGATGCTTTCTTTGCTCATACTGAATTTTCTTTTTATTGATGAAATCTATGTTGAATAGAATTTCTGGTTTTAACTAAAACGGTGTAAATTTTTTCGACACTGCTCTTTTGTGTGGAGACTAGAAAATGCAGCTTAAGCTGCCATCCTAGTCTCGGAGGGGCGGTATTGTAACCGTTCTGTCGGTCGGCTATCAAAAAACATTTTAACTGCCGCCAATTGCTCCTCACAGCTTTCAATTTTATTCATACGCTGTCGGAACTCTTCGCCATCAATCAGATCTTCAACATACCAACCGATATGCTTTCGTGCCGTTCGTACTCCCATGAACTCGCCGTAAAAAGCGTAGTGTTCACGCAGGTGTCGATCTAGGAGCCCACTGACTTCAGAGACCAATGGCGGCGGCAGATGCTGCCCCGTTTTGAGAAAATGTTCGACCTCGCGAAATATCCAGGGTCGGCCTTGTGCTGCGCGGCCGATCATGATGGCATCTGCGCCAGTCACTTCTAATACATACTTCGCTTTTTCTGGAGTAGTGATATCGCCATTCGCCACCACAGGGATGCCGGCTTGTGCTTTCACTGCTGCAATGGTCTCGTATTCGGCAGCGCCTTTGTAGCCATCTGCACGAGTACGACCATGTAGAGTCAACATCGCGATCCCTGCGGCCTCGGCAATGCGCGCGATACGCAAAGCATTCTTGTGTTCTCGATCCCAGCCAGTGCGGAATTTTAAAGTGACCGGTACATCAACCGCTGCCACTACGGCATCAAGAATTTGCGCGACCAATTTCTCATCTTGCAATAAAGCTGAACCACACCAAGCGTTGCATACTTTTTTGACTGGGCAGCCCATATTAATGTCAATAATTTGCGCACCTTTATCGACATTAAACTTCGCGCAATCAGCTAACATTTGTGGATCGGCACCGGCGATTTGTACTGCTTTCGGCTCCATCTCGCCTTCGTGATTCGTGCGGCGTGAGGATTTTTCCGTCTCCCATAATTTCGGATTCGAGGCTGCCATTTCGGACACCGCGTACCCTGCGCCCAAGTCTTTGCACAACTGGCGGAATGGCCTATCCGTCACACCTGCCATAGGCGCGACGAAAATATTATTCCTGAGCTGATAAGAACCTATCTGCACGATGCTTGACCTTGGGGGATGAAAGAAGAATTTCGAAGAAGCGCTATTCTACCTGAAAAGCTGCCTAAATAATTAGCAATCGCAGCGGTTTTCAGGAACAATATTTTTTAATTTGCGGCGGATTTTCAATAGACTTTTTTGCGAAGTGTTGTTCAATTAGGCCTTAAAGGATCGACATAATTCTAGGCGAAGACCATGCACACTTCGATTTGGCGGATATTAACTACAGATGCTGCTAGAAGCCATCAACACTTAAGAAGCACTTAACTCTTTACCGATAATTTCTTCTAATTCATCAAACGATGGTTTGCCGACATATCGCTTGATAATGCGACCTTGTTTGTCGATCAAGAATGTCGTTGGTGTTAATTTCACATCACCAAAGGCCTCTGCCAGTTTCCCTTCGACATCTAAAGCGACATGAAATGGTAAAGCACGTGTTTCGGTGAAGTTGATCACATAATTGGGAGGGTCGTAGCGCATAGCGACCGCTACAAACTCAAGTCCTTTGCTATGAAACTTGTCATAGGTGCCAATCATCTCTGGCATTTCGGCCACGCAAGTGGTGCAAGAAGTCGCCCAAAAGTTCACCATATAAACTTTGCCGCGCAAACTGGTTGACGTGATTTTCTCGCCTTTAAGATTGACATAGGTCAAATCTGGCGCGGCTTGGCGGCCACTTGAGTCCTTCGTTAAAAAGAGGGCGCCAGCGCCCACAAGAATAGCGAGGAGAATAATGATCAGCGTTTTATTAGCAGACAGCATAGACGGGCTTCTAGATGGCATTGAACTTCAATACCTCCATTATACTTTCTTTCGAAATTCTTTCATTAAAGGGCAATTACTGAGAGTAAATTAGGGAGCCGAGCCTTGTTTGACGAGCCAGTCTTGGAACGAAGCCGGCCTAGAGAATAAGAAACCTTGCATGCAATCACAGGCATTTTCTGTGAGATAGGCAGCTTGTTCTGGCGTTTCCACACCCTCCGCTACGACGCGCAACCCTAGATGTTTTGCCATCGATAAGATCAAACGTACAATCGCCGTGTCGTTTGCATCACCTGGAATATCTTGCACAAAGCTCTTATCAATCTTTAATTCGTACAACGGCAGACGCTTCAAGTAGAACAAACTGGAATAGCCAGTTCCGAAATCATCAATCGAGAAACGAATACCCAAAGCTGCGAGCGCATTCATACGCGCGATAGTTTCTTGCATGTCGTTGATGAACAATCCTTCCGTGACTTCGAAAACAAACTCTTCACCACTTAAGTGATGCGCTGCCAAAATATCTCTCACCTTCTCAACGAAATCTTGTTGGCGGAATTGTTTTGGACTAACGTTCACAGAAACCGGAAACATCCAGCCATGTGTGCGGAGTTGATTGACGATTTCACAGGCCTGATGCAATACCCAATCGCCTAATTTTAAGATCAACCCTGACTCTTCCGCTAAAGGAATAAAGACAGCCGGTGACACAAACTCGCCATTCGTTTTCGTCCAACGCATCAACAGTTCGGCACCCACAGGCGTACCATCTTGGTCAACCTGTGCCTGCATCACCATACGAAGCTCACATAAATCAAGTGCCCGTGACAAATCTCTTTCCAAAGTAAGACGCTGCTCGACTTCGGCTTGCATCGCACCTTCGAAGAAAGCAATTTGGTTGCGCCCAGCACTCTTGGCACGATACATGGCCGTATCAGATTCACGCAATAAGTCATCAACAGTTTGCGTAGCCTTAGGCAATAGGGTCACCCCAATACTGCATGCAGAACTATAGATTTGATCCTCGATTTCAAAAGGCATTGCTAAAGCGTTGCGGATTTTCTCAGCGACAGTCAAAGCGATGCGACTGGCGTTCTCCATATTCAAATCAAGGTGATCGATTAGCACCACGAACTCATCACCGCCAATACGAGCAACGGTATCGACCTCACGCAAGATACTCGTGAGGCGGTTGGCAACCTCCACCAACAACGCGTCACCAATAGCATGCCCGCGCGCATCATTAATCGTTTTAAAGTGATCAAGATCGATGAACAGCACCGCACTAAAGATGCCAGTGCGCTGCGCAGTCGCCAGCAAAATACTAAGGCGATCGCGCAGTAAGCGACGGTTCGGCAAACCCGTTAACACATCGAAGAAAGCGAGTCGATAGATATCGGACTCAGCACGCTTACGATCAGTGATATCACGCTCAACCGCAACATAGTGTGTGCAATGCCCGTCTCTATCGATAATTGGTTGAATATCAGCTTCCAACCAAAACTCATCACCACTCTTGGTGTAGTTGATGAACTCAGCACGTACCGATTTCTGACTCGCAATCGCTTCTCGGATGCGACCTAAGTCATCTGTTTCACTGGCGTCACCTTGCAACATGCGCGGATTAAGTCCGACCGTCTCGTTGCGGCTGTAACCTGTTGTACGCTCAAAGGCTTTATTCACGAACACGATATGTGGCCCACCGTTATTGAGATCACTATCGGTAATCATCACGATGTCGTTCAAATTTTCAACAGCAGCTGAAATCAAACGCAATTCTTCATTGGCCTTCTTTAACGAGGCCTGCTCCTTTTGCAAACTTAAACTAATCTGCAGCTGAGATTTTAATGAAGCCTCAAGTCGGCGTAACAACACCCCGCAACTCACGGTGATCACCGCAGAGATAAAGGTAAAGTTAAGTGTGATAATCACCCAGCGCACAAATGGCTGATCTTGAAAACGATCGAACTGCAGATTGACGTTAAAGATATAGCCAAGGGTTAATAGTGTGACCGCATTGAGAACCAACGCGTAGACTGCTGGTCGCAAGCCCAATAGCAGCGCACCCAATACAGGCACCGCCATCAAATAGATTTGACTAACTGGACCGATCTTAAAGAAGAAAAACAGACCAATCAAGTAGATGATCAGCAATAAGTTCCAACTACGAGCAACAAAGGAGAGTGATTTCAAGCGCCAGATGGCAGCTGCCCACAAAATGGCAAGCGTGTCGATGATCGCCACCGATACCATATCGTCTCGCAATGCCATAATCACGCTCGGCACCGCAGTGATTACACCCAAAACGAGCGCCCACAATAGAATCGACGATAACAGTTCATTGCGCCATGATTGCAAATCCATGGACTGAATATCTGACGTAGGCGCCAAATCCGCAATGAAACCACGATTTATCTGCAATTACTAACCTCCAAGGCTGCCGAGAACAGGATTAAGGCCGTACGATTGATATGTAAGCTTCTTTTATACGTGGAAACACCGAGGAAGAAAAGTGATTTTTAAAACTTGGTGGTTATTTAACACTTTTTCGATTTGATTATGGAATATCCACTCCAGTACTTGCGCGCCACAAATCAAACCAATGCTCGCGGCTAAGCTGCAAATGACTTGCCTGAACCGCCTCTTGCAAGGCCTGTACTCGACTTGAACCGGTCAATACAAGCGGATGAACCGGGTGCCTGAAGATCCAAGCCAAGGCGATGGTCGAAGTACTCACTTCGAGCTCAACCGCGATCTTTTCAAGAGCCAACAAGACGCGACGACTTTGCTCTGTTTTACCCTCAAATAAAGCACCTCCACCCAATGCAGACCAAATCATTGGTGAGATACGCAGTTGCTGACATTGATCAAAACTACCGTCGTATATCGGCGCCATCTGCAACAAAGAACATTCAACTTGATTGGTCACCAAAGGGAAGCGGCTATGCAATAGACTAAATTGCGAAGGCGTGAAATTCGATACGCCAAAATGTTGAACCTTGCCCCTTGAACGTAAATGCGTAAAGGCCTCTGCAATTTCATCTGCGTCCATTAAAGGATCAGGTCGATGGATCAACAAAAGATCGAGACTATCAAGCTGCATATTCCGCAACGAGTTTTCTGCCGAACCAATGATATGTGCAGCGCTAGTTTCGTAAATATGCGAAGTTTGCAAAGGCTTCTGCGCTGACGGAAATTGAATGCCGCATTTACTAACAATTTGGAATTGTTGACGCAAATGCGGTGCTAACGCGAATGCTTCACCAAGAAGTGCCTCGCTCGTGTAATCACCATAGATATCTGCTTCGTCTATCGTAGTAATACCAAGCTCCAGCGCTTGTTCGAGAAAACTGACGCGCTCTTGCGCGCTCATTTGCCACGATGAGAGGCGCCACAAGCCAAGTACAATTTGTGAGAATTCTGGACCTTGGGGTACGATACTTAAACGGGGACTTAGCATTCAATAATTTCCTTCTTTATTATCATATTTTGAGAATGACAGGACATCAGTTTTAATATCAGACGATTACTCACTTTCTCGTATCACCTCCAATTTCTTGAGTGCTTGATTTTTCTCGATTGGATAAATGAAGAAGAATCCTTTACATGCTTTAAGATCGAAAGTGGGGCCTGACGGTGTTACTCCAGCTGCACCATATTTTCCCGTTGCACTAAAGCCAGCGGCGACACCTGCAGAAATAGCATGTGATAGAACTAGGTCTGAATTTGGTTTAATCTCAAAATAATAATCTTCTTTGCTTTCAATAAGGTTCGCATCAAGTTCGCACGCACGATTATCACCATTTAGTCGGACTGAAATCGAATATTTTGCGGGAACCACATCCAAAATTACAAAGCCACCATTCGATACAAATCGCTTTTCTTTTTCACCGACGAACAAATATGCGGCGCGCCCTCCGGCTGCAAACTCATTCGGACGAAGTACAACAACTCTTGATACACCATCGACCTTAGGGGGTTTAACTTGCACGACCTCTTTGTAAAGCTTGCCTGAAGCTGCGCAACCACTAAGAGCCAACACCACAATTCCTAACATAGGAAAAACAATTTCTTTCATTATTTCTTCTCTTTATTCACGTTCTAAATCAAAAGCAAAGTAGCAGGTTCATCTCAAACAGATTTTTCTAAGTCCTTGAGTGCCTGCTGCAAATTCTCTAGCTTGGTGTACCCAGAAGCAATCATGTGCAAGCCGTTTTCTTTAACCACACAGAGAACTGGGTACCCTCGAATTCCCCAACGTTGTATCTGCTCAAAATGCTGCCGTGTTTCGTCATGTGTTGATGGTGATTGTAAAGTTTCGAGGTAGCTCTCAATATCATAGGCGCCTGCACCGTCTTGATTCAACGCTTCGACGCAAATCTCAGCCAATACTGTTTCATTGGTCACATCTTTAGCTTCTGCGTAGAAAGCATGCTGAATCGCGCGAAATACCCTGAGCAAGTCACCGGCATCGCCATCATCAGCCAATAATTTGGCGGTAACTACAGCTCGACATGCAGGCTCGGTATTGTAGATAAAACCTGGCTTATTCATGCCTGTCATGTCGAATGGCAAACCACTGACATCAGCGACTTTCTGCCAATGCGACAAGATCATCTGACGCGTATCATCGTCCATCACTTCCGTGTTATACGCACGTAAGCCACCAAGTACGATATCAAGTTGCGCGCCAGGTAGTGTCTCCAATAATTTACTCAGTTCAAGGCTAAATCCATAGCACCATGAACACATGGGGTCAGCGATATACAAAAATTTATTCGACATAATTCCTCTTTAACGATACTTTGACGCAATGCATTGATCCGCAGTTATGCGGGATACAATGCACCTAAAATTCGCTCACCACGAGCACCAGTGACTTCCGCCAAGTTACCTGGGCGTCTCTGCACAAAACATTGTGCGAGCCATGCAAAGGCAAGTGCCTCCACTTGCTCAGGGGCGACGCCTAATTCCGCTGTCGATTTCACCGGCACCGGCGATAGCTCTTGTCCTAAGTTGCGCATGAGGGTGGCATTGAATACACCGCCGCCACAAACATAGATTTCAGAAACACCACCAGCATGGTGACGAATTTGATCCGCAATTGTTTTTGCAGTAAAGGCGCACAAAGTAGCCTGCACATCGACTGGCGAAACACTTGCAAATTCTTGCAAAATTTGATCGAGCCAATGCATGCGAAAAAGATCTCGTCCGGTGCTTTTTGGTGGTGGCAGTTGTAGAAAAGGTTCATCATAAAGCCGCACGAGCAAAGCGTCATGGACCGCACCTTGGTTCGCCCATACACCGTCAGCGTCATAGGTTTGCCCTTGATGTCGCTCTATCCACCCATCCATCAATACGTTACCTGGACCAGTATCAAAACCGACGGTCGAGCCGTCTGCACGTAAAACGCTGATATTACTGATGCCGCCGATATTCACCACGACTCTGCATTTTCCAAGACTTCCAAAAATAGCACGATGAAAAGCAGGTACAAGAGGCGCTCCTTGACCTCCCGCGGCCACGTCGCGACTACGGAAATCAGCGATAACATCAATGCAAGTGAGTTCAGCCAACAAGGCAGGATTATTCGTTTGACGTGTATATCCGAGCTCGGGTCTGTGGCGTATGGTTTGACCATGAACCCCGATCGCACTTACCTTACTTCCGCTAGCATTCTGCATTAATTGACGAACACATTGCGCGTATATTTGCGTCACCGCATTAGCGAGAAGTGCTTCGCGATGAATTTCATCTTCACCATTTTGTTGCAAGGCTAAGGCTTGCGATCTTATTCCACTGTGAAAGGGGATGTGTGCGTTGGCGATGATTTCCATCGGCGCGCCAGCTTGCTCGGGCAATTGTACTAGCACCCCATCGACACCATCCAAGCTCGTGCCCGACATTAAGCCTATATAAATAGAAGAAGTAAGCTCACTCACAGAATTCTCAATTTCGAATAAAAAAGCCGAACACACGGTTCGGCTTTGTTGATGTGTTTCTCAGTTTACCTCAGCGTGCTGCCACTCGTGCAGCAGAGCCGCGCTCTGGACGCAATAATGCAAAACGATGTTCCATATCTGCCGCAACCGTGCGGAAGCGCGGCATTTCGTTCGCTGCCAAAGCCGCCGCACTTTGAACGCTGATCGAGTTCGGATCACGCGCTTCGTTATTGACACGGAATTCGTAATGCAAGTGCGGCCCGGTTGACCAGCCAGTGGAACCAACGTAACCGATGACTTCACCTTGCATTACACGCGCACCTTTACGCATACTCGGTGCGATGCGACTCATGTGGCCATACGCAGTGCTATAGCCATTCCAGTGTTTAATAATCACCATGTTGCCGTAACCGCCTTGCACACCAGCGTGGTCGATAGTGCCATCAGCAGACGCCCGAATTGGTGTGCCAGTAACTGCTGCGAAATCAATCCCCTTGTGTTGCTTCCACTTACCAGAGATTGGATGCAAGCGCATCGAGAAACCAGAGGAAATACGAGAGAACTCCAATGGTGACTTCAAGAAAGCCTTCTTGAGTGATTTACCATCGAAGCTGTAGTAACCGCCCTCACCCGCACCTTCGTCAAACCAAACGGCTTGGAATAATTTACCGGCATTTCTAAACTCGCCAGACAATAAACGGCCTGTTTTCACCATTTCGCCGTTTTGCCAGAAAGTTTCGTAGACAATATTGAAGTAATCCCCACGTTGCAATTTGTAGAAATCGATATTCGTCTCAAACATTTTGACGATTTGATCAGCCACAGCACCTGGGATCAATGCCTTGTCAGTCGCGACATACAAAGAAGATTGAATATCACCAGAACGCATTTCAATGCGGCGCTCAAATTGTTCCGTGATTTCTTCTGCTTTAAATTCGCCATGCTCATCACGTGCGATCAACAAAGTTTTATTGCCTTTATTGCCATCATCTTGCACGCTAACGCGTAACCATTCCAACAAACCGTCATCGGTGGTTTTAGCGCGAACCGATTTACCTGCGCGGGCTTGCATTAAGCCACGAGCGATAGAGTCGCTTTTGATAAAGCCTGTTGCCTTTGCATCATCAACACCAAGACGCTGCAGCAGTGAAGCTAAGCTATCACCGCGCTGAATCTTTTCTTCTTTAATGAAGTGTTGTTGTTGCAAGATGATTTTCGCCATTTGCTCTTCGAGTGAAGGTAATGGCAATTCTTGCAAGATGGTTTTGACAGGGAGATTAGAGGCATCTGGTGCCAATGGCGCAACACCTACCGCGCCGACTGCACAAACGGCAAAGAACAAAGCTGTAAAGGAAATCACGCGAGATGGACGCATACTGCGTACATTTTGCACTGCTGAATGAATCACTTCCTGGGCTTTAACTTGCGTAGTTGCAGCTAGATGACGGAATTTATCGGATAAACGCATGCAATAAGTTAAAATTAGGGTTTCGCAGCCAGCTCTTGGTGGAGCGCTACGAACAGAGTGTTAGCAAACCCACTCCTTTTTATTTTTTATTAACTTAAGGTGGGGCTTCAATTTGGTCGCCTGATTGTAAAGCAAATGGCGAATAATGCAAGCAACCGATTATGGTTGCAGGCATCAAAGAATGCCACTCCTGTTACACAATATTTAGAATTAAGTTGATTTAACATAAACTTACTTTGTTGATAGCACCGCATACGTAAACACTTTATAGAAACATCATCATGACTTCGCCACAATCTACAGAAAAAGCGCCAACCGCCTCCAAACTCTTGCCACTCTCCGACGCAGTACAGCACGCACTCGCTGTCACCAAACGTGGAGTGGACGAACTCTTGATCGAATCTGAGTTCGCACAAAAATTGGCGCGCAGTGAACAAAGTGGCAAACCTTTGCGTATCAAACTCGGTTTAGATCCCACTGCGCCTGACTTGCACTTAGGCCATACCGTGGTGCTCAACAAAATGCGCCAACTACAAGATCTTGGCCATACGGTGATTTTCTTGATCGGCGACTTCACGTCCATGATCGGTGACCCATCAGGTCGCAATGCAACGCGCCCACCGTTGACTCGCGAAAAAATCGAAGAGAACGCGCAGACTTATTTCAAACAAGCGTCTTTAGTATTAGATGCTAGCAAAACAGAGATTCGCTACAACTCCGAATGGTGCGACGCGCTGGGTTCACGCGGCATGATTCAATTGGCGTCTCGCTACACAGTGGCGCGTATGATGGAACGTGATGATTTCACGAAACGCTTCAAAGCTGGCACACCGATTTCCGTGCATGAGTTCCTCTATCCATTGATGCAAGGCTATGATTCTGTGGCTTTGCATGCCGATCTCGAACTCGGTGGCACTGATCAAAAATTTAACTTGTTAGTGGGTCGTGAATTACAAAAAGACTTCGGCCAAGAGCAGCAATGTATCTTGACCATGCCTCTGCTCGAAGGTTTGGATGGCGTGGAGAAGATGTCGAAGTCCAAGAACAACTACATCGCGATTACTGAACCCGCAAATACCATGTTCGCAAAAGTCATGAGTATTTCGGATGAAATGATGTGGCGTTACTACGACCTCTTGTCTTTCTGCTCGCTCGAGCAAATCGCGCAGTACAAAAAATCGGCTGCAGAAGGTCAAAATCCACGCGACATCAAAGTGGCCATCGCACAAGAAATCGTCACACGCTTCCACAGTAAACAAGCGGCGGATGATGCCTTAACGGATTTCGTCAATCGTTCTAAAGGCGGCATCCCAGATGATATCCCTGAGATCAGTCTCAGTGGTGCTCCTATCGGTATCGCTCAATTATTAAAGCAAGCCAACCTCTGCGCCTCTACTTCCGAAGCAATGCGCATGGTCGACCAAGGTGGCGTGCGTATCGATGGATCCGTCATAAGCGATAAAGCATTGCAAGTACAAGCAGGTACCGTGGTGCTGCAAGTAGGGAAACGTAAATTCGCTAAAGTTAACCTATCAGCATGATCGCTCTGCTACAACGGGTTACCTGTGCCAAAGTCGAAGTCGATGGCGCCTTAGTGGGTGCGATCGACAAAGGCTTAATGGTCTTGGTTTGCGCTGAACGCGAAGACACGGAACAAGATGCGCAACAACTGTTGGGCAAGTTATTGAGCTACCGTGTGTTCAGTGATGATGCAGGAAAGATGAATCGCAGTGTCAAAGACGTGGCAGGTGGACTCTTATTGGTTCCTCAATTTACCTTGGCAGCCGATACGCAATCCGGAACTCGCCCATCTTTTACCCCAGCAGCACCGCCAGCCTTGGGGAAACAGTTGTTTGATTACTTCGTGGCGCAAGCAAGACTGCAGCATCCCCAAGTCGAAACCGGACAGTTCGGTGCCGACATGCAAGTGAGTTTGACCAATGACGGACCAGTCACTTTTTGGCTGCAAACCAAAGCAAAGAAAAACCAGTGACTGACATTCTTTTGATTCGCCACGGCGAGACCGCATGGAATGCCGTCCGTAAATTGCAAGGCCACCTCGATATTCCTCTGAACGAAGAAGGACTACGCCAAGCCAAAGCATTGGCAAAGCATTTGCAAAACGAGAAACTCGATGCGATTATTTCCAGCGATTTGCAAAGAGCCATGCAAACGGCGCAAGCGATCGCCGATCTACAAAACACATCGCTACAAATCAATCCGCAGCTTCGTGAACGCTGTTTCGGTGATTTCGAAGGTAAGCTGTACAGCGAGCTACCTGAACTCTATCCAGAAGCTTATGCGCAATGGCGTAGCCGCGATCCGGATTTTCACTTCCCCGCAAAGACAGATGGCAGCGACAACCACGGTGAAAGCATACGCGAATTTCACACGCGGACCATTTCCTGTATTCAGCATTACGCCCAACTATACGCGGGCAAACGCATTGCCTTAGTCGCCCACGGAGGCGTACTTGAATGCGCATGGCGCGAAGCGACAGGCTTGCCTTTGAACGCAGAACGCACCGTCACCATTTATAACGCCAGCATCAATCGCTTTTGTTTCGAACAAGGTCCTCTCAAGTTGGTTCAATGGGGGCAAATCGAGCATCTCAGCGATGACATTATGGATGAGCTCAACTAAGTCCCAATTCAAAACTGAGCGCGCTAACCACGCCATTCATTGATCAATAAAATTGACTAAATTGCATTTTCAATGGAAAATAATTAACTTTTTTTTAAACATTGATTTAATCTTTTATGCACCATTTCACCAAAGGCACACTTAGCCTTTCTATCGCTTCCCTCTTTTCACTCGCCACCACAAGCGCTCTTGCGCAAGAAAATAGTACAAAACCAAACACGACGACTGCGCCTCAAACTGGAAAAAAAGAAGCCGAACCAGTCAAGACGCAGCAAGTTGAAATCAAAGCACAAACCGAAGTCGAACTTGGTCGCAAAGATGCGGCTGCGAAAACCGTCGTCAGCAATGCCGAGCTGACGCGTTACGGCGATACCAATGTCGCAGAAGCAATGAAGCGCGTACCAGGCGTGACGGTAGTCAAGGGTGTAATGCAATTGCCGGGCATGGGTTCTGGCTACACGCAGGTGCTCGTCGATGGTGAGCCACCTCGTGGCATCAATATTAATGATATTCCGATGAGTACGATTGAACGCGTAGAGATCTATCGTCTTGGCAGCGCCGAGTTCAGTAGTCAGGCCATGGCAGGAACCATCAATATCGTGTTGAAGAAGGTACCGCGAGCTGCGCAACAACAGCTGAAATTAGGTTTGAGTCATGATGTCTCGACCTCGCCCCGCATTGAATGGACCAGCTCAGACAAGAAGGATAATCTTAGTTACTCCTTGTCTGTTTCAGCTGGAGAATATCGCTTTCAATTCCCCAATTCGGTGCTGACTTCCGAGTATGATCAGCGCCAACAGTTGATACGCCAAGATCTCCAAAGTTCCGCGGATTGGTCGAGCGCTAAACAGCTCTATATCAATCCTATCATTCAATATCGTGGCAAAGATGGCCTTAGCATACGTTCAGCCACTTCTATAGCGAGTAACGATGCTGACAATCGATCAGAGCAAACTTACGACTTCCTGTTAGGACGCAGCCTTCCCATTCAGAGGATCGTTTCAAACAATACCTCACGCTCTAAAGGCGGCAATACATCAATAAAAATAAGTAGTCCATTCTTTATTGACGCAAAGCTAGATCTGACGATTGGTTTGAACGGCAACACTTCGCGTGACCATGGCAATGAGGTGAACTATGCTAACTCGACACAAATTGACTATATCCGTAATACCGCTATCAATAACCGTAGCGGTGGTGCAAGTAGTACGTTAAAGGTCACGGCGCCTAGTAATGCCGAGCATGACATTGTTGGCGGTTGGAATTTTTCCACTCGTACCAACAACGACAGGCGTATTCAAAGCGACGTAGGACCAAGTTATAGCACGCCATTTCAAAGCCAAGAAGATACTCACTCAGTGGTTGATAACATCGCTTTCTTTGCACAAGACGAATGGAAATTCCGCAAAGAGTCCTCTGCCTATTTCGGCCTACGGTGGGAGTCCGTACGCGTCAAGAGTGACGGTAGTAGTCAGACCAGCGTGACGAACAACTCAAGTGTATGGAGCCCTATCATTCAAACGCTGTGGCAACTCAATGACGAGAACACTGACCGTGTTCGTCTCGGGGTTTCACGCACCTATAAAGCTCCACCTAACTTTGCACTGACCTCACCGAAATTCATCGTTTCGAATAACTCGATTGATAATCCAAGCTTCCGCGGCAACCCACTGTTACGACCTGAGCTCGCTTGGTCTTTACAAACATCCTACGAGCATAATGATAAAGAGGAATTCAGTTACAGTATTAAGGCCGTCGTCAGAAGAATTACCGACATCCATCGCAACCAAATCAGTTACTTTGACAACGCATGGTGGCAGCGTATCGTGAATGCGGGAGAAGGTAGCTCTAAAGTCCTAAGCTTTGAGACCCAATTCCCTTTGAAGCGCTTTATCAACGACGCACCGAATATCGACTTCAGCTTTTACGTCGGCAGAACTTGGTCTTCAGTTTCCTACTTGCCGAAACCAGACAACCTACTGGTATCAGGCAAATTGAGCGCGAATTTTAGCATCGATTACAAAGCGAAAGACGTGCCTCTCACGCTGGGTACCAGTATGCGTTACCAAGATTCCAATCCTATCCGAATAAACGACGTGCGTCGCAACATTGGCCATTCCAGCGTCGACATGGATACTTACTCTTTGTGGAAAATATCGCCAAAGACATCCTTGCGCTTGTCTATTGATAATTTACTCAAACGCAAGCGATCATTCTTAGGTGAGTACACCACAAAAGAAAGTGTGATCACACGAGATCTCACATCAAAATCTTATCGGAACGTCCGTCTAAATTTCGAACATAGCTTCTAAGTAAGTAAATAAGTAAGAAGAAGCGCCGTTCATGAATCCCATGACGGCGCTTTTGTTTTACACAAAATCTCTTATCGGATCATTGATACGCCGTCTGTGTATACGGACGAGCATCTAACTTACTACCCCATTCCTTGTTCGGTTTGGACTGCATCACAAATACTAATTCACCACCTGCGGTGATCTGTTCATGCGTGATGAAATTACGATGCAAAGCTTGGCCATTTAAACGCACACTGCCCACATACATATTCGCCTTGCTCAGATTTTCTGCGCGTATCGTAAAGCGTTTTCCGTTTGGAAGATTCAATACAGTTTTATCGAGGAAAGGTCGCCCAATGATGTATTCGTTACTGCCAGGCGCCACAGGATAAAAACCAAAACTGGTGAACGCCAACCACGCTGACATCTGACCTAAGTCGTCGTTCCCAGATAAACCATCAGCTTTGGCTTGATACTGACTATCAACAATTTGCTGTAAACGGGCTTGAGTTTTCCATGGCGCGCCAAAGTAGTTGTAGAGATAAGCAACGTGATGTGAGGGCTCATTGCCGTGTGCATAATGACCGATCAAGCCCGAAATATCCTCCATGTGTGCGTAGATTTTCTCATCGACCTTGGCGTCAAATACTTGGTCGATCTTGGCAATCGCAGCAGCATCGCCGCCAAGCATAGCAATCAGGCCCGCATTGTCGTGTGGCATATACCAAGAATACTGCCAAGCACTACCCTCCGTATAATCACTTCCAAAATTAGAGACCGCTGGGTCGAAAGGCACGCGGAATTCGCCATTGGCCTTGCGGGCACGAATGAAGCCCGTTCTCACATCAAACACATTGCGATAATTCTGTGCGCGCGCATAGAACTTTTTAGCGATATCGGCCTTGCCCATTTTCTCGGCCATGCGTGCAATCGTCCAATCATCAAAGGCGTATTCAACCGTTTTAGATGCCGCTTCCGGTTCAAGGTCGGTCGGCACGTAGCCGTATTTCATATAATGTTGCAAGCCGCCGTACGGACCATATTCCGCGCTTTTCACCATGGCATTTAAGGCTGCATCGGCATCAAAGTCATTGATGCCTTTCATGTATAAATCCGCGATCACGGGCACTGCGTGATAACCAATCATGCACCAAGTCTCTAAACCATGGAACTGCCACACAGGTAGGATGCCATCTGGGCTATGCTGCTGCGAGGCGACTAAGGATTTCACAAAATCCGTATTACGTTGTGCGGGTTGAATCAAGCTTAGCAAAGGGTGCAATGCGCGGTAAGTGTCCCACAAAGAGAAGGTCGAGTGGAAGCGATACCCGTTAGCTTGATGAACTTGATTATCAGGGCCGCGATATTGGCCGTCGATATCCATGAACAAGCTTGGGCCCATCATACTGTGATACAGCGCAGTGTAAGCCATCGTCCGCATCTCAGGCTTGGCTTCGATCTGAACAGCAGACAAAGCCTGATGCCAAGCATCGCTCGCCTTTTGTCTTTCCACTGCAAAATCCCAAGACGGCATTTCTTGAAGATTAGCGATCGCACCTTCTTCGCTGACTGCTGAGATCGCCACTTTAACCATCACAGTCTGATCCGTAGGCATCCCAAAGTCAAATGAAGCGACGATGGCTTTACCTTCTATTTTGACTTTATCCTTACCATTGCTGCCAGGCCCAGCGAAGCCACGGTACTCAACGCCATCTTCTCGGTTCTGAATATCTCGACTCTGAAATGGCGTTGAGAATTGCATCGCAAAATACAGCTGACGACCAGGCGCCCAACCACGGGTCTCGCGCATACCGGTCACCAAGGTGTTACTGCGCACACGCATGCTCGACCACAAATTCTTTGTTTTGTAATCGTAAATACTGCTGCGCAAATCGACCATCATTCTGGCTTCTTCGCCCTTCGCGTAACGATAGCGATGCAAGCCAACACGATCACTGGCCGTCAATTCAGCATCGATCGCATGATCAAGCAACTTCACCGAATAGTAACCAGGCTCCGCCTTTTCTTGCTGATGACTAAAACGCGAACGATAACCGCTATAGGCACGTTCTGGATAGCCGGGCTCCCATTTCGTTTCGCCGCTATAGGGCATCACCAAAATATCACCGAGATCGGAGTGACCAGTGCCCGAAAAATGCGTATGTGAAAAGCCCAGGATGGAGTCGTCTTCGTAACGATAACCCGCTGCCCATGGATAACTTTGTTTGAAGTGTCGCACTTGCGTATCGGGGCTCAACTGCACCATTCCAAACGGTCTCGTCGCACCAGGGAAAGTGTGCCCATCTCCACCAGTTCCGATGAATACATTCACCGCGGCGACTGGACTATTTTTATCGGCAGCGCAGGCGCTGAAAGTCATACCACCACTCACTATCACGGTGAGTGCCGCTAGCATAAATCGGGTTCGAGTTAACATGGAAATCCTTGAAATAAGAAATGCATACGACACAGCCGCACGCTCAAACTACAAGTCGTCAGTACTGCTTTCACGCACTATGAGTTGTACTGCTAAAGTTTTATCGATTGCTTCGTCCTGTGCCTTGCGCAGTAACATAGCGACGCCTTCTGCGCCGAGTGCTTCTTTATCGACATGAATACTGGTCAAGGGTGGATTCGATTTGGCGGCGGCACTGATATTGTCAAAGCCGACGATCGCGATATCGTGTGGAATTTTGAGACCTGCTTCAAGGCAGGCCTGCATCGCTGTCAATGCCGTCGTATCGTTGTAGCAAAATACCGCATCGGGCGGTTGCGTCATGGCCAGCAGCTTTAACATCGCCTGTTTGACGCTGAGTTCTTCGTTGGCATGATGCGGTATCGCGATTTCTAATTCGGGGTTCGCCAAAATTTTGGCATCAAATAAGGCCTTACGAAAACCGTGCACCCGTTCTTGAATACTGTAATGAGCACTGGGACCACTCAACATCGCGATACGCTTACGTCCAGCTTGGATTAAATGCCGTGTCGCTAAATAACCGCCAAGTCGATTATCAGGATTAATCGAGGTGTAGTCTTGTAGGTGCATATCGATCAGCACCAAGGGTTTTCCTGCCGCGCGAATCGCATGCAAGATTTCAGGCTCAAAAAAACCGGCACACAGAATTGCATCGGGTTGATGCAGACGGATCTGCTCCATGATGGGCTCGGCTGGCCCTATCGCTACAAAGGATAGTGCAATACCTTCACGGCGACATGCCGCTTCTGCGCCATGCAAGACTGGAGAAAAGAACGGGCTACTCGATAAAGTATTGTGTTGGCGATGCAATAGAAAAGCGATGCGGCGCACTCGCCCCACTTTGAGCTTAGATAAATCATAACCAAGCTCACGTGCCACCGCGAACACACGAGCCCGCGTCGTTTCGGTCAAACCACTCTGATTCTTCAAAGCGCGCGATATCGTGCCCAAAGACAGACCTGTCGCTTTTGCAATATCGCGTATGGTGACACCCATTCCAAACCACTTTCAACAAGACCGAGAGGAGCTATTCTCCCTCATTTTAATAAACAAATGAAACGGCTTAAGATAAGCATTCAGAATGCCAAAGCCATAGCGGATATTAGTCTGAGCCGAATTTATGGGTCAATCTATTGGATGGAGAAGTGATGCAGTTTAGCTGTTTTAGTAAACAACGTGCGATATTAAAAAAGCCCCAACACCTTTCGAAATGTTGGGGCTTTGCAGATAAACTCACCAAAACTTTGAATCTAATCGCGTATGCTTTCCAATGCACTAGGCAAGAATTTGGCGATAGTTGCCAATAACTCGTCTTCTGCCACTGGCTTGCTGAGGTAAGCATTACAGCCAGACCAGCTGCCGCGGAACTTGTCGATCATGGATGACTTACTGGTCAACATGACGACCGCGGTAGATTTGGTCTTGGCGTTACCCTTAATGCGTTTGCAAACTTCATAGCCATCGATGCCAGGCATCATGATGTCGAGGAAGATACAAGTGTATTTCTTGATGTTAGCTTTCTCGATTGCCTCTTCACCGGTCTCTGCGAAGTCGACATCGAATTGGAACGGCGACAGTTTGATGCGCATAAAAGCACGCACTGTCGCGCTATCATCGACGACGAGTACCGATTCGCGATCTGCCAAGACCGTTGTTGCTGGCACTGGCTTGAGCTTTTGATCGGTTGAGCGACGCAGACTAGTACCATCCCATTGATTAGGATTTTGCGTGGAGCGACGATTGCGCTCTTGCAAAGCATCTTGCATCACTTCATCGAGTTTCTCGAAGAGGCGCATCCAATGAATGGGTTTTGGCACAAACGGCCACGGCGTTTCCACCGCAGTTCTGCCAATCACAACCGCTGGCGAATGGGCATTCGGCACGCCGATATCGCGGCGTGCGAGTTCCTCGAGCGCCTCTGGATTATCAGCATTAATCAAATATATATCGGCCCGAGAGTCTCCCATTTCAGGTTCGACATATGACATCTCGCGACGGCTCGTGAGTCGAAAGGTCGAGGTCAGCATACTTTTTTCTGCCTCGGTGAAACCGCGCATTTCTAATACAAAACGATGGCTGCCCTCAGGGGACGCCATCATGGGTGTGGATTGGGTCATTGTGAACGTGTAAACCTTATTTTCTCTCCCAATTTCTCATCGGAAATTTTCGGGAGCGATTCTTGCAATCAGTGACAAGATCATACAATAAAGCGAGAGGCTCACAAAAAAATCGCGCATAAAATCGCATGTTTTATGCGCGAATTATCTGGCTGCAACAGAATTACGCTTTTTTCACAACACACTAGTGGTCTTAGGGCTTAATTTTATTTAAATAAAGAAACAAATTCCCTAACGGCACTATGGGGGTCAAGCGAGTTATACACACTACTAATGGCAGCAACCATGTTAGCACCTCGATTAACTAGTGGTTGTGCTAACTCCGGCGTCATACCACCAATGACCACAATCGGAAGTGGTATTACCGCTTTCGCTCGCACAAGGATATCTGGCGGCGTGGTCACAGGGTATTGCTTCACGACAGAAGGATAGAATCCACCAAAAGCCACATAACTGGCCTGTTGCACATAGGCATTTTCAGCCAAGACCAGTTCACCATAACAAGAAGCGCCAATGATCTTATTTTTACCTAATAAGACTCTGGCTTCTCCCACGCCCATATCAGTCCCACCGACATGCACGCCGTCTGCATCGAGCTCTGCGCACAGGCCAATATGATCATTAATGATGAAAGGAACTTTATGAACCCGACACAGCTTCAACAAGGCTTGCGCTTGTTCAAATCGTTGTTCTGAAGATGCGGTTTTATGCCGGTACTGCAATACCGATACGCCGGCTTGCAATGCAACTTCAGTGACCGCCAGTAGTTCCTCGGTATCATCCCAATTTGGGGTGACCAAATACAAGCCAGATTGTGGCAATTGCTCACTCATTTTCTCTCTCATTTTTCTCACTTTAAGCGACTTGCGAACGCTGCGGAATTAACTGTCCATCTGCAATTCGAAATGCAGAAAACAGCGCTGCTTGGGTATATTCTTGAGCAGCCAACAAACTTTGCTGCAGGGTCATGCCGAGTGCCAAATGCGCAGATATGGCAGCGGCTAAAGTACAACCGCTGCCATGGAATTGCTCCTTCAGACGTGGCCAAGTCCATTGCACCTCTGGCTGCCCCTGTGTAGATGAAAACCAGCGATTGATCACCAACTCTTCATCCGCGTGCCCACCTTTGAGCAGCACATCACTGACTACCCCTCCGAGCAGCGATATCGCTTTTTGTGCGTTCGTCAGGCCGTGGGGTGCAAGCTTGACCAATTCAGGCAAATTAGGCGTGATGAGACTGGCACGTTCTAATACAGGAGCGATCGCAATAGAAGCATCATCGACTGCCAAGGGATTACCCCGTCCACTACCCAACACAGGGTCGACGATCACAGGCAGGCGACCACCCACGTGCACGCTAGTTTCCTGAATTTGATCGATGAGTTGTGCAATCACTTCTGCATTTTCTCGATTGCCGACAATACCAATCTTCACTGCACGAATCGGCATACATGAGATCAAGGCTCTTGTTTGTGCTCGAATCACCTCAGCAGCAACCGGATACACTGCATACACTTGATTATTATCCTGCACAGTCAGCGCAGTGATGATAGGCAAGGCATGAGCACCCTGCGCCGCAATCGCCTCAATATCGGCCTGAATACCAGCGCCACCACTAGGATCATGTCCAGCGAAGACCAGCACACAAGGCCGTAACTTATGATGTGGCTGAGCTTCAAACATCACACCACTCTGCCAGCCATAGGCGAAGAAGGCGACGCCACAAACTTTCGTGCGATGCGACCAGCCATGAAGGCTTCGCGCCCTGCTTCTACCGCCAATCCCATAGCACGCGCCATACGAATCGGGTCGCGCGCGCCAGCAATTGCCGTATTCATCAAAACGCCGTCACACCCAAGTTCCATCGCAATGGCCGCGTCAGAAGCCGTACCTACACCCGCATCGACTATGATTGGCACGGTCGCTTGTTCAATGATGAGCGACAAATTCCACGGATTCAAAATCCCCATGCCAGAGCCAATCAGTGAAGCCAACGGCATTACTGCGACACAGCCAATGTCCTCCAACATGCGCGCTTGAATCGGATCATCGCTGCAATACACCATCACATCAAAACCATCCTTGACCAAGACCTTTGCAGCCTCCAAGGTCTCAGGCATGTTGGGGAACAACGTTTTTTCATCGCCCAATACTTCGAGCTTACAAAGTTTGTGTCCGCCCAATAATTCACGCCCCAGTTGCAAGGTATAGATTGCATCTTTCGCGTTATAACATCCTGCTGTATTCGGCAAGATGGTGTATTTCGAAGGCGGAACGACATCGAGCAAACTAGGTGCATTCGGATCTTGACCGATGTTCACACGACGAATCGCTACAGTGATAATTTCCGCACCACTCGCTTCAGTAGCCAGCTTGGTTTGCTCGAGATCTTTATACTTACCACTACCGACCAACAAACGCGATTGATAGGTTTTGCCTGCAATCGTCAGGCTGCTTGTTTTTGTTTCTACTGTCATGATTTTTCCTAATTAGTCTTGTCGAATCGGTAGCTATCCTCCACCGATTGCCCTAACCACATCCACTTGATCACCATGGTTCAGCCTATGCTTGGACCACATGGATCGGCTAATTACTTGACGATTGACCGCCACCGCAATAGCTTGATTTCCAATATTGAGTTCGGTGATCAAATTTTGTAAGCATGCCTCGGGAGACAAGGTGCGAGGCTCACCATTGAGTTGTATTTCCATAGCTCGATCTACGATTTTTTATAAATCTCAGCTCCAGTTTTGACGAATTCGATAGCCTTGACTTCCATCCCCTTTTTCAACGCGTCGATTTCACTGATACCGTGATTAGCTGCATAATCGCGCACTTCTTGCGTAATCTTCATGGAGCAAAAATGAGGGCCGCACATCGAGCAGAAGTGCGCCACTTTGGCAGAGTCTTTAGGCAGTGTTTCGTCATGAAATTCACGTGCGCGGTCTGGATCAAGTCCAATATTGAATTGATCTTCCCAACGAAACTCGAAGCGTGCCTTTGATAAGGCATTGTCACGAATCTGAGCGCCCGGATGTCCTTTCGCCAAGTCCGCAGCGTGGGCGGCGATCTTGTAGGTGATGATGCCTTCTTTGACGTCCGCTTTATTGGGCAAACCAAGATGCTCTTTCGGCGTGACGTAACACAGCATCGCCGTGCCATACCAACCGATCTGCGCCGCGCCTATGCCTGACGTGATGTGATCATAACCAGGTGCGATATCAGTCGTTAGCGGGCCCAATGTATAGAACGGTGCTTCGTGGCACTGCTCCAGTTGCAGGTCCATGTTCTCTTTGATCATGTGCATAGGAACGTGGCCTGGGCCTTCGATCATCACTTGTACATCATGCTTCCATGCGATTTGCGTCAACTCACCAAGTGTTTTCAATTCACCTAATTGCGCTTCATCATTAGCATCGTAAATCGAGCCTGGACGCAAGCCATCACCAAGCGAGAAAGAAACATCGTAAGCTTTCATGATCTCGCAGATGTCTTCGAAATGCGTGTACAAGAAATTCTCTTGATGATGAGCCAAACACCATTTCGCCATGATCGATCCACCACGCGAGACGATGCCTGTCATGCGATTGGCGGTTAATGGCACATACTGCAAACGCACGCCTGCATGTATGGTGAAGTAATCGACGCCCTGCTCCGCTTGCTCGATCAAGGTATCGCGGAAGATTTCCCAAGTTAAATCTTCAGCCTTGCCATTCACTTTTTCGAGCGCTTGATAGATAGGCACAGTACCAATCGGCACCGGTGAATTACGAATGATCCACTCGCGTGTTTCATGAATATGCTTGCCGGTTGAAAGATCCATTACCGTGTCACCACCCCAGCGAATCGCCCACGTCATTTTCTCAACCTCTTCACCGATTGACGATGTCACTGCGGAATTACCAATATTGGCGTTAATCTTCACCAAGAAGTTACGACCGATAATCATCGGCTCGATCTCTGGATGATTGATATTGGCCGGAATAATCGCGCGCCCTCGGGCGATTTCATCGCGTACAAATTCGGCGGTAATGATCTCCGGGATTGCTGCACCAAAACTTTGTCCACGATGTTGGCGCCCCATCATCGCGGCCAGCTTCTCTCCCTGAGGCCCGCTTTGCTTGAGTGCTTGCAGGTATTCAGCGCGTTGCATGTTTTCGCGGATTGCCACGTACTCCATCTCTGGCGTAATGATGCCTTGGCGCGCGTAATGCATTTGCGTCACATTTTTACCTACAATCGCACGGCGCGGCTTGCGCTGTAAGTTAAAGCGCAGTGCTTGTAATTTGCTATCGTTGAGGCGTTCCACCCCATAGTTTGAGCTTGGGCCGCTCAGCTCTTCGGTATCGTTACGTTCTTGAATCCAAGCATTGCGTATTGGTGATAAACCAGAGCGGATATCGATCGTGGTCTGTGGATCAGTGTAGGCACCTGAAGTATCGTAAACGTAAATGGGTGGATTTTTCTCTGCTCCAAACATCGCTGGTGTATCTGCCTGCGAAATTTCGCGCATCGGAATACGAATATCAGGACGTGAGCCTGTTACGTAAATTTTTCGCGAATTAGGTAACGCTTGAATAGCGGCTTGGTCCACTTGTGCAGTGGTGGCGAGGAATTGCGGGTTGGCGTTCATTTGGCTCCTTTGCGTTTTTTGTCGGCACGGAGCCAGCAAAGGAGTTTCCAGATCAAGCGCGCACGATGGACGTGTGTCTTGCATTGGCTGCTTCCCTTCGCTGGCATTATCCAGATCAGGTTCAAGGGTATTTCTCACCCGAATGCACAGCACTCAGGACCCCTAGCGTTTAAAAATACACAGAACAATTACCACTGTGCGGGCGCATTATAGCCGCCTACTGTAAAAAAAAGCAAAGCTTTATCAAAACAAGAATCCTGATGAAAAAAACCCGTGACTCACGCAATTGTGAGTCTTCAATGATGAGTTGGAGGCAGATCCGCCCCTTAAAGAGGCGACTGTGTGGTCGACTTAATTAGCGACTTGCGGTGGGCCGAGTACTTCAATTACTTCGACCATGTTTTGTTTGATGGCCGCAGCCAAATCGTGGGTCAATGTCGGGATTGCATCTTCATGTGGCACCAACAATCGAGCCAAACCATAGGCACGATTGCGGCCATGCGTTTTACCAAGGTACAGGGCCATGTCGGCGATTTGCAAAGCACGTTCCCAATCGCACACATCTTCGGGCACATCTGAGAATGGCACAGAAATGAAACCTGCAGTTACGGTGACTGTGATTGCTTGTTCGCCATTCATAAACGGTGCTTCACCAATCGTACGTAAAACACGCTCGACCAAACTGGTAATTTGTTCGGGGTTTGATTTAGGTGAGAAGATCAAAAATTCCTCTCCACCCCAACGCATCAGCATATCTTCATCACGAACTACATTACGCAAACGTGATGCCACTTCCTTTAAGACGATATCGCCTACCGCATGACCCCAGGTATCGTTAATATTCTTGAAGTGATCGATGTCGAGCAAGATCATGCAATCAGGGTTGGCATAAGCGCCTTCACGCCGTTCTGCTTCCACACGAACAACACGTGTTGACATCAAAGCGATAAAGGAACGACGGTTGTGCAACCCCGTGAGCGGGTCACGCACGGCATGAAACTCCAACTGCGAGTTCACTTCCTGTAACTGCAAATTCAATTTCTTACTGCGACGATACAGCATGTAGATAAAACAACCAGCCAATACCGCGACGACAGAGGCAAGCAAAGTCACCATTTGTTGCAAACGATGATTGCGAATATCCGCGTCTTTCAGTTCATTATTTTTCGCCAGTAATTCGATTTGTTTTTCACGTTTTTCGGTATCAAAACTCTCGCGTAATTTAGCGGTCTCCTTGGCGACTTCTGCTTGATACACCTCCTCACTCAAGGTTTGCTTTTCGCGCATTAACACCAAGGCTTCTTTATACATACCGGCAGACTCATACATGGCCGCCAACTCACCATTGATTGATTCAAGGGCACTATTTGATTTTTCTTTTTTGAAGAATTCAATACTCTCCATGACAAGGTCAGAACCTTGTTTAACTTTGCCTTGATAGCCAAGCGCTAAGCCCAAATTGACTTGGGCACCGATCACATTGAACTTATCATCTAACTTTTCATAGACAGCCATTGACTCACGTGCGCACTGTTCAGCGCGCTTGTAGTCTTTCAAGATCAAATATTGGTCGGCCAAATTAAATAACGCTGCCCCCTGAGCAAAAGGAAGCCCTTCTTGTTTCGCGATATTCAGTGCAGTTTCGTATTCCTTCAGCGCTTCGACATTGCGCTTCATCTGGGATAAGGCGGCGCCACGCACGATCAAAATTTCAACATAAGCCTTCGGTACCGCAGTAGCGGATGAAACCGCCAGTGCTTCAGTGGTCGCTTCTAAGGCTTTCTTGGGGTCTTTGAGACCCAAGTACATACTCGAGATCCGTTCCCATGTGATCATTCGCGCTTGCAACTGACGCCGTGGCAACTTCTCGATCAGGTCGAGCATATAGATGTACTGCTTCAGGGCGAATTGAAATTTACCCTGCGCACTATAAAACTGCGACTTGATGGAAGCGTAACGAAATTTCAGCGACGGTGTCGCCTTTTCTATGGACGGTTCTAAGCTATCCAAATACGCATACGCAGCATCATAGCCCGACTTTTCGTAGACATCGAAGGCTTCGATAATCGAAAGAAAGAGTAAAGCATCTTTATCTTTCAACTCTTTGGAAAGACGTTTGAACTCATCTTGCAGCGCAGTGCCCTCTTTGACTCTACCTGCATCGAAATATAAGCCACTTAACACGGCGACTAAATCAAGGCGCGCTTGGACACTGGCATCCGCCGGCATTTTCTTTTGCAATTCGAGTAACTGGCGAATGCCTTCCTCATTATTGCGGTCAGAGAGGTCTTGGATTTGATCGATACGGCGAACGATAGGATCATCTTCCGCATGAACAAAGGCAGGTACAGACAAGGCTGTCATTAGCGTCGCTAACGACACCAATTGCCTCAAAAGAATGCTTTTTTTGCCACTTTGGTGTTGTAGTCGCGATGGGCTGTGCGAAGCAGATCGTTCAAAGAAACCCATCATGTCTCATTCACCTTTTGCTATGCATTTTTCAGAAATGCGGCGCCCATTTTTGCTTTTTATTGTGTGCTAACAAGCGCGCGTAGGAAATCTCCTGCTTAGTTTCGCCAAATGTTTTATTTATTCTTTGACGATCTTAGGCCCTCCCAAAATGATTATTTTCTTACCAAAACATGGTAAGACTTTCATTCAAAAGGTTCTGTTATAAGGAACTAAGCGATTTCGTATCCTAGCATTTTCCATATGGCATCAAGTAATTTTTTCACTGATGGAGCCGTTTTTTGTCCCCAAATTTTCACAAAGCTTTTCGATTCTTTATAAAAGCATCACGAAAATGGGTTTTAATATATCTGTAATGCAAATTTCAGGCAGATAGTGTCAGTCTTGAAGCGATGCTCATTTATAATCGAGGGTTTCGTCGTTCAACATTAAGACTTCGTCATCACGAGTGAAAAAGTCGAGCAAGTAGAACGCGCAATGCCCGAATTTCAACTTACTTTTTAGTCAGACCACATCATGGAATTAGCCAAATCTTTTGAGCCCGCCAATATTGAATCGTTTTGGCGCACGGAATGGGAAAAACGCGGTTACTTTACAGCCACGACCGATGAGTCCAAACCATCGTTCAGTATCCAACTCCCACCACCAAACGTCACTGGCACTTTGCACATGGGTCATGCCTTCAACCAAACGATTATGGATGGCTTGACACGTTATTACCGTATGCGTGGCCATAACACGGCATGGGTACCTGGCACAGATCACGCCGGTATCGCGACACAAATCGTGGTGGAACGCCAGCTCGATGCGCAAAAGATATCTCGCCACGATTTAGGTCGTGAAAAGTTCTTGGAAAAAGTCTGGGAGTGGAAAGAAAAATCTGGTTCCACCATCACGGGTCAAATGCGTCGTATGGGCGCGTCTGCCGATTGGAATCGTGAATACTTTACGATGGACGCAGAACGTTCAAAAGTCGTGACGGAAGTCTTCGTACGTTTGGTCGAACAAGGCTTAATCTATCGCGGCAAACGTTTGGTGAACTGGGACCCAGTATTGGGTACAGCGGTGTCTGATTTGGAAGTGGTATCGGAAGAAGAAGACGGTTCCATGTGGCATATCCGTTATCCATTTGCCGATGGCAGTGGTCACTTAACAGTAGCGACGACACGTCCGGAAACTTTGCTCGGTGACGTTGCTGTTGCGGTTGATCCAACCGACGAGCGCTATACTGCTTTCGTTGGCAAAATGTTGAAATTGCCTTTGACTGATCGTGAAATCCCAGTCATCGCAGATAGCTATGTCGACAAAGAGTTCGGCACTGGCTGCGTGAAAATTACACCAGCCCATGACTTCAACGATTACGCTGTTGGCCAACGTCATAACTTAGCCTTGATCAGTATCTTAACTTTGGATGCCAAGATCAATGAAAACGGCCCAGCCGCCTACCAAGGCATGGACCGCTTTGTCGCTCGTAAGCAAATGGTGGCCGATCTTGATGCATTAGGTTTGCTCGAGTCGGTAAAGCCACACAAATTGATGGTGCCACGCGGCGACCGTACGAATGTCGTCATCGAACCGATGTTGACCGACCAATGGTTTATGGCGATGAGCAAAGCTGCGCCAGAAGGCACACACTTCCCAGGCAAATCGATTGCTGAAGTCGCGCTGGAAAAAGTAGCAAATGGTGAAGTGAAGTTCGTACCAGAAAACTGGAACACCACTTACAACCAATGGCTGAACAATATTCAAGACTGGTGTATTTCACGCCAGTTGTGGTGGGGTCATCAAATCCCAGCATGGTATGGTGAGAACGGTGAAATTTTCGTCGCGCGTGATGAAGCCGAAGCCAAAGCAAAAGCTGCCGCGGCTGGTTACACAGGTGCCTTGAACCGTGATAACGATGTGCTAGATACCTGGTTCTCTTCTGCTTTGGTTCCCTTCTCGACGATGGGTTGGCCAGAGTTGACGGTGGACAGCAAATTGTTCTTGCCGTCTTCAGTATTGGTCACCGGCTTTGACATCATCTTCTTCTGGGTAGCGCGTATGGTCATGATGACCGCGCACTTCACTGGTAAGGTGCCATTCCATACAGTCTACGTACACGGCTTGGTGCGCGATTCTAGCGGCCAAAAAATGTCGAAGTCCAAAGGTAATACTCTAGACCCTATCGATTTAATCGATGGTATCAGCGTCGACGATTTAGTGGTTAAACGCACTACCGGCCTGATGCGCGCAAGCGATGCACCGAAGATTGAAAAAGCCACACGCAAAGAATACGCTGACGGCATTCCAGCCTACGGCACAGACGCGTTGCGTTTCACGATGGCGAGCTATGCTTCACTTGGCCGCAACATCAACTTTGACTTAGGTCGTTGCGAAGGCTATCGCAACTTCTGCAATAAATTGTGGAACGCCACACGCTTCGTCTTGATGAATACCGAAGGCAAAGACTGCGGCTTCACTGGCACAGCGAGCGACAATGATCTCGACTACTCCCAAGCCGACAAATGGATCATCTCGACTTTGCAACGCACAGAAGCAGAACTCGAAAAGGGTTTTGCTGACTACCGCTTCGACAATATTGCCTCCGCCATCTACAAATTTGTGTGGGACGAATACTGCGATTGGTATTTGGAAGTAGCCAAAGTCCAAGTACAACAAGGCAGCGAAGCACAACAACGCGCCACACGCCGCACTTTATTGCGTGTGTTGGAAGTGACCCTGCGCATGGCGCACCCAGTGATTCCATTCGTGACCGAAGCATTGTGGCAAACGGTAGCACCATTGGCCGGAAAAACGCTGAAAGCCGAAGGCGATTCCATCATGATGCAAGCCTACCCCTTGGTGAATGCAGAAGCGATCGACGAGGCTGCTGAAGGCTGGATGACTGGTCTCAAAGCCGCCACCGATGCTTGCCGCAACTTGCGTGGTGAAATGCAATTGTCACCAGCGGTACGCGTACCGCTGTTATTGCAACCAGCAAACGCAGCAGACAAATCACGCATGGAAAGCTACGCACCTTACATGGCAGCCTTGGCAAAATTGTCTGAAGTACAGATCGTCGATGTATTACCAGACTCACCAGCGCCAGTTTCCATCGTCGGTGAAACCAAGCTGATGTTGAAAGTAGAGATCGACGTCGCCGCAGAACGCGAACGCCTGTCAAAAGAAATGACCAAACTCGAAGCGGAAATCAACAAAGCCCAAGCAAAACTGAGCAACGAAAGTTTTGTGGCACGTGCGCCGGCAGCCGTTGTCGAACAAGAGAAAGAACGCGTATCGGGCTTCTCTGCGACATTGAGTAAAATGAAGGAGCAGTTTGCTAAGTTGGGCTAAGCCTTCTAAAGCTAACTCAGTAAATAAATAGTAAGTAGGGCGCAATCACTTGCGCCCTACTTTTTTATATCGACGATACTTTTTTCGGGAACCGCAATATGGCGTCCTTGCAAGATCAATTTTTAAAAGCAGGTTTAGTCAACAAGAACAAAGCCAAACAAGTTCACCAAGACAAAGTCAAACAGAAAAAGGTCGAGCGCCGCACTGGAACAGAAAGCGTAGACGAAGCGCGTTTAGCCGCACTCGAAGTACAAAAGAAAAATGCCGAGCGTGCACGTGAACTGAATGCGCAACGTGATGCGGCCGCTGCTCAAAAAGCGGTGTTCGCACAGATTGTGCAAATGGTGCAAACCAATCGCCAAAGCAAAGGTAATGGTGACATCGCCTATCACTACACGCATGGCACCAAGATCGACAAGATCTACGTCTCAGAAGAAGTACAAAAACATCTAATTGCAGGCCGACTGATGATCGTTTGCGTCGACGGCAAAAGGGAATTACTGCCTCGCGTCATCGCAGAGAAAATCGAGGAACGCGATGCTTCGTTGGTGGTACGGGTGAAGAAAACATCAAATGAAATTGATGCGGATGATCCTTATGCGGCCTACCAAATTCCTGATGACTTTACTTGGTAGTACGTAAGTGCGATTAGCGCAGCGTAATCGCACCTAGAATGCTCATTGTTTTTGTGCTGCTTCTGCCTTAGCCTCTTCAATTTCCTCTTTACTCAATTGCGACTCTACATATTTACGGTAAGTCACAGCATCATCATAGTCGCCTGCAAGAATAAGCCATTTCAACGCAGCGACTTTATCGATCGCTACACCTTTTCCTTTGAAGTACATAAGCCCGATTTGATATTGGGCACTAGCGTTCTTTTGTTCCGCGGCCTTTGAGAATAAATCACGCGCTCTATCATAGTCACGTGAGACGCCAATTCCACTCACATATAAAACGCCCAAACTATATTGCGCGTCAGCATATCCAAGCTCCACTGCCTTATTGAACCAATAAACCGCCATCCCGTAATTGGGTGCAACGCCCTTGGCTTTTGCGTACATGCGACCGAGATTGACTTGTGCCCGCACATTATTCTGCTGTGCTGCCTTTTCAAACAGTGCTTTTGCTTCCACGTAATTCTGCGCAACACCTTCACCATTAAGGTACATCAGGCCAAGATTAAACTGCGCGTCAGATTTACCTTGATCGGCGGCTTTCTTAAATGCTGCAGCGGCGGCGGGAAAATCGCGCTGCTCATATAAAGCGACTCCATCTGAAAAATCATCGGCTTGAGCGAGCTGACTCGCTGTACTAAAACCCAAGCTTAACAATAACAATAAAAACGATTTCATATTCGTCCCTCGCCTCATAGCTCGATGCTGCTTTATACTAAAAGTCACTCAACTTATACTTTAATCATAAGCGAGCAATGATATTCAGCCAATGAATTTATCGCTAGCAGCTAAGCACGAACTGCCGCTTCAATCTCAGCAATTTCAATCTTCTTCTGCTTCATCATCGCCGCCATCGCTTTGCGCGATATATCTTTGTCAGCATTCATGGTCAATTCCAGCAAACGCTTGGGATAAATTTGCCATGACACACCGAAACGATCTTTTAACCAGCCGCATGCGGTTTCCTCACCGCCATTACTCGTAAATGCCGCCCAGAGTCGGTCAGTTTCAGCCTGATTGTCTGTTGCAACTGCAATCGACACGGCCTCACTCAAAGTGAACATCGGCCCTGCGTCGAGAATTTGATAAGGTACTCCACCGAGGTTAAAGTCGATCACAGAAAAAATACCGTAGCCGTTGTCGCCGACGTAGGCATTTTCGACTCTGCTATTGGGAATCAAGGAACAATAGAGCTCTGCGGCTTCTTGTCCGCGGCCGTCACGGAACCAAAGGCAGGTACGAATGGAATTGCTCATGGATTTGCTCCTCGAAGAGTCGTGTTAGACAAGGTAGTTCAGCCTACATTCAAAAACCTGCAGCGATGAAAGAATGAAAGAATCAATCGCAAACCCAGTTGATCATAAACGAAGACGTGAAAAGATGAAATCAGAAGTATCAACATCAGATTGCTTTTTTCTTGGTGTTCATCACACGCATCAAATATCACTTGACGCCATCGAAATCCCACAATACTATTAAACTATTAGGTTAATTAACCATTCGGTACACTATGCAAGATCAACTGAGTTTAACGTTTTCCGCCCTCGCCGATCCTACGCGTCGTGCAATTTTGGCGCAACTTTCCCAAGGTGAGGCGAATGTATCCGATTTGGCACGCCCATTTCTGAATGACATGAGCCTACCTGCTGTCACTAAACATCTCAAGGTTCTTGAGACCGCAGGTCTTATTACCAAAACCCGCGATGCTCAATGTCGTCCATGCAAGCTCAATGGTGGAAACCTCAAACTGGCAGCAGACTGGGTCGATCAATATCGCGCTTTTTGGGAAGAAAGTTTCGATCGCCTTGATCTCTATCTACAAACCGTCACCGCCGAAAAGAAAGGTAAGAAGAATGTCCGCAACAAAAACAAAACCACAAGCAAATGAAATTTATCTCGAGCGGATCTACGATGCGCCGGTTGAAATCGTCTGGGATGCGTGGGTAGACCCAGTGCAAGCGGCACATTGGTGGGGGCCACGCGGCTTCACCTTGACCACCCATAGCAAAGAATTGCGCGTGGGTGGTCAATGGCGTTACACCATGCATGGACCAGATGGCACTGATTATCCCAACATTGCGACTTACCACGAAATCGATGAGCACCGATCCTTGGTTTACGATCATGGTGCCACCGATGACACACCACCGCTTTTTCGTGTCACCGTCTACTTCACCGCGATCGGCAAAAAGACCTTGATGGAAATGACCATGAGTTTGGCGACAGCCGAGGCGGCCACACAAACGCGTCAGTTCATTAAACAAGCAGGTGGCGAATCAACTTGGGATCGTTTCGCAGAATACCTAGGAGCGCAGATTGAACACAAAGAACGCTTCGTCATTAACCGCAGCTTCGCAGCACCGATCGATCTGATGTATGACATGTGGACCAAGGCCGAACATTTTTCTAAATGGTTACCGCCAACTGGTTTCACTATGTCTTTTATGCGCGCCGATTTGCATGAAGGTGGCAGCTCGTTTTATAAGATGACGAATGGCAGCAACATTACCATGTATGGACGCGCTTCTTATCTAGAGATGTCCAAGTCCAATCGACTCGTCTACACACAGCAGTTCTGCGATGAACATGAAAATATTTCGCGTCATCCTATGGCGCCGACCTGGCCAGAGACTATGCAGACGACGGTCGAGTTTACAGCTGAGGGCGACAGCCAGACCCGCGTGACGGTCACTTGGGAACCAGTCGGTGACTTCACCGATGCTGAACTACAAGCCTTCATCAACGAACGTCGTGGCATGACAATGGGATGGACAGGGTCATTCGACAAATTGGAAATTCTCTTAAACGCGTAAAAAATTTTTTTACTCCTCCCTAATAACAAGGTTCGGGTAGTTGGAGGAGTTAATTACCGTTTTTCAAGTTGAGGAAATCATTACAATGTGGTTTCCTCTTTTTCTTACTATGCTCTAACAATGGAATTTCTCATCCTTTCTTGTTTGGCTGCCGTCGCCATCATTATCCGCATCTTCCTCCACTACATTGATATTGACGGGATACTTTCAGCTGCAAGAAAGAAAGGATGGAGAAATGTTAAAGTGGAGTGGGCACCCTTCGCTGCAGGAGCGTTTTTCGAAGACGGGGAGCGCTGCTACCGCGTATTTTATTTGGATGAGCAAGGCATTAAGAACATCGCACATTGTAAGACGTCAATCATGACCGGACTTTTCTGGCGAGAATAATCGTTGAGCCTGTAGTCACGCTTTGCCATTACTGCATAGAATGCAGACCGATCATATTGCCTTCAGTATCAACGACTAGCGCAATATATCCATTAACGCCAATTGACTGTTTCCCCTTGAATACAGTGCCACCGTGCTTCAGCGCACGCTCGAGTTCCACTGCGCAGTCGTCACATGAGAAGTAAACCAATGTGCTGCCACCGGAGGGGCACCCAGGCATTTTGATTAAGGCACCAGATGCGCCGTAATCTTGCATAGCCATAGGGAAAGTCCACATCTCCATATCCCCAAATTCAGACGGATTAGGATTGGGCAGTTCCACTAATGTGGTTTCAAAAACCGCTTCATAAAATGCCTTAGCACGCGGGATGTCTTGCACATAAATTTCGAACCAGCCAACGGGATTTGCTTTCATCTTGATTCTCCTTGAAGTTATTTTCCACAACGATACGATATGGGTACGCTAAGACTATCTGCTCTACTGGCGCAATATTTTTTCAAGATTTTTACCCTTGGCCAATTCATCGATGAGCTTGTCGAGGCATCTAACTCTATATGTGATTGGATCTTGAAGATCTTCGACACGAACGCCGCACACAAGGCCTGTGATTAAGGAAATATTAGGATGTATTGAAGGTGCTTGACTAAAGAAGTCTTGAAAATTGATCTCAACCTTAGTGCGCTGACCAAGCTGCTCACGGCTATAACCCGTTAGCCAGCAGATGATAGTATTTACTTCTTCCTGCGTCCGGCCTTTTCGTTCAGCCTTTTGTACGTACAATGGATAAACCGCAGTGAAAAGTATTTTTGAAATATCTCGTGTCGCCATATTCGTTTCCTTTCTGGAGACTATATGATTGAACTTAAAATACACACAGGCGTAGAAACGATACTTGCAAGGCACTAGCGCCAGCGAAGTTATTTATCATGGGGCGATTAGCCACAAAAATAAAGCTGTTATAAGAAACGAACTTACCAATAATAGAAAAACAATTTTCTCAACACTAGCATTTTTTCGATAGCAATTTTCGCAAACCAGCGCTCGCACTGCACTCCCTTCTCCTCCGCCAACCGCTATCGTTGGAGAACTTGCCCCAATTAAATCTCGACACTTCGCACAGACACCCCTTTGATTTTTATGCCTGCTTCGTCGTACGATCAGATGATCTACAATCAGGATCCCCAGTGCCACGCAAACAATTATTCCCAAGGTGATATAAGGACTTGATTCGTGTTGCATATCTAATTCGAATCTAAAAGTTAATGCATCAATGCTTCTGCGAAGCCCAAATTAAAGCGCCTATAACAACCAAGCCTAACGCCACCGCACCTACAATCTTCCAAACCGAGTACGGGCGCTCACCTTGTACTTTTCCAGTCTGCCCATTGACCAAGAAGCGATAAACTTTATCGCCGTAACGGTAAGACGATAACCAAATCGGCAGCAGCACGTGTTTGAAATGAATATCACTATAGCGTGGGCTCATACTGCTGATGCGTTGATGATCGCCGCCAATATCGCGGCATATTTCTGCACGTATGACGTTTTCCATTTCATCACGAGCTGCATCGAAGCCTGGTTCTAAGCCAACTTGATAGGCTTCGACTGTGAATCCTGAAACATAGTCATCACGATAGGCTTGTAGTCGCTCTAATCGCCACGGTGCCAACTTTGCTGCGTATTCTGCAGGTAAAGTGCGTGAACCTAGAACCAGAACGTCATCGAAATCGACATGGACTTGGCCTGAGGCTGGGTACCATGCAGTGCGAGTGACACTGCGTGTTTTTGTTTCACCATTTTCGCGATAGGTTTCAGTTTCGGTGTAATCAACACCTCGCTCGCCATAGTACGGTGTATCGCTGGCAGCGTCATAAGTCCAATATGGAGTATAGATACCTTTCAAGCCACGCTCAGCTCGGTGTGCTTGCTTCAAGGCGTTGGGGGCAAACCAGAGGCCGCTGATCCAATCTGTGAACTTTTGCCGCGCTTCTGCTTCTTTGATGTCAAAAGCAGCGATCGCTCTGGGTTGAATAATGCGCTGTGAATACGCTTCTGCTGCAATTAAAGGTGCCGCACAGAATGGGCAGCGGTCCGAAACTATATTGGCGGAAAATTGCGATTGCGCGCCACAGGCTTTACATTTAACCGTTTGCGCAGCAATGCTCGGTTCGTTGCCTGCTTTTTCTGCCAAGTAGGCTGCGTAGTCTAATTCCTCTACCGCAGCTGCAGTAGCTTGAACATCAACCTCAATTGCGTTTTGATGGCCGCAATATGGGCACTTTAAGGCCGATTGGCCAGGCGCATATTCGAGTTTCGCACCGCATTGGGTGCACGGAAAAGTTTTGGTGCTCACCGACTATCCTGATTCAAATTAGAACAAAAGAGGCTATGCAAAATAGACGCAGCGCTGAATCAATTCAGATGCGTCTTTGCGTGCTAATCAAACTACGATCGGGTTTAAGCTTGTGGTGGCAATGGTGGAGGCATCGATGCAAACAGTGACGCGAGATCTGCTTGGTCTGCTGCCGCTGCCCAAGCAGCCATACCTTGACGCCACACCAGAGTGTCACGACGCAAGGTGCCGCCTGCGACTTGTGCCTGCAATCCAGCCATATCGAACGGCCCCGTTTGTGTACCTTGGTGCGCCACGAAGTACGCAACCGCCCCAGGTAACGGTGGTGGTACGGCTGCACCAGGTGCCGCCGCGGGTGCTGCTTGATTTTGAAACAGATTACCCATGCCTTGCGTCAGCATCGAACCAACGCCAACGCCCATCATACCGCCGGCCATGCCTTGATTTTGCGCCGCGTCACGCAGAGCTTGTGCGCCTTGGTATTGAGCGAACTGATTCATATTGCCGATCACGCGCATTGCACCTTGTTGGTCAATCGCACGTTCCACTTCTTCTGGCAAACCGATATCTTGTACTTGTACTTCGCACAGTTCTAAACCATATTGGGTGAAGTCGGCGGCGATACGTTCGCGTATGCGGTCCCCGACCAAAGTGACTTTACTTTCAAGGTCAATGATAGGCACGCCAATTTCTGGCATAACTTCTTTAATGCGCAGACCGATTTTGCCACGTAAGTTTTCTTCGATATCGTCTGTGGTGAAGTCGGCTTTTGTACCAACCAATTCGATCAATACCGTTTTCGCATCTTGAATGCGTAAAGTATAGATACCGAAAGCCGTGACGCGCACCACGCCAAACTCTGGGTCGCGCATGGTCGCTGGGCCTGCGGTGCCCCACTTCAAGTTGGTGAAACGTGTGGTGTTGAAGAAGTAGACTTCGGCTTTGAATGGGCTATCAAAACCATATTTCCAACCTTTGATGGTACTCAAGATCGGCATGTTTTGAGTGGTCAACTCGTACATGCCCGGCTGGAACACGTCAGCGATTTGACCTTTACCAAGCTGACCTTCATTGACGACTACCGCAACTTGGCCTTCACGCACGGTGAGCTTTGCGCCCATTTTGATCTCGTTTTGATAGCGCTCAAAACGATGCACCATAATGTTCGGACTATCATCTAACCATTCGATGATATCGATAAACTCGTGCTTCAACTTATCCCAAATACCCATGCCATACTCCTCGAAACTGTGAAGAAAGTCGATACGTAAGCTAAGCGAAACTCAGCTTACGCAGATTGACGTTAAGTATTGCTGAAGATTGGTATTTGTACAAGGAAAATTCAACAAGCAAAATTCTAGAAGCGAATTCGGCGAGTCCAGATCAATCGAGGAAGTCGGCGTATTCCTTGTGAGTGTAGCCTTTGAGATTGGTCCATGGCAATTGTGTTTGCGTATTCGCTGCAATCTTGACTTCAACGCTTTGATAAAAAGTACCAGCACGGTCACCGCTTTCCACGATCAATGGGATTTGCTTCTGCGTATGCCACAACACCTTTTGGAAAATGCCATTCTTTTCACGTTCATACCAGACAGCACCTTCAACGTTCGAAGCCTTAGCACTCTGCTTCATGCTCTTTAGAAGCTGAGGGTCAATCAGGTAGTAGCTATTTTCCCAAGAACCATCAAAGTTTACATTGTTGAATTCAGATGAGGGCACGCTAACGGTCATTTTTTCTGCTTTGTCGATAAACTCAATGCGCGCCTTGCCGTTTTCCAGCTGCACATGACGCGGTATCAAAACAGGATTGAAATGCTTATGTTCGGTGAGCTTCTCATTTTGATGGTTATGAGACACCTTCTTGATCTCAGTCGCGTGACTCGCCTTCAACATCGTCTGCGGAACGATACGCTCTAACCAAACATGACCTGAACGGCGCAACATCTTATCTTGATAACGGGCTTCACGACTGACGCCTTCGGCCGTCAACACTTTGCTGTAATAACTGATCTGTAAATCCAGATCTGGCGCTACCGTTTGCGTTTGTGTTTGCGCGAAGCTCGCTGCTGAAGACAAACTGACCGCCAACATGATTGAACCGAGACTGGCTCGAGAAATTAACTTCACAAACTTTTGCATCATCTACTCACTACAAAAAAGCCCGATGTCATCGCTGACATCGGGTCAATCGGAAATTCACATTGCATTGATCTCAACGTGGCAGCCTAGACCGCCAACATCAAGACAATAAACACTTAGAAACCAAATGCTGTTTTCAATAAACTAAATACTTTAATGTTATCGATCGTGCCTTTGAACAGTTTCGCATTCACGCCTGTAGCGAACAACTTAACGTCGCCACCGCCGTGAGTTTCACTCGACAAACGTACGCCTGTTTCTTGCAAATAGTTGTCCGCCAATACGGTCGTGCTGCTCAAATTCGCGCGACGATCTGGACGGTTTGGACCATTACCAAACACCAAAGTGGTGTAGGTATTGCCATCTGCATCTTTAGACTCGAGGCCAGTTTTGTAATCGCGGTTAATGTCCAAAATTGGATTACCTTTTTTGCCGTAACCATTAAATGCCAAAGTATGGTCATGATCCGCTGTTACCACGATCAAGGTGTTGGCCAATGTAGGGTCTGTCAATTTTGCTTTATCTAATGCTGCTTTGATCGCATCATCAAATGCAATGGTGTCAGCCAAAGCGCGTTTAGCGTTCGTGCCATGCAAAGCGTGGTCGATACGGCCGCCTTCGACCATCAAGAAGTATCCATTACTATTTTGCGATAACAAGTCCATCGCTTTGACAGTCATTTCAGCCAAACTTGGTTGTGTCGCACCTTCACCTACTGGTGGATTTGCAACGCGATCAAGTTCGTATTCGAGATGGCTCTTGCTGCTGAACAAACCGATGAATTTCTTACTGTTTGGTGCTGCTGCCATCTCTGCTTTTGTTGCAGCAACGGTGTAACCTTTTGCTGCCAATTCGGCTAACAAGTCACGGCCATCTGCACGACCTGTTTTATTGCTGGTAGCGTTAAAAGGTGTGAAGTGGTTACGACCACCACCCATCAAGACATCGACGCCATCACCCAAGGCTGTGTTGTAACCAGCGCCACCTGGAATCGCCTGTGCAGCGATATGGTATTGCGCATTACGGTTACAAATATGGGAGAAAGTTGCAGCAGGTGTTGCATGTGTCAATTCAGTTGTTGTGATTGAACCGACTGCTTTGCCTTTTGCCTTCGCCAACTCCAAAATCGTTGGTACTGAAGTCCCGTTGCCAGTTGCCGCACAGTTATTCACGCCGAGATTGCCGTTCGCATCTTTGCTAGGTGGCGTTGCTACAGTTTCGGGCGACATCGACAAAACTTCATTATTCATCTTAACACCAGTCATGTACGCTGCCATGGATGGTGCACTGTCTGTCGTTTGTGCGTCGTAAGAATAAGTCTTGATGCGCGCTGTGCGCTCCAATTTATCCATCGTCAAACTACCATCTTCTCCGTATTTATAGATACGAGATGCAGTGATAGTCGATGGGCCCATGCCATCGCCAAGGAAAAAGATTACGTTTTTTGCCGTACTCTGCGCAGATGCCAATTGGGCGAAGCTCAATGCCAACAATGTGGCGATAATATGTCGTTTCATTTTGTATTCCGTGTAATGAGTTGGTTCAAAGTGAGAGGTTCAAATGACTGCGGATTACAAACCGACAGCAGCTTTCACTAAGGTATAGACTTTGGTGTTATCGATCGTGCCCATGAAGGTATCTGCACCTTTACCAATTGCGCCAAGGAACACATCTGTACCGCCGTGCGTTTCACTACCAGCAGCAACGCGAACTACCGCCTCTTGGTGATAAGTATTTGCACTTGTAGCTGTTTCGTCGAAACCAACCAAAATAGAACGTGGGCCTTGCGTGCGATTTTCACCATTACCGAAACCGATGATGGAATAAGGCATACCATCCATATCTTTGTCTGGAACACCAGTCACATAATTTTTCACCACGCCCAATACGCCTGGATTCGTTGCTGATGTTTTGCCTGTGCGCTTTGCATAACCGTTCAAGACGAGAGTGTGATCATGATCAGCAGTTACTACGATCAAGGTATTCTTCAACTCAGGATCTGTTACTTTTGCTTTCGCGATAGCTGCTTTGATTGCGTTATCGAATGCCACCATATCGTGCAAGGCTTTTTTCGCTGTTGTTTCATGCAAAGCGTGATCGATACGGCCGCCTTCGACCATCAAGAAGTAACCTTTAGAATTTTTGCCGAGTACGTCCATTGCTTTGGTCGTCATTTCAGCCAAGCTTGGTTCTTTTGCTGGGTCACGGTCGAGGTCGTAGCTCATGTGGCTCGATGTGAACAAGCCGAATAAACGATCTGTCTTGGTGCCATCAATTGCCGCCAATTCAGCTTGAGTACCAGCGTATGCATAGTTCTTCGCTTTCATTTCAGCCACGAGGTCACGACCGTCAGAACGCTTGCCACCATCTTTGAATGGGATGAAGAATTGCTTACCACCACCAAGCAAAACGTCGAGGCCTGTTGTACCCAATGCGTTGTTGTAGCCAGCACCGCCTGGTACCGCTGCCGCAGCGATGTCATTTTCCAAATCGCGATGGCAGATGTGGGAATACGTTGCTGCTGGTGTCGCATGGGTCACACGCGTTGTTGTGACGACGCCTGTCGACAAGCCTTTTGCTTTAGCCGCTTCCAACAAAGTTGGTGCCGCTGTTCCGTTACTTGTGCCGCAGTTATTCACCAACTTATTGCCGTTAGCGTCTACGCCAGGATCTTTAGCGATCGTGTCTGAAGACATCGAAATCACTTCATTATTCATTTTAACGCCGGTCATATAGGCAGACATGGATGGAGCACTATCCGTCACCTGCGCATCATTTGAAAAAGTTTTTACAAATGCTGTCTCTGGCAAGGTGTCGACTGTCAACTCTCCATCTTCGCCCACCGCATAAATACGTGCCGCTGTCATGGTGGTCATACCCATGCCATCACCAAGGAAGAAGATCACATTTTTTGGTGCTTCAGCCACTGGGGTCACAGGTACTGGATCGGCTGCTTTATCGCTTTTACCGCAGGCAGCGAGCGCCAAACTTACGGCAGCGGTCAGAGCTGCCAACACAAGCTTATTTGATTTCATTTGTTTCATTCCTAGTGGACTAAAAGCCGAGAATGTAACAATCTGATGTGACACAAATGTGACGCTCTATTCGGGCCTCAGAAATTAGATTAATCCTTCTAATTGCTAGATACCACCATTATTTTTTGTTATTCGCGCGCGATCTTCGTCGATCTTCAGGCAAGAGAGCTGGATGACCATACTACAAAGCAACGTCTGAAATGTGCGACATGGCATGTCGCATACCAGTCACGATATTTTGTTTGCATTGCTGAAAAAACATCGATGTGTTATGTTTGATGTTGCCAATAAATCATATCCAGAAAACATCATGGCAGGCTGCCGAAATGACATAGATCATAGGCACTAAACTCATCTTACATTTCAATAAAAAAATGAGACATACCAATAGTACGACCCGGGGGGGGTCTATTAACGAAAGGATAGGTCACGTCTATAGCTCGTTGTCTAAGTCACATAAAAAGACAGCAGACTATGTCGTCGCCAATGCTTTTCGCGCCGCTACCATGTCCATCGACGAACTTGCCCACGCGGTAGGGATTTCGAATGCGACAGCAAATCGCTTTGCTCGCGCACTCGGTTTCGATGGTTATCCACAATTTCGAGCTGAACTCGTTCACGGTTTTGAATCAATGATGGCTCCTGCCGAAAAGATTCAATTTGCATCAGATCGTCCGGTGACATGTGCCGACATTTTTGCGCGTTGTCTCGAGGAGGACATCAGCAATTTGGAAGCTACTCGCCGGATCATGAATCCAGAGAACTGCGAACGCGCCGTACGCTTAATTCTCAATGCTGAACGCATCTTTATCATTGGTTATGGTGCTAGCTCATTTCTCGGTGGTTTGATGGGGCACTCACTCGCTCCCTATTGCAAGAGCGTGCACTACAACTTAGGTTCAGGTGGTGCTGGGCATATTGCGAGCCAGCTTTTCAACTACAGTGAAAATGACTTAGTGATTGGGATTTCATTTCCCAAATATGCAACAGACACCATCACGTTATTGAAGCAGGTGCGGGAAAATCGCGTGCCGATTATTGCGTTGACCGATGCGCCAAGTTCACCGATCGCCCAGCTCGCCAATTTGACTTTATACGGGCAAACCCAAAGCAGTAGCTCAGCGAGTTCCGATGGCGCGGCACTGTGCCTGATCGAGGCTTTGTGCAATGCAGTAAAGCACCAAACCAAGCAAGTCAAAGAGGCCCCATCTGGCATTGATGAATTTGTGATGCCTTGGTTGCACCATACCAATGGGCACGCGAATCGACGTTAACTTAAATCTCTCCTCGCATCGGCCTCTCCATATTCAAATGTAGAGGCCTATTTGAGAAGTCTTGATGTAGATCAGTGAGGCAATTCTCGTTTCCCTTATGATCAAAGTCAGCACTTTTTAAACGAGGAGAACACATGCAAGTTGAACATCATCCCCTAGCAGCAGAATTTCCAGAATTCAAAGAGAAAATTCACGCGTTGAAAATGACCAATGCACACTTCTCTAAATTGTTTGAGGAATATCAGGACGCTGACAAAGCAGTTAATCGTGCGGAAAATGGCGTTGAACATTTAGCAGATGCAGCCTTAGAAAATTTGAAGAAAATTCGCATTTCTCTGAAAGATCAACTCTTTCAAATTCTGCAAACGGCTAGCGCTTAAATTGCGAATGACCGAATTAAAAAAAGCGAACCGAGTGAACTGACCCCAAATAGTTGGACAGTTTGTTAGTTATGCATAAGAGGGCTGATTTCTGTATTGAACAGGACTCAGCCCTTTTAGTTTTAGTTTGATTCGCTCGTGATTATAGTAGTGAATGTATTCTTTGATACCCTGGTCAAGTTGTTCGACGCTCGTGAATTTATTGAGATAAAAAAATTCCGTCTTTAAAACAGCAAAGAAACTCTCCATTGCAGCGTTGTCTAGGCAATTACCTTTGCGCGACATACTTTGCACAAGACCCCGTGATGCTAGTGATGTTTGATATGCTTGCATGCGATACTGCCATCCTTGGTCAGAGTGCAAAATCGGTTGATCTTTTGGCGATAGCCGTTTAAAAGCCTTTTTAAGCATCGTATCAA
>NZ_JACOFZ010000030.1 GCF_014284155.1 Affinundibacterium nitidum
TGAACGCACCTGCTGCCGTCAATGCTGTTGCACCGGCTGGCAAGGTGTAGTTCACACCGTTCAACTGTACTACCGGTGAGCCTACAACTGAAGCAGTCAAAGTATCGCCGATATCCAAATCAGAGACGGCGAAACTGCCTGTGATTGGAGCCAAGTTCTGCGCAGAAGCGTCTGCAGCTTCTACGATCGCCGTTGGGTTCGTCGTATCTGTCAATACTGGCGCATCGTTCGCACCGGTGATCGTGAACGTCACGTCTTGCACTGCGGAGTCTGCTGTACCATCATTGACCTTCACTTGATAAGTGATCGTCAAACTTTGGCCTGCACGCAAGAAGTCTAAGTTCGCTGCCGCTGGATCATAAGTGTACGCAATCGCTGTACCTGCTCCACCATTCGACGTTTGGGTCGTTGGCGTGATGCTGAACGCACCTGCTGCCGTCAATGCTGTTGCACCGGCTGGCAAGGTGTAGTTCACACCGTTCAACTGTACTACAGGTGAACCCACCACAGAAGCAGTCAAGGTATCGCCGATATCCAAATCAGAGACGGCGAAACTGCCAGTGATTGGAGCCAAGTTCTGCGCAGAAGCGTCTGCAGCTTCTACGA
>NZ_JACOFZ010000031.1 GCF_014284155.1 Affinundibacterium nitidum
CAGTGATTGGCAGTGTGGTGTTTGCTCCAGGTGAAACGGTTAAAACGATCACAGTACCGATCACCAATGACCGCGTCTATGAAGGCGGTGAAACGTTCACGGTGAATTTGACGAATCCGACCAATGTGACGATTGGTGCAGGCGCCAGCATTGTGACGATCAAAGATGATGGTACAGGAGTTGATGGCACGAATGACGACCGTCCTGTAGTGTCGTCGATCGATAGCGCGACAGTCGCGGAAGGTAATGCCTTAGTCTTTACCATTAATTTGACAGGCACAAGTACGACAACGACAGCCGTCAATGTAAATGCGATTTCTGGCAGTGCGACAGTTGGTGTGGACACAGGTGCACAACAATATTCAGTCGATGGTGGAGCGACGTGGTTAAACTTGGCTGGTGCGGTCAATGTTCCAGCCGGAGCGCAAAGCTTTTTGCTGCGAGTAGCGACGATAGCTGATGGTGTTGCTGAAGGCACCGAAAGTATTACGGTATCGGCGGCCA
>NZ_JACOFZ010000032.1 GCF_014284155.1 Affinundibacterium nitidum
GGTTATCGAAATCAGCCACAGCGCCTCCCGTTATTGCATTCTGGCCAGGCCGCGCTCTGTCATTTCGGCTGCCACACCGGCAGAGACACGAAACGCCGTTCCCGGCAGCACAAATGCCACAGGTTCATCCCGCGTGGCGTGAAGTGCATCAGTATGCAGCTTCACCAGTGCCACGACCGTGACCAGTTCAGACGTATCCAGAATCACGGTATCCGGCTGCGCTGATCCCACCTCATTTTCATGTCCGGTCAGCACATTTTCCCGGCTGAGAGGGGTGTCCTGACCGGCAGTTTCATCCGTGTCATCAAGCTCCTCTTTCAGCTCTGCCACACGGAGCGCCAGTTCTTCTTTCGTCCCCGTCAGGCTGACATCACGGTTCAGTTGTTCACCCAGCGAGCGGAGACGGGCAATCAGTTCATCTTTCGTCATGGACTCCTCCACAGAGAAACAATGGCCCCGAAGGGCCATGATTACGCCAGTTGTACGGACACGAACTCATC
>NZ_JACOFZ010000033.1 GCF_014284155.1 Affinundibacterium nitidum
CGACGACAGCGACTTTGGTCATTACGATCAATGGTAATACCGATGGTGGTCCAACGGTCACGATCCCTGACAGCAATGCAGGTTCTGCGGGCGACATGACGGTAGCAGAAACGGCAACCGCGACAGCGAACAGCTTCATGGTCACGGCTCCAGCTGGTTTAGCAAGCATCACCGTGGGTGGCACCAACGTCACCTTGGCGCAATTAAATGCTTTAGGTGGTACACCAATCACGATCACGACCGGTAAAGGTAGTTTGGTATTAACAGGCTACAACGCAAGCACAGGCGTGGTGAGCTACACCTATGATCCAAGTGTCCAAAGTGCGAACAGCGATGTCACGGATAGTGTTACTGTCGCTGTGACGGATGCCTTAGGCGCAACGAATAACGACAGCTTAGATATCCTTATTACGGATAGCAAACCAGTAGCGGTCGGTGACATCAACAACATCACTGAAGATGCAGTACCGAACACAGTCACCGGCAATGTGA
>NZ_JACOFZ010000034.1 GCF_014284155.1 Affinundibacterium nitidum
GAGCCAAGTTCTGCGCAGAAGCGTCTGCAGCTTCTACGATCGCCGTTGGGTTCGTCGTATCTGTCAATACTGGCGCATCGTTCGCACCGGTGATCGTGAACGTCACGTCTTGCACTGCGGAGTCTGCCGTACCGTCATTGACCTTCACTTGGTAAGTGATCGTCAAGCTTTGGCCTGCACGCAAGAAGTCTAAGTTCGCTGCCGCTGGATCATAAGTGTACGCAATCGCTGTACCTGCACCACCATTCGACGTTTGGGTCGTTGGCGTGACGCTGAACGCCCCTGCTGCTGTCAGTGCTGTTGCACCTACTGGCAAGGTGTAGTTCACACCATTCAACTGTACTACAGGTGAGCCAACAACTGAAGCAGTCAAGGTATCGCCGATATCCAAATCAGAGACGGCGAAACTGCCTGTGATTGGAGCCAAGTTCTGCGCAGAAGCGTCTGCAGATTCTACGATCGCTGTTGGGTTCGT
>NZ_JACOFZ010000035.1 GCF_014284155.1 Affinundibacterium nitidum
GTGAGCCAACAACTGAAGCAGTCAAGGTATCGCCGATATCCAAATCAGAGACGGCGAAACTGCCTGTGATTGGAGCCAAGTTCTGCGCAGAAGCGTCTGCAGATTCTACGATCGCTGTTGGGTTCGTTGTATCCGTCAACACTGGCGCATCGTTCGCGCCGGTGATCGTGAACGTCACGTCTTGCACTGCGGAGTCTGCTGTACCGTCATTGACCTTCACTTGATAAGTGATCGTCAAGCTTTGACCTGCACGCAAGAAGTCTAAGTTCGCAGCTGCTGGATCGTAGGTGTATGCAATCGCTGTGCCTGCACCGCCATTCGACGTTTGAGTCGTTGGCGTGATGCTGAATGCACCTGCTGCCGTCAATGCTGTCGCACTAGCTGGCAAGGTGTAGTTCACACCGTTCAACTGCACTACGGGTGAACCCACCACTGAAGCTGTCAAGGTGTCACCTA
>NZ_JACOFZ010000036.1 GCF_014284155.1 Affinundibacterium nitidum
TATTACTACCGTCATTGAGACTACCACTGGCCAAGCCTGCTTCTTTAACCGAGGTTTGTCCTGGCTCTACGCCATTCGTATCTGTAATCGTAATGGTCGGCAATACGCCATCGGAGATGGTACCCGTGCCTGTTACAGCGGCCGTATTACGCGCTGTTGCAGCCGACAAAGTAATGGTTTCACTTCCTTCCACTGTGCTATCAACAACCGTGGCCACGCGTACGATAAAGCTCGATACACCAGCAGGCACATTGACCACGCTACCAGACAGTGTCGTCCAGCTAGCACCGCCATCAGTCGAATACTGTTGGGTGCTAGTGTCCGTACCTAGCGTTGCTGTGCCTGAACTTGGTGTTACCGTCACCGCCGTAGGGGTGGTGCTTGTATTACTCAAGCTCACCGTAAAATCTAAATTTCCACCTTCACTGACGCTCGGACTTGATACAC
>NZ_JACOFZ010000037.1 GCF_014284155.1 Affinundibacterium nitidum
GCTGGTAAGGTGTAGTTCACACCGTTCAACTGCACTACAGGTGAACCCACCACAGAAGCGGTCAAGGTATCACCGATATCCAAATCAGAGACGGCGAAGCTACCTGTAATCGCTGCCAAGTTCTGAGTAGAAGCATTAGCTAGCTCAACCACAGCTGCTGGGTTCGTTGTGTCACTCAACACTGGCGCATCGTTCGCGCCTGTAATCGTGAACGTCACGTCTTGCACTGCGGAGTCTGCTGTACCGTCATTGACCTTCACTTGGTAAGTGATCGTCAAGCTTTGGCCTGCACGCAAGAAGTCTAAGTTCGCCGCTGCTGGATCGTAGGTGTACGCAATCGCTGTACCTGCACCACCATTCGAGGTTTGGGTCGTTGGCGTGATGCTGAACGCACCTGCTGCCGTCAATGCTGTTGCACCGGCTGGCAAGGTGTAGTTCACACC
>NZ_JACOFZ010000038.1 GCF_014284155.1 Affinundibacterium nitidum
CGTGAAGCTGTTCGCTGTCGCGCTTGCCGTTTCTGCTACCGTCATGTCGCCTGCAGAACCTGCATTGCTGTCCGGGATCGTGACCGTTGGACCACCATCGGTATTACCATTGATCGTAATGACCAAGCTTGCCGTTGTCGTGCTGCCGTCACCATCGGTTAAGGTGTACGTAAAGCTATCGGTCAAGCTTTGGCCGGCGCCTAAGCCATTGACGGCCGCATTGCTGTTGTTGAGCGTGTACGTGTAGGTACCATTGCTGTTCAAGACCAAGGTACCGTAGCCACTGGCGTTCGTGAAGGTGCCCGCTGTGACTGGGGTGGCGTTGCTGTCCGCACCGACCGTGTCGTTCGTGATCACATTGCCGGTGACTGTGTTCGGTACTGCATCTTCAGTGATGTTGTTGATGTCACC
>NZ_JACOFZ010000003.1 GCF_014284155.1 Affinundibacterium nitidum
GCAACAGTGGCGAACCAGAAGTGGTCGACGGATGTGACGGAGTTTAATGTCGCTGGTGAGAAGCTTTATCTATCACCCATTTTAGATCTGTTTAACGGCGAGATCATCGCCTTTGAAACCGCAAAAAAACCCGTTTATAAAATGATTGATACGATGCTTAAAAAGGCTTTTAAACGGCTATCGCCAAAAGATCAACCGATTTTGCACTCTGACCAAGGATGGCAGTATCGCATGCAAGCATATCAAACATCACTAGCATCACGGGGTCTTGTCCAAAGTATGTCGCGCAAAGGTAATTGTCTCGATAATGCCGCGATGGAGAGTTTCTTTGCCGTTTTAAAGACGGAATTTTTTTATCTCAATAAATTCACAAGTGTCGAACAACTTGAACGTGGCATCAAAGAATACATTCACTACTATAATCACGAGCGAATCAAACTAAAACTGAAAGGGCTGAGTCCTGTTCAATACAGAAATCAGCCCTCCTATGTATAACTAACAAACTGTCCAACTTTTTGGGGTCAGTTCAGAATCTTCCTTTTTTTATGTCCCACCGCTGAGTGATAACTGCGTCGAATTAATTCACCGGATATTGTTGATTAACCTGTTCAGGTACAGGAGAGTCAATCGCGGCGCAAATGGTTTTAATGAGATCAACCGCATCAACCTCAAATTGTTCACCAGCTACTTGTAACAATGCTCGAATGAGAAAAGGCTTAGCCAAAGGCGCTAATTGATTAAGTTGAGCTAGTGACTGTTTTACTTGAAAGTAGTCAATGCCTTGCTTAGCGACGAAGTCCGATGATTGCAAACTGACTTCTTGCAAACGATTCGCCACCTCACTAAAGACCGCCTGCGCTCGCTCTCCATGCGTATGCGCCATCAAGGACAGTATCAGTGCCGTTTGTGATGGCAACTCTGCGAGCTTTCCGTAGCGTAAAGGAACGACACGTCCACTCGTTTCACTCAAGCGACGTTCCAAAATCGTTTGCAGTACGAACTCTGCTTGCGTGACCGTCTGATCAGCTATAATCAAACGACTAACCACAGCCATCATCTGTTTTTTCTGATCAATATCCAAAGAGCGCAAGGCTGGCGTCGCTAGGTCGAGTATGGGTAAGCGCGTCGCGCGGGATAAGGTTTCTGTCTGCTCCAAAAACAAGGTAGTCATGGCACACAGATGTGGCACTGATCGGTTCAGCACGTCGATCTGAACTTGATAGGCTTTTGCGTCAGCACGATCTAACAAAAGCGCATAGACCAAAGCACTCGCCGCTTGCGGATCGCGCGCAGCACCACGAATATCTTGTGGAATCGTAGTCTTAGGAGCCTCAGCTGCTGGCATTTTTTGATCTGGCGCTTGATAGCCAAATTGAGGATGAAATGCCATCGCACTATTGGAAACATCGCCCGCTAGATTCGATGCATTGATTCCTTCAGCTTTAGCTGATCCACCCGTCCACGGAATAGGATTTGCCGCAAACCCCATCGCATTTGACATGTCTTCCTGCCCAGCCTCACTCTCTTGAGCGATGACATCAGCATTTAAGAAATCAACGGGGCGGCCGTACAAACGCTCTAAGCGTGTTTCAATCGGTGGATGGGTCGCAAACATACCAGACAACAAACTCGGTTTCGCTGCCCCCAAAAACATGTGGGACAACTGCTCTGCATTTGGATTTTGAATGCGTGAACCACATTGGTTAACTTTCGTCAGCCCACCAATTTTTTTCAGAGCGCCGCCAATGCCATCTGGATTGCGAGTGAACTGTACCGCACTCGCATCGGCCAAATATTCACGTTGACGAGAAACTGCCGATTTAATCAAACGGCCGCAGAAAATGCCGATATAGCCGATCGCAAACAAAGCTGCACCGAGCGCGATCATTAATAACTGGATCGAAGGGCCTTTCTCATCGCGACTCCGAGATGAACCAAAACGCGCTCCCCAATTGAGCAAAATTTCGCCTAAACCAGCGATCATCTGTATGCCGAACAAAACGCCAATCAGCTTGACGTTCATACGCATATCGCCATTCATAATATGGCTAAACTCGTGACCAATCACGCCTTGTAATTCATCACGATTGAGGCGATTCAAAGTGCCGCGCGTGACTGCAACGACAGCTTCATTTTGATGATAGCCCGCAGCGAAAGCATTAATCGCTTCCTCTTGATCAAGAATATAAACCTTAGGGCAGGCAATCCCTGAAGCCAAAGCCATTTCTTCTACGATATTCAGCAAACGGCGCTCTTGTCGATCACGCGAATTAGGATCAACTAAACGCCCACCGGCCATCTCAGCAACGGCGTCACCGCCGTCCTTGAGTTGTGCCATCTGGAATAAACTACCACCGGCAATAACCAAGATCGTCACGATCGAAATGGCAAGAAAATATCCCTTGGGATAAACATGTACCGCGGCAAAATGTCCACCGCCCTTGGTCCAAATCCACAAGCCGGCTGCGACGAAATTCACGGCGACCACGATGGCGACGACCGCTAACAAAAACAAGAACAAAAGTTTCTTGCTTTCACGGTGTGCTTGATCTTGGTGCTCGAAAAAATTCATCGTGGCCTCGGCTTGGACAGATACTTACCAGGTTCTTAGAAAGATACTTTAACGGCTTTACGTTCTTCAGGTGCTTCAGTCGCCTGCAATAATTCACCGGCTTTGAAACCGAACATGCCTGCAAAAATATTACCCGGGAACTGCTCGATCGAGGTGTTGTACTGCATTACGCTGTCGTTGTAAGCTTGACGTGCGAAAGAAATTTTGTTTTCTGTGCTGGTTAACTCTTCGGTCAACTGCAACATGTTTTCGTTCGCTTTGAGATCTGGGTAGGCCTCAGACAACGCAAACATCTTGCCCAGTGAAGATGCCAATGCCCCCTCGGAACGAGACAAAGCTTGTACTGCGGTCGCATCGCTTGGATCGGCAGAAACTTGCGCATTGGCTGTCACCGCTTGGTTGCGTGCTTGGATAACGGCTTCCAAGGTTTCGCGCTCATGCTTCATATAGCCTTTGGCGACCTCGACCAAATTCGGGATCAAGTCATAGCGACGTTTCAGTTGCACATCGATTTGTGCGTAACCATTTTTAAAACGATTGCGCCCTGCCACCATGCTGTTATAGGTGGATATTGCCCAAAAAATCACGCCGGCAATGACGACTAAAGTAATGATAAGTCCCATGTTAAATTCTCCTATTGGAAAAAAAAGACCGTCGCACTTTTTATATTGAGACGGTCTTGAATGATTCGGAATTATTTCTGTTCTTCGTTCAAGTCAATCTTACTCTTGGTGGTCTGCAAGGCTTTGAGTTCAGCTTCGGTGATGTATTCAAACATCTTCGTTACTTTCTTCACACCACTTACACCTGCTGCCACATTCGCTGCTGTTGTGCCTTCGCCTTGCGTGACACGCCCCATCAAATAAACATTGCCGGTTTCGGTTACCACCTTGAACGCACTTTCATTGATCCCTTTGGTGTCAACCAGAGAAGCTTTGATCTTGGTCGTGATCAGTGCATCGTTGGAACGTGACGAGATGCTCGATGCGCTACCAATCACCAATTCATTCAAGACTGCTGTCACACCTTGGACTGCACGAACTTCGCGTTCTGCCGTCGCCTTTGCCGCTTCGTCTGGGACTTCACCCGTTAATAAAACGCGACGGTTATAGCTGGTGACATTGACATGAGCCGCGTCACTTAATGCACGCTTGATCGCAGACTCGCCCTTTAAAAGGATAGCCTTGTCTTCCGTTTGCGCACCAAGTGTACGGCGATCAATTGCAGCAATCGTTCCGACTACCGCACCACCGACAAACATCGCCACACAACCTTGCAAACTGACCAGAGCAGCGCAAGACAAACTAATTACGAGTACGGGCTTCGCTAGCGATTTCAATGCAAAAGACTTCGTCACAGATTTATTCATCTGTATCACCTCCAAATAAAGCGGCATCAATGCCGTCACACAAACAATGTATCGTTAACAGATGTACCTCTTGGATACGCGCAGTGCGATCATGGGGTACACAAATATGCACATCAGCTTCGGTCAGTAACTCATTCATCTCACCACCGCCTTTACCGGTCAGCGCAATCACGCGCATATCGCGTTCTAATGCTGAATTCACTGCATTCAAGACACTCACTGAATTTCCCGATGTCGTAATCGCCAATAATACGTCTCCAGCCTGCCCAAACGCTTGCACTTGCTTGGCGAAGACTTCTTGAAAGCTATAGTCGTTAGCGACTGCAGTTAATATCGAAGAGTCTACTGTCAGCGCCATCGCGGGTAGTGGCAAACGCTCGCGTTCGAAACGTCCAACCAATTCGGCAGCGAAGTGCTGACAGTCAGCAGCGGAACCGCCATTCCCACAGGCTAAAATCTTGTTACCGTTGGAGAGTGCAGTGAACATCAATTCCACTGCTTGTTCAATCGGCTCCGCTAGCAATTCAGCAGAAATCATTTTTAATTCAGCACTTTCCTGAAAGTGCGAGAGGATGCGTTGGTTTTTCATAGTGCGCGGATTATAGCGTGAGGATGGGTAAATTAAGCGGAAACGCCGCAGGTAATAAATTCACGAAATTACCATGCGATGTGGAAAGTGTTATTTGCAGATTTGCAGGCTTCATGCCTTGATTTTACTGTAAAACAGCAGTTTCTAAGCTGAAATGATATTTTTCAGCCATTGTAGCTGTTCGCCTTCGATGGCGACGAGATCAAAGCGACATGGGGGTTGAGTTCGTAGCCCTTGCAAATAGATTTGAGCTGCATGAATCAAGCGTTTCTGTTTTGCTGCAGTAACACTAGCAATAGCGCCTCCAAAACGAGCATCTGCCCGCTGTCTGACCTCAACAAAGACTAAGAAGCCTGCATCCCGCATGATCAGATCAATTTCTCCGCCCTTGCAGAGAAAACTACGTTGCACCAATTGCAAACCCTGCGCTTGTAAATACACCAAAGCGCGCTCTTCAGCGGCATCTCCACTACGCTGTTTGGGGGTGCGAATCGCTGCTAAGCGTTTAGTCAGCCAATTTGACTCTGGCATAGCGTACAATCCCTGAATCTTTGATCTTCATCATTCATCTCCCGTCATGAGCCAAGAATCTGCTGCGACGTTTAATCCTAGTGCTCTGTTTGAGTCTGTCCATCAGCAGACTTATCCTAACGCGACTCTGTATATTATTGCAACACCTATTGGCAATAGTGCGGATATCTCTTTACGCGCTTTGCATGTTTTGCAGATCGCTGATGCTGTCGCTTGCGAAGATACACGCAATACCGCGCAACTGCTAACACGCTATGGTCTGCATAAACCGCTGATCGCAGCGCATATGCATAATGAGCATGAAGTAGCGGAGAAAATAATTCAAAGACTAGAAGCGGGTGAACGTATCGCACTAGTATCGGATGCGGGAACACCGGCGGTATCGGATCCAGGTGCCATCATTGTGGATGCCGTACGCAAGGCAGGTTTACGAGTCTCACCATTACCAGGCGCATCTGCAGCGATTAGCGCCCTCTCCGCCAGCGGCTTAATTAATGATCGCTTCTACTTCGTCGGTTTTCTCCCAAGCAAAGCTGGACAGCGCGACACTTGTTTACAATCTTTGGTCGCCATCCCTGCGACACTGATTTTTTACGAAGCACCGCATCGTATTATGGAAAGTACGAAAGCGTTATTAGAAAACTTTGGTCCCGACCGACGCATCGTGTTTGCCCGTGAAGTCACCAAGTTATTTGAGGAAATTCATCGCTGCAGCCTAGGTGAAGCAGCCGACTGGTTGGCGCAAGATGCGCACCGCGAAAAAGGTGAATATGTGGTGTTGGTGGAAGGTATGCCAGAGGCCGATGCCGACGATCTACTTGAGGCAAAACGGGTACTGACCATACTTCTTGAGGAACTCTCCGTCAAACAAGCTGCCAATCTAGCGGCGCAAATCACAGGCAAAAAGAAAAATGCTCTGTATCAAATTGCCTTAGACATGAAGGCAGACGAAGAGTAAACAAAACTTAACTTAGCGCTGCACAATAATTGGCTTGGCCACTGCATTGCCAATTTTTTCCAACATGGTTTGCGCATCAATACGATTTGCAAAAGGTCCGGCTTGTAAGCGATAGAGATTCCCCTGCTGAATGATCTCGAAGACTAAATCGAGCGAACCGATCTGGTCTCGGATTTTCTGTTGGAGTTGATCTCGGCTCATTTCTGCATTGGCACGGATACCAAAAGCAGCAAATTGCAAATAGAAAGCGGAAGCAGCCTCAACTGGCTTGGTCTGCGAAATCACTGAGTTCGCATTTGCTTGCATTTCATTACCCGAAACACTTTTCTCGGCAATCTTTGAATTGAGATTCTTATCCAACTTCGCTTTGTCGATGAGAACCTGACGCTCACGCTCGACGGCTTTATCTGCGGCCAAAGAATTGTCCGCCGCACTCTGCTCTGTTTGGGCGATTTGATTCTTGCGATTCTCCGCCATACGCGCGATATCTTCGGGCAATAGGCGTTCGATCTCAATCTCGCTACTTCCCTTGCCGATGTAGCCTAATTTGAGTGCGGCTGTGTAAGACAAGTCCATGACACGATTAGAATGGAAAGGGCCACGATCATTGATGCGCACAATAATCTGCTTACCGTTGGCGACATTAGTGACGCGTGCATACGAGGGTATAGGCAAAATAGGATGCGCAGCGGTGATCTTAAACATATCATAAGGTTCACCTGATGAGGTTCGCTTGCCATGAAACTTCTTACCATACCAACTAGCGATACCGCGTTGCTTGAACGGCGTGATATTGTCATTTAGCGGTGTATAGGTTTTACCGAACACTTGATACGGTTTATTGCCGGTCCGAGAATAAGGCTCAAGCGTCGGCACTGGGTCGGGCGTTTTATCTAAATTAGCGGGTATATTTTCACCGGGACCATCGTCTTGATAGTATCCACCACGGCTAGGGCTGCTATTCGGACTAGCGGGTTTTTCACCTGCAACAGAACTACTGTCAGGCTTACTCGCAATTGGTTTGCCAGCAGGCTTAGGGGCGACTTTCGGCGCACTTGAACACGCGCCCAGAGCCAATACTAATGCAACAGCAGATAATCGACAAATGAATTGCATCAAGACTTCATCAATCCTCGATGATGCTGCACGCTCATCAAAATACCGAGTCCCATGCCTAAGGTCATCATCGCTGTACCGCCAAAACTCACAAAAGGTAATGGCACACCCACCACCGGTAAGATGCCAACCACCATGCCCAAATTCACGAAGGCATAGGTGAAGAAAATTGCTGTGACGGCGCCCGCCATCAGGCGTGCAAACATGGTCGGCGCGTTGGCGGCGATCATCAGGCCGCGCACCACCACCAAGAAATACAGTGTCACCAGAAATAGACTACCGAAAAAACCAAACTCTTCGAGATAAACCGCCGAAATAAAATCGGTCGTATGTTCGGGAATGAATTCAAGATGCGACTGGGTCCCATTCTTCCAACCCTTCCCTGTCGTTCCACCCGAACCGACAGCAATAATCGACTGGATGATATGAAAGCCTTTACCAAGCGCATCTTTGGTGGGGTCGAGCATAATCATGACACGATCTTTTTGATAATCATGTAAGCGTGGCCAAACCACAGTTGGGACAAGGATCAACGCCGCGAGAAATAAACCAATCAACAAGCGCCATGATAGGCCCGCTAAAAAAATCACGGTGAAGCCGACCGCACCGACCAATAATGCCGTCCCTAGGTCTGGCTGCTTCACGATTAAGCCAAGCGGAATCGCCAATATCAACGCAGCTACACCGAAATCCTTCCAGCGCAAAGTACCTTCGCGTTTTTGAAAATACCACGCCAACATCAGAGGTACCGCGATCTTCAGAATCTCAGACGGTTGAATATCAAAACCAATATGCAACCAACGACGCGCACCTTTTTTAATGACTCCAAACAACGCAACAGCAATCAGCAAGGAAACACCCACTGCATAAATAGGGATGGCAAAACGCATCAAGGTTTGTGGTGGCACGTTCGCAATAAACCACATCACAAAGAAGGCGATCACAATATTGCGTAGATGATTTTCGAGACGTCCAGGAAAATCGATACCAGCCGAATACATGGTCACAATACCCGTGCTGACAATCAAGAAAATCAAGATCGCCAGTGGCACATCAAACACCATAAAGTAAGCACGAAAGCGTTGCCAGTAGACGGATTTATTTTCCATGTCACTTCCTCTTTACAGGATTCGTTGCTGGAACCGAGGCTGGTGTTGCTGGTGCAGCCATCGGCAGGGAAGCAGAGGTCGCTGGGGCAGACGCTGGTGGTGTAACTAATTTACTCGGTGGCAAAGCATCATCAATTTCATCATTTTCTACAGCGGCGGCCGCCTGAGCGGCTGCCATCGCTTTCGCTTTATCGTCTGGACGTTTGCCCAATAAGAAGTAGTCAAATGCCTTACGCACGATAGGCGCAGCAGCCGCAGCACCTTTACCGCCATTTTCAACAATAATGGCGACAGCGATTTTAGGTTTGTCAGCCGGCGCAAATGAAATGTACCAAGCATGATCACGATAACGCTCCGCGATTTTGCTGGCATCGTATTTTTCACCCTTTTTCATACCAATAACCTGCGCAGTTCCAGTCTTACCTCCGGCCACATATTCAGCATTTAAAAAGGCAGTACGCCCGGTACCCTCTTTCGACACACCGACCATCGCATGTTTAATGATTTCGATATTCTCTGGTTTGAGCGGGATACGTGCACTCTCTTTTGGTACCGTCAACACGCGCTCTTTCGAATGTGGGTCTTCGATAATCTTGACCAGATGTGGCTTCATCACGATGCCGCCATTTACGAGAGTCGCCATCGCATGTGCCATCTGCAAAGGCGTAAAAGTGTTCTGTCCTTGTCCGATCCCCAAAGAAATCGTGTCACCCAAAATCCACCGTTGTTGCGCGGGCTTTTTGAAGGCTTTGCGTTTCCATTCACTCGACGGTAATAGGCCACGACGTTCATTTTCCAAATCAATGCCAGTGATCTGGCCCAGACCAAATTGCTTCATGAAGTCATGCATCACGTCGACGCCAAGATCATTCGCTAATTGATAAAAATACGTATCGCAGGAATGCACCACCGCGCGATACATATCCACCATGCCGTGGCCGCCGACTTTATCGTCGTTAAACGTGTGATTACCGAAAACAAAATATCCTGGATCCGAAATCGCTTGTGCTGCCGTGCGCTTACCTGATTCAAGCGCTAACAGCGCCATGAAGGGTTTATAAGTTGAGCCCGGTGCGTATGCGCCTGTTAGTGGGCGATTTAAGAGGGGAATGTCTTCTGAGGTATTGAGCTCATGCCAGCTTTGCTGGTCAATGCCTTCAACGAACAAGTTAGGATCAAAGGTGGGTTTGGACACGAAAGCTAAGACATCGCCCGTTTCTGGCTCAATCGCCACCATTGCACCACGCCTATCCCCAAACGCTTCTTCGATCACTTTCTGCAATTCGATATCGACCGAAAGAATAAGATTCTTGCCGGAGTTTGGTGCCGTACGCGAAAGTGTTCTGACAGCTCGACCTCCAGCAGAGATTTCAACCTCCTCCACACCGGTCACACCATGCAACATCTTTTCGTAACTTTTCTCTAAACCTTCTTTACCGATATACAGCGTACCTTTGTAGTTGGCGGCATCTTCGCTATCGTCAAGATTTTCAGCTTCTTTCTTATTGATACGACCGATGTAGCCGATCACATGCGATGCCGTTTCACCCAAAGGATATTGACGGAACAAACGTGCTTGAATTTCAACGCCAGGAAAGCGAAAACGTTGCGCCGTGAAGCGCGCTACTTCTTCATCGGACAAACGAGTACGAATCGGCAAGCTCTCGAAACTCTTTGATTCTTCCATCAGTTTGCGCAGACGCTTACGATGCTTGGGTTGAATATCGACCAAGGCAGAGAGCTCGTCGATTAGTACATCCATGTCTTTGGTAATTTTTGACGGCGTAATTTCCAAAGTGTAAGCGGAAAAGTTACGTGCCAAGACCACACCATTACGGTCAAGAATCAAACCTCGATTGGGGACGATAGGAACGACCGAAATACGATTTTCGTTAGCTTTGGTCGCATATACCTCGTGTTTAACAATTTGCAGCCAAACGTATCGACCGATCAAGACCGAAAAACAAACCGTCGCGAAAATACCGATCACCAACAGGCGCATGCGGAACAAATACAGTTCACGTTCGGTATTTTTTAACTCAGTCATGGAAACATTCAGTGCAAAAGAGTGACTAGATTGGGCGTGTTTCGTCTTTATCGACTGGACGGCGTTGTGGTGCTAACAGTAACCATGTGGCAATTGGCCATAACGCAGTGGTCACCGCACATTCCAAGAAATAGAGCCAACCGGGAAAATGCGAATCTGAAGAAATCACAAGGCGCACGCCAAGCTTAATCACCAAAATACCGAGGAAGAGCGGGAATACTTGAAAGCTCTGCACCAAAGGTGGGAACCACAACACGCGACGATGAATCGAAATCGCAAAGTAGGAAAGTAAGGTGTAAGCGAGTGCATTTTCACCGAGGTAGACCGCATCGTGTACGTCCATCAACAAACCCATGGTGAAGGCGATACCTATCCCCACTTTGCGCGGCTGGTGAATACTCCAAAAAACCAAGACCAAGGCCACGAAATCGGGAATACCAACCGAGAAGCCCCAAGGCAATAGGTTCAAGACGAAAGCTACTATCAGGCTAAAGATAATAAATATCGGATTGACCGGTTGTAAAATGTATTGAGGATGATTCATCAACTCACTCCTTGCGTTTGGCAACAGCCGCGGTACTTGCGGGAGTGGCTAATGATGACGAAGCGGGTGCAGATGCGGGAGTCGCCGTTACTGCGCCATTACTGACTGCTTGACTCGCACTGCCTTCAACGCGTTTGAAATCAACCGGAGCACCCTCTTTGACGGCGTCTTTACTGGCATCACGAGTGACGCGTCGATTTATTTTCTCTTTCTTCGCGCGTACATCTTCCGACTCGGGCGGTGCAATCGAACTCGTATCAACCAATAGCACTAATAATTGTTTATGGTGCTCAACCCCAGCCGAAGGCGAGAGTAAAACTGTTTCAAACGTCGTGGTGGCCTTATTGTCGACTTGCGCAACTTTCGCCACTTGCAAACCTTCAGGATAAACACCATCAATACCTGAGGTCACCAAAACATCACCAATTTTCACATCAGCGTTGGTCGTCACACGCATTTCAAGAAACGGAGAGCGGCCACGGCCGGTCACCACGCTACGCAGACCATTGCGTTCGACCATGACTGGAATGGCTTGATTTTTATCGGAGAGCAAGGTCACTTCACAGGTGAGTGGAAAAACACGGGTGACCTGCCCGACCACGCCACGCTCATCAATCACGGGCTGGCTCAACGCAATACCGTGAGTAGCGCCACGATTTAACACAATCTTACGGGTAACTTCATCACGTGCATCGTACAAAATTTCTGCCATCAACGACTTCGAAGTCGTCTTGGTTTTCAGTTCCAACAGGCGTCGTAACTGTGCATTCTCTGTGGTCAAAGCCACATTTTGATGCAAGCTTTCTGCGTTTTTAATTTGCTGCAGTTTTAAAGTTTCTACTTCTTTTTGTAGCGTACTAGTCGAAGCGAAATAATTCGACATATTCGACATCGCATCGCGCGGTGCCAGTGCCAGCATTTGTAGAGGATAAAGTGCCGTACCCACTACTTGACGCAATGGACCGAGTGACTTCATCCGAGAGTCAACCAGTAACAGGCAGATAGAAAAGACAGTGAAAAAGGCCACCTTAACGCGTGCGGACGCGCCTTGTTTAAACAGTGGTGGTGGACTATGTTGCATAAGTGACGATGCTAAGCCTAGAACATTGATAGAACAACTGAAATAAGAAAACTGAAATGAGATCACGCCATTGCTGATCTCATTTCAAATTCCTGTACTTATGTACTTCTTCCAAATGCGAAGCGAGCTATCTCATTCGCTTATCATGAACTCATTTCACGTCTCAGTTTCACACTGTATTTACGTCGCAAGTCCATTGCGCATTTGTTTCTCAAACGAATTATTCGTAAGAAAACAAAGAGCCCAATTTGTCCATACGTTCTAATGCCATACCAGAACCACGTACCACGCAGGTCAATGGTTCTTCAGCGACCAACACTGGCAAGCCAGTTTCTTCCATCAAGAGACGATCTAAGTCGCGCAACAAAGCGCCACCGCCGGTCAACATCATGCCTTTTTCAGCGATGTCAGCACCGAGTTCTGGGGGAGTTTGTTCCAACGCGTTTTTCACAGCTGAAACGATGTTATTCAATGGATCAGTCAAGGCTTCCAAGATCTCGTTACTAGAGATTGTGAAGGAACGTGGAATACCTTCAGACAGGTTACGACCTTTGACTTCCATTTCCTTGATTTCAGAACCAGGGAAAGCAGAACCGATCGTTTTCTTGATTGCTTCAGCAGTTTGTTCACCGATCAACATGCCGTAGTTACGGCGGATGTAGTTAACGATCGCTTCATCAAACTTATCACCACCAACGCGCACAGAACCTTTGTAGACCATACCGCCCAAGGAGATCACGCCCACTTCAGTAGTACCACCACCGATATCGACGACCATGGAGCCGGTTGCGTCAGATACTGGCAAACCAGCACCGATCGCTGCTGCCATTGGCTCTTCGATCAAATACACTTGAGAAGCACCAGCGCCCAAAGCAGATTCACGAATCGCGCGACGTTCAACTTGGGTAGAACCGCAAGGAACGCAGATGATGATGCGTGGAGATGGTTTGAAGAACTTAGTGTCATGCACCATGCGGATGAACTGCTTGAGCATTTGCTCAGTCACAGTGAAGTCGGCAATAACGCCGTCTTTCATCGGACGAATCGCTTCGATGTTGCCAGGTACTTTACCCAGCATCTGTTTCGCTTCTTTACCGACGGCTTGAATTGTTTTCTTGCCGTTAGGGCCGCCTTCTTGGCGAATCGCGACAACGGAAGGCTCGTCCAACACGATGCCCTGGCCACGCACGTAAATCAAAGTATTGGCTGTACCTAAGTCAATCGCCAAATCGTTAGAAAGATAACTACGAAAAAAACCGAACATAAAATCCTTGTTGTCGCTAATTTACTAATTTGTCCAATGGCACGAGGATTTCGCACCGAATCTTTTCACTCCCGCCGATAAACAAAGCGTTGGCATCAGGCCCACTGTGGATCTTTTGCTAGAAATTGATGCTTTTTACATGAATGTCTAAGCAAATGAATGCAAATGAAGACCAGATGCGAAACCAGGTTTTCAACACAGCCTCTTTCCGTTTATCAACTTAAACTTCGCTTGGCTTTGCCAAACATGGCATCTTCGGCGATTTTAAGAGTATTAACCCGACATTCTACCTTATAATCCTAGAAATCATAGGTAATCTCTCAAATTCAATGCGGGCTTTTTCAACCAGAAAAACGCAGGTTGCAATTTGGAAATATTTCATCAAAATACCGCCTAAATCGCTTTTCTCGTAGTTTGCTTTTTACTATCTCAACTACTTTTTTAACACTACTTTTTGAACGCCCCACGGGTGCAAACAACCATGTCATTAGAACTCAACGATGTGAAACGTATCGCCAATTTGGCACGACTCGAACTTAGCGACGAAGAAGCAAATAATACGCTCAATAAGCTCAACGGATTTTTCTCTATCGCCGAGCAATTGAAATCGATCGACACATCGGGAGTTGCGCCTTTAAGTCATCCACTTTCTGCACAGTTACCTGAGTTTTCTTTAAGGCTGCGCGAAGACGCGATTACCGAATCGAATCATCGCGACGAATATCAAAAGGTAGCGCCAGCGACGCAAGACGGACTCTACCTAGTACCGAAAGTGATTGAATAATCGTTTGAACTACACATACAGAGTGGTTCGCGCAAATGCCGGCCAATTTCTACCATGGTAGAGAACTGTATAGACCGAACATGAGGCTAGGCTGGCAAGATCTAGCAGCACAAAATTGAATTCATTGAGTTAATTATGCATAAGCACACCTTAAAGCAACTCTCTGCCATGCTGCAGAGTAAACAAGTTTCGGCGAGCGAACTCGCACAGCACTATTTGGGCCGTATTCAAGCAGATACCTTAAATGCTTTCACCCATGTCGACCCAGCACTGACCCTAGCGCAGGCAGCCGCTGCAGATCAGCGCATCGCTAGCGGCGACATCACAGCCTTGACTGGCATTCCTATCGCCCACAAAGACATCTTCGTGACACGCGACTGGCGCTCAACAGCAGGCTCAAAAATGCTGGAAAATTATGTCAGTCCATTTGATGCGACAGTGGTTGAGCATTTCAAACGCGCTGGCACTGTCACGCTCGGCAAACTCAATTGCGATGAATTCGCGATGGGTTCGAGCAATGAAAATTCCTACTTTGGGGCCGTCAAAAACCCATGGGATATCACTGCTGTTCCAGGTGGTTCTTCTGGTGGTTCTGCTGCTGCGATTGCCGCCCGTTTAGCGCCTGCAGTTACAGGCACGGATACTGGCGGCTCGATTCGCCAGCCCGCAGCGTTTTGTGGCGTCACAGGCATCAAACCTACCTATGGCAGTGTTTCTCGCTTCGGTATGATTGCCTTTGCCTCTTCGCTCGATCAGGGTGGCCCGATGGCGCAAACGGCCGAAGACTGCAGTTTATTATTGAATACCATGGTTGGTTTTGATGAGAAAGATTCAACCAGCGTCACACGCGATAAGGAAGATTTTTCACGCGACTTGAATCAATCGATTAAAGGCCTACGCATAGGCGTGCCACGAGAATTTTTTGGTGCGGGTCTAGCCAGTGATGTTGAACAAGCGGTGCGTGCAGCCTTAAGTGAATACGAAAAACTCGGCGCCACATTAGTCGACATCTCCTTACCAAAAACAGAGTTGTCGATCCCAGTGTATTACATCATCGCTCCAGCAGAAGCTTCCTCTAACTTGAGTCGTTTTGATGGTGTGCGTTACGGTCATCGCGCAACCGAATATAAAGATCTCAACGATATGTATCGCAAGACACGCACTGAAGGTTTTGGTGATGAAGTCAAACGCCGCATTTTGACTGGCGCTTATGTTCTATCACATGGCTATTACGATGCCTACTATTTACAAGCACAGAAGATTCGTCGCTTAATCGCCCAAGATTTCCAAGCCGCTTTCGAACAATGTGACGTCATCATGGGCCCTGTAGCGCCAACCGTTGCTTGGGATTTAGGTGCCAAATCGGATGATCCGGTCGCTAACTATTTGGCCGACATTTTCACGCTGTCGACCAGCTTGGCAGGTTTGCCGGGTATGTCAATTCCTTGTGGTTTTGGTCAAGGTGAAAAGAATAGTAAGCGCCCGGTTGGCTTGCAAATCATCGGCAATTATTTTGCGGAAGCGAAGCTATTGAACGTTGCCCATCAGTTCCAGCAAGCGACCGATTGGCACAGCAAAGCGCCTGTGTAATTGCGCGCTTTGTGTTGAGTCCTTTGCGTTGGCGCTTCCCGTTTCGAAGGGCGAGAACGTAAAGAAAAAGAATACGCAGGGCGGTTGAAACCCGCGCTGCAGAAGTGTACAGAGAACAATTCAGCGGAATCGAGTAGATTCAAAAAGGAATGCAATATGCAATGGGAAGTCGTTATCGGTTTTGAGACTCACGCCCAACTCAAAACGAATTCAAAAATTTTTAGTGGTTCTTCCATTCAGTTTGGTGCAGAACCGAATACACAAGCCAGCCCAGTCGATTTAGCCTTGCCTGGCGTGTTGCCGGTCATGAATAAAGGTGCTGTTGAGAAGGCGATTCAATTTGGTTTAGCAGTGGGCGCGACTATCGCCCCGGAATCGATTTTTGCGCGTAAAAATTATTTCTACCCTGATTTGCCGAAGGGTTATCAGATCAGTCAATTTGAAATTCCTGTAGTACAAGGCGGCACTGTTACTTGCGTCGTTGAGAAAGATGGCAAGTCTGAAGTCAAAGTCATTGAACTGACACGCGCTCACCTCGAAGAAGACGCGGGCAAATCTCTGCACGAAGACTACCAAGGCATGACGGGTATCGACCTCAATCGTGCAGGCACACCTTTGCTTGAAATCGTCACCGAGCCCGTCATGCGTAGCGCGGCTGAAGCAGTCGCTTACGCTAAAGCTTTGCACTCGCTGGTCGTATGGCTCGACATTTGCGATGGCAATATGCAAGAAGGTTCCTTCCGTTGCGACGCCAACGTCTCGGTTCGCCCAGTTGGTCAAAAAGAATTTGGTACGCGTTGCGAAATCAAAAATCTCAACTCTTTCCGATTCTTGGAAGATGCCATCAATATCGAAGTGCGTCGTCAGATTGAATTAATTGAAGACGGCGGCACGGTCGTACAAGAAACACGTTTATACGACCCTGATCGCAAAGAAACGCGCTCCATGCGCAGTAAAGAAGATTCACAAGATTATCGCTATTTCCCAGACCCAGATCTGCCGCCACTGCGCATTAGTCGCGAATGGGTAGAGCAAGTGCGCAGCACCATGCCTGAATTGCCTACAGCGATGCGTGCGCGCTTCACAGAGCAGTTTGGTTTATCTGACTATGATGCAATGATCGTCACGCAATCGAAAGCCATGGCAGCGTATTTTGAAGCAGCGCTGGCGGCAAGCCCAGCAGGTGACAAGGCAGCGCAAGCCAAACAAATCGCCAACTGGTTAATGGGTGATGTCTCTTCTACGCTCAATCGTGAAGGTATAGAGATTGCACAAATTCCGGTAACAGCAGCGCAACTCGCTTTACTCCTACAACGAATTACTGACGGTACGATCTCCAACAAGATTGCAAAAGAAGTGTTCGCAGCAATGTGGCAAGCACCAAGCGCCGAAGACAATTTGGCAGATGCGGTGATCGATGCCAAAGGCTTGAAACAAATTTCTGATGTCGGCGCGCTCGAAAAGATTATCGATGAAGTGATGGCAGCAAATCAGCAATCGGTCGATGCGTACCGCGCTGGTAATGAGAAAGCCTTCAACGCCTTGGTTGGTCAAGCGATGAAAGCGACCAAGGGTAAAGGCAACCCTGCGCAAGTCAATGAGCTTTTGAAGAAAAAGCTGCATGCTTAAAAAGTAATGCAGTTCAGTTATGCTCAATAATTCTTCATGTCATCCCTGCGAAGGCAGGGATCCAGTGTCTTTAGGCATTTACGCCACTAGATTCCCGCCTGCGCGGGAACGACAGTCCTTGAACTTATGCGTTTAACGGAACGGCATTCAGGCTTAAAGAACGGATGGCGACAATGAAAAAGGGTGAGGAATGTTTCCTCACCCTTTCTCTCATGGTACTAAAACAAGCAATTCATCAAACTAGGTTACGGGACCCAGTTCTCGACCTGTAATGCAGGCACTCGCTCAAACTCACTGGCATTATTGGTCACCAAAATCAACCCCTCGCTGCGAGCATTGGCTGCAATGTGAATGTCATTCACGCCAATCGGTTTTCCAACTTTTTCAAGAGCACTACGAATGGAACCGTAGTGTTGAGAGGCTTTCGCAGAATAAGGAAGAACTTCAAGTCGGCTGCAAAAATCTTCAATTGCATATAGATTCTCGCTAACTTTTTGACTTTTTTCGGCGCCGTGAAATAACTCTGACAACGTAATGGCTGAAATAGCCATTCGACTAGAATGCTGGTTAAAAATCTCCAATACTTCAATTGGACGACGCTTTAATACGTATATGACAATATTCGTATCAAGTAGATATTTCAACATTGTTATAGCGCTTCGCGATCAGTTTGACTTTGTGATGCGCGCTCAGACATAAAATCCTCAGACACTTTTGGACCATTGAGGAAAAAACTATCCCAAGTATGACCCACTGGAGAAATAATGCGTTCATTGCCCTTAGAACGTACGTCCACCTTCTTGACGTTATCCGGCAAGCGCAATTCCGCAGGTAGGCGAACTGCCTGCGAGCGGTTATTTGTAAAAACTGAGCTAATTGTCATGATGTGCTCCTACCAGATGGGATATGCCACAAGTATATAGCGCAAATCAAAGAGATTCAAGCCAGAATAATCGAGCTTATCGGAAGTAAAAACCAAGATATGCAGATCACTTACTTTATTCAAAGTGTAAAGAAGCTGTTCTAACCAAAGGTATAGGCAACCCTGCGCAAGTCAATGAGCTTTTGAAGAAAAAGCTGCAAGCTTAAAGAGTAAAGCCGTTCAATTGGCGTTCAGTCAAGCTGAATAATTCGTCATGTCATCCCTGCGAAGGCAGGGATCCAGTGTCTTTCGGCATTTACGGCACTAGATTCCCGCCTGCGCGGGAACGATAGTCCTTGAACTCATGCGCTTAACGGAACGGCATTCAGGCTTAAAGAACGGATGGCGACAATAAAAAAGGGTGAGGAATTTTTCCTCACCCTTTTTCGTTTGTATTCACAAACTTGGTCAGACCCAAAACCCCAGATTAGTTCCCGGAGAAGAAGCCTGCAACCACCTGCATGTCTTCATAATTAGCGACGCCTGCAGCGACCTTCAACCGCAAGAATGCACTTAAGTAGTTATAACGCGCTTGAGCCAAGTCACGCTTCGCTGTCACCAGCTGCTGTTGGGCATTGAGCAAATCCAAATTGATACGAATACCGCCTTTGATGCTTTGCTTAGTCGCCTCGACCAAGGTCTGCGCCGATGCAACTGAACGTTGGAAAGCTTCGACCTTAATTGCCCCGACACGTACTGCATTAAACTGCTTTTGCAGCTCAGTCATCACTTTGATGCGAGTACTGTCTAAATCGGATCTAGCACGATCTTTCTGCGCCACTGCTTGCGAAGATACTGCGCTCGAAGAACCACCTGAATAAATCGGAATAACGACTTGGAAACCAATGCTGCGAATATTGTTGTCCTGCTTCTGTGTTGTCACTGTCTCTGACTTACCGTGGCTATAACTCGCATTTAAGTCGACGCGCGGCGCATGTCCGGCACGGCTTTTAGCGATTTCTTGCTCGGCAATTTCCAAATTCAGCTTAGCCGCGGAAATTTCGGGGCTATTTTTTTCTGCGGTGGTTTTCCATTCGTTCAAGTCGCCTTGAATCAAACGACTGACACTAAAATCCTCTTTCAAAGAATCGAGTGCAGTAATGTCGGTCCCCACAATACCTGCCAAAATCGTGCGAGCATTTTGCAAGTTGTCTTGAGCTTCTAACAAAATTGCCTCGGCCACATCCAACTTGGCTTGCGTTTCCAACATATCAGTTTTCGCGGCTTCGCCTTTCGAAAACATCAAGTCGTTGACTTTTTTCTGCTCACGCAAGAAGTCGCGCTGTGCGGTATACAGTGCCACTTGTTCCTCACCGAACTTCGCATCAGAATATGCTGCTAAGACCCTTACCATCAGATCTTTGGCGCGTGCATCAAACTGCGCGTTACTTTGCAGAGTCTGCGCTTGGCCTTGCTTGAAGCGGGCATAATTATCGAGTGCAAACAATGGCTGACGTAAAGATACGCCCTTGCTGGAGCTTTGATAATCAAGATCAGACATCGCTAACTTACCGAGAAAATTCGGCGCAGTTTGCTCACCTTTATTGGTCGATTTCGAGAAAGAATACTGCACTTGCGGCAACAGACCTGCTCGACCGAGCACTTCGGCCTGTTGACCATAGCGATTATCAGCTTGAGCAGAACGATACAAAGGATCGTTCTTCAAAGCAGCCTGATACGCTTCTAATAAACCCGTCGCTGAGGCATTCGCTTGTGCAAATAGGGCCGAGCAAGCTAATGAGATTACGCTAAGACGCTTCCATGTTCGGTTCATCTTTTTCACCTTACTCTTCGCTCAAAGAAGAATTAGCTCGATCCATCAATGGTTTCATGAGATAGTTCATGAAAGTACGTTCGCCTGTTTTGACAGACATATCTACCGGCATCCCTGGGCGCAACTCTAACTTCGTCAATTTCTTCACACCTTCTGGAGTCACTTCTGCTCGAATTTTGTAATACGGCATGCCTGTGCGCTCATCGACCGTGCGATCGGCAGCCACTTGGGTAACCACACCAGGAATATGTGGCGTGGTATTCGAGTTAAATGCAGAGAAAATCAAATCAACAGGCATACCCTTGCGTACTTTATCAACCAAATGCACAGGCATTTGGCCTTCAACGATCAAAGGATCAGATTCAGGAACGATTTCCATCAATTTCACATTCGGAGCGACAAAACCGCCCACGGTAAATACATTGAGACTCGTCACAACACCATTCACTGGCGACTTGACCTCTACGTTATTAAATTCGTATTCCAGTGCCGGCAAACGACTGCGAGCGGATTCTGCATCTTTTTGTGCTTCATTTAATTGCGCTCGGGCTTCTTTTTGATACTCTTGTTGTCTCTGCGTACGGCGGAAATTGAGTTCTGTAATTTGACGTTGAACACGACCGATGTTGCCTGTATCTTCCGAGATGGCGCCAATCACCTGCGCATAGGTGCGTTCCAAATCGAGCAAACGGTTACGTGCGACAAAACCTTCCTTCGCTAATTCGCGCATATTTTCAACTTGCTCTTTCAAGAAACCAACTTGCTGCTTTTTGTTGATCATCGAATCTTCAAGACCACGCAACTGCGACTTCAGACCAGCAATGTTTTCATCGATCGAGGATAAATCATTTTGTTGTGCTGTACGACGCGACAAGAACAACTGTTGCTGTAACAGGATGTTATTAGCAACACGTGGGTCAAGCTTGTCAGAAGTTAAGTACTTAGGGAAATTGATATTCGGTGCATTTTCAATTTCAGCTTTTAAGCGAGCTGCGGTGGCCTCTGCCGTATAGAGCTGCACACGACCCACTTCCAAATTGGCTTTTGATACGATGGGGTTCATGCGCACCAAGACTTGGCCCGCTTTGACGACATCACCGTCTTTCACCAACACCGCTTCTACCGTGCCATTATTGGGATATTGAATTGCCTTACGGTTAGACGATACCGACAAGGTACCTTGAATCGGAACACCCTTATCGAGCGGCGCGAACGAAGCCCACAAAATAAAGCCAACAAAACCGAACAGCACGATCATCCAACCTAATCGTGAATAGCTACTGGAATCGACAATCACGTCCAATACTTCAACGTCTTGTGTTGCGACGTCCGAGACATTGTTATCGCGTTTAACTAATGCGTTTTTCGTATTCATATTCTTACTCCGCAGCAGGGTTAGTTTCAGCCGCTGGGCCGTTGCCTTGCGCTGCTGCTTGTTGCTGTTGTTGCGCCTGCAATGCCGCTTGTTGTGCTGCGACCGCTTGCTGCTGTGCTTGTTGGTTGGCTTGATTGAGCGCGGCAATGACTTGATCACGTGGTCCGAAAGCTTGCGCCACACCATCACGCAATAATAGAAGCTGCGTTGTTGCGCTCAAAATGCTTGTGCGATGGGTGATTAACACGATGGTTTTTCCAATCGATCGCAAGTAATTCACTGCTTGAACCAATGCTGCTTCGCCGACATCATCCAAATTCGAATTCGGTTCATCGAGCACCAACAGAGACGGGTCGTTGTACATAGCACGTGCTAGAGCAATACGTTGTTTCTGGCCGCCAGACAAACCTGCACCACCATCACCGAGCTTGGTGTCGTAACCTTGAGGGAAGTGTAAAATCATATCGTGTACGCCCGCGTGCTTTGCAGCGACAATTACCTTCTCAGCATCGACTTCACCAAAACGAGCGATATTATCCGCAACCGTGCCAGCAAATAATTCGATATCTTGTGGCAGGTAGCCGATATGCGAGCCGAGCTGATCTTTATTCCATTGAAAAATATCAGCACTATCTAAACGCACGGTGCCTTGCGCTGCGGGCCATACGCCAACTAACAAGCGTGCTAAAGTCGACTTACCTGAACCTGATGGACCAATGATGCCTAGCACTTCACCTGGAGGAATGGCAAAAGTTACGCCTTTCAAAACCGCCACTTTCGAACCAGGAGGTGCTGCCACAACTGCCTCAACAGACACCGCACCTTTTGGTTTTGGCAAATCCATACCAGCAACACGAGGTGGATTGTTCGACAATAATTCCTCTAAGCGCTTGTAGGCGCTTTGCACACTACTCCACTGCTTCCATACCCCAATCAATTGATCGATAGGGCCAGTCGCTTTACCGAGCAAAATAGAACCCGCAATCATCATCCCTGGCGACATCTTTCCTTCGATTACCAGCAAGGCACCCAAGCCTAAGACCAGAGACTGAATTGAAACGCGTACAAATTTACTCAGAGCAGTAACGATGCCGGATTTTTCACTTGCTTCGCCCTGTAGTTGCAAGAAACGACCATGTAATTTGAACCAACGGCTCATCAAACTAGGCAACATGCCCATGGCTTCGATTACCTCAGCATTACGCAAGTTATTGGTTGCGAGGTTACTAGAAATAATGGACATCGTATTCGCCTCGCTGAGAGGTTTTTTTGAAACCACTTCATTTGCGTAAGCCAAGATCACCATCAAAATCACGCCACATGTCGCGAATACACCGAGCCAGACGTCAAACATGAAGATCACGGCAAGGTAAAATGGAAACCAAGGTGCATCGAAGAAGGCGAACAAGCCATTGCCAGTTAAGAACTGACGAATTTGCGTTAAATCTTGCAATGCCTGGCCTGCATTACCGCCGCCGCGTTTCAAATTTTGCTCAAATGCCGCGGTATAGATTCGTTTATTCATCTTCATGTCGAGTTTCGCACCGGCACGAATCAAGATGAAACTACGAATAAATTCGAGCGTGCTCATGACGGCATAGGCCAAGAGCATGAGCAAGGTCAACATCAACAAAGTCATTTCATTGCGACTTTGTAAAACACGATCATAGATCTGCAGCATGTAGAGGGACGGAACCAACATCAGCAGATTAATAATGGCGCTGAAAACGCCTATGGTGCGAAATGTACTTTTGAACGAACGTAACACATCGGTTATTTCGTTTTTAGGCATTTGAAACTTAGAAATCATTTTGAGCTTTGCACACTAAAGTGAAAAAGGATGCCATTTTCGGCAAAGTGCGTAGTTGAACATGTACGCCACTTAAAAAATGTGACGCAAATCACATTTTCAAGCAGATTAACATAGAATCCTTCCAAATTCCATCAAAGCTTAATAAATTCTTCCGCCGAATAAGCTATGTGCAGGTATTTTCCCAGCATTGAACTACGGTAGTGCGGCTTCGCGAATGTGAAGCCAGATTACACTTCATTTCAAACGCAATAGCCTTTTCGATTAAAATGACGACAAATTTTTAATGTAAACAAAAATGTCACCGCTAATTATTAACTTGGCACCAACTGGCATGGTGCCAATGCCAACTCAAACACCATACGTACCTATCAATCCAAAAGATATTGCGGAAGTAGCGTTGAGGTGCGCAGAGCTTGGCGCTAGCATGATACATATTCACGCCCGTGCTGAGGATGGAACACCGTCGACAAGTGCTTCTATCTTCGCCGACATAATCTCCAAAATCCGCGGAAAAAATTCAGATTTAATCATTACCGCGACCACTAGCGGAAGAATGGTAAAGGACGTAGAAGATCGCGCCGCTAGCTTATATCTCGACAAAGATCTGCGGCCTGATATGGCGAGTCTCACTTTAGGTTCAATGAATTTTGCGAAAGATGCGAGCGTCAACTCTCCAGCAGCAATTATACGCTTAGCTGAGATCATGCTCGAACGTGGGATCAAGCCTGAGTTAGAAGTTTTTGATCTTGGCATGGTCAATTTTGCCAAAATCCTCATCGAAAAAGGGTTATTAGCGCCGCCATATTACTTCAACATACTGTTGGGCAATCCATCCACTGCGCAAGCGAATATGTTACACATAGCGATAATCGTAAACGAACTTCCTCCTAATTCGATCTGGTCGCTTGCTGGAATTGGTCGATTCCAGAAAACTGCGAATGCTTTGGGAGTCGTGATCGGTGACGGCGTACGCGTTGGCGTCGAGGACAATATCTGGTTTGACGATGACCGCACCAATTTGGCAAGTAATGAGATGCTTGTGGAAAGAGTAGTTAAACAATCGAAAGCCCTCGGCAGGAGCATAGCGACTCCTACTGAGGTGAGACAGCGACTCGGCATTACAGAACGGTAAATCATGAAACCAGCTTTAGTTATTTTCGGCTGCAGCAATATCTTGTCGGATATTTTTGATTGTGCGTTGGCCAATCATCTCGAGGTGGCACAAATTGTGTCGCACTTACCAGAGTCTGTTGGTGAACGCGACAGAAGCGTGCTTGAACGCGCTGAAGAACTCAGTCCATTTCAGAACATGCCAAAAATTATAGGCATAAAAGATTTTCTCCCAAAACCGAATGATCTCTACATATTGGGACCGACGACCCCGACGCGGGAAGTATTGGCAATAGAGCTTGAACAAAAATTTGGAATTCAATTCACCACGCTTATTCACCCTACTTCCTATGTATCGCCGCTTGCTGCAATCAATCCGGGTGTATTTATCGGTGCGAAAAGTGTCATTGGTCCTGGCGCTCAATTAGCTCAACACGTATTTATCAACCGTGGCGTGACCGTTGGGCACGACACACAGATTGGTGCTTTCTCTCGCATTCAGCCGGGGAGCAATTTGGGCGGATTAAGCTGCATTGGCAAAAGGGTTACTGTAGGAATTGGTGCGACTGTGCTCGAAAGACTAAACATAGGTGACGATGCAGTGGTCGGTGCTGGAGCGGTGGTTACCAATGACGTCGATGCGAACGTACTGGTTGTCGGCATTCCGGCGAAGTTTAAGAAGTCCTATGCAGCAGATTCTCACTAAGCGTTCACAGCACGACCTACTTATTCTAGTATTAACTTGAAAATTCCGCTCTGCACATGGACGTCACTCAGTGTTGTTCTGCACAACGAATTGCGTATCGACTTAGTGCTGCGTGTGCAGCTTCCATCCATGACTCGCCAGCGTTCTCAAGATTGATGGTCTTATCAAAGATCTCAATCATAGCAATCGACCATTTCTGTCTGTATTCCGAGCTGTTGATCAGATTTCGCAGCTCTGTTACAAAATGGTTTGAGTCACGTACTGCATATTCTAAAAGCTTCGAACCCCCATCCGTATTGCAATAGGCTAAGCACGGTACTCCTACCGACATCGCCTCTGCTACACTAAAACCGCCACCAACTCTTGGTGGATTAATGTAGATATCCGCAGTATCTAACTGCGTAAAAATATCTTCGCTATGTTTTATTATTTCAATTCGGTTTGCGTCAAGTCCTTTCAACGCTTGCGGTAATTCACCTTTGCCACCAATAAGCTTCCACTTCAACTTAGGAAATTCGTCAAACAGTGGCCGAATCCGCTCCACCCAATCAGACTTAATCTCATCAGGAAGTCTTGCTCCAACTGTAATCAAGGTTAGCTCATTATTTCGCTTTTCCGAGGCAAAATAGCTCATATCACGCGCCGTGGCTTGCCTAAACACGCGAAACGGATAGTAAGCGCTTCGAGATCGATCAATATCCGAATGTAGTTCTTCAGCTTTCTTTGCACTTAGCCAAATATCATAATTACCTAATGGTGCATGAGAATTAACGTTCAACGTGAGAATCGGCATATGTTCATATAGCGCAGCCAAGAGCGGCGAATGATTCCCTACGAAAAATAAAATATCGGGTTCATATTGAGAGATTTGATTGGCGATATCTTGATACCTCAATGCAAGCGAGAAATCTTCTGTGGCCTTTACCACCTCTATTGGCTTAAAAAATTTCATCTCCTCTAATAGACCCTCATCAAATGCAGCGTTATGAACATGTGCATCATTACTTAAGTATTCACGACTCTGTTGAATTTGCAGTTCTTGTGCACTAAAGACTTTGACTTCCAACCCCTTTTCTTGCATTACCTTCACATGCTGGAGTGCAAGTGATGTCGGCGGGTGATTGCTGTCGTTAATCTGAGGTAAATAGATCGCCACACGTTTAATCTCATTTCGTCGATTTCTTGTGTTCAAATGGGAAATCTTGATTTGTTGAGCGACCAATTGAAGTAAGGATTCAATCTTTGTATTTTTAAAATGTTGTTCTAGGCTGATTGTGTCACTCCCCTTTGTTAATCTCGTCGCCCACTCCGAATTGATGAAAGCCATAATGCGGTCAACATGCACCGGGCGAAGGTCAGCAAGTATCCTCGCTGCTTCTTCAATTGCGCGATCAACAGAAAACACGTGTGCCAAAAAAATCGCTCGATGAAATCCCCCCATACCTTCGCTTGCCACCTCGGCCTCGATACGTTCGTAGGCATGTTGATGTAACTCACTATCATGGCAACTGAGCAATCTGTTGAGTAGAGTCCTCCAATGAAAACGACTTCCAGGGTCGGAAATTACTTGGTTCAGCGCATCAATGAGGTAGAGTTGTGAGGCAATTGTTTTGGTCATTTGTTAGCGGTTTGCTGTACTTAATTGATCAGTAGTATGCAGGATTTTTGCTTTCCTTGGGCTCAACACTTCATTCATGATTGAGCTTTATATTGTCAACGGCGGACATAAAAAAACCCACCTTCGAGAAGGTGGGTTTTTTATTTGATACTAAGTAATCAGCTACTTAGACAAAAAGCCCTTGCATGAAGTGACATCGAGTTTTTTCGATGTCACACCCATCACAATTAAGCCAATGTCAATGTTGCTGTACCAGCGCCAGTTGCTGTGCTCAGATCGATCAAGCCAGTCAATTTAACGATCATATCAGTACCGTTGACGAAGCTTGCGTTCGCGCCAGAACCATCATGACGGCTTTGTACCAAGTATGTATCGCCGTTGAATTGGAACCAACCAAACGCGCCGTTGACAGAAGCGTTACCACCAGCTTGGATGACTGCATTCGCGTAATCTTGGAATACAGCCGTACCAGCCAATGTTACTTTCGTTGAGTTGAAAGTTTCAGTACCTTTGTCTGCGAAGGTAATGGAATCTGTCTTAGTTGCATCAGTGATTGTAGAGTACGTATTCACGTTTGCAGTTACAGCTGTAAAGGAGATTACGTCAGCGCCAGCGCCTGTAGTGATAGTGTTAGAACCGCCACCAACAGTGATCGTATCAACGTTCTTACCACCAGTGTAAGTGTTGTTACCAGTTGTTGCTGTGAAGCTGTTTGCACCGTCACCCAATGACACTGTGTTGTTACCAGTTGTTACTGTAACTGTATCAGCATCTTTGCCACCAGTTACAGTGTTATTGCCTGAACCGAGAGTTGCAGTATTTGCACCGTCACCCAAAGTCAATACGTTGTTTTGCGCATTGCTTGCTGTGAACGTATCATCGCCAGAACCACCAGTGTATGTCACTGCTTTTGTTGCCGCAGTTGCAGTAATTGTGTTTGCACCATCAACACTACCTTTTACTGTTGCAGCAGCTGCCAATGCACCAGAAGTCCATTGGAAACCTGCACCGCCAGTTACGCCATCAGCAGTAGAAATGCCACTTGCATCAACAGATGTCAATGCTGTACTTGCTGCTGTCAATGTCAAACCTGCGTCGCCAGTAACTGAGATCGCTTTTACTGTGTTGCCCAAGACTGTCAATGTGTCATAGAAGCCACCATCAGAATCAGTTTGTGTGTCGTCAACTGTGATCGCGATAGTTTCTACGTTTGCAGCTGTGATACCTGTAGCTGCGAATGCAACACCGCCATTGCTACCATCAGCCAATTTAACATTGATTACGTCAGCAGTAGCGCTTGTGAAGTCTGAGTTTGCAACAGTGTAAGCTGTACCTGCACCTGTCAACGTCAAATTACCGCCTGAAGGCAAGTTGTTCAATGTCAAGCCGTTACCACCAGAAGTGGACACGTCTTTGAAGCTGCCCAATACGGACAAATCGATAGTTTGGTTAGTTGCACCAGACAACACCAAGTTTTCGAAGCCAGTTACTTTACCTGCGAAAGTTGCAGAGCCAGAAGCTGTTGCTGCCAATGCCGCTGTCATTGTGATGGTATCTGTACCGTCACCACCAGCAACAGTTGCTGTTGGAGTTGCAGAAACAGAGTTCATGTTCAATGTATCGTTACCAGCGCCCAAAGAAATTGCTTTAGACAACGCTGCACCAGATGTTGTAACTGCATCAACACCAGCACCACCAGTGTAAGTTGCTGTCGCAGAAGCGATAGTCACTGTTGCTTTACCAGTTGTAGCCGATGTATTTACACCAGTTACAGTTGCGAGACCACTCACATCAGCTGTCAAACCTGCAGTACCAGAAACTGTTACTGTTTTCAATGCTGTCAAGCCAGCCGTTGAAGTCAATGTCAATTTGTTTGTACCTGCCACTGTCAATGCTGTAACAGCACCTGTCGTGATATTTGCCAATGTAGAGTCAGCAGTTGCTGTTGTTACATTCAATGTTGTGTAGATATCAGCATCATCCAATGTACCGCCAGTCAAACCATTTGCTGTAACAGCCAAAGTTTTGTTTGTTGGCGTTGTCAAACCACTGTTGTCGATGATGATATTGCCAGCACCGTTGGTCACGTTCAATGTAGTCAAAGCATTGCCATTAACCTGCAAAGTTGTATAGCCGCTTGCTGTCACAGAAGCGATCGTACCTGCTTTAGTTGCGCTACCGTTGTTCACGTCCGTGATAGAGATGCTGTTTGTAGCGATACCAGCTTTTGTGCCAGAAGCAGTTACAGCTTTAGAGTTCGTTACGCTTACTGAAGTTGTGTTTGCACCACCAGTTACAGACACTTGACCCAAAGTCGTCGTTTGAGCGACTGTGGTGTTTTTCGCTGTTTGGGAAATTGTAACGTTACCGGCTGTAGAAACAGATACTGTACCCAAAGTGATGTTGCTTGTAGATGTATCAGTTGTTACAGATACGTCACCAGCAGAACCACTTACAGTTACTTGGTTACCAGAAGCCAAACCAGTCGATGTGAAGTTCACTGTGGAACCACCAGAAACTGTTGAGTTACCAGCTGGTGTTGTAGCAGCTGCAGTCACTGCAGTTGTTTTATCAGCAGTGATTGCTGTTGCGCCGATAGATGTTGACGTCAAGCTTGTTACGCCAGTCCAGCCGCCAGTGCTGCTAACGTCTGCAGTAACTGTACCAGAAGAAGTCAACTTAACAATTTCAACACCTTTAACAGTTGCACCAGCAGCTGCAGTGTTCAAGTTACCAACCAAAGTGATGCTCAATTCGTCGCCAGCACCTGCGCCGCCATCGATAGCGTCTAATGCTGTCAATGTGATTGCAGAGTTATCAGCTTTGTTTGCAACGAATGTATCGTTACCAGCACCGCCTGTGAACGCATCAACACCAGATGTCAATGTGAACGCTTTAGCAACATAGTTTGCTGGCAATGCAGCAGCAGATGTTGTGTCAGTAGCAGCTTTAGTCACAGCAGAAGTTGCAGCAGTAACTTGTGCAGTTGCAGCAGTTACAGCAGCAGCAGCAGCTGTGTCGTCAGTTGTAGACGCTGTTTTCGCGGCAGCAGCAGCCAATGCGTTAGCAGCAGCCAAAGTTGCGTCAGCAGCTGTTTTGGAAGCAGCAGCAGCAGCAGTTTCATCAGCAGCCGCTGTGATGGCAGCGTTTGCCAATGCCAACGATGTTGTACCAGTGATTGCTGTTGTAGCAGCTGTAGACTTAGTTGCAGCAGTTGTTGCAGCTGTGTCAGAAGCAGCTTTAGCTGTGTTGTAAGCAGCTGTCAACGTGATCACGTCTGTAGTTGCTTTTGCAGCAGCAGCAGCAGCAGTTGCAGTAGCAGCAGCAGTTACCGCAGCAGCAGCAGCTGTGTCATCAGTTGTGTTGGATGTTTTTGCAGCAGCAGCAGCTTGAGCAGCAGCAGCAGCAGCTTGATCAGCAGCAGCAGTTACAGCAGCAGCAGATGCTGTTGTTGCAGCAGTTACCGCGTTTGCAGCAGCAGTTGCAGCAGTTGCAGCAGCAGCGTCATCAGCAGCAGCAGCGTCAGATGCAGCTTTTGCTGTAGCAGCAGCAGCAGCAGTAGAAGTTACAGCAGCGTCAGCTGTTGTTTTAGCCGCTTGAGCGATCAACAATTCAGCATTTTTTGTGTTGATGTCGTTCACTACGCCAGAAGCGATAGCTGTGTTCAATGCTGTTTGAGCAGCAGTTACAGCAGCGGCTTTAGCAGCAGCTGTAGTCACAGCGTCAGCAGCAGCAGTTGCAGCTGTGTCGCTAGTTGCTTTCAATGCTGTTGCGTCAGTTGCATCAGCTTTAGTTTTTGCAGTTGCAGCAGCAGCAGCAGTTGTATCAACAGCAGCAGCCGCTGTTGCAGCAGCAGCAGTTGCAGTTGTTGCAGCAGCAGCTTTAGCAGCTGTTGCAGCAGCAGCAGCAGTTACAGCGTCAACCAATGGGCCTTGTGGCAAGATCGCATCGATAACTTTATTTGCTGGGTCATTGCCGCCAGCCAATACGTATGTCAAACCTGCGTCAACTTTAGCGTTGAAGAAACCTTTGGAATCCAAAGCAGCAGCGTCTGTACCAGCGTATGTTGTTACAGCAGTGATCATGTCAGCGATGACTTGACCCTTTGTTTTTGTGTTCAATTGTGCTGTCCAGTAGTCCAAGCCAGCTTGGTCTGGTTGACGGCCCAATACGTTTGTGTAGAACTTAGTGATGATTTCTGCGTTCAACAGGAAAGCTGGGTATACCGCTTTTGCTGCTGGAGCGTCGTACATAGATTGTGCAACTTGAGCAAATGTTTTGCCGGATTCGAGCATACCAACCCAGTAAGCAAAACCGTCAGCCTCTGGTGCGCGGCCAAACAGAGCCACGTACAGTTGAGTAATCTGGGTGCGCATTGTTGATGTAACAGCCATTTGTAACTCCTAAAAGGAAATTTATAAAAAATACAGCAAGCAAGCTATATAGCGCTACTTGTCGAGCGTATAGTAAATACACTCGAATAAAGAAAACGTGATGGACATCACATTCCTAAATTTTTTTCGCAAAAACAACGTGCCCACTGTAAAAATACTGCTGACAAACTTATTTATTGTTTGAAAACTACAGATGCAGTAGTCCATGATTCTATCGTAATTACCTATCAGAATGTAAACGTTTCGCTATGTAATCAGGGGCGAAACTAGGGTTTACGTGGTGATAATGCCAAGAATCAATTGACGTAGGTCACGAAATGTCGAGATGGGTGCTGAACCGCCTTTTGCAAGACATTGGCAGTATTAATAGTAGGCACTTAATCGTATGCAATTAATAGTTAAGGCGCACACCGGCACTAATATTGCGGCCGCGTTGTCTAAATAGTACTAGATTAGAGTCATTGCGATTATCTTCGTAGGCAGCAAAGGCCATCCAATTTTTGCCGAAAGGATACCCCAACTGAAAACGATAATTACGACGCTGTACCACACGCCTCGCATTATTCTCCAGCAAAGCGCTATAACCCTCTTCATCGGCGGCTCGGCCAAAACTAAAACTGAGGTCGGCACGTAAGGCTGAAGGTGTTTTTAGACTTAAACGAAGAATATTTTCCTGGCGCGAAGTAGCACCACCGGCACGAAATACCACTGGCTTGTCGTTGGCACGGCGTGCAACTACAGCCGCCTCCCATTGATACGCCCCCATATGCCGCTGGCATGAGCCTGCAATATTGCTCCACAACGAGCGGGCATTGAGGTTCGCCGTGGAAACGTAGCGGCGACTTTCATAGTCCAACACATAGCTGAGTTGGCATGGGCCGAAGTTTTTCTCAACGAAGAGTGATGTTTCGGAATTATTCAGTAACGAACGATTACCCCAAATGAAATGCTCGACCGAACCGGCGATACCGGCATCAAAGCCATCAAAGTTATGCCCTAAAGTCATACCTAAACTGGCGTCGGTATAAGAATAGACGTGTTCTTTGGTGAAGGAACGATTGGTCAATGCCAAATCGAAACCAAAATTTTGACCGAGCAAACGACTTTGAAAATGGGAACGGTTAGAAACTTGCCGAAAGGTATCTGGGTGCGCTTTGTACTGTTCATCCAAAAGCAGGTCAATCGACTTACCTTCGAAGGTAACGGTGATGTGGCTCACCAACAAACCGCTGTTGGCATTGGTATCGCGCCCAATAAAATACTCAAACTGATTGCGCCAAGGCTTGTGGTCGTCCATTTGCTTTTGCATGCGGGCACGATACGTGGCGATCATGCGCAGAATTTGAGCGCTCGGGCGATGGCTTGCCTCGATGTAGTCGAAATACTGGTTTGCTTGTGTGAACTCGCCCGCTTCAGCGTTGGCGATAGCGAGATCTAACCATGCACCTGCGTTATCAGACTGAATCAGGACAACACGTTCGAATGCCGCAGCCGCACTGGCAAACTGTTTTTGCTGTAAGTACAAGACGCCGAGCAGGTTAAAAAAACGTGGATTATTCTCGTGCTGTGGCTGTTTGCTTTCCAAGGCCAAGATGGCATCTGCCACTTTCGTTTGGTCTAATAAGGCTTTGACATCAGGAAATGCGGCGACGTCGACTTGGTAATCAAGTGCCTTTTGTGCTTGCGTGACTTGCTGGCTTTCAGCAACGGTTGGCGCATCCGACTCACTCTTCACATTTAGCACTTGTGCGCACAGCGACATGGGCAGCGACACTAAAGGCAGTAAAACCAAAGAGGAAAGGATTCTTTTCATGCAAGAAAAATAATTTTCAGGGTGCCGAATTATAACCAGTTCGTATGATTTGCCAAGTATTTTTGCTCACTTGACAATAATTTCCATACGCAACTTACTGCGTAACTTACTGCGCAAGAGGTCACACTACAGCATCGAGTTTGGCATGTGCTTGGGCGAATACAAAGCAAGTACGCGTTGTCTACCGCGAATTTGCACTTCACCCAAGGGTTCAAGACCTTCTCCATGCAAGGCTTCTGCGCAGGCTTCACCAATCAAAATGGAACGATTAAATTGCCCGGTTAAACCTTCAATACGACTCGCTAACACCACGGTTTCTCCCAAGGCAGTATAAGTGCGCCGGTGTTCTGAACCAAAATTACCAACCAGAGCATACCCCGTTTCAATACCAATACCGATCTTCACATGCGGCACCCCAAGTTCATCGCAATACGCTGCCAGTTGATGCATGCGACGTAGCATGTCTTGTGCCGAGGCCAAGGCGTGCAGCGCATGATGCGGATCATCTTCTGGGGCGTTCCAAAAGGCCATCACCGCATCGCCAATAAACTTATCAATGGTACCTTCATGACTGACCACGGCCGCCGCCATCTCGCTGAACACTCGATGCATCAGGCGCGCAACTACTTCTGGATGATGACCTTCCGCTAAGCCTGTAAACCCACGCACATCGGCAAACATCACCGTAATTTGACGCCGACTGGCGTCGACCGAGGTGTCCATTTTGCCGTCACGATGATTACGCTCAGTCAGTTTATCTGCCACTTGCCTTGGAAGGTAGGCTGCCAGCAAACCCGAAACACCATTTTTTTCGCGTGCAGATAAATAGAGTTCCACACTTCCGATGGCGAAAGTGGTGAAGAGAGGAAACAAGGCAAATGGCGTGAGTGGCAACAATAAGTCGAACTTCACATACGCCAACATGACGATGCCCGTCATACTCAGCCAACTCAACGACATCCATGCAGGCACGATAAAGGCGCGTTGCACTGGCGATGCGGCCCGCTTCAAGAGGAAAAAGAGCAGTAAGGCCAAAGGAAGCAATAAGACGACAACAAACAACGAAGCGTATTTTGGCGTCACTAAGAAATTATTATCAAGCAAGGCAACCATGACTTCTGAGTGCGGCTCTAGACCAGAGGCGACAGAACTAATAGGCGTGACCACCACGTCTGACATCCCCAACGCGGTCGCGCCAATAATGACTAAACTGCCACGTAATTTTTCAGCCGAGATTCTCTTTTGCAAAATATCGGTGGCAGAAATGGCTGACCAGTCTTTCAAGCGATGACGATATGGAACAGTGAGAGTGCCATTTTCATCCAAGGGCACTTTCACCATCGTGACATCCTTGCCTTCCTTGATAACAACTTCCCAAGCGGGGCCAAATAAGCCTTTCCCTTCACTCATTGAGAGCGTGGGCTCAGAAAGCAAACTCATGTAAGCGGAAATACCGAGCAATGGCAGGCATTCGCTCTGGCGATCAGTGTGGCATGCAAACGGTGGTAAATGGCGTAGTGATCCGTCGGAGTCAAACAAGGGGGTGATATGTCCAAGACGATGCGGCATCAGTCCTGGATAATTAGCGCTGACGGGCAAACCCAGTGTACGCGGGGCTTTCGACGGCATACCAATGGTGGGGAAAGGTGGTAGACCTTTCGTCACTTCTGGCTGTTCTCTACCCAGAAAATCGTAAATGACGGCACCGGTGACTTGAGGGCGCTGCAGCTGTCCAACCAAAACCGCATCATTTTCTTTAACTTCAGGAAATACGATATCTAACGCAACACCAGCAGCACCATAGTGGTCGATCAAAGTTTCAATCAAGCCCGAAACTTTAGTACGCGGCCAAGGCCAAGGGCCCTCTTTACTCAAACTTTTTTCATCGACATCGACCACAAACACGCGCTGTTCCTGCTGAGCTGATGGTTGCGTTATGGCAGCGTAATCTAACGCCAACTGGGTACGCCAATCATTGAGAGTGTGATCTAAGGGCGCAAAAAAGGCAGGCGCAAGCTTCAGCGCAAAAACAGCTGCGGCCAGCGCGGTAATTAAGGAAAGAGCCCGTTGTGCTTTACGTTGCATAAATCAAAAACTAAAAACCCGCACCAAAGTTTTCACTTTGTGCGGGTGTAGCAGAAACGAATCTAAGCTTATCGTATCCAGCGTGTAGCACCAACCACCGAAGTACCGTTTTCGAGGAAACGTTGGAATAAATAACCCGCTTGTGAACCGTCTCGATTTAAGGCGCCATCCACAAACGTGTTCGGCGAATTCGACTCGCTAATAAAATAACCTTGGAATGTAATCGTTCCTTGCGACTGAATACCGACAGGCGAAATGCCTGGCGCTTTCACGGTTAATGAAGTGTCGTAGCGGCGATTGCCAAAGTCGATTGTCAAAGCAGGTGAAGTAATCGCTGCTGTGGTTAAGGTCTTATCCACATTAACCAAATAACTTTCGGAATCAGCCAATTTGAAAGAAGCAACGCCCGCTGTTGGCAATGCAAACTCTTCCGTCTTTTCACGCAACAAGCCAAACACAGGGTTACTTGAACTAACTTCACGTTCACTATTGGTCACATTTTTCATGGTGCGAGCATCGCCATTGGCATACTCTTCCCAACGACCCCACCAGATTTTTTGTGGGACAACAGGCTCCACCACTGGCACTTCAGGTTTGACCGTACTTGCCACTTGATTTTTGATATTGCCCACCGCGGAATTACCGTTTGCGTCCACAACATAGGCATCGGTTGAAACAGCGGCTGCCTTGTTGCCCTTATCGCCACCAACGCGTGGTTCATCCTGACGTGGAGGTGCAATCAGGTTTGGCGATTCGATCGCTTTCTCTGCTGGCACAAATACAGGTGCATCGGCACGGCTGCGCAATTCAAGGTAGGCGTTGCGCATCGCTGCTGTCAAATCACGAGAACTCGCCGATTTACATGGACCCAGCGTATCGCGGGTGCAATCTGCGTTCAAAGGTGTCATGACAATCGCGCCGCTTTGTACCAAAACACGGGTAACGTCATTGGATGCTTGTACAACGAAGTCTGTGCCGCGAATACCAATCGCTGCTAATGGGGTATTCAAGCGATACGATTCTTTAGAGGCTTCACCCGCTTTACCAGTGATGCTGCGTACCACACCGTTTTCGAGATTTAACTTAATGCGTGACTTGGATGGAGTGGCCGTATCGACGAAATAATCTTCGATCTTCAGACGTGAGGAAGCACGCACGATCACCGCCGCACCATCGACCATGCGCAAATTGACGTGGCCGTTCGCCCCCGTCACAATGGACTGGCCTGCATAAACCTTTTCGCCGCGCGTCAGAGCATGCGTTGCACCTTTGGAATCTGCCACTTGCGCATCACCGATGACGATCAAGACTGAACCAGCGAGATCTTGGGCCAAGGCGGCACCACTCGCTAATATCCAAACACACAGCGCTACAGCGCAACTTAATAATTTTTTCACGATAACCACCTTAAAAACTTTCATACCCAAACTCGAGCAACCATACACGCCTATCGGGTAAGATGCCTAGAGAAAGCGCGAGCAGCGCCAAATCAGCCTCTTCGCATTCACTGCACCTTCTTCTATTTGGCTCCCATTATAAAGATATTCAAGCGGAGCCCTGCTTTTTTATTGACTTTTACAGGGTTAACACTATATAAGCAACATGTCGATGTCTGTGACACAGATCACAAATTTCCATCAAGAACTGCGGTTTAATTACAAATTAATTAAAGAAATTACGTTTAACACATGCCGATTTCGTTAAATGTTGTAGAACAAATACCTTTATTCAAGGACTTGGACCAAGCCACAATGAACCACATTGCAGGCTTGATGACCAGTCGCATCTATTTGAGCCATGATCAAGTCATTCGCAAAGGTGATAGTGCTGACAACTTAGCTTTCTTGATCAGCGGCAAGCTGCAAGTGGTCGACCTCACTGAAGATGGTCGAGAAATTGGTATTCAATTTATTCATCCAGGCACCTATTTCGGCGAATTATCAGTCATTGACGGCAAACCACGCTCTGCCTCGGTGATTTCCGTTAAAACCTCAGAAGTTGCTTTCTTGCCCAATATGCAGGCGCGGGAATTGATTTTCCACAACCCGACCATCGCTCAACGTCTGATGACGCATTTTGCACAAGTCGTGCGTGCGGCATCGAGTCAGCGTACGCTTCTCAGTATTCCTAATGCTTTCCAACGTGTTTTTGCGCAATTACAAACCTTTGTGATGGTCAATAATCAAGGCGCGGTGATCGAAGGTTTGCCACGTCAACACGAAATCGCGATTATGGTGAACACCAGCCGCGAAACCGTATCACGCGCCCTGCACACACTGATGAAACTCAACATCATCGAAAAACAAGGCTCGATGTTGATCGTCAAACAACCGGAAAAACTAAAACAAGCGGCGACAATAGGAATTGATGATACGGAAGTTCCTAAAAAATAATGATTTGATCTGATTGGTAGTGCGAGCACTGCCAACCAGTTCGAACTCAATGATCGTTTGCGATGCCATCAATGGTGTTTAACAAACGCTGCGCAAGTGCTTTCCAATTGCGTTCAGAAAACCAAACCCGGGCTTCTTCATTCAGCGCTATGGCACTCGCCTGCGTATCGAGCAAGACCCTCAAACTTTCCGCCATCGAGGCGCTATCAGTTCCTTTGAGATAGGTCACTGCTTCTTTCACGTCATCGAAAATAGATAATGGCGTCACTGCGACTGGCTTTCCGGTCGCCAAGCCAACACGTACTGCAGCGCTCGAAGACTCTTGCGTCTGTTGATAAGGAAAAACGATTAAGTCAGCGTTCGACAATAAAGCATGGGTTTCAGTGTCAGATAAAAAGTCAGTGATAAAGCTGACTTTAGCACCCAGATTTTTCACGCGAATCAATTCATGACAAGCATTTGCCTCAGCATATGAAACTTGGTCTGGGTAAATCGAATTCACCAATAACAAATGATAGTCATGCGACTCGTGATCGAGCTGAGAAAATGCTTCAATCAGTTGTCGGATACCTTTATGCGGCAACAAAAAACCATAGGAAGCAATCACCTTAGATTCCGCCCATTTCTCCGCTCTCGCCAATGGCACTTCAGGTGCAGCGGCAACACCATGCGGGAAGTAGACAACATTGTCGACCAACCCCCATGCTTTCAGACGATTCATATCGTCAACGCTATGCACAAACAGTCGCTCTACTTCAGACAGCGTCGATTGAATGCTCGATAAAGACACCATTTGCTCACCAATTTTCACGTCCGCTGTGGAGTGGAAAAAGACGTAAGCTTCGACCTCGTGAGACTTCAATTTCTTCAAAAATTCCGCCAGATTAGGAACCGACAAAAACCCAAAATTATATTGAATAACGACCGCCTTGATACCCTTCTCTACAATGTGCATCAACGCATATTCAAAGTCTTCACTCTGTTGTGCATTCCAACAGCGAATTACATTATCTTGATCGATGCCCATGCGCTCTGGGATGTGATTCGCCAGTACGAATAGTCGATCTTGCGGCAGAGCTTGTGTTAGAAATTGAGAATAGTTCGCGATGCCACAACGAGCGTTCCAAGTGGAAATCCATGCGATTTTTGGTTCATCTCGCAAGCGCGTTTGGGCTTGCACGGCCTGCACCGCCGACTTCACTTTGTGCGCCGTTTTTGCCCAAGTAAAGTTCTGCTCAATATTGCGTTTTGCCCGTGCCAACTTTTCTGCATAGAGCACCGGATCAGTCGAGAATACCTCTTTCATTTGCGCAGCCAGATGATGTACATCAGGCTCGGCCCATAACGAATGCGTTAAACCCAAATGCGTATCCGCTTTAGCAAACTGGTAGTCGCACAACCATGCAGTTTCTTCACTGCAGAAGTCGCGTTGCCCGCCCCATGCTGTGGTAATCACCGGCAAATTAAATAACATGGCTTCCGCCAGTGGCAGCCCAAAACCTTCTCCACGGCTAGGTGCGACAAAAGCATGACTATTGCGATACAAGCTCACGATTCGCGCTTGCGGCCAATCTTCATTTATCAATTCAACATGAGGATAATGTGGATTCTCACGACGACATTCTTCTAACATATCGGCGACGCGATTATGAGGATTAGGAAAAGTCTTGATCAACAAACTGACGTCATCCGACGCGCTAAAAGCCTGGCCAAACGCCCGCAAAAGAACATCGATTCCCTTACGTGGGAAGCTAGAGGAAATGTGTAAGAAGCGGAATTTCTTCAGCCCTTGAGTGATCGTGTTCGGTAATTCTTCTGCAGCGGTATGCAAGAGATGATCGACGCCTGCCCCTGTAACGGCGATAGGCACACGCACGCCACTATCTCGCAAGACTTTTGCCACCGACTCTGAGAGGACGGTAACCAAGTCGAGGCGGCGATTAAATTCTTCAACATAGGCTTGCGGAAAACCGGTCTCCTCCCACCCGTAAGAATGTACTGCACGCAAGCCTGCGGGCATGTCGTTCGCATAGGGCGGGTAGCAGAAACGTAAAGCGACATTGGGGTAGCGATCTGAGCCGAGATACTGATCTCCCAGTGCATGCATTTGTGCGCATTCCGCATCTTCACTTAGAAACTGCGGGCTAGCAGGAAAATCGCCATGACCTTCATGCGAACGTAAGCTTGTAAAGGCGCCGTCTCGATGTAGAGCGCGGGCCAATTCTCGATTCACAATCGCTAGGCTGTAACTAGAATCGAAAGGTCCTTCGATTTGCCACACTTCATGCGAAACCGGCGCATCTTCTGACACCGTTTGTGGCGCCGCTATCTTGAGTTGAGCAAGGAAGTTTGCTAACTGTCGTTTGATTTCGCCTTTCGCAAATTGCGCCAAGCGTGTTGCTTGCGTTTGCAATAATTGACGTCTCAATGCGGGCTCAGACATCAAAGTCAATACGGCGGCAGCAACGCGATGCGCATTCGTTTCCGCCGCTAACAACCATCCGGCACCACCGAGCGTATCTGCAATGCTACTGCTTTGACGTGCGATCACCGGCAAGCCGTACTGCATTGCCTCGATCATCGGCATACCAAATCCCTCATGCGCACTTAAACACACGAACACATCGGATTGACGGTAGAGCGCCAGTAACGACTCCTCACTCAATTTGCCGGTGAAGACGACCTGATCGCTCAAGTTCCAACGAGCCACTTCTTGTCGCAGGAAATCTTCATACTCCGGACTTGTTGTTTCGCCAGCCAAAATCAAACGACATTTACTGCTAGCCATCGTCCGCAGGTGAGCCAAGACTTCAATTAACTCTGCTTGATTCTTATTTTCGCAAATACGACCGACGAACAAAATATTATAACTATCACGTAAGAAACTCCACTGCAGGGCTGTCTCAGTTGAGATGCGAAGTTGACTATTCTTTTCTAAGTCAACGAGCATAGGAATTGTGACCGGATTGAGATAAGCGTTCTGTGTAAGTTCTTGCGTATTCAGCTTAGAATCGCCTATCGCTCCAATAAAGCGCGTATTCCATTGAGCCAATTGTTCCCGCCCAAGTACTGCGTAGCGACCAATTTCGCTATTTGGGGGGAGCAATTCAGGCGGGGTGATATTGTGGTACACCATCACCTTCGGGTTTGATAAGGCAAATAACGAATCGGTGTCGTCGTAACCTAAGCAATGATGCACTAGGATCAGGGCATGCGGATCGTCTTGCAACTCGCTCGCTTTGCGAACCAGTTCGCGCAATTCAGGGGCGACATCACGTGCAAATATTTCTGATTCGAAACCCAATTCACGCAGAATTTTTTGCGTGTAGAAAAGGCTATTGGTCACTCCACTACCGGTGCTGGTAGCGAAGCTAAATTGGTGGATACGATGAATATTCATACTACTTATTTTCGCGCTATCAGGGCGTAGTCTTGAGGACCGAAGAAATAACGATTAATGGCCACATCAACATCACTATTTCCGGTGGTGCGATGATCATCAGGATAAGGATGCAGGCGCAAAATCTCTGCTTCCGCAAAGCCTCTTTGCGTTGCAATGAATTGCGCCACGGCCGGTACTATCGGATGTAAATGGGTAGGATCAAAATAAAAATTACACGCGCCAACGAGTAAATTTTCTGGATTCGGCGTTTCAAAAATCAAAACGCCACCTGGACGCAATGCATGCAAAGCGGCATCAAATAAGGCGAGCATGGTTTCAAAAGGCAAATGCTCAATCAAATGAAAACCCGTCACCGCAGCAACACTTCCGGCTTCTTGCTGCTGCAAGAAGCTAATTGCATCAGCCACTTTTGCCGCTAAACCTTGCTCGATGCATGACTCTACCTTGGCTAAATTCAAATCAACGCCCAGCGCTGGAATTTGATTTTCGGCAAGAAGTTCTAGCCATTCACCACGGCCACATCCAACGTCAATCACTTGCCCCGCAGATCCGATTTGTGCCGACTGCAGATAAGGCAAATAGACTTTCAATCTCTGCTTAATTTCATCCTTAGAACCACGGAATGCATCTTCAAAATCTTTAAAGAAAGCGTCGACGCCAAGTTCATCTTTCTTACTGGTCGCGACCGGTGCTGAGCTTAAAAATAAAGCTTGTTGGCCACCATGGGTCAAGGCATGTACCTGACTACTTAATTCATGAAGCTGTGCCCGCAATTGCAGATTTTCACGCTCTGAAAACTGGAGAAGCTGGGAGAATTGACGTAATTTTCGCTCGGCCTCAGTCTGCTCCAGTTTCATCAAACGGTGGCCAATATTCAACATCTCTAAAGGATGTAGACGCGTCTCTGTATTAATCTGTTCTAGCTGTTGCATGCGATGAGCAAGCGCACTAAAGTTCTCATCGCTGAGCTGTGCCGTTTTCTGCAAGGCTGGTTCAAGCGCGCTAATACGCTGATTCAGAACAGCGTTTAATTGTTCAACCTGCGCCCGCAAACTTTCTATCGTTTGTATGCGCAACTCATGTTGCTGGCGCATCAATGGTGCACGGAGTACATGAGTCACCACTGATATCGCATAACCCAATAAAGGAATGGCGCGTAATCTTTGTTTAAAGCCGATGCCCGGTTGGAAAATCGCTGCCAGACGTCGACTGATATACGAACCAGATTCGGTCGGTTCCTGCTTCACATGTAAATCTGGCGCCGCTGCAGAGAATGGCAAAGGCCCTGGCACATGCACATGGGCCTGGACTGACGCCATCGACACTACCTCACCAAGATAGCGATCGACATTGACAGCTTGCGTACTAGCGTCCACGCGAGGCATAGAAGAAGCTTTTTCGAGCAAACGTTGTTCTGCTTGCTTAGTGTTCGCTTCAGGCGATATTTTCTTATTCATACAATTTTCTTATGCTACTTTTGCATGGCTACACGACATATTGGGCTACTTACCGCAATTTTTTTGATCTATCCTAGGGATTTGCTCGATAAGCATGAATGACGAAGTATAAAGGATGTGGCATGGTTTCCTTGCAAATCCAATCTCTTTTTCAAATGAATACAATACTTATACAATGTTCGAGATTTCATAGGGGCATTCTCCCTGTACAATAAACAACTTTTAGACAATAAAGATCGTGCAGCGCAGTTCATACACAGCGTACCGATTTTTGACTTGACTAGGTCACTTTACGAAGCGCGCGGTAAATCAAGCACCTACGCCCAAACTGACCTACAAAGAAAGGCAACATGTTACTTCAGCCCGTAATTCTCTCGGGTGGCTCCGGCACTCGTTTGTGGCCACTCTCGCGTGAGAAACACCCTAAACAACTTCTCTCCTTGTTCAACGATGAAACTATGCTGCAGGCAACCGCCTCGCGGGTACGCACCTTCCATGGCGAAGTAGCAGTCAGCGACAAGTTGATCGTGGTGTGTAACGAGGAATACCGTTTTATTACAGCAGAGCAACTTCAAACCGTGGGTTTCAACAACTGCACTTTGCTGCTTGAGCCAATCGGTCGCAACACCGCGCCAGCTGTCACCCTGGCTGCCCTCTCGGCATTGGAGAAAAACGAAGACAGCGTATTGCTGATCATGCCGGCAGACCATAACATCGCTGACACTGCAAAATTTCATCAAGCGGTCGCAACAGGTCTGCCGCAAGCCATCAATGGTGCTATGGTGACATTCGGCATCGTGCCGAACCACCCTAACACCGGCTACGGCTATATCCAAGTCGGTGACAAGTTAGCCAATAGTGAAGCAGTAGAACTACGCACCTTCGTCGAGAAGCCATCTGCAGCGGTGGCACAAACTTATCTTGATAGTGGCAACTACGTGTGGAACAGCGGCATCTTCATGATGCGCGCGAGTGTATGGCTCAAAGCGATTCAACATTTCAACCCAGCGATGTTCTCAGCATGCAAATCATCGGTTGAAAACGCCAACATCGATATCGACTTTGTTCGCATTCATAAAGATCATTTCAGTGCATGTCCTTCAGACTCGATCGACTATGCAGTGATGGAAAAGCTAGCGAGCGCACCGCAGCTCAACATCAGCGCTTGCGTGGTCCCGTTTGATGCTGGTTGGTCCGACGTCGGCGCGTGGGATGCTGTTTGGGAAGTTTCAGATAAAGATGGCGATGGAAACTCTTTGCGCGGTGACGTCATCGTCGAAGATTCTCGCAACTGCCTATTGGTGTCGGATAGCCGCTTGGTTGCCTGCTTAGGTTTGGATGATGTCATCGTCGTCGAAACTCCGGATGCAGTCTTAGTTACCAACAAAGCGAATACCAGCAACATCAAACGCGTTATTACACGTTTGAAGGATCAAAACTACGCGCAAACCGACAACCATCGCAAAGTGTATCGCCCATGGGGCCACTACGATTCTGTGGATAAAGGTGAACATTTCCAAGTCAAACGCATCGTCGTAAAACCGGGCGGCAGCTTGTCAATGCAAATGCACCAGCACCGAGCAGAACATTGGATCGTGGTGACTGGCGTCGCTCGTGTCACGCGTGGCGAAGACGTGATGACGCTCAAAGCCAACGAATCGACCTATATTCCATTGGGTGTGAAACACCGCTTAGAAAACCCAGGCACGGTGGACCTCGAAGTGATCGAAGTGCAATCAGGAACCTATTTGGGTGAAGATGACATCGTACGCTTCGGTGATATTTATGGTCGCCATGAAGATGGTCGCCATGAAAATGAGCAACAAGAAGAACGCAAGCTAGCCTGATCACTTTAGGAATCCGATTGAAAGCTTTACTTTTATCGCTGTGGCGTTTCCGGCATTTCATGCTGTCGTCGATCAAGGCCGAATTCCGCGGCCGTTTCGCGCGCAGCAAGTTGGGGGCACTGTGGATGATTCTCAATCCTTTGGCGCAAGCAACGATTTTTGCCATCGTACTCGCCGAATTTCTCGGTGCTCGCCTACCCAACAGCACTAACAAAGCAGACTACCCCATTTATCTAATGGCCGGAACGGCGGCATGGGGTCTGTTTGCCGAAATCGTCACGCGCTGCACAACGGTGTTCATCGATTATTCGAATACCTTAAAGAAGATCGCCTTTCCTCGTTTGTGTTTGCCGATGATTGTTGGCGGCAGTGCGATCATCAACCATCTGCTACTTTTGATTGCGATGAGTGTGGTGTTCCTGTTTTTCAACCACTATCCACAAATATCCTGGTTTGCGTTACCTGTAGGGATGGCCTTAATCATCATGTTCGCCTTTGGCCTTGGTATTTTGCTCGGCCTACTCAATGTTTTCTCGCGCGATGTTGGCCAAGTCTTGGGCATTGTGATGCAACTTTGGTTTTGGCTCACACCAGTGGTGTACACGGCAGAGAGCCTACCAAAACAATTTCGCTTCTTGGCTGAGGTCAATCCTATGGCGGGTCTGGTTAAGATTTATCAAGATGCTTTGTTGTATGGCAAATTTCCAGACTGGGCCAGTCTGACCGTGCCGTTCATATGTGTAACCAGCTTGTTCTTATTTTCTTTCTGGATCTTCCGCCGCGCCAGTGCTGATTTGGTCGATGCCCTATGAGTTCACACGATTCTTCTACGCCGAGTAAAACCATCTTACAAGTTAATGGTGTCGGCAAATGCTATACCAAATTTGATAGTAGCTTCGTGCGTTTGATGCACTGGGCAGGTTTCAGTAGTAACGCGAAAACCGAATATTGGGCGAATCGAGACATCCATTTTTCGGTGCAAAGTGGTCAAGCGGTTGCGATTATTGGGCAAAATGGCGCCGGCAAAAGTACCTTACTGAAAATGATCACAGGTACCGTACGCCCTACCGTGGGTACGATCGCGGTGAGTGGCACCATCAGCGCAATGCTGGAGCTAGGCCTAGGCTTTAATCCTGAATTCACGGGTCGTCAGAACGCCTATATGGCTGGTGGCCTAATGGGGCTCAGTCAAAAACAACTGGATGCCTTGATGCCTGAAATTGAAGCTTTCGCTGAAATTGGCGACTTCTTTGAAATGCCATTACGTGTTTATTCAAGTGGCATGCAAGCACGCTTGGCATTTGCTGTTGCCACGGCGGTGCGACCAGACGTATTAATCGTCGATGAAATTTTGTCGGTTGGTGACAGCTACTTCCAACATCGTAGTTTTGATCGCATTAAGCAGTTCAAAGAACAAGGTACTTCGATCATTCTCGTCACCCATGGCATGAGTGATGTACGCGCAATTTGCGACCATGTGATTTTGATCGATAAAGGGCAAATCTTAAAGCAAGGTGCGCCCGATGAAGTAGTCGATTACTACAATGCCATGATCGCGCAAAAAGAAAACGAAAAACTCAATATCGAACAAAAGCGTGATGAACAAGGTTGGCTCAAAACCCGCTCGGGCTCTGGCACCGCAGTTGTCACCAAACTCGTGTTACAAGATGCTAAGACCGAAGAAGAAGTCGCTGCCGCCCAAGTAGGACAAGCATTGAATTTAGTCTGCGAGGTTCTAGTCAACGGTGAGATACCAGAGCTCGTACTCGGTATGATGATGCGCGACAAACAAGGTAGCGTCATTTGGGGCTCAAACACCTTCCATACCAAAGCAGTACAAACTGATTTAGAAACCGGTGACCGCCTACGTTATACACTGCCGTTTGAATGTCGCTTGGGACCAGGATCTTATTCAGTAACAACCGCATTAACGCGCGGTGAATCGCATCTCGATCAGAACTTCGAATGGTCGGATAATTTATTGGTTTTTGATGTGATCAATGTCGATAAGAATATCTTCATTGGTAGCCAGTGGTTACCGAACGCGTTCGCTGTCACACTCGACAAATCGCACACGAAAACAGTATCTAACTAAAGCAGGTGACTTATTTCAGCAGTTGCTGATACAGGGCTTGGTAACGGCTTGCCATGCGCTCAGCAGTGAAGAGTTCTTCATAGCGTGCCGCCGCGCTTTGCCCCATCTGAGCCGCCAATTCAGGATGTGACAGCAGTTTTTGCATGGCATCGCGGAATGCTTGAGGATCATTCGCTGGCACTACCATCCCAGTATGCTGATCCAAATTGACATAAGACGTACCAGTACCGATTTCGCATGAGACCATCGGCTTACCAAACATAGCCGCTTCGAGCAAAGTAATGCCAAAGGCTTCAGAGCGTAAATGTGATGGAAAGGCCAAGGCATAACACAAACTCAACAGAGCGACCTTGTCGCTCTCGGGTAAGGCTCCCAAGAAATGCACGTGCTGCAAATTGAGCGCCTGTGCCTGACGCTTCAACTCTTGTTCAACTGGGCCATCACCAAGAATGACCACTGGTATTTGTGTGCCAGCCACAGCATCAAGCAGCACATGCAAACCCTTGTAATAGCGCAGCATACCAACGAACAAAAAGAACGGCTGCGGAAAGCGGGTGCGCCAACGTTGTAGATCTTCTTCTGCCGCTTGCGGATAAATACTCCGATCGAGTCCATAAGTAATGATCTCGGTTTTATCTCGATACTTTCCTAAAGTTGGGCTCGTCGCTAAGTAATTGGGCGATGTGGCAACAATGCGGTCAACACTATTGAGAAACTTATTTTGCAGTGGCTGATACAGTTTCAACAGATACTTCTGACGAACGATATCGGAGTGGTAAGTGACGACACTTGGCTTCTTGACGCCGCATGCAAAATGCGCCACATCCATGAAGGGCCAAGGAAAATGATAATGCACAATGTCAGCTTCAGCAGCGAGCTGTTTAAAACGGCTTAACGCAGACCAAGAGAAACCTGTCGAGGCGATTTCGAGGTCGAGTGCGGCGCGATGCACTGGACGACCTTCATACTCGATTTCTAATTTGGTCTTATCACGTGTCAGTGTCAAAATCTCAGCCTCAATACCGAGACGTGCAGAACCCGCCACCATCTGTCGAATGACTTGCTCTACCCCACCAAAGCTGTCTGGGTAGTACGTTCGGTAAAAGTGTAAAACCTTCATCTTTTTATTTTTCTGCTAGAGACTTCGCCATTTTATAGGCTAACAGAGTTTTATCAACACAAGTATCCCAAGTTAATTGGGATGCACGCTCTAAACCTTTTGGGATCGCCAAAGTGCGCCAAACGTTATCGCTCAGACCACGCTCAAGCTCCACACACATCTGATCAACATCGCGGGGCTCTACAAGCAAGGCTGCCGTACCAGCAACTTCTGGCATCGAAGAGCAATTCGAAGTCAATACCGGCACCCCACTCGCCATCGCTTCAGCGATCGGCAAACCAAACCCTTCATACAGAGATGGGTAAGTAAACAAACGCGCCCCTGCATACAATAAAGGTAAATGTGCTTGTGGCACGTAACCCAAATACTTCAACCAAGATTGCGCTGTCGCTTGCTCAATTTGCGCGTGAATCTCTTCGCTATTCCAACCTTTACCTCCCACCAGCACTAAAGGCCAACGCTGACGCATTGCCGATGGAAGTTTGCTATACGCTGCAATCAAATTACTTAAATTCTTACGTGGCTCGATAGTGGATACAAACAAACTGTAGCCTTGTGCTTGCAAGCCATATTGCGCAAGTACATCTTCTAATTCCGACAGCGGACGCGGATGATACACCTGATCCACCCCTAGCGGAATAGCCTGCACTTTATCTTCAGATAAATTAAATTCTTGCAAAAGTTCCAAGCGCGTTGCCTCGGAGTCGGTCAAGACCAATGAGGCGCGATTCACCGCATGCGGTATCAAAGTTTGCATACGCTCAATTCGCATTTGTGGATGCCAATTGCTTGGGTAATACGCTGACAAATCGTGAATCGTCACTACCGTTGGGATGCCGACGTTGGGGACAAAAAAATTCGGCCCGTGAAATACCGTATCGTTCAAACGATTTATTTGAATGGCGGCGAGTTTGGGCATGACTGCACCATACACTCGGGACACCAAAGGATTTTTGCCGAGTACATGCCGCCAATCCATTCCTTGGCGAACGCTCGAAACGGGAGAAGAAGATAAAGAGAGATCTGGAAGTGTGCGCCACAAACCGTCGGAAATAAAACGGAGCGACTCGACTTCTTGATGGTGTGGCAGACGAGTGGCCAACTCCCAGACATAACGACCAATTCCAGCTAAAGGCGGGCGAACGGCTTCAATCGATAAAACGACATTCACCCCAGGACCTCAAGCGCCTCAATCTTTTTAAGCGCTGCTTTGCTAGGCAACTGTTTAACTGGATTCTTAACATGTTCTCCTAGCATCCATGCAAGTGTGTCTTGCAAAGGAATAGCTGGTAGAGCACCAATGGTAGCGATCAACTTTCTGGAATCTCCAACTAGCTTACGCACCTCATTGGCACGCACAAACGCTGGATTCACCTTAACATCAATACGGTAGCCCGCTAAGCTCTCAACCATAGCGATCACTTCACGCAAGGTGTAATCTTTTCCGGAGCAAATATTAACGGTTTCGCCACGCGGTATGAGTTGCAATAACTCGCGATAAGCACGTGCAACGAAACGAACATCAGAGAAATCACGCGCAACGTCGAGATTGCCTAACTCGATGTGCTTCGCGCCACGTTTGAAATGGCTCACAATTTTTGGCAAAAGGAAATTTTCGGATTGCCCTAAACCGGTATAGTTGAATGGCCGCGTAATGAAGATAGGGAGTTTATCCATCCATAAACGAGCAACATGTTCCATCGCCATTTTACTGATGGCGTAATCATTGGCGGGCATCGGCGCTTCGGTTTCTTTAATCACTTCGGCCGTTGAATTACCGTAAATGTTTGCGCTACTTGCTACCAAAATCGACCGCGGAGGTGTCTCCAACTTCGACAAAGCTTCAAGCAAATTTCGCGTGCCAACGACATTAATACGATAGATATCCTCAACATTGCCATGCGCGACAAAAGAGATCGCTGCTAGATGCGCCACAATATCGGGCTGAACTTCGTTGACCACCGCCTGCAATGCAGCCGGGTCACATAGATCGACGTAATAAACGCCCTCTCCTAATGGTTCATTACCAAAAGCGGTCCCAAAAATCTGATAGCCACATGCTTCCAATTCGCGCGCCAAATACTCGCCTGTAAAACCTCGCAGGCCAGTAATAAGAGCGCGTGGGCGCGAATGTTTAGAAGGAATTGCCATGCGTATTTCGCTGAATGTCTGCGTCAACCATCATTTGGCAAAGCTGTTCTAAGGTCGTGGTCGGTTCCCAGCCCAGCACATCTTTTGCTTTTTGCGGATTACCAATCAATAATTCAACTTCAGCTGGACGATAGAACTTAGGATTTACTTTTACCAGTACTTTGCCAGTCTGAGCACAACGAGCGATCTCGTTTTCAGCAGCGCCTTCCCAATTCAATTGGAAACCAGCCGCCTTAAATGCCATCGTCACAAAGTCACGAACTGTTTCTGTACGATTTGTCGCCAGAACGAAAGTATCAGGCTCATCGGCCTGCAGCATACGCCACATACCTTCCACGTATTCTTTCGCGAAACCCCAATCACGCTTGGCATCCATGTTGCCAAGTTCAAGGCAATCCAGTTTACCCAGCTTAATCTTCGCAACAGAATCAGTAATCTTACGGGTTACAAACTCACGACCACGCAATGGTGACTCATGGTTAAACAAAATACCACTGCAAGCAAAAATGCCATAAGACTCGCGATAATTGATCGTCATCCAATGGGCATACAACTTAGCCACGCCATACGGGCTACGTGGATAAAACGGAGTCGTCTCAACCTGTGGAACTGCTTGAACTTTGCCGAACATCTCGGACGTCGATGCTTGATAGAAGCGAATCTTAGGATTGACCACACGAATCGCTTCAAGCAAATTCAAAGCACCTAAGCCGGTGATTTCTGTCGTTGTGACTGGCTGTTCAAAGGAAACGCCCACGAAACTTTGGGCCGCGAGGTTATATACCTCATCGACTTGGGTCGACTGCATCAAACGCACACTAGAAGACAAATCGGTGAGGTCGTACTCCACCAAATGCAGTTGGGGATGATTTTGAATTCCTAATTCTTCAATGCGCCAAAAGTTCACAGAACTGGTGCGGCGGTACGTACCATATACGGTATAACCCTTCTCTAACAGAAGCTGGGCCAAATAGGCGCCGTCTTGTCCAGTAATACCAGTGACTAATGCTTTCTTATTCATGCAAAACCTTTCGCCTAAGCGAATATTAATTTTTAGCTAATTTTAGCGCTATAACGAATGTTTTCACGTTGCGCCGACTTATTCTGTGATGAATATCACATTTTGACAGTATACCTGTACTTCAGTTGATGAACGGTAAATTTTTGTCATCTATTTGTAAGGAAATACTTCAAAACTTGCGATTCAAACTCATCCTTCGATTTTTCAAATCGCCCCATACTTTTGGCGATAAGCTCCAACCGCATCTTTAAACTGAGCCAACGAGGCATCTGCGTTGGCGCTCGACAAACACTCAAAAAGATCATTCAAGTTGGCGATCGCGATGACAGGAATTCCATATAAACGACTAACTTCCTGCACTGCCGAATGCGGGGAAAGCTCATCATCTTTACCTGCTCGCTCCATGCGATCAAGTGCGATCAGAACGGCGGCTGGCATCGCTCCAGCGGCGCGAATCAACTCGACAGATTCACGCACTGAAGTACCTGCAGAAATGACGTCATCAACGATCACAATCTTACCTTGCAGTTTGGCTCCCACAATAGTGCCGCCCTCGCCATGATCTTTCGCTTCTTTGCGATTGTAAGCAAACGGCACGTTACGGCCTTTGTTTGCTAAGGCAACAGCGGTTGCGGATGCGAGAGTAATGCCCTTGTACGCTGGGCCAAACAACATGTCGAACTCAACCCCAGACTCAAGCAAGGTTTGTGCATAGTAGTTTGCGATCTTGCCCAAATTTGCGCCGTCGTTGAACAGTCCAGCATTGAAGAAGTACGGTGACGTCCGTCCAGCCTTAGTAATGAATTCACCGAAGCGAATTACTTGGGCACCCACGGCGAATTGAATAAACTCTTGCTTTAAGTTTGCACTCATTTTTTTCTTCCTGATAATGTTAGTTCTTTATTTTTTGATTTTTGTCTGACGATCTACAAAGCTCGCCGCAAGGCATCCACTGCTTGACGCAGCGCACTTAAGCTAGCGTGAAGCCCATCATTTCGATTTGAATGATCGCGATTACTTTCTGTGTCGTCGACCATCGACAATAGGTAAGGTGCAGCCGTTGGTTCGATTGTTAGGCTCGTGCTCACCCCAGCATCTAATGAGAAATACAAGTCGCCTTCATGAAATTCGACACGATTATCTTCACCAAATGCTGCCAAGAGCTCGAAGAAATGGGTAGCCCATGTTCGTGCGTAATACAAACCAAGCTCAGAACGCACCACGAACTCCAAGCGTAGAGTCGGTGTCTCTCTCATGAAAGTAGAAAAGGCATCAGCTATACGATTTTTCTGTGAAGGCGTTAATTCGGTGTTCACGAGTTCAGTTACATCGATATATAGGCTTGGCGTGCCTAACTGCGCACGGTTCGCTGCGATCGCACCCGCTGTCATCAACCAATCAATTTCATTTGCTTGCGACGAATCTTTAATCAACTGACGCAGGCTACTTTGTAAAATCGCATTTGGTTCTGTAACACAAATTGATTCGATCGCCTCGAAATATTGATTGGCAATATAGCGCGGCGAACGATCGATCGACATATATTGTTGCGCCGCCTTCGACAGCTGCGCCCGCAAAGAAGCATCAGTACAAAGCTGATGAATTGCTGCTTGCAATTGCTGTGTTTGAAATTCGTCATCCAACAAAACGGCGACATTTGCAGGCAACTCAGCAATTGATCCATTTTTATTCGCGATCAAAGCTAAGCCGTAACAGAGACAGTCAAAAATAGTTCCAGAACTCTCGCCACGAGATGCAGTACGTAATTGGACTGCAAGGTCTGCTGCTTGGAGGTAATCACGGTACAGTTCTTGAGAGGCAAATCCGGTGATCACAACACGTTCGCGGAGATCATTTTTTTGGATCAACTGTGTCAATGCGCGGCCATACTCACCACCATCATTTTGTCCGACAAATACCAAACGAACTTTATTCTGTTTCAGCCAATCGCTGGCGAGACAGGCCTCAAGCAGACGGATATTTTGCTTATTGGCGCCTAACATACCGAAAGAACACACCAAGATCTCGTCATCAGCAATGCCGAGCTTGCGGCGAGCTTCACTCTTTTCATTGATGATCGGACTTTTCCTCAGGTGAGGCACCAATTTCCAATTTTGGGTTTCTGCTTCCCCCATCCATTTTTTGGCAAGTCCCAACGAATACTCGGAGTGAACAATCACGCCTTCAGCCTTGTGCAAATAGTGTGGACTGCAGGGCAAACGCTGAATTAATTGCGGATGATTCTTTGGTTCTTTTTGCTCAAGTAATGCAGATATGCCATGTGCACCGTACAGAGCATGAGTCCAAATCCCCGGTTGGATTCCGTTCATGTCGAGGTAGGCGAGGGAGTCACCAAGGAAGAAATCATGCAACACCACGATACCTGGTCGGCATTCAAAGAGCTCATACATGTAGGCATGCGCTGGGGAATTCCCAAAATGAAAGACCACCCGATCAAAGTCATTCAAATTTTGCTTGAACCAGTTTGCATCCCGAATGGGCATATTGGCGGCCAGCCAGGAATCACTGACTTTGGTCTCTTCAACGATCAAGGTCAGGTCGTAGAATTCATCAAGAGCGGGCACAAGCTCTGCGCTGTAATCGGCGATACCTGACTCTATCGGAGGCAGAGGTGAAATATAGGCGAGTTTCGGTCTACCCGTGCTCGCCTTTTGATCCATCGATCTCTCTGCCAATGATGCGAATGACTCCTCCATCGCCGCCAACGCACGTTTCGCTGAAGCATCCCAAGAAAAAAGCTTCGCTTGCGCCAAACCATGCTGGACCAATTCGGCAGCCAACGGCGCTTGAGTCAATACCTCAAGCATCTTCTCTGCAATCGAGGTAATCGAACGTGGATCGAACAAGGCATTTGGGTTTCCAACTACTTCGGGCAAACTACTGGTGTTCGCAGCAATCACGGGAACACCGCAGGACATTGCTTCCAATGCGGGCAAACCAAAACCTTCATGCCATGATGGGAAAACGAATAACTTACAGCCTTGATAAAGTAAGGGTAAATCTTGATCGGGCACGAATCCAGTAAAGATAACATCGGCTTCTGCCAGTCCAATTTTTTTGACAAATGCTTTTAAACGATCTTTCTCTTCGGGGCGAATGCTGCACACAATGGCAAGTTGGTGCGTTGATCTGACTGGCAACGGCAATTTCGCATATGCTTCAATCAAACCATCAATATTTTTACGCAGGTCTATGCCGCCGGTGTACATCACATAAGGTTTGTGCAAATGGTATCGCTGACGTAGTTCCGCCATTTGTGATTCATTTGCCGTGGATAATTGAAAACACTCATCCACCGCGGAGGAAATATTGACGACTTTTTCTTGGTCCAGTTGCAGATATTGAATGCCTTCTTGTCGCGAAGATTCGGAAATCGCCAACAACAAATCTGCCCGTTTCAACTGGTGTAAGCGACGGTAGTACCAAGCGCGTTGGCGCTCATCGACGAGATATTGTTTTTCATAGACAAGCGGGATCAAATCGTAAAGCGTAACCGCCGTTGGTATATGGACACCATTCAAACCAATGCTGCTGACTGCATCATCTCCCGAGCCCTCAAACAGACTCGTAATATGGACGTAGTCTGGGCGCAAGCTAGCCAGCATTTGTTCACGCACTAACTGCGCAGCGCGTAAACGCCAAGCATTTTCTGGGTAGAGCTCTGCAACTGGCAAAGGTAATTTCCAAACGTGAATATTATTCTGGGAAATTAAATTCGCGAATTCACGACGAATCGGCTCTATCGTTTCCGGAAAAGCGTTACTGAGTAGCAGGTGAATGTCATGCGAACCCGCGTTACGCAACATAGCCTTAGCCAAGGCCATGGAATATCGTCCTATCCCGCGGTGTCGACTGCCCGTCGATTGGCAGGCTTGAAGGTCTAAAACAATACGCATGCTTAAAACTCTTTTCTCAACATCTTAATCTGCTTTAAGATCGCCGCAGTCTCGGCACTTAAAACCTTGGTCGCAGCATGTTCAGCGACGATATTCACGAAAGGTGCAGGTAAAGGACGCTGGAGCAGTAAGCCCTGAACCTTAGCTCGCAAGCTTGGGAAATAACTAAGAATACGCTTCCCTGTACGCCGAATGAAATCTGACTTTGAGAGAAAGCGTAGTATCGATACTATCCGTGCTTTAACTTCCGCCTTCGACACTCCTCCGGCGCGAACGATACGAGACATGGCACGCAGTGGTGCAGTAATGCGCCAAGAGGTACTCGAGTAAACCGCGTTCAATTGCGCGCGTAATTGTTCTTCGTTCATAGATTCTCTGCGGGGGAAAGCTGGCACGTGTTGTAATCTCGTTTTCTCGTGACTCGGCCAATAACGAATTCGAGTGCAGAAACCAAATTTCACGCATCCAATAAACCCGCAAGTATAAACCATGCTTAATTGGCTAAACCAAGAATTCATCCCCACCTTGATCGATGATCATCTGGTATTCTAGAAAATTACGTAAAATTTGCCCTAAATAATTATATTGAAGACAATGACCATTAAAGTAATCTCCGCCAATCTCAATGGCATACGTTCCGCTGCAAAAAAAGGCTTTTTCGATTGGATGAAGAAGGAAGCTCCGGATTTTCTCTGCGTACAAGAGCTCAAGGCTCAGGAAGCAGATATGACTGAAGACTTCTTACGACCACACGACTATCACGGCCACTTTCATTATGCAGAGAAAAAAGGCTACTCTGGGACTGGCGTTTATAGCAAGAAAAAGCCGGACCAAGTCGTAATCGGTTTTGGCAGCGAAGAATTTGATACGGAAGGCCGCTATGTGCGCTGCGATTTCGATAATCTCTCGATTATCTCCGTATATTGCCCCTCAGGCTCATCATCACCTGAACGCCAAGAAGCGAAGTTTCGATTTATGGATGAATTCCGCCCTCACTTAGCGGAATTGATTGCACAGGGTCGCGAGCTAATCATTTGCGGCGACTGGAATATCGCTCACAAAGAAATCGATCTTAAAAACTGGAAAAGTAATCAAAAGAATTCCGGCTTCCTCCCTGAGGAGCGCACTTGGATGGGAAATTTGTTTGATGAATTGGGATGGGTCGACGTGTATCGCCAACTCCACCCAGAAACAACCGGTGAGGCCTATACGTGGTGGAGCAATCGCGGGCAAGCCTGGGCAAACAATGTCGGTTGGCGTATCGACTATCATGTGGCGACACCGGGCGTCGCCAGTAAGGCGCACAGTGCCGCCATTTACAAAGAAGAGCGCTTTAGCGATCACGCGCCTCTGACTATCGTCTATAAGTAATTATTCCCTATGAATTGCGTTGATGTCAGCTCCATCAACGCACATCAGGAATCACTTTTACGTTCGACTTGTAGGGTGGCAAGCTCGCCAAATCTACATTCTTGGCTTTGGCGTACAAGGGCATCACTTCTGGGAAGTGCTTACGGATTTCATTAATACGATCGGTTCCGGCTGGATGCGTGGAGAGCCATTTCGGCGGCGAATTTTTATTCACGTAACCCATCTTTTGCCACAAGGCGACACCAGCACGGGGATCATAACCGGCACGTGCAGCGATATCTAAGCCAACGACATCGGCTTCGCTTTCGTCATCACGTGAAAACTTGAGCATCGCTAAGTTGGCACCTGCACTCCCTGCGCCCGCTACCATACGTCCGTCGTAGCCCTTATATTCAGCGAACAAAGCAGCGCTTTTCACCAAAATATTTGCGGCGATTGATTTACCTGCGCGTTCAGCACCATGCTCGCGCAAGGCATGGGCGATTTCATGTCCCATCACAATTGCGACTTCATCATCGGTTAATTTGAGTGAATCGATAATTCCCGTATAGAAGGCGATTTTGCCACCTGGCATACAGTACGCATTAATTTGACTCGAACCGAGAAGATTGACTTCCCATTTCCAGTCTTTAGCTCGGTCATTCCAAGGTAAGGCGTAAGGAATCAATTTCTTTGCAATGGCACGTAAGCGGATAACCTGTGGATTATCATCTGGTGCCAGGGCTTTCTTCGACTGCGCGTCTTGCATGGTTTGTAGATACTGCTGGGCGGCTTGTCCTTCAAGAGCACCGGTCGGCACCAGCTTCCGCATCAGAGACATTTTTCCGACCTTCACGCCTTCTTGCGACGTGGCCTCTTGTGCAAACGCAAGACCGGAAGTAGTAACGCACAACAGCAAACTACCAATAGCGAAAGTTTTTTTCATAATGCTCAGACCACGGATTAGAGAGGGTTATTAAGTCAAACCACATTAGTGTATTTCAAGTCGCGGATAAATGTTGATCCATTAACGACACTAAACTTATTTCAACTAGCCCGTTTCTTTAAACGAAACACAGCTAAACTTCCGCGCAAATTCGGCAACCAATGAATTTGCTTACCTTCGTGTAATGCAACGCATTCCATCACGGTTAAGCCGACATCATCTGCCAAATCGGCGAAATCATAAATCGTTGCGCATCGCACGTTTGGCGTGTCGTACCATTCATAAGGCAAAGATTTCGAGACTGGCATTTTGCCACGCAAAAGTGCGGTCCGATGCGGCCAATAACCAAAATTGGGAAAAGAGACGATCGCTTCATTGCCAACACGGGCAATATCACGCAACAAAGGTTCGACATGCTTCATCATCTGTAGAGACGACAAACACAATACGGTGTCAAATGCTTTTTCACCAAAAATCTTCAGCCCGTCTTCCATGTCTTGCTGAATCACATTGATACCACGAGCAGTACATGCCAGCACTTTATCGTCGGCAATTTCAATTCCGTATCCGCTACATTGTTTATCGGTTTGCAAATAATCGAGCATGACGCCGTCGCCGCAGCCAACATCCAGCACGTGTGACTCTTCTTTTACCCAGTCTGCAATAAACGCTAAATCGGGACGTAATTGTTTTAATTCCTGTACGTTCATTTCAGCTCCTTAGCAATACGATCATAGTAAGCCGCTACAAAATTCAAGTAGCGACTATCCTCCAACAAAAAGGCATCATGACCATGGGGAGCATCGATTTCAGCGTAACTTACAGTGCGTTTATTATCGACCAAAGCCTTCACAATTTCGCGGCTACGCTCGGGCGAAAAACGCCAATCAGTGGTGAACGAGGCTAACAAAAATTTCGCTTTTGTACCCGCTAACGCTTTGCTCAAGTCGCCGTCAAATTCACGGGCAGGATCGAAGTAATCGAGCGCTTTGGTAATCAAGAGATAGGTATTGGCGTCAAAGTAATCCGAAAATTTATCGCCTTGATAGCGCAGATAAGATTCAATTTCAAACTCGACACCATAACCAAATTGGTACTCACCGGTTTTCAATTCACGCCCAAATTTTTCAGCCATATCGTCATTTGACAAATAGGTGATATGGCCAATCATGCGTGCTACTTTCAACCCATTTCTTGGTACGACATTGTGTGCGTAAAAGTCACCGCCATGAAAATCAGGATCAGTCAAAATCGCCTGACGAGCCACGTCGTTAAACGCGATATTTTGCGTGGATAACTTTGGCGTCGAAGCGATCACTACGCAATGACGTAGACGATCAGGAAACAAGATACTCCAGGCCAGCGCCTGCATGCCACCAAGCGAACCGCCCATGACTGCCGCAAATTGCTGGATGCCAAGTTCATCGGCGACTCGCGCTTGGGCTCGTACCCAATCTTCAACAGTAACTACCGGGAAATCGGCCCCATAGGGCTTCCCAGTTGCGGGATTGGTATGCATCGGACCAGTAGAACCAAAACAAGATCCCAAATTATTGATGCCAATGACAAAGAAACGATTCGTGTCTACCGGCTTGCCGGGACCCACCATGTTGTCCCACCAACCAATATTCTTCGGCTGATCTTCATAAAAACCAGCAACATGATGCGAAGCATTCAGTGCATGACAGATCAATACTGCGTTTGATTTGTCCGCATTTAACGTGCCGTAAGTTTCCACCATCAGGGTGTAATCGCTTATGGTAGCGCCGCTTTGCAGCTGCAAAGCCTCACTAAAGCGATAAGCCTGGGGCTTAACGATTCCAACAGATGACATAAGTTCTTCCCTTAAGAGACAAACGCGAAGTTCGTCAACAATCACAATACACTTAGGGGCTAAAAGGTGGGCTGAATGGAGGGGTTATTGCAGCATTCGAGCTCGCTTTAGCCGTATTTATTCGTCAAAATATGTTCGAAAACACATTCAGACTGCGCCCGCAAGCTGATCTCAAATCGGCGCAATGTGCGAAGGATAACCAAGTATGGGCTCAGCGTCAAATCGATGACGCCTGCAAATCCTCTGTCGCTCAATTGGATTTAACTCAAAACAAAAATCTAATGTGTTAAATTTGCCACGACAACTTGGCAAAAATTTCACTCTGTTTGCGTTTTGGTGCAAAGCCAGGCGTTTCTGACTTCGTCATAGTCCAGCCCAAATAGCTAGCGGTACCTAACCCTGCAATTCGAGTAAAGACGAGAGAATTCACGGTCCGGCTGCTTTCGGGAGCGACAATACTCGTGTAAAGCTCAGGATTTCGACTAGTACGAGAATCTTGAAGGATCAAACGCAATGTGTCCTTACCAGAAAGGTGGAGTACGCTATTAATCTGCAAAGCTGTTTCGGTGTATGCCCGCTCGCCGCTATGCAACTCATCGTTCGCATTAATCCAGCTAGTGGCATAACTAGAATCAAACTCGAGACGATCAAGCGGCCTTAGCTTAGCACTCATAGAGGCCGAACCGCCTTTACCCAATCGATTAGCAGAAACGTCAATTACATCACCGACACTAAAATCGCCGTTGACGCGTGCAATTCGCTTGCCTGGGCTTAGAGCAAAGCCCGTCGATACTCTCGTCAGCTTATATAACTCCCCATCTGCATTCACGCGACTACGTACGGAAGGATTAACATTGACATAGACAGAACTGTCATACGCCCCAGCCACACTCATGCCGGGTGAGATACTCTTCGACAAGACATTGCCTTCACTATCAAGCTTGTATTCACTCGAAACGTAGGTGTTGAATTCATTCCATATTCCCAGCTTGCCCCATTTCTTTGTGAGGTCATTGTTCACACTTTGAAATCCAACCTGGGAGAAAAACCCGTTATCGTCACGGAAGTCTTTACTTAAGTCTCGCACACTTAAGCCTATCCCCCAACCATCATCCCCTTTCGACCATCCTGCATAAAAGGCATGCCCACTGGTCAATACACCTTTTGCTAAATTGTCGTGACTGTCGGCTTGCGCCGTTGTATTACTCAGCAAAAGTTGCGCACGTAAACCCTGATTTCGATCTATTTGCCACACAAAGTCGGGGCCAAACACTCGGTTATAGGCGTTAATTTCGTCGTACTGTCGGTCGGTTGCCACCATCCCCAAGGACATCGTTCCAAACCGCAGATTCATCCGTGCATCGGTTGCTACAGAAGCTACGTTAGCATTCGCAGTGGAGGTGTAGTAAGTATGTGGAATCAGCACCAAGCCGCCTGCAGCGTCTTTTGCTACGATCAAGCTGATATCTTTTTCTGCATCTCGGCGGGTATAACGTAAGCCTGCATCTGGATTTGCAATACTTCGCGTACTAATCGCGTTGAAAGGTGTCCTCAAAATATCGGCACCCTCCAGAAAAAACGGACGTTTTTCCTGGACAAATATGCTGAATCTGGTGTTGCCCGACAACTGCGGAGAATCCAGCTCAATTTGAGAAAAATCGGGATTCAATGTCATATCCAAAGTCGTAGCCGAATCAGGGCGCAGTTTAAAATCTAAACTGAACTGGTTAGCGTGTATAGCCTGACTTGGCTTGCCTTGAACGGCATCGGTGCTACGACGACTCACGACTTGCGGCGTCAAATTCCAGTTCATGCCAGAAGGTAAGTCGACTAAACCATCGATCGTGTCGGAGTAGCACAAGTTGCAATTGGTCGCCCTGGTGACGCCACCGCTATACATGCGATAACGTTGATCGCGTGTCATATTTCGTAAAACCAATAAGCTCCATGGCGTGGTCGAATTTTTATCATACGCAATAGAGGCAAATGGAATTCGATATTCAGCACTCCAGCCGCCTTCGAAGCGAGCGGTTGCCACGTCAAAATCATAGTCTGGCGACGAATCTTCTCCCGCAGAATCGCTATAAATGCCATCCATCACCGTACCGCGGGCATTTACATAAAAGATTTGCGCAGACTTATGGGCGCTGCTGGGATCTAAATACAGCGCAAAAAAATCTTGATCGATGGTGATTCGGTCGCGCCTTGCAAAAGAGTCTCGGATCTCTTGTGGATCGGTATCAAATGCAGTGATGCCGACATACAAATACTTCTCATCAAACAAAACGCGGACCTCAGTTCTCAGATGCGCTTTTTGCTTATCAAATGGTTGTGTTTGATAGAAAGCATCATGTGGCTGTGTTTGACTCCATAACTTCTCATCCAACTTACCATCAATACTTGGCTTTACATCACTTGCCGCTATGCGCTTCGCTTGAAACCCAGCATTGGCATCATGACAAAGAAACATGAGGCTCAAAAATAACGGGGCGAATAATACTTTCATGGGGACTTTTTATGTAAAAAATAGCAAGTGGTGGGCGAAGCACAGTAAAGCTAGTCTGTATCGACGGTAGGCAAAATAGATCGCTGTAGTAAATTTTAGTTCAAAAAAAAACTGCCCGAAGGCAGTTTTTTTGAACTTATTGACTGACCGTCAATTAGAACGCGTGGTTGATACCAACAACTGTACGTGTTGCAGAACGGTTGTTTGCGCCGATGATCAAGCCCAAATCTGTATCTTTAGCTTGAGTTGTGCCAGCTTTTGCATATGTGAATGATGCATATGCAGCTGTACGCTTACTGAAAGCATATTTAGCCAAACCAACGAATGTGTCAGCTTTTGCTTTCAAGTCGCCAGAACGGTGAGTAGAGTAGTAACCGCCTGTCAACGTCACAGCTGGAGAAACAGCGTAGTCAAAACCAGCGCCCATTACACCGATGTTACGGCCTGTTGTGTTCACTTCGTTTTCTGTGTAAGTAACTTTTACTGTCAAATCTGAAGTAACAACAAATTTACCACCGCCAGTGTATGAACGCAAAGTGGAGTTGTTTGCAGCATCACGCAATTGAGAGTATGCGAACACAGCAGTCATACCATTTTGTGAATAAGTTGCAGATGCGCCAGCGTAGCTGCTTGCCATTGTGTCGCCAGCTTTTTCACCGAAACCGTACATAGCGGAGAAAACGACACCACCAAACATTGCTGGTGCGCTGTACTTGATAGAGTTGTTTTCACGAGCAGCGGATGAAACACCGTTGCTAGTACCATGTGCACTGTACAAAGTCGTGTTATTCAATGAACCCAAGTTCACGTTGGCATTTGTGCCTGGATGTGCGAAGTTCATTGGATCAACTTGTGACAATGTGTCGTATGACAAGTTAGTTTGACGACCAGCTTCGAAGCTACCGAAATCGCCAGACAAACCTACTGTTGCTTTACGGTCAAACAAGTTACCTGCCACGCCTGTGTCAGCAGACAAAGAGCTTTCCAAGTTGAAGTTTGCTTTCAAGCCATTGCCCAAATCTTCAGAACCGCGGAAACCCCAACGACCAGAGCTCAAACCGCTTGATTCCATAGAGATTTTTTTAGCGCCTGTTGTTGTTTGGTTTGTCGCAGCAGAAGTGTTCACGTCAACGATACCGTACAAAACGACAGAAGACTGAGCAGAAGCTGCTGATGCGAATGCGCTCAAAACTGCAAAAGCGATAAGTGATTTTTTCATTGAAAAGCTCTCCAAAGGTTAAAAAATTTCTTGAATGATTTTATTACTATATAAATATCAACTCAAAATGGTGTCCCAAGTTCCTGCCACCTAACAAACCTTGGCAGCTTTTTGCCTTGTATACTAAGTGGCATTGGAACAAATTGCACCCTTTTGGGCAAAGGGATTCACGGTTTTTGTGCAACTATCTCTTGATTATGTGGCATTGCAACAACAAAGCACTAGATCGGCACACAAAAATGTGAATTATAGCAACCTTTCTGAAAATAAGGAAATTGCGATACCACAACTCTGCCCCCTCATATAGGGCTTACAATAAGCTTTTCAAGGCCTCTCGACACTTTTTATGACCGCCCCCTCTATCGATATCCTCATTGGCAACTTTGATCGCGCATTACGTGTGATCAGTGGCCAAGCGCGCGCCTCTCGTGCCAATCCTGCTGCATCACTTGAAGAAGCAACTTTGTCCGAAAATGAACAAAAGCACGCTGCGGGCTTGATGCGCGTCAACCATGTTGGTGAAATCTGCGCCCAAGCTCTCTACGATTCTCAAGCCGTGTTTTCTCGCGATCAAAAAGTGCGAGAGCAATTCAAGCATTCAGGAATCGAGGAAGAGGATCATTTAGCTTGGACTGCCGAACGACTACAGCAACTCAATTCGCATACAAGCATATTAAATCCAATTTGGTACGTTGGAGCATACGCATGTGGACTCGCCGCAGGTGCATGCGGTGATGCGGTCAGCCTTGGCTTTGTGGTGGAAACCGAAAAACAGGTGGAAGCACACCTTGAGAGCCACTTGGAGAAACTGCCGATGCAAGATGCAAAATCGAGAGCGATCGTCGACCAAATGCGTATCGACGAAATCAATCACGGTGACGCTGCCAGCAAGTTAGGTGCACAAGATTTACCGGCTCCAGTGAAGGGCTTGATGAAAGTGATGGCGAAGGTCATGACGAGCACAGCCTATCATGTTTAATCCCAGGCGCTAAGCTGCTAGCAGTTCGACGCTGGCAGCAGCTAGATGCGTTCTACATCCGCTCTAATTTAGCGATGCCCAAATCGAGCAACTTCATGCCGAATTTGCCGAAATTAATATGGGCACGCGCATTCGTTCCGCTGCCCTCAATATTCACTATCACGCCCTCACCAAATTTTGCGTGAGAGACATTTTCTCCAATGCGCCATGCGCTGCCAGTTTGCGTTTTAGAGAAACCTTGTGCGATCTGATTGGCGCCACTCTCAGGAGCGTCATCCCAAGCAGATTTAGTACGACCAAACCAAGTTGGCTGCACCTTAGGCGAGAGCCATTTCAATGAAGCATCGGGCATCTCATCGAAGAAACGCGAGCGTAAGTTGTAGCGCGTTTGGCCATGCAACATGCGAGTTTGCGAGAATGTCATATACAAGCGTTTGCGAGCACGAGTTATCGCCACGTACATCAGGCGGCGCTCTTCTTCTACACCAGACTCTTCCTGTGAACTATTTTCGTGTGGGAATAAACCTTCCTCCAATCCACCAATAAACACCGAATCAAATTCCAGGCCTTTTGCCGCATGCACAGTCATTAATTGCAAAGCGTCTTGTCCCGCTTGCGCTTGATTATCGCCTGCCTCTAAAGAGGCATGGGAAAGGAATGCTGACAGCGGTGACATCACGGTTGGCAACGCCGCATCAGCATCAATAATCTCGATACCTTGATCATTGGCAATCAGACTGCTTGCTGGTCGCGACGTGGGCCCAGTCAATGCTGGCGCGTCGTGACCAAATCCTTCTTCGGAAACAAAGAGGGTCGCGGCACTCACCAATTGTTCCAAGTTTTCGATGCGATCCGCACCTTCTTTTTCGTTTTGATAGTGGGTAATCAGTGTACTCAAATCAAGCACCACTTGGACCATTTCTGGCAGGGGTAAGTTTTGGGTTTCGAAACGCGCAGCTTCAATTAATTTAACGAAGGACGCCAATGAACTACCGGCTTTACCTGCCACGTATGGAACTGCGGCATACAAGGATATATTGTATTGGCGTGCCGCATCTTGCAACTGTTCGATCGAACGCGCACCGATACCGCGCGTAGGAAAATTTACGACGCGTAAAAAGGCTGAATCGTTATGCGGATTATCCATCAACTGCAAATACGCTATCGCATGTTTAATTTCCGCGCGCTCAAAAAAGCGCTGACCACCGTAAACACGATACGGTAATCCGGCGGTAAACAAAGCATGCTCAATCACTCGTGATTGAGCATTGGAGCGGTAAAGAATCGCTATTTCGCTGCGAAGTGATCCGTCGCGTATCAAGTTTTTCGCTTCTTCCGTAATCCATTGCGCTTCTTGAATATCGCTACTCGCTTCAAAAATGCGTACAGGCTCACCATGCCCAGCATCGGTACGCAAGTTCTTGCCAAGACGTTTGCTATTGTGTTCGATTAAGGCATTCGCGGTATCAAGAATGTGTCCGTGAGAGCGATAGTTTTGTTCAAGCTTAATGAGATTTTCGACCTGAAATTCACGTTCGAAGGCAGACATATTGCCAACGTTAGCGCCGCGGAAGGCATAGATACTTTGGTCGTCATCACCCACCGCGAACACTGCAGCGTGGGTTCCTGCCATCAATTTCAGCCACTTGTATTGCAAGTCATTGGTATCTTGAAATTCGTCGATAAGAATGTGCTTAAAGCGCGACTGGTAGTGCTCGCGCAAGGGCTGATTACGACTCAACAATTCGTACGTACGTAACAACAACTCAGCAAAATCGACCACGCCTTCACGTTGGCATTGCAAATCGTACAGATCATACAAAGCCACCATCTTCCGATTGAAATCATCATAGGCATCGACCGCGGCGGCACGCAAACCTTGGTCTTTCGCGCTATTGATGAAGTACATCAAATTTTTCGCGGGGTATTTCTCATCATCGATATTATTCGCTTTCAACAGACGTTTAATAAAAGAGAGTTGATCACCCGAATCAAGAATTTGGAACGTTTGTGGCAGACCCGCATCGCGATGATGCGCACGTAACAAACGATTACATAAACCGTGAAAGGTACCAATCCACATCCCGCGCGTATTGATCGGCAACATTGCTGATAATCGCGTCAGCATTTCTTTCGCAGACTTATTCGTAAAAGTCACTGCCAAAACGCCGTTTGGAGAAATTTGCCCTGTCTGAATTAACCAAGCAATGCGAGTGGTTAAGACGCGAGTTTTTCCGGAGCCCGCCCCCGCCAAAATGAGTGCGGATTGAGGTGGCAAAGTAACAGCAGCAAGCTGTTCTGGATTTAGATTATGTAAGAGATTTTGCATCCCGTCATTATACGGGAGAGCGAGGTTCAGTAAGCGGCGATAACTGATTTTTTATCCGATTTGCGCGTAGAACCTCGCCATTCTGGGCGGGGATGTAGGCGCGGAAGGCGAAGCCTTCCTTGCCTTGAACTCTCAATTTAATGCGGCGTTTGCTGCTGCTCGATGTACTTGCGAATAACAGCGATAGGCGCACCGCCGCAGCTTCCCGCAAAGTAACTAGGCGACCACAAAGCGCCTGACCATAATTTCTTTTGAATGCTCGGATATTTTTTCTTCCGAATCATCAAATTCGATATTCCCTTGAGACTGTTCACAAGCTTTGACACTGCCGCTTTCGGTGGGTAGTTCACCAGTAGATGAACGTGATCGTCCTCACCGTCAAACTCTATCAGTTCCGATTCAAAGTCATTGCAGACACTAGCAAATATGGGGCGCAAATCATCAAGAATCTCTTTTGCAAATACGCCGCGTCGGTACTTTGTTACAAAGACCAGATGTACGTGCAAATTAAAAACGCAGTGTCTTCCAGTCCTAATATCGTTGTTGTCTTCGCTCATAGGCCAGAGTATGATCGACTCATGCAACGACTTCAAGCCTTTAAATACGAACTGATGCCAGACGGCAAACAGCAGCGCGATATGCGTCGCTTCGCTGGATCGTGCAGGTTCGTCTATAACAAGGCTTTAGCATTGCAAAAAGAAAATCATGAAGCAAGTGGCAAGTTCATCGGCTACGTGGCAATGGCGGCGAATCTGCCGATCTGGAAGCGTGAATCAGATACGGAATGGCTTAAAGAAACACCCTCTCAAGCATTGCAACATGCTTTAAAAGACTTGGACAAAGCCTACACAAACTTCTTTGCTAAACGTGCCGACTTCCCGCGTTTTAAAAAGAAAGGCAGTGGCGATGCTTTCCGCTATCCAGATTCAAAACAAATCAAGCTCGATCAGGCCAACGATCGCATAATGCTGCCGAAACTTGGCTGGATACGCTACCGCAACAGCCGTGATGTACTGGGCGAAGTACGCAATGTGACGGTGAGTCAATCAGGCGGCAAGTGGTTCGCCTCGATCCAGACGCAGCACGAAGTTGAACAGCCCTTACCCACGGCGACAAGCGCCATCGGCATCGATGTCGGCATTGTACGGTTCGCTACGATGAGCGATAGTAGCTTCGTCGCGCCGCTTAACAGCTTCAAGAAGCATCAGCAACGCCTAGCTCGCTATCAACGCCGCATGAGCCGTAAGACGAAGTTCAGTAGTAACTGGAAAAAGGCGAAAGCCAAAGTTCAGAAAATTCATACGGGCATCGCTAACGCCAGAAAAGACTTCCTGCACAAAACCACAACGACGATTAGCCAAAACCACGCGCTCGTTTGTATTGAGGATTTGCAGGTCAAAAATATGTCTAGGTCTTCCAAGGGCAATAGCGAACAGCACGGCAAAAAAGTAGCGCAGAAGTCCGGCTTAAACCGTTCTATTCTAGATCAGGGTTGGGGCGAATTCAGACGGCAACTGGCATATAAGTTGGCGTGGCAAGGCGGCATGTTGCTGGCCGTTCCGCCTCACCATACAAGCCTGACGTGTCCAGCTTGCGGCCATGTATCGAAAGAAAATCGTCTCTCACAAACAAAATTCTTGTGTGTCGATTGCAGCTATGAAAATCACGCCGATGTAGTAGGTGCGATCAATATTTTAGAGCGGGGATACCGCTTGTTAGCCTGTGGAGAGTCGGTGCAGTCAGGTCGCTCAGTGAAGCAGGAACCCACCGAAGCGACTCGCAAATCATCGCGGAGCGCCGTAGGAATCCCCGTCCTGTAGGGCGGGGAGGATGTCAAACAGTCTATGCAGTCTGCTTGCGCGTTTCATCGTAGGTGCGCAACCAGGTCAATTGCAGCACACGAGCATCACTACTGGCACGATGCCGAGCCACGCAAAGCTCTTTTGTGATTTGTTCTTTAGTCGACTGCCAAATCGGCATTTGCTCGTCTTCAATGATTTCAAACAAATCTGTTAATTTGAATTTGGGAACGATGCCTGCGGCATCAAACAAACGCGCCATCCAGACATAATCTTGCCCCCAGCCGTCCGTGTAAACAGTGCGGCCACCAAGAAAGAAATTGAGCTGTTCGGCTACAAAATGGGCTGTATTGCCGCGCTCAACTAAGATTTCTCTTGCGATGTTATGGACTTTAGCCGCCTCTGGATCCCAATGCGTCCAATCATTTTCAGGACGAATCAGCGAACACCAGCCCTCTCCATGTCGCCCCGAGAAGCCGACTTCTATCGGATAACTGCCTTGACCAAAGCCTGAGGCTTCAAAGTCAATAATTATGGGCACGGTCATCATCGGACACTCCTCTCAATCCACTACGCTGATTAGCTTATGCTGGGCGAAACATAGGGAATACGGCTGCATCCCATTGTGCCTCAATTTTGCAGCAAAGCAAGATGTTCCACGCGAGTTTCACGTGGAAGAGCGCAGAAGCGTGGTATTTAAGGAACGACTAAGCGGGGCACAAAAAAACGCTACAGAATTAATATCACTATGGCAAGAATTTTGCACCATGTTCGCGCTGGCGACGCAAGGTTTTTGTGGCCACAAAAATCTCGCGCAAAAAGAACATAAAGCTGCCGATTAAAGCAAACACACCCAATACAAACATCGACGCAATCAGTTTATCGAGGTGAATATCGAGCGCATCGCCCATAAACAAAGCTGCGATCACCAAGCAAATCAACAGCGCGCAGGTTGAGCTCAGCGTAATCGCACGATTAATTAGGTGCATCCGTTGATAAAGCTCATCTAACTCCAATTGCATATTGGGCGTCAACACTTCTTGCCCTTGCGTATTGACCAAATCTTCCAAGGTCCGAGAACGATCAATAATTCGCGCCAAACGATTCGTCAACACGGTCAAGTTCGTTCCAACACCTGTCAGTAAAAATACGGGGGCAATTGCCAATTGAATAATTTGTCCAATATTTCCTAAATGCAGATTGATCACGATAAGTCTAGCGCCTGAGTGTTGGTTGAGGATGTATTTTAGCAGCAAGTCTTTGCGCTTGAAGGCCCAGGGAGTTCTTCATTTACATTTGACGCCATGAAAAAACCATTGGCGCCAGCTGCTTACACTTCGTCGCTTTATGCTGGATATGGGCATTGATCGTCGGCATAGTGTGCCTACATTCAAACCTTCAAGAGGATCATATGTTCACACAAATCATCACACACACACCACTTTGGGTTTGGGCGCTGTTGGCGTTCTTAGTGACGCTCGGCTGGAGTCAAACACGAGATCGTGAAGTTTCATTAAAGCGTGCGACGATTCTCCCTGTGGTCATGATCATCTTTTCTGCCAGTAGCGTATTGCAAAACAAAGGCAACCATCTTCAGCTCATCGTGACTTGGATTATTGCTTGCGTACTAGTCGCTGCTTGGGTCATGCGCCTTCCCCTCAATCAGAAAACACACTACAAACGAGACACAGGCACGCTTCAAGTAGCAGGTAGCTGGATTCCTATGGTATTGATTTTGACAATATTCATCGGCAAATATGCATTAGCGATTTTTACAGCTTTGCAAGCAGAGCAGGCGCATAGCATTACATTCACCATTTGCAGTACGCTATTTTTCGGATCGTTGAGTGGCATCTTCCTTGGCCGCACAGCGCGTCTATGGCGAATCGCTACTAATGCAAAACAGCAGCCACTAGCACAATCAGCCTAATGGTAAGCTGCAGTGCTAGCGACGTGGATGATCGGACTCGAACATCTCTTTCATGAGGAAACGCTCGGTTTCTTCAGAGTCTTCTGGTGCCATGGAAATCATAATCACACGACCAAGGCGATTCGATTCCCATGGTGCTTGTTTCTTAAAGCGAGTGCGGATCACTTCCATCATTTTCTTGACGATTGCCAACTCAACATTACCACCGAGACCCGCATCAACTTCGTAAACTTGGCGATTACTACCGACCCGCACTTCCCAGCCTCGAAATGAGAACGTTGCCGTGCGCACGCCTTTATTAATAATGGTAAATAAACCACCTTCGCCATTCTTACCATTGGCACGGTCCATGGCGCGGCGAATATTTTCTTCAGCAATCTCTTGCGAACTTCGGCCTCGATTACCTTGAGCGGGCTGATTTTCCGCTGCGGCCGCTTCGCGCGCAGCTTGGCGCCGTTCACGTGCAGCGTTTAGCATCGCCGACATATCAGGCGGAGGCATATCTTCGTATTTTACAGGAGGCTTCTCTGCCGGCTCTTCGACAGGTTGCGGAGGCACTTCTTTAGGCTTTTGAATTGCTTTGGGATTAGGCGGTGTTTTTGTCTTAACTTCAGCCTTTTTGGCATCAGGTTCACCCTGTTTGATTTGTTTGAGCTTGTCAAAAATCATAACCATCGGGCTACTCAACGGCCGCCCATCTTTGATATCGGCTCCAATTTTGAGCAGCAGATACAAGAACAAGACGTGCAAAAGCAATACGAACAGAATCGAGACTAGACGACGTGGCCTAAATCGAATGTGGATCTGAACAACCCCTTGCTCTTCTAATGCGCGCTCTTGTGATTCTGTATACAACTTCATGCGATCTGCTTCAAATTGCTTGGCTTACCAATAAAGCTGGCAAGGATACCTCAAATCGGGCGCTTGCCGTGTATCAAAGCATTGCAAAACCTGAATTTTTCCTACTTTTACATTTCCTATTTTTCTCGTGCAATTGTGTGTTTAAGCAAGAACTGTAACAAAATTTCTGAATGGAACACCCATTTTCCAAGCGCATTTTCACTCACATCTACTCGAGTTATTTGAGGTCATCAAACGAAACTCAATGCTCACATTTACTTACAAATGCTGCCTTGGCACAGTGCACAGTGTTCACTACGCTAGCTTCATTGACCACGTGAAGCTGCATGCACGACCTACAGTGCGCGGCAAACCAATGAAGAAAGCGAGTGCATATGCCTTACGATCAAAAGCCAACTAAAGAAATTCCTTTGTCGTGCCACGATGAAAACTTAGTCACAAAATCAACGACACTGGTCGGTATCGCAAGTACTGCACTTGCCCTGAGTGCCTGTGGCGGCGAGTCGAACCCGCCTAGCAATACACCACCGCCCGTCGCGATGGCTGGAGCGCCCTTTGCCAACGCCGCAGCCGCCATCACTGACGCGGAGGCTGCACGATTTTTGCTTCAAGCTAGCATGGGAGTCACACGAGAACAGATTCAACGTGTGCAAAGTTTGGGTTATAGCGGCTGGCTAGACGAGCAATTCAATTTTGCCGGAAACGGTACGCGCTGGGATTGGCTGGTAAAGAAAGGGATGAATGCGTCCAATTATCGCAACTCACAAGCGGGTTTTGATTCTTGTGCGTGGCGCAAACTAATTAGTTCTCCCGATACACTCAGACAGCGCGTCACTCTCGCTCTTTCAGAAATATTAGTGGCGAGCATACAAGGACTAGTCAATGGAGGCGGCTGGAAAGCCTTTGCTGCTGCCAACTATCTTGACCTATTAGAAGCAAATTGCTTTGGGAATTATCGCGATATTTTACAAAAGGTCTCGACAAGTACCACGATGAGTTTGTATCTCACCTATCGCGGCAATACTAAATACAACCCCACGACTGGTGCGCTACCCGATGAGAACTACGCCCGTGAAATCATGCAGTTGTTTAGCATCGGTCTCATCCAACTCAATCTGGACGGCTCACCAATATTAGAGCATGGGGTGCCTGTCGAGACCTATGGACTTGACGATATCACGGGACTCGCCCGCGTCTTCACTGGCTGGGACTTTGATCTCGCTGGAAGCAATACTTCGACGCCCGACTATCACAAGCGTCCGTTACGCCAAGTGCCTAATAAGCACGAATTCGGTAGCTCAAGCTTTCTGGGTAAAACTATTCCAGCAGGTGTAAGCGGTGAGGTCGCTTTGAGTATGAGTCTTGACATCCTGTTCGCCCATGCGAATGTTGCGCCTTTCATTTCACGACAACTGATACAACGTTTTGTCACGAGTAATCCTAGCTCTGCTTATATCGCTCGCGTTGCCACCGTCTTTAATAACAATGGCGTGGGCACCAAAGGGGATATGAAGGCGGTCATCAAAGCTATCCTACTTGATACCGAAGCGCGCGACACTGTCAGCTTAAATAACCCACAGTTTGGCAAAATAAAAGAGCCCATGATGCGCTTCTTGGCATGGGCACGAAGCTTTTCCGCTATGTCGAAAAACGATAATTGGCTCATCGGCGATACCAGTGACGCGGGAACAAAGCTTGGGCAAAGCCCCTTGCGCTCCCCTACAGTTTTCAATTACTTCCGCCCTGGCTATGTGCCACCCAATACTGCAATCGCAAATTCGAATTTGGTCGCTCCCGAAATGCAAATCGTCAATGAATCTTCTGTGGTGGGCTACGTCAACTTCATGCAAGCAGCCATCAATGGCTCAAAGGGTGTAGGTGACCTCACTGCCAATTATCAAGGGCTGTTAGCGCTAGCCGATAACGCCAATGCTTTAGTCGCTGAACTCAATTTGCTATTGGCCGCAAATCAAATTGGTTCGGCGTCGATCACGTTGATCGCGAACGCCATCAATAGTATGCGTAGTGGTAGCGACGTATATCGTTACCAACGCATCTACGCGGCCTTAACGCTGGTGTTGGCCAGTCCTGAATTTATCGTCTTGAAATAGTGAGTAGATCATGAAAAACAATATGAAACCGAACGCATCTCGTCGTGCTTTTTTTCAACGCGCGGCAGCACTTTCCATGTCGGGCGTTGCGGCTCCTTGGGCTCTTAATCTAGCCACTATTGCAGAGGCATCCGCTGCTGGGGCGACCGACTACAAAGCCATTGTTTGTGTATTCCTGTATGGCGGAAACGACTATGCCAACACCCTTGTCCCTTACGACACGGCTAGCTACAACGCCTACCAACAATTGCGACCCAGCTTAGCCTATCAACGTTCAAATCTGACTGCAACCGCTCTCAAACCTATCACTGCTCCGGTGGATCGTTATGGTACAGCACACGAATATGCACTCGCGCCAGAACTATCACCATTGCTGCCTTTATTTGATAGCGGCAAGATGGGCGTTGTCCTCAATCTTGGGACACTGATTCAACCTACAACGAAGCTTGAATACACGAATCGTAGTGTCGCCTTGCCGCCGAAATTATTTTCACACAACGATCAACAATCAGTGTGGCAATCGTCCTCTCCTGAAGGTGCTGCATCAGGTTGGGGCGGTCGCATGGGCGATCTATTTGCTGCTGGAAATGGCAATGCCACCTTCACTTGTGTCAATGTCTCAGGCAACGCGGTTTATCTAGCAGGAAAACAGGCCGTCCAATACCAAATTACGACTAAGGGTTCGGTACCTTTTAATGGACTTAAAGCGCCTCTATTTGGTTCGACAGCATGCTCCGATGCACTACGCCAAATCATCACACAAAGTCGAAGCCACTTGTTTGAAAATGAATACAACCGAGTCACATCGCGATCGATCGATGCCGATGCTGTACTGAGCGCTGCTTTGGCGAGTGGCCCCGAAATCAAGACTGTTTTTCCGACGGATAATAGCCTCGGTGATCAGCTCAAAATGGTGGCGCGTATGATATCGACGGCGAATAAGGTCGGCGCTAAACGCCAAGTATTCTTTGTATCGCTTGGTGGCTTCGACAACCATGATGGGCTCCTCACAGACCACCCGGCTTTGCTCAAAACCGTTGCCGATGCTATGGCTGCCTTTTACAACAGCACGGTCGAACTGGGCGTCGCCAATCAAGTGACCACATTTACCGCCTCTGATTTCGGCCGAACCTTAAGCGGGAATAATGACGGCAGTGATCACGGCTGGGGCAGTATGCATTTCATGTTGGGCGGCGCAGTAAATGGCAAACGTTTCTATGGTACGGCGCCGATAGTCGCCAGCAACGGTGATGACGATGTGGGTCAAGGTCGCTTATTACCCACGACTTCGGTCGATCAATATGCGGCAACCTTAGGAAGCTGGTTAGGGATCTCCGATTCTGGTTTGTTGGATCTATTACCGAACCTCCATCATTTTGACCTCGATAAGCGGAAGCTTGGTTTTCTTTAGGCACCAAACTCAATTGACCAGCGACTCACTCAAAACTGCGTTAAATCCACTTGAACTTATTTTTTTACCATCGCAAAAATGGAGATTTCAAAGGATTTAACGCTTTTTAGCGGGTTTTGAACGAATGAATTAGCCACAAGGGGCGCGACAGAGTAAACTACGGCCTTATGCTTTTTCGCATCCTGCGAAAAACGCCCCCTCCTGTGAGCCCGTCCCATGTCTGAAGCCAAACTCGTCCCCAACATTACTTTCGCTGATTTGAAACTGAGCGATGCCATCCAACGCGCGCTGAGCGACGTTGGCTATGAGTCCCCATCGCCAATTCAAGCCGCGACGATTCCCACTTTGCTGGAGAATCGCGACGTCTTAGGTCAAGCACAAACCGGCACGGGTAAGACTGCTGCGTTTGCTTTGCCAATTTTGTCTCGCATCGATATTCGTCAAACAGCACCACAAGCGTTAGTCTTAGCGCCAACGCGCGAACTCGCAATTCAAGTGGCCGAAGCCTTTCAAACCTATGCGCGTTACATTCCAGGTTTTCATGTATTGCCTATCTATGGTGGCCAAAGTTACGGCCCACAATTATCTGCCTTGCGCCGTGGTGTGCATGTTGTGGTTGGTACCCCTGGTCGTGTGATCGACCATTTGGATAAAGGCTCACTCGATTTATCTCAGCTCAAAACTTTGGTGCTCGATGAAGCCGATGAAATGTTGCGTATGGGCTTTATCGATGATGTCGAGCGCATTTTGCAAGAAACGCCAGATGGCCACCAAACTGCCTTGTTCTCGGCCACCATGCCCTCCGTCATCAAGCGCATCGCACAAACTTATTTGAATAATCCTGCGGAAATTACGGTTGCAGCAAAGACCGGCACGGCTGACAATATTCGCCAACGCTATTGGTTAGTCAGCGGCATGCACAAGTTAGATGCATTAACTCGCATTCTCGAAGCGGAAACCTTTGACGGCATGATTATTTTCGCGCGCACTAAGCTGGGCACAGAGGAACTCGCATCAAAATTAGCTGCCCGCGGTTTCTCAGTAGCAGCGATCAACGGCGACATCCAACAAGCGCAGCGCGAACGCACGATTCAGCAATTAAAAGACGGCAAGATCGATATCTTGGTAGCAACTGACGTGGCGGCTCGTGGTTTGGACGTTGAACGTATCAGCCATGTGGTCAACTACGATGTGCCATATGATCCTGAAAGCTATACACACCGCATTGGTCGTACCGGCCGTGCTGGTCGTAGCGGTGAAGCGATTTTGTTCATCACACCACGTGAGAAAAATTTGTTGAAAGCGATTGAACGCGCTACGCGTCAGCCAGTCTCACCATTAGAATTACCGACGATCCAAGCTGTGAACAATGTTCGTATCTCACGTTTTAAAGATCAAATCACTGAAACTTTAGCGCAGGGTGAACTCGAACAATTTTTGTCCGTGATCGAAGCTTACGAGCAAGAACACAATGTTCCTGCCATTGAAATCGCTGCAGCTCTCGCGAAAATGGCGCGTGGTGATGAACCCCTGCTGCTCGACAAAAATAAACGCGAAGTCAAAACCGACGACAGCTGGCGTAATGATAGCGGCCGCGATAGTGGTCGTGACTTTGGACGCGATAGCCGCAGCGAACGTCCTGCACGCGGTGATCGTTTCGCTGAACGTGAAAGTCGTGGCCCACGCCGCGAGCATAGCCCTCGGACCGCTGAGCCTGGCATGCAAACCTTCCGTATCGCAGTCGGTCATGATCATGGCGTAAAACCAGGCAATATTGTTGGCGCGATTGCGAATGAAGCTAATATCGAATCTAAGTTTATCGGTCGCATCGACATTTATGACGACTACACAGTCTTAGATCTACCCGATGACTTGCCAAAAGATATGCTGGCGCACCTGAAATCAGTTCGTGTTGCAGGCCAGGCCCTGAATATTCGTGCTGAGGGTGCGGGCGGCCATGACGACGCACCACGCACTGAATCCCGCGCGAAACCGACTCGCGAGCGCGCTGAGCGCACTGAGCGTAGTGATCGCGGCGAAAGAACAACGAGTGCCACGCGACTGGACCAAGTCGTGCAACGCGCTGCTAGCAGTAAAGAAGAAATCGCTGCTGAGATCGCCGCACCTGCCCGCAAAGAGAAGAAACGCGAAGAAGTTAAAGGTAAGGTCGCTATTCCGATGCAGACTTTCCGTATCGAAGTTGGCAAACAAAACGGCATCACGCCGGGCAATATCGTCGGCGCCATCGCTAACGAAGCCGGTCTCGATGCAAAGTTGATTGGTCATATTGGTTTATTTGACGATTACTCGACTGTCGATTTACCGGTCGGCATGCCGAAAGAGATTTTGACGCACTTGAAGAGTGTTTGGGTCGGTGGCAAAAAACTCGACATGAAAGAAATTGGCAGCAGCAGCTTGCTCGTGAATGCCCATTCAACTACACCATTGGCGCTGAAAGAACGCGTCACGGGTGGCAATCGCCGCGTTGCAGAGAAAGATCGTCAATCTGAGGCGCCTCGTGCCAAGAAGCCTGTCACAGCGCGCGGTGGTAGCGGAAGTCGTTTTGAGAACGTCAAAGCACCAGCCAAAGGCGGTAAAAGTAAGAAGTTCTAATCTTCAATTGTAGCCTCTAGGATTGATTACATTGCCCTCCAGATGGAACAATGTAATCAATCGATTTTAGGGTAGGCAACAGCAAACTCCCTGCATTCCCCATCCATACCAGTGCCTCAGAGCAATCACCGGTCAACACTCACTTGTCTAATAGATCTTCAAAAAACTTTAAACAAAGACAATAAAATTTGGCAATTTCGGGAAAAACAACATATTTAGAGTTAACATTCTAATTGCTGCGTTGCGGCAATTTATGACATAATTCCCGTCTGTTCGATACCAGTTATTCAACGCCATGCCCCGCAAATTAAGGCTTTCCCTCTCCAGGCACTTTGAATTGTGACATGTCGCCTGTGATAAAATCGTGGTCTGTCACAATAATGAAAACGCTTTGTCACCAAACTGTCACAATCTGGCGGCAAACTCCACTGTTCTCAAAAATTTGAGCATTTAATTTTACAAAAATCACTTGGATATGGAGTGGGAAATGAAACATCAATCTAAAACGGTGAGCACAACTTACCGTCTGAGCGTCATTGCAATGGCTTGCCAATTAGCTTGCTTGAGCGGCGCAGCTTTCGCGCAATCAACTACGCAGAAGCAATCTTCTGAATCCACTGAGCCAATCAGTGCGACCCAAATTACTATTACCGGCAAAAAAGTCGGTATGGGTTTGATGGTTGAAGAAAACGCACCAAAAGCACGCAGCACGATCACTGCGGAAGAATTAGCGAAACAACGCCCAACTGGTAACCCATACGAAGCTTTGGAATTGATGCCAGCGGTAAATAGCTTCAACTATGATGCTTCAGGTTTGTTTGGTGGTGGTTTGACATTGCGTGGCTTTAATAGCGACCAGATTGGTGCAACAATCAATGGCGTACCAGTCAATGACTCTGGTAACTTCGCAGTTTTCCCACAAGAATTCGTTGATCAAGAAAATACTTGTACGCAATTCGTGACTCAAGGTTCTACTGACGTAGACTCCCCACAAATCGGTGCAACAGGCGGTAACTTCGGTATTACAACTTGCGATCCATCCAAAACTCAACGTACTCGTGTCATGCAAACCGTTGGTGGATTGAACTTGCGTAAAACTTTTGTACGTTACGATACTGGCTTGTGGTCTGACGGTCGCTCCCGCTTCTTCATTTCCGTTTCCGATGCGAACGTTCGTAAGTGGAAAGGCGAAGGCCGTGCGATGCGCGACCACGTTGACATGGGCTACCGTATTGATTTCGATCGCTTCAACTCCATCAATGCAACCTTGTTGTACAACCGCGCGATCAATAATAACTTCGCAACGTTCAGCTTGGCTGACTTGAATAAATTCGGTTACTACTATGACTTCGCATCTAAGTTCCAAGGTCATGTAACACCAACTAAGGGTAAAGCAGACAATGATCCAAGCGTCGCATTCGCTGACTCTTACTTCAATTTGTCCAAAAACCCATTTGAAAATGCAATCGCGTCTGTCGTTGGTAAATTCCGTATCGGCGAAAACACCGATGTACGTATCGTTCCTTACTACTGGTTCGGTTACGGTACAGGTGGCAACCAACAACGTTTGCAAGCAGAAAACGCATTCTTGAACACTGCGACTGGCAAAAACACTGCAGCAGTTGACTTGAATGGCGACGGCGACACATTGGACCGCGTGATCGTTGCCAACAGCAGCGTGACACGCACAAACCGTCCTGGTATCACAGCATCTATCGCTCACCAATGGGGCAACCACACTTTGCTCGGCGGTTTCTGGGGCGAACGTGCAACACACGAACAATTTGGTCCTATGGTTCCAGTTGATGCCAACGGTATCGCAGCGGACATTTGGTTGGAATCTGATCGCATCAAGCGTCCAGATGGCTCTTTGTTCCAATCTCGTAATTGGCGCACGATCAGTACTGCTTACCAATTCTTTGCTCAAGACACCATGAGTTTCGTGGAAGACAAGCTTTTGATTAACGTTGGTGTACGTGTACCAACGATGAAGCGTGACTTTACAAACTTCGCAAACGAAGGCGCGGGCGTTGATTATAAGATTTCTCGTAGTTACACCGAAGTGTTACCACAGTTGGGTGCACGCTACCAGATCGACTACAACAACCAATTGTTCGCAAGCGTGGCGAAAAACATGAAAGCTCCACCAAACTTCGTGTATTCCGCTTTGCCGGTTGTTAATGGTGCGCCTGTATTAGGAAATGACGTCAAGGCTGAAACTTCCTACAACCTCGACCTTGGCTATCGCTTGCAAAGCGATGCATTGACTTCACAAGTCACTTTATACTCTGTGGACTTCCGTGATCGTCAAGCAACTGCGTATAACCCTGTGACTGATACTCGTAGCTTGATGAACGTCGGTAAGGTAAAAACACAAGGTTTCGAACTCGAGGCGGGTAACAAACCTATTAATGGATGGTCTTTCTATGGTTCGATCGGCTATGCGAAGAGCGAATTCCGTGACAACATGCAGTTCTTGGTCACTTCTCCAAAACGTGAAGTCATCACTTTGCCTATCACAGGCAATCAACTGACCAATACACCAAAGTGGAAATATGGCTTATCGGTCAGCTACGAACAAGCTAACTGGTACACACGCTTGAAAGCTAAATACACTGGCGAACAACAAGCGACGATGATGAACGACGAACTCGTACCAGCCTATACGCTGGTTGGTTTAGATGCTGGTTATCAGTTCCCTCAGAGCAATTGGTACAAGAAATTGACATTGCGTCTCAGTATTAGCAACTTGCTCAATGAGAAATATCGTAATCCATCTTCAAACTCCATTACAAACGCTAAACCTGTTGGAAGTTTTGCTGCAAGCACAGTGTTCTACTATATGGGTGCACCACGTTTGACTTCTGTAACACTCAGCGCAGACTTCTAATCGCTTTAATATAAGCAATTAGATGCTCTAATACGAATCTGCGACAGCCGCATGTGCTGTCGCAGATTTTTTCATTTTGAAGGAACGATATGAAACTGCGTTTGTTGAGCAGCATAATAATTTCTACAGTACTACTCAACGCATGTTCGAGTACGCAAACCGTCTCGCCTGTAGCTACGGCAAAGAACCAGCAAACAACTGAAATTAGCATCTTCAGTATTAACGACCTACACGGACATTTGCAAGCGAGCAAACCCGTGCCAATGATGATTACAGAAGATGGCAAAGACGGCGGCACCATTCCCGCTGGTGGTTATGCCTATTTGAGTAGCGCAATCAAAGCAGCGCGCCAATCCAAGCCGCACAGTATCGTGCTTGGCGCAGGCGATATGATAGGCGCCACACCGATTGGCTCCGCATTGCTGAAAGACGAGCCAGTGTTTGAAGCCTTAAACCAACTCGATTTAACCGCCACCTCGCTCGGCAATCATGAGTTCGACATTGGCAGCAAAGCGTTAATGGACAAAATTCGTGGCGTTTGCGATCCGAAAGGATGTCACTATCCGTCTTTCCGAGGAGCGAAGTTTGAATACCTAGCTGCCAATGTGATCGATAAAGACACAGGCAAACCTTGGGTAAAACCCTATATTGTTCGCCAAGTCGGTGATGTTCGTATCGCGATTATCGGCGCTTTAACAGTGGACACCACACATTTGGTTGCAGGTGATGGCGTTAAAAATCTACGCTTTGACGATGAGGCCACGGCCATCAATCGCTATGTTCCTGAAATGCAGCAACAAGGGGTTGCCGCCATCATTGTCTTAATCCACGAAGGCGCCAATCACCGCGGTGCGGCGAACGATCCGAGCTATCAATGTGATGGCTTGCGCGGCCCTATGGTCGACATGATGCAAAAACTAGATCCCGCGATTACGATGGTAATTTCAGGTCATACGCATCAAGCCTACACATGCAAAGTTGGAGGTAGATTGTTGGTGCAAGCTCGCAGCTATGGCACTTACTTTACCGAAACGACTCTAAAGATTGATCGTGCGCAAAATAAAGTGATCGACGCCTCGTCGGTCAACCACCTTATTAATCAAGAAAAGATCACGCCAGATCCAGAAGCACAACTCTTGGTCGATAAGGTCATTGCCCTGACTAACGAAGTACAATCCCGCCCGATCGCGCAGCTGCCAGCACCTCTGAACCGCCAATACTTGCCAAAAACATGGGACTCTTTATTGGGTAACGTCGCAGTAGATGGCCAGCTCAAATTTGCTCAAACCTTGGGGCCTGCAGACATCGCCATGATGAACTCCGGTAGCATTCGCAATGACTTACCGAGCGGTAAACGTCCGTTGCCGATCACACTCACCTACGGGGATTTATTTGCAGTTCAGCCCTTCGGCAATGGTATTGCCCGCATGAAACTCAGCGGAGAGCAAATCATCAAAGTGTTGCAACAACAATGGAGTGGTCGCACCCTGACTGATCCTAAGAAGCTCTTTGTTTCAGCAGGTTTTAGCTATCACTGGAAAGCAAGCCCGAATGAAGCGGATCGTATTAGCAATGTCAAATTAAACGGCCAAGCCTTAGTTCCAGATCGCTTATACACTGTGATTGTGAATAGTTTCCTCGCAGATGGAGGTGATGGTTTTACTTTGTTCAAAAACGGTATTGAACGTCAGGACATTGGACAGGATATCGATGCATTGGAGTTCTATATCAAAAACTATAGCAAGGAATTGATTCGAGACTATCCACCTCGAGTTATTCGTGCTGAATAAGTAAGTGACCCACAATAAAAAAGCCGCCTGATGAATGTCAGACGGCTTTTTTTATTGGCACGAATGCCAAACACATATTAGTGTTTGTCTGCTGCAGATGCTGGTGCAACTGACATTGCTGGGGCAGAAGCAGATACCGCCGGAGCTGAAGCACCAACGATTTCAATCTTCGCTTTTGCTTTCAAGTCATCCAACAATTTTTTCAAGCTTTGTTGTTGGACTTGTTGTGTCAAACGTGGTTTCACTTGTTCCAATGTTGGTACTGGTTTTGCACGTGAATCTTCCAACAAAATAACATGGAAACCAAATTGTGATTTCACTGGTGTTTCAGTGAATTTTCCTTTTTCCAGTTTCGTTGCTGCAGCACCGAATTCAGGCACCATGCGGCTTGGATCAAACCAACCCAAATCACCACCGCGGTCTTTCGAACCTGGATCTTTTGATTGTGCTTTAGCCAGCGCTGCGAATTGTTTTGGATCTTTCTGCAATTTAGCAATAATCGCTTTCGCGTCGTCTTCTTTCTCAACCAAGATATGACGGGCTAAGAGCTCGTTACCACCCATAGAGATTTTGATCTTGTCGTACTCAGCAGCTAACATTGCGTCAGTCACTGGGTTGTTTTTCATATAGTCTTCAACAAAACCTTGCGCCAAAATGCTGAGTTTAGCCATTTCGATTTGGTCAGCGACTTCACCCTTTTTATCCAAACCTTTTTTGATCGCTTCTTGCGCAACCAATTGTTCCAGCGCCAGATTGTCAATGACCATCTTACGCATTTCTGGATTATCAGGCATGCCTTGTGCAGCTTGTTGCTTGATAATGAAATCAACTTTCTTTTTGCTGATTGGCTGACCATTGACGGTTGCAGCGATCACATTTTCAACGCCATCTGCAGCCTTATCGCCGCCCTTATTACACGCTGTCAATGCCAGCAAGGCGATTGCACTTCCAATCACGACACGAGATTTCATCAACATCTTGGTATTCCCTTTAAGTTTCATTATGTTCATTCGCCATCGCGATATTGCATTGGCGGCTCAAATACAAAAGACAACATTAATCGTTTAAAAACCGATGGCGAATTTTACCTGTGATTTATGAATTGCACGTAAAATTCATTCAGTTTTAGCCACTTCGGAGAAGCAGCTAGCTCGCGAAGGATGAAGATCAAAAAGACTTGGCTGTGCTTGTTAGCACACTCCAATCAAGAAATTAGGAATGCATATGTTCGATTTTTCAGAAATGTTACCTGTTGGCATGGTCGCACACGGTGGGCAAGTTGCACAAATTATGGCCGATATCGCGAAACGCCAACGTGGTCTCCCCGATTGGGAAGCCTTTCACTATGAACGCATATCTGACCAAGCGGTCGAATTGACTGGTGGGATTGTGAGTACCGCTAGCGGCGCCAAGCGCTGGCTAGAGCCACATGACTGTGTGACGATACCATTGGCAGCAGTTGTGCTTGAAATGCAGAAACTGGGGATTATCCCTGCATCCAATGCTCCGAGTAATAGCGCCATCGATGCGGTATCACTAGTTGCAGCTACACATCAAAATCGTAAGCGTGAGGTCATGCACGTAAGCTTTGCGCTTCCCTCAGATGCGATAGGGCGTCAACGACTACTAAAGACTTTCCATTTACGAGCCGATTTTTTCGGCGCCGAGGTCATCGCTTGTAGTCTGGAGCCGACAGATATAACTGATTAACACAAGCCAAACAGCCCAAAAAGAACTAATTCAACGGTCAAAGACTGCGTCACATTCCGGTCATAAATGCTGCGTAAAGTAAAAACTTCTTTCCGCAAATCAACTATCGAGACCGCGATGCAAACCTTACTTCAACCCGGTATCCATTGGATTCGACGTTTCCGGCTTTTACCCAAGTTCTTAATTGTGGCAGTTTTATTTGCAGGTCCTGCGAGTTTGATTACAGGCCTGTTGGTACATGAGCTCAACAAATCTATTACCCTCGTAGAACAAGAGAAAGCTGGTGTAGTGAGTTTAACTCAGGTCCAGCAATTGCAATCGAGCGTCCAAGCCTACCGGGCTTGGACGCATTTGGCCATGGCTGGCAACGGCAACGCAAAAGAGCGCAGTCAAAAACTCGCGACCGAAATCGAACAAAAAATATCTTCTTTGCAGTTAAATATAAAGCCGCTAGGTTCACCAGCCATTGAGAAACTTTTCGCTGAGGTCAACACGCTATGGGGTTCTACTCGCAATCTTGCTCCGAACTCAAAGTCTCGCGAACAATACCAATCCAGCAGCGCGTTGCTGACACAACTAGAGAAGCTCCACACGCGTATTGCCGACGACCAAAAATTAAGCTTGGATCCTCAGGTAGACACCTACTATCTAATCAACCTCTTTAGCAAAACCATTCCGGAACTGAACGCAAATCTCCTCGATACAGCATCGAGAAGTTCCCCCTATATTGATACCGGTTTAATGGAGGCCAACGAAGATGTCCTGATCAATGCCAACATATTACTGGCACAACGAGACTTGCCACGATTTCAAGCGCAAATACAAGCAGCAATCAATGTCGCGCCGAGCCTTCAGAATCTAAACAAAGCGAGTGCTGAAATCTATGCTCACAATCAAGTTTTTCTCGATCGCACCAAGAATGAAATTCTCAACACTCTAAATCAAACTAGCAGCACCGCTTTTCTTGAAAGTGGGCTTGCAGTTTCCCAAGAATGGCAACAGTTAAACGAGGCGCTGGCGGTTATTTTAAAGGACAAGTTTGAACAAAGAATGCGAGCCCATCTGTGGGACCGAAACGCCATCGTGGCGGGCATTTGTCTCATGCTCATACTTGCTAGTTATCTTCTCGCGAGTTTCTATTTCTCTTTTTCGAATCAGGTGCGAAGTCTAAGTGCTGCGGCACTCCAAATTAGCCAAGGCGACCTGAGTCAAACCCTAAGCGCGGACGGAAAGGATGAACTTGCGCAACTCCAAGGAGAGTTCGAGCAAATGCGGCTTGTGCTTGCAAAATTGGTCGAAGAAATTCGTGACGGCACAAGTAACATCGCGCTTGCGTCGCAAGAAATCGCCAACGGCAACAGCGACCTATCAAATCGTACAGAGCAACAAGCACACTCACTCGGTCAAACTTCAAATTCAATGGAGGAGTTAACGACGACCGTTCAACAAAATACTAACAGCGCACAAGATGCAAACAAGCAGGCTAGAAATGCGACCGAAATTGCCAAACAGGGTGGTGAAATGGTCGATCAGTTAGTGATCATGATGGAAGCCATTCAAGTCTCCTCACAAAAAATTAACGACATCATCGGCGTGATCGATGGCATTGCATTTCAAACCAATATTCTTGCACTCAATGCGGCCGTCGAAGCAGCTCGGGCGGGTGAACAAGGGCGTGGATTTGCTGTGGTTGCGACCGAAGTCCGTAATCTAGCGCAGAGATCCGCTTCCGCCGCCAAAGAAATTAAGGAACTCATCGTTGCTTCCGTCGACCAGGTCAAGGCGGGTAATAAACAGGTACTCGCAACTGGAGAAACCATGCGGAAGATTGTCCTATCGATCGACGCTGTTTCAGGCAACATGCAAGAAATTACTCACGCGAGCGTTGAACAAGGAGAAGGCATCCAAATGGTGAATGTCACACTTGGCCAACTCGATGAGATTACCCAACAAAATGCAGCTTTGGTGGAGGAAGCTGCTGCAGCGGCAGATAGCCTACATCAACAAGCTGAAGTCTTAGCACAAGCAGTGTCGAGCTTTAAGCTGAGCAAGCTCAAAAATTCTTCAACTGAATTTTTGATTGTTGAGGGGGGCTCAAAAAGAATGCGGTCTTCAAAACAAGATCAACGGCGACCTCGGGCAATACTCTCCACTTGAACAAAAAAATCCACCTTTGCGGTGGATTTTTCACGATGGCCATTAGAAAATTAACAGCTGCCCGATGTCACTGCAATCGTCGGGGCTGAGGTTGCAGACGTCGGCTCAGTGTAGCGAACGTAACAATTCAGTCCCTTGATCGTCCCAGCAACACTTGCTGGAATTAAGGCGATTTCGGTGGCAGAGGTTGATGGAGAGTTTGCAGTCGCGACCGCACTTGGTGCGACGAGAGTGTAGTCCCCAGTTGCACCAACAACAACACCTGCCGCTAGTGGCAAGTTCGCATCCGCTTTAGGGTAGCCAGAAGCAAACGCTGTCGAATAGGTCACAGTGACGCCTTCCAAAACTACTGTTGCTGGTGGTGCACTCGCAACTAAGTACTTGCCCTTAGCCAATGTAGAAACTGTTGTCAGCGATCCTTGAACTGCCTTGAGGGAGGCAATTCGTGCATTCCCACCAAAATCCGCAAACTTTGGTAGAGCAATTGCTGACAAAATTCCTAAAATTACGATAACAACGATGAGCTCAATTAATGTGAACCCTCGTTGCCGAGTTGCTTGCGCTTTCATACTCACTCCAGAACACGTCATCCGTCAATCGACATTAGCAGCTAGCTGCAGATGGCGCTGCGGAGATGGAAGGTGCACCAGTCACAGAAGTTGGTTCTGTATATTTGATGAAGCACGTCAGACCTTTAGTCGTTCCTGCCACGCTATTTGGGATAATCGCAAATTCAGTTGCTGTAGTTGCTGGAGAATTGGCTGTCGCAGCTGCACCTGGAGCGATCAAGGTGTAGTCACCGCCGACAGCTGTATTGAGGCCGGAAGCTGTTGCGAAACCCGCATCCGCCTTCGGATATCCAGAAGCAACCACAGTCGCGAAAGTGACTGTTGCGCCTTCCATCGTTGTTGTCGCTGGAGGCGGTGTTGTCACCAAATACTTACCATGTGCCATAGCAGCAGCGGCAGAAATGGAGCCGCGTGCAGCATTCAAAGAAGCAATACGCGCGTCAGAGCCAAAATCAGCAAATTTAGGCAACGCAGTCGCTGCCAAAATACCCAGGATAACAATCACGACGATCAATTCGATCAAAGTAAAACCTTGTTGTTTGGAGCTCGTATTCATAATAAATTCCTCAAATGTATGCTTTTAAATAATTCAAATCATTCATTGCAACTTGTGCAAAATCACCTTGTGCAATGAAAACGGCAATTTAGGCACTTTCACTATAACAGCAAATCATTGCTGTTGTGAAATAAATGCTAGTACTATTTTACACGTAAATAACAGTATCACATAAGCGAAACTGAGCTATTGGAAACTTTAGACCATTTCTTGCGGTTTACCAATTCTGATTCAACAGATTCGCCTTTAAATACCAGATACGAAAGTTTATTTTACATTTCCGTGATTTCACTGTCGGAATTCCACGACACCATTCAGCATTGGTAAGCCACCCGCGCTAACTACCTTGCGCAGGGTTAGAATGATCACGTGCCACGGCAATCGTCTGAGTCCACCGAAACTTTTACTCAAATCCCTATGCGCCAAGAATTTTCAGCAATCAAAGAATACAGTGAGCTTGATGATATTGGTGTCAAACAGGTCATTAGTTCTTATCGCCCAGCGATTATTCGCGGCTTAGTCAAAGACTGGCCTGTAGTGCAGCTAGCCAAGCGGTCATCACAAGAGCTACTACAATATTTGGCCGATCACGATAGCGGCGTTGACGTTGATGCCATCATGTTGCGACCTGAACATCAGGGGCGAGTGTTTTATAACGAAGCACTCGATGGCTTTAACTTTATTAAGAACCGTCTGCCACTGACAAAAGTGCTCGAACAGTTATTTCGCTATGCCCAGTTTCCGACGCCGCCATCGGTGGCGGTGCAAAGTGCATTGATGTCAGACTGCTTACCTAGTCTATTGCCACAGCATCGCATGCCGGTGTTATCAGAAGAAATTACCCCTCGTATCTGGGTGGGTAATAAAATTACAACGCCGACCCATATCGATGGGTCAGACAACATTGCTTGTGTGGTCAGCGGGCGACGTCAGTTCGTTTTGTTCCCGCCTGAACAAATCGCCAATTTGTACATTGGTCCACTCGATTTCGCGCCTACGCCATCGCCCATTAGCATGGTGAATTTACGAGAGCCAGATGTTGAACGCTATCCCAAATTTCAAGAAGCCTTGAAACATGCGCAAACGGCAGTTTTGGAACCTGGTGATGCGATCTTCATTCCGAATTTGTGGTGGCACCACGTCGAGTCGCTCGACCAAATCAATATCTTGATGAATTACTGGTGGGGTGGTTCGAACTTCTCAACTGAGAATAAAACCTCACCGTATGGTCTGCTGATGCAAGCTTTATTAGGATTTAGAGACTTGCCTGCCGCACAGCGTGAAGCTTGGGGCAGTATTTTCGAGCACTATGTTTTTTCTGCTGAACATCCGGCGAGCCACTTACCGGAACGTCTGCATGGCGTACTAAAGCGTTGAGCAATCTTGACTGGGATTTAATCGAGTATGAATGAAAAAGGCGACCATAACCAAGTGGTCGCCTTTCTATTTAATTATTTGAGTTAGGCTAACTTCTTGGCACTAACGAAAGCTTGATCCAAACGTTGTAGATTGTCTTTGTGAAAGGCCAGATGATGCTTATTCCAATGCTTTTTAAGCTTCTCGATTTCACTGCGTTGCGCTTGCGCAGTTTCGACCTCCCCCACACTTAGCGCCCAGATCGCATATTCGACATAGGCTTCGACACTACCATATTGCGAAACCGCCTCCACAAACTCAATACGTGCTTCAGCTTGTTTGCCCTCGGCGCCATAGGCTTTGCCAAACAAGATATACATTGCCTCTTTACGAAAACCTGCATCTGCAGTCCGAATTTTTTGCAACAAATCTAAAGCCGCCGCACTTTGACCATTTTGCAAACGTGCGCGCGCAGCGCCGTAGAGCATTTCTTTCTCGTTTGCGAATGGACCTTGTAAGCAAGCCTCATACAATTGGGCGGCGTGCTGTGCATCACCTGACTCTAAATAGGCAGCGGCCAAACGCATTTGATTTTGCGCTGATGGGGTTAAATCAAATGCCTGTTGCGCCTCACGAAGTTCGCGTCCTGGATCGAGCACATTAATCGCTGCGTTGGTCACCTTACGGACTTGACCAGGCATTCTTGAATCAGGTAGGTAAACGGCAAAGAAATAAATCACACTGCCAAACAATGGGAACAGAATCAAAATCATCACCCAGTACAATTCTTTACGATTGCGTACTGCATGAATAGCAAAAAAAATAGCCGCGAGAATATGCGAAATAGAGATGAGATAAGCCATAGATCAATTCAGAATGAGAACACGCCGCAAACATAGACAGGACGCCATTTTACACGCAAAGTGCTAATAAAAAAGCGCCTTTCCCATCATGGGCAAAGGCGCTTCTCGTGTGGGCTTGCTGGCTATTTGAACGAATACTGCGCGCTCACATAGAAGAAACGCCCACGTGGGTCGGTATAACTCGGGTCATACCCCGAAATAAAGAAATTCGCTTGATTTGAAAACGGTGGTGTCGTGTTCAACAGATTTTGCACGCCAGCACGTACCGTTAAGGATTTGTTGTAATTATAAGCCGCAGACAAGTCCCATAGCGAGTAGGCCTTGACCTTGTTCGCAGCGACGATGCTACCGTCGTCGATATTAATCGCGGAGTTTTGATCATCGTAGCCCGAGTAGTAAGTATTGCCAAGACTCAGCCCATAATCACCCTGCTCCCAGCCTAAGGTCAAACGATGACGCCAACGTTGTACCACGCCATCGGTCACAAACTTCCCTAAGTTACTCACATACTTATCGCCAGGATTCGTTTGAATTTTCGAATCGAGCATCACAGTACCGAGCATACGAGCACTGAATTTGCCAAACTCGGTTTTAATCCCATGCAATTCGACCGCTAGATCCAAACCCGTTGCAATTTGCGCGCCACGGTTTTCTTTGCGCAACTCAATGTAATCGATATCACCATCTTCATTACGATGTACCAAATTGCCGTACTTGGCGAGATTGCCCAAGATAATGTCATCGCCAATTTCGCTAATCAAATCCGTGCGTTTGATATTCCAATAATCAGCACTGAAGGTCCATTGACGGCTCGGTTCAAAGATCATGCCCAAAGTGTATTGACGACTACGCTCCGGTTTTAAATTTGGATTGCTGTAACGACGCGTTGTCCAATTATCAGCGCAAACTGACAAGTCATTGTCATTGGCCGCGCAGCTCACAGGATCAGGCAAAGTCGCAGTCGAACTGACTACCAATGGGCGATACAAGTCGGACATCGATGGTGCACGGAAACCACTGCCCACCGAAGCGCGGAACAACAAGTCTTTACTTGGTTGGTAACGCAAACCCAATTTCGGACTATTCGCACCGCCTACACCTTGATAGTGGTCATGACGTACCGCCAATTGGGCTTCCCACTGCTTGCTAAACGGCACCAGCAACTCACCAAAGATCCCGCCCACATTGCGAGCATCGTCCGTACCACGACCACCTTCTGGTGCGAAGTCATTATTGATATTGTCGCTCATCAGCAAAGCCGATGGTGTGAATACCGTACGCTCACGACGCAATTCACCGCCAATGGCGAGTGACATATCGCCGCCCTCCAACCGCGTCAAACTACGCGAGGCTTTGAAATCGAGGCTGGTCATGGTGCCGCGTGCATGGCGTACTTCATCATTGACTTGGATACTGTTTATCAATGCCACGCCCGCTGCGCTTGATGGGCCAAAGGGATTGATCAAACCATCTGCGATCCCTTTCAACAGTTTGTCGTATAAGACATATCCATGCGTATCTTTGTCGCGCACTGTGTTCACGCTTTGGTTGAGGCCGATATCGTAATCCCAACCAGCGACATTACCATTAAAACCAGCGACCACGCGTTGTGCCTCACTGGTTAATTCACTTGTACGATTGCCTGCTTCTTTCAAGCGCATACGCAGAGTCAGCTCACCTGGAACATCATCATCAACTAACGTATCGAGCCCCGTATTGGCCAACTGCGGCACTTTTTTGAAATCGAGGTAGCCTGTCACGCGCGCAGAAGAACCTACGTAATACGTCTTTGCTTGGCTCCAAGAAGCTTCTGCATAGAACTGATGATTGGGATTAATTTGAAATATCGCACGGCTCAACAAGCTACTTTTCTCAGATTTCGGGTACAGCTCCGTATCACCCATATAGTCGTAAGTACAGGCATCAACACCGCCCGTACCAGCGGGCAAATACAAGTTGGCGGCTGGTTTGCAATTCGGCACAGAGAGATTAATCAAACGATTGGTGATTGGCTTACCGTTGATTTTGAAACCTTGTTCCTGGAGGTAATCACGTTGATTGGAAGTTAAACGGATATTCGCAGGATCGGTGTAACTTGATAGCAGATGACCTAATCGCTGAGGAATCTGCAAAGCAGGAATGAACTTGCGTTGCGATGTAAAGAGACTACCCGTGTGCTGGTTATCAAACACCGCAAACACGTTATAACCATCTTTTTGTAGGTCACCAACACCGCCGCCCAAAGTGAAGGTTCGCTTAGAGGCTCCACCTTCTTGTGTGCGCCCCCAATAAGTGCTGGCTTCAAACCCTTGGAAATCTTTGCGCGTGATGAAGTTGATGACGCCGCCGATCGCATCTGTTCCATACAAGGAAGAAGCGCCATCGAGCAAAACTTCAACGCGCTCGATTGCAGCGGCAGGAATGTTATTCAAATCCACACCTGCATCATCCCCTGGCGACGCGAAGTTCGCCATACGGCGACCATTGAGAAGAATCAAAGTCGATGAAGTACCAAGACCACGCAAGTTCGCGGAGTTAAAGCCTCGCTGATCCCCACCGACGTTAATGCTAATACCATCAGTCAAACCGCCGACATTGGCAGCCACTTTCGACAGCAATTCCGATGCAGTGGTCACGCCCGCTTTTTGAATATCTTCACGGCTAATCACCTGCACTGGCAATGCCGATTCACTGTCGACACGTTTGATCGCAGAGCCAGTGATTTCGACACGGGTCACTGGTTTCGCTGGTGTGGCATCCTGCTCTTGGGCCTGCGCAAACTGCGTAGCCTGAGTCGCCACCAGAATCAAGACTGCTTGTGCGATAGCGCGCAAAGGTGTGGCCTTAATATGAGCCAGCTCACCCAATTTCACTTGTTTTGTCATCTGTATTCTCTTTCTCGTTAATTGTTATTCGTCGAATTACTGAAGCAGGTTCAATCATAGATCAACATAAGATACGAATTGCCAATGCTGCTTTTGGCAACGTCTTGGTAGTTGATTTGGTTGACGTTTTGACCAAAAAATTATATTTTTTAATGCCGCTCAATAGAAACGAGGTCAATCGAGCGTACCGAGATCCATGAGAAGACAACGATGTGCCAACGCAAATCACAGCCCAGCTTTTTCTATCGCACTAAAAATGGCATTCTTTGAACTTCCATCGTTACGCCACCCATAGAGCAGCTCTTGAACTTTTCCGTTTTTCAGGAACACGAATTGCGGCCAGCCGCCGGCATCGATTGTTTTCCATTGTTCATCTTTACCGGGCATATACATAGGGAGGCTCGGATTTTTCTCATTCCAAGCACGCACAAAATTCATTGGCAAACCATTTTCAAGCGAGGAGATGAGAATCATATGAGCCTCTGAAAACCGAGCATAAAGTTGCCTATCTCGTTCTAAATCTGCGAACAACTTCCGACAGAATCCACAGTTCTCGGACACCAAAAGTAATACTTGAATTTTCCCTTTGACTGTCGGCATAGGTTGACGATAAAGTTGGCCACGCTTTTCGACCATCAGACTTAAATCCGAGGTTTTAAAGTGACCTTCCTCATTTAGCTTTGGAATGGCTACATTCGATAAGTGAGGGCGACTCGCCACCAATGCCCGGGCCGCGTCTAGATCTCGCTGAACCAACATATGCTTTAAGAGGCGCTCATCCAAACTTCTTCGGGTATCAATACCACGTTGATTCAACACAAGGTGAAGCCGTTTTAAATCACTAAATGCTCTCGAACTTGCGGTCATGAGATTGACCTCATCAACGATCTTAAACAGCAATAACAAATTACCTTTACTGGTCGAAGCGAGGGTTGAAGGTTGCAAAAGTGCAGACAATTGTGTTCGATAAAACGACTCAGTTTCTCTCCACACCGCCGTAGAGTTCTCATCCTTCTCACGTGCGGTGTCTTGATCCAAAGATTTCCTTAAACTTTCTGTTAGGCTTGCGTAATCAGGGCTCACATTTTCATAACGAAGAGGTGCGCCAATCGGAAAATTTTGAGGAAAAAAACGCTCGACTCCGAACAATTTATAGACCTGAAAGGCTTGATCGCGCTCCAACTCCTCAATCGGCACAGCAAAATCAAACCGAATCACTTGACCATCTCGCCACTCGACATTTCGCAGAATTTTCTCACGAGAGTATGGGGTTAGTTGATCCAAGGGGTTTGGGCCCTGCGCCAACATTTGTTCAAGGTCTGTGAAATTTCTTAGCACTTGCGTAGTGGTATTTGATTCCGTTAATTGAGCAGGTGGAGCCCGATCAATAACTTGTGCACCACTGATCGTGCTAAATACCAAAAGTAGTGGAACGAGGAAAAAAGAAAGGATTTTCAATTGAGAACGCATCAAAATTCAAAAAAACATATCAGAAGAAAGCAATAATGCCAACGCATTAAGAGTTGCGTCAGCAACCGAGGAATAATCTTCACCGTCTACCCGAGTTAATTTGTGAAGAAAAGCTTTAACGCACTTTGATCATCATTTGATACAGACAACTCGCACTTGTTTCATGTCCGTAATTCCAGACAAAACTTTCTCAATACCGTCCATCTTTAACGTAAGCATGCCGTCTTCTAAGGCTGCGGTAAACAACTGTGATACACGTGCATGTTCCTGGATCAGTTTTTTGACAGGATCAGTTCCTACCATCAATTCGTGTAAACCGACACGACCTTTATAACCGCCGCTGCATTTGTCACAGCCTTGGGCACGATACAGTTTGAGTTGACCTTTTTCGTCGCCATACGTGCGCATCCAGTGCTTGAGCACTTTGAGTTTTGCGGCATCTGGTCCCTGTTGGAATTCCGTCGTCGGTAAAAGCTCTGCACAATACTCATTGAGTAAGCTGGCGATTTCTTCTTTGCCTGGTTGGTAGGCGACTTTGCAGTTGCTGCATAAACGCTTAGCTAAACGCTGCGCCAAAATACCGAGTAAAGCATCGGCAAAATTGAAGGGGTCCATGCCCATATCGAGCAAACGGATGATCGATTCCGGCGCACTATTCGTATGTAAAGTCGCGAACACTAAATGACCTGTGAGTGAAGCCTCCAGACCAATCGATACCGTTTCTTTATCGCGCATTTCACCGACCATGATGACGTCAGGATCCGCACGCAAGAAAGCGCGCATCACTGTCGCAAAATCCATCCCTGCTTTGCGATTCACTTGAACTTGGCGTAGGCCTTTTTGTGTGATCTCGACTGGATCTTCAGCCGTCCAAATCTTGGTTTCAGGGCGATTGAGATAATTCAACACCGAGTGCAAGGTCGTGGTTTTACCCGAGCCTGTCGGTCCGCATACAAAGAAAATCCCATAAGGCTTATCGACCACATCTTTGAGACGCTTCAAGTTGTGCGGCAAGATGCCTAATTTATCGAGCGGAATAGGTTCACCCGCGGCCAAAATACGCATAACCACGTCTTCCATACCACCAGCTGAGGGAATCGTTGCTACACGTAATTCAATATCGAGTGGGCCGTATTTCTTAAACTTGATTTTGCCATCTTGTGGCTTGCGCTTCTCGGAAATATCGAGGTCACACATGATCTTGATACGCGCCAGTAGTGCATTGCGATAGCTGGCTGGAATCTCAATATAGGGCGTCAGCGAACCATCTTTACGGAAGCGTATCAGTGTTTTTTCTTTGCCGGGGCGTGGCTCAATATGAATATCGGAAGCGCCTTGTTGATGCGCATCGATGATAATCTTGTTGAGCAACTTGACCAACTCATTTTCTACTGCAGCAGAAACATCATTACTGCTGGTACCGCTGCTCTCTTCATCGTCTTCTTCTAAGCCCGAAAGCAGTTCATCGACCGATCCTGAATTCGCTGTTTGACCAAAAAATTGATCTACCGTTTGCTTGAACTCGCGTCTAGTCGTCACCTTAAAATGCAATGGCAGGCCGGGGAAAATCATACTCACTACTCGAGTTGCTTTCACCTGCTCGGGGTCTAATGCCAAGACAGTCATGCCACCCTTTTCATCGGCAATTGGCAACCAACCGGTCTCGTCCACGTATTGACGTTTTAAGCGCTTGACCAACTCGATATCAACCACCCGGTCGGCACGATAGCTCTCGTATTCAACGTTAAAAAACTTGGCTAAAGCATGACCCATCTGTTCTGGATGCACTTGAAACTCATCAATCAACACGTCTTCTAGATCAAGTTGTTTTTGTCGCGCGTTGGCGATCGCTGTCTCAAACTCGGCAATCGACACTATGCCTTCCGTGACCAAATAATTGAGTTTTGAGGGCGGTATTTGAACGTTTTTACTTTTTTGCGAAAACGCAATCGATAAGGTTTCGCATAACTCTTTCACGCCTTCTTGGGCAATGATCGTAAATGGGTCGCCATGTCGGCTGTTAATGAATTGAATAATACCGAGCAGCTGTCCTGTCTTAGCTTCGATGATTGGCGCTACTAGCATTTCACGCGTGCGATACCCTGTTTTTTGATCGATCGCTTTTTGGAAATGCAGTTGTGGAGAAACCTGTAATAACTCATTTTCATCGTAGACGTCGCGAATACATAGAGTTTCACGGTGCCCAGCAACGTAACCAGCAATACTCTGATCAGAAATCGGCAAGCGAATGTCCTTGAACGAGTTAAGACCTTTCTTCACTTTTGAAATCAAATTTTTGCCATCGGGCGCTACCGCGTATATGGTCAAGCGATCACAATCAAACAAATCACAAATATCTGCTGTGAGATCCAGCATGATCTGATCCACCGCATTCGTCGCATGGATCTTATTCGTTAAAGTTTGCAGACGCTTAAAGAAAATTAAACGCTGTGCCGAAGTCAGCGGTTTATCCATTCCCGTTACAAAAGCTTGCTTCACCTGCATTTTGTTTGTCTCTCGCATTTCTAATTGGGGATCACTCAAATCGAGGTCCTCAGATTCTCACTCAAAGCCATGGCAAAAAAATCCATGTTTATTGCCTGATTTTCTACTGCCTATTATCACTCAAAGCAGCAAGAAATCGCGCTTTAGAGAGTATCGCTAGGGTCAGATCGCAACAAAAAAGCATTAATTCAGCACTTTTCAATTAGTGCCTTATCTAAAACTACAGATTTTTTGCGCGGCACTCCCTTAGAGAATAGCTTTTTTCGCATCGCACGCAATTATTTTTAAAAAAGATTAGGTGATTTTCGCAAAGGCATGTATATTCCGCCCTGTACTTGTATCAGGTCGTAATCTTGTTGGTCCCAATTCCGCATGGCTGTTCTCTTCTAGTCGTTCTGTTTGTTCTCCTTCGGTTTCATCTCTTGGTTCTCAGTGCCACCGGACAATTTCGTCCAACGGCAAACTGAAGTTCGTACGCACATACTTTGTGCGAAACGTTTTTCATCTTTGCTTCAAGAAAATAGATCTCAACTTGTTTCTATCCCGATTCGATCGGTGAGGAAATCGAGTTAGATCAGACAACACGAAGGAAATAACATGAGTCAGCAAACAGGCATCGTCAAATGGTTCAATGACGCAAAAGGTTTTGGTTTTATTACACCGGATACAGGTGGTGCGGATCTGTTCGCCCATTTCCAGGACATTCAATCCAATGGTTTCAAAAGCCTTTCAGAAAATCAGCGCGTCTCTTTTGAACGCACTGCCAGCCCAAAAGGCGACAAAGCCAGCAATATTCAGGTTTTGTAATCAATTTTTAATTGAGACAGAGATTCGCCATTGCATCTCGCACTCGCGTTAACCACTCCGCAGATAGCGTTGGGAAGACAATAGTTCGTAGATCGCAATCAAAGAAAAAGTGATTGAGGCTTTGCCTCATCGTTCTCACCGGCGTGTAGCACCACACAGATAGTGTGGGCAAGCGAAAATGGTGTAACGGTATGCCGTACCGGATGCGGCAGACTCACCCAACACAGAATAAGAACAGCGGAACGAACCCGCCGCAATCAACTTTTGTAAGAGCACCATGCAGATAGCACGGGCTTGAGATCACATGACACACTTCGCAGATAGCATCGGTGTTATGGAAAGTTGATGCATGCTTTTTTATACTAATTGTTGTTCACGAAGCCCGCCATTTGGTGGGCTTTTTGCTTTTCAATTTACTCATTTACGATGAGAATGTTGGTAGCACACGTCAATTTAGCTGCGATGGTTTGACCATACTTCACACACACGCGATACTGGGCGGCGTTCAGCATTTGCTGAGTTTTTCCTAATCACTGGAGTTTTCTATGAAGTTTGCTTTTTCCTTGACGGCGGTTGCCGCAGCTTTGAGTTTTTCAGCTTTCGCACAAGCGGCCGATGTGCTGATTTCAGCGAGCCAAATGCTCGATGTTCGCACTGGAAAAATGATCGCTAATCCGCAGATTCTCGTGCGTGATGGTCGCATCGTCAGCGTTAAACAGGGTGCCCAAAGCGTCAGTGCTGAGACCAAGAAGATCGACCTCGCTGGTATGACCTTGGTCCCTGGTTTGATTGACATGCACGTGCATCTTGATAGTGACCCAACTTATGGCGGTTACAACACGCTACAGTTCAATGATCGTTTCTGGTCAATCATCACTGTTCCACACGCAAGCCGCACTCTAGATGCAGGTTTCACCACAGTGCGCAATGTGGGTTCAGACGCTTGGAATGACGTGGGCCTACGTGAAGCAATTGATGAAGGTAAAGTACGCGGACCGCGTATTGTCACTGCAGCTTATTCGTTCGGCGCTACAGGTGGCCATTGCGACTCGACGTTTTTCCCGCCTTCGATGAATCAACGTAGTCCTTACAATGCAGATAGCCCAGAGGAAGGCCGCAAACGCGTACGTGAATTGCGTAAGTACGGCGCGCAAGTCATTAAGATTTGTGCGACTGGTGGCGTGTTCTCACACAATACGGAACCTGGTCAACAGCAATTAAGTTTGACCGAGATGAAGGCAATTGCCGAAGAAGCACATCAATGGGACTTGCGTGTAGCAGCGCATGCTCACGGCAGTTCCGGAATTAAGGATGCGATTCGTGCGGGTGTCGACACTATTGAACACGCAAGTTTGATCGATGACGAAGGTATTGCCCTCGCCAAAAAGCACGGCGCTTATTTGTCGATGGATATCTACAACACGGACTACACGCAATCAGAAGGCAAAAAGAACGGCGTGTTGGAAGACAATTTGCGTAAAGACCGCGAAGTTGCCGACATTCAGCGCGAAGGCTTCCGCAAAGCCCACGCTGCTGGTGTGAAAATGGTGTACGGCACCGATGCCGGCATTTATCCTCACGGTGACAATGCGAAACAGTTCGCGACCATGGTCAAATATGGCATGACGCCGGTTCAAGCGATTCAAGCTGCTACCATCAACGCAGCAGAAGCATTGGCTAGCAAAGATGTCGGCATTATCGAGGCGGGCCGTTTTGCTGACATGGTTGCTGTCAAAGGTGACCCAAGTAAAGACGTGCGTCTGTTAGAAAATGTCGCCGTCGTAATAAAAGCTGGCGAAGTGGTTAAGGGCGGTGGCAAGTAAGAATTGCAATAGCTCTAACTAGCTAGGAAGCGCGAACCTAAAAAGTTCGCGCTTTTTTATTGGATAGTTAGCTTGATTTTTTGGTGAGTTTCAACTCACTCATAATCTGCGCAGCACGAGCAGCAGCGGCTTGTTTTATTTGTGGCGTCGCTTGTTGGGCCATGTCGGTTCGACGAAACCAATTGGCGCTGATGTCATCGCCCAATTGATCTGAGATCAAATGCCAAGCATAAGCTTCGGTCGAATTTTTCTCCTGAAAGTAGAGCTCAGCGATAATGCCCGCTGAACGCACATTGCCTGCGACTAGGGCATCTTTAAACGACTGCTTGGCGGCCGCTGGGTAATCAACACCCTGCTCAAATTCGGGATTATTCGTCTGTCCATTCAACTCAAAATAGTATTTTTCGCCGAGATGTACCATGGCATAGGCATCCCCCGACTTCGCCAACTGCTTCAATGTTTTAAGATCCTTGGTGTAATAATCGGTTGGCACCATGTACCCCAGATCCGACATTTTCTTGCGCCGTGCAAGTTCCTCTGCTGAAACCACTTCTCTTTCTGGTTCTGGCACTTTCGTTGGATCGAGCTTCGCTATGGGCCCGAAATCAGGGACTTTTACCTGGTCGCCAGAAAGCTGAAAGGGCGATGCCTGCCATGGGTTCGCCAAATTTCCCTGTGAGTGAGAATGATTTCCCGCTTCATGCATAAGGCTACTCGGCGATTCAATTTTATCTTTCCCAGTAGCGGCGTTCCGGCTGGCGACAGCAAGCTCTTGTTGTTCCTGGGCATTCAACGACTGCCAAAACACATAGCTTGAACCGGCCAAGAGCACGCCCACCGCCGCGAGTGCTATGTTCAGTTTATTCATGTCATGCTCCTCGTTTTTCGATTTCTTTATTCTTCTTAATTTTCTACTTGAGCAAGAACCGAAGGCCTGGTGAGTCAGCGGTTCTCGCCATCTACCTACATCGTCTATTTGAAGACTTAAACTCGCGGTAAATTATTGAGGCATTTAGAAATGCCGTTCGTGTAGCCCCATCGCGTGTAGTAATCCCGTTGAGCTGGGGTGCCATGATCGCCACCCGCATACGCGCGCGCCGTACTGACTGCTGTTGCTAGGAAATTAGGATAACGCAAGCTATCAACTGCATAGCGGATGAAAGAGCCGCCAGCGCAGTCTGCTTGTAACTCCATATAGGGCTGACCTGGATTAATGTTGTAAGTAAATTGAATCGTGTGCCCCCACTCATGGCCCAAGATTGCTTTCGCTGCGTAGTTGCCGTAGTTATTCTCTGCATTTTGCAAAAAGGAACTTCCTACACTGATGGTATAAGGTCCACATGCAAATGCAGACAGCTGAGATTCCCCACAAGCTCTACGATCCACGTAAATCGTTGGATTGGAATAACGCCCAAAAATTCCTCGGATCTCATTTCCCGTATTGTTGATGTAGGTTGAATTGACGGTCATCGCATAAGCAATTTGAGCGGCACTAGTCAAACCAAAGACTAACGCCAATGCTACTTTCAGCTTCTTATTCATGTTACTTCCTCCTAGATTCGGACCCATTCTTACGTAGGCCCTGAAGAATAAAGATACTGGAGAGAAGGACAATTTTTTCCGTCTCACAGCATCACGTATTGGCTCGAGAATTCGCACCAACGGAGCTTGAGTAGAATCGAAATGAGATGAATTGAAAAGCTGTTCATCGCACATGAAACTGCGAAGACATCGTTAAGAAGCTTGCCGCATTTCAAGGTACGGGTATTTACACCGAAAAAGAGAGAGAAGATTTATCCAGCTGGGTTAGGCGATGAATTTTATTATGGACTTATCCTGTTTTCATCAAAGATATAATGATAAAAACAAGTGTAGTTAAATGACAACTGATTTGCTTGTTAATATGAATTTTATTTAGCGAGCACTCTATCTTATCAAAGTAATTCGAACTAAATTTTAACGAATTCGCTTTCAGCAAATTAAATTTAATGAGTGCCGGTTAAATTGCCAAGAGCTAGGTACGGCGCGTATCGCGCCTCCAGAGTGCCAACAAGAGTAATGCAGTCAGTAAATACAAAGGCCATAGTGGAACCTGTGGCATAGTCGATGCCGCATTTGCAGGCAGGCGCTGCGCAAATGTCCGTGTGGCTTGTACTTTCAATTGCCGCTGCCAACTTGGCCAAGCCTCATTTGGATAAACATAGAATGCATTATGTTTGGCTTCCTTCAATTCTGGTGCTGATAGACTGAAGTCCTGCCAGCCTGCTTGGCTCGGTCGCCATGCTGCGCACAATTGATCTATCGCTCCATCGTAGATTTTGAGAGCAAGCTTTTCAGTCTCGGCTGTTGCCACTGTTCCTTGGCTAACTCCCTGCACACAAACGACTTGTCGTTCACCGGCGATCGGCATTTTTTCATGCAATGCCCACCGCACTTGCTCGTCTTCACTTTGATGAACTTGGTCAAGAACCTGCTGCCACCAAGCTGTCAATTTTTGGGGTGTCGCGATAGCGTGACGATGCCAATCACTAACGGCGATCCAAGCAATGCGCCCTCGCAGCCATGAACGCTGCCATAGCCAAGCTGAGCTTCCCTTTGTTTGCGGATATGCCTGCCACATAGCGCGCTTGCTTGCCGCACTTGGCGTTACCGCAAAAGCGTTCGGGCTTAAGCTCATACTGCCAAACCCACTCACATCGACCACGACCTCAGCATCCTTTGTTTGATTTACCGCTTGCAAGGCTAGCTCAAAACGCTGGTTCCAAAAGCTAGTCTGATTCGCATTGGCGCCCAACACTATCAAGGTCTTTCCTTGTGCGACTTGCGCCAATATTTTCTGCAGCGATGCTCCACTTTGCTGCTCAAGAAACGCAGCATCAGTAATCATCAAGTCCATCTTGGTGACATCAGCGATAGGTGCTTCTATGTGTTGAATGTCTTTACCCAAACGCGTTTGCCAGTCGAGTACGGCTTGGCTTTGCCGCAGTAAATTTTGTAGCGATCGAGCATCAAATGACGATGCATCAAAACGGCCCCATACTTGCAAAGCATCAAGCGCCTTAACTTCGACAGGAATTGGCCCAGAGTCGATCAGTTGGTCGTTCTCATCAAACACCTTGGCTTGCAGAACCATACGCTCCGCAACGGGCGCCAACCATCTTAAGCTCACGCTCGATTCTCGGCTTTTTTCCTCAACTAAGAGTACTCCATTTTCTGCCAAAAGTTGCGCACGCCAAGTACCCGTTGGTTTCATGCTTGCTGTCTCACGTTTGATACGCAATTCGAATTCGCGGCCTAGAGCCACACGAGGGTCGGAATCCAATTGCAATGCTGGTTTATTGGTGGGCACTTGCCATTGCAAACGCTTCGCCGGAATGTCATGCCACTGACTTTGACGATAGCCCTCACCTTTCAGTTGAATTTGCTGAGCGTGTTCGATTTGCAATAGCAAATTCGGGGTTACTTCCGATACTTTATCGCTATCGAGAATCAAGGTGGTAGACGCACTTTGTGGCAATTGCTTCTGTATCCACGGCTCCCATTGCTCTTGCCACAATATCGCAAGTAAACACAGAGTTGCTGACAAGACTAATGCCCTATCCAATGAGTGCACATAGCGCCTCATCGACCACCCAGTGAGCACAAGCAGAATGATACTCAGCATGCCGTTGAGCCAATTCATTTGCTCGCTCCTACGTTTGATTCAAGCAATAAGCCTGAGTCTTTCCATGCCTTTTGCATGCGACTTTTGTTCGCAGATTGCTCATCGAGTACACGCAGGGTCTCTGGGGCTTGCAAGAGCAAGCGCCCTTCGCCTAAAGACAAACGTAGCCAAGCCCGTAGCGGTGCGCGGCACGGCTCACATCCATCGAGTACATCTTGTACAGCGGCTTGTGCGGCCAATCTTTGCTCTTCATCTTTTAATGTTTGAGCAAACCAAGATCTTGTCGTTTTACTCCAAAGAGCTGGCAACGGTTTAGCTTGTGACAGGTCTTGTATCAATTCGCGAATCTCTAATGGAATATGATCCACAAGATTCGATGGCTTAGATTTCCAATTTCTCGCTTCCAGCACATCTCCGGTCAACCGTTTTTCTTCCTTAATTACTGGTGGCGTAAAAGCTGCTTTATGTAGATAGATGCGGTCCGCTTGCTGTAATTGCTTAATGCCTTCTAAAGCTTTATTCTCAGGCGCTAAGGCTGTTGTGGGGTTTAAGGAGCGTAGAGATTTTTCAGCGTCCCACATGGCTGCCAGCACTTTCCGTAAAATCTTTTTAGTCGCTTCATCAAACAAGGTCGCGTTTTCCGCTTGATCATGCGCATGACCATAAGCAGCTGCCATATCGACCGGTTTATATTCACCCGCATTATGTTGATCGCCATGTTCCTCGTGTTCACTTTCAGCTTCTTCGCCAAACAAAGTTGACTCTTCGCCTAAGAATCGGCCATAACGACGACGCAAGGCCGCCTGATCATTTGCAATGGTTTCACTACGAGCACGAATGGCATCAGGATTTATCTTTGAATTAGCTTTCATATCGGCCACCAATTGCTCAGTGTCGATAATAATTTGTCGCTGGCTGCGCAGTGATTCTGGCTTCACCAAGATCGGCAAGACCGAGGTCTGCTCTTCTTTCGCTTCCGGTGAAGGTAAGCGCACTGTGTAAGTTGCGGAAGTGGTGATATGCGGCGCGGGCATCGCATTGTCGCTGGCTCGCACAAAGAAATACAATTCATCGCCAGCTTCCATGCCAAGTTCGTTCAGTGTCCACTGCTTCTGCCAAATTCGAACGCGCGGATCAGTCCCTTGCGGCAAGGCGACTTCTTTATCACTAAAGCGAATATTCTCGCCACTTCCACGGGCTAATGTTAAATGCAAAGTAGCGTTACTGATTTTATAGTCATCGGCTACGCGCACGGCGATGGTGAATTGTTTAGTGTCGACACTCAGCACTTGCAGCATCTCGACTGGCTTTTGTATCTCAACTATAGGCGCCTGATCCAACTTCACTTTCAAGTTCCAACGTTGCGCCTTAGGGTCTCCGCTCCACGTCCAAAATACGCTCTCGCTCGCCTCCCAACTGACACAGTGATTTCCGCTCTTCTCTTTTGCTTCCGGATAAAGGCTGAGCGTTTGTCCATCACTCAAACGAATTTCTTGGCTCATGCTTGATGTATTTCCAAGTTGCGATTGCTGTACGCACCATGTGATTAGACTGTGTTCAGGAATATTCAACTCTTTCGCTTCGGATTCGAAAGCAGCTATGCCGGTGTAGGCTGGCGGCACGACTTTCAGACGCAAATCTGACGGGGCAATTGCGACACTCGACCGCACTGGAGTCGAAGTCTTTGAAAATACTGGCGTGTGGAAAAACTGCATCCAGACAATTCCGGCCAACAATAAATTAAACACTAAGGCTATGCGCCACGTCCATCCGAATTGGTGCAATTGCTGCGCCATGAGCCGAATACGTTCTTTATTCAAAACCTTCTCTAGGCGTTGCCATAAACGTTGCTGCTGCAGACGTGCGATGCTAGTCTCCGCCTGCCATAGTAATTGGCTACTATCTTCAAGCTCTGCACACGAGGCATTCAGAAAACTTACCAAATGGTGTTCGACATGTCTATGCCATCGCCACCCATCAATAGCAAAACCAACCAGCAAGGCAACGAGCACAGGCCAGTATTGGGCCACTACCCAAGGAGCTGCAAACGCGATGTACAGTAAGGCACGCTGACGCAGCACAGCAAAAAATAGCGATGAACGGAGATGCTTAAGTGCGTCGTGCATGATTCACTATCCGTTCTAAGCAAAACAAACTCAGCAAGGCAAAAATCCAATAACGATCTAAATTCGCTTTCTTTTCAACTGGAAAGTCGCTCACACTACTGATTTCTGCGGTCGATGCAGGCACCGACATCGCTTGCAGGGGAAACCCTTGAGGTCGGTTTTGCAAACTGCGCCAAGCTTCAAATAACCGTTTGGCCCCAGCCATGTCATACAGTGGCCAATCGACCTTTGTCGACTTCAGCCACACTCGCCCTTGAGAACTATCGAAAGTTTGAAGTCCTAGCTCACTCAACACTTCCGTCTCTTTCGCCTCTTTGCTAGATGACGAGAATGCTGAAGCCTCACTGACCCACCACAAAGGCGCTCGCCATTCCGATGTGGGTGCCAAGGCGCTTTCCCAAATCACTAGGCTTGCAGGTATATTCCTATCCCATTGCTCTCGCACCTCGAAATGCAATTGGCCGTCGAGCGTTTGTTCAAATACTTTGAACCATGCCTGCCAATCAGAGAAGCGCGCACTCTTTACGACGATAGGAATAGTGACTTGGGCGGATTTATCTTGTCGCGAACTTGGTGCAACTCTCAGCTCAAGTGCATGTTCAAACTTTGGTAAAGACGCACTCATTTGGCCATCTTTTGCGCTCGCCAACACCAGCCAACGACTGCCGATCTTCCACTCGTGCTGATGCAGCGCAAGCCACGAAAGTATCTGATCGGTTTGAACCGAACAGCTAGGCGAGGAACAAACATTCTCAATTGTGGCCGATGACCATTTTGTGCCTTCCTCCTTTGCTAACTGGGTCAATTGCTGTTGCACCCAATTCTTATCTGCGTTCTGTGAAATAAAAATCGTATCGCTACGACCACGGTAAAAAATACCTGCAACCAGCGCTAACAAACATACCAGGATCAGCAGTCGCACTGCTAATAACAGCAGCTGACGCCAACGCCATACAGTTTGTAGACGCGGATCTGTCTGTGCCAAAAAGCGTGCTGTCGCCAAGAACTTCGCCGACAGTTGTTGTCGACGCTGTCTATGCCACCAAACGGGCAAAGCCAATAAGGGAAGACCTACCCACCACCAAGTAAATAGCAGACTCATACGCGTCCCGCCCGACGTAAGAAGGCACGTATGGTCTTCGCTGGATCATCTTCAATGCAGGCTTCTAAATAGGGAATGTCTGTGCTACGGCAGCTCGCGCGCAATTGATCAAAGTGAGCTTGAGACCTTTGCAAATACGCGTCTTTTGCATTACGGTCAAAGGCGACCCAATGCGCTGGCGCCTCAGGATCACAATAACTGATATCCCCTGAAAAATCGGCCTTAACTTCGGCTTCGGTACGCAAGCACAAGGCTCTCACATCATGCTGCATCCGGCGCAAACGCATTAGTGCTTCGGTGGTCGCCGAAGCCGCATCGATAAAATCACCAATAGCAAATACTACGCTCGGTGCTCGTGCAAAATGCAGATGTGAACGTATCGTATCGCTATCGGGTAATTCACCGCCCGCTTCGATCAGATTCAAACGTGACATCAAGCGCTGCAACTGGCGTGGACCACGCGAGGCAGGAGTGTAATCAATACGCCCATGATGAGCGATTAATAAACCGAAGGCATCACCTTGTCGTTGGGCCACTGCGGCAAGACAAGCTATTACAGCACGCGCATAGGCTAACTTGGAAACATGAGGAAAGCGCTGGCTTAATTCATTCATCGACGCACTAGCATCTAACCAAAACCACACCGCCACGTGGCTGTCGCGCTCAGCTTCACGCACATAGTATCGATCGTTACGTGCTAGCAGCTTCCAATCGACTCGACGCCATTCGTCGCCCGGCGCATAGGCACGGTACTCCGAAAACTCGACACCTGCACCGCGTTCGCGACCTGCTTGCAGACCATGACCCAAACCCGCCAAGACATGACGGACGATGAGTTCAAGATCTTTACTGTGAGCCAGGAGGGTGGCGATATCAAGCATAATGGGATGAGGCTATCAGCTGCGATTTCAGCGGTTAAAGACTTTAAGCAACTTGAATCTGTTCACGAATCGCCAGCAAAATGTCGGCTATTGCAACGCCATCTGCCTCTGCTTCAAAATTGCGTAATACTCGATGCGCTAATACCGGCAAAAGCATGGCGCCAATGTCATCACGCGTTACCGCCAAACGCCCTTGCATAAAGGCTCTGGCTTTTGCAGCCAACACCAATGCTTGCCCAGCGCGTGGCCCCGCACCCCAGCCTACCTGCTGGCGTACACGCTCCACCTGAGTTTCTTGTGGACGTGTCGCTCGAATCAAGCGCGTGGCATAACGCAAGAGATGTTCGCCAATTTCGATTTCGCGTACAAGCTTCTGTAAACGCACGAGGCTCGCGACATCCATCGCAGCCGTCGCTTCGCCGATACCCGCGTTGGTGGTACGCGAGACCATGGCAATCTCTTCTTCCTCAGTGGGATATCCTACATCGATGCGTAAAAGAAATCGATCTAGCTGCGCCTCTGGCAATGGATAGGTGCCAGCTTGCTCGATCGGATTTTGTGTGGCTAACACAAAGAAGGGCTGCGGTAGACGATGCGTCTGTCCTGCAAATGTCACCGAACGCTCTTGCATCGCCTCAAGCAAAGCTGATTGTGTTTTCGGCGGAGCTCGATTAATTTCGTCTGCCAACAACACTTGGGTGAATACAGGCCCAGGCTGAAAACGAAACACGCGTTGGCGTGTCGTCGTATCTTCTTCTAATATCTCCGTACCAACAATGTCAGAAGGCATGAGGTCGGGCGTGAATTGAACGCGTCGAAATTGTAAGTCAGTTGCCTGCGCCAAAGATTTCACCAATAAAGTTTTACCGAGTCCAGGTACCCCTTCAAGCAAAGCATGGCCACCCGCAATCAGGCAAATGACTAAGGAATCAATCACATCTTTCTGACCGACGATCACCTGAGACATGCTGGCCGTAAGGCCAGAAAGTTTTTGACCTAGGTCGGCAATTTCTTGTTCATTCCAACTGGCTTGCACGTTCATGCTCCTAATGCGTACTGAATAATATTGACGGCGAAACGGGTGTTATCAATCGCCAAAAATCGTTTATTGCGAAAGTCATAGTCCCATTCGCAACCGTAGTCCTTATTGCTATACAAGACACGAATACGGCCATCGATTTCGATAGCTTTTAAATAGTCGTGAACCAAATCATCACCCCAACCGTTAAGCTCAACGCTGGTATTCGGTGGGCCGTCAAATTTAAAGAAACAAGAATACAAAGGATGATTGTTAGGAATTTTCTTGAGTGCTTTGATCCCAAAAATCTTGATCATCTCGGCTTCAAACGATTTTGCAAACAGACCATCGATATCATGATTACAGTCGTCCACAAACAAGAAACCACCGCCCTTCACATAGCGTTCCAAATTTTTACGTTCTTGTGAATTGAACTGCACAAGCTTGTGTCCCGCCAAATAACAGAACGGCGACTCCAGCATTTTGGGATCGGACAGGGCGATCACACGCTCAACCGTATCCACGCGTAAAGTCGTGTACTCCACTAAGGAGTTCAGCACATTACTGGGCATACGGATGTCCACATCCCAGTCACCTGAGTCGTACATCAAACGCGTGAAATAAAAATCGTATCGGCTCATGCTTACATTTTTGCGACAGGCAGATAAAGTCTGCCTGTCGACTTGGATTACACTGCGTCAGACAAAGAAGTGAAGTTGAAATCACGTAGTTTCATTGCTGGAACAACCATCTTACGGCCGTCACCAAAGACTTGGGTCTTGCCCAGGTCTTCAATATTATTCAACATCGTTACTGGGCTTTCATTGAAACGGAAGTTCTTCACTGGATGTTTCACTTTGCCATTCTCAATATAGAAGGTGCCGTCGCGTGTCAAACCGGTTACCAATAAAGACTGTGGGTCAACCGAGCGGATATACCAAGTGCGTGTCACCAAGATGCCTTTTTTGGTCGAAGCGATCAGCTCTTCCGTTGACTTATCGCCACCCGACATGATGGTATTCCCCGCACGACCGCGGGCAGCAACGCCCTGTTTTTTGGCCCAGAAGTTGGAATACTGCAGAGTTTCAATCTTACCGTTCTTGACCATGGACATTTTTTCACGGGGCAGCATAGAACCAGCGTCCCATGGCGCCACTGGTGCATCTTTATCCCACGGATCAGTCCAAATATTGACTTGTTCATCAAACATTTTCTCGCCGAGACGATTGCCACCACCTTTTTTGGACAAGAAACTACGACCTTCATCAGCAGAACGCGCATCGAAAGCATTGAACATGAAACTGAGAATGTCGGAAGAAGCGGCTGGCTCCAACACCACAGTATAGCGACCTGGCTCTAATGCTTTTGCATCGACAGAGCGCAATGCTTTTTCGATTGCCACTTCAGACGCTTCACGAGGATCAAACAAACGCGCATCATTCGCAGAACGCGTTACCCAACCAGAACCGCGACCATCTTCGGTACGCGCGGTGCAACTGAAGCTCAGATTCGTCGATTCTTGATATCCAAACACGCCATTCGAATTCGCAATCACTTCAAAGCCCACGGTATCAAGGAAGAATCCTGCTGTAATGAGCTTATTCTTTTTCGCTAAACTGATACTTTGCGCGGCAACCTCTGCGCGATACTCAGGGTCAATCGCCGCGGTTTCTTTGAAGTAGGTCTGCGATGCTTTGAATTCCTGCTTACCCACCGCTGGCATAAACTCTGGGTTTTCCGGCGCCAAGCGTGCAATATCTTCGGCGCGACGGACTGCACGTTCCAAAGACTTATCGTCAAATTCATTGATGGTGGCTGTACCTTGGCGCTTTCCAAAAGCAACACTTACTGATAACTGCGTATCTTGATTCAAACCCGCAGTCGAGACACTGTTTTGCGCAGTACGAATATTGCCAGCACGTGTACCTTGAATCGACACCCGACACTCATCCGCACGCGACAACGCCATCACGCGATCGCAGATACGTTTTGCTTCTTCTTGACTCATTTGTTTCATCTTATTTTCCTTCTATTATTCGACACAGGAAAAACTCATATGTATTCGCCCAAGATCAACTCAGATGACCAAAGACCATCATCCAATCTTACGCGCCGTATTAATCACATTGATGCCATTGAAGCGAGCTGTGCTCGATCCATGGGAAACTGCGCTGACCTGACTTGGCTGACCTTTACCGTCAAAGAATGAACCACCCATGCGCCAATCTTTGTCATCACAAATTGCGCTACAGCTATTCCAGAATTCCTGGGTATTCGATTGATATGCGACGTCTTCGACCGGACCAATAATCTTGCCGTTCTTGATTTCATAGAACAGTTGGCCACCAAACTGGAAGTTGTAACGTTGTTGGTCAATGGAGTAAGAGCCGCGTCCAAGGATGTAAATACCCTTCTTCACATCCTTAATCATCTCGTCTGGACTCAGTGGCGCTTTACCAGCAGCCAAAGACACATTCGGCATACGTTGAAATTGCACACTACTCCAACTATCAGCGTAGGAGCAGCCATGCGATTCTTTTTCATCAATCAAATGTGCTTGATCGCGCGTCGCTTGGTAGTTGACCAAAACACCGTCTTTAATAATGTCCCAACGCTTGCTAGGAACCCCTTCATCGTCATAACCAACCGCGCCCAAGGAACCTGTCGTGGTTTTATCAGCGAAGAAATTAACGCGATCTGACCCAAATTTAAAGTTCTTAGAACGCCATTTGTCGAGCGTTGCAAAACTCGTTCCCGCATAGTTCGCCTCGTAGCCGAGTACGCGATCCAATTCTGTCGGATGGCCAACCGATTCATGGATTGTCAAGAACAAATGCTCTGGGCTCAAGACTAAATCATACTTGCCAGGTTCGACTGATTTCGCGCTCAACTTTTCACGCGCTTGACGCCCACTTTCACGCGCTTCTTCAATCAAATCAACCGAGCGGTTGTACAAGGTCGTGACGCCACCTGCCGCAGCAACTTTATCTTTGGGATTTGCATCGAAGAATTCAAAGCCCATGCCGACCGGTGAGGATAAGCTTTCACGACTGCGGAACTTATTAGTCGCCTTATCGACCGCTGTCGCCGTCATTGGCGCCCACAGACGATGGATATCTTGATCGATGTACGAACCATCGGTAGAAGCAAAATATTTTTCTTGATTCACTTGGAACAAGTTTGACTGCATGAAGCTGGCACCGGCCTCTAAACCTGCACGATTGGCAGCGATCAACATATCCGCTTTTTCTTTGACTGGAATTTTGCGCCAATCTTTGGTGAACGGTGTAGTCCAGCTCACCTCACCTAAAGCTTTTACTGGTGCCAAGATCAAGGGTTCGGTTTGCAACTTGGCATTTGCTTTAGCGATCGCCACTGCTTGTTTAGCGATATTTGCCACGGCATCGACTGTCATATCGTTGGTCGAAGCGAAACCATAGGCACCGCCTGCAATCACGCGGACACCGACTCCCATCGATTCAGAATTGACGATGTTCTCAACCCGCGTATCACGTGTGGTGATGAATTGGTTGATATAGCGACCAATGCGCACGTCACAATAGCTCGCTCCCGCTTTGGTCGCAGCGTTCATTGCGGCATCTGCTAAAGATTTCTTAAAAGCTTTAGCGACCGGATTCATCAATTCCTCAGCGGCAATTGCATTACCAAATACTGGCACTAACAAGGTGCCTGCCGCATAGCTACTGATCTTTAAAAAGTCACGTCTTTCCATCTTTGCTCCTGATTTTGCTTTACACGGTAAGGCCCATCTCATTTCAAGGTCGAGTAATTCAGCAAACATCATGAAGATATTTGCTGAATTATTTTCTTCGATTAAACAGCGTCCGACAGTGAGGTGAAATTGAAATCTCTGACCTTCATTGGCGGAATCAACATTTGATAAGGGACTTCATCACCAGCGATGACCACAGGCTTACCAATTTCTTCAATATTATTGAGCATGGTTACAGGGCTTTCGTTGAAACGGAAGTTCTTCACCGGATACATGATTTTGCCGTTCTCGATATAGAACGTGCCGTCACGCGTTAAACCCGTCAATAAGACAGACTGTGGATCGACCATACGAATGTACCAAGTTCGCGTCACCAAAATCCCTTTTTTGGTATTGGCGATCAGCTCAGCGGTAGTCTTATCAGTACCGCCCATGATCATGTTGCCATGTCCAGCGCGCATAGCGACTTTCTGCTTCTGCGCCCAGTAACGAGAATATTCGAGGGAATTGACTCGTCCATTCTTAATCACTTCGGTACGCTCACGTGGCAACATCGAGCCGTCCCATGGCAACACCGCTACATCTGGATTCCAAGGATCTGCCCAGATATTCACTTGTTCATCAAAAAGCTTTTCGCCCAAACGATTACCGCCACCTTTTTTCGATAAAAAGCTACGGCCTTCATCTGCTGAGCGTGCATCGAAACCACCGAGCATATTACCGATCAAATCAGAAGTGGCCGCGGGTTCTAAGATGACGGTATAACGACCCGGCTCGAGAGCTTTCGCTTCCATTGAACGCAAGGCTTTTTCAATTGCGACGTCGGCCGCTTCCCGTGCATCAAAACGATTTGCATCGCCGATGGAGCGTTTCACCCAACCTGAACCACGGCCATCTTCGGTACGCACGGTGCAGGTAAAGTCCAAGCCAGTTTCGCGTTGATAACCAAATACACCGTTAGAGTTGGCGATAGTCGAGAACGAGGTCACATCTGTGAAAAAACCTGCAGCCACCAAGTTTTTCTTACGGCAGGCTTCAATCGAATATGCCGCCACTTGTGCACGGAATTCTGGATCGATGTCAGCGGTCTTTTGGATAAAAGTTGGCGTTTCTTTGTAGCTCTGTTTGCCCACTGCTGGCATGAACTCAGGGTTTTCTGGCGCCAATCGTGCCAAATCCTCAGCACGTCGCACTACCTTTTCCAAGGATTTATCGTCAAATTCATTGATGGTGGCAATCCCTTGTTTCTTGCCGAAAGCAACCGCCACTACCATTTGCGTATCGGCGACCACACCTGAAGTCGACACCGCATTTCGAGCGAAACGAATATTGCCTGTACGACTACCACCGATTTGGACGTTACACTCATCTGCTTTTGAGAACGACATCACTTTATCGCAGATGCTCTTTGCTTCTTCTTGCGTTAAATGTTTCATGATGGATTTCCTTAGCCGATTTTACGTGCAGTGTTGATCACATTAATACCGTTAAAGCGCGTGGTACTAGAACCATGCGAAACGGCGCTCGATTGAGAAGGTTGGCCCTTACCATCAAAGAAGGAACCACCCATGCGCCAATCACGCTCGTCACAAGTTGCGCTGCAAGCATTCCAGAATTCTTGTGTATTTGATTGGTAAGCAACGTCTTCCAACTGTTCACCAATTTTGCCGTTCTTAATTTCAAAGAACATTTGGCCACCAAACTGGAAGTTGTAGCGTTGTTGATCGATAGAGAAAGAACCCTCACCGACGATGTAAATACCCTTCTTCACATCTTTGACTAATTCGTCTGGTGTCAAAGGCTTTTTACCTGCGGCCAAAGAGATATTCGGCATGCGCTGAAATTGCACACTGCTCCAGTTATCGGCGTAAGAACAACCGTGCGATTCATTTTGACCGATCATATGCACTTGATCGCGGGTCGCCTGGTAATTGACCAAAATACCATCTTTAATGATGTCCCATTGTTTGGTCTTAACGCCTTCATCGTCATAGCCTACGGCACCCAAGGAACCTGGTACGACTTTATCCGCGATGATGTTCACCTTGTCGGAACCGTACTTGAATTTTTTGGATTCCCATTTATCAATCGTGGCGAAACTAGTGCCCGCGAAATTCGCTTCGTATCCCAAAACACGATCAAGCTCAGTTGGATGCCCAACCGATTCGTGAATCGTCAACCACATATGCTCTGGACTTAAAACCAAATCATACTTCCCAGGGACAACAGATTTGGCAGTTAATTTTTGCTTAGCACTCTTACCGCAAGCGCGAGCGTCTTCAATCAAGTCGTAGGAATTTTTGTAGAGTGTAGCAACACCACCTGCCGCTTTGACTTTATCCTCAGGACGCGCATCCAGATATTCATAGCCACGACCTACTGGTGCGGATAAACCTTGGCGGGTGCGGAACTTATTAGTCTTCTTATCAACCGCAGTGGCGGCGATTGGCATCCATAAACGATGCACATCTTGGTCAATATAGGAGCCATCAGTGGAAGCGAAGTATTTCTGTTGATTGACTTGGAACATGACGGACTGCATGAAGTTCGCGCCGCCTTCCATGCCAGCATTATTGGCCGCGATCAACAAGTCGACTTTCTCTTTGATCGGTACTGTACGCCAGTCTTTCTTAATCGGTGTCACCCAGCTTACTTCACCTACGCCTTTAACGGGCGCCAAGCGGACCGGCTCCGTTTGCAACTTAGCATTCGCCATCGCAATCGCCACAGCTTGGCGCGCGGCCGCTGCCACGCCATCAGGAGACATATCATTGGTCGCGGAAAAACCGTAAGCGCCCTTGGCGATAACACGAATACCGACACCCGCCGATTCTGTGTTAGCGACATTTTCCACGTTCAAATCACGTGTAGAAATGAATTGATTCAAATAGCGACCAATACGAACGTCACAATAGCTCGCACCAGCACTGGTGGCAGCATTCAATGCGGTATCTGCAAGTGCTTTACGAAACTGGTTAGAAACCGGTTTCAATAGCTCATCTGCCGTAATTGCACGCGCATATGCTGGCAATAGGAAAGTGCCTAATGCGGCACCGCTCAAATTAAGAAAGTCACGTCGTTCCATCATGTCTCCTGATTTGGCCGAAAAAGCCACCGTAATGTGAGAGATTCCGTAAGACTACCGGCCAGATCCAGCCAAACACTGAAATCTCAACCTCAGCCTTACGCAAACCCTTGATATGAAACTCACCAATCAAACCGCCATAGGATATTAAACCGCGGCCTAAGTTCTTAGGACTAATGTCAGGGAAATAAGTTCAATTCTCAGAACACATCTCAAAATAGAGACAGTGAATAACAAAATTGAATGGAAACTCGGAAAGTGTGGAGATGGATTAGGCGCGACCGTGATAGACATCGCGCGCAAATTGCTCAAATTGTGCCAGTGGCAATGGCTTACTGTACAGATAGCCTTGATAGGCGTGACATCCTTGCTCTGCGAGGAAGACTTGCTGCTCGGGAGTTTCAACTCCCTCAGCAATAACGGCGAGGCCCAAACTCTCAGCCAACACAATCACCATTTTGGAAATCGCCGCATCATTCGGATCGACCAAAATATCGCGCACAAAGCTTTGATCAATCTTCAGCTGATCGAGTGGGAGTCGCTTCAAATAGGATAATGAAGAATAACCAGTGCCAAAATCATCGAGTGAAAAACCAACACCAACCTCTTTCAGTCGACTCATTTTTTTGATGACATCCTCAATGTTTGCAATCGAGAAACCTTCTGTTAACTCAAGCTTCAAACGCAAAGGATTGGCCTGAGTCAAATCAAGTATGTCGGTCACCTGTTCGACAAAATTCTTTTGATGAAACTGGCTCGGGCTCACATTTACCGCAATCACCAGATCTTTAAACTCATCTTGCTCTTTCCAGGTGGCGATTTGGTTGGTGGCGGTATGCAAAACCCAATACCCTAAAATGGTAATTAAGCCGGTCTCTTCAGCCAAGGGAATAAACTCAGCAGGAGATATCATGCCGCGACTTGGATGATTCCAGCGAATCAACACCTCAGCACCAAATAATTTTCCATCGTCAGTCAGCTGCGCCTGGTAATACAGTTCAAACTGATCACTTAACATCGCATCGCGCAAATCTTCTTCGAGCGCAACACGCTGTGACACTAAAATCTGCATTTTGGGATCGAAGAAACGTATCGTATTGCGTCCCGCCGCTTTGGCTTGGTACATCGCCAAATCCGCCCGTTTAAGGGGTTCAGCAATGGTCTCAACTTTCTCACCAAACAGAGTAACGCCAATACTAGGCGAACTATGATGTTCATTGACGCCAAGCCAATAGGTTTGGTTTAACTCAGACAAAATTTTGATGGCAACCACTTCAGCTTGATTTGCAGCATCAAATGGATTTTCTTCTAAATCTTCCAACATCACCACAAACTCATCACCGCCTAGACGCGCTACGGTATCTCCCTCGCGAGTGCAACGCGAAATACGCTCGGCAACCTGTTGCAATAAGAGATCGCCATGATCATGGCCCAAGGTATCATTGAGCGTCTTAAAGTTATCGAGATCGATAAATAGAAGCGCACCTTTCCGCTTATGCCTATTACCGGCAGCAAGCGCTTGTTCCAATCTATCTAACAATAATCGTCGATTTGGTAATTGCGTAAGCGGGTCATAAAAAGCGAGGTTACGAATCTCATCTTCGGCTGCTTTCCGTAGTGTGATGTCATTAAACGTACCGACAAAATGGGTGGTCGACCCCGCCTCATCTTTGACGCTAGAAATATTAATCCAGGCGTGAAATTCCCCTCCGCCTTTCCTGCTATCCATCACTTCGCCTTGCCATGCACCACGATCAGAGATACTGAGTAACATCTCTTCAAACAGAGCATCTTGACGGAAATCTGCGTTCAAGAAATGAGGTGGCTTACCCACCAACTCTTCTGATGAGTAGCCCGTAATCAAATTAAAAGACTGATTAGTGCGAAGGATATTCCAATCTGCGTCGGTAACGAACATTCCCTCTTGCGACTCAAACGCAGTCGCTGCAATCCGGCGCGATTCCTCGCTGCGTTTAAACTCGGTGACATCCCGCCACGCAATGTAGATCGATGGAGCGCCATCGAATTCGATCAAGGTTCCCTGGCCAATGACATCAATGGCTGAGCCATCCAATTTTACAAATTTCAACTCATAGCTTTGATCCGGCGCGCCCAACTCTCCGATGCTCGGCACACGATTCTTCAAAATGTACTGATAGTCAGGGTGAATCACTTCTGTGATCGGTTTACCGACCAGTTGGTCTGCTGAGGTCGCACCTAACATACGAATGGCGGCCGCATTAACGTAAATGAAACGGCCTTTGCGATGCACATTAATGCCTTCAGGAGACCATTCAACTAAAGTACGATGACGTTCTTCACTCGCATGCAGCGCTGCCTCCACTCGTTTTCTCTCGGAAATGTCGCGCATTGTGCCTTGCAAAAACTGCCGGCCATCAAGTTCAACTCGGTTTAGCAAAATCTCCGCGTCAAAAATCTCCCCAGTATGCAATCGCAGGTGCAACCACTCGAATGATACTTCGCCCTGCTCTTGCGCAATTTGGATCTTGTTATCCAAGGCGACAAACGAGTCCTCACCATTTCTTTGCATGGGTGGAGACAACTCAGCGGGGTGCCGACCGATCAAATCTTCTCTGTCTCGAGCACCAAAGATCGCCACCGCAGCGGGATTACAATCAATTACCCGATTTGGATCGAGGACGATCACCGCACTGGCGGTAGCGTTAAATAGTGTAAGGTGTTGAACCTCAGAGCGGCGCAGTTCTTCGGTACGTTGAGCGACGGTCTCTTCAAGAGTTTTTTGCGAATTTTGAAGGGCTTCAATCATCGCGTTAAAAGCGGAAGTTAAGACTCGAATTTCACGCGGCTCACTCGCATCTACATTGGCCCTAACGTTTCGCTGCCCGTCCTTTAATTGTTGCGCGACGACTTCGAGCGCATGCAAACTCGCGGTTAAGCGTCGCGACGCGAAATGGATCAGGACCAAAGCAAGAAAGGTAATTAAAACGCCAGCCGCAAGCAAAATATTGGCTTGCTCATTTAAATTTTCAAGGACTGCTGATTTTTTCGAATAGTTCACCATGGTCCAAGTTTGTTCTGGCCCGAGTTGAACATTGCGATAGACGACAATCAGTTTTTCACCAAGTTGATTGGTTTGCTCTAGTGTGCCTTGAAATCCAGCTAGAACGCGCTGGTTCGGCGTAAAGAAATATTGCTTAGCATCGACCTTAGGAAAACTCGTAATCAACACGCCGTTTTGATCAAACAATAGTGTGGTATCACTGCCATTGGTAGAAACTAATTCAGATTGAAACCCTTCATCCAGAAACAGTTGGATATCAAGAATGACAAACAAGATGGCGACCGGCGTATTAGACTTTTTAGGATCAACAATAGGACTCGATATCGCCAAAACACGTGACCCATCCGTAGTGGTCCAATTTTCAAGAGTACGCTCGGAGTGATGATGGCTGATGCGTTGCAGTATCTCCTGATCGCTAACTTTGGAGCCAGTTTCAGACGCATGAGTGCTGACAAGAATTCGTTGAGAATCTAGGCCAACGATGAATAATTTCTTAAACCGTTGAGGATGGGTCTTTTGTAGACTTTCAAACTGTTTTTGCAGTGCAGTTTGTTGATCCGTACTTTTACTTAATTCGCTGATTAAGAGCTGTGCATTTTCAGCGATGAAGGCGGTGTCCTCATTTCTCTCCTTCAACTCTGTTCCGATCAGTCGGCTTTGCAAATCAGCACGTGTCTCTAAAACGCGCAACGCCGCTTCTAATCGTTGCGTACGAGCACCGGTTAGGCCAAGACTGGGGACACCTAAATACCAAAGCACGAACAACAGCCCCAATGCGGACACCAGCAAGGCCGCAAAGTAACTTGTCATTCGGTTTGAAAATGAAGAGAACATGTTTTTGGGTACTTACTCTCCGGCTAATTTACACAAAATGAGCGATCAAAAAAATCCGCGCTTCAATTCTTCATATTGTTCTGGTCTCAGACGTGGTCCATATTGAGTGACCACTTTTGCTGCAGCATTAGCGGCAAAGCGGCCAGCGAACTCAAAACTCAAACCCTGGGTCAAGCCATACATAAACGCACCCGCAAACATGTCGCCGGCACCATTAGTATCAATTGCGGAGACAGTTGGTGCATCAACTTGACTCAATTTCTGACCATCAAAAACCACAGCGCCATCGGGTCCGCAGGTGATGGCAAAGGTTTTCGCATATTTTTGTAGCTCGTTACAGGCATCATCAATGGTGGAGGCACCTGCAAATTGCATCGCTTCTTCGCGGTTACAGAAGATCAAGTCCACACCATCACCAATCATTTCAAGCAAACCATCGCGGAAGAACTGCACCATCGCGGGGTCAGACAAGCTAATGGCAACGCGGGTACCCACACGTCGCGCTTGCTCACGCATCTTTATCGCTGCTGCTCGGCCACTTGGTGAAGTAACGAGGTAGCCTTCGATATACACCATTTCCGCTTTAGCAATTGCCTCAAAATCAATTTCAGTTTCCGACAGGCTCCCACTAATTCCCAAGTAGGTATTCATGGTGCGTTCTGCATCAGGCGTAATCATCACTAAACATTTACCGGTGATGCCTTCGGCAGCGGCCAAATGCGCTGGCGTCATCACGCCCGCGGCAGCGATATCGTTTAAATAAAACCGACCATTATCATCATCAGCGACTTTACATGAATAGAAATTACGACATCCGAAATAACCAGCGCCGATGATTGAATTTGCAGCGGAACCACCACTCGCACGCTTCGAAGCGACCAGATGTTCCTTGAGGTGCTCGATCAGGACATGTTGACGCTCTTCATCAACCAAGGTCATCACTCCTTTTTCGACTTGCATCCGATGCAAGTCTGCATCATCTAAAGTGATTTCCGTGTCGACCAGAGCCGCGCCCAAGCCATAAATATCGAATTCTCGTTTCATAAAAGCTTTATTTAGTATTAAGGATGACGCCCGTGCTGAAGTAGCAGGGGTTTTGACGTGCGTGTAAAGGACATCGCTGTGGGCAGGATTATACCGTTCAGGCTGCCTCAAAAGTGCCGTGTCTGTTGCATTTTGACGCACAACAAAGCTTCTTTTGGGAAATATTTTATTGACGGCAATCCTGAAAGCCCGCGATACTTAAATTCCTATAGCGAAGGCGACACTTTTGTGAAGAATTCTTGGACGCATCGAGATTGGCGGTTTCCTAAGTATTTGCCGATCGCGATTTTCCTTTTTAGCATGTGCTTGGCAATTGTCGGCACGTGGTGGTTAAACTTTAACCTACAAAACAAACGTGAAATCGACTTCCGCAATAAAGCGGATCGGGTGGCCGTCGAAATTGAACGTCGACTTACGACGCCCCTCTACGCCTTAAATGGTGCAAAAAGTCTTTTTGGCTTAAACGAAGAATTGAGCCAAGAACAATTTGAACATGCATTGCAAACCCGAGATATGGCGAACGAGTTTCGCGGTATGCGTGGCATTGGCTTGCTAGACGCCGTTGAACATAACGATCTTGATACCTATGTTAAGTCGCAACGGAAGAAAATATCGCCCGATTTCAAAGTCCAAACCTTTGATGAAGATTCACAAAAGACGCACTACATAGCGAAGTACTTCATCTCATCAAACAATAGTCACACCGTGCTTGGCACAGATCTGGGCTCGGACCCGCGTCGCCGAACGGCGATCGAGTATGCAGTCTCCTCAGGAAAACCTGGTATGACTGATCTTATTTATGCGCCGCCGAAAGAGGCAAAAAAAGCAAGCGTGATCTTGTTTATTCCTGTGTTCAGGGGCAATGCCTCGCCGAATAATATTGCTGAACGTCGCCAACACCTCTTAGGGCTACTCTATTCTCCAATCATGATTGGCGATCTACTCACCAATATCAACGAGGTAGATAACGGCCAACTGCAATTTAGATTAAGTAACATTACCCATAATGCGCAAAATGAAATTGCCGTTTTTGACTCGGGTTCTAGTAAAGATTTTAGTCAACTACGATCAAGTGCCCAGTTCCAATTAAACCGTGTATTGAATGTCTACGGTAAAGACATGCAATTTGAAGTACTGAGTACGCCTACTTTCGAGATGGCAGGGAATCGCTCTATACCGGTACTGTTCTTTATCGCTGCCACCTTAATTAGTGGATTAATTACGGCACTTCTACGACTGCAGCTTACCTGGAGCGAACAGACGCAGGAGAAGCTCGATGCCGCAGTGCGTGACAATGAAGCGCTGCTCAGCACCCTGAATATGCATGCCATTGTCTCAGTGACTGACGCTCACGGCATCATCCTTGATGTCAACGATGCGTTCTGCCGTATTAGCGGCTATCAACGTGAAGAACTCATCGGTGAAAACCATAGGATCAGTCGATCTGGCATTCAAGACAATGAGTTTTGGCAAGAGATGTGGAACAGCATTTCTCAAGGTACACCTTGGCGCGGTGAAGTATGTAACAGAGCAAAAGATGGATCTTTATACTGGGTCGATACCTTCGTCGCCCCCTTCAAAAATAGTGATGGCGTAATCGAGAAGTATATTGCGATCCGCACCGACATTTCAGAAAGTAAAAGCGCTGAAGAGAAGCTGCAAGCTGCGTTACGCGACAGCGATGCACTGCTGAGTACGCTCAATATGCATGCGATCGTTTCGATTGCAGATAGCTCGGGAAGAATTATCGACGTCAACCAAGCATATTGCCGAATCAGCGGATATACGCGAGAGGAAATTCTCGACGGCAACCATCGCATTGTCGCTGCCGGCATTCAGTCACCCGATTTCCTCGCCAACATGTGGCGTACGATTTCTTCGGGCACACCATGGCGCGGTGAAGTATGTAATAAAAATAAAGCAGGCAATTTGTATTGGGTTGATACGTTTATTGCTCCGTTCAAAAATGCGCAGGGTCAAATCGAAAAATTCATTTCCATACGCACTGACATTTCCGCCAGCAAAAAAGCTGCTAGTCGCCTAGCCAGCCAACGATCAGCGCTTGCAAATATCATCGAGGGTACGAATGTCGGTACATGGGAATGGAATGTACAAACCGGTGAAATGCGTATTAATGAACGTTGGGCAGAGCAGGCGGGCTATGAAGCCAATGAGCTGACACCGGTCACAGTGCAAACATGGGATGCACTTACTCATCCGGATGATTTGGCCAAAGCCAAGACCTTAATGCAAAGACACTTCAAGCATGAGCTTCCTTACTACGAGTGCGAAACGCGTCTCAAACACAAAAATGGTCATTGGATCTGGGTGCTAACCCGGGGCCGCCTGTCGTCAATGACCGAACGAGGTAGGCCCGAGTGGATTTCGGGTACTCAAATGGACATCACTGAGCGAAAAAACGCGGATGCCGAAATCCAACGAAGTAACCAAATGCTGCTCGCTGTCAGAGACCAATTGACTAAGGCGGCAGAGGTTGCCGAGTTAGGAATCTGGACATGGGATTTGAACAATAATGAATTCCGCGTCAACCAGCGTATGTTTGAAATCTACGCGGTTCCGGAGCACCTGCAACGAGATAAGTTACCCTACCAATTTTGGCGCTCCCGAATTCATCCCGATGACTTGCAAGAAATCGAAGAGCGTTTAGCCGCAGCAATCAAAGGAGCACAATCATATGCGCCTATTTTTCGAATCGTAATCAACGACGACGATATACGCTATATCCAAGCGGCGGGCGGGATCGAACGCGATGGTGACGGCAGAGCAATTCTAATGACCGGTATTAATCGCGACATTACCTTGCAATATCGCGCTGAAGAAGCACTGCGCCAGGCAAAACAAGCTGCGGATGATGCTAACGAAGCCAAGTCTGCATTCCTGGCAAATATGAGCCATGAAATTCGAACACCGATGAATGCCATCCTCGGCATGCTAAGCCTGTTGCGCAGAACCGAGCTGAGCGAACAGCAGTCAGACTACGCGATTAAAACAGAAGGGGCTGCGCGCTCACTACTTAGTTTGCTCAATAATATTCTCGATATTTCGAAAGTCGAATCTGGCAAAATGTATCTCGATATTCACCCCTTCCGCTTGGGCGGCTTGATCGATGATCTTGGGGTTATTCTTGGCGTCGACAAGCTGAAAGCGGGACTAGCCTTCAAATTTAACGTTGATCCACGCATTCCTGAACATCTCATTGGCGATGAAATGCGCATCCGACAGGTACTCACTAATCTAGGTAGTAATGCAATTAAGTTTACTGAACACGGTCATGTATCGATGTCGCTTACCTTGATCGAGCGTCAGGGCCAATATTTGACCGTACAATTTTCAGTTAGAGACACAGGGATCGGTATCGCCCCAGAAAACCATCAGCGTATTTTCAGTGGTTTTACCCAGGCCGAGGCATCTACCACGCGACGCTATGGAGGTACTGGTCTCGGTATTTCGATTAGTCATGCCTTAGTCGACATGATGGGTGGTGAACTCCAGCTCGAAAGTTCACTTGGTCATGGCTCGCACTTCTTCTTTGCACTAAGTTTAAAGTGTTCGATCGATGGATTTATTGATCAAGAATCTGCCGAGATTCAATTACAAAATCGACTTCAACAAACGCGCCTACAAGGCATGCATATCTTATTGGTTGAAGATAACTTAAACAATCAGCAAGTCGCCACCGAGCTGCTAAGAGCCGAAGGGGCGACAGTACAACTGGCTAATAATGGATTGGAAGCACTGAACGCCATTGCCGCTGATGTACATCAGTTCCATGTCGTTCTAATGGATTTACAAATGCCCGTCATGGATGGCTACACAGCCACACAAAAAATACGTCAAGAATTAGGTCGTAAGTCTTTGCCTATCATTGCGATGACGGCCAACGCGATGGAATCCGACAAGGAAGCATGTCTCAAAGCGGGCTTAAATGATCATATTGGCAAACCGTTTGACCTACAAAATTTGATTAACACCATTCTCAGCAATTGTGAGGGCTATACAGCGAAAGGAGACTTACGCCAAACCAGTGAAGAAATCCAAGTGCCGGACTATCTTATCGGTCTTGGTGATAAATATGATATTGACATCGTTGCGGCCTTAAATCGTTTGGGTGGAAAGCTACCTTTGTATCAACGTATGTTGCAGATGTTTATCAGAGACCTTGAAGAAGTCGCGCCGAAAATGCAAAATGCTTTAGAGCGCCAACAAACAAGCACTTTATTTCGCCACCTCCATACCATCAAAGGTTTGGCTGGGACACTAGGGGCGGCACATCTTGCCACTGAACTCGCTCACCGAGAAAAAGAATTACAAGATCCAAAACAAGAGCCCGCACGAGCAGAGCAAGTTGATGAAACCTGTGCATTACTAGGTTTGCACCGACGAAAGCTTGAGCTGCTATATCAAGACCTTGTCCAAGAATCACATGACCGCCAAGGGGAAATAGGTACATCTAGCAGAGCCGAATTCGACCCAATCAAAATGCAACACATGCTAAGCTTGTTAAAAGAGCAGTTAGGGAATGCAGATATGGAAGCAACGGCGACGATGGGGACGCTGCATGAACAGTTCAATCTGCACTTCGGAGATCGCCTCCAAAAACTAGAGACATTGGTGAGCCAATTAGATTTTGAAACAGCACAAATTTATTGCGATGAGTTGTTGGAAAGCATAAAAAATTGAAGACCTTGCCCGCATTTGAATCGATTATTGGCAACGATGGTAACTTCGTTACCCAGGCAAGGCCACGTCTATTGGTGGTGGATGATCAGCCGACGAATATTCAAGTGCTTTATCAAATACTTGCCAACGATTATCAAGTATTGATGGCAACAAGTGGCAAGCAGGCTTTAGCACTGTGTGAAAACAAACAGCCAGACTTAATTTTGCTCGACCTTATCATGCCCGATATGGATGGTTACGAGGTCTGTCAACGTTTGAAAAAAAATACCGCGACAAAAGATATTCCGATCATTTTCATTACGGCTCAAACCGATGAGTCGGCTGAGGAGAAAGGTTTAGATTTGGGCGCTGTAGATTTCATTTCAAAACCAATCAACCCCCGTATTGTGCGCGCTCGCGTCAAAACCCACCTGATGCTCAAGGCACAATCCGATCTACTTCGCAGTTGGGCCTATTTGGATGGCCTGACCGGCGTCCACAATCGACGTTACTTTGACGAACACCTCAATGTAGAAATGGGACGCGCCATCCGCAATAATTCGGCGATGAGCTTGGTCATGCTCGACGTTGACTTCTTCAAGCGCTACAACGATCGATATGGTCATCAAGCAGGAGATGATTGCCTAAGACGTGTGGCAAATAGCCTTAAAAATAGTTTGATGCGTCCTGGCGACCACATCGCGCGCTATGGTGGTGAAGAATTTGTCTGCTTACTACCGGAAACGGGTTTTGCCGGAGCGATGCAATTAGCAGAACAGATTCGCAAAGAAATCATCGGCCAACAAATTGAACATGCAGACTCCTCTGTTGCACCTTTTGTCACAGTAAGTTTGGGAATCGGTACCAAGCCCGAAAACATTGCGGGTAACGCCAGCGCACTAATGCACTTGGCTGATACGCAACTCTACAAAGCCAAAGAATTTGGCAGGCACCGTATTTTCGGCGCCGAACTCAACACGAGTGGCAAATCCTGATAGGGCAAACTTGATTTCCTTATTGTAAAAATCAAAAAATTCTTAGCGCAAGCTTATCGTTGCAAAAACTTTTTGATTTTGACACTACCAATATCAGACAGGAAGCTCAACGCAAATTGCTATTGTGGCGTGACACCGGCGTTCGCTCCCTGCTTTGCATATGTATTGTGCGGTTTTCATTTTTCTTCATACGATACTCTTCTGGTCAACAACTCAAGACTACGAAACATTATTTACTTTGAGCGGCTTGCCATTGGCGGTCTTGTTGATCTATCGCGGCTTTCTGCTCGGCAGTCAATCGTTTAGCGCTAATCACCACTGTTTGAAAGCCACTGCTTTGCAAATCAAATGCACGTTTCTCTTCTAAGCTCATTTTCTTTGCGCTGATCGTTACTGTTTGTGTAGCGGCTTTCACTTGAGCATCCGCAGATGTTTGCACTGCATTTGCAGAACCAGTTAGCGCCAACAAAGCGATAAAGCTAGCAGCTGTGATAACAGATAATTTTTTCATTTTAATTCTCCTTGAGATTTAAGTTCGTTACGATTAATTTTGTTCAGTTTGGCTCTTTTGCGAGCCCTCGACGTCTGTCGATGGTTGAACTATATCCAAGCAAATTATCAAGCGACAGCGCTATGCGACGAAATGCAGAAAGGGGGGAATCAAGCACCAAAAAAGCAAGACTAACGTCGCCACGCAATCGCCTCGTACACATACGGAAGAGTACTTTCCGCGGGCTATCGCAGTACTTTCATCTGCTAGAAAGCGTACAATACGCAATTAACCGTTTCACGCTGGCCTCGCTCTATGACAATCGTATTATCGACACTGAACGCACGTTTCTCCCACGCATCACTTGGCCTACGTTATCTCTACGCCAATATGGGGGAATTGCAATCACAAACACATATACAAGAGTTTGTCATTGGTGCTCGCACAACTGATCTTGTAGAACGCTTATTACAGTGGCAAAAAGATGGTGAAAAACTGATCATTGGTTTCGGCGTGTATATTTGGAATGTTGAAGAAACGACTAAGTTAGTCGCCCAACTCAAACGCGTTGCGCCTGAAATTATCATCGTGCTTGGTGGTCCCGAAGTTTCCTATGAAACGCAAGAACAAAGCATCGTCGGTTTGGCGGATTACGTCATCACCGGTTGGGGTGATATCAGCTTCGCGGATCTATGCCAACAAATCATTCATGGCCCAAAGCCAATTATGAAAATCCATGCGGGCGTACAAGCGACATTAGATCAACTTCAATTACCATACAGCTACTATAGTGATGCCGATATTCAGAATCGAACTCTGTACGTTGAGGCCTCACGCGGCTGCCCGTTTAAATGTGAATTTTGCCTGTCTGCGCTTGATAAGACGGCGTGGCCCTTTGATATCGATCGCTTTCTGCAAGAAATGGAAATTCTCTACACTCGTGGAGCGCGCTTGTTCAAATTTGTCGATCGCACCTTCAATTTGAACATCAAAACAAGTTTGAAGATTATGCAGTTTTTCCTCGATAAATTAGCTGCACATCCTGACGATCCCGTGTTTGCGCATTTCGAGGTTGTGCCTGACCATCTTCCCGAAGCTCTAAAAGAAGGCATTCGCGCCTTCCCTGACGGCAGCTTGCAGTTCGAAATAGGCATCCAGAGCTTCAACCCAGTTGTGCAGGAGCGCATTAGCCGCAAACAGAATAATCAAAAAGCCGCAGACAATATTCGTTGGCTGGTCGAACATTCCAACGCGCATTTGCACGTAGATCTTATCGCAGGCTTACCTGGTGAAACTATCGAAAGTTTCGCAGCTGGTTTTAATCAGCTATATGCCCTCGGTCCACATGAAATTCAATTTGGTATTCTCAAACGACTACGCGGCACACCGATCATTCGTCATACAGATGAATATGGCATGCGTTACGATCCCTATCCGCCGTACACAATTTTGGCAAACAAAGAGATCAACTTTACTCAAATGCAGCGCTTAGTGCGCTTTGCACGTTTTTGGGACTTGATCGCGAACTCAGGCCGCTTCACAAACAGCCTAAAAGTGATCGTTGGTGATCAGCCGTTTGAAAACTTCATGGCATTGTCAGATTGGATCTTCGAACAGTCCGGCGTCACCCATAAGATCGCATTAGATCGACTGGCGAATTTGGTCACGCGTTGGTTAGTTGAAGTACGCGGCATGGATAAGTCTAGTGTCTTGATCATGCTTGGCAAAGATTACGCTGGCGACGCCAAGCATATCCAGAGTCCGGAACTCATGAAAAACGAACAAAAACTTGCGAATAAAACTCCAAAATCCACTGGTGCTGCAACCACAAAAGCACAAGTGAAGCGCCAAGCTCGGCATCTAGAAAGCCAAAACGAAGCCTGACTTAGACAAATCGCATTAATAATTAAACAAAAGCAATCCTTTTAGCAACAATTTTTCCTGAAAGCATGTTTTCTCGGTGAAGATTCCCGCATAATGTCCAAGTTGCCATTTACGTGCCGGAAATGCCATCGATGCGATATTTTTCAGGGTCCTCCTATCATCGTCCAGTCAGACGCATAGTCATCGTGCGTTGGCTAGTATTGGCATTATTGTATGGTGTGCTAGGAAAACTTGGCACGATGTTCCCCTACATTCCTCCCAGTATTAGCCTCATTTGGCTACCCGCTGGGATTGCTACAGCAGCTTTAGTCCGCTGGGGCTCAATCATGAGCCCAGCCATCTTCATCAGCGCTTGCATTCTTAACCTCTCTAACGGCATTAGTCCAGGTTACGCCGCCATCATGGCGATGGGTAGTACTTTGGGCCCTTTCGTTATTCACTGGGATTTGCGACGTGCAGGTTTCGATGGCGATTTCATTCATCGTGCTGACGTCATCAAGTTTATTGTCGCAAGTTTAGTTGGCATGACGATTCCGGCGACAGTTGGCAGCGTTTGCCTCTGGCAGCTCGGCAAACTACCCGATCTCAAATTTGCATGGATCAGTTGGTGGGCAGCCGACATCGTTGGCGTATTCCTCGCGACACCGATCATTCTTGCTAGTAAAAAACATCAATTCATCAAAATGGATGCGCAGGCGAAGGAGAATCTACTTTTCCTCCTGATATTTGCACTGACACATTGGCTAATCTTCTGTTCCGAAAACAGCTTATTGCACCTCACCTTCTTCGCGATGGCGATCATGATTTGGTCTGCGATGCGTCTAGGGAGTTTTGTCACAGCGATCACTGTCTTTTCCTCATCCTGCTTTGCGGCTATCGCGACAGCATATGGCATGGGGCCATTCCAATCGTTGGAACGTTCCGAGAGCTCACTCGTGCTTTGGCTGTACATGACCACCATGGCCATTACAGCCCTGACTATCAATGCCCTCCAAGCAGAACGGCAAGTGGCGACTACGAAATTACAAGAAGCGTTCGAGCGAGTTAACAAGGTAGCGTCACGTTTGCCGGGCTTGATTATGCAATACCGGCTCAAACAAGACGGCAGCACAACTGTGCTGTACGCAAGTAATGCGGTGGAAAGCATCTTCGAGGTCAGCGAAAAAGAAATTCAGCATCATGTCGAAATGCTGGTGAAGCGCATCGACCCTATTGATAAAAAACCGTTTCTACACAATTTAGCCGTCGCGACTGAAAATCAAACACCATACCAAGTTGAATTTCGATTTCACCGCATTGACGGCCATATTCGTTGGCTTTACTTAGATGCATTGCCAGAGCTTGAGGCAGATGGCAGTACACTCTGGCATTGCTTTGTCAGTGATATTACCGACCGTAAAAAAGCCGAAGAAGATCTACGGATTGCGGCGATTACTTTCGAGTCTCAAGAAGGTATTTTTGTAGCGGACCATGAATGGCGCATCCTAAAAATTAATCAAGCCTACACTCGCATTAGTGGCTTCACACCGCAAGATCTCATCGGTAAACCCTTGCCGCGCCACGAGAATTCTCAACAAGATGAAAATTTTTTCAATGGTATTTATCAAGCCCTCGATCACCACCGTTTTTGGCAGGGTGAGTTATGGGCAGAACGCAACGATGGCGAAGTCTATCCGCAGCTAATTACGCTGACCGCGGTTGCCAACGACGAAGAACACATTACCCATTACATCGGCTCCTTCACGGACATTAGTCGACACAAGGGCTATGAAGATGAGATTCTGAATCTGGCCTTTTATGATCCATTGACGCATCTACCCAATCGCCGTTTGTTAATGGATAGACTGCAGCATTTGATCGCACTCAATCAGCGTGACGATAGCCACAGCGCTATTCTCTTTATTGATTTAGATAATTTCAAAACCCTCAACGATACGCGCGGCCATGATGCTGGTGACTTGTTATTGATAGAAGCAGCACAGCGTCTTCAAACTTGCGTACGTGAAAGCGATACCGTTGCACGCTTGGGTGGAGATGAATTTGTGGTGGTATTGCAAGCCCTCAGCCCAGTACGCGATGAAGCTGCTCGCCAAGCAGATCGCATTGCAGAGAAGATTCGCTTGTTGTTAAACGAACCTTATCAGATTACCGACTTTGTCCATCATGGTGCAGGTAGTATTGGGGTTTGTTTATTCCAAGGCGGCGACATCACTGTCAAAGACTTATTCAAGCGAGCAGATACCGCGATGTATGAAGCAAAAACTTCAGGTCGTAATGCGGTACGGTTCTTTGACCCTGCAATGCAAGCGGTACTGGTCGTCAAGATGATGCTGGAATCGAATTTACGTGTCGCATTGGCACTTGAACAATTCCAGCTGTACTACCAAATTCAAGTTGATGCCGATGGTAAAGTCGTTGGTGCCGAAGCACTACTGCGGTGGATTCATCCAGACCGAGGCTTTATTTCACCTTTGGAATTTATTCCACTCGCAGAACAAACTGGATTGATTGTTCCGATCGGAACTTGGGTCTTAGAAACCGCTTGTATGCAACTTAAAAAATGGAGTCGAGATCCTAAGACGGCTCACCTGAGTTTGGCGGTCAATGTCAGCGCTAAGCAGTTCCAACAAAGTAATTTCGTTGAAACGGTCACTGAAATTGTGCGATTGAATAATATCGATCCGAGCCGACTTAAAATCGAGCTCACCGAAAGTACAATTCTGGACAACGTTGATGCCACAACAGAAAAAATGCAGCAGTTGAAAAAACTGGGCATCGCGTTCTCAATGGACGACTTTGGTACAGGCTATTCTTCCCTCGCCTATTTGCAAAAACTGCCCCTCAACCAGCTGAAAATTGATCAGTCTTTTGTGCGCGATCTCAATGATGATGAGAGCGATGCGACCATTGTGCGTGCGATTATTTCCTTAGGCCTTAACTTAGGCTTAGATGTGATTGCCGAAGGCGTAGAAACAGTCGCTCAAAGACGCTTTTTGATTGAGCATAATTGTTTAACTTTCCAAGGCTATCTCTATTCCAAACCAATTCCTATTGAAGGTTTGAATGCATTGTTGACGGGGGATATTAATGAACACAGCTTCTTCTTGACGCCATCTGAAGCGGACGAATAGTTTACAGTTAATGCTGATATTCTTCACTCGGCAACTGGTAACTGATTTTTCAAGGCAATCCATTGCGACATGTACTGTGTACTCTTCATAGAGTGATGTCGTAACATCGTACCCATAAAATTATGCGATCGAACTTGCTCTACATTTTCTCGTGCGTGCACGATTCGGTTGATCAAGTCTATTTGATCTCGCTCACGATCAAAAAGTAAGGCGACAATCTTATCGCCCATTTCTTGCGCCTGTGACCAGCGCTCACGATTTTGATACAAATCGACAGAAGCTTGTGCAAATACCTCGATATCATCACTCACCGCACCAGGCCAAACGCCCCCTACATCCATCGCTTCGGCACCGACGCTAGTCGTTACGCTTGGTGTACCCGCCAACATCGCATCAGCAAGTTTCCCCTTAATTCCAGCGCCAAATCTAAGCGGCGCCAAACAAACACGGGCATTCGCCATTACGTCTTGCGCATTTTCCGCCCATCCCAATACATAAAAACCATCGCGAGGCTGATGCAATTGCATTGCCTTAGGAGGAGGATAAGCGCCATAAACCTTCAGTTGGGCGCTTGGCATACGTTTTCTCAGTGCTGGCCAAACTGCCTGCTTCAACCACAAAACAGCATCCCAATTTGGCGCATGTCGAAAATTGCCGATGGTGACGAAATCATGGCGTTCATCGTAACTTGGCCGAGTATCACTTGTTCGTGGCAATAACATCAAGCGATTCAAAAGCAAGATAGAAGAAGGCACTGAAAATACACTTTGCAGCAATTCCATTTCGACATCGGAAATCATTAGGCTCAAGTCACAACGAAAAATAGCCGCTATTTCGCGAATAGCTAGCTCACTGTGTCGCATCGTCTGCGCTATCTGTTGTAAGTTCGGTGCTTGCCAATTGCCTTGTTTTTGTAGCTGCTCTTTCAACAGCACTTGGCGCGCTTCACGCAAGCTATGTAAGTCGCAGGTATCAAGAACGCGTAGCGCAGCGGGACAATTTTTTTCGACACGCCACGCGAATTGTTCCTCAGTAAAAAAGCGGTCAAAAACCACAATCTCTGGGCAATATTCACGTAAGAGTTCATCAAAACCATCATCGTTAATAGCGATCAGCTGTTCAGCAATTCCTATGCTTTCTAGGGGAAAACGATGTGGGGAGAGACTGGCAGCACTGGCATATAAAACCTGCCAACCCTGCGCACGAAAGCTGTGCAGGATTTCTAAGGTTCGCCCGCCAGCAGCGGACGAATTTGGCTCAGGCCAAACATAGCCGAGATAAAGTACTTTTAACATGAAATGTGATGAGAGCCGGTGACCAACTTAAACGAATTGATCATTCATCTTCCGGCCACAGCGATAACACGAGTTGTTCAATGTTATTGGGGTCTTCCAGCTTGGTACGGGCTTCTTTCCAATCTTTGGGTTCAGGCACTTCCTTACTGGTATGAACGGGTGTTTCGACCGCCATCTTAATGGCAAACACCACGATCCCTTCACTTACTTCAAAAGCTTGTAATTTCTTAATCGCTTCGGCAATCTCATACTCGTAATATTCGTGAAGATTGGGCTCCATATCTAACCAAGAAGCAATCTTGCCATCCGAGCGGACCGCCACTACGATATAGCCATTTGCGGTGGCAATTTGTGATCCATTGAAGGTCTTCGCCACTGCGGTCTGTAAATTACGAGAGAAAATCGAGACCTGTTCGAAATCAACTTTTTTCTGTTTGAGCTCATCTTCGGTCTGAAAAAAGTAGACCGAGTCAAAACGCGGCTGGATCGAGCGACTTGGCATCTTACAAGCCGCCAAAGCCCCTAAGCAAAAAAGCGTCAATACCAGCAGCAAGCGTTTCATTTGGTCCCGCCCTCACTCAAGATTTACTCACAAAAATTCCAGCACTACGATCTTTTTGTACGTTGTCCCATGCAAATACTTGCCCATTCATGGCCACATACACTCCTGGACTTAACAATTGCACGACACCGCAGGCAAACCCAAGATTGAAGAAGGCATCAGAATTGTCGATTTTGTAGGGAATCATCGCCCCCGTCAAAACAATGGCTTTATCTAACTTCGCGGCGCCAATCACTTCTGCCGTTTCGCGCATCGTATCGGTGCCATGAATGATCACAATTGCCTTCTCAGTAGACTTACGGCACGACTCCAAAATGTCTTGTCGATCTTGATCTACCATGTCGAGAGAATCGATTAAAGAGACCACTTCGAGTTCAACAGGTACGGTCAATCGCGCGCGCTTCAGTACTTCAGGAAGCTGACTTTCCGCGAAGCCAAGCTTGCCCTGTAATTCATCATAATGTTTCTCAAATGTGCCACCCGTGGCGATTATTCTTAAGCTCATTGTTTTCTCTCTTACGACAAGATAGCGCTATGCAAACCAGCATAAAACGCTAACGCGTGTTCGTCAAATACAGTTGTTCCACTTTACTACGTGCCCATGGAGTTCGACGCAAAAACTTTAGGCTAGATTTGATACTTGGGTCGATCGCAAAACAATTGATCGGAACAAGTTCCGCCAAGCGTGGCCACCCCAAGTCTTCCACCAGCGTCGTCAGGATCGCTTCTAGCGTCACACCTTGTAGGCTGCGGCTCATTCTTACTTCTTAATTGCCAGAAGTTCGATATCAAACACTAAATGCGTATTCGGCGGAATGTTTCCCGAACCTTGCGTGCTATAACCGAGGTAGGCAGGAATCATTAGAGTACGCTTGCCACCAACTTTCATCCCGATCACACCCATATCCCATCCACGAATCACTTGGCGTCCGCCGACCAAGAAGGTCAAAGGTGTTCCAGCATCCAAAGAACTATCAAATTTGGTTCCATGGAGATTCGCCGCTTTATTGTTATATAACCAACCTGTGTAGTGCACCTCAATCAAATCACCATTGCGAACTTCTTCGCCCGAGCCAACCAAAGTATCGATGACGCCCAACTTTTGAATATGCAAAGGAGCGGGTGCGCTCAGCTGAGGAGCGCTCGCAGGGGTGGGCGCGACAGTTTGAGCAAAGACAAGAGGTGGAGTGCAAAGAATAGCGAATACAAATGAATTTAATTTCATAATTTTTCCAAAAAAAGAAGAGCTTGCTCGACCCCTTGCTGTAATTTGGCAGATTCAGCATAAAAAGGGTATAAATCGATCAATTTTCGATAACTTGCATGATAAACGAAAAAATGGGGAATCTATTTGGAATTTGCTAGTCCAAAGGCATTCCAGTGCTTTCCTAACTGAATATTTTTTGTTTAAGCGAAGCCCCCAATCTTGTCTTAACTTCGGTCAATATCAGGTATGCAAAAATTCAAATCTCAACGGACTACCGTATTTGGCACTAAAGGATTGCAAATCGCAGGCATCCTTGCCGTCTCCAGTCTTACTTTTAATGCGGCTGCGGCGGAACGCGTTGACTTAGAAAAGCTCGATCGCAAACAAGGCAGCATAGAAAAAATCGTTAAAGAAATCTCTGCGCAATCGGTCGAGGCCAAAATACGCAAACTAGTGAGTTTTGGCACGCGTCATTCGATGTCGGAGACTGAGTCAGAGGTAAGAGGCATCGGTGCTGCCCGACGTTGGATTAAGTCAGAGCTGGAACGCTGTGGTGCTGGACGCCTCGATGTGCAGTTCGATAGTCACATCGCTCCAGTCGGGCGACGCATCAGTCGGCCAACCGAAATCGTGAACGTGGTGGCGACGCTCAAAGGCAAGAGCAATCCGGAACGTATGTACGTCGTGAGCGGGCACTATGATTCGCGCGTGACCGATGTGATGGATGCGACCAGTGACGCACCAGGCGCCAATGATGACGCTTCAGGTACTGCCGCCGTCATGGAAATGGCCTGTGTCATGGCCAAGTATGATTTTGATGCGACTATCGTTTTCATGACAGTCGCGGCCGAAGAGCAGGGCCTACTCGGCGCGGCGCACTGGGCACAACAAGCTAAAGAAAAAAATTGGAATGTGGCAGGTATGTTTACCAACGACATCATCGGTAGCTCGCGCTCTGAGACTGGTGAAATCGATAACAAGACAGTACGTCTGTTCGCCGAAGGTCTGCCCGCAGTCAAAGAAAATTCCGATCAAAATCGTAATTTGCTTGCGACCGGTGGCGAAAGCGATTCGCCTTCACGCCAACTTGCGCGCTATGTTAAAGAAGTCGGTGAACGCTATGTCAAAGGTATGAAGGTCAGTATCGTGCATCGTCGCGATCGCTATTTACGCGGCGGTGACCACATTCCATTTTTAGAACGTGGTTTCGCTGCATTGCGTTTCACAGAACCGAATGAAGATTACCGTCATCAGCATCAAGATTTACGCACAGAGAACGGTGTCAAAATAGGCGACTTGCCCGAATTCGTTGATTTCGCCTATACCGCAAACGTCGCACGCATCAATGCAGCAGCCTTAGCTTCCTTAGCATCGGCACCTGCTGCGCCAAGCAATGTGATCATGAAAACTGCACAGTTAGAAAACGACACCGTGCTAACTTGGGATGCCAATACCGATGCTGACATCGCTAGCTATCGGATCGTGTGGCGGGATACGACGAGTCCGTTGTGGCAAGGTGTAATTCACACTGGCAAGGTTCAGGAGTACCGCATCAAAGGCAAATCGAAAGACAACTATTTCTTTGGTGTGCAAGCGGTAGATAAAGACGGCAACGTTAGTGTGGCAACTTATCCTATGCCAGGAAAATAAAAGGTAGAAAAGCGAATGCCATCATGCTCTGCATACGCCAGAGAAGATGGCATTTTAATAAAGCGCCAACATCAATAACCCACTCAATTTATTGACGCACACGCTTCTTAGCGCCAGTGGCCTTACTTGACTTCGCTTTAAACTCTGGACGGCCACCATTGGCAAAACCAGATCGAACAGGTGCGCTTGTTGGTAAGCCTTTTACCACTGATTTTTTGGGCGCTTCGGTAGCAACTTCTTCTTGATTAGTCGCAATTTCAGTCGGGGCTTTAGACATAATGATTCCATTTGGTACGATTACCGAGAGTGTAGTGATAGCTCACCAAAATAGCGAGTAAAAACGCGCACAAATAGAGCCGATTCCCTGATTCAAACTTCGTCAGCCACGCACCATTCAGCGTCTTGCCCAACAAAAACCTTGGTTTCCAATGCCCTAATTGGAAGAATAAAGCACATCCAACTACCTCTGAAAAATAATGAAGTACAAATTAGTACTTGCATTTATTTTACAAGAAATGTAACCTTAAGGTATCAAATGATAACGTAAGGTTACACATTGCTGCCTTGTTTAGTCTCAAATCACATAGAAAGAGATGCCTTGAATGAAAAGTCAAAAATACACACAAGCGGAGGCTGAACAACGGTTTCTATACTTCATGGGCTTAAACTCGATTTCGATCTCTTTCGTTTTGTCTGGTGATTTCCTTTTATCAAACGCACAGATTTTACTCGGTACAAAAATGGGTACAACTCTGGGTTTCATTGTTGGGATAGCAGCCATGATTATTCTGATTTATAGTTTCGCAGAAGGCATTGCCAATGGAATGGATATGCGTAAGCGTTCATTTTTACATTTTCGATATGACGATGAGCTCAATCAAGAGATTTCCAATAAATCATATCGAGGCGCTTTCGACGCCTCGATGATGTGTGCCATGCTCATATTCATACTTTCCAATGAGAATTCCAATTTCATCGCCCAGACCACATTAAGAACACATCACCTGATTGGTTTTATCCTCTCCACCGCTTGCCTCGCCTATGGTTTGAGTATCGTCACTTTAATTCACAAAAATCATGAGTGAAGAACTAGACAATCACATCGCAAAATTACGTTTCAAGCAAAAAATTTCACAACAAGATCTAGCTGAAGCGATCGGTGTCTCTCGCAAAACGATCAGCGCAGTAGAGACCGCGCGTTTTGTTCCTTCAGTGATTATTGCAATGAAAATTGCGCAGTATTTCAACGTAAAAGTGGAAGATGTATTTGAACTCCACGACGAATTCGAAAGCAGTTAGATGCATTTTTTGCTTTTTGCAATTAATTGAGGCGCAAAGTAAATAAACTTTATTGTTTATTTAAAAATGAACCTCATTTATACTGCGATCTCAATGTGATTTGAGACGCAGTATGAAAACTCCCCTCCTCATTGCAGCTGCCTGCTTACTGGCACTGCTTTCCACCGTCGGCGCGGCCCTTCCTTATCCCATCCTGCCGCCATTGTTTGCAGCGGATGTGAGTAATAACCTCAACCATTTTTTAGGTTTACCACCGAAACTATTATTTGGAATTGCGCTCAGCATTAATCCATTAGGTTTATTGATCGGGACAGCTTTGCTTGGGCCAATGTCAGATCGTTACGGCAGACGTCCGGTGTTGTTGGCGAGCGCCACTGGCGCGGCGCTTGGTCATGCGATTACAGCATGGTCTTTGGTGATACAGAATTATCCCCTATTCATCTTGGCGCGATTCGTGACAGGCTTATTAGAAGGTAATGCCTCGGTCGCGCGCGCCATGTTGGCAGATCGTTTGGAAGGTGATTTGCGAGTACAAGCACTGGCCTGGCTTAACGGTGCGGTATATAGCGGCTGGTTGGTCGGCCCACTAATTGCGGGCATGACTTTGGGGTTTGGCATCACTGTACCATTTTGGATCGCCACGGTTGCCCTATTGCTGACCGCGGGCATGGTGGCAATCGCGCTGCCGAAAGAGAAGACATCACACTTGACGACCTCATGGTGGCAAGTCGCGCGTTCTAAGCATGCATTTAACTTACTCAAAGTACCTGAGCTAAAGCAGCTGTTCATCATCCAACTTGCGTACACCAGCGGCGTCACTGCTTTTTATGACTTTTTTCCGTTGTGGTTGGTTGAGGTTGCTGGTTATCACTCGAAAGGCATTGCGTGGATGACTGCGGGTCTCTGCGCAGTGATGGCACTCGCCTCCCTTTTCGCTGGACGGCCAAGTAATGTAATGCCCCTGCGAAGAGTTCAATTCCATGCATTTTGCGCTGCTGCGGCTGTCGCTGCAGTGGGACTTGGGAACACTTGGATAGGTTTGATCGCCATCATTGCTTTCGGCTTTCCTAACGCGATTTATAACGCACTACTGCCAAGTTGGTGCTCCGAAAGATTCGGCCATCATGGTCAAGGTGCCGTCATGGGCTTAATCTCCACCACCTTCTACTTAGCCAATATCATGATTGCGTTACTAGGCTCAATTCTGACCTTGATTGATACCCGCATCATTTTGGTTTTTGGCGCACTACTCAGTATCTGGGCTGCAAGACGCATCGGGCACTGGCGAGCCGAACTGGAAGCCAAAGATAATGCAATCGCCGCGGAGAATGCATTTTGAAAGAGCAGCTACTCTTTTTACTCAAGACCCGCGGCCCACTCACGGCGCAACAAGCCGCCGCACTCATGGGCTTGACGTCGATGGGCGCGCGTAAGCATCTTGAAACATGGCATGAAGCAGGTCTAGTCGAGTATGTGGATCAAGCCGAAAAACAAGGGCGTCCCAGTCGCTATTGGCAACTGAGCGCCGCGGGGCACGGGCGTTTCCCCGACCGCCATAGCGAGCTAACACTGCAATTACTTCAACACGTACGCCAGCTGTTTGGTGAAAAAGGCGTCGACCAACTGATCACCGCACGTGAAGCCGAAAGTCTTCAGCAGTATAAAAAGCAAACTGAGAAGTTCAAAAGCCTCAATGGCAAACTCAAAGCCCTCGCCGACATCCGCTCACTCGAAGGCTATATGGCTGAAGTAGAAAAACATGAAGACGGTGGTTATATACTGATCGAAAATCACTGCCCCATTTGTGCTGCGGCCAGCAGCTGTCAAAATTTCTGTCGTTCTGAACTTCAGGTTTTTCAAGACGCTTTAGGTGAGGGAGTACAGGTCCAGCGTACGGAGCATTTGATGCAGCAAGGGCGGCGTTGTGTGTATTGGATAAGACCTCGCTAATCCGATATCGTTAAGATTTTAGCTTATCCAAAACCGCACTCGCCCCTTGGCGTGCCAGCACTTCTTCCAAGGCGGGCATCAATGGTCCCAAGGTTTCTTTCAGCATATGGCGTACGGTATCGACGATGACTTGCGTCTGTCTTTCAATCTCGATGTTGACCGCATCGCCGACTTGTTTGTGACCAAACACGGTCATGCGCAGGGTTTCTGGAATCAACCACACTTCAAACCAATGCTCTTCTCGATTAGCTTCAGCAATGGTAAGACTCGCGCCATTAATCGCGATATAGCCTTTGGCGAAGATGTAGCGCATCCATTGTTCTGGTACCGAAAAGCGCAAAACGTAATTGTTTTCGGTTTCACGAATTTGCGCGATATGAGCGACGAAGTCGACATGGCCAGACAAAGGATGGCCGCCAATTTCTGCACCATCTTTGGCAGCGCGCTCAACATTAACCTGTGCTTTCTCAGCATAGCTTCCGAGGGTCGTGATATTCAAAGTTTGCTGCATGATGTCGAACTCTGCCGCATTGTCGAACAACTGAGTCACCGTCAGACAGACACCATCTGTCGCGACACTCGCGCCGATGGCTAAGTCATGGTCAAAATCTGGTGGGAAAGCTAAGCGTATGGTGCGCAAGCCTGAACGGTCTTCAATTTTCTCTAGCGTGGCCACGCCTTGCACGATACCTGTAAACATGATTCTCTATTCGTTTATTCAATCTGATTGCGCACATTCGCCAGTGGTGCAAACATTTCATGTGTCATGTTGACGAAATGCTCGCGTAACCATTGATGTGCTGGATTGCGACCATCTCGCTCATGCCACAACATATCCACGTGTACGTCTGGCGTTTCGAACGGCAGCTCTTTCCACACTAAGGATTCACTCATGCCGGTCGAGGCGATAAAGTGTAATGGTAACACGGTGATCAAATCCGAATTGGCTACGACTTTGCCACCTGTAAAGAATTGATTCACCGTCAGCAAAATACGGCGCTCACGTCCCATCTTTAATAGTTCGTCATCAATTAATCCATGGGCACGACCAGAAAAACTCACCAAACAATGATTCGCAGCGCAATATTTATCTAAGGTCAGTTCCTCATTGGCAAGTGGATGATTTTTACTCATCACACATACATAGTGACCCGTGTATAAACGTTCATGGCGAATCGGGCTGCGCGCAGCACCTTGGCCGCCGGAGAGCTGTGCGACGATGCCTGGGAAGAAACCGACTGCAATATCGATGTCGCCTTGAACCAACAGCGGACGTGGGTCACGTGTGGTCAAAGGCACCATACGGGCGTTCATATGCGGCGCTTCTCGTTCAAACGCCGTAATCAGTGTCGGCATCCATAGAGCAGCCGTCGAATCTGCCATTGCCATGCGAAAGGTGGCAACGGCTTTCGAGGGATCGAAACTCGTTGGTGCAATAGCCGCCTCTAAGGTAGACAAAGCTTCGCGTATCGCTGGCCATAAGATTTCGGCGCGTGGTGTCGGCTTCACTCCGTAAGCGGTGCGAATCAACAATTCATCATTCAGCGAATAGCGCAAACGTTTGATGGCATTGGATACCGCAGGCTGCGTCATCGCCAACTTATCTGCCGCGCGAGTGAGGTTCTGCTCGACCATTACGGTGTCGAACACACGTAATAAATTCAAATCTAAGGTCAAGAAGTTCATAGGCAGTCCTGTCAAAATAGGATTTCATTATCCCAGATTTTATCGATAGCAACAGAATTGACCAGTGCACAAGCACTTGATTTGGCACTCTTTTTGGTCAAAACCGACCTAGATCAACTGAACAATATTTGCTGCGCTTTGCACCAAAGCGGTGAAAACCTTATTGTTGAGATCGGTGAATGCGAGCATACGCTCGATAAAATCGAAAATGTCGCATGCGCGAAAAGCGTGCACGACAAATGCAGCGATCGCATGCGTGGATCGAGGTGGTGCAAAATCGCCAGCAAAATGAATAAAAACTTTTTTTACTGATGCCAAGCAAAAAAAGAAAAGACGCGAGTGGAAAACCACCCGCGTCTTTCATTATTGCTATGGGAGGAGCCTAAGCTTCTCAATCTGCTTTACAGCCCATCACGCCAAACGTTGTGCCAAGGCTTCTTTCGTTGCTTGCAATGCAGCTGGCAAGCGGTATTTCAGTTTATCGAACAATTCGGTGTGCAACTCCAATTCGGCTTTCCATGCATCTTTGTCGATAGACGTGATGGTGTCGAACTGTTCTGCCGTGAAATTCAAACCATCCCATGTGATGTCTTCGAATTGTGGGCTGATACCAAATACGTTTTCTTGACCGGTCGTGGCGCCATCAATGCGTTCCAACATCCATTTCAAGACGCGCATATTGTCGCCAAAACCTGGCCATACAAACTTACCGTTGGCATCTGTACGGAACCAGTTGACGCAGTAAATGTTGGGTTGTTTGCCGCCGAGTGCAGTGACTTTTTCACCCATGTTCAACCAATGCTGAAAATAGTCGCTCATGTTGTAACCCATGAATGGCAACATCGCGAATGGATCACGACGCACCACGCCTTGTTGACCAACAGCAGCGGCAGTCGTTTCAGAACCCATGGTCGCTGCCATGTACACGCCTTCTACCCAATTGCGCGCTTCTGTTACCAATGGCACTGTCGTGGAACGACGGCCACCAAAAATGAAAGCAGAAATCGGTACGCCTGCTGGATCATCCCACGCTGCATCGAGTACAGGGTTTTGTGTAGCAGCCACTGTAAAGCGTGCGTTTGGATGCGCGGCTTTACGACCAGTTTCTTTCGCGATTTCTGGTGTCCAATCTTTACCCTGCCAATCAATCACATGCGCTGGCGCTTCTTTGCTCATGCCTTCCCACCATACGTCACCATCGTCGGTCAACGCGACGTTGGTAAAGATCGTATTTGCTGTCAATGAAGACATGCAGTTGGAGTTGGTTGCGGTATTCGTGCCTGGAGCAACACCGAAATAACCCGCTTCTGGGTTAATCGCGTACAAGCGACCATCTTTACCTGGCTTAATCCAAGCGATGTCATCACCGATCGTTGTCACTTTCCAGCCTTTGATCGCTGGAATCAACATCGCAAAATTCGTTTTACCGCATGCAGACGGGAAAGCTGCTGCGACATAGTGCTTTTTGCCTTCTGGTGATTCAACACCGAGGATCAACATATGTTCAGCCAACCAACCTTGATCGCGACCCATCGTGGAAGCGATACGCAAGGCGAAGCATTTTTTACCTAACAATGCATTACCACCGTAACCGGAACCAAAGGACCAGATTTCACGGGTTTCTGGGTAGTGCACAATGTATTTCGTGCTATTGCATGGCCATGCCACGTCTTTTTGGCCAGCGGTCAATGGCGCGCCAACAGTATGTACGCATGGGACGAAATCGCCGTCTGTTCCCAAAACATCAAACACTGCCTTGCCCATACGCGTCATGATGCGCATGTTCACAGCAACATAAGGGGAATCAGACAATTCAACACCGATGTGCGCGATAGGGGAACCCAATGGGCCCATGGAGAAAGGCACAACATACATCGTGCGGCCTGTCATGCAGCCGTCGAACAATGGATGCAAAGTTGCACGCATCTCTGTTGGTGCCATCCAGTTATTAGTTGGTCCAGCGTCTTCTTGTTTTTCGGAACAGATATAAGTGCGATCTTCGACGCGAGCAACGTCGGAAGGATCTGAACAAGCGAGATAGCTATTTGGGCGCTTCGCTTCGTTCAATTTTTTCATGGTGCCAGCGGCCACCATTTGTGCGCACAAACGGTCATACTCTTCTTGTGTGCCATCGCACCAGTACACATTATCAGGCTTGGTCAATGCGACCATTTCCGCCACCCAATTAATGAGCTTTTGATGCTTTACGTGCGCGGGCACATTGAGTGCCGTTACGCCTTGCATGCTAGGTTGATTCATAATACTAACTCCAATGCCATTTCAATAAAAAATCGGTGTAGCGGCACGGCAGGAAGGGCTTGATGAACGGGTATGCGAGCAGGTAAGCTCAAGCATGACGGGCACCTTAGCGGCATTTCTGTCGGATAATCGGAAGACAGACTGAAGAAGAAGGGATGTCTGAGATCCAAGCTTACGCCCGGACAGAAGAGACTGCACGGAACGGAAGATTCAAAAAGCTACGTGCAGCGTATTCTACACCGAGCTTGAGAAAAGCGCCTAACTTTGCGACACTTTTATTATCACTGTTAAAACATTTTTGTAAATTATTTAGCTTGAATAGCCAAGCTAATAACAAACCACTTCAATACCTTCCCCTATGAAAATTGCGATTCTCGACGATTACCAAGATGCTGTCCGCCAGCTAGACTGCTTTCAGATTTTGCGCGAACACGAGGTCAAAGTGTTTAATAATCGGGCAGTTGGCTTAGGCCAGCTCGCCATACGTTTGGCTCCTTTTGATGCCATCGTATTAATTCGCGAACGCACCGTTCTCAATCGCGCTTTGCTGGCGAAGTTGCCGAAGCTGAAAGTCATCTCACAGACGGGGAAAGTATCGGGCAATATCGACATCGAAGCAGCGAAAGAGCTCGGCATTACCGTTTTAGAGGGGCATGGCGATCCGACCGCACCTGCTGAATTAGCATGGGCGTTGATTATGGCGTCTTCGCGCAAAATCCCACAATATTCAGCACTCTTACAAGATCACGTCTGGCAAACCGCTTCGCTGTATCCGCAATGGAATGGTCTCGGTCGGGTACTAAAGGGACGAACACTTGGAATTTGGGGCTACGGCAAAATCGGACAACTCGTGGCGCAATACGCCAAAGCCTTTGGCATGCGTATCCAGATTTGGGGCAGCGAGCAGAGCCGACAGCGTGCGCTTGCTGATGGTTTTATGCCTGCTGAAAGTAAGCCACATTTTTTCGCAAGCTCAGACATTGTCAGTCTCCATCTCCGTTTGAACGATGCCACTCGAGGTATCGTCGAGGCGCAAGATCTGGCGCTGATGAAAAGCGATGCCTTATTGGTCAACATAAGTCGTGCGGAATTAATCGCTGAAACAGCCCTCGCTAAGGCGCTCGATAACGGGCGACCAGGATACGCCGCCATTGATGTCTACGAATCGGAACCATTGCCGCGCGAAGATACCCTCCGCAATCGCGAAAATGTACTGCTAACGCCGCATATTGGTTTTGTCGAACGCGATAGCTACGAGCTCTACTTTGGCACGGCATTCACGAACTTAATTGAACACGTAAAGTCTCATAGGGAGTTCAAGTAAGTAATTCCACGTCTATAGCCGACAATAGCCGGAGAGTCTGGGTATTCCCCGCTCTTCATTTGGCTTTTCGGCTAGAATGCTTTTTTCCCTCACCTCTGTGACGAGACCAAGATGACTCTCTCTGTAATTCTCAATTTGCTCATTGCCAGCGCCCTTCTTGGGGCACTTTATTGGATGCAGCAGCAACACTGGTCTTTCACAAAACGTGTTTTTTCCGCGCTCGGTTTAGGAATCGTACTCGGCGCAGGATTTCAGCTCGCCTACGGCCTAGGGTCTCCAACGATAAAAGAGACCAATCTATGGTTAGATGTCATCGGTAGTGGCTATGTGAAGCTATTGCAAATGGTTGTGATTCCTTTGATTATGGTCTCGATCATCAGTGCCATCCTCAAGCTCCGAGATGTCAGCTCACTGGGCAAAATTAGTACTTTGACTATTGGCACTCTTCTGATCACGACCGTCATCGCCGCTTGCATTGGCCTACTGATGGCAAACGCATTTCACCTGACGACGATTGGCTTGCAATCTTCAACCGCGGAGCTCGCCCGCGCCCAATATTTAGAAGGCAATTTAGCCAGTGCAAAAGCAGTTTCTATTCCGAGCATGTTGCTCAGCTTCATACCGGAAAACCCTTTCCTTGATATGACCGGTGCCCGCAAAACATCGACCATCGCCGTCGTTATTTTTTCGATCTTAATCGGCATTTCCGCAACTGGTATCGCAGAAAAGAAACCTGAAATCTTTGCATCCTTTGCCCATTTTATTGAAGTTGCACAGACCATTGTGATGCGCCTTGTGACGGTGATACTGCGCCTTACCCCATTTGGCATACTTGCATTAATTGCTCAAGTCGTCGCCAAGTCCAACGCGAGCGACATACTCAATCTCTTTAATTTTGTCGTAGCGTCATACTCAGCGATTTTGATCATGTTTGGCGTGCATTTGGCGATGATCGGCTTAGCGGGCTTTAACATTCCGCGCTATCTAAAGAAGGTCGCACCTGTCCTCATTTTCGCATTCACTTCACGTACCAGTGCGGGTGCGATCCCTATGAATGTTGCGACACAAACCAAGCAACTTGGAACTCCCGAAGGTATCGCTAATTTTGCGGCCTCTTTTGGTGCGACCATAGGCCAAAATGGTTGTGCAGGAATTTATCCAGCCATGTTGGCTTTCATGATCGCACCGACGGTCGGTATTGATCCCACTTCGTTCTCCTTTATCGCGTCACTGATCAGCATCATTGCTATCGCCTCAATCGGTGTGGCTGGTGTCGGTGGTGGCGCGACTTTCGCCGCACTGATCGTGTTATCGACCTTAGACTTACCAGTTGCTTTGGCAGGGCTCTTGATTTCGATTGAGCCGTTGATCGATATGGGGCGAACAGCACTGAATGTGAGCGGTGCGATCACCGCCGGTACAGTCACAAGTCGAATTTTAGGAACAACCGACAAGTCGGTCTTCGAACAAGACCAGAAAGACGATAGCGCGCTTGAAGTTTGAGCCAGCAGAATCGAATTCACGCGAAACGAAACCTCCGAGAACTAAAAAATTCGCCTCTCCTTAATTGGCTGGAGTGCACTCCGGCCATTCGAATCGCCTTCCATGACGCGATACAAAGCAGTTCATGGAACGGCTCTTACGGCGCCCTCTCACATCATTGAATACCTCATAGGCTCGAGAGAAGCGCCAGCTAGCAAACGCCGCCTATAGCCTGTCTTCAAACTTATTGTGCGCCAATGCATAATACGAGCGTCGAACCACCTCCACAGCAAATACTATTGGATGACGTGAACCGCCATATATGTCGCGCCTGCAAGAGCTTCGCGGCAAGCACGCAAAAAAAAGCCCCGCACTAGGCGGGGCTTTTTCATACTACTTTGTCGAACTAACTTGTTTCAGCAATTAGAACTCGTAACGAGCTGTGAAACTTGCTGTACGTGCACCCAAGAATGAAGATGGGTAGCCATAGTTAGGATTCAACTTGTTGCCAGTTGGCAGCTTGCTATCAGCACGGCTGTAATCACGGATTTGGTTAACCATCGTTACAGTTTGAGTGTTGAACACGTTGAACACGTTAGCTTGCAATGTCAACGTACGGCCACCTTCCAATTTCAAGATGTAAGCAATGTTCAAATCCAATTGCTTAGTCCATGGCATAACTGGACCGTTACCACGTGAACCCAACACTGTCGTACCTTGAGCATTCAAGCAGTAGTAGCTGGATGCACTGTTGTACGCACCAGAACCACCGTTTGTTGTGCCGCTTGGGCCGTTGTAGTCAGAGACTGTTGGTGGTACGAAACCGATACAGCTTGTATGACGACCAGAAGCCACAGTCAAGTTCGCGCCTAAACGGAAGTTATCGTTCAATGCGTAGTTACCATACAGTTTCAATGCATGTGTACGGTTGTTTGGCAATGTACCGTATGCACCGTCTGTGAATGAACCGAAGTCGAAGTCTTGAGTAATACCCGCATCTTCTTGACCTAAGTCAGACTGTACATAACCTTCTGCAGTACCTTTGTTCACAGAGTAAACATAGGAACCAGACAAGCCCCATTTACCATCAAATGGACGATCCAAAGACAATTCCAAAGCTTTGTAAGTACGTTTGTACTCAGCCAAACCGAGGTAGCTGTTTGGTACAGTTACTTCTACCAACTTACCATCACCTTTAGCATCGATCTTCAAGTTCAAAGCACGACCTGGGTTCATCAAGATACATGTTGCCAATGAATCTGGATCGAAATCAGCATATCCATGTTCTGTTGCCCATTTAGCGATACCTGTATGGCCGCAGTAGTCGTCCATACCTGCATTAACTTTACGGTACACTGCTTTTACGCCGAGAACCCAGTTCTTAGACAATGCTTTTTGGAAACCCAAGATATATTCGTCTTGATTCATTGGGCTCAACTTTGTGTCAGCAATCGTACCTGGATCTGGAGCTGTTGGGCTACCAGAAATAATTGCTTGACCAATTTCTGGGCCTAACGTCAAAGGTGCCAATGTCTTAGGATCTTTACCTGTGAAGTTGTAGTAACGACCTTCGAGGTACTCAGAACGGCTAGAACGGATATTTGTGTTAGATGCTACAGGAATATAGTAACGACCGAAGTTACCATATACCTTCATGGATGCATCGCCATTCATATCCCAAGCTGCGCCCAAACGTGGAGCCAACAAGTTCTTACGATCGACGAAACTTACACCATCCGCGTTCTTATTATCGAAGGATTCAGAACGAACACCACCGTATACCAATACGTTCTTAGTGACTTTCCAGCTGTCTTCCAAGTACATCGCATCATTCTTCGCAGAGAACTCACCGGAAGTTGACTGATATTTACGTACGCGAACATATTCCGAGTTACCAGGGGTACCTGCACCAACTACGCCGTTAATTGTGCGGCTTGCTGGCATGTTGTAGTAACGATAGTAAACACCACCGGAATATGTCTCACCAGCTTGTGTAGAGAAGAAGTCTTGCGCATCGTAACCAGCACGGATTGTGTGGGAACCAACGATCCACTCTAAGTCAACACGTTTACCTTTACGTGTATCGCCATCATCTTGTGCTTTCAAATCACGAATTGTGAAGTGAGCTGGGTTCCAGCAACCATACGCTGGTTGACCGTTTGTGCCGTAAATAGCTGGGCATTCTGCGCCGAAGTTAGATGGGTCATTCAATCTACCCAGCAGGCTGTACAGACGACCGTATTGTGCAGTCAAGGTCAAGTTTTCTGTCAAATAGCCTGTGTACTTCAAGATTTCTACGTCACCGCCAGAATCAACTGAAGACAAACGTGGTGTGCCAACGTGACGCAAAGCGTATTTGTCTGCGTTGTTAGTGTTGTCGAAAGTTTGATAGCTAGTACGACGCTTGTTGCTGATACCAGTGAACTCTAAACGGTGATCATCGCTGATTTGCCAGTCGAGTTTGATCATGCCGTTTGGTGTTTCTGCGCTAGAAGTTTGACTCGTTGCGCCACCGTATGTATCGGACGTATTTTTACGACCTTCCAACAAACCGAAGACGAACAATTTGTCTTTCACAATTGGACCACCTGCATACACGTTGTATGACAAGTTTTTGAATGTGTTTGCTGTTGGGCTATACAATGTGTAAGACGGTTGGCTTGGGCTAATCCATGCATCTTTATCTTGGTTCACAACTGTTTTACCAGCTGCACTTGCCCAACCTGGAGTGATGTAAGCAGACGCGCCACCCTTCCATGTGTTTGTACCACGTTTAGTGGACAAACTCACAACACCACCCAATGAACGACCGAATTCAGCACCGTAACCACCAGTTTTAACCTGTTGTTGGCTGATTGCGTCGAATGGCAATGAAGAGTAGTTCGTGAAGTTACGCATGTTCGTAACGTCAAAACCGTTGATGTAGTAACCGTTTTCCGCTACAGACGCACCGGAGAAGGAAGCCAAATTACCGAAAGCTGCATCACCTGCAACTGTACCTGGTGCCAACAAAGACACTGCAGTAGCGTTACGGCCAACTGGCAATGCTTGGATTTCAGCCAAGGAGAATACTGTATTGGATTCTGTGCTGGAAACGTCGATTGGGTTACGTGTACGTGAGCCAGTAACCGTTACAGTTGCCACGTCATCGAATTTAACTTCAGTACCGGAACCAATCGCAACGGACACTTCACGTGTTTTACCACCAGCAGTGACTTTGTAACGGCCAACTGGCAATTTGGAGAAAGTAAAGCCGCCGTCTTTATCAGCTTCAATAGCGCGTGATGAGCCATTTTCCAAACTGACAACTTGAACTTGCTCTTTTGCTTTTGCACGGCCGAAGATAGTACCGTCAGCATTTTGTGCGTAGGCCATGGAAGCGAAGCACATACCGACTGCCACAGCGATTGCTGAGCGTCGAACCTGCTTCATATTAAATTTATTGTTTACCATTGAGACACCTTATAAGTAAAAAAACACTTTGTGATCACCGCTTTGCAAAACTCATAATCGACTGAAAGTACCATTTCCAAAAAATCAAAATAAATTAAAAATTTAATTTCAATTAATTAGTAACAGCCTCACTCCATTCACGTGGAATGCCCGTTTTTGTCTGTATATTTGAACTATTCCAAAAAGCTATGCAGCATGCATGAGATCATTTTCAGACTTAGGGTGTCAATTTTTCCGGCGAAATCCTCACTAAAAAACAACAGCTTCGACTAAACAAAAAGTGTGCTCACTGGAAATTAAAATAATTTTCAGAAACTTGTGCTGATGAATATTAGGCTCATATTCAAACTTGCAAAATTAAGCTCGAAGTTTTTCCCAGTTAACACAAATAATAATTGGATGGTCATAAGTGAATTTCATTCTGATCACGAACTGGAAAAACTGCCGAATGTGCGAAAAAAGGCACACAAAGCGAGACGTTTAGCGGTTTTGTGACGAAAGAAAAGAGACGGTTTTAAAGCGGGGAAACACAAAGAGATACTGTTATGCAAAGCACAAAGAAATCAACAATCCTGGTTTGAAAAACACCATAAAAAGTAAATATTTTTACTTTTTATGGTGTCAAGAAGGCTAGTCGAGAATACCACCAACAAATGAGCAAAGAATTCCATTCACATCTAGTGGCATAAAATGCAATGTAACTAAATGAATTGAATCTGACCTTCGGCGATCCCGATCAGGCTCAGTGCTGCAGTAATGTCTGTAGGCGTAATCAGGCTCGCTAGCTGCATACCATTGGTGATAGATGCTGTTTCGGTCAGATAGTTGAGGCCCCACTCGACTGCAAATTTATTGGTCAACTCAGCTTTATTGTCGAGTAGATCAGCAACCCAGCCCCACGTGGCGTCTCCTTTGAAGTTGTGCGCTGTACCGAGAATCGTGTGCACCATGGACCCCTTACTTTCCTTACCGGAATTCAGTTGCTGAGTCCAGTATGCTAGGCCTTCTGCATCGGCGCCTTCTTTTCGTCCCAATGCGTTTTTATAAATAATATTCACAAAATCAGCGCTAGACATGCTGTTTGAATAACCTGTGAGATCAGGATACAAAATAGCTGCCGCGTAAAAAGCATTACCGATCTGCTCCAAGCTCATGCCAGCTTTCATTTGTGTGATCCAATAATTCAAACCATCAGCCTCTGGAATGCGATTGAAATACGCTACATACAAATCTTCCAAGCTTTTCAATGAAGTCTTTGCAAGGCTCTTCGCATTTTGATGGATGTTGGGATTAATAGAAAAATCTTGGAACTGAATTGATTCAATTTGATGACTCGCCAAACTTAAACCGATGTTCTCACCCAAAATGAGCGTCCCGTTTGCCATCTGAGCAATACTAAAGTGGCTACTGTCCACTAATTTAGCGGCTAACTTCAAGGAATCAGAACCAATTCCGCCGTCTATATACATTTGACGAGCAAAACCAAGATCAGCAAGCGTGATGACGTTATCGCCAGTGCCCATTTGCAAAATCGCCCCTTTGTCGGTTGCTAAAACTGAGTAGGACGCGTCGGCAACCAACTTAATTGGCGAACTCACCAGCACATTTTCCTTTTGCTGTGAGGCACTCAAGTTCTTGCGAATTAGGCCCGTACTGTCAACGGTAGTCAAAGTGATCGTGCTCCCCGTAGACATGAGTCCAGCGGCATAAGCATCAAAAAAACTACCATCGGTCTTTACTGAAGTCTTGCCGGTTGCAGACCATGTGAAGCTAAACAAAGTGTTGTTGGGCGTCTGTGGTTGATAGATACCTGGAATTGTCGATGCAACCGACAAGTAGTCACCAATTGCTTGATAATAGTGCAGGGCAAAGGCTTCTTTCTCAGGAGCGCTAAACGGCACGCCTAAAGTCAGCATTTTCGAGTTCTGAGTCGCTCGCCACACGCCATTGGCGCGATAGTAACCACCTTGGTAAGTTCCAACCACACCCAACTCACCGTCGTTGTAGCCCATCCAATCACTCCAAGGAATACGGGAAAGTGAATCAGTGACATGGGCGCTATTCAGGAACGAAGTTGCGTCTAGAGGAAAACTTGGCGCTACCGCAGAATCGACGTATTCATCCTGCAAGTCTGCAAAACTGTGTCCGATCTCATGCAAAGCCAACTCTGAGGCTGCACTATTGCCAGCTGATGCCCATGCAATAGAACCACCTGCACCGCCATATAACGGCGTGTTGACCAATACGATAATCAATTCGTGTGCGTTGGCAGGTAGCGCCTTTTCGACTTCAATTTCGACCGAGCCGGAATCTCCATACAGCAATCTACCATCACTACCATGCTGAGAGGCATTGAAGTAGGTATTGACTGAGATGCCATTATTCGGTTGATCCGTACCCGACTGAGCGGAAGCGAAGAACAAAGCATTGGCATTGAAGAAGCCACTGTAGTTGGAAAATGGCGCATTCAACCTAGCATTGTCAGAGCCGAGGAAAGTACGTAAAAACGTATTAGCATCGCTCAAGAATTTCTCGCGTTCGGCTTGTGTATAGCCCTCGGCAACAATCGTAATGTCAACCCGATGGGCGCTGTCACCGGTGTTTAATAGGGAGGTTAAGTCTGGCATATACACTCATTCAAAAAAGAGTTTTGTCGACGACGAAGTTTAAAAGAATACTAGCCCAAAGCATCAGACTCCACAATCACTATGGGGGATCAAGCAAATACACAACGAATAGCCGAAGACGCTTGAGCGAGGATCACATTTCACCGATACTGATTGCGGATTTGCATGCCGCCCAATTTAACCTCACGGAGTTTCCATGCGCTACGCCATTCGATTTCTGATGTTTTTTCTGCTGGCCCATACTTCGGCGGTATTCGCAGATGGAGCTAATAAGCCAGTCGCCCCAGCACCAGCACGAATGGAGGGACAGGGCCCCTATACGCAGCTAATTCTGCGTGAGGTAACGGTCATTAATGGTACCGGCGCCCCCGCCTTTGGGCCTGCTGACATCGTAATTGAAGGCAACCGTATCACACAAGTCGTAACAGTCGGCTCGCCGGGCTCAACGGTGCGATACGCCAGGCCAAAATTGAAACAAGGCGGCACTGAACTACAGCTGGCTGGCCATTACGTCATGCCGGGGCTGATTGATATGCACGGGCATATTGGCGGCGCAGAGCAAGGTACCCCTGCAGAGTATGTCTATAAATTATGGATGGGCCATGGCATCACCACCATTCGCGACCCAGCATGCGGCAACGGCTTAGCTTTTTGTCTCGACGAAAAGAAAAGAAGTGCTGAAAATCGCATTACAGCACCACGGATTTTCGCCTATCCATTTTTTGGACAAGGCACAGAAGCCCCGTTCACTGAGCCTGAACAGGCCCGTGCTTGGGTGAGAATGATTAAGGCTAAAGGCGCAGATGGGCTGAAATGCTTCGGCTATCGACCTGACATTCTGCAAGCGGCGTTAGAAGAAGCCAAAAAACTCGGTTTACGCTCAGCCTGTCACCATGCCCAAATCGATGTTGCACGTGTCAATGTTCTCAACACAGCTCGTTGGGGTCTAACATCAATGGAACATTGGTATGGATTACCTGAAGCCTTGTTTGACGGACAGCGCGTGCAAAACTATCCGGCGGATTACAACTACCAAAACGAACAACAACGCTTTGGTCAAGCAGGACGCTTATGGGCACAGGCGGCCAAACCGGGCTCAGAAAAATGGAACGCAGTCATGGACGAACTACTTAAACTTGATTTCACCATCGACCCAACTTTCACGATTTATCAAGCTGCGCGGGATGTCATGCGAGCCCGCCGCGCTGATTGGCACGACGAGTACACCTTACCTTCACTGGCTCAGTTTTTTAGTCCAAATCGAGACTCTCATGGTTCTTTTTTCTTCGATTGGGGCACCGAAGAAGAAGTGGCTTGGAAGGAAAACTACCGACTTTGGATGCGGTTTGTTAACGAATACAAAAATCGAGGCGGCCGAGTCACGGTCGGATCGGATTCTGGCTATATTTATAAACTCTACGGCTTTGGCACAATTGAAGAGCTCGAGTTATTGAGAGAAGCGGGCTTTCATCCACTCGAAGTCATGCGCGCGGCGACGCTCTCCGGCGCAGAAGCTTTAGGCGCCAGCCAAAGCATAGGCAGCATCGAACCAGGGAAATTAGCCGACTTGGCGATTCTTGATGAAAATCCATTGGCAAACTTTAAGGTTCTCTACGGAACTGGGCATATGCGTTTGAGCCCACAGGGCGATGTAAAACAAGTCGGCGGCGTCAAATACACCGTAAAAGACGGCATCGTCTATGATGCAAAAAAATTACTAAGCGATGTGAGAGGTATGGTTCTACAAGCAAAATCCCAAGCATCGGAAAAACATTAAGTTCGCTCTATTTTTTTACCTACTCCATGAATGACATTATCCCTTGTCCGATCTTATACGGACGATGTGGTAAGCGCAGCAACGATGAGGGGTAAAGAACCTTTGCAAAGTTCAGCCCCTATGCTATTGTCAGTTTCACTCTAAGAGCGCACGAAACTATGGCAGACGACTCACAACTGATTGCAATTGATCAAGTTAAGCTTGGGATGTTCATCAAGCTTGACCTCAGTTGGTTTGAACATTCGTTCTCTATGAATTCGTTCAAGATCACTAATCAACAGCAGATCAACGAACTACAAGCGCTTAAACTTAAACATATTCGCTACATCCCTTCCAAGTCTGACCTGACCCAAATCAATGCGCCCTCAAAACCGGTATCAAACACGACAGAGATCAAAGGGCAAGTTTTTGATAGCATTATTGAGGCGAAGAAAGCGCGTTTCGAGAAGTTAGCAAAGCAAAGAGAGGAGCTCGCGCGATGTGAGGAAAAATTCGTCCACGCCGCAAGCGTAGTTCGCAGCATAGGCAAAACCATCTTCTCACAACCAGAAGCAACCATCAAAGAAGCAGGGAAGCTGGTCGATAGCATCGCCGAAATTTTTCTCGATTCGAACGACACGGTTATGCACTTGATTCAACAAACAAGTGCCAACGAAGAGTTGTATTTCCATGGCTTGAATGTGTCGGTGTTGGCAATGATGCTGGCTAGCGAAATGAAATGTACTGAAGCGCAAATCAAATCCGTCGGGATGGCTGCCTTGTTCCACGATTTAGGCAAGGTCAATATTCCCGATAAAATTCTGCACAAGACTGAAGCGCTCACAAAACCTGAACAAAATTTTTTCGAATTACATCCTGATTATGGGGTCGAAGTCGGAAAAAAAGCCGGGCTTCCCCCTATCGTTTTAGAAGTCATCGCCAGCCACCACGAGTATCTCGATGGCAGTGGATATCCAAAAAAATTAAAAGCAGATGCGATTCGGATGCCAACCCGTATCGTAACGATTGCCAATGTTTACGATAATCTTTGCAATCACATCGATCCGGCACAATCACTGACGCCACACGAAGCACTTTCTACGATGTATGCCCATCGCCGCGCTCAGTTCGACCCGACGGTCATGGCGACCATGGTCAAAAGCCTAGGCGTTTATCCGCCAGGAACGATTGTCCGACTATCCAACGAAGCCATCGGCCTGGTTATGAATGTCAATGTCGGAAAACCGCTACGCCCGCGGGTTTTGGTCTATGACGCGGAAATCCCTAAAGAGGACGCCATCATTCTCGACCTCGCCGACGAGTCTAGTGATATCTCGATTACCGGCAGTATTCGACCCGGCTTGTTACCCAAAGCGATATTTGATTATCTCAATCCGCGCAAGCGAGTGAATTACTACTTCGACTCAAAATCGAAGACCGCCGCGAACGGTAACGCTAAGCCTAATGGGTAGAGATGACATGAGCATGCAGCCATCAATCCCGTTACAACTGAAGCTACTGCATCACATCATGCAGCAAGCTAACGAGGCCATGATTGTGGTTTCAGCTCCCGAGCTTGAGATACTTGAAATCAACCAACGCGCGTGCGAGATGATCGGTGGACTTCGCGACGAAATCATAGGACAAGCTTTATTCACAGTCGAATGCTCGCTCAATGATGTTTTCTTTTGGGAGGAACTTAAAGTCGCTCCTATCTTAATGCAAGCGCGAGTTGCGGAAAGCGAATGGCTAAGTCGAGATGGTCGGGCAATACCGGTCGAGAAACGTGTAAGTAGTTTCACCGAAGGCGACCAAACTGTATGGATCATCCAAGCCGAAGATCTAACGAGTCGGCGTCGGATGATTCAAGACCAAGTGACTTTAGCGTCGCAATTACAAAGTTCCTTAGAAGCTACCGCAGAAGGAATTATGTCGATTAATTTGGATGGCTATGTGGTCAACCTCAATCGCCGATTCGCTGGGATGTGGCAATTGAGTGATGAACTCATTGTAGAAAGAAACGCCGACCAAATGCTGCAGTACCTGGTTACTCAATTACGCAACCCTAAACATTTTGAAACGGTCATACAAAAACTTCATAACGAGCCAGAGTCTGAAAGTGAGAACACTCTACAACTAACGGATGGCAGGCATTTTATTTGCGTTTCAAAACCGGAATACCTGCGGGATCGATTAGTCGGTAGGGTTTTTAGCGTTCGCGATATCACCGCAATGAAAAAAGTTGAGAGTGATTTAGTCGATGCACTGAATATGGCGGAACAGGCAGTGCATGACAAATCGCGCATGTTGGATGCGCTCAAAATTAGCGAATCACGATTACGACGCTTGATCAACTCCAGCTTGATCGGCATCTTTCAAGGTGATATGCAAGGCCATCTCACGGTGGCCAATGAAATTCTTTTGGACTTATTGGGCGTCAACCGCGAAGATATTATTGGCAATCAAGTCGAGTGGCTCACCCTGACCTCACCGGCTTATCATGCAGCACATGAAGCTGCACTTAAGGAACTTGAAAAATTCGGACAAGCTGCGCCGTTCGAAGCAGAATTGACACGCAAAGATGGTAGTAAAGTACCCGTCATGGTTAGCTTGGCACGACTAGAAGGTTCACGGTTTGAATGGGTCGGTTTCGTACTTGACCTTACCGAACAGCGCAAAGCTGATCGCGCCAAGTCTGAGTTCATTTCAGTCGTGAGCCATGAACTTCGCACACCGCTGACTTCGATCCGTGGCGCACTTGGTTTGTTAGAAAGTGGTGCAGCAGGTGAACTAGCTCCAAAAATTAAGCACCTGATTGAAATTGCCCATCGCAACAGCCAACGTCTAGGCACCTTAGTCAACGATCTACTCGACATGGAAAAACTCGTGTCGGGCAAGATGGAATTTAATGACGAAGAATTTGATTTGTACGCCCTAGCAGAACAGTCGATTGAAGCCAATAGCAGTTATGCTGCGGCGCTCAATGTCCACTATAGGCTGGCGCCATTACAAGGCAATCCTATGGCGCGCGGAGACAGCGAACGCGTGATGCAAGTGTTTGCGAATCTCTTATCGAACGCTGCCAAATTTTCTCCGAAAGGGGAATTCGTCGAAGTTATTGTGCGTACCAGTCAAGACATGCTGAAGGTTGAAGTTGTCGACAAAGGTCCAGGCATTCCACTTGAATTTCGGGACCGAATTTTCACCAAATTTGCACAGGCCGATGGTTCAAATACACGCAAACAGGGCGGTACAGGTTTAGGCCTCAACATTACCAAGTCTTTTATTGAAAAGATGGGCGGCGCCGTAGGTTTTGAGAGCGAAATTAATAAAGGAAGTGTTTTCTGGTTTTCACTCCCTTCGGCCAACCTGCCAAGCGAGTAGCGATGCATGTCGCAATTCGGCCCTGCAAAATATTTGCAGACAAAGGTAAAACTCTTCTTTACTTTACTGCCGATTCCAACCAAGTTTTTTCTTTCTCTTCTACCGGCACACGTTGCTTACCCCCGACTTGAGACGGGTGTTCAATTGGCATCGACATTGGTTTACCTAGATCCATCGTCCAATAGTACTTATAAAACGAAGATTTCTTATAGACGCAGGCGACGCCGATGTCAGGCATGTCAGGTGCCATCATCGTTGCACAATGATGTGGGCTTTGCTGCCATGCTACAACGACGCTCTCAACCGAATTCTGTCCTGCCGCAATATTTTCCCCAGCCTTGAGAAACGCATAGCCAACTTGATCTAATCGATTCCACAATTCCCTCGAATCTAAACTCGTATGAGAAACCAAGTTGCTTCTCGCCATATCAACTGAATGGCGATAGGACGCATTCAACAGTCGCAGATTCCATTTTACTGGTGGCGCGGCATCATATCGTTTCGTACCACACATTCTAGGCTCGGATCTAAAAGCATTCACGCGCCGCAATAATTCCATTTCTATACCCTGCGCTCCATTGAGCCCGCAATTAGGGTCACTCAAACCTGGCTCGGTGGGCAGCAGTCTAACGTCTATTTCTGATTCAGGTACAGTAACCGCAGCTCGTTTCTCACCCGTACGTGCATTCTCAGGGCCATGACAAGAGACCAGGCTCAAAGCGATGAGTGTCGGTATGATAGGGCGAATAAGACGTTTGTAGGACATCGAAAGACAAGATCAGTTAGAAGGAACCGAACACATGAGGCTTACTTTCTGCTGTTTGAGAATTTGGTTAAACTGGACTGTGCTTGGTGCTGAATTTTGCCCTGCACAAAGCTGCTCCACCCTAACAGCAAACCTTTGATACCCAGAGCCTGTCGTGCCCACTTCCACAAATCAAAATGGTCTTTGTGCTTCACAATTTTGCCATCTTTGAACTCGAAGCTCGCATGAATGTCATTGACGATTGTACGGCCGGTTTGTGAAAATACATAGGTTGCAACCCAATGCGCACGGCCACGTTGATCATCGGCGTCAATGCCATCGAATTTCAAACTAAAATCTTGCGCTCTGCTACATAGCATGCGCCACATATCACCAGCTTGACTGCCACTTAAATGCGTAAATACGGGGTCAGAAAATTCAATATTTTCAGCATAACAAGCACTCATACTCTCGGCGTCTAGGGCTTGAAACGATGTATAAAACTGCTCGATGAGCTTTGCATTAGGATGTTGCATCTGGGGTTCTCTCAATTAATGAGCGCTGGCCGAAGCACTTGCAGAAGCATCAGCAGAAGCTTCTGCCGAGCCGGCAGCGGGCTGTGACGGCGCGATCTGTGGCTTTACTTCTTCAATCTTATTTTCACGCATGTAGTCGTTCATTTCTTTCCAACCAGCATAAACGGCAGCGCGTCCCGCATCAGGATTTAGTGCATAGCAATCTTCAATTCCACGCCCTGCATGACGACAAGCACTACCCGTCGCTTTCGCTTCGGCTTCTTTGATCGCTGCGTCGCGAGCTGGATCTGGTATGCCCAACCGATCGCACCCCAACAAAGTGAAGCTGCTCAGCACTAATAAGAATATAGATGAAAGTCGCATGACATACCGCCTAGTTTGAGAGTCAAGATCATAATCGCAATGCTATTAACACTTGCGATCACGGATTATTCCACTCATAGTTTAGAACAGATCTTTTTTTTCAAAACGAAGAAAAGACCACAATCCGACACTAGCTTCGTTTATACAACAAAAAATAGTTTATGTCACTTTTGATAAGAACAAGTCAACCTAAATTGGCCTTCGACGTTAAATTTGAATCTCGCGCGGCGACCAGCTTGTTGGAAGAAGGATATAATCCGCGACCAAAACCGCCAGGCCGCGATAAATGCACCTATCGCGGACGGCTTAACAGCTTAGCGTTCTTGATTTATTTACACCAAATTCTCATTTCATTTTCTCCACTTTCGTCTTCAAAGGATTCCTGAACATGACACTGTTCAACCATCAATTTTACTCACGCGCAAAGTTAGTCAAATGCTTAATCAGCGGTCTTGGACTTATCCTAGGTGCAAACTGCCATGCTCAAGCGCTACAAGACAATCAATGGCATGGTGGCATTTCAATTGGCGGCTCTTACGCCTCCAGCAATACTTCATCGCAAACCTTCACGGTGAATGCCAACGGCAGCAAGGCAACGGCAGAAGATAAGCTCGGCCTCTACACCTTGATTAACTATGGCAGCAACAAGGTCAATGATGTAAAAACCAATACGGCGCAATTGTTCCGCTTAGGTGGTCGTTATGATTACAACTTGTCTGAAAATAGCTTCTTCTTCGGCGGTAGTGAAGCGGAAACCAATAAAATCCAAAATATTGATTCACGCTATTCAGTGAATGCAGGTGCCGGTTATAAGGCGATCAAAACTCCAGAAACTAGCTTCGATTTATTCACCGGTGTTGGCTATTCCAAAACCGAATTTGGCGTCACAATTCCGCCATCGGCGAGTAGCAAGAAAGGTGTGGAATTTCTATTGGGCGAAGAATCCACCCACAAGCTCAGTCCAACGTCGAGTGTCAAACAACGTTGGGTGGTGTATCCAGGCACTTCAGAGATTGGGACACGTAGTACACTCGATATCAACCTGGCGACAGTCGTAGCCAACGGTTGGACCTTAAATGCAGGCGCAGCGTTCAACTACACCAGCAAACCGAGTGCTAACTTCAAGAAGACAACCAGTTTGATTACCTTCGGTTTCGGCTACAAATACTAAACTGTGTTTTAGTCATTAAAAAGCCGCACCATGAAGACACATGGTACGGCTTTTTCATTCAGTACAGATAAAGAAGTTTAACTTTGCAATGACATTAAACTTGCATTACCACCAGCCGCTGTCGTATTCACGCAGAGCGCCCGTTCAGCTAACAAGCGCCACAGTGGAATCTCAGACTTAGCATCCGTTTCAGCGATACAAACAATCGCACCACTTTGCTGAGCCAATGCCAGTTTGTAGTCATTCACCACATCACGCGCCAATAGAGCAAATTGCACGTCATCAGCATTACCGACACTGACCGCATCTTGTACCAGCTTAGGCAAGTTCGATGGCAATAGAGCCTTATTCTTTTCTTCGACCACCACCGTGTTGCCGGTCGCCAAGGCAGCAGCAATTTGATTGAGCAAACTTGCGACATCTTTAGCAGCGCAGAACACACGGCCACGTGAAGAGAAGGCCAAGGTATTCGTCTCACCGGTTGGGCCTGGCAATAGCATCGTCATTTTGTACGGATTCTGACGCGCATATTGTTCAGCCAATGCCGCAACTTCTGCATGACCTTCTGCTTTCGCCCAAACTGTCAAGGCATCCAAAGCCACTGGCGCTTGTTTCTCATAGACCGTATTACCAGAGAAGCTAATCACAGGATTCTTTTGCAAGCGTTTTAGATACAGCGGACCACCTGCTTTAGGGCCTGTTCCTGATTTTCCTTCACCGCCAAATGGCTGAACACCAACCACTGCACCAACGATGTTACGGTTCACGTAAATGTTACCAACGTGCGCACGTTGCGTGATGAAGTTGATGGTTTCATCAATACGGGAATGCACACCGAGCGTCAGGCCAAAACCTGTCGCATTAATCGCATCAATCAGCGCTGGCAATTGATCGCGGTGATAACGCAAGACATGCAACACAGGACCAAACACCTCTTTTGTGAGTTCAGACAAAGCGCCAATTTCCATCACGGTCGGCGCCACGAAAGTGCCGTTTTTGCATTGCTCTGGCAATTCTAAGCTGTAGAAAGACTTAGCCTTCGTGCGCATTTGATCGATATGATTTTGCAGATTTTTCTGCGCCTCAGCATCAATCACTGGACCGATATCCGTTGCCAAACGATCTGGGATGCCGACGCGTAATTCTTGCATCGCGCCACGCAACATTTCCAATGTCTTATCAGCAATGTCTTCTTGCAAGCACAACACGCGCAATGCGGAACAACGCTGACCCGCGCTGTCGAATGCAGAGCTCACAACATCGTTCACCACTTGTTCTGGCAGAGCACTGCTGTCGACGATCATTGCATTCTGACCACCAGTTTCGGCGATCAATGGAATGTCTGCACCCTCAGCCAAAGAACGTTTTGCCAAAGTACGATTGATGATTTGCGCCACTTCAGTGGAGCCGGTAAAGATCACGCCTTTGACGCGGCTGTCTGCCACCAATTGCGCGCCAACGACTTCACCCGTGCCTGGCAAGAATTGGAGTGCGCCGACAGGAATTCCTGCTTCGTGCATCAATTGAATTGCACGATGGGCGATTAATGGCGTTTGTTCCGCAGGTTTCGCCAAGACGACGTTACCAGCGGCCAATGCGGCACTCACTTCGCCGATAAAAATCGCTAATGGGAAGTTCCATGGGCTAATACAAACCACTGGGCCCAAAGCTTCAGTCTGTGCTTGTTGTTCGACCTGCGCTGCGTAGTAACGCAAGAAATCAACCGCTTCACGCACTTCAGCCAAGGCATTTGGCAAAGACTTGCCGGCTTCACGAATCGCGAGCGCCATGAAATCTAAAGTTTGTGCTTCCAACAAATCACTTGCCTTGCTCAACAATGCTGCACGCGCCGCGGGAGTTTGGCTTGCCCATTGTGCAGCGTGCGCTTGCGCCGCCGCTAAAGCAGTTTGAACGTCAGCAGCATCGGCTTCCACCACTTGTCCAACCACATCAGCATGATCTGCTGGATTCAAAACGGGACGTGCTGTACTTGCTGAAACTGTGCCTGCGATCAAAGGTGTTGCATGCAGAGTCTGTTGGCTGAAAGCAGAAAAATGCGCGCTAATTTTTTGCAATTGCAACTCGTTGCTGAAATCCATACCGGCAGAATTCTTACGCTCGGATCCGAACAGCGCCTGCGGCAAAGAAATACCCGAGTGCATCTTACCTGCGAGTTTTTGAGCAATATGAATTGGATCTTCGATCAAGGAGTCGATAGAAATTTTCTCGTCGACGATTTGATTCACGAAAGAAGAGTTCGCACCGTTTTCTAACAAGCGGCGAACCAAGTAAGCCAATAGTGTTTGATGCGAACCTACTGGCGCGTAGATACGACAAGGTTTGTTGAGCTTATCAGCACCCACGACTTGATCGTACAAAGTTTCGCCCATACCGTGTAAGCACTGGAATTCATAGTCAGTGACTTTGGCTTCTTGTGCCCAGCTATAAATGGTCGACAAGGTCAAGGCATTATGCGTCGCGAATTGTGGGTAGATAACGTCAGTCACTGCCAACAATTTTTGCGCGCACATCAAATACGAAACGTCGGTGTAGACCTTGCGGCTATAAACGGGGAAGCCAGGCATGCCATCGACTTGCGCACGTTTGATTTCAGAATCCCAATACGCACCTTTAACCAAACGCACCATGAATTTGCGATTGCTACGACGCGCCAAATCGATGAGGTAATCAATCACAAACGGGCAACGTTTTTGGTAGGCTTGCACCACAAAGCCAATGCCTTCAAAACCTTCGAGATCTTTATCGAAAGCCAGCGCTTCCATCAAGTCGAGAGACAATTCCAAGCGATCTGTTTCTTCCGCATCGATATTCAAACCAATGTTGTACTGCTTCGCCAACACCAAGAGACTCTTCAACAATGGCAACAGCTCATTCATTGTGCGAGCACGTTGTGCGCGAGAATAACGTGGATGCAAAGCCGAAAGTTTGACAGAAATACCCGGACCATCTTTAATACCGCGTCCATTTGACGCTTTACCAATCGCATGGATCGCAGTCTCATACGCTTTGTAGTAGAACGCAGCATCATGCATCGTCAATGCTGCTTCGCCAAGCATATCGTAAGAATAACGATAACCACGAGCTTCGTTGTCTTGACTGTTTTTCAGGGCTTCATCGATTGTTTGGCCTGTCACGAATTGATTGCCGAGCATACGCATCGCCAAATCAACACCCTTACGAATCAAAGGCTCACCACCTTTTGCGATCAAACGTGTTAAGGCAGAACCCAAACCTTGATCACTATTGGTACTGACCAATTTACCAGTGACCAGCAAACCCCAAGTCGCCGCATTGACGAACAATGATGGAGATTCGCCTAAATGTTTGCGCCAATCGCCTTTACTAATTTTGTCAGCGATCAGACGATCTTTAGTAGAGGCATCAGGAATACGCAACAAGGCTTCTGCCAAACACATCAAAGCCACGCCTTCTTCAGAGGACAAGGAGAACTCATGCATCAGTGCATCAACACCGGATGCCCGCGTTCTTTGTTGGCGCACTGAACTGACCAATTTGTGCGCTAAATCTCGAATATTAGCCTGCGCTGCTGGCACGTCTTTGATATTGGCGAGCAGCCATTGCACGGCCTCAGCCTCATCGCGGCGATAAGCCTCAGTAATTGCGTTACGTAAAGCGCTTGGATTCGCTAGCAGTTCTTGCTGCAGAGCACTGAATGGAGTGGAGTTGGTTGGGGTGGTCATAGGTATGGTTTATTATAATTTTGCCCAAACGGGCATAAACAGATTAATGTTCAATTGTATAGAGGATTGACGAGGATTAATTCTGGAAATTCGAAGGTATATCGAAATATTCTATTTTGTGCGACAATAAGACCAAATTTTATTAAAAACTACCTACACTGCCTTCTTATGCTAGACAAAATCAGTAAAAGAATCCTGGCCGAATTACAAAATGACGGCCGCATCAGTAATGTAGAACTTGCAACGCGCGTCAATCTTTCCCCAGCAGCTTGCTTGGAACGTGTGCGTAAGCTGCAAGAATCAGACTACATTTTAGGCTATACAGCCCAACTAAATCCACATTTGCTTGATGTCGCCTTGCTGGTGTTCATCGAAGTGGTATTAGATCGTACCACGCCAGACGTGTTCGATGCCTTCAAGCGTGGCGTACAAGCGATTCCAGAGGTATTGGAATGCCATATGGTTGCTGGTGGCTTCGATTATCTGGTCAAAGCCCGGGTCAAAGACATGAACGCGTATCGAGACTTCCTAGGCAAGTCCCTGCTGCAGCTTAGCGGTGTGCGCGAAACGCACACTTATGCGGTGATGGAAGAAGTCAAAAATACGACGGCGTTGCCGATCAAGTAAACGGACAGAAGTCGAAAAAAATGCGTGATACTCAAATAGAGTTTTCACGCATTTTTTATTTGTATCGCTTGTACTTGAAGAGAGCTGAACCAATTAAAAATTAGCTCAGCTCAAGCAAATTACTGCTTAAACAAAATCCAGTAACGAGCCAAGTCGCTAGAGCCATCAGTGCCAGTCACAGTCTTCAGCACTTCTTCACCTTTAGCACGATTGCCTGCAGCCAAATAGGCCATACCCAAATGCAGTTTAGCTTCTTCAGGCGCCTTCAAACCACCCTTGGCAATACCGGCTTCAATCAGCGCGATGCCGCGCTCGAATTGGCCGTGGATTACAAAATTGTAACCCATATTAACCATACCCAAACCATTTTTACCTGCGCGAGCAGCAGTTTCACCTGCGTCTAAAGATTTAGCATCATCAGCAGCTTGTTTCGATGCTTTATCTAACAGCGGCTTATGCTTCGCTGCATTTTTGCCTTTGCCCAAGATACCGGCTTTGAAACCACCTTCGAGAACCTCTTTTGCCTCTAATGGCAAACCAGCGAGCAATCCAATTTCAGCCATTTCCATGTACTGTGTATCGTCTTCCAAATTGCCTGTCTTGTTCAGCAAGCGATACCAGTCTAAGCGCAAACGATCTGAGAAACCCTTGTTGTTCGGCAAACGATACAAGAGATCAGCCCAGAACTCGCGATTTGGATGATATTTAACGATCAATTCTAATGCTGCTGTAACGCCCTGTTCGTTTTTCAACTTGACGTGGCCACCATGCAGGAAACGCAAACGCTCTAAACTTGGTGCTTTGCCAGCAGCGAGGTCAGCATCGATCAATTTTTTGACTTCGGTTACTGTGTTTGCGAAATCATCTTGCAAATAATAGTTACGAATCAAAAGATCTTGGATCAAAGTGCTATTTGGATCGAGTGCGAGTGCTTTCTTTGTCCACACCAAAGACTCAGCATATTTTTTCTCATTGTAGTAAGTGCCTGCCATCGCTTCGGTGTACTTAGATTTTTCCGCGGCGGAGAGGAAATCACTATTAATCATCTCTTCGAAACACTTCGCCAGCAAAGCGTTATTACCTGTGCTCGATGCAACAACAGCCTTAGTACGGCTAATGAAGAAACTCTCGAATGGCGTTTTTTTATCGAAAGCGTCTAATGCCTCGATTTTCGTCAACGCTTCTGCATATTGCTTATTGCCGATCAAAGCTTGGATTTCTGTGTATGGTTTAGACCATTCTTGACGAATCACTTCTTGCTTAGATGGCTCCTTCTTTTCTTGTGCATAAGCAGATGGAAGAGACGCAATAGATGCTGAACCGATAGCCAACAAAAGTGCAGCGAGGGCGATAGGAGATTTTTTCATGGTGATAATGTGTAATTAAACTTAAAATTTATATAAAACCCAGAGGATATGATCTGACATGCTCACTCAGGACTTTTGCTATAGCGTCAGCAGCGGGTGCCTGATTTAAACATTATAACGCGTTTATACCCGCTGCCTATAGCTAACGCACCGCACACAAATTGGACGACATCATTCGCAATCAAAGGCGATACTTTTGTCATTATTGATTTAAATATTAAAAAAGCAGCATCACTGTGCAGAGTAAGCCATCTGCGAGTAAACTACGCGCAATTTAAATCGGCCCTCAATATTGTGCTCACTTTCGCAACTTCCAATTCATCCCTAACCTCGGCAAACTCTTGCTTTGCCTTGCTTGACGACGCTCAGTCAGATGAAAGTAAGTCGCGCTTCTACACAGGTTTAAGGCAAACCCATATTTGTACAAATATGTCTCAGTGGCAGTCCATGTGGGACTCTGTTCAAGAAGAACTCGCAGCAGGTTACCATGCTGTTGCTTTGCTCCGGTACGAAACAGGCTGCCAACTGCAGGCAATTACATCGCGCACCACTCCAAAAGAAAAACCAAGCCAGGTTTTGATTTTCGAACACTGCCAGATGTTGAGTCGCCACCAAGTTACTGATTTCTTGCAGCAGCATTTTCGGACCGATGAACAAGTATCTCCAGCGGGCATACACTCACTCGAAGCGAGCATTAATCAAACTGAATTCACGCAAGCGATCGCTCAAATTCAAGCTTACATCGCAGCTGGCGATACTTACCAGGTCAACTATACCTATCGTCTACACTTTCAAACCTATGGCTCTCCAATCGCACTGTATTTGGCACTTCGTGCTCGACAGCCTGTGCCATATGGGGCATTGATTCATCTCTCCAACGATAAAGTGGTGCTATCGTTTTCGCCTGAACTCTTTGTGCGCCATCAACAAGGAGCTCTCACGGCGCGACCGATGAAGGGAACGGCAGCTGCGTCGGGTGATTTGGCTGAAGATGAACGCCGCGCGCACGCCTTAAGCCAAGATCAAAAGAACCGTGCCGAGAATTTAATGATTGTCGATTTGCTGCGCAATGACCTAGGCCGTATCGCAGAGACGGGCTCAGTAAAGGTACCTCGCCTGTTTGAGGTAAATCGTTTTACTAGCGTTCTACAAATGACATCGACCATCGAAGCGACGGTGAAGTCAGAGCTGAACTTAGCTGAAGTCATGAGTGCCCTTTTTCCATGCGGGTCGATTACCGGTGCTCCTAAAAAACGCACGATGGAAATTATTCGAGAAATCGAAACAGAAGAGCGAGGGCTTTACACTGGGGCCATTGGTTGGTTCGCCCCCAACCCTAATAGTGAGCGCCTGTCTGACTTCTGCCTTTCTGTGCCAATCCGCACCCTTGAACTAGAAGCTTCTGCGAAATCCGGAGAACGCAAGGGACGCATGGGTGTCGGTGCGGGTATCGTTTTTGATAGCGTGGCAGATGAAGAATATGCCGAGTGCCAACTGAAAGCCAAGTTCTTGACTGGGCTCGAACCTCGTTTCGCCCTCTTTGAAACCATGCGAGCGACACGTGAAGAGGTTTGTCAAAATTGGGCTTTACATTTGGAGCGACTGCATGGATCAGCGCAGTACTTTGGCTTTCGCTTTAATCCTGAACGCATAGCAAAAGAACTGCAAGATTTCTGTTCAGGTTTAGATCCAAATACGACTTATCGCCTGAAGCTAACACTACAGCATGACGGCACCACCAACATCCAGAGTGCTGAACTTACGCCCCTCAATACGCAAGATGGGTATGTCAATTTTCTCTTTGAAAATGAGGTTTGTCACACGCCGAAGTTGTTCCTGGCTCATAAAACGACCATACGCCAGCAATACGATACCGCTTGGCAACGAGCCGAACGGCACGCTGCTTTCGATGCCATCTTCATCAACGAGGACGGGTATGTCACTGAAGGGGGTAGGAGTACCGTTCTTGTATGCCTTGAAGGACAGTGGTTCACCCCACCTCTGAGCGATGGAGTCTTGCCTGGGGTTATGCGCCGACAAGTGTTGACCGACCGCGTGCGTAATGTTCAAGAGCGTTCAATCACCGTAGCAGAATTTCTCAGTGCAGAACAAGTGGTGTTGGCAAACTCCTTACGCGGATTAATGCCAGCACGCCGCATCTCAGTAAGTTGAGTTAGCTCTTCGTTGAAGTGCAAACAGAGCAGGTTGGATTTTTCTGCAAGCGCATTTGTGACCACTCCATGCGCTTGGCATCGAGCATTTGCAGTTTTCCATTGAGCGATTCACCGACACCCATCAGCAGCTTTAAGCCCTCGGCAGCTTGCATTGTGCCGATAATCCCAACCAATGGTGCGAATACTCCCATCGTCGAACATTGAACCTCTTCGACATGCTGTTCTGGCGAAAACAAACAGGCGTAACATGGAGCATCTATTTGGCGCTGATCGAAAACGCTAATCTGGCCATCAAAGCCAATTGCTGCACCAGAGACCAAAGCAACCTTATGTTGAACACAAGCGGCATTAATTGCGTGGCGAGTCTTAAAATTATCGGTGCAGTCGAACACGACATCGGCAGCTTGCACAAGCTCCGATAAACGTTCCGTCTGCAAACGCTCCTGCAAGGCATGAACACCAACATCGGGGTTCAAATGCTGAATTGAAATCTGCGCAGACGCCACTTTACTCATGCCGACACGTTCTGTGTTGTGTGCAATCTGTCTCTGCAAATTCGTTAAATCAACTACATCATCATCGACTAAGGTGATCTCGCCGACACCAGAACTGGCAAGATACATCAACACGGGCGAGCCTAAACCACCAGCACCAACCACCAAGACTTTGGCCTTGAGCAAGGCTTGCTGCCCTTCGATTCCAATCGCATCCAAGAGGATATGGCGCGAATACCTCAGTAGCTGATTGTCGTTCATAAGGTGCAAAGAATTTGACCGATCGAAATATTTTCAAGCATTATTGCTTTTTCTTCAGATCGGACTTTGTTTTCTTTGTCGCAGGTAAAACTTTAACTGCTTGTTCTGGCGTTTTATCCTCAGGTGCGATCGCAACTTTGACTGGCAAACCCTTCAGATGATTTAATGCCTGACGCAATTGAAAGTCTTCCTTGCTACCAAACTCTAAAGGCTTGCTTTTCTTCGCTAGAGCGACCAGACGTTGCTCCTCTTCGAGCTCATCGATACGGGATTTCTCCTGATCTACGGCTTTCTCGGCCTCTTTATCATTCTTCAAGTGCTTATCCAAATCAACTTCACGTGAGCGGAAGCTATTGAAGCCATCACCATTTTCGGTTTCTTCGACATACAAGTCCGGCATGATTCCTTTCGCCTGGATCGCTCTACCATTCGGCGTGTAATAACGTGCTGTCGTAATTTTGATGCCAGTATCTTCAGAAATTTGGTGCACCGTTTGTACCGAACCTTTGCCGAAACTGCGCGTTCCTAGAATCGTCGCACGTTTATAGTCTTGCAGAGCACCAGCAACGATTTCAGATGCTGATGCGCTACCGGTATTGATCAAGACCACTAATGGAACAGATTTGATCGCCAACGGAAGTTTAGTGAGCGGATCGTTACCCGCACGCGCTCCGTAGAATTCGCGCTTGGCATAATAAATTGCCTTCGAATCTTCGACTTGGCCGTTGGTTGATACCACGGGCACGTCTTTGGGAAGAAAAGCTGCCGACACACCAACTGCGCCGGGCAATACGCCACCAGGATCATTCCGCAAATCCAAAACGAGCCCCTTCAATTGTGGGTCTTGCGCATACAAGGCTTGAATTTTCTTGGCGAGTTCGTCAACGGTAGGCTCTTGGAACTGAGAAATGCGCAGCCACGCATAGCCAGGCTCTACCATTTTTGACTTAACACTATGTTGCTTAATGAGCTCACGCACCAGATTCACAACGATAGGCTTATCTTCACTCTTGCGAGCAATCGTCAGTACGATTTTGGTGCCCGGCTCACCGCGCATTTTTTTGACGGCGTCATCAATGCTTAAACCTTTAATTGGTACAGAATCGATACGCGTGATGAGATCGCCCGGTTGCAATCCGGCGCGAAATGCTGGGGAATCTTCAATCGGTGAGACGATCTTGACATAGCCATCTTCCATCGCCACTTCAATACCAAGACCAACAAATTTGCCCTCAGTGCCTTCTTTTAATTCTTTGAAAGCTTTCTTATCAAGATAGGCAGAGTGGGGGTCGAGCGAACTAACCATGCCACTAATTGCTTCCGACAATAATTTCTCGTCGTCGACAGGCTCAACGTAATCGGACTTGATCATGCCAAACACTTCTGAAAACTCACTAAGTTTTTCTAGAGGCAACGAGGCTGGCACATTTTTTTGAGCGAGCGCCGAATACTGCAACGATGCTGCAACACCGGCGAACATTCCGAAACCGATAAGGCCCAAATTCTTTAATTTACTGCTCATGTTTCTTTCACCTGCCTTCATAAGAAGGAGAAAATGCTGGCCCAGCTTCACACCAAACCTGTTAAATTATTTGCGGACCCATCCCATTGGGTCAAAGGCTTGGCCTTTAAAACGCATTTCGAAGTATAGCCCTGATTCGTCAGCGCCGAAGGTATTACCCGCAGTTGCTATGGTTTCGCCCGCTTTGACTGCGTCACCTTTATTTTTTAACACTGCTTGATTACCTGCATAAATACTAATGTATTCGCCACCATGATCGATCAAGATCATGTTGCCATAGCCCCGCCACCAACCGGATACCATAACTCGTCCTGGGCCGACCGCTTTTACTTCTGTCCCTTCGGCAGCCTTAATAAAAAGACCTTTCCAATTAAGGCTATCGATACGTTTGTTACCAAACTTGGCTAGCAATTCACCCGCCAAAGGTAAGCGCATTTGCCCCTTCAATTTTCCAAAGGCATTTCCATCTAACACACTGTACTGCGGTGCCTCGTCGACCACAACATTCTTTCCGGGTCGTGTCTCGCTCGCTTCACTGGCCTTACCCGTATTTTTCTGTTGTGCTTTTTCTTGCGCCAAGCGCTCTTTGCGCAATTTTTCTGCCTGCGCCTGTTTGATTTGATCTTGCCGCGCTTGCTCTTCGAGTTTGCGAATCAGGCTATTCAATTGTTGTTCGTCACGACGCAAGTTTTCAGCTTCTTTACGCTGCGAACGTAACTTATTGGCTAATTCGGCCAATAGAGCCGCCCGCTTTTTCTTTTGTGACTCTAGACCTTTTTTGTGTTGCTTCTCTTCCTGCGCAATTTCGTCTAACTCTTCTTTCGCTTCCTGCGCCGCTTGACGATTCTTCTCAACCTCTTCCAAAGTCAACTTCAGACCATCGATCATCTTCGCCTGCGTTTTTGAAACATAGCTCATGTAATGCAAATCACGATTAATGCGATTTGGGTTTTCACCTGACAATAGCAATTTGATGCGATCACTATCGCCGTGCATATACTGTTGTTTCAGAAAATCCGATAACTGCTGCTTTTGTTTCTCGACTTGTGCTGTCAAACGATTTGCCTCATCCATCAAGGCTTGCAGACGCGCCTCCGCTTTCTTCTGTTCGGCTTGCAAATCAAGAATAGCGCGGTTGGCATCCGATATGGCCTGCTCAGATTCTTCTAATGCATCGACAGCGCGATCTTTTGCATTTTCTGTCTTACGAATATCTTTCTTCAGGTTGTCCAGTTTTTGCTGAAGCTCAGTACGTTCAGCCTCAACTTTCTTTTTCGCTTTGGAACGTGTCGTCTGTGCATCGACATTCAAACTCAGACTTAATAATCCAAGGGCGAACAGGCAAGCTACGAGCGGCTTCACACAAAAACGTGAGGCCGCTCGCAGTTTTGGAGATTGCAGCAATATGGAAGAAGGCATTGCTTACTTAGACTTACCTTGGCTTGCGACTGCTTGCAATGCTGCTTGAATCGCCTCTTGATCGCCCAAGTAGTAGCTCTTGATCGGTTTCAAGTCTGCATCGAGTTCATATACCAACGGTTGTCCATTTGGGATGTTCAGATTGACGATATCAGCATCGCTAATACCGTCCAACATCTTAATCAATGCGCGCAAACTATTACCATGGGCGGAGATGATGATGCGCTTACCAGAACGAATGGCTGGCGCAATGGTGTCGTTCCACGCAGGCACAACACGTTGAACCGTGTCCTTTAAACATTCTGTCAATGGAATTTGCTCACGCTTCAAGCCTGCGTAGCGTGGGTCACTGTAGGAAGTGCGCTCATCGTTTTCATCTAAAGCGTTTGGAGGAGTATCGTAGCTACGACGCCATACCAACACTTGTTCGTCGCCATACTTAGCAGCTGTTTCGGCTTTGTTCAAACCCTGCAAAGCACCGTAATGACGTTCATTCAGACGCCAATCGTGAACTACTGGCAGCCACATCAAATCCATCTCATCTAAGGTACCCCACAGTGTGCGGATCGCACGCTTGAGCACTGAAGTGTAGGCCAAATCAAAAGTAAAACCTGCTTCTTTCAACAACTTACCCGCTTGGCGAGCTTCGGCTACACCTTTTTCGGTCAAATCAACATCGGTCCAGCCTGTAAAGCGATTATCAAGATTCCATGTGGATTCGCCATGACGCATCAATACAATTTTATACATAATATTTACGTGAGTAAGAAATGAACAAGTGTAAAACGGGGTGTTTTTAGAAGTTTTTGATTCGATCAAAACTAAAATCAGCTTCTATTTTATAATGAGGCGCTTCTTTATAACCATTCTTACTTCGGGAAAACCGTGAATTTCATTACCGACAACTTGCTTTTAATCTCTATCGCCGTCGTTTCAGGTATTGCTTTGATGCTTCCGAGCCTACAAAGACGTGGTGCTCGCGTCTCTCAATTGCAAGCGACGCAGTACATGAATCAAGGTAAAACTTTAGTGCTTGACGTACGCAACCCCGACGAATTCGCAAGTGGGCATCTGCCTGGTGCGAAAAATATTCCTATCGATGAATTGACTAATCGTCTCGGTGAAATCGAGAAATCCAAGTCTCATGTAGTGATTACGGTGTGCCAATCCGGCGTACGCTCCGGAACCGCGGTCAGTATTTTGAACAAAGCGGGCTTTGAACAAGCATTTAGTTTAGATGGTGGCGTTGCTGAGTGGAAAGCGCAAAGCCTGCCGACAGTGAAGTAACAAAGGAGTAATCATGGTTGCCCATGTCACGATGTATAGCACAGCCGTTTGCCCTTATTGCGTAATGGCGGAACGTTTATTAAAAGCCAAGGGCGTTGCAGAAATTGAAAAAGTTCGTGTCGATCTTGATCCGGCAGTTCGCGAAGCAATGATGCAAAAAACAGGTCGCCGAACCGTACCCCAAATTTACATTGGGGAAACACACGTCGGTGGTTTTGACGATTTATCCGCTTTGGACCGTGCCGGAAAGCTCGATGCACTGCTAAATCCAACATAAAATGCACTGCACAAGCGGCTTTGATTGCGGTTTTTTAAGGTCGCTTGCTACAATAGGGAGCTTGGGACTTGAATTCTTTGAATTCAATCCTATGTAAGAAAAGCAGTTCATGATCAATTTATACAATATTTCAGAAAGTCTCACATGTCCGACCAAAATCTGCAGCCAGTATTTCAAATTCAACGCGTCTATCTGAAAGATTTGTCGCTCGAACAACCAAATTCCCCAGCAATTTTCCTGGAACAAGAAGCGCCAAGTATCGAAGTGACTTTAGACGTTGCTGCAGAACCATTGGCTGAAGGCATCTTCGAATCCACAGTAACAGTGACTGTTACTGCCAAGGTAAAAGACAAAGTTGCATTCTTGGTTGAAGCAAAACAAGCAGGTATCTTCGAAGCACGTAACATCCCAGCAGACCAAATGGATCCATTGTTAGGCATTGGTTGCCCTAACATCATCTACCCATACTTGCGCTCCAACGTTGCTGATGCGATCTCCCGCGCTGGTTTCCCACCGATTCATTTGACAGAAATCAATTTCGAAGCGTTCTACCAACAACGTTTGGCTAACATCGCTGAACAAGCTAAGTTAGCTGAAGAAGCTGGTAACACTGACGCAGCTGCGACAACGCACTAATTCAGTTTTATCCAACCCGTTGTCCGACATTGTCGGCAACGGGTTTTATTTTGCCCCCGATTCCGGTGATACGCTTTACGTAATCATCCTTGCCTTGTAAGATCCCTCCACTGTCCACTTTTCTCTCAGGTACATCCATGCGTTACCTTGCAACAGTTTTGGCTTTAAGTATTTGCTGTATGACGGGATCCGCTGCAGCAGTCGAGTTTCGCTCAGTCGGCCCCTCTCCCATCATCATGTACGACACACCGACTTTTCATGGCATAAAGAAATATGTTGCACCCGCGGGAATGCCGCTCGAAGTGATTTTTACTCAAGGTGCATGGTGTAGGGTACGTGATGCCAGCGGAGAATTTACATGGGTGGAAGCGAAAGACTTGGTCACTCGGCGCAATCTAGTCGTTAAAGTCGCCAATGCACGAATTCGTGTCGCCGCTGAAGAAGGCTCTACGATGCTGTTTAGCGCAGACAAACATGTCTTACTCGAAATGGCGGAGCCGCCAGTGGGTGCGTGGGTAAAAGTCAAACACCGTGACGGACAAACTGGCTTTGTTCGCATTAGTGAAGTTTGGGGCCTGTGATTAGTCGCTGATCGAATTTGTGCATCATTAAACAGGTTTAACATGAATATTTCCGTACTAGGCGCCGGTGCTTGGGGCACTGCTTTAGCCATCTCCCTCGCGTCAAAGAATCAAGTCATGCTTTGGGGGCGAAATGATGATGCGATGCAGACAGCGCAAAATCAACGCGAAAATACCCATTATTTGCCCGGCTATGCTTTACCCAGCGCACTCACCGCCACCTCTGATTTTGATGCCGCCGTACGGCACGCCTTAGATGACGGATTGCTGATCATTGCGACCTCGGTCTCAGGCTTGCGTCCCAGCCTAGAGAAGTGTCGACCTTACGAACTAAAGAATGTCGTGTGGCTTTGCAAGGGCTTCGAAGAAGGCACCGGTCTGCTCCCGCATCAAGTGGTTAAACAGGTACTTGGTGAGGAGATCTTGGCAGGCGCGCTCTCCGGCCCCTCATTTGCGCAAGAAGTAGCCCAAGGTTTGCCTTGTGCTTTAACCATAGCCTCAACATCAAAAGCCCTGTGCGAACAAGTAGTAAGTGCCGCGCATAGCCAAAGTCTGCGGGTGTACACGAGCGACGACGTAATTGGCGTTGAAGTTGGTGGTGCCGTAAAGAATATTCTGGCGATTGCCACAGGTGTTGCCGACGGACTAGGGCTAGGCTTGAATGCACGTGCCGCACTAATGACACGCGGCCTCGCTGAAATCAGCCGTCTTTGCCTTGCTCTTGGCGGAAAATTGGAAACTTTGATGGGCCTCACTGGCGTCGGCGATTTAATCCTCACTTGCACTGGCAACCTATCACGCAATCGTAAAGTTGGTTTAGCACTTGCAGAGGGCAAATCGCTCGAAACGATAGTCAAGGAACTAGGCCACGTAGCTGAAGGCGTACGCTGCGCACAAGCAGTGCGTGCAATGGCACAACAATTGAAAGTAGAAATGCCGATTGCTGATGCAGTTGCTGGGGTCTTATTTGACAATGTACCTACAACGCAAATGATAGAACGTTTGCTCTCGCGTAACGCCAAGAGCGAATAGCTTATTCAATAATCACGCGCGCGATAACGCTTTCAGGCACATCGCGTTCGCGAAGAAATTCCGCCGCTTTTTCGTGGCCAAGTGTGTCGGCGTAACTGATGCCAATTTCGACTAAAAGTCGGGTCAACATATCGCGTCGCCGCAAGGGACGCCGATACTTGAGTAAGCGCTTACGTTTTCTACATCCTGACATCGACGACTCCGTCTAGAGGACTTCAAACCGCAAAATGGTGACTGGATGATGCTTTCCAGCAAGTCTAATCTGCTTCGCCGTCAATTGCCAATTTTTTTAGCGCTTGTTTGTGTGCTTGTCTTTCAGCGGAGACATTCTTCTTGTGACTACCCGCACCACTGGTTTTCATGGCCTGCGCGACGGGATTACGTGGTTTAGATTGAGTGGCATCTAAGCGAAACACCATTTTTTGTCGGGTTCCCATTGTTTTATTTGCCATCTCAATCCTCCCTTTGCCCTTTACACTTTTCGAGCGTCGATTACAGCACGTAACGTGACAAATCCTCATTAACGGACAGCGCTTGCAAACGCTGTTCGACATAAGCACCATCAATCACCACCGTTTTGCCACTATTTTGATGCGCCTCGTAGGAAATCTCTTCCAAGAGTTTTTCCATTACCGTGTAGAGTCGACGTGCGCCAATATTCTCTGTCGTCTCATTGACAGAATAAGCAATGCTGGCTAAACGCTGTACTCCTTCCGTGGAGAACTCCAACTTAACCCCTTCCGTTGCCAACAAAGCTTCATACTGACGCGTGAGACAGGCGTCGGTGCTGGTAAGGATACGCTCAAAATCCGCTGTCGATAAGGACTCAAGCTCGACACGAATCGGGAAACGACCTTGTAGCTCTGGAATCAAATCCGAAGGTTTTGCAAAGTGAAATGCACCTGAAGCGATAAACAAAATGTGATCGGTTTTGATCATACCAAACTTAGTATTTACCGTTGTACCTTCCACCAATGGCAACAAATCACGCTGAACGCCTGCCCTTGAAACCTCGGCACCACCGGCTTCGGAACGAGAAGCAATCTTGTCGATTTCATCTAGAAAAACGATGCCGTTCTGCTCTACGTTCTTAATCGCTTCTTGTTTCATCTCATCTTCGTTGATCAATTTCGCAGCTTCTTCTTCGATCAGAAGTTTAAGTGCTTCTTTGATTTTCAAACGACGTGACTTTTTGCGCCCCATATTCGCACCAGAGAACATCGACTTAATTTGCTCAGTCATTTCCTCCATGCCTGGCGGCGCCATAATTTCCATGTGCGGTGCTGCCTCAGAGACGTCGATCTCGATTTCTTTATCATCTAGACTACCTTCGCGCAGTCGCTTGCGGAAAGTTTGGCGTGTGGTGTTTTCAGCGCTATCAACCGTTGCTTCTTGGCCGATGCCAAAGTCTCTTGCTGGTGGCAGCAAGGCATCAAGGACGCGATCTTCAGCAGCATCCTCGGCGCGAGCGCGTACTTTACGCATAGCGCTCTCACGCGTTTGCTTGATGCCGATGTCCACCAAATCACGGATGATGGTGTCAACATCACGCCCCACATAACCTACTTCTGTGAACTTCGTTGCTTCGATCTTGATAAACGGAGCATCTGCCAATTTAGCCAAACGACGAGCAATTTCTGTTTTGCCTACCCCTGTTGGACCAATCATCAGAATGTTTTTAGGTGTGATCTCGTGACGCAAAGGGTCAGCCACTTGTTGACGGCGCCAACGGTTGCGCAAAGCGATCGCTACAGCTCGCTTTGCTTTGTCTTGTCCAACCACATGCTTGTCCAGTTCGGAAACGATTTCCTGCGGCGTCATATTCATTGTTGTCATGTTCTTTATCTCTTGCTAGCTATGTTGACTAGACTTACTCTAAAGTTTCGATTGTGTGAGAAAGATTGGTGTAGATGCATAGCTCACCCGCAATCGTCAGCGACTTTTTCACAATCTCAATCGGGGATAAATCAGTATTGTGGTACAAAGCCATGGCTGCGGATTGGGCGAAAGTGCCACCTGAACCGATTGCCCCAATGCCGTCGTTTGGTTCAAGCACGTCACCATTCCCCGTAATTACGAGTGTAGTATCTTTATCCGCAACCAGCAGCATCGCCTCCAGTCGACGTAACATGCGATCAGTACGCCAATCTTTTGCCAACTCAACAGATGCGCGCATCAAATGGCCTTGGTGCTTTTCCAGTTTCGATTCAAAACGCTCAATGAGCGTAAAGGCATCAGCGGTACCTCCCGCAAAACCTGCCAAGACTTTATTGTGATAAAGCTTCCGCACTTTACGCGCAGTACCTTTCATCACGATGTTGCCAAGCGTAACCTGACCATCGCCGCCCAACGCGACGACATTGCCACGACGCACAGTCAAAATGGTCGTACCGTGAAATTGTTCCATAGAATCCTCATTGAATGCAGCCAGGGCAGCCATAAAATGACAGGCGCAACCCAGCAGAGCTGAAGTTTGAAATTGGGGGGAAATCTTTAAATTACAAGGCTGCACACCAGAATTGATGTGAGATTGTTCAAGTTCGGTGTTTAAGATTGTTTTCTCGGCACGATCGCCGCAACATTCTTCAATCCCATCGCATTAAACAAATGCATGACGAGATAATTTACTTCGTTGAATTGTATGGTTTTCCCACTTCCAGAGATAGGTACTAAGCCATTCAACAACTGGGCAGAGGCACCGAACTCAACACGTTCAAGTTGAGAACAATTCAAAATAACGAAATCGTGTGATTTAGCATATTCGACAATATCAGCCACCAAACCTTCGGTTTTGCCTTCGATGGTCCGCGGCATCATAAACGATTCCGCACGCGTTTCGGTGACAGGTGAGAGCGGCTCAGCGACCGCCGTCGTGATCTTATTAAGTGGCGCCTCATACGCTGGAGGAGACACTTCAAAAGTCACACAGTAATCAATACTAGTTTCCTCGAACGCTTCTTTCATCTGTAGCAGCTGCAAGATTTCCATCAAGAGCAACCAAGGGGCTTCTGTTTCGTCGCGACGTCCCACTTCAAGAATGGCTTGAATCTGCGCTGTCAGATTTTGGGCGCCAACCACGATCAAATCATGCTTGGTCTTTTTCAAATTGCGTAAAGCACGCAACAGCAAACCACAGCCAACGGGGTCAACTTGTTTTACTCGGCCGAAGTCGAGTTTTAACACTTTATTTTGTTCACTGAGGGTATTCAAACGTTGCAGCAGCTTAATAATGTCACCATCAAGTTGCGCAGGGAAACTGAGGTTAGGCGTTGCCTTGTTTTCGCCCTCATCGTCACTCTTCTCCGCAGAGGGCTCGAGATTACGCCACACAGGAGGAGAGGTTTCGTACTTGCCAGCATAGTCGAGTGACAGACTTTCAAATGCATATTGGTTCTGCTCGATCTGATACAGATCAAACAGCATAAACCAAGCGATCGGTGTGGCATTACCCAGGTTATCTTGATCGATTACGCTACGCAGCATATGTTCCGCGACCTTGGTCTGCCCAGTGGCAAACAAAATCGCCGCTTCTTCCAACAAGGGCACGGATTCCGTTTGTGCAACCGCATGAGCTTGAATCTCAGTATGTCCTGATAACAGCTCTGTCGTCGGCAAACTGAGCGCAATGGTACTTTGGAAATCGGTGGCAACAAAATCCGTGTGGAATTGATTTGGTTCGGTACGTTTCAGCGGATCGCCCGGTGTCGGTTTCGGTTGCAATGATTTAGGCCGCCCCATATCGCGGGACATTTCAAATTCAATTGCATCGATTTTTCGTTCTGTAGCTCGCGCGATGTGCTTTTTCTCAGTCATCAGATGTGACAAAGCCTCGTCATCTTGGACTTGCCCAATAACGGTATTTTTGCCTTTTGATCGAGGTTTTTTAGAAAGTGGTTTGTCAGAGGAGGCATCCTCTTCCCGTCCATTCTTCTTTCCAAAAAGCTTAAAAATCCCCACAGCGACCTAACTTGTAATTTAGAAATGATATTTTAATATCTTCGCGTATCCATAGCACTCATGTCAAATATATTACACGAGGCAATGTCATTCCACTACAGAAGTATAGTCGGAATTCATCTCTTTTTGCTTACTTATCCCGCCAAGGCGCGGATAAAATCAAAGAAAGTTCAAACAACACAACTATCTCTTAAGATAAATCAGAAACTTTAAGTTAACACAACACCGCGGTTTTCCAAGCAAACTGCGCCTTATTTCTCACAATTTGTTCAAACACTCTGTACATCAAAAAATGTACATGCAATTAAAGCGATAAACCACGGCCTGTGTCGTGTTACAAAATTTTACGATTTAATTTCAAAACACCTTGCTTAGAAGTTTGCTCGCACACCGACAATCAAGCTACGCATTGGTTGCGGCACCGTCTCTTTCAAGACTGAGGTCGCAAGGCGAATATCTTGATTTAATAGATTGCGCACCTGCATGAACCACGTCAACTGCGAATACTGATAAGGATGAGTGTACGTGACATTCAAGTCTATCTTCGTGAAAGCGGGTGTCGCAAAACTTTCATTGGCAGCCAGACGTTCTTGACGCATTGCATGCAAAACACTGATTGTGTTTCTCCAACCTTGATGACGGAAACCAAAGTCTAAGCCTACGCGATCAGCTGCCTGCAGTGGCAGGTTACCACGTCCATCTAATGTCCCACGTGATGTATCGGCGAATGCTCTAACTGAGAATCCTTCACCGACAGGGTTATATGAAACCTCCGCTTCACCACCACGAATTGTTGCTTTCGCTTGTTTCCAATGGCGTTGCGTAAACTCTCCAGCCAAATCCGCCTCACCCTCTTCATTCACCATCACGCCATCGACCTGACCATACACATAGTCTTTTACTCGATTGACGAAAGTATTGATCTTCCAATGAAGTAAGCCGCTCGTTTTTTGCAAACTGAACTCAAGATTTTTCGACACTTCCTTACGTAAAAAAGCATCGCCAATATCGAAAGTCAAAGTCGATTCGTGTGGTCCATGCGAATATAGTTCCTCAGTCCCTGGAGCACGCTCAGCACTTGATAAACTCGTGACAATTTCCAAATCACGATTCACCGGAATCATAGCACCGACAGAAAACGAAGCTAAGGAGAAACTACGGCTCGGCAAACCAAATTCGAGCTCGGGGTTGCGACGCACATTTTCTAAGCGTCCACCAAAACTCGCTGTGAAGTCTTGATATTTTTTCTGTTCAATCAAAAAGGCCGCGATTGAAGAGGACTTTGTTGTAGGAACCGTATCAGCTCTGCCAGTGGCAGCCGCGAGTGCAGAAAACTTACTTTCTTCTGTATGCAAACCAAGACTGCCCTCCCAGCCATTCCAGTTGGCGTGAGATGCGGTTAATCGAGTTTCAAAAGTTCGGTTTTTAAAATCAGTCGCTGGCGTTCCATCTTCCATCTTTTCCGTATGCTGATAGTCGGTCGCGCCGGCTTTAAATTTGAGCGAATCGAAGATCAAAAAAGACTGATAAATCGCACTGTCAACGTCGAAACGCGTTTGCTTTAAATCGATGAAGGCACGCTCATCGGTTGGAATGCCATACTTATCTTCCATGCGCTGCACTGAGGCGCCAAAATGTCCCCACGGCTGCACCAATGTCGCGCCGAAGCCCAAGCTCTTTTCTTGAGAAAAGCTGGAAGGCAAACGCCCTCTGATTTCGCCGCTTCCGTCAGCGTTCGCCGCGCCTGGAATTTTATAATTATCTGCATCACGAGAGTTACCATCGAAATGCAAAGCAAGGTCTCCCACCGAGTTATCTAGAAAAAACGAAGCACTTTTTTCTTTGTTGACGGCGCCGTACTTTACTTCCGCTTCGCCGTTCAGCTGTTTACTCAGGGTAGTTGGGATACGACCATCAACTACATTCACCAAACCACCAATGGCACCGCTTCCATATAGCAATGCGGCAGGACCACGCAAGATTTCAATTTGTTGAGAACTCGCCGTCTCACTCGCCACCGCGTGATCATTTGAAATACTCGATACGTCCGCTACCGCCATACCATTTTGCAAAATCTTGACGCGCGGGCCTTCCAGGCCGCGAATAATGGGACGAGAAGCTCCGGCACCAAAACCTGAGGCACTAACCCCCAACTCACCACCCAAGGTTTCACCAAGTGAGCTACCAATTTTTGATCTTAATTCTGAGCCAGACAGCACCTTCGTAGGGCTCAAAATCTGCATCGACTCTTCTTTACCAAGAGGATTTGCAGACACAGTTACGGTTGAAGTTTGGGCAAAAGCGACCGAACTTAAGGGAGCAAAGATGGAAAGCACAGCGCTTGCGATTAGACGTGGTTTTATAGACATAACAATTCCTGAAAATGAATAACAAAACCGTTGCGAGAGCAACGATTAACAAAGCGAATGAACGCAATTGCGTTCCATTTTCAGACTGGAGGTGCTCGAGAGAGGAAGGAAAGACGAAGAGTAGAAAGCCAATTAAAGACGGTCTTATCTGCAATCAAACGTGGAATAGGAACAGGTGCAAAATGCCAAGACACTGCATGCTGAACACCATCAACAATGCTGCCGGCATCGACCAACAAGCATGAGTGAATCGCGGCATCCGCATCGCTCAGTTTCCTAAGCTCAAATTTACCGTCGCCATCAAAGGCGATCGAGAGTACCTGACCTGCATTAGTACTCATATGAGACATACGGTGAGCAAAGCCAAACCATTGCGATGTAAAAATCGCCAACACCAATAGCCATAGCATGGCTATAGCTTGTGAAGGTCTCTTTTTACTCGTCGTAAAGGGCATTTGTACTTTATCCGTCGAAACCAAGAAAAAATTTACGAACCAAAATAGTAGGCGTCACTGATTAACACTTACATAGACAACAAAATTTGAAACAAAGTTGCATAAGCCAACGTAAAAAATGCGCAGACAAAGCTGCGCATTCATTCAGCATACAAACGCGATCAATCGCCGTAGAGCTTTTGTTTCAGTTCGCGACGCTGTTGTGCTTCAAGTGACAAAGTTGCCGTTGGTCGGGCCAATAAACGCGGCACCCCAATTGGCTCGCCTGTTTCTTCACACCAGCCATAATCTCCTGCATCAATCGCGGCGATCGATTGCTGTACTTTACGCAGCAATTTACGTTCACGATCACGAGTGCGCAATTCCAAAGAATGCTCTTCTTCGATCGTGGCGCGGTCAGCTGGATCCGGAACTAAAACGGTTTCTCTCAGGTGCTCGGTCGTTTCGTCAGCATTCTTCAGCAAATCTTTTTCAAGTTGTTGCAAACGTGCTTTGAAAAACGCCAATTGAGCATCATTCATATAGTCCTTCTCGCCCATCTTCAGAATTTCTTCTTCGGTGAGCAAAACAGGCGCTTCATTGACTGCTGCAGTCGATTTAGATGATTTAGTTGCCACTTCGCTTACTTTCGATACATCGGGTTAATCTATGCAAGTTGCAGGTCACAAAAATTTGACCCGCTACTTCCCCTCAAGGACAAGTATATAGTTTGCTTGTTCCGCATACAAACCTATTGAATTTTTCCGCCAATTTAAGGCCAATCAATTCAATAGGGCGCTAGTTTATACCAAACATTGCTCCAAACCTTGAATAAAAATCTCTTTCGGTAAATTTTTACCAATAAACACCATTTTGCTTTCTTTTGGTTCACTTTCCGACCATTTTGCCCCTATATCGGTGCCCATAATTTGGTGCACGCCTTGGAAAATCACTTTGCGGTCAGCGTGTTCCATATACAACACTCCCTTGTAGCGAAGCATGCGTGGGCCATAAACCTGTACCAATCCGCCTAGAAAATAATCTAACTTTTCTGTATTAAATGCACGCTTTGTCTTGTAGACGAAAGCGGCAATTTCATCGCTGTGATGTGAATGATGGTGGTCTGCATGGTTGTGATGCTCGTGATCGTGCCCATGATGATGTTCATGATCACAGTGATCATCACATTCGTGATGTTCTTCGGTCTGAAGGAAATCTGGATCCAAATCTAATTTGGCATTCAGGTTAAAACCCTTGATATCGAGCACTTCACTAATCGCCACTTTCCCGAAATCACTCACACTCATTGTGGCGCGTGGATTCATCTGCACCAAACGCGCTTTCAATTGCGTAATCTGCTCAGGGCTAACTAGATCGGACTTAGACAACAATATTTTGTCAGCAAACCCAACCTGCCGTTGCGCTTCTTCATGCTCATCCAACTGTTGCATGGCATGGCGTGCATCGACCACAGTCACTACTGCATCAAGCATATAATGAAGGCCCGCTTCTTCATCGACAAAGAAGGTTTGTGCTACTGGTCCGGGATTCGCAAGCCCCGTCGTTTCAATGACTAAACGATCAAAATCAATTTTGCCCGCTTGCTTTTGTGCGATTAGATTGCTCAGGGCTGTGATTAGATCGCCGCGGACCGTGCAGCAAATACAGCCATTATTCATCTCCACAATTTGCTCGTTAGTGTCTTGCACTAGAATTTCATTGTCGATGTTTTCTTGACCAAATTCGTTTTCGATCACAGCAATCTTATAGCCATGATGCTCCTGCAAAATCCGATTCAATAATGTCGTTTTTCCAGCCCCTAGAAAACCAGTCAGAATTGTGGTTGGAATCAATGCCATAGAAATCCTTTAATTTACCGTGTATTACAGAGATCACACCATCCCTTGATGGTGAGCTCAATACCATGGGTAGCGAAACCTTGTTGTGCAGTGGCGGCTAAAGTCGCACCCAATTGTTGTTGCAAGTCACGTGAGAATTGCGGCTGATCTAAACAAAAGACTTTCGCGCAGCGCGTGCATTGAAAATGCCCGTGCTGATGTGCCATCGTATCTTGCACACTGGCATTGTGGCCAGCGCCCCCCATACGAAATCGAAAAACGCGGTCATCGCCAATGATCTTGTGTGCTAAACCCGCATCGGCGAGGCAGTCCAAAGCTCGATACAGAGTAACCCTATCCATTTGTGGCAGCGCTTCTTGCAACTCAGTATGAGACATGGCCCGTTGCTGCGCCAACAAAAGAGAAAGAACGTCGATCCGTGCCACGGTCACTCGTACCAAGGCCAAACGCAGGTGTTCCTTCGCTTGGGCTCGAACGTGCTCGATGCTGATCTCATTTGAGACACTAGGTGTGCGGCTCATCAATTTAGACGGGTGAATACAAGAAGTGCGTCATTATGCCCGAAAATGCAATTGAGTTGCAAAAACTTCCGTGCACTTATTTTTTTGCACGAGGGTGGGTGGCGTCATAGACTTTCGCCAAGTGCTGGAAGTCGAGTGCTGTATAGACTTGCGTTGCAGCGATTGAACTATGGCCCAACATCTCTTGCACCGCTCGCAAGTCGCCAGAAGATTGCAAAACATGGGTTGCAAATGAATGCCGTAAGACATGCGGATGGACGTCGGACGGTACCCCCATTGCTTGCGCATGTGCTTTCAAGCGCAACTGCACCAAACGCACAGACATACGGGTTCCACGCTCGGTTAGAAATAGAGGATGATTGTCAGTCTTTAGCAGTTGGCCACGTACCGCAAGCCAATCTCTAATCGCATCCAAAGCAGGCTTGCCAACAGGCACGATACGTTGTTTGTTACCCTTACCGGTCACGTGCACTTCGGCCTGTGCTAAGTCGACCCACCCTTGCGATGGACGACCACCATCTCCGAAATCTTGCAAATCAAGGGCCACTAATTCCGACACCCGCAAACCACTCGAATAGAGCAATTCAAACATGGCACGGTTTGCCGCCATCGATGGTGCATCGCTACCATGATGCGCCACTAAGTTCACTGCATCATCAGCACCTAGGGCTTTCGGTAAGCTTTTACTCTTCTTGGGTGCTTTAATGCCATCGACCGGGTTAGCGGGCAAATCGATTTGCTGCGCTAACCAACGATAGTATCCCCGCCAACTCGAAAGCTTGCGAGCAATGCTACGGGCACTGAGTCCCTGCGCGTGCATCTGTGAAGTGAACCTGCGCACATCATAATAACTTAACGAATCTAGGCTACGTCCTTGTGCGAACTTCTGCAGCTCTTGCAAGTCGAGTGAGTAGTTATCGAGGGTGTGAGGAGATAATTGCCGTTGAAAACGCAGAACATCAAGATATTCTTGAACACTGATGTCTGAGCTCATGGTGTATTCGTAGTAAGTGATGGAGGAGCGCGCAAGGACGCCCCTCCGAAGCTACACAATTTATAAATCAATCATGCAATATAAAGCAGCGCTCGTCGTATCACCGATTTTTGCCAAAAAGTCAGTCGCCATCTCTTTGGTGAACCTCGCTGGATCAGGAGAACCTAATACCAATAAGCCAAAAGTTGGTTCATCAGCGGCTATGCGCAGAGGTAACATTGCCATTGAAGCGATGGCTTCATCCGACTCAATCCAGGAAGCAGCTTCAAATTCTTGATTTTTGCCGCAGAAAGGGGTGGTCATCCCTTTTGCAAATAACTGCACATCTTCAGTAGTGGCTTCAGCGAACCACGTATGTTTGAAGTCTTCGGCCACACTCCACAGACGCAGCGTCGCGTATGGCAGATTGAAGATGTCTTGCATACTTTTTGTCAGGATATAAGGTAAATCAACATCGTTGCGTGCCAACAAGAGTTCGCGAGTCCACATTTGAAATTTGGCGGTGATAGCGTCGTTATCTTGTGCGACACGCATCAGTTCTGCCAAACGAAGTTCCATTACTTTCAATTTTTCGCGAACGATTTCCATCTGGCGTTCTTGCAGTGAAATGGTCCGCCCCATTATTGGGCTAGTTAATTTAATACTCGATAACAGCTCCGCATGTTCTTCAAAGAAGTGCGGGTTTTGACTCAGGTACTCAGCGATATCATTGGTGTTCATCTGGTTTTACTCTTTTTATCAATGTCTATGTGTTTACTTGACCACAGTGCCTTGGACTTAAGCGATCGAAGCAGAGATTTCTATTTCACCTTCAAACACGGTAACCGCTGGCCCGCTTAGGAAAACTGGATGACCTTCGCCTAGCCAAGCAATTTGAAGCTCGCCGCCGCGCATTTGCACTTGCACAGGGGATTGTAGGATTCCTCTTCGTATACCCGCAACCACAGCCGCACATGCCCCCGTGCCACATGCAAGGGTTTCGCCCGCGCCGCGCTCATACACTCGCAATTGAACATGCTGAGCGTCGTTCACTTGCATAAAACCAGCGTTCACCCGCTTTTGAAAGCGAGGGTGGCGCTCAATCTGTGGCCCTTCGGTCGCAATTGGATGCCCGCCAATGTCAGAAACAATTTGAACAGCGTGTGGATTGCCCATAGAGACGCAAGAAATCCAGGCATTCGCATCGAACAGAGGGAGTGACCATAAGGTATCGCCCCCTTCGACCTTGCTCTGCAATTCTTCGGTTTGAAAATGGGAGTCTGCAGGCGCAAAGCTCGGGACACCCATATTCACTGTCACGCGCCCGTCTTCAGCCACCGATGGTTCGATCACCCCCGACATCGTTTGAACACGAATTGTTTTCTTTTGCGTCAATCCTTTTTCGATAACGAAGCGAACAAAGGCGCGAGAACCGTTGCCGCATTGTTCGACCTCTCCACCATCCGCATTAAAAATGCGATAACGGAAATCGACACTATCGTTCGGTGCAGTCTCGACGACTAGAATCTGATCTGCACCAATACCGAAGCGACGATCAGCCAAGAATCGCCACTGCTCTGGTGTGAAATTGACATTTTGATGAATGGCATCGATCACAATAAAATCATTGCCAGCACCATGCATTTTGGTGAATTTAAGTTTCATGCCTTCATTATAGCGCGACTGTCAGCATTGAAACGATGTCGTAGCTGCTTAAACCGACTTGTATACCCCGCAACCAATCACAATATCCTCGCTGATGCGTTCAATGTAGGATGACTTCCATTCAACTTTTTTCGTCGCTGGGTTCTCAATCGCATAATCGACCCAGCCACCTTTGACGGGCAAAGCAAAAGCCTCGTCCACGAGTTTTTTGCCATCGAGACCGGGAACTTTGAATAAATTGACCTCCAACTTAGCTTCATTTCCGGCAAAAGCACGGTATTGGCCCATGCGATCAAACGCAAACACGTACATATCACGATCAGCAAATTGTTTTTCTGCATCAGTCGTGATTCGCTGCAGGATATCCATGCCTGTAATCCGATACAGTGCCATCGCTTTTTTGACCATTTCAAATGCCTCGTCAGCCGTTCCTTGTCGCAAGCTAAAGGTGGAAACAACTTCCTTCAAACGCACCGCCCGGTTTTCAAGCTCTGCCGAAGCATACTTGGCGTTTTCAGCCATTTGCGTATTACTCTTGGTGATGGAATCAAGCTCCTTAATCGAATCGGCAATGTGGACTAAACCTTCACTCTGCTCAGTTGATGCGATAGAAATAGCGTTAATGTCTTTTGCTAAATTACGAATCCCGCCAACGATATCTGTTAGCGTCATGCTCACATCATTGATTTGTTCAACACCTGTTTCAACACGATTGACTGAGTCATCGATCAAACGACGAATTTGTCGAGCCGAATCTGCGCTCCTTTGTGCTAGACTGCGTACCTCCGAAGCCACCACCGCAAAACCTTTGCCCTGCTCGCCTGCGTGCGCAGCCTCAACAGCAGCGTTTAGCGCCAAAATATCGGTTTGGAATGCGATACGATCGATCATGCTGACGATTTCGTGGACCTTCATCGCACTCTCATGAATACCATTCATGGTCTCAACCGCTGCCACCATCACGTCATTGCTCGATTCAGCAATCATCCGCACATTTGAAGCCAAATTATCGACCGACTTGGCGTTTGCCGCCGTAGCTCTTACGGTTTCGCTCAAAATATCTAAATTACTTGTAGTATCGAGCAGGCTACTTGCCTGTTGCTCGGTACGAATCGACATATCATTTATTCCTTCAGTCAAGTTTTGTCCGAGCTCTAAGACCATACTGGCGTTCGTTCTGACATTGGCCACCAATGCAGACAACTTGAAATTCATTTGATCAAGGGCAGTTCCCGTCTTGGCAAGTTCGTCTTTACCTTCGATATGAATCACCTTTGTCAGATCTCCGGCGGCAACAATTTCAGCCGCCTCCTCTAGATCTTGAATCGCTCCCATAAAATTCATGTAGAAACCGTAAGTAAAATACAGTGTGAAAGCGATTGAAATCATCAAGATTCCAAGGATCACATAAGACTTCGCCTTACTGAATGAAACTCGGCCCTGCAAAATGCTTTGAAGTCGTTCATTCCACTGCTTTTGTAGCAAAAGTGTACTGTCCGACGCTTGCTTAGCCGCGGTTGTTAGGGCTTGATTATTAAATGGAAGCGACGGATCACTCAGCTGTCTTTGCCAAAGGTCCAAAAGAAGCTGGCTCTTTTGATCGGCAGCCAAGAGGCTGGCTGGCAGAGCCTCTCCGCTACGCTTGATTGCCTCTTGCAAGCGCTTAGTTTGTTCCATGGACTTCTGTAATGCGTCTCGAGCGGAACTGAATTGTGACAATAGAGCTGGAGATTTCTCGGCCTGTGTCGCCACTTGTTCATGCAAGGCTGATAAGTGAGATATCGCCTCGATCCATTCAGGCAAACGTTGCAGACTGACGTCCATCAGCAAATAACTATTTGCCTCCGGATCGAACAGCAAACCACTTTTCTCATGAACTAAATCAGCAAATCGATGCAGGTTTTTGATCAGATCCTGATATTGCTGAGAATTTCCTGGACCTTTGGTGTCGCTCAAAGTTTTGACATCGATGGCGATACCGGTCCATGTATCCTGCAGGTCAAGCTCATCTTCACGTTGAATGAGCGCATCCAACTTCGCTACACTATTTAAAAGATCTTTGCGCGATTGCTGTAACGCCAACTTACTTTTTTGGTCAGAAGGATTTTGTGCCGAGCGAACTGAAAGCAAGCGCTCAGCCTGAACCAGATGGATCAATGCGCTGTTCTGCTCGGATATCAAAACACCGGCTAATTCGCCTTTCGCCACATCCAACTCATTGCTTTGCTTAGTGAGCAGCCCGATACCTAACACCAGTACCGCGATCAAGAATGCGCCAAGCATGCCAATCAGCTTCGTGCGCAGGTCGAATTTACTCATCAACCTCGCGCTCGGCCCCATGATGCGATCAACAATCTCATTGCCAGACAGCTTCATATCGTTTCAATCCTTTGATTGGAATGTGCATGGCTATTCTCGCAGATTTTATAGCTCGAACAACTCACTTTTGCCAATAGGATACAAAATAATTGCCGAAATAAAAGTTTTCTGAGATTTATCAGTTTTAATCAAGCACCAGTACACTTTAGATAATTGTCAGTCATACTGTACTGGTCTTTTTGGTGGTGACTGTGCATGGGGACGGTGTGGTACACATGTTACTGTCCTGCCCGCAGAAATCGACGCGCAAAATCAAGATGGATCACCCATTTTTTGTGCGAACGGTTCGATTAAATCGCATTGAGCGTATGATGCAGCCATAAGCTGGGAACATCTTTTTCATTCGCTCGATGGCATATAGGCTCACCACAGCCACATAGATAAAAACCGGAGGCAGTATGAATTCACCGATCAGTAAGGCCGAGCAAGACGCTTTGGTCGACCATTCCATTTCACTCGACGACAAGTACACGCTCGAACGCGGCCGTGCTTTCATGACAGGCACGCAAGCCTTGATTCGTTTGACTATGTTGCAACGCCAAGCCGACGTCAAAGCGGGCTTAAATACAGCAGGTTTCCTGACTGGCTATCGCGGTTCACCACTGGGTGCCGTCGATATGACAGCAGCCAAAGCCAAAAAGCATCTGGAAAAGAACCATGTAGTATTTCACCCAGGTGTCAATGAAGACTTAGCCGCCACCTCAGTATGGGGAACACAACAAGTCAATCTCTTTCCAGGTGCAAAGTACGATGGTGTATTCGGTGTTTGGTACGGCAAAGGCCCAGGCGTAGATCGTTGTGGCGACGTATTTAAGCATGCCAACTTAGCGGGTACGTCTAAACACGGTGGTGTATTGGTCATTGCTGGTGACGATCATGCAGCGAAATCTTCCACTGCTGCTCACCAAAGTGAACATATTCTCAAAGCTTGCGGTATTCCAGTCTTGTATCCATCTTCTGTTCAAGAATACTTAGATTACGGCTTGCATGGCATCGCTATGTCTCGCTACACCGGTTTATGGGTATCGATGAAATGCGTGACGGACGTGGTTGAATCCGGTTGCGTGGTTGAGGTAGATCCAGATCGCGTTAAGCCAGTGATTCCAACAGACTTCGTGATGCCAGCAGACGGTGTGCATATCCGTACGCCAGACCCAGTCTTAGCGCAAGAAACGCGCATGAACAATTACAAATGGTACGCGGCCTTGGCCTACGCGCGTGCCAACAAGTTGAACCAAATTATCTGGGATAGTCCGAACGCCAAAATCGGTATTATCACTGCAGGTAAATCTTACCTCGATACACGTCAAGCCTTGGCAGACCTCGGCATCGACGAACAAGTAGCCAAAGACATTGGCATCCGTTTGTACAAAATCGGTATGACTTGGCCTTTAGAGTCTGACGGCGTTCGCGAATTTGCCACCGGCCTCGAAGAAATCTTGGTAGTCGAAGAAAAACGTCAAATTCTCGAATACGCGCTGAAAGAAGAGTTGTACCACTGGGAAGAAGCGGCTCGTCCACGCGTAGTCGGCAAATTCGATGACACTGGCGAATGGACGAATATCCAAGGCACAGGTCATGGCGAATGGTTATTGCCAGCGACTTATGAGTTGAGCCCAGCGCAGATCGCCCATGCGATCGCTTCTCGTATCAGCCGTTACTTCGCTGGTCACCCAGTGGAAAAATTGGTGAAAGAGCGCGTAGAATATTTGGAAGCCAAAGAAGCGGCTTTGAATTCGGTATCTAAGCCTGATGCCAATAAAGACCGTATTCCACATTTCTGCTCTGGTTGCCCACACAATACGTCAACCAAAGTACCTGAAGGTAGCCGTGCTTTAGCCGGTATCGGTTGCCACTACATGGTCACTTGGATGGATAGAGAATCCACCACCTTCACGCACATGGGCGGCGAAGGTGTGACTTGGGTTGGTGCAGCACCGTTCACCAACGAACAACACGTGTTCTCCAACCTTGGTGACGGTACTTACTATCACTCTGGTTTATTGGCAATCCGCGCGGCGGTTTCTGGTAACGTCAATATCACCTACAAAATTTTGTTTAACGATGCCGTCGCGATGACGGGCGGTCAAGAGTTTGACGGCCCTTTAGACCCAGGCATGATTTCACGTCAGATCGCTGCTGAAGGCGTACATCCGATTATCGTGGTCACCGACGAGCCAGAAAAATATCCAGCGAACTACCCATGGGCGGCTGGCGTCACCGTACGTCATCGTAGTGAACTCGATGCAGTACAACGTGAATTGCGCGAATGCAAAGGCGTGTCTGCCATGATCTACGATCAAACCTGCGCGTCTGAAAAGCGTCGTCGTCGCAAAAAGATCGGTAAAGATGGCAAGCCTGGTTTCCCTGACCCAGCGAAACGCGCCGTTATCAATGAAGCGGTCTGCGAAGGCTGTGGCGATTGCAGCGTGCAATCGAATTGTTTATCGGTAGAGCCTTTGGAAACAGAATTTGGCCGCAAACGTCAAATTAACCAGTCTTCTTGTAACAAGGATTACTCTTGCGTCAACGGCTTCTGCCCAAGCTTCGTCACCGTAGAAGGTGGCAAGTTGAAGAAGCCAGCGAAGACGAAGATCGAAGCCGGTGGTTCTTTTGACGTGGCTAGCTTGCCGCAGCCAGTACTGCCAAACACAACGACACCTTATGGCGTCATCGTTACTGGTGTCGGCGGTACAGGTGTCATTACCATCGGTCAAATTATGGCGATGGCAGCACATTTGCAAGGCAAGTCTTGCTCCGTATTGGATATGACAGGTTTGGCACAAAAGGGTGGCGCGGTAATGTCACACGTACGCTTGGCCGACAAAGTAGAAGATATTCAATCGACGCGTGTTGGCACCGGTATGGCTGATCTCGTGATTGGTTGTGATCTCATCGTCACTGCCGGTAAAGATGCGATTTCACGTATGGGCGAAGGCCGCACGCGTGGTGCGATTAACTCCAGCAGCAGCCCAACTGCGACTTTCATTAAGAATCCGAACTGGCAGTTCCCTGCTGGCTCCGCTGAGAATGAAATTCGCAAAGCCTGCGGTGAAACTTTGGTCGACATGGTCGATGCTACGAATATCGCTACAGCTTTGATGGGCGATAGTATTGCCGCCAATATGTTTATGCTTGGTTATTCTTGGCAAAAAGGCTGGGTACCATTGACTGAAGCGGCATTAATGCGTGCGATCGAATTGAATGGTGTAGCGATCGACTTCAACAAACAAGCGTTTAACTGGGGCCGTGTCGCTGCAAATGACTTAGCTGCCGTGATTCGTTTGACGACGCCAGCGCAAGTGATTGAACTGAAGCGTGCGCCAAGTTTGGATGATGTGATCAGCAAGCGCGTTGCATTCTTAACCGAATATCAAAATGCAAGCTACGCTCAAATTTATGCTGATTTCGTGGCGCAAGTGAAAGCCGCCGAAAGCAAAATCGTGGATGGCAAAGCACTCCGTTTGACAGAAGCAGTTGCGAAATATTTGTTCAAACTGATGGCCTACAAAGACGAATACGAAGTCGCTCGTTTGTACACCGATGGCAAGTTCCAAAAGAAAATCGCTGATATGTTTGAAGGCGATTACGCGATCAACTTCCACTTGGCACCTCCATTGTTTGCGAAACGTGACGACAAAGGTCACTTGATCAAACAACAGTTCGGCCCATGGATGATGAAAGCGTTTGGCGTATTGGCGAGCTTGAAATCCTTGCGGGGTACCGCACTCGATATCTTTGGTTATACCGAAGAACGCCGTATGGAACGTGCACTGCCGGTTGAATACAAACAACTGATCACGAAATTGATTCCACAGTTGAATGCTGACAATCTGAGCAAAGCCGTCGCCTTAGCAAGTATCCCTGAAGATATTCGCGGCTATGGCCACGTGAAAGAACGTCACTTCACAGCAGCCAAAGAGAAAGAAGCTAAATTATTGGCGGAGTTCGCAATGGCGCCAGCCAACAAAGAGGCAGCATAAGCTGTTTTGGAAGCTAGCTTGAAGTAAAGCAGAGGTCGACTACGGTCGGCCTCTTTTCATTTACAATCGTGCCATTCAAGTTTTCAAGACCAGAGGCTTCAAGATCATTATGCAAGAACGTCATATCCTCGCTAGCGCTGCCGTCAGCATGTTTATCGCAATAGCCCTCGGCGCCTTTGGCGCTCACGGCCTGAAGCAAATATTAAGCGTTGAGATGCTCGCGATTTGGCAAACCGCGGTGCAATATCAGCTCGTTCATGGATTGGCACTTTTTGCGCTAGCCATCGTTTATCCGCGCTTTGCGCAAGTTGGCGCAAACTCCTTCAAGTTCATTGCACCTTGCTTCATCGTCGGCACGGTCTTGTTTAGTGGTAGCCTCTATGCGCTAGCTCTGAGCGGCATCAAAGTCTTGGGCGCGATTACGCCGCTCGGCGGTATTGCTTTTCTCGCGGGTTGGTTACTGCTCGCAAAAAATGCATTCTCGCTCACCTCAGAATAAGGACATATCGCTTTCATCGAGCGGGCAGCGCTTTCAAACTTACTCGTTGTGCCGGCGCACTCTGGTTGACTTTAAACACAGAAACAGCGGTCACCAATTCATGCGCTTGCGCTTTCAGACTTGCGGCCGCCGCCGCCATTTCCTCGACCAGGGCCGCGTTTTGCTGCGTACTTGAATCCATCTGGGTGACGGCTTCACCGACGTGTTCAACACCATTCGCTTGCTCAGCACTTGCAGCACTGATTTCCGCCATGATATCGGTAACCCGGCGAATAGAGCTGACGACTTCATTCATCGTTGCTCCAGCTTGATCGACAAGGGCCGAGCCTTGATTGACACGATCGACACTATCACCAATAAGCTTCTTGATTTCTTTAGCTGCCTCAGCCGATCGCCCGGCGAGACTGCGCACCTCCGAGGCGACTACTGCAAAACCGCGCCCTTGTTCGCCAGCTCGGGCGGCTTCCACCGCTGCATTTAAAGCCAAAATATTGGTTTGGAAGGCGATACCATCGATCACGCCAATGATGTCAGAAATTTTGCTTGAAGCAGCATTAATACCTTTCATCGTATCGACCACTTCCATGACCACTTCACCGCCCTTGACTGCCACTTCAGAGGCGGAGGCGGCGAGTTGATTAGCCTGGCGTGCGTTGTCTGCATTCTGCTTCACGGTCGCACTGAGCTCCTCCATGGCCGTCACTGTCTTCTCGAGTGCATTACCTTGCTCTTCGGTACGCTGACTCAAATCCATATTACCGGAGGCAATTTCAGCACTCGAAGTAGCGACACCATCGGAGCCGTGACGCACTTTTCCCACAATCTCGGTCAGTGAATGCTGCATGGCATTCAGTGATTCCAATAATGGACTGAACTCGTCGCTGGCGTCATCATGAACTGGTCGGGTCAAATCGCCATCGCGTACCCGCTCGGCAACCTCTTGTGATGCTTGCACACGGCGACGCAGAACGCCCGTAATATAGAAGGAAAACGTGGATAAACCGATCGCCACAGCAATCACTAAACCAACAATTTGATAGGTTGTCGTATCGGCTGTTTTCGCAAACGTACCGAGTTCAATTTTTAGCTGCTTACTTTGACGATTTTTTTCCTCGCCACTGGCTGCTAACAATAGATTTCGTGTAGGGATAGTTTTCGCGACCAAGAAATCAAAAGCCTCGTCTTTTTTTCCTTCGGCAATCAACTTGATATTTTGCTCGCCGACTTCCCAGAAATTCTTTACCAATGGCTTGAACTTTTCGATAAAAGCACGGCCTTCAGGGGTGAACACACCTGCCTCAAAGTCTTTCAAAGTCGCGTCAATAGTCGCTCGTTTCTCTTTAATATCTGCCATTGTGGCATCGAGGTCGGATTGGGTTTTCACCAAGATCGCATGACGCAATTGCAGAGAAGTGCGAGTCACATTGAGTTCAATGGACGCGATTTGCATCAGCTGTGGTACCCGCTTTTCCTCGGTTTTTGTCACCATTTCTTTCATCTCTTTGAGTGAGATTCGGGCATCGATGGCGACCGCTGCCAAAGCCAAGATTAAGATGAAAGAGACTAAATAGAGACGTTTTGCAATTCCCATATTTGACAGCATATGCACTCCCTTTTAATGACAAATTATTGCCAAGAGGTAAGTTTAGCACCGTGCATGCGCCCCACAAGATAGGAATGTTAAATATGCTTTAATTCCAGATGCGCCAAAGGACTTTGTGTTGTTTTAGCCCTGGCAAAGACAACAATGGCATCGCTTCGAGGCGCATCCGCCTTCCAAAGATGCAAAAAAACCAATCCTACTCAATATGAGCAGGATTGGCGAATGTCGAGCAAGCTGAACTTTATGCCGCAATACTTTCCGCTGGCTTGCCAGAAAGTCGTTGCAAACGTTGCAGCGTCGTCTCACCAGCGGTATCTGCCTGCGCAACCGATTGACGAATTGCCGCAATTTCGGCGGCCTGATCAAGCGGCTTTTGCGCGATATCGGCGACGATGCGCATGCCAGCGGCTTCGTTGGACACTTTCTCCGCACGACGCGTCAAAGCATTCAGCGCTGTTGAATGGCCCTTGATGCCATTCAGGCTTGCCAACTGGTTTTGGCGTTCCATACGTAGCTCTTGCAAATCTTTCTGCGCTTTTGCTGCGGCCAAGTTTTGCAAAGCTTTCTTTGCTGCCGCATCAAACTGCGCCAATTGCTCTGACAAAGCATCAACAATCTTTTGTAGCTCATTCATATATTCTTGCGCATCGGCTTCTTCTTGAAGCTCAATTGGCAAGCGGGCTTTGTTTGCTTCCAACTCGTCGCAGAATAAACTCACCGTGGCTTCAGAAATACTGCCCGCAGCCAAACGTTCGGCCAAGGTCAAGGAAGCCTTCTCATCGTTGGCGATCAACTCGCGTAACTTCACGACGTCGGTATGTTCTTTGTTAAACGAGGCGCGTGCTGCTGCTAGTTTTTGCGCTGTCTCACGCAAGGTATCAGCCAAGCAATCACGATCAGCTTCTGTCGCGGTCTCTGGATCGAAGTTGGCAATCGCCTCGGAAATTTTATCCCCCAAAACACCAAAATGTTTGCTGATCAAACGTGCAGTCAAACCCCAACCATTCAAATTACTCATGATACGTCCTTTCAATACTTCTCAATAATTAAGATACTTGTGGACCATTCCACTTACTGCACAACCAATCGTTCGGGTTCGATTGGAATTCCCATCATGAAGTCGACGTAGATGCCGCGTTTATTGCGATCACCATTTTCGCTTTCAATCATTTCTGTCGAAATCAACATCAACTCACGATGCTGATCTCGCTCCTGACTTAATGCACGGCTATACGGCATAAAAATCACTTGTTGTTGCAGACCTGCGCTACCATCGGCGCTATCTATACGTGTTTCAGTACCGCGAAACGGTGCGACAAACTCGGCATGCGGATCGCCGGCATCGCGTTGAAACAAGATATGGTCTTGATCCAAAAAGGTCGCTTGCAAGCTTTCTTCACTCCAGCCCATTTCCTCTAATTGCCAACGCCACATGGTGTAGGTCAAGTCACCGAGCCCATAACCTGCTTCACCCGAGAAAATCTGTTGATCTTCTAGCGTTTCTGGAATCAGACGACAGAGGCGGCTGTAGTAAGAGAGCTCTTTAATCTCTCCGTTGACATCGACATACACTTGAATGTACTTCTCGGCCGTCTCTTCATCTCCACGATGCAAGTAATAGCGATACAACTTACCTTCTAGTTCAGTTCGAATTCGACTGATCGCAACGATGATGGTTTCGTCATCACTCGGCATCTCCAATAAAGAGCCTTGAGCCTGCGCACGAATCATCGGCGTTTTTTGCAAGACCACCACGCTGCCCACCCGCGCCTTCAAGGGCAAGTTGCCGTCTTCGCGTTGGCCGTCCTTGTTCTCATATTCCGATTTCTGTTCCGTTTGGTCTTTGCCTATCCACCGACTTGCATACGACCATGCATCTTTCCATGCCATCTCATTTCCTTTCACAATGAATAATGTGGCTTTGTATTCACGGCATTAGTGGCTTGCATGGCTGCATTCATACGCCTCCGAGCAAACCAAACCACGCTAGCAATGACACCAACAATCAATATCCAACCCAACACTCCTGTTGATTTATCGGTTCCATCCACTTTCTGAATTTCCTTATTCGATACAGGCGTCGCTGTTTGCTTTAGATCGGTGGACGTCTGCAGGTCGCCCGATGTTGGCGTCGCTTCAACCGGAATTTCGCTTTGTTTGAATTCACCTTCAGGAGTGATCGGCTCTAAACGGCCATTCGTATTAACCTGTCCATTATTGCTACCGCCGGCATACACGGTCCTGGGCTGCGACAACACATGACCCAAGACCACGCCGGTCATGATTCCACTCATATTCGCTCCACTCGATGGCGTCACTGGCACCTGCACAACTTGAGGCGAACTTGCGATTGGCCTTGGTTCATAGCGGGTGTTGCTAGATGAAGTGCCTACGGAAGTGTTTGGTAGAGATGGCATGCCACTAGATGCTTGCGTGGTAACAGGACGATGACTGTTATCCCAATTTTTCATCGCATTCACTTGCGCTTGGCGATTCGTCAAATCGCGGTTGAAGGCACCGCCCACACTCGACTTTGAGCTAGTCTGCTTACTGAAGCTACCAAAACTCGATGAACTGGGACGATTATTGCTAACACTTGGTGCGCTACGGCTCGATGAAAATCCACGGCTCATCGAACTTGATGAGCTGGAACCTTTGCCGGCAAAAGCAAAGCCGGAAAAAACCAGCAAGCTGCCACACAGCAGGACTTTCAGATAATGAATGAATTGCATGTTCTCGCCTTTACTTTGATTGCTGAGCAATCGAATTACTTAAAACAAAAAGAAGTAGGCGAAGAATAGGATCTGTGAATTCACAGCGCACCGGTAAAAATTTTTGTGATTCACCACAAATAAAAAAAAGCCACCGGGTTGGTGGCTTTCAATTCAAATTAATTTCGAAAGGAGTAGGCAGCGATAGAATTTAAGTCAGCTGCTTTTCCATTTCTTCGAACTGCAATTCCTTCACCAGTCTAAATTCATCACCAATCTCCGAGGGGAATGGTTTGAAGCGTCCTGTACGAACATAACCTCGGCGTTCGTAATAAGCAATCAGTTCAGCGCGCACACTTATCACCGACATCCACATCTTTTTCACGCCCCATAAGGCTTGCACTTCTGTCTCGGCAGCTTGCATAAACTGTTTACCGATGCCACCACCTTGTCGTGTCGGTTGCACCACAAACATACCGAGATAAGCAGCGTCGTCTGTTTTTTCTAAGTGGACACAACCTATCATCTCAGCGTCTTGTAAACATAAAAGCACGACGGAATGATCGGCTTCGATCAAGTTGACCACTTCTTCGGCATTAATACGGGTGCCTGTCAGCAGATCAGCTTCTGTGGTCCATCCAGCACGACTGGAATCACCCCGATAAGCACTGTTGACTAATACTGCAATGGCGGCCGCATCGCCTTTTAAAGCATGACGAAAACTCAATTGTGGAGATGATGAAACTTCTGTACTCATACCGCATTACCTCATTGATTTAGCACTCGCTTTAGGTCGCGAGAAAAGCAAAATGATAGCACGCGTGGCTAGTTCCTTAGGCCTTGTACCTCGACGCCACTGGCTTTTCTCACGGCCGCTTTTGGCAAATCCATTCCACGCCAGACTGACGAATTCCTTGTCGAATTACCTTGTCATAAAAATACTAACGGCGATTTCACGCGAAAAACCGATTTCATTTCATCCCGCAATTTATGCATTTCATCCTCCGTTTTCAGCAATTCACAACTTTGCGTCTTGAAGACCAGACTTGAGAAAGGAATACTCACCATCGCGAAATCCCCTAATTACTTAGCAGGTACCCATCATGTCACGTAAAACTCTCCTCGTACTCGCCGTCGCTTCTGCTGTCTTGAGCCTCGCCGCATGCAATAAAGGCGGCACTGAACCCGCCAAGAACAGCGCTTCGGCTTCTGCTGCGACGAAAACAGCAGAAAAGTCCGATAAGCTGATTGTCGCCAGTGAAGATATCTTAAATTTACAGAGTAATGCTCTGGCTTCTGGACCAGTCGTCACAGGCTCCATTCAACCTGAACGCAAAGCTGACCTACGCGCTGAAGTCTCAACCGTGGTCTTGCAAGTATTGAAGGAAAACGGGGAAGCCGTGAAACGTGGCGACATTATTGTCCGTTTAGATGAAACCTCGATTCGCGATAACTTAAACTCGGCGAACGATGCGGTACGCAACGCTGGCCTCGCCTTAGATCAAGCAGAACGCAACCTGCAACGCTTAAAGACATTACGTGCTTCTGGCATGACTTCAATGCAGTCTCTTGATGACGCCGAGGTGCGCCGTAACGCTGCACAGAGCGAAGTTTCCTCCGCAAAAGCCCGAGCAGCTGCGGCTCAACAGCAATTACAGCGCACCGTTGTGCGCGCGCCATTTGATGGGATTGTCAGCGAACGCAAAGTGTCGGCTGGCGATACGGCTTCTGCAGGCAAAGAGTTGGTCAAAGTCATCGATCCGAATAGCATGCGCTTTGTGGGACGTGTTTCGGCTGACAAAATAGGCATGGTTAAACCTGGTCAAGCAGTGAGCTTCCGTATCAATGGCTATGCTGGGCAAGAATTCCGCGGAAAAGTAACACGTGTTGACCCTGCAGCCAATGATGTCACACGCCAAGTTGAAGTCCTCGTTGCATTCGCTGATGCAAAACAACCGAAGGTTTCTGGCTTATACGCCGAGGGGAATATTGAAGCAGAAACAGTCGCTGCTTTGATGTTGCCAGAAGGTGCCATAGTGAAATCCGGTGACAAGAGCTTTGCATGGAAAATTAACGGCAAGACTTTGAGTAAAGTCGAATTAGCTCTCGGCAGCCGCGATGTTCGAACAGGTAACTACGAGGTACGTAAAGGCGTGGCAGTTGGTGATGTCATTATGCGTAATCCTAGTTCCAGCTTCAAAGATGGCCAAGCAGTAGAAATGGCCGTGACCAAATCCGCGCTCGCAAACGCGACCTTGGCGCAGGGGAATTAATCATGTTTCTCTCTGACTTTAGTATTAAGAAACCGATTGCGACCATCGTCATGATCATCGCGTTGATGGCGATGGGCTTGCTGGCGATGAGCAAATTGCGCGTCAATCAAAACCCTGACGTTGAAATTCCAGGGCTTTTCGTGAGCATTCCTTATCCAGGCGCATCGCCGGACACGGTGGAACGCGAGATCGTCAACCGTATTGAAAAATCTCTACAAAGTGTGCCTGGTGTAGACGAGGTCTATTCGTATTCGAATGAGGGTAGCGCTGGTTTCGAGATGCGTTTTAGCTTCAAGAAGAACATGATTGAAGCGACAGACGAAGTTCGCAATGTCATTTCTTCCGTGCGCTACAAGCTGCCAACCGAAATGCGCGAGCCTGTGATTCAACGCTTCGATCCTTCACAACAGCCCGTTCTGAACATGGCTTTGTCATCGAGCAGCATGAGCCATGCCGAAATCTCCCGCTTCGCTGAAGATACTTTAGCGAACCGTTTGCGCGGCTTGCCCGGAGTTGCTACGGTCAATGTCAATGGCGCTTTGAAACGTGAATTATCGGTTTTACTGAAAGCGGAAAGACTGCGTGAGTTTAACGTCTCCGTTTCTGAAGTGGTCGGTGCACTACGTACGCAAAATACCAATGCGCCAGTCGGTAAAGTACGCGGCAATTTGGAAGAAGAAAGCATACGCCTCGTTGGCCGTATTGAAAACCCTGCTGAATTTCAAAATATCGTTGTGAAACGTCGCGGTGATCAGATTGTGCGCCTTGGCCAAGTCGCTACGATTGAAGACGGATTTGCCGATGTGAATGGGGTCAGTATTCGTAGCGGCAAACCCAATGTTGGCGTACAAGTGTTGCGCTCTCGCGAGGCGAGTACAGTCGCCGTCGCTAAAGGCGTACGCAAAGCGATGGAAGAAATTAACAAAGAACTAGAGAAAGATCACCCTGGGACTAAATTAGAAGTGACCTATGACGGTGGTCGTGACGCCCAAAGCAGTCTCAACAATGTGATCGAATCACTTATCTTTGGCGCGGTGTTAACCATTTTTGTGGTGTATGCCTTCCTCAATTCTTGGCGCTCCACGTTGATCACGGCCTTAAGCTTGCCGACCTCTGTGATTGCCGCTTTTATCGCAGTGTGGTTGTGTGGGTTTACGCTGAACTTCATGACGCTGCTAGGCTTGTCTCTCGCCATCGGGGTCTTGATTGATGACGCGATTGTGGTTCGTGAAAATATCGTACGCCATATGCAAAACGGCTCTGACCGCCGCACCGCAGCCCTCGAAGGCACGGCCGAAATTGGCTTAGCGGTCGCAGCCACTACTTTCTCCATTATTGCGGTGTTCATCCCGGTCGCGTATATGCCTGGTATGGCGGGTGAATGGTTCCGACCTTTCGCCTTAACGGTAACATGTTCTGTTTTGGTCAGTTTAGGAATCTCATTCACCTTAGATCCTATGCTCTCCGCTTACTGGGGCGATCCTGCCGATCATCACAACGCGCCGAAGAAAGGCATCAGCAAGGTTTTAGCGCGTTTCAATGATTGGTTCGATTCACAAGCAGATCGTTATGGCAATGTAATCGCCTGGGCTCTCCACCATCGCCGTTGGATGGGTGCTATCGCCATGGCAAGTTTGGTCGGCGCGTTGGTACTGCAAGCAAAATTTGGTGGCACCAGTTTCTTACCTTCCTCCGATAACGGCAACTTGATGATCGAAGTGCGCACACCCGCGTCTTCCTCTTTGGAATATGCTCGCCTCAAAATGGAACGTGCAGCTGACATTGCTCGTAGCATCAAAGAAGTGAAGGACACGAATAGCAGTATTAACCCAAATGGTGGCCGCATCTATGTCGACATTGGCAAGAAAAATACCCGTAGCCGTGGTGCAAAAGAGATCGCAATCGAATTGCGTGAAAAGATCCGTCCACTGGTTGGTGCTGAATATGTCGTGATCGACGACACGAACAACGGTGCACGCAAACCGATTCAAATCGAATTTACTGGACCAGATTCACGCAAATTAATGGAGATCACGAATGCGTATATGGAGCAATTACGCAAGATCCCGGGTGCAGTAGATGTCGGTTTGTCTGAACAAGATCCGAAGAAGGAATTGAAGATCGAGATGAACCGTGGCTTGGCGAATTCTATGGGTATCTCTATCAATGATGCAGCACAGTCTTTGCGCGTGGCATTTGCGGGTATCGAAGTGGGTGATTGGGTTGACCCAACAGGTGAAACACGAGATGTTTCAGTGCGCTTACATCCAGCAGATCGCGTCAGCAAAGAGAATATCGAGCGCTTACCGATTGCCATCAGCGGCACCAATGAGATGGTACCGCTCGATCAAATCGCGACCGTGACGATGGGCAAAGGCCCGTCTGGTATCGTACACAGTAATGGTAAACGCACGATCACCGTTTCTGCCAACGTACAAGGCCGTTCCAATGGTGAAGTGACGACAGAAGCGATGGATTTGGCGAAGTCATTTAACTATCCTCCAGGCTATGGTTTGTCCTTAGCAGGTGCGGGACAAGATCAAGATGAGTTGTTCACCGAAATGTTGATTGCTTTGATCTCAGGTATCGGTTTGATGTATTTGATCTTGGTCATGCAGTTTGGTTCGTTCACTGCGCCATTGGCGGTGATGCTGTCCTTGCCACTGTCTTTAATTGGTGTGGTGATTGCTTTGATGGTCACAGGTAGCACCATTAATCTGATGAGTTTCATCGGCATCATTATGTTGATGGGCTTGGTTGCGAAGAATGCGATTCTCTTACTCGACGCTGCTCGCAAACAAGAGAAAGAGGGCATGGATAGAGAAGACGCTTTGATGCATGCAGGCCGTGTACGTTTGCGTCCGATCTTGATGACAACCTTCGCTTTGATCGCCGGCATGATTCCTGTGGCATTAGGTTTAGGTGAGGGTGGCGAGTTCTACCGCCCACTCGCCATTGCAATTATTGGTGGCACCATCACATCCACGATCTTAACTTTGTTGGTGGTACCAAGTTTCTACGACAGTATCGAAATTGCCCGTGATCGTATGATGGCAAAAATGCGTCGCCGTGCGGGTCAATACAATCAAGTCTTGGCGGTATTGGTGACGATGTTGGAAGCGGTAATGACGCTGACCTTCATCCGCTTGATTTATCGCTTAACGACGAGTTTGATTCACAAACTGCGCGGCACGAAAAAAGTGTCGGCTTAAATGTATTGACTAGAATTTTTCTGGAAAGGAGCGCAATGATTTTGTAGTTGTTGGAAAACTTCGCTTGCATTAGCACCACTGATACAAGCGAAGCGTGAGTAGTACCGGTTTTGGCCTGCATTGTTCCCCTCTGCAGGCTTTTTTTTGCCTAAACCGGCAGGTACTGCAAAAATAGACCGAGCAATGCGCTGATCGCAATCACGCTCATTACTTTTATTTTGAAGCGGAACAAAGCCAAGGCAGCCAACAATGCAATGAATAATGCTTTGAAGTCGATGCCGCCATTCCAGCCGTCTGGGAACAGAACATGCCAAGCAAAAAACAAAGCGAGATTCAAAACGACGCCGACGACTGCCGCCGTGATCGCACTCAAGGGCGCCGTCAAACTAAGTTGGCGATGTGTCGTTTCTATCATTGGCGCGCCTGCAAAGATAAAAATAAAGGACGGTAAGAAAGTAAACCATGTCACCAAACAAGCAGCTAAGGCGCCTGCTTGCCATTCACGCCCCAGTCCCAACAATGCTTGTGCATAAGCCGCGACAAATCCAACAAAAGCCAGCACCATAATCAAGGGGCCGGGCGTAGTTTCGCCGAGGGCCAAACCATCGATCATTTGCCGCGGACTGATCCAACGAAATTCTTGCACGGCGGCCTGCATCACATAAGGTAACACTGCGTATGCGCCTCCGAAAGTCATCAAGGCGGCCTTGGTGAAGAACCATGCCATTTGAGTATAGGTGTGCTGCCAACCCAAAGCAAAATACAAGGCGGACATTGGCAAGGACCACAGCAAAAATCCGACCAACAGCACCGTACTCAATGACTGCCAAGTAAAGTGGGCATGAGCAGGGCTTGGGCTTTCGTCATCGATCACGGCTTTGCCGTAATGCTTACCCTTGACTCCAGCGTGCGCATTTTGTTGAAAGTGTTGAGGGTAGTAACGGCTGCCGCACCATCCGATAAGTGCTGCGCTCAGTAAAATCAAAGGAAACGGTAAATTAAAAACGAATATAGCGATAAAGGCAGTAAGAGCAATTAGGCATAAACTGAAATTGTGCAAGGCACGTCCGCCAATGCGATGTACCGCTTGCACCACGATCACTGTCACCGCTGGTTTAATGCCCGCAAATATGCCAGCGATTAGGCTCGTATGACCATAGGCCATATACACATAAGACAGCGCGATCAAGATCAGCAAAGAGGGAAAGACAAACAAGACCCCGGCCGCAATGCCGCCACGAGTGCCATGCATCAGCCAACCAATATAAGTCGCTAATTGCTGTGCCTCTGGACCCGGCAAGACCATGCAATAGTTCAAGGCATGCAAAAAGCGACGCTCGGAAATCCAGCGCCTTTGTTCGACCAATTCCTGATGCATAATAGCGATCTGCCCAGCAGGGCCGCCAAAACTCATCACGCCAAGTTTGAGCCAAAAGACCAGGGCTTCTATGAAGGTCGGAACAGCAGGAGCAACAGTGTTGTCGGTGATGTCGGTGGTGTTTTCAGCCATGGCATTTCAGAGAAAGATGTGTTTGGGCATTGTAGAGGGAATTTTCGCCCGCTAGAAAGAAGGACGAGTTATTAGCTTATTCAAGAGGCGTGCAAACCACAGGAGGCAGTATGGGAAAAGGACGATTTGAAGCTTTCAGTGATGGCGTGATCGCTATCATCATTACCATCATGGTGTTGGAATTAAAAGTGCCCCATGGTGGTAGCATGGAAGATTTAATGCCATTGCTCCCTGTGTTTCTGAGCTACATCCTGAGTTTCGTGTATGTCGGCATTTATTGGAACAACCATCACCATATGCTGCACGCCACCCACACGGTGAGTTCGGCTAGCCTGTGGGCGAACTTGCATCTGCTGTTCTGGTTGTCGCTGATCCCCTTCACCACAGGCTGGATGGGTGAAAACCATTTTTCCCAGATTCCAACGGCACTGTACGGCATCAACCTCTTCATGGCAGCCTTAGCCTATTGGATGTTACAGATGACCCTGATGAAAACTAGTAAGGATAATCATCTTTTACGCAAAGCCATCGGCAGCGACTTCAAGGGCAGGCTTTCCTTATTGCTCTATGCGAGTGCCATCATCGTCGCCTGTTACCTTCCTATGATTGCCCAAGCAATCTATGTCGCTGTAGCGCTTATTTGGTTAATTCCGGATCGCCGTATTGAGCAGGTCCTTGTTGAAAAACCCAACGAGAGCGGTGCCAACTAGGAGAAGGCGAGATCGCGATTGCTGAGAAGAAATTTGCAAGTTCTTTGTCTGATTTGCTGCATATTTGAGTTTTGTCTTTACATTTCTTGCTACAATTCGGGCTCGATGTTGCAATAAAAACAGCAATCGAACACCCACATTTTGACGCCAACCACTAACAAGGCATTTGAAGCAAACATGATCAACGGGCGTCTTTCCCTGATAACTCCTGAGGGAGTACGTATTCTCATGACCCCAGCGGGACCGTCAGCACGCGCTTGGGCTTGGGCCATCGACATCATGATCTGCGTTGGCTTGTACCTGCTGTATTCCATCTTTGTCGGTTTTTTGAACCTCGGTTCTGGCGCCTTATTGATTGGTTTGTTTGTCCTGTATTGGGGTTATCCCATCATTTGCGAGGTGTACTTCAATGGTCGAAGTATCGGCAAGCGCGCGCTAAGACTGAAAGTCGTGCGTGCTGATGGCCTCCCAGTCGGTTGGCGTGAATCCACCCTACGTAACCTCATGCTCGTTGCCGATTTTCTGCCTGCTGTGTATCTCACCGGCTTACTTTGTATGTTGTTTGACCTTCAATTTCGACGACTCGGCGATATCGTCGCGGGAACGCAAGTTATTTACCTCGATATCATCAGTAAGCGCGTAGCGCCACCGGACGTAGATCCAATTGCACTTCCCTATCCGCTTACACCAGAACAGCAACGTGTGCTGATTGGTTTGTTTGAACGTGAAGCTAATATTCCGATCGAACGTTTACATGAACTGGCCAGTTTTGCCGAACCTCTCACCGGTGAAAAAGGTGAGGCTTCGTTAGCCCGCCTACGCGGTTTTGTTGCGGGGTTAAACCAATGAAGCAAAAGCAATTTGAGCAGCAACATGAAGCGCTGTGGCAAAACATTGAGCTCGTTCTAGCTAACGACAAGAAGAAAAAACCTGAAAACATCGAGGACTTCCCGGCGCTATACCGACGCTTATGTCAGACATTGGCGCTCGCCCAACAACGAGGCTATTCGCCAGCGCTGACAGATTATTTACAGAAAATGGTCGGCGATTGCCATCAACGTCTGTATGGCACTAAAGTGGAACGACCATTGACTTTACATCGTTGGATATTCAATGAATTTCCACAAAGAGTGAGAGAAGAATGGCGCTTGCTGCTGTTGATGAATCTTGCGTTCTGGGGTGTCGCCATTGTCACTGGCTTACTCGTTTGGTATCAGCCTGATATGGCTTATCACTTCATGGGTGCGAAAGAGCTCGAGAAGATGCAAGATATGTATCAATCAAATACGTTCAAAACTGGGCGCGGTGCTGAGGGTGATTTCACCATGTTTGGTTTCTATATATGGAACAATGTTTCCATTGATTTCCGCACTTTCGCTGGCGGCATTTTCGCTGGCATTCCTGCCATGATAGTGATGGGTTTTAACGGTATGCATATGGGCGTGGTAGCAGCCGTATTGCATGCAGATAGTGTGACGCGCAATAACTTCTGGCCATTCGTGATTACCCATTCTAGCTTCGAAATCATCGGCATGTTACTGGCTGGAGTGGCTGGTATGCGTCTAGGTTTAACGCTACTCCACCCGAAGAGATTAAGTCGTCGCCATGCCCTATACCAAGCAAGTGTTCGTATCTTTCCCGTATTTGTTGGTGCTGCCATTTTGACTTTTATCGCCGCCTTCTTTGAAGCATTCTTTTGCGCCAATGCGGCGATTCCTCCCAACGTAAAGTATATCGCTGGGGCGATATGTTGGTCTGGCCTAATTCTATTTTTCACGTTCGCTGGACGTCAACGGAGCGCCTAAAATGCAATTAGACCAGCTCCAACTTGACTTGCGACCACGTACAAATGCTCAAGCGCTCGATCTTGGATTTGCGCTGTTACGGGCAAATGCCTTACGTGTTTACGCCGTTTGGTTATCGCTTTGGTTACCGACGGTTGCTCTCTGCAGCATATTAGTATTCATGATGCCAACGATGGGCCTTTGGGGAGGCGGCTCCTGGCTTTTGCTTGCTTGGTTGGTTCGCCCCTACTTAGAACGTGCACCGCTGTATATGCTCTCACGCCAGGTTTTTGGTGAACAAGTGAGCTGGCAAGAAACCCTACGTGCATGGCCAGGGCAACTCGGTGGTGGTTTCATACGACTCATTTTGCTCCGACCATTCGCTGCTGGCCGCGGACTTTATCAAGCCATTTGGCAATTAGAAGGTGCGCGCAACAAAAGCGCACGTTACCGCATCCGTGTTATTGGTAAACATACCATCGGTTCCGCCTCATGGTTTGGTGCAGCCTGCGCCAACTTTGAAGGCATTATTCAAATCGGTTTTTTTGCATTCCTCGGTTTGTTTCTGAGTGATGCTGGTGCCATGAATCCATTTTCACTGTTTTTCGTCACTGGTGAGGAGCACATTACACTGCTACTGATCTGTTCAATCCTCGCGTTTACTTTAGGCGGTGCCATCATTGGCCCTATTTATGTCGCCTGTTGCTTCACACTCTATTTGAACCGCCGAGCCACCTTGGAGGCATGGGATCTCGAAATCGCATTACGTCAGTTACCACATGTTGTTGAAAAGAAGACTGTGACTTCGATCTTGGCTACATTATTCGTCCTCGTACTCGGCGGAGTTCAACTATGGCCAGCACCAGCTCATGCTCAAGGCGACCCCAAAGCGATCATTAACAAACCTATCTGCAATAAAGAGCAACTGGTTTTTGAGAACAGAACCGAGCGCACCGCAACACAAGATCCCGATATACAAAAGACACGGCAACAAGTTGATGCTATTTATCGCGATAATGACTTTCAATTTTACGAGTGCAGAGAAAGTTGGGCTCCCAAATTCGAAAAGAAGAATAAAGAAAATACGAAGCTTGACCCTGAAACGCAAGACACCATCAAGAATATCGCTCTTACACTCAAGTATTTATTTATCGGGGTTGCGGTTGCCCTCGTCCTTTGGTTAATCAGTCGTTATCGAGGACAACTATTCGATTTTATCGGCCCAGAAAAAGTTCGTTTCGCCACAGAAGTCGGTGGGTTGGATATCCGTCCAGAAACTTTGCCTGATGATGTTAGCGCATCCGCCCTCGAACTATGGGGACGAGGTGAGCGACGTGCTGCCATCGGCCTTCTCTACCGTGCAAGCCTCGCGCGCTTAGTCGAACATCACCACTTACAAATCAATCAAGGCGCGACCGAAAATGACTGCCTTGACCGTGCACGCCAAGCGCTACGTGAAGCTCAATTCGGCAGCGAAATTTTCACGGTGCTCGAAATGTGTACGACAGTATGGTTGCAAGCCGCGTATGCGAAACAGTTTCCCAATTCGATCACCGAACTTTGCAATCATTGGAAAAAGACATTTGACCTTCGTTCTAACGGAGGTGGCGTATGAGCCAGAACAGTTACTCTAAAAGTGCGATGGGCCATAGAACTGCGCTCGACTACCTGCTTTGGGGTGGGCTCTTACTACTCTGCCTTGGCGGTGGCTGGTGGTGGCTGCAAAACATGGAAAAATCATGGCAGCCTGAATTACGCCAGTTGGAGAATTACCGTAAACAACCCATGTTGGCTGCGCTACGTCTTTTAGAACAGCACGGCCATAAAATTAACGAGGTCGACTATCTCAGTACTGAAGCGATCGACAAAGCACCGAATGGCACCCTAATTATTAGCAATAATGATGGCACCATGAGCCGCGATCAATCGCAACATCTACTCAATTGGGTAGAACGCGGCAACACATTAATTACCTTCCCGCAAATGCGTTATGAACCGCCAAAACCGACGAAAACGGCCGTCGAAGAGGCGGAAGAAGAACAAGCAAAGAAGAAAACTGACGAAGACCTGCGCAAGATCACGCCTTATCTAGAACCGCAATCACGTCGTTTTAACACCAGTATGCAAGATCCTATTGGTGACTACCTTGGACTCGCCTCGGTATACCAATACCGTGGTAGCGCGACCAATGCAAAAACCAATGCTGCAAACAATGCCGATACTGTTCCACCACCCGCAGAAACTTCGGCCTCAGCAGCCTCCTCCGCAGAAGATGAATATGTGGACGACTATGAGGAGGACTACGACGATGACGAGGAAGCTGGAACATCTCCCTCTGTTATGGTGCAAAATCAAAACCTCAATACCTACGTTGACTCTGCCAAGGTATGGGTGCAATTGCCACACGTAACACGTCCTGTCCAAATTACGAAGCCAAGCATGGTGATGTATAGCTTCAAACGTGGCCCCAAACCAATCTATCAGGCAGACAATGGTAGCCATCTGCGCGTGTATCAACATGGCAAAGGCCACATCATCGCCATGCCACAGAACATTTTTATCGGCCATCATTTGAAGTGGGACGACAACGCTCAATTATTACTCGACTGCGCAAGCCTCAATGCTAAGTTCACGAATTTCACTGTCATTAAGGGTCTCAAACTCGCCCCTTGGTACGAATTGCTTTGGCAGAATTTTTCAATAGCACTATTGGGATTGACGGCGCTTATCCTACTTTGGTCTTGGCGTGGTGCGCGACGTTTTGGCTTGCTGCTGCCTGAGATGATGTTGGAACGTCGCTCCTTGTTAGAACATATCGAAGCGAGTGCGCGTTGGGCTTGGACTACAGAGACTGGACGCCAACGCCTACTCGAAGCCGCACGAGTCGCCTTACAAGAAATTTTGCGACGCCGCGCGCCAGAACTCTTGCGATTGGCAACACCAGAGATGTTCGAAGTGATGACGACACAGACGGGTTTAGATCGCGCCTCACTCATCCTGGCATGGCAAGAACCAGCATCTAGATCTCCGCACCAATTCACGCGACAAATTCAACTACTTCAACAATTGAGGGCGCATTATGAGCGTTAACACTCCCAATACTCCAGACACTGGCGCCGAAGTCGCGCCTAACAACAATACCGCTGGACTTAACCAAGCGGTGATCCCAGAGAATAAATTGGGTCCCTCTGGCATTAGCCCTGAGCGTCATCAACAAGCAGTGGAAATCGTCAGCCGCATGCGCGAAGAGATTCAACGCGCCATCATCGGACAAAAAACTGTGGTCAATCAAGTCTTAGCTTGTTGCTTGGCCGGTGGCCATATCTTGCTCGAGGGCGTACCGGGTCTCGGTAAAACTTTATTGGTAAAAGCTCTTGCAAAAACATTTGCCGGTAGTGCTTCGCGCATTCAGTTCACACCAGATCTGATGCCCGCCGACGTCATGGGTCATGCCATCTATGACATCAAAAATCAAACTTTTAGCGTACGCAAAGGACCTGTATTCACCAATCTTCTACTAGCTGACGAGATTAACCGTGCGCCTGCTAAAACGCAGTCCGCACTTCTTGAAGTGATGCAGGAACGCCAAGTGACGATTGAAAATGAATCACACGCACTCGACGCACCCTTCATGGTATTGGCGACCCAAAACCCATTGGAAAATGAAGGCACCTATCCTTTGCCTGAAGCCCAACTTGATCGTTTCTTGATTAAAGCCTGTATCGACTACCCAAGTGCGGAAGAAGAATTGGCCATGTTGAATATGGTCACACACAAGCGTATTGGCGATGGATTGGAAGTTAAACAAGTCAATACCATCATTAAGCCAGAAACGATCATTGCACTACAGCAGTTGGTATCGCAAATTCATGTTGATGATGCGGTTGCCGATTACGCCGTTAGAATTGTGCGCGCCACACGTGAATGCCCAGGTATTTCAGTCGGGGCGGGCCCACGTGGCAGTATCGCCTTAGTGCGTATCGCGCGCGCTTTTGCTTTGATGAATAAACGCGACTTCGTCACACCAGCCGACATCAAAGCAGCGAGTCTGCCGGTATTGCGCCACCGCGTGGCTTTATCGCCCGAAAGCGAGCTTGATGGCTTAAGTAGCGACAATATTTTGTCGAATATGATCGAGCAGATTGCCGCCCCTCGCGCTTAAGGACGCACGATGATTCCAAGCCGTCGCTTGCTGCAGATTATTGGTGTCTTGCTTCTGCCAGCGTTTTTGCTACATTACTTTCCGCTCTTGTATTTTCCCTTGAGCGTCGTCGTATGCTCGCTTTTACTACTCAGCGTGGTTGAGATGTGGAGCTTACGTAAAGCGCCAGCGATTCGTATTGAACGACAAATGCAGGGCGTGTGGCCCATCGACTTATGGAATACCGTCTCACTCAGTCTGCATAACGAATCATCACAAACCATCACCTGTGATGTAATTGATGCATACCCCAATCATTGGAAGTGTGCTGGGCAACCGCATCACACCACGATAGAAGCGGGCAGATATAAGCGCATCGATTATCAATTGTGTCCTGATCAGCGTGGTGATGCGCCATTTGGCCAAGTATTTGTGCGCCTACGTTCGCGTCTGGGATTATGGGAACGTACGTTCCGTCTCGGCTCCGAACAACATGTAAAAGTTTTTCCTGACTTTTCCAAGTTACTCGGCAATACTTTAACGGCCACTGACAGACGCTCGCCCACCGCAGGTAACTTACGCAAACGCCGTCGCGGTGAAGGAACTGATTTCCGTCAATTGCGTGATTATCGTCAAGGCGATAGTCAACGCTCTATCGATTGGAAAGCCACCGCACGTTATCAAAAACCGATCACACGCGAATACCAAGAAGAACGCGATCAGCAGGTCATCTTTTTACTTGATACTGGCCGCCGTATGCTGTCAAAAGACGGTCAAACTAGCCATTTCGATCATGCATTAAACGCTATTTTGACCTTGAGCTTTATCGCCCAAAAACAAGGCGATGCGGTTGGTCTGATGACTTTCGGTAAAGAGCAACGCTGGTTAGCACCGCATAAAGGGCGTATCGGTTTAGATCGCATTTTGGCAGGTATCTACGATTTGCAAGCAGACGAAACGGCACCTGATTTCAGTTTCGCCGCCAGCGCCTTGATGCGCCGTTTAAACAAACGCGCCTTTATTGTTCTCATTACAAATCTACGTGATGAAGACGATGAAGCCATGCGTAGCGCCTGTGAACTGCTGTCGACCAAGCACCTTGTCATGTGTGCTAGCTTACGTGAAAAATCCTTGGATAGTGCCTTACAGCAGCCCGTGCACCAATTTAACGATGCCTTGCGCCACAGCGCAGCACTGCAATATCTTCAACAACGCGATTACGCGATCAAACGACTCGGCATACGTGCTGGCCAACTGATCGATATCATTCCCGAACGACTCAGCGGTGCACTTGTGAATCGCTACCTTGATATCAAAGAAAGCGGCGCGCTGTAAGGACGACTTAAGCGCTCAAAACAATCGCCTATTCCGCGTAACGACGCCGCTTCACGACCAAACTCAATAATCCAGCCACTAGCGCAAATGCTGCAATATAAAGCGCTATTCGAGTGATCATATTGGCTTTTTTCTGAGACTCAGGCATCTCAAATGGGTAGGGCTTGTAAGAGACTAAACTCTGCGCTTGTTCACGCTGCTCCACTGTAAACTGATCACCAGGACGGCATCCATTTTCGTTTGGATAAACGTAGCAAGCTGGATTTTTTAGATTGAGCTTGCCACCTGCTTGATGCATCACAGAACCGATACTCAAACCTTGCGCCGAAAATTTTTCGAGCTGATAACCAAAGATTGGATTATAACAAGCGACCTGAGATACACCTGCGATCAGAGTGTCATTTAATTTCAGCGGAATATTCAAACTTGGAATTTGTATATTTGCCGATGTACCTAAGTTGAGAATTTGCGGGCGGATTAGATCTTGTTTCAAATATTGATCTGCCACCATCACAGGCACCATGCTGTAGCTTTGTCCTGCATAATACTCACGAGATTCCTGCTGCATTTGTATGGTACTGAGAGCAATCAGGCCTAAACTAACTGCCGCACCCCATCGCTTTTCCTGCATGCGGTCATTCAACAGACCTGCAAGTACCGCGATCAGTGGTATGAATACAATCAGCCAACGTAGTGGCGTACTCATGCTATTGATCAAGGGTATTTGTTTAAGCGTCTCATTCCACGTCGGGCTCCAAAAGTTTAAGAGCAGCGGTAACGCCAAAACCAATAGCAGCAAGACCAATAACGACACGTGCTTTGCACTTTTCAAATGATCACGGATCTCACGCCATTGCTTCATCAAAAGATAGAGGGAGCCAATGGCTAAGAATGCAAATATCGCTGTCGAAAAATTGTAGGCCCATTCATGCGGCGCCAGCGCCCATTGTAAGTTTCGCATTGAAGGCATACCAAGTTGGTATGCCTCTTGTGAAGGTAAGAATAACGCGCCCGCCACCATCGTCAACTCATCCAAGATATTGTCTGCACCTGGCAAAGCATAAAAGGAACGCGGAAATTGCCCTATGAAGGCGAATCCCGCCCACAATTTTGATGCAGACAAGGCCAAACCAAATGTCGCCGCCAACATTGAACGAATCAAGAAAGAAATGATGGCGGCACCGCGCAACATAGCAACGAGGGCAACTAGGGCCACCGCTAGGCCACCCGCTAACATCAAGGTGCCGAAACCAGAATGGACCCAGTAACTCAAGAAGGCCCCTGCTGCCAAAGCAAGCAAGATGGCATGCCAGCGTGAACGTAAAGGCACCAAAAGTAAGAGTGCGATCCAAGGCACCAAGGCGAAGGCGTGATAGGTAACATGTCCGACAATAATTCTGTGTGGCAGGAATCCGTTTAACATCATCAAACTACCAACCAACAGCGCAGTGTTTCTGTGGCAGTTAAACACATAACGCATCAACAAGTAAGATCCCCAGAACATCAAACTTGCTGTCATCACTAAAGTAATCATCACCGCGTCAAGTGGGCTCACGATGAAAACCAAAAACTGTGGAATCGAGTAAAAGGTAGACTGTGGGTCAGGAAAAAAAGGCTGGCCTGCACAAAACGAGGGCGTGAACCAAGGCGTTTCTAAGCCGTTATTGCGAAACCAAATTTCGCCATCAAACCAAGCGGGAAATAAATAAGCAAAATCATGCCCTATCATGCCACTCGATGATGGCAGAAAGTTGAGATACACCAAGAGATAAACTACGAGCAAAACAAGAAACAAACCCCAGCACATCAGGGTCGAGTAGCGAGACGGATACTTTTGGAAGAAAACCGCATTATTCATACGAATGCCTCATGAAAAGAATCGGCTAAACGTGAATTTAGCGTGAATGATATAACTCACCACGACGCCAACCAGTACGACAATAGGTTGTGAAATCATGGGATTAATGTGTAGAGTATCCACAAACAAATAAAGACCTAAGATCTGAAATCCAAGCATGAATAAGGACGTGAGATTAAACCTCACATACTCCAATACTGGCGATGCTTCACTCTTAAAGACGAAACGACGATACATCAACCATGACGACAGTACGCTCAAAAAATGCGCCAGCACGGTAATCCACTGATAATGCCATTCGTTTTTCAGCAATAGATACAATAAGAAGAAAAGACTTATGCCTACGCCGGTATTAAAGACACCAACTAAAACATACATAATCTTTTGACGATCAATTCCCGGCTTCAATACGTTCATTAGTCGACTCAACATACAAATTCTTTTTTCATCGCTTAACACCGAAGCCGAGAATATTTCCCACGCGCGCCGACAACATCGTCTTGCCAATAGCGCTTCCTGTCATACGATTCAACAGTGAGCGTTTCAAGCCCTGAGGCATAGGGAATAATTTTAACCAGTAGCTGATGGGATAAGCATTTGCAATCGAGCTGACTTCAATCTCGGCATATCCATTGTGGGCATAGGCTTTATTCAGGCTCTGTGGCGAAAATAACTGTAGATGTTCGATATCATAAATAGGAGATTTTGCACCCATCGCTCGCGCCAGTGGCGCGCGGAAATTATGTGCCACTGTCATGAGCGCACCGCCTGGTTTAAGCAAACTATGTGCTGCTTGAAACAATTCATTGGGTTTCTCTACGTGCTCCAGTGTTTGGAAACAAGTGATTAAGTCAAATGATTGCGGCTCGAAATTCTCGGCTTTAAAGAAATCATTGACCAACATCGAACGAAGATGTTCTGGCGCACGTTTGACTGGTTCCTTTGATGGCTCCACACCTACCACGTCCTTAAAGCCTGCTTTTAAAAGCTGGGCCACAAATGCGCCATCTCCCGCGCCAATATCGAGCGCCTTTGCCCTACCACTAATTTTAGGCAGTCGCTTATTAAGTTCCTTACCGTAAGTCAGTGCTGCATATGAGGATTCATCAGTCGCATCAAAATCAGCTTCGGTATAACTCTGTTGGAACCACTCATCATCAGGAACATGATTAGCAAAAACGAGGTCACAGGAGGTGCAAAGTGCCAAGTCAAAGTGCATATACTCGGGTAATTTGCGTGACGCAAATGCAAACCCGTCGAGCGCGGAAAAATCGACTTTGGCTGGCATCCATACGGTGCTTGCTGGTTGAGCACAGATAGAGCAGCAACGCTCACGAAAACGGAAGTTCGTAGTCTGTGCTTGTTGAGTAACCTGGTTCATACTTATCGATCTCGCGTCATAGAAGAAATCGAAGCCATACTTTCTGCTGCATCGCGAATATCACCATCTCGGACGATACTACGTCGCAAGAAATGCGGCCTATGCTTGACCTCTTCAAAAATCTTAGCGATGTATTCACCAATTAAACTGACAGCGAGCAAGGTACTAGAACCAAAAAATAGCTCAACCAAAATTACGGTCGTCAAACCGCGTGGTACGAGTTCAGGAAACAGAATACGGAAACCGATTTGGAACAAAATCACAAAACAGACCGTTACAAAAATCACTGCACTAAAGGCCGACAGCACATTTAACGGTGTATTGCTAAATGACAGTATTCCTTTTTTTGCCCAACCAATGTTCTTCAAGAAGTTATTCGTACTACGGCCAAACATGCGTTCGGGTCGGATATAGTCAACACCGGTTTGTTTGAACCCCGCAAAAGCGCGAATACCCCGTAAGAAAAGATCACGCTCTGGAAATTGCAACATGCAACGTACCACACGTTTATCGATCAAAGAAAAATCACCTGCATCGTGTGGGATCTTCAAGTAGGAGAAGGCATCGAACAAACGATAAAACAATTTATAGGCCAAACTCATATACCAGGAGGCTTCGCGTTTTACGCGGCGACCATACACCACGTCATACCCAGCACGCCATTCACGAATAAAATCAGCGATCAACTCTGGTGGGTCTTGTAAGTCACCATCGAGCAAGACACAAGCATTTTTACTGGCGAGCTCCATACCACTCTTGAAGGCTGCCTGTGAACCAAAGTTGCGCGAATGACTAATGCCCAAGACACGGCGATCATTTTTAGAAATCCGACGAATCACTTCTTCAGAATCATCTGGGCTGCAATCATTCACGAAGATAATCTCATAGTCAACGCCGGCCTTTACAAAGGTATCGGTCAGACGTTGATACATGATGGGTATAGCTTGTGCATCTTTGTAGCAAGCAATGATGGCTGTAACACTGTAGTGACGGTCCAAGCTATCTTGCTTACTGGAAGATAAATACGCCTTTGGATCAGCGAGCTTCACAAACCAGTCGCGCATCCGGATTAAGCCATCTTCCAAACTCGTTCTAGCTTGCCAGCCAAAATGTTTGTGCGCCTTAGTTGGATTAGCGAACCATGACTGCACATCCCAACTGCGTGCAGGCATACTGAATTCAGGCGCAGTTTTGATGTCAAATAATTTCTGCGTGATACCCGCTAATTCACCAATCGTCACACATCGACCGGATCCGATGTTGAAAGATTCCCCATAGATTGCTGGCTCGAGTTGTAAAGCCGCATCGATAAAAGCCTCACAGCAATCGTCGATGTACACAAAGTCGCGCGAAATATTGGGATCAACAAACGGTGGCAATTGGCCCTCGACTGCTTTGCTGACCAAAGTTGGCACTAAGCGGGCTGGATCTTCCAGCGGGCCATAAATCGAATACAAACGAAGATTAACGCAAGGGAGGCGATGTACTTTTCCTTTGAAATGGATCAGATCTGCTACTGCACACTTCGATACCGAATAATGGCTGTTTGGGGCAGTTACCGATGTTTCATCAGGTCCACTGCTGATGTTCCCATATTCCGACGATGAACCAGCGTGAACATAGGCGTGTATGCCACGTTTAGAAAGCATTTCCATCAAACTGACAGCGACGTTGACGTTGGTCCGATAAATCAAGTCAACATCATTTTGAAATGAATAAGCGCCGTAAGAAACGCAATCGAAAATTGTTAATGGGTGTACGTTATCGAGTAATACTTCGACATTGGCTGCCACCATCAAATCACATAACAAGACATTTTCTTCAGGCAAGCCGTCTAGGCGCCAAGCCGGCAGTTTTGAACACGTACCATAGACGTCATCGCGATACTGCAACAACATGCGCATTAAATTGGCACCGATAAAACCACTCGCACCGAGTACCAAAATCGGCCCTTGCAAACCCTGTATTTTTCTTTTGATGTCGTCGTTCATTCCATTATTCCCAATTGGCGATTTAGCCTAAGATCGCTTTTAATACGTGGTTGGCATCGATATTTGACTCTTGGCGGTGATACACCTGCGAGCCGTAGAATCCGGAAGGATATCCTTGCGCGCAAAAATGTTGAAAGGTGGCAGGGGCAATCGCTTGCGCATGCAAACGCGCCAATAAGTGATGGCCAGCGCTGCCGTGGGCGACATGCTCCTCAACCACCACAAGCGAACGACCCGCCTTGATTTCTTGAATCATGAGCTCCGGCAATTCATCGAGTCCGGCGGGCATTTCCGTCAACACCCACAAACTCGGACGTTTACTCGGCGCAAGCGCCAATAAGGGCGCGATATAAGATCCAACCAAAGGGCCAATCACTACTAATACCGGGCCTTCTCCTTCAAGCAGCTGCCGCCATGGCGCATAGGCTGGCAAGACGAAATCTTTAGGTTTTTCACACCGACCAAGTCGCAGATAAGCGGGTTCCGGTGTTGTCGCCATACGTCGTACTGCATGTTCAACATCTTCGGCAAAAGCAGGCACATGAACGTTCATGCCCTGCAAAGTGAGCATCACGCCATAGTCTTCAATCGCATGGTGGGAAGACCCCATCGAACCGTAGGCATAGCCACCGCCGTTACCCACCAGTTTGACGGGCAGTTTGTTTAAGCAAACATCGTTACGAATTTGTTCAAACGGTCTCGCGTAAATGAATGGGGCAATGCTATAGGCCCAAGTTTGCACACCCATCTTGCTCATACCAGCCGCAACCGAAACGATGTTTTGCTCTGAGATGCCACCGTTAATAAACCATTTGCCGAGTTTATCGCGTACTGGCTCTAAGGCCATGAACCCAAGGTCACCTGTGATGAAGGCGTATTCTTGCTCTTCAAAGAGTTTTTGCCACACGACGCTCGCTGCGTTTCTCATGCTTGCCTCACTTCATTCTGTGCTTGAACGAATTGTTCAGCCGTGAGCGGCAAGTAATGCCATTCCATTTTCGCTTCCATAAAAGACACGCCCTTACCTTTAATAGTATTGAGCAAAATCACTTGAAAGCCTTGCTCTGGCGTGGCCAACAATTCTTGAAGAGCAGCTGGCCGATGTCCATCTAACTCTCGTACCGTAGCACCAAAGGCTTCAATTCGTTGTCGCAACCCAGCCATCGAAGCGACTTCTGTGGTGGAACCGAAACCTTGCAAACCATTGACGTCAACTAACACCGTCAAGCGGTCTAAGTTTTGATGGGCAGCGAAGATCAAAGCTTCCCAATTTGAGCCCTCTTGCCACTCACCGTCGGACATTAAACAATACACACGGCCTGGCTGATCTTGTAATTGTTTTCCTTTCGCCATCCCAGCTGCGACTGGGAAGCCGTGCCCTAAAGAACCAGTCGCCACCGCGATTTCCGGCATCCATCCCGCAACAGGATGGCCTGCCAAATGGGTGTGATCTTTATGAAATTGCTGCAAATCGGTATCGCTCAGACGTCCTATCGACCACAGCCCAATATACAAAGCGCCCACTGAGTGGCCTTTTGATAATACGAACTGATCAGCTGGCTGCATCACAAAATGATGCAAAAAAAGGATGGCGTCGAGACAAGATAAATTACCGCCGATATGTCCAACCTTGCTTTCATAGTGCATCTGCAAGAGTCGTAGTCGAGCTGCACGTTGAATTTCAGGGAAGCGCGCGTAATCGTCACGGCTGACGCTGTGCTTGGTGTGCGGGCTGGCGGTGTGATTGGCAGTCATGCAGTTGTAGGCTTTATGGCGCGAGTGATTCGAACGTTGTACCAGAGGGCAAAGTCTTATTCATCTCTTTGGTACAACAGATTTTTAGGGCTTACACAGAAAATTGCGCTCGCTAGAATCTGGCCTCGATTGCTTGAGTCGGGATGCATCGCCGATGGCAGTACATCTGCACGCCGAGGCGAACGCAACCAAGCCAGCGTCTGTTTTTTGTCAGTCCTAATATTGTTCGATTATCCTTTAGTCGCCATAGAGCAACAAGTAATCTTTGCGGAAAACGCGCTTTTCTTTGTCTTTACGCTACTTCCTAAGCTTAGGGCATGATACTTCCGCCACATTGCTTCGACAACACACGATGCTTACCGAGGAATTAGATGAAGGCTAACCACTGGAAGGCTAAGGGGGGAAAGGGGGCGACACTGATCGTGTGCCCCATCTTGATTCGTTTTAATCTGGTGCGACGACCGTACGCGCTTCAGCTGCCTTAGCGCGATCTTTATAATCTTTATAAGCTGGGAGTGCTACCGCAGCCAAAATACCGACGACGAAGATCAACGGGAACATGAGTCCTCCAATAATGACCCCGGCTGAATTCTTACAAGGTGCAGGACCATAGGAGTTACCGCCTTTAGTCCCTGGCGCAAACACCAAATACAAACCAAAAAAGAAGTTGAGGAAAGGGATAATCATCATTATTCCCCACCACCCCGACTGATCAAGATCATTCAGACGGCGTTTTACATAGGTAAAGGTCGCAGTGAACATCGTGCCAATGAAGACAACGAAACCAATAATGCTCAATACACCGATCAATCCAAAATTAGGCGTGGAATCCATACTCAGCGCGCTAACGATAGCCGTAGCGATGCCCGCCACCATATAAATGAGTATCGTGGCAGCCAAATGGTAAGCCAAATACCGTAGGCGACCGATACGACCTGAGAAAGAAAAAATCTGCGGTTCGTAAGTTTCGTCCTTCGTCGGCTCTTGGCTCAAATCGGCCTGCGGTGCTGAATATAAATTCTCCAACGTCATCTCCTAACAATTGTCGATAAAAAAATAAGGCCTATGCGAATTGGCAGTGAGCACGGGAATGCCATATTTGCTCCATGCATCATCAATACAGTTCAACCTAAACCCTGGATAAAAGGGCAACAGTATGATTCAAGATTAAATTTTAAACAATGTCGTTCTGCAAAGTTCTGATGAATCCAACACGGAACCGCCTATAATCTTACACAAGCAAAAACTGCTGCAACGGATCACACCAGCATCAAGAAGTCGCAGCACCAGCAATTTATTTTTCCGCTTTTCACCTATGAAAACACATTCTTTCTCGCGTGTTGCTTGCGCCGTACTGGCTGCACTGATTTGTATGCCTAGCGCGTCGGCTTTAGCCCAGACGCCAATCAGCCAGCCGCAAACAAACACCGCAACTCCTGCAGTTAAGCGACCAAAGATTTGTCTGGTGCTTTCGGGTGGCGGTGCCCGTGGTTTCGCGCATATCGGCGTGCTGAAGCAATTGGAAGCCCTACGTATTCCCATCGATTGCGTGACGGGTACGAGTATGGGTGCAGTTATTGGTGGCCTTTACGCTTCAGGCATGAGCGCCAACGAGATCGAAAAGCGTATTGTTAAACTGAAGCTGAACGATATCGCTGTCGATCGAGTCGAACGCACCATTGTTCCACATGCATTGCGTGAGGAAGATAAACAATACCCACTCGGTGCGACGATGGGCTTAAGTGCAAATGGCGTACGTTTGCCCAATGGCGCTGTGCAGGCAACGCAGTTCTTAGAGCTTTTACACAACTGGACAGCACATCTCAAAAGCGATGTTGACTTTGACGACTTGCCAGTGCCTTTCCGTGCCGTCGCTACCAATTTGGAAACGGGCAAAACTGTCGTCTTCAATAAGGGGCCTCTGCATTTGGCCATTCGCGCCAGTATGGCGGCGCCAGGTATGTTTGCACCAGTAGAGATTGATGGTGAATTACTGACTGATGGCGGCTTAGTCAAGAACTTACCTGTTGATTTGGCGAAGCAAATGGGTGCGGATGTCATTATCGCGGTAAATATAGGCACGCCTTTACTACCGCGTACACAGTTGTCGTCGTTGATCAATGTGAGCCAACAAATGGTGAATATCCTCACCGAACAAAATGTCGAACAACAAAAAGCCTTATTGACACCCGATGATATTTTGATCGAGCCTAATCTCGGCGATATCAGTTTTGTTGACTTTGGACGCTCTGCGCAAGCATCGGACATCGGCAATAAAGCCGCGATCGCGATGCGTGAGAAATTAATGCCTTATAGCGTGAGCAAAGCGGAATATGCGGCCCATTTGAAACATGACCCAGATGCCGAGCTGCCACCGATCAAAATTGGTTTCGTCGAGGTGACCTCGAATGGCGTTATTCCTGAGCGCGAAATTCGACGTCAAGTCGACGTCAAAGAGGGTACGCCGTATAACGCCGAAGAAATTAATCTCAAGCTCGCCAAACTCAATCTCACCCGAGAATACGATGGCATCACTCATGAACTCGTTCAGCGTGACGGCGAGTATGGCGTTAAAATTCGAGCGAATGAACGCAACTGGGGACCACACTACTTGCGCTTTGGCTTGGCCTTATCGAGCGGATTTGAAGGCACCGGTGGCTTCCGTTTACAAGTGGGCCATAGTCGCCCTTGGATCAATGAAAGCGGCATGGAATGGCGCAACGACTTAGAGTTTGGTAACACCCTACACCTCCGCAGTGAACTACGACAACCGGTATCGGAAGATCGTAGTCGAATGATTGCACCCTATATTGAAGCCAATAACAACACGCGCAATATTTATCGTGGCGAAACCCGCGTCGCCGAATACGACTTCAAGCAAGGACGCATCGGTCTTGATTACATAGGCGACATTGGAGAACGTGGTAGCCTCGGCGAGTATCGCTTTGGTGTCGAAGCCAAACATTACAAAGTGCGCCCGAAACTTGGTCAACTCCAAATTAATATCGATCAAGAAAATACCAGCGTCGCAGCACTACCTGGTGTCAACTTACATCAAGGCGGCCTGAAAGCCAGCGTCTCTGTTGACCAATTAAGTGACCCTGCATTTCCACGCCACGGCTACGCCTACAACGGTGAAATTTTCATTGGTAGAAATATAGGCGGCGAGCGTTACCAAGAATTAAGCTTGAACACGACCTGGGCAAAAAGCTGGGACAGTCATAGCCTCAATCTCAAATTCAGTACCGCGGGTTTATTCTTACCCAACAAAGATATGCTGGGTTTAGGTCCGACTTTGGGTGGTTTCCAACAGTTGTCAGCGTATCAGCCCGATCAATTTTCCGGCAATTTCAAACTCTATGGTAGTGCGACCTATCTGTACCGTGCATTAAGATTCGACCTTGCGGGACAAAGCTTATTCATGGGAAGTAGCTTTGAATTTGGCAACGTATGGGACGATAGTAGTCAAATATCTTTCGGCAAAACACGCAAAAGCCTCAGTCTATTTGCAGGCTTCAATAGCTTCATGGGACCGATGCATGTGGGCTTTGCAGTCGGTCCGAATGGTGTGAAAAATTTGTTTTTCCAAGTTGGGCGCCAGTAACACAAGCAAAGATTTTGAAAAATCCAGATAAGAATGCAACGCTAACATACGATCAACACAAACCATCAAGGTTTCATGTCATGAGAAAACGCTTCTTCTTTGTCTCAACAAACTCGATCTTTCGCAGCATCGTTTTACTAGGCTTACTTTGCTGCACGTCGCTTTCAACAGCAATCGAAGTAGCGACTTCTGCAGCCAGCGCTCCGGTTTCGGCAGCAAGTAACACTTTAGCTGCAACCAGCACCAACAAAGAGGTTAGTCTCAATTTACTCAATCGCGAGATTATCAACTTACATGCTACCGTGCTCGGCATCGAACCAGAGGAACGCGTCCGTCGTGCGCAAAAACGCATACAACAGCAACTCGCCATACCGGGCGAACATCAGATCAGTATCGCCGATATGCCGCCAGGCAAATTAATTCAAATCGATGGAGCAGGTAGCTTCTATATCGCTCCCGACGACGTTGATCCGTTTCAGCAAGAGACCTTAGATTCAATCAGCAAACAAGCTGCTGCGCGTATCAGTTTAGTTCTCAAAGAAACGCAAGAAAGCCGCAGTCTAGATCGTATGCTGCGAGCTAGCGCGTATGCGGCTGGAGCTAGTTTGATTTTCGCTATACTGCTGTGGCTGGTTTTTAAGATTCGACGCGCCATCCTCAGTAAAATTTTGCTGCTCGCACGCGAGAAACTCGACAGCCATCAATTGGTACAAGCGAACCTAATTCAACGTACCCATATTCAAACTGCTCTGCGACGCCTAATGCAAGTATTGTCATGGCTAGTGATCTTTTTACTTAGTTATGAGTGGTTAAGCTTTGTCTTGTCGCAATTCCCGTTTACTCGGCCACTGGGAGAGCAGCTCAACAACTACTTATTTGACTTATTCAGTACGATCGCTAATGCCACGCTCAAAGCTATCCCTGGCATTATCACCGCCTGCATTATCTTTTTCTTGGCTCGTCTAGTGGTTCAGGGTTTTAACGCCTTCTTTGATCGCGTGGAGAACGGCAGCATCCACATTTCGTGGCTCGGTGCCGATGTAGTAACACCGACACGCCGCATTACCAAAGTAGCGATTTGGCTGTTCGCTTTAACCATGACTTACCCCTACCTGCCTGGCTCAGGCACGGAGGCTTTTAAAGGTGTCTCAGTCTTGGTCGGCTTAATGATTTCGCTTGGCTCATCGAGTTTGATTGCGCAAGCGGCCAGTGGTTTAATCCTGACTTATTCCAGAATCTATCGCAAAGGTGAATTCATCCACGTCAACGGTCATGAAGGCACGATCACAGATTTAGGCATGTTCACCACGCGTATTCGTAATGGGATGGGCTTAGAGATCACCCTGCCGAATGCCTTGGTGCTCAGCAATGTCACGAAGAACTACTCTCGTGCGGTCGAAGGTCGTGGATTTGTAATCGACACCAAAGTCACCATTGGCTACGACACACCTTGGCGCCAAGTCGAAGCGATGCTAGTCGAAGCCGCACGCAGAACACCCAATATCTTGAGTGAACCATCGCCCAAAGTGTTCCAAACCGCACTCTCCGATTTTTACCCTGAATACCTATTGATATGCCATGCGGTGCCCACCGAACCCATGCCCCGAGCTCAGGTCATGAGCTCTCTACATGCCAATATTCAAGATGTCTTCAATGAATATAACGTACAGATTATGTCGCCGCATTACTTGGGCGACCCTGAGAAAGAGAAAGTCGTACCCAAAGAAGGCTGGTATCGTGCACCTGCGAAAGAATAAGTCGACTGCTGTCGTCAAGCTCTCTTTCGTTTACCAGCGATTTTCTATTCCCGTTTATCCAGCGAATCACACAGCTTAAACTGAGCTTTCAACGCTTTGTCACAATGGCGAGGCGCATACACTTAGCCGATGTTAAGGTGAGACTTCATTCACTCTTCATCTGGCGCTGTTCGTATGCGTCCATTTTCTATCATGACAAAAGCCTCGTCCAAATTAAGTCGTAAACGCATCGTTCAGCTCCTACTACTCAGTGTCATCAGCGTTACTATCTCGATGACCGCATGTAAATCGACACCACCCTTAGTTGGAGCGGTCACCGAAACCTTTCAGGCGCGCCAGCTCGAGACTTTCACCGTCGTCAGACCTAGCTCAAAGGCCGTATTGGTGTTTGAAAACGGCGCACGAGAAACCATCAACAAGTGGGAAAAAGTCATTCAAGAAGTCAGTACCGACAGCACAGTGTTTGCCTATAATCGACCCGGCTATGGGCGAAGTGATAAGACGGATGCGCCGCGCGATGGAAAAACGATCGTTGCGGAATTACACCAAGCGCTACAGGAACGAGGTCTCAAGCCACCTTATATTTTAGTCGGACATTCTATGGGTGGTTTATACATGCAATTGTTCGCCAAGACTTACCCTAGTGAAGTTCAAGGTGTGGTCTTGGTCGATTCTTTGTACCCTAGAATCATCAAGCCCGCCAAGGACTTCCCATTATTAACCAAGGTCGGTAAAAACCTCTTCTTACACAGCATGCTACAAAACGAAATTGATCAGATTTATCCGACAGGCGAACAAGTCTTAGCCCTCCCAGATATTGATCAGATACCGATGATACGTCTCTTCAATGTCCCCAAGTCAGCTGGCGCGATTGGGGTCGATTTTGGCGTAGTCAACAACGACCCTGAAACGATTCAGCTCGTGCGCGGCATGTACCCGAAGGCAAAACAAGTCATTGTTGATTCGGATCATGCTATACAAACTGCGAATCCGGAATACGTCGTGGCGGCGATTCGCGAAATGCAAAAAGGGCAAGTACATTGATGCCATCCCGACCGAGATAGCGTGACACCTACCTCTCTCAATATTGGCACAATATTACTGGTCGGCCCATGAGAGAATCAAACTTAGAGGACGAAACCGAGCAGCTGCGGGCGTAATCAAGGATAATGGCGATCAATTCGATTTTTACGTCAGCAATGACGCTGTTTGGAACATACTCATGGAAATTAAAGTCAACTTTCTCGATAAGCTTCGCCTCGAAGCCAAATTCGATGATTTCACCGTTATCGCGGATCAACCTATCCGTTACAAAGGCGACGGCTCGGCACCAGGGCCGTTTGACTACTTCCTTGCATCATCTGCTTTATGCGCGGCCTATTTTGTAAAGCTCTACTGCAACACGCGCAATATTCCAACCGAGAATATTCGCCTGTCACAAAACAATATCGTTGATCCAGAAAATCGCTACGCGCAGATTTTCAAAATCCAAGTCGAGTTGCCTGCCGACATCTCCGCCAAAGATCGCGAAGGCATTTTGCGTTCTATCGATCGCTGCACCGTAAAGAAGGTGGTGCAGCAAGGTCCAGAATTTATCATCGAAGAAGTCGAGAATCTTGACGCTGACGCACAAGCGCTGTTGACGGTGAAACCTGAAGGCGATAGCGCGACCTATATTCTCGGTAAAGATCTGCCACTTGAACAAACGATCTCAAATATGTCGAGCTTGCTAGCTGGCCTCGGTATCAAGATCGAAATCGCTTCTTGGCGCAATATTATTCCTAACGTCTGGTCTTTACACATTCGCGATGCACATTCACCGATGTGTTTCACTAACGGCAAAGGCGCCACCAAAGAAAGTGCCTTGGCTTCTGCGCTCGGTGAATACATTGAGCGTCTGAGCAATAACCATTTTTATGCGGGCTCTTTCTGGGGCGAAGATATCGCCAATGCGGAATTCGTGCATTACCCCAACGAGAAATGGTTTAAACCAGGCAAAAAAGATGCCCTGCCCAAAGAGATTTTGGATGCCTACAGTTTGGCGATTTATAACCCCGATAAAGAACTACGCGGCTCGCATTTAATCGACACTAATTCTGGCAACGTCGAGCGCGGCATTTGCAGTTTGCCGTTTGTACGTTTGTCTGACGGTGAAACAGTGTATTTCCCATCCAACTTAGTCGAAAACCTATTCGCCAGCAATGGTATGAGTGCCGGCAATACTCTGCCTGAAGCACAGGTGCAGTGTTTGTCTGAAATTTTCGAACGCGCCGTCAAGCGTGAAATTCTAGAAGGCGAACTCACTTTGCCGGATGTGCCACCAGAAGTCTTGGCGAAATATCCCGGCATCGTCGCCGGCATACAAGGCTTGGAAGAACAAGGTTTCCCAGTTCTCGTGAAAGATGCTTCACTTGGCGGCCTTTATCCAGTGATGTGCGTCACCCTGATGAACCCTCGCACCGGTGGCGTATTCGCTTCCTTCGGTGCACACCCAAGTTTCGAAGTGGCATTGGAACGCAGCTTAACCGAGCTTTTGCAAGGTCGCAGTTTTGAAGGTCTCAATGACTTGCCACAACCGACCTTTGTCAGCAATGCCGTCACCGAACCAAACAACTTCGTTGAGCATTTCATCGATTCCAGCGGTGTCGTCTCATGGCGTTTCTTCAGTGCCAAAGCAGACTACGAATTTGTCGAATGGGATTTCACTTGCGAAGGCAAAAACGCTAACGCCGACGAAGCAGCCAAGATGTTTGGCATCCTCGCTGACATGGGCAAAGAAGTGTATCAAGCCGTCTACGACCAACTCGGCGCTACCGCGTGCCGCATCTTGGTACCAGGCTATTCTGAAGTCTATCCAGTGGAAGACCTGATCTGGGACAACACCAATAAATCGCTCTTGTTCCGCGAAGACATTTTGAATTTGCATCGTCTCGATGACGATGCGCTCGACGCCTTGCTCGAACGTTTAGAAAATAACGAGCTCGACGAATACAGCGACATCGCCACCTTAATCGGCATCGAATTCGACGAAAACACCGTCTGGGGTCAGCTTACCGTTCTTGAATTAAAGCTCTTGATTAATATGGCCCTGCAAGAATTTGAAGCGGCCCACGAACAAGTGCAAAGCTTCTTGCAATACAACGACAATACCGTGGAACGTGGATTGTTCTATCAAGCATTGAACGTGGTCTTAGAAATTGAATTGAACGACGAACTCGATCACGACGATTACGAACACAGCTTCCGTCGCATGTTTGGCAATGAGCGCATGGATGCAGTCTACGGCTCGATGGAAGGGACTGTACGCTTCTATGGTTTGACACCGACCAGCATGAAACTCGAAGGCTTAGATCGCCATCAACGCTTGATTGATAGTTATAAGAAGTTGCTTGTAGCACGCAGCAAAGCGGTAGCGAAGTAAGCAGAAAGCTAGCTTCAACCTACTTTTGCGCATATTCCTTCGCCAGTGCTAGCGCCACTCGCCGAATCAAGTCAAAGGGAATCGGGTCTTTCAATGGAAAAGCCAGATTCCCTTTTTCATTGCGATATGGCGCAAGCTCAGCTATCAAACGTGAATCTTGATTGACTGGCGGATAAACACCGAGATGCTTCTTAAAGCCAGCAAAGTAAAAGAATACTTTACCAGTACCACCATCGCCTCGCATTCGATAAGCGGGCATGCCATAGCTGATACAGCGCTCCGCCTCGGGCAAGACTTGTTCGACGCGCGCCTGCACTTCAAACAAAATCTTTTGCACATCAAGGGGCATCGACGCGATGTATTCCTCGTGCGTAGTGAATTTGGGTCTCGTGGAGAGCAATTTAATCACTTAATCTTTACTCTTTCGTCGTGCATTAGGCTGGGCGACTGAGCAGGCCTTACATCACTACAGAAAAATTAAACTTCGCAAGAGGCGACTTCGCACTCTTAGCAAAACTCAGGGCCTGCGCTAATTCCTCGACCACCGCATCATGGTCATTCGAGAACAAACCGAATCGTGTCTGGTTCTTCTGCACATGCTCGAGCAAACCCGAGATCAGTTTCTGCGCTTCGGCGGCCGAGATCCACACGCCTTTCAATGCCATCACTTCATTGGTCGATTCCATGCCCTCTGGTAGCGCTTCATCACTGAGGTTAAATTGCGCATCAGGTGTCACAAATGGCGGCAAAAGAACTCAAGCCCAAATTCTTTGCAATGCGATCAAGCTTGTCCGTATGCTTGTATAGAGCGTATTTGTCGTCTTCGTCCGAAGTGACGATGCCATCTTGCAGGAGATTTGCCCAAAGTACTGTGCTCATGGTTGCCGCCTTTGTTGAAAGTTAATGAGAACTTTAATCAATCCGGTCTTGCTGAATCGCGCATCACACCACGTTCAACCAACTTACTAAAGAAAGCACCAAGGGCGACCAGAATAAAAGTAGTTTCCCAAGTTCTGTAGGCTTCATATTCCTCCTGCGTGACGCGATTTCCGCTTTTGCCGCAATACTTTTGTTCACCGCAGGGCCTAATCGGCGCGCCTCTAAAATTCACGACACCATAGACCATGGTCAGTCCGAGGATGCAAGGCATAATATATTTGTATTTGTTGGAAAAATTCATTGCCTACTTTCTCCTAAATTCCTTTTTGTATAAGTCTACTCGTATTTTTTCGAATGAGAGACATCTTCAAGCGAGCAACGTGAAGCGGATCTCGCTAATCCAGATAAGTCCAGGTATCAGCACCATCAAACCGACGCACTCGGATACCCTGCATCGTCAGGGGGTCAAAATTGCGCGTATTAATGCCGACCCGGCTACCTTCCATGGCATCGATTGTTTCCCAATGGGTAGCGCAACCACAATATTTGCAATGCATAGTGCGTATCGTGCGCGGCCCCCAAATGTATGCTGTGGTGTTCTCTGGATGGCCCTGCATTTTGACGACGTCGTTGGTATAAAAAGCCCACAAGGCTCCATTGCGTCTACAAATAGAGCAATTGCAGTCGACAATAAATGCGGGCACCGCTGGCACCTGAATTCGTACTGCTCCGCAATGACACGTGGCTTCTAGCATGATGAATATGTTGAGAATGTACAAGGAGATGTTTGCTAGGGAAGCACACGCTCCATCTCGATATTTGCGCGAGCATACACCGGATGCTGGCCCAAGGATACCGTGACAAATCCCGTTTTCTGATACAAGGCAATCGCAGATTCAAGTTTGGTATTTGACACCAAATACACCCGCTTGGCTTTCAGTTCTATGGCTTTACTGATCGCTGCCTCGATCAATTGTCGCCCGAGACCACCACCACGCCGTTTCGGCGACACCGCCATGCGTGCCAATTCGAATTCATATTCGCCGCTCTTGAACAGCGCGCAGCAAGCAACAACCTCATCGCCATCGGTCATGGTAAAGATAAATCCACCCTCATCAATAATAGCAGCGGGGTTCGCGGCAAGCGCGCGATCAACTTCTTCAAGAGCGAAATACTCGGAGATCCATTGTTCATTTAAGCGTATGAAATCGGGGAGATGTTCATGCTTATTGAGATGTAGCATGATGAGCCTTTCAATACCAAGGAATTAAATAAGTTTTCAGTTTCCGTATGTTGCGCCAATAATCGCAATGACATAAGTTAGCATCCTTGTGTCAGCTGGTTAAGCAAAATCACGTGTGAATACAAGTTGGAAGAAAGCAGTAACAGCATTGCAAACTTGTTCCTCCGTCACTTTCGGCTCATCGCACAAGGCCTCCAACACGAAAAGTTCACGAATATTATCTTTAGCTTGAGAAGATACCGTCGTTAGCTCTATGCATTCATCCAAATCTAATACTTGCGGATGGATAATTCGCAAAATATCTCGAGAGTATTCTGCACATCGTTTAATCGTTGACCAATTCTCTCCCTCTCCGCAACAAAAGCTCCATTCAACATCCATTAGCCGGTGAGAAAGAAAATCTGTCACCCAGAAATTGCTAGGCTTGAGTCGTTTCTCAAGTGTCGCGATATATTGCGAGCGGTCGTGGTCTGTCATTAGCGTATGCAATAGAATAAGCACATTTTTTAAAGCGCAATGTAGCTAGATCGCAGTTGGAACTCTGCTTGTAGGAAAGTTCTCAACGACATTCATTCAGCCTTTGCGAGCGAGTAAATGTAAGCTTGAACGACAGAACCGTCGCGTCGCTGAGCTGCGACCAGCACGCGCCGATAACCGCTGCCTTCAAATTCGTCGAGCCTTTGCCAATGCGCAGATATAGAATCGGAGCTAAAGAGAAAACCTTCGACATCGTCGCCATGTTCAGACAGGACAATTCCAGGGTAACCATGATCAGCACCCCAGCCTTCTTGGCGCAAGTATCCTCTCACAAGCGCAGGCTCCCAAGTACCAGGGACTTCCGCAAGGATGTGGGCGTTGGGGCGTCCTGGCGCTAAGGTGCCATACACGAATAGGTACTCGGTCATGAGATCTCCGAATAAATCAATTTTCAAATCAGTGTTGAAACTATGAGATGCAGTGACACTTCTACCGCTTGCTCAAACTCTCTAGTTCTGACACCACGCTCGCCCAAGCAGTGCTCGCTGGGTCAATCAAGGCAAAATGTCCACTATCAGGCAATTGCACCATACGTGTCTCGGCGAAGGCGGTACAGTAAGACTTCGCGACAGCAAGCGGAACGATGTCATCTTCTGCACCGTGAAGGATGGTAACCACAGTGGCAGGGGCGGGCATCAGCATGGGATTTAAATCCTGTCGATTGCTTGGACCTTGCCCCAAGAAACGCTCGACAGCACCATCACCCAACTTCATGGTGTGTGCCATTTCTAGATCTGCTGCGGGTGCTAAGGCGAGTACGCCTTGAATCGGCGCGTCACTATTTTTCGCAGCGGCCCATAAAACTAAGTGACCACCTGCCGAATGCCCAACTAATAGGAGTTTGCCATTATGACGATCAACACGTGAAGGCAAGCTTTCTATGGCGGTCGAAAGATCCTGCACGGTGACGTCGGGCTCACCTGAGATGCGTCTATATTCCAAAGTTAAGGTCGTCCACCCCGCTTCGGCCAAGGCTGTCGACATGGCCTCGGCGTGCGCACGATCGTACTCCGGCTTCCAAAAACCACCGTGGATCAACACAAGCAAGGGCAGATCACTACCACGGGAGCCATAGCGAATATCAGCGATTTGATCGGGCTCACCACCGTAAGCGATAGTGGCATCGGGTGGATTCGCGGTGCGGGTGAGGATGGAGAGATCTTCGGCCATATTGATTCATTAATTGAGCACAGTAGTTAAAGATTATAAACGCTTCAATTCGAATACCCATCGCAAATCTGCAACGGCAACATCTACGATCCTATACAGCCTTAAGGCTTTTCCCGTAGCTCGCGTACACCCTTGCCCAATTTCCTCCGTAATAAGCTGCGCAAAGTGGTACCGTCGGAGTAACCAACGAGCGCGGCAATTTGGTCCACACTTTCTGTGCTTGTTTGTAGTAGGTGTACTGCACGTTCTACACGTAAGTCCTGAAAATACTCCAGCGCCGATTTCCCCAACACCGCTTGAATTCGCCTACCTAGAGTTCGTTCGCTCGCACCAATCGCTTTTGTGGCATCAGTCATCGAAAAACCTTCAGCTAGGTGTCCGCGGGCCCAACGCTCGAAGCGTTCGACCACCGCATCGTTGTGGGCAACATGGTCCGGTATGACGAACACCGCTTGAGAAGAGCGTGGTTCAATCAGTAAATAACGTGCGCAAAGAGCCGCCAAAGAAGGGCTAGTGCTGCGCACCACACCGAGCGCTAAATCTAAATGAGCGAGCGCCGCACCAGCAGTGGTGAAACAGGAAGAGTTCACCAACATCCTCGATTCATCTAGTTCGACAGCAGGGTAACGTTGACGAAACAAAGCCGATAACCACCAAGACGTCGTTGCCTGCTGTCCGTCTAGCAAACCCGTTTCCGCTAACACGAAGGTGCCTGTACATGCGGCACCAATCATGGCGCCAGCAGCTGCCCATTTTTTCAGCACGATGCCCGCATCCTTCACTTCTTTCGCTTCTAATGCTGCTGCTAGCGAAACTGGCATCTTCGCTCCGAGCGCGGGTATCAGCACGACATCGGGCGTTGGCAAATCGGTTGCTAACACGCTCGGCACCGTCAGTCCCTGCGAGGTGCACACTTTCTTACGTACGCTCACTAAACGCATATCGAGCTGTGGGCCGGCACCTTCTGATGATTCGAATTGGGAGCCGAGTTCATTGGCTGTCGAGATCACATCGATCAGTGAAGACAGGCCAATATCAAATACGCCATCGAGAGCGAGGATATAAATACGCATGGCGGTAATGATACCATTATTGACGTTTCCGCCACTATAGAATATGTGCCTAGATCCCTAGAATAACGCCTTGTCACCAAGCCATTTCAATGGACAACGACATCAGTTCACATCAACTACTCAAGGAAACAACATCATGGTCAAGTACGCAATCCTCGCCCAAGTCACAGCCAAAGTTGGCAAAGAAAGTGCCGTAGAAGAGTTTTTAAAAAGTGCGTTGGCACTCGCCAACCAAGAGGCAGGCACCACTGTATGGTTTGCCATCAAACTCAGTCCTTCACGTTTTGGTATTTTCGATGCTTTTCCAGATGAAGTTAGCCGCGAGGCTCACCTTGCAGGACCGATCGCCGCGGCGCTGATGGCGAATGCAGCCGAATTGTTGGCGGAAGCACCAGTCATCGAGAAGGTCGATGTACTAGCGGCAAAGCTGGCTTAAATTGTCAGGCCTACTCCAAGGTTCAACATAGAGTAAATCCCATAGGCGTAAAAATACAGCTACGTCGAAGGACAAAGACCTTGAATCCCTGCCCCGGCAGGGACGATGCACCATGGTTGGCACCTAGCTGAACGGTACACAATACAGCCGACCAATCGGCTTACTTCTTCGCAATCAAGTACCTACAGTCATCAATCCAATCTTGCAGTTTGTTGCGTGCATGCGTCTTCTGCTCTGCCGTAGCCGATCTGAGAATAATCGACACTAACTGTTGGGTTGCCGCTCTTGAGGCATCTGTTTGTGTGCGTCGATCGGCTTGTTCTGCGGGCTCATACGCCGCCATGATTGCCCGCTGCACCAACGCTTGTGCCGCTTCACGGTTTGGCTTTTCGTTTTGGATTTGCGTTACCACTTGCAAAACGATACGTTGGCGCATGATGCTGTCGTCTAGCCAATTGGCATAGTTTGCCGGATGTTTTTCGACATGCCGAGCAATAATCGCTTCCTGTTCACGTGTCACGCTTCCAAGCCATTCATCGGTTTGCTTCTCGATCTTTTTGATGCGTTCTTTCGCTTGTTTCTCTGGCGTTCGGTTGATGTATTTCTCACGAAAGTCTTCGTTATTCTTTTCGAACTTGCGTGTCAGATAGACTTTTTGCGACTCATTCATAGTGAGCGCCAAATCGGTCAACTCTGGCACAGCCTTGAGTAAGATCACTTGCGAAAGTTGTTCGACTTGTCGATATACCGCCTCAATTTCAGCTGGCCCTGGATTCGCGGCTAGCGTCGTCTGCATCTGCGTCAATGTCTGTGCATATTGCGGCAATTGGGTGCTGCGATGCCAGCTCAAGAGTTGCGCGATATCACGTTTGACCTTCACTTTCTGCGAAGAATGGAAATCCACATATCCATCCAACCACCAATAAACCAGCGTGTCGGCATTCGAGTAGCCAAGGCGCACCGTACTACAACTGCCTAACAGGCTGACTAGAAGCAGTATAAATACTATGCGCGCCCACCGAAGGGGGCGAACAATCGTATCGGTAGTTTGAAACGAATTTTGCAGTAATGATGTAGTCAAAGTGTCCTCCGTGCTTCGCAAAAGATACACGAAATTGACTGTGCGCGCTGTCGACCTCATAAGTGGTGAATTTAAGCACTGCCGATAGGCACCTAAATTGTGCGATACTCATGCGACATTCATTTCTCGGGAGCACCACTATGCCAGTTTCGCGTTTTTTAGTTATCTCACGCCCAGCAGCAATCTTGCTCATGATGGCAGCCACTGCCCATGTTTGTGCTCAAAGCATTGATGAACAAATCAAGCGCGTCACCACGACATTGACACCAAGTATCGTCATCAAAGGCACCCCAGAGAAAACCCATACACTGGCCGATAGTATGACGAAGTACAAGGTGCCGGGTGTGTCGATTGCCGTGATCAACGATGGCAAGCTTGCTTGGGCGCATGGCTTTGGTGTCAAAGCAGCGGATAGCAAAGATCCAGTGACGGCTACCACCCTATTTCAAGCAGCGTCGATTAGTAAGCCCGTTGCCGCAACGGCGATGTTGAGATTAGTTGAACAAGGCAAGTTCGCACTCGATACGCCGATCAATACCTATCTCAAAACTTGGCAGTTGCCTGACAATGAATTCACCAAAACAGAGGCTGTCACCTTGCGTCGTATCATTTCGCATTCAGCAGGCTTGAATGGCCACGGATTTCCCGGTTATGCGAGTGGCGTAAAAGTACCGACTGTTCAACAAATACTTGATGGCAAAGCACCTGCCAACACACAAGCTGTGCGAGTAGAAATGACCCCGGGCACTAAATGGAAATATTCCGGTGGTGGAACAACGATCATGCAACTGGCCATGACAGAAACCACAGGCGAAGCCTTTCCCGCTCTCGTGCAAAGACTTGTACTTGGCCCCATCGGCATGAAAAACAGCGCCTACGAACAGCCCTTGTCCAATGCAAAACAAAAACTCGCCGCCACTGGGCATGACGATGAAGGCAAGCCCATCCCTGGTCGCTGGCATACTTATCCTGAATTGGCTGCGGCAGGTCTATGGACAACGCCAACTGATTTAAGCAAATGGGCTATCGAGATCACTGAAGCGCGCGCGGGTAAATCAACCAAAACGCTGTCACAAAAAATGGCAACCGAGATGCTCACTGAACAGAAAGCACCTTCTGGTTTAGGCCCTATGCTGGGCGGAGCAGGCGAAGCCATGTCCTTTGAACATGGTGGCAGTAATGAGGGTTATCGTTGTTTTATCGTTTACTTCCCTGTTCTTGGTCGTGGCGCGGTGGTAATGACCAATGGCGAAGGTGGCGGCATGGTCTACCGCCAAGTGTTGAGTGCACTGGCTAAAGAGTATCACTGGCCTTCTTTCAAAACACGCGAGATCGAACCTATCGAACCCAGTGCAAGCATCTTAGAACAACTAATCGGTGAATGTCCGATACCACCAGCTTCGCCAACCGATAAACCACCATCCGTTTTGCTCACACAAGAAAACGGGAAAATGATGGTAGAGATTGGAAAATTTATGCCTAAGACAGAGATCGTATTGCTCGCCAACGACGACCTCATCGTCCTTGAGAATGGATTTGAATTAAAGCTCATCAGAGGTAACGAGGGGCGAGTCTCTCATCTGATGCTGGGTGCGACCAAAATTATCAAGAAATAGTAATAGACCTTGACCTATTGCGGCAAACCACAATAGGTCAAACCAAGCTTATTCCAAAGCCGCAAGCACATACTCAGCAATCAACTTATCAGTGACTTGATGCGGATTGCGCACCCCGAAGTTGGTGGTGGTAACGACCACCACGACATCTTGCTCGGGGAAGACCACCACCTTATTGCCACCTGAGCCCGCCATTTGGTAGGAAGCATACTTCGCACTCTTGGTAGCGTAAGGGTAGAGCCACAGTAGGTATCCGTAATGACGCTGTTCATCGACTTGTGCTTGTGGAGAGGTTGTGGCTTTGACCCATGCCTTAGGTAAAATCTGTTGACCGTTCCAAGCACCACCATTGACTAATAGCTGACCTAGTTTTAGTAAATCGCGGCTGCGCAAACCAAGCCCGCCGCCACCTTGGGCTAAACCCAGCGGCGAGTATTGCCACTCGGCTTTGTCGATGCCCAAGGGGGCAAACAGATTCTTTTGCGCGAATGTCGCTAAGGGTATCTTCGCAGCGGTTTGTACTACCGCACCCAAAGTGGTCGAGCCAGCAGTGCAATAACTAAAAGAGCGACCATTGAAAGAGTCCGTGGGTTTCGGCACCCAAGCGGCAAAGCCTTTGATCGGCAAATCCAAATAGAACTTCACCCAGTCTTCAATCAAATACATGCGCTCTTCATTACCGCGCGAAAATTGATTTTGATCATCGCACTCCATCATAGAGCTCATAGTCAATAAATCTTCGACCGTGATTTTGGCCTTGCGTGGATCAGGGTTGTCTAGCGCTCGCTTCGGTTTGAGTATCGATAAAATCGGCGTTGAGCGCGACGCGATCAAGCCTTGGTCTATCGCCAACCCAGCCAGCATACCTGTGATGGTTTTGGTAGCGGAACGGGTATTACGCAAAGCATCAGCACCATCCGCATCAAAATAGGATTCGTGCACGAGTTTCCCATGGCGGGCGACCAAAACACTGGTAATTTGTTGAAACTTAGCTTGCTTGATCGCCTCATCCATCTCGATGAATTTGTTGGCACTCATCTTTTGGGAGGCGGGATCTTGCTGCCCCCATTCAAAGGTCTTGGTGGGCGACGTTGGATGTGCTTGCGCGTCACTTGCGATTAGCAAAGCACTATTAAGTAATAGGGCGAGAATGGGTTTAGCTTGCATGTAGATACTCCATCGATGACTTCAGTTGACTTAGCTCAGTAATTTCATTGTAAGTTGGGGCAAGAAGCCTGTCTTGGATAATTGCAACCTTGATCAAAACGATCGCTTACATTTTTCAGCACCGCTCAATTTGGCAAACTTGCCTGGTGTCATACCCCATTGCTGCAGAAAAGCGCGATTCAAATGACTTTGATCACAAAAGCCGCTAGCCAGTGCAATTTCGGTAAGAGCTTGCTCACTCGTCATCATCAATTGTGTGGCACGTTCGACTCGACGGCGTCGCAAATCATTTCCTGGTGTGCACCCCAAATGGCGCACATATTGGCGAGCCAAGTACACGCGATGCACACCTAGGGCGTCTGCAATGTCAGCTACACCCAAATCTTGATCGGATAAGTCTGCAATCATTTCTTGCGCTCGTTGTAACCAGGGTGGTGGCTTCGATGATATCGGCGTTTGCGGCGTGAGACTGTTAAGCAGCGCTATCGTCATCAGTTCCAAGTCAAGCGAAGAAGAATCATTCGAGCCAGCAGCCTGCATCAATTTGAAAACCCGTCTGATGAATTGCGGTTGATGGCTTCGCCATGCAAAATCAGGCAATCGCATTCGCTCATATAGCTCGACAGTATCCGCTTCCGACAGGCTGATCGCAAAGAACCAGCCGCCATCGCCAGCAAAACAATCACGATGCACCACATCAGGCGGGTTAAACACCAAGACCGGCCCCTCGCGTCGCTCACCATGGGCCGAGGTCTTGTACGCGCCCCTTGTCGCTAACACCAAGTGCGCACCAGAATGGCTATGCTCTTTCATTTCATGCTCAGGAATCGTCGCCTGCAAATGACTCAAACGCAAACCTGCCACACGGCGTTCAAACGCATGTGCACCGTAATACTGCCCCGTAGAAAACTTATTCATTTGTATTGCCACCATTCATTTACGTTTGCCGCTGCAATTTCACGAACTGGATTGCAATGGACCACAATGGAGAACTAGTCTAAGGAATTCGAACTAGACAGACATCTCATATTTGACAAAACGAAAACTGAGATGGACAGAATGCAGTTTCGCGGAGTGAACGGCGTGTAAAAAAATCCCTAGCGAGCAGCTAGGGACGTGAAGGGGATGCGTAAAGCAAGTGAGATCAGATGTCACCTCTGGGCAGACGAAGGGCCCGTGCCTTTGGACATTGATGCTGTTCAATTGCCGCCCCGACTTTAGTAATCGCGGCGGTAACTTCACAACCACAAGAGTGTTTTGAATACTAGCTTAGAACTTGTACTCGTAAGTCATACTAAAGTTACGCGCTGTCGGTACGGCACGTGAAGATTGGCTTCTCGCATTACCAACGCTAGCGTAGGTCATTGAATCATAGGCGTCGCCACCGAGAAGATTGTTCAAGGCGAAACGCAACTGGCTTTGTTTGTCGAATTTCCACAAGGCGTAGATATCAACATTCTTTGGCGTCTTCAAGTATTGGCGCTCAGTGAGGCTAATTTGCTGCCAATGCGAATCTTGAACCTTGGCGCTAATACCAGCCGTGAGTGGAATCGATTTAGCACGGTAGTTGGCACCAAAAGTCATTACATATTTGTACGGTGCGAGCGTGTTATATGGTGTCGCCAAATCTTTCACGTTAGACCAGAAGTGTGAATAGCTAGCAGAGAAATCCATGTCTGGTGCATTATCCATCCAACGCTTTAATGGGAACTGTGTAGAGAGCTCAAGACTTTGGCTCTGCGCACTACCGGCATTCACAAATTTCTTCCAGTAAGCGTTATCAGCCACATACACCACTTCGCGGTGAATATCATCGATCGATTGCGCCTTAGCACGTACGGCATAGTTGAGTCCATCTTTGCCGTTATGCTCAAACGCAGCATCAACGCTCCAAGAAAGTTCAGGACGCAAGTTCGGGTTACCAACTACGTTCGGACTTTCGATAGAATTATTAATGACATAAATCTTCGGCATCAGGAGCTGTGTACCTTCAGGCGCTTTAAAGGTACGAGAGACACCGAGGCGAATGCGCTCTGTGTTTTGCGGGTCGAGCTGCCACATAGTTTGTACGACCGGGCTCAACACACTGGCACGATTAGTGGCTTTTTCACCGTCGTTATTCTCAGTACGGATACCTTGAGATTCCCAACGCAATCCCAGCGATACGGAGGAGTTTTTCTTAAACTTCCAATCGTCTTGCGCGAAAAACGCTACATTATCCATCACCGAACTCGCACCATATGGGCGAAGAATACTCGTTGATGTAGCAGCGTATCGGTCACTTTGATTGTTATCGATATCGACATTGGCGCGCCAGCCAGACCAACCGATTACCAAGTCGTGCTCCGCATTAGTTGGAACACTCAATTTACCATTGGTAATGCCGACGATGACGTGGACATCGGTATTGAGATCACGGTTGAACTTCAGCGTACCATCAGGCAGATAATTCTGTGAATGAGAGCGCGCGATAAAACTTTGTGCTTGAAAGCCTGCGCTGACATCAACGCCGATTTGATTATCCAAGCTAGTAACAGCTTTGAGCGTGCTACCGAAATTGGTGCCATGGTTGGTATCATGCGACGCCGTTTTGCCGATCTCAAACACGCGACCAGCGACATTATTGAACTGACTCGTGGTATCGGCACTAAAACGATTATGTGCCACAATCGATGTCGACGTTAGATTGATATTCGAGTCAGTTTTGTATTGAATTCGAGGAGAAATACGCAACGATTCATCGCTACGCTGACTACGCGACACGTTCTGAAACTCGCTCTTCACTCCAGTCAACACATTCTCGTTCATAAAGTTAGTCGTTGAGTCTTCAGCTTGCCCAGCGCTCATACGATCTTTCGATAAGCTCACGCTTACGGTATGAGACAGATTGCCGTTCTTATCGGAATGAAACCAGTCAACGCCACCATTGTTTTGGAACATATGACCAACACTGGCCTTGATACTATGTTGCGAGGTAGAAGCTGCTTTCTTCAAGATGATGTTGATGGTGCCGCCCATCGCTTGCGAACTAAACTGCGCATTCGCACCACGATAAATCTCCACGCGTTCAATCATATTTAGTGGAATGTCTTCAATCGTGATGCCGCGTGGCGCTTCGCCGTCGATCAAGATTTGTGTGTAGCCCGCTGCCATACCTAAAAGATGCAACTTGTTGTTCGTCACTTGCACACCTGGTACACGTTTCATTGCATCGACGATATTTGTGTCACCAAAACGCGTGAGCTCAGCATTACTTACAATGGAACGTGCAGCCGTTTCAGTACGCGCAAATTCCTCTTGTGTCTTACCCTTTACTTCAACCTTTTGTGGCTGCGCTACTTGCTGTGCTGGTGCCTGTGCTTGAACCTTAGCATCGCCTGACTGTGCATGCGCAGAAACCGCGATGACATTACAGAGAATAAGAGTAATAACTGAACTGGTGGGGAATTGCATAATGACCTCGTAAGAAGAAAACAGACTTGCTGCCAAATAACTGATGGCACGAACTGTATCGAATTTCTATTTACGACATGGGTAATATGCGACGAAATGACAAAAACTGGCCGTGAAAAATCGATTTTGCGGCTCGAACAAATATAAATGAAGGCTTGAAACGGGGTTTTTAGGTATGGAATGGAGTGACGTTGGAACGGATAACGAGTTGAGAAAACGAGATCAACCATCTATTCGATGGATCCTAACATTTCTTGAAACAGTGCCAATCAGCTATTTCGTCTCGACACCGCAAACAAACTCCATCGCATAAGCCCCCTGCATGCTGTGCTGATCAGCCAAGACAAAACCCAAGCTGCGATACAAAGACACCGCGGCAGCATTGTCTTGATACACGTTCAAAGTAAACTTTGCAGGCTGATGCTGTGCGATCGCAGTTTTCATCAGCTCTTCACATAAGACGCGCCCCAAGCCTCTGCCTCGAGTTTCAGGGGCAAGGATAATGCGAGCGAGATGGATGGCCTGCGCTTGGCGCTGCAAGGTTTGACCAAATCCGAGAACGCGATCCTGTTTATCCACCAACACGAAACTATTGCTGTCGTTCGCGCCGATTTCAATCCAAGTCTTGGCGACGTCGGGCGGAAAAGTGAGCAAAGGGCCGCCCCAGAGTTTGAGAGTTTCTGCTGTCGGAACCCACGACAAGATAGAAACTAGATCATTACAAGTGGCTTGGCGGAGTTGGGTCATAGATCAATATCGCTGTTCTGTGCGTCTCGATGCGCTCATCTCGTTCAATGTCGACTAATCTTTAGAACTATCTTCTGACTCGAGCTTTTGCGTTGTCGCCCATGGAATCATAACTGATGCGACGAGAGCAAAGACGATGCTGGCAATCCACAAGTGATAGCCAATCATAATCTCGAAGGAAAAGGCCCCTGAACTACCCACCGGTATTTTAGGATATAGCAAGAAAGAGAGCGCGAATGCTAGTGCGCTCAAGCACCATGCGATTGCGGCCTCTTGACGCTTGTGAAGTATTTTCGACCAACCAAACCACAGACAAAGATTAGCAAGCCAAGAAAAATTCAGAGCGATGAACCCTAACGGTCCAATCACAAGAGCATTCAAACCTAAATAGATCTGTCCAGGCGCTCCATTGGTCATAGGTCTGTATGCAGGCGAGAATAGGCAAGCTATATACAGCGCGATACTGACAACAATGGCAAGACTATAAACACTGAGGATTTTTTTTAAATTGGTAATTCGCATTTTTTTTGATGTGAGTGAGATGATTCAAACGACATCCTCTTCAAGACTCGCGTCCAAGGGTAATCCGGTGCTTTCTCACCAGGTATAACAGCTCGTATTTGGTTTCCATCTCGATCCTGTGCCTTAAGTTCAAGAATCCATTGCACGAAGTCCATGAACTCTGGCCCCAACTTCGACACATTGTAGAAAGCAGCGCTAGCAGAAGTACCATGAACATCAATCGTCCAACTACAAAAACCAGCGAGGAAAGCGACCTTCGGTTCCTCGACTTTTGCGGCGGCCAGTGCTGGTACAAGTTGGGCGAGTTTGTTTTGTTCGTCGTGATTGAGATTGCCATAGGCAGTACGCCGAGTATTAGTGCCACATAGTGCTCATCACTGCACTCCACCAAAACCCTACCTCATTCTTGCGAAGGGCTTGCAGATATTTTTAACTTTCAAGTCGTTTGATTTGTCGAAAGATTCGAACCGCACAAAAGCCAAAAAAAGTAACCGCTAAAAAGGACAGGAATAACTTACCAAGGACAAAGCCTATCAGAACGCCTAAACCAATGAAAGCCAAGGCACCAATAAACCGAAACCAAAGAAATGATTTACCCATCGCCTCGGCATTTATCTTTCCTAGTTTTTGCCGATATTCCTGAGATGGTCGTTCAGGAGCTTCCGTCTTAGTAAGACCAAGCGTATATAAACAAAGCAAAAACTGATGTAGCACCATAAGAAGCACGAAGGCAATAAGCAACTTTTTGTTAAGCAGGTCAGGGCCTATGTAACTGATCAGTACGCCAAAAAGTAAAAAATAATAGAGCAGGTTGGCGACCGCTCGAACAATACGTTGTTTTTCCGTTAGCTGATAACAGCCGCCAAATTTCCCCCAAGGTTGAAAGATATATCGACCATCTTCAGCATGAAAGAAAAGCATATTAGAGGACACATCAATGATTTTCATACTTTTTCTAAAAGCACCGAATGCAATTTGATTGATAGGGGTAGTGTCTAAATGGGTTCTTAGCTTTAGCGTTGACGGCTGCTAGCGTCCGCGCTGAATTTGTTCACCTTAATCCCACCAAAAATACCAATATCCGGAATTGAGGAGCGTGCCTGCCAGATTAGAAATTGTTTCACAACCTTGATCGACAATATCGGGGCAATACCAATACTGTTGCCACGCGAGCCTTATCGCTGCTTCCATATCACGCGGCGGATTCTTTACAATGCATTCGATAACATCCCCTGAGATACTCACTATTTCGGCACCGAACTCGTCTGCCCACAGTTTATGTATTGCGCAATGAACCTGAGGCGATGGGCATGCATTCCAATCGCCATATTTCAAAATCGCAGGCAAGTGCCACGCTTCTTTTGCTTTGGCAATACCGATGAACACCTCTTTCCTTAGCGCATTCGTCAATAAATCACGATGCATTGAAATTGCACCTTTATCGGCAATTTCCCCCGGCCAATCACCAAGGATCTCTTCTTCACTAAATTCGTATTCTTCAGCTTCCTGCCGACGTTCCTGTAGCCAAGCTTCTGTATCGAAGTCTACAACTTCACGCAAAATATCCTCTACTTCTTGATTGTTATACTCAGCAGATTCTCGAAGACGCTCTACATCCTCGGCTGTGCCAATCAAAAAAGGATACTCGCCTGACTGTTCGTGACTTTCTCGTCGAAGCGAAAGTGTCTCAAGTGCAGAGTCCCCTGCAACGGTTATGGTGGTAAACAATGTGTCATCCATATATGAAGTTAATCAGAAATACATGTAAGAAGTTCGTCAAATTACTTATTATCCGACGAGGTACACAAGCAATGCTTAGAACAAATCCGATACAGTTCAAATTCCATCAAAACCTAACAGGAGTGAATTGCCACCGATACCAAAGATGATGCGATCCCATTAGATATTGTTCCGTCTAACAGCTTACAGACTTTCTCTGAAGGCTTGTTTGTTACGATAATTCTCTAACGCAACTTGTAATAACTCTGTTGGCAATCCCAAAGACTTAGCATCGTTCAGTGCTTTTTCCTGCCACTGCATAGCATTCACAAAATCATCATTTTCAGCATAAACTGCCGCAAAGGTTCGATACAAGGTTTGCTTGTCTGCATAATCTCCAGCGATATCCTTCAAATACTTCAAGGCTAAGCCACCATCGCGCTGAGACTTATTTGGATGAGTAGAAAGTATCCACGCCAGTTTCAATTTCGCTTTCGCATTTACCGGTTGCTGCCCGCTTGCTGCGATGTTCAACCAGTACATTCCCTGTTCTTCATTCTTTTGTAAACGAGCACCGCTGATAAGTTCGACTGCTAAGAGATACTGCGCATCGATCAGACCTTTCGTGGCAGCCTTAGACAACCATGCGATGCTTTTCTCGGGCTCTGGGACACACATTTTTCCGTTGAGAATATTCTGTCCAAGAAAGAAGCTCGATACAACATGACCATTCTTCGCCGCTAACATATACCATTTATTTGGATTCTCATCCAATCCTTGTCGAGGTTTGAATTTGGTAAATGTCGGCAATATTTCAAGGAAGAATCCATAGGTGAATTGATCCATCGCATTTCCTGCCAAGGCCTTTTCTCTCTGTACCGAGAGCACCTTTTCAATCTGGGCTTCATCGTAGCCCATTCCTTCTATCGTAAACCTGAAGCTAACTTTATGACCGTGCGTTTCAACAGGGCGTCCGTTGATCAACGCAGGTTGATATTGCCATTGCCGAATGGAGTCCAGCACCACTTGCGAGAAAGCTTTATCGGAGCTCGAATTGACAACATGGTCTTTGGTACTACCGTCCTTCGCGATCGTCAGAAAAATGTCGACATGTCCAAGTCGTAGGTCGTTCAACATTTTCTTCGGATATTGTGGGTGTACTTGTTTCAACACCCGGACACTTTCTGGCCCCTCTTTTTCTTCGAGCAATACGGGGTTCAAACTCTCATCAATCGCTGCTGCGCTATATCTTTTTAAGAGACCTTGGTAGGCCTCATCGGCCTGGCGTTTTTGCTCCGCTGAGAAATTTTGGTAGATCTGACGATGTAAGCCTTTTTCTGCGTACTCCGGTGCCTGCGCTGCCAATGCTAGCCATGCATAAGCTTGGATCGGATCTTGTGCAACGAATTCGCCTCGGTAATACATCACACCCAAATTCAATTGCGATGCTGGGTCGCCAAACTTGGCCGCTTGTGAAAATTCGCGATGAGCTTTCTCAAACTCCCCCTTAGCGTAATACTGCAAACCAAGTTCAAAATCGGCTCGCGCCACCCCACTGACAAACACAAATGTCATCGCAAGCATCTTACACAAACGCATACTAAACTTTACTTTCATCGTTTCACTCCCATCGCGCGCTCGCGAACTTCTGCCAATTTAGAATATCCAAGCTCTTTCATTTGCACCGAGCCATTTTCGGTGGTCACATGTAATGTTCCAAAAGATAAATGAGGCTTTACCTGTATAGTCTCATCGCCGATGGAAACCCATGTCCTCATTTCTTCATCCCACTCAATGCGAACAGTGACATCCTTATTTCGGTCCAAAGCTTTGCTAAAGTATTTAAATGCAAACACATCACTTTCGGTTGAATACCGCAAGGAGGCATCTAAATCGTTCGAACAATCACAGCCTGTAAAAAGTAGCTGTATTGGCGCTTTCTCCCTTTCATTCGGTGTTTCTAGAGCAACTCGGAGATAGGTGCCTTTTACCAAGCGCATATTTACATCGATACGCCCGGGTTCACGAAAGAGCCGCATACGCCAATCCTGAATTTCTCCAAGATTGGTATTGAGTACTGGGTATGTACCGGTATTGGGTGTAACGCAGCCAGCGAGGGTCACAAATATGCAGCTTGTAAGAATTAGGAGCAAAGGTTTCATAGTCAGTGGTGAGCTCAACAGCCGTTGTCTTTTGAAAAATTGGGCATGAGTATCCTGTATTTTCAAAATTACCACAACCACTAGTGCCTCATCGCATTTGAAATCGGTGTGGCCTGGCTGTCATAATTGGAATGGATAAGCGATCTATTTCAAGTTTCATCGATAATTTGACATAAGGTCATAATGCTTCGCTTAGGCGGCTAGAATTTCCTATATTTACCGTTAATTCCGGAGAGGGATGGGAATCCCTAGTTTGGCTTTGCGAGGAAAGGTAAATAATGCGAGACTAAATTGCAGAGATAATCGCTCTTGAGCTATTTCCGTTCAAAAATCTCCCCAACAAACGCCCCCGTACAAATAGGTGATAGCTTAGAAACGCAATGGCCAATGTCGCACCGACTGAAAGGCTGAGCTTCACACTCCAATGCAAATGCACATCCATTAAGGGAATTTGAATGGCGAAGATTAGTGGTAAATGAACTAGGTACACCCAATAAGAAGCATCAGCGATATAACGCAAAAAGCCATGATGCGCGTCGAGCCAGCGTTGGCCGAAGAGGATGCACACGAGTGTCATCCAATATCCGGTATAGGCTTGTAACAGCACCAGAGTCATTTGCAAGAGGAAATCAGTTTTGGTCGCCGCTTTGTTTTGCAGAAGATAGAAAAACACCGCATATGCCAGTAGCGATAACAATAGCAATCTAGGCGCGTAGGGGCGCAGTTGATCTAAGAACCGCGCTTGATGAAATAGTCGAAAGCCGATCAGAAAATACGTTCCGTAAAACAGCAGAGCCCACCATTGGGGGAAGAAACTTTCCGGTGCTGGAAACGGTGCGGGTACGGCAAACAAAGCAGGCATGAGTGACAGCGGTACGAGGCAGGCCTTTTTCATTGGCGTCAACGCATCAAACCAAGCAACGAGCCCATTAAGATAGGTATGCCATTCCAAGGTCGACGCCACCCAAACCAGAATGCAAAAACACATCACATAGGGTAAAAACCATAGGTGCACGAGGGTGGGCGGTGCGGTCGGCGCTTGGGGGTTGTCCAACCAAGGCTTAATCATTTGCAGTAAGGGAGATAGATTCTGCACATCGGTAATTGCATAGCGAATGAGCCAGCTCATTGAGAAGTAGACGAGCGGCCAAAACACAATCAAAGGCAAGATGATGCGCATGAAGCGGTTCTTTAGCATGCCTCCTATCCCGCTTTTTTGCGCTAAGAGAGCGGCAAAGAAACCCGCCACCACAAAAAACAAGGGCATGCGAAATAAATGAAAGAACCAAGCAAACGCGTCTATGAGTAGCGATTGCCCCGCATCAGCAGTAGGCCAAAAAGGATGGGCTAAAACGCTGTAGGCCAGTGCGCCATGAAACACCACCCCCGTCAACATTGCTAGGGCGCGCAGATTGTCCATGTAATGAAAGCGTGCATTCGCTTCAGACATCTGCGCTGAGGTGTTCATAAGAAGGAATCCTTGCGGCGATAGACGCTACGCGCAAACGCAAGCGCCAACAACATGACGGTCAACTCTAGCGCAAAAATGCCCAAGGCTTCTTGACTCAACACGACCTCGTTGCTTTGAATATTTTTGCCGATGGCATCAATGGTGCCGATAAATACCATGAATGGACCAACGAAAGTCGAGACGGCAATTTGCACGAAAATATTCCAGCCCTCGGATTCCAGCACCAAAGCCGCACTCAGCGAAATGAAGTAATTTGTTGCCAAAAAACCGTAGATCAAGAAAGACCAAATCAAAATACCATCTGGCAAAGGCGTGAACAGCACTAAGAATGCCGTCCCCGCCAAGACGATGGTGAACGGCACAAGATAGAGCACCAGGTTAGCTAAAACTTTGCTCCAAAAGAAAGTCATGGGCGTCAGCGGTAGGCTCATCATGAAGGTCAAGGTGTGCTCCCTACGCTCATTGAGTAATGAACTTTGAATCGCAAACCCACCAACGCAAATCAAGAGCACCAACAAGATCATACCGCCCGCATAAAATGCCCAGGTCTTTGCCATACCGATGAGGGTTAGGCCAATCAGCAGCCCAATGACGTAAGCGGCAAACTGTTTTTGATACATCTGAAACTCTTTGAGAATGAGCCTCTTGATCATCTGTCTTATTTGCCCCGTTTCACTCGCATGGTTCGCATTGTTTTGATTTAGCGTGCTCATCATTTGTCTCCCGCGCGAACACTCGTCACGAAAATATCTTCTAAGTTCATCGGCTCTACTGCCTTCACCGTCAGGTTCATCTGCGCAAGGCGCGTCTCGAACACATCACCTGCGTTGCGCACCTTGAGTTCAATGATGGAACCGTTATTGCGCGCACTGATTACTTCGGGAATGTCTTTGAGCCCGTCCTGCCATGGTCCGTGGCAAATAATGCGGCGCCAACTGGACAAGAAAGTTTCCTTATCTTCGGATGCCACGAGTTTGCCTTTGTGAATAAAACTAATGGAATCGGAAAGCTGTTCGACATCGACCGTGTTATGCGATGAGAACAGCACACTGCGTGATTCGTCTCGCAATACATCGGCCAAAGCCTCAAGCACTTCAGCCCGCGCGACTGGGTCTAAACCTGTGGTGGGCTCATCGAGCAACAAGAGTTTCGGGCGGCGCGCAAGAATCAACAGCAAAGCAGCCTTCACTCTTTGTCCGTGGGAAAATCCACCTAACTTCTGTTGCGACTTCAGATCAAAACGCTTGAGTAATTGCGCTGCGTAGGTTTCATCCCACTCAGGAAAAATCCCCTGAATAAAATCCATATGCCAACGCAGCGTCTGCGTTTTGTATAAGCGCATGTCCTCAGAGGCATAACCAACATCCCGTTTCGCTGCCACCTGCGCCTCTGGTAAGCGATGACCACAAACGTCGACCTCACCCGCGTCGGCGCGAATCAAGCCCATGAGGATACGCATAATGGTAGATTTACCCGCACCATTAGCGCCCACCAAACCCATAATTTGCCCCGTAGGCAATTCCAAATCCAAGGGGTGCAGTGCAAAGTCAGCGTAGGTTTTCTCAACCGCGCGCAATGAAATGGCAAGATCAGTTTGCAAATTCATTTGATGGTCCTCGTCAAAGAAGGCTTGCTGCCATTGGTGTTCGCTGCTGTGCTAGGTGATGAAGTAGGAGCAGTGGCGGTCATGGCAGCACTCACATGCTCCACCACCTCTTTCTCACCCATGCCTAATTTGTGTGCAGCGCTCACCATACCCATGAGATGCGCATCGAATTCGTCCCGCACCAGTTGTTTAGCCAGATCCTGAGTCTCGGCAACGAAAGAACCTTTGCCTTGCCGAGTAACGATCACGCCTGCCCGTTCAAGTTCGAGATAAGCGCGTTTCACCGTGATCACACTCACGCTACTGGCGCTGGCTAGTTCACGTATCGAAGGCAAAGATTGGCCCGGACGCCAATCACCAGCCATTACCTTGGTAGTAATCTGCTCCATGATCTGTTCGTACATCGGCGTACTATCGTGATTGGAGAGAAAAAGTTTATCTGTGGTCATTTTTCGAAGCCTTGTTGATGTTCCGTGTTTAACTGAGCATATTAAGTATATACAGATAAATACAGGAGTCAAGCTTTATTGCGATTTGCTGATTTGCTGGTGTGGGGTTCCAAGCAAGAAACGATGGATTGAGAGCTGAGTAGGTGCGATTAGCTTGAATATTTCCATTACTCACGTTAATATATTAATGGTATATTTAAAGTGTATTGCCACCGGCACTCGAATTTCCTTTGCTTCTTGATTATTGGTAATGTCTTGAGTGGGGGCCTTTTGTTCAGCTGGCACTGATGCGGAAGAAAAAAGTGCGATCTTGATCGCAAACACGGCAGACCTTGGTCGCACAACTTCAACGGGCAGCACGCCGAGCAGCATGAGGGCGCAAGCCAATCAGCTGCGAGTTTCACCGAAGCTAGTTTCACTGTGATGACTTATTTGGCGCAATTGATACAGTAATGTTTTTAAAGAATAGGAAATGTAATGCAAACAGATCGTAAAGATTGGCGATATACAGTGATGCCGGCGGTTTTCACCTGGCTCAAAGAATCTGAATCCGGTGCGCTTGAAATTGACTTTGATGTTACGCGACAACAAGCAGCACATGTTTTGAAAGCGCAGGGTAAGGGCGGTAGCCGATTTGGTGGCCTAGTCGCTTCGGGTACGCTCGGTGAAAACAGTTATCTGACGCCTGAACAGCGCCTCGCTTTGCTGAAATCCCTTTCTGATATTGCTCAAGAATATGAAGTCCCTTTGATCAGTGGCGCTGCGGCTGAAACCAAAGAAGCGCTGGCGACAATCATTGAAGGACTTGCCGCAGTTGGCGTGAATACCGTCATGGTCATGCCGCCGAAAACGAAGGAAGCTCCTTCTGACGAAGAGATGTATGCGTACTTTGCGCTGGCGGCAGCAACAGCGAAAAAAGTAGGCGTCACAATTATGCCGTACAACAATCCTGATGCCGCTGGGTATCATGCACTGTCAATTGATCTGCTTAGAAGGCTAACTGCATTACCCGAAGTCGTCGCACTTAAAATATCGACGCTCGATGTGTCGATTATCGAAACGCTGATTGTAGGGAATAGTGCTGTAAAAGTTTTGGCAGGCGTTGATTCCGTCACTGTGCATGCAGGACTTGCTGGCGCATGCGGTGGCATTACAGGTGTCGGCACCATCTTCCCCAAAGCAAGTATCACGATGCAAGAGCATGTATTAAAAGGCGAATGGGCTGAGGCCAACAAAATTTCTCAGGCGCTCAATTCCATCTCCTATCTCGATGCGCAGCCCTTGCTGTTGGAATACCTGAAGTTCGCCATGGGCATTCATCACAATGATCCCGAAGGCGGGCTCCGTACCTACGGTAAGAAATTAACGCAACCGGAAATCGATGATGTCCGCGCAAGATATCTACTTGCGAAAGAGAGACTGGAACGCTTAGGTTTGGCGGACTGATTGTTTCAAGCAGCAGGCTTACGCAAGATTGTGCTAGCGCGAGCCTGACTTTGAATTTTTGGGTCAAAAAATTCAGAGAAATTCAAAAGACACCCATTTTCAGAAGCGATTGAAAACTTGCTTTTGGGAGTGGAGGTTAACAGTGATTTCTTGCGTACGATTACGCTTTGCTAATCGTACCTACTGAGCTACCGGGCTGGTCACTTGAGAAATGGAACTTGACCGTCGAGGAAGCGAATTTCAAACCGCTCACCGCATTCATTTGCACGGCTGCGTAGGTGCGATTAGCAAAGCGTAATCGCACGCATGCGTCAAATTTTGGGGCGAACTTAAGCGGGACGGAATGTGGTGTTTGTTTTGGGATGAGTGTGAGGGATGGGGAACGAAAACTTACATTCGTACGATTACGCTTCGCTAATCGTACCTACTGGACTGGGCTGGATATCGCGTGAATCCTCTATCATTTAACGGATTTAGCCTTCTCCAGTATTTGCGTATATTTTTGTTCGGTTTCTTCAACCAATTGATCCACGTCTAGCGCACCTAACTTCACGACAAATTGTTCGCAGAATGGCTTTGCTTCACGTTTCCTCAAAGAGTCTAACATCAAAGTTTTTATTTTATTTAACGAAGATAGGTCTTCAAGTGATACTGGCTTATGGGCGTTCTCATCCGCTGATAACTTCATTATCCTTGGTTGGAGTGCCGCACGAAGGCGTACTTCCAACTTCTTGTTCTCCTCTTTCAATCTTGACGAAAGCTCAGGCACGGCACTTGCGCAGTACTCGGAGATCAGATCTGGCACAAATGTCACCGACTTTTCGAAATACTCAATTTGCGTCACAGCACGTTGCCCATGTGAAGACATCACCGGAACAAAAAGTAAGATTGCCAAACCAAAATTTTTAACACGCATTAAATTAATCTTTCTATCGAGTCTTCGAAGTGCATGAAAGCATACAAGAAATCAAAACAAGAGGAGTATAGCCCCAAGAGAGGGTGATCAATTATTGGGCAAAACCACAACACCAACTGCCAGCTCCGCCATCTTCACCAATCTGCGATAAGCATCCTGATTATCCGATGCACCTGCCACGGCAACTCCCGTTGCGGGTGCATAATAGGCTACCGTGCCCCAATAGCCGCTGTGCCAGTAATAATCTTGCCCATTCACGGTTTTCACAAACACGCCGAGTCGATAGGTATCTGCCCCTTTGTGCGTGCCACGCCACAACATTTCTTTGAGAGTTTCGGGATGTTTAAACAGCTTGCCTTCAAACAGTGCGCCGGTGAGGGTAGCGAGATCGCGTGTGGACATGGCGAGCCCGCCACCGCCATACAAGTCTATGCTTGCATCCAATTTGCTGGCTTCAAAGTCGCCAATAAACTGCCGTGCGCGAGGTGCTGCAGTGCTGGGCTGCTCTTCCATAATCTCCCACCAGGTTGAGCGCAAGTGATAACTGTCGAGTTGCAGTTGTTCGCGCACTGCCTTGCCCAAAGACTGACCGGTGATACGTTCAATGATATCGCCGATTAAGATATAGCCCGTATCGGAATAGTGAAACGCCGTGCCCGTTGCAGACAAGGGACGCCCCCAAGTCACAGCGAGACGTACCAAGTCTTCGCGAGTCCAGCGCCGTTCTGGCTGCGAGAGAATCAGCCCTAGATAACGATCATCAGCCGCATGATCGTAAATGCCAGCGCTATGGCTCAAAAGCTGCCTCACCGTGATGCGGGCCGTGTCATAACCACCGCTTTGCAGAAGTTGATCAATGGCTGGTGTGAGCAACGGGCCAATCGCAGCATCGAGATCGATTCGCTTGTCTTCCCACAATCTCAACACGGTCGCAGCAACAAAAGTCTTAGTGTTGCTAGCAACACGCACTGGCGTATCCACATCGAGCGTAGCGCCCGTTGAAGATTTGCCTTGGCCTACCAATGCGAGCGGTTGTGCCATGTTCTTACAAGTGACGAACAAGGCGATGGGTCTGTGGTCTGATTGCACTGCGGTTTGTAGAAACTCTGCGCTAGGCATTTGCGCCTTTGCGGCCGTTGCGATGGTGGCACACATGCACAAAGCAAACTGCAGAACCAAGGCGGCTGAATACCCCCGAAACTGAATGGCTCTTGTGTAGGCATGCATGCTAAGTCTCCGTCTTTCGAATATTGGTGTAACTGGCGGTTTAGTTTATCGTAGAAGACACGCGCTTCACATAGCTTCTTCCAATTTGTCCGAGGCAGAAAAAATGCTTCACCTAGGGTGCCAGGTTTGGGTGATGATCAATTGATTTCCATCCGGACTGATGAATGTATTCTTATTGCACAGCTTGCGGAATGAATTTGAGAATGTCGCGCAAAACGGGGTTGCTTGTTTTGGCGCTGGGATTGGCTTCGACTCACCGACCACAACTTCGTACACCACATCATATTGTTCACCGATGAGAAAGTAGCATTTCCCGCTCGAAGAAGCCTCACACTGAAGCAAGAGCTGTCCTTCAGCAAGCACTGGTTCCACTTTGATCGCAATACTGCCGGGAATATGATTAACGAGCGTAATACATCCGCCGAGCGAGGCAAGCAACGCGACGGAAAACGATACAAGAATCTGCTTCTTAAAAAATACGGGCATTTAATCGATCTAAAAAGTTGAAGTGCAATTCACGTACAACTATTCTTAGTTGCCTCATGAAAGTGCTCAATTATAGCTAGCAACTAGAACAGAGAGATAAATCTAGGGCACGCATTTCGAGAAGCTAGAATAAGGTAGCTTTTTAAGTTGGGTGTTTTGTGAATTTTCTGACCCCGCTCTTTTCAAAATATGAGTATCTTATTTGGTGGCCTGGCCTTTTTTTGGTCTAGGCTTCTGTAATAATTTAACTTCAATAGAGAGCTCCGAATCGTTCGACAGTTCGTCAAATGTATCGATTAACTGTTGTCCAGTTAACACACGCTTCAGCGCACGTAACATTAAAATTCGACTTGGACCATTATGCTTATTTCTTAGCAACTGAAGTAGCGCCTCTTTGGTTTCGTTTGTAGTAGACGCTGCCAAAGTACAAGCTAAAGCATCTTTGAGACCCAACTCGTACACACCTGTATCGCCAGGTGCCACGAAACCTTTTCCCGTCTTGGCCTCTAAATATATGGTTTCGATCATTTTCCAGGCGGCGATTACCTCTGGTTCAGGTACGGCCAAACATCTTGCTATCGTCGATCTGACCACGTCTGAATACGGCAGTTGCAAGTGCCTCAACAAAATTGGTATCGCCGTTGGGTATGGGGTCGATCTCCCTATCAGTTCACCGACAGATTCAACTTCTATTCCAGCATCACGTAATTCATTCAAAATAGGCAAAGCTTCGATGCGAGTTCGCTCAATACTTTGCTGGCGATCTTCCTCCCTTGCTAGATTAATTTCACGATATCTCCTTTTTTCGTCATCAGTCAGTTTTATTCTCAAGAACTCCTGGACTGTAAGAGATTCAATTTCATCGTTAGTTAAAGGCGGTCTAGTATCAACTCTCACTTTGCTAGTATTCATTTAAGTTGGGGGTCTTGTGAATTGTTCGAAAATTTAGGATGGGCGCCCAATGGTTTGCTTGGATTCTTCGGTTTTATGGGTGTCGGACGACTTTTTAATCGGTGCCCAATACCAAACGCCGCGCTCATTCTTTATCTTTCCAATATTGAGTTGGATTCGTCGCAACTCCTTATTATGCTGAGAGGGCAAACTCGGGTTAAAACTAAGATGAAACGCGCATGGATACTCTTGATCCTGCATCGCTATTGCTACTTCCTGTGAGGTTATGTAGCCCTCCCAAAATATTCGCTTTAAACTAATTTCGCTAATTTGTACCTGTTCATTATCTAGTTTAATTTGCCGCATCGCCTTACCATCATAAAAATATTGACGGACCCTTGTCGGAAAATGAGAGTCTTTTCGAAAGTTACAATCTTTGCTTTCCGAATCCATACTTTGTATGTACAAAGAACCACCTTTAAATGGCGGAGCTGTCGCATTTATTTCAAACGAAATCGCTAGGAAAAAGATAATGGTCATTGAAAGACACTTTTTCATAATTATTTCATTTATAAATTAAAAAACATCAATGGACACCCATCTCATAAAAGAAATGGAGCTACTTAATCTGAATTTTCGCGGCATATGACCAAGATTCGTCGACTTCTTCACTGACCTCCCAAACGCCAAAGCTACCAGAAGCAGAACGCAGTGCCGGCAGATGATCAGAAAGTTTGATTTCTGAATTTAGCCTTTTGCAGTAAAACAAAAATTGGTGAAACCCATCTGAAGTGATAGCCCCGACGTAAAGACAGTCCTCTATTTGCGCCCCTTCGATCAGAGCATCCTCGTAGCGAGATATCCGTTGTGCTTCCTCAGAATTAGGCAAACGATGAGATCCTTCAGAATCAAATATCAGACCTAGTCTAACCATGATCGGATATTGAAGTTGCACATCTCGTGACGGCAACTCAGCGAGTCTCTTTACGATAAACCTCTCGTCGTCAATGACAAATGATGACTCAACCAAATTACCCACTACTTTTGAAGTAGTTCGCATAACCGTATTGTCTTGGACTGTTGCATGTGCATCGCCATTCGCGGGCGGGAATTGCACCAGTCCTATATGATTTCGTGGCTCGAAAAATTCATTGCGATATTCTGCACCTATCGATTCTGGAGCAATCGAGGCAAAAGAAAAAACGAACAGAAAGACGAGAGTACGTAATCGGAAAGTACGCAAAGTGTAGTGGAATGCAAAGTGAGCCATCAGATATTTCATTCTATTGCTTTTCAAACTAGGTGCATTGGAGTGGACACCCACACCAAACGCACACCAAACCAATCAGTTAAAAGTCGAAAGTCAGCGATTACCCTCGAAACAATCGCTTTTGTAGAAACGCCTCGAAATCTTGGCGCTCGGTGCAGATGAGGTACACGTAGATGTGTTGGCGATGCTTGTCGATTTCGTATACCACCTTATTCTTTTTGAGCACTACCATTTGCCGCCAGTTCAGCATGCCTAGTTCTACAAGCTCTGGCATCGGGGTGCCTAGGAGTGGGTTTTCCTCTAACATCAGAATCTTTGTTTTGATTTCAATGTAGAGTTCATTGGCAAGCTTCTCTGAAAAATGGTGCTTGATGTATGAGTGGATGTCCCGCACATCCCGCTCCGCATCATCCAGCATATACACGGTGTAGCTCACTTCAGAATTTCCTTATCCATACGTTTAAAAACCTCACGCGCTGGCTTAAATTTTCCTTTCTCAATTTGCCCACGACCAAGCGCCAAAAGCTTGAGCAAGGCCATCGTATTTTTTGACTCTTCATAACTTTTGATGTCTTGAATGACGCAGGTTGCTTCGCCATTTTGGGTAATGATGAGCGGCTCGCGTGTTTCAGTCATCTCTGAAATGGCCTTTGCTGCATTGTCTTTAAAATAGCTAATCGGTTTTACTTGTTCGGATAGTCGCATGGCATACCTCACTGGCGCGGATTGATTGAAGTCAGTTTAAAGTCTTAATTTAGACCTGTCAATCAAGCTTTTTTCACAAGAAGTTGAAGGAGCCGCACTCGACTTCCCCTAATTCAGTAGACATTTAATAATGTCAAAACCTGAAAAGGAAGTACATCATGACAAACTGAATACTCATTTCAAATTCACTCCAGAAATCAAAATGAACGCCAGTTGAATCTACGAAACCGGAGTCAGTTCTAAAATTAATGCATCTTGCTCCTGAAAGTCGATAAAGAAATGGGCGCAAATCTGCGCCCATTTCTTTTACCTACATTTCAAAACCATCAAGCCAAACTACGCAACTCCCTAAGCGCCACAGACACAGGCGCCAAATCCGCTCCTTGCGTCGTAATCGTCGTCAACAATTGATTCAGCTTAAAGATCGCTTGCTCATGTTGTGCGCGCCATGTGGCGAGTGCTTCTTTGCGTGATAGCAGGCTGCGCGTGACTTGGCTGGCGATGGAGTAGACGTCGTCGCGGGCGCTGCCGCGGGCTTGTGTTTGCCATAGCGTGTCGGTTGGCAGGCGATTGATTTGATCGCGCCAGCCGGTGAGGCTGAGTTCTGCGTCTACGCCGAAGTAGGCGCGGGCTGTGGTTTCCAAATCGCTGCCTGTGCTTTGGGCGAGGTCGACCAAATCTAAGGCTGGGAAGATGAATTCCAAGGCGGCTAAGTTTTCAGCTAAGCCTGCTTCTACCCCTGCGTCGCTCAAAGCTTTGCTGGCTTCTTGCAAGCTGGCGTAGGCCGCTGCTGGTAACCATGCTGCCAAGTTGGCGCGCAGTTCACGTGCGCTTGGTTGGTAGCGTTGGATCAGCGTTGGCAAGTCTGCATTCGCTGTGCGGGCGCGCAGCATCCAGCGTGAGGCACGTTGGGCGATGGCGGTGAGCTTGGTTAACAAGTCTAACTGCAACTTGGCGTCGACTTTGTAATCAAGCGCATCGATTTGATCCCACAGCGCTTCTAAGTCAAAAATTTCGCGTGCCAAAGTGAAGGCGCGAATCACATCGGCGGCTGATGCGGCAGCCTCCGTCGCGATGAAGTTGACGAAGGTAGCGCCAGTGCGATTGACCACGGTGTTGGTAATGAAGGTAGCGATGATTTCGCGCTTCAATTGGTGGTTAGAAATCGCTTCTGGGAACTTCTCTGACAACACTTTCGGGAAGTAGGCTTTCAGTGCACGGCTAAAGAACGGGTCGTCTGGTAAGTTAGACGCCACCAATTCATCAAACACCGCCATCTTCGCGTAGGCCAAGACCACTGCGTTTTCTGGTGCGGTGAGGCCTTGCTTATGCGCTTTGCGGCGGGCGATTTCTTCGTCGGATGGTAAGAACTCAATCGCACGGTTCAAGCGGCTTTGGCGCTCTAAGGATTGCATCAAACGTTGCTGGCCGTCGAGTACATATAGCGGACGGTGGCAAGCGATGTCGAGTGCTTGTGATTGATAGTAGTTGTCAGTCAAAACTAAGTGGCCGACTTCATCTGTCATCGAGGCCAACAAGTCATTACGTTGTTTGAGCGTGAGGTCACCGGCTTCCGTAATCGCGCCCACCAAGATCTTGATATTGACTTCGTGATCTGAGCAATCGACACCGGCGGAGTTATCAATCGCGTCGGTGTAGATGCGGCCACCTTTTTGTGCGAACTCGATACGGCCGTTTTGTGTGCAACCTAAGTTACCGCCTTCTGCCAAGACTTTGCAGCGCAGCTCGTTACCGTTAACGCGGAATGCATCGCCCGCCTTATCGCCGACTTGCGCATGCGTTTCATACGTGGCTTTGACGTAAGTGCCGATACCACCGTTGTACAAGAGGTCAACTGGCGCTTGCAAAATCACTTTGAGTAATTCGACTGGCGTTAAGTCCGCGGTTTCAATGCCCAATACTGCACGTGCTTCTGGGCTTAATGAAATCGACTTCGCTGTACGTGGGTAGACGCCACCGCCTTTGGAGATCAAGCTCTTATCGTAATCATCCCAGCTAGAGCGCGGCAAGTTGAACAAGCGTTGGCGTTCTGCGTAAGACTTCGCGACGTCCGGTGATGGGTCGATGAAAATATGACGATGGTCAAACGCGGCCACCAATTTGATTTGCTCAGACAAGAGCATACCGTTACCAAACACGTCGCCCGACATATCGCCGATACCGGCTACGGTGAAAGGTGTGGTTTGCGTATTGTGACCGAATGAACGGAAATGACGTTTAACCGATTCCCATGCACCGCGTGCCGTGATACCCATTTTCTTGTGGTCGTAACCAACTGAGCCACCCGATGCAAACGCATCGCCGAGCCAGAAGCCGTAATCGGCTGAGACGCCGTTAGCGATATCAGAGAAGGTTGCTGTACCTTTGTCTGCAGCCACCACCAAATAAGGATCATCTGGATCATGACGCACCACTTTGGTTGGTGGTACTACTGCACCTTTGACGATGTTGTCCGTGACGTCCAGCAAGCCAGACAAGAAGATCTTGTAGCATGCCACGCCTTCAGCTTGATAGGCTTCACGATCTGTCATCGGTGGCGCATTCTTCAAGACGAAACCGCCTTTAGAGCCCACTGGCACGATGACGGTGTTTTTAACTTGCTGCGCTTTGACCAAACCGAGAATTTCAGTACGGAAGTCTTCACGACGATCAGACCAACGCAAACCACCGCGAGCGACTTTACCGCCGCGCAAATGCACACCTTCGACACGTGGTGAGTAGACCCAGATTTCAAACAGCGGTTTTGGTTCTGGCACGCCTGGCACTTCACGCGGATTGAGTTTAAAACTCATATACGGTTTGAAGTTGCCGTTGGCATCGGTTTGCCACAGGTTAGTACGCAGTGTGGCTACGATAGTGGCGATGAATTGGCGCAAGATGCGGTCTTCATCCAAACTTGCTACTTGGCTCATCGCCGCTTCGAGTTGTTCGCGGATGTGTTTTTGAGCTGCATCGCGGTCACCAACGAAGTCTGGCTTGAAACGTGCGCCAAACAATTCTGCGATCAATTGCGTGATGCCATTATTTTTGTTCAATGCCGCTTCAATGTAAGTTTGGCTGTAAGCAAAACCAAGCTGTTTGAAGTAGCGTGAGCAAGCACGCAAGACTACGATGGAACGTGCGTCGAGTGCGGTGTTCAAGACCAAGCGGTTCAAATCATCGCTTTCAACTTCGCCGCGCCATGCCATTTTGAACAAATCTTCGAAGCGTACTTTGACCGCGGCGAGATCGGTTTCTGCTGGCAATTGCAAACCGAGATCATGAATCCACAAAGCCGTGTCACCAATCGCTACGCGGTAGGGATGTTCGTCAAGAACACGTGCGCCCATGTGTTCCAACACCGGCAAGGAATCAGACAAGGCCACTTTAGAGAGGTTGTAAATCTTAAAGCGCAACAAGCCTGCACTGGCGTCGAGTGGGCGATACAACTTCACCGCCAATGGCGAAGCGTCGGACAAACCCGCGAGGATATCGGCATCTTCTGCACCGGCTTGTGGTGAGAAGTCTTCGCGATACACATTCGGGAAAGCATTGGCAAAGCGCGTCGCCAAATCAAGGCCACGGCCTTCACCATGCGTGCGCAAGAGCTCGGTGCTGCAATCATCTTCCCAACGTTGCGCTAATTTAGCAATGCGGGCTTCGAGTGCGCTGACGTTCACATTGGTGCTCATTGGAGCATCGGCCTTAGCGCGCACCAAGTAGTGAATACGAGCGAGTGGGCTGTCGGTCAACATCGGTGTGAATTCGATCGATTGGCCGTCTAAAGCCGCCATCAATTCGCTACTGATCTTGACGCGCAATTCGGTGTTGTAACGATCACGTGGCACAAAGACCTGCGCAGAAGTGAAACGACCAAACGGATCGCGACGCAAGAACAAACGTACACGCTGACGTTCTTGCAAGCGCAAAATACCAATCGCGTGATCAGTCAAAGTAGCGGTATCGACTTGCAAGAGTTCGTCACGTGGATAGTCATCCAAGATGGATTGCAGCGCTTTTGCTGCATGGCTTTCTGGTACCACGCCCGCCGCGTTCATCACCGCTGCCGTACGTTGGCGCACTTGTGGGATTTCGCTGACTGCAGCGGAATAAGCGGTTGAGGTGTACAGACCTAAGAAGCGGGATTCACCGACGACTTCACCGGCATCGTTAAAACGTTTCACGGCGATGTAATCAAGCCAGGCTGGGCGATGCACGGTGGCGCGCGTCATGGCTTTGGTGACCAATACCGTTTGTTCAGAATCGATCAAGGCCACAACTTCAGGTGGCAACATGGTTTCGTTCGTTTGTACTTTGCCGCGCAAAATACCGAGGCCAGAATCTGGCAAGGCCACCAAGCTCACTTGATTGCCATTGCGTTTGAGTTCGTAATCACGTGCACCCAAGAAGGTGAAGTGACGGTCTTCTAACCACTTCAAGAAGGCGATGCCTTCGCCATGGCTTTCTTGTGACTTTGCGAATTTTTCTGAAGCGGCAGTCAAGGACTTCACGCGGCTTAACATAGCCTGCCAATCCTCAACGGCGGCGCGTACATCAGCTAATACGCGTTGTAATTCTTCGATCAAAGCTTGTTGATCAGCGGCGCTGACGATGCGATCACATTCGACCAAGATTAAAGATTCAACTGGGTCATTGCGGCCTGCGGCTGTTGCAGCGGCTACGGTGCTGGCGTTATCGACGGTGCCATCGGCATTACGCGCCACGCTCATCAAAGGATGAACGATCCAGTGCGCCGTACGGCCAGTTTTGTTGATCGCCATGGTGACGGAATCGACCAAGAAAGGCATGTTGTCATTGACGATTTGCACGACCGTGTGTTCGCTGACAAAGCCATCTTCAGCCAAGCTCGGGTTAAATACGCGAATCTTCGGCGTTTTTGGTGCGCGTTGGGAATCTAATAAACGCCAATGCGCATTGGCTAAAGCAAACAAATTCGCCGCACCGCGCGCCGTGATCTCGTCAGGGTCGGTGTTTTCAAAGTAAGCTGCAATAAAGCCGCCTTGACGTTTGCTGGTAGCGCTGGAATGTTCTTGGGCATATGCCATTAATTCGGCAAAGTGGGATGAGGTCATGCTTGGGATCCTTAGCTTGGTTTATTTCAGGTTTTGCGCCCTCCATATTCCGCCATCAACAGGGATTTGATCGCGGACGGTTTTCTAAGGTCTAGCTGCCGACAGAAGAAAAGACGCAAATTCTAAAGTTTAAGAAATGCTATTTCTCTATTTTCGTTGTAGTAGTGCAAGTATCCACTATTCCCTAGGGAAAGACAAACTTCCACGACCAAAACCATACAAGGAATGAGGGTAGAAATACCACTTCTTAAGATGTTCGAGAGTGTAATCGCAAGCGGGCTAACACCAGTCGATATATCAACTCACTTTTGTGATGGCGCAAAGCCTGGGTTTTGTGTGCGGCGGTCGGGGTGAACAGCGAGGCTTGTTTTGGTGTGCACTGCACAAAATTAGCGTTTAGGCGCCAGGCCCATTTCTTCGAGCTTGAGGAGGATTTCGGTACGACGCTGCTGCTTAATTTCTTGCCAATGGCATTGCTCATGCGCGCCCAAAATGGCGTACAACATATTCAAACTCACACGCGAGTCTGCTTGTTTAAGTTGGGCATAGAGTTGATAGGGGTCGATCGCCAAGAATTGTTCTGCCGTGTGTATGCCTAGCGCTGCCAACATGGCGCTCGATTTGGGCCCTAAGCCACACAAAGTATTGATGCTTGCCATCGGCCACTTTCCTTCACACATTCAAGATACTGATCTCAACACCCATTTCTCTCTATAAGGCATCGGCGTCCATTTTTGTCGCTAGCATCTTTAAAAAAAAGAGGTGGCCGAGGCCACCTCAAAATACTCCCTTTGGATACTGCGAGTGATCAAACTCTTTACAGTGTTCTCACACGATAAGGTGTGAGGATTTTACTTAGAACTTGTGGTTGTACTCCACACGTAACTTCATCGTACGAGCTGGTGCATATTGACGTACTTCGCCGTAGTTTGAAACTATAGCACCGTCGCCACCATCGTAAGTCTCTTGGCGTGTTAATGCCATTTGCTGATTGAAGACATTGAATACGTCGAAACCAATCACAATGCCTTTCAATGACGCAGGTTTATACGTCAAGCTCAAGTCCAAACGAGATTCAGTTGGCATGCGACCTAAGCTGCCACGCGGTGCAGGCTTACCGTTACACCAGAAATACACGGCACCGTAACCGCCCGTTCCCCACTCTGGACCATTCACGTTTTTCAAACCAGCTTCTGCGTCAAGATCTGTACCTTGGCAAGTTTTTGGACGACCCGATTGAACCAGCAAGTTGCCGCCGAGTGACCATTCCTTGTTAAATTCGTAGAAGCCGAATGCTTTGATGGCGTGCGTACGATCGTTCGGCAAGACACCACGTGTGAACGCCATGAACTCAGGGAAGTCCCAGTTCGCTGTCGTTGAAACGTCTTGTTGACCGGTATCGGAATTGGTTTGACCTTCCATATTGCCCGAGCTACGTGACCATGTGTAGTTCAGCTTGCCGTACCAACCGTTGGTGAGTGGATGTTCAGCAAAGAGATCGATCGCTGCGTATTTACGTTCTGCTTTCGGGAAGTCCATTTCCTTCGCAGTGAAAGTCACATAACGACCATTACCTGTCGCTAGACCTTGCGCATTATGGCTTTCTACCCAAATCGTGGCATCGCTACCTGGGTTGAAGATGAAACAGTTCAAGTAACCGGTCGGATTACCTTCTTGTTTCAAGCCGACTTTCTTGGAATAAGCGGCGATCACACGTGTATCACAGTTATCGTCGATACCAGCACCTAAGTTACGGTAGGTGAATTTCGCACCCACATTGAGTTCACGGCTCATTGCGCGCTCTAAACCAAGCGTAAATTCGTCTTGGTAGTTAGGTTTCAAACCTTTTGCGACAACGGAACGTGGGTCTTTCGCTTGTCCGATTTCACCGTCTGGAGTACCGACCGCATTAATCGCACGTAAGCCCAATGGCTGACCATTGCTATCCACACCGGTATAGGTGAAGTCTTGGCGCGTTAAAGTAGAACGACTTGCCGCACGTGCGGATACTCGCGTTGGCATTTGCAGGAAGTAACGACCCGCGCTACCAAACACCTTCATCGTCGAGTCACCGTTCACATCCCATGAAGCAGACAAACGTGGTGCTAATTGATTTTTCATATCGACGAATTTTTCACCATCGCCATTGGTATTGCTATATTGATCGCTGCGCAAACCAGCGACGATCAAGAGATTCTTCGTGGCTTGATAGCGGTCTTCAAAGTACTGCGCTGTTTGTTGTGAACCCGCTTGCGTCAAGCTTGAAAAGATACTTTCCGTCACGTAGTAACCACGTGTGCCGTAGCCACCATAGTTCGCAACAATCGCAGGGCGGCTGATCGACAAGTTAGTCGGTACGTTTTCACTGCCGATAGGTACGCGGTTGTAAGTCCATGTACCACCACCGGATGTCTGCACACCAACGTTAGATGAAGCGAGGTCAACGCGATCGATACCCGCACGGAAAGTATGTTCGTTCCATTTGTATTCCAAATCTAGACGATAAGACTTTACATCATCGTCACCAGGACGCGTCAAATTGCCGCCGTACTTCACTTTATTAACGTAATTAGCCGGATCAATTTCAGGAACACGTGTACGCGCAGAAGAGACTACGGAATGCACCGTGCCGTTCGGATCACCATCAAAATAGCTGACGCCGCGCTTCGCTTTCAGTTGCCCAACTAAAGCTGTCAAGGTCAAGGCATCTGTTAATTGGCCCGTGTATTTCAAGGCGTTGGAGTCCGCACCGGTAGAACCGAAATTCTTAGAATTCGTTTCCGAATACTTGACCGCATTGTGCGCACCCGTTGCCACATCGTAGCCGTAGCGACCATTTCTCGCGGTCGTGTTGTCGCCAATGGATGTCCACTCAAGACGATGATCGTCGGAGATATTCCAATCAAACTTAGCAAGATAACGTGTGGTTTCCGTACGCGTACTTAGCCAACCATCACGCGCCAAGGTATTGCTGGTCAAATCATTGACAACGCCACCGTCGGTCAGATTTTTTTCAACTGCAGCAAACATAAACAATTTGTCTTGCACCAATGGCCCACCAACGTAACCACCGTATTGCGTGACCTTGTTGTAGCTCACGTCATTTCTGAAGTGCAAAGTGCCATCCAAATGATCATCACTACCTGTCTGAGGGAAGTAGATGTTACGTGGCTTAGAACGCAAACTATTTGGCGTAATGCTATAGGAAGCACCTGTCTCCCAGTTATTGGTACCGCTCTTGGTCGTGATATTCAAGACGCCACCGATCGAGCGACCAAACTCAGCACCAAAACCACCGGTGATCACTGAAGTTTGAGAGATTGCGCCCCAAGGTAATTGCGTCGAACCAATTTGTGACAAAGGATTCGTTACTGGCAAACCGTTGATGTAGTAGGCATTTTCTGAAACACCACCACCACCAAAGCTGGCAACGTTACCGTAAGCGGCATCGCCACGTGTCGTGTTCGGCGCCAACAATACAATCGCGGTCAAGTTTGTTTGCATTGGCAACTTCGCCAATTCTTTCGCTGTGAAGATCGCGCCGTTATTGGTATTCGATACGTCGATCTTAGAACGTGTCGCAGAGACAGTAATTTGCTGCACACTAGATGCGGCGAAAGACGCTTCCACACCTTGGCCGATAATCATATCGAGCTCTTGTGTGCCGACGACTTTACCGTCGCGCATCAACTCCACTTTGTAATGACCCACAGGCAATGCAGTGACTGTGTAGCGACCAGCGGCATCCAAATTGATGTTACGTTTCAAGCCGGTGTCGGTATTCAAAATTTGAACATTCGCGCCTGCTGGTGAACCGACGTTACCGTAAATGGTACCGGTCGCATTGGATTGCGCGTACGCATTTTCCACTGTCGCGAGGCCAACAACACCTACTCCAAACGCCAGCACCAAGGCATGGGCGATGAATTTTTTCTTGAACACTCTGTTCTTATTTAACATGATTTCCCTTATGTAGTTTAGTTGCCTATTGCATGAAAGAGATTTCTGCACAAGCGACTGTTCGGCAGTTGTGCATCGGTCTCCCGAAGAGAATCTGTATTCGGCGCAACGAATGTGGAACGAGCTAACTTTGATCGCTGTGCCACAAACGGTTTTGTTGATTGGAATTGCATTGCCTGACGAGGCAATATCCGAGTCCGCGCTTTTTTATACATCCCATTTTCTCCTCAGTTCACTTCAGTCACGTGCGCAAAAAGCGCAGTGAAGAAAGCGGAATCTTGAATTACTGCAGTTGCTTGCCATGCGTGTATGACTTAGGCGAGTTCAGCAAACAAATGATTCCGTGAGGATGACTTTGACAGGGTGTTTTGATTTGAACTAGATTGCGGGGATCAAGTGCGCAAGATTTGTGATGAGATCTGATCGCGAGGGATGAACGCGGATTTACCTGTGATGAATCCGCGTTTCTGTTGTTTTACAGATGATGTCGAACGATGCTGCCACTCCATCACTTACTGCGAAAATTTCTGTTTGACTGCTTTCAAGTAACTTTCACTGATGCGAACCTGATCGCCATTTAATAGAAGTGCGAAATAGGTACCATCACTACCAATTTCTAAACTACGTATTGCTCCAATACGCACAATTGCTGTTCGATGTACGCGAATGAATTCTTGTTTATCGAGACGTTCTTCCATGGCAGACAAAGTCGTTCTATGCAAGACCACACGCTGATGCAAATGAATTTCGACGTAGTTTGCTGCCGTGCTCAGCCAAAGCACTTCATGCACTTCAATACGTTCAATTCTGCCCATTGAGCGCACCACGACGTGGCTTAGCAACGGTTTTTCAGCACCCGATTGTTCGGCATCGTGCTCGCGGAAGAAGTCTTGCAATGCGCCTCCCTGCGCCAACTGTTGCTTCATTTGCAGACTATTTTCAGCACGTGCCAGCATCGCAGCAAAGCGTTCGTCGTCATAGGGTTTCAACAGATAATCGAGTGCAAACACCTCAAAAGCGCTGACCGCATGTTTGTTATAGGCGGTGATAAAAACGATCAAAGGCGGATTGGCGGTGCGACTTAACTCGCGCGCGAAATCGAGGCCAGACTGCACTGGCATTTCGATATCGAGCAACAATAGATCAATGGACTCGCTATTTAAGATGGCACGTGCTTGCGCGCTGGAATGGCAACTCGCCACCAATTGCCACTGCGGGTGTTGGCTTAAAACGTATTGCATATTCGTGAGTGCAGGCAGTTCGTCGTCGACGATCAAGACTTTATAGGTTTTATTTTCAGACATCAGTGTGACTCCATTAACTTCACTTGCTTTTCATTTGATTTTGACTTGGTTCAATCGCTCTGCTTATTGCGAATCGTCAGGGAAAATTATTTCCGCCATAAAACGATCAGGCAAACTTTGGGTATTCACACTGGCCTCGCGACCAAAGAAAATATCTAATCGCTCACGCGTGCTACTCAAACCTAAGCCATGACCATGCTTTGCCTTACTCCCTGCCAATAGCGGGTTCGCTATACGGAAATGGACCAAGCCCAGACGCACATACAAATCGATTTGTATCACGCAATTTTCTTGATGGTTTTCGACACCATGGTGTATCGCATTCTCAACCAGCGGCTGAAACAACAGCGGAGCGCAGGGAATTTTCTCCCAGTCACGGTCTTGAATTTCCCATTCAATGTGCAAACGCTTGCCAAAACGCAGCGACTGCATATCGAGATAATCTCGTACGAATTTCAATTCGTCTGCAACACTCAACCACTCGTACTTACCGGAGTTCACCACATAGCGCAAAAGACCATTAAGCTGATTTAAAGCGTTGCCAGCAAGATGGCGGTCTTCGCCTCGTACTAGGGCAGTGATACTGTTCAATGCGTTAAACAAAAAGTGAGGCTTCAATTGCCCTTGCAATAAATGCAGCCGAAGTTCTAAGCCCAAGCTGCGCGATAATTCGATCTCTTGCTCTTTGGCTCGAGCCCGTCGCCAAGCTGCAAAACTGGCCTGCGTACTAAATGCTAATAAAATTAAGCAAAAGTCCACCCACAAAATGAAAGGTGAAACCCTATCCCATTCTTGCGAAAGGTCGGCTACCACACCACGATCAAAGTAAGTAGTGATCATAATTTTGTTGACCGTGAGTATCGGTAAGAAGGCAACACAACTAAGCAAGGCCAGCAGCGCGAGTAGTTTCGCTTGTAGCATCAACTCAAGCTTGCGCCAAAACAGCCACGCCAATAAACAATTTAAGAGCGACAAGGGCAAAAACACTAAACAGTACTCGAGCGCCAACATGGCTTGCGGCTGCCCATAATGCACGCTGCCACTATCAAGTGCGCCCGCTATCGCATGCGTGATCGCAACAAACATCCAAATCAAGAACGAAAAGCTCATCAATGCCGAAAATGAGACTGGTTCGACAATATGCTTTTCCAGCAGGCTATCCTTCTCCCAGCTATTCATCGCCACGCTCCTGTGCTGGGAAGGAAACAAACACCATCAAATGGCGACCCTGTTCATTCAGAATCACACGTTCATCACATTGCCCGGCGTCGGCGAATGTAAGACGTATGCGCTCTTGCACCTCGTCAAACGCACTGGCACTGGCCCGAATCGAGGCTATCTCGGTAGACACCTGAATACTAAAGCGTACTTGTTGATCCACCTGTTCACAGCGCAGAACAAACCGTTGTGGTTCGTGGAATAGTGTGCTGACATGGGCGCGTACCGTCGCATCAAGCAAAGGTAAAAACAGCATCGGTGGGCACGCATATTCTGACCATAGACGCGGCTCAAGCTGCCACTCCACTTGGAGATGGTCGCCAAATCGCAAACTCTGCAGACTCAAGTAATCTCGCAAGACGTTCAACTCATCATCGACACTGCGCCATTCTTCCTCCGCCGCTTCCAACACATGGCGTAGTAATTCTGAAAGACGCGCGAGCGCTTTAGTCGCCAACTGTGAATCTGCTTTCGTCACTAGCTCGGTGATGTCTTCTAAAGAACTCAACAGAAAATAGGGCTCTAATTGCCCTTGCAACTGCTGCAAACGTAGCTGCAAATAATGCTGGCGTGCGGCTTGCGCTTCAGCGAAACGGCGCTGATTTTTACGCCAAAATGCGTAGGCCAATTGCACTGAGTAGGCAAAATTAATCAGCACCATATTCAGCCACAAGGACATCGGTGAAATAGCATCAGTGACGGCGCCCCAGCTGATCATCGCCATATCGCGTCGTGCAACGATATAAAAACCTTCAAACAAGAAATTAAGCGGCAAGAATACCAACATCAGCCAGAAAAAGATCGCAAACATGGCGCGGGCTCGCAGCGCTTCATCCAGATATTTCTCAAAATGAATGGCCAAATAACAGCTCATCAACATTTTCGGTGAGAGCCAAATCAGAAACAAATAGATCTGCGTAGAGATCGTTGCCTTGACACCCAAAACGCGCAGATCAAAGAAATTCGCCACCGCAGCTAGGGTGGCAAATAAGAACCAGATTGCACAGACAGAAAGTATGATCTTGAAAGACTTAACAAGTCCCAAGGGGGCCCCGGACGACGCGCCCGTGTCTGAACGATTTAACTTGGCACCAGCAAAAGACATGTAAATGGGAAATAGAGAGATCGACGGTTGAGCATCAAGAATGACAGTAAAGCCCAAACTTGACGAGCGCACTGGGACTAAGTCATTCAAAATAGGGACAAAACTCGATGCACTTAGTGCACAACACTCACAAATGTGGAGAGGCGCGCAGACACATCTTGCTGCCTATTATGCAGCTTTATACTACGAGCAGCAATCAAGAAAAAAGGCACTACCCGCTGGAGGTAATGCCTTTTGATGTCGTGGAATCATTGACCGTACCGGTAAGATGGGTACGGCGAGCCACAGACTTATTCCACAGCCGCCTTCCATGCGGCTTGTCCGCCAACAACAGGAAAGCTTAAGGAGCTCTTCACTAAATCGACTTGTAACTCGGTCCCCGCCTTAGGCCATAAAGTGAAGTCACGGTCGCTCGAAAAAATCATCAAGGCCAAACGTTTACCCGCTGGGATGATGCGATCGCCCGGTTGCAAGTCAAAACGAAGGTCAACAAACTGACCTGGTTTCAATGGCACGCCCGCCGCTTTGGAATCATAGTTCCCACCTTGGGTGAGCGAGGCAAAGTTTTGCGGATCTGCCCAAGCACGCGACACCACGCCCATTTGTCCGGCTGAGCCAACAGCCTTCTGGTCGAATGGCAAGGTCACTAACCAAACCGATAAATTTGCCGCTGGTTTATTGGCTGCCAGTCGAATTTGAATGACTGGCGTACCCGACATATGTAAGGCTTCTTTCAACTCGGGAGTCGCATAAATCAAACGATTAGGAGACTGATCGGCGCTTGCCAAAATACCGCCAGCAAAAGTGACATCGTCGATAACGCGTTCGATCTTCATGGCGCTCGGTTTAGCCATGCTGAGCGCACCCGCACGATTACCACCAGCACCTAAGAAGAGTTGAACTGCACTCGCTTCAGGGTTCGGGAAATCTAAATAAGGCGTTGGCGGCGTACCACGCTCTGCACCTTCGCGCATGATCATCGCGCGTGCATCGTTTTCAACGCCATTGTCGATGCCGTACAAATAATGCGAGAACCAGCGATTACGCATCTCCATCGGTGGCGGGCCACCATGGCCGCCATGATGCAAATACAGTTGCGCAGGCGTGCCTTGCTTCTTCAAGGCTTCGTAGATGCGAATGGAATGTTCAGGCATCACGTTCCAGTCATGTTGGCCATGCGCCAACAAAGTAGCCGCCTTCACACCCTTAATTTTGGTTAAGAGATCGCGCTCAGCCCAAAAATCATTGTAATCACCGCGCAAGCGATCAAAACCCGCCATCATTTTGCCGTCGCGAATGGTTTTATTGCAGTACTCACGCTTCTCTGGTTTGCCGCTATAGATGAAGTCATACAATTGATCGACATCTTCACCCAAATAACCACCTGGGTGGCGAATCAAGCCATTACTGCGATAGTAGTGGTAGTAGGAAGTATTCGGCGCAATCGGAATAATCGCCTCTAAACCTGCTACACCGGTGGTGGCCGCGGCGAGAGGAATCGTGCCATTGTAAGAAGTGCCTGTCATGCCGACTTTGCCGGTAGACCAGCTCGCTTTGACTTCTTCATTGCCATCACGGCTGGTGTAGCCCTTGGCACGACCATTGAGCCAATCGATCACGGCCTTTGGCGCTAATTCTTCAGGTGCGCCACCAACGGTAGGGCAACCTTCCGATAAACCTGTGCCTGGCGCTTCGGAATGCACTACCGCGAAACCGCGTGGCACCCATGTATCGATTTCTGTTCTAGCAATTTCAGGGCGCACAGGAATGTAGGCCGCTTGTTCGTTCACTGGCCGTGGTGGAGGCGTTGCACCGAGTTCATGTTGTACGTCCCACATCTTCTGATTCTTCATGGTGCCTGCAAAGTAAGGCGAAGATTCATAGACCACCGCCACTTTCAAACCTTCGGTATCGGTTTGATACGGACGTGTGACATCCACATGCATGCGGTCACGTTTGCCATCGGCATCGCTGTCAAATTCGGTCTCTACCCACAACTCTTGCTTAATCCACTTCGTCTTATCTTGAAATGCAGGCACGACTTGGGCTTGGCCATTATGGAACTGGGGCGTCGCTGGCTTGACGACTTTACTCTCTGGCGCCTGCGCTGACGCAGCCAAACTAAACGCGGCGCTGATCGCTAGCACTAGGGCCAACGGGCGCGCTATTTGAGTCCATGTCGGAGATTCGAAACGATGCATGCTTGTTTCCTTTAGAGTTGAAGGCGAAAAGACTAAGAGCTTATGTTGACCAGCATTATGCCGATAAGTTTCGATAAAACGACTCTCGTCCTAGGAAAATTTGTGGGCTATTCCAAAATCCCCACGATTCATGCAGAAACCAGCATGGTCGACGCAGATGATTCTGTATAAATAAGACTTACGCAAGATTGCGCTAACGAGGTGACAACAACGACGCTAGGGTCTGTTTTGCGTAAGTCCTATAAAGAAAATGCTTGCACAATTTTTCGTGCTTGATATGCTGCGCGCCTTGGGCGTTTTCGACGCGCTATTGATGAAATGATGTTTTTGGAATAATTGTTATGCGCCTACGTCTTCCCGGCTTAATTCTTGCAACTGTTTGTGCTGCACTCACTGGCGCCACCGTTTGGTATCTCTCACCAACTGAAAACCCAACACCACTCAAACGTATCTTCGCCAAGAAACCGGTGCCGACCACCATGACATGGGAAGCCGACGTCAGCACCTACGCGCACCAATTTTCTGTGGCGACTGCCAATAATGTCGCCCAAGCCAGCGACTGGAGTGATGCCTTTGGTATCGTATTTGACCGTAAAGGCAATACCTATATCGCCGATGCCGGTAACCATAATCGTATTTTGCGCATCAACAAAGAAGGTAAGGTGGAAGTATTTGCCGGTGGAGAAGAAGGCTTTGTTGATAGCCCAGCCGACGCCAAAGATAATCACGGCGCGCGTTTCAATACACCTTCGGCATTGGCTATCGATAGCCATGGCAATCTGTTTGTAGCCGACACCGCTAACCACGCAATTCGCAAAATCACGCCTGAGGGCAAAGTCAGTACCGTGGCGGGTACTGGCGTTGCCGGTTATCGCGATGGTGCCGCCGCACAAGCGCAATTTAATGGACCGATTGGCATCGCCATCAATAAGCAAGGTGAATTAATTGTAGGCGATACCTATAACGATAAAATCCGCGTCATCAAAACCGACGGCCAAGTCATCACACTCGCTGGCGGTGATGGCCCAGGGTATCAAGATGGCGTAGGAAGCAATGCTTTGTTCGATACGCCGACTAATGTCGTCGTCAACAGTAAAAACGAGATCATCGTTGCCGACACACGAAATAACGCGGTGCGTAAAATCACCACCACTGGTGAAGTTAGCACACTCTTGTTCAGTGCTAAAGAAGATCAAAACGCCTTAATGCGCAGACCGATGGGTTTAGCGATTACGCATGACGACTACTTGTATGTCGGTGAGCTATCGCATGGCCGCTTATTACAAATCGCGCCAACAGGAGAAAGCCGTGGCCTGACGGGCGTCGATATCGACATCGTTGCGGGTGACGACACCAGCCCACGCGCACAAAGCCCAGCGGCAATCGCGGTAAGCGCCGACGGTGAATTACTGGTCAGCGATAGTGCAAAAAATCGCGTCCATCGCATCAAAGCGAAAACCGACGCTCCATCGAAGAGTAAGTCAACATTGGTCAACCCTGCAGCAATACTCGTCGAAGCTAAAGCTGAAGCAGGCAATTTGCCTTGGCCTTTACTACCGCAAGACCAGCCGCATGAAGTCGTCGGCACCATTGGCGAAGTGCGCGGCAACTATCAAGGAGAAAGTCGAGATCACTTTCATCGCGGCCTCGATGTGCAAGGCGATATGGGTGAAAGCGTAGTGGCAGTGCGCAATGAAAAAGTCAGCTCACCGACATCAACATGGGCAGCGGGCACGATTAACGAAGGCATGCGCATCAGCAAATTTTCCTACATTCACATGAAGGTCGGGCGCACCCAAAAAGAAGCGGTACTCAACCCGCAGAAGTTCCAGCTGATTAAAGACAGCAGCGGCAAACTGCAACAGGTGCGCGTGCAACGTGGCACACGATTTGCCGTTGGTGAAACGGTAGGTACTATCAATAGCATGTACCACGTTCATCTGAACTATGCGCCAGAAGGCGAAGTCGTGAACCCCTTATCGCTGAAATTTGCTGGCTTCCAAGACAGCGTGGCACCACAGATCAATCACATCGACATCGCCGACAAAGATGGCCGCATCTTGGGCCACGCGCTAAGTAAGGCACATGCACAATCCAAACGCGGCAAGCTCAACAACCTGCCCAGCAAGAACAACACCCACGATCTTGAAGAACCGATTTTGATACCACGCAGCCTTGAAGAAGTCAGCATCATCGTCGACGCCTTCGATCAAGCCGACGGCAATGCCGAACGCCGCCGCTTAGGTTTATACGAGCTCGGCTATCAAGTCTTCAAAAGCGATGGCACACCCTTAGCTGGCTATGAAAACCCACAAGTCACGATACGTTTTAATCTGCTACCCACCGACGAAGAAGCCGTCAAAGTCGCCTACGCAGAAAACAGCGGCATCACCGTACACGGCAGCGCCACCACCCGCTTCTTGTACAACATCAGCAATGAAATCAAGAGCGGCCACGCGGTGATCAAGTATTGGAAGATCAAAGACTTACCAGCTGGCGACTACAAGATACGCGTGTATGCGGCAGACTATGCAGGGAATCGGGCTGGTTTGGGGAATGAGATTGCGGTTAGGGTGGAGTGAAATTTGTCTGTTGACTGGATTGAAGTTGAGTCAACGATTTTCAAGACGACTCCTTTTTATAGTGCATTTAATTTTTGAGCTTTCTCTTTCTAATTGCGTCGCGATCCTGCCAAGAATTAAAAAAGTGTAGTCAAAACACCCGCTAATCGTAGCTGAGAAATTCAGAACCTGAAAATGCATTAACGAACGCGAGATCGTAAATCGGGTAAGAATTTGTCAAGCCAAGCGCCTTTATCACGACCGCTCGGCTGTGTTCATTATCTATGAGCAGGACATCAGATCGACCTCTGACTTTCGCATCAAACGTGCGACAACGCCCCGAATTACAAACGTAAATAATATTTTTCTCTGATTCCTTAACAGGAACTAAGATGAGTCCATCCGCGCACGATATTTCTTTCGACAAAACAAAACGAGCTGACATTTGATCAAAAGGCAGGTTCCTTTTCCCTTTGAATACAAAGCTGATGGGATCGAAAACAAAATAGCTCATCTGTGGTCTACCGGCGTTTGGGCCTTTGGTCGTCCGCAATACAAAGATGAGATCATTATTTTCTCGTTTAACCGTAAAGATAGGGCTTGAATGCGTATCCATTGAGGGGCCCGAATTCTGGTTCACTTCATCTGAGTTCGCTAAAGAGAGCAACTCGGACTTCGTTTTTTCCGGAAACCTGCCAACGGCTTCGTCGTCTACGCTGAATAACCGGCCACAGAAATATAACTTTGTTCCCAAGCGAACAACATCAACACCCCAGAAGGCTCTTTCACATTCGTAGGAGTGTGCCTTGCTACTATTTTTGTTTATGACTGTCGCCAAATGGTTCTTTAACGCAATTGAAAAATCAGGATCCGCATAAATGATGTCATTCAATTCGCCAGCAAAAGATACGTCTATTTTTCTGTCTATATTCTTGTGATCTAGCGTTATAAGTTTATTGAAATCTTCCGTCTTATATTCTGTATGTGAGTTATGAGGATCAAAGAAATTGAATTTTTCTGGATGTTCTATCACTCGGGTTCGTTGCATTTGTATGTTTAGGCTATTTCCAAAAAGTCGCGCACTTGAAAAATCAAAGTAAACGTTTTCATGCTTTCTATCGTTTTTTTCGATAGGATTTTTTTTAGTTGTATCGCAGCCGGTTAAAATGAATAAAGCAACAACCGCAGAAAGAAGCGAGTAGAGATATCTAGGGCTTCGTACTAATCTACACATTGAACATTCCCACAAAAAAATAAACGCTCGAACACGATTACCATCGACAACATTCTCCCATAACTTTCCAAGTCCATCGGCTAAAGCCCGAAGATACGATTAGCAAAGCGTAATCGCACATTCTTTGAGGTCTACCGCATGAGTTAAGAAACGTCATGTGCGTAGGATTCAAGGCGACCACAATTTTTACAACGATACGTGACTACAGGCATTTTCTTACTTCCGGATTTAACGACAGACGTACGCCAGAACGAAGTATTGGGATCTCCACTTGCCCATGTGGCCTGACTGGCAAGGTCATAGTCACCCTTATCGATTACGAAGCCTTTTTCAAGTTCCCCGTCACATCTAATGCATCTTTCCATATTTACCTCAATCTATGTGGAGCGTTTTAACGCCGAAATGACGAGATCGCCATGACGGTCATAATTTTGAGTGAAATAGTCTTTGGCGATTCTCTGTCGATTGACCTGTTAAGCCTCATGCGGATCTCGCCTCAAGAAATTCGTTTGCGAATACTTCTAAGGATGCTTTGGCAGCAGTACCCAAGAACACTCCAGATGTGCAACGCCCCACCTTCCTACCCGCTGATCCAACTGGATGCCAGACGCGGAAAAATCCCAATGGGCTACAAAAATTAGAGGGAAATGAATGTAAGACTGCAAGATTCCCGCCTGGAGGAAGGCCTACCACCGCATTTGATCCATCAGGTAATTCGATGGCGGTGGTAACATGAAAAATGAAATACGTTCCATGTCCTTGTATGTTGATTGGTAGCCATTCAATTTCGGGAAATTCCGTCATTTTATTTTTTAGCGAAGCCGAAAAAGCGAGCGCATTTGGGTTGAACAAAATGGGTGTTGCAGGCTGATCAGCAATATGAAGCTTCAAATTGGGCATGGTCCATTGCTCAATTAGCGACAACGGACTACGCAATCGCGGATCATCCCAAAGACGCGTGTCATTGTCGAACCAAGCAGGCGCGAAAGAACCGTCAGTATTCGAGCGGATTGATAGTTTGAAAGCGGCCATAGACGAGGCTTAACTGGTTCTAAAGGGAAAGAAACCGAAGTTAACACAAACATGTAAATTGAGCAACGCAGTTTCAAGCTGTTTGTAAGCTCTACTCTGATTGGGCGAATTTTGTTGAACTGCACAAACATACAGTTCAACATCGGGAACTTCGCATGAGCGTTTCCCCCACCCAATCCAAACCACGATGCCTGATCAATAGCCGTCTACTAGACTCCACAGAACTTACACTGATGAATTTGATAGGGTGAGTACACGAACAAATTCGAATACAAGATTATTTCAAATCCTCAGTTTCGAAATACAAAACCACACCAGGGCTGCGATGGGTATTCTTCGCACTCAACAGGGGTTTCTTCAAGCTTGATGCTTCGGGAAACGCGAGGTTAGTTGTGGGAAGCTTGATGATGTTGGGTAAGTTCGGCTTGACGAATTCATTCAGTTTAAAAATCACATCAAAATCCGGGCGTCGATCAATTTCTTTGACGAGGAATCTTTCCTTGCCTTGTCCAATCACATGATATTGCCCTTGCGTTTCGGTTTTGTTTTCCATCTTGAGGGGTCTAAACATCATCACCTTGTCGACGATGACAGTCTGGCCGAGATAGCGTTGTTGACCGCCACGTTCGAAATGGCCTTCGAAGAAATCCGCGCTGAACTTTGTTAGCGGCGTAGCGGGAGCAGACGAGAGTCTTTGTAAGTCAAAGTCTTCTGGGTCTAAGGACCAAAACTGTGATTTGTTTATTAGCGCTTGCGCTAATTCATCATGCACTTTGGTGTCAGCCAAATGAAATTGGACTACCACTTGAAGGTCATGCGGCGCATGGAACATCGGCATGTGGGAAGCAAACAAAGCTGGTTTACCGCCAAACACGACCATGCCATGTTTGCCCCAGCTTTTTGCAGTTGCGTGCGCTGGCGCTGGTACTGCCGTAGATTGCTGCGCCTCGCTGATGCAAGACAAGCTAAGAAGTAGTATGAGGCATATCGCTCTTGCTACTGAGAAAAGAGTTGTGTTCATGTGTACATCGCCTAGCTTTAAAGTCACTGCATCGAAATAATGCAGCATGATATTCCGTTTGCTGTCGACCAAAAAGCAACTTAAAATCCATAGCTGTGCACTTATTGGAATCAGGCAAAAGGGAGAAATGATGGAAATCGGCGACTTACGGGCATTTCTTGTTATTGCGCGTCATGCCAATATTCGTTCTGCGTCTGCAGAGTTATTCCAAAGTCCCTCTGCACTTTCTAAGGCCATGAAACGGCTTGAGGTCTCTCTTAACACGCCGCTGTTCGACCGTATTGGCAGGAGCTTACGACTGAATCCCGAAGGGGAAGCCTTGCTGCGACGAGCCGAACAACTAGTGAGTTTAGCGAACCAAACCGAAGCCGAATTTCGGGGTGAAGCTCAGCAGATTCATTGTCGCATTGTCGGGCCGGCCATTTTGCAGTGGCATTCGGGCGCGCATTTATCCACTATGTTGCAAACCCAATTCCCGGGTAGCGGTATTGCCTTCAGCTCGCAATTCGAAGATGCCGCCATCAACGCGCTCAACAAAGGTGCTGCCGACTTCGCTCTCGTTACACAGGCGGCGATTAGCAATAGTTTGGCCTACGGATTAGAAGCCATTTCACTCGGTAGCTTTACGATGAAGTTATGCGCGAGCAGCGCCCATCCTTTATCAGCGCATCTCAGCGTACAAGGTCGCAAGAAGAAATCGATCAAGCTCAAGATGAACGATGTACTAGCTTACGACTTTGCCAGCCCAGATCGTTCCTTATTTTGCGGCATCGATCGCGGCGTGCGTTCAGACGGATGGAAAGACCAGCAAGCACCAAGAAAAATTCGCTTTTGGGTCGAAGATTTACAACTACTCTTGAGCCTAGTACAGCGCGGCCAAGCATTGGCTTATTTGCCCGACTTCGCGCTAAGCGATCCGAATTTGTTTGCGATTGACATTCGATCAAACAATAAAGAATCGAATCAAGATTGCCTTGAACAATGTTGGCTGGTATGGCGCCCGGCAGTGGCGAGTGGGTGGCAGAAACGTTTTGTTGACCGACTAGGGCGTTGATGAAATTGGAAATTCGGCCACCAAATAGATAGTCGCTCTGAAGCGGCTCGGAAGAAACGACATTAAACAACGATCAAACTATGGAATCTAGCGACATCACGATCTACTTCACTTTGCTTCTCAACTTCGCATTGGCATCTGCATGCGCGCTGTATTTTCGGCGTGCGGTGTTACATCAAAGACTAGAGGAAGCGAGCGCCAAAAGGAGATTCACTTGGCTTTGCATCGCCAGTAGTCTCTTTTCGGGAATCGCTGTTTTCTTTACGGTTCTAGTGGTCTTTAATGTGGGTACAGGCCATGGCACGCTACTCATCATCGGCCCCGTGCTTCACTTACTGCTGTGTGTTGTGCTGGTACTGCTTGGGCGGATTTTGGTGGGGTGGGAGGCGATGTCTTGGTAGCACCTATTTAACCCAAAAAAAGAATTGCCACAAACAGCACGTGACCATGGACTTTACTTGGAATTAGTTAGTATTCTCTAATTTCGCGATAACATTGCTGCTTATTCAATTATCTGTGCAAGAATGACCAAATCGAGTTTTCTTCTATTTTGCAACTCCAACTCAATTGGAAAGGAAATGCATGGATCGTCGTCAGTTTGTAACCCGCACTTTAGGAATCGCTTCGACAATTGCACTGACTGGTTGTGCCACTGATTCATTAAAGGCAGTCTATGAAGACACCAATGAGAAAATTACTTCGGTCTTGATTTCTCAGGACGCAAAAAAATTAGTCGTGATCGGTGCCAAATATCACTATGTCTTCGACAATGTTTCTGCGCTGAGCGCTGTCTTAAACTCTTCATTCAGACCAAAACTTAATGGTGATTTTGAGAGTTTCGAAGTCGATCGAAATAATCACATCACAGGTGGATATCGTCTCACAATTTCTAGCCCCCTGAGCGATGAGCAAACAGCCGAAGCGATCAAACTAGGTTTCGCATTAAGGGATAACAGCTATGTCTTCAAAGGAAGAGTAGCCGGCACGCGTTTCTCACGTAACGAAATCAAGATCCCGGGAAACGACTCAAAACTAAATCGAGAATATGCAATTCAAATTCGTGAACACGTGGGGTTTCGTCAGCCGGAACCCAGTCCTTTGACGCAACTTGCTTCTGGCGCTGTTTTGATCGTTGCGATTCCCTTATTCTTCATCATGTATATTTTTGGTGCCTGCATACCTTGCATGAAGCGTAACGGATAACAGTTATCTATTTTCTCACCCGATATCAGATTCGATGTGATTATTTGCAATTGCAATACATTGTACACACGCAGGGCAAGTGCAATTAAATTGATAAAGCCGCGGATTTTCCTCTCGTTACCCACGCGGCGGTCAGCAATATTTTAGCCTTCGGGCTAGAAGCCATTTCACTCGGTAGGTTCGCAATGAAGTTATGCGCCAGCACCGCCCATCCTTTATCAGCGCATCTCAGCGTACAAAGTCGTAAGAAGAATTCGATCAAGCTCAAGATGAACGATGTACTAGCTTACGATTTTGCCAGCCCAGATCGTTCCTTATTTTGCGGCATCGATCGCGGCGTGCGTTCAGACGGATGGAAAGACCAGCAAGTACCAAGATAAATTCGCTTTTGGGTCGAAGATTTACAACTACTCTTGAGCCTAGTACAGCGCGGCCAAGCATTGGCTTATTTGCCCGACTTCGCGCTAAGCGATCCGAATTTGTTTGCGATTGACATTCGATCAAACAATAAAGAATCGAATCAAGATTGCCTTGAACAATGTTGGCTGGTATGGCGCCCGGCTGTAGCGAGTGGGTGGCAGAAACGTTTTGTTGATCGACTGCATCGTTCATGAATTTGGCGATCTCAAAAGCTTCGAACCCAACGCACCGTAATGCTCTCCGTGCCTTCTTCGTACTTTTGCTCGACCTCAAATACATCGTAGCTCTTATGGACAATGGAAAAAGAGCTTGTTGTGCCGTCGACGCGTCTCTCGAACTGACCTCGAGCAGTTGCTTTTCTCAAGTCTGCGGCATCTATGTGCTCCCAAAACTCAGAAGCGATTCGATTTGCCATCTGAAATACCACTGATTTCTTCGAGGCAAACTTTTGCTTCTTACTAGCAGTAATGGCAAACCCAAGGTGACTGCAACCACCGTAGACCAATAACCACCGAGTACGGTCTCGCCCTACCCAAGATACCTCCCTCTCTTCGGCATTGACTCGCGCATCTGGCTTGGTCGCGGCGATGGTCTGTAGCTTCTCAAGTTGGTTGGCTTGATCGTACAAGCAATCTTCACTGGCAGCGTGTGCCGTGATGGGAAGCGAAAACATTAACGCTAACAATACAAAGAATTTGATCATAAAAGTTAGAACACTGGTTACAAGACAGCAAAGCGCTGTAAAACTAAGGGCTGCCTAAACACTCTTCACCACTTTAAAGAAACTGGGTTCAATTTCGACAGAGAATGGTTCGGCCATTTCAACTTGTCGACTCATCCTCAATATTCCACTTTTTTTAATTTTGTAGGGGATATATATAAAGCGAGAGAAACCCTCACTCTCCAATTGGACACGCACACCATCGGGATAGTTTGGGGCGTAGTGCGAGGGAATATTAACGTCTGCAACTAGCGCTGCGCCCAAGATTTCGCCTTTTTGAGCACTAGAGCTAAACGCTTCAGCCAACAAAAGAAATATCTCTTGAGGTTTTGGATGTTCCTCACCGTTGTCACCCCCTACTGCACAAACCTTTCCATCGGTCGATAAGGTCCCGCCAAAGGGATAGAATTCACCGGACTTTTCTAGCATCGTGCGCGAAAAATCAATGCAGTGAAGCAGTAACGCGTGTAATTGTTCAGGTGTAGCAGCCATAGTGTAGATAAATTTGAGTTGCGTTAGGCCTTGTTTTTCGGTCCCTTTAAGCGCCGCCAAACAATCCGGCTTACCCAAATAAACATGAGAATAAAAAATATCCAAGGAAGGAGATAGGCAATTCCTGTGATGGCAATCGACACGCCCTGAGATAGATTATTGCCAAAGTCTGACATGGAAATTGAAATGGGATGCCAAAACCCTTGATTTTGAACAGAGCCAATGGAAACGGTGAGAATCTGTGTTTCTACACGCTGCATCAATTGTGCATTCTTTCCTGTCGCCGCTTCAAGTTCGGTTTGCACTTGCGACAGCTCTCTATTTATTTTGATTAAAGCGTCGACATCGTTGTTTGCGCGATTACGTAAAGCTTCAAGTTTTGACCTGTAGTCATTCAACATTGTCAGTTTCTTCGCGGTGTCTTCGATAGGCGCAGCTAGATCTTCTGCAGTCGTCGATTGATTTGTGATTTTCGCTTGTTTGCTCAGAGATCCGATAAGTTTGTGAATGCCCGTCGGTTTGGCGCGAAACTTTAACGACGCAGACGATGAACGTCCAGTTTCGATTCGCGATTCTAAAACGGTGCAGAAATCGCCAGACGCCTCACGACAAACTGCCTGCGCTGCCTCGAAAATTTCCCGGATCTTATGCTCGTCGGTGTCTAACTGTATGTGGTGTTGGTATGCCAAGTAGCGAGCAGCGTTGTTTGCAGAGTTAGCCATTGATTGCCCTGAAGTGGCAACTCCAGTCTCCACGTTCTTGGAGCAGCCTACCACCGCGGACAATATAAATAAAACCACCAAAAACCGTTTCATGTGTTCTCCAAAAATACTAAAGTTTGGGCGCATAGGCGCCGCGTAACAGCATCGTAGGCGTGATAGGCAGCCAAGACACAATTTCTATCGACTTAGTTGTTCAAGTAATTTGAAACCATCACTCCAAGCTCCAAATCCACTACTGATGTTTATATGGCCAGCATCACCGATATTTACCAACTTACTTCCCCAGTTCGAGGCACACTGCTCTGAAAATTCAATTGAACTATACGGATCATTCGTGCTTGCGACAACCATGCTTGGAAAGTTAAACTTTGTGATCGGCAAAGGTGAAAAACCGACAGCCGCATCAGGAAAATGACTGCCATCAGGATTTGGCGGCGCAACGAGAAATGCCGCTTTTATTTTTGTATGGCGCGCTGAAGCCCAATGCGCAATCGTGATACAGGCTAAACTGTGCGCTACGATTACTGCAGAATCACCAGCTTCTATTACGGTATCTTCCAGCACATCAACCCATTCACTGCAGACTGGATAATTCCAGTCACGTTGAGGAACACGAACGGCATCAATACCACTTTTTTCCCATAACGATTGCCAGTGCTCCGGGCCTGAATTACCAATGCCTGGAAAAATAATGAATTTTGACATCGTTTCCCCTTAAGATGCAGATAACGCTGAATAGAAATACGTTCGCAGTCCGATAGATTTTGATAGCTCGGCTATTCGCGAGTCATTATCGAAAGTCATGTTAGACATCTTACTCAATTGTTTGCGCATGCCCACAGTTCTCATGAAAAACAAAGTACTGTTTTGCCCGCAAGAGGTGTGGCGTATTCTCAAACCACCAACTTGCGGCTTCTGGTGCCGATTTCGACAAAAGATCGATTGCCACCTTTGATTCAACAAGGAATCCAGTTTCTCGTTTTAGTTTTCCACTGAATAGAGCTACCAAACATTCCCAAAAGCCAAGTGGCCCAGCTAGCAATCCTGTGGTTCGAAACTCCAAAGGTTTTGTCGTCGATTGAACCAGTGGAATTGACAATCCAACCCACTTCTCACGCACCCACAAAGGGGCTTCCCCTGGAGGTACTTCCGTTATCACTAACTTTAATGTTGATACCATCTTTATATGTCTAATGTAAAGGTGAGGGGCGACAGGCCAGCTCCGCCGACACAGCGTCCCAGCAGCGAAGCCGCGCCTCGACATTATGGTTATGCATCGGCGTATACCTTCAAGAGGCTTTCTTCCCTGCTCTGGGAAGAAATGTGGACTAGCACCGTGCGCTCCAGTTGAACCGTTGGGTGGCGCGCGGAGTTCTTGGCGAACCAGAAGACTTCCTCAAGAAGCTCGTGTTCATGCCATGTGGTCATCACGAACTTGTCGTCTGGTGCTTCCGCTGGAAGGAATTGATCAATGTTCGCGAAATCTACTGAGTCGTCCCAAGAGCTGCAATTTGTCCCCCACGCCATCATGTAGAGGCAACCCGAGCGAACCAACCAATCGCTAGCAGAGGCTTGCCATTCCGTTGAAACAGGGGCTTCCACGATCACAACCGCGCGATAGGGCGGTGCGGAGCCAACCGCTGGCAACGAAACTCCCGGCTCAAGCCTGATGTACTCGGCGGTGGATTCAATCATGATGCATAACGCTGAGGCGTCGGGATCGCCGCCATCAGAAAATTAATAAACAAAGAAATCACCATTGGCGATTCCATGAAGACCGTCGTGTTAGTTTTGTATTTACCATACCTTCCACCATGGTTTTTTAGTATTCACTCCAACCGAGACGGGAGGTTGTTCATCAACTGCATTCCCGTCAACACCGTACAACTCACCTTCATCTCCTTGAACCTTTGCAGAGAGTGCTTTGGCAATCGACCACATTTTTTTCAGAATTTCAATGTCTGGATTCTTTACAACTATGTTTCCTCTTCGAAAATCAAACCATGCCATATTTCCATTTTCTTGATGTCCCGAATAGCCAAGCCAAACGGACAATCCTGCACTTTCGACTCGCAAAGTATCGCCCGAATTGCTCATTGCTTCAGCAAATCTGTCAAGACGCATTTCAGCATCGCCAGTTACATAAGCAATCCATTCCGCGAGCTCGATTTCTGATCCTTCGTCGTCGAACCACAGATTTTTTCTGGTGATATGAATGTCGTAGCCCATAAGTCCTCTGAAAGCTAATGTTGAGCTGAACGGAACAGCGCACGACGCACGCCGACCGAAGCGCTGGTAATTGAAAAAACGAGAACGTCGGAACGTGACTAAGCGCTGTATCCGTCTCGGGCGTCATGTTAAAACTATTGCCCGTTACACGGGTGCATTAGCTTGGTCAGGGAAGACCTTTCTTGCGACAAACCAAGGCTTCATTACCAAAAAAAATCCTATTAGCGATTGAGCGAGCGGAGCAATCATAGAAAACATTCGATCTGGAGTTAAATACGTCCCCATTCCATAATCATTTCGGGTGTAAATCAAAATAGTTATATGAGTCATGATTTGCGGCGATGCAGTTACAATCACCCAGATCCCGATAATCGCAGACGCGGCAGCGACAATTTCTCGTACTGGCAATTTGAGTTTATTATCATCATAAGTTCGCGGCACAAGTTTGTGCGCTATGAACATTGGAAAAAACCATAAAATGGCGGAGCAAACTAACGGCAGCATCGGTAATACATAAATTAAATGTCCTCCTTCGCCCTTTAACTGCTCACGCATCGCTGAAGCAATCATCAACATTTGAAACGCGATCAAAATAAGCCAGATTGAAAAAAGACGAGCTGCTAGTCCTACAATTTGTTGTGGAGTCATAAAGTTTTAACGTTTGAGTTAACCGGCGTGCGCCAGAGTGGCGGAGCCGGGCAAGAATGAAATGATGCCCGGCGCAGCCACGCCGAAGCACGTCCGGTTGAACGATGGGTTAGGTCGCATTTTTTGCCCTCTGACCCCATTCGTTCCAGTAATTCTCACTAGCGGCAATTAGTTCATCGCGAGTGACAGTTCGACCAGATGGCAAAAGTACGCGCATTGACTCGTACTCTAGTTCTAGAACGCCCATCGAGCAATCCAGCACAAGCGGTTGCTCGGAAGAAACGTAAAGTAGATCAATTTCCCTAGCCTGGATTTCTGAGAGCTCCTCGGTCGGGGGATTGTCGTATTCGCTGTATCTGAACTTTGTGCAGCAACCTAGCTCAATGATGAAGTAATCGCCAGATTCGTCAAATTGATTGCGGAGATACTCAATCTGGATGCGCAGTACCAAATCGCCTGGAACGGTGCCGTCTATCCGAACAAGAATGCCATCGTGGAATACACCCCAGACGTCGTGTTTCATGTGTGACCTAACTTGTTTTAAAGTGAAAGAAACCGAAGTTAACACAAGCATGCAAATTTAGCAACGCCGTTTCAACCGGCTCGCAAGCCTTACATGGCTTAGGTCTATTTGGTTAACCTACGCAAAATCTAACGGCACGAGCCTCCGTATCTGTATTGCGATAACAAACCAGTCTTTGCGCCTATTGTGTTTAACGAAGAGATCGTAGATCAAGCCTTTGTTTTCGTACGTCGAAGCTTGATATGCTGTATGGTGCACTGACGCTGCTTCGTGGCGCATTCACTGAAAGCACCATCCTCATGGTCGCACTGAGTAGTTCACCGATGTTACCCAACTCTTATTTCGACGATGCCATGAGATTGCGCCTGTTACACAATCTCAACACTCAGGCTTGGTCGCAACATAGCCTGTTTTTACCGGAAACCTTACGTGCCGATCTGGCCGATGAGTGCAATGCCATGCAATTAAGCGGTGCTTTGCGGGAAGCGGGTATGGGCCACGCACTTTCCCGTATTACAGACTCAACACTACGTGGCGACCAGATTTTATGGCTAGAAGCGGGGCGATCGCAGGCGTGTGATCGCTATCTGGCAATCATGGAAGACTTGCGCTTGGTCTTGAATCGCCATTTGTTTCTGGGCTTAGAAAGTTTCGAAAGTCACTTCGCATTTTATGCGCCCGGCACTGCATACACGGTACATCGCGATCAATTCCATGACGATGATAGTCGCGTGATTTCTGTCGTTATTTATCTCAACCAAGACTGGTTGCCAGAGGAAGGTGGCGCTCTGCGCCTACACCCGATCGATGCTGCAGCAGAAGATGTCGTGCCAACAGGCGCGCATATGGTTTTGTTCTTGTCAGCGGAGATGCGACATGAGGTCTTGCCATCGACACGTAATAGAATATCGCTGGCGGGTTGGTTTCGGCGTCGACCGGTAGATTAGAGACACCGACCAATTTGTTTGCAGGCAAAGGCCGCTTTAGCAAAACAATACGCAGGCTTTTCGGTATGATCTGATCCTTGGTCATGTGAGTTTCTTGAAACGCCCACCCACTGAATGCAGGAGCAATGATGAAGTCAACAGCTAAACGACTACTCGCTAAGACGAGCACAAGGGGACTTTTGTGCGGTTTAGTTTGCAGCGTATCGCTTGGCACGCTATTCGCTGCGCCTACCTATGTCTCTGCTGCCACAGTCACTCCTGTGAGCGAGCTCAGTGCAGACGCTGCAGCGCAAGACGTGCGCATCTTAAAGGCCTCACTGCTTGCGCTACACCCCGCTCTCACCAAATACCGCACGCAAGCCGAAGTCGATGAGGCCTTCGCACGCTTTGAACAACGCGGTAAAGCAGCAAGAACCAGCAGCATGATGTACTTGGCTGCCACTGAGCTCGCGGCAGCCATACGTTGTGGGCATACTTGGACCAACGTGTTAAATCAGAGCGGTGGCAGCAAGGCGGCCTTACTCGAAATCGCCAACAAACTACCGTTCACCATGACTCTTGTTGAAGACCGTTGGCTAGTGTTGGCCAGCGCGGTGCCGTCGATCAAGGCGGGTGACGAGATTGTGGCGGTCAATGGCATCAAAGCACATGACATGGTGCAAATGATGTTGCCGTACCTGCGAGCAGACGGCAGCAGTGATGGTAAGCGCTTGCGCCAACTCGGACATGATCGCAATGACTTCAGTCAAATGGATATCGTCTGGCCGCTATTATCGCCACCGCAAGCTGGGCATTACGATTTACAAATTCGTCGCTCGGTAAAAGCCAAAGATCAAGTCCTCACAATTCGAGAAAAAGCGATCACGATCGCTGCACGAAGCAAAATAGTAGAGCGCCACGCTTTGCCGAAGACCGATGAGACATGGCGCCTCAAAATTGAAAACCAAGTCGCATACCTGTATCTGCCAACTTTCTCTTTTTGGAACTCCAAGTTCGATTGGAATCAGTTTATTGACCAAAGCTTTGCAACAATGCAGGAGAAACATGTAACGCATCTCGTCATCGATATTAGGGACAATGAAGGTGGTGACGGTGCTATCGGCGGTAAGCTTCTAAGCCACTTGGTCAAGAAGCCTTTTCCATTTGTCTCAGATCAAGCGGTCACCAATTACGAACGCGTTCCCTACAAACTGGCTCGCTACTTAGATACCTGGGATTACAGTTTCTTTGACCGTACCGGCAAGGTTGAGAAAATCATGGAAGGCACAGCAAAAGGAAAGTATCTGGTAACAGCCCGCGCTGGCGTCGTGCAAACCATAGAACCAGTAGCTAAGCCATTCGAAGGAAAAGTTTTTTTGCTAGTGAGCGCAGAGAATAGTTCTGCGACCTTCCAACTCGCCAAGCTAACACAAGAAAGCGGTGCAGCAACCTTGGTCGGCCAACCAACGGGCGGCAATCAGCGTGGCTTAAATGGCGGTGAACTTACCTGGGTGAATCTACCTAACTCTGGGGTGGCGGTCGATATTCCACTATTGGCCACGCGTTATACCGAGACAACGCCAGATGCTAGCGTCACCCCAGACATCCAAATAAAACGCACTTTCGCCGCCCGCCAAGCTGGACGCGATTTGGAAATGGAAGCGGTGAATGCGATTATTCGGCAGGCTTCGGCTGGAAGTAATCCATAAAAGCCCTGCGCTTTACGGAGCGTACCCGCAATTCAGATTGATCGAAGTGGCGCGAACCTGAGCGCCATGTTAGACCCTTAGTTGCGCAGACTTTGCGGCACGCAGAAGCAGATAACCAAGCAATACCGAAAGTATCGAAGCAAGAAGTGCCAGCCCGATTTCGATGCGAAGAAATGGATAAGGATCCGTTACACTTGGTTCAAATGCGAAAGCGGATGGGTGTATCACAATCCCGAGTTGCAGCAATAAGTGGAATATGCGAGAAAGAAATGAGTAAACTGCCGACATGGCCAAGACACTGAGGATCAGAAAGATCCAAGGACGTTGAACTTTCTTCCACCACGCAATAGAGCATCCTAGGCTAATTCCGAGCGGCACAAAAGTGCCCAAAATACTAAGGACTAAGGATGAAGTTGCGATATCAAACATTGTGTTCCTTACATAGATTTGATTGCTGCGCGTACCAATCAGCATATTTGAGGGAAGAGCTTCGACGCACGGTACTTTCGAGAGTCATGTTAGTTACTCTCTTGAATTTGAGCGCATTCTTCTTCCGGTGTTGAAATTTGATAAATCGTAATAATGAAGCTGGCGCCTACTGTCACCACTTTTTCCAATGTTCCCAGAGATATCTCGGCTTTATAGTGCGGTCGCACATTACCACTTTCAAAACCAAAATCAAACGTTTTTGACTTTGCTCTATTCCATAATTCTTTGAGTTCGATAGGAAGCTTAGCAATCTCTTCGACAAAAAACTTGGCGCAGTTTTCTGGCGTCTTTTCCTCCTCGCTAAGCCAGCATGGCTCTAATCTCAAATAAAACAGACCATCTACGCATTGATTTCCAAGAACAAATGCCGGCTCTTCAAAATAATTTGCCAACGGCGTCAAGTCTTCTTCCGAGACGATATCAACATCAAGCGTGATAAAAGTTGGTGGATTGCATGATTCCATAGGCAACTAACGCAGCGGTGAGCGAATGGCCGCACACAAATTAATAAAGTACTTCGCCATTTTGCGGGCAGTTCGGTTGCCCCTCTTATCAGGCATCTTTCCACTTAGGCTGAATGTTGGGCATGAGCTTGAGGCACCTTTGCAGTAAGCATAGACAAGCGAAAGTTCGTTTTGAACGGATGAGAGATGGCTCAGCTCTGGTACCGGCTGTTGATCACAGTCTCGTTCGCAAACAAGATTCCAAGATTGGGTATCTCGCAGCAGCTTACCCAACGACAGCTCAAACGCTTCTGCGCTTGGCCAAGCATACTTTCGATTTGGATCAAGATTTGGCAAGAGGTTGATTGTCAGACCATTGCCTCTTTTTTGATGGGTCACATTACCAACGAGTATTCCGGAGTAGTAACAAAGGAGCTCGTCGGTTGTCCCGAATGCAGATTCAAATGCGCGAACCTCTAACCCCACTGGGGTTTCAAAAAGACGCAGCCAGAACGAATCAGGGGCGTAGACGTATGGCTTTTCGTTCATAGAACTCTAACGTAACGGTGAGCGGATAGCCGCGCACGAATGGATAAAATACAGAGTCGCATTGAGGCCAGTCCAACCGACGATTTCATTATGTTCTACTTTCCCCATTTTATCGATTTAAATCCATCCTCACGCTCATAAAATGCCTTAACACCAATCGCTTCAGCGATAAGAAAAATATCTACTAAATGTTGGGGAGTCATTTCTTCACCACCCAAACATAATCGAATCTCTTCTATTTTGTATTTTTTCTTTTCTTCAATTAACGTAGCCTCTAATTCTTGAGGTAGCCAAGCTTTTCCTCGCCACACATACTTACCATCGACGGCTACAGTAACATCTATAGCTGACCTCGTGGTCGTCGTAACTTGCTCCAAATGAGCTGGCTCTATTTGCCTAGGCTCCATTGATTTTTCTGGCGTAGTGCAGGCGGAAAGTGCTAAAAGAAACAAAGTAGTAATTAATTTCATGAATTTCCTTACGATACCTAATTCTGAGTTGTGCGACGCTCGCATCGATTATTAAAACATGGCGAGGCGCTATCCCGTGCTTCCGCTACTAGTGTCAGGTTATATGTCTTTATCGATTCCAGCGATGGTTACCCCAAACTAAGGTACCGTCGACGATAAGCCGCCCAGCGCACTGCGGGTAACCAGGTGGGTTGGTCTTAACATTTTGCATTATCGATCTAATGTCGATTTTCTTAAAGTCATCTAGAACTTCTACAGGCACGGGATTCAAGTCTGGCAACGAATAATAGATAAATTCGCCGAGCGACATAAATAGCCAATCTTCAACTGATTGCTCGTCTTCAAGAGGTCTAAAATGACTAGTAGACTTGGCCATTTCGACAAAGCGAGCCGAGTCTCTTAGTTTCCAACCGCAATATTCCAAAACCTCGCTCGTATCGATTCCCATACAACTAGAAAGCCAATCTACATTTTCTGTGCTCAGCAATTTTTCATTTTCATCGGTTAGTTGTTCAAGAATGAAACTGGCGACAAGTACCTCAAGTCGATGAATAACTAACGCGGGATGCTCACCACTACCGCCGCCGAGTACTAGATTTCGCGGTGAGCAAGAGAATTCAGCGTTACCCCATTTCCCGCATGTTTCAGTGACCAAAGGGTGATAAATCGGAAGGTATCCAAGATTCCCTAGGTATTCATGATCAAAGGTGTCGATGTAGCTCATTTTAAGATGCTGAACGTTTAGCTAAACGGAGTTGCGCGTAGTGCAGTTTAACCGAAGAGCAAATGGTTGAAAAAGTTTTGAACGCCGTGATATTAAGATGCGCAGATCCTGACTTGAGCGTAATGATTAGAAATCATTTATTGCCTACGGAAGCGTGATAATCGGCAGGGTTAAAATGCCCAGACGTTACGAAGAATGTTTTCATGTTCTGTACAACTAACAATCGAAATGCTGATTCAAGCTCCGGTCGTTTTGGGCTGAAGTGAATCCAGTAGACCTTATCTTGTGCAGTTAGATTTCCTAGTTGCCACCAGCTAGCCTCACTCTCAACCAACCTTACTATACCGAGAATTTCTGGTGACAAGGTTCTGACTTGTTGAAGCTGATGCTCAGAGATAAATTTTTCGACGAGCTCTGGCTTCGTGTCGAACATAAAGTACATTGGGCAGTGCAGGCAGGATGCTTTCCCACCTCGGAGATTGTGGATCTCTTCCTGCTTTACGGATACGCCATGCGATTTGAACATGGCCTCTGCGTTGAAGTCGCTGCAACCGCTCAACATCAAAAATAGCAAGACCTTTACTAGTGAGCTGCTCATGTCAGAATCCATAGATGTCTAACGCAAATTTGAGCCGCACGTGCTTGCGCATCCCGCGGAACGAGGTGGAGCGAAATCGGATGTCTGCTTATGCATCTTTTCCAATCATTTTGTCAAATTTATCTGTAAATTCGGCGCCGAGTAGAGTGTCGGGAAATTTCAAAGCTTTGATCGCATCAAGAACATCAAAAGACTTATCATCAAGCACGGCTAAGGCTTGATTGTGTAAGGCATATGCGAGATGAGCAGCCTGACGAACCGGCATGTCTCCATCATTCTCGCTCCCGAGATAGCCGCTGAGAAGCAAACGAATCTCGTACAGCGCTAGTGCAATGACCTTTGCTTGATCGCTATTTTCCTGCATAGAAACTCCTTGATGCATATCGTTTAATTCTCACTACGTAGCGTACGAATAAGGTTCGACCTGTAGGTACGGTTGCACCCACAATCGAAAACCATAGGGGGCTGCTGACGATTCGTCGTAGCGGCCAGCGAACGCCTTAGGAGCCGAGAACTCCATGCAGCGGCCGCGCTTGTCTTGAACAACGCGAACTGCTTGACACTCAAGCAGCTGAAGGTTGATGAACGGCTCGGACTGGTGCCCGCAACTGATCTTCAAAGAAACGTCTCCATCACAGGGATAGACGGCGAGTTCCAGCCGGACACCACTCCGTTCAAGTCGATACAAGTAAGACGTTCCGTACTCGCCCTCAACAGGAACGACTTCCAGCAGATCGAGAACATCGACGGGATTCCATGCTAGCGCTGGCATATGGGGCCTCTCAATGAAGGATAAAGCCTCACGCGGTTCCCGCTTTGTAGAAGGGGATTGTTCGCGTTACGCACGGAAGGCCTGCGCAATGGACATAGCAATTGCAACTGCACCTAACCAGGCACCGACGCGCTTGATTAGCGCGGTGTCTAATGTTCTCGCATTGGCTGTTTGGCTATAACTGAAGCCAACTACAAACGCATGGGCTGGAAGAACCACCACAAGCAGGAATGCCACCACCAAACTCATGGTGTCGTTGCCAAAGTGGGACCAAAGTAAGGGCATGACTATCCCTGTGAAGGCCCCTGCAATTGCCGCACTGATCGGTGTAGGTGTGATTTTCACGGTGTCGTATCCATCTTTCTTGAGAACGAAAAGCTAGGGTTGTGTGCGCTGCTACTGAGAATGAGATGGCACATTTGAATGCTTGAGGCCTGACGCAAAGTTGAAAGGCATGCGCGCCAATCTATAAATTTTAACAGAGCGCTTCATCGTGCATCATTTTTGAATGTCATGTTAGGTCAGTCACCAATTCTTCGTAATATCAACTGAATTTCCGTCGAGATTTAATTGATACGATTCGAATCCCTGCTTATCCGTCAAAAGTTTAAGTTCATTCCCATTTGAAAATCGGAACACAATTTCGTTATCAGGCAATTTTTCAAAGGCAGTAATTACTTGCCCAAGCAGTACAGTTAAACAACCACTTTTTTCGCCTAAATCCTCGTTGGATGTCTTTTGGGTACACCGGTCTAAATCCCACAATTCATAGCCAGATTCGATGTCAATTGCAGCACCTTTCTCCCATTTATCAAACAACTCCGCTCCCATCATGCGTTTATAGAAATTAATTCGAACATGTTGACTACCAATACATATTTGAGTCACCTCTTGCCCGATGAAACTGTTTAAGGGAAAGTCTGATGGGATCGGGAAGCCTGCCATTTTTTTAAACCTAACACTGAATTGAAATGCGCGCGAAAATTAGGAAAATTTGTGGATGCGCAAAATCCGCCCGACATTTTCAAATGAACTGTTGTGCATTACTTTTGCGATGCCTTATTTTTCAATTGAATATCAAAACCAAATAATGCAGCTGTAAGAAAAGTTATCCAAAAACCGGCCCCGATAATGACATAAGGGCCAAACCAATAGGACATTATTTGATGTAGAACGCCGTCATGGTTTAAAGTTCCGATAGTCAATAGAGTAACGCACAATAAACAAGCTAATAGACTGATTATCACCATGCTAGTGGTTACTGATTTTGATGTATGTTGTGTTTTCTCTTGAATATCCATCTTGGAACTCCGTTCGATATGAACTTGATGTGATCGATGCCTAACGTAACGGTGAGCGGAGGGCCGTCCACAAATTTATAAAATATGCAGCCGCATCGCGGCCAGTCCGATCGACCATCAAGTTAGGGAATACTTGGATCATCGTTCTCTTTTATGATTTCAATGTGCTGCTTCACTTCTTTCTCTGATGCCCAATTTCGAAACTCATCTTGAGTAAGGAGCCGAATTACCTCGGGTGAATAAACAACTTTTGCACGCCAATTTGTTATCCAGTCTGATCGTATAATCATTTTAGAAAATTTCTTTGAGCCGCGATGTCTGCCAACCACAACAATTTTCTCGTAGCCATCTCCCCACTTTACAGGCAAACAGAACACTTTTGTCCCCGCCGAAAAGTGCTTGGTGCCAGCTCTTTCTTCGAGCCCATTTGGACCATAAAAGCGTTTATCTTTTATGTTCCCAACAAGACACCACTGTGATGAAATTTGGTTCGCCAATGAAGGTCCCTAACGCTGAATTGAAAGGCCCGCGCACCGATCAAAAAAGTTTGTAAAGGCGCTTAGTCGCGCGTCATTTTCGAATGCTATGTTAGTCACGCTTCACCATTTAGAAAGCTCATAGACAACTTCATCTTCAGAAGGATCGTCAGGCAGAAATCCGCAAAAAGTTTCAAGCAGTACCGCGTGCTGGCTGTTTTGCGACGCAATGGCCACTTCTTCGAAATCATTTAAGGACAGCATTTTATATGCCTCAAGTGCATCGGAAACTTTAAGGACATATCCCGGAAAATTCGATACCCATGAAGTTGTCCCATCAAACGAAACTCCATTACCGCCCCCAAGTACAAAAACGTATTCGTCCTCTGGTAGCTCCGATGCCCAGCGAAAGAAATGCTCTAGTGCTTTTTCTTTGGAAGAGGTCATCATTGTTTTTGTGCCGACCGTGGGCAAATCGATAAGCTTTTGAAGCTCAATGGATTGATGAATAATTGGCGAAAAAAATTCTGAGAGCTCAGGATGATAGATTACCTTTGCTCCCTCAAAGATCGTCTTCAACTTTCCAGGCAACGATGACACAAATTCACTTGCAGCATTTCGCTGAGAATTTTTTGTTGCAAGATCGAAGAGCTTTCTATTCGTGTGCATCTTAGTGACTAATACCCAAATATGGGGCCGCAATGTAGGCGCGAAGCGCCGGAATGAAGGTCCCAGCCGCTCAGCGGCGACATTATTTGTTTGTTATGTGTTTAATTTAGGATTTCCATCTCAGTTCGGAGTTGAGAGCTGAAAAATTAGCACTGAAAGACTCGATAAATTCACAGATTTCCGGATCTGGCTTTTTAATACATTTGAACTCGACAATACTCTTTGCATTTTTATTATGCTGGTCCGAGTTGAGATAACCTAGATATGTTTCGAGCTTTTCAGAAATTAAATGTCGGATTTCATCCGTATTTTCCAGGTGCTTAATTACTACTATTGGCAATAGAACAGCGCCATCTTTGTAATCGATTTTCATATCTATTTGATCTAATCTTTGAATTGCTGGGCCGCTTAAAAATTTGCTGACCACCTGCATTAACAATCCCATGGTTTACTCCTGGTTAAAACAAATAACGCCGAATTGAAAGGCGTGCACACCTAACAGTAAGTTTTAAACAAGCGCTTGCTCGCGCGTCATTTTCGAATGTCATGTTAGCGACTCATCTTTCCCAGTTTAACCAGCAACTCATAATACAATTCACCTTCAGTTTCATAAATTGGAATAATAGCGCCAGTCTCTTTACTAACAAAAAATATCCCAAACGTCATTGGACGTGGGGTGACTACGCCACATCCACCAACTTTAACGTCCAGCAACGGTTTAGGTTTTCCAACAAACACTTTCGTGACGAGCAGATTCAAATTTTGTGTTTGAGTTACATCAGTAAACCATCGTTGATTGTCACCTCTCGATAGACTCTTTAGCCTATCTTTCTCATATCCAATGAGATGAACTCCGGAAACTTCACCGATAAAAATTTCAGAATACTTCTCCCAATTTTCGTCGGGCATTAATTTCGCCATGCATGCGTGTGCTTGGCCGTAGAGCATAAGTACAATAGCAAAGATTATTTTTCTCATTTTTTGATCGCTAACGTTTGAGTTGTGTGGCGGCGAAGCCGTCTGAAACGGACGACCAGTTATATGATTTACGCATCGAAATATCCATCTCTTGCCACGCCGATAGCTTCAAAATATCTTCCGTTTTCGTCACTTTCGTTTTCTGGCAGAATACCCCGCCAAAGACTGATTTGCAATTTCGGATAAATATAGCTATATCCTGTTTCAGTATCGTCTTCTTCTAACTCGCCATATTTCGACATCAGCGCCACTGCTTCGATTGCCGTGATTCCATGAAGATTCTGCCCATCAAAATCTGCGATAAATTTCTCAGATCGAGCCATCTCAATAAATTCAACAGTTCCTGCTTTGTCAAAATCAATCATCAAACCAGATAGGAAACATTCACGATTTCCGTTTCTGTACTCAGGCTCCCCTAGAGCAGCATACACACTAGCACGCGCCATGTTGAACTCGACTGGGCCAACGCCAACGAGCGGCCGAATTACGAATTTCATCGCCGAGCTTCCTTACATATAACGTTGATTTGAAAGGCGCGCACGCCGATTTAAAATTTTACAAGAAGTGCTCAATCGCGCGTCATTTTCGAAAGTCATGTTAAGAGGCATGGTTACGCTCCAAGACTTTTGCAATTAAAGGCTGTGTATGCAGAACCTCAGGACTGAGGCGCATATCGTCACCTGAATGATGGAACTCGCCTTCGTCAAATGCTTGATAGACCGCAAATAAGATAGGGGGCACTTCATTGTCGGTTACTGCCCAAAAGTCAGGCGAAGTCGCAAGCAAGAAAAGTGAGTTCATAATGCAGCCCCCGCAATCATATGTCATCCTTCCGCCGGCATATTCGCGGGCAACGTGAAGCGCCACCATGTCGCAACACGCAAGCAACGACAGTTCGACCGATTCAGCAAAGAACCTCAGCTCTCGAACTTTAAGAGAACTGTTTTCCGCGGCATTGAGAATGTCAACGAGTTCGATGATTTTTGCCTCTTAACGCTAAATTGAGCGGCACGCGCTTGCGCGTCCGGCGGAACGAAGTGGAGCGAACTCGAATGTCATGTTAGTGCATCCCATTGTTTTGTGAGAAGAGACGTTCATACTCTTTCCCTTTCTCCGGTTGCCCCGATGCCATATAACAGGCCGCAAGCTCACCGTATAAAAAGTAAGAAGATGGGGCTTCATTGACAGATATTTGAAACATCTTGGCCGCGTCATCATACTTTTCTTCGTCGCGGAAAATATATCCTAGATCTTCAGCAATCGCGCTCTTTCTGGCGGAATTGGTCAATCCAACTTTGAGAATATCAATCCCAATAGCGGGATTTATCTTTGAGTAAAACAACTCATAAACGCCAAAGCAATCGATTGGTACTGCACAGATGATGTCACCGTTGAAGTTAAACGAATAGTCAACTCTAAGGTTTACTCCATCAAAAAAGTATACCAAATCGTTGATTCGTTCCGGTAATGATATGTCCAAGTAACAGTCTTGGACTTTACCATCAGGAAGTATATTTTTAGCTTTCACGATATAGAATCCTTCCCCCTCCATCAAAATATCGAGAGTAAGAGGTTCGACTTCCCAGTTCGAGTAATCGTTTTCTTCAGATCCGATCACGCGAAAGATGCTCGTTTCAGGACATTCGATGAAGGCTTGAATAAGTTTCATTTGATCGTTTTTGGAGATACTAGAACCTAGCACTAACGTTTTAGTTGTGCGGCACCCCGAAGGGGGAACCGCGTAGCGGTGTCCGCTACCAATGCCTTGTTGCACGGCGCGTCTACAGCTGGTTGCAAATTAGTTATGGAGATTTTAAGAGTTATCAGAACGAGAAGCAATCTGATTTATTCTTAAAATCAAAAGAATGTTGACGATCAAGTGGGCGATAGTTGGCGAGCATTGGAACAATATTCTCTGATGGAAATGAAAACGCGATAAACGTGGAAGTTGAGACGAGTTGAGATAAGCACGAATCAACAAAGTGCTACACATGTTGACCTCTTAATGGGCGCGGTCGTGGTGGATCATGATGCGGAGCGATGTTACGGACATGGCCGATAGTCGCACCACACAAAGTACAAACATGCGCAGTGGGTTGGGTGACGTGTTTCGCGTAATACGCTTGCCACGTCAATGGTTCAAGCTTGGTGATGGGCGCTTGACGGAATACGATACGTGCCAAATTCAATCGTGCTGTTTTACGCGGCGCGTACAAACCATAACCGCGCACCGTGTGTTTGCCTGGTTCGGGTACATGTTGCAACACCAGTTTCAGAAAACGTTCCGGCGTGTGCGCCGCGCAAACCGAGCGATACGAAGTAGCGCTATCACCATGCGGTGTATACGTAAAATTGACCTGCTGATGCGTGAGCCGAATCTGACCATCATGTAGCGGTCCACCGCGAACATAACGTGCCAAATAATGCACCAAGCCTTGACCATGATCGTAGCGGGTTTCAATGCGCACATTCCACTTCTTACGAAACAGGTGGTTCAAGCACGAATGCATGCGTTCATAACTCACATCATCGGGTAAGCGCAGCGTTTGCCGCTCGATGGCCCGTCGCAACAGCGCGAGTAATTTACCGCGAAATTTGGTCATCAGTACCCGTGCGGGTAATAAACAACTGCCTTTCGGTTGCTGCCAACCTGCGTCAGAGAGACCGCCATCGGTGATCAAACAATGCAAGTGCGGATGCAAAGAGAGGGAGCGTCCCCAGGTATGCAGAGCCATGAGATAACCAGGCTCAGCGCCAGCGAGTCGCCGCTCATCGTTAAGTAATTCTTGCAGACATTGACTGGCACATTGAAACAGTAATTCCATCATGGCGGCGGTGTTGAATTGCCATAACGTGTTTAATTCATGGGGGATGGTGAAGATGATGTGATAGTGCGGGCAATGCAGTAAGCGTTCGCGCTGTTGCTGCAACCAACGCGCCATCTGCAAGCCTTTACATTGTGGACAGCTACGATGCTTACAGGAGTTATACCAGACCCGTTCAATATGGCCTTGAGGGCAAGCCTGCACATGACCACCTAATGCAGCAGTACGACAGCGAGAAAGTTTATTCGCAGCGCGATACCAATGCGGCGGTAAGCGTTCAGTAGCAGCCAACTGCGAGAAATGGCGCTGAAAAAGACGCTGCAATGTACTGGCCATTGGTCACCTCTCTTAACGCAAAGAGCCAGTCAGCCGGCGCCTTACGCGTCCTCCCGCGCAGCGGGACTAGTGCAACGTTTTAGTTGTGCGGCACCCCGAAGGGGGAACCGCGTAGCGGTGTCCGCTACCAATGCCTTGTTGCACGGCGCGTCTACAGCTGGTTGCAAATTAGTTATGGAGATTTTAAGAGTTATCAGAACGAGAAGCAATCTGATTTATTCTTAAAATCAAAAGAATGTTGACGATCAAGTGGGCGATAGTTGGCGAGCATTGGAACAATATTCTCTGATGGAAATGAAAACGCGATAAACGTGGAAGTTGAGACGAGTTGAGATAAGCACGAATCAACAAAGTGCTACACATGTTGACCTCTTAATGGGCGCGGTCGTGGTGGATCATGATGCGGAGCGATGTTACGGACATGGCCGATAGTCGCACCACACAAAGTACAAACATGCGCAGTGGGTTGGGTGACGTGTTTCGCGTAATACGCTTGCCACGTCAATGGTTCAAGCTTGGTGATGGGCGCTTGACGGAATACGATACGTGCCAAATTCAATCGTGCTGTTTTACGCGGCGCGTACAAACCATAACCGCGCACCGTGTGTTTGCCTGGTTCGGGTACATGTTGCAACACCAGTTTCAGAAAACGTTCCGGCGTGTGCGCCGCGCAAACCGAGCGATACGAAGTAGCGCTATCACCATGCGGTGTATACGTAAAATTGACCTGCTGATGCGTGAGCCGAATCTGACCATCATGTAGCGGTCCACCGCGAACATAACGTGCCAAATAATGCACCAAGCCTTGACCATGATCGTAGCGGGTTTCAATGCGCACATTCCACTTCTTACGAAACAGGTGGTTCAAGCACGAATGCATGCGTTCATAACTCACATCATCGGGTAAGCGCAGCGTTTGCCGCTCGATGGCCCGTCGCAACAGCGCGAGTAATTTACCGCGAAATTTGGTCATCAGTACCCGTGCGGGTAATAAACAACTGCCTTTCGGTTGCTGCCAACCTGCGTCAGAGAGACCGCCATCGGTGATCAAACAATGCAAGTGCGGATGCAAAGAGAGGGAGCGTCCCCAGGTATGCAGAGCCATGAGATAACCAGGCTCAGCGCCAGCGAGTCGCCGCTCATCGTTAAGTAATTCTTGCAGACATTGACTGGCACATTGAAACAGTAATTCCATCATGGCGGCGGTGTTGAATTGCCATAACGTGTTTAATTCATGGGGGATGGTGAAGATGATGTGATAGTGCGGGCAATGCAGTAAGCGTTCGCGCTGTTGCTGCAACCAACGCGCCATCTGCAAGCCTTTACATTGTGGACAGCTACGATGCTTACAGGAGTTATACCAGACCCGTTCAATATGGCCTTGAGGGCAAGCCTGCACATGACCACCTAATGCAGCAGTACGACAGCGAGAAAGTTTATTCGCAGCGCGATACCAATGCGGCGGTAAGCGTTCAGTAGCAGCCAACTGCGAGAAATGGCGCTGAAAAAGACGCTGCAATGTACTGGCCATTGGTCACCTCTCTTAACGCAAAGAGCCAGTCAGCCGGCGCCTTACGCGTCCTCCCGCGCAGCGGGACTAGTGCAACTTGTTTTAAAGTGAAAGAAACCGAAGTTAACACAAACATGCAAATTGAGCAACGCGGTTTCAATTGGCTCGAAAGCCTTATGGTGCTTGGGTCTATTTTGTTAAACTGTACAAATATACAGTTCAACAGCGAGAACATGGTTTTTGCCATTTTCCGATCACACCCAAACGACTATTCCTGCTCAATAGCAATCCTCCTCACCTAGCCAGATTACATCTGTAATGCACTATGCGCCCGTAAGGCCTGCGCCATGAAGTCGACAAAGCTGCGGATTTTTGCTGAGCCGTCTCTGCCTTCGCGGTGGATGATGTGAATCGGTAGCGGTGCGGATTCGTATTCGCTCAGTACGGTTTTGAGAACGCCGCTTTGTAAATGGTGGGCGACTTGGTAAGACAATAGCCGTGTGATGCCTGCGCCGTGTTTGACTGCCATGATGGCCGCGTCATTGGTGGTGACGGTGAGTCTGGGTTTAATGCGAATGGTGTTCGTGCTGGTACTTGCGTGTGCGGTGCCTTCGCCCTCTCCAAATTTCCATTCTATGCTGGGCGTGACACCGCTGGCGGCGACGATGTGGTGTTGGTGTAAATCTTCTGGGCGTTGTGGAATGCCGTGTTTTGCTAAGTAGTCTGGCGAGGCGCATAAGACGCGTTTGACTTGTCCCACGCGCACCGCACGCATACTGGAATCGGGTAGCGCACCGATGCGCACACCAACTTCAACGCCTTCTTCCATCATGTTCACCACACGGTCTAATAGCATGGCCGAGATCTCTACCTGTGGGTTGTGCTGCATGTATTCAACGATGTGGGGCATCACAAATATTTTGCCGAACAAGACGGGCGCGGTCATCGTTAGGTGTCCGCGTGGTGCGGCATTGATACCGGCTGCGCCTTCGTCTGCCTCTTGCAGCTTGGCCAAAATTTGACGCGCATCGTCGAGATAGCGTTGCCCTGCATCGGTAGGGCGCACGTAGCGGGTGGTGCGATTTAAGAGTTTGACACCTAAGCTTTCTTCCAAGGCCGCCACCGCTCGCGTCACCGCCGGTGGCGATAAACCCAAGCGCCGCGCTCCGGCGGCAAAGCTTTCTTCCTCGGCTACCGCTACGTAGACGCTCATTTGATGAAATCGGTCCATATCGCCTCATTATTCCACTTATCGCAATAATTAATTGTAATTCATGAGGATTCTTATTTCAAATGGATGTAGGCACAATGCATCCATTCGCTGAACAACGCCAATCGGATGAAGCGAACTGACTGCAAAGGTCAATAAGGACTTACGCCAAATTGCGCTGGCTAGGCACGGAGCCGAAGACAGTACGAAAGTAGGGCGAGGCGATGTAACAAGGCCAGCGTCTATTTCGCGTAAGTCCCGACTTTAATCATTTACTTAAAAGGAAACATCATGAGCCGCATCAACCTCGTCACTAACGAAACAGCAACAACCGAACAATTGGAACTGTTCAACGCCATCCAATCGCAATTGGGCGTTGTTCCTAACTTCTTGAAAATCTTCGCTAACTCGCCAGCGGCATTGCGCTCTTTCTTGGGCTTTTACAGCATTGCACACGAAGGCACGCTCGATGGTTTGACACGCGAACGTATCGCGCTCGCCGTCGCTCAACAAAATTCTTGCGAATACTGCGTATCTGCGCACACAGCGCTCGGCGAAAAAGCGGGCTTGAGCACAGATGAAATCACTGCCAACCGTGCCGGCTCTAGCCAAGACGCGAAAGCGGCGATTGCGGTGAAGTTGGCGCGTTCTATCGCCGAACACAAAGGCGAAATCGCGACTGCTGAATTAATCGAAGCACGCAATGCTGGCTTTAGCGATAGCGACATCGTTGAAATCATCACGCACGTTGGTTTGAACTACTTGACGAACATCTTGGGCAAAGCGAGCCGTGTGGAAATCGACTTCCCAAAGGTGAGCTTGAACTAATTTCGCCTAGCGCCCAGACAGATTCTTGCAACTGGATGGGCGTCGATTTGCATATCAGTTACCACCTTATTTGATCACGATCTCTTTTTATCAAGGACTTATCATGTTGCACTCTACTTTACGTCGTACTTTCATCGCTGCTAGCTTGCTCGGCGCCGTTGCTTTCTCCGCCGCTTTGCCTGCACCAGCACACGCACAAGATCAAAACTCTACTGCCGCTGTCAATGTTGATACAGCAGGCGTAGCACTGCACGGTTATGACCCAGTGGCTTATTTCACCTTGAAGACCCCAACTTTGGGTAAAGCGATGTACACCCATAGCTTTGATGGCGCGACCTATCGCTTCGCATCTAAAGAGCATTTAGAAAAATTCAAAGCAAATCCAGCGATGTACGCACCGCAATTTGGTGGCTTCTGCGCGATGGGCGTGGTCTTGGAAAAAAAGCTCGATGGCGACCCACAAGCGTGGCGCGTAGTCGACAACAAACTGTACTTGAACGTCAACAAAGACATTCAAAAGAAATGGTTAGAAGATGTTCTGGGAAATATTTCCAAAGCCGGAAAAACTTGGTCTGAAATCAAAAACAAAGCGCCGAAAGATTTGTAATTGATTAAAAGAATTGTCCTGTTTCGAGACTGCTTATCAATGCTCATGCGAGCACAACGCTGCTGAATACTATGCATTAAGTCTAATTTCATCGCTATATCTGGAATAACCCATGCCACGCGCTTTTTCCAAAATTAGTTTCACCCCGAGCGTGAAAGCCGCTCAGAGTCTGTATCGCAGCCGCGAAGCGAATCTGGGCTTTGAGCTGGCCGACGATGATCGCAGTGAAATCACCGAGCGCGAGGCGCAATTCATTGAGGCGCGCGATAGCTTTTATCAAGCGACCGTGAATCAAGATGGCTGGCCTTATGTGCAGCACCGTGGTGGGCCAGTAGGCTTTTTAAAAGTCATCGATGCGCATACGATAGGCTTTGCTGACTTTAGTGGTAACCGCCAGTATCTGAGCGTGGGTAACTTGTTCGCCAATGATCGTATCTCTCTGATACTGATGGATTACAAAGAGAAACGCCGCCTCAAAATCTGGGGCCGTGTGCAGATCGTGCATGAACGCGAAGCACCGGACGTCATCGCCAAACTCGAAATGCCGGCCTACCGTGCACGTATCGAACGTGCTTTTATCATTCGCGTGGAAGCCTGGGATTGGAATTGCCCTCAGCATATTACGGCACGTTACACCGACGCTGATATCGAACAACTGGTAGCGCCCTTACAAGCGCAATTGGCTGAACTGCAAAAGACGCAGACGCAGGCACAAACACGATCACAAACAGCGGCAAACCCGATACCGAAAGAGCTGGGGCAAGGTGAATTGTCACTCGTCGTCAGTGGTGTACGCTAACTCACGCCGCGCATCCGCGCGATCGAACTGCGCGATATTGATGGCCAAGATTTGCCTGTGGTGGCAGCCGGTGCGCATTTAGCACTGCCGGTTATTCTCGCCAATGGCAAAGCCGCTGTGCGTCATTATTCCATCGCATCGAACCCTGCTCGGCGCGATATCTATGAGATTGCGGTGTTACACGAAGCGCAGGGTGCAGGTGGCTCGGGCTTTGTACATGGGGCTTACCAGATTGGGACTGTCATTCATTGCGATCTGCCTAAGCAGTATTTTTCTTTGCGTGATGGCAGTAAGGCCGCTCTCTTGATTGCGGGTGGCATCGGCATTACGGCGATTAAGCCTATGGCACAACGCTTGAAAGCACAGGGCACGGCATTCCAGTTGCACTATGCAGCGAGCAATCGTCAACACATGGCGTATGGCGATCGTTTGCGGCGCGACCTCGGTGAGCAAGTGCTGTGTTATTTTTCAGATCAAGGCCAACGCCTCGATTTAGAGACGCTTCTCACCAATACGGCCCGCGACACCGACATCTATGTTTGCGGACCGACACGCATGTTAGAGCAAGTACAGAGCATCGCGGCTCGTCTAGGTTTCGCCAAAGATCGCGTACATGTTGAAGCATTCGGTGTAGCACCAAAAGCCAATGACCGCGCCTTTCGCGTGACGCTGCATCGATCACAAAAAACGATAGAAGTGGCGGCGGACCAAAGCGTGTTACAGGTATTAGATGCAGCGAACATTCCTGCGGCATCGGCTTGTGGCACAGGCCAATGTGGCACATGTGCGGTGAAACTACTCGCGGGTGCAGCAGACCATCGGGATCAGGTTTTAAGCGAAGCGCAGAAGGAAGGTATGTTCTGCCCTTGCGTCTCTCGCGCTGCCGATTCACACATTACGCTTGATCTCTAAACCATCAATACCAGGAGCGACAATGATCAATATAAAACCGGCGCCGCAACGCCCACCTTTACCGCCATTCAATCTAGACAGCGCAACACAAAAAGTGAGGCTCGCTGAAGACGGCTGGAATACGCGCGACCCTCAACAGGTGGCCCTGGTCTATACCGAAGACAGCCAATGGCGCAACCGCCATGAATTCCCTCGCGGCCGAGCGGAGATCATCGCCTTCTTAGAGCACAAGTGGCAACGCGAACACGAGTATCGCCTGATCAAAGAAATCTGGGCCCATGACAGCCACCGCATTGCTGTGCGTTTCGCCTACGAATGGCACGACGACCACGGTCAATGGTATCGCTCTTACGGCAACGAGAATTGGGAGTTTGACGACAATGGTCTAATGCAGAAACGCTATGCCAGTATCAATGATCTCGCGATCGACGCTTCGCGGCGATTGTTCTATTGGCCGCAGGGACGACGCCCTGATGACCATCCGGGTTTGTCGGAGCTTGGGTTATAGGAAGGGATTTTGCACGAGGTGGGAGGGATCGGTGCACCACAACTTCCGCGCTAGGCTCATTCAATTGATTGCAGGCTTGCGACGACACGTCGCGCATCGTGCCGAGCGCACTTGAGATACACTAGTCTTTCACGCGATAACATTTCGTTTCGAACTTGAGGGGCTCATTCATGACCAGCGGATACTCAGGAACACCACTCGCCAAAAAACTCGGCATCAAGGAAGGCAGCACGGTGTACACCATTGACGCACCTGCAAACTACCATGAGCTACTTGCACCCTTGCCAGAAGACGTGCAATTTGTCGCTAGACTCACGGCATCAACTGAAGTGATTCATTTGTTCGTCGACAAAAAACAAACGCTACAAAAAACACTCAAGAGCCTTCGAGACAAGATGCCAGTGGACGCCATGATTTGGGTTTCGTGGCCGAAGAAGGCATCAAAAGTGCCGACCGATGTCACCGAAGATGTGATTCGCGAAGTCGCTTTGCCGCTGGGCTTGGTTGATATCAAGGTGTGCGCGGTGAGCGAAGTGTGGTCTGGGTTGAAGTTAGTGGTGCGTAAGGAGTTGCGGTAACAGGAGTTGCGGCAATACAGGCGTACGATTACGCTTTGCTAATCGTACCTACAGCACTGAACGCTAGCGACTCAATTCTTTTTTCCAAATTTGACGGCGAATTTACCCGCGATAAATGCCATCGGTAGATATGCAGCAATCACATCCAAGGCATTAAACCAAACGGGGCCTGGCAGGAGAAAGATATTCGCGACGCCACCGGCTAAAAACAAACAGCCTATACCATAAGCAAATCGCATTTTATGCTGCGCTACGATCAAAGCCGCAACAAACGCACCGACTAAAGTTCCCACGGCGTGAGCGAGAAATGGAAAAATGAAGTGCTTTGGTTCGAACAGATGAAGCGAAGCTTTGAGACCTTCGAGCGTGGTGACGACCGCACCTTCAGGTGGCGGGATCAGTGACGGGCCGATGGTCACCAAACACATGTTTGCCACACTTCCCAGTACCGCCCCGACAATCACGGCCAGTATGTTTCTCAAGATTGGATGCATTTGACATTCCTCCCCATAATTGGATGTTCTCGATTAATTCATGCGACCTGTGAACCGACTGATGGCTTGACTTCACTATGCCATGTTTTGGCGATATTAAAAATCAAGAAAATAAGCATTTCAAGACAAAACAAGAACGCTATTGATCACAAAGCCTTCAACATCACCAAATCCTGCTCCACCTTAGTCCCAAAGTGATACTCCAAAAAGCCCATTTCTTCGAAACCAACTTTGAAACAGCAAGCCTCAACCCATGCGTACGATTACGCGTTGCTAATCGTACCTACTGAGCTTCTTTTTTCAAAAGCTCACTTGGGCCAAAGTTCCTCGATATTTTGCCATTTCACCTTTTTCGATCTTTGCTATGAAGTACAAAGTTGAGCGCGGATCGAGAGCTGTAAAATGCAGACATTTCGTTGTAAAGGAAATGGCACCGCACACATTGCATGAGAATGGATATGAGTTTGGCGCACGAAGGAAGCGACTAATCGCCACTTCCGCCTTTTTACTTGATTGTCTGCCGATAAGTCTTTCGTTCTCTATCCTTATAGCGGGCATACGAAGTCTCGCCCAACAGTGACTCTCCCCGCAGACCTACTGGCGGAGCAGCTTGATTCGTATTTGAGCCTAGACCAGTCGAGGGAGATGCTTCCCAATTGAGCTCCCCTCTTAGAGCTGCGGTTCTATACTCACAATGCTGTTCAAAGCGAGCATGGATACTTGTCAGCTTGTTTTCAACATAAGTTACTTTATCAATTGCAAACCACCCGATCGATACGTTGCATGCGCTACCGTTTGCAGTCCATGTTAGACCACCAAAAGCAAAGTTCTGGAATGGGTATCGCATCGTTCTATCGTAAAAACCGACCTGAAATTGTTTCACGCCCACCATCGCTTGAAATGCGCCATTCCAACTTCCAACTTGTCCATTACTCGATTGCGCCCAGATTTGGAAGAAAGCATCATCAGTTCGAATAGGGGTGGTTGAAGTCAAGAATGTAGTATCCGTTGAAGTCATTAGCGCAGTTATTCCAGATTGTCGATTGCCGACAAGGTCATCAGGTTCAGAACTAATGTAAAGATAATTACCACCTGAGGGTAAAGATTCTTTCGGTGCACGCCACAGGTTTGATGGAATAGGAGAGGTCGGTCCGGCCGGCTTACGCAGGTCACTCGCGGACCAATGGATTTCGCCACGCAATGCGCCGGGTTCGTTCTCACAATGTTGCTCAAAGCGGAGATCAATTTCGGTGAGTTGTCCACTGACATAAGTCACTTTATCAACAATGACTCCCGAGGTCGCATTATTGCATCCATGCCCGTTCCCCCCAAGGTTAAAACTTCCCTTCGCTGGATTACCATAGGGCAAATTATCAAGCCCAGCATAATATCCAACCTGGATCTGTTTCAGGTTGTCCATCGTCACAAATCGCCCGTTCCAACTCTCATCGCCGTTCATCCTAAATTCAATCGCGTTCCCATCCCCTTGAACGACAGAAATGCTATCCAACGGCGTATATAAATACGAATCTTGGTCACCAACAAAGTCACTTCGATCACTCTCTAAATAAATGTAGTTCCCAATAGATGGGGTGCGTCCAGATTTTGGACGCCAGAAGGTATTTGGTGCAGGTAACACTGGTCCTGCAAAATTGTTGGTTTGTTCCGCTCGCCAATGGAGCTGTCCGTGTAGAAAGCCCAACGCATTCAGTCCCAGTTGCTCAAACCTGAGATCCACGGCAACCAACTTCCCTCCCACGTAGCTGACGTGATCAATCACTAACCATCCACGGGGATCATTGTTCGAGTAACCATCTCCCGAAATCGACAGAGATCCATCGACTCCTACGCTGCTTGGGTATCCACTCATATTTGGGTATTCCCCACGCACAAATTGGTTTTGTCCCGATCGAGCAATAAAATTACCCCTCCAGTTGTGCACACCACGAACCTCAAAGATCAGGGTGTTATCTTGAACGTATGCTTCAACCTTCGCTGTTGAACTCGTTTGCAGAAATGCCATTCCCTTAGCTATTGATTCACCGAGATCACTTTGGATGTAAAGATAGTTCCCTTGGTTGGGTATCTCGTTCGAAGGTGGTCGCCATGAACCAACGGCAGACGTGCTCGTGATAGGAGAAAGCTGAGATGTATCTGGCTTTACCCAATGAATGACGCCATGCAGAGCAGCTGCACGATCCTCACAATGTTGTTCAAAACGTAGATCGAAGGCGAGAGGGCTATCATATACATCAGTCTTCACATGATCAATTGCAAACCATCCACTCGACTTACTACAACCCCGACCTTCACCTGTCCAACTCAATCCTCCTTTAACCACATTGTGAAATCGAGATCCTTTCGTTCCAGGATAGTAGCCAGCTGTTAGTTTGGGATTCGGCGTGTCCATGCCGCGAAGTTCCGCTGTCCATAGCTCGTTGCCTTTAACCGTGATCACAAGGTTAGAGACGCTTCCCTGAACTGATATCGACGTCGAGCGTTGATCGTAACGATAAGTTTTCCCTAATCCAACGTAGTCATTGTTCTCACTCTCAAAATAAGCATAATTACCGATACTATTTGCTAAGTCACTCGGTGGTTTCCAGAGTGTCGCGGGAATAGGTAAGACCGGTGGAGGCGGCGTAGTCGAATCATCGGCATAAAATTTGATTTGACCATGTAGAGCCGCAGCCCCACCATTGCAGCGACGCTCAAAGCGCAAAGAAAATTCCGTCAGCCTTAAACCTGAGTATTTAATGTTATCGATTGAAAACCACCCTTTAGAATTGAAGCAATACCGAGTTTCGCCATACCAAGCAACTGCACTCTGATTCCAAGGTAGGCCGCTATAGTAACTGTTAGCATCAGTAACGACACCGGGTTTCAATTCTGATTGTTCACTGCCCCCGGTTTGAAACACTCCAATCCATGTTTCATCACCTGAGACCCTGATAACCACTTTATTCTTCTCAGTGCTGACTTCAATTTTTGCATTAGTTTGGTCGTAAGCGTAGGCTTGTCCAGCACCTTGGAGATCGCCTGCATCGCTCTGCAATCGAATCGTTGTTCGCCTCAAATTAGGTGAAGTCGTCGATGCAGCCAAACGCAAATCGAGAGTACTTTCCGAACTTGATAATTTTCCTTTGGCTTGGGATATATCAAGAAATGTAACTGCTGATGCTATCTCCATTCCTTTAGAAATCGACTCCTCAGCGGTGTTAAAGCTGAGTCCTTGTTGAATGGAAAAAAACGTAGCTATCTCAATCTTATTATCGATCAAATCAGCCACCCATCCATATTGGGAATCGCCTTTAAAACTGTGTGCTGAATTAAGAATAGTATTAATCAAGCTACTACGTGTTTGTGCGCCAATGCTACCAGCTGGCTTTGCAAGCGCTGAAGTCCAATAGTTCAGACCTTCTTGATCAACCTCACTCCGTCCTAATACATTTTTATAGATTATCCTCACAAAATCTGCGTCACTCATTGAATCGGAGTAACCGGTAAGGTTCGAATACAGAATTGCAGCCTTGTAAAAATTATCGGCCAACTGTTCCAATGTCATCCCGCCCTTAATTTGATCAATCCAGTATGACATTCCGTCCGCGTCGGGCACGCGATTAAAGAACGCGATATACAGCTCGATCAGCGACTTCAGCTTTGCAGGGGGAATTAATGTTGATTTATCACCGACTAACAAATTAACCGTGACGTCGGCAAATCTCGCCCTTGTTTTCGGTAAATTGATCGTCGTGGTGCCGCCGCCGATTCCTACATCAGTCACTACAAAGCCGGTAGCAGTGCGACTTATCGTGTAGTTTGAACGTATACCAGGAAATACCTCGGTCGTACTATCAAGTGATGGGCTCGGTGGCCCATTCATCGCTTTCTGTGCCTCTTTGCTGTCAGAGCCGCCACCACATCCACTGAGCAACATGGCTAAACTTATCGCTACGCCCACAAAGTAATTTTTGAATTGATTTGTCATAATGGCTTTACACTTACCGCTAACTGGAATGAATTGCACCGCTTGATTTCCACGAATTTCCAGACGAAAACGCGCTTGCTCAATAAAAATTTCTCACAAGCGCTTCAACAACACCAAATCCTGCTCGACCTTAGTCCCAAAGTGATACTCCATCAGACCGACTTCTTCAAATCCAACTTTCAAATAGTAGGCTTTGGCTCTTTGGTTGGGTGCCCACATGCTAAGCCATAGGTACTCGGCGCCGGAGTCGTGTGCGGCTTTTTCGATTTCTTGTAGTAGTGGGGTGGCAATGCCTTTGCCGTGCCATTCTTGTTTGACGTAATAGCGGTAAAGGCAAATCGTTTTTTCCACTTTGACGCAGTCGGGTGCGGGGCGTTGCACGACTTCGGTGAAGGCGATTAACTCGTCTTGGTGGTAGACCAAGATCACAATGTAATTGGGGTCTTCGATTTCGCTTAACTGCTGAGCAACGCCGAAAGATTTGTCGCAATGTAGGCGCACGTCTTCCGGGTCAGTGTAAGGCCCATAGGTATCGATGAAGGTTTGGCGCGCTAAGTCGGCCAGCGCGGCGGCGTCACTGGCTTGCGCGCGGCGGAAAGTCAAAGGAACTGTCATACCAAGAAAATGCAAAAGTGAAGTATAAATGCGACTGAGGAAAGCGCATCTTACGCTAAGCTGTGGCGCGGGCGAAGTGGCATTTGCCAGCTTCGCCTAAATACAAAGTATATTTATTCGGCAGACGTTTTGACCGAACATTTCATGTTGCGATCGAGTGGCCCAAAAACTTTTTGTGTGCCAGCGAAGCCGCCTACTTGGATGATGTAAATCGTTTTTTGGTCTGGGCTGACGTACAGCGTATGACGATAACCATCGCGGATACGACCTGTTTCATTGAGTTGGAAAAAACTGCCCTTCTCTAGAATCGTTGGCTTGCCTTCGACCAAGGGCAAATCCTGCGTTAGACCTACTGCATTGACGCAATCTTTAAATTGCATCACTAACGGATTCTTATAATCCACCACTGGGGTAAATGCCGGCAAAGTAGTTTGTGCGATAGCTGTCATTGCCAATGGCCCTAACATGGTCAGTACAGCGGCTTTAGAAATACTCATTTGTTCTCCCATTTCTTGATTTGCTTTTTGTCGCTATTTTTATCGAACACGGCTGGTTCGCAATCTGCTTAAACCGCCGTGCCTTCATACACTGTATAAAGTAATACCAGTGAGGTCAAGCCTATCGAAGTAAAGGTCAAAATCATACCTACCATACGGAAAATTAACTTTTCTTTGAGCTGGCTCACGCCGTAGGCATGAATTAAGCGGCCCGCTAACAACAAAGACGCGAACACGTGCACTAAGACTCGTGAGTAAGCTTGGGATTCGAGTAAAAATAAGAGAACTAAGGCCAAAGGCACGTATTCGGCAAAATTACCATGCACACGAATCGCACGATTCAGCGCAGCATCGCCGCCATCGCCTAAAGAACGACGACTTTTACGACGTAAATTAATCGTTCTAAAGCTAAGGAAAATATAGAACAAACCAAAAATTGCTGCATACAGAGGCAGGACATGCATTGGAACTCTCCTTCTGAATTAGGAAAGCCATTGTATGCCGAATTGGGTTCGAGGTGATCAAGTGATCAGCTGCTGAGGCTGAAGCCTTCATCGATCCAGCCTGTGATGCCACCAATCATGATTTTCACTGGCCGCCCCAATTGCGCCAAAGCAATCGCGGCTTTCGTCGCGCCATTGCAATGGGGGCCTGCACAGTAAGTAACGAACAGCGTGTCGGCTGGGTATTGGGCAAGTTTGGAGGCGATGATTTTGCCACGCGGCAAATTGATCGCGCCTGGGACATGGCCACGTTCGAACAAATTTGGGCCCCGCACATCTAGCAACACAAAGCCAGGATCGCCTTTTGCAAAAGCATCATGCACATCCCAACAATCGGTTTCGTAACGCAAACTTGAAGCAAAGTGTTCGATAGCGCTGGCGCTATCAGCAGCAGGTACGGTGAGTACGGAATTGGTGATCGAAGTCATGCTGTTACCTTTTGAAGTGGACGGATGAAGATGAAAGTAGATCGCTATCGCCTGATAACTAAAGTCAAGCAGATAGGCAGTATTGTCGACTAGGTGCGCTTGATGTTACAGTGGCAGAAATGTCATAGTGCGGTAAGATATCGCCAAAGCACTTCTTGCTGCTATCAAGACCAAAGAGGAGGCCAACAGATGAAATCAAGACCAGCGCATCGTGTGGTTGCACTCGCTTATGATCAACTGTGTACCTTCGAGTTTGGCTGCACAGTGGAAGTCTTTGCCCTCGAGCGACCCGAGTTAGAGGTCGATTGGTATCGCTTCGACGTCTGCGCCGCTGAGCCCGGCAAATTGCGGGCGGCGGGTGGTATCACTATCGATGCGCCTTACACTTTGCGCCTGCTCGATCTCGCAGACACGATTATCATCCCCGGTTGGCGCGGTGCAGACCAAGCACCACCCGAAGCCCTACTCAAGAAGATTCGCGCTGCGTATCAACGCGGTGCTCGCCTGTGTACGATTTGTTCTGGCGTATTTGTGCTGGCTGCTGCAGGCATTCTTGATGGTAAAACAGTGACCACCCATTGGCGCTATGTCGACAAACTATCGCAACGCTACCCGCAACTGACCGTGAACCCCGATGCGCTGTACATCGACGAGGGGCAAATCATCACCTCAGCAGGCTCTGCCGCTGGCCTCGATATGTTGTTGCACTTGGTGCGCAAAGATTATGGGGTAAAGGTGGCGAACCAAGTCGCGCAACGCTTAGTCATCCCGCCGCATCGCGAAGGCGGGCAGGCGCAGTTTGTGCCGCGTCCGGTGGCCAGTGATGAACGTGGTCGTTTAAGCCAGCTGCTTGATGATTTACGGCGCTATCCGGCCGCCCCCCACAGCTTGGCAAGCATGGCCGACAAAGCAGCGATGAGCGAACGTAGTTTGCAAAGGCATTTTGTCGAACTCACGGGCTTTACGCCCTACGATTGGTTGATACGTGAACGCGTGGCTTGCGCCAAAGATCTGCTCGAAAGTTCGGAACATAGCCTCGCCCGTATTAGCGAATTATCAGGGTTTGGCTCTGAAGAATCTTTCCGCCGACATTTTCGTCGTATTACCAGCACATCACCAAATCATTATCGCAAACAGTTTGCAACAAAATCAGCATGAATCGTTTATGCTAGACACTAACCCCACTCGATGAGAAATCACCATGTACACCTTGTATATTGCCAATAAAGTTTATTCCTCTTGGTCTTTACGTCCTTGGGCCTTGATGCGCGCATTGAATATTCCATTCGAAGAAAAGATAGTCACGTTTGGCCCCGGCAGTAATTGGGAAAGCTTCCGTACCTTCTCACCAGCGGGCAAAGTACCGTGCTTGCACGATGGTGAGTCTATCGTGTGGGACTCGCTTGGCATTACCGAGTTTTTAGCTGACCGCCATGCTGGCGTTTGGCCTAGCGATGCGCAAGCCAAAATTTGGGCGCGCTGTGCAGCCGCTGAGATGCATTCTGGCTTCACTAACTTACGCGGTGTTTGCCCTATGCATGTGGGCTTGCGTGTACATATCGACGCCATTCCAGCCGGTGTGAAATCAGACCTTCAACGTATTAGCGAGTTATGGAACGAAGGGCTCAATCGCTTTGGTGGCCCTTTCTTGGCGGGTGATAAATTCACCGCGATCGACGCTTTCTTCGCACCGGTGGTATTCCGTATTCAAACCTACGGCTTACCCGTCGATGAAAAAGCGGGTGCTTATGTGCAGCACATGCTACAACAGGCGCCGATTCAACAGTGGCAAGATCAAGCTTTGAATGAAACTTGGGTTGAGCCTGGACATGAAGAAGCAGCACTGGCTGCAGGCAAACTGATTAGCGATTTGCGCAAGAAATAATCGCGATTACTTCGAAACTAGTTCTCTTAAGCGCAATAAAAAAGCCGGACTTAGTTCCGGCTTTTTTGTGCCTAGCCGTATCTTCCGATTCGGCATTAAGCTGTGCACCTCAATCTAAAACATTAAGGCATGTCATCCAAAGGCAATGTGCTTGGATCTGTATGACGGTTAATACCGTAGTAGGTACCGTAACGGTCTACTTTAACGCAAGAAGTTTGATTGCCAGCTTGGCACTCAAGCAACCATTCAACCACTGTGTAAAATGGAGGATAAGCAAACGCGCTGCTCATCGCTGTCATCATTACTACTACGCCTACGCTCAAACCCAAGAGGGCTTTTTTCAATGCTTTCATTTTGACTCCTTGTGATTGTCAACGAAGTGAAATCTTGTGTGGGGTGACCACAGACTTATTTCACAAACCGGCCGAAACATGCATTTTAGCTAATGCATTCGACCGCTGGTGATGCTAACAAAAGCTAGTCTTCTTGAGTAGGTTTTTTTGCAAATAACAGTGATGGAATAGAGCCGAAATTCAGTAGCAAAATCTTTAAATTAGCTTCTTAATTCATCAACTCACTTCATTTGCTATCCAAAATAGCAATTTGAGCAGATCTGTCGATACTCGATGACTGAGCACAAAAAAAGGCGAGATGTTGTTTTTTAGAATAAAGAAAATGAAAAGCAAAAAAAATAGCAATGGGCCCCCGCACCATTGCTATCTTTGCGCATTCGAGTTGAATCACGCTCTCCGTGATTCGCCCTTAAGCCTTACGACTTCGTTTTTTCGTAAATGATTTTCTTACTGCCAGACTCGCAGGTACCGACCACGCGGTTTTTAGTTTCTGTCGCTTTATCAACGATGGTGAGTGTATAGCCTTTAACGCCTTTGCCATCGACCTTTTTCTCAATCTTTGCCTTTAAGTCTTCGCAAGACAAACCAGTTGCGGAAGCGGAAAGTGCCATCAGCATCAAACTGCTAGCCAAAATCAATTTTTTCATCGTGCTTGCTCCTGTCGTAAATATAGACCGTAAGAAATCAGCGAATGCAGTAAATCATTTCCCTGTGTCGCGTCAGATAAAACCTTATCACTCGAAAACAGTTCCGAGAAGAAATATTCACAAAAGCAATGTTTTTTGTTGTAAATGCCACGCACAAGACTCCTTGCGAACGATTAAAATGCCTCACCAACAGCTAAGTTTCGGAGAAACTTCATGGCTACTTTTTGTCAGCGACTTACTCTCACCTCAGTCTTTTTCTTCGCCAGTATCGGTCTAAGCTTGGCACAAGATGGCCCGCCAAAGCCAACTGGGGCTGTGCGCGAAAGTGATTTAGTTGAACTGGTCAAACTAGACCCTAGTATCAAACTCGATATTCGCTATGCCACCGCCAATAATTTTGTTGGCAAACCGGTCTACCCTGAAGCGCGAGCTTTCTTACAACGCCCTGCAGCAATAGCTTTGTTATCGGCACATCGTTGGCTCAAGACTCAGGGTTATGGCATCTTGGTGCACGATGCCTATCGTCCTTGGGCCATCACCAAGGTCTTTTGGGATATCACCCCCGCGGATAAGAAAATCTTTGTGGCGGACCCTGCAGTTGGATCAAAGCACAATCGCGGCTGCGCGGTCGATATTAGTTTATATGAGTTAAGCACAGGCAAAGCGGTCGAGATGCCAGGCGACTACGATGAAATGAGCGAGCGTTCTTTTGTGACTTTTACAGGCGGCACTGAACAGCAACGCAAGCTACGTGATTTGCTACGCCATGCGATGGAACGCGAAGGCGAATTCTTCGTCTACCCGGAGGAATGGTGGCACTATGATTTCAAAGATTCGAAACATTATGCGGTGCAGAATATTCCCTTTTCGGCGATTAGCGGAAAAGGGACCAAGCTCAAAAAATGAGACCACGGATGGCTCGTCATTCGCTTCCTCGCACTAATACCAAAGATCCATCATGAGAAGCATCGACCAGCACCGAGAACAGTTTGTCCAAACCACCATTAGCGGCCGCGTATTAGTGACCCGCGTCAGCGGATCTTGGACGCCTGAAATGCATCGCGCTGCAGATGAGTACAATCAGGATTTTGTGACTCGGCTCAATGAAACAGGGAATTGGGCGAGTTTGGTGATTATTGAGGATACCCTGGTCAGTTGTTTGGAGGTGTTACAAGCTGGCCGAGAATCAATCCCAAACAATCCTAACTGCACTCGCTTGAAAGCACTGGCCTGGATCATTGACGAGAGCATTGAAGGCTACACCATACTCCTACCTCGCTACCGATCTCTGTTCGACGGTGTGTTACGCAGCGAAGTATTTAATGATATCGAAAGCGGGCTTAACTGGCTCGACCTATGCCTCAGTCAGGGATCTTGAAGTAGCACAGCAGTCTCATTCGTTCGATCAAACCAAACCCAAATCTCGCGCCTTCACTCCTGCAAACACCTGATCGAGTTGCTGTGAATTCAGGCCGTAAACGCCAGCAAATATGCCACCGAGCACTGCACGGTATTCGTTCAAGACTGGGTAATCACGATTTTGAAACAAGGATGCCGCTTCAAGCTTGACTTGCTCACCAAGCACACGTCCACCTTTGATGCCACCGCCTAACACCCAATACACACTACCGTGACCATGATCGGTGCCACGTTTACCATTTTCTCTGAAGGTGCGGCCAAATTCACTGATCACGACCACCGTCGTGTTTTTCCACATCGCGCCCATCTCATTCTTGTAAGCAGCTAAACCACGACCTAACTCCTCGAACTTTCCGGCTAAAGCACCACTAGCACCACCCTGATTGACGTGGGTATCCCAACCGCCAACATCAATAAAACCTAGGGCATATTTGTCACGCATCATCTTGGCGATACGTTTTGCTTCCAACTCGAATCCTTTGGTGGTTATCGCGTTGCGATTGCCATCATTGTTTTGCATTTCGGCTTGCATATCGCGCACTACTTCGCCACGCACCTCAAAGCCATCATTAACTTGTTTTTCAAGCCCGGTTTTGTTGTACATTTGAGCGATGATTTTGCTTTGTTTATCATCCATATTCGATTTACTAATCGTACGTAAGGCCGTGTTCGCCACCTTAGTATCGCCCCGCATAATGATGGGTAATTGATCTGTGAATGACATCGCCATGCCGCTGTTCAACTGCGCGGCCAAACGATTCAAAAAGCCCGATTGATAATTGCGCGTGCCACTCATGTCTTGCCCCATCTCTATGCTGTCTTGCGTTTCGAAATGGCTGCGCGAAAGATCATCTGTACCGGCGAAAGGAATAAAAGAAGCTTCACCTGCTTTGAACATAGGGTAAATCGTGTCGCGTAAGGCTGGATGCAAACCCCAATCGGCGTTGAGCTCAAGCGCCGAGTTCACATCGGCGCTCGGCTTGGCGATAGAGATCGTTGGGCGGGCATCGTAATAGAATTGACTCGAAGTTGGCACCAACAAATTACTCGCATCGTAACCACCACGCAAAAAAACAAATAAGAGACGGTTCTGTGTCGCAGGTGCTGCCAATAATTGCGCTGATATCGTGCTGAGGCCAACGCCTGCACCAAATAAACCTATCGATTTCAAGAGTTCGCGACGATTCATGATTTTTCCTTTTGTCTATTTTTGATGATGATGTTTGTTGAATGGACTTGAATTGCTTCTAAATCAAGACTCAACGTCGCATCATTTCCGGTGTCGCCAAGAAGAAGGCATTCCATTCTTGTGCTGAACCAGATTGACTTAATGCTTCCTGCGAACTCATCGCAAAACGCTTACTCAAGTCTTTCACGAAATTATTTTGTGCCAGTGCAGGTTTGGCTAACTCGCGCGCTTGCACATTCAGGCTTTCGTTTTTACCGTCATCACTTTCTGGTTTAAATAAGTTGGGGGCCCCGCGCGCCATGAGCTTGGCAATATCAAAACGGCTCGTCATTTGTGCTGGACTAGCCCAAGCTTCTTGGTTGAGCGGATAACCATCTGGTGTGAGATGACCGTTCGGTGTTTGGCCTAAGGTGTTTAACCAGTTCAAGATCGGCCCCATATTCACGATAGTCTTATCTTCATAGGCCAAGCGCATCGACGACACGACATAATGCATAGGGTCTTTAAATTTTTGCCCTAATGAAGCCATGAACTCTTGGCTATCAAACATGGTTTTTAACACTGAAGGAATATCACCACGGGTCTGCAAGAAACGGTCTGCCATTGCTGAAATCAAGGCTTCGGAAGGTTTGTCCGAAACAAAATACATTGCTATTTTCTTGCTGACGAATTTGGCGGTTGCCGGCTGACGCATCAGCAAATCCAAAACCTGCTCTATTTCGGCCAATCCACTGCCTTTAATCGTCGTACCAAGAATCAGTTTGTCGCCGAAATCATGACGCTTCGCATCAAATACGATTAGATCATAACTATGTTGGCGGGAACCAATCGCCAGCTTTTCATCGGCCTTGCGATTTTTGTCTTGGCGCAAACGAATACTGATGCCCGTCAAAACCCGCGCCAATTCTTGTACGTCATTTTGCGTATAGCCACTACCGACACCCATGGTGTGTAATTCGAGTAATTCGCGCGCATAGTTCTCGTTGATTTTATTGGCTGCGTTATGTTCATTATCCAAGTAACGCAGCATCGCTGGATGCGCCAAGGTTGATCGTAATAGATCTTTAAAATTTCCTAAAGCGTAAGGGCGGATCGCCGTCTCTTCAAAATCACCGACCATGGCGCGTAGATTCTCTTTACGCGTTGAGACATTGAAATGATTCATCCAGAACCAATCCATTTGTTCGAGTAATTGGTTCGATGAATAGGTGTAACGCAGGAGTGATCGCGTTGCGGCCTCGCGTGCAAGGCGTGTGAGTTCTTGTTGGTAAGCCTTCCGGAGGGTGTCATCCGTACCCTTTACTTCTGCAGCGGCCTTGCGTTGTGCTTCCAATTCCAGCATCAATTGATCAAACGGCTTTTGACTGATCGTCAGTTGCGCAATTTGTTCTTGTACCGCAGGGGGCAAACTGCTTCCGCGTGCCTGCAATTGTTGACGCAAATAGGCGTCCATACCAACTGTATTCATTTGGTTTAGGCTGCTACTGTTGACGCCCCAACTCAAGCGATTCAACAGCATTACGGGATCAAGCTTGGCTTGCTCGTAATAGTTCGTCTTCGCGATTGCAAAAGGCAACGCATTTGTTGTACGCGCGTTGCTGCCATTCGATGTCGACGATGAATCAGAAGTTGGTGTACTTGAACAAGCGGCTAAGGCGCTCAAGCTCATTACAATCGCCGCTCGTTTAAGGCAAACATTTAAGGACAATTTCGATGTAGATGTAGAAGTAGAGCAAGTCATGGCAAGTTCCTGTCAATCTGATGTGATTAGCATAAGCGAACTGCAATGCTTAAGCACGTCTCTTTTGGTAACAGTCCATGGCGCTTAGTAAGCACTTGTAACAAAGTACCCAATTCCTTGTCCGAAAATGGCGAGTAAAGCAAATGGCTCCCATGCATACTGAATATTCGTTCAGTCATCAAATCCAAAGGTGTTAAATCATCATGCTTAAATTATCACATCACATACAAATGCTCTCTTCGTCTTACTTGAATCAAGTTAGGCGCAACAGTGTCGATGATTTAGGACAAGCTGTCGAACGCATAACCGCCCAAGGCGGCGAGCCTTGTCGCGATGTCTTACGCCGCGCACGCGCGGGAGAAGAATTAATTTTGGCCAGCTATTGCCCATTCACAGTCGCCAGCCCCTACAAAGAATACGGGCCTATCTTTGTGCTAGCGAATGCGAGCGACGAAGAAGTGGCGAGCGACCATATCAGCTGTTCAGCGCATATCGATGACCGCACTTACTTACAAGCGCAATTTGTACTTCGTGCATATTCAGTGCAAGAACGCATCGTTGATGCCTGCGTTAGTTCACCAGAGAAAGCAGAAGGCGACCTCGAACGTTTTTTCTCGCGTACTGAGGTCGCCTTTGTTCTAGTTAGATTTGCCGCCTACGGTTGCTATGCGGCGAGAATCAATCGATAGACGCCTTACTTGATCGTCATTCCAAGTCAGTTAGGAATGACATCTATGCTTGGCTTCAACTCAGAAAATGAAACTGACGCGCTTGCCACTGACATTGCGCTGTGCTGGATTGCCATAGACTGTCACCCGACCAGATCCATTCGCTTGTGCATTCACGTTTTGGGAAACAGCTGCAGCGATATCACCAGAACCGTAGCTATTCAAATCCGCAGATTGGCTCTTTACTGAGGACAATTCAGCAGATCCAGAACCATGCGTCTGCGCATACAAGTTACGTACATTACCGGTCGCACTCACAGAGCCTGAGCCGTGGACGGTAACATCTAGTTGAGTGCCATTGACCGCGCCCAGATTCAAAGAACCAGAGCCATGCACACGCACTTTGGCATCATTGCTCAATAGACCCAAGGCATTGATGCGACCAGAGCCAACTGAATTCACATCGAGGCGCGCTACTTGGCCTTCGAGCACAACGGCACGTGAACCATTATTACTGATATTGAAATTGCTGCCATTCAAACCATTGATCGTTAGGCGACCAGAACCGCTAGAAGCAACTTCATTGAGTTGCGGCACCGTGTAGACGACGCGAATCGGATTTTGACTATTGAAACGTTCGTCGATCCAGATTTTTTGACTTCCACCGACTGTTTGCGTTTGTACCAAGCCGACCAAATTACTATCAGCAATTACTTCCATGCTAGGTGCCACACCCACTTTCACTTCTACTTGCAAAGGACCGCTGACATTCAAGTTAGCCAAGCCGGACACCGCACGTTTCTCAGTAATGATTTCATTGTTGCCTTTGATGGCGTTGCTGCTCCAGGCTGATTCGAAACGCGCGTCGTTGCCGTCAGGAGCGATGATGATGGCGCAACCACTAAAGGCCAGCGCAGAACCCAATGCCAACACGAGTGGTAAGCGTTTGATCAAAATTTGTGGAGTAGTCATGTTGAAATTTCCTTCTATATCAGAGTGAATTGATTGTTGCGGGTACATCGCACTAATCAAGATGTTTTTGCGATGGTCGAACTGTAAAGCACCACGATTTTCTATGCGAGCGGAAAGCGACGAAATGCATGAGCGCGGTACTGAACTGCGGAAAATTGGCGTAAACCGCAGCATTCCAAAAAGACAAAATTGCGGTTTTCCACAATAGACGCTGTATTTGCTTCCTTTGATAATGCGTGCCAAGACAGTCAATCTCACCTCAAATGAATGAAGGCTGCTGCCAACTCGGCATCACAATCTCAGACCCAGACAACGTATCAATCTCGGCTCTGCGGTTCCATTCAAAAACGCATCGGAGACGATTATGAAGAAACTCACTAGCCACCTTTATTTTTGGGTGTTGTTAGCCATTATTTGCGGCGGCACATTCGGTTATTTCTCGCCTGCGAGCGCAGTCAAACTCAAACCGCTTGGCGATGGTTTTATCGCCCTCGTCAAAATGCTGATCAGCCCTGTTATTTTCTGTACCGTGGTGCTTGGCATTGCCGGTGCTGGCGATATGAAAAAGGTTGGCCGCGTCGGTGGCAAAGCCTTGATCTACTTCGAAGTGGTGTCGACATTTGCGCTCGCAATCGGATTGGTGGTGGTCAATATTCTCAAACCAGGTGCGGGCTTTAATGTAGATCCGGCGACACTTGATGCCAAGGCCGTGGCGAACTATGCAAAAGCTGCGTCAGAACAAAGTACCACTGACTTTTTATTGCACATTATTCCTAAGACCTTCACTGATGCCTTCACTGGCTCTGGCGACCTACTGCAAGTTTTGTTAGTCGCGATTTTGTTTGGCTATGCCATGATGCGCATGGGCAAAACAGGACAAGCTGTGCATATGTTTATTGAAGAAGCCTCACATATTTTCTTCGGCATGATGAACGTGATTATGAAGTTAGCACCTATCGGGGCAGGCGCGGCAATGGCGTTCACCATTGGTAAATACGGTATTGCTTCCTTAAAACCGTTGGCGGCCTTGATGGGTAGCTTCTATTTAACCTGCCTCTTATTTGTCATCGTCGTGCTTGGTGCTATCGCGCTAATGGTGGGCTTTAATATCTTTAAATTTATTGCTTACATCAAAGAAGAATTGCTGACGGTACTCGGTACGTCTTCTTCTGAATCTGCGTTGGTGCCATTGATGAATAAGTTAGAGAAGATGGGTTGTTCTAAGTCAGTGATTGGTTTGGTTGTTCCTTCGGGCTATTCATTTAACCTCGACGGCACCAACATTTATATGACCATGGCAGCATTATTTGTTGCCCAAGCACTCAATATCGAACTGAGCATGACTCAGCAACTGACCATGTTAGGCGTAGCGATGCTGACCTCGAAAGGCGCTTCCGGCGTGACTGGCGCGGGCTTCATCACCTTGGCTGCGACCCTCGCGGTAGTACCGAGTATTCCGGTGGCAGGCTTAGCGCTCATCCTAGGGATTGACCGCTTTATGTCTGAAGCACGCGCCTTGACCAATTTCATCGGTAATGGCGTTGCCACAGTGGTGGTTTCGCACTGGGAAGGTGAACTCAACCACGACACCATGAAAAAAGAATTGTCGGCGTAAATTTATTGATTGCGCGTTTTCAAAGAAATCTCAGTGGGCATTTGCTCCTGAGATTTTTTGTTTGTAGGCAGGTATTCGCGCAACGCGAGCTTCATCGGTGTCTGTGGAATCGGACCAATCAAGCGCATTAGTTTCTCCCCCGATAGTTGATGCGGTCGTTGCCATAAATAGCGCATCTTTATTACGGCGCGCAGCAAAGGGGAGAACCAAGCAATCACTTGCATCATGTTCCATGCCATAGGCTTTTGCTGTAAACGCTGACCAAGCAAGAGTTCAAACGTGCTCTGCAAATCTTGCTGGCTCGCATGATACCCAGGGAAATGCAAAACTTCATAGGCAGCGAGTTGATCGCGCTTCTCTGCAACTCGCACGAACACCTGTGCCAGATCTGGCAAATAGGCCCAAGCGTGAGCAATATGGTCTGGTCCCATGCTCGTGAACACACCTTTATGTAACTGCTTGCTGATGCCCATATCTAACCAAGTGCCACTGCCACCAATGAAATCGCCGGCACGTATCACGACCGTGCGCACACCGACATCAACAGCAGTGGCAAAACTCGCTTCCATCGCAATACGTTGCCTCGCTTTGTCGGTATTCGCCACAAAGGGCGTGGTTTCGGTCAGCACTGAAGGCAAGTCTTTGCCGAAGTTATACACATTCCCCGGAATCATGATCAAGGCATCGAGTTTTTTCGCTAAGGCCAGCACCGCCGCATTCACCGGAGGTAGCAACTGCTCCCAGCGTGCATAATCGGGGTTGATGGCATGCACGATCACATCGACATCACCGCTCTGGGCCACAATCGATTCCACCTCAAGCGCATCAGCCCGAATATGACGGACATTGGCCCAGCGTTCCGTATGGATCGGTTTCCTCGCTTGCGCCAACACCGTCCAACCCGCTTGTGCAAACGCTTTAGTGGCGGCTTGTCCAAGTCGCCCACCCGCTCCGAGCACCAATACCGTTTTACTGAGCTTGTCTTGAGACTCTGTGGCAATGTGCATAATAAACTCCTAAATGAGGGTGAATAGGGATATAGATAAGTGAATGGATGCCATTGTGCGAGGCTCCGAACATATTTACAATTGATAGATGTGCATATGAGCTATGCGTTTATGAATAGCTTATGCCGCTATACTATGGACTTATCTTCTCATTTCAGCAGCAATCGGATCCCCCATGAGCAAACCCGAATTTGATCCTCAACTCAGTGATTGGAACCTCATTCGCAGCTTTATCGCCGTCGTCGAACAAGGCTCCTTAACGCGTGCCGCTGACGTCCTTGGCTTAAGCCAGCCCACGCTCTCTCGCCAAATCAACGAACTCGAACAGAACACGGGTAATGCCTTATTCGAACGGGCCGCCCGCGGCTTGAAACTAACCGAAGCCGGAGAGCGTCTAGTTGAGCCTGCTCGATTTATGATGAGCGCAGCTCGTAGCTTGGGACTGGCGATCGTCAAACAAGATCAAACTTTGCAGGGCACGGTGCGAATTACCGCGAGTGAAATGGTGTCCGCTCACGTCTTGCCACGCATCTTAGTAAAACTGGCAAGACAATATCCAGACATTGAAATTGAGCTAGTCGCCAGTAATCAACTCAGCAATCTACTCGAGCGCGAGGCCGATATTGCGATACGGATGCTTAGACCCACGCAGACTGCCTTAATTGCGCGACATTTAGCTGACTGGGGTATCGGCTTCTATGCACATCGCAACTATCTCAAAGGACTTGCCAAAGATGAATTAGCACCGGCCTCGAACCCTATGACCATGTATCGTTGGCTTGGTCTAGATCAGTCGGATCGTTTCATTCAAGGATTTCGCGAAGCCGGAATACAGGTCGATAAACATTTTTTTGGTTTCCGCTGCGACAGTCACTTAGTCAATTGGGAAGCCATGAAGGCTGGACTAGGCGTGGGTGTCGCACCGCATTGGCTTGCGCAAAAAGAGGATGGCCTAGAGCCTATCTCAATTGGCGCCGACATACCGGCGTTGCCAGTTTGGCTCACCAGTCATCGTGAACTCAAAAACAACTCAAGGATACGTGCGGTCTTCGACTTCCTCGCCCTTGAACTACAGGCCTTGACTTGAAACTGTTGAATTGCGCTATGATAGTTTCTTGCTGCCACTTTGTGGCAGTAGCTAGATACTCATCTCACTATCATTGACTATGTCACGCACGCAACGCTTACTCGACTTGCTACAACAGCTACGCGCTTATCGTTATCCAGTGACCGCGCAAACTCTGGCGCAGACGTTGAATATTAGTGTGCGCACCCTGTACCGTGATATCGCTAGCCTACAACAGCAAGGTGCCAATATCACCGGTGAGGCAGGTCTCGGGTATGTACTTAAGCCTGGTTTTATGTTGCCACCGTTGATGTTCTCTGAAGATGAAATCGAGGCCTTAGTCTTGGGCTCGCGCTGGGTCGCTGAGCGTGCCGACCATCATTTAGGGCTTGCGGCCCGCACTGCTTTACAAAAAATCGCAGCAGTTTTACCTTCAGATCTTCGCCTCTCCTTGGACACCAATGCACTATTGGTCGGTCCCGATGAAAACAAACCTGATTTCGACACCGCTTTGCCTTTACTGCGAACAGCAATCCGGCAAGAACATAAAGTGCACTTACAGTACGCTGATGCCAAAGGAAAACACAGCAAACGCGTAGTATGGCCCTTCGCCTTAGGCTTCTTTGAACATGTCCGAGTACTGGTTGCTTGGTGTGAACTACGTCAAGAAATACGACATTTTCGTACCGATCGCATTCATGCTTTCGAAGTTTATCCCGAGCGTTATCCGCAACGTCGTCAAGCATTACTCAAAATTTGGCGCGAACAAGAAGGAATTCCGGAATCGTCGATCTAATTGGCGTATAGCATATAACACTACTGACAAAAACTGACAGTAGGGCGCGATACGATCTTCCTCACTGGCACAGAAGGGTCTGTGCAGATTTTCTGAAGAGGACTAGATCATGCGTCATCCCAATTTCATTCTGCTATACGTCGACCAACCAATTCAAAGCGCTCAGTTTTACCAAGATCTGCTCGCTAGCGCGCCGATCGAAGCTTCACCGGGCTTTGCTATGTTTTCCCTCGATTCAGGCGTGATGCTAGGCTTATGGGCGCGCGAACATGTATTACCCAGCGCCACTGGCCACGCTGGCGCGACTGAAATCGCGATTAGCCTAACAAGCAAGTCTGAGGTGGATGTCCTGTACCAAGACTACTTAGCCAAATCGATTGAGATCGCACAGACACCAACTGACTTAGATTTCGGCTACACCTTCGTCGCACTTGATCCAGATGGCCATCGTATTCGTGTATTTGCTCCGCACGTATAAGCCTATGACCAAGTATTGGATTGCCGTGGCCTCCGCCGAACACGTGCGTTTCGGTCAAGCACAAGGATTTATGCAAGTGTGCCATGGCAAGAGTGGGCCACTGCGACGCCTACAAGCGGGGGACGTCGTCGTCTATTATTCGCCAGTAGAAGTGTTTGGCAGCAAGCTAGCCTGCCAAGCTTTCACGGCGATTGGTGTTGTCTTGCCACGACCGCCTTACCAAGTAACGATGTTGATAGAAGATACCATACCGTTTCACCCCTTCCGGCGCGATGTACAATGGTTTGCATCACACACTTACCCCATCAAGCCGCTCCTAAATCAACTCGAATTCTCCAAGGGTAGATCCAACTGGGCCTATCCTCTGCGCTTTGGCTTAGTCGAAATCAGTGAGGCCGATATGCGTCTCATTGCACAAGCGATGCAGGTGAATGAACTAGACGTTGGAAGTCGCAGCATTGTGTCGAGGCCGCAGGCTAGCTTTGCTTTCGACTAGTCCGGCAAAACAACAGCCCACGGCTTGCTTGTTTTCAGAGGCGCTTATTTGGTTCAGAATGCATGGCATCCCACCATTGATGGAGTTGGCATGTCTTTTTTCTTTTTGTCTGATGAAAAATCTTGGAAGCAACGATTACAGCTGATCATCGCCATTATTTTGGTTATCACTTGTGCTTGGTTGGCGATACGCTGGAATCAACCCGTTGAGAAAACAATTGCTGGCTACGACTACGCCCAAGCGCGGCAACATCTACAGGAAATGACCAAAGAGCGGCACCCTGTCGGCAGCGTGGCTCACAGCCGCGTCAGAGATTATCTCGTTTCACAGATTCGTCAGTTGGGTTACGAGGCTCAACTACATCAGGGTTTTGCCTTTAATCCAGACAGTAAGTCAGCAGCCCAAGTCGATAATATTTTGGTGAGGGTGTCAGCAACAGAAAGCAAGGCCGGTGGCAAGGCGGTGCTGATTGCGGGCCATTATGACGCAGTACCCAATAGCTACGGCGCGGGCGACGATGGTGTATCGATGGCCAATATGCTGCAAACCTTAGCCAGCGTGAAAACCATGGGCAAACGCAGCAACGATTTGATTTTTCTATTTGGGGATGCGGAAGAAGTAGGCTTACTCGGCGCTATTGCTTTCGCTGAGCAACATCCTTGGATGAAAGATGTGGGCATGGTGCTCAATTTCGACAATCGTGGTAACTCCGGCCCGATCTTAATGTTTGAGACCAGTGCCAAGAACGGTAGGCTAATACAAGAATTTGCGCAGGCAACACCCTATGCCATTAGCAATTCCGTCATGTATGAAGTATACAAAGCCTTACCGAATGACACGGACTTCAGTGTGTTTCGCAAGAAGGATTTGCCTGGCTTAAATTTTGCCATGATAGAGAATTTCTCTAGCTACCACACACGACATGACAAGGGTGAAAACCTCAACCCAGCATCACAGCAGCAACAAGCAAGTTTGATGCTGAACTTGGTATCGCATTTCGCGAATCAAGATCTGAGTCAATTGAGCTTACAACGAGGCGCGAGCAATCATATTTACTTTAACTTACCGCTGATAGGTCTAGTCCACTATTCAAGTATGTTAGCCATACCGATCGCCGTTGCGCTGATCGTGATGGCTATTCTGTTATTTATTCGCATTCGACGTCAACGCCAACAAGATCTTGCATCAAAACCTATTAGCGTCCTCAAGAGTCTATTGGGCTCATTAATATTTGTGGTCGAGCTAGCGCTATTTGCTTTCTTGGCGCAACGTGTGTGGGTGTTTATCTGCCGCATCTATCCTGAATACGCCAGTATGCGTGACCCCGATATTGGTCACTATTATTTATTGGCATTAGTACTGCTCTTTATTACAGTTTTCGCTTACCTACAAAAATTGCTACGTCGTTGGTTTGAAGAAGCGGAACTCAGTTTTGGTGCGGTCTGGGTGTGGTTGCTATTACTCGGATTTAGCAGTATTCAGTTCGCGGGTGCGAGCTTTATATTTGCGCTTCCTTTGCTCTTTATATTAGGTTCTTGGACCTATCTCAGTTACAAATCATCATCACAGGACAGTCAAGGTAGCCAGCCCCCGCTGTGGACACTACTTGCAGGTGTTTTACCGAGCGTCATCTTATTCGCACCTTTTGTGCTGTTGATTGCAATCGCTTTAGGTTTTTACTCCATTGGTGTACCAATTTTATTGATGAGCTTGCTACTCGGTTTATGTATCCCCTTGTTGCTACAAATTGCTTCCACGTTCCGCCGGTGGATACCGCTGGCCTTTGTCAAAGTGTTTGTAGTGATGGGCGCTTTAGCAACAGCGCATTTTCACAATACATTTCCACAGCCTGCTCAACTCATGTATGTCGCCGGTGTAAAACCAGGCCAAAACTGGTGGGCTTCACCAAATGAGATCCTCAATCGCGATGCATTACGTATCTTCACCAATAAAGCAGAACAGAAAAGTGCGGATAGCATCATCGGTCCCTTATCTCGTTTTGGCAAACGCATGCTGTGGTTAGAGAGTGCGGACGATCTGAACTTGCCACGTCCGATTATTCAAGTTCAGCAACTGGAAACGACCGGTGATCGTTTAAGACTCAAGGTTCTGCTACAAAGCCCCTTGCATGCGCCAAATACGCAAGTTGCGATTGAAGGTGCCAAAGTCTTCAGTGCCAAGATCAATGGTGCGAACTATCAAAGCACCGATTCTGAACATTGGAGTATCTGGATTCATGGAAGAAACAAAGCGGAAGCGTCATTAGGTAATGTAATTGAATTGGAAATTGAAGCGGGCAAGCGACATAGCTTACGCGTGAGTGATACGGTCTACCAACTTCCACCTAATATCGCCACACCACGCCTGCCCGATGATTTTATGGCCATCTCAATGGCCACCCTCGATATCAATTGAGCTTAGTTTTTTGGGAGGATGTCGGCTAACAAACCATCAGCGGCATCTTCCAAATAATCCAACACCACATCAAATCCGCGTCCACCACCGTAGTACGGATCTGGGACGACGTCCGATGGGCTATGCGTGGCATACGACATCATCAATTTCAGTTTATGTTGATACTCAGCGGGACATTGATTCTGCAATAGTCGGAGATTGTCTTTGTCCATTGCCAACACCAAGTCAAACTTTGAAAAATCACTATCCTGCACTTGGCGCGCACGTTGTGATGAGAGGTCAATACCACGTTTGCGCGCGTATTCTTGCGAGCGCAAATCGGGCGGTTCACCCACATGGTAGGCATGGGTGCCTGCAGAATCGATAAGGAACTTATCAGCGATGCCTGCCTGCTCAACTTTATGTCTAAACACGCCTTCCGCTGTCGGTGAGCGGCAGATATTGCCCATGCAAACAAAGAGAATTTTGTGTGAAGAAGTCGTCATATTTACTCTCTATTTAAGTTCATTGCGCCTATTTTAGTGGCAAAAGCTCCTCATTTGTGGGCTTCCTCACCTGCTTAAGTAACTGAAATTATAGATGGCCGCACCCTGAACAATGGGCGCTAGGTCTTAGACTATGTTTAAATGTGGTCTTCTTGTTTTATTTACGCTTGGCCTGAAGCCTTTGTTCAGTTCTTCTATGTCTGCCGCCATTTCTGATTTACTCCAACGAGCCGTAGCACTGCATCAACAAGGACAGCTAGCTGCTGCGGAATCCTTGTATGCGCAAGTCTTGCAAATAGATGCTCGTCAATTTGATGCCTTGCATTTGATTGGCGTGATCGCGCAACAACGTGGCGACCTGCAATCGGCAATGAATTTCTTCGGCAAAGCTCTCTTGGTCGATGCAAAGCAATCAAAGTTGCATTGCAATTTAGGAGCATGCTTACACCAAATGCAGCGTCATCAAGAAGCTCTATCGTGTTATGACTTAGCACTGCAACTACAGGCTGACTATGTTTTAGCTTGGATCAACCGTGGCAATGTCTTACGCAGCCTAGAACGATTTGAAGAAGCCATACGCAGCTATGAAAAAGCAATGGAATTGCAAATCGACGAAGCAGAAGCTTACTATCAGCGTGGTTTGACGCTGCAAACGATGGGGCTGCATGAAGACGCTTTGCTCGATTTTGAAGATGGCTTGCGCTGGCGAGTGCAAGAAGCACGTTGGTACTTTGCGCGCGGCTATAGTTTCCAGCAGTTGGGCCAAACGGCAAATGCACGTCAAGCTTATTTGAGCTGCTTGCGACTCGATCCTCTTCAAGCACAAGCTCACTGTAACTTGGCCATCATTGAAAAGCATGCGGGCGACTTCGAGCAAGCGCTAAGGCATTGTGATGACGCTCTCGCAATCCAGGACAAGTTCGCCAACGCCCATTTGCAGCGTGGTCACATCTTGAAGTTAATGCATAAGCAAGCTGAAGCAGGAGCTGCTTTTCGCCGTGCTGCTGAATGCGGTATCGATGGCGCGCAAATTGAATTTCTATTAGCGGGCCTAGGTGAACACGCGGCACCTGAATCGGCGCCGACAAGTTATGTGCGAGATTTGTTCGACCAATATGCGACGCATTTTGACCAACATTTACAGCAACAATTGCATTATCAAATTCCACAGCTCCTACAACAGGCATTATCTCGACATTCGCCACAGCAGGTGGAGAGGAGCTTGGATTTGGGTTGTGGTACGGGCCTATGCGCACAGTTCTTAAGGCCACTCAGCAAGCGCCTCACTGGCGTCGATATCTCAGCCGCGATGCTTGAACGGGCTTCGCAACTGGCGCTGTATGACCACCTTGTTTGCGATGAGATTCAGCACTTCCTGAGACAAGATGACACCTCTTACGATTTGATTTTGATGGCGGATGTCTTAGTTTATTTCGGCAATTTGCTCAGCTTGTTCGATGCCTGCTCACAGCATCTCAAACCAGGTGCGCTGTTGGCATTTTCGGTGGAACAGAGCGATGCCCAAGAATATTACTTGCAAAACTCTCAGCGTTACGCACATTCACTGGCTTATCTTAATCGCATCGCCGCAACCCAAGGCTGGGATGTACGAGAGATGCGTCTCGCAGATAGTCGACGAGAAGGTGATCAGATGTTGCAGAGCTTAATTTGCGTTTGGCAGAAAAAGTAAAGGCAAATGCTGATTCAACGAGAATAGCCGAAGAATTTACTGAATGATTTTCGCTACCAGCTTGCGCGCCAGCGGTGCGAAGATCACTACTAAAGGGAAGGCACAAATCCATGCGGCGAGAAACGCCTTGGACCAACGTCCGAAGTAACCGGCATCAATTCCAGTATTCAATGCTGTCAAGATACCAGACATACAAAATGCCATAAACATGGACATCAGGGCGGCGAATAGTAATTGCTGTTTTTTCTCTTTAGTCATGCTCAAATCCAATCTATATCGGCCCATAGTTTAACACGCACAGCAAATGCCAGTTTCGTCCCAAACACTATTGCAAAAATGTCTTCACTCGTTACAATGGCGCTTTCCGCTTCAACTTGTTTTAGCTGTCGCAATAAAGCGCAAAGGATCGTGTACATGAAACGAACCCAGACTCATTTCTCAATGACGACTTCAGCAAAGTTACTCGGGCTGGGTGTCGCACTGAGTTTGTCGCTTAGTTCTTGCGCCAGCCATGTCGTCTACACCACGGGGCACACGGGCATCAATAATGTTCCTTTGGCCTATTCAAAAATGGGGAGTGGCGGCCCAACCGTGGTGTTCCAATCAGGGCTTGGAGATGGCAAAGATAGTTGGTCACCAATAGCGTCAAGTCTCGCGCGTGGTAGCCAAGTGTTTGCCTATGATCGTCCAGGCTATGGCGATAGTAAAGAAAGTAGCGCAGCACGCGATCCATGCACCATCGCGACAGAACTCCGCAGCGCCTTACATCAGGCTGGCGTACGCCCACCTTTCTTGTTGGTAGGTCATTCGATTGGTGGCATCTATCAATATGCCTTCGCCCGTATGTATGCTGAAGATGTTCTTGGCGTAGTACTAATCGACCCTACGCATCCACGCCATTGGGAAACTATACAAGCGCAGTCACCGACACTGACGGCAACGATGAAGACAGTGCGCTTGGTTGGATTTTCAGCCACTGAACGCCGCGAGTTTGATGAGCAAACTACTTGCTTGGATCGTTTTGATTTTAAACAGCCACTCACGATGCCTGTGAAGGTCATGCTACGGACCGAATTTCAGAAGATAGAGAGTGGTGCTTTTGAGAAGATAGTGAAAGACTTGCAGCCCGATTGGAAAACCATTACCGGCACGCCTGAACTCATCTACGTTCAAGGTGCCGGTCATTACATCCATCGAGATCAAACACAGCAAGTGATTAAAACGATTGCAGATTTTCGTTCCGAAGTTTCACATCAAGCGAAATAGATTTTCAGCCTCAGCCGATACAAAACAGGGCAATACTGACAGCTACGCCAGCGAACCAGATTAAAGACCTCAAGGTCGCCTTGTCGGCCAAATAGGCGCCAACGTAGAGACAGCGGATACCAATAAAGCTCATCGCTAACAGATCAATCGTGCTTTGATTCGCATGATTCATTTGCGCGATCAACACTCCCGCGATAAACAAAGGCAAGGCTTCGAAACCATTCTTTTGGGCAGCGATCGCACGTTGCTGCCAGCCTGTGAGTTTCTGTTCCCAATCGCGCGGATGATGATTGTCGTAGCCACCATTACGACGTGAAACACGTCCTAAACTGCCTTTGGCAAAACCTACGGTAACCACGGGTAAAAAGCAAGCTGCCATCACACACCAATTTGCAATGCTCATTTTCTTCTCCTTTTCAATTTTTGTTCTGACAGCGGCAAAGCCAGCTGCAACGCACTCACTCTACATTAGGCTGACAAATTTTTCAGACTATTTCTAGAGAATCCCATCTAGCTCCTGACGTCAACAGTTTGTGGTTCGACCCCGTTCTTGGCATACGTAGATCAACTACGCAACTTAATAAACAAAGGATGAACCCATCATGAACAAGTTAATCGCTACTCTTATCGCTTCTACTTTCGCCATGGGTGCAGCTTTCGCACAATCCCCAGCGACGACAGCAACGACAACAACACCAGCAGCGGCGCCTGTAACAACAACGACTAGCCCAGCGCCAGCAGCAACGAGCGCAGCACCGAATAAGGCTGCGCCAGCAGCGGTTTTAACAGCGGCAACAGCACCTGTCGCCCCAGCAGCGACACCTGCGCCGGTAAAGGCCGAAGCAGCCGTTGTGGCAGCAAAGCATGAAGCTAAAGCAGCTACAGCAACACAACCTGTACTGACATCGGAAACGAAAACTGTGATGAAAACGCCAGAGCCTGCGACAGTTGTAAAGAAAGAAGTGACCAAAAAAGCGGCCACTAAACACGCTGAGCACGCAAAACATACTGGCAAGAAAAACGCTGACGTGAAGGTATCGAAAGTCGACGCAAAACCATCGACTACTTCAACATCAGCAACGACTTCAACTACTGCTGTCGCTGCAACAACTACGCCAGCAAAAATGGCGACAGCGAAGTAATTGTCACGAACGAAGGTTCATGCAGACGGTTTAGGTTCCTTGGCGGCGCCTAAACTATCGGCAGCGCCGGTCTCTCGACCGGCGTTTTTCGTTAACTTGTTACAGTTTCCATTATGCTTCCCTATGGCGCACGCAATGAGCGCCACACTTACTTGATCAAACCCTCGGCTTTCATCGCCGCGACCGTTGCAGGACGTGCGGCAACACGCGCGCGCAATGCGTTCAGGTTTGCCAAGCCGGTAATATCAACACCGACCAATGGCGCCCAGTTGGTAACATTGAATAAATAGGTATCTGCAATCGTATATTGCGCTCCCATCAAATACTCTTTACCCGCAAGCTCGCGATCGGTAAAGCTCAGTCGTTCCAAGACCTTTTGTTTTGCCATTTCTTTGTACTCTGCGGGTGCAGCGGGATTAAACAGAGGTGAGAAATTTTTATGAATTTCGGTACTTATAAAATTCAACCATTCTTGCGTTTTGTAGCGCTCAAAGTTTCCGGCTGCAGGTAAAAGATTTTTTTCAGGAGCCAAATCGGCGAGATATTGCGAGATCACTGGACCTTCGCGCAGCTGGCGACCATCATCTAACACTAACAGCGGGACATAACCAAGCGGATTGACCAGGTAATAATCGCTACCGTCGGGTAGTTTATGCGTTTTGGTCGGTGCCAAGATTGCCTCATAGCTCGCACCAATTTCTTCCAAAATGATGTGCGTGGTTAAGGAACATGCGCCGGTTGAGAAATACAGTTTCATTACAGTGTGCTCCGTAAAATAGAGAGAAAGGGATTGAACAAGGCTTCAAGTTCATCGGCGATCGAGAAAAAGCGGATGATGCATCGACTCGGGAAGCGATGTCTTCAATTTATTACGCCGTCTATACTACTGCAAAGCTCGACAATTCGTCGCCAGTGCACTTGTTTTACCGAAGGTTAGCAAGGAACTATTTGGCTGAATGTTGTGGCAATTTATCGAGCTCTTTTTTGGCCTTACCCTGTTTTTCGACCTCAGCCTTTTTCACATTGGCTGCAACTTGTTGTTCGTCTTTTTGAGTCTTTTGTGCAAGCTCATCGGCATTCATCGCACGTGGAGAGACCAATTCATAAAAGTCAGCCAGTGGGCCATTTTTGAGTTGTACTTGTTCGATACGCGCAGGAGCAGTTACGTTCTGCGTACTCGTTGTTTGTTGCGCGATAGCGGGAAGGTTTAAACTAAATAAGACGATGATGGCTACGTTTGTAATGCTTTTCATGGGAATTCTCCTCAATTTGTTAAAAATGCTTAAGTGCACACTAGAATGATTTTCTTCTCAGCGGCCTTAGCCTAAAGGGCGATTCCTTTGCAAAATAATATCGAAAAGAACATCGCCTAACGCTTAGTCACTTTTAAAACGCAAGTAACTAAGTGCATCATATAACATAGACTTTCATTTTGCAAGTGTGTAGAATCAGGTGCATCCGCATTAAGCCCCAAATCGAAAATACACTCCCTCAGCGCCCGAAAGAAACGATCATGAGCAAGAAAGCCGAAGTGGCGACCACCAGCATTGCCTGTCCCTTAGCGCGCACCGCACGGTTAGTCGGTGACGAATGGATTTTGCTGATCCTGCGTGAACTGTTCAAGCGACCACATAAATTTGATGAGCTACAAAAAGCGTCGGGTGCAGCTACGAATATTTTGACCAATCGCCTGCAGCGTATGATGGAAGCGGGGATGATCAAGAAAACACCGTATCAAGAACGCCCTCTACGTTACGAATATAAGCTGGCGAGAGCTGGATATGCGATGTTGCCAATGCTGTTGGAAATGATGCGTTATAGCGAAGACTACTTTCCAAGCGCCGAGGAAGCGCCAAATCAATTGCGCCATGTCGATTGCGGCCAGCTCACGAAAGCAGGCCAACGTTGTTCGCATTGCGGTGGAGAGTTGTCGATTCATAACCTGCGTATGGAACCGACGAAACCGTCCCAGGCCGAGGCAGCCGCATCAAGTTAAGTGCTTGAGCGCTTCTCGAACGCTCAATTTAGCAAATTCTTTTTCGTATTCCGTGAAGAATTCTCGTACGAAGGTCGGATTCCAACGACCATAATCACGGAAAGCCCAACCGATTGCTTTGCGAATAAAGAAATCGTCTTCTTTTGCTAGCGATTTGGCATAGGTCGCCAATCGTCGTGCATCAGTATCGAGGCGCCAGCCCAGTTGGTGGGTCATCACCATTCTTCGCACCCACATTACGTCGTGTTGCAATGCTTGATCCATCAAGTCGTGCGCAGCTTGGCCTCGTTTTTTAGCGGGCAGCAAAATGTCGCCGATCACCGCATTCAAACCATCCACACTATCCCACCAACTGCGCTGTTGGGCTAAGTGGAGTAATTGCGGAACATGCTCTACCTGCAGCACCTTCCTATGACGCGCCAACGTATCAATCGCGACATAGTGATACTCGCGATAGCGCAAACCCCACAGGGCTTCTGCTAATTGTAAGACCTGCTCGGCCGTGAACATCGGCTGCCCTAGGCTCTTGATCAAGGCACGGCGTTCCGGTGTCTTGATGCCAAGGAAGGAAAACTGATGCAGCATATAAGCTTCCATGCCCGCCATATTTTCAGGGCGTGCATGAGCAATCAAACTTTGTTGAATCTGTTCGAAATAGTCAGGGGCTTGCATGTGTTGGTAGGAAGATTTTGAGTATGAGTTTCTAGTGTAACTTAGGAACCACAACCGCCGCCACCGCAGCCTCCTCCACAAGAGCTTCCGCAGCTACCGCCGTCCGCACATCCGCTGTCACTGGCATCACAACTTGATGAGCTTCCGCACGAAGAACCAGAACTGTAGGAGGATGAAGTCTCCCGTCTTATCTTTTCAGTACGGTAGGCGTCGAATGCGCTTTGACTGATCAAGCCCACCGACAAGAGGTAGAAGGGATCTAAGCTAACTGGGAAACTCAAGTTGCCGATGGCGCGCCCTTTGCCATCCATGTCTTGGTAGCCCACGCCATTGTCTTTCACTCGATAAGCATAGCCCTCTGGCATCTTGAGTCGACGATCTAAGCTAAACAGGAGTGGAAGGTATGCGCCGGCGGGGTCATGTCCTGTGCGGATGCGTGCTGATACTAAGGTATTAGCTAGGGCATCCGACATTGCTACCGGCATACGCTCTGCCTCGAGGTGAGGAATTTCGCGACCGAAGTACCGTTGGCAGAAGCTCTCAATTTGCAAACCCTGCTGGGCTGCATTCGGCAGACTCAGCCACGCATGCCATATCGAATCCGCGGCCTTGGATGGTAGACCACAGGGTCGATCGCTGTGGCTGACAAAATCGAAAAACATCATCAAGCCCTCGGCTGCACGGACAAAAAAAATGGCATCCCTTGGGATGCCATGAAATTCTTGTGGTGCACATTGTTGCCAATGTTCGAAGAGCCCCGGTGGAAGGTCTTCCAGTTGCATCTGAAAGCGTGAACGCTGCAGGTGGTGCTGATAACGATAATTGATCCAAATTTGTTTTACTTTGCTACTGATGTGTTTCAACATTTACTTTCTCCTTTATTGTTGTTTTTAGTTTTTTCATTTCTCTTTTTTTGCTCCTAAAGCATAAATCGAAAATATGACAAATTCATGACAACACAGCGATGGCGATAAAGTTCGAAAAAATTGTCAGCACAATGCAACATGCGTCAGATCGCTAAGGCAGCGACACAAGCAAGAATCAGAAGAATACTGAGGATGACGGCCACACGATTCTTAAACCCGATGACAGCGTCGCCCATCAAGTTCGTATTACTGGCCAACAAATACAAAGCAATCGCATGCAAAGGAAGTAACACTGCATTCACCACTTGGCTAGAATAAATCAAGGGTATTAGAGGCAAGCCGGGAATCGACACCACACTCGCGGCAGCCACCGTTAACACCACGAAAGCTGCATAAAAAAACTGGAAGTGCTTGGAATCCAAATCAAGCGATGCGGGAGCACCAATGCCCTCGGCAATCGAATAGGCTGTCGCCAACGGGACGATCGCTGCAGCCAATAATGAGGCCCCAAGCAAACCAACGCCAAATAGAATCGTCGCAAAAGAGCCGGCCAATGGCTTTAAGGCTGCTGCTGCGTCGCTGGCGTCCACTATATGAATACCCGATTTATTCAGCGTCGCGGCACAAGCAACTGCTATCGCGAGGCCAATGACACCGGTCAAGATAGAGCCAATCACAACGTCAACTCTCTCCCACTTCAAACTGGCCACGGTAATTTTTTTATCCACCGCATACGATTGAATAAAGGCGAGCCCCCACGGAGCTAAGGTAGTTCCTAAGGTAGCAGCGATCGCCACCCAACCGGCATGGTCACTTGGGAAATGGGGAATCAAAGATTGGTGTACAACGGCGGACCAATCGGGCCCCGCTAAAATACCATCAACGATGTACAAAGCGAGGCTGGCAGAGATCAACAATAAAATACGTTCAACACGATGGAAGGAGCCAAAGATAACGACAGCACAAATCAAAAAGCCAGCGATAGGTGCGCTAAGCCACGCGGGCACTTGGATCAAACCCAATGCTGCCGAAATACCTGCATACTCCGCACAGATCGTACCGAAGTTTGCAAACAATAAACCGACCACAGCAGCATAGCCCCAGAACCTACCCCAGTGTTGGCGAATCACTGCGACAAAACCTTTCCCCGTTGCCGCACCAATACGCACCGCGAGCATATGAAATTGCACGAGCAAAATCGTCGAAAATGGAATAATCCACAGTAAGCGATAACCAAAATCGGTGCCAAGCACCGAGTAGGTGGTGATACCTGCCGGATCATCATCAGATAAACCTGCTAACAGGCCGGGGCCGAGTACCGCCAAGAATGCCGCAATTGCGCCTGCACCTTTATGTCGAAATTGCGCGAAACGCGTTGCCACACCTCGTTTGTGGTGAGCGGTGGCATGAGGATGTTGCGGGTGGATACGGGGAAGCTTGCGCACGAATGGATCCTGTTCACTCAATGAATTTCTGTCATCGACATGTTCAATTCAGGTCGCAGATAAGAAAAAAGCCAGTGTAGATCAGAAGATCCAACACTGGCTGATTTTAATCAGGTACACAAAATACGATTTGCGCACCGTCAAATTCGACTCAATCGAGCCAAACAGAATTAGTCGCGGCTCATAAAGATGCGCAACACGTACCAGAACATCATCGCGATGGATGCAAACAATTCCAAGGCTGCACCAACATAGCGATCTTCATCATAGTGATGGAAGATATTTGATGCATCGTACAAAATCGCAGCACCTGCTAAACCGACCATCGCTACCGAGAAGAACAAGCCTAATTGGAAGCCAAAAATAGCGCCGCACACGATCAAAACCAAAGCCAAGATACCGCCCCATTTCAAGACGCTACCGAGGAAGCTAAAATCTTTGCGAGAAGTATAAGCAACGGCAATCAAGCCACCAGTAGCAACCAGTGTTACCACTGCAGCGTTGGTGATCATGCCTGGTGCTACTGAATTCGCAATGAACAAGATTGGCACAAACAATAAAGCTTCAGCTACTACGTAGGCAGCAAGTGCTGCGTACTGAGCACCTTTGCTAGTCGCCGAATGTGCAGTACGTGTTGCCAGCCAACCGACTAACATAAACGCACCAAGAATCGCTAACCAAGGCAATGCGAACATCGCACGAGCCATGCTTTCTGCGATACCGCTCATAAATAAAGCACATTCGATCAAGGTGAAACCAACAATGGCAGCACCTAAATGGTTAAATGTACGTCCGATAAATTTCTCACGTGATGGGCTAAAGCCCTCTTGTGCGCTAGCGATTTCCATGTTTTCCCTTTATTTTTAATGTAGTCAAACTACCGCTGGTGTTGAAATTTCCTCACCAGCGGCGTGGCAAAAGCTTAACGTCATTTACCAATTTAAGCAATGAGCCTCATATGAGGTCAAAGGTATTTCACATTAGAACTGGAAGCTTGCAGAAATTCCGACGTGATCACCTTTTATTGCAGCTGAACGCACAGCAATTGATTGACTACCGACAGAGTACTTATTCGCTTTGTAGTTTTCTGCGACATAACGCACATTGATCCACAATTTTGGAGAAATCGCATAACCAACTTCGGCAATCGCACCTGTCGTATTATCAAATTCCAGTGTTTTAGTGGTAGCACCTTTAATTTGAGAAGTGTAACGTGGTGATTGCACCGCACGAACACCCACGCCAAAGCGCCATTGTTCTACACCAGTAAAGAACAACATACCTTCAATCGGGAAGCGATGAAAACGCATGGTACCATTCGTTGCATCAGTATCATTGACGTGGTAGTTCGCAGTCAATTGTGCTGCGATAGGAAGATCATTCGCTTCATAGATACCACCAAAGCCAAACTCAAGCATGCCGCCCGCATTGATTTTTTGATCTGTACCGTTAGTGTATTGCGCAACCGCGATCGTATCACCGCCAAAAGTGAAACCTGCATTTCCAACAAACTGAAATCCTTTTGTGGATGCAGCAGTAGGCGCTGGTGCGTTAGCAGGACGATCTTGTGCAGCTGCGCTCAAACTTGTTAATGCGATTGCTGCAGCAGCGACGTGGCGTAAAGACAAAGAAAACATATACATCTACTTTCAAAGTGAAAAATGTGATGCGCATCGATCAAGATAATCGAATTGACAAACACGGGGTTACTTCGACCTCTCGCGAGGTCAAAAAAGAGGCTTAAAAAAGAGGGACCTACAATATGCGCTAAAGAGTATTCAAAGCGATTACTTTGCTTTCAACTCTTTCGACTGGTAAGCAGGAAGTTTTTCATAGTCACGCGAACAGACTAAGGCGAATGCTGCGCCGTCGCCGGTAGTGGGTGAGCCAACTACTGAGGGAGGCCTGTTCGCATTTTCGAAGCGTTTAATGAACTCTGGTTTGCTTCGAATATTACGGTAAATTTCAATGGCAAACGACTGATGCTGATTGCTGTCGCAATAAAAGTATTTCCGCGTCAAAACATCAAATTGCGCTAAGGAACTACCATCTTTGAATACCGATTGACTTGAGTCTACCGGAACAATGAACATCGCTACTTCGGCAACGCGCCCCTTCCATTTCACATGATTGATATCGAGATAAATCACGTTGTTATTCTGCTTTACTAACAACAGTGGATGCCAATCGATGGGCATATCGGGTGCCTTACTACATTTGCCTGGATACTCATCCATGCTGCTTGCATATTGCTTTCCATTCTCGGTATCACAAATGAAGAGATTCACCGTTTGCGGTGGCGTCGGACTTGCCTGTACTGGAGACAAGATGCTTAAAAGCAGCAGAGAGGAAATTGCGATGCGGAACATAATAAGTCTAAAGTTTGAAAGAGTGGAGCACCGATTTTTCTCAGAGGAAATTGAGTAAAGCGATGCGAAGTCCGCATTATAAATGCAGACCTACTCAAACAATTTGACGATGTGACGAAACGCGGGAAATCGACCGCAAATGACACTTTTTAAGACTTCAAAATAGAAAGAATTCCTTAAGGCAAGAGCTTTAGTGTGCCTTCTTCTGCACCTTCGCACTACCAACTCCATGACGCTGCGGTTCACTGACTGCAGTTACCGTACCGTCAGTATGAAAGACGATGGCATTGGCAGCACCAATCTCGGGATCACTCTCATCGATCTGCCAAACATGCCCCAGAAGTGCCAATCCTACTGCCTGAGCAGAATGAATAAAGTTAGGTTCAACTTGCGTTTTGCCTTCGTTACGCTCAGACAAACGCGGTGCCGCTATCGCTTGTACCATAGGCATCTGCATATCAACATGATTTACGATGCTTTGCAGCACAGTAGTAATAATGGTCGAACCTCCTGGGCTGCCAATCGTGAATACTGGTTTGCCGTTCTTCATCGCAATGAAAGGCGCGATGCTACTACGTGGGCGCTTACCGGCTTCAGGAATATTCGGGTGCGGTGGAGTGAAATCGAAATCGGTTAACTCATTGTTCAAGAGAAAGCCATATCCCGGCACCACCATACCATTACCACCCCAATCTTCGATCGTATAGGTGTAGGCCACAATGTTTCCCTCTTTATCGCTCACCGTTAGATGCGTCGTGTGCTTGCGTTCTTCTTGTAATTTATTGGTGGGAGCTTGCGGGCGCAAGGTGACGCTTGGATCATTTTGAAACGCATACGGATCACCCGCTGCCGTCGGCGTGTCGCGCGACATACTGCTGTTACTCGAAATCAGCGTTGCTCTTTGTTTGGCATAGGCTTTATCGAGCAGCCCCGCGACTGGAACATCCACAAATTCTGGATCACCCAAATACGCGTTTCGATCAGCGAATGCTAAACGCGCCGCTTCCAAATAGAGATGCTCAATTTGTTGACGCGACATGCCTTTGGTATCGAAGTTTTCAAGGATATTGAGTGCTTCTGCAACGGTAATGCCGCCACTACTTGGCAAGCCCATACTGACCAAATCCAAACCGCGATAAGTACTTCGCACAGGCAAACGCCAACGCGCTTCATAGTTCTGTAAATCGGCGCTATTCATATTGCCTGCAACGACCTGCACACCATTTTTTGCTGGCGGTTGGTTGACGGTTTGGAGTAATCCCTGTGCCACGGGTCCACGATAAAAACCATTGACACCAGCTTGGGCGATGATGCGATAGGTTTTGGCGAGATCAGGATTCTTAAAATGAAACCCGATCGGTAAAGCTTTTCCCTCATGTAAATACAATGCACTACTCGATGTGTAACGCGCAAATTTCTCAACCGCACCTTGATTCAAATGATGAAAGATCGGAGTAACAGTAAATCCTTTTTGTGCCACTTGAATGGCGGGCGCCAATACCTGTTTAAATGACAGACGGCCATAGCGAGTCAAGGCCTCATCCCAACCGCGCACAGTGCCTGGAACGCCGACCGCCATACCGCTATTAACAGCCTCTTCCCATGCGATTGCTTTGCCGTTTCGCATGAACGCATCGGATCGAAAGCCTGCAGGTGCAGTTTCGCGATGATCAAGTGTGATGAAACGGTTTTCTTTGGCGAGATAAATCAACATGAATCCACCGCCACCAATACCGCAACTAAAAGGATCAGTAACACCTAAAGTCGCCGCTGCTGCTACTGCGGCATCAATTGCGTTGCCACCACGATTGAGGATATCTATCGCGGACTGCGTAGCGTGCTCATTGATAGTCGCAACCGCACCACCACTGCCTGTAACAAAAGGCGTCTTTTGTGCTGACCAAACTTGAGTGCTGGTACTGAGTAGCGCTGCCGAGAGGGTCAAGGAAATTGAAACTGCTAGGATATTTTGAGGGGCCTGGAATGCATTAGTCATGGATGCTCGTGATTGAGTATTGTTTTTCTGATGAGCGATCAACACGCTCGTCTCCGAACATCCAAGATACCTGAAAAGACAAAATCATCGCAAGTAAGAAACTCGAAAGTTTTGCGAGCTGCGTCTCGCAAGCCTCAGACGCAATCGATCTTAGCAACGACAGCAGCTAGTGTGCGCCACTTTGCTTTGACGATTTTTGTTTCGCCGCTGTGGATCAAAATCACGTCAACGCCTTGCGATTTATTCTCAGGAATTGGCTCTTGCTTGGTTTCCATCCAAGCCTTCATCGCAAACGCAAAAGCGATAGTGCCCAGCAAGATAGTCGCCAAGGCTTGAATAAACTGCTTAAATGAAAATACTTTTTGAACATTTTTTAACATGATGCACTCCTCAAAACGACACGACGGTACTAAGCAATGCAGAATTCATGCCAGTCAGGCCTTTTAATTTAAGTGCTTGAATTAAAACAGTAAATTTTTTTCGCCGAGACGCATCGAGTGTCCGCGGCGTGCGCTTGCGAACACTTTCTAGAAAAAGCGAACACCATTGCCATGTAAGCAGACAGGCCTTAAATCGGGCACAATGAAAATATCGCTTTTGCGCTGCTCCGCCCATTTGCATCATCGACATCAAACTATGCCAAGCACTTTTCCTATGCGTCGACTCTTCCTTAAGTGCAGTCTTGGGCTATGGATAAGTGAGGCATGTGCAAAAACAATCACCACGCAATCTGGCTCAAAATGGCAACTCAGTCCGCAATTAGTCGCACAAGGCGCCTCTAAAAAATATCGTGTCAAAGTCGGCGAATTACAACAAGCCTATTTGCTCGACACGGATGTACAGCTTACCGAACGCCTCCAACGCATCATGGCAAAACTCGCCAATCAAGCCGCCATTGACTACCGTGGCAGTGGTCACTGGCAATGGGAAATTCATAGCAGTGATCAACACGACGAAAGTTCCTATAGCATGGCGGGCGGAAAAATCATGATCAGCAAGCCACAAGTCAATGCATTGGCATTAAACGAAACTGAACTTGCAATGTTGATTGCCCACGAAATGGCACATTCTCTGCTACTTCACAATTTTGCTGAAGACCAAGAAGCGCTGCGCTTATTTCCGGCGTGGCTCAATCAAGATTTCGAAGAATTTGAAACGGCTATTGATGATGACGACACGCTCGTCACAGCCTTAGCCGCACTCGGCAAACAGCAGGAATTTGAGGCCGACCTAGGCGGTATGGAATTGGCATTGAAGGCGGGATACCCAGCCAAGAACTTAATGACATTCTTTGAAAAGCTCAAGAAGCGCAGTGCCTATCCCAATTTTGAGAGTCGTAGTCACCCCGCTCCTGCCGAGCGCCTGCAACGCTTGCGTGATTGGTTTCAGCAGCAAGCCCAAAAAAACAATTTACATCAATGATTGAGAAGTGCCGCTTTCAATTCGACCAAATCGAAAGGTCCAAAGTTTTGATAACGTTCGTCTTTCAAGATCATTGATAAACGAATCACGCGCGCCTTAGGAAAACGGCGCATCACATAACCCTTCAATTGAAATTGTTGCTCAGTTTTCGCCACTTGCACCATCACCGACACTTCGCTGTGCACGGGTAACACAAAAGCATCGTGGTGTTCTTCAGCATCTCCTTGCAATTGCACGCGTATCGCTTGATCTGAGACATCAATTATCTTCCACGCCCCAAGCCATGGACCATTGGGCTCTGCCAACAGCACAGGTACATCGGTTTTGACACGCGATTTTCCGCGTTGATCGGTGATGCTCATCGTTTCTAAATTGGGCATCAAACAGATCATATTTTGGTGAGCATAGGGCCCATGATCAAGAGCGATGCGTTCATTGACCACGGTATCAACCACGGATGCACCACGCCCCGCTTGGGAAGATAAGAGAGAAATCGTATTGCCCACTTCGAACTGACGCCCGCGACCCAAAGCTGCGCGACGTTCGTAGTCAAGATGTCGTTCTAAGTCGGAAGTGTCAGGCACCACCAATTCAAAATTCTGTAACTGCGATACGTGTAAACGCTCGCCATTGGCACCGATTTTGAAAAATGCCGGATCTCCCTCAGCGTTATTATCAATCGCGTTCATGCTGTAAATAAAATGTCCGTTGACACGATAAGCAATCACCATTGTGTCAAACACAATGTCAGATTTGTAGCCCGGGTAGTAGCGCTGTTTACGACCTAAAGGGAAGAGCTCAATGACGGGACGCAACCATGCGAAACGCTGGTCGATAGCGCTCGATTCGTCCATGACGATATGCGGTTTTTCGTCGCTCTTGAAAGCAATACTCAACAAAGTTTTTAACACGGCAGTCTCAACCAATCAGAAAGTCATTCGCCTGTGGGTTCAATCAACACGCAGCAACGCATTTGGGAAAAAATGGCCACACTACTTTGTACAGGATTTTTATCGATTCAAATCGGAGATTAGAAGGTAAAACATAGACTATCTGCAAACATTCAGTGTTCATAGAGCGACAGTCCAGCCGATCTCGATCGTATCTACCTGCTTTTCCTAAAACAGTAACACAGGGAAACATTAATTCGCTTTAAAATAGAGCCCTCCGTGTTGCGCGATTGGCCCAACAAGCTGAATACTATTTACTTTTTTCATTCCCAAAGATTCACCTTTGCAGCGGCTACCGCCAAACGATAATGCAATTAGACCCGCGCACCATCTTAATCATCTGGGCTACCATCAATGTGATGTTTGCTGGGGTACTTGCTTTGGTCGGCAAGCAGTCAGAAGAGATTCGCGGGGCCAAGCAGTGGGCGTGGGGAGACCTGTTGATCGGGCTCTCATTTGCCCTTTCTAGTCAGGTCACAAGTCCTGCACCGTTTCATGTTGTGCTATTCGCCTCGGTTGGTATAGGGACAGGCTTTGGGCTACTCTACAACGGGATTGAAGCTTTCCGCGGCAAACGCTGTTCGTATTGGATTCCCGTCGTTTTATCGATCGCGATGTTTAGCAATAATTTTGCATTCGCGTTTCTTGAAAGCGAACCTCGCCTACGCATTCTAATTAATTTTGTCTTCTTTGCAGGAATACACATCGCTTGTGCTCGCGCCTTATTTGTCAAGGTGGAAGCGCCTTTGCGTACTGCATATTGGATAGCAGGCTTATCTTTTTCTTTGATTGCAGTCTTGTGCGTCGCACGCATCGTCAGCTTGCTGTTTTTTACTGTTGACACAGTGAAGATGTTTAGCAACACGGGCGTGAATCCCTATGTATTCTTCTTCGCTAGCATGGCGCAGATGTCGATGTCTCTTGCCTTCATGCTATTGATTAATACGGCCTTGGCCAATCGTTTGATCGCCCTAGCAGCTACCGATGCGCTTACCGGTCTAATGAACCGTCGCAGCTTAGATCAAGAAATTACGCGCCAACTCGCTAACGAGAAACGCCATGGCGAGTGTATGAGTTTGATGATGATAGACGTAGATCACTTCAAGCAAATCAATGACCAACACGGCCATCTTGCGGGTGACGAAGTGTTGAGACGTTTGGCGCATCTGATGCAGTCCGTGGTTCGCACCAACGACTATATCGCTCGTTATGGCGGCGAGGAATTTTGTATTCTGCTACCCGGTACGAATGAGGCGCAGGCGCTGATCCTTGCCGAACGCCTACGTCGCTTGTTTAACGAATTAGTGATTGAATGGGATGGTGATATTGTGCGCGGCAGTATTAGCATTGGCGTGGCAGACACGCTTCATGATGCACATGAAGCGCATTCTATTCTCTCTGCAGCCGACCTCGCCCTCTACATGGCCAAACATCAAGGGAGAAACCGTGTCATTGCGTTTTCCGCTTATGGTAAACACGATGTCTCTGTCATCACGGCAAAATCTTAGGCTGCCGCGCAGATAATTTGGTGCGTTCGACCGCGACTCCACGCAAGATCACCCACCGAATTTGATCATAGGCTTTGATATCTTCAAGCGGATTTTTCTCTAACAATAGGAGATCAGCTTGCTTTCCTACCGCGATACTACCGATGTGCTCTTGCAAACCCAATGCACGTGCATTTTCTATCGTCATGGCCTGGAATAACTCAGATAAGTTCATCCCGGCTTCCAGCCAACGATCCATTTCCCAACGTCCATTCATGCCAGGAAATTGGGTGTAGAAAGGTCCGCTCGGTGTATCACTACCGAACTGCAAACGCGCGCCCTCACGATGCAGGTGAGCCATCATTTGTCTGACCGTGGTCAACGGTTTTTGATACATCTTGCTGATCGCTTGATACATCGCAGCAGGAGGCATCGCTACCGTTGCGACTTCTTCAGTCAGGATATTCTTCATCCATTGCCCTTTCTCGCTTTGATACCATTGCATGAGCGAAGCTGGAATAGCATCGGCTACGTAAGGATGCTGAAAAAAAGCCGGATTGGTTTCCTCTTGCTCGCCATACAGTACTTGCATCGTCGGTTGCACCGAGATGCCAGCATGTTTGATTTCTTGCGCCATTTGTTTTAACCGTGTTTGATTGACTGTTGCATCGACGTTTTTCGTCTCGTGCCAAAGACCATGGACTAGGGTATCAACTCCCGATTGCAAGGCAAACTCATAGGCTGACTGCGAATTGCCATGCAAATACACAGGTAAGTTGCTTTGATGCGCCTCTTTCACTACTGCGCGAATTAACTCAATCGATGGCACTGGCAAGTTTTTCTTTGGGCCAAAACCTGTTTCGTAAAACACCTTAATACAACTCGCCCCGGCTTGTTTGGCCGCTTGCACTACAGCTGCAGGACTATGCTGTTCGACGACAAAATTGGATGGGTAGACATTGGGCTGTGCTTGATCAAACAGCATCATCTTGGCGGCCGGGACTTGGAATTGCAGATCCTTATCCATCCAAGAAGCTGGATAGCCATTCGGTATCGTCACTGGAGCGCAGAAAAAGGCGCGCGGTGCTATCGCTTCTTGATTCCACTTTGCAATGAAATCGGCATCACCCGTCAGATCCAACACGGTGGTGAATCCAAAGTAAGCATAACTACGCGGCATTTGATTGCGCGCTTCCAGCACCATCGCAGTATCAGCTGTACTTGGATTGTCTTCGCTGATATAGCCGGGGACGCCATCGAGATGTACATGGGCATCGATCAAACCAGGAATTAAATACTGACGCTTGCCATCAATTTTGCGTCCTGCTTGAGGCTTGCTCTTATTCGTCGCTGACTGGATGCCTACGATCTTACCGTTCTCCAATAAGACATCGAACAAACCACTTGCAGGCTTTTCGGTTCCAATAAGATGCACATTTTGAATCAAGGTTCTGTCGGTCGACATGGTTTGCGCTTGCACCACATGCGATGACAAAGCGGCAATACCAATGAGAAGCGAGCCAAATGGTGCATTGAGCAAGCGCTGAAACTTGCCAGTAAAAAAGAAACTCATGTCTAACCCTCCGTTGAAAAGAACGGTCTCAGTTTCTGTGTTTAAACGCCTTTCAACGACCGAAAACGCGATCGAGGACCACTTTTCACTCAATTTCGGTCTGGTTTATCGGATTTATTGGGAAAAAATGGGGTGATGATACTTAAAATGCACGTATTTCAATTAAAGTACCAAGCATAGTTTATGATCGTCAGATGACTTATTACCTTAGCCACATCCAGATCGCCAATGCCGTTTTATGCCTACTGATGGCAGCGCAGTTATTGGGCATGCCCGCGATGCGCACCCTACCGAAGCGCCTGTTGGCGATGAATTGTTTTCTGTATGCACACCAAAGTATTGCCTTGGTGATCCTACTCAATAGCAATTCGGCATGGTTTTCGCTCAGCCGACCGCTCGGGGCGATGCTGCTGGGACCAGCGCTTTACCTCTATTTTGCCTGCCTCCAACGAACAGATGGCAAGTTGCGTCGCCATGACCTTTGGCATGCCTTCGCCGCAATCCTCATCTTCCTATGCCTCTATCTCATCAAGCCCATGCGAGCATGGATAGACACCGCCATTCTCATCAGCTTTGTCCTGTATACCATGATCACCGCCTGGAGTATGCGCCCCGGTCAGCAAGCACTCGCTCACTTGGGTAGCCATGCGGCATCTGCTTTCATTTGGCTCAAAGCCTTGTTAGCGATGTCTGTGGTCAACATCATCATAGAACTCGCGGTCAATCTGGAACTGGCTCAGGGTACAGCACTTAGCGACTCGATTTCCATGCTGATTGCCAGCATCGCTTTCTTTGCCATCAACGCGACCATGGTCTTAGCCGCCTTACAGCGGAGTCACTTCTTGGAATGGATGTATCAATTTGGCGCACCCCAAAAACTGGGGGAGGATGCAGTCGAGCCAAAATCAGATACCGCGATTGAAGAACAAACAGAATGTCGGGCTTTATTTGAGCGTTGGGTGCAGCTTATTCAGACGGAGCAACTACACAAGCTGGAATTCGGCATCACCTTGCCGCAAGCTGCACGAAAACTCCAGATCCCCGCACGGCAGTTATCCAATGCGGTCAATCAAATCTATGGTAAAAGTTTCTCGATGCATTTGAATGATCTGCGTGTTCAAGAGGCCCAAGTGCTGCTCAGTAGCCGACCTGATCTCAGTATCATTGAGGTGATGCATGAAGCTGGCTTTAGTACAAAATCTAACTTCAATAAAGAATTCTTGCGTGTAACGGGGATGTCGCCAAGCGCCTACCGTGACGAAAATTTATCCGCCTCACCACTTCCATAACGCCAGCCCGTGCGCCCCCTCTTCCTTCACAATTTCAAATAGTGTGCAGCGGAGGTCTCGTTTATGCCTTTTAAAAGCGGCCCTATGTCCTAGCATCACTATTCGCAATCTCCGCCATCACAAAATCAACGAAGGCACGCACTGTCGCTGACATTAAGCGATTCGGCAAATACACCAAAGAGTAAGGACGCGTTTGGCCGTTATATTCTTTGAGCACCTCGACTAATCGCCCTTGCGCGATATCATCAGCCACAATGTAGTGAAAACTTTGGCAGATACCGCCACCATTTTTTGCCAAGGTCATGCCACCCAAGACGTCATCAGTGACGCTAATACTAGGGGCAAATGCAAACTCCTGAGTCTCGCCGTTTACCTCAAAATACCAAGGAAATGGGCGCCCGGTACTTGGCAGCAGAAATTGCAAACAGCGATGTTGATGCAAGTCTTCTGGTGTGCGCGGCATCCCAAAACGTTTTAAGTAAGAAGGCGAAGCATAGGTGCCACGCACCACATCCTCAAGCTTACGTGCGACCAAGCCAGAAGCCAAACGTGCATCGTCTAAATAGCCAAGACGTATCGCCACATCATAGCCTTCTTCAACGAAGTCGACATTGCGATTGGAGATGTTGAGCTCGATCTTGATTTTCGGATAGCGTTCAAAAAAACGTGGCATCAATGGCAGTAAGCGATAGTGTGCGTAGGTGGTGGGTGCGCTGATTCGCAAGCTACCACTGGGTTCACGCTGCTTGCCAGCGAGACTTAACTCCGCTTCACGAATCTGCTGCAACGCTTGTGTACATTGTTCGTAATACGCCTTGCCTTCCTCAGTTAAACGGATCTGCCTCGTAGTACGCGCAAATAGTTTGACCTGCAAACGCGCTTCTAATCTGGCGACCGATCGACTCACTGCTGCAGGGGTTAGGCCCAAAGCGCTCGCTGCCAAGGTGAAACTTTGCTGTTCCGCAGCTTTACAAAACAACTCAATCGAGCCCAGTTGTACCGGGTCGAAATCTCGGTTGATATTGCGACTTGATCCCACCATGACTCTGGTTCCTCACCGTTGAAGCTTATTGCTGATACCGGCATGTGATGACAAAACTTCCTAGCCAAATCTGGCTTTTATTGGCCAAAATTTCCGTGTTTTATCGTTTGTTAATTACATTATGTAATAAATCATATGCTTAGTCGTCTGTTTATTCAAGTGCGCGAGCAGCCTACACTGGCGCCATCGACATTGATCGAAAACCCTCACAAACTTATCAACAAGAGAGATATCGTATGAACAACACACATAAAGCCGTCCGCATCCACCAATTTGGTGGCCCTGAAGTTTTAGTTTATGAAGATGCGCCTGTGCCAAGCATTCAAGCCGATGAAGTACTGGTCAAAATTCACGCTGCCAGCGTTAATCCAGTCGACTGGAAGGTGCGTGAAGGCTACCTCAAGGACATGATGCCACACCAACTGCCTTTGGTTTTAGGCTGGGATTTCGCAGGTGAAATCGTCGCCGTCGGCAGTGGGGTTAGCGACTGGAAGATCGGCGATGCCGTGTATGCGCGCCCTGATATCGCTCGCGATGGTAGTTATGCTGAACACATCGCCGTCCGTGCTAGTGAAATCGCCGCGAAGCCAAGTAAAGCAACATGGCAAGAAGCAGCCGCTGTACCATTGGCGGCGCTGACAGCATGGCAAGCACTGTACGAAATTGCAGGCTTACAAGCCGGTGAAAGTGTGTTGATACATGCTGGGGCAGGTGGCGTTGGTAGCTTCGCTATTCAACTCGCAAAACTGCGTGGCGCTCACGTCATCACAACGACATCAACAAAAAATGTAGCCTTGGTCAAAGCATTAGGCGCAGACGAAGTGATCGACTACACACAACAAGACTTCAGCCAATTGCGTGATCTTGATGTGGTGTTCGATACCCTGGGCGGCGAGATTCAAGACAATTCCTGGCAAACCTTAAAACAAGGCGGTCGTTTGGTATCGATTATCTCAGGACCATCTGAAGAAGCCGCCGCGCGCATCAACGGTAAAGCACTGTTCTGCTTCGTGCAGCCTAGCGCAGAGCAGCTGACCTCCTTAGCGAAATTGATCGATGCTGAACAATTGAAGATCGTCATCGACAGTGTTTTCCCACTGACTGAGATCATCGCAGCGCATGCCAAGAGCGAAAGTGGTCGTAGCGTTGGTAAAATTGTGATTCAAGTGAGCTAATAGGTATCCTGCGTCAGTAAACAAGCAAGCCTATGTATTTGGTCGTACATAGGCTTTTTTTATGCGCCCTGCTCGTCGAGCAGCGGTAAAATCGGGTTAAATGAAAACTAAAACAATAGGGCATAAAAAATGAAAATTTCTAGCCTCGACCACTTGGTGTTTACCGTTCGCGATATCGATGTGACTTGTGCTTTCTACGAGCGGGTCTTAGGGATGGAAGTTGTGAGCTTTGGCCAAGGGCGCAAGGCATTAAGCTTTGGTTCGCAAAAATTCAACCTGCACCAAGCGGGTAAAGAATTCGAGCCCAAGGCCGATAAGCCAACGCCAGGTGCCATTGATGTGTGTTTGTTGACGAACACCCCTATCGCGGACGTCATCCAGCATCTACAAGAACAAGCCGTTGCCATCACCGAAGGGCCGGTGCAGAGGACAGGGGCGCGAGGGCCGATTATGTCGGTGTATTTTCGCGACCCCGACTTCAATTTGATTGAAGTGGCGAATCATATCTTAGATTAAAAATCGACTGATCTTACCAATCGCTTTAGGAACAAAATATGTTCGCTTTTCTTATTTATTTAGCTTGCAAAGTCATTATCTACAGCGGAGTCTGCGCGTTACTGCGGAACTTCTATCAATTTCCAAAAACCTCGCTTATCGAGTTTTCCGTCAAGTGGGGAACATTACGATTGCTCATTGGCATATTATTCTCCATCCCGATATTGATGACTTTCGCTATCTTGAAGTTAGATAACCTTCCTGATTGGCAAATCGGTGCCATCGTTCTAACACCATATCGTTTTTTAGAATGGGCAGTACTATTTTGGCTCATTAAACGCAAACACGATATTTCTTGGAATAACAAGATCACAGTTTGGCTTCTGATCGCCGTATGCGCGTCCTTCATATCTGATGTAATTGCACTTCTAACTGGCGCAAATAACATAAAACTCTGGTGCTAGAAGAAAAAAGAGCTATCCATAGATAACCAAGCCAAGATGCCACTCCATACTGTGCTTTAAAATTCACAACAGCAATCGTGGAAATTATTCATTTAATTGCTTCAGAGTTCGCATCTTCGCTCGAAGATGCTGCGAATTGTTCTCTCTCTGGTAGCACCAGAGGCGGCAATTTTTTATTCACTAAAGGCAGGTTCGTGACCTCGGTTCCATCAGGACGGACAGCCTGTTGTGCCGACAACCAATCGCCGTTGTCTTTCGCTATGACTTCTAAAGTATTTTGCATTATCTTCTCCCAGTTTTTTCTCACTGGAAGAAGATGATAAACAGATTACGCAAGCTCTGAAAATTGAAACGCAAAAGTTTGTCTTAGCTCAAAGTTCGCGCCATGCCTTGTGTCAAGAAGTAGGAAAAAGTTTACCCAAAGAAAATCAACCACCAAAAAACTCCGCATGCACGGCTTGCAAAGCTTTTTTACGATCTTCTTGATGCACTAACATATACGCAGCCACTTCGCTAGCACCAGCAGCTGCCAAAGTGACGCGCACGCCACTTGCAATCGCTGCCGACAATGCACGGCTGGCAATCGCACTACCCACGTCAGAAGCTTCCAGCACGCCGTCGCCGACGACAGCGACAATCGCCACTTCGTCATTGCGGGAGACATCAACCACGCCGGCTAAATGATGTTCTTTCAAGGCCGCATACGCAGCATCGAGGTGATCTCGCGCCAATAAAATATTAATCGCGGTTTGCGCGGTCAACACACTCTTGATATTGATACCGTTTTGATCAAGCGTATTCGTCACTTGTGCCAAGATGCCAGGTTTGAAGCCAACACCTGGGCCATGCAATTTGAGAATCGCCACGTCTTCGGTTGAGGTTACGCTTTTCACCACGTCTTTGGTCACCTTACGTTGTGCATTAATGATGGTGTAGGGCTGCAAGCCACGATCTGGGCGAGTGATATTTAAGATGCGAATCGGAATATCTTGGTTAAACAATGGCTCCACCGTGCGTGGGTGCAAAATTTTAGCGCCAAAATAAGACAGCTCAGCAGCTTCCAAATAATTCAATTGCGAAATCGAACGCGGGGTCGTCACCGTGCCGGGGTCTGCACTCAAGAAACCATCGACGTCTTTCCACACATCGAGCGACTCTGCACCGATACAGCAAGCAATCGATGCTGCGGAATAATCAGAACCGCCACGACCAAACAGCGTCGTTTTGCCTTCGCGATCAACGCCATAAAAACCGGGCACCACGATGACCTCATTGCCTTCTAAGGCTTTCGCGACCGAGGCAGTACTCGCCTCGAAATCGCAGGCCGAGTTTCCAAACACGCCATCAGTGATCAAACCGATGTCTTCCGGCAAAGCTTCGCGCGCGGCGATGCCACGGCTTAACAACACTTCGGTGAGCAACAAACTTGATAATCGTTCGCCGTAACTGAGAATTGCATCATTCACAAACGTCGGCACATCGCCTATGCAATGAATGCCAGTTAAGAAACGGTCTAATTGATCTAAGCGTTCGCCCAGTGCTTTTTCGGTGCGCTCACGATGTGCTGCATCTTGAATATTCGCTTCCACAATTTCTTTTTTCAAGGCGCGCAGGGTCAAGGTGTAATTGCGGCTCTCGGCCAAAGCGGCTTTAGTACCAGCACCTTCTTTGGCAGCCTGCACACAGCCGATAAGCGCATTGGTAATGCCGTAAAACGCCGACACCACTAGCACCAATGGACGGTTATACGTTTGTACGACATTGACCACGCGGTCGATATCCTGAGGTTGGCGCAAGTTAGAGCCGCCAAATTTAACGACGATTTTTTTCATAAGAAGTACACAGAAAGAGAGCGGTTAACTTCTACAAAACTTGCGAGATTGAAACCAATGGCCATCCGCACGTGCATAGCCCAAGCTTGTAGATTTAGCATAGTCTTCGCAGTATATCGCAAGGCAAAATAGAATCCTAAAAAAGTTCGATACGGATATACTGGCCGCACCTATGTCTTGAGCATAATAGTCAGCGCCATGATGCCGCCATCAAACACATGAAAAAATTCTTGATTCAGCTTCGCAAAACACGGCTTTCATTGACGCTCATCACCTTATTCTTATTGCTTCTGATCTCGCTAGGCCTGGTTCTGTTTTTCGTGGCACAGGCGCGCTTTCGTGAGCCAGGGCCCGCGGTGCCAAGGCCACAGTACTCGGTAACAAAAATAAAGCGTGACGAGGGTAATGCCTTTTTTATTCTGCGCGGGATGGCGGCGGCCGCACATTTGAATGCCTTTGATGCGGGGCTCAACGCGGCCCAGAGAGATCTTGATATTTACGCCAAAGACGCTATTGCGGCAGAATCAGACGAGATAATCAAGGCCAATTTCCCCTTAATGGAAAAACCAGATTGGACCATCTGGAATTGCGCCTTGCCGCCAAAATATTGGCAGACGATTATGAGGGATCGCCAGCATATCCAAACGAAAATCGCCGCCAACGCAGTCGGATTGAAAAGACTAGCTGAAATGCAGGCGCTGCCGCGTTACCAAGAGTATCTTCCACCCGGCATTCTCGACGGCAGCGCCTATTATGCGCATTTCCGCGTAGCGCTGGATATGCATTCGACCTTAGCAATCATCGACATCCAAGATGAAAACACTGCGCCGGCGATCTTGCGTCTCACAAACGACCATATTTTCCTCAGAAAGCTCTTGGCAAATTCTGGCACACTGATCTCGCGGCGGGTCATGCTCGCCACCATGCATAAGCAACTGCAAGATCTCGACCAGATTCTCGAGCGTGCCTCATCTTTGCGTCCAGCAGACATCCAAGCACTACGACAAGCATTTGTTCCTCTAACCGCAGCAGAAGGCGACCTCAGTGCTGTTTTGCAGCATCAGCAACAATGGCAAACGGTGAGTTTCGATAAAGCCGATTGGCAACGCCATTTGCGATTTGCTTTTGAATTGGAAGGTCAGCTCGACGCCATCCATCTCAAGCTCAGAGCGATCAATGAAGGAATCGATTTCACAGGCTTCGAGGCACTAGTACGCGAAGCAAATAAACTGTCAACCTCAGTCAAACTCATTTGGGACGCCAACAGCCGACAACTATCTCTTGACGTCGAACCTTATCGTCCCTCGTGCGGCAAGCAGGTGCTAGCTTTAAACATACCGTTGAACTCTCAAGGCGTCAAAGGCTTATCTAGGTAAAAATGCAAGACGCGATAAACAGAATCAGATTAACCCATCTATTCACGGTATCGTGCGACAAAGTTCGGGCCTACAATTTGCTCACAAGACCTTGAATCCAGTTGCAAAATCGGTATACGCGCCTTCTTTATGCACATTCCACCCATCCTACCGTCACCGTCACTACTAGCGTCGACGAGCTATGACCAGCACCCCGCTGCGGCGGCGGCTGTCTCGCGCCTGCGGCTCAGTGCCTACGATCCTCGAGCAGTTGGAGGTAGGCAGACCGTACGCCTCAGTTTGCCTAGCGACTTCGCCGTGGGTTTGGATAATCTAGAACTCCGTGTGCGTTGTGATTTGCTACCAATGAAGACGAGCCAATATCGTTTTGTTCGCTCGCTGTCAGGTGAATGGCAGTCGGTCTTACTGAGTTTCTCTTCGCGGAACAAAGAACACGGACAATATCCTTTAGAAATGGAATTGCGTTTCCATCATGAGCAGGCTTGCGTAAAACGTTGGCTCTGCAGCACGGTATTGCTTCTGCCGCGTAGTGACGCGAGCTTAAGTGAAATTCATCAAGTGTTCTTGGCGAGTCAAAAGAATGTCCGTGTCATCGCCGAAGATGGCGCGATCGCGCGACTACAGCAAGGTCAACTCGACAGTGGACGACATCGTCAACTCAATGTCGAAGTTATCGCGCGCGATGCGTCATTGGCACAAGTGGCCATGCCGAGTGATGCAGACCAAGGCCATAGTGAGACCGCGCCAGGTTACCTAGCCTGGGACGAAGTTTTGGTCGAAGTCGCAGCAGAAGCAATGACGCAGGAACAAGCGCTGCAACGCGAATATCAACAAAAGAGCGTGGCGACTTCTGCAAACATCACCGCCCCAGCTATTTCTACAGAGGAGCGCTGGTGCGCCTTTTATCATCCTGTACGCCATCATTGGCTACGTATTCTCGAAGGCGAAACTTGGCGCATAGGCAGAGCTGTGGAGAAGGAAACTCAAGCCTTAACCAGAAACGCTGATATTCAGATTGCCCATCCGCGCATCAGCGCCATGCATGCCACGCTGCAACGACAAGAAGGTGGTGTCGAATTGATTGATAGTTCGCGTTACGGTGTGCTGCTCAATGGCGAGCGTCTCGCTCCCTTACGCCCGGTCAGATTGCAAATCGGCGACCGTATCGACTTATGTGCAAGCTTTGCTGGGACACTGGTGTGGCAAGTCATCACACTCAATCAAAACATGTTAGTACTGCAGCACAGCTCAGAACATGGCGCTTTCGAGACTCTGTGTCTGATCTTCCGAGCAGCGAATGAAAAGTCTTGCGCCATCGCCAACGTCTATCAAGGTTTAGCGCAGATGCAAGAGCAAACACAAGCACGTGGCATTCCCAATTTTGGCGCGGAAAACGCCACTACGAACTTAGACAGCTGGAAACGTTTCGAGCAGAGTTACCCGCCACAAATATAGTTATTTCACCAACGAAAACTAGACTAACTTACAGATCTAACACCAACAAGCGTTGAGTTGGTGGGTTTTCACCCTTCTATTCAGACAAAGCAAAAAATCGGCGACTGCTACTATTTTGAGCATGATGCGCTGTCTTGGAAAGCGCAGCCTTTGCTTGAGGAGTCTCGCATGATCAGCTTATTTAAATCCGCTCATTCTGGTTGCAGCCGGTGCGCGCAGCCACATCACAATGACACACGCTTTTGCAGCGTTTGCGGTCTCGATTTCGACGCTCCCGCTCAACACGTGCTGTTAGCGCCAGATGAGGTCGCCATCGGATTTCATGCAACTAAGCTCGGCGATTTTTTAGCTTTGCATGCCCAACATGCGCATCAACTTCATATTCAAATTTTTCAATATGGGCAGGTGCATGACCTCACTCAAGATCAAGCGCTCAGTGTTGATAAACAAAGTGCTGCTGGCATCTTTATTACGCGTAAAGGCCGTTTTGATGTGAACGTAGTGGTCGACGATTTACACACCGCTGAATTTCTCCCCTTGCAAGCAAATATTCGACTACAACTGCATGTTGCACAAACTCGAGAATTCGCCGAACAATTTATGTCGGGAAGCTGCCGTGTGACCTTAACAGATCTGCAAACCTTGTTTTCCCCCAGCGTGCGTCAGCAATGCTTAGAAATGACCAATGCCCATACGCTCAGAGAGTTACAGGACCAAGTCGGACTCCAACAACATCTTCAACAAGAGATCAAGGCAACACTCGCAGCGCAACTTGAAAAGCTTGGCCTTGCTCTTGATCGCATCCAAGTCCAAGAACTTCGCCACGACAAACTCTCCAGTGCGAGAGAAAGCCTAGGTGAAAAACTTGGTAGCTTATACCTCATTATTGATCATCAACGTGCCAATAATGCGCATCGCAAACAGATCGATGCCTTATACAGCGAGGCAGAATGGCAGCAAATCGCCCGTGATGAAGAGCGGGTTCGTTTGCGTTATCGTCGCGAGGAAATGCGCCAACAACTGGGCAACGATCTATCGTGGTTGTATTTGCGTGGTGAACACGAGAATGCGAAGAAACGCTTAAGCCGCGCCAAGCTACGTCAAGACGAAGCAGAGCGTCTACACGCGATTCAATTGCGTGAACTCGAGCTCTATGCGCGCATTGCTGAAGCCAGTACTCGCAAACAAGCCATCGAACAAGGGGCGGCTAGTGCGGTACAGGAGCTCGAACATCAACTTCGCGAAAAGAAAGATCAGCAGCAAAACGAAGTTGACGAATGGTTGCATATCCGCACTTTGGCGCGTATCAAAATGCGCTCAGAGTCTGAGCTAGCACAGATGCATAGCAAGGAAGCGGCGCAACTGCTCCAGCAGAAAATTGAACATCAATTACAAGCACAGCGTCTTGAACATGATCTCGAAGTGAATCAACGCCAGCAGCAGAGCTTAAGACAACAAGAGCAAGCCGCCTGGCTACACGAGCAGCAAAGACAATTACAACTACGCGAACAAGCACTAGAAGAGGAAGCCCATCAAACACGCTTGCTCAGCCTCAGCTTAGAAACGGAAGTGCGCGCACGCGAGTTCAAACGCATACAGGCTTGGGAAGACGAGCTGGCGCAACAACGGCAACAACAGCTACAAAGCGAGTCAGTACTCAAAGCGCAACAACAGGCGGTACAAATGGCGACGCTCAAACAGCAGATCGCTCAATTAGAACACCAGCAAGCGCAACAACAGGCCTTAGCGCAGCATGACAAACTCAGTCGCACCTTGGCTTTAGAGGCGCAATATGCGGAGCTTGAACAGCAGCGTCAACAGCAATCACATGTGGCCCAAGCACAGGCCGAACTCGAAGTTCAGTTGCGCAAATTTGAGGCAATTGCCGCACTGAGCGAAACCAGTAAGATTGCGGTAGCTGATCAAGCAAATGCTGCCATGCTGACAGACGTGTTGAAGTTACAGACCATGGCCGCCATGAGCCCCGAACAAATTTTAGCGATCCAAGCAGCTCAGTCGGAGCACGCAGCGCAGGCGGTAGCCGAAGTCAAACGCCAAACTCATGGTCTCTCTTGGGAAGATACGGTGCGTATGCTGCACGAACGGGTACAAGAGGAGCGTGCGCAACGACAAGCAGAGCAAGAACGTCGACACGAAATCGATCTGCAAAACGCACAAGGTCTTGCTTTTGCACGTACGCCACCCTACGGTCCTTTGCAGGGTAAATGAGGTAGCAGAGTTGGTGCGCCTTCCATGGCGTGCCATGACACTTTTTTGGCGGCTTTAGCAAACTATGTCGACAGCGATTCAACAGATACGAGAACTACGCGCCTTGCATGAGGAAGGTTTGTTGAATCAGGACGAGTTCGCCCTGCGCAAGAACACCATACTCGATACCTTATTCTCTCTCTCCAAGTCTAAAGAGAGCGATGTCAAACCCGCTTCAGTCGTTGCAAACAAATCCCTCGCTGGCGATACCGATCTCGGTTATGTCGCTGGACAAGAACTGAGCGCCAGCCATAAACATTATCGGCTCATCAAATTGATCGGTCAGGGTGGTATGGGGCAGGTGTGGCAGGTGAATGATGTCAGCACCGAGCTGGAACTAGGTCATGCAGAAACACTAGCACTCAAAATATTAGCCCCCGAGTATAGTGACAGCGCCATTCATCGTCGCCTATTGATCGAAGAAGCGACCCTCGTTCGCAAACTCGCGCATGAACATATTGTTCGGGTGTACGACTGGGGGCGTGATCCAGCTACTGGCAACTACTTCATCGTGATGGAATGCTTGCAAGGGCAAGATGTTGATCATTACTTGAGTAAGCATCTGCATCAAGCCGAAGTAGCACAGTCGGGCATAGGGCTACCTCAAGCCCTCAATATTTTGATGCCTGTCGCACATGCTTTGGCTTACGCTTGGGACAAGTATCAACTAGTGCACCGCGATCTGAAACCGGGTAATCTCTTTTTGTGTAAGAACGGTAGTGTCAAACTTCTCGATTTTGGCATCTCGGCACGGCTGCGCAGCCATTCACAACATCCTCAAGATGCTCAACGGAAAACTGAGCCCCATCTCAAACCGGGCCCACATGCTGGCACTGCGGGCTACCGCGCACCAGAGGCTGGCACGCATCAGCAAGTGTATCAACGTTCACTCGATGTATATGCGGTGGCTGTCATGCTTTATCAAATGCTGACGGGCGCCATGCCTTTTCCAGAACAGAGACTAATTCACCATCAGCCCGCCAAGCCAAGTAAGCTTAATGCAGGACAGTGGCAGGCATTACAGAAAGGCTTTGCCTGGGACCCACGGCAAAGACATACCGATGTATTGGGCCTATTGCAAGACATCACGCAGCAGATGCAAGGCAGTGGCATTGCGCCAGCCTTTCACGACAGCGATCTGCGCGCTCAACAAAGGCAACAACGGAAGGAACTCGAACAACAACGTAGGCTGCAAGCCAGCCAAGCGTTAATACAATTGCAGGCAATGGTTAGCAAGCAATACCAAGCAAATGCAAACAGTCATGCATCGGTCCCCTTGCTTAAAACTCAGTGGGAAGCCTCAAAAACATATCTTGCTCGGATGAGTACTGGGACCCAGAAGAATACTTAGCGTTCGATATCAATGTCGACGCCATGCTTTTTGAAGTACCACTGCATGAAGGGTATCTCGATTAACAGATAGGTGATCACCGTGAACCAAAACCAATTCGCCTCAAATAAAAACATATTGAAGGCATAAGCAGTATTCCAACATTGCGAGCCGACGATCAACAAGGAAAGTGCCGTCGCCACCAAATCACATTGCGCGATCTTCTTGAAGCTATTGCCTGCAAACTTGGGGTAGATCACGAGATAACCGACGACAATAATCACAAAATTAAGTCCGATGACGGTAAATTCTAGGCTATCCATTTGTGGTCTTTCCTTTGATTTTTTGGGGTGTAGATCGTTCTAACATCTGGCTTTCGGCTTCTCAAATGGCCCCCATTTAATTCAATTAACGAGTAGGACTAAAAAAGAATAAAAGCAAATTGAAGCTTAACAAGATGGGCGCAAGCAGTGTAATCATCCATTGATGCGCTTGAGTTGAATCAGAACGTTTATTAAGTTTCCAGATGGCGATGGGCACCGCAAACAGTAAGAATATTGCTAGGAGAGGCAATATGTAGACTATCAGCATGCCTAGCGCCAAGCCGCCCTGTGCATTGAAGAGCCCTAGATTACCGAACGCTCGATCAATCAAGATCATTACAATTGAAATGACGAGAATGATAGCGGAGATAAAGATTTTTTGAACAATCGGAATCATGGTCGCAACACACTTCCGCACAGCTCGTTGAATTCCCCATCTTGAAATCTCGCCGCCACTGTATGCTCCTCGTCCCAATCAGTGCGATATGCAATTTCTGTCGCTAACTCATTTGCCAGGTAATAGACCGCCACGTATTCAATCTCCACATATGCCCAAATATCTGCGGCACGATTAATTTTAAGCTGAGACGCTGAACCAGTCTCTTCTGAGGCTAGAACTTCTGCGTATGGCTCATAGTGTTCGAAGAGTGCTCGTTCGATAGTTCGACACCAATGGGGATAGTTGTGTAGGGCAAGCTTCGCAGTCGAGATGGCGTCGGATTCTGGCGATTTTCTTGTCCCACTCAGAATCAACGGATATTGTTGGCCCATCAGCCCGATTTGTCCACGCCACATGCCTCGACTACGTTTTAGCTCACCTAACTCTTGGTCGAAGTATGAGGGCGAGGAAAATAGAGAGAACATATATCCACCTTCTTTTCGTTGGTGACTAAGCTTACTTTTTTAGCCTAGAAGATATGCTGAGCCAGTTGCTTTCTTCACCCACTCTTCATCACTTTTAATCACTTGTTCAGCGCGAAGTGCCAATTTCGTTGCAATAGCAATCGAACGCTCGACCAACTCATCCTCATTCTCTGCAGTTAGACTTTGATGCTGAAGTAAGCCAGCAAAGACTGTCGCTGCCATTTGGGCGACCACTGATTCACTATGTTGCAAATGCAAGAATTCTTCTTTTGTCATACTGTCTCCATGTATTTCTAATGATCTCAAAGATTGTCGCCGACTATGTCAATCGCAATCACTAGTCTAATGCGCGACTCGCTTCACACAAAGCTTTGGACAATAGGTCTTTGTCGATTAAACCCGATGCCGGTTTGCGAACCGACGCACCCGCTGAGATAGCCCCACTCTGATACGAGATGCCATAGATCGTAGCATAAGTGCCGCTTGCATCCATCACAAAAGCATAGGCACCGTTAAAACCCTCAGCACTCAATGCTTTAGCAAATTCAGTGGCCGAAGCTGCCGAACCATGGACTGCCTCGATCAATTTTGTCCTATCTAAGGCTTTCGGAAATTTATCGAATTGCACACTTTCTATGCCATCGATTTCGACAAACTTGCGCCAGCATGGATGTTCAAAATTCTTATCACGCATGGCCTTAAATGATTTCGTTCCGAGTTCGGTTTTACTGAAATCGAAGAAGGCGACAACCAAAGGTTTAGAGCCAGCGTTGGCTGCCAAACTGGCGCATAACAGCGTGATGAAACAAAAGCTATAGAAAAGGAGTCGACGCATATTAAGCCTGCTCCACAAGACCATCTTCCTCTTGTTGTCGGTTACTGTTCACCAAGGCCTCTATCAAAATCGCCAGTGCATCATGTATCTGTGCGTGTTGAGCTTGCGGGATATGTTCGAACACTTGTGTCGCATGCGCATTCAAGGTTTGTTCGAGTTTTTCAGCACGAATACGACCCAGCGCCGTCAGACTTAATTTGACGCTACGCCCATCCGTGTCATGTGGCGACTTCTGCACCACACCATCGGAAACTAAGGAATCCACCGCGCGACTAATCCAGGCTTTATCGAGTGATAAACGATCTGCCAAAGCTTGCTGGCTCAAACCATCAACGCGCAACAATTCCGTCAACACGTGACATTGCACATTCGAAGCACCATCCACTGAGGCGGATTGCGCACGTTGCGAGCGTACGAATAAACGACTGAGTTCACGGACCATCAACGCGGGATCATCTGGGATAGGCATGGTGTTGAGTATCTTTCATTAGGAAACAGCCGAATGCTAAGACCATCGGAAATCGATGTCAAGGACAACTATTTGATCTTGCGCATGAAATCGATGCTTTTCGCACTAGCGCGTGATGTTCAGCTTACAATCCAAGGCATGAGTCGCCTTCCAAAATGGAAATGGTGCATTTCTTGATTAAGGAAAAGCATGTGGTATCTAAGCGCCAAATATCTCATTACCGCCGCGGTGGTAGTGGTGATTTCTGAATTAGCCAAACGTAGCGACAAACTTGGTAGGCTCCTTGCCGCCTTACCATTGGTCACTTTACTGACCTTGATCTGGCTCTATATCGAAAATCAATCGCCCGATAAAATCGCGAATCATGCGCGGTTCACCTTGTGGTATGTTTTACCAACGCTTCCCATGTTTCTTGCTTTTCCCTGGTTGTTAGAGCGTTTGGGCTTTTGGTTGGCTTTATTCGCGAGCGCATTGATTTCACTCGTTTCATTTCTTTTGCTAGCTTTCGTATTGAAACGATTTGGTTTAGCCTTGTTTTAGTGGCCATATGAATTAGGCCCTGAAACAAAACGCCCACTATGCGACTACGGCATAGTGGGCGTTTTTAGTTTGACCTACCTAGATCCAAAACTCTAGGTAAATCCAAGCACATCAATTACTTCGTTTCCGCATTCAACAAGATCGGTTCACCAAATCCCAACTCTTTCATACGCGGCAGTTGAGTTTTCGCGTCACCCACCACCAACCACACCATACGGCTTGGGTCGAAGTAGGTTTGTGCCAGTGACTTGATCTTCTCTACCGTCATGGTCTTCACGATTTGTTCGCGATCTTTAACGTAGTTCGGTTTCCATCCGTATTCGCTGATGTTGTCCAACATACCCAATTTAGCGCCCGCTGTTTCGAAGGCGCGTGCATTGCTCTTGATCATAAAACTTTGCGTGGTCGCCAGATCGTCTTTGGTGTAAGTCGTCGCGAAGTCTTGCAATATCTTTTTGACCAATTGCGTCGACTCTAAGGTCACATTGCTACGCACGCCACTGCCAATCGTGAATGCGCCTGCGCTCTTGCTACCGCTAAAGCCCGAATTGATGCCGTAAGTGTAACCTTTACCTTCACGCAGTTCTTGTGTCAGACGTGAGGCAAAACCACCACCACCTAAGATGTAGTTCATGACAGAAGCTGGGTAGTAATCTTTGTCAGTTACTGCCAATGCTGGATAACCTATACGCAGGACCGATTGTTTTGCATCTGGAATATCGTAGAAATACACCTTTCCACCAATAACGCTTGGCGCCGCGGCTGGTGCTGGCAAAACGACTTTACCTGCTTGCCATTGTTTTGCCAGCCTCTGTAGGGAGGCAGTCACTTCGGCTTTTGGCACTGCACCGACCACATGCATACGTGCCACCGAAGCAGCCATATTTTTACTGTAGTAGGCTTTTAAATCATCTAAGCTAATCGCATTGATCGTCTCTGCCGTACCCAACTGATTGCGTGATCGGATGTTATTTTGACCGTACATCAATTTCGAGAATTGAGCGCCAGCAACGGCATTTGGATTTGCTTCCTGTTGACGAATTTGGCTCAGAACACTTTGCTTCATGAGGGCAAATTCTTTTTCATCCCAACGCGGTTGCAACAACATCTCTTCGACTAAGGCTAAAGTCGCTTGGTAATTGCGCGCCAAAGTATTCACACTGATTCTTACATCTTCAGTACGTGCCGACACATTGATCGAGGCACCGAGTTGTTGCATCGCTTCTTCCAACTCTTGTGGTGTCTTCTTGGCCGTGCCCTTCGTCATCAAACGCGCCATCAAGTTAGAGACGCCAACCTTGTTGATATCCTCTAATAGCAAACCACCACCGACCACAATTTCAAATTGCATCAACGGTACTTCTTTGTTTTCGATGCCGTATACCCGCATGCCGTTGGCTAACTTGCTTTCCCACACCGCTGGCACTTTCACGTCAGCAGCGGCGCCGTAAGCTGGCTCTTTGCTACGATCAATCTTGGACGGTGTTTTGGTGTAGGTCGCGTTGATATTTGGGTCAACCGCATCTTCCGCACCTTGTACAATTTTTTCTTCAACAACTTCTGCTTTAGTCGAACCAGTCAAGGCCAGATTCAATTTACCTTTCGGTACGAAACTTGTTGCAACAAAGTTCTTATCCTTGATGTACTTCTGGTACACGCGCATCACGTCTGCCGGAGTCACCGCCAACACGTTCTTAATATCTTGCTCGATATAGGCTGGATTACCGTTGAGATAGTTGTACTCAGCAAGTTGAGAAGACTTACCCAGTACACTTGAAAGCGAATTGTAGAACTGCGTTTCTTGACCTGCTTTAATTCGATTCAAATCTTTTTCTGAGATACCTTCTTTTTCGAATTTGGCAAAAGCTTCATTGACCGCTACCGCCACGTCATCCAAAGATTTACCATCGAAGGCACGCACACTCAACATAAACTGGCCAGCCAACTCGGAATTCTGACTACCGATACTGACGTTGGAGGTCAATTTCTTATCTTCGACCAAAACTTGATTGAACGGCGCTTTCTTGCCACGTGAAAGATATTCCGCTAACACTTCTAAAGCATAGGAATCAGGATGTAATTGCTCAACCGCTGGCCACGCCATTGTCAAAGCCGGTACACGTGCAAAATTATCTTCATGGTAGAACTTGACCGTTTCTTTGACGAAGCCAGCACGTTTTGGCAAGGATGGAATCTCTTCACCACGCTTAATCTCACCAAAGTATTTTTCTACCCATTTCTTCGCTTGCACAGGGTCAAAATCACCGGCGAGGACGAGCGTCACATTATTCGGCACATACCAACGACGGAAAAATTCTTTGACATCATCGACCGTCGCGTTTTGCAAATCTTCAAGTGAGCCAATCACTTGCCAGTTATAAGGATGATCGGCAGGGTACATCGCTTTATCAATCACGTACGAAGTATGACCGTAGGGATTATTATCGACGCTCTGACGTTTTTCGTTTTTAACGACTTGCTTTTCCTTGGCCAATACTTGATCCGTGACGGTATTGATGAACCAACCCAATTTATCAGCTTCAGCCCAGATCATTTTTTCCAAAGCGTCTTTAGGTACCGTTTGTAAATAGTTGGTGCGGTCTTGTGAGGTGGAGCCATTAGCGCCAGAACCACCAATACGAGCAGTCATTTTATCGAGACCACCTTTGCCGAGGTTTTCTGACTCCAAAAACAGCAAGTGTTCAAACAAATGCGCGAAGCCGGTACGGCCTGCTTTCTCACGCGCAGAACCCACGTGTGCAGTCAGATTAACTGCAACCACAGGATCAGAACGATCAATGTGAAAAATCACGTCTAAGCCATTCGGCAGAGTGAATTTTTGGTATTCAATCTTCAAGCTAGCTTTTGCAGACGCAGCGTTTGGTTTTGCGGCCATTGCTTTGTCTTCCGCTGCATGCGCTAACACGGGAAAAACACTTGCTGCAGTTCCCATTGCGCCTAAGACGGCAGCGACTAATAATTTTTTCTTCATTTTTGTGTCCCTTGAAATGGTCTAATTCTTCTTGCTACAACAGTCAAAAAATAGAAATTGTGGATGAGTTTCAAACCGCATTGGTCATGTTCTCATTTCATCATTTTGCGTGCGCAGTATTCCTGATGCCTGCACTTTATACAAGAGTGCATCAACATTTAGACTTGCCACTTGGAAAAACGCGCACAGCGGATTGCCTAAACCAACCGATAACAGACTCATTTCGCGGTTCAAAGTTCCCCATTGCGTCTGATATACGAGCACAAAATGACTACTCTTGATAAGATGACGCACTCTAGTAAAACAGAACTTAGCTACACCAACCTTTTAATCGGCATATGGCTCCGCTCTTTCCTTCACATGGCAAATACTCACTCTACCGCGACGGTCAGGTCTTGGTGACTGAAGTGGTCGGCCCATGGAACTTAGAGCTGGTTCAAGAATGGGCACGTTCAGCGATTCCATTTTCGATTGAGATACAAGAGGACGGCCCTTGGGCTGGAATCGCCATTATGTCGGAGTCCATGTTAGCCACACCAGATGCCATGGCGGCACTCCGCAAAGTGGTCGCTGCCAGTGTTGAACAATTTAATTGTATCGCCCACATCGTTGTTGCCGCGCCAGGAGTTGCGGGCAAAGGCGTCGTAGAACCAGCGTTTGAAAAGGTATATGAGGGACTATGCCTATCCGGTTTTTTTGATGACTACGTGAGCGCTAAGCAATGGGCAACGAAGGAAATCCATCAGCGAAATTCGCAGAAATAATCTTGCCTCAGCAAAATTAAATCATTACTGGTAACATAGCCTTAGCGTTCGCTTGAACTGGCATCTCGTTTAACGATAGACTAAATCCCACAGGGCGTAGAGTCAGCTATGACAAAACCATTTCCACCTCACGGCAAATACAAGATTTATTGTGATGGACGTTTGTTAGTCACAGAAGTCGTTGGACCGTGGAATGTTGAATTCATACGTGACTGGTCAAGCGCTGCCATCCCCCTCTGTGAAGAATTAAAATCTCAAGCCCCTTGGATCGCGGTTGCCATGATTTCTGGCTCTATGTTGGCCACACCTGAAGCCATGGATGCGCTGCGCAAAGTGATACGAAACAGCGTGCAACATTATGGCTGTATCGCTCATGTACTGGTTGCTGAACCTACGGTCGCGGGACGTGGCATTGTGGAATGGGCCTTTCAGAAAACTTACGATGGTCTGAGCCAGTCTGCATTTTTCGATGACTACGAAAGTGCTAAAGCATGGTCGTTGGCTCTGTTAGCTAGTCATCCAAAATCAAGTTAGTTTCTTCGAATCTCAGCAGAAGCTTAATGTCCAGTCCTAAAATATATTGACAACTAAAAGTGTTGCAAAGACGCCCGATGAACCTCATCGGGCGTTTTGTTTTTCAGGCTTGAGTGGGGCCGCTCGTTGTTATAGATTTGAATGGATTGTGCAA
>NZ_JACOFZ010000039.1 GCF_014284155.1 Affinundibacterium nitidum
CGAATAACGACAGCCTAGATATCCTCATTACGGATAGCAAACCAGTAGCGACAGGTGACATCAACAACATCACGGAAGATGCAGTACCGAACACAGTCACCGGCAATGTGATCACGAACGACACGGTCGGTGCGGACAGCAACGCCACTCCAGTGACAGCAGGCACGTTCACCAATGCAGCTGGCTACGGTACTTTGGTCTTGAACAGCAACGGTACCTACACGTACACGCTCAACAACAGCAATGCGGCCGTCAATGGCTTAGGCGCCGGCCAAAGCTTGACTGATAGCTTTACGTACACCTTAACCGATGGTGACGGCAGTACGACGACAGCGACTTTGGTGATCACGATCAATGGTAATACCGATGGTGGTCCAACGGTCACGATCCCTG
>NZ_JACOFZ010000040.1 GCF_014284155.1 Affinundibacterium nitidum
ACAGCGAACAGCTTCACGGTCAGTGCGCCAGCAGGATTGGCGAGCATTACGGTCGGTGGCACCAACGTCACCTTGGCGCAATTAAATGCTTTAGGTGGCACACCGATCACGATCACGACAGGCAAGGGCAGCTTGGTCTTAACAGGCTACAACTCCAGCACAGGCGTGGTGAGTTATACCTATGACCCAAGTGTCCAAAGTGCCAACAGCGATGTGACCGACAGTGTCACAGTGGCAGTCACCGATGCCTTAGGTGCAACGAATAACGACAGCCTAGATATCCTTATTACGGACAGCAAACCAGTAGCGACAGGTGACATCAACAACATCA
>NZ_JACOFZ010000041.1 GCF_014284155.1 Affinundibacterium nitidum
TGCCGTCACCATCAGTTAAGGTGTACGTAAAGCTATCGGTCAAGCTTTGGCCGGCGCCTAAGCCATTAACGGCCGCATTGCTGTTGTTGAGCGTGTACGTGTAGGTACCATTGCTGTTCAAGACCAAAGTACCGTAGCCGGCTGCATTGGTGAACGTACCTGCTGTCACTGGCGTTGCATTCGTATCGGCACCCACGGTGTCGTTCGTGATCACATTGCCGGTGACTGTGTTCGGTACTGCATCTTCGGTGATGTTGTTGATGTCACCTGTCGCTACTGGTTTGCTGTCCGTAATAAGGATATCTAGGCTGTCGTTATTCGTTG
>NZ_JACOFZ010000042.1 GCF_014284155.1 Affinundibacterium nitidum
TTTCGAAAAACACTTCAGACAGCTTAGATTTGATGTGCAACTACTAGAAAGACCCTTTCTGCTATAGTGGGAGGTGAAAATTTCATGTTCTGAAGCTTCCCTGCAAAGTTATGGCACAATGCGTAAAACGCGTTTTCAGCCTGAGATAAGGTCGATTCCGGAACGCCAAACATAAAAATGTTGATAACTTTGGAAAAACACTTCAGACAGCTTAGATTTGATGTGCAACTACTAGAAAGACCCTTTCTGCTATAGTGGGAGGTGAAAATTTCATGTTCTGAAGCTTCCCTGCAAAGTTATGGCACAATGCAGAAAACGCGTTT
>NZ_JACOFZ010000043.1 GCF_014284155.1 Affinundibacterium nitidum
GCCCGTGCCCGCTGTAATCGTAACCGTACCATGAGTTGGTGCAGTACCTATCGTCCAAGTCGCTGGGCTATCGGCGCCTGCTGCATCATTCGTCGCCAGACTACCCGTCGCAGCAACGCCTGCATTCGTCGTGATCGTATCGTTACCCGCCAACGGTGCATCATCGACCACATTGAGCGTTAAAGTCGCTTGGTTGACTTGGCCAATCGTGTCGTTCACTTTGACGGTCAAGGACTCTGTCACACCCGTACCGCTATTGGTTTGCGTATTGGTGATGCGATAGGTATAACCAATAACACCGGTCGCGGCATTGTAGGAAT
>NZ_JACOFZ010000044.1 GCF_014284155.1 Affinundibacterium nitidum
GTCTGAAGTGTTTTTCCAAAGTTATTAACACTTTTATGTTTGGCGTTCCGAAACCCACCTTATCTCAGGCTGAAAAGCGTTTTTGTGCATTGTGCCATAACTTTTCAGGGAAGCTTCAGAACATGAAATTTTAACCTCCCACTATAGCAGAAAGGGTCTTTCTAGTAGTTGCACATCAAATCTAAACTGTCTGAAGTGTTTTTCCAAAGTTATTAACACTTTTATGTTTGGCGTTCCGAAACCCACCTTATCTCAGGCTGAAAAGCGTTTTTGTGCATTGTGCCATAACTTTTCAGGGAAGCTTCAGAACATG
>NZ_JACOFZ010000045.1 GCF_014284155.1 Affinundibacterium nitidum
AACATGAAATTTTAACCTCCCACTATAGCAGAAAGGGTCTTTCTAGTAGTTGCACATCAAATCTAAGCTGTCTGAAGTGTTTTTCGAAAGTTATCAACACTTTTATGTTTGGCGTTCCGAAACCCACCTTATCTCAGGCTGAAAAGCGTTTTTGTGCATTGTGCCATAACTTTTCAGGGAAGCTTCAGAACATGAAATTTTAACCTCCCACTATAGCAGAAAGGGTCTTTCTAGTAGTTGCACATCAAATCTAAGCTGTCTGAAGTGTTTTTCAAAAGTTATCAACACTTTTATGTTTGGCGT
>NZ_JACOFZ010000046.1 GCF_014284155.1 Affinundibacterium nitidum
ATGGACGATACTCAATGCTGCGCATACCTTCAAGAATGACGTGACCTATGGAGCCGTTGCCGACTTACTCGACCGAAAAATTGAAGTGGCACGCGATGTCGCTATCGAGGAGGGGGTGTCTTATACCAGCGAGGCCGAGAATATACGTAAAGGTATGGAGATTGCAAAAGCGGTGACCCCCACCGACCCATCGACAGCCAAGCTAGCTGTCGGGTTTAGTGACGTAGGCGTTCAAGCAAAATTGCTCAGTTTGAGCGTAGACACTTCAAATCAGTTTCTCACAGTCGCTGGCGAACAA
>NZ_JACOFZ010000047.1 GCF_014284155.1 Affinundibacterium nitidum
CCTTGCCTGTCGTGATCGTGATCGGTGTGCCACCTAAAGCATTTAATTGCGCCAAGGTGACGTTGGTGCCACCGACCGTAATGCTCGCCAATCCTGCTGGCGCACTGACCGTGAAGCTGTTCGCTGTTGCTGTTGCCGTTTCTGCTACCGTCATGTCGCCCGCAGAACCTGCATTGCTGTCCGGGATCGTGACCGTTGGTGCGCCAGGATTCGTTACATTCACCGTCGCCGTTGCGGTGACCACATCACCATCTTTATCAGTAATGGTGTAAGTAAAACTATCACTGC
>NZ_JACOFZ010000048.1 GCF_014284155.1 Affinundibacterium nitidum
TTATCTTTACTTCTTGTGAACATTTGATATTTTTTAAGTTTCCTAACTACCGAAGTAGCTAGTCGCCTTCATTATCAAGTGCCCACATTTATTGACTGTTAATTGTTAAAGATCCTAAATTCTTTTCTGCTTCACTAGCACCGCTTTCGCTTTTTACCAGTTGCGCTGCGAATCGTTTTGTTCGTCAGCAGCAGAGAAACGAGATTATGCAGCCTTTCTAACTTCTCGTCAACCCCCTCCGTTTAAACTTTCTAAACTCCGCTTCGATTTATTTCATTTACATCA
>NZ_JACOFZ010000004.1 GCF_014284155.1 Affinundibacterium nitidum
TCGTAGAAGCTGCAGACGCTTCTGCGCAGAACTTGGCTCCAATCACTGGCAGTTTCGCCGTCTCTGATTTGGATATCGGCGATACCTTGACTGCTTCTGTGGTGGGTTCACCTGTAGTACAGTTGAATGGTGTGAACTACACCTTGCCAGTAGGTGCAACATCACTGACAGCAGCAGGGGCGTTCAGCATCACACCAACGACCCAAACTTCGAATGGTGGTGCAGGTACAGCGATTGCGTACACCTACGATCCAGCAGCGGCGAACTTAGACTTCTTGCGTGCAGGCCAAAGCTTGACGATCACTTACCAAGTGAAGGTCAATGACGGTACAGTAGACTCCGCAGTGCAAGACGTGACCTTCACGATCACCGGTGCGAACGATGCGCCAGTGTTGACAGATACGACGAACCCAATAGCGATCGTAGAAGCTGCAGACGCTTCTGCGCAGAACTTGGCTCCAATCACAGGCAGTTTCGCAGTCTCTGATTTGGATATCGGCGATACTTTGACTGCTTCAGTTGTAGGCTCACCGGTAGTACAGTTGAACGGTGTGAACTACACCTTGCCAGCCGGTGCAACAGCATTGACGGCAGCAGGTGCGTTCAGCATCACGCCAACGACCCAAACCTCGAATGGTGGTGCAGGTACAGCGATTGCGTACACCTACGATCCAGTAGCGGCGAACTTAGACTTCTTGCGTGCAGGCCAAAGCTTGACGATCACTTACCAAGTGAAGGTCAATGACGGTACAGCAGACTCCGCAGTGCAAGACGTGACGTTCACGATCACCGGTGCGAACGATGCGCCAGTGTTGAGTGACACAACGAACCCAGCAGCTGTGGTTGAGCTAGCTAATGCTTCTGCTCAGAACTTGGCAGCGATTACAGGTAGCTTCGCCGTCTCTGATTTGGATATCGGTGATACCTTGACCGCTTCTGTGGTGGGTTCACCTGTAGTGCAGTTGAACGGTGTGAACTACACCTTACCAGCCGGTGCAACAGCATTGACGGCAGCTGGTGCATTAACCCTGACCAATGGAACTTCTAACGGTGGTTCGACCAGCATCGGTTATACCTACGATCCAGCTGCAGCGAATCTAGACTTCTTGCGTGCAGGCCAAAGCTTGACGATCACTTATCAAGTGAAGGTCAATGACGGTACAGCAGACTCCGCAGTGCAAGACGTGACGTTCACGATCACTGGTGCGAACGATGCACCGGTATTGACAGATACGACCAACCCAACAGCTGTAGTCGAGTTAGCCAATGCATCTGCCCAGAACTTAGCTGCGATCACTGGTAGCTTCGCGGTATCCGATGCGGATGTAGGTGACACCTTGACAGCCTCTGTGGTTGGTTCCCCAGTGGTGCAATTGAATGGTGTGAACTACACCTTGCCAGCTGGTGCGACAGCATTGACGGCAGCAGGTGCATTCAGCATCACGCCAACGACTCAAACGTCGAATGGCGGTGCAGGCACAGCGATTGCATACACCTACGATCCAGCAGCGGCGAACTTAGACTTCTTGCGTGCAGGTCAAAGCTTGACGATCACTTACCAAGTGAAGGTCAATGACGGTACGGCAGACTCCGCAGTGCAAGACGTGACGTTCACGATCACCGGCGCGAACGATGCTCCAGTATTGACAGATACGACGAACCCAACGGCGATCGTAGAAGCTGCAGACGCATCAGCACAAAACTTGACAGCAATCAACGGCAGCTTCGCTGTATCCGATGCGGATGTAGGTGACACCTTGACAGCCTCTGTGGTGGGTTCACCTGTAGTGCAGTTGAACGGTGCGAACTACACCTTACCTGCAGGTGCAGCTTCCTTGATAGCAGCAGGTGCATTCAGCATCACGCCAACGACCCAAACCTCGAACGGTGGTGCAGGTACGGCGATTGCGTACACCTACGATCCAGCAGCTGCGAATTTAGACTTCTTGCGTGCAGGTGAAAGTTTGACGATTACCTACCAAGTGAAAATCAATGACGGTACAGCAGATTCATCCATACAAGATGTTACCTTCACGATCACCGGTACGAATGATTCGCCTGTTGTAACCAATCAATCCGCAAACGTTTCGGAAGAGGGGTTAGCTGGTGCGATAGCAGATACGACGGGCTCACCGGATACCACAAACAATGTCACAGTAAGTGGAACAATGGTCTCAACCGACCTTGATGGCCCAGCAAGCACTTGGACATTTACATCCGCTCCAACTGGCATTACCTCAAACGGAGTTGCCGTGGTTTGGACACTTGTTGGTCAAACATATACTGGTAAAGCGGGTACGGTAGATGTCGCGACGATTAGCTTGACGAGTACGGGTGCCTATACTTTCACCCTAAAGGCGCCAATCGATCATGCAGCAGCTGGTGAAGATTTGCGGGCACTCAATTTTGGTGTGAGTGCAAACGATGGTAGTGCAAGTGGCGCAGGAACATTGACGATTAATGTCGAAGATGATTCTCCAGTCGCACCTGCAGCAAGCAATAATATCTATATTGGCGTTGATGCACTAAGTGTGAACACCTTGAAAGCTGGTTTTATCAATGCTGTGTTAGATAATGGAACGTCAATTACTGCTACCGAAGGAACTCCAGCTGATACTGATGCATTGGGTGAAGTTTTGACATGGGGTACTGGCGGCACGCCTTCAGGATATACTCTTGTTGATTCGACGTCATTTACGTCTGCCACAGGCACGCCAGTTGTCCTGAATCAGTTGTTTAAAGTTGGTACATTTACGCACAATAACTTCCCGATTTCAGGAAGTCCTTTGAATTACACTGACTTGACAGTGTCATTCAATGCGGTGATTAATGGTATTTCTACAAATGTGCCGTTCACGATTCGACTAGACCATACAGAGACGCCAAACACTAGTACACCAACAGATGATGCATCTCGTGACATCATTACACTGCCATCCTCAGCTTCGACAATTAATATTGCCGGACAAAATTATGTCGTTAACTTGAATGGCTTCCAAGATTCAAGTGGCAATTTGGTGACGCAGATTTATACACGTGAACAACAGGCTTCTAGCTTTGGTATTTTTGCCTCAATCACGACCTCTGAGCCGTTACCGACCGCAAGCGGCAATGTATTTGCTCAAGGTGGCGCTGATGGGTTGAATGCATCCGGCGTCGTTTGGAGTGGTACAAGTACTTACGGCACTTTTGTTGGTAATAGTGACGGCACATACACCTTCACGATGAATGAAGCGACTCGTGGCGCTATCACTACGGGCCAACAATTAACGGCAACTTTTAACTACACGGTTACAGACAAGGATGGCGATACGTCCACTAATTCTCTCACATTGAATTTGAGCGGCCATCAGAACTTGGAGGGTACTTCGGGTGCGAATACGTTAACTGGCAGTGATTCTGTGAGCGACATTATTTATGGGTATGCCGGTAATGACACAATCGATGGAAAAGCAGGCAATGACGTACTAATCGGAGGTCAAGGCAGCGATTCATTAACTGGTGGAACGGGTGCAGATACTTTCAAGTGGGCGCTGAACGATAATGGAACCAATGCAGCACAAGCTGTTGATACGATCTCAGACTTTGCTACAGGTACGTTTGCTTCTGGAGGCGATCGCCTTGATCTACGTGATTTACTGTCGGGTGAGAGTGCTGCAACTCTTGATAAGTTTGTTCACTTTAGCTGGAATGGAACCAACACAACTGCATTCATTAGTACAACCGGTGCGTTTACTGCTGGACATTCAGTAGGCGGTGCTTTTGCTGACGTCACAAGTAATAGTGTTCAACAAATTGTATTTAGTGGAGTGAATTTGACGAGCGGATTTACTAGCGACCTGCAAGTAATTAATGATTTGATTTCGAAAGGTAAATTGATTACCGACTAGCTCTTTGTTTGTAAGAAAAAAGGAGTGTCATTGATTTGACACTCCTTTTTCATTGTTAACGAAAAAATTTGAATTATTTAATCGAAAGTATCAACAATCGACTTTATGCTCAACACTCAAGATTGAACTTTAGGAAAACACTTCTTTTCTTTAGCTCGATGTTCTCATCCGTGTTTAGGCGCGACTTTTTGATTATAGTCGAGTCCCTTTCCGGTGAAATTTCCTGTCAATGACTTAGCAGCTTTCCGATATATGGCCCTGTCATTCCTTCCAGATCTAGGCTCGCGAGCGCGTCAAATTCCTCTTTACGTGCGAGTCCCTCAACATAAACCTGTAAATTCATTCGGTGCAGGATTGCGACAGCACCCTTTAGGAAATCGAAGTTTGCAGGTATTGCTTCGATGTTGCGAACAAAACTTACATCAAATTTTACGAAGTCGATATCAAGTGTGTTGAGCAGATTGATTTGCTCTAGATTCTTTCCGAAATGCTCTAAACCGAGTTTGCAGCCATAGCTATCAATCGTTTTTTGGAAGTTGCGGAAAGTATCAAGATTCGAAAATGCACCAATTTCCGGTATCTCAAGCCAAAGCGATTTGCTTGCTTGTGGTTTGATTGATAGGAGTGCCTTAATTTGTTCTCTGAATTCAGGGTCTTGTATCGATTTTGCGGAAATGTTGACTGAGATTTGATGTTCGCTTGCTTGGCTCTCAATTGCGTCAAGCGCAAGTTTGACCGATATCACGTCTAATTTTGCACTTAGCCCTAAACGCTCCGCAATCGGTAAAAAGCGCCCAGCTGGGAACCATTCACCACCAAACATGAGTCTAAGTGCAGATTCTTGATGAATCAGTTTCTTCTGATGATTGATAACCGGGAAGTAGTCTAACTTCACCCAGTTTTGGTCTAGTGCGCGTTGGATTAGTTTTGACCACTCCTCCAAAGACTTTGGTGCGTGTTCAATGTTAAGTGGTGCAGCTTTATGGACGCTGCTGAGGTCGGTCGCCTCAGCGCTAGCAACTGCTGCATCAACTTGCGATAGGAGGATGCTCGGTGAAATTCCGTATTCGAAATGACCATAGCCAATAAATGCTTTCAGATTCGCATCGGAAGACGAAAATAAACTGGTTATCTGTTCGAGCAAAGATGCGACCACATTCTCAATCGCGGAATTGCGGCTTAATAACGCGAAGTCGGTTCCATTCAGGCGTGCCGCGAATCCATCGGGTAAATCATTCTGATACACATTCAGAATTTGCCCTAGGTTGCGAAGAAGTGTGTCTGTCTTAACTCGTCCTAGCGTACGATTTGCTTCGATCAAACCATTAATTCGAATCATGACTAAGCTGCCTGGAGGAGCATTTTCTTCTTCAACAGTAATCTGAAGTTGTGAAAGAAAATTGGCCCGATTATATAAACCACACACTGTGTCAGTGTTTGCCTGACGCCTTAATTGATCAAGACGTTCCGCTTCTTCTGCGAACATAGCTTTCAATAGTGTGGTGGTTGAGTTCATTGCAACGCTCAATTGCCGCAGCTCTGGAACTCTGGATTCTTCTACGGTAATGAAACGGCGCTCCACCATGGCCCGCGCTTGGTCAATTAAATCACGCAATGGTTTCTTGAGCCTGCGAATTACCAGAGTTCCGAGATACGAGGCAAGAAGCCCTGACAGCGCCAGCGCGAGAATCATTTCGCGGGTTGAGTTCCACAGTGTTTGGTATGCAGTTCCTGTTTGGGAAACGATGGAGATCGAGCCTACTTGCTTCCAGCCACTGCTAATTTGGGCGGTTCCTGGCTGGGAAGAAATCGGTAGTAATTTCGTGAACCAATCGGGAACACTGGTGTGCTCCTCAGGAGATGTTTTCTCGACTAATAACTGTCCTTTAGGATCCGTAACCTTGATTGACTGATAGTGCCCGTTGTCGAACAATGAAGCGACGATCAGCTCAAGCTCCGTTGCGTCAATATTTTTCTGACTGAGCGATAACGCAAGTACTGTCGCATTGTCATTATTCTTCATTCGCAGCTGCTCGTTCAAATAGGCGCGCGAACTCATGATGGATGCGAAAAGGCTACCAGCAAGTGCAAGCAATGTACTCAAGGAAATTGCAAGCCAGAGTTGTCGATACATAGACATAGTTTGTCCCTCTATTACTAAAAATGAGTATTTCTTATTCAAACGATTTAATCAAAACCTTCTTTGTGTGCTCGGTCGAGTAGGTCTTGCCAACGAGATAGGCGACTCGTTCCACCTGGCCCCATTTGCGCATTACCAGCCACACCTGCGAATACCCCTTGGCTATTGAAACTAAAAACAGGACTTAAATCGCCGCGGCGTGCAGCAGGGCGAATGTCAGTGATCAAGTTATCCAAAATGACAGGCTCTCCATCGACATTGGGGTAATAGGCTAAAACCATATGTGCCTGCTGAATACTGCTGTTTGGACCGCCAATTTTTGCTTTGACGTAGACTAGGCGTAGTTGCGAATCAGGTATATTTAAACTTCGTAAACTGAAGTATTTGGCAATCACAAAGTCTTCGCAATCTGCCTTTCCTTTTGCCATGCTTTCCAAGGGAGTGGCCCAATAGTCGGATTGCCCCCAAATCTCAATATCCTCAAAATAACTGAGCTTCTTATTAAAAAAACTATTCACTCTTTGTAGTTTTACCTCAACGCTTTGGTCACCCAAACTCGCCATCAAGTTAAGCCATTCGTTAAAGGTTTGCTCACTTCCACCTTGCTGACGCATGGAGGAGCGCAGCTTGTCGTTGTTTAAGGCTGAATAGACCGAATGTGGAAGGGATAAAAACGCGAGAAGCAGCAACGCAAGGAAAGACATCCGAAATGTGAATGTACGATTCATGTTGCGTTGGAATGACCCGATGTGATGCTACAAGTTGAAAGGGGATATGACTCATGCGCTAAGTATCGAATATTCTACAAGAATTTATGCTGCAAACAGGAAACATTTGTTCAGCTTGTTGTTTCAGTATGCGAAAAAAAACCCACGCAATCGCCGCGTGGGTTTGATAGTTCATTGGCGATAGGTCACCACTGACGAGCGTTCGGTCCAGAAACGACCTCATTTACAATTTGCCATTTACCATCTATCTCTTCCCAGTAGATGGTTTTTTGCAATGTATCTTGATAAGAAGAAGATTTGTATTCTTGATGGAAAGCGGAGATCGCATGCTTTTCATCTTGCATTGTGAACTTGATGTCAGACAATTCTAGGCTAATCTTTTGTGCTCCCATCAAACGGGCCCTGCGAGCAGCTTTCCACGAGTCGCGAGATGTATATTTATCACTGTAGAAGCTAAAGTATTTTTCAGGATCCATACTGATCCAAGCTTCGCGCCAGCCCTTGAGTGCGTTTAGAATACTTGTTCTCGCAGCAGCAATTTGATTGGCACTTGGTGTGTTTGGGGCTGGAGCTGCAGGAGCGGCTTGGACCGGCGTTTCAACTTTGACGGCTGGCTTTTCAACTCTAACAGGTGGAATAATAGTGCCTACTACCTCTGCGGCTCGTTGATTCAGCGCGTTCTTGTCGGAAACGTATAACTCAGGTGCTTCGGCCGGGCAATTCGCGGAGTACTCGTTTATTTCCGACTTGTCGAATTTCGAGCCATCACGGGCAGAGATGTTTTCTAAGCCCAATATCGATTGCAACTGACCCATGCCAGCATGGGTGCGAGCATACGCTAGGTAGAGGTCTACTTCTGCATTGCTAAAAGCTCTTTTTGCTTGGAAAAGTTCATTTTCCGTATCCAGCAAATCCAAAAGTGAACGTTGACCGATTTCAAACTGCTGGCGGTAAGCGTCACGCGCTTTTTCGATCGACAGTTGATGCTGGTCGAGGAAACCTAATTGATCAGTTAGCTTTCGCGTATCGTTATAAGCAATTGACAAAGTTTGTCGAATATCTCGACAGGTTTTGTCACGCAGATCCTTGGCGAGATTGACTTGATCAGCAGCTTCTTGGATTTTTGCTTTGTCTGCACCACCATTAAAGAGATTCCACGTCATTACTACTTCAGCGGTATTGTTATTTGTGCGACCACTGACATAGTCAATATTGTTACCTCGTTCAGCGCGTGCTTTGAGATCTAACCTTGGCGAATAGGCGGAGCGGCGAGAGTTCATGCTGCTATTGACTGATGCGATGTTCTCCATGCTTGCAAGTAAAGCAGGATGCTGATTGAACGCAGCGTTGAGGGCGTTCACAATATTGCCAGGAGCGCCATTGGTGAACATCGTCAATGATTCCAAATTTTTACCAGGCATGACGCCAACTAAGCGCTGGAAGCGCGCACTTACATCGTGTAAATTAGATGTTTCGGTGATTAAATTTGCCTCAGCTAAGGCGAGGCGACCTGAAATTTGTTCAAGATCGACACGTCTTCCAACCCCAGCCTTGGATTTTGCTTGAATTTGTTCAAAAACCGCGCGATGGCGGACATAGTTATCTTCTGAAAGCGAAACGAGTTTGCGGTAGCGAACGACGTCAGCATAGGCTCGAACCACTTCAAGTGCGATACTCTCCGAAGTGTCAAATAATTCATACAGGCGCACTTGCTTCAGATGATCAAGCTGTTTAACCTGATTACGTGTCAGGAAACCATCAAATAGCATCTGATTTAAACTTAGACTGGTTGAGGTTCTGCTCAACTCAGTTTTTCCCAATCGATTGTCGCGATTATCTCGACCAGCATCGGCGTTCAAGTTTAGGCTAGGCAAATAGGCACCACTGACGGCATCACGGCTAGCAGAAGTCGATTGGAAAGTATGCCATTTTGCCAGTACCTCTGGGTTGGTAGACACCGCTTTTTGGGTAACTTCTTTGAGAGTTTGGACTTGTGCATGTGTCGCTAATGAAAGTGACAGCAGGCTAATCGCGATGCTTATTTTTTGTAATTTAAATTGCATAATTCTCAAATAATTCAAGTTTGGTTGCGAGGAAGATATCAGAATTTTATCGGCAGTTACAAGGCGATATTTAAATTCTGATAGGTATTTTGCAAAAATTCACAGATTTTGCACAAGTGGTATTGGTAGCTAAATACTATCAGTGTGAAATTGCCAACGTTACGTAAGCAAACCTTGTGCCAATGCTAAAAATGTCACGATTTGAATCTTTTTTCTTCCGTTTACATGGAATTATTACGTGTAACTCTGTTTTACGTGTAAGTTTTACGTGTTAAGTCTTGGGGTGAGGCAGTGCTTTGTCCCTGTAATCCACAATAAATCGCTGAATCTGCCCATTCTGGATTCAGAAAGGGCAGATCTATTCGGCAGCTTCCTATTTTTTTAATTCGCTTAGCGCTTCATCGGTGAGTCTGAGTGTGTCATCAATGATATCGTTATTGTGGGCGATCGATACAAATCCGGCTTCAAATGCTGATGGCGCAAGGTAAACGCCTTGGTCAAGCATCAAATGGAAAAATTGGTTGAACGCTGAATTTTTAGAATTCATCATTTCTGCATAGCTCGTCGGTACCTTGGAATTGAAATAAATCCCGAACATCCCTCCAATTGAGTCAGCGCAGAAATCAAGACCGTGCTTCTGTCCAATAGCATTGAATCCATCTGCTAGGCGCTTTGTTTGTGCCGAGAGGTGAGAATAGAAATCTGGCGCTTGGATCAGTTTCAATGTCGTTAGTCCAGCAGCCACTGCAACGGGATTGCCCGATAAAGTGCCCGCTTGATACACTCCGCCGAGAGGGGCTAGGTGTTTCATGATGCTAGCCTTGCCACCAAATGCTGCGACAGGAAGGCCTCCGCCGATAACTTTTCCGAGGGCGGTTAAGTCTGGGGTGATGTTGTAAATCGATTGCGCTCCTCCAAGTGCTACACGGAAGCCGCACATGACTTCGTCAAATATAAGAATGCTGCCAAAGTCATCGCATAAACGACGCATTGTTTCTAAGAACGATGGCGTCGCTTTAATTAAGTTCATATTGCCAGCAACAGGCTCGACAATTACACAGGCAATCTGATCGCCAAACTCTTTGAAGGCAGCTTCGAGTTGTTCGCAGTTGTTGTAGTCGAGCACTAAAGTGTGTTTAGTGAAATCTTCTGGGACACCTGCGGATGTGGGGTTGCCAAAAGTCAGGAGGCCACTGCCGGCCTTCACGAGAAGTGAATCAGCGTGTCCATGGTAGCAACCTTCGAATTTGATTATTTTATCGCGCTTAGTAGCGCCACGTGCGAGCCTGAGCGCGCTCATTGTCGCCTCTGTACCGCTCGAAACTAATCGAACCTGCTCTATGGAGGGAACGAGCTTGCAGATCTCCTCTGCCATCAAAATTTCACCTTCGGTCGGTGCACCAAAACTAAGTCCACGTGCGGCGGCTTCTTGAACGGCTTGAATGACTTCGGGGTGAGCGTGTCCTAAGATTGCTGGGCCCCAAGAACCTATGTAATCGATGTATTTCTTGTCATCAGCATCCCAAAAGTGTGCACCCTCGGCGCGCTGGATAAAGCGAGGCGTGCCGCCCACTGAGCGGAAAGCGCGCACCGGAGAGTTAACGCCGCCGGGAGTAGAAAGTTGTGCTCGTTGAAATAGGGTATCGTTATTTGACATAGGAGTGGCTTTGGGTTGTGAAGTTGTAATTGTAGCGTCTTGTTGTGTTTAGAGTTTTTGCTCAGTTATTGGTGCGAAACCCTATCTTTTTTCAAAGCGGTCAGTTTTATTGTTGGCTTTTTTTTGAGTGATCTTTACTTTTGTATTGGAAGCGTCGACTGGTAAATCGGCGTTTGGATTAACGAACTGCCATTTTTCGCAAACACCATTTTTGTCAATAATTGCTTCATTGGGCCTTGCTTATTCGTAAACTACTCTTCTTTTTTGTGGATGAAATTGGGAAGATTGTTTATCCTTTGCATTGCTGACTGGTTTGTGCTTTTGCACAGCAAAAAATAAAGTGAAAGCGCAGTTGGAATGCTGTCAGATTTTAACTGATGAACAATCTAAAGTCGTTAACTAAAAGGAATCTGAGGCGTGGAATATAAAACGTTGATGTGTTTGATTTGTGGATGGATTTACGATGAGGCGCAAGGTATGCCGGAGGACGGCATTCCGGCTGGCACACGTTGGGAAGATGTGCCTCTAAATTGGTCTTGCCCAGAATGTGGAGCAAGGAAAGACGATTTTGACATGGTACCAGTCTGATTTCATTGTTGTTATTTTGAAATGAAATCTTTGAAAAGTAGATCAAGGCGAAAGTAAACGCAATTAACTGCTTCAATGGAGAAATTGTTGTTTCATAGTGTAGATTAGAGCAAAAAATTGGTGCAAGCTTGATAAATTTTGTTACAGTGCAGTGTGGTAATTATTCTTTTCATTCCGAGATAGGCTCATGTCAACGTCAACAGGTAACGAAAATTTGAGGATTATGGTGATCGACGATAGTAGTACGATTCGTCGATCGGCTGAAATCTTTCTGGGGCAGGTCGGGTATAAAGTGGTGCTGGCGGAAGACGGTTTTGATGCGTTAGCAAAGATTAACGACACTCATCCGCATTTGATCTTTTGCGATATTTTGATGCCACGGCTGGACGGCTATCAAACCTGTGCATTGATTAAGAAAAGTGCCAAATTCCGGGATACACCTGTGATCATGTTGTCATCAAAAGATGGCTTATTTGACCGCGCTCGGGGGGCAATGGTTGGTTCAGAGGAGTATCTGACCAAGCCATTTACCAAAGACAGCTTGTTAAAAACAGTTAGAAAGTATACTTCTGCTGTAGCAACTAATTAACTTAGTAATATATTTTGAGGTAAGAAAATGGCAATACAAAAAATTCTCATCGTTGATGACTCTCCGACAGAACGTTATTTTTTGACTGATATCTTGGTCAAAAATGGTTTTTCTGTGTCGACAGCTGAAAATGGTGAAGATGCATTGTTAAAGATCAAGGCAGATAAGCCTCAATTGATTTTGATGGACGTCGTTATGCCTGGTCAAAACGGCTTCCAAATTACCCGTGCAATTTCACGTGACCCTGACACGCAAGATGTTCCGGTCATTATTTGCACAAGTAAAAATCAGGAAACTGATCGTATTTGGGGATTACGCCAAGGAGCGCGTGATTACCTGGTTAAGCCGATCGACCCACAAGAATTATTGGCGAAAATTGCGGCTTTAGGCTGAATGGTTTGAGTTATGACAGAGAATCTTCGTGAAGAGTCACCCAATGAAATAACAGCGCCTAAGTCAAGCGCCGTTGGACGTCGTGCTCGTTTGCGCGACTTTCAAACCCAGCTTATGGAGCGCATGCAAGCGGCGAAAGCTGGTTCACATACGCGTGCGAATCAATTGGGTGTTTTGATTGGTAAAGGCCGTTACTTAATTGACCTGAAAGAGGCGGGTGAGATTGTAACGACCGGCAATATGACGAAGGTGCCCTTAACTAAGGATTGGTATCTTGGTGTTTCGAATGTCCGTGGTAGTTTAACTAGTGTGATCGATTTTTCCCGTTTTGGCGGCGGCGATCCAACTCCCGTGGATACTTCGAGCCGAGTGTTGGCTTTTGCGAACGCACTGTCATTCAACAGTGGTTTGTTGGTTTCAAAAGTCCTTGGTTTGCGTAATGTAGATCAGATGCAATTGATCGATCATGAAGAAAATATTGAGTTGAAACCTTGGCTGTTGAATCGTTTCGTTGATGCGGACGGTAACGAATGGTGGCAGCTCAGTTTAACTTTGTTGGTTCAAGATCAAAACTTCTTGCATATTGGTTTGTAAGAGATTTAATAAGTAATTTAAGCACTAATAAGCACAATAGAAAAAGCGTAGCTTTTAAATCGTTTAGGAGAGTTAGTAATGGCATTGAATAATCAAACCCAGTCGACAGAGGATCAAGAAGTTCAAGATTTGGACTTTGCGAACAAACCTTCGGAAGTTGCGATGGAGCCTGTTGCGGATGCCGCTATCCCAGCTGAATTGGCCATTGAAGAGGCGCAAAACGTGCGCATGGTTTCCGACGACGAACAAGCTACTGCTGAGCCTGAATTGAGTGCTAGCCCTGAGATTCCACTCGAGGATAGTACGATCAATCGAGTCGATGCGACCATTATTGGTGACGCGATCGAAAAGGGCAGAGATATTCGCTTGCCTTTGATTGGTCACTTGTCGCTTCAACGCCAAATTCGATATTTGTTGATCGCTATGGGTGCGAGTTTGTTACTCAGTGCGGTGTTCGTTTGGTTAAATGCTAAACAGTCCGAACTGATCTCTACACAAGCGCAGATTTCTGGTGAGATTTTGATGCACTCCCAGCGTATCGGTAAAGCTGCACCGAATGCGATTTACGGTAAGCCAATTGCGTTCCAACAGTTGGAAGAGAGTCAAAAAGCAATTAACTCAAACCTCAACGTGTTGATTAGTGGTGGCGAGTATAACGGCCGTTCTGTGTCGACGCCAAGTTCTGCATTGGAAACTGTCTTGAAGTCTACAAAAGCCTCTTGGAATAACTCCAACAAGGCTGCGTCAACTATTTTGAAAACGAAGAAAGAGTTGAATGGCTTCCGCGAAGATTTGGAAAGCATGAACTTGCTGTCTCCAACATTAGCAAGTCTGTCCGATGAAGTACAAGCGCAGAAAGTGCAAAATGGTGCCTCGCCTCAGGCGATCGTGGCATCCGGTCAGTTAGTCATGTTGACACAACGTCTTGCTCGAAGCGCGGCGGAATTTATGACGACTGAAGGTATTAATGCTGAGAAAGCTTTCTTGTTGGGTAAAGATGCGAATACTTTCTACGATTTGGTTGAAGGTTTCTTGAACGGTAGTGAGATTTTGAAACTCCCAGCAACGAAAGAACCAGCAACACGCGCAAAATTGACAGAGTTGCAAAAAGCGTTCGTTGATTACAAAAAGAGCGTAGATAACATTTTGGTGAAATTGGCAGAGTTTATTGCTGCAAAAGAAGCTGAGCAAACAATCTTTAATGAAAACGAAGTGTTGAAAACAAAAATTTCAGCTCTAGAAAAAACTTACGTAAAACAGCAAGATACAACCAACATTTCATTCTGGCTTTTGATGGTTACAGCGGTGATGGCTTTGATCTCTGCTGCTGGTATCGCGGTCGTATTGTTGCAAGACAGTCGTAATCGTACTAAAGAGGCGAATCAACGTCGTCTCGAGGCCGATGCGCAGATGCAATTGGCGCAAAAACAAGAGGAACAAGCGAACGCACTTAACGAACAAAATCAGGCTGCGATTTTGCGACTGATGAATGAGTTGCAGGAAGTTGCGGATGGTGACTTGACTGTACAAGCGACGGTTTCTGAAGATATTACGGGCGCGATCGCCGACTCCGTTAATTACACGGTGGAAGAGTTGCGTGGACTGGTAGGTCGTGTTACTACGACTGCAGTACAAGTTACGAGTGCGTCATCGCAAGCGCAAACTATTTCCGATGAGTTGTTGGAAGCGTCTCATCAACAAGCTCGCGAGATCGTCGATGCCGGTAAAGCAATTACCACCATGGCGAACGACATTACCGAAGTTTCTCGCTCTGCGAATGAATCAGCTGAGGTTGCGCGTCAGTCGGTTGCTGCGGCAGAACAAGGAGCCTTGGCGGTGGAAAACACGATTAAGGGCATGAACGAGATTCGCGAACAAATTCAAGAAACTTCTAAACGTATTAAACGTCTCGGTGAATCTTCACAAGAGATTGGTGAGATCACAGAACTGATTTCCGATATTACCGAACAGACCAACGTTTTGGCGTTGAATGCGGCGATTCAAGCAGCGTCAGCGGGTGAAGCAGGTCGAGGCTTCTCAGTTGTTGCGGAAGAGGTTCAGCGACTTGCGGAACGTTCAGCGGAAGCGACTAAGCAGATTGGTGCCTTGGTTCGTACGATTCAAACGGATACTCACGACGCGGTTGCCGCGATGGAAAAATCAACGCAGGGTGTGGTTGAGGGAGCAAAACTGTCCGATGCGGCGGGTACTGCGTTGTCAGAAATTCGTAGCGTTTCAAACCGTCTCGCGGAACTGATTCAAGGTATTTCACTCTCTACTGAACAGCAAGCTACTTCAGCGAACGGTGTTGCTCAAAATATTGAACACATTTTGACGATTACTGAAAAAACCCAGAACGGTACTCAACAAACTTCTATGTCCATTAAGGACTTGTCTAAGTTAGCTGAAGAATTGAAAAACTCGGTATCTCGTTTCCGAGTTGCAGCCTGATAGGAGACAACTGGCCATGTCTTTGTGTGGCCAGTACATGACAGCAACGCGAAAAACTTGGTTTTTCGCCTGAAAAGTTTGCGGGGATTAAGAATGACATCAGGTTCTTCCAAGTCGTCAGAACACGGCCAAGAGCAATTCGATATTGCGCCTTTGTCGTGGGTGATGACGGAGTTAAGAGAGGCACTTAGTAGTGCCGGAAAATTGCTGAGCGATGCATTGGTACAAGATGCTGAGGCGCAAGCAACATCATTGCTACAAGCAAAAACATATTTACATCAGGCTCACGGCGCATTGCAAATCGTTGAAGTCGAAGGTGTTGCGATCGTTACCGAGACGGTCGAAGAATTAATTGAACGCATCCAAACGGCTAAACTTGAGTTATCGCCAGCGGTTGTCGCGAAGATGACCGAAGCGTTTTATGCAGTGTTACGTTACCTCGAAGATTTATTGACAGGCAATCCACAACAGCCCGTTCGTTTATTTCCAGAATACCGAGCGCTATTAGAACTTAAGGGCGCAGAGCGTGTTCACCCTGCTGATTTATTTTTTCCTTCTTTATCAGTTCAAGAAAAAATTCCTGAGCTAGCGTTAAGCGCTTCACCAAAAGATATTAACTATGGCGCAATTCGCTTACGCTTTGAAAAATTATTATTAACTGTCTTGACGAGTAAGAGCCCAGAAGCACAAGCGGATGCGGCCAATCAGATGGGCGTGTTGATCAAAGAAATTGAACAAGCACAGACCACGTCACAAACTAAAGCATTTTGGTTGGTGATGAGAGCTTTTGCCGAATCGAGCGCGCAAGTTGATAAACGCGACGAGCGCCACGTAAAGCAAATTTGGGGTCGGATTAACCTCCAAATTCGTCGTTTAGTTGAGGGAAACACGAGCGTCCCAGAACGCTTATTGCGTGATGCTTTGTTTTTTATCGCACAGGTCAAAGAACCGAGTCCGTTTGTTTCTCAGATTCGTAAGGCTTATCAGTTAGATGATCATGTGCCGCATGACTACGACCAAAAACGTTACGGTTTGATTTCACCTCAGGTGCTAGCGACTGCAAAAGAGCAGCTCTCAAATGTGAAGAACCTGTGGGGCCGTATTTCGAATGGAGATAGTGGCGTCGCTGATAAATTTAAACAAAAGATCAAAGATTTGGTCGCCACGGCTGACACCTTACAGACACCACCACTGGCAAAGTTAGTCAGAGAGTTAAGTGGAATTGCTGGGCACGCAGTAAAAGCAAAAGATCAAGAACGCATGGGTTTAGAGTTGGCGACCTGCCTATTGTTCATTGAGAATTCCTTAGATCAAATTACACATTTACCAGCGAATTTTTCTGCTCGTGCAGACGAAATTTCCGCTCGCCTATTGTCAGTCGTTGGTGGTGAAGTTCCTGATAATCAAGCCAGCTGGATTGGTGAAATCTCAAGAGAAGCGCAACAACGCCAGACCATGGGGGCATTGGTCGGCGAAATGCAATTAAGCTTGAAACAAGCAGAAAAAGCATTAGACGAGCATTTCCGCGACCCTTCAAACACAACAATTTTGGCTCCAGTCGATGGCATTCTGGCGCAAATTGGTGGTGCCCTCGCGATTCTTGATCAAGATGAAGCGCTCGCCGCTGTTAATTACACGAGAAGCTTGGTACGCGAATTTGAACGCGGAGTTGAAGGTACTCCAGAGGACCAGGTTGCTGCCTCATTCAACAAAGTTGCACAAAACGTAGGTGCTCTCTCATTCTTCATCGAGACTTTGCAGAGTCAGCCTGAGTTCGCAAAGAAACGTTTTAGTTTTGATTCGGATTCTGGGTTGTTTCAAACGAAGTTGCTCGAAAAAGCGCCAGAAAAGGAACTGCTGCCTTCAGTAGAGTTGGAGCAAAGTGAGGCCGTAGCTCACACTGCAGAGCACGATTTGATCGAACAGCAGAAAGAATCAGAACGCTTGTTAGCGTCATTGGTCGAAGCACCGCAAGACTCCAATTTACAGGCTCAGTTAAAAGATTCACTAGATCATGAGCGTTCATTTGCCGCACTGCTTGATGATACAGAGGCAAGTGCTCGCGCAAAATCTGCAATTGATCTTCTCAATACGAAGGACTTTACACAAGCAACTGAAGCATTAGGTGAAATTGTTTCAGCAGCCTCACATGTTGAAGCCGTTCCACAGGTGCAGGCGCCACAAGAGATTCCTGAGACAGAAGCAGAGATCGACGCTGAACTTCTCGAAATTTTCTTGATGGAAGCCGACGAAGTGCTTGGTGCAGTTGGAGAGAACATTCCTCTATCCCGCCATGAACCAAGTAATCAAGAATTCTTGATTCGCCTACGCCGCTCGTTCCATACGCTAAAAGGTAGCGGTCGTATGGTTGGATTGAATGTGTTTGGTGAGGGCGCTTGGAATATTGAGCAAGTCATGAATCTGTGGCTAGCGGAATCCCGAGCGGGAACTGAAGCGCTCTACCAGTTGCTTGAATATGCAGCAAAAGAGATGTTCGATTGGGTTGAAGAACTCAAAAATAAAGGAAGCTCATCTCGCAATTCAGATTTGATCATCGCAGCAGCATTACGGGTCAAAGATGGCGGTGACTTTAGTCTTGATACGGTTGCAAATGCACCGACGAACGAGGTTTCAAACGATGGGTTAGTTGAGTCCTTGGTCGCACCAAGTATGGAAGCGATTGAGGTTGTCGAACCGGTGGTAGAGACAGAGTTAGCAGCGCCACTCAGTTTTGATACGAATATTGTCGAAATCTCTGAACCATTGGCAGAGCCTGCTATTGAAGAAGTCATTGAAGCATTACCAGCGTTTGATCTGGCTGAAGAAGTTGATTTTGCGGCGGAAGAAGCTACAGTTCCCTCTTCAACAGAAGCAGCCTTTATTGAACCTGTTGTGATCGACACTCCAGTAGATCTGGAGTTGGAGCCCGAGATCATCGTTGCTGAAAGTGTGTCGATTGATACGAATGAAGAGTTGCCGATGTTAGCCGATGTGATCGGTGAGATTGCTGGTGAGTCCGAACCTGCAGTAACTGCTGTACATGTGTTAGAGCCTGTATCGGAATCAGTGGAAGAGTTGTCTGCTTCGTTGGAACAAATGGCAGTTGACGCTGGCGCGATCGCAAGTATCGAGGGAGCATCTCTCAGCGAGGCAACCGAACCAACAAGTGAAGTTGTTGAAACTGCTCTGGAGAATACGCAAGATCTGGTCATTGAGCCAGTTGCTGAAGCGGCAGTTCCAGTTAAGACTGCACAAATCATTGAGTTCCCTGATTTTTCCATGCCAGTGCCGGCCGAGTCCGACAATACCAAGCGTATTGGTGAGATCGAAATTAGCCTGCCTTTGCATACCATTTACATGGCGGAAACCGATGAAATTGTACGTTTCTTAGCGCAAGATTTCGCTGAATGGCGACACGAGGCAACTCGTCCTGTTTCCCGTCATGCCGTTCATGCCTCGCATTCTTTGGCGGGAAGTTCGGCGACAGTTGGTTTATACGCTGCCCAAGAGTTGGCGCATAGTCTGGAAAATGTGTTGCAACGCTTGGAGCGTCATCCAGTAGTCTTAGAAGATTCTGAATTTGATCTGCTCGATCATGTTGTCGACTGCGTCAAGGCAATGTTGCAGAAGTTCGCACTGTCGGAAATGGCAGAACGTGTTCCAAACGAGAACCAGAAGTTAGGCGAATTGTTGGAAGCAGTGATTGCACGCTCCAATGTCGGTAACGATGAAGAATACATTACCTCGACTAATGAGCGTCTCGACCACATCATGCTTGACGGTGATTCGGACAATGACGCAGCTGGCGAGCAAGTGGACCTTGTGGCGGACGACATCAGCGATGAAGTGTCAATTGACACTGAAGTTTTGGCCGCCCCAATCGAGATTCACGAAGAGGACACAACTGAAGTTGATGCCGCAGCGGCAGAGATTTTGGCGATGGCGAATGAATCCGAGACCCCAATTGCAGCAGCTGTCGAAGTTGATCTAGCACCTGCTTCAATCCAGCTCGAAGTCGCTCCTGTGGTTGAAGCAGCGCCAGAAATCGAAGTTGCGGATGAACCTGCGCTTTCATCAACAGCTGTTGAGTTACAAGTGGATTCTGAGGACGACCGCGTTACAACTGGTATCGAACTCAAAGTCAGCGATGAGATCGACCATGATTTATTGCCAGTCTTCATCGAAGAGGGTAACGATCTGTTGCCAATGATCGGTCAATTATTACGCTCGTGGCAGCAAAGTCCTGAAGATAATGCAATTCCACAGTCTATCTTGCGCTTGATGCATACCGTTAAGGGTAGTGCACGTATGGCAGGTGCGATGCAGTTAGGACAGCATACTCACGATATGGAAACCCGTATCGAAAACTTGATGCATACAGGTAGTACGATTCGCCAACCATTGCTTGAAGACTTGTTGTCGCGTCATGACTATGCAATGCATTTGTTCGATCGCTTGCAAAATCCTGGTATCGTAGAAGAGGTGGTCGCAGCGCCTGCGGAACTGACGGTTGAGCAAGAGATTAATCAGTTCCAAGAAGAGATGCATGCTGCTGCATTGGCTGAAGCAGAAGCGAAACTGAAAGCCGCCGAGGCTGAGTTGGCTGCAATGGCAGCGGCTGCGCCTGTCCCTGATACATTAGCACCAGCTGCAACAGAGGCCGCTGCGCCAGCAGAACCTGAGTCCAAGTTGGTCGAGGTCAAGGCAGTTGTCCCGGCGTCTACTGCGCCACGTGTATTGCGTCAAGCTGCTCCACAAGTTGTGGCTCCCGCAAGTGCCGCACCTGTGCCTTTGGTTCGTGTTCGCGCTGATATTCTTGACCGCTTGGTCAACCAGGCTGGTGAAGTTTCTATCTCACGTTCTAAACTTGAGAATGAAGTCGACACACTTAAATCTTCTTTGGCTGAATTGACAGAAAACGTGAGCCGTTTGCGTGATCAGTTGCGTGAAGTTGAGATTCAAGCTGAAACGCAAATTTCTTCTCGTATGGCATTGTCTGGCGATCGTGAATTCGATCCGCTTGAGTTCGACCGATTCACGCGTCTGCAAGAATTGACACGTATGATGGCCGAGAGCGTCAACGACGTTGCGACAGTTCAATCGGCATTGAATCGTACGATTGAGGGCGCAACGACTGACTTGAACTCACAAGCGCGTCTGACTCGTGAATTGCAACAAGACTTGATGCGCGTTCGTATGATTCCGTTCTCTAGCGTGTCTGAACGTTTGTATCGTATTGCACGTCAGACAGCGAAAGAGATGGATAAGCGCGTCAACCTTGATATCCGCGGTACGTCTGTTGAGATTGACCGTAGTGTTTTGGAAAAAATGGTTGGTCCGTTCGAACACATGCTGCGTAACGCGATTGTGCATGGTATCGAAAGCCGTCAAGATCGTATTAATCGTGGTAAGAACGAAGTCGGTGAGTTGTTGATTGAGATTCGTCAAGAGGGTAATGAAGTTGTTATTCACTTCACCGATGATGGTCAAGGCTTGAATCTCGGCCGTATCCGTGAAAAAGCGAAGACAGTTGGTTTGTTGACAGATGAAAGTTTCATGACTGAAGGTGAAGTCGTGAATCTGATTTTCGAGCCAGGCTTCTCAACTGCGAGCGAAGTCACCGAATTGGCAGGTCGTGGCGTGGGGATGGACGTGGTACGTTCAGAAGCGGCTTCGCTCGGCGGTCGCGTAGCGGTAAGTTCTGTTGAAGGACAGGGCGCCCACTTTACAATCAACTTACCATTGACTTTGGCGGTGACGCAGGTCGTTATCTTGAATGCCGGTGGCAAGACTTTTGCTGTGCCTTCTGTGTTGGTTGAACAAGTGCAGCAGCTCAAATCGGCAGCTTTGGCGACAGCCTACAATGATGGTGCGATTATGTGGCAAGGTGCGCGAGTACCTTTGCACTATTTGCCAAGTATGCTCGGTGAACGTAATGCGACACCAGATACGCAACAATACACACCAATTCTGATCATGAAGAGCGACAAAGAACGCGTCGCGATTCACGTTGATCAAATCATCGGTAACCGCGAGGTCGTTGTTAAAAACGTTGGCCCGCAGTTGGCTCGTATGATCGGTATCGCGGGTGCGACAGTGCTCGGTTCTGGTGATATTGTTTTGATTTTGAATCCTGTTCCGTTGGCACAGAAACTCGAAACAGAGCGTGCTAAATTGCCAGATGCAACGGCGGATTCGGCAGCGCAAGAGATGGGTGCTGTCGCTGAAATGGTGGCTGGAACAGCTGCACCCGCTTCAGTGGAGCCCGTTCAAGGTCTGCGTTCACATCATATCGTCATGGTGGTCGATGACTCCTTGACGGTGCGTCGTGTTACTCAGCGTCTGTTGGTGCGTGAAGGCTATCAAGTCGTGTTGGCAAAAGACGGTATCGATGCCTTGGAACAGCTGCAATCGATTACGCCTGATGTAATGTTGGTCGATATTGAAATGCCTCGCATGGATGGTTTCGACTTAACACGTAACGTTCGTAGTGATTCACGTACGAGTCATATCCCTATCATCATGATTACCTCGCGTACTGCAGATAAACACCGTAACTACGCGATGGAATTAGGTGTCAATGAATACTTCGGTAAACCTTACCGCGAGGATGACTTGTTAGGTGCGATTAGTGGTTTCGTCAATAAAGAAGTGACTGTCGAGTCTTAATCAGTACTGAGCCTCAATAGAAACCTCGAATCTGGTAACAGATTCGAGGTTTTTTTATGTGTTGGCCTTTTTGACGATGTTATAGCGCTCTAGAGTCTTTAGGCGAGCGACATCATGCCTGATGATAGGTTCAGGATAGTCAATTCCTAATTGCAGTTTTGCAGCAGCCAACTCAATCGGTCCGAGTGTCCACGGCGCATGAATTTGCTTGGCGTTCAATGTCGCTAGTTGAGGAAGGTAACGGCGAATGAACTTGCCTTCGCTATCGAATTTTTCAGATTGTGTGATGGGGTTGAAAATACGGAAGTAGGGCTGTGCATCGCAGCCTGAAGACGCTGCCCACTGCCATCCGCCATTGTTCGCAGACAAGTCAAAGTCAATCAGCTTGAGCGCAAAATACGCTTCACCCCAACGCCAATCGATACCAAGATCTTTGATCAAAAAGCTAGCGACGACCATTCGTAATCGGTTATGCATGTAGCCGCTTTGATTGAGCTGATGCATGGCAGCGTCGACTAAAGGGTAGCCCGTTTTTCCATCGCACCACGCTTGAAACAGTGCCTGCGCATGCTCACCACTTTCCCATTGAATCGCATCGTATTCGGGGTTAAACGCATGTCCTACCACGCGGGGGTGGTGATGCAAGATCATAAAATAGAAATCGCGCCAAATCAGTTCCGACAACCAAACACTCGCCCCTTGCAACTGATTGGCTGTGCGCATCTGTCGAACAGCTAAACTAACCAAGTAACGAACCGATACTGTACCAAAGCGTAAATGGACAGAAAGATAGGAGGGACCCTTCACTGCAGGGAAATCACGGGTGTTTCCATATTGATCCATGCGATCGAGAAAATCTTCGATTAATGCAGATCCCGCTCGCATACCACCTTTGAGTTTGGGTTCGTTCTCTAGGGATTGAAACCCCATCTCCTGCAAGCTCGGCATAAAATCATCGCGGTGGACTGCGAATTGCTGGGCGTATTTTTCAATCGGATAAGGCTTAAAGTAAAAATCTGCTCCCCCCTCAATTTCGGAGGCGAGCTTCTTTAACCACGCATTTTTGTAGGGCGTAAATACTGAAAACGGTTTAGCCGATAAGCTGAGTACTTCATCTTGTTCAAAGATTACCTGATCTTTGTAAGAGAGAAGTTGGCACCCGATTTTCTGTAAGCTCTTTTGAACCGCTAAATCGCGTTCTTTTGCTTGTGGTTCATAGTCGCGGTTGATAAATACAGCATCAATTCCAAGCTTTGCGGCTAGCTGAGGGATTTCAATGTGAGCATCACCATAGCGAACGATTAAGCCCCCGCCCAGGTTTTCAAGCTCTTGTCGCAATTCCAAGATACTTTGGTAAATGAATTGCACCCGTCTATCATCCTCAGGCAGATGCTGAAGGATCGTCGAATCGAAAATGAAACAGCAGTAGCACTGCTTCGCTTGTTTGAGCCCATGAAACAAGGCTGCATGGTCAAAGCTTCTGAGGTCACGGCGAAACCAGACCAAACTTTTATTAAACTGAAATGTCATTAACTTAATATCCAACTGAGTTCCCAATTAAGGGGGGCGTTGTAGGTGACTGGCGCGTATGCAGGAACCATAGCATAGTCCCGAAAAACTCGGCTAAAAATGCTAAAATACGGGTATGAAGAAGCATAAAACGATCAATACCCCTATCGACGAGTTCGACGACGAGGAAATTGAGCTCCTCAGTCAAGAATTGTCAGATGAGCTTGAGCAAACTATCAAGCTCAAATTCGGTTCATCTGATCAAGATGAACCGGAACACTCATTAAATCTCAGTAATCACTTCCTCATTGCAATGCCTAGCATGCTCGATCCCGTTTTTGGCGGCTCGGTTATTTACGTTTGCGAACACAATGCGCGCGGTGCAATGGGCATGGTGATCAATCGTCCTACCGATATGACGATTGCCGACTTGTTTGATCGTATCGACCTCCAGTTGGAAATTATTCCGGACTCTCATCCGTTTGGGCAGCGTCCTGTTATGTTTGGCGGCCCTGTACAAAGTGATCGCGGTTTCGTTTTACATGCGCCCGGTGGAAAGTATTCCTCGTCACTCAAAGTTTCGGATGAAGTGTGTTTTACGACTTCACGCGATATTTTAGAATCACTCGCAGCGGGTGATGCGCCACACCGTTTGTTATTGAGCATCGGTTACGCTGGATGGAGTGCCGGTCAGTTAGAGAAAGAAATTCTTGATAATGGTTGGCTCACAGTTCCTGCCGATATCAGCGTGATGTTTGATACGCCGATTGAAGAGCGCTTCGACGCGGCGATGAAATTGCTCGGATTTGATCCCTTGATGTTGGCAAGTGTGGCTGGGCACGCTTGATGAATACGAATGTGGTAAGCCTGTCTGAAGTGAGTGGCAGTGTTCTCGCCTTTGATTTTGGTTTGAAGCGAATCGGTGTTGCTGTCGGTAATACCCTCACACGCCAAGCTAATCCCTTAAGCATCATTAGCGCAGCCAGTAACGATGCGAAGTTTGAAGCAGTGGCCAAATTTATCCAAGAATGGCAACCGGCTTTATGTGTGGTTGGACTTCCCATGCACCAGGATGGTACCGCCCACGAAATGACGGTGCGTTGTCAGCGTTTTGGGAATCAATTGCATGGCCGCTTTGGCGTCAAAGTGGTGATGGTGGACGAGCGTTACTCGTCTGCAGTGTTGCATGCCAAGCAGGGCGAAAGAATTGACGATCAAGCGGCAGCAGTGATTCTGCAGCAGTTTTTTGATCAGAGTTGAATGAAATAAGTAGATAAATAAAGTGTCGAGCGCGGGTTGTATCGCGAAACTTGAAACGCTGCATGATCAATTAATATAAAGCTTCTTGCATACTAAAAGATTGAATAGAAGAGTGAAGATGAAAAATCCACAGTTAAATAAACATGGCGAACTCCAACACTTGTTGGGTATCGATGGCCTGCCAAAAGCTATCATCAAACATATTCTCGACACGGCATCGTCTTTTGTGGATATCGGCGAACGTGAACTCAAAAAAGTACCGTTAATGCACGGTAAGAGCGTGTTCAATTTGTTTTTCGAAAACTCAACTAGAACTCGCACGACCTTCGAGATCGCTGCGAAGCGTCTTTCTGCGGATGTCATTAACCTCAATATTGCGGCATCGAGCGCCAGCAAAGGTGAATCATTACTCGACACCATCGATAATTTGGCTGCCATGCACGCCGACATGTTCGTGGTGCGTCATGCGACGTCGGGTGCGCCGTTCTTGATCGCTCAACATTTGAATGACACCAAACAACATCATGTGCATGTGGTGAATGCTGGTGATGGTCGTCATGAACATCCAACTCAAGGCTTGTTGGATATGTACACCATTCGCCATTACAAGAAAGATTTCGCTAACTTAACGGTAGCGATCGTGGGTGACGTTTTGCATAGTCGTGTGGCACGTTCTGACATTCATGCATTGACGACTTTAGGTGCAGCTGAAGTGCGGGTAATTGGTCCTCGTACTCTGCTACCAGGTGGTTTGGAACAAATGGGTGTGCGCGTATTCACGGATATGAACGCAGGTTTGAAAGATGTCGACGTGATTATTATGCTTCGCTTGCAGAACGAGCGTATGAATGGTGCATTGCTGCCGTCGACGCAAGAGTACTTTAAGCAGTATGGTTTAACACCGGAGCGTTTGGCGCTAGCGAAATCAGATGCGATCGTGATGCATCCAGGTCCGATGAATCGTGGTGTCGAAATTGATTCCGCAGTGGCGGATGGTCCACAGGCAGTGATTTTGTCGCAAGTTACCTTTGGTATTGCGGTACGTATGGCGGTGATGAGCATTGTTTCTGGCTCGCACACGCAATAAGCACGTGTTCGCTCATCGTCTACCAACAGAATTTTAAGAAAGTATTGTGATGAATTTTCATATCAAAAATGGCCGAGTGATTGACCCTCAAAATGGTGTCGACGCGGTACAAGATGTGTTTATTAGCGAAGGCAAAATTGCGGCATTGGGTGCTGCCCCAGCCGGCCTTCAAGTGGACCAGATCATCGATGCGAGTGGTCTGATTGTTGCGCCAGGTTTGGTCGATTTAAGTGCGCGTCTGCGTGAACCTGGATTTGAATATAAAGCGACATTAGAGTCTGAGTTACAAGCGGCGATGCGTGGCGGTGTCACCAGCTTGGTTTGCCCACCGGATACCGATCCCGTGCTCGATGAAGCAGGCTTGGTTGAAATGTTGAAGCAAAGAGCAAAAATGCAAGCGAAGGCGCACGTCTATCCACTTGGTGCGTTGACCATTGGTCTAAGAGGCGAAAATCTGACGGAGATGGCAGCCTTGACCGAAGCTGGTTGCGTCGGTTTTTCACAAGCGGAAGAAGCAATTGTCGATACCAATGTATTGCAACGCGCGCTGTCTTATGCTGCGACATTCGGTTACACCGTATGGTTGCGTCCACAAGATGCGTTTATCGGCAAAGGTGGTGTGGCACACAGCGGCCCCTTAGCATCGCGCCTTGGTTTATCGGGTGTGCCAGTAATGGCGGAGACGATCGCTTTACATACCTTGTTTGAATTGATGCGCGCAACGGGTGCTAAAGTGCATTTGTGCCGCGTCTCTTCTGCTGCTGGTTTAGAGTTGATTCGTCAAGCAAAACGCGAAGGTTTGCCCTTGACTTGTGATGTTGGTGTTCACCATGTGCATATGACCGATAACGATATTGGCTACTTTGATTCTAACGCTCGATTGACGCCACCTTTGCGCAGCCAACGTGATCGTGATGCGATTTGGGCAGCTTTGGCGGATGGTACGATCGATGCAATCTGTTCGGATCACACACCAGTAGACGATGATGAGAAAGCCTTGCCATTTGCAGAAGCTTCACCGGGTGCAACAGGCTTGGAGCTGTTATTGTCCTTGGCCGTGAAATGGTCCGATGATAGTCGTGGCGCTATCAGCCTGAGCCAAGCGATACGCAAAATCACCAGCGATCCTGCGCACTTGGTTGGTTTAGCAGCAGGTCATTTGGCAGTCGGCGCTAATGCAGATCTCTGCATTTTCGCAGCTGAAGGTCGCTGGTCTGTTACCCGTGATGCCATCGTAAGCCAAGGTAAGCATACGCCTTTCTTGGGTTATGAATTGCCAGCGGTCGTGCATGCCACTATCGTTGGTGGCCGCCTTGCTTATCACGCTCAAGCGGCCAATAATACTGCGAACGCCTAATTGATCCACTAGGCCTGACTCACTGTCGGGCCTTTTCTATTTTTTTAAAAACTTCCACTGAGCTTGGTGATGCATGCCTAATTTACGTTTGCTTCGTGTACTTGTGCATGTTTTTGCAGGTGTCTTAACTTGTGCTTTCTTGTTTCCGTTCAGCTCAGATGCTCGGCGTTCTCACTTCGTTCGCCGCTGGTCGATTGGACTTCTTCATTTGTGCCGAGTTGAAGTGCGTTTCATCGATCAAAGTGGCGGACAGCTTGCAGATCATGCTTTGATCGTGGCGAATCACGTGTCTTGGATGGATATCTTCGTGATTAATTCATGGCAAGCGTGTCATTTTGTGGCGAAGTCGGATATTCGTAGTTGGCCTATCGCAGGGTGGTTGAGTGCGCAAGCTGGAACAATTTTCTTGGCGCGCGGCAAACAACGTGAAGTGCGCCGCATTTACGAAGGCTTGGTGCACCAGTTAAGAGAGAACAAACGTATCGCTTTTTTTCCGGAAGGGACAACAGGAGCGCAGGGCAATCTTTTGCCATTTCATGCGAACTTGTTTGAAGCAGCAATCGAAGCCCAAGTTCCGATTCTGCCTTTCGCTGTGCGCTATGTTGACGCGCAAGGTAACTTACATCCAGCCGCAGATTTTATCGGTGAAATGACCTTTGCTGAGAGTATGAAACTCATTTTAAAGTCTGGCGGCATGCGCGCTGAGTTGATTCAATTGCCGTCGATCCCAACGGATGGTGCGCATCGCCGAGAGGTAGCGCAGCGCGCACGTGAGGTTGTTGCCAATGGTTTGGGACAGGTTCTGGTAGATTGAGTTAAAACGGTACGACGTGCTGAGGACTATCGACTTGTATGAGCAGTCGATCAGATAAACGCACCGCGCTCAGTTTGCCGCCCCAAACACAACCTGTGTCAAGACTAATCAAGTTATCACGAAGTACGAGCCCCAAGGTCGACCAATGACCAAAGATGATGGTGTCAGCTTGCGTTCGCCGTTGTGCGAGATCGAACCACGGTAGCAAGTGCTGGGGCGCCTGATTACTGCCTTCTTTTAATTCAAAATCCATGCGCCCGTTGTGATGGCAAAAGCGCATGCGAGTGAAGGCATTGATGATGCAGCGCTGGCGATCGATACCTTGTAGATCATCGTGCCACTGATCTGGCAGATTGCCGTACATGTTGCGCAGCAGGGCGACGAATTCACTCCCTCGCAGAGTCGTTTCAATTTCCTGTGCTAGCGCCAAGCATTGAGCGAAACTCCAGTCTGGGAAAACGCCTGCATGCACTAATAAATGTCGATCTCCACAGTCGATTGCTAAAGGACGTTGCCGTAACCATTCGAGCAGATCGTCACGATCATCGGCAGCAAGTATGTCATTAAGCGTGTCGCTACGATGCGCCTTCTTTACTTGGTGTGCGACAGCCAGTAGGTGAAGATCGTGATTGCCTAATACGCTGTTCGCACGATCACCGAGCGAGCGCACATAACGCAAAGTGTCGAGCGATTCAGGTCCACGATTGACGAGATCACCTGCAAACAATAGTCGTGCCTGCGGTGAGACAGCATCAATCTTGTCGACGAGTTGACGCAGTTGTGTATAGCAACCTTGCACATCGCCAATGACGAAAATGTCTGACATTAGTGTTCTGCACCAAATCGCTTTGCTTCAGCGCGGCTGATCAGAGCTTGTTGTTTCTCTTGTTCGCGCATGCTCGCGGTTACCATGGTTGGCCAACCAATTAAATGTTGCTCGGTGATTTCTGCCAATGCACGTAATCCGTCAGGTGATTCGTTCAAACAGGGAATGTAATTGAAGTTTTGGCCGCCAGCGGTCAAGAACGCTTGACGAACCTCCATCGCGATTTCTTCCAATGTTTCTAAACAGTCTGCTAAGAATCCAGGGCATACCACGTCGATACGCTTGATGCCTTGTTTTGCTAAGGCTTGTACTGTCGGCTCGGTGTAGGGCTGCAACCATTCGGCACGTCCTAGACGCGATTGGAAGGTGACGACATATTCGTCTTTGCTAATACCGAGTTGTTCAGCCAACAAACGTGCGGTTTTATAGCATTCGCAATGATAAGGGTCGCCACGCATCAAGAAGGCTTTAGGCAATCCATGAAAGCTCATCACCAACTTTTCAGGGCGGCCATTGCTTTCCCAGGATTTTAAGATCGAGGTTTTGAGCGCCTGAATGTAAGCGGGGTGATCGTGATAATGCTTGATGAAACGTAGTTCTGGAATATTTCGGGTCTGTTGGTAGTGGGCAGTTACCGCATCAAAGTTAGAAGCGGTGGTGGTGGCCGAGTATTGTGGATAGGCTGGCAAAATTAAAATACGTTCGTAGCCATCTGCTTTCAACTGCGTCAGCACGTCTGGAATCGATGGTGAACCATAACGCATCGCGAACGTTGCATGGACTTCATGGCCGCGTTCACCAAGATAACCCTTCAACATCATGGCTTGTTTCTTGGTGTGCAAGAGTAGAGGCGAGCCTTCGTTGGTCCAAATTGAGGCGTATTTCTCTGCTGAAGTTTTTGAACGGAAGGGCAGAATAATGAGATTCAAAATCATCCACCAAATTGGGCGCGGAATTTCGACCACGCGGTGATCCCACAAAAATTGTTTGAGGTACTTGCGCACTGCCGAAGGTGTTGGCGCATCAGGTGTGCCGAGATTAATCAAGACAACTGCCGTCTTGACTAACTTGCCGTGGGCATATTCAGGTTCTTTTAAGAAGGCCATTTTGTACTACCTTTATCGTTAATTTCTTGTGGACGCTTGTTCAATAGCGTTCGCGAGGTTTCTGCATGCTAGGAAAGTCTCAATTTAGAGAGCCAATAATTCCCTAGCGTGTTTGCGTGTTGTCGCGGTAATTTCCAAACCGCCGAGCATGCGCGCGATTTCTTCGACGCGTTGTTTGTTATCGAGCGCCGTAATGTGAGAAGTCGTCTTGCCACTATCTTGCGACTTGCTCACTTCGAAATGTTGATTGCCTTGGCTTGCCACTTGCGGTAAATGCGTCACGCACAATACTTGGCGATCTTGCCCTAAACGGCGCAATAAGCGACCAACGACCTCAGCAACCGCGCCACCAATACCGCTATCAACTTCGTCAAAAATGAGGGTGGGAGTGGCGGTTGCGCATGAGGCGATGACGGAAATCGCCAAAGAGATACGGGCTAATTCACCGCCTGAAGCCACTTTGGCCAAAGGACGTGCTTGAACCCCTGCATGACCAGCTACCAAAAATTCAACTTGCTCTACGCCAGTTGCACTCGGATCGCACGTTTGCAAGACGACTTCAAAGCGGCCGCCCGACATGCTCAAGTCTTGCATGGCCGTTGTGACTGCAGTACCGAGATCTTTTGCCACAGCTTGGCGTTTGGTGCTCAATTCTTTTGCGGCATGGAGATACTCCAGATAGGCTTGCTCTTCTTGTTTTTTGAGACCTTCCATATCGGAGGCACCGGAGAGCTGTGCGAGCTGCTTTTGTAAATCGTGGAACTCTTCAATCAATTGTTCCGGTTGTACATGGAAACGACGAGAGGCGCTGTGCAAGCTTTCCACACGCTGTTCGACTTCACGCAAACGTGCAGGATCAAGCTCGACACGACCGAGATAGTCGTTCAGTGCATAGGAACATTCTTGCAAATTAATGCGAGCCGAATCTAAGGCTTCCGTGATAGGTTTGAGATGCGCATCGAATTCCTCAAGTTTTGCTAATCTTTGTAAGACCGCAGAGACTTGCGACAACAGTGGGTGATCGGATTCGCTAATCAAGTTCGCCGCTTCTTGCGCCCCTTCTAATAAACTGGCTGCGTGGGCTAAGCGACTGTGTTCTTGATTAATTTCATCCCATTCGCCCGCTTTCAATTGCAGCTTGTCGAGTTCACCGACTTGCCATTCGAGGCGTTCGCGTTCTTGCAAAATATTTTTTGCATTCAATTCAAATTCTTCGCGCTGCTTCGCTAGTGTGCGCCAGTGTTTGAATAACTTGCCGACCTCAGCGGTTTGCGCTTGCAAATTTCCTTGTTGATCGAGCAGAGCACGTTGTGCATCACCTTTTAATAATGATTGGTGTGCGTGTTGACCGTGAATGTCGACTAAAAACTCACCGAGTTCGCGCAATTGGGCGGCGCTGGCGGTGATGCCGTTGATATAGGCTTTTGAACGGCCCGCATTGTCGATGACTCGACGAATAATGAGTTGTCCGTCTTCGCTAGTGAAATCATTGTTTGCCAGCCAAACATTGGTTTCGGCATTCACTGTAAATTCAGCCGAAATGTCGGCCTTCTGCGCACCTTCACGCACCATGCTGGCATCGCCGCGCCCACCTAAGCTCAATGCCAAGGCGTCAATCAAGATGGATTTACCTGCGCCGGTTTCACCCGTAAATACAGTGAAGCCAGAGGAAAATTCCAATTCAATTGTATCGACAATCACAAAGTCACGGATGGCAAGCGTACGCAGCATAATTTTTTAATCGAAAAGACGTAAAGAGATTGCTTATTTTACCTCAGGTAAAGCAAGCGCAGAGTGCAACCCAGAACTAAGTTCGAGGCCTTTTTTTGTCGTGCTTTTCGCTGGGCAGCGATGGTCCTAAAGGAAAATTGGAAGTGGTTTGTTTTGACCCGAAAAATGACCCCAAGTGCGACTTAATTGAGGGCACCTTCGACCGAAGGATACTCGTTCCAATGTAATTTTTCGCGCAGCGTGTGGTAGTAATTCCAGGATTGCGGATGCAAGAAGGTGATCTTGTGGGTGGAGCGGCTAATGATGACTTGGTCTTTGTGCGTCAAATCGGCAAATGATTGCATGTCGAAATTCACACTGGCGTCGCGTCCAGCCACCATCTCTACACGCACCACACTTGTCTCAGGCAAAACGATAGGGCGATTGGATAGAGCATGGGGCGCAATTGGAACCATAGCGATACCGCCTAAAGCCGGATGCAAAATGGGGCCGCCAGCGGATAGGGCGTAGGCGGTGGAGCCGGTCGGAGTCGAAACAATCAAGCCGTCAGAGCGTTGGTTGTACATAAAATGATCGTCAACATCGACTCGTAACTCGATCATGCCTGAGCCCGCACCACGAGACAGTACGATGTCATTGAAGGCGACGCCGCTAAAAATTTGTTCTCCATCGCGTACGACGATGGCTTGCAGCAAGCAGCGTTGTTCTTCGATGTGTTTGCCGCCCAAGATTTCACCCACGGCGGAGATCATTTGATCGCGTGGAATATCGGTAATAAAGCCAAGGCGTCCTTGGTTGATGCCGATTAAAGGTACGTCATAGGGGGCGAGTTGTCTTGCAATGCCTAGCATGGTGCCGTCACCACCAAGAACAATAGCTACGTCAGCATGGCGCCCGATATCGGCCACGGACATCGCGTTGTAGGCCATCAGATCGAGGTTCTGCGCTGAATCATGATCAAATACGACGGTGTGACCAGCATCAGCGAGAAAATGGGCAAGTTCATTGAGCGATTCACTCATGCCAACTGCATTGTATTTTCCAATCAGGGCGATGGTTTTACCGGAACTTGTCATAGCATGCATGAAATATTTCAGAAGGCCTTAGATTACACCATTTTTACTCGTATGCCTTACTTGACTTCAGCAGGTGTCGCTAAGAAGTAGTAAAACTCTGTATTTTTGCGATAACCAAGCGATTCATAGAGGGCTTGCGCACCATGGTTATCGTGGGCTGTTTCTAAGAAGAGGCCTTTGGCACCGTCTTGCACAGCAAAGTCACGGGCGCGATTCATTAAAGCCTCTGCCAAGCCTCGGCGACGGGCATTTGGGGCAACATACAGGTCGTTCAATATCCACAAGCGTTTTGCGGAAACTGATGAAAAACTGGGATAGAGTTGAACAAAGCCGACGCCGATTTTTTCTGATGTATTCGTTTCTCTGACGTCGATCAATTCCGTCGCTAAGAAAATAATCGATTCCTGTTGCCGTATACGTTGCTCAAGAAAAAAATGGGCCAAGGCAAGGTCGGATGTCTGCTCATAAAACACACGATAGCCGTCAAACAAAGGCGCGAGCAGGGAAAGGTCTTCGATGGTTGCAGCAGTAATCTGAATAGACATAGATTTGTGTTGGCGTGTTTAAGAATAGAGTTGCCTGACGATTTCGCGGGTAATCGTTGCAGCTGATCTGTGCCATTACTATAAACGACCTTATAATGTAAGAAAACTTCATTCACGCTTTATGACGCAAATCGCCATCGCGGGCGCGGGGATCGCCGGACTCGCCGCAGCCATTCATCTGACTCGTCTCGGAATTCAGGTTGCCGTCTTCGAACACGTTTCTGACCCCACCCCAGTGGGTGCAGGATTGTTATTGCAACCTAGCGGGCAAGCGATGCTAGCCGAGTTAGGCTTACTCGATACGATTCAAGCAAAGGCCTCGCGGGTTGATAGTTTAGAGGGTTACTCCGGCAATTGGAAAGCTCTCAACCTGCACTATCAGCGCGTCAATCCTGAGTGGTATGGATTGGGAATTCATCGCGCAAGTTTGCATCACACTCTATGGCAATGTGCGATTGAACTTGGCGTGCCTATTCATCTCGGTCAGGGTGTTTCTGCCTTCGAACAAGACGAACAGGGTGTTTGCTTTACCGTCAACGATGTTCGATTGCCGCTGCATCGGGTAGACAATCATCGCGCTGATGCATTGATTATCGCGAATGGCACTCGCTCACATTTGCGTGATCAACTTCCTATCCCGCAGTCCCACAGACCCTATCCCTGGGGGGCATTCTGGGCAGTGCTCGATAAAGACGATTGGCCATACCCACATATTTTGATGCAACGCTATCGGGGTGCACAGGTGATGCTAGGGGTATTACCGTCCGGCATCAATCCTCGTACCGGAAAACAATGTTATTCCTTGTTTTGGAGTCTACCGAAGTCGGCATTTGGGGAATATAAAACACAGGGAATACAAGGCTTGATCCAACGTATCGCTCCAATTTGGCCAGAGGTTGCACAGTGGTTGTCTGACGCGCGAGATACTCAGATCGCGATTGCTGAATACGCTGACGTCCGATTACAGAGCTACCATCATCAACGAGTTCTGGTGATGGGCGACGCTGCACATGCAATGAGCCCTCAATTAGGGCAGGGGGCAAACATGGCTTTGATCGATGCCTCGGTGTTGGCTAAACTTTGGTCTATCAATGCAGCAAATAGCGAGGCTGTCCTTGAAACATTTGCTCAGTTTAGTCAGAGAAGACGTCGCCAGATTGCGTATTACCAGATGGCGAGTAAATTTATGACGCCCTTGTATCAATCGAACTATCCGATTGCTTGGTTGCGTGACATAGGAACCAGCATTGGGAATCGTATCCCGCCAGTTTATCGCCAATACCTCCTTACACTCTGCGGTGCAAAACAAGGTATATTCGACCTTAATGCTCGGATCGATGATCTGTAGCAGAGTTTTGTCCTCATTTGAAGAGAATCAAAATTTGAATAATGTCCATTAAAGCAATTATATTTGATCTCGACGATACGCTATGGCCCTTGCGATCTTTAATCTCGCGTGCGGAGATGACACTGTTCTCTTGGCTGCTTGAGCAAGTGCCTGTGATCGGCGAACATCATACGGTCGACAGTTTGCGTGAGCGCCGAATGGCGATGATTCCCACTGATCCTCGTTTCAGCTATGATCTTTGGGCCTTGCGCCATACAGCGCTTTTGCAAGTCTTGAATGAATTTCAGGCTGATCCTAACCTCGCCGACGAAGGTATGCAGATTTTCGCCCATGCCCGAAATCAAGTCGAAATGTTCGACGATGTTCCCCATGCTTTAGCTCAAATGCAGCAAGATTATGCGTTGGCGACGATCTCTAATGGTTTTGCAGATTTGCAGGCGATAGGTATAGCACCGTATTTTCAGTTTTCAATTGCTGCTCACGAATTTGGTTGTGCGAAGCCAGATCCTCGCATTTTTGAAGCTGCTTTGGAAAGACTACAACTACCTGCACATGAGGTGATGTATGTTGGTGATGACCTTCGTCTCGACGTCGCTGGGGCGCAAGCGGTGGGGATGCGCGCGGCTTGGATGAATCGGTATAAAATGCACTTGCACGATACGCCTCACGCACACATTACTCCCGATCTCATTGTGCATGATTTACATCAATTGAAATCAGCACTTTAGCGACAATATAAGTCACAGAAACACAAAAAAACGGTGCGTTCCGGCAACAGCTAGCCTACAATAAAAATCATGCATTTAGATAACCGCGCACAAACATTATTAAAAGCACTGGTGGAACGGTATATAGCCGATGGTCAGCCGGTGGGGTCCCGAGAATTATCGAAAATCTCGGGTTTGGAATTGTCTGCCGCCACCATTCGTAACGTCATGGCTGATCTCGAAGAAATGGGATTTGTTGCCAGCCCACATACTTCCGCTGGTCGAGTACCGACACCGCGCGGTTATCGTGTTTTTGTCGATCAGCTATTGACTGTACAAGACATAGACGAGAGCATGCTGCAAAATGCTTTAGGGCAGAATTTGCAGTCGTCCATTATTACGGGGTCGTCGCAAAAAATTATCGCCAATGCGGCCCAAGTTTTATCTTCGCTTTCTCAATTCGCAGGCGTGGTGATGAGCGCGCGTCAAGAGTCGATATTTAAACAAGTCGAGTTTTTGCGTCTGTCGGAAAAACGTATTTTGTTGGTCATCGTTGCACCGAATGACGAAGTCCATAATCGATTGTTATTGACTGATGTGGACTATTCACCGACGCAGTTGGTGCAGGCCGCTAATTATTTGAATCAGCATTTTGCGGGTCAGAGTTTTGACCAAGCCAGAATCAGCATTAAACATGAGTTGCGAGAATTGCAAGGTGATATGAATCGCTTAATGCGTGCGGCTTTGGATGCAGGCAGTGAGGCCATGGCGGAGAATAATGACGATATGGTGATCTCGGGTGAGCGAAATTTACTGAATGTGAGCGAATTGTCATCGAATATGACGTCTTTACGACGAATGTTTGATCTATTCGAGCAAAAAAGTGGTTTAATGCAACTATTAGATGTTTCCAGTAATGCTTCAGGTGTGAGAATATTTATCGGTGGCGAATCACAATTGGTACCGATGGAAGAAATGAGTGTGGTGACTGCACCCTACGAGGTAAATGGTAAGGTGGTTGGTACGCTCGGTGTTATTGGTCCAACACGTATGGCGTATGAACGCGTGATTCCGATCGTTGATATCACAGCGAAATTATTGTCAAATGCTCTGAATCATTAGTTTTTTGTAGCTGATCAGGGCGAATCTAGTCGCAGTGCTTTTTTTGAAAAACAGGGACTGGTAAAAATATGGCGGAAAACAAAGACATCTCAGTGCTCATTGTGGATGACAATGATATGACGCGTGAAACCTTGCGTGTGATCTTGCGTCATGAAGTCTATAACGTGGTCGGAGAAGCCTTGGATGGCGATGGTGCGCTAGAAATGGCAACTCGCCTTAAACCCGATATCATCTTACTCGACGTTGTGATGCCCAAAGTGAGCGGCATTGAGGCCTTACGTAGCATTCGTATGGTGATGCCCGATGTCATGATCTTGATGGTCACTGCCAATAAAGATCAAGACACGGTGTCTGAAGCTGTGAAGAGCGGTATTAGCGGCTACATCATTAAGCCATTTAATGCGAAAAAAGTGCTTGATACGATTCAAGGCGTTGCAACTAAAGTGCGCGCTGCCAGAGCACAAGCAGCAGCCAATCAAGGATAATCGGCCGCTGAGTTAGCTTATTTCGTTTTGCGATGTTCGCAGTTGGCCTTAGTGCAGTTACCATACAAGGCCAACGCATGTTCTGCGATCTTAAAGCCACGTTCGTTGGCGATATCGTGTTGACGCTTCTCGATTTGTTCGTCAAAAAATTCTTCAACTTTTCCACAATCTAAGCACACCAAATGGTCGTGGTGTGAACCCTCATTGAGTTCGAAGATCGCTTTGCCCGTCTCGAAATGATTGCGGTGCAAGAGTCCAGCCTGTTCAAATTGCGTGAGAACACGATAAACCGTCGCCAAGCCAACATCCATATTCTCGGTCAAAAGAATCTTGTAGACATCTTCAGCGGTCAGGTGGCGAACCGCACTGTTTTGGAAGATTTCCAAGATTTTCAGGCGTGGTAAGGTCGCTTTGAGGCCGCTGGCTTTGAGGTCTGGAGAGTTATTTGTCATGTTTTCAGTCAAAATAAGGCTAAGTGCTTTATGATATAGGGTTTTAAAGCTTGGTAAATATTTTCGATATGTTAGCTGATCTGCGACCTTTCGACAGCTTTACCACAAAAAAACTGAGGTTTTCCATGTCATTGTTTTCCTTCAATAAATCTTCCGCGCGCATGTTGCGATTCTCTGTATTGCCGATTGCCGCATTGTTAAGTGCTTGCGCAACGACAAACACCCCTGTGAACGCAAACGCTGATGCTAACGATACTCAGGTCATTAAGCCAACCGGCCTTGATCGTTTCTTTGGCTTTATTTCGCCATACCGTATCACTGTGCAACAAGGTAATTTTGTATCACAGGAAATGGCGAGCCAGTTGAAGGAGGGAATGACCCGTGAGCAGGTTCGTTTCTTGTTAGGTACAGCATTATTGACGGACATGTTCCATGAAGACCGTTGGGACTATCCATTCCGTTTGCAAAAGCCGAACGGTGAAGTTGTAACAAGCCGCTTGGCGATTTACTTTAAGAATAATACGGTTGAAAAGTTCGAAGGCGGAAAATTGCCAACCGAAAAAGAATATTTAGCCCATATTACGACAGCGGCGATTGCGGCTCGTAACGAAGCTGAGGTCTCCTCTGAAACTCCTAAGAAAAAATAAAGAGTAAAGCATGTCTGCTATGAAAATTGCGGTGGCCGGTGCTTCTGGTCGCATGGGTAAGATGTTGGTTGAAACGATACTGGCTGCGGATGACGCAAGCTTGGTTGGTGCACTTGATGTGGCACAGTCTCCAGCGATCGGATCTGATCCTGGTGTCACTTTAGGTAAAGAAACTGGCGTAAAGATTGAATCTGATTTGGCGCTCGGTCTTGCGCAAGCGGAATATTTTATTGATTTCACTCGACCAGAAGGAACGCTGCATCATCTCGAATATTGCGCGCAACACGGCATCAAGATGATTATCGGTACCACGGGCTTTGACGATGCTGGAAAAGCTGCAATTGCGAAGGCAGCAGAAAAGACAGCGATCGTGTTTGCGCCGAATATGAGTGTGGGCGTAAATGTCACCATGAAGTTGTTGGAAATGGCCGCAAAAAGTTTTTCTCATGGTTACGACATCGAGATCGTTGAGGCACACCACCGTCATAAAGTGGATGCGCCATCGGGAACAGCGCTAAAAATGGGCGAAGTGATCGCCGACGCTATTGGACGCGATTTAAACGAAGTCGGCGTGTTTGCTCGTGAGGGTGTGACCGGTGAGCGTGATCCTTCATCGATCGGTTTTGCTACCATTCGTGGTGGAGATATTGTTGGTGATCATACTGTTCTATTTGCGGGCATTGGCGAACGTGTTGAAATTACTCATAAGTCATCCAGTCGTGTGACCTACGCACATGGTAGCCTGCGGGCGGCGCGTTTTCTTGCAGATAAAAAGACGGGTTTGTACGATATGTACGACGTCTTGGGTTTGCGTTAATTTACAAGCTTTTCCAATCTAAACTTTCATCTGAAATAGAGAATATTTGATGCCAGTTTCCATTTCTCAATATTGGGCGCAGCTAGACGAATTAGGTCGAGCTGTCGCCTTTGTGTTGATTTTGATGTCTCTTGTCAGTTGGTTCACTATTTTTGCTAAGTCTTGGGTGTTCTGGCGTATTCGTCGCAGCGCACCAGAGATCGGTCGGTTTTGGGAGGCGCCAACAATGGAGGACGCCTTGATGATCCTCGACGTCGTCGATCTTGAAAATGTGTATGTGCCACTCGCAAAAAGAGGTGCAGAGGCCGCATCAGCGCAAAATCGAGTAACAACGATGATGGCAAAAACCGATCCATCTGATGTATTGACTCGAGTCTTGCGCCAAGAATTGAATCGGGTGACAGTACGTTTAGAATCTGGTTTGACACTATTGGCGTCGATCGGTGCTACGGCTCCTTTTGTGGGGTTGCTCGGTACGGTTTGGGGTATTTATCATGCCTTGACCGCTGTTTCCGGTAGCACTGCGATTCAAATCGATTTGATCGCTGGCCCAGTTGGGGAAGCTTTGGTCATGACTGGCTTAGGTTTGCTGGTGGCCATTCCTGCGGTATTGGCATACAACGCATTTAATCGCGTTAATCGCATTACCTTTGCTGAGCTAGACGGCTTCGCTTTTGATTTGCATGCGCACTTGAGCAAAACCGCCTGAGGAATGCTATGGCTTTTGGACAGTTTAACGGATTAGGTGGGCGTTCAGGTAAGCCAATGAACGCCATGTCAGATATCAATGTGACACCAATGGTTGACGTCATGTTGGTGCTTTTGGTGATTTTCATTATTGCAGCGCCTTTGCTCAATCATGCCGTCAAACTAGACCTTCCCAAGGCCAACGCAGAGGTTTTAGTGAAACAAGCGAATATGGTGAGCATTTCATTCGCCGCCGATGGCAAAGTGTATTGGGATGCGGATTTACTCGATCTAAAAGGTGTTGAAGAACGTTTGGCGGTAGCATCGAAGCTTCCAGTCCAACCCGAGATCGTGTTGCGTGCCGATAAAGATACACGTTTTGAAATCATTGCCAAAGTAATGGCTAGTGCGCAAACACTTGGACTCACCAAGGTCGGTTTTGCGACGTCGCCAGAGGCACCAAGTGCCCCTGTTAAACAAGGATCTGCAAAGCCTTAGTTTCGCGTTAAATTGCTAGGCCTATTCACGATTTTTCTCGCGATTTTTCAGTCTTTGAATTATTCATCGCTAGACGAAATCTTTAGTGTCTTGTACATGGCGTCTCAGCTTGAACTTTTTCCCGAGAAAAATTGCTATTTTCAGGCTGTTTCCCGTCGGATTGTCGCAGTGCAGGGTGCTTTAGCCTTATAATCACGAGTTCGGAATTCGTTTTGCAATATTTCCTTTGTCTTAAGCTCTTGCTTGAGATACAAGGCTAACACTTATTACTTTCGTCTGTGATTTCCTTCACGCTTGGTCAAATTTGATCAAAAGTGGTAGTGAAAACGCAAGATATTCATTTCATCGTTAAATCGTCATGCAAGAAAAATATAGCCCAGCAGAAGTTGAACAAGCCGCCCAGCAACATTGGACAGAGTCTAATGCATTTAAAACGGTAGAAAACGATCCCCGTTTCCCGAAAGGGAAGTACTACGCTTGCTCTATGTTGCCTTATCCATCGGGCAAACTACACATGGGTCACGTGCGTAACTATACGATCAACGATATGCTGGCCCGCCAACTGCGCATGAAGGGCTACAACGTATTGATGCCTATGGGCTGGGATGCCTTCGGTTTGCCTGCTGAGAATGCTGCTATTGCCTATAAAAAGTCTCCCGCCGAATGGACTTACGCCAACATCGAAGACATGAAGTCGCAAATGCAGCCATTGGGCTTAGCGTTTGATTGGTCACGTGAAGTGGCGACTTGCGACCCAGATTACTACCGTTGGAACCAATGGTTGTTCTTGAAGATGTTGGAGAAGGGCATCGCCTACAAGAAGACGCAAGTGGTGAACTGGGATCCCATCGACCAAACTGTGTTGGCCAACGAGCAGGTGATTGATGGCCGCGGTTGGCGCTCGGGTGCTATCGTTGAAAAACGTGAGATTCCAGGATACTACTTCGGCATTACCCAATATGCGGAAGAACTCTTGTCTAGCATTGATCAACTCGATGGCTGGCCAGATCAAGTGCGCACTATGCAGCGCAATTGGATTGGTAAGAGCGAGGGTGTACGTTTTGCGTTTAGCCATGACATCAAAGACGAATCGGGTGCACTGGTACAAGACGGCAAAATGTTCGTCTTCACGACGCGTCCAGACACGATTATGGGTGTGACTTTCTGTGCCGTGGCAGCGGAGCATCCTATCGCTACCGTTGCCGCTAAAAATAATGCGAAGTTGGCTGCGTTCATCGAAGAATGCAAAGCGGGCGGTACGACTGAAGCCGAAATGGCGACCAAAGAAAAAGAAGGTTTGCCAACCGGTTTGTTCGTTACGCATCCATTGACAGGTGAACAGGTAGAAGTCTGGGTTGGTAACTACGTGTTGATGAGTTATGGCGATGGTGCCGTGATGGGTGTTCCAGCACATGATGAACGTGACTTTGCTTTTGCGAAGAAATACGGTATCACGATTAAACAAGTCGTCGCAGTGGAAGGCGAGAGTTTCACGACCGACGCTTGGGCTGAATGGTATGGCGATAAGCAAAAATGTGTCACGGTTAATTCTGGCAAATACGATGGTTTACATTACAAAGCCGCAGTCGATGCTGTTGCTGCCGACCTCGTCGCCAAAGGTGTGGGCGAGAAAAAAACCACATGGCGTTTGCGCGATTGGGGTATTTCTCGTCAACGTTACTGGGGTACACCAATTCCTATCATCCATTGCGATGACTGCGGCGACGTGCCAGTACCTTATGAAGATTTACCTGTGGTATTGCCAACCGAATGTATTCCAGATGGTTCCGGTAACCCATTGAAAACCCATGCAGCTTTCTTGAATGTGCCTTGCCCGAAATGCGGTAAGCCAGCGCATCGTGAAACGGACACCATGGATACCTTCGTCGATTCAAGCTGGTACTTCATGCGTTATACCTGCCCTGATGCGACAACCATGGTCGACGAACGTAACGACTACTGGATGGCGATGGACCAGTATATCGGTGGTGTTGAACATGCGGTTTTGCATTTGCTGTACGCGCGTTTCTGGACCAAAGCCATGCGTGACATGGGTTTGGTGAAGATCGACGAGCCATTCAAGAATTTGTTCACGCAAGGAATGTTGTTGAACGAATCTTTCTATCGCGAAGAAGAAAGTGGTAAGAAAGTATGGTTCTATCCGAACGAAGTTGAAGTGCAGCACGATGAAAAAGGTCGTCCAATTTCTGCTAGTTTGAAGAGCGATGGACAGCCTGTGCAAATGGGTGGCATTGAGAAGATGTCGAAGTCCAAAAACAACGTCGTAGAACCGAAAGATATCATCAGCCAGTTTGGCGCAGATACGGCGCGTTTGTTCACGATGTTCGCAGGCCCTCCAGATCAAAGTGCAGCGTGGAGTAGCAGCGGTGTTGAAGGTGCATCCCGTTACTTGCGCCGTTTATGGGCAACTGCATTGAAGTTCTCAGCAACGATCGCTGCAGGTGCAACACCAGCAGCGAATTATGCTGCCGATGTCAAAGCTCTGCGTTTCGAAGTGCACAGCACCTTAAAGCAAATCGATAGCGATTACGATCGCTTGCAGTACAACACGGTTGTCTCTGGCGCGATGAAATTGTTGAATACAATTGAATCGTTTAAGTCAGAAGCAGAGGGTTCTGCAGCAGCTGTACGTGAAGCATTTGGTATTTTGTTGCGTGGTTTGTATCCTGTTTGTCCGCATATCACGCATGCATTATGGAATGAACTTGGTTACTTGAAAGACCTTGGCGGCATTATTGACGCTCCTTGGCCACAAGTGGATGCTGCTGCATTGGTTCAAGACGAAATCGAATTGATGGTGCAGGTGAATGGCAAATTGCGCGGCAGCATCAAGGTTGCGAAAGATGCCGACAAAGCGACGATCGAAGCTGCTGCAGTTGCGAATGAAAGTGCCGCACGTTTCATCGAAGGTACTCCGAAGAAAATTATCGTTGTTCCTGGAAAATTGGTGAATATTGTTGTGTGATGTTGAGTCTTTCTTCTGCTTGCATTCGGGAAGAAAGATTTGAATTATTCAAGTGTAGAAGATTGAAAGCCTCCATGAGCATGAATCGGTACGTAAAATTTTTTAGCTGTGTAGTGATCGCGGTGACTCTCTCTGCATGCGGCTTTGCATTGCGCGGTGCAGTCAATTTGCCGTTTCAGAGTATCTATGTGGGTTTGCCAGATAGTTCAGCTTTGGGTGGTGAGTTGAAGCGCCATTTGCGTGCTAACGGTAAGACTGAAGTCACTTCACAAGCGACTACCGCAGAAGTCGTGCTCGATGTGTTGGGTGAAACGCGCGAAAAAACGATCTTGTCTTTGAATAGTCAAGGTCGCGTGCGTGAATTTAATCTTACTTACAATCTCAAATTTCGTTTGCGTGATAAAGCAGGACGCGAGGTGTTAGCACCCACAACGATTAGTTTAAAGCGCAATTTGAGCTTTAAAGAAAACGAAGTATTGGCAAAAGAAGCGGAAGAAACATTGTTGTACCGTGATATGCAGTCTGAATTGGTGCAGCAGATTATGCGCCGATTGGCTGTGGTCAAGATGGACACTCCATCGACTTAATCGGAAAACTCATTATGCAACTGCGCTACGATGCGATTGATGCTCATCTCGCCAAAGGTTTGGCGGCGATGTATGTCATCTCCAGCGACGAGCATTTGCTAGTGCAGGAAACGGCGGACAAGATTCGTAAGGCAGCACGTGCGCAAGATTTCCTAGAGCGTGAAGTCCTTACGGTTGAACGTTATTTCAAATGGGGCGAATTGCTCGCCGCAAATCAATCTCAATCTCTGTTTGGCGATAAAAAATTTATCGATCTGCGGATGCCGACAGGTAAGCCAGGCAAGGATGGCAGTGCCGCGCTTCAAGAATACGTGCGCGATCTGTCGCCTGATAACATCACGCTGATTACCCTCCCAAAACTCGATTGGGCAACACAAAAAGCGTCATGGGTCAGTATGTTGCAGCAAGCTGCGGTGTATATTGATATTCCCTTGATTGAGCGAGCTGCTTTGCCGAATTGGATAGGCCAACGTTTGAGTGCCCAAGGGCAGAGCGCTGATCGCCAAAGTTTGGAGTTTATTGCTGATCGAGTTGAAGGCAACTTACTCGCAGCACATCAAGAAATTCAAAAGCTTGGGCTCTTGCATCCGCAAGGTAAACTGAGTTTTGAAGTGATACACGATGCTGTGTTGAACGTGGCGCGTTATGACGTATTCAAACTCAATGAAGCGATGTTGGTCGGTGATGTAGCGCGTTTAGTCAGAATGTTAGAAGGTCTGAAAGGCGAGGGCGAAGCATTGCCTTTAGTCTTGTGGGCGATGGCCGAAGAATTGCGCACGCTTCTCAAATTAAAATCTGGCGTCGCACAAGGACGCCCCTTAGGTGCACTCTTGAAAGAGTATCGCATCTGGGGACCAAGAGAAAAACTCATGGAACCCGCATTACGTCGTGTCAGCCTCGCGACTCTGCAAGCAGCCCTACAAGACGCTGCACAAATCGACAAAATGGTAAAAGGCTTGCGCGCTCCTAAGTTCGCCGGCGACGCTTGGGATGCTTTACTGCACCTCGGTTTGCGAGTTGCTAAAGCAAATTGACGGCACGCTAAGTCGCTTAATTAGGCGCAGCGCGTAGTTGTTCAAATTTGGCATGTCGACGATGAGCTGGCAAGGCATTCTAAGTACCTAGCACAACATCCCAGTGAGGCAATTTTGCGAAGCATAGCGACAGTGGGTCGTTTAAACAAATAGATTAAAAGTGTTCTAAACATGAGCTCTGAAAGAAATACCGGCGATATCGCCACCTATATCCAAACCTTAGGCCAGCAAGCGCGTGCTGCTTCGCGTGCCATGGCCAAAGCGGATACCGGGACCAAAAATAAAGCTTTGTTGGCGATTGCCGAAGCGATTCGCCGTGATGCTGCAGCATTACGAGCGGCGAATGAATTGGACCTGACTGCCGCACGAGAAGCTGGCATGGAAGCCGCGATGCTTGATCGTTTGGCTCTCAGTGATAAAGCGATTGCGACCATGGCAGAGGGCTTGGAGCAGATCGCAAGATTGCCAGATCCTATTGGCGAAATCTCGAATATGAAATTTCGCCCTTCGGGAATTCAAGTCGGGCAAATGCGGGTGCCGCTTGGCGTGATTGGTATCATTTACGAAGCCCGTCCTAATGTCACAGTGGACGCAGCAGGTCTGTGTATCAAGAGTGGCAATGCGACGATACTACGTGGTGGTTCAGAAGCGATTCATTGCAACCGTGCTCTGGCCTTGTTGGTCAAAGAGGGTTTGATCGCAGCGGGTTTGCCCGAACAAGCGGTGCAAGTGGTCGATACGACAGACCGCGCCGCAGTGGGCGCCTTGATTACGATGCCAGAATATGTAGACGTGATTGTGCCTCGCGGTGGTAAAGGCTTGATCGAGCGTTTGATGCGCGAAGCGACAGTGCCGATGATCAAGCATCTCGACGGCATCTGCCACGTGTATATCGATGATAGAGCTGACCTCGAAAAAGCGATAGCAATAGGCTTTAACGCCAAATGCCATCGCTATGGCACCTGCAATACGATGGAAACGCTACTCGTGGCAGAGCGTATTGCTGATCAAGTATTGCCTTTATTGGCAGTCGAATATCTCAAAGAAAAAGTCCAATTGCGTTGCGATTCAACCGCCCATGCGATTCTGCATGGCTATCCGTATCTAGCGAAAGCAGATGCAAGCGATTGGACCACGGAATACCTTGCACCGATCTTGGCAGTGAAAGTGGTCACCGATATGGATGAGGCGATTGCCCATATCAATACCTATTCGTCCAAACATACAGAAGCGATCATCACTGAAGACTATAGCCGTGCCTTGGCATTCTTACGTGAAGTTGACTCAGCATCGGTCATGGTCAACGCCTCGACCCGCTTTGCCGATGGCTTTGAATATGGCCTCGGTGCAGAGATTGGCATTTCTAATGATAAACTGCACGCACGTGGCCCAGTTGGCCTAGAAGGCTTAACTTCGCTGAAATATGTGGTGTTTGGGCATGGCGAGGTAAGAAAGTAATCATCAAATCCATCTGAGAGCGCAATCGCTCAAAAGAAAGAATGAATATGTATTTGTACATTAAAGCGTTTCACATTGTGTTTATTGCCTCTTGGTTTGCAGGCTTGTTCTATTTGCCACGTATCTTCGTGAACTTGGCGATGGAGACCCAAAGCGCTAGCACTGAACGTTTGTTGTTGATGGCGCGTAAGTTATATCGTTTTATGACTATATTGACCATTCCAGCTATAGGTTTAGGCGTGTGGATGTGGATGGGCTATGGAGTAGGTCGTGGCCCAGGCAGTGGTTGGATGCATGCGAAGTTAGCGATTGTGATCTTACTGATTGGCTATCACCATGCCTGTGGCAGCATTCTGAAAAAATTTGAAAAAGGGCATAATAAACGTAGCCATGTTTGGTTCCGTTGGTTTAATGAAGTGCCGGTGGTGTTGATGATAATCGCTGTGATTTTGGTGGTCGTTAAACCATTTTAAGCTTCGACGATATAGGTGCAGATGCTAGCCACTACTGTGTTTATAGATGTAGCGTTGAGTTGTAAATAGAAGGTAGAGAAGTTGTAAAGATGAAGTCCCCTGCGTGCGATGCGTGCGTAGGGTTTTTAAAAACCATGACGGAAAAAAGGTCCCCCATGAAAACACGTTATTCCTATTTTTGCCCATGCCCACGTGGCTTGGAAACTGCACTAGCAGAAGAGCTCGCTGAAATTGCCGCGCTCAAAAACTCTAAAACCATCCATGTGCACACCCAAGTGCCCGGTGGTGTTCACTTCTCGGGTGAACTGAATGACGCCTATCGTGTCAATCTTCACTCTCGTATTGCTTCGCGTGTGTTGTTACGTATGGCGCACGGCGGCTATTCGAACGAAAACGACATTTACGATCTCACGCTAGAGCAACCTTGGGAAGATTGGTTTGGCTACCATCACACGATTCGTGTCGATGTCACCGCAGTGAAATCACCACTCAAGAGCTTAGAATTCACCACATTAAAAATTAAGGATGCGATCTGCGATCGTTTCCGTGACCAGTTTACGCAGCGTCCTTCGGTTGATACGAAACAGCCTGATATGCGCATCGTTGGTTTCCTTGACGCGCATAACTATACAGTTTACCTCGACACCTCTGGCGAAGCCTTGTTCAAACGCGGCTGGCGCTTAGAAACTGGTGACGCGCCATTGCGTGAAAACCTTGCTGCAGGCTTATTGCGTACCGCAGGCTGGAAGCCGGGCGTGCCTTTGTTTGACCCCATGTGCGGTTCAGGCACCATCTTGATTGAAGCAGCGCAGATGTTAGCCGGCATTCCACCTGGCATGCGCCGTGAATTCGCTTTCGAAAAATTCGCTGCGTTCAATGAAGAAGAGTGGCAAGACATCAAAAACGCGATTCGCATGAATCCATTGCCGAGCGAGCCAAGCATTTTCGGTAGCGATATTTCCGGTGACATGGTCAGCATGACCCGCAACAATTTGAACAAAGCAGGCATCAAATTTGAAGTGCCGCTGAAACAAATTGAAGCACAGGAAATCAAAGCGCCGACCGAGCAAGCGGGTATTTTGCTGACCAATCCTCCTTACGGCGAACGTATCGGCGTGCGTGGTGATCAAAGTTTCGAACCAGACGATTTGGCACGTGAATTCTTCGCCGCATTCAGCGCCACCTTGAAGCAACGTTTCGCCGGCTGGAGCGTTTTCTTGTTCACCGCGGATTTGGGGTTACCGAAACTATTGCGTCTCAAAGAATCGCGTAAAACACCATTCTTTAATGGCGCACTCGAATGTCGACTGTTCCGTTTTGATATGGTGGCAGGATTTAATCGCCGTGAGGCGGCTAAGCCGAAGGATGCTGAGTAAGCGGCTATTTGCTGAGCATTTGTGTTGGGATATTGAAAATTAGGGAGATGTTAATGCGTGTGTTTTTAGTTTTTTTGGCTTTGTTTTGCTCGATGAATGTGGCTCCTGCACAAGAGTTGGGGAAAGATTCTCGCTTGTTGATTGCTGGTACATCAAGTTTGAAGTTTAAGAATGACCGCGCAGTCGCTTGGTTTAGTATTACTGAAGAAGGTAAGGACAAAGAGGTCGCCGCTTCAGCCGTGAACAAAAGGGCGAAACTCATCCTCGATCAATTAAAAACCAATTACCAAGAAGTAGAAGTCACGACTTCATCTTATTCGGTGGAGTCGATCGAGGAAGAAGTGGAAACCCAAATTTCACCGACGAAGAAGACTTTGAAAAGTCAAAGAATTGGCTGGCGTGTAAGACAAAGCGTGAGCATGCGGACCACGGCCTTGGATACCCTACCCAAACTCATCAGTGAATTTCAACAGAAAATGGAGTTAGATAGTTTGGGCTTTGAGCTTTCAGAGGCAGCACAGAAGCGGGCTGAGAAAGATCGCCTCGATGCTGCTTATCAGAATTTGTTTGAACGTATGAATGTCGTAGCTCAAATCATGGGGAAAAAGTCAGCAGACTTCCTTATCGATTCGATCGACTTTGATGGTATCGAAAGCCGTAGTGGCCGCTATCAAACCGTTACAGTCAGCGCATCAAGTGTTCGAAGGAAGGGCTTCGAACCAAGCTTCGAACCTGGAACAACCAATGTTGAAGCTCGTGTCGAAGCGCGGGTGAGAATGAAGTAATCAGCCTGAAGCCTCGTTTGATACGGGGCTTTTTTTCATTTTCTGGTATTGGTATTTGCAAAATGAAAATTCAAATCGAGCTTGTTGTGCTTCGACGATCTGCATTCTCAGTCGGGCAAGCATTGTCGTTTTCACGTATCCTTATGTTTTTCTTTGAATCAATATTCTTAATTCTGAATATTTGATTAACATGCCTTCGAATCCTCGTCAGTTATGTCTCAATATACTCGCCCCCAACTCAAAGACCCATCATTGATCGCCTATCATGCACTCATTGCTAATCAATGGGTTGAAAGTGCGTCGCGTTTCGCCGTTTTTAATCCTTCGACTGGTGCCTTGATCGCTGAAGTTGCTAACCTTGATACTACACATGCGCAAGATGCTATTGCCGCGGCTCAGGACGCTCTACCAACTTGGTCGGCACTAACAGGAAAAGAACGTGCCACAGTTCTGCGCAAATGGTTTGATTTGATCGTTGCCAATGCAGACGACTTGGCCGCAATCATGACGGCAGAGCAGGGCAAGCCTTTGGCTGAAGCGAAGGGTGAAGTCTTGTATGGTGCGAGTTTTGTTGAGTGGTTTGCTGAAGAAGCGAAGCGTGTATCTGGCGACGTGTTGGCATCGACTTGGGTCGACAAACGCACCTTGGTGTTGAAACAACCGATTGGTGTTTGTGCGGCGATTACACCTTGGAATTTTCCGTTGGCGATGATTACGCGAAAAGTAGCACCGGCCTTAGCGGCGGGCTGCACTATCGTGATTAAGCCAGCTGAACAAACCCCCTTATCTGCATTAGCTTTGGCAGAATTGGCGATGCGCGCTGGCATGCCAGCAGGAGTGTTGAATGTGATCACAGGCGATGCTGAACAGTCAATTGTATTGGGGCGAGTCTTGTGCGGAAGTTCAGTGGTGCGCCATTTATCCTTTACAGGCTCGACGCCAGTGGGTCGTATCTTGATGCAGCAAAGTGCCCCAACTTTGAAGAAGTTAGCCCTAGAGCTTGGCGGCCATGCCCCATTTATCGTGTTTGACGATGCTGATGTCGATGCCGCAGTTGAAGGTGCGTTGCAATCTAAGTTCCGTAATGCAGGCCAAACTTGCGTCTGTACTAATCGCTTCTATGTGCATGAATCGATTTATGAACAATTCTTAGCAAAGTTTGCCGTCGCCATCAAGAAAGTGGTGGTTGGGGATGGTACTCAGCCAGGTGTGCGTCAAGGACCATTGATTGACCAACAAGCGATTGCGAAAGTGAAAGCGCATGTTGGCGACGCGATCGAACGTGGAGCCCGACTCATTTCTGGCGGCAAAGCTCACGAAAAAGGTGGTTTATTTTTTGAACCAACGATTGTTGCTGATGTCCATCATGAGATGCTGGTAATGCGTGAAGAGACCTTCGGACCTCTTGCTGCAGTGATGGCGTTTAAATCGGAAGAAGAGGTCATTGCTGCCGCAAATGATACTGATTTCGGGCTTGCTGCGTATTTCTACGCGCGTGACATCGGTCGTGTATGGCGCGTTGCTGAAAAGCTGGAATACGGTATGGTTGGCGTGAATACGGGTTTGATTGCCAATGAAGTGACGCCATTTGGTGGAGTGAAGCAATCTGGGCTGGGACGTGAAGGTTCTAAGTATGGGATGGATGAATATTTAGAACAAAAATACGTCTGCCTCGGGCTTTAAATTCAATTCTAGGGCGCATTACTGCGTTGCAAATGCTCGCAATACTCTTGTATTGCTGTGCTTTGCGCCTTGTACTGCATCCCCATAATTGAATTTAATGGTGGTGGTTGAGTGTGGTGGGCGCATTACTGCGTTGCAAAATGCTCGCAATACTCTTGTATTGCTGCACTTTGTGCCTTGTACTTCATCCCTATAATTGAATTGAAAGTGTGCAGGTGTTTTAGGGCGCATTGCTACGGGCGTCGCCTTGTACTGTATCTTTGTAATTGATCTAGCGATCAAGTTTTTTGTCATTGTTTGTTATCTCGCGTTTTTGAAAGTTGCACATGCGGTCTAAAGATACCCTCAGCTTTACCCATCTTGCTGTGTTGTTGGCGGCATTGTCTATGCTGGGGCCGTTTTCGATTGATACCTATTTGCCAGCTTTCGAGTCGATACAAACTAGTTTGCATGCAACCTCGATTGAGGTACAGCAGACTTTGACCGCTTACATGTTGTCGTTTGCTGTAATGACCTTGTGGCACGGTGCTTTGTCTGATTCGTTTGGTCGTCGCAATGTTGTGTTGATTGCTTTAATCGTATTTGCCATTGGTTCTTTTGGATGCGCTTCTGCACATACTGTTCACTACCTTTGGGTGTTCCGTATCATGCAAGGTGTGGCTGCTGGTGCTGGGATGGTGATTGGTCGAGCAATTGTGCGTGATTTGTACGCGGGTGCGCCGGCAGAAAAATTACTCTCCCTAGTCACAATGATATTTTCTATCGCGCCGGCGATCGCTCCTATCATCGGTGGTTGGGTAGTTTCGCATTCAGACTGGCGTACCATCTTTTTGTTATTGTTTGCCTATACAGTGGTTTTGCTCATTGCCTGCTATCGTTATTTGCCAGAATCTTTACCGATTGAGAAGCGCCAAGCATTCAATGTGGAATTTTTATGGCAGAGCTATCGCGACGTGTTTAAGTCTCCGCGTTTCTATTTTAAGGCTGGCACTATTGGATGTAATTTTGCCGGCATATTTCTCTTTATTTCCTCAGCGCCCGCGTTTATCACGCAACATTTGAAGCTTGATGCTCAAAGTTTTGGATGGCAGTTTATTCCTATGGTTGGGGGTATCTTTCTTGGCTCGCTCGCCGCCAATCAACTAGCTGGGCGCTTATCGATTGCGAAACAAGTGGCAATTGGATTTACGTTCTTGATGTCAGCTGCGACTGTAAATGTAGTCTTTCATTATTTCTCAGCACCGATGTTGCCATGGTCCGTTATTCCGCTGTTTTTTTACGCATTCGGTATGTCGGTAGTTTTTCCCGGTGCGACATTAATGGTGCTTGAATTGTTCCCGCACATTCGCGGCATCGTCGCTTCGTGTCAGTCCGCTTCTGTGACTTTGCTAAGTGCATTTGTTGCAGGTGTAATGGCTCCTTCCTTGGATCACTCCGTTCTATCATTAGCGCTTGGCCAATTCGGTTTTGCCTTAATGGCTTTAGTCTTGTGGTATTCTGGACGAGCATATTCCAAGATGTACAGTCACCCGAAATCAAAACAGTAAGTGTAAATTGAAGGTGTCTCTGTTTGCTGTATGTCGATTGAAAGGCAATCTGTCATTCGGTTTATCTTTCACTTCAGTTGTAACGAGAGATCATTCATCTTAATAACACTGGTGTCCCAAGTAGATACTTCAGTGTCTGAGTTTTGTTCCCACCTTTTTTGAGACGTGAATACAACGTCATCAAACTGTCATTTTCGCTCGCTATACTGCGCGCTGTCATTGAGTTAATTACTAATTCAAGGCTTCAAAAAAAGATGTAAGTCGCTTTTTTTGTTGTGCTGTTTTCGGACTACGTAACAAAAAATTTTTTTAATTTTTGGAATTTAAACTATGAAAAAATCAATTCTTGCACTGGCACTTTTCGGTGCATTTTCTGGTGCCGCTATGGCTCAATCTTCTGTCACAGTCTACGGTATCGTTGATGCTGGCGTAGCATACAAAGATGCAGGCGCAGGTAAAGTGACTTCTTTAGACAGTGGTTTGAATTCCACATCCCGTTTGGGCTTCAAAGGTACTGAAGCTTTGTCTGGTGGTTTGAAAGCAAATTTCCAATTGGAAATGGGCTTGAAAGCGGATACTGGCGCTAATGACGCTGCACTCTTCGCACGTGGCGCATGGGTTGGTTTGTCTGGTGAAGACTTCGGTCAAGTGAACTTGGGCCGTCACAAATCTTTGACATACATCTACGGTGCAGCGATCGATCCATTTATGGACGGTTTGTTGGGTAAAACAGATTTGATGTTCAAAATCAACAACGTACGCGACAATTCAGTGACTTACATCTCTAACAGCATGTCTGGTTTTTCTGTTGCTGGTCAATATGGCTTCGGTGAAAAAGCAGGTAACACTGCTGCAAACCGTGTGACAAGTATCGCGTTGAGTTATGTAAATGGCCCAATCAATGCAAATATCGTTTGGGACGATTTGAAAGACACTAACGGCAATCGCGCTGCTGCTGGCGGTAAATTGTTGGCTGGTGTTTCTTATGACTTCGGCGGTTTCAAATTGCACGGTATGTACGAAGAAAACAAAGGTTCTGTTAGCTTGACAAACTTGGCTGAAACTAAAGAGCAATTGTACGTCCTTGGTGCAACGATCAAAGATGGCAACAACACGTTCATGGCAAGCTACACTGATTCAAAAGTAAAAACATCAGTTAATGCAGACTCTAACCGTTTCGCGTTAGGTTACACATACGACTTGTCTAAGCGTACTAACTTGTACACTTCATTGGCACGCGTATCTAATGAAAAAGCAGTAAAAACTTTGGCGGACGTGAATGGCGCAACTGCACGTTTGTTCAACGTTGGTATTCGTCATAAGTTCTAATGTTGGTGGCAAGCTCGTGCTTGCTTGCTAAAACATTGTAAAAACCGCTTAGTTTTCTAAGCGGTTTTTTGTTTTGTACTCAAGTATCGTGAAATTGTTAGTGAAGTGTAAAAAGGCTTGCCCACTGCGCGATGTGAACTACAATATGGACTCGCATATGTTTTCCGTAAGTGGGGTGAATCATGAAGAAAATACTTTTGGCGGTTTGTTTGGCAAGCCTTTTTTCAAGTTCTGTCTACGCAGGTGAGGCGAAACTAAAATGGGGAAATCTTGATAAATTTTCTGACGTTCAGGAAGGCCGTGACTCAAGAGAGCAATTTCGCGAACGCTTGACCAAGGAGTTTGGTGAAGTATTTAATAGTTTGGCAAAGAAATTGCCAGATGGTTACACACTCAATGTTGACGTGTCAGATCTCGATTTGGCTGGCGATCTTCGTCCAGGCATGTCCTCCTGGCAAATTCGAATTATGACCGCGGTGTATTGGCCTCGAATGAATTTTAGCTATGAACTTCGTAATGAAAAACAGGAAGTTGTGGCAACAGGTAAAGAGGAGTTAAGAGATATGGATTATCTCAATCGAGTGCGTATGCCATCAGGGAATACACAGTTCGATTTTGAAGAGCGTATGATTCAAGATTGGTTTAAACGACAATTTGCTTCTGGTACTTTTCCGAATAAGGATGCCCATAAAGTCGCTGCTCAGCCGTAAATGTTATTGATACGACAATCTCCATCTCTCACGAGGACTTGGTTCTCGGTTTGCACATCAAGGATAAAGGCGCGTAAAATGGCGCCTTTATTTCTTTGAATCTTGTGTTCTTACCTTTATTGACACAAGTTTCCAAGCCCAAAACTCAGGGCAATTTACTTCAGATTATCCATGTCAGACCATCCAGATCAAAAAGTGGAGGCGGAAGAGCCTCGCAAAGCCATGTTCTATGATCCCACAGAGCATCGTATTCGTAGCTTCGTGACACGTGCAGGGCGCTTGTCCGATGCGCAAGCGAAGGCAATTGAGGCCTTAGGTCCGCAGTTCATGATTCCCTATAAAAAGGAGAATTTAGATATCGCTGGCGCCTTCGGACGCGAAGCGCCAACGGTGTTCGAAATTGGATTTGGCATGGGGGAAACAAGCGCCAAGATCTCAGCATTGATGCCTGAGAAGAATTTTATTGGTGTTGAAGTACACACTCCTGGTGTGGGTAGTTTGTTGAAATTAGTGGGCGCAGCGGGGCTGACGAATCAGCGCGTGATTCAGCATGATGCCTATGAGGTTTTGGTGAATATGATTGCGCCAGAATCTTTACATGGAGTGCATGTTTTTTTTCCAGACCCTTGGCATAAAGCACGCCACAACAAGCGTCGCTTGATACAAAGCCCTCTGGTTGCCTTGTTAAGTTCTCGCTTGAAAAAGGGTGGATATATTCATTGCGCAACAGATTGGGAAGACTACGCAGTACAAATGTTGGAAGTATTGGGTGCGGAGCCTACGCTGAAGAATACTGCTGATGGTTACGCGCCGCGTCCCGATTATCGTCCGGTGACCAAGTTTGAAAATCGTGGTCTAAAGTTAGGACACGGTGTTTGGGATTTGGTTTTCGAAAAACAGTAATCCTATAATTCGTCTTTTCAGGTAAGGCCTTAATGTCATCTTCATGTCATTAAGGCCATTTACAATCTGCCGCATATGGCAGATTTCTCTCCTACTTCCTCTCGTAAGATCCTCATTCTTAGCGTTTCCGCGGGCGCTGGTCATGCGCGCGCAGCCGAGGCAATTCGTGCCCAAGCAAATATCGACTATCCGCACGAGACTGTGGTACATGTCGACGTCATGCAATATGCGACCGCAGGTTTTCGTAAGGTATACACTGATTTTTACATGCACTTAGTGAATAAAGCACCGTCGCTATGGGGCTATTTATATCACTACAGTAATGAGGCGAAGCGCGACAGCACACTTGAAAATCTCAGACGACGCTTGGAACGTTGGAACGCCAAGGCCCTCATGCGATTCATTGCTGAGTTCAGACCGGATGCGATTATTTGCACCCATTTTCTGCCTGCTGAAATTTTGTCCCGCCTATTGTCGCGCGGCGAACTTGATTGTCCAGTGTGGGTCCAAGTTACCGATTTCGATTTGCATAGGATGTGGGTGCATGACCGTATGCACGGTTATTTTGCGGCGAATGAAGAAGTTGCTTTCCGCATGCGTGAACATGGAATTTTGGATGAACAGATTCATGTGACAGGCATTCCCATCATGCCAGCGTTCACTCAAGTGTTAGAGCGTGAAGTCTGCGCTGCCGAATTAACTTGTGATCCAAGCAAAACAACGGTCATGTTAATGAGTGGTGGTGGTGGTGTCGGTGATATGGCGAGTCTGGCACGTCGAATTCTGGAAATGCCAGTGGATATGCAAGACAAAGCTTTCCAGTTAATTGTATTGACTGGTAAGAATCAACAAGCATTCAACGCATTGCAATCAATGCGATCGGAATATTCAGGACGCTTATATCCAGTTGGTTTCACACGAGAGGTTGAACGCTTGATGGCATGTGCAGACCTCATTGTAACCAAGCCGGGCGGCTTAACGACCTCTGAGTGTTTAGCAATGCGTCTACCAATGATTGTGAATGCGCCGATTCCTGGGCAGGAAGAGCGTAATGCTGATTACGTTTTGGAAAGTGGCGCTGCGCTGAAAGCAGTCGATGAGAGTGCACTGTGTTTTCGCATTCAACAACTGTTGAGAGAGCCGCAACGCCTGCGCCAAATGCGTCAGGCGGCCGCAAGTATTGCAACACCAAACGCAGCGAAAAGTGTGATCACCACCGTCATGAACTCTCTTGTGCACGCCGCGCGTGGACTTTAAATAAGTGTAAAGGCAGGGCATTATGCGCATCAATCAGCGGGGTTTGATTCTCAACGTTGTTTGGGTTTTGCTCATGGCAATTTTCTTTGCTGAAGTCGAGATTCAAATCGAAGGAGGCGCGGGATGGGCAACAAGCTTGCCAACTTGGCGCATTGAAAGTCATTGGTTGCTCGATATCTTTTGGGGTGGCAGGGCAATGACGGGTTATCACGCTTGGATGTTCCCGTTTATCGCAATGGTATTTCATCTGCCATTATTTTTTATGCAGACGTGGAGTTGGAAACTACAAGCCCGTTCACTTGCTTGCATTATGGAGTTTTGGATCGTAGAAGACTTTCTCTGGTTTATATTGAACCCAGCGTTTGGTTGGGAGCGATTTAATCCTGTCGATGTGTTTTGGCATAAGCACTGGTTATGGGGCGCGCCACTCGACTACTGGACGTTTTCAGTAGTCGCTTGCCTGCTTTTTGTTTGGTCATATCGATTGCCTAAGCAAGCGCTCAAGACTTAGGTGTAGTTGTCGTTTATCTTTCTATCGCGCCTTAAGCGATTTATCTCATCAACATTTAAGTTCAAAAAAACTCCTTGCTTTTGCAAAAACACTGTATTACTATATTCATACAGTAACTAATACAGTGAGTAATACAGTAAATCAGAAATTTGATGACTGTATTGCAAGCAAAGGAAACATGAGTTCATCCCGTGATTTACCTGCTGACATCTTCCATATCGCTACCGGCAGTAGTGAGCCTATCTATCGCCAGATGATAGAGCAACTGCGCCGCTTGATTGTTGGTGGGCAAGTGCACCCAGGCGATGGAATGCCTTCTGTGCGTATGGTCGCTGGCAGTTTGGGAGTAAATCCGATGACAGTATCAAAAGCCTACAGCATGCTCGAGGCGGAAGGTCTACTTGAACGTCAACGCGGGATGGGAATGATTGTGGCCTCACGTAAGGTGCAAGTCGACGAAGATCAAGCGAAGCTTCAATTACTAAAACCAAGCATGCAACGCTTGGCATTAGAAGTGCAGCAGCTGAAGTTAGCACCCGAGCCGGTGATAACGATGTTTTCAGAAATGCTGGGTTCAGAAATCAAGAAGTAAGTAACAGGTGATTACCCTATGATTGACGATCAGCTTAGCAGTACTCAATGCCCTGATCGTTTTTTTAACGACGTAGTTTTGTAAGGATTGAATCATGAAATATATACAGTCTTTTTTCACAACCATGATCCAAATCGTGACGATTGGATTTTTGAGCTATTTCGCGACTTTCAGTGATGCATTCGCCCAAGCTCCCAAGCAACAGAACTCACCAGTTGCTACCGACAATGCAACTCGTGGTTTGTTATTTGAGATTAAATCAGGAAATAAAGTCGCTTATTTATTTGGCTCCATTCATATCGCTAAAGCGGATTTTTATCCTATGTCACCAAAGGTGGAGGCGGCATATGCGCAATCTGACACGGTTGCGGTAGAGGCCGATGTCTCCGACATGGCTGCAACGCAAGCAGTTATGCCGAAATTCACTTACGTTGCACCAGACAAGTTGCAAAATCACTTGAAGGCGGAAACTTGGACCAATTTCCAATCGACTTTTGGACCTGCTTCTGAGCAGATGCAAGGTTTCAAACCATTCGTGGTTTCATCGGCAGTTGCCTTACAAGTGGGGATGCAGATGGGTTTTGATCCTTCAAAAGGCATCGACCTGCACTTTATTCAACGAAGCAAAGCGGATAAAAAAACAGTGGTTGAGCTTGAAGGTATGGAGTTTCAAGCAAACATGATGAGTAGTCTCAGTGATGAAGACGGTGATGAGATGATTTCCTCACTATTGAAAACGATGAAAAGTGGTGAAATGATGAGAGAGTTGGATCAAATTGCCAACTCTTGGAAAGCGGGAGATGCAGTTGCTATCGCTAAATTGTTCACCGATGCAGCGAATAAAGATGCAGGTTCACGCAAGATGATGAAGATGTTGATGGACGACCGCAACGAAGGTATGGTCAAAAAAATTAACGATATGATGCAGAACGGGAAAAAGTTGTTTGTGGTGGTCGGTGCAGGGCACTTGGCAGGTGAAAAGAGCATCATCGATTTGATGCAAAAGCAAGGTCTTGAGGTTAAACAAATTCGTTAGTTCTTAGTCCTTCAGCCAACTATTTTCACTATTTTTGACGCGTGACTTTGCACTCGCTATGGCGAAGTCACGCCGAGTTCTAGGATGCATATGCAAGTACCTATCAAAATTCGCGGATTGAATAAATCATTTGAGTCGCAATCTGTCTTGAGTCAACTCGATTGGGATATCGAAGCGGGCAGCATTGTCGGTCTTCTAGGACGTAACGGTGCTGGTAAGTCGACCTTGATTGAATGTTTGCTTGGTCTGCGTGAAAACAATGGTGGTGACGTCGAACTGTTTGGCGAGTCAGTCAAAAACTTGTCAGCGGATGTAAAGGCAAAGATTGGCTATGTGCCTCAGAGTTCAGATTTGTTTGATTGGCTGACACCGCGTCAAATGCTGAACTACTTCAAAGCCCTTTATCCACATTGGAATGATACAAAGGTTAATGAGTTAATGCAGCGATGGGAACTGCCGTTTGACAAGGTGATCAGTAAGTTTTCGGGTGGTCAGAAACAAAGATTGGCGATTATTCGCGCGTTGGCACATGAACCAGAATTGTTGATCTTAGACGAGCCAGTGGCAAGTCTAGATCCAGCAGGACGCCGTGATTTTCTACGTGAAATCGTCGACAGCGTGATGGACCAAAATACGACTATTCTGTTTTCTACACATATTTTGTCCGACCTTGAACGTGTCGCGATGAAAGTCGCTTTTCTGTCCAAAGGCAAAATCGTGCACGAACAAACGCTTGATGATTTGATGGAGGTCAGCTTGCAGGTGACGGGGCCTGCCTCGGTATTGAATCAATTGTCACCTTTGAAAATATTACAACGGAGCTCTTTGCCTGCTGGAGAAGATCGTTTGCTTGGACAGTGGTCAGAAGATCAAATGCAAGCCTTGAGCTCTCGCAGTGATGTTCGTGTCGAAAAATTGAGTTTAGAAGATTTGTTTATTGAGATGACAAAATGAAGGTACTACTCAATATTTGGATGCAACCGGTCTACGCCCGTTTAAATTTGCATGGAATACGAGCCTTAGTAGTTCTTGCGCTTACCGTTCCCGTTCTTTCTCAGGTTTTGGTATTTGCGCTTGAAAGCTTTAACGGGAGCTCGTTTTCCTTCAAAGTGTATGGTTTGGTGCTGTTAATTTCCTCAGGCGGTATTCTCGCAATTTTGTTCTACGCGTGGTTCATCATGCTTGTGATGAATGTAGGTTTGCAATATTCGCCCGCGAATGCGAGGTTCCTACCTGGACTCAAACGATACATGCAAGCTGCATTGTTGTTACCAATCGTATTTGCTGGCGTCGTGGCTACTCTTGGATTTGGCTTGATTTCAAACAAATGGGGATGTCTCCCATTTTTTGCTGTGTCTTTATTCTTTTCGTTCTTTGCACTTACCGTAAGAAGTCAGTGGGCGGTCGTTCCCTTTGTTTTGATGTTTCAGTTGCCTAGCTACTTTACAAGTAATTCGGGACACAACCCAGTTCTACTGATTCAGTCCTACACAGGCTTATCGGCCGACTGGCAATATTTTGTTGGCGCGATATTGGTGCTGGTAATATCGCAAACTTGGTTGTTCTCTGTAGGTGATGACGCCCATTTTAAGATGCACCAGCAAGCCCTTAAAGTGCGCAGCGGGTTTATGGGGCAGCGTGCCCAAGATGGCGCATTTGCGCTGAGTTTTGCAATTATCTATTTTCAAGTGATGCGGCGTGAAATTCAAAATGTTTTCAAGCGAAACACGAATCATCTATCGCTCGTGAAATTTGCATTTGGTCCGAAAACTCATTGGAGTACTTTGCTTTTGCAAACCTTGGCTATGTCTGCGGCTGCCGTACTGTTCTTGTACCTTGTTTCCTTGATTAGCAATAAAAAAGCTGACTTTTGGGAAGGGTTTGGATTAGGTTTCGGTGCCTCATTGTTATGTATGATCCTTTTCATGCAACCGTTCATTTTCTTGATTCAGGTCTTTTACGCAATCTATCAAACAAGAGCAGAACAGTCCTTAGTTTGTTTAGCACCGTTGGCGGGACCGAGGTCTTTAGTCGATAAGACGTTTTCCAATTTTCTGTATCGTCAGTTTGCTGTGTTTTACGGTTTGAGTTGTGTAGCGGTGTTTGTCATGGCTTTACAGTTTGCCGCATTTGATTGGAAGGCTGCAGCTTTGATTTTGGGGCTGGCGTGTTTATTTCCGCTCATTGTCGCGATTCCGGCTGATCATGCGAAGATGAAGACAATTCATGATCATCCACTAATGAAATTGATCGTCATCTCATTGGTTACCTTTGTCGCTTTTGGTGCAAGCTTTTTCTTTGTTCCGCTGATATGGGTATTTGCCTACGCGGTAGTGATCGTTGCTATGACGAGTATTTTCTTGGTGCGTAGCCATCGTGCAAGAGCCCGAGGTCCAATCTTTCCGGTCGGATGCGCTGTGTAAATTGGCTTATGTAGTTTAGAGGAACTCGGCGATTAAACTCACCAGTTCCTCACCGTAGCTTTCTAGTTTCTTAGCACCGACACCGGTCACCCCGCGTAAATCTTCGAGCGAGCGTGGTTTGGCTTTTGCAATCTCTCGCAGGGTGCTATCGTGGAAAATAATAAAGGCGGCGGTATTATGTGCTTTCGCGGTTTCTACGCGCCACCAACGCAAACGCTCAAATATTTTTTGCTCGACATCGTCAAGATTTGCTTCAGCAAAATCTTTCGCTGATTGGCGTTTGTGCTTGACCGCCTTCTCCGCTTTTTTGTATTGACGTAGTTGAACTTTGGTCTCACCGCGCAACACAGCACGTGATTCTTCGGTTAGCTTGAGCGAACTAAAATTTTCGTAATCGACTGCGACTAAACCGAGTGCAATCATTTGCCGCAATAGTGCTCGCCATTCCGCTTCGCTTTTATCTGAACCAATGCCGTACGTTGAAAGTTGATCATGGCGCCATTGTTTGACGCGATCGGTGTCGATGCCGCGAATGACATCGATGACGTGGCCAGCGGCAAAGCGCTGATCAACTCGATAAATCGTGGACAGAATTTTTTGCGCCGCGACGCTACCATCAAATGAGATCGGCGGCGATAAGCAGGTGTCGCAGTTGCCGCAAGCTTTAGAATGTTGGCCGAAGTAGTCAAGAATGTGAACACGACGGCAATTGAGGGTTTCGCACAGGCCCAACATCGCATCGAGCTTGGCGCCCAAGATACGCTTGTAGGCTTCATTCGCTTCAGACTCATCGATCATACGACGTTGCTGCACGACGTCTTGTAATCCATAAGCCATCCAAGCATTGGCGGTTGCGCCATCACGTCCTGCACGTCCGGTTTCTTGATAATAGCCCTCGATGCTTTTTGGTAAATCGAGGTGAGCAACAAAACGTACGTCCGGTTTATCGATGCCCATACCGAATGCGATGGTGGCCGTCATCACGATACTGTCTTCACGTAAAAAACGAGCCTGATTGCGGTAGCGTTCTGACTGCTCCATTCCCGCATGATAAGGGAGTGCGGTGATGCCATTCTCGTTGAGAAACTCTGCCATTTCTTCAACCTTTTTGCGCGATAGGCAGTACACAATTCCAGCATCGCCACTGTGTTGAGCTTGAATAAAATCGAGCAATTGTTTCTTGCCATTCGCCTTTTCGACAATTTGATAGCGGATATTGGGCCTATCAAAAGAAGAGACAAATTGCAGCGCATCTTCGAGCTGTAAGCGATGAATGATTTCGTCACGAGTTTGCTGGTCAGCAGTGGCAGTTAATGCGATGCGTGGTACATCGGGGAAACGTTCGTGCAATACCGAGAGTTTGATGTATTCCGGTCGGAAGTCATGGCCCCACTGTGACACGCAGTGAGCCTCATCGATTGCGAATAACGCCAGTGGAGTGACCGAAAGAAGTTCAAGGCAGCGGTGTGTCATCAGGCGTTCAGGCGCGATGTAAACGAGATCGAGTTCACCCGCTCGCATCAACCTCTCAATGCGCATCGCTTCATCAAAACTCTGTGTTGAGTTCAAAAAAGCAGCGCGGACACCGACTTCCGCTAAGGCATCGACTTGGTCTTGCATGAGAGCGATCAGCGGAGAAACAACAATCCCAACACCTTGCCGGATTAAGGCAGGAATCTGATAGCACAAAGATTTACCACCACCAGTCGGCATCAGTACTAGAGCATCACCGCCATTGACAACATGATCGACGATTTGAGCTTGTTGGGAGCGAAAAGCAGGATAGCCGAACACTGTCTGCAACAAGTGCAGAGCTTGTTCTTGCTTAGCATCGAGTGGGGTGCTCACGTTGGTCTTATACTTGGAGAAAGTTTATTCGGTCCAAGCAATCCAGCCTAATTGCCAAGTCAATAAAATCATGATGCCGAAACCAATTCGGTACCAAGCGAAGACATTAAAAGTGTGAGTGGAAATGTATTTCAATAACCATCGAACGCAGAAAAAGGCTGAAATGAATGCGGTGATCGTACCAAGTCCGAACATGGGGACATCAGAAACCGTGAGCAAGTCACGTGCCTTATACAAAGAGTAAACAGTAGCACCAAGAAGTGTTGGAATCGCCAAAAAAAACGAAAATTCAGTAGCTGCTTTACGGGACATGCCAAACAACATAGCGCCGATAATGGTCGCGCCAGAGCGTGAAGTTCCCGGGATTAGGCCAAATGCTTGGGCTATGCCGACTTTGATGGCATCGGTAAAGCTCATATCGTCGACTGTTTCAATCCGCGGAGATACCGTACTTTTTGCTTGTCGATTTTCTACCCAAAGAATAATGATGCCGCCAATGATGAAGGCACTTGCTACCGGAACTGGCGAGAACAAATACTCTTTGATCTTTTTGATGAACAATAAACCGATGATCGCTGCAGGAAGGAAGCCGATAGTGATATTGATCGCGAGTCTACGGGCTCGACTATCGTTGGTCAGGCCTAGTACGATTTGCGCGATTTTTACCCGGTACTCCCAGCAGACAGCGAAGATTGCACCAGCCTGAATCGCAATTTCAAATACTTTTATTTTTTCACCGCTGAAGTTGAGTAGGCTACTCGTTAAAATCAGGTGGCCAGTAGAGGAGATCGGTAAGAATTCGGTTAGGCCCTCAACGATGCCCATGATAATAATTTTGACGGCGAGAAGGAAATCCATATTGTGTTTGCGTTCAACGGGTTGGTTAAAAATTACAAGGCACGAAGCTTATCATGTAGTGCATACAGTGAGCTTGATTTTCGACGTGGGGTCACGAGTTCCTATTCGGTTGCGTTGCTTGTTCGAGTTGTTCTAGCCACAGGAGTGCATAGGTACGATCAGCGCCGCACATTTCTAGATTGGCTTGAAGCCCAGAGCAACAAGCGGGGCGTTCTGGCTTGCCGAAAATTTTACAGTGTAGATTTTCGTCCAGTTGAACACAGGGAATACCAGCGGGTTTGCCGTTCGGCATTCCTGGGATTGCGCTTGTTATGGAAGGTGCGATGCAGCAGGCAGCGCAACCGGGGCGACAGTTGATAAAGTTCATTACGTTATTGTAAATGGTGCACCCTAGCCGATGCACTGTTTAGTTTGAATTTTCTGGTGAGTGCTTGTGGAACTTCGAGTAGAACAAAGTTTCCGTTATGTTGCCTTGACCAAACTCGCGACAAGGCTTACATTACTGACTCGTGAGTAAGTTAAATTAATTGGTGATTTCTTACAACTGATCATCCTAAAAAATGTTCAAAAGAAATGACTGATTTTGATCCTAAGTCTTTGAAAATAGAGTAATTTGTTGTTATGACATGTCCATTTAAGCCGCGTTGGGAGAGAAGGAAAGATGCTCGTCCGCAAGAGCTGCTGGATGCTGCCCTAGATCATTTCGTGGCGCGAGGATTCGCAGCGACTCGTTTAGATGATGTCGCTAAGTCTGCTGGAGTGTCTAAAGGTACTTTGTATCTCTATTTCAGTAGCAAAGAAGAGTTGCTTAAAGCAGTCGTTCGGGAATCTATCGTTCCTCTCATTGGTGAAGCAGAGTCAGTGATTGAGCAGTTTGCAGGCAGCAGTGAGGAGTTATTCCGCCTAGTAATGCGTACATGGTGGGACAATGTTGGTGCTTCGAAATTATCAGGTTTGCCAAAACTGATGACGGCAGAAGCAGGTAATTTCCCTGAACTTGCGCGATTTTATCAAGAGGAAGTGGTTGATCGAGGTGAGCGTCTAGTGGCGACTATGCTGAGGCGCGGGATTGAACGTGGTGAGATAATCGACGTCGATTTAGAAATTGCACCTAGAGTGTTGGTGGCACCAATGATCATGATGATGCTGTGGAAACATTCAAACGGCGTTTGTAAGGTTGAGGAAGATAAGTTGCCAGCACATCTCGACTATTACATTGAGATGTCATTACGTGGAATTTTGGTTCCAAAGCCTGAATCTGCTGATGTAAGTAGGGACGAGAATAAGGATCAGAAGAAAAAAGCCGCCAATTGCTGCAAAACTTGATGCAAAGCGACTCTTAACTAGTCGTATTTGATAAAATGGAAGTTTCCTCTGACACATTAACCTTGTTTTTCAAAACGTGAATAGCGTTGAAGCGAGTAGAAGACTATGAATATCGAACAAGCCCGTTTTAATATGATTGAGCAACAGATTCGTCCAACGAATGTGAGCTCGCCTGAAGTCTTGTCCCTGTTAGCGACAGTCAAGCGTGAGAATTTCTTCCCTGACTCACAAAAGGCTTTGGCCTTCTTTGATACCTCATTGCCACTCGTTGCTGGGGTGATGTCTTTGCCGCCCAAATTGGAAGCGCGCATCATCCAAGAAGTCAATGCCAAGTCGACGGACTCTGTTTTGGTAGTGGGTGCAGACTCTGGCTACCTTGCAGCTTTACTGGCGCACCAAGCGCGCCATGTCACAGTGATGGAAGCCGAGAGCGAGCTTCGAAATCTAGCTCAAGCCAACATCAAAGCGAATGGCTTAACCAATGTTGAAGTCGTTTTGGGTGATGCATTGCAAAACCAGGCTGTTGCTTCTTTTGACGTGATTGTGGTGACAGGTTCTTTGGAAAGTATCCCTCAAAATCTGCAAGAACAATTGAATGTTGGTGGTCGTCTGTTCGTGTTTGTTGGTAAGCCACCAGTGATGTCGGCACAGCTGATCACACGCGAATCTGACTTATTCTTTAAGGCCCAAGATTTGTTTGAAACTTCAGTGGGTCGTCTATCGCAAGCGATCGCTGAATCGAGTTTTAGACTTTGATATTGTTTTGAAAAGCCTTGGATTTATTATATTATTAATTTTTTAAGTAAAGATTGCGCATGCAAGCGATTACAGCTCCTGAATTAGCACAATGGTTGGCTGATTCCAGTAAAAAAATGCCATTTTTGCTTGATGTCAGGGAACCTTCAGAGTATGAAATTTGTCATATTGCTGGATCGCACCTGATGCCGATGCACAGCATTCCCATGAAGTTGGACGAATTAGCGGGGGATGTTGAGATCGTTTGTATTTGCCATCATGGTGGCCGTAGTATGCAAGTCGCACATTTCCTTGAGAGAAATGGCTTCAATCAAATCATTAATTTGACCGGTGGTGTACATGCGTGGGCTTTGCAGGTTGATCCTGAAATGCCCACATATTAGACAGTTTTGGGTGGTGCCGAAAACGTCTGCTTAAGTGATTTGTCGTCGTATTGAGGTCTTCCAAAGAGAAGACTCTGCGATTTTTAATTTTATTCGGAGCATTTTATGCGTAAATCTATTATCGCTACTTTTATTGCGACAGCGTTTTTATCATTAAACGCGGGTGCCAGCGATTTGCTGCAAGTTTATAAAGAAGCCTTGGCAAACGACGCGCAATACAGCGCAGCTCGCGCAGCGAAGATGGCAGGAGCTGAGCGTTCGGTTCAGGGGCGTTCTGCTTTGTTGCCACGTATTGGCTTGAGTGGTGGTGTCAGTAAAACTCATTCCGAGTTTGATCCCGATATCGGTAACACTATCAAATCAAACTCCACTGGTAATTCAGTAACTTTGTCTTTGAGCCAGCCTTTGTTTAACTTGGGCACATGGGAAAGTTACGAGCAAAGTAAGTTAGCCGTTGTTGCTAGTGAAATTCAATTCGCCCAAGCGCAGCAAGATTTGATGCTTCGTGTCAGCCAAGCGTATTTCGATGTTTTGGCTGCTGAAAATACATTACAAACTCTGCAAGCACAGAAAGTTGCAACGGCAGAGCAGCTCGCTTCCGCGAAACGTAACTTCGAAGTAGGCACACAAACAATTACTGACACTCACGAAGCGCAATCTGCATTTGATTTGGTGACTGCGCAAGTATTGGCAGGCGAGGGTGATTTAGAAGTTAAGCGCGCTGCGCTGCGCCAGATCATTGGTAAAGATGCCGGCAATTTATCGCGCTTGAAAGACGGCGTGCAATTGTCATCACCAGTGCCAGCACAGATTAATGAGTGGGTAGCAACAGCCGAGAAGCAGAATTTTGCTGTAACGTCTTCACAGGTCTCTTTGGAAATCGCGCAGCGTGAAATCAAGAAGAGCCGCTCAGGTCATTTGCCAACGATTGATTTCTCAGCGAGCACAGGCCGTAGTTCTGGTAGCTCTGCAGCCGCTATTCAAAGTGGCGTTTCAAAGCCAACAACAGTAGGTGTCTCGGTTAACATTCCTCTGTTCTCTGGTTTTGGTACAGACAGCCGCGTTCGTGAAACGATCGCCTTAGAAGATAAAGCGCGTAATGATTTGGAAAGTGCACGTCGCGCAGCCGCGCAAAATGCACGCCAAGCCTATATCGGCGTGGTGAGTGGTTTGTCTCAAATCAAAGCGTTTGAAGCGGCTGAAATTTCCAGTCAATCTGCCTTAGATTCAACTAAGTTAGGTTACCAAGTTGGTGTACGTATCAACATTGACGTTTTGAATGCACAGCAAAAATTGTCTAACACGCGCCAAAGCTTGGCTAAAGCACGTTACGACAATATTATCAATGGCCTGCGTTTGAAAGCCGCTGCTGGTACTTTGAAAGAAGCAGATTTGGCAGAAGTGAATACGCTATTGGTCCAATAAGTTACCAAACCCTATATGCAAAAAATGCCCGCAACTATGCGGGCATTTTTGTTTGGGACTTTGGTTTCTGCGTCAAAGATAAATGAGAGATCTAAGCTTCGACAAAGATCTCTCATGTAGGCATTATCCGCAAGCACCTACATATCCGCAGGAAACGCAACGAGAACAGCCATCTATCTTTTGCAACGCATATGCACCACAATCAGGACATTTCTTACCACTTGCTGTTGCGATCATTGGTGCAGTTTCACCTTCGTAAGCGAGATCATCCATACCGTAGGCAAGTTGCTTGTTCTTGTATTTTTCAGCCAGCACGGTGATCGGTACTTGATTTCCTGCAGCATCTAAGAAACCGCGCTTCATCAAGATTCGTTGCAATGAATAACCAATTGCAGCAACTTCAGATTCATGAAATAAAGGTGCTTGTGATCCATCATCTTTGGTGATCATGCCGCAGCGTACTGTGCCTTTGTCCCAAACTACCTCTCGCATATCGGCCAACGCTTTTGCAATCGATCCACCCGAGCGCGCAGCCATTGAGAGCAAACGCATACTTGCTGATATCCATTGTTGACCATCGTTCTTCTGTCCTGCTGGCATAAAGAATTCAAACGGGCGTTCTATGGTGGCGAGCTCACCACCGACAATGCCTTGAATATGAATAAAGCTGACCGTCAGGTAAACTGTTTTCTTACCCTCGTAGGTCATATACTGTACTTTAGATGTGACCGATTCAAGATCACCAAATGGACGTCCGTCAAACTGTTTGCGCAGTAAGTCATCGTCCGGCAAGACTTTAGACGTGGCAGCAGGCGTATCGCTACCAACAGAAAGGACACTACCAAGAATATTGTTGGGGCGGTAGGTTGCAAGGCCTTTCAAACCTGCCCGCCAAGCGTCGAGGTACAAGGTTTGGAAATCATCATATGGATAGTCGGCCGGCACATTTACCGTTTTCGAAATCGCAGAATCGACGTAAGGCTGAACGGCCTGCAACATCATCATGTGGTCATTGGCAGACATGTTGAGTGCTGTCACAAATGCAGGCGGTAACTTGCTATCGTCCGAGACGTCATTGCCGAGATGGCGATATAAACGCCAAGCGTGGTCGGCGACTTCGTAGATGCGACTGTCGCCCGCAGCCATGCGCTTCTTGCGATTATAAACCCAAGAGAATGCTGGCTCGATGCCATTAGAAGCATTGTCAGCGAACGCTAAAGTAATTGTGCCGGTCGGTGCAATTGAGATGAGGTGTGAGTTGCGCAGGCCCGTTTGCTTGATCTGTTCACGAACCTCAGTTGATAGACGTTTTGCGAATGAACCAGAGAGATACTTTTCTGCATCGAATAGGGGAAAAGCGCCTTTTTCTTTGGCTAAATCGCTAGAAGCGGCGTATGCTGTGTCACGCATTTGTTCTGCGACTTGACGAGCAATATCACGCCCTTGCGCCGAATCGTAGCGAATGCCTAACATCACCAATGCGCTTCCAAGGCCAAGAAAGCCGAGTCCCACACGACGTTTCGACATTGCTTCGTCATGTTGCTGCTGCAATGGCCAAGCCGTCGCATCAAGTACATTGTCTAGCATACGAGTAGCGACTGACACTACAGCTTTGAAACTTTCAAAGTCGAAAAATGCATCCTTACTAAATGCTTGCTTAACGAAACGAGTCAAATTGATTGAGCCCAAACAACAGCAACCATAGTCGGGTAAGGGCTGTTCACCGCATGGGTTCGTGGCTTCAATTTGTTCGCAATAGTAGAGATTGTTCTCGGCGTTGATACGCGATAAGAATAGTATGCCCGGTTCTGCATGGTCATAAGTTGATTTCATGACCTCATCCCAAAGCTCACGTGCACGCACTTTTTGATATACCCAGGCGCCGTCATCACGCAGATATGCCCCGGCTTGTTTCTTTTCTTCTCCTGGTTCGGCTTTATGATTGAGTTCGAAATCGGTATCGTCTGCAACTGCCTGCATGAACGCATCTGTTACGCCAATTGAAATGTTAAAGTTGGTGAGCCCACCTTTGTCTTTGGCATGAATAAAATCTAAGATGTCAGGATGATCGCATCGTAAAACGCCCATTTGTGCGCCGCGACGTGCGCCTGCGGACTCGACTGTAGAGCAAGATGCGTTGAATACCTGCATAAACGAGACGGGGCCCGATGCGCGTGAACGCGTTCCTCTCACCAATGCATCTTTTGGGCGAATCGTTGAAAAGTCGTAACCGACACCACCACCGCGTCGCATCGTTTCCGCAGCGTCGGAGAGTGCAGTATAAATTCCCGGTTTTCCATCTTCGGCACTTGAAACAGAATCACCAACAGGTTGTACAAAACAGTTGATGAGAGTGGCGCGCAGATCCATTCCAGCTGCCGAGTTGATACGACCGGCCGGTACAAATCCATTTTTCTGTGCCCATAAGAATTTTTCTTCATAGTAGGCTTGAAAGTCAGGTGCTTCAACGCTTGCTAGCGCCTTCGCAACGCGGCTTTGCACATCTTGGATGGTACTTTCTTCGCCTTTGGCGTACTTCTCTAGCAAGACGTCTAATGAGATCTCTTGCGGCGACATTTCTGATATGCCAAGGATTTTTTCGTTTGCGTTCATGGTTATTTCACTCAAATAGACTGCTGCGGTATTGCAGATAGCGTTACTTAATTATAGTCCTGTGTGGGCTAATTTCTTTGACTCAATTCAATTAAAAAGTGGTGCAAAGTTTCGGTGAATTGAATGTGAAATGCAGGAAATTGGCGGTGGTTGGCAGAGGTCTTGCCGGGCCTGAAAGTTTTCTTTCGGCAAGTTAGCTAAGTTGCATTCTAATTTTGAAAAAATCTTTGATTTAAATTAAAGAGTTGACCCTGAAATCCTTGCTGCTTCGATTTACATAAGAATGATTCTCGTTTATAGTTTAACCCTGAGAAATACTTTAGGGTTTTATCCCAATGAGCTCTTTTCATGCTGATATGACAATATCAATGCCGATAACAAATACCTCCGAGATGACAATGGAAGGCCGCAACGCCATTTCGTCTTTACCAAACCTTGCGCAAGTTGCGATAGGGGAGAGGTTTGTCGTGCGCAGTATTCTGGCCAATGGTGGCGCGCCTGAATGGCAGCAGCAACTTGAAGACATCGGTTTTATCGTTGGAGAGCCTGTGACATTAATGGCTAAAGGTGCTTTTGGTGGAGACCCACTAGTTGTGCGCATCGGTCTCTCCACCTTTGCTCTGCGCAAAGCGGAGGCAGCTTGTATTTTGGTAGAGCCAGAGTCTACCGTCATGAAAGTGGCGGCATGAAAGAAGCTGTTGTCCATTTTCATGCGACTGGACCTCTAATCGCGCTCGTCGGAAATCCTAACTGTGGCAAAACAGCGCTATTCAATTTACTAACCGATAGCAAACAAAAGGTGGCTAATTACGCTGGCGTGACCGTCGAGCGTAAAGAAGGTCGACTCAAGACTTCGTCTGGCAAGGTATTACGCGTCCTAGATCTTCCAGGAACCTACAGCCTGCATCCACGCTCTTTAGATGAGCGTGTTACTCATGATGTTCTTTACGGAAATGCGATCGGCGAGAAGCGCCCCGATTTGGTGGTGTGTGTAGTCGACGCCACTAATCTGCGCCGCAGTTTGCGTTTGGTAATCGCTGTGCAGCGCTTGGGCCTCCCGTGTGTGGTGGCTCTCAATATGACAGACATGGCTGAACAACGTGGGGTGCATGTCGATGAGCAAGCCTTGTCTCGTGAATTAGGTGTACCTGTCGTTCGAACTGTGGGGATCCGACAAGGTGGAGATACGGTTTTGAAAGCGCTGCTTGAAAATGCAGACGCCTGGCAGCAAGCAGCGAACGATAGTCAGCCGACGATAGATGATACAGAAATTAAACATCATACTGATTTAGATCATGAACGTGTTCGTCAGATTTTGACGAAGCTAGGCTTGGAAGCCATGGTGCCGCATGAAATGAGCGACAAAATTGATCGCGTCGTCTTGCACCCTGTATTAGGACCGTTGTTGCTAGCATTGGTTTTGTTTTTGGTGTTTCAGGCGGTGTTCGCTTGGGCTACCGTCCCGATGGACGCCATTAAGGCTGGCACTGAATGGTTAGGCTCAACAGTTGCAGGTCTGCTACCAGAGGGTTGGCTGCAAAGTTTACTGGTCAACGGCATTATCGCTGGAGCCGGTGGTGTGATCGTTTTCCTCCCACAGATTTTGATTTTATTCTTCTTTATCTTGGTTCTTGAGGAGTCGGGTTATTTGCCGCGTGCTGCATTTTTGCTTGATCGCTTGATGGGGGGAGTAGGGCTTTCAGGGCGCTCGTTTATTCCATTACTTTCTAGTTTCGCTTGCGCTATTCCGGGCATCATGGCAGCTCGTACGATCGCAAATCCTCGCGATCGTTTGGTTACCATCATGATCGCACCATTGATGACATGCTCCGCCCGCCTCCCAGTATATGCACTATTGATTGGTGCCTTTATTCCTCAGCGCACGGTGATGGGCATTTTTGAATTGCAAGGTTTGGTCTTATTTGCACTGTATGGGGCAGGAATTGTTGGAGCCTTGGCAGTCGCTTGGGTGCTCAAGCGCTTCACTGCGCATGGTCAGATCCGTACTTTGATGATGGAGTTGCCAAGCTATCATTTGCCAACATTGAGAAACATTTTCGTAGGACTCAAACAGCGGGTGAAGATCTTCCTAGGTCGTGTTGGGGGCATCATTATGCTTTTAACGATAGCGCTCTGGTTCTTGGCCAGTTTTCCAGGGGCTCCTGCTGGCGCAACTGGGTCGCCAATTGAATACAGTATTGCGGGTTATATTGGGAAAGCACTGGCGGTGGTGTTTGAACCGATTGGTTTCAATTGGCAAATAAGCGTTGCCTTGGTGCCTGGCATGGCAGCACGTGAGGTTGCCGTGAGTTCTTTGGGGACGGTATATGCTTTGTCAGCTACAGGAAGTGATACGGCGCAAGCATTGTCTCCTTTGATTGCTGCCCATTGGAGCTTGGCAACAGCTTTGTCATTACTTGCTTGGTATGTTTTTGCGCCACAGTGTATATCAACGATTGCCACAGTTAAGCGTGAAACTGGTGGTTGGCGCATGCCAATTATTATGGTGACTTATTTATTTGCACTCGCTTACTTAGCCTCTTTCATCACTTACAGGACTGCGATTGCATTTGGTCTGGGCTAGTTTGTTCTTTGCTTCGTTTCAGTTTTGATTTCTATTTTGACGGCCTCAAATCGAGGTCGTTTTTCTTTTTGGATGTTGGGTTGAAGCAAGTGCGCTCTAAATTTTTGTGGCAAGTAATCGAGGTGCGGCACTGTTAATCCGGTGCTTGTTGCCTTTTGTCGGTGACTCGTTTGATGTAGGACATTTGACATTGACTTATAGATATTGAAAAACTATTATCGGTCACTTGTTCCCTGAAACTCGATTTGCTCGTATTGCTTTGTTTATTCAGGATATTCTATTCTTTGCGCCCATCGCCTATGCCTGTTTCAAATTCTACAGTCAGCTCTATTGATAGTTTTGAGGAAGTCGTCGCTCAAGCCCAATCTTCGAGTAATTTCAAGCCTTTATGGAATCGCTTGGTCAAAACAAAGTTCTTTGTCTCTGTCGTGCGCGAACCACTCGCCGCAAAACCAGATTTCCAACTGCACTCTTGGCCAACAGCAGATGCATCAGCGTCTACGATTCATATTTCGGAATACAAAGATAAGCTTGAATTAGGTGCGGGAACTGAAATTGCCCAGCTATCAGGTGCCGAGATCGTTCGACGTGCGCCAAATGGAATGGGGATTCGATTGTTATTGGCAGATAGACCACTTGAGGTTGCTGCCGTCAGGGTCGATTGGCTGAAGAAAAGTCTAGAAGCTTCGCGCGAGGCACTCTTAAAGAAGAAAAACGAGTTGCCTGCTGAAGTATCTATGCCGACGCCAAACACAGTCGCTAAGACGGGCGATACGCTCCCACCAATCAACGCGATTAGTATTCCGGCGCCAAGTGATGAGCCTGCTGTTGTCAAAGGTTGGGATTTTAGAGTTTCCGCTTTGCCGGCCGAAGTAGAGGCAGCAGCACCTGCAGATCAACCGGAGTCCTCCACGCCTGCGTTTAGTTTTCAATCGCTCGAGCTTGAGAGTGTCAAACCTGCACCAAAGCCAGTTGAAAAATTCGATGTTTCTTCGCTCAAAACTCGACACGTGACGCACGCAGGCCTTGGGGTGGAATTATTCGTTCCTGCTGCTTGGCAAGAAATGCGTAATGATAAAGCGCTTAAGTTCGTCGAACAGGCAGCTGGAATAGTTGTTGAGCTTAATGGTCGACGTCGAGATGACATGAGTCTTGACACTTGGATGACAATGCGATTGCCATTGGTCACTCAAGAGATGCCCTTTTTAACGCAGATATCGGAGACGATTGAAGTAAAGGGCCGTAATTGGCGTGATCAAATCATTGGAAAAGTAACGGAGTTTCGCGGACGATTTCCTGGCGATGATGTCGATAGTATTTATCAAATATGTTGTATTCAAACGGGTAAGCGTTTAATTGCGGTTTGTATTCGCGCTCCTATTTCTAACTTTGATGAACAACGACTCTTGTTCAAGTGGTTAATTGAAGGTGTCGAGGGATATGATGTCCCATCTAGAACTGAGGGGCAAAGTTCAGTTGGGGCGAGGGAAGGGCAAGTTTTTGAATCGCTTAGTGTGGGAGAGGCGCCTTCCTTTTTCTCCTTGTCGTTTGCTGGACGATTAGGGCGTCTGCGGTTCATTGTCTACTCATTTATGACAGCGCTTGCTTTCATATTCATGGGAGTGATCGCTGCGTTGATGGTTCGTGAACCCTCGTTTATTCTCATTGCAACTGGATTAGTGCTTTACATCATCATGATCTATAGACCGATCGTGCTGCGCATGCATGACTTCAACATGAGTGGGAAGTGGCTTCTTGGTTTGTTTTTACTGATCGGCACTGCAAGTGTATCCAAAAACGTCGGTTTTTTGATCGCCGCAAATGCCATCAATGCTTTATTTTATCTGGCTATTCTTCTTCTGCCTGGTAGTTCGGACACAAACGATTATGGTGAACCTTGTCCACCAAACCCAACTTCGATTACGGTTACTGCTTGGGTATTGATTGCAATAACGCTGTTGGGTGTTTTAGCGTCCTTCAAACTGGCGCGTAATCCGGGTTTTTCTTTTGCCGGCGCAAAAACCTCTGCGGTCAAAAGTGGATATGGCTTTACCCCTACCAACCGCAGCTTTACGATTAATTTTCCTGTAATTCCCAAGGAGGAGTTAGCGGCCGCGGCGAGTGCAAAGGGACCAGGTATGGATGAGGTTCATATCTATGACGCAGAAGAGAATGGTTTCCAGTACCTCGTTCAAGAGATTGGCTTCGAAAATTTACCTCCAGATCAATCTTTAGCATTGACTAAGTTCACCGACTATTTTGCAGCGAGACTCGGTGGTGAAATATTAGAGACGCAGAGAACGATGCAGGGGGCGTTTAGCGCACGAGCAGTGAAAATTCGTTTAGCTAATGCCGATCAACAGGATTTTCGATTGTTTTTTGTGGGGAAAAAGTTATTCGTGCTAGGCGTGCAAAGCCCTAAAAAGAGACTAAATTCTAATGAGGCAGAACGTTTCTTCGATTCATTCCAAGCGAACTAATCACACTTCAATTTGAAGTCGAGCTAGACATCAGCTACTCCCCAACAAAAAAAGCCATCCAAAGTTTGGATGGCTTTTTGTATTTTGGTGGAGACGGCGGGAATCGAACCCGCGTCCAGAAGCACTCTACAGACAGTTCTACATACTTAGTGCTGCCATTTAATTTAATCTTGACGACGCGGACGCACACGCTGCGTTAAGACGAGTTACCTATTATTTAGGCCTAAGCTAAGTAACCCAACTTAGGACGATTCCCTATGAATGACTCTACTGCTGTTGCCAGCCCACCCTAGGGAAGAGGTGGTGTAGAGCTAGCGAGCGATTAAGCTGCTAATGCGTACGAGTTATCGTTTGCAGTTATATAGTTCTGATTGTATTTACGAGGTAGTCAGGCCTCGGTATGCCCTGCGCTGCTTTGCAACCCCTGTCGAAACCAGGTCGTCCCCAAAGCTTTACGAAGTATATCCTATATGGTGCACTAGCTACAAATCTCAAGTCTTTACAGCCGATTTATTTAAGCCGCATGGGTTTGCAGTAACTTCGCTCTTACGAGTTCGAGCAATTCTAGGGGAGAATCGAGAATTGCATCTGCTTTCCAATGGGTCGGTTCGGTTGCGCCACAATAGCCCCATGCGGCAGCAATACTGGTCATGCCTGCTGCTTGTGCGGCTTGAATGTCTCGTAAGTCGTCCCCCACATACCAACACTGTTTTGGGTCGATGTTGACTCGACGAGCGGCTTCGTAGAGTGGCTCTGGATGCGGTTTGGCGTAGGGGGTCGTATCACCGCTGATCACGCAGGCAGCGTGTTCGAGTTGAATCAATGGTACTAGTTGATCTGTAAAACGTGCGGCTTTATTGGTTACGATGCCCCAAGTAATTCCTAGTTCTCCAAGTCCGTCGAGCAACTGCTTTACACCAGCAAATAGTTTACTGTGTTCCGCGATCGCTGATTCGTAATTGTGTAAAAACTCTACTCGCATCTCTTCATACTCTTGAGCATCTGGCGCAAGGCCAAAACCAGCACCAAGCAAGCCGCGTGCACCAGCAGAAGCAAATGGACGCAGGCTCAAGTACGGAGCAGCCTCTAAACCACGCTTGATACGCATGGTATTCACTGCGGCAGCTAAATCTGGGGCGGTATCCGCCAAAGTGCCGTCAAGATCAAAAAGTACCGCTTTAGGTGTAATCATATAGGATTTGTGCATGCAACCATATAGTTCACGCTTGTGTCTTGGTTGAGGGAGTAGATTTGGGTAAGTGGGGTGTAGCTCATTCCCTTCATGGAATTAACTTGTAAGCCCGCATTGCGAATATCTTGCGTTAATTCTGCCGGAGTGATGAATTTCTGATAGTCGTGCGTTCCCTTGGGAAGCATTTGTAAGAGGTATTCTGCCCCAATAACAGCAAATAAATAGGCTTTTGGATTGCGATTGATCGTCGAGAAAAATACGTGGCCACCTGGTTTTACTAGCTTCTTGCAGGCGCGAATAATTGATGCTGGATCCGGCACGTGTTCGAGCATTTCCATGCAAGTTACGACGTCATATTGGCCCGCCTCGCGCTCTGCCATTTCTTCGGCAGCGATCTTTTCATAACGAACTTCAACCCCAGACTCGAGACCATGAAGATCTGCAACTTTCAATGCTTTTTCTGATAGGTCAATTCCAGTTACCTTGGCCTTCTTTTTTGCCATAGATTCAGCCAATATTCCTCCACCGCAGCCAACATCAATCACGGTTTTTCCTGCAAGAGGGGCAATATTGTTAATCCATTCAAGGCGCAGAGGGTTAATTTCGTGAAGGGGCTTGAATTCCGAGTTCGCATCCCACCAACGATGCGCCAACTCGCTGAATTTCTGGATTTCGCTTGGATCTGCGTTTATCGTACTAGCGTAGTTATTTGACATGTCTATGCAATTCCATAAAGAAGCTGCCATTGTAAATTATTTGTCAGGCTAAGGTGAGGGCAGAACTGCATATATCAACGTAGGCTAACCTGTGCCCTTTATATGCATCACCATCGATTGTGACAAATAAAAAAACCCGCCGAAGCGGGTTTTTTTATTCAAATAATTTCGAGAAATTATTTAGTAACAGAACGTGTACCAACAACTTCGATCACAACGCGACGGTTTTGCGCGCGGCCATCTTTAGTTTTGTTGTCAGCAACTGGTTGTTTTTCGCCTTTGCCTTCAGAGAATACGCGTTTTGCGTCGATGCCGCGGCTGATGATGTACGCTTTTACAGCTTCAGCACGACGGATAGACAATTTTTGGTTGTATTCATCTGTACCTACTGAGTCTGTGTGGCCAGTAGCGATAATAACTTCCAAGTTCATGTCTTTCAGTTTGGATGTCATGTCATCCAATTTTACTTTTGCTTCTGGTTTCAAGATTGCTTTGTCGAAATCAAAGAATGCATCAGCTGCAAAAGTAACTTTTTCAGAAGTCACTTGTGGTACTGGTTTTGGTGGTTCAACCGGTTTTGGTGGTTCAACTGGTTTTGCTGGTTCAACTGGCTTTGGTGGCTCAACTGGCTTTGGTGGTGCCAAAGGAGCGTCGCAGCCTGGAACTGCGTCAGCAGGTGTGTAGTAGCCAGTTCTCCAGCACAGGCCAAATGGGTCACGGACGATTACGCCGCGTGCATCTTGCACGTACGCGCTATATGGTGAGTTTGCTTTGATGTCAGTGATTGTCTGAGCGGATGCCGAAAAAGCGGCAACAGCAGTTGCTGCAATCGCGAGATTAACTAAAAGTTTCATATTTTTTCCTCGGTTGAGAATAATCGCAGATGAACTGCTCGAATAAAAAAGCAAAAGCGTAAATGTGCACAAACTAGTTATGCAGTGCACATGAAGTCATAATTTTAACACGTGCTTGATGACATGACTATGACTTCTCATAGATGGAGTCAAGCAAAACAAGACAACTTGTGCGTTGCGACAAGGCGATTTTGCCATAAGTGTAGTTTCCTGCATTCAAATGAATTCGAGTGAAAAGTCAGGAAATGCAAATTATGTCTTTTTTTGACAACATGACAAAAACATTGGGATTTTCCGTCAGCAATGTGGTGATTTTCTAAAAAATACTGAAAGTCTCTCTAATACTAAAAATTGATGGTAAAAATTTCAATTTTGAGATTGGTTTTTGATAACGATAAAAACGGTGATTCACTACAGTTGCCGTGCTAAAATGAACAGTTGAACACTAAAGCTTATTCCTTACTTTTGTAAGAAAAATAGGGTTTCAGTTTTGGTTGCGAAATGTTGTTTTCCGCCAGCTTCGTGCTGGCTTGTTATTTTAACCAAGCTTATTTTTGACGAAGTCAATCACCGCAAGATGCTATGTCTGGTGTTTGAGCGAAAAACAAATTAAGAACTATTTCACTACTAGTCTGCCCGCCAATGGATCAATTCGCTAAAGAAACACTCCCGATTTCCCTTGAAGAAGAAATGCGCAAGAGCTACCTCGATTACGCCATGAGTGTGATTGTGGGCCGTGCTTTGCCGGATGTGCGAGATGGCTTGAAGCCAGTACATCGTCGCGTTTTGTTTGCGATGCATGAAATGAACAATGTCTACAACCGACCATTCGTAAAATGCGCGCGTGTAGTTGGTGAAGTCATGGGTAAGTATCACCCACATGGCGATGCTTCCATTTACGATACTTTGGTTCGTATGGCGCAGGACTTTTCCTTGCGCTACACCTTGGTTGATGGTCAAGGTAACTTCGGCTCAGTCGATGGTGATAATGCTGCGGCGATGCGTTATACCGAGTGCCGACTCGATAAGATTGCTAACGAAATTTTGGCTGACATCGATAAAGAGACCGTTGATTTCGTGCCTAACTACGACGGTAAGGAAAAAGAACCTTCGGTATTGCCAACCCGTATTCCAAATTTGTTGATTAATGGTTCTTCAGGTATTGCGGTAGGTATGGCGACTAATATTCCGCCGCACAATATCACTGAAGTCATCAACGGTGCTTTGCATGTCTTGCGCAATCCTGAGTGCAGCGTTGATGAATTGATTGAAATTATTCCAGCGCCAGACTTCCCAACAGCTGGCTTGATTTACGGCGTTTCTGGTGTGCGTGACGGTTATCGCACTGGACGTGGCCGTGTTGTGATGCGCGCGAAAACACATTTCGAAGAATTTGGTAAAGAAGGACGTACCGCGATCATCATTGATGAATTGCCGTACCAAGTGAACAAGAAGTCCTTGTTGGAACGTATCGCTGAAAATGTGCGTGACAAGAAACTCGAAGGTATTTCTGATATTCGCGACGAGTCCGATAAGTCCGGTATGCGTGTCGTGATCGAGTTGAAACGCGGTGAAGTGCCTGAGGTTGTATTGAACAATCTCTATAAGCAAACGCAATTGCAAGATACCTTTGGTATGAATATGGTGGCCTTGGTCAATGGCCAACCGAAGTTGTTGAACCTGAAGCAAATGCTGGAATGCTTCTTGTCGCATCGCCGAGAAGTGGTAACGCGTCGTACTGTGTTCGAATTACGCAAAGCGCGCGAACGCGGTCACGTGTTGGAAGGTTTGGCGGTTGCATTGGCGAATATTGATGATTTCATCGCGATTATCAAAGCCGCACCAACGCCACCGATTGCGAAACAAGAATTGATGACTCGCGCATGGGATAGTTCCATGGTGCGTGAAATGTTGACGCGCACGGCGGCAGATAATCCAGGTGGCATTGAGGCCTTCCGTCCTGAGAGCTTGCCTAAGCATTACGGTATTCAACCAGACGGATTGTATAAATTGTCTGACGATCAGGCGCAAGAAATTCTACAAATGCGTTTGCAACGCTTGACTGGTCTCGAGCAAGATAAGATCGTCAACGAATATAAAGATGTGATGGCAGAAATTGCTGATTTGCTCGATATTTTGTCTAAACCAGAACGCGTCACCGTGATCATCACTGATGAGTTGACTGTGTGTGTAAATGAGTACGGTATTGGCAATAAAGATGCGCGTCGCTCTGAAATTGTACTGAACGCGACAGATTTGGAAACTGAAGACTTAATCACGCCAGTCGATATGGTCGTGACTCTGTCTCATACAGGTTACATGAAGTCGCAGCCGTTGTCGGAATACCGCGCGCAAAAACGTGGTGGCCGCGGTAAGCAGGCTGCAGCAACGAAGGATGACGACTGGATCGAACAATTGTTCGTGGCGAACACGCATGATTACATCTTGTGCTTCTCGAACCGTGGTCGCATGTATTGGTTGAAAGTGTACGAAGTGCCACAAGGTTCTCGTAACTCTCGTGGTAAGCCTATCGTCAATATGTTCCCGCTCCAAGACGGCGAGAAGATCACTGTGATCTTGCCATTGTCGGGCGATAACCGTACTTTCCCAGAAGACCATTATGTGTTTATGGCGACTAGCTTGGGTACAGTGAAGAAGACAGCATTGACTGATTTTAGCAATCCACGTAAAGCTGGCATTATCGCTGTCGATTTGGATGACGGTGACTTCTTGATCGGTGCTGCGTTGACCGACGGTAAGCATGATGTCATGTTGTTCTCTGATTCTGGCAAAGCAGTGCGTTTTGATGAGAACGATGTGCGCCCAATGGGTCGTACGGCACGTGGTGTACGCGGTATGAACCTCGAAGAAGGTCAACAAGTGATTGCATTGTTGGTCGCTGAAAATGAACAACAATCTGTCTTGACCGCAACCGAAAATGGTTTTGGCAAGCGCACACCGATTACGGAATACACGCGTCATGGTCGCGGCACGAAAGGTATGATCGCAATTCAGACTTCTGAACGTAATGGTAAAGTGGTTGCAGCGACCTTGGTTGAATCGACTGACGAAATTATGTTGATTACGACTGGTGGCGTATTAATTCGTACCCGTGTTTCTGAAATCCGTGAAATGGGTCGCGCGACACAAGGCGTGACCTTGATTGCGGTAGAAGACGGCACGAAACTGTCTGGCTTGCAGCGCATTGTGGAAACAGATGCTGACCCAGAATCTGAAGTAACTGAAGGCGGCGAAGCAGCTGCCGAGTAAGAGTCAGGTGAGTCGCGTGGACGCCATGTTCACGCGACCCTCATCAATAGAATGCAGGAAAGTGTTGGGTAAATGCCCGACGAGTGGAGTAAGTCGCTCCACTGACCGTTTTTCGATCATCGTTTGAATACCATGAAACCCATCTACAATTTCTCAGCAGGCCCAGCGGTCTTACCTAAAGAAGTCTTGCAGCAGGCAGCAAGTGAAATGTTAGATTGGCATGGCAGTGGCATGTCGGTGATGGAAATGAGTCATCGTGGTCCTGAATTCATGTCGATTCTGGCGCAAGCGCAGTCAGATTTACGCGAACTCTTAAACGTTCCCTCTAACTACAAAATTTTGTTTTTGCAAGGTGGTGGCCTTGGTGAGAACGCGATCATTCCTATGAATTTGGTCGGGCGTAAGGCACAGCCCGCGACGATCGATTTTATTCATACTGGCTCCTGGAGCGGCAAGTCGATTAAGGAAGCTAAGAAGTATGCCAACGTCAATGTGGCTGCATCGAGTGAAAGTGCAGGTTTTGATGGCGTGCCTGACCAGGGTACGTGGAATCTAAGCGCAGACCCCGCCTATGTGCATCTATGCACCAATGAAACCATCGACGGTGTGGAATACCATTTTGTACCTGATGTCGCCGCCAGAACGAATAACGCACCATTAGTTGCAGACATGTCGTCCCATATTTTGTCACGCGTTATCGATGTATCGAAATATGGTGTGATTTTTGGTGGTGCACAGAAAAATATCGGCCCTGCAGGTTTAACGCTGGTGATAGTGCGTGAAGACTTGTTGGGTAGTGCTTTGTCGATCTGTCCGTCCGCCTTCGATTGGAAGAACGTGTCCGACAATGACTCCATGTACAACACACCACCTACATATTCCATCTATATCGCTGGTCTCGTGTTCCAATGGTTAAAGCGCCAAGGTGGTGTAGCCGCGATGGAGCAACAAAATATTGCGAAAGCGAAGTTGCTCTACGATTTTCTCGATAGCACCGATTTTTACGTCACCCGCGTGGCAAAAGAATATCGTTCACGTATGAATGTGCCTTTCTACTTGAAAGATGAGTCCTTGAATGCGGCTTTCTTGTCCGCGGCAAAAGAACAAGGTTTATTGCAGTTGAAGGGACATAAATCAGTCGGAGGTATGCGCGCCTCGATTTATAACGCGATGCCGATTGAAGGTGTGCAGGCTTTGGTGGCGTTTATGCGAGAGTTTGCGCGAAAAGCCCAATTATGAAAATATCGAAGTTTATTTTTACCGCAAGCTTTTGTTTATTTGCTGATTTGGTAAATGCGCAACAAGTCGAATGGCGTGTCGTGCATCGTGAAGATGGCTGTATTTCATTCAAAGATGTGGATGATTCTGGTTTGGGTTTAGAGAAGGTCAAAACACCAGATGAATTTTTGCGTGTGTTAAAAAAAACATATCCAGACGCGAAGATGCAAGTTTTTTTGGATGCAATTAGTGACCCCGAAAATCGACCGAAAACCGAGGAGGGAGTGCAACGGTTTAAGCTGATTACAAGAAAAAACGCGTACATGATTTCGTTTGACCGTGGAAATAATCAAATACCAGTTTGGACGAAAGATCTATGCGATCAAATGATGAAATTTAGGAGTGAGGAAATATCGAAGTAATTGAGTGCTACGTCTCGGTATTATTTCTTTTTAATTCGGTTACTTGCTAGTTGTAAAATCAGTTCTTTCTTCATTATCAGCCCTTTCTTCGCATGGTATCCACCATCACCTAGAAACCGTGGCGCTGATGAATCAAGCCAAAAGCTTGAATGAGTGTGTTAGTTTTACTTAATATTTTTCATTGAGGACATGCGCTCTAATGAATTTATTGGGACTTTCGCAAAATTGCGCTGGCTAGGCGCGGAGCTGAAGACAGTACGCATGTACGACAAGTTGAACGTAACAACGCCAGCGTCGGTTTTGCGTAAGTCTTTTCCAAAAAACGGTTTTTAGGTTTCGAAATGAACGACAATAAATTACTCCCTTTGCGCGAAAAAATCGACGCTATTGATGCTGCGATCTTAGAGCTATTGAATCAGCGTGCGTGCGTCGCACAAGAAGTTGGCCATGTTAAGGCTGAAACCAATGCACCTGTGTTTCGCCCTGAACGCGAAGCGCAAGTGCTACGCAATATGGCTGAAAAAAATTCTGGTCCCTTGAGTAGCGACGATATTCAATTGATTTTCCGTGAAGTGATGTCCGCTTGCCGCGCCTTGGAGCGTCGTGTAGTGGTGGCTTTCTTGGGACCCGTTGGTACATTCAGTGAGCAAGCGGTGTACAAACAGTTTGGGCACGCAATTGAAGCTTTGCCTTGTATTTCTATCGATGAAGTGTTTCGAGCGACGGAAGCAGGTACAGCAGATTTCGGTGTGGTGCCAATTGAGAATTCCTCTGAGGGCGCTATTAATCGTACGTTGGATTTGCTCCTACAAACCAGTTTGGCGATTAGTGGTGAGGTTGCGATTCCAGTGCAGCATAGTCTGATGAGTAAGTCAGGTACCATGGAAGGCGTGACTCGCATTTGTGCCCATTCACAGGCTTTGGCGCAATGCCAAGCATGGTTGAATCAGCATTATCCTCATGTTGAACGTCAGGCGGTGGCTTCCAATGCAGAAGCTGCGCGCATGGCAAGTGCCGATTACAGTGTAGCGGCCATCGCCAGTGAAATCGCAGGACATCAATACAATTTGGGTATCGTCAGTGCGCATATCCAGGATGATCCACACAATCGCACGCGTTTCGCGGTGGTGGGGCGTTTGCACACGACACCAAGCGGAAAAGACCAAACCTCAATTGTCTTAGCAACGCCAAATAAAGCGGGTGCTGTTTACAATTTGTTGGCACCTCTATCCAAGCATGGTGTGTCGATGACGCGTTTTGAATCTCGTCCTGCGCGTACTGGCAATTGGGAGTATTACTTCTATGTCGACGTTGAAGGGCATGCCATGGATGCCAAGGTGAAAGCCGCAATGGATGAGCTGAACCAAGATGCCGCTTTCTTCAAAATTTTGGGATCTTATCCCTGCACGGTATAAGCTTTGATGCTTCATCTCCAATACGGTGATGAGGCGCCTCAAATTTAGATTCCTTAATAGTTTACATTGGCACAAAGATGGAAAACCAAGTGACGTTACCACGTCCACATTTTAAAAAAGTTGTTCTGATCGGTGTGGGCCTAATTGGCGGCTCATTTGCGCTCGCCTTGAAAAAATCGCATGCGGTGACCCATATTGTCGGGGTTGACCGGCATGCAAACTCTTTGCAATTGGCGCAGCAACTTGGCATTGTTGATAGCTTTACTGATGATATCGGTGCTGCTGTCATAGATGCAGACTTGATTATGATCGCCACACCAGTGGCGCAAACCACAAAGATTTTGAGCGCTATTTATCCGCATTTGCAGCCTGGCACGATTGTTACTGATGCAGGGAGTACAAAGGCAGATGTGGTAGCTGCGGCACGAGAATCTTTGCAAGAAAAAAATGCTCAGTTTGTACCAGCACATCCCATCGCAGGCCGCGAAAAAAATGGCCCTGATGCGGCCTTGGCTGATCTCTATGTGGGTAAAAAAGTCGTTATTACTCGCTCACCTGAAAACACTAACGAAGCGGTTGAAATGGTCGCACAGGCATGGAAGCTGTGTGGCGCAATCATTCATCATTTGAGTCCGCAGGAACATGATCAAGTGTTCGCTTCGGTAAGTCACTTGCCTCATTTGCTGGCGTATACTCTGGTGGCAGATATCGCAGCGAAACCCCATGCAGACCGCTTGTTTCAATATGCCGCGAGTGGCTTTCGAGATTTCACGCGGATTGCCGGTTCGTCTCCGGAGATGTGGCGCGATATTAGTTTGGCGAACCGAGATGCCTTGCTGCAGGAGTTGGATTCCTATACAGAGCAATTAGCCAAATTACGAATTTCTCTTGTGGAGCGGGATGCCCAAGCTATCGAGGACGTCTATCGCAGGGCACAGCAAGCACGTGTCAATTGGATTGCTGCGATCGAAGTAGCTGAGGCGCAGAGTAAAGATGGTGGTGATTAATTCAGAGTGAGGGACGTCGCAAGCGACGCTCGCAGATGCTCTTCTCTCGCAAGCGATTGAGTCAAATAGAATCAATTAAAACCAAATTGATTAGAAACCGGATTAGGTATGAAAGAACAAAGTAAAAGCTATCCCCATTTCCTCGATTTGCATCCTGTGATGAAGGTGCAGGGCACCGTACGTTTGCCGGGGTCGAAAAGCATTTCTAATCGTATCTTGTTGCTGGCAGCTTTATCTAAGGGCACGACGCAAATTCATGATTTGTTGGCCTCTGACGACACTATGGTGATGTTGAATGCTCTCCATAGTTTAGGCGTACATTGGACGCAAGAGGGTGAAACACAAAACTACACAGTGGTTGGTGCTGCTGGTCATTTTCCGCATCATCAAGCAGATTTATTTATGGGAAATGCAGGAACAGCGATCCGCCCATTAGTTGCTGCCTTAGCTGTGTTGGGTGGTGATTACACGGTGCATGGCGTGCCTCGTATGCATGAACGCCCGATTGGTGATTTGGTTGATGCTTTAAATGCGGTTGGTGCGCAAATCGATTACACAGGAAACCCTGGCTATCCACCTTTGCATATTAAGCGCGGCCATATCCACGCACAAAAAATGCAGGTGAAGGGCAATGTTTCTAGTCAGTTTTTGACGGCATTATTGATGGCGTCACCGTTGGCTGCGCAGCAAGCCGATGTGGTGATCGAAGTTGTCGGAGAGTTGATTTCGAAACCTTATATTGAAATTACCTTGAATTTAATGGCGCGCTTCGGTGTTCAGGTAGAACGCGACGGTTGGCAAAGCTTTACGATAAAAGCGGGACAGCATTATGTGTCACCCGGCGAAATCTATGTTGAAGGTGATGCCTCATCCGCATCTTACTTCTTGGCTGCGGGCGCGATCGCTGGTGGACCGATTCGCGTTGAGGGCGTCGGTAAAAGTAGTATTCAAGGCGATGTGCGATTTTCTGAAGCACTCGAAAAAATGGGCGCGAAGATCACCATGGGTGATAACTGGATCGAAGCTGAAACGACGGGTGCTTTAAAAGCAATCGATATGGACTTTAATCATATCCCCGATGCGGCGATGACCATCGCGATTGCCGCTTTGTATGCGGAAGGAACGACTACATTGCGCAATATCGAGAGCTGGCGTGTAAAGGAGACGGATCGCATTGTAGCGATGGCAACAGAGCTTAGAAAACTGGGTGCGATTGTTGAGGAAGGCCAAGATTTTATGAAAGTCACGCCACCAACCGCGCTGGTTCCCGCTACAATTGATACCTACGATGACCATAGGATGGCGATGTGTTTTTCACTCGCGACCTTGGATGGCGTAGCGAGAAGAGGGGCAGCGATGCGAATCAATGATCCTAAATGTGTGGCAAAAACATTTCCTGACTTCTTCGAAGCTTTTGTAAAGATTAAGCATGAGGACTTATTTTGAGCGATACCATAAACGACAAAGTTGTTTTTCCAGTCATCAGTATTGATGGTCCGACTGCGTCGGGCAAGGGCACGGTTGCGCATCGCGTTGCCAAGCAGCTCGGTTTTCATTACTTGGATTCTGGGGCTTTGTATCGTTTGACTGCGCTATCCGCAATTCGTCATGACATCGCTTTAGATCAAGAGCAAGCCATTGCTGATTTGGCACGGGTGCTGCCATGTCGTTTTGAAAAAGGCCATGTTTATCTTGATGGTGATGATGTCACTGATGCGGTGCGCCATGAGGAAATCGGTGTGGCGGCTTCGAAAATTGCAGTATTGCCATTAGTTCGCAAAGCCTTGGTAGAGCTACAAGTGTCATTTAGGCAAGCCCCGGGTCTTGTCGCCGATGGGCGCGATATGGGTACCGTAATCTTCCCAGATGCCATTCAAAAGGTATTTTTGACAGCAAGTGTCGAGGCACGTGCAAATCGTCGCTATAAGCAATTGATTGAAAAGGGTTTTCCTGCTAATATGGAAGACTTGGTAAAAGATTTGGCAGAACGTGATGCTCGCGACATGGCTCGCACAGAAGCGCCTCTCAAGCCTGCACCAGGCGCGTTTTACTTAGATACGTCTCATATCACTGCGAATGAAGCGGTACATCAGATACTCAGTCTCTACACGAACGCGGTAAGAAACAAAAAATAATCGGATTTCCTTTTGTTTTTTTGCGTAAGAATCTCCACGCTCAGATCGTCTGCTGAGCTGGTTGATAGGTTCTCATTTGGACGCAAAGTCTGAATGAGTTTGTTTAACTCAACCCGGTAAATAGACCTTTTGTCCTATTCCGGCTAACTCGTAAATATTATGTCTACAGTCTACATGTCTCAAGATTTCGCAACTGGTGCAGATAGCTTCGCAGCTTTGTTCGAAGAGTCTTTGTCACGCCAAGATATGCGCTCCGGTGAAGTGATTTCTGCCGAAGTCGTTCGTATCGACCACAACTTCGTGATCGTGAACGCAGGCCTCAAATCTGAAGCCTTTATTCCTGTTGAAGAATTCAAAAACGACCAAGGTGAATTGGAAGTTAACGTAGGTGATTTCGTATCCGTAGCGATCGAATCATTGGAAAACGGTTTCGGTGACACAATCTTGTCCCGCGACAAAGCAAAACGTTTGGCATCATGGCTCGCGCTCGAAAAAGCGTTGGAGTCTGGCGAAATGGTTGTTGGTACAGTCAACGGCAAAGTAAAAGGTGGTTTGACAGTTCTCACGAACGGCATCCGCGCTTTCTTGCCAGGTTCGTTGGTTGACACTCGCCCAGTTAAGGATACGACTCCTTACGAAGGCAAAACAATGGAATTCAAAGTTATCAAGCTCGACCGTAAACGTAACAACGTAGTGTTGTCACGTCGTGCAGTTGTTGAAGCTTCTATGGGTGAAGAACGTCAGAAATTGATGGAAAACCTGAAAGAAGGCACAGTGGTTACTGGCTTGGTTAAAAACATCACTGACTACGGTGCGTTCGTTGATTTGGGCGGCATCGATGGTTTGTTGCATATCACTGATTTGGCATGGCGTCGTGTGCGTCACCCATCTGAAGTTCTCACAGTGGGTCAAGAAATCACTGCTAAGATCCTTAAGTTTGATCAAGAGAAAAACCGTGTTTCTCTCGGCGTTAAACAATTGGGCGACGATCCATGGACAGGCTTGGCACGTCGTTACCCAGCGAACACACGTTTGTTCGGTAAAGTAACTAACTTGACAGACTACGGTGCGTTCGTTGAAGTTGAACAAGGTATCGAAGGTTTGGTCCACGTTTCTGAAATGGATTGGACAAACAAAAACGTTGCGCCAAACAAAGTTGTTCAATTGGGCGACGAAGTTGAAGTTATGGTATTGGAAATCGACGAAGAACGTCGTCGTATCAGCTTGGGCATGAAACAATGCAAAGCAAATCCATGGGATGACTTCTCCTTGAACTTCAAAAAAGGCGACAAAGTTAAAGGCGCGATCAAGTCTATCACTGACTTCGGCGTGTTCATTGGCTTGACAGGCAACATCGATGGTTTGGTGCATTTGTCTGATTTGTCTTGGAACGAAACAGGTGAAGAAGCAGTTCGTCGCTTCAAGAAAGGTGACGAGTTGGAAGCAGTTGTTTTGGCGATCGACGTTGAACGTGAACGCGTTTCTCTCGGCGTAAAACAATTGGAAGGTGATCCATTCAACAACTACTGCGCAATGAACGACAAAGGCGCAACAGTCACTGGTACAGTGAAATCTGTTGAAGCTAAAGGCGCTGTAATCCAATTGGCTGACGAAGTTGAAGGCTACTTGCGTGCATCTGAAATCTCCCGCGACCGCGTGGAAGATGCTGGTACACACTTGAAAGTTGGCGACACAGTTGAAGCTTTGGTATTGAATATCGACCGTAAAGCACGTGGTATCCAATTGTCTATCAAGGCAAAAGATTCCGCTGAAACTCAAGAAGCAATGCAAAAGATGTCTTCTGACTCCAATGCAGCTTCTGGCACAACAAGCCTCGGTGCTTTGTTGAAAGCTAAGCTCGATAACAAAAACTAAGCAACGACCTAGTCAGAGGCTTTATTTATGACCAAGTCTGAGCTGATTGCTCGTCTGGCCGAGCGGTATCCACAACTGGTAGCAAAAGATGTGGATATCGCCGTCAAAACGATCTTAGATGCGATGTCCGATTCTTTGGCCACTGGTCAACGTATCGAAATTCGCGGCTTTGGTAGTTTCGCTTTAAATAGCCGTCCACCCCGGATTGGACGTAATCCTAAATCTGGTGACAAAGTGATGGTGCCTGAAAAACGGGTGCCGCACTTTAAACCAGGTAAAGAATTGCGTGAACGGGTAGATGCGACTGTTGGTCAGCCCATACTGCGTGACTAAAACGTCGGTGAGTGTGGAAAACAGTGAGTAATTTGCACTAGAAATTAAAACGGCATAACGGATTTCCGATATGCCGTTTTTTTTCACGTACAATTTCGTTTATGGAATTATTGAGTTCCGTTTGCAACCGAGACATTGCTGGTTTCAATTTTGGGCTAATGTTTGGTTTGCTTATTACATGGACATATTATGAAATTTCTCGCTAAGATTTTTTGGGTTATCGTCTTTATCGCTTTTTTTGGCTTCGCCCTTAAGAACGATCAAATCGTGACATTGCATTATTTCTGGGGATATCAAACTTCTGCACCATTGGTCATTCTCTTACTAGGTTTTTTTGTAATGGGTGCAGTGTTCTGTTTAATTGGAATGGCTCCCATGGTCTTTCGCCATCGTAGAGACATTTCCCGTCATAAAAAGACGATTGCGGAAATTGAAAAAGAACGCGAAGCAGCGCAACAAGCTGCGAATCAGGCGCCTGCGCCTGATGTTATTCGTCATTCCTAAACTTTGTTCTGAGACGAATCATTATGGAATTTGAAATTTGGTGGTTGTTGGGCATTCCTCTGTTCTTTAGCTTGGGATGGATCGCGGCACGCGTCGATATTAAGCAACTGATTTCGGAGTCGAGCAGCTTGCCCAAAGGTTACTTTAAGGGGCTTAACTTTTTGCTCAACGACCAGCCAGATAAGGCAATAGACGCCTATATCGAAATATTAAAACTGAATCCTGAAACAGTGGAGTTGCACTTCGCCTTGGGTAGTCTGTTCCGCCGTCGTGGTGAAACAGAACGCGCTATTCGTGTTCATCAAAACTTGTTATCGCGCCCAGATTTGCCGCAGGAGCAGCAGACACAAGCGATGTATGAGCTAGGCCAAGATTACCTCAAAGCTGGTTTGTTAGATCGTGCTGAAGAAACGTTCAACCAACTGGTGACGAGTCAACATGCTATCCCAGCACGCAAGGCGCTGCTCGAAATTTATCAGCGTGAAAAAGAATGGTTGCGTGCAATTGATGCAGCAGTAGCGCTGCAAGAGTCGGGTGCAGGTGGCAGACAAAAAGAGATCGCTCAATTCTATTGTGAAATCGCACAAGATGAATTAGTACATACCCATCCCGATGCGGCGATGGCGATGTTGGAAAAGTCGATTGCGATCGACCGCCATAATGTTCGCGCGGCGATTTTGATGGGTGATATATATCTCGCAAAAGGTGATTTGGAGCAGGCTGTGTTGGCTTGGCGTCGTGTTGAGCAGCAGAGTGTGCCGCACGTTGCTTTGGTTGCACAACGCTTAATGGACGGCTATCGTAAGTTAGAACGCCCACAAGAGGGCCTAAATCTCTTAAAGTCGTATTTAGCTGAAGCACCTTCTATTGATTTGTTGGAAGTCGTGTTTAAAGCGACTTTAGAACTCGAAACTGTGACCGATGCGAACCAGCTGGTCAGTGCAGAATTACGCCGCACACCGACTTTGCTTGGATTGGATAAGTTACTTGATGCCCGTCTGATGGTAGCAGCACCTGAAGTGCGCCCTGAACTTTCGTTGGTAAAGAATCTGGTTTCAGGTTATGCGCAACGCTTGACTCGCTATCAGTGTACGCATTGTGGCTTTAAAGCGCGCCAATTTTATTGGCAATGTCCCGGTTGCAGTAAGTGGGAAACGTATCCGCCACGCCGCACTGAAGAATTGAATGTGATGAATTAAGAAGGGCTTGATTGTTCTATTCAAGCTCGAATGTTTTGTTTGGAAAAAATAAAAAATGAAAATAACAATTATTGGAACTGGGTACGTTGGTCTGGTCACAGGCGCATGTCTTGCAGAAGTTGGCCATGATGTATTTTGTTTGGATGTCGATCAACGAAAAATCGATATTTTAAATGCGGGTGGCATTCCTATTCATGAGCCAGGATTGGATGAGGTCGTTGCACGTAACCGAGCTGCTGGGCGCTTGCAGTTTTCCACTGATGTGGCGGCAAGCGTTGCTCATGGCGATGTACAGTTTATCGCGGTAGGCACGCCCCCAGATGAAGATGGTTCAGCAGATCTTCAGTATGTTGTCGCGGCAGCACGCAACATTGGTCGTCATATGACAGGCTTTAAAGTCATCGTTGATAAGTCGACGGTGCCGGTTGGTACAGCAGGAAAAGTGTCGGCAGCGATTGCCGAAGAATTGCAGAAACGTAATGCGGCAATCGGTTATTCAGTGACGTCGAATCCTGAGTTTCTCAAAGAAGGTGCGGCGGTTGCTGATTTCATGAAACCTGACCGTATTGTGATCGGTCATGAAGCCGACGAAACCGGCTTGCAGGCGCAAGCGGTGATGCGACAGGTCTATGCCAAATTTGAAGAGAACGGTCATAAGATTTATTGGATGGATGTGCGCTCTGCGGAGTTCACGAAGTATGCGGCAAATGCGATGTTGGCGACGCGTATCTCCTTCATGAACGAATTAGCGAATTTGGCGGACAAAGTTGGTGTTGATATCGAAGCTGTGCGCCATGGTATTGGTTCCGATCCACGTATTGGCCCCAGCTTCTTGTTAGCAGGCTGCGGTTACGGTGGTTCCTGTTTCCCTAAAGATGTGCAAGCTTTGTCACGTACCGCACAGGAATATGGACAAGATTTACGAATCTTGGCAGCGGTCGAAGAAGTAAATGAAGCGCAAAAACAAGTCTTGGGCGCAAAAGTCAGAAGTCGTTTTGGTGCGGACCTTAAGGGTAAACATTTTGCTTTGTGGGGCTTGGCGTTTAAACCAGATACCGATGATATGCGTGCCGCTTCTTCTCGTGTGTTGATTGAAGAGTTGTTGAGCGCGGGTGCAAGTATCGCAGCTTTTGATCCGGTCGCTATTGAAGAAGCGAAACGTGTGTTGGCATTAGATTTTGCGAATCGCCCGGAGTTATTACAACAGATTCGTTTTGTGGACAGCCAAGACGCCGCCTTGGCGAATGCGGATGCCTTGATTATCGTCACTGAGTGGAAGACTTTCCGTCAAACGAACTTGGCTTCGATTCAAGCTGGCTTGAAAAACGCTATCGTATTTGATGGTCGAAATCTGTACGATCCAGCGTTGGTGAAACAAGCAGGAATTGAATATCACGCGATTGGCCGTGCAGTATTGACGAAAAATTGATATGACGAATAAACGCATCTTAGTGGTTGGTGACATTATGTTGGACCGTTATTGGTTCGGTGAGGTAAATCGTATTTCGCCTGAAGCCCCGGTCCCGATTGTACGTGTTGAACGTCGTGAAGAGCGTTTAGGCGGTGCCGCCAATGTTGCCCGGAATGCTGTGGCATTGGGCGTAGAAACAGGTCTCCTTGGCGTGATCGGTGAAGATGAAGCTGGGCGTAGCGTGGAAGACTTGCTCAAAAGCTCTGGCATAAGAAGTTACCTCAATCACGACCCGCAAATCTCAACCATTATTAAGTTGCGCGTCATTGGACGTCAGCAGCAATTGATTCGAGTGGATTTTGAAGAGAAGCCAAGCGATCAGGTATTGCAGGATAAATTGACTCGCTTCACTAGTTTGCTGGCAGATTTTGATGTGTTGATCTTATCGGATTATGCCAAGGGCAGTTTGGTCAACGTGTCAACGATGATTGCTGCAGCAAAGGCGCAAAACAAGATTGTCCTCGTTGATCCAAAAGGAAGCGATTTTGCGAAATATGCAGGTGCGACAATGCTGACACCGAATAAGTCGGAGTTGAAGCAAATTATTGGTGAGTGGCGCACTGAAGAAGATCTTACTGAAAAGGTACAGGAATTACGTCAACGTTTGAACCTAGAAGCCTTCTTGTTGACGAGATCTGAAGAAGGTATGACTCTATTCACTGCGAATGAGGTAATGCATGTGCCAGCAATGGCGCGTGAAGTTTACGACGTATCTGGTGCGGGAGATACTGTGATTGCGACTGTGGCGGCGATGCTTGCCGAGGGCAAGACTTTGCCAGAGGCAGTTCTAATAGCTAACAAGGCGGGCGGCATCGTGGTAGGCAAATTAGGAACCGCAACGGTGACGCGTGAAGAGTTGTTTCCAGCTGAATAGGGATACTCAGGTTTGATTTGTTTGTTGGTTTAACGTCAACCAGAACGTTTTGCAACCGTTAAAGGTGTGAGAGCACAGACAATTTTTCATGAAACTGTGCTCTTAATGTTGAGTGTGTTTTTAATATCTTAATCAGGAGTTCCACATGTTCAAAAGAATTTTGCTCGCTACAACAACTTTGCTCGCCACTTTGGCCACGACGGCTGCTTTCGCTTTTGCTGATGTTGACGTGAACAAGGCGGATCAGGCAGCACTTGATGGCATCAAAGGTTTAGGTCCAGTCAAATCGAAGGCGATCTTAAGTGAGCGCAAAAAGCATGGTGAATTCAAGGATTGGGCGGACTTTGAATCGCGCGTCAAAGGTATTGGTGACAAGAGCGCGGTTAAATTGTCTGAAGCGGGTTTGACGGTCAATGGTAAGCCCCGTGCTGCTGCGGCACCTGCAGCATCAACGGCAGCAAGCGCACCGGCTGTGGCTAAACCCGCTGCACCAGCGGCTGCCACTACTCCAAGTGCCGCTAGTAAAGCGGCTCCTGCAGCGGCTAGCGCTTCAAAGCCAGCAACCAGTAAATAATTGCAGTCTGCAATAATCGAAAAATCCCCTTTCAACAGGGGATTTTTCTTTTCATCGTTTGTTGGTATAAACAAACTACATTTTCATCTAAGCGGGAAAATCCTGAACCGATTAAAATGTGGTTTTGCATTCTCATTGCAATATTCTTTGCAAATTCCATATGAGCTATCTCACGATTGAAGACACGATTGGCAATACGCCACTTGTGCGTTTACAGCGCCTCCCCAGCGAGGAAGCAAGTCGCCGCAATAACATTATTCTTGGTAAATTGGAGGGAAATAACCCTGCCGGTTCGGTTAAAGATCGCCCAGCCTTATCGATGATAAAACGTGCTGAAGAACGCGGTCAGATTAAGCCCGGTGATACATTGATTGAAGCGACAAGCGGCAATACCGGCATCGCTTTAGCAATGGCAGCGGCAATGCGTGGATACAAGATGATTTTGCTGATGCCTGAACATTTGAGTGTTGAGCGTCGCCAAAGCATGGCTGCGTACGGTGCACAGATCGTATTGACGCCGCAAGCAGGAGGGATGGAAACCGCGCGTGATCTTGCAGAACAAATGCAAAAGGAGGGCAAAGGATTGATCCTCGATCAATTTGCTAATGCTGACAATCCTTTGGCGCATTATGAAGGTACGGGGCCTGAGATTTGGCGAGACACAGAAGGTCGTGTGACCCATTTTGTGAGCGCAATGGGGACGACTGGTACTATCATGGGCGTCTCTTCCTTCCTCAAAGAAAAAAATCCGCAAGTGCAAGTTGTGGGCGTGCAGCCTGATGAAGGATCGCAAATTCCAGGGATTCGTAAATGGCCGGAAGCCTATTTGCCCAAGATCTACAACAAAGCCAAAGTGGATACTTTGGAATATGTGACACAGTCTGCCGCTGAGGTAATGGCTAGACGTCTTGCTGTTGAAGAGGGGATATTCTGTGGTATTTCCGCTGCAGGTGCTTGTGAAGTCGCATTGCGCATTTCAGAAACAGTTGAAAATGCAACGATAGTTTTTATCGTTTGCGACCGCGGTGATCGCTATTTATCAACAGGTGTATTTCCAGCATAGTAGTGTCAAAAAACAACAAAGTTCGTAACGCAAGCTAAGAGTGTCACCTTAAATGTAAAAAAATCGAAGTTAGTCCAAGACTAAACTTCGATTTTTTTTGTTCGTATTCACGAAAAAATCAGGAGTTTGCGCCCGGATCTTTTGGTTTGAATTGCTTGTCGCTAATACGGAACTTAGCACGACGGTCACCCATCAGACCACGCAAATCTTTAATGCTGACGTCACTAATTTCATGCATACGGATCAATAAGGAAGCGCCAACAGGTAAACGACGGTGACGAATCTTACTGATGACCGGTGGAGCAACTTCCAGCGCTCGAGAGAGAGCCGCATCATTTTTCAGATGCAATTGTTTGATCAAAGTATCCAAAAGGTTATTTGGATCGTAGTCGATTTCATCTGATTCAAGTTGTGTCAAGTTTGGCATCATTACCTCGTTATTGATGTTTATTTATGTTGCAGGAGGGCACTGTAATAAATTACTTAAACAGTAATACTATATCTTTAAAACAAAATTATCTACTTTTTAAGCAAGAAAACAATAAAGAAAATTGTTAAATCTATTGACACTTTCCTCGAAACCATCATAAATGTATCATTAGATAACATTACTCTAGTACAAAAAATTCTTATTTGCAATATTTTTTATTGCGAATGTCGGCAAAAAAGCCATAACATTTGGACAATATTATTATTTTTAGTCTTTTGTACGGGCTAAATTGATTACTTTCCCTAAGTCAATAACTGACATTGCATAGAAATAGCTTCGGTTGTACTGGGTAATGGCGAAGAAATTTTCGCTCGCTAACCAAAACTCAGTTGGATCTTCGCCATTCTGTAAATCGACCACGCCATATAGAATATTTGATGGGGCATTTACATCGGGGGTGGTCACGTAAGGCTTCAGGCTTTCGAGAGTAAGACTAGCGCGCAGACCCTTTCCGAGAAACTCGTCGATTTGTCTCTTAGATTGTTCAGGATTTTCACTTGATTGGTGTATCGATGCGGGGAATACATATGGTAAGTCCTTTTTCCAGCCATGTTTTGCCAAATAATTGGCGACGCTTCCGATCGCATCTACTTCGGAGGTACGCAAATCAATATGCCCGTCTTGATCGTAATCGACGGCAAAATTACGCAAACTAGATGGCATGAATTGGCATAAGCCAATCGCACCAGCGTAGGAAGCTTTTATTTGTAGCACATCCGATTTGGTTTCACGCCCCCAGAGTAGCAATTGCGCGAGTTCATTTTTGAAAAATAAAGTTCTGGCTTCTTTGTTCGGTGTGTCTGGGTAGGCAAATGCAAGCGTGGTGATGGCATCAATGGCGTTGTATCGCCCAATGTTCTTGCCGTAAATCGTTTCTACACCGATCAGACCAACGATAATTTCAGCAGGAACACCAAACTCTGTTTCAGCTTTTTTGAGGGTCGTTTCATTCCTATTCCAAAATGCTACCCCCGCATTTACCCTCGCCGTCTCAACAAAACGAGAGCGATACACTTTCCAATTTTTAGGTTTTCCAGCAGGCATGGGCTTCATCAACTGCACAGCTGATTCAACAAAGCGGGTTTGTTTCAAAATGTTGTCGAATTCAACCCCATCATACTGATATTTGCTCAGCATTTCTTGTCTAAACTCTTGGACTACTTTCCAATCCAAAAAGTGTACGTTTTCACCTTGAATGGCGACTGCTGGAGTACGTTTAATAGTTTTGTTTTTTTTGTGTTTTGAGTCCGAAGAATATGCTTCCGTGCTTGATAAGGACAGCAGAGCGATTAAAACAAATTTAGATAAGATGCGTAATGTGTTCAAAGTATTTGTGCGCTTTAATGTTTGGAATTATTTCAGTTTCTTAATTCGTCTTTTTAACTCTTGAGTCGTGAGAGCGCTAGTTTGCCGACCATATTTTTGATCGATGTAATGATTGATAATCTGCTGGACGACGAGGAAGTCTGTCTCATTTAGATGCGGCTCCAAACGTTTAAGAAAGTCGCGTGGTCCTTCGAATTCGGATTTGCCTAACCCACGCTTCTTCAAAGTGACACACAGCGTGAAGTATAACTTATCAAGGGGGGCAAGTTGCGTTCTTGGTCGTAGCAATGGCAGGGATAGGAATCCCAATACCAACAGACCAATAAGAAATAGGCTAACTAACGCGTTTTGCCAGTCCACATCTTTCAGACCGAGCGAGCGAAGTAAATCATTTTGTTTAGTCTCGTTATAATTAAGGACCCATTGGTTCCAAGTGTTGTTTAGAGCACTCCAACGCATACGAATTTCATTCATGAATCCGTTTTGGCTCATCATATTACTGACAAGGCCGCTCAATCCTGTCGTTTTTTGAGTTGCGTTAAGATTCTTTAGAATTCGATCGGGCGCAACGGCTGCTGTTGGGTCGACCCGTACCCACCCTTCGTTTTCAATCCAAACTTCTGCCCAAGCATGAGCATCAGACTGGCGAACTTCGAGATAACCGTCTTGCGAATTCACGCTTCCACCTTGATAACCTGTGACGACTCTTGATGGAATTTGTAAATAGCGCATTAAGACAGAAAAACTACTCGCATAATGCTCGCAAAATCCAGCACGAGTTTGGAACAGGAAATCGTCTATCGTGTTTCTTCCAAGTGGTGGCGGTTCGAGGGTATAAAAGAATGCCTCATTACGAAAATACTTCAGTATGGCGGCGATCTGTTCTTTGGGTGTGCGATATTGCGATCGGATTTGTTCGGCGAACTCAGCTGTTTTTGGATTAAATCGACGCGGCAAGTTCAAGGTTTGCCGCAAAACATTCGGATCAATATTCAGATCGAGCTGATACTCAGGATATGATTGGATTTGGTATCGAGTTCGATTTTGTAGGGGGAATGGTGAGACTATTTCGGCATTTCGAGTAACGTAGGCCACACCACCAATCAATTGGGGGGCTTGAGGGCTAAGATCTAGGCCAAATAAATTTTGAGAACTGGAAGGTTCTATAGTGATCTCGTGGCGAATTCCGTTGCCCGATATTGTTACATTTTTCGGATCAATTGCACGAGGAATGGAAAGCTTATTAATAGCGGTCCATGTTCGTCCGTCAAACTCATCTAAAATAATCGCTCGCCAATAGAGTCGCGATTTGTTGGGTACAGGATCAATGAATTTGACCCGAAACACCAGTTCTTCAGACATAGCAAGCTTGCTGATATTGCCAGGCGACATCGAATCGGATAGCCCACTACGTGCGATGTTTGCATCACTTGGCAGCCCCCATAAAGGACCTTGTAGGCGTGGAAAAAGGAAGAAGCAGACGACCGTCAAAGGTATCGCTAACCCCACCAACTTAAAGATGATTTTTAGACGGTGTAGAACTGGGATTGTTTTTGTTTGAAACTGATAAGAAATTTGTGCCAATAAAAGCGCAAGCGCGCTTGCACTCACTTGTAATGCACTAACTAAGCTCTGGGATTCGAAGAAGCTGGTTAAGATGAGAAAAAAACCAAGGAAGACGACTACAAACAAATCGCGTTTGGCGTGCATCTCGAGCATTTTGCAGGCGAGCAAAAGAATCAACATAGAAACGCCAGCTTCGCGGCCGAAGAAGCTGCGAAAATTGAAGAAAATGCCGCCCATTAAACCGCATGCGATAGGAATAAGGATGTACTTTGAAGGGAGTGAACGCCCACTAAACGTCAGGTAAGCTCGCCACAGCATTACCGCGCTTGAACTTAAACTCACCCATATTGGGGCAGCGGAGAAGTGATTTGTAATCGCGATGAAGCACGCGATTACTAAAATTAAAGTATCTAGTTTATCTCGCGGAACTGGTTTAGATTTCCAGCTCAGGAAGGATAATAGGGGTTGTCCCAGCTTTGCGTTCATTGGACACTCCTAACTTCAGTATTGGAGTGCCCATAGTTTGCTAGCGCACTGAGACACATATGTCGATGATTCTCTCCGCTACCGTTCGGGAGGTGTAATGCCCCTAATTTGAATTCGTAGGGCAAACCTAAGCGATCAGCCTCGAGGATCCAACTTGTCATACGCGATAGTCTTTGTTCGATAGGGAGTTGAGTGGGAAGACTATTAAAGTCAATCAATAATTCCCCAAAACTAGCACCATCGAATTGCTTGGAAATGAGATTTCCCCCCGCCTCTAAGTCTACTCTCGCAATATGTTTCCACGATAAATGCTTGAGTGGATCTCCAGCTTGGTAGCTTCGCACACCAGCATAATCTTCATTGCCAGTGTTTGCGTTTCCTTTTTCACCCGACTCGCCGATGAACGGCAGCGGTGGTGGATTAAGTTCAGGAGCGGGGTATACCAAAACATATGTCGCAGGAAGCCAAGTGCTCCAAGCTCGTAGGAGTCCCATTGGAAACCAAGTTTGAAGTTGTACTCGTGGACAGGGAAGTGGGCCACGACTGGTAGTTATACAACTTAATTTGACGATATTTTCTTCACCTCGCGCAAGGTCAATGATTTGCTCGAGGTGGGGGCTTTGTTGAAAACTAATATGGATCGCGAATCGCTCTAATTGATCGGCATTCTTTACATAAAATTGAAATTCCGCCTGATCTCCAGCAAAAACAGCGGCACCATCTCGGGCGTTCAGTTTGAGATAGGCGAGGTTGCGGTAGGTGAATAGGGTATTGACCACAGCAACGCCAGCTAGCAAGTAGGTCATGCCAAAACCAAGATTGAGATTGTAGTTTGTAGCAGTTAAGAAGCAGATGATGAGCACCAACAGGAAAACCATCCCTGGCTTGCTGGGTAGTGTGAATACTCGACGTTGACTCAAGACGAGTTCACCAGGTTCTGGAGATTTTTCTAGAAAAATCAATCGTCTTAAGCGGAGCCGAAAAGCTTGGATGGCTTTCATTCGGAAATCACCCCAACGTTAAACTGGTATTTCGTGCATGAGCTGTATCAGTAAATCGTGACTGGCATTGACTTTGCCGCTGACGGCCTTGAGGGGGCGAAGTCTGTGCGCGATTACCGGGACAAGTACAGCTTGTACATCTTCAGGCAATACATGGTCTCGCCCCTCTAAGGCAGCCCATGCTTTCGACGCTTGTAATAACGCGATCGCGGCGCGGGGGCTCATACCTTCTGCAAAATTTTTTGATTCACGGCTCGCTTGTGCCAGCTTCTGAATATAGTCGATCAAGGCGGGTGAAGTATGAATTCGCTTTACTTTTGCTTGGATCTCAATGAGCTCGTCGGAATGCATGATGGCCGACATGCTGCGCAATAGACTTCGTCGATCTTCACCCATTAAAAGTGCTCTTTCCGCTGCAGCGTCTGGATAGCCCAATGAAAGACACATTAGAAAACGATCTAATTGCGACTCCGGTAATGTGAAAGTGCCGACTTGGTGAGTTGGGTTTTGAGTGGCAATGACGAAAAAAGGTGTTGGCAATTGACGCGTTTGACCTTCGGCACTTACTTGTTGCTCTTCCATTGCCTCTAGAAGAGCGGATTGGGTTTTTGGGGTCGCACGATTGATTTCATCCGCCAATAAGACTTGGCTAAAGATCGGGCCTGGGTGAAATACGAACTGTGCTTTTTCACGTTCGAATATAGAGACACCAATTACATCTGTAGGGAGAAGATCTGATGTAAACTGAAGTCTGTTAAATTTGAGTCCCAAAGAGATGGCGAGCGCATGGGCTAACGTCGTCTTACCTACGCCGGGGACGTCTTCAATCAATAAATGCCCACCAGCGAGAAGACATACCAAGGCTTGTTGGATCTGTGTTTCTTTGCCGATGATTACTTGATTGAGTTGTTTTGCCACCTCATGGACTTTTGAAAACATGTGTTTTTCCCATAGAATCAATAAAAGTGCTGCAAATCAAGTTTATAGTGAAAAGCAATAATAACCAATAACTGTGAAGAGTGCTGAAAGCGATCGTGTAGTACGATAAGGCTGTTTGCATTAATACATGCAGAAATCGATTTAGGGGTTTGGAATGGCAAGGCCTGAGAAAATTCGTTTAGGTGAAATTTTGGTGCAGCAAAAGCTGATCACCGAAGACCAACTGCAATTTGCATTGGCTGAGCAAAAACGCACTGGACGAAAACTAGGTCGCGTCTTTGTCGAAAATCGGTATGTTACTGAAGATCAAATTTCGCAAGCGATGGCGAAACAGCTCAACATAAGTTTCGTTAATCTTCGCCAATATAATATCAAACCCGATATCGTAAAAAAGCTGCCTGAGCTTCAGGCACGTCGTTTTCGCGCCATCGTGTTGGAGCAGCTCAACAGCGGCTTCTTGGTGGCGATGGTTGATCCAACCGATCTATTTGCTTACGACGAAATAAGTCGCCTTCTTAAGAATTCGATTCAGTTGGCAGTCGTGAACGAAAATGATCTGTTGGCAGCGATTGATAATTTATATCGTCACACAGAGGCCATTACGGATCTGGCGCGAGAGTTGGAGCAAGAGTTAAGCGACGCCGATGTTGATATTGAATCTTTGGTTAGCGATACTGCTACAGAAGATGCTCCCGTGGTGAAATTGCTGCAGTCTGTGTTTAACGATGCGACGCAAGTGCGAGCCTCAGACATTCATATCGAACCGCAAGAGAAACGCCTTCAAATCCGTTTTCGAATTGATGGCATGTTGCATTTGCAAACCGAGGCTGATATCAAGATTGCGAGTGCCTTGGCTTTACGTCTAAAGTTGATTTCGGAAATGGATATTTCTGAAAAGCGCTTGCCCCAAGACGGGCGTTTTATTATTAAGGTCCGTCAACAGCAGATTGACGTGCGTATTTCGACCATGCCCACGCAGTATGGCGAGTCTATCGTCATGCGCTTGTTAAATCAGAGCGGTGGCATACTTAATCTCGATAAAATTGGAATGCCAAGAGAGATGCTTGCACGATTTCGCGCGATCATTCAAAAGCCAAACGGCTTGGTACTGGTGACAGGGCCAACAGGCAGTGGTAAGACTACAACGCTGTATGGTGCGTTATCAGAGCTCAATCGTGAGGAAAGTAAATTGATCACGGTTGAAGATCCGGTCGAATATCGTCTCCCTGGGATTAATCAAGTTCAAGTCAATGAAAAGATCGATCTTAGCTTCGCGAAGGTGTTGCGTGCATCTTTGCGTCAAGATCCAGATATTTTGCTGTTAGGTGAGATGCGAGATCAAGAGACGGCGCAAATCGGCATGCGTGCCGCAATGACGGGTCACTTAGTGTTGTCGACTTTGCATACGAATGACGCGATCAGTACACCGATTCGTCTGCTTGATATGGGTGTTCCTCGTTATATGATGGGTAGCTCCTTGCAAGCAGTGTTAGCCCAACGCTTGGTCAGGGTGATTTGTGAAAGCTGCCGGCAAGAGCATACGCTTAGTCCCTCTGAACGTGAATGGCTGTCATTTGACATGGCAGATCAAATTGATCAACATCGATATCACGCCGGCCGCGGATGTGGCCATTGTAATGGCACGGGATTCCGTGGGCGGATGGGTGTCTATGAATTGCTGGAAATGACTAAACCGGTGGTTGATGCTGCGCATGCGGACGATAATGCAAAGTTCATTGAGGCAGCGAAACAGCAAATGGCAGGTAATACGCTTCGTAAATATGCGATTGATCTGGTGTTGAGCGGTGTTACTACGGTCAGCGAAGCGATGCGCATTAGCAATCAGATCGATGAGTAGGCCGTAATATGCCATTTTTTTCATACAAAGCGCGTAATCCAAATGGAGATTTAGTCGAAGGTGTGCTCGAAAGCGCAGATCCTGATGCTGTCGCTCGTCAGTTGTTTGCAGCAGGGATAGTGCCGACATCGATTGAGCAAGCAAAGGGGCCAGCTGCAACGCGAGGCTTAACATGGTGGCAGCGTTTTCGTGAAGGAAGCGTCAAGGCTCTTGATGTGCAGCTTTTTAGTCGGCAGCTATATACCTTGATTCGTGCGGGTGTGCCGATCATGAGAGGCTTGTCTGGCTTGCAAGAATCTGCGATCAATCGCGCGTTTCGTAGAGTGATCCAAGATCTTCGAGAATCGCTCGATTCTGGTCGTGAGCTTTCAGCTGCGATGAGGCGGCATCCTAACGTTTTCAGCATGTTCTACGTCAGTATGGTGAAGGTCGGGGAAATGACGGGACGCCTTGATACCATCTTGTTGCGACTGTCTGAACATCTCGAGTTTGAACGGGAAATGCGCAATCGAATTAAGACAGCTCTCCGTTATCCGATGTTCGTGATCATTGTGATGATCGCTGCCTTGGTTGTCGTCAATATCATGGTAATTCCGCAGTTCGCTAAAGTATTTGCTAGTTTTAACGCGCAATTGCCGCTCATGACCCGTTTTCTTTTGGGTATGTCCGAATTTTTTGTGAGTTACTGGTACGTTATGCTGGGGGCGATCTTGCTAGCGGCGTTCATGTTTAGGGGATTTCTCGCAACAAAAGAAGGGCGATATTGGTGGGATCGCCAGATTTTATATTTTCCGATCTTTGGCCGTATCGTTTTAAAGGCGACACTGGCGCGGTTCGCGCGGAGCTTTGCATTATCAAGTAAGAGCGGCGTACCGATCGTGCAGGCATTAACAGTCGTGGCGAGCACAGTTGACAATACCTATATCGCTTCACATGTTGAAGATATGCGTGAAGGTGTTGAACGAGGCGATAGCATACTTCGCACGGCAACCAGCACTAATGTTTTTACTCCGGTCGTTTTGCAAATGATCGCCGTGGGTGAAGAGACTGGTGCCTTGGATGAATTGATGGATGAAATAGCCAGTATGTACGAAGGGGAAGTGGAGTATGAATTAAAAACACTTTCTTCAAACATTGAACCAATTTTGATTGTAGCATTGGGCGTGATGGTGCTGATATTGGCATTAGGTATCTTTGTACCAATTTGGGATTTGGGTCGCGTTGCCCTCAGAAAGTAAGATTTGTAAGGACGCAAAGCGACATTTATACCGAATAAAAGCGCATTCGTCGGACGATACTTTCATAAATTGACTATTGATGTGTATAGTTGTTAATAATGAGTGGTGATTTTTTTGGTTTCTGAGTTGAATAGGGGTTCGTATGAAAAAACAGCAAAGTGGTTTTACATTAATTGAGTTAGTGGTTGTGATTGTGATTTTGGGCTTGTTGGCAGCAACGGCACTTCCAAAGTTTGCGGCACTTCAGACTGAGGCTAGGATCGCTAAAATGAATGGTGCGTTGGCATCGTTGAAAGCGGGCGCGGCTTTAGCGCATTCGATTCAGTTGACACAGCAATTGGGCCCGAACACCACTATTGTGATGGAAGGCTCAAATGTGTTAATGGCGAACGGTTACCCAACGACCGCAGCGACTAGCATCCCTATTGCAGCTGGTTTGTCCACGCCAGACTTCGTATTGACCACAACTTCGGCAACAGTATTTACGGTCACGCCTGATGCCGGTCATCCGGCGTGTTCGGTGACTTACACCGTGCCAACGGCAAACGGGTTTCCCCCAACTTATAGCAATACGGGCTTAACGGCAGCGAACTGCTCATAAAATTGATTAGCCGTTTCGACGGCTAATTTTCTTTTCGCTAAAGGCTTTTCGTAAGAACCTTGGCATTCTTATTTGAATGCGATGCAGGAAATGGAGAGATAGAGTTTGTCAGTGGATCGCCAACGTGACCAGTATGGGTTCACACTCGTTGAACTTCTGTTAGTAATTATCTTAGTTGGTATAGTCGGCGCCGTAACGGCAACAAGGTTCACCGATAAAGTGGACTTCGATGCTCGCGGTTTTACTGATCAGACCCTAGGAATGCTACGCTATGCGCACAAACTGGCGATCGCTCAACGTCGTGATGTTTGGGTGCAAATTGATCAACCATCCGGTTATGTATGCTTGACCTATGTAAGTGTAGATGCTAACTGTCCGACTGCCAATCTGACGGCGCCCAATCAAGTACCAGATCCAATAGATCAATCTTGGTATAAGCGAAAAACGCCGAGTAACGTGAGCTTTACTGGGTCGACGAGTTTTCGGTTTACCGCACTGGGGCGCTTAAATCCAAATACTACCCAAACCATTGTGATTACAGGTGGGACGGGCGGAGGTACGATCATCATAGAGGGAGAAACTGGGTATGTTCGGTAATCCGCTCGGTTCTCGATTACGTGGCTTCACTCTGGTCGAGGTATTGATTTTTATCGTCATCGTCGGCATTGCAATGGCGGGAATTTTATCGATCATGAATTTGACCTCGGTAGCGAGCACCGATCCTATGCGAGACAAGCAAGCCTTGGCAATTGCTGAATCACTGTTAGAGGAAATTGAATCACAAGCATTTACTTATTGTGATCCAGATGATGCAAACGCGAGCATAGCTACTTCACCTGCGGGATGTGCTGGAGCAGCACAAGGGCTCGGCCCGACAGCGGGCGAGACTCGTTATGCAGAGCCACGATTTGATAATGTGGGTGATTATCATAATATGGCACCACCAGTTCCAGCACCAATTCCGACTAAGCCAAACGCCGTGGCCGATGTGCAAGGGCAAGTGGTCAACCAATTGCAAGATTATGTCGCCGAAGTCAAAGAGACCTCGGGACTAGGTGGTGATGAAATTCGAATCGATGTAACCGTGAGATCTGGTGAGACGGTGGTGACGCTCACTGGTTATCGGTATCGTTATGCGCCGAGGACTGTGCCTTAAAATGAATCTACATCAGCGCCAACAATTCGGGATTACTCTGGTTGAAATGATCGTCGTGATTGTTATCATGGGTATTATTGGTGGCATAGTTGCGCTTTTTCTGCGCCGTCCAGTTCAGCAGTATCAAGATCTGACCATTCGCGCGGAACTCAGCGATACTGCCGATACTGCAGTGAAAAGGATGTCGCGTGAAATTCATTTGGCCGTGCCCAATTCCATGCGTTCCGCGAATAGTAGCTGTATCGAATTCGTCCCTGCGTATGACGGTGGTAGATATCGGGCGGCTGCTGACGCGACAGGGGCTGGCAATGCATTTACGACGGCGCAAGCAATCTCGACCTTCGATGTAGTTGGTAATTTGAATGCAGCACCCGCCGTGGGTGATTTTGTCGTCGTTTACAACCTTGGTATTCCCGGCGCTGATATTTACGCGGCAGCAGACAATAAAGCGAGCATAGTGGCACCAACGAGTGTGAGTCAGCTTAATTTCGCAAGTAAGCAGTTTCCTTTTGCATCACCAGGGAATAAGTTTCAGCTCGTATCCGGCACTGAAAGGGCTGTGTCGTTTGTGTGCACCGGGGTCGGAGTTGATGCTAAAGGGAATGGAACAGGCAAACTGTATCGCGCATCTGGCTATGGATTTGTATCTCCAGAGCCAAGTGCGTGTGCCTCGGTGACCACTGCGCCTGTTTTGGCTCAAAATATTAGTTCGTGTCAGTTTTCCTATGCACAAGGCGTGTTGGAGCGTTTTGGATTAGTCAGTATCAAGGTTGGTATTACGAAAGCAGGGGAAACTATTTCACTTTATCAAGATGTTCAGGTCAATAATGTTCCATAGCATGAAACTGATGAAACTTAGTTTGCGCCAGCGGCAAAGCGGTTCGTCGCTCGTCGCCGCGATTTTTTTGTTAGTAGTGATTGCTGGTCTAGGTGTCTTTATGCTGTCGATCTATTCTGCACAGCAACGGACTTCCAGTATGGATATACGAGGTGCTCGTGCCTACCAAGCAGCGAAGGCTGGAATTGAATGGGGTACTTATCAAATAATGGTGCAGGAGAATAGTTCGCCAGCCCTTGCGCCATATAATTGTGTCGGTGCGATGGGTACACCGGCGTTTGCCGGTAGCTTACAAGGATATATTGTCAGTGTATCTTGCAACCTGACGACGACGACTGAAGGCAGCAACACAATTCGCGTTTATCAGATAACTTCAACGGCAAGTTCTAGCGCTGCACCGGCCCCAGATTTTGTGGAACGTCAAATCACAGGGCGAATTGCTACCTGTCGAGTCGGTCCAGGAAATGCAGCGATTTGTAATTAAACGAGTTTGATGTCATGGTTAAGCCAACCTCTATTTATGTGAATGTAAAGAATCCGAAATGAAATTTGCTCTTCATAGATTCCTGTCGTCTCTTGCGGTGCTAATGTTTTTTTTCGTGCACGTGAGTGCTTTCGCACAAGTCGTTGAGTTCAATAGTACAGGTGGCACCACCGCTACGAATGGTCTACATTTTTACATCGAAAACACGACAAAGATTCAGGTGCGCCGTCTAAATAATACGGGCCAAGTCTATAACCCTAATTCAATTCCGCCGAGTACGACGCTAGATAATGGTGTCTTTATCCGAGGGAATGGCTTGTTGTACGGTCCTTCGCATACCGTTACCACGTTCAACCCAACTGGCGGGATGTACAACACAGCGACCATCGACCCAACAATACCTGCAAATCCTAGCTCTTCTGGCGTGCAACAATCGGCACGAAATGTTGTGGCCATCACCAATGGCCCGCAGGCGACGATCATTTGGAAGTACACGACCCCCTTAGATTTTTTAACCGCTGAGGTGACCCTCACCATTCCCAATACCTATCCGGTTAGTGTTGCGAATCCTGTGCGCTACTTTCATGTATTTGATACTTACCTTGGAGGAAGTGATAATGGTTGTGGTGTGAATGTGGCCGGAACGAAGCGAATTGTGGGTACATACTCTAGCCTAGGTGGAGCAACGCCATGCCCGACGAGTACGGCTTTACCGACGACCGGTACGGTAGTGGAATCATTTCGCGAGAGAACAGGAACATTCAGTAGTTATTGTGCGGCGGGGTGGAGTAGTTTCTTTATCAATGGCGGGGTGAACTGTTCTGTCCTGCAAACTACACCACTGAGTAATACGATCACGACGACCTTGCAAGATACCGGTATTGGCATCGCCTACGATTTTACAGCACCTGGTACCTATACCTTTAGCTACGATTTCGTGATTGGTACGACCTCTGTGCCGGCATATGATCATATCGAGATTCGCCATGATGGCAGTGCGACCCTGTGCCCGGAGAATCTCGTGGTGTTGGCATGTACTTCATCCACCGTGCCTTGTCCGCCGCTAAGTATTGTGAATACCGGCACGCTCACTGGGGGCATTAATTTGGTACCTGCGGCCCCTGGAGCAAGCATAACTCCTGCCACCTTTAGCATTGGTGGTAGTGGCTCTACCGCCAACGTTACTTTGCAAGCGACTTCAGCTTCAGCTGGAACTTATACCTTAGTCGCCACTGGCCTGAGTCAAGCACCCTTAAATGGTACTCGGTGCACCAATGCAGCCGGTACTGCGTCTTCGACATGTGATATTGCGATCACCAATACACCATGTGTCACGGGCTTTGAATGTCTCGAAACCGGTGCACCGTACAACACGCCAGTCACTGCCGTTAATCGAAATCCTCTTTATACCAAATTGGTAAATACAGATTTTAAGTTTGATGTGGTTGCAGTAGGTGTTGCTGGGGCGGTCTCTACCGCGTATGCGGGAAATGTTTTTGTTGAACTATATGACGATGCTACGGCCCCCGCGTGCACCTCAGCAATTGCATTGGCTGGTACAACTAATTCATTAACATTCGCTGCAAGCGATAATGGTCGTAAAACACTGACGGCAAATCTTAATTTAGCAAATGCCTACGGCAAATTAAGATGTCGGGTTCGTGAAAACGTGGCAACATCCCCAGTAACGGCATGCTCATCTGATAGTTTTACCGTAAGACCTACATCGATTGTGAGTGTGACTTCAAATGCAAATGCTGATGGCGGCGGCATTAGTGCCAATAGCTCGACCTTTTTCAAGACCGGAGCAAACTTCAGCCTTTCCGCCGATACTGGTATCGTTGGTTATAACGGCACTCCGAAAATTAATACTGCATTACTTGAGTGGCTAAACGTACCAGCAACTGGCCTAGCGGCACCAGGAACTGGGACTCTAGCAGGCCTTTTTACAACGGCCGCCAATGCAGTAAACGGCAACGGCGCGTCTGGAGCCACATTTACATATGATGAAGTTGGTTATTTCCGATTCAAGGCCCAAGGCGTATTTGACGATAGTTTCACCGCGAATTCGAACGATGCGAGCAATAATGATTGCACCAACGACGCGTCAAATGTCTTGGTCGGTGGTAAGTACGGGTGTAAATTCGGGAATACATCCGTGACCAATCATTTTGGTCGTTTCGTGCCGGATCACCTTACGGTAAGTCCATACTCTTTTATAGAGCCTTGTACTGGTTTTACCTATATGGATCAGCCATTTTCCTTAACCGCGACTATCGAGGGACGGAACGCTGCTAACAATCGCACATTCAATTACAGCGGAATTTTTGGACGCGGCGTGGTCTCAAGCGAACTAGAAAATGCCAACAATGGTGTGGCGCTAGATTCCACACGATTAACTACGACAACGCCGTCGTGGACTAGTGGCCGTTATCTGTATTCCGCAAGCAATTTTAGTCGACTTGCAGTGGCAGACGGTCCATACGATGCGATGGCAATTGGCGTTAATGTTACTGATCCTGATGGCATTAAATTGGTCGATCGTGACATGCAGGCGAATACGACGACTTGTACAGCTGACTCCGCAGGTACAAGTAATGGCACATGTACTGCAAAGAAAATTGCAGATACGCGCATGCGGCAGGGCAGAGTAAAACTCCTTAATGCCTATGGAAGTGAAAAACTGGCTTTGCCTCTGCCCTTGAAAATTGAATATTGGGCAGGCGTAAATGCCGGGTGGACTACTAATGCTCTCGATACAAGTTGCACCTTCCCAGTGGCCACTAATTATGCAAGCAGTTTCTCTTTTACCTTTCCGGCGGGGACGACGGCGAAGCCGAATAATTTAGCCGCCTGTGAAACTGCAGTTAGTGTGTCACCACTGAAGTTGAGTGCACCTGGTGTTGGTAATAGTGGTTTTGCGGACATTACCCTCAATCTGGGTGCTGCAAGCGGCACTCAGTGCACTTCGGTTGGTGGGGTAGGTGGAGCTGCCGGAAGTTTAAGTAAACCTTGGTTGCAGTTTAATTGGACTGGTACTGGAAACACTAACCCCAAAGCAAGAGTGAATTTCGGAATTTATAAGAAAGGCAATGAATTTATTTATTTACGTGAGGTGCATTGAATTTTCGGTGCAGTGACTTGAAACGTTACGAAGACCACAATTTGGCGAAGAATCATTGACAATCAGCACTTATTATCTTAACGTCAAGCAAGATCAGTAAATTGGATTTTATGCATGAGATTTTTCTCAAAGAATAAGAAAAACATCGACGTCATGGCGATTAGTATCGCGCAAGACGGTCTTTACTCCGCCGTTATTCGACGCGAACCTGTCGGCCGGCCCGTTTTGGAGTTTCTTTCTTTTTACCCTTTAGCAGGGTTGGGCATTCCAGTTTTGCTTGAGCGCCTCGCTAAAGAGTCTCCTGCGCGAGAAAGACGCCGTTCCTTATGCTTGCAACAGGGCGATTATCAGGTTCTCGCATTGGATGCGATGAATGTCCCAAGTAACGAACTCAAAGGGGCGTTGCAGTGGCGGATCAAGGAGATGGTAGATTTTCCAGTAGCAGAGGCAACGATAGATTATTTACATGTTCCAGGTGATGTCAGTGCAGGGGGGCGCAATCAATCTTTGTTGGTAATAGTCGCCAAGAATCAACTAATTCAGCAGCAGCAAAATCTATTTCAGAATGCAAAGTTGCCACTTTCTTTCATCGATATTCCAGAGGCGGCGCAGAGAAATATATCTACATGTTTAGAAGTTGCAGGACGTGGCTTAGCAATGCTTTCCTTTGATCAAAATGGAGGGCTATTGACTGTCACGTTTGGCGGTGAACTTTATTTGTCGCGGAGATTAGATCTCAATTTGGATCAACTTAATCAGCAGGATGATGAAGGTCAACGTGCAGTGTTTGAACGTGTATCACTTGAACTGCAGCGATCACTCGATCATTTTGATCGACAGCACAACTATATTACGACAGCAAAGCTAGTGATTAGCCCTTTGGGCAAAGTTGCTCATGCATTGCAAGCTTTTCTAGCGGCAAATTTATATATGCCAGTAGAGGTCATGGACCTCGGCGATGTGATCGAATTGGCAAAGGTTCCTGAGTTGAAAGAATCAGTTCAACAGCAAAAATTCTTTGGCATTATTGGTGCTGCGCTCAGAACTGAAGTAGGTGACGCATGAGCCAGCAAATTAATCTTTTTAACCCGGCCTTCGTTAAGAAAAAGAGTCTGTTGACTTCTGCGACGTTGGTGGGCCTACTAGTATTCTCTATTTTGATCTTGGGGGGGCTCGGGGGCTGGTTATCCAATACGACGGTAAAACTGAAAGCGAATGAAGCCGAGCGGCAGCAACAGTTGACGCTCCTGCAGAATCAGCTTCAGGTTGCTCAAGCCAATATAAAGCCAAAAAAGGAAGATCCAAAGTTAATTGAGGAGCTAGAACAACTTCGTTCTTCATTGGCTGATCGAGATCGAGTAGAGACGATTTTGAGTAATAATAAATTGGGTAATACACTTGGTTATTCTGAGTATTTGAGCGCCTTTGCAAGGCAAATACCGACGGGAGTATGGATTACGGGCTTTCACCTTCAAGGTGCGGGCGATGAGATCAGCTTAACAGGACGAGCGATTTCGCCAGAGCAGGTTCCCAATTTTGTAAATCAACTTAAGCGCGAAAAAATTATGCAAGGTAAGACATTTTCTGCCTTAAGCATGCAAAGACCGTTAATCGATAATACGAACTCAAATAAGTCCGGTGAGAATAAACCTGCTGAATTAGCGCCCTATGTTGAATTTGAGTTGCATTCAGCTGAACAAAAAGAAAAAAAAGATAGTGCAGGAAAGATGCCATGAAATTCGATTGGAAATATATTGCGAATAAGATCGATAGTCGCCCCGAACGGGAGCGGGGATTGTTGTTCGCTGTAGTACTAGCAATTGTGGTGCTCTTAGGAATGAATTTTGTCGTTTCCCCCTTGCTTAGACAGCAAAAGGACTTAAACGCGAAGATACAACAACATCTTACAATGACGCAGTCGATGACTGAGCAGTTGAATGCTTTGCAGATCGCACAAAATGTAGATGTCGATGCGAATTTGAAGCAGAAAATTCAAGAGTACAGAACACTATTAGAAACCAAAGATCAGACGCTTTCTCAATTCCAGAAGAGTTTGGTGCCGTCAGCAAAAATTGATTACCTGCTAGAGAGTATTCTAAAAAGAAATAAAAATTTAAGGCTTATTTCACTGAGGACCCTATCTGTCGTGGACCTCATGAACGACACTGCTTTGGTAATGCCAATGACTGTCGCATCAAACGCATCTGCAAGCTTGGATGAGGACGTAAAGAAAGCTGCTCTTGAACAGCGTGGTTTGTTTAAGCATGAAGTTGAAATTGTCGTTGAAGGCGGTTACCTCGATATGCTCGCATACATGCAAAGTTTGGAGTCAATGCCAGAGCGAGTGTACTGGAGTCGTAGTGATTTGAGCGTACTCGAATATCCAAAATCACGGCTCAGCTTGCGCGTGTTTACACTGAGCCTTGAGAGAAAGTGGCTGCAGTTATGATGAATCGGCATATTTCGTTGAGCCTGTTTATTTTGGGATTGGTTGCACCCGCTGTTGTGCCTGCACAGGAATTGCGAGACCCAACACGTCCGCCAACTTTGAATCTGAGTGGGCCGGATATTGACGTGGCACCACAACCTGTTCTGCAGTCAGTATTGATCGGTCCTAATAGAAAGTTTGCAATTATTGACGGTAAGACTGTGAAGTTAAATGGTAAATTTGGAGATTATGTCCTAATTAAATTGACTGAGACTGAGGCCGTATTAAAGCGAGGAAGAGAATTACAAACCTTGAAGTTGTTCCCAGATATTGAAAAGAAAAGCCTGAGGAACCCTCAAAACAAATGAATTGGCGAACTGCTCTCGTATGCATGAGTCGGTAAAAAAAGGTTGGAAAATGAAAAAGTTATCTATATCAGTTCTACTGGTGGTGGGTATTTCTGGATGTGCGATGCCACCTTCGCGCCAGGAAACCTATGACCTGATTAAAAGTGAAATGAGCAAAGCGTCGTCGCAGAAAGTCAAAGCGGCCGATGCTGAAGCTGTGTCCGCTTCTTTGCTTCCCGCGCTGAAAACAGATTTACCACCAGTAAGAAAGCCTTTGGAAGAACGTTTCAATCTCAATTTCAGTAATGCGCCAGCGAGTCAATTCTTTATGGGGATCGTGGCGGGAACACCATACAACATGTTGGTACATCCTGACGTCTCCGGAAATATCTCTGCCAATCTAAAAGATGTGACTTTGTTCGAAGCACTTGATGCTATCCGAGAGTTGTACGGTTACGAATACCGCGTTGAAGGTACCAGAATTTACGTCAAGCCTTTGACCATGCAAACACGAGTTTTCCAAATTAATTATTTAGCCTCCGTACGTAAAGGTACTTCCGACATTCGCGTCACATCTGGTTCTGTGGCAGATGTGGTTAATTCGCAAGGCGGCAATAATGGTAGCCAGAATGGGCAAGGAAATTCTGATTTGAACAATAATGCAGGGGGAAATGGTGGTGGGGGGAATCGCCAGCCTGTGAGTTCCAGTAAGATCAATACTAGTTCGAATAGTGATTTCTGGTCTGAGTTAAAAGCGTCGTTGGACATTCTTGTCGGGAGCGGACAAGATGGCAAACAAGTAGTGATCAATCCTCAATCAGGTGTGGTCGTGGTAAGAGCAATGTCTGACGAGATTAGAAACGTAGCCGCCTATCTCAAGGCTACCCAACTGTCGGTCGATCGACAAGTTATCCTAGAAGCAAAAATTCTCGAAGTTGAGTTAAGTGACGAATATCAAACTGGGATTAACTGGGCATCGTTCGCTTCACTGAAGTCATCTCCTGATAGTGCCGCATCCCTTGGCTTTATCTCGCGCGGCACGAATCTTAGTACAACTAGGTTGACCGCCGATGATACCGGTATCACCGCAACTACCGGACTGAGTCTAGGTGCAGCATCAAAAGCAGCGGGATCTTTATTCGGCCTTGCTTTCCAAACTTCGAATTTTTCTGCACTGCTTTCTTTCCTTGAGTCTCAGGGTAACGTGCATGTCTTGTCTAGCCCAAGAATTGCAACTTTGAACAACCAAAAAGCCGTGCTAAAGGTCGGTAAAGATGAGTTCTTTGTAACGAATTTGAAGTCAACTCCAGGAACTACAAGCACGGCAGGAAACACCGCACCAACAGTGAGTGTGGACGTAATGCCATTCTTTTCTGGAGTGGCTTTGGACGTGACGCCGCAAATCGATGATAGTGGCAATATCCTTCTGCATGTCCATCCATCTGTGAGTAAGGTATCGACGATAGAAAAAACTGTGAATGCTGGGACGGCAGGTACCATAGTTTTGCCACTTGCTTCGAGTGATGTTTCAGAGACGGATAGCGTGGTTCGTGGGCAAAACGGGCGCATTGTGGCCATCGGCGGTTTGATGCGCCAGGCGAATGTGAACGACCGTTCACAGATTCCAGGAGCTGGTGAGGTGCCAATCTTGGGTGGGTTGTTCAGAAATACGAAGCAGGTATCACAAAAACGTGAGCTTGTAATCTTGATTCGACCAACTATCGTCGACGGTGATCATGGCTGGGATCAAGACCTTGTTGAAAGCCAAAAGCGAATTGAAGACATGACTCCGCGCACTAGATTTGAAAAGAAATAGAGCGGTATGCAGATTGTTTCCATGTATTTTGGGCGTCAATTCACAAACTGGTTTGCGCCCTTAGTTTCGATCAATTGAGTTGGGATCGCTATGTATCAATCCCATTTCGGGTTGCATGACGTACCGTTTGGTATCACGCCAGACACCAGTTTCTTTTTTTCTTTCGGTAGCCATCGTGAGGCGTTGAATACGCTAATGATTGCCGCAAAAAGTGGGGAAGGGTTTATCAAGATCACAGGTGAAGTCGGAACCGGTAAGACTCTGCTCTGCCGGCAATTCTTGAAGTCTCTTGGCGATGACTTTGTGACCGCCTATATTCCCAACCCATTTCTTGAACCTCGCACATTGTTGTTGAGCCTTGCAGATGATCTGGGTATCCCTCATGAAAAAGGTGCGGAACAGCACGAAGTTTTGAAGGCCATCAATCAACGATTGTTGGAGTATGCAAAAAATGGCAAACGCGTTCTGTTGTGTATCGATGAGGCGCAAGCTTTACCAATCGAAACCTTAGAGGCAATTCGTTTGTTGAGCAATCTCGAAACCGAGAAGCGTAAGCTATTGCAAATCGTTTTATTCGGGCAGCCAGAATTAGATCGACGACTCGATCGTGATGATATTCGTCAACTTGCTCAGCGTATCAGTTTTCATTATCGTTTGCGTCCACTAAACCTGGATGAGACCTCGTTTTATCTGACTCATCGATTGCGCGTTGCTGGTTACGGTGATGTAAGATTGTTTAGCTCCTTTGCGATTTTATTGTTGTGGTTAGGCAGTGCGGGCATACCACGGATGACCAACATACTTGCTAATAAAGCGATGATGCTTGCCTACGGAGCTGGGCGCAAAACTGTGTCTGCACGACAGGTTTTTTCTGCATTGAGAGATACCCAGGCTGCACCATTTTTTAAGAAGATAACTACAATGGGGTCGTATTTGGCGTTGACGATTGGCGCACTTGTTCTTAGCTATTTATTTGTTGTGAAGTGATATGACGCGATGAGTTTGATCAATCAAATGCTGCAAGACCTCGAAAAACGAGGTGAGGAGCAAGGTGCCAACAGCGAATCGGCTTCTCAATATGCACAATATGGTAGCAAGCTAAGTGAACGCAGATTCGGCATTCGGTTTTTTATTTTGGCGTGCTTAGGCCTAGTTTTTGCATGCCTCGTTTATTTTCTAGTTTATCGTTTTTCCGCAAATCATCTCGGCCCTAAAGACGAATTGAAAACCAAGGTGGAGACCGCTGCTACCACCCAAATGACAGATACTCGCAGCGCCGATGCCGAATTATTGAAAACAGCTTCTCTTCCGCTTCTGTTGAAAATGTCAACCAAGATTGACGTGGTGACGAATGATGATTCCCCTCGAGTTGACATTGAAAAAACTATGCTCACAGAACCCTTGAAAAAGCAGAATCCACAAGAGTCGAATCGTGAGAATGTTCAATTAGAGTCGAGCTCTAAACCAATATCGAGTGCTGTTCGCAACGAACGCCCACTGCCGGTGATCGCTGAGATAAAGCGGGCAGATGGCAGTCAAATCGATTTAAGCAGCAATAAAGCAGCATCAGATTCGTCCGCGAAACCAGATTACAAACAGACGAGTACTAACGCCGATAAATCGAATCTTGGGCAGAGTGCAGTAATTAAAGAAATTTCGCCGCAACAGCGTGCCGAGGGTGAGTTTAAACAAGCAACGATTTACCAACAGCAGGGGCGCAATAGTGAGGCTATATTGAGCCTAGAGCAGGCCTTGAAACTCGACTCCAATCACGCACCGGCACGGCAACTGATGATTTCATTGCTGTTGGAAACGAAGCGTTACGATGACGCTATTCGAGAATTAAGAGCCGGCCTTGCGAATGATTCACACCAAATCAACTTTGCGATGATCCTTGCTCGATTATTGGTCGAACGGGCAAAGGTGAATGAAGCAGTTGAGATTTTGCAAAAAGCGGCTCCCTTTGCCCAAGATCGACCTGATTATTTAGCATTTCTCGCAGCTTTGCAGCAAAAATTGGGGCGACATAAGGAAGCGATTCAATCCTACCGCTTAGCCCTTAACAAGCATGCTCAAAATGCTGTGTGGTGGATGGGAATGGGGATTTCTTTACAGGCAGATGGTGCTAACGCAGAGGCGCTTGAGGCATATCGTCAAGCAAAAACGCAACCAGGTTTAGGTGCTGACTTACTCGCTTTTGTTGACCAGAAGATCGCTCAAATTCAAAAGTGATTAGCCTACCGAATATTCTACTGTTGCCAATTTCGTCCTTAAGTCGCCTTCGAAGTTTCGATTGATATGTTCATTGGTGGGTTGAAGCATATTGGCCTCAATAAACTAAGGAACTAACTGGCTTTTACTTACGGCCATTGTTTTACTTAAATTTAAGTGTCTTTTAGTCATCATTTTTCATTGTTTTCTTACCTTAAATCGAAATTTTCTGGATTTTGGCGAAGTATTTCAGACTGCCTTCGATGAAGTCCGTAAAATAATGGTTTATCTTTCCCCCGTTTTTGACATTAAGGCGCTTGCGTTGGTTTCGAGCGCTTTTTGCATGAACATCTAATTGCAAAAAGAAGAATAAGTATGTCTATACAATGGTTCCCTGGTCACATGAACGCTGCCCGCAAAAAGGCGGCGGAAACAATGGAGAACACCGATCTGGTGATCGAAGTTTTGGATGCCCGCATCCCACAGGCAAGCTGTAATCCCATGGTGGAGCAGTTGCGGGTCTTTCGCCAACGTCCATGTCTTAAGATTTTGAATAAAAGCGACTTGGCCGATCCGCATGCGACGAAGCAATGGCTTGAATTTTATAACGCGCAAAAAGGCGTAAAAGCTGTAGCAATGAGTTGTAAGAAACCCGCGGATGTCGCTAAAGTTCCCGGATTCGCTCTGGAGTTGGCCCCTCATCGTGGCGTACCCACGAAGCCTTTGCGTATGATGATTATGGGTATTCCAAACGTCGGTAAATCAACGTTAATGAATGCGCTGTTGAAAAAACGTGTGGCGAATGTTGGTGATGAGCCTGCTGTCACCAAGGTACAGCAACGCCTGTACTTAGGAAAGAACATGATTTTAACTGACACGCCAGGTATGCTTTGGCCGAAAATTCAACATCCGACAGATGGCCTGATGTTGGCGGCAAGTCATGCTATCGGTGTCAATGCATTGATCGAAGAAGAGGTTGCTACTTTTCTTGCAGAGTTGCTGTTGAAGAGCTATCCACAATTCTTGACTACGCGCTATGGCATGCCGACGGACGGCATCGATGCGGTCAGCGTGATCGAGGGCGTCGCTAAAAAGCGTGCTTACCGTCTGAAGGGGGGGGATTGGGATTTTGAGAAAGCAGCACATACATTGTTACTCGATTATCGCAGCGGCGCTTTGGGGCGGGTTAGTTTGGAGACGCCGCAAAGCCGTGAGCATTTATTGGCGACATATGTCCCACCAGTCTTATTAGGGCAAGGAAAGAACGTGGACACAGGCATGGATACCATTGACGAGCAAGAGCTCGACTAAATTCTGCTTTGTCGACGTCAGGAGCTGATATGAACAAAAGAGTCATCATCGATTTTATTGTTAAAGTTCTTTTTAGTTTTTTGTTCTCCTACGGAGCTTATCGCTTCTTCGACATGATTCACCCCGGTATGGGCGTCATTGGTTTTTTGATTTCCTTTGGTTTTTGGGGACGCTTGTATTCGAGAGAACTGATTGAGTTTGTTCTGCTGTTTAAGCACTGGGGCGAGAAGTCAGCTGTTTATCAGTGGCACGGGAAGTTCTATAGCTTCGATGGCAGGCAGATTCGTTTTTTTCTTGATGACGGTATCGTTTGGATTCCTATTAAAGATCTCAAAAAAATCATGGAACCAGCAGTTGCTAAATGGGAGCTTGAATCCCTGGTGAATGAATCTGGCAAGATTCCGGGAGCGAACATTGCTGGGGTGACTGAGGCGGGACTGATGCAGCTTTTGGAATCGCGGACCGGCGATCGAAGAGCCAGTTATAGAATGATTCGCTTCAAACGCTGGCTCTTGCATGACGCATTGATCAATGTCAAGCGCGTGCCAAGATCAGCCATCAATCAACCTTACGTGAAGTCTTGAGAGAATTATGAAGTTGACTTGTAGTCGATTTATTCGGCTTTTGGCACTGAGTTTCGTTTTATTTATGTTGCCGACGAAGACGATCGCACAACAGACTCAGTTAAAAGAACCTGTTCTCCGTGCTCATCTTTCTTATCTTGCAGATGACTTATTGGAAGGTCGCGGTACTGGACAACGCGGCGGAGATTTGGCCGCTCGATACTTAGCGACACAAGCACAAATCATTGGACTACAGAGTCTTTCAAAAAATTCTCATCTCCCGTATCTACATCAGGTCAGTATCCAAGGCTCTAAGAATTTAAGTACTTCGAGCATACAATTTGAAGCAGCAGGCGGTATTTTTTCACCCCAGATCGGCCCAGAAGTGTTGGTTGGAAGTTCGAACGGTAAAGAAGCGGTAGACTTCACTGCACCGGTCGTCTTTGTTGGCTATGGGATTAAGTCACTCGAGGAGAATTGGGACGATTACAAGAATGTTGATCTGCGTGGAAAAGTCGTGGTCATGATGGTCAACGACCCACAACCAACACCGGCGGAGCCCAACAGATTTGGTGGTGCAGCGATGACGTATTACGGACGCTGGACCTATAAATTTGAGGAGGCCGCGCGCCAAGGTGTTGCTGGTGTCTTGTTAATACATACTGATGCTTCCGCTAGCTATGGATGGAACGTGCCGCAAACGAGTTTTACACGTGAACGCTTTAGTTTGGCCGGCGGTGGGAACTCGCTTGAAGGGTGGTGGGCAGAACATAGTATTAAACCTTACTTGCAACAGAGAGGGATAGATCTGGATGCCTTAAGAGCTAAGGCGGAGCAGCGTGATTTCACACCAATCGATCTCAATTTTCAAGTCACAGTACATTTGCGTTCCCAGGTACGGCGAGTGCAGCAATTTAATGTTGCAGGAGCTGTTCTCGGCACCGATCCCAAGTTGAGAGAAGAGGCTGTGATCTATTCTTCGCATTGGGATCATCTAGGCAAAATTGAGGAAGCTGGCAAGCCAGTTCAAATTTGGAATGGCGCTGTTGATAACGCTACGGGAGCAGCAGCTTTGTTAGCAATGGCTGAATATGCTGTAAAGCATCCTGCAAAGCGAACCCAAATTTTTCTATGGCCTGCAGCCGAGGAGCAAGGCTTAATCGGTAGCCTTGCTTACACCAAAAATCCACCATGGCCACTAGCTAAGACCATCGCAGACTTGAATTTAGATAGTATGAATTTCGTCGCCAAGACTAAAGACATTGGAGTGGCTGGAAGTGAACGCAGTACCTTGTATGCATCGGCGAAAAAGGCGGCGAAAGCAATGAAGTTGAAGATTGCGAAATCTGTCCCCGATCTTGGTGGAGCATACTACCGCGCAGATCACTTTAATTTTGCACGCGCTGGAGTGCCCGCATTCAATGTTGGCTCCGCTGTTTTTTCAGGTGATGGTTATTTTGATTTCGAACACAATCATGACGCTGCTGAATTGAAGATGAAACATTTTAAGCAGGATTATCACACTGTACGCGATCGCTATGATCCAAGTTGGGATTTGAGTGGCATGTTGCAACAAGCTGAATTTACTTTGCGGTTAGGATATTTGCTGGCGAACGATGCCAAGGTGCCAAAGTGGAAGAAGGGCGATCCGTACGGAGAGATCAAGCGTTAACTTACATCGAAGTTCAAATATTTAAAAAGAAAAAGGCGATGATCGCAAATCAACGATCATCGCCTTTTTTTGTTGAGCCTTTTGGTTTTCAGCACACCAATTATGTGGCTAGCCGTTAATAACCTTACGCGTATAGGATTCAAGGTAGTTCATCAAGTTGTCAGCGCCTTGTGCCGCAGCTTCTTCATTGCCATCCGCAATTCCTTTTGCTAATAACATATGGCAGCGTGCTGCTTCATGCATATCGCCTTCGTGTTGATAGGCATACCAGAAGCGACGGCATTTGATAATTAACGGTATCACCGCAGCGACCGCGGATGGATTGCGACAAGCTTCGTGCACTACATGGTCTAAAGCTTGGTCGGATGTCATAAATTCTTCTAGCTTGCCGTTATTCGCGGCCGCGACCATCTGCTCACCGCAATTGTAGATATCTTGTCTCAGTTGCGGTGTCGCTCGACGTGCTGCACTGGTGGCGATTAAACGTTCGATCACGCGACGTGTTTCGATCAAGGTAACGTGCTCAGCCGCTTCGATATCTTTGACGATGAGTCCGCGACGAGGTAATTGCACAATCAGCCCATTTGAAGACATGCGCATCAAGGCTTCGCGTAAGGGCGTTCTACCAAGACCAGTAATCTCGATCAGTTCTGATTCTACGATCGGTGCACCAGGTTTGAGCTGGAGGGTGACGATCATGCTTTCGATCGCATCATAGGCGACATCAGCGGCGCGCATTTTATTGGGCGTTGTAACTTTTGGCGGTTGCATACAATGATTGTTGTGAAATTTATCATTGGATTATAAGTTATCCCGCCAATTTCACTCAATTTTCTTTTGCATTCCGAGCGATTTGCCACATGAAAAAAGCGACAGTTAGAGTACTGTCGCTTAATAGTTGGAAACTTGCCAATACTAAAAGTAAATTTAGGCGAGGTAGTGCGTTTTGACTTTCGTATAGAACTCAAGTGCCATGCCACCTTGTTCGCGAGGCCCGAAACTTGACCCTTTGGTGCCACCGAAAGGAACGTGATAATCGACACCTGCGGTTGGCGCATTCACCATCACCATGCCGGCCTGCATTTCACGGCGGAATTGGCTTGCAAGCTTGAGCGAGGTCGTGCAAATACCTCCCGATAAACCATATGGAGTTGCATTGGCAACCGCAAGAGCTTCATCAAAATTTTTAACTCTGACCAAGGTACTAACGGGGCCAAACACTTCTTCTTGATTGAGTCTTGCTTGAGGATTGTGATTTTCGATGATGGCTGGGCTAAAGAAGTAGCCTTCACCTGTGAGTCGTTCTCCGCCGGTCAGTAATGTACCGCCTTCGTCCTTGCCGATCTGAATGTAACTCAAATTTTTGTCGAGTTGGCGTTGATCAACGACCGGACCGATCTGCGTTGTCGGGTCAATTGCTGCGCCCACTTTTAAGCTGTTAGTTCGGTTGAGCATGGCGTCGCGGAAGCTATCGTAAATTTGCTCGGTGACGATGGTGCGGCTAGAAGCTGTGCAACGTTGACCTGTGGAAAAGAAGGCACCATTGACCGCGCATTCGACGGCCACGCTGAGATCGGCATCATCGAGAATCACTAAAGGATTCTTGCCGCCCATTTCTAGTTGGTATTTTTTGAGGCTGAGTGCGCAATGTTGTGCAATCAACTTGCCGGTCTGTGTTGATCCTGTAAAGCTGATGGCATCAACGGCTGGGTGTTCTACCAAAGTTTTGCCTGCGACACCATCGCCCATGACTAAGTTGAATGCACCTTTTGGCAAGCCAGAACGCGAGATAATATCGGCTAATGCCCATGCACAGCCCGGTGTTAATTCGGAAGGTTTGAGTACCACGGCGTTGCCACATGCAAGTGCTGGAGCTGCTTTCCATGCAGGAATCGCTATCGGGAAATTCCATGGGGTGATCAGTCCTACTACACCCACTGCTTCCCGCGAGGTGATCACTTCCATGTTGGGGCGGACAGAAGCGATGGCTTGACCTCCGATGCGTAGTGCCTCGCCTGCAAAAAATTTAAAGATGAATCCAGCGCGCGCAACTTCACCGATCGCTTCTGGCAGAACTTTCCCTTCTTCTCGTGCCAATAACAAACCGAGCTCTTGTCTGCGAGCTAGGATTTCCGTGCCTATAAAGTCCAAGACATCAAAACGTTGCTGTGGTGTCGAGCGACTCCATCCTTTAGCGGCGTGTGCGGCTGCCAATACTGCTGATTCCATATCTTGAACACTCGCATCTGCATATTCACCGACGACCTCATCCGGATTAGACGGATTAATATTCAAACGTGTTTTATCTGAGGCGATCCATTCGCCATTGATGAAATGTTGGTAGATGCTCATGAGATGTCCTTCAACGGAAATTGCTTGGAAGCTAAATGGAACTTACGGAGGCAGAAATGTTTGGGATGAAAATGTCACTTGCTGCTCCCGCCGATTTATCTACATTGTACTGGCACAAAGTAGACCACCGCAGCACCCGAAGGCTAGAACTTTATGTTCTTTGCTGTAGGGGAGTGCGGTCAACGGTGGTGCATGTTCTAAGTTTTTAAGAACGCAGAAGAAAGCGCTCAAGAAAACTAGGCGTTACAAATAGGCGCTAACGTCAGGACGTGTCGCTAAAGCCTTTTGCACGATTGCTGTGACGCGTTCACGTTCCGCGCCTACCAACGGCTGACGTGGACGACGTACATATTCATTGCCGACACCAACTAAGGTTTCAACCAGTTTCAGATTTTGTACCAACTTGGTTGAGACATCGAGATGCATCAACGGCATAAACCAGCGATACAAGGCGAGGGCTTCGTCATAGCGTTTTGCTTGCATGAGATTGTAAAGGGCCACAGTCTCTCTCGGAAACGCCACTACCAAGCCTGCCAATAGACCATCTGCGCCCACTGCCAAACCTTCGAATGAAAGATCGTCTACGCCCATAAAGATCTGATAGCGATCACCCACAGCGTTGCGTAGATCTGTGACGCGGCGAATATTATCTGTTGACTCTTTGATTGCAGTTATCCACTTGCAATCTGACAGATCTTGAAAATCTTCTGGTGTCAGATCGACTTTGTAAGTCACAGGATTGTTGTAGACCATGATCGGTAATTGGGCAGCATCTGCAATCGCGCGCAGATTGTCTTTAGCTTCACGGGAGTCCGCCGCATACAAGACAGATGGCATCACCATAAAGCCTTGCACACCCAACTTTGCAGCCTGTTCGACGAAGCGTAGGGCATTTGCGGTACGCGTCTCGGAAACATTGGCCAAGACTGGCACACGATTGTTGGCTACTTTGATTGCCACACCGGTGACTTCGAGTTTTTCTTCGAAGGACAATGTGCTTGCTTCGCCAAGGGAGCCACAAGTGACTAGGCCATGAACACCCGCATCGATTTGAAACGCAAAGTGCTTCTCCATCTCTGCATGATCAAGTTCTTCGTTCGCTTTGAATTTGGTTGTTACTGCAGGAAAAATACCGCGCCATTTTGGGAGACTCATCTTCGCTTCCTTTTGTAAATTAAATTGAACAACTGCTTGAGCAGAAGTGTAAACTCAATCTAATATATTTACAATATATTTATCATGGTTTTTCGGGAAAGTTCCTAATTATTTTGGAGTTTCGTGTTTGCGCCAAGTAAAAATTACGCTTGGCACATGATTTTCCAAATAGAGATCGGAAAAACCACACATTCAAAAAAACTTAATGGTCGAATTTGAAAAAAAAGCAAAATCAGGTAAGATTGTTGTTAAATATTTAACCAAAAGAAATAAGTTAGAGATGCTAGACATGATTCTTAGCGCGAAGACCAATGAGACCAGTGACACGGCAGGGGCGACGCGAGTACATTTGGCCGGAGCGATCGACAATGTGTTTTTTGCAGAACCTTTGTTTGATGCTATGCCTGACGTCGTGTTCTTTGTTAAAGACCTTGATGGGCGATACGTGGTTGTCAATCAAACTTTGGTCACCCGTTGTGGCCTAAAGGACAAATACGAGTTGGTCGGTCGCACCGTCAACGAAGTCTTTCCGCCAAGTTTGGCTGCTACATTCGAGCAGCAAGACCAGTTGGTGCTAAATGGTGGAAGTGAAGTTCGCGATCAGCTCGAACTGCACCTGTATCCAGATAGAGATCCAGGTTGGTGCTTAACCAATAAGATTGCTTTACGTGATGGTGCGCAAAGGATTATCGGCCTAAGCGGCACCTCTCGTGATCTAGGTATGCCAGATCAACGTCATCCTGTTTATCATCGTATCGCAGCAGCAGTTCGTCATATCCATACGCACTATGCAGAGAATGTGCACATGGCTGAGTTAGAGAAAATTACGGGCCTGTCAGTGGCGCAAATCGAACGTTACTTTCAAAAGATATTTTCTCTGACGCCTCGTCAGTTTATGACTAAGGTCAAACTTGATGCTGCAACCAATCTCCTCGCTGATCATAGCCGTAGCATCACCGATATTGCGGCATCATGCGGCTACCAAGACCACAGCGCGTTTAGTCGCATGTTTAAGGCGACAGTTGGTGTGACGCCGAGTGAATACCGCGAAGTCCTGCTTAAAAGGGCGACTCGCGCGCACTGATCTTCAGCCAACGAATAAATTTGTTAAATGCTTTCTTCACGCCCGGGCTTTGCTCGGGTTTTTTTTTCATCGTGAATTCATCAAAAGCGCAACGTCGAAGTGCAGTTTTCTTTAAATTGACTGATATTGTTCGATTCGAGGGAATCTTTCATCATCTTTGTAGTCTTAGAAGGTCGCTGTAAAGAAGGCGCAAGTTTTTATTTAAAAAGCATTGGTGATTGATCAGAATTGCTTGATTCGCCATAAAGAATATTTCAACACAGGAGAACTTATGCAAGTTAGATGGAGGCTGCGGCCACTTGCTTCGATTTTTGTTGGCACACTAGGGTTAGTGTCGACATTCGCTCAGGCACAAACCAATACCTCCCGCGTTGAGGGGCTGCGGGAAAATAATCCAAGTTGGCATGCGTTGACAGGCGCAAGGGTGGTGATGGCACCGGGTAAAGTGATTGAAAACGGTACGATTGTTGTCAAAGATGGCGTGATTGTCTCTGTCGCCGCAAATGCCCCAGCTCCAGCCGGCGCAAAAGTGTGGAAACTCGAAGGGCGTACGGTTTACTCAGGTTTCATCGATATGGCAAGCCCCGTAGGTGTGCCGTCAGGCTTAGCCGCATCCGGCCCTGCGGTTCCTGGACGTCCGGCTAGCCCGCGGGTAATTAATGGTCGTGCAATTTCAGCTGAAAATTTACGCGTTCATCCTGAGCAGGACGTAGCGAAACAGTTGGAACCGAAATCTGATGAAGTCAAAAATTATCGCGAACTTGGTTTTGCTACAGTGCTCGCGACACCGACTCATGGTATTTTCCGCGGACAAAGTGCCTTGTTGAGCTTAAACTCAAATGACAATGCCAAGAATATGGTGATCAACACCCGCGTTGCACAGCATATGGCAAATGAGTTGGATGCTGGTGGTCGTGGAGCTTATCCCAATTCTCTGATGGGTGTAATTGCGCAAGTGCGTCAGACTTTTTACGATGCACAGTGGTACCAACGTGCCACGGACACTAAATTGAAGACCGAGCGTCCACAGATTAATGATTCGCTCGAAGCGCTAAAGGCGGTGATCAATGGTCGGCAACCAGTGATCTATGCGACCGACAATGAACAAGCTTATCAACGCATTGCCAAAATCCGCGATGAATTTGGTCTCAAAGTGATTTTGCAAGGCAATGGCTACGAATACCGTCGCACCAACCACTTGAAAACAAGTGGAATGGCGGTGATTGTGCCTCTGTTGTTTCCAAATGCACCGGAAGTTGACAATCCAGACTTGGCACTCGATACGTCCTTAGAGGGCTTGCAGCACTGGGAGCAGGCACCATCGAATTTGGCTTACGTTGAAAAAGCAGGAATAGAATTCGCAGTCACACCAGCAGGCTTGAAAGATGCAAAGAAAGAATTTTGGACACGGCTTCGTCAGGCAATTCGTCGCGGTTTGAGTATCGATCAAGCATTGGCTGGACTCACCACTGTTCCAGCAAAACTACTTGGAGAGCAAAAACGTTTAGGTTCGATCGCCTCCGGTCAAATGGCAAACTTAGTGGTGGCTTCCGGCGACTTATTTAGTGACGAAAAAGCGACTGTAGAAATTACCTTCGTCGAAGGTAAACCCTACACGACTGAAAATTACAATCGTTTTGAGTTGCGAGGAACATGGAACGTGGTTAGTGCCGGTAAAACAGCAGTTTGGAATATTGCTGGCACGGCTGCGAAACCGATGTTGACGATTGATGGTGTGAACGTAGAGTTGACGCTTAAAGATTCCCAATTATTGGCGAAATATTCCGATAAGTCTGGGGAGCATGTGATACTCGCCGACGGTCGTGACAATAGCTTGCAAGGCACCGAGCGAGATGCGCAAGGCCAAACTAAGGCTTGGTCAGCAATTCGTACTAAGGCGATGGTTGCCGACACGACGCCAGCAAAGCCAGAGAAAATGCCAGCAGCCTTGGTTAACACTTATCCCGCCGGACCGTTTGCGATTACGACACCTGAACGCGTGTCTGTAATCTTGATCAAAAACGCCACAATCTGGACGAGCGCTAAAGCAGGTAAGCTTGAACAGTCAGACATGCTGGTGGTCGATGGTAAGATCAGCGCGATTGGCAAAGATCTCAAAGCGCCAGCGAATGCCAAAGTGATCGATGCCAACGGTAAGCATGTTACGCCGGGTATTATCGATGCGCATTCACATACTGCAATGATGCAGGGTATTAATGAGGCAACGAGTTCAATTACTGCAGAAGTGCGTGTCGGTGACATTATCGACGCCTCAAGTATCAATATCTATCGCCAGCTAGCGGGTGGTGTGACTACCGCCAATGTGTTGCACGGTTCGGCCAATACAGTAGGTGGCCAAAATCAAGTGATTAAGTTGCGTTGGGGTTCAGATGCCGAAGGCTTGAAGTTGGATGGCGCGTTTCCTGGCATTAAATTCGCTCTTGGCGAAAACGTGAAGCAGGCTAACTGGGGTAACGATTCAACGGGGCGCTACCCACAAACACGAATGGGTGTTGAACAGATTTTGCGTAGCGCCTTTTTGGCAGCACGTGCCTATAAAGAGGAGCGCGATGCATGGAAAAAATCTCCCTCTAATAGTGTTGAGCCTCGTCGAGATTTGCAACTCGATACATTGGTTGAACTGTTAGAACGCAAGCGAATGATTCATATTCACTCTTATCGTCAAGATGAAATTCTGATGTTCGCTCGTATCGCTCAGGAATTTAATTTGATGGTAGGCACTTTCCAGCATGTGATGGAAGGTTACAAAGTGGCTGATGTGATTGCAGGTTTGGGGGCAGGTGGTTCGACCTTTTCAGACTGGTGGGGCTATAAGATGGAAGTGGCTGATGCGATTCCATTCAACGGTGCATTGATGCATAACGCAGGTGTTGTCACTAGCTTTAATTCAGATAGTGATGAGTTGGCGCGTCATTTAAATACCGAAGCTGCCAAAGCGGTCAAATATGGTGGCTTGTCTGAAACCGAAGCATTTAAATTCGTGACCTTAAATCCAGCAAAACAACTGAAGATTGATCATCGCACAGGGTCTTTGGAAGTGGGTAAAGACGCTGATTTTGTGATCTGGAATACCAGTCCATTGTCAACTTTTAGTCGTGCCGAACAAACCTGGATCGAAGGACGTTTGTATTTTGATTTGGTAAGTGATACTCGTTTGCGTCAAGAGGCTCAAGCAGAACGTCAGCGCATTGCGGCGAAGGTCATTGCTAGTAAGAGTAATGCACCAGCTGTGCCAGCAAAAGCTGCAGATGCAGAAAAAGCTGTAGTACCTAAAACTCCAGCAGAAATGCTTGCGGCGAATCAAGCCTACTTAGAGCTACAGCAGTGGCTACATCGAATGAGTCAACATCGCACAGGCTATTGGGCTGGTGCGGAAGCACATGAGTGCACGGAGGATTAATCATGAAGCAAATACAAATAAATAGTAGCTCGTTTAAGGGTGAGTGGACTCAGCGCCTAAGTGTCTGTGCGGTTTCTTTACTTTTTTCCGCGGGAGCATTGGCGTCGGACAACGTACCTGCACCTGCACAAAAAACACCATTGTTGTTCAAAGGCGCGACGATACATACTGTCAGTGGTGACAATATCGTTAACGGGCAGATGCTGGTGGAAAAAGGAAAAATCACAGCAATTGGCGCAACGCTAAGCGCGCCAGCAGATGTCAAAGTGATTGATGTCAGTGGTAAGCATATTTATCCGGGCATGATTGCAGCAAACTCAGTGATGGGTTTGGCCGAAGTGCAATCGGTGCGTGCGACAGCTGATTTTGCGGAAGCAGGCGCAATTAATCCGAATGCCCGTGCGATTGTCGCGGTGAATCCAGATAGCGAGTTGATTCCAACGACGCGCACAAATGGTGTGTTGGCTGCACTAAGTGTACCAACCCCAGGCCCAGTTGGTATGATCAATGGTATCTCATCTTTGATTCAGTTAGATGGTTGGACCTGGGAAGATATGTCCGTGCAGGCCGAAGTGGGTTTGCATATTAGTATTCCCTTCATGCGTTTTAATCCTGAATTGTTCCCCGCACCTCTGGACTCTCGTTTAGAGGAGTTGCGTAAATCAAGCGCGCAACGACTCAAGATGTTAGAAGAGACATTTGATTCGGCGATTGCCTACCGTGATGGGCGAGCCAACAAAGATGGCACGCAGATTGACGTACGCTGGGAAGCAATGTTGCCGGTGTTGGCAGGTACGCGCCCAGTGTTCTTTCATGCACAAGACGCCTCGCAAATTCGTTTTGCGATTAACTTTGCTGAACGCTATCGTCTCAAAATGGTATTGGTCGGCGGTATGGATTCACCTGCATTTGCCGATATTTTGCGCGAGCGAAAAATACCTGTGATTGTTACCGGTATCCATAAATTGCCCGTTCGACGTGGTGCTGATTACGATTCGCCCTATAGCCTGGCAGCAAAGTTAGCGTCAGCTGGCGTGCAGTTTTGTATTGCCCGCGGAGGTGCTGATGATGATGCACACAATGAACGTAATTTACCGTATGAAGCAGCGGTGGCGGCCACCTTCGGTTTAGATGCAAACGAAGCCTTAAAGGCGATTACATTGTACCCGGCACAGATTCTTGGTGTGGCCGATAAATTAGGGTCATTAGAGGCTGGTAAGCTTGCTAACTTCTTTGTTAGCAATGGCGATCCGTTAGAAACGATGACTAAGATCGAACAAATTTACATTCAGGGTAGAGTGGTTGATGGTTCGACAAAACAATCTCGTTTGACAGAGAAGTATCAACAAAAATATCTGCAAAAGAAAGACACAGCTAAGTAGGAAGAGTGAATTGAAAAAATGAAGTGAAAACTTTTTTCTTCAAATAAAAAGCGCGGCCATCGATAAACAGATCGGCCGCGTTTTTTTATGGGATGTTAACTTGAGGCTTATTGGATTTTCCAATTGAATACGATGACTTTGGACTCAACTTGGTTTTTGAATTGGCAATTCTTCAATGCTGTAATCGATGCGCTATCGAGTTCACGGTTTCCACTTGACTCTTCGATGCGTGCGTCTACCACTTTGCCTTTAGCATCGGTCGCGAAGCGCAGTTTAACGGCGCCGCTCACATCTTGACGCAACAACTGGTCATTATAGGCAGGGGCGGAACAAGCATTTGTATTGAACGGATTGATGATCTCAGCCGCATTTGCAGTGAATGTTGTAGCGGCAAAAAGTGCAGCGGAAAGGACGATAGAGAAGCGAGCTGTCGTGTTCATAGAACCTCCTGAAAAAATGAAAAACGAAAACTATGGTCGGCGTTTTCGCAAGAGTGGGACATTCGATTGTGTCAAATGCCTTGCCGTTGGAGTCACTATACGTAGCGCTTCGTTGAAAATGAAATTGTGATTTCATATGCATGCTATATCGAGAAAATATATCTTGGGCCATGCATAATTTCAGTGCAAATCGATTTGCTTAATTCGAATTGCTTTCACTTTTTTTGTGCAAAATTTTTTGCATTCTGAATGCAATTGATTAAATTTGCACAGACCTGGGGCAAAAGTTCCAAATTAAAAAATGTCGTTTTTTTGGTGATCGAAGTCGAATAATTCGGTATTGAGAATTAATTTTTGTTAAAACGTAGTGGCGACTATCGATTCCCTAGGATAATGATGTTGTCATCGAGATAGTTCGATGCGAGTGTTAAAAACACAATGTCTCGTTTGTTTTATTTGTTGGTACACTCAGTTGAGAATTTCAGTGTTTAAAAAAAAGATGTTACGGCAACTGCCGAAATTTGGTCAGCCCCTAGTACTGATGATGGTGGTGTTGATACTTGTATTAGTACCGCGCAAAATTGTCAGTGATCATACTCGCCTAATTTGGCGTGGAGAGCTAACACGAGCCAGTCTCTCCGATTTAGTTAGTCTCATTGAACATCATCCTAATCAATATAACGTAATTCAGTTTCGCAATTCTCCTGGCGCGAGTGCGTCTGCAGGGACCATTATCGATCAAGTTGAGCAGTTGATCCAAAACTATCATCTAGGAACAGAGGCGCGAGGAGCGTGTGCTTCGGCCTGCGCCTCAGTATTTTTGCTTGGAGAAAATAGAACGTTGTTCCCGGGTGTGCGCGGTGAGCCAACCTACTTGATGTTACATGCGACTCGACAAAATACGACACGTGAAGTCGATTACGGTTATACGGAAAAAGTTCATCGCAAAATAGCCGCGCGTAGTGAGGGGAAATTTCCTTTAGCCTTACTCGATCGTATTTTTGATGATAAGAAAGGAACAGCTGATGGAGAATTGTATATTTTTCGCGATCCTCGGCCATCTACCTTAGGACCTCAACATGTTTTCGTTTGTGCTTCCGCGGTCTATGCGATTCTTGATACATGCGAACCGGTTCGTGGAATTTCCCCTTCAGACCTTGGTATCGACATTGCGAATTAGATAAAGTTTCTGATTTTGTACTGCAGATCGTTAAAATGTTGAATTGTGAGTTTTTGTCCACGTTCGAATTACCTGGTGTTTATTTATGCGGCGTTTCATTTTTCGTTTCTTGGCGTTCTTGATATTGCTCTACGTGGGCTTGTGTGCGGCAATGTTTGTCGCACAACGCTCGTTGATCTATTATCCAGCGCCTGTCTCTCATGCAAACGACGCCAATGCCATTCGTCTTCCGGTGCCGGATGCGAATCTCGTAATTTCAACACATCAAACACAGGCATTAAGTGCGATTGTTTATTTTGGGGGCAATGCAGAAGATGTGAGTTTATCGCTGCCGCAGTTGGCAAAAGCATTTCCTGATAGAGCGATTTATCTCATGCACTATCGTGGTTATGGAGGAAGTACAGGGCAAGCGAGTGAGCAAGGATTATTCGAAGACGCTCTTGGCCTCTACGATAGTATTAAGACCAAGCATCATGACATTATGGTTGTGGGGCGGAGTCTTGGTACAGGCGTCGCGACTTATTTAGCGAGTCGTCGTGACACAAGTCGTTTGATATTGATTACACCTTATTACAGCATGGAAAGCGTTGCGTGGGGCCAGTATCCTTATTTGCCAGTGAGTCTGCTGTTGCGTGATAAGTATGAGTCGTTTAGGTATGCGCCCCTAGTTAAAGCACCGACCTTGATAGTGGCCGCAGAGTGGGACCAACTTACACCACTGGTTGGTACCTTAGCATTGAAAAACGAGTTTAAGAATGGTCAGGTGAAGTTGGTTGTGGTAAAAAAGGCTTGGCACAATGGAATTTCAAATAGTCCAGATTATTTACCAGCGTTAATGACCCCTCAGTGAGAGCATATCCGCTTGCAGTTTTGCATCAGAAACAGAAAGGTGTGAGACACAGTTGGTAACTAATTCGACGTTCTCATAATAACGATTCAAGAAAAGAGAAGATTTTTGGAAAATTCACTCAATTTTGTCTTTAGGCCGCATGGTAAATTTAAAGTGTGGATTGAAAATCAGTTTCTTTTGACGGAAGTGACCGGGCCGTGGAACCGAGAATTAGTTGATTACTGGGCTCAACATGCCCTACCTCTAGCAAAGTCGTTTTCAAGCAGCTTGCCTTATGTTGCAATCACTACGGTTCATGAATCAATTTTGTGTCCGCCAGATGCATTGGAACGTATCGCGCAAGTGGTTCAATATGCGCTCAAGAATCTACCGTGCTTGGGACACGCAATTGTCGCTAACGATACCGTGTCTGGTCGGGACATCGTGCGTTTTAGCTATGAAAAAATCCAAATCGAGCATATCTTTGAAAATATTGAGCAAGCCAAAACTTGGGGTAAAGAAGTACTCGATAAAGCGAAGAGATAATTGAGCTCGGCAGCGAACATTGTCGCTTACCGAGCATGATCCTTATTGGAAGTTAGCGTTGACGGCCCCAATGGCCGGCGCGAAAATGCCAACTGACACCGACGCGCTCCCATCGATGTGGCACCCAAGTGAATCCTATACGCGGCGCTGACCAATAACCAGCGCGCCAAACGTGGCGCCCACCTTGCCAGTACCAGAAGCCGTTGATCCAAATATAGCCAGGTGCCGGTGCTACGGTAATCACTTCCTGCATGGGAGCGGGCGGCGCTACTTCAGTCACCACTTCCTGTACTTGAACTTCATTTGTTGGTGGATAATTTGTTGGTGCTGGGTATTGCACATTGCTTCGATGGTATACCGGTGCTGGCGTGACAACAGTGCAAGCACTCAGTAGCAGGCCTGAAACCACGACCGTGCTCATTCCGAATTTTTGCATAAGCATGTTAGACATGATGATCTCCTAAGATGAGCTTTAAATTACCTGTGACTGCATCTTAGTAAAATCCATATCACCACGCTGTAAGAAGTTGTAACGATTTCTTTCAGTTGTATTGATGCGTGGCGTATGGTGACGTTATTTTACTGATTTAAGTTTGGATCTTCATCTGAGCTTCGAATCGCCATGATGTGTTTGATGGAAGTAGTTTGAAGCGGCAGGCGTCCAAGATCTCGTTCCCAGGAAAATAAGAAACGATTGATATTCCCGCATATGCGCCCTTGGCAAGCACCCATCCCACAGCGCGTATGTAATTTTGCTCCGCGCCATTCATTGAATTGTTGTAATTGTCCGTAGCGGACATCCTCGCAACGACATATGATTGTTTCACTTTCACACAAGTGTCGTAACTCAGGGCGCAACGCAAAATGTAACTCCAATTTTTCTGCAAATTGGCGCCAAATAGCGCGTTCTTGTAGCATTGGGGTTGCATATTCAGTTCGTTGACTAGAAGCGTAACCCGCGATGTAACCTTCGGCGAGTGCGAGATCGACACCGCCAATGCCTGTGGACTCGCCAGCACAATAAATCTGTTTGATGCTTGTTTCCTGCCATTGATTTACTTTTACATGCGAATTCGTATTTGTGTGCTGCAGTTCGCAGCCGAGTCCAGCGGCAATCTCTAGGTTAGGGGTTAAGCCATATCCGCATGCCAAGTAGTCGCAACTTAATTCGACTATTTTTCCCTTAGTGGATATCCTTACCCGTTTTTGTTCTTGCATCATGTCTGCCGCTACCACAAAGCTATCACTGTAGTAGCGGCTCTGTTTGAGTTTCCACGCTAGCCCAATTGCTTGTTTGATTTTGCTTGGCGTTTTCAATAAGCTATAAGCGAATTGCCGTAATGCCGACATCGGTGCTTGTTCGATGATGTGTGTCACGATCGCGCCACGGGCCGTCAAGGTTGCGGCCGCTGCAAGCAGCAATGGCCCCGTTCCAGCGACAATGATTTTTTTGTCTTTGACCGGAAAACCATTTTTTGCCAAGGCTTGCAGGCCACCTGCACCGGTCACTCCTGGTAATGTCCAACCAGGAAAGGGCAGTAATAACTCACGGGCGCCAGTGGCGATAATGACTTTGTTGGCAATGAATTGTTGGCTACTTGATTGCGGCGCATGTTCAGCGGTCGCAAGGAAAAGTTGATCGTGCTGCTCAATATGCACCAGCTTGGTTTGGAAATGGAAATGCACATTTTGTGCTTGATTGAGTTCCTGCCAGATCAAGCGGGCACGAGCATCGGACTGCTGTTGAAATCCTCCGCGCCAAATTTGTCCGCCTGACTGAAAATTGTCGTCAATAATGTCGATTTGTATACCTGAAGGCGCGGCTGCGTGGGCCGCGGCTAAACCGGCCGGGCCTGCTCCTATAATTAATAATTTTTCTGTCATGGCATATCTCCCGTGTTGATAGACATGCCGTCACTACACATCGTCTGACAGGCAAGTTGATGCGCTTGTTGATTGACCGTGACTCTGCATTCTTGACAGATTCCCATGCCACAAAAGGGGGCTCGTATTTCACCACTGACAGAAATTCTTGTGCCGATTTGTCCGCAGTGCGCGAGAGCTGCCGCGACGCTCAGACCAGGATCGACCATGTGAATCTGGCCGTTAATGTGAATGCTAATTTTAGATTTCATGGCGATGCTTAGTTTGGTTCATTGAGATCACTAGCAGTTAGCACGATTGACTATGCCGCGCTGGAAGATATGGAAGCATGTCGATCTGACTGGTTTGTCTACAGATGGCATCCTTAAGTAGCTCGGCGGTCGCTAGCGATGTGGTAATGCCCAACCCTTCATGTCCTGTCGCCATCCAAATGTTTTTTCGACTTGGATGTGGCCCAATATAGGGGAGTCCATCAGGCGTTGCGGCTCGAAATCCCGTCCAACTTCGAATGGCCTTGAGATCACGAATTGCGGGGACATAAGACGCCGCTCTCGCCAACATTTTGCTAAGCATGTGCAGATCAATTTCCTTGTGGGTGACATCAAACTGCCGAGAAGAACCGATGAATACCTGTCCTGTTGGGCGCGGTTGTAAGTTGAACGCGACCGAGTCACCGTCTGAAGCATGGGCGCTCTTTATGTAGCCAAGTTCAACCAACTGATGGTGTATGAATTGCGGATAACGGTCGGTAATGAGAAGGTGTCCCTTTTTGTGCCGTAGTGGTAAATCTGGTACGAGATTCATGGCGCTAATACCATTCGCCACGATCGTCTCTTTACTGGTGATGTTTGAGCCCGACGCCAAATTGACACCATTGTCGTCAATTGAAATTACAGTGTCGCGAATCAATTGAGCGCCAAAGCTCATTGCGGTGTTGAGTAAAATTTGCGCGCTTTTGGGTGGGTAGACGAGAGCGTCGTCTGCGACAAGAACACCACCCGCTAATCCTGGACGTAGTTTTGGTTCTTTATCATATAACTGTTGTGCAGTAAGCATTTCACTGGCCACACCATGCTCATTGAGCACACGACATTTGAGCTCAGCTACGTCCATTTCTTCCTGATCTGCCGCGACCCAGATTGTGCCGCATTGACTGTACTCATGCTGATTGAAATCGCCGCCATTACGGGACACAAGTTGGCGCCATAACTCTAAGCTATAACGCGTCAGAGCAAGTTCTGCAGGATTATCGTCCATTACGACCAAATGCCCCATGCCAGCAGAGGTCGTGCCTCCGCCCACAATATTAGATTCTATTAGTGCTACTTTGATGCCGTGTTTTGCTAGGCTAGCTGCGCAAGCACAACCGACAATACCGCCGCCGATGATAACGACATCGTAATCAGACGAGCTTGTCGACATCATGTACGGATACCCCAAATAAACGGATCATTTTGATCGAGAATTAATTGAGACTCAGCGTTGACAAAAGCCGTGCCGCGAATAGTTGGGTGAATTTTTCCATTTTCGCTACCATGACGGAAGCTTCCTTCGAAGACGCTGCCAATAATGCTTTCTTGTCGCCAAATTTCACCCTCGTTTAACTTCTTATCGGCTGCGAGGCATGCGAGTTTGGCACTTGTACCTGTGCCACAAGGTGAGCGATCATAGGCCTTACCTGGACAGAGGACAAAATTTTGACTGTCGTTATCATGGGAGCTTGGTGCGGCAAAAAGTTCGATATGATCGATTTCAGCACCATCGTCGCCTGTGATGCCTGCAGCATTGAGTGCTTCACGTACTCGCCAACTAAAGCTAGTCAGTGCTTCGACATTCGCCAAGCGCATATCTTGCCCATGATCTGCCACTAAGAAAAACCAATTACCGCCATAGGCAACGTCGCCCGTTACCGTGCCATGACCTTCAACTTCTACACTTACCGCATGCTGTGTTCGATAGGCCGGGACGTTGTGGACACTGACGCTATGATCTTCATGCAGTTCGACCTCCACCGCACCAACTGGCGTATCAATTTTGTGTTTGCCGTAGGCGAGTACACCCTGATAGGCGAGCGTCGAAATTAATCCTATAGTGCCGTGTCCGCACATCCCAAGGTAGCCAACATTGTTAAAAAAAATGACCCCTGCGCTGCAAGTCGGATCGTGTGGTTTGCAGAGCAGGGCTCCCACCAAAACATCCGATCCGCGTGGCTCACACACGACAGCACTACGGTAATGATCAAATTTGTCCCGAAATATTTTGACCCGTTCTGCTAGAGTGCCATTACCCAAGTCTGGCCCCCCGTCGACGATTAAGCGAGTTGGTTCGCCGCCAGTATGGGAATCAATGATATGAATTTTTTGCATGGACTTCACCTTTACCAAGTTTCGCTAGTTGTGCAACATAGTGTAACGAAGGGCGATTCGCTTTGTCTTGCAGAATTTGAAGGTGGTATATGCAGAAATCAGCATAGTTAAAAATGGACGATATTTCGATAACAAATGTAGTGGGTGAAAACACCAGGAACTTAAAGACCATGAATGGTCTCCAAGTTCAAACGACAGTAACTTAAGTGGAAAGAAGCGGCATCGAATGAAGAAAGAAATGAAATGAACAAAGTGATAGATTTTCGTAGCGATACAGTGACCAGACCAAGTCAAGCAATGCGTCATGCAATGATGCAGGCTGAAGTTGGTGATGATGTCTACGGTGATGATCCCAGTGTCAATTGTCTGCAATCGAAGTTGGCTGAGATGGCGGGGCACGAGGCCGGACTTTTGGTCGCAAGTGGCACCCAAAGTAATTTGATTGCGCTATTAACTCATTGTGGTCGCGGAGATGAATATATCGTTGGGCAGCAGTACCACACCTATCTCTACGAATCGGGCGGCGCGGCTAGTTTAGGCGGGATCGTACCGCAACCAGTGCCAGTGGAAAGCGATGGTAGTTTAAGCTTGAGCGCCATTGAAGCTGTCATTAAGCCTAAAGACATCCACTATGCATGTTCAACTTTACTCAGCTTGGAAAACACGCATTTAGGTAAGGTATTAAGCAATGGCTATTTAGCTGGTGCGATCGAGTTGGCGAGACAACATGGCCTAAAAACACACTTAGACGGCGCGCGCGTGTTCAACGCTTGTGTTGCCCAAAAGCTGAGCCTTGAATCGATCACTGCGCAATTCGACACCGTTTCAATTTGTTGTTCAAAAGGGCTTGGCGCACCTATCGGCAGTGTGCTGTGCGGACCGCGAGATTTTATCGAAGCAGCCAAGCGGTGGCGGAAAATGGTGGGAGGAGGAATGCGGCAGGCTGGCATCTTGGCTGCTGGAATTGAGTATGCCCTCGACCATAATGTGTTACGCCTTGAGGAAGACCACGATCATGCTTCAAGCTTGCAAATCGGGTTGAGTAAGATACAGGAATTGCGAGTAGAGAACGCCCACACCAATATGCTTTATGTTGAGTTAGAGAGCCGAGAAATGGGGATACGCTTGGGCGAATATTTGAAGCAAAGAGGAATTTTGATTTCAGCGGGAAAACGTATTCGACTGGTGACTCATCTGGATATTAACCACACAGACATCGAACAAATGTTGCATCATTGCGAGCAATTCTTTTCTAACTAGTATTTAAAAAAAGAGATTCCATTGCTGCAACGCAGCAGAAAATGAGCGATTTTGTTCATAATTAGCTGAATTTTGAGTAACTTTATTCACAAGCGCCCTAGACTCTTAATTTTTTGAATGAATGTTCTAGGGCAAATTGTTAAATACTGTCTTTTTTGTGAAAGATCTTGAAATAAAGGCTTCAAAGTTTTTTGAAAGCAACTAAAATGTCCGTAAGGTAATACCAGTAGGAAGTATCATAAGAATGAAATTGGGTTACCGGTTTCTTGTTCTGTTGTGCTTTGTTTTAACGATTTGCATGGAACACATAAAATGAATCTACAAAATATTCGAATCGGTCAAAGGCTGGCGCTGGGCTTTGGTGTGGTCATTACGCTGTTGGCTTTGCTCGCGGGACTTTCGTACTATCGCATCAGTGGCCTTAGTAAAGAAATTTCGACTATGGTCAAAGACCGTTATCCTAAAACGGTGGTGGCGAATCAAATTAAAGCGCAGCTCAATGAAGTCTCGCGCAACATGCTCAACGTGTTAATCATGACTGACCCGGAGCAGATTAAAAAAGAACTGGCGAATATTGCGAAAGAAAATACAGGAAATGAGGAAGCTCTCGCTCTCCTCAACAAGACCATCACTGACGCAAAGGGCCGCGAACAGTTAGCCGCTATTACAGCGATACGCGATAAGTTCATTCCATTGCAAACCAAGTTTGTGGCACTAGTCAATGAGGACCGCAAAGACGAAGCGATGCTTAAATTTCTGTTCGCCATACGCCCGATTCAAAGTAAGTATTTTGCAGCCTTAGATGACTTTATTGCGCACCAAAATAGTCAGATGGAGCAAGCCGGTAAAGATTCTGAGGTAGTCGCAACACAAACAAGTGCCTTTATTCTGTTCCTAGCATTAGCGGCGGGCGGTATCAGTATTGTGGTCGCGTTCTTGGCGACGAAGAGCATTACGCGTCCGTTGATCGATGCCGTGCGTGTCGCAAAACGTGTTGCCAAAGGTGATTTGAGTAGCGACATTGAAGTCACGAACAACGATGAAACCGGTCAAATGATGCAAGCTTTGCGTGATATGAACGAAAGCTTGCTGAAAATTGTTGGCGAGGTGCGTGCTGGGACAGATAACATCGCCTCGGTTTCGATGGAAATCGCAAGTGGTAATTTAGATCTTTCTAATCGTACTGAGGAGCAGGCGCATTCGTTACAGGATACTTCAACCTCAATGCGCGATCTGACCGATACGGTGAAACAAAATGCAGAGCATGCAGCTCAGGCAAATCGCTTGGCATTGTCTGCGTCAGAGGTTGCGGAAAAAGGTGGAGCGGTCGTCTCACAAGTGGTCGATACCATGGGCTCGATCAATGCTTCATCCCGCAAGATTGTCGATATTATCGGCGTCATCGATGGCATCGCTTTCCAAACGAATATCTTGGCATTGAATGCAGCGGTAGAGGCAGCTCGCGCAGGTGAACAAGGTCGAGGGTTTGCAGTGGTGGCTTCCGAGGTTCGAAGCTTAGCGCAGCGTTCTGCTGCTGCGGCGAAGGAAATTAAGACTTTAATTGGCGCTTCGGTTGATGAAGTAACTGCGGGTAGTAAGCTGGTTGAACAGGCGGGCGTCACGATGGATGAGGTTGTCGCTAGTGTTAAACGTGTGACGGACATCATGGCAGATATCACTTCTGCTAGCCAAGAACAAAGTGCGGGTATCGAGCGTGTGCATCGTACGATCGCACAGATGGACGATGTGACGCAACAAAACGCAGCCTTGGTTGAAGAAGCTGCCGCCGCCGCTGAAGCAATGCAAAATCAAGCCAGCAATTTGGCGCAAGTGGTCAGCGTGTTCAAGCTCAAAAATGATTATGTTGCTCCCCTAGCCGCACAAGAGGAGAATCAACGTACGGTAAAACCTGCACCTCGTCGTGCGCCAACGAAATCGAATCCACGATTATTGCGTGGCAGTGATGATACAAATAGAGCAAGTCCTCGAGCGGGGAGTGAGGATATGGAAGAGTTCTGAAGATATGATCTAATATGTAAGCAAAGTCTAGTTTGCTTTTAAATTGATTAATTAACTACCGGGAGTTGATATGCGCCACACATTCAGCATCAAATCAGGTTTCAAAGTCTTTCTCGCTTCACTCAGTTTTGCTTTGGTGTGTGGTCAAAGTTTGGCTGCTACGGAAGTGAACGGCGTTAAATTTGAAGATACCGTTAAGGTTGCTGGTAAAGATCTCAAGTTGAACGGTGCGGGGATGCGCGTGAAAGCGGCTTTCTTTAAACTTTACGTCGCTGGTTTATATTTGCCAGAGAAAAAGACGACCACTGCAGATATTTTGGCTTTGACAGGGCCAAAGAGAATGCAGATTGTCATGCAACGTGAAATCAGTTCTGAAGATTTCGGCGATGCATTCATGAAGGGTCTGAATGACAATTCAGACAAAGCTGAAAAGTCAAAATTGGTCAATCAAACCGTTGTATTCGGTGAGATGTTTGCTTCAGTGCCAGGCTTGAAAAAGGGCGATTTGTTGACGCTCGATTGGACGCCAGGTACTGGGATGCAATCATTCCTGAACGGCAAACAGATTGGCCAAACCATTGCAGAGCCGCTGTTTTTTAACGCGGTGTTGAAAATCTGGCTCGGTGAGCGCGCTGTTGACAGCACTTTAAAAGATAAATTACTCGGCGAGAAAAACTAAATTAGGAAATCATTCACATGTAACCGGCTGCTTTTGCAGCCGGTTTTTTTTGTGCTCGAGTGGCCTGATTTAATTAAGGAAACGAAACAAAATTCTCAAAATCCGTGTAAAGTGCGACACTTGTTTTCGCTGATGATGAAGGGGCCGTGCCGTGAAAATTCTCGGAAAATCGAGTTCAATCAATGTTCGCAAAGTGCTCTGGACTTGCGTTGAGGTCGGTGCTGATTTTGAACATATTGAATATGGATCAGGAACCAATGGCGATGTTAACACGCCTGATTTTTTGCACCATAACCCTAATGCGATGGTGCCGGTCTTGATAGATCAAGGGCAAAGCTTGTGGGAGTCCAATAGCATTTGTCGCTACTTGGCGATGAAATATCAGCGTCAGGATCTCTTGCCGGTGGAACCAATGCCACGTGCGCAGGTCGAAAAGTGGATGGATTGGCAGTTAGGCGACGTCAACAACGCATGGCGTTATGCTTTCTTATCAAAAGTGCGGCAAAGCCCTTCGCATCAAGATCCTCAACTGTGTGCGCAAAGCGCCCAGAGTTGGAATCAGTTTATGTTGATCCTAGAGAGACAATTGGCATGCACCGAAGCGTATGTGAATGGAAGCCAATTTACGTTAGCTGACATCGTGTTAGGACTCGCATTGAATCGCTGGCGTAGCACACCGATTGATCGCCCTCAAACTCCGGCCTTGGATCGTTATTTTGATTTACTGATGCAACGTCCCGGCTATGTGCGTTACGGCGCCAATGGTATTGCATAAGAACACGTAGTTTTACATTTTTTGAGATAGAGATTCAAAGTATGAGTTTTGCGACTTGGTTTTCATTTTTCTGTGCGGCTTGTTTGATTGCGGTTTCGCCTGGCTCAGGAGCTATCCTTTCTATGTCGCATGGCCTCGCCTATGGTGTGAAACGGGCGAGTGTCACTATCTTCGGTCTACAATTGGGCTTGTTATTAGTACTGATCATTGCTGGCGCAGGTGTTGGATCGCTATTGTTAGCCTCTGAGTCTGCGTTTTCTATCGTAAAGATACTTGGGGCAACTTACCTTATTTATTTGGGGGCTCAGCAATTCATCGCAAAAAGCAAACTTGGCAGCGGTCAGGTAGAAGGGCAAGCAGATGTTCAAACGGCTTCTCCAAGTGCGCCACAAGTCGTGCTAACGCCGCATGCTTCTAGACAGATTTTGACTGGCTTTTTGACGAATGCCAGCAATCCTAAGGGGATCGTTTTCATGGTTGCTGTGTTGCCCAATTTTATTAATCCGCAATTCGCCATCGTGCCTCAGTTAGGTATTCTTGCAATCACCATGGTGCTAGTTGATACAACTGTAATGCATGGATATGCTTTTTTAGCATCGTCTTTGCAAGTATGGATGCGTCACCCCAAGGCTGAACGTATTCAAAATAGGGTATTTGGGACGGTTTTAATGATGGTGGGTGCTAGTTTGTTTTTTGTTAAGCGTGAAGCCAGTATTGTTGTTTAGTGGTTTGACGAAACACCTCAATGCGACATCTGCACAAATCTTGTCGATACAGAACGACTAAACGACAATGACTTGCAGAGAAGCAGCAAAAATCTGGGATAATGTTTGCAATGAATCCTTAATGAAAACAGCTTTGCATGCACTTTGACTCCCTATCATCTCAGCATCAGCTACCGGAAGAATTCGAGCCGGGGGAACAACGCGACAAAGCAAATCGGCGATTAATTGGTGGTATAGCCGTTTCATTATTGCTACACGCGCTCATTTTGTCCCTTCAATTTGGCATCCCTGGCCTTGATTTGCCTAGTCTAGAGATGCCCTGGAAGGAGAGACGCAACGCGGTAGAGGCTTTGCAAATTCAAATTTCGAATCCTGCTCCGGCAAACAAACCAGCACCTCCTGCACCTGCAGTAACGGTGACAGAATTATTCAAATTACCTGATCCCATTTTACCAACGCCAGTTTCTAAGAGTAATGGCGGATTGGTTGTTTTGCCGACCCCGGTGCCAGTGCAAACGGTAAAGGAGAAGAATAAACCAAGCACGAAGCAAGCGCGCGTAGTGAAAGTGCAATCACAGCCAAGTGCGCCGACCGTGGTCAAGAAAGTCTTACCGCCTCCAGAAGCCCCTGTGCGTATCATCGCTCAAGATCAAAGTCGCAATGATGAGTTTGTCGTGCCTTTAACGACAGAGGAGGAGAGCGAACGTCATCGTGAAGATAAACGAGAAACAAAACGTCAAGCCGAGGCGATTCCTGCTGAAGCGGTGATCGATAAGAACGCTGAGACTCAGCTCATCGAAGAACAAAAACGAGCAGAATTAGCTGCGAAAAAATTGCAAGATGAGTTGCAACTGAAGAAGCAGCTTGAGGAAAAGCAAAAACAACTGGCCGAACAAAAGCGTCAAGAGGAATTGCAGGCTCAACAAGTGCTGGCGAAGACCAGCGACGAACAGCAGAAAAAGCTCGCGAAATTAGTTGAAGAACGTGTGCAAAAAACAGCGGATATTATGCCGATTGAACCCGTTCGTGAGCAGGATGATCAGAAAAAAATCGCCAAACAAAGAGCTGCACAAGAACTCGCGAAACGTGAACAAGAGCAGGCAATTGAAGAAGCCTTAAAAGAAGCAAAGCGTCAAGAGTTGTTGGCGCAGGAAACAGCTAAGAAAGAAGAGCAACGTCGTCAGGCCGAGCAGCAACGTCAACGTCAGTTAGCGCTGGAACAAGAACAACAACGACAAGCAGCGGCACAATTGCGTCAGCAGCAGTTGGCCGAGCAAGAACGCCTAGAGAAGCAGCAAGCACTCGCGTTGGTGGAGAAAAAGGCGCAAGAGCAGAGGCAACTTGAACAAAAACTGTTAGAGCAAAAGGTCGCTGAGCAGAAACTTCAGGAGCAAAAGGCAATCGAGCAGAAACTCGTTGAACAACGCCTAGCGGAACAGAAGTTGGCAGAGCAGCGAGCACAAGAGCAGCGCCTTGCGGAACAACGTGCTTTGGAACAGAAGTTGGCCGAGCAGCGGCAAGCGGAACAGAGGCTCGCCGAGCGTCGAGCCGCAGAAAGAGCAGCAAGTGAGAGAGCGGCAGCCGAAGCGGCTGTAGCAAAAGCCAATGCAGATCGTTTGGCATCACAGAACGCGCAGGCAAACGGCACCGGCAGCAATACCTCTGGTAACGCATCGAATGCGAATGGAACTGGCACCGGTAATAACGGCAACGGAACAAATAATCCGGTTCAAAACTTAAGTGGTGGGGACCTAACTTCGAGATTGCGCGATCAAGCGCGTGGTGGTGATTTGCTAAAACCTAGAATGCCGTTGACAAAAGGTGTCGACGACAATCAAAGAGCGCGTCGACGCAGTTTTCTCGGGGCATATGATAAAGAGGTTCCATTGCGGATGTATGTTGATAGCTTCAAATCTAAGGCAGAGCGCAATGGTAATTTGATTTATGAAAAGCGTTCTTTAAGTAGTGCCGAATATACGGTCATTTTGAATATCATCATTCGAAGTGATGGTAGCGTGGAAGAAGTATCTGTGCTGCGCACGAGTGGCAACCGCGCGATGGATGAGCGTGCTCGCAATATTGCAATCACCAATGCCCCGTATTCTGCCTTTCCACCCGCGCTCGCGGCGAAGTATGATGTCATTGAGCTTAAACATTTTTGGGTGTTTGGCGATAGGCTTCGCATCTTGGACGATCTGCCTCAATTCTAATGTAGTGAGAACCAAGTCGAAGGCAACATCATAAGGAGTGGATATGCATGTGTTGATCACAGGTGGAACGGGTCTTATCGGCCAACGCCTCTGCAAAGCCTTAATTGCGCGTGGAGATGACGTTAGTGTGTTGAGCCGTCGTCCGCAGCAAGTGCCTGTGCTGTGCGGCTCTCAAGTGCAGGCATTGGGCTCGCTCAAGGAATGGACCACGCAAGACTTCGATGCTGTGATTAATTTGGCAGGTGCACCGATTGTCGACGCGGCATGGACTTCAGCACGCAAGCAAGAAATTATAGCTAGCCGTGTCGGCTTTACCCAACTGCTAGTCGCCAAAATGGCTTCGGTGCCAAATCCGCCAATGGCATTTCTGAGTGGCTCAGCGATTGGTTTCTACGGTGACGATGCTGCTGGCGAACTCGATGAAAGTAAAACTGCAGGCACAGACTTTTCAGCGATATTGTGCCGCGATTGGGAAATAGCGGCGCAGCGCTATGATGCAGAAGTGCGCCGTCTGCATGCAGATCAAATGACGCCTCGAATCGTATTGTTAAGAACGGGCTTGGTACTCGATCCACGCGGTGGCGTTTTGAAGAAAATGCTATTGCCATTCCAGCTTGGTATCGGTGGTAAGTTAGGCGACGGCAATCAGGCCATGAGCTGGATTCATCATGCTGATTATTTAAACGCCGTTTTGCGTTTGTTGGATGACACTTCTTGTCGAGGTCCATACAATTTGGTCGCGCCGAATGCGGTGAGCAATGCTTTTTTTTCTCAGACCTTAGCTAAAACTCTACATCGCCCGGCATTGTTCACAACGCCAGCGTGGGTGCTACGAGCGATATTGGGAGAGCGTGCTGACTTGATTTTGCGTGGACAGCATGTAGTACCTAAAGCACTGCAAGCAGATGACTTTCATTTTCAATTTCCAGAATTAGCGCAGGCATTGGCAGACATTTTGCAATGAATGTCGTTGAAATTTAGATGAGCCAACAAGAGTTAACAGCAAGGTTGACTTCAAACGAAGTGCAAGGCAATGAATCCAAACGATTGATGTGTCAGCAATGCTTGCGCGCGCAAAAAGCATGCATTTGTCATTGCGTACAAAGCGCAGACAATACTGTTGACGTCTTGATTTTGCAGCATCCACAAGAAGCAAAACATATCAAAAGTAGTGGGCGTTTGTTGCGCCTTTGTTTGCGGCAGAGTCGAATCGAAATTGGTGAGCAGTTTGCCCAATCGCAGTTGAGAGAGTGGCTGTCGGCTGATGGTAGACAAAGCTACTTACTCTATCCAGAGGGGAAAAACAGCAGTCTTGAACCATCTTGCGGTGCTAAGTGTACGCTTGAGTCCGGCTCGCTCGCTTTGGAAAAAATTCGCATAGTGGTGATCGATGCGAGTTGGCGTCAAAGCCGGCAAATGCTGCGCGATAACCCCTTGCTCGAAACCTTACCACGTTATGCTTTGAGCGAGATGCCGGCTTCGCGTTATGTCATTCGACAAGCACATCAAGTCGACCAGTTATCTAGTCTTGAAGCTTGTACCTATGCGTTGATGCGTCTCGAAAATGAGGAGCAGAAGTTTCAAACTTTGTTACAAGCCTTCGATGCCTTTAATCAGCTGCAGATTGATTTCGGTGTGCAGCGTCTTCATCGTTCCTAGATATAGGACACCTGCGTTTCTACATCAAGACATTAATGAAAGCATTGCCGATGCCGATCAGTGCTGATCCTGCGAGCAAGCCCGCAGCGATGGATTGTGTACCTTCTACCCAAGTTTGATATTCAGGGCTTTCTTTGGGTTTGTTCCTATGCTTGCTTTCCATGGTCCAGAAAAAGAAGGCACCTATCCACATTGCCAAAACAGATTCTGGTGGCAGCACGACACCCAAGCCAATGGAGATTGCAGACAAGGGAAACTTACCTTTGCTGACAATCGTTGCGACTTCAAACACGATAGCCACAATCGCCGCAACGACGATGGAGATAATCGCACTATGCGATAAGTTATTAAAACCATGAGCAATTAATTCCGCTACGCCTTTCCATTGCATGGCAGCGGGAAATGCAAACTGATCGCTGACAATATTGGCCGTGTGGCGCACGCCATTGCTGTCAGCCGGCAAAAACAATAAGAAGAAAACAGGTACGCAAGCGAGCGTGCCAGAAAAAATTCCTATCATGTGACCAATAGCTTGATGACGTGGTCGCGCTCCCAGCATATAGCCAGGTTTGATATCCGATAACAAAACCGCAGCGCTGGACGCTACTTCAGCAGACATCCCTGCGGGAATTAAGTTGCTCGCAGGGTTGCTGCGATCAAGGCTACCGATGGAAAATTGCGTAATTTTGGCTAAACCACTCGTCGGAATCCAGGAGGTGAGGGCGATTGAATTAATGCAGATCATGGTCAACAAATAGACCAAACCCAGTGAGAGAAATGCCAATAGTAAAGGCACGCCAAAGAAGGCGTGGGTGGTCCACACACCCAGCAAACTGAAAATGGGTACGCCAATATACGAAATCCATAGGGGTACTTCGATGTCTTTCAGTACGTCGTGTTTGGCGACGGGTTCTTGTTTGGCCTTGAAGAAATTCAACAGACGTCTAAAGATCTCAGGCTTGGCAAACACGCTGATAATCGAGGCGACCACCATCATCACGATGCACCACCAGAGTGACCATTGATTCAAAATTTCGATACGGGAAAGTGGGATCAGTTTGCCGTCAAGACCAACCCGCGGCGCGATCTCACCCGCTTGTATCATCAAGGGGCCAAGCACTGCAAAATTAAATAGCGCACCGATTAAGCAACTCGTAGCAATGCGTATGCCCATCATGGCGCCGACACCAGTCAATGCAAGATCGAGCGTAAGGCGTAAACCTAAAGTACGAAAGTCGATACCAAGGATTTTCGGGATCCATAATTCGTATTTCACTGCGGCCAGATAATAATAAGTATCGAGGCGCTCCTTCAAGTACCAAGGTTCGGCTAGGTCAGCCCACTTATCCATCATCAAAATTTTGAACTGAATTAACTTCATCCAACCATCACTCATCAAGAGCTGTAGGAAAGCAGACGCTGCAGCGACTTTGATTAAGAGCTTGGCTTTCAGCATGCCACTCGCGGCATTGCCTGAATACAGACTATCAAGGACAACGCCACAAGCATTCCCTTCCGGAAAAGGAAGTTGCTCTTCATTGATGAAACGACGTTTAAATGGAAAGGCTAATAGCACACCGAGGATGGCGATAATTTGTATCCAGATTAGCATCTGCCACCAAGCTGGAATCGTATCAGCGATCATCATATAGGCGGGCAGAGCGGCGACCAAGGGCATGGTCATGTAGCCAGCGGAAGTAGCGATCGATTGTGAGCAATTATTTTCGAGGATGGTGAAATGCTTGCAAATACCAGCGTTCTCTAAGCTTTTGAATAAAGCAAAAGCGAGTATGACTGAGATGAGATTGACGCCGATCGAAATGCCCGTTTTAGCGCCGATATACATAGCGGTAGAAGAGAGTATACCGCCGAGAAGAAATCCGGTGACCGCTGAGCGCAAAGTGAGTTGCGCCATGTCTTTGCGATAAACGTGATCATGCCACCACTGATCTTTTTGCTGTCGTGTCCAAGTCTTGACCTGCTCATCTGTCAATTGCTGAATCGCCACAGTTTCCCCTAGTTTGAATCTTATGATTGTTGTTGTGTTTGCCGCCATGACTGCGTCTTAAGCAGTATCCTTGTGGTGCAAATCAAGTGTCAAGAAAAACCTTTACATGTAAAACGAATTGCGTGCGGGTGTTGGTTTCAGTTCTAAGAAAGAGACAACATCATAACTGGAAATAAAGTGAGAAACTATAGCTAAGTTGAATTGATGTTTATTTATGTGTGGTCGGCTGGCTGTGATGTAATACAATGCGCCGTGAGCCAAGGAGGGGTCTTTAGCTCGAACCACTCTGATAACGTTTATATGCTCGCCAGCCCCTTGCTCAATTCATCATCTTTTTCAATTCGAAGCCAACGCATTAGACAACAAGCCTTTCACGGAACGTGGATACTGTTTCTGCATCTGTGCTTGATCTATGCGCTAATGGTGACTGGGTCATCTAGTTCGTTCACGCATACTCAGCGCGATTTCAGACCTTTGATGCAATGGGTTTCCGTGCGAACAAATCAGTCGGATGAGTCACGCCCATCATCAAACCAACAGCGGCATTCGCAAGCGCTGCGGCGTGAAGGAAGATCTGTCCTACCGTTGGATTTACAATCGACCACGCAGAAGCAAGAGGGTACGCAATTGGGTCAGCAAACAAGTACTGCGGATAGTAGCCAGGTTTCGTCAAATAGGAATGTAGAACTGGTCGACCCATTCGCCGTTCCGACTGATATTTCTCGCGTCGATAGTGCACAGCACCGCTACGGTGTGCGTGTGCCTAAACAACTAGGAAACGATGCACAAGTGCCGCTAACGCCCGCACAACAAGCTGCGAGCGACGTGCGATCCAATAGCCCCAAATTGACGAAGAGTGAGTTATTTGCACAAGCGGCGGGCACCTTGGAATGTATCTACCAAGCGAGAATGGCCAACGGAAAAATTATCCGTGAGCCCGGACGTTGGGTGGAGGTAGCAGCACGTTCAGAAATTGGCCAGCCCAAGAATATTTTTAAAGCCCGATTTTGTGTGCGGCTACATCAAAATGATGCTGTTGATGGCAATGATTTGACTGAAATCAGTTCGGGACTGCGAGGGAAGTAGGCGATCAATCGCGTCATCGATAAGTACCATGCACACACTTTGAAAGCTCAAGACATTTGGCGCAAATAAAAAAGCCTCGCAAATAAAATTGCGAGGCTTTTCTTTGAACGATTGCTGAGCTGTTCAGCAGGCTGGTAGATCGGTTTATAAAAACTCGATCTACCAAGGCAATTACATCATACCGCCCATGCCGCCCATACCACCCATATCGTGACCACCCATACCGCCGCCAGCTGGTTTGTCTTCTGGTAATTCGGCAACCAAAGCATCCGTTGTCAAAATCAAACCAGCAACAGAGGCTGCGTTTTGCAATGCAGAGCGTGTTACTTTAGCTGGATCGAGAATACCCATTTCGATCATGTCGCCGTAAGTGTCGTTCGCTGCATTGAAGCCGTAGTTACCAGAACCACCAACCACTGCATTGATCACCACACTTGCTTCGCCACCGGCGTTAGCAACGATTTCACGCAATGGCGCTTCGATCGCTTTCAACACCAACTTGATACCTGCGTCTTGGTCAGCATTGTCGCCTTTGATGACGCCAGCAGCAGAGCGTGCGCGCAACAGAGCAACACCACCGCCAGGAACCACGCCTTCTTCAACAGCTGCACGAGTTGCGTGCAATGCGTCTTCTACGCGTGCTTTTTTCTCTTTCATTTCAACTTCAGTTGCCGCACCCACTTTGATCACAGCAACACCGCCAGCCAATTTCGCTACGCGTTCTTGCAATTTTTCACGATCGTAATCAGATGTCGCTTCTTCGATCTGAGCACGGATTTGTTTTACACGTGCTTCGATGTTGATTGCTTGACCTGCGCCGTCGATCACTGTGGTGTTTTCTTTGCCGATTTCTACGCGTTTTGCTTGACCCAAATCTTGCAAAGTTGCTTTCTCCAAAGTCAAACCAACTTCTTCAGCGATCACGTTACCGCCTGTCAAAATCGCGATATCTTCCAACATTGCTTTACGACGATCACCGAAACCAGGTGCTTTAACAGCAGCTGTTTTCAAGATGCCACGGATGTTGTTGACAACCAAAGTTGCCAACGCTTCGCCATCAACGTCTTCAGCGATGATCAACAATGGACGGCCAGATTTTGCGACTTGTTCCAATACTGGGAGCAAATCACGGATGTTGGAGATCTTCTTGTCGAACAACAAGATGAATGGGTTGTCCAAAATCACAGATTGTTTTTCTGGATTGTTGATGAAGTATGGAGACAAGTAACCACGGTCAAATTGCATACCTTCTACGATATCCAATTCGTTGTCCAAAGATTTGCCATCTTCAACAGTGATCACGCCTTCTTTGCCCACTTTGTCCATCGCCTTAGCAATGATGTCACCGATGTTTTGGTCGGAGTTTGCAGAGATAGAACCAACTTGAGCGATTTCTTTGTTTGTTGCTGTTGGGCGAGACAACGTTTTGATCTCAGCGACCAATGCTGTTACAGCCTTGTCGATACCGCGTTTCAAATCTGTTGGGTTGAAACCCGCTGCTACATATTTGAAGCCTTCGCGAACGATAGCTTGTGCCAACACTGTTGCTGTCGTTGTACCGTCACCAGCGTTGTCAGAAGTGCGTGAAGCAACTTCTTTCACCAACTGCGCGCCCATGTTTTCGAGCTTGTCTTTGAGTTCGATTTCTTTAGCAACAGACACACCGTCTTTAGTCACTGTAGGCGCGCCGTAAGAGCGTTCCAATACAACGTTACGACCTTTAGGGCCCAAGGTTACTTTAACTGCATTCGCCAAAACGTTAACACCGTTAACGATTTTTGCACGTGCGTCATCGCCAAATACTACTTGTTTAGCTGCCATGTTTATATTCTCCGAATAAGGATGAAATTCTGAATTTGTTTTTGAACGTCTTCAAAACAGAGAGCGTTCGATTACAAAAAAATTTGTTTTGAGTAAGGTATGAGTAAGCGTAGCGAGCGCCTGAAGTTTGGATCGAGAAGCGCAATCGTACGAAGGTACGATGAGCATCACAGATTCAAAATTCAGCCGCGCAGTAGCTTAATCATTCCTTACTTTTGGACGATTGCGAAAATATCTTCTTCACGCATCACCAATACTTCATTGCCGTCAACTTTGACAGCTTGGCCAGAATATTTGCCGAACAACACGCGGTCGCCCACTTTAACTTCCAAAGCGCGCACAGAACCGTTTTCCAATACTTTGCCGTTACCTACAGCCAGTACTTCACCTTGATCTGGTTTCTCTGCTGCTGCGTCAGGCAAAACGATACCGGATGCTGTTTTTGTTTCTTGATCCAAACGTTTAACGATAATGCGATCGTGCAGGGGACGAAGATTCATACTAACTCCTAAAAAAATTACAAAAGTAAAAATACCAAAGTAAAGCGACGTGAGATGCTTGTGATGCCTTGCTACTTGTTTCCAAGAAGCACCGCTAACATAAGCGCCAGCACATCCAAATTTGTTGCTAGAGATAAATGCAGAAGTGTTTAAAAAACATTGTTAGCACTCTCTCTCGCTGAGTGCTAATTATATGGGCGGGGTAGGGCTTTTTCAAGGAAGAAAGTGGAAAAAAGCAGTTTTATTTTAAAAATCAGGGAGTTAGCGATGATTTGAGGCTTGTTTTTGATGGTGGATGGGTACACTCCTGCAATGTCTGCATTGAAACCCGCTAACATCTTGGTCAAGGCTTGGTGCATTATTTGACATGTTATGCTCGCGGTCGGCTGCTACATGATGGTCAGATTCGGCTCACGCATCAGCATGTCAATTTTACTTACACACCGCATGGTGATAGCGCTACTTCGTATCGCTCGGTTTGCCCGGCTCACACGCCGGAACGTTTTCTGAAACTGGTGTTGCAACTCGTACCCGAACCAGGCAAACACACGGTGCGCAGTTTCGGTTTGTACGCGCCGCGTAAAACAGCACGATTGAATTTGGTACGCACCGTGTTCCGTCAAGCGCCCATCACCAAGATTGAACCATTGACTTGGCAAACGCATTACGCGAAACACGTCACCCAACCCACTGCGCATGTTTGTACTTTGTGTGGTGCGACTATCGGCCATGTCCGTAACATCGCTCCGCATCATGATCCACCACGACCGCGCCTACATGAAGATCGTCATGTGCAGCGCGACGGCTGCGTGTCTACCTCAATATTCTCGACTTCGTTTCCATAATCCTTCTGATTTTAAAGATAAATCAGATTGCTTCCTTTTCTGATAACTCTTAAAATCTCCATAACTAATTTACAACCAGCTGTAGACGCGCCGTGCAACAAAGCATTGGTAGCGGACACCGCTACGCGGTTTCGCACAACTAAAACGTTAAACATTCATGCTTCCTATCGGCTACCTTTACAAGAACGTCGCTAAACGTCCAGACTGGCTTGATGTGGAAACAGTTGATGACATTTACGCCCTTAGTGGCTGCGTGTCTGAGGACTTCGCCGATTACACCAACTATTGGCGACATAACGGTTTTTGGTTGTTTGATTCGCCTTCAATCATGAAGGAACTAGCGAATGAGCATTCGATTGATCTTAGTGCGCTTTGCCTTTTTTATTATGAGGCGTACGAAGTCCAATATAATGATGAGACGAATTTGTGGGAACAATTTTTTCCAGAAGCCTCATTTGTAACCAATATTCAGCCACCGAAAAATAATAGGTTGGAAGGGTTTGATGTCGTGAATTTTTGCTCCGGCACATCACCTGAATGCTCCCCACTTTCTTGTAATTCCATTGCTAAAACGATTCCAACAAATCGTCACTGTCTTTTTGATACATTTGAAGAAGCGAAGAGTGCTATAGAGAACAGTGCATTTGAAAATGCAGAGCCTGGCCCTTATAGAATTATCGCTGTGTACACCATTAATGAACTCCATGTTTAACATTACGCTCAAATCGGAAACTGCGCATTTGGTAGTTTCACCGTTCAGCACTTTATCAATCATTCGCTCTACGGTTTGTGTGCATCGTGCGCAGTTCCGGATAGCTGAACGTTATGGATCATTAATACGCCCGACCATCGCAACCTTGCTCACCTTGATTTGCATCGCAATTTCACTGCCAACTTTCGCGGGGGAAGGAAAATTTAATGGTACGTGGTCTATTGATCTTCGTTCAAAAGAAGAACAAAAGCGTGGCGTCGAATGTGGGTTGGCCACATTCTCACTTGTACAGACAGGAAATAAAATTACTGGAAATCACGTTTTATCAACAGCAGGCTGTGGACGCCTAAATGAAGGTGGTGACAGAACTGTTAAAGGCGTGATCGTTGAAAAAACGGCAGTGCTTGTTGTCACGAGTGGACGTAATGGAGCAATTGTCATGGGAACAGCTACAGTAAATGGAAACGCCCTATTCTGGGAAACAGTACACGAAATTAAACAGGGCGAGCCAGAGGGAGACTCTCCGCTAATTTTAGTGAAGGGAAGACTCACCCGAGAGAAATTACATGAAAATCATCCAAAACATGACTTTTGAAAATGACGCGCGAATATGTGTTTTCTTAAAAATTGTTGATTGGCGCGCGCGCCTTTCAAATCAGCGTTATGCTAGGGAATGAGTGACGATGAAGGCGCAGCAATACAAGGATTTTATTGATCAGATGGTTGACGTATGCCGCAACGGGCAGGGCGCAATTGGGTCAACTCGCGTTCGAAATGGAGTTTGGAATGAAAACGCAAGAGCCGACTTTCTCGAAGACCAATTTCAAATAAATCAGTTGTTGGGCATACTCAATGACGAGCAAAGAGAAGTGATAGCAGGCATGCTCGCTCAAGCATTTGAGAGCGGTGTGTTTGAGACGTTGAAGGCACTAGAGGAATTCGAGATTGAACCGTTTCTTGAAGGCTACGAAGGCAGCCCATACCACGATTTCATCGGACGGGTAGCGACGGTTCAATGGCAATGGCCCGACGACGATGAAAATGAAAAACCGGCATAACATGGCATTGGTTCAGGACGCGCGGATGAGTGCTTTTCTAAATTTTACATTTTGGCGTGCTCGCCTCACAATTCAACGTTAGCAGTCAAAAGTATGCGTAAAATTGCTTCGCTCAGGAATCCAATTTTAGGGTGCGTCCGTTGTATCTTGTACTCGGGTGCTGACGGTGTTTATGTATTTCCATGTGCGACTGATGAAGACGGTTCAGCAACAGGGGATTATTGGTTTGAGTCGATTGAAGACGCCGAAAAATTTTGCAAAGATGAGTACGGTATCAACGGTGTCGATTGGAAAGATGTGTCAGATCCATTGCCCGGATGCCAGCATGATTGGTTGATGCCCGTTCGAGTAAAAGGACGTGAAGAAGGGCATCCTGATTGGAGCACGTTCGAGCGATTGGAAGATGGGAAATGGATTTCGTTTAGCGCAAACCAAGAGAACAATGCCGAATGACTGCTAACATTACATTCGTGCCGGACGCACGGCGAGATCTTCAGTCACATTTTTCCAAATGGCGCGTGCGCCGTACAATTCAACGTTAAGTTCTATGCGTACTCTTCTCGCTGTGTTGAGTTTTATAGCGTTGCTCGGATGTACAGAACAAGCATCTACCAACACGCCTCTCCCGTCAAATGCTACATCCGAGTCTTTTGACGACATGCTGAGGCCTGAAGATCCACACTTTTCCGCTGAGGAGCGACGTATTGTTTTGCGCGTGCAAGCCTACCTTGAGAAGAACACACAAAAGTCGGTCGATGCACGTTACAGAGTTAAGCGGACGAACGAGGGCTTTGAAGTATTTGCTATATTTATCCGCGGCTACTCAAATGGCCGTCCTTTAACTTCCCCCGGCGGTCACGTTACAGTTATTTTGCATTCAGATGGCAATGTTATTCGTTACATACTAGGAGAGTGAGGCGATGGCCGAACTTGACATTACGTTCGAGGATGAAGTCGTGATATTGTTTTGTTTTCGTATGAGCGGCGTTGTGTGGCTCACCTCAATTCAGCGTTAAGGATCAAATCAAATGAGACCACTAGAGCGAATCGATGAAATTTCCGATCTCATTAAAGAGATTTGGAATGAGAACCCAGATATGAGGTACATGCAGCTACTCTACACATTGCAATCGAGCGTTTCTCAGAAAAATATGGATGTTGGAAAAGTAGAAGAACGCGTGGATAAAACCTACTCAAGAATAGGATTTGATTTGTTTAATATCGAGGATAAAGAGTTTAAAATTTTCCTTGAGAACTATCTATTTGAACAAAGAGAACGTAATGCTTAACAGGTCAATCGAAGGAGAATCGCCCATGACTATTACACTTAAATTTGTGACCGTCATGGTGATCTCGTCAGCTCGGCGTTAACGCTCAGTCACAAACCATGGAGGAATCATTGAATGAAAAAGAAACTTCGGACAATAGTGGCCGCATCGGTGTGGGAAATTTCTTAATATTGGCAATTGCCTTTGCGGCTTTTGGTGCGCTATTGTATTGGTCTTGGAATTTTGTTGGACCAAGTGGCCAGACATTTGAGATTGGTCCTTTCATCCTCTTCTGGCTCCGAGAAATTCTTCTATTCGGTATCGTTGGAATAGTCTTAATTTGCGCCGCCATTTTATGGTTTTCGCGGTTTATTCGGAGGTTGTTAGCGAAGGACGAAAATGAGCTTTAACAAGACGGTCGTCTGGGAATCGACAGTTATGGTTTCTATCTTTATTCATTTTTTGGTGTTGGCGACCGCGATACCTCAGCGTATGACTACGCATGTGAACGGAGGATGCGTTTGAAAAATAGAAAAATTACACAGCTAATTATAAAAATTATTCTGCCGATTATTTCCATTGTCTGCCTCATTGTTTTCGTGCCTTGGCTAGCAGGCTCTGCTTACTTAAAGCCGTTACCGAACTCGGTACAAGAGCAAGTCAGTGATGCCATCAATTACAAATTGGATGGCATCATCGTCTATGTAGAAAAAAAGGGAAAAGCACCTGAGTTATATTCGTCTGGATGGAAAAATAGAGAAGATAAAATTCCTGCAGACCCACATTCGCTATTTAAAATTGCCAGTATCAGCAAGTTGTATATTGCTGCGGCCGCTGCGAAATTAGTCGAGAGAAAAAAACTCTCTCTGGATAAAACCCTCGCGGACTACTTGCCCGAGCTTATTGGTCGAGTTGAAAATGCAGATAAGATTACTTTGCGAATGCTGCTACAGCATCGAAGTGGAATTCCTAATTTCATTGATGACCCAAAATTTCCTTGGGCGAATTTGCCAACAGAACCGAATGAACTTCTCAAGTTCGCACTGGATAAGCCTGCTGATTTTAAACCAGACAAAAGCTACGGCTACTCTAATACAAATTATCTGTTGATCGGCACTATTTTAGATAAGACTTTGGGGTACAGTCATCACGCCTATATAAAAAAGGAAATTCTTGAGCCGCTGAAGTTAACACACACGTTTAGTCTACTTAACGAAGTAGATATGAAAGAGCTTGTCAGTGGCTATTACATCGGATATGACGGGGATTTGAAAACACAAAATTATGTAAGTCCGGGTGGCTCAATGCTTGCAACAGCACAAGATGTCGGAATTTTCTTGCGCGCCCTGAATGATGGCTCATTATTAAACGCCAATGAACAAGCGATTTACTCTTCAATTTATGTGTACGAACATACTGGCTTATTAGGAGGCTATTCTAGTATTGCGCGATACCACAAAGATATTGATACGGTTGTTATTCAATTCGTCAATACAAGTGGAGGAAGCTCGTGGATGATTTCCGAAATTATCTATAACCGTATAGTGAGAATACTTCACAAGCAATAGTAATTTGAATAATGCTCAACAAGTCGTTGCAGCAACAGTCGCTGAGCTACTAGGGGAATTTTTTGAGTCGCGGTTTTATGGTTTTGCTGCGTAAAAACTTTCCACAAAATCACAACTTAAAATTTGCCGCTGAACTCGGCGTTTGCCAAAAAAGTGTAAGCATCGAAATCAACATAACCAAACCAATTCGACATCATTCACGTACGCTTAATCTACTCTTCCCAATGAAAACACCACTTAACCCCGACGAAAAAATCATCAAACAAGGCGCTGCTAATCTTCAGAAGAATATTGAAACTGTCGGCGGTAAATTGTATTTGACGAATCAACGCTTAATCTTTGAAGCGCACAGTATCAATATTCAAGGTGGAACCAGCGAGATTGCGTTGTCGAACGTTCAGTCGCTGCGACCATGTTGGACGAAGTTTTTGGGGCTAATTCCTTTGCTCCCCAACTCGTTAGCGGTCTACAACAAACAAGGTGAAGAATATCGTTTTGTCTTGTTTGGGCGTCACGCTTGGGCTGCCGCAATCGATGCGCAGAGAGTGCAGTGAATTGTCGAAGTTGCATAGTCTATTTTCTGAATCATTGCTTGTTCTTCTGAAATCAATATGAGCCTGCCGCCTGTGCAATCTACACCTTGTCACTTCTGCGCTCAACGCACAGCGTCGATTGAGAAACCAAGCTTGGAAACGACGCAGGCGATATTTTATGAGCCACATGAAGGGGCTTATTGGGCGCGATGCAAGGTGTGCGATACAGAATACGTGGTCTATTGGCTTGAGTATCGCGATGATATGTTCACTTATTTTTGCCCCGTCACCTTTTTCGATCGCGGGCCGCTTAAAGCGCCTATGCGTGCGAGTGTGCTCACCTCTGCCGAAGTGCGTTCTTTCATCGTTGAACATGAGGTATTTGTTGTGAGCCCATGGCAATCAAAATGGGAGCGCGGCGTGTTTTTGCCGTCGCCAATGCCAAGGTAGTCAATTTGCTGGAGTTCGGTTTGTCGATCCAGCATCATTTACTCCGCGAATGTGCGGTGCGCGTATCTGGCCTAGTTGGGTATTTTTCTGGCCTATGTTAGCCTAGCGACTCGGGTGCAATTATTGTAGATCGATCTAGGAGTCAACGATGAAACGTGTAACAGGTATAGGCGGCATTTTCTTTCACGCTAAAGATCCTAAGGCATTGTGCGCTTGGTATAAAACGCATTTAGGCATTGACGTGCAAGAGTGGGGCGGCGCAGCATTTAGTTGGACCGACGATAGTGGTACGCCCGTTGGTGGTACGACGATTTGGTCGATTGGGGCAAATACCAGCGATCATTTCGCACCAAGCACGTCTCCATTCATGATTAACTATCGCGTCGCTGATCTCCATGCCTTGGTCAAGGTGTTGAAAGAAGAGGGCTGCCAGGTATTGGAAAAGATCGATGAATCTGAATACGGTAAATTTGCTTGGGTGATTGACCCTGAAGGCAATAAAGTCGAATTGTGGGAACCACCTGCGGGCCAATAGATAACGCTTTGGGTGGTATTAGCGTTGATACTCTTTAGTGCTTTATGGAGTCGTATAGCTGTTCATATTTTTTAGGAGAAATTCATGCACTGTAGATTAAAGGCTTCCTTGTTTATCTGTACAGTTTTTACTTCTTTCTTGTCTATGCAGTCAAATGCGCAGGCACAGGTGAATAGCACTTCGATCAATCTTGAGTGTGCAGGATCAGGTTCGATTTCAGCGACCCAAACTGCGTTTGAAAATCGCTATAACCCAAAGACAAAGAGCTATGAACGTATGGCGGCGCAAACCATGGTGCGTCGCCCCTTCTCTGGAATTAGCCACGTTGAAATAGCTGGTAATAGCCTTCGTATTAGCCTACCGCCCGATATGGTGCCCTTGATTAACAGCATGAAGGACGGTTGGTTCAACGTTGATGATCTCTTTATGAATGAGCGTGAAATTACAGGGAAGGTTCATATCAATGGGTTTTCTCAGCCAGACTTGCGTATCGATAGGACAACGGGTTCCATTTCTATCCATAATGGACTGACAGATTTCTCCGGTAAATGTGAGCTCGTCGATGCCAATGCTAAGCCTAAGTTCTAATAAGCCGAGGTAACAGGAATGCGAATCTTCGCTTAGAGCGAGCGTAGAGGTAGTTAATTACGAAAAACCGAATTTGTTTGATGTGGACTGGAGATTTGTTTGTGAATTATGAGAGCATGGTAGATCAAGCGACACGCGCTGAGCTTGTTGATATTGCCGCCGGATGGGGCCAAGGGCGGGCGACTTTTGGTGGTTTGCTTGGGGCTTTAGTTGTCGCTCATTTGCAGGGTGCTTTAGCGCGCAAAAGCGAGCCGGGCAGTCAGGTTTCTTTGGTGTTGCGCGCTTTAACCATCTCCTTCGTGGCACCAGTGGAAGTGGGGCAGGTGAGTATCAGCAGTGAAGTGCTTCGCAGTGGCAAATCAGTGACACAAATGCTGTGCACCATGAAGCAGAACGGGCAGGTTTGCGTCAGTGCCTTGGCAAGTTTTGGGGCGGCGAGGCAGTCTCGGGTGGTTGTGGCATCGGCGGCTGCGCCGCAGATCGATTCCCCTGAAGCTGGGCGCGTGATTCCGAATTTGGAAGGTATCGCCCCAGAGTTTACAAAGCTGATTGATTTTAGATTTATCAATGGCGAACTCCCCTTTAGTGGCGCCGCGACTTCTCATATCGAAGGATGGATGCGCTGGAAGCCTTCAGCTGGTGTGAAGACACCAACGGCTCGTTACCTCGATTTGGTGGCGTTGATCGATGCCTGGCCGCCAGCTGTTTTGCAAATGCTGGCGCAACCAACTCCCTCTTCTAGTTTGACTTGGACCTTGGAATTTCCCGCGATCGATGACGCTCAGTTATCGACAGAAGCTAACCCTTGGTGGCAGTATCGTGCCGTCACAGAAAGTGCACAGAATGGTTACGCGCATATTTCATCGCATTGCTGGGACCAAACAGGGCGATTGGTGGCAATTAGTCGGCAGACTGCTACGGTATTTGCTTGATATGGGAAGCTTTCGGGGCCAAGGGGGCGACGCTCATCGAATCACAGCAATTCATTTCAATAGGGAGTACGCATGAATTTATCTGTACTGAAGCACTTAGTTGTTAGCATTTTCATCTCGGTTTGTTTTTCAGATTCTGCCGTAGCCCAATCCATGTATAAGTGTGTGCAAAACGGACAAACGACCTATCAAGCAACGCCGTGTCCGCAGCAAGCGAAGCAAAATACCTTAGATCTTAAATTGAAAACGCCTAGCGCAGCTTCTTCCGCAGCGACTTCATCGGGGCCGGCGAATAGTCCCGAGGTTGAGCGAACTATCGAATTTATCTCGACCTATCAGGCGTGCGCAGGGGTAATCAAGATGTTTGCAGATGAAATGTCTGTCCCGTATGAGCAATGGCGTGTGCGAAATGCAAAAATGGTTGCTCGTATCGAAAATGATCCTGCATTACTTGCCCAGATCGAGAAAAAAGCTGCCGTGAAGCGCAATGGTAAGGCTGGCATCTGTCGCCCAGTAGGTTTAGAACTGCGCGGTGTAAAAGAGTAGTCCCCAAATAGAAACTAAGGCTGGAGAACATCTGATGAAACTTGACGATTTGTTGTTGCAGGTGAGCTCTCATCAAGGAGTCTTTTTATGTGAAGGCATTCGCCATCCCGAACAACGCAAGGAAGTGCAATTTTCGCATCATATCTCTACCATTTTGAGTGAAACAACTTTGCCCGATATAGGGCGTCTCCATGATTTCTATGCGACCTTTGGCAGCATTACATTTTTTGTTGATGAGCTGAGTGGTGATGAGGGAAAACACTTGGCATCACCTGAAAATTGGGCAGAGCTAGACGCCGAGTTTCGAGGTTGGATAGATCATTTTAGCGAAGAAGAGAAAGAAGACTATCTGCCAGATTGGGTTGACACCTGTTTGGTCATTGGAGAAGAGCCGCGCACTGGAAACTACCTATTGATGCCCACTCGAGGCGAGAGTGAAGGGCGCGTGTTTGTCTTTGATCATGATGGCTATGAGTTTGTCGATGAAGCAGAGGATATCATTGCCTATGTCGAGTATATGCTCAAGCCGGACAATGCATTGTTGGTGAGCTTGGCGTCGCATATGCGGTTTATCGAGGAAGGTTCGCAGCATCAGTGGTGGATCCTCGAACTACGTGATAATCGCGGCAATTTCGCTACCACCGCTGCCTAACTTGACGCCCCAGTTTATGTTGAAAATGACGACGAACTTCACGCCGGAACAACTTCAGATTCAATCGTTTTCAGTGGCATATGCCGACGAAGTTTGTCGCCTCATTTTGTCTATTCAAAGAGAGGAATTTGGCCTTCCCGTGACTTTGGAGGGGCAGGCTGACTTATTGAATATCCCTGATTTCTATCAGCGGGCAAACGGGAATTTTTGGATTGCACTGGTTAATGACCACGTGGTTGGAACCATCGCATTACTAGATATTGGAAACGCACAAGCTGCCTTACGTAAGATGTTTGTTGCCTCAGAGTGTCGAGGGCAACATCTTGGTGTCGCCGCTACTTTGTTAAGAACATGCCTGAACTGGGCGGCTTCTAAGCAAACGCGTGAAGTTTTTCTCGGTACGACTGTGCAGTTTTTAGCCGCACATCGCTTCTATGAAAAGCACGGTTTTACAGAGATCGATCGACGCATTCTCCCTTCAACATTTCCGATCATGTCTGTCGATACAAAGTTTTATCGACAAACGATGGTATGGGAATGATGGCTTTTTTGCATTCTCTTCTTTATGCTGCTTTAAAACAAAAAATAATTAGCTAAGCTACACTGCCAAGCATTCTGTGGTCGAGTCATTCTGCTGGTCCTTATACTTTGATTTTTCATTAGATTGCCTTGGAGATGCTTATGTTTACAACTTCATTGAAAACTACGCGCTTGCAGAGCCTAATGGCATTGCTTGCTTTGTCCTCTTTGCTCGCAGCGAATGCCAAAGCACAAGAAATGACTTCTGCTGCGGACGCTAGCAAGCCTACCTTGTCTACCGAAGGTCCTCCTTTGTGGGAGATCGGTGGTTCAGGATTTGCGGTGAGTCGGCCCGCTTATCCTGGTTCGGATACGTATATTAGCCGTGCGCTCGTAGTGCCATTCTTTTTGTATCGTGGTGAACATTTGCGATTGGAACGTGGTAACACGGGCTATAGAGCGGTTAAGACGCCTCGTTTTGAATTTGATATTGGATTTGCCGGTGCGCTAGGTTCAAGTTCCGATAAGGTGACTGCACGACGTGGTATGGATAAACTCGGTCATATGATCGAGTTTGGTCCGCGTTTGAATTGGTATTTAACTGATCCGGAGCAAAATGGGCGTTGGCGTTTTGAACTGCCGTGGCGCGCTGTGTTTGAGTTGAATGATGGTTTGCAACGCCGCGGTTATGCAGTGGAGCCGGAACTACAGTTTGATCGCCGCGCGAGCGGTGGATGGCGTTATACAGCAGGCGTGTCTGCAGTGTGGGGTAGTAAGCCATTAGCAGATACTTTTTATCGTGTAAGAGCGGATCAAGTACTTCCAGATCGATCTGCTTATGACGCTAAGTCTGGCCTCTTGGTTTGGACACTATTTACATCAGTGATGAAGCCCATCGACAAAGATTGGCGCTTATATGCCAACTTTAGAGTTGATAGCGTGGTTGGTGCGGCAAATGAGAAAAGTTCCTTGGTTCGCCGTAAAACTGCACCTTCCTTGTTACTGGGTGTGACTTACACTTGGAAACAATCAGAGCGCAGAGCCGGTGAATAGCATCTGAGAGGCAGCGTCAGGATAACTCAGTCATATCCTTAGCTCGACGCTGCCTTCCTCCTACCTTTCAATTTATAGCTGTAGGTTTTGTGGGCACTGAAATTCGAGTTAATACGCACATGCCGGTCGAGCAATGCGTCGCTGACGATGAGACTCGATTGCGGGAGCAATTAGTCTCTCTCATTTTGAGGAATGCACCCTTGATGCTTGCACTGCGTGCAGCGAGTCAATTAGGGCTAGAATCCTGGGCGATTGGCGCTGGGGCGATTCGTTCTTTGGTTTGGGACCACTTACACGGTTTTACATTGCCGACTCCCGTGTCAGACTGGGATTTCATTTATTATGATGCAACAAGCTCACAACTCTGCGATGAACTGAGTGTTAAACAGTACTTGCAGAAGTCCTGTCCAGAATTTCAATGGGATGTCGTGAATCAAGCGACCGTGCATTGGTGGCTGTCGAAGCAGAATGGTCTCGCGATGCCACCATTTACAAGTTTGGAGGATGGCATTGCTTCATGGCCAGAGACAGCAACTTGTGTCGCGGTCAGTTTGGACCATGCGGGAAATGTGACGATTATTTCGCCACTAGGCTTAGCAGATCTGTTTGATATGCACGTACGCTTTAACCTACGCTGCGCCAGTGTTGATGCCTATCGCCAACGTATTGTGAGTAAGCGGTTTGACCAAATCTGGCCCCGCTTAAAAATCACTCAAGCTTGAAACCATCAACGCTGCCTAAGTTAGGCGACACTCGATTCTTTGATTAAAGGGAGGCGGAAGTAGAAGGTAGAGCCGACGCCTTCTTCTGAGCTAAATCCAATTTCGCCCTCCATTCTCTGAACCATTTCTTTGCAGATAGAGAGTCCCAAACCAGTGCCGCCTTTCTTGCGGGTGCTACTACCATCCACTTGGGAAAACTTCTTAAATATCTTGTCCTGAAATTGAATTGGGATGCCTTCACCATAATCACAAACGGCAATTTCTAGTGTGTTTTCATGGGGTGTCAGGCGTATATCGATATGGCTATCTGGTTTTGAGTATTTGGCTGCGTTCGACAAAAGGTTTGACATAATTTGTTGGAAGCGTTGGCCGTCACAACGAATTCGGTAATCATGTTCACTCTCTAGAACGAATTTGACTTGATATTGTTTTGCATAGCTCTGATTGGTCTCCATGGCTTGCGCTAGTAACTCGCGGATGTGATGCTCCTGAATCGTAAATTCCATTTTGCCAGCCGCCAGTTTATCCATGTCTAAGATGTCATTGATGATCAATGCTAATTGCTGCCCGTTTTGTAAGGCAATGCGGATCATCTTATCTAAAGCATCGGGCAGTTTTCCGAAAACACCACCTTCCATCAAACGCAAAGAGCCGATGATGGAAGTGAGTGGGGTCCGCAGTTCATGACTGACAATCGAAACAAATTCGCTTTGCATTAGCTCTAGCTGTTTGCGGGCACTGATATCGCGAACCACAAAGATGAGTTCGACGTGGTCTTTGCGTTCTGTTGCTGTGACACTGATCTCGATATCTACCTGATTGCCGATCGCGTCTGTAATATTGCTTTCAATATTGAGGGTCGGAATTTGACCGGGTCTGAGCATTTCACAGCCTTCAAGGAAGTGTTCGAGTTGCTCACGCACTTTGAGATTGTCATCGCGATAAAGGCGGCTAAAGAAATTGTATGGAATAAAATTGAACTCCGGTATTTTCCAGATCGCTAGTGCCGCAGGGTTGATTGACTTGATCTCACCTTGTAAGTTGGTGCTGACAATACCATCGGCAACATTGTCCAGAATCGCCTGCGTATATTCTGCACTGTCTTGCAGTTTGGTTTCTGCTGCTATCCTTGCGCTCATATCGATGACTTGGAAAATCCAATATCCTTGTTCTAGCTTTCGTCCTTCAATCAGTGCGATGCTAATTAGGCAGGTGACATAGCTTTCATCTTTTCTTTGTAAGGCAATTTCGTACTGTAGGCTATTGTTGTCCTGATGTCTCCAGTGTTTGAGTAGATGCTCGACATGTAATTCGGGTGCTAAGCTATCACTACTGATGTCATGCATTTCTTCTTCGGTATATCCAAGAATCGCAAGCAGAGTAGGGTTGATATTGAGCCATCTTCCTTTGATCGAAAGTAGGGCCATGCCTTGTGGTGCTGTAGTGAATGCTCGCATGAATTGCTCGCGACTTTCATTGAGGGCAATTGCAGCGATTGATTGTAGGCGGTATGAGCGAATGATGCGCGCCAAAAGAAAAGAAAGTAGAGCGCCTATCGTCCAACCAATCAAGCGAATACCCCAAGTGAGCCAAGCTGAGGTTTCGTATTCTGAGTATTGGGATAATAGCTTCAGATTGCGTCCTGGAACGTCGATATTGAGCGCTACGCTGTCGTCAAATTCAGTTTTACCTGACGACCAAATTATTTTACTCGAGCTCAAATTTGCATCAGACGTGCTTGCTTCAAGATCTTGTAGCCCGATATTCATCTTTAGCTCAGATGCTCGTTTCGTGACTTTCGAAAAGACAGATTTGACATCGAGGACGGTGCTCACCAATCCCCAATATTCGTTGTTGTTAATAAAGACCGGCACTCGATAGGCTAAGCCTAGTCCACCTTGCTTTAATTCAAAGGGACCTGCCAAAGCAGCCGTTTTACTCTGGATAATTTTTTGAACAGCGGGCCATTGCGCAGGGTTATCAGGGTAATACAAACCAATAACAGATTCGTTACCTTGTAGCGGTGCGACTAAATGAATGCGGTTTCCTGGTGCGATCGCTATGTTTCGGATATTGGTTTCGGACTTCTGCAAGTTGTGCATCCAAACTTGAATTTCGTCCTTTTCATAGTGGCCATTCTTCGCTTGAATATAAGACACCATCCCAGTTGCGAGATGAATGCTTGAATTGAGCTCCGATTCAAGCAGTGCTCGGATTTCGCCTGCATGGCTAATGAGGTTTTGTTTAGTCAGACTCTTTTGTCGCTGTACCTCCTCGAATAAGAGCAATTCTGTGGCGATCACAACACCGACTAACAATAGCAACGGCAGCCATGGCGTGATAAGGCGGCGCATGACTGCACTTTCATTATCTGCTTTATGGCGCATTTTATGCATGAAATAGTGCGAACGAAGATGTGTAATATGATTCAACCACATTCTGGAACAACTGTGCGCTTAGAGACTATCTGATGCTTTTAAACTGTTGCATAACGATGTGTTTGTGGCAGTAAAGCTAATAAAAAAACGCGATGAAAGTCGAATTGATGTTCGTCAGTTTGTTCACTAATGACCGATTATTCCGCTTCATTCCTCAAATTGTGCGCTCTATCTCAAACAGAAGGCAGATCAACATCAACTTCTTTACTCTCTCATCATCGAATTTATTTTCAAGCGTAAGGACCTAGTCCTGCGACTACTCAAGGAGTGAGCGATGTTAGAGATCAAGAGTGTTGTAAAACAATTTGGCCCGCAGATGCGTGCAGTTGACGATGTCAGTATGAGTTTGAAGCGCGGAGTTGTTGGCCTTATTGGACATAACGGGGCGGGGAAAACGACATTGATGCAGATGATTGCCACTTTGAGTAAACCAAGCAGTGGGCAGATCATTTTTCAAGGTGTCGATATCGTTAAACACCCTGACGCCATGCGTACTCGCTTGGGTTTCCTGCCGCAAGATTTTGGTGTCTATCCAAATTTAAGTGCACTTGAGTTGATGCAGTATTTTGCTGGTTTGAAAGGAGTGCGTGACCCTGAACGTATTCGTTATCTCCTAGAGTTGGTCAATTTGGCAGAGCATGCAAAACGCAACGCTGCTTTATTTTCCGGAGGTATGCGAAGACGTTTGGGTATTGCGCAGGCCTTGCTTAATGACCCCGATATCCTCATCGTTGATGAGCCGACGGCGGGTCTTGACCCTGAAGAGCGCTTGCGTTTTCGTAATTTATTAGGCGATTTGGGGCAAGAGAAACTGGTGATTATGTCGACGCATATCGTTTCTGATGTTGAAAGCATCGCCAGTGAATTGGCGATTATGCGTAAGGGGCGTTTAATTGGTTTCGATACACCTGAAAACATGATTACTCAGGCGCGCGGACAGGTGTGGTCGGCGCAAGTTTCCGCCGAGGAGTATGAGCAACTTAAAATCCGTACGCAGGTCTTGCAAGCGCAACGGCAAGGCGATCTCTACCAATTGCGCGTCGCTCATCCGTTTGCGCCAGTGAGTAATGCGAGTTTGACTGAGCCTAGTTTAGAAGATGCTTTGATGGCGCAACGTTATTCTTTGCAGGAGGCCGAAAATGTCTAAGGCGAAGATGGTTTCACTAAGTCTCGGTGCCGGCGACGTAGTCAGACATACGCCCACTGCTGGTTGGCAGCAACATTGGAATACGATGCAGATTTTGATCCTGACCGAAATACGTTTACGTGCACGTCGTTGGACCAGTTTAATCGCTGTGTTCTTGATGGCGGCTATGTGCTGGAACATCATATCTGACCCCGCTTCAGGCTACGCGATGATTGTTATAGATCGAGCACGCGTGTTGTACACCAGTTCGGCTTTAGCGCTAGGAAGTTCGAGCTTGCTCAGTATGATCATGTTGTTTGTCGGTTTTTTCTTGGTGCGAGGCAGGGTCGCAGATGATATTCGTACTGGCATCGGTAGTCTGATCGCAGCGAGCCCAGTGAGTAATGCAGTATTCCTCTCTAGCCGTTGGATCGGCGGGGTTTTGTATTTTTTGTTGTTGATATTTGCTGGCATGCTGTCAGTCATTGCTCTGCAGATGGTGCGTGGTGAGCCAGGAATTGATTTCTGGGTGTACCTACAAACCTATAGCCTTGTGTTTATTCCACTTGCTTTTTATGTCGTGAGTTTGGCCCTACTGTTTGATAGCGTTCCCTTTTTGATGGGTAAGCTTGGTGATCTTTTATTCTTTATTTTGTGGATAGCCCAATTGAGTTTGATTTCGAAAGTAATGGAGTTGGGAAAAGGGGAGAGCTCGGCATGGTTTATTTTTGATTTTTGCGGACTGGTGACGACGGTTGCAAATCTGCAGGGTCAATTAGGCACGAAAAATTTCTCGCTCGGCGGCAGTAATTTCGATCCGGCTTTAGCGCCTATCGTTTTATCCGCATCCTTGTGGTCAGTGAAATTGACTGTTTTACGCGTGGCGACAGCCTTGTTTGCGCTATTGCCCTTGTTGCTGGCATTCCCTTTGTTTCATCGCTTCTCTCCAGATCGTGTGAAACAATCGCAGTCTCGCAAACGCCGTACGCCAATTGAAATTTTGAATCAATGGAGTCGCCCTTTAGCGCGCTTTGTTCAGCCGCTGATGAGTGTTGCGAATCGTATGCCAAATTTTTTCGGACAAGTTGTAGCCGATACAGCGCTGACTTTGATTTCTGCACCAGTGTTTATCTTGTGCCTGGTCGTGCTAAATGGTTTTGCTTTGTTCAGTGACGATAAAGGTTTATTTTCAGTCGTGCCCTTTATCGTGATGGCATGGGGAGTCTTGATTGTAGATATCAGCACACGAGATTATCAGGCAGGCATTGAAAGCATGACAGCCGCCGTCAGCGGCGGAGTCGAGCGACGTTACCTGCGCCAGTTGAGTGCTTGCATGCTGTTAGCAATGATGTTTGGTGGGGTCGCTATATTACGTTTGTTAAGCGCAGAAGGCTTTGTCGTGTTGATGTTGTTGACAGGTTTTGTGGCAGCTTCTGCGATGGCTTGTGCAGCAGGAAGAATCACACGTAGTGCTCGACCTTTCCTATCTTTATTCTTGTTCTGGCTGTATGTCGCTAGTCAGGCAAAAAGTATTCCAATGATAGATTTGTTTGGATTTAATCATGTTGCAACACAGTCAACCTTAATCCTAATGTGCGAGTTGGCGGTAGCGTCATTGATCGTGGGTATTGGTTATAACAAATGGAAGAACAGCTAGTCCTGTCGGCGCATGCACTGAAGTTAACAAGGGGTGAATTGCTTCACCCCTTGTCTTATTCAACGACCGAAGTGTTGTAATTTGGGAAGCTCTAGCACTTAGCGATGATCTTTTTGCCATGTTTTTTGCCCTAGGTGCGAGAGTCATGGTAACTTAATGCAATATATTGCCCTAGGTAAATTTTCTGGGCGTGAACTCTATTTTGCAAATGATAGGCTGAGTGTGGAATTAAGACGTAGCCCCCGAATCAATGTCACTTGGCGCGGCGCTTTTCGAGCGGCCGACGGCAGCATTTTGCCGATCAAAGTGATCAATATTTCAGATTCCGGTATCTTGTTTCAATGCCCACAACCTGCGGTGATGAACCGTGATCACCAAATGATGTTGGAGATTCCGCATATTGATCAAATCGCCAATATGTATAAAGTGCCGTGCAAAGTAAAAGTGATGCACTGTATTTTGAGTGGTGACTTTTTCCGTATTGGCGTGCAATTTATCGAGCTCTCCGAATTGCATCGCGATTTGGTTGCTGCTTGGGTGTCGATGACCAGTCGCCTCGACCCTTAATTCGTACCCGGGTAGGCGAAGTGACCCGCTTCCTGACACGCTTTCCTTGTTCTTACTCTCTCATCGCGGTAGAATAGCGAAGTTTTGGTGCTCGCCGACATAGTCATGTTGGCGGTTAAACGGGAAACATAGAGCGAATTTATTTGCTTAAGTGTGCTGCCCCCGCAACGGTGAACAAGCGCAAGAAGTTCTTCTTGCCAGCCATCCTTCAATACCACTGTGCTGTATGCATGGGAAGGTCAGATGGTGATGCTTGTCAGCCCGGATACCGGCCAAAATAAGTGAAGTGCCGCGAACGGGGATGTTCGAGTGTGTGCCAGTTTTCTGCTGCATTGCTTTTTCCTTTTCCGCATTTTGTATTCAAGCACCCAACGGGGATCTCGGTTGCTTGTGACTTATTTATTCAAAGTGTGTATGAAACCTATCTTCAAATTATTCGCAACCGCTGCTGCGGTGGCTGCCGCATTTCCTGCTTCTGCAAATTCCATTAACTTCAACGACAACGATAACGAGACGACCGAACGCGTGATTATCACCGCTGGCCGCCAAGCACAGGTCGCCAAAGACGTGCTGGCTGATAACGTCGTGATTACGGCAGAAGACATCGCTAAATCTGGCGCGACCAGTATCGTAGACCTCTTACAGCAACAACGCGGTATCGAGATTTCGCGTACCGGCGGGGCAGGTTCGGTATCGTCCATTTTCGTACGCGGTGCAGGCAATGCGCAAAGCGTGGTGTATATCGATGGCGTTCGAATTGGTGCTTCGACCACAGGTGGTGCAACTTGGAGCACGATTCCTCTGGCGCAAATCGAGCGTATTGAGATTGTGTATGGTCCATTATCTAGCTTGTATGGCGCGGATGCGATGGGCGGCGTGATTCAATTGTTCACGAAGAAATCGAGTAAGGGTACAAGTGCTAACGTTAGCTTTGGCGCCGGCACAGATCATTTGCGTAAATTATCTGCGGGAATTTTTGGAGCCGATCAGAGCGGTTTTCAGTATGCTTTAAATGCAGCGCGTGAGAACAGTGATGGTTTTAGTGCTTCCAAGCCAGCGTCTGGTGCTTTTACTTACAACCCAGATAAAGATGGATATACGCAAAAGAGCTTCAGCGGGAATCTGGCATGGAAGCTTGATCCGAATTGGACTGCAGGTGTCAATTTCTTGCAGAGTACGCTCGATGTACGTTTCGATGCTGGTGCGAGTTATGACGATCGCAGCCAACAAAAAATGGACAACACGGCTGCTTTCATCAAGGGAAAAGTAAGTGCAGATTGGAGTACGAGTTTGCAATATTCTCGCGGAAATGATCGTGTATTTTCTGACGCGTCTTATGGTAAAAGCAATGCAGAGACGCTACAACGCGGCTGGAATTGGCAAAACAATGTGGCCTTCGGTCGCGATGTGTTGCAATTGATCGTCGAGAAGCGCGAAGAAGACGTGAAGACTACTACGGCAGGTGTGGGCGGTGAACGTGACACGACTTCGTATGCGGCAGCTTACACTTTAAAACAAGACGCGCATTTGGCAACAGCCAGTGTCCGTCGTGATCGTAGTTCTCAATTCGGCTCGCATAATACTTACAATTTGGCTTACGGTTATCGCTTAACAGAAAATCTGCGTGCGAATATTAGTTATGGCACGAGCTTCCGTGCACCAAGTTTTAATGAACTGTATTACCCAGGCTATGGTCTCGATATTAACCGTCCTGAGCTGGGCAAAAATAAAGAGATCGGTTTGTTGTGGGACGATAATGTCACGATGTTCAGTGCTGTTTACTATGAGAATAAAATCACTGATTTGCTTGCGACTGCCAATCCCTGCCCTGTTCAGCAAAGTACACATAAATACGGCTGTGCTTACAACATCAATAAAGCGACCTTGTCTGGCTTCACATTTAGTGCTTCGACAAAATTCGATCAATTGATCTTACGTGCAACGCTCGATATACAAGATCCAAAAGATGATTTGACAGGTAAACGTCTAGCGCGTCGTTCTAAACAACATGCGACTTTAGGTGCCGATTATCGTTGGCAAGATTGGACCTTTAGCCTAGAAAATGTGTTGTCCAGCGAACGTTTTGATGATCAAGCCAATAAAAATCGCTTGGGTGGTTTTGGCGTGCTTAATTTAGTGGCGAACTACCAGTTTGCAAAAAATTGGAACGTACTCGCGCGCTGGAATAACGTCGCTGATAAGAAATACGAATTGGCGCGTAATTACAATACGCCTGGCTCCAACGTCTATATTGGTTTGAATCACGGCTTTAACTAGGCCTGTAGTAACTGAGCTTCCGTTGAAGGCTCATTTTTAGGAAAGCACCCAGACTATGCCACAAGTCATGACAGCGCAAAGAGCACTCGTCTTGCTGATCGCAATGGCGGTGCTTTCCCTCATGAGTCTGCTGTTCGCCTGTGTTACAGGCTCAGTCAGTTTATCTTTTCCCGAGTTGTTTTCTGCACTAAACGAGCTCGTGCATGGTCAGCGTGAAAGCCTTGCTAGTAGTGTTTTGGATCTACGCTTGTTCCGTGCCTTGAGCGCTTTCGTGACGGGTGCAACCTTGGCTTTAGCCGGTGTTTTAATGCAAGCGCTACTGCGCAACCCGTTGGCCGACCCTTATGTTTTGGGCTTGTCGGGCGGCGCCTCGGTTGGCGCTTTGGCGACCATTCTGTTTGTTGGTGCGGGTGTCTTGGTCGATATATCGGCTTTTGCAGGCGCCATGTGTGTGGCTGCACTCCTGTTCGGTTTGGCTTATCGTGATTTTCGCGGTGCGGGCAGTGCGGAAGGTAGCACGCCATTGTTGCTACTTACGGGTGTGATTGTGGCTTCTGGTTGCGGTGCCATTGTCACTTTGCTGTTGTCGATTGCGCCTGATCATAGTCTTCGTGGCATGGTGTTCTGGATGATAGGTGACTTATCGAATACCCAACCGCGCTATCTTTCTTGGGCGATTTGGATAGGCGTCGCGGCTTTGATGTTATCGAAAGCGAGGGCGATCAATATCGCTGCAATGCATGCCGATAACGCACGTGCCTTGGGTGTAAATGTGGGGCAGCTCCGTCGGCTTTTGTTTATATGCGCTGCCTTGCTCACCGCGAGTGCAGTCAGTACCGCAGGCAGCATAGGTTTTGTTGGTCTTATCATTCCACATGCGTGTCGTTTCAAATTTGGGCCAGATCATCGATTGTTGATACCTCTGGCGAGCCTAGGTGGCGGCGCTTTTTTAGTGGTCGCAGACACCTTGGCAAGAACCATCGCTGCGCCGCATCAATTGCCGGTTGGTGTCATCACGGCGATGATAGGCGTGCCAGTATTTTTGTTCCAACTCCACCAGTTGCGGAGGCGTTAATATGAACAACACCTCTAGCGTCAATTTCTCGGCCTTGTTATCGACTCAGGATTTGGTTCTACAAGTCGGCGCGCGCGTCTTAGCGCAAGGCCTAAGTTGGCAAGTTAATCGTGGCGAGTGCTGGTGCATTATTGGTCGCAATGGTGCTGGGAAGTCGACTTTGCTGCGCACCTTAGCTGGCATGCGCGATATTCAAGTCGGTAAGGTGCTCTTGCAGGATAAGAATCTGCACGATTGGGATTTGTTTGAACTAGCCAAGCTGCGTGCCTATCTGCCGCAAGGGTGGGTAGATGCCTTTGCCTATCGCGCTTTAGAAACCGTATTAAGTGCGCGCCATCCTTACCAAGACAATCATTATTGGGAGTCTGGCGATGATGTGCAAATCGCGATGGCGGCGATGCGCTTGCTCGATGTTGAAGACTTGGCGCAACGTGATGTGCGCAGTTTGTCGGGTGGCGAGCGGCAGCGTGTGGCGATCGCCGCCTTGTTGGCGCAAGACGCTGAATTGTTGCTATTGGACGAGCCTGCCAATGCTTTAGACCTGGCGCATCAAGTGAGCGTGATGCAAATTTTGGCGCAGAATTGCCAGCAAAAAAATAAAGCGGTGATCATGGTCAGCCATGATCTTAATCTCTCCTACCAAGTTGCTACCCATGCTGTATTGATGATGCCTGATGGTAGTTGCTTGTTAGGACTGAAAGAAGAAGTGATGCAAGCCCATCATTTGGGCACTTGCCTAGGTCACCCCATTGAGCGATTTGTGCACGGATCGCAAACGCTTTTTCTACCGACGGTGAGCGCATGAATATCAAGGACGAAGTCGAACGCCAAGCCATCAATGAGCGCCATGCGCAAAGGATGCAACGTAAGAAGCAATTGATTGATGAAAAAATAGCGAGCGCGCAAATTCGACGTGGATTGATCGTGATGAATTGCGGTAATGGTAAAGGCAAGAGCTCGAGTGGTTTGGGAATGGTCATGCGTGCCTTAGGCCATCAGAAGAAAGTCGGTGTCGTGCAGTTCATCAAGGGCGCGATGTCAACTGGTGAAGAAAAATTTCTGCGTCGGTTTCCAGAAGAAGTTGAGTTTCATGCGATGGGCGAAGGTTATACCTGGAATACGCAAAATCGTGAACGCGATATCGCTAAGGCGCAGGCCGCTTGGGAGCAGGCAAGAAAGTTTTTGAACGATCCTACTATCGCGCTGGTGTTGTTAGACGAAGTCAATATTGCGCTCAAATATCACTATCTCGATGTACAAATGGTGATCGAAGATCTACAGCAAAGACCTCCAATGCAACACGTGATTTTGACTGGGCGAGGTGCCTTGCCTGAGGTGATTGCGATCGCCGACACGGTCACAGAAATGCAAGAAGTTAAGCATGCGTTCAAGAGCGGCGTCACTGCACAGGAATGCATAGAATGGTGAATTTTGAGTCATCCTTGGCGCCGATCTTGATGATTTCTGCCGTGGCATCAGGCCAGGGCAAAACAACAGTCACTGCAGCTTTGGCCCGCTACTTTAGGCAAGCAGGAAAAGTGGTGCGCGTGTTTAAAACAGGTGCGGATTTCATTGATCCCATGATGTTGGAACAAGCCAGTGGTGATGTCGTGGAGTCGCTCGATTTATGGCTCAACGGTGAAGAAGAATGCCGTCGTTTGCTCCACCGAGCAGCGCAAAACGCAGACCTTGTTTTGATTGAAGGTGTCATGGGTTTGTATGATGGCGCACCTTCATCGGCTGACCTCGCGAATGCTTTTGAAGTACCAGTGGTCGCCGTGGTTGATGCATCAGCCATGGCGCAAACAGTGGGAGCTGTGGCCTTAGGCTTACGTGATTTCGGCCCTGTAAAATTGGCAGGCGTGATCGCCAATCGCATTGCATCTGATGGACATCTGCAGATGGTCAAAAGCGCATTGCGTGATATTCCTTTATTGGCGAGCTTGCTGCGTCAACCCTGCACTTTGCCAGAACGACATTTGGGTTTGGTGCTCCCCGAAGAGCAGATCGATTTGGAGCAAACTTTAGATCAATTAGGAAGCAGTCTGCGACTGGAAACCGAGGCATGGGCTCAACTGCTGTCAGCGAATAACGCTCAAAATTTCGCCGTACAGTCGGGTAGAACGCAAGCGGTGAATGTATTACCTGAGACAGCAAAACTACTACAAGGTAAAACCATCGCCATCGCCCGTGATGCGGCTTTTGCTTTTATCTATCCAGCTAACCTCGCTTGTCTAAAAGCACTAGGTGCGCAGTTGGAATACTTTTCTCCGCTCCGTAATGAGGCTGTGCCTGAGCACGCAGATGCAGTATTTCTGCCGGGAGGATATCCGGAATTGCATGCCAAGGCACTGCAAGATGCGCATGTTTGGCAAGCGTCGATCAGGCGTGCTCATCGTCAATGCTTGCCTATTTATGCGGAATGCGGTGGCATGATGAGTCTTGGCGAACAACTGGTCGATAGTCAGGGAAAGAGTTGGGACATGGCGGGCCTTTTGCCCGGCGTCATACATATGCAGAAGTCGCTGCAAGCTTTGGGCATGCAGAGTATTCAGAACGCACATGGTGAATTGCGCGGACACACTTTTCATTTCTCACGTTTCGATACACATTTGACGCCGAATCAGTTCACCCTCAAACATATCGCGCACGAGAAAACGCTAGCACCGGTCGAAGGTGAGGCAATCTATAAGCTAAATGGCTTACATGCCTCCTATTTCCATGCCTACTTTTCATCTAACCCTCGTGCATCAGCGCATTTATTTTTGAAGATGGAGTGATATGGCGAGTTTGTATGAACGCATTGCTTGTCTTAGTACCGAAGCCGTGGAAGTGATGTACGCCTTGGGTGCGGAAGATTTGGTGGTTGGCATTTCTGGGTATTCTGTTCACCCGCCTCGAGCGCGGCTGGAGAAACCCAAAGTCAGCGGCTTTTCATCGGCAAAACCTGAGAGAATAATGGCGGTCGAGCCTGATCTGGTATTGACGTTCTCGAACATGCAGTCTGAGTTGTGTCGACAGCTAGTGGCTGAAGGTGTGGAGGTGCACGCCTATAATCAGTACACCATCGCCGGGATTTTTCGCATGATACGTAGTGTCGCGGCATTGATTGATAAGCGCGATGCGGGAGAACAATTGGTACAAGAATTAGAAGATCATATCGCTGCAATACGGTTAGCCGCGGCTCGATGGTCACGTCGCCCTCGAGTTTATTTTGAAGAGTGGGATGCACCGATGATCTCGGGAATTTCTTGGGTGTCTGAGCTGATCCTCATTGCTGGTGGGGTAGATGTTTTCGCAGACTTGGGAGCACAACAACAAGCGAAACATCGTATTATCGAAGACGCGGAGGAAGTCGTGCGACGTGCGCCTGATATCATCATCGGATCTTGGTGTGGTAAGAAGTTTCGGGCTGAAACCTTAGCCGCGAGAGACGGATGGGATCAAATCCCCGCAGTAAGGAACAACATGCTGTTTGAGATTAAATCGCCTGATATTTTGTCGCCGGGCCCAGCGGCGATACGTGAAGGATTGAGTCAATTACATCGCTGCATTGAGCGTTGGCATGAAGCGCAATAGACGACTTAAATGGGCACCTGAATTGCGTCGTGAGATTGTGCTGTTTTCAATCAGAGATCATAAATAGAATCAACAAAGAGTCGAAGTAGCATGAAAATTCAAAGCTTAATGGTACAGGGTACGACTTCCGATGCGGGCAAAACCACTATCGTGACCGCTTTATGTCGGCTACTGCAACGCCAAGGAGTGCGCGTAGTACCGATGAAGCCACAAAATATGGCGTTGAATAGCGCTGTTACCGCCGATGGTGGCGAGATTGGCCGCGCTCAAGCTTTGCAGGCGCAAGCCGCCGGGCTTGCACCTCACACCGATATGAACCCTGTGTTGATCAAACCTTCGTCTGACACTGGCGCTCAGATCGTTGTGCACGGCAAAGTGCGCGCCGACATGAATGCTCGCGATTACGATCAATACAAAACAATTGCGATGTCGGCGGTGTTGGAGTCTTACGGTCGATTGCAGTCACAATATGACAGCATCATTGTCGAAGGAGCGGGAAGCCCAGCGGAGGTCAATTTACGTGCACGTGATATTGCCAATATGGGATTTGCTGAGGCGGTCGATTGCCCGGTTATTCTGGTCGCTGATATCGATCGTGGCGGTGTGTTTGCGCACTTTGTTGGGACGCTCGCTTGTTTGTCTGAGAGCGAACAAAACCGCATTATTGGTTTTGTGATTAATCGTTTTCGTGGCGATATCTCCTTGTTGGAGCCGGGCCTTGATTGGTTGGAGCAGAAGACAGGAAAGCCCGTGTTAGCCGTGATACCGTATTTACATGGTCTGATGCTCGACGCAGAAGACGCAATTCAACTGAAACAAACCCAATCGGGTAAGTTTAAAGTGATTGTGCCAGCAACGCCGCGTATTTCGAACCACACAGATTTCGACGCTTTGCGCGCGCATCCCGATGTGGATTTACAGTTTATTGGTCCCGATCATCCTATCCCCGCCGCAGATTTAATTATTCTGCCGGGCAGTAAAAATACCCGTGACGATCTCGCATTCTTAAAGCGTGGCGGTTGGCAAACTGTGTTAGAGCGCCATTTACGGTACGGTGGCAAAGTGATCGGTATCTGCGGCGGCTATCAAATGTTGGGTCAAGTGATTGATGACCCACATGGCGTTGAAGGACAGGCTGGGGAGTCTGATGGTTTCGGGCTCCTCGACATCACAACTGAACTGACACAAGAGAAACGTTTGCAGCAGGTACAGGGTGTGTGCGCTTTCAGCGATGTTAAAGATAGTCGGGTTGAAGGCTATGAAATCCATATGGGCTTGACCTATGCCAGCAGTGATACCTTGCCCGCATTCTTGATGCAAACTGAGGCTGGAATTGAGGAGGAGGGCTGTCGTTCGCCAGACGACCAAATTTTGGGAACGTACTTGCATGGTGTTTTTGATCATCCACAAGCCTGTCGTGCTTTGCTAAAATGGGCTGGTCTAACTAGTGAAGTTGCAGTAGACCTGAATGAATTGCGCGAACAAAGCATTGACAGAGTAGCAGACGCTTGCCAAGGATTGTTAGATAAATTACAAGCCTTGTAGCGATATTGTGTTTCTTAAACAATCTTTCTAGTCAATTTATAGGGCTCTTTACATTCGATAATTTCTCTTCTGCAATTGCGCTTACCTATTTCCGCTATAATGCGCGCCAATTGTCACGAACTATCCTTTGCACGGTCTTGGTCGCTGAAAAGATAGGATTGTGTCTCAATGTAAATGGAACGTAGTCTTTGTTTCGTTCCTCTCAGGTTTTGTATCAAAGTGTTTCTTTTAGAGCATCGCGCTGAACTTTTTTGCGCTGCACCACGTCGAAGCTACATCTTTAATTACTTTTTGGTTCCCATATGTCATCAGCAACATCCCCATTTCGTCTCGCCTTAATTCCTTTGGCTTTAAGTTTGGCTTTCAATGCCTCCGCATTGGCGCAAGAAGCGCCTAAAGAAACGGTTAAGCCAGAGCAAAAGCCTGTAGTACCAGCGAAGCCAGCAGTGCCGGCCAAGCCAGTCGCAGCGCCAACACAAAAGGTTGAGATCAGTGGTGCAAAAGGATATGACGAGCGCCGTCAAGACACGGCAAGCAAAATCGTTGTTACCCAAGAAGAAATCCAGCGCTATGGTGATTCCAATATTGGAGATGTTTTAAAACGCCTTCCTGGCGTGACGATCGGTGGTGTGCAAGGCCGTGGAGGCGCAATTCGCATGCGTGGTCTTGGCGCTGGCTACACACAAATTATGTTGAATGGCGAGCCAAGTCCACCAGGTTTCTCGCTTGATTCGATTGCACCTGACAATATCGAACGTATCGAAGTATTCCGTTCCGCAACCGCCGAATTAAGTACGCAAGCGATTGCCGGCGCGATTAATATCGTCTTGAAAAAAGCGATCGTGACTGCCCAACGTGAACTAAAACTGGGGATGAGCGAAGAGAATGGTAAATATGGTGCGAACGCCAGCTTGCAATTGTCCGACAAGGCTGGTCGTATGTCCTACTCCGTTTCTGGCAATTTGAATCATGGCGATTTTGAACGACCATCAATTAGCGATGAAGTGATGACCGATGCCAATGGCAAGCAAGTATATGCACGTCGTACAGAATCAAAAAGCAATGGTACCTTTAGTTTTATCGGTTTATCACCACGCATTAATTGGATGCTCGAAAATGGTGACATGCTCACGTCACAGAGCTTCATTAACGCCAATCGCTTTACTTTCAATAACTCAGATCTGACCAGCACAACGGTGCCAGATGAACGTTTATATTTGAATAGTGCTTCGAATGGTAGCTCCTCTTCCGCTTCGGCCCGCACCAATTTGAATTGGGTACATAAACTCGCTGACAGCGCTAAACTTGATGTGCGTTTTGGAGCGAACGTCAACCGTCGCACCAGTGATAATACATTTGTCGGCAATTCGTCAAAACAGACCTTAATACGTACCGCAAACTCAAGTAATACCGACAATGGCTTTACTTTCGGTGGTAAATACACCGCGCCTTTCGTTGAGGATCATGCGATTGCAGCGGGCTGGGATGGTGGTTACAGCACACGCGAAGACGACAATAAACAGGCGGATACTTTAACCGGCAATGGCGCGATTCGTCCAATTAACTTGAACGAAACGTTTAACGCAGATGTCACGCGTCTTGCTATGTACGTGCAAGATGAATGGACTGTGTCCAAGCTGTGGTCTATTTATGCAGGTATTCGTTGGGAAGGTATTGATACCCATAGTCAAGGTAGCGATTATGCTGAAGTGAATAATCGTTCGAGTGTGATGAGCCCAATTTTGCAAACTTTGTACAAACTACCAGGCAGCAAGAACGACCAGATTCGTGTAGGTTTGACTCGCACTTACAAAGCACCGGACACAGGTAATTTGATTCCGCGCCGCTTTATTTCTAGCAATAATAGTGCGACTAGCCCAGACCGTATGGGTAACCCAAACCTGAAGCCAGAGCTGGCTTGGGGTCTTGATACTGGCTTTGAGCACTATTTGCCTGATGGCGGTATTTTGAGTGTGAATTTCTTCTTGCGTAAGATAGACGATTTCACTCGCACCGGCGTAAGCAATGTGAATGGTACGTGGATTGCGATGCCAGTTAATGATGGTCAAGCGACTACGCGTGGTGTCGAATTTGATGCAAAGTTCCCATTGCGCACATTGATGGATGATGCACCAGCAATCGACTTCCGCGCTAACTTGGCGTTTAATTCTTCGACAGTCAATTCTGTGCCCGGTCCAAATAATCGTTTGGATGCTCAAACACCCGTGAGCGCCAACTTTGGTGTGGATTACAAGCTCAATGATATGCCACTCACCGTCGGTGGAAATTTAAACTTCCAGAGTGGTGGTCCAGTGCGTATCTCGGTAAATCAAGGTTCTTACTCGATTCCAAAACGCGTACTCGATGTGTATGCACTTTGGAAATTTGATAACTTGACTAATATTCGCGTTTCACTTGGAAATGCGCTGCATCAAGATAACATTAACTCAAGTTCTTATACGGACGCCTCAGGTTCTTTAGTGCGCAGCACCAAGACACCAACCAACTTGGCTTTGCGTGTGAACTTCGAACATAAATTCTAAGATGTTTAGTTAGTTTGAGTTGTGATTAAAAAAAGCGTCGAATGGTTGAAAACCAATCGACGCTTTTTTATTTGCGGTGTGTGAATCTAATTCTTGGTACGTGACCTGCATATAAGTGGCAAATATTGTTTATCGATCGTAGTTCGATTGTTGCCATGCACGGTCATTTTTTCAGGTACTTCAGCACCTGCACAGACCCAAGTTACTGGGACTAATGGTGAGTCTTGAATGACCGCTGGTCGTAAAGTGAGGACTTTGTTTTTAATTCTGTCGTTGGCACGGTTGCCAAATGTCATGTGAATAGCGCCATCTTCAATCGCTACACTTTTCACATAGTTGTTGACGATTTTGTCGGCATCTGGCAATCCAACGGCTTGGTTGTTTTCAGGGAGTTTTTGTTCTAACTTCCATTTCATCGCGATCGCTGGTTGCGCGGTCTCGGCTGCAAGGGGCAGGGACTTTTCAATTTGTTCCCGAGTAATTTTATACAGATAAGAAGGTAGCGCCATTGCCGCTAAAATAGCAATGATCACTAACGCAACCATTGCCTCGAGTAGTGAAAAGCCGAGCACTTTTTTCATCATGAGTCTCTTCCAGATAGGTGATTGCTCAATTTTAACAGAGGCGAATGTTTCAATATCAGCCATTCGTCAGTTGCTGTGAGGTTTTTTCTAGTAGCCAACTGCGGAAGGCTTGTAGTGGACCATAATTGCTTTGCTCCTCGGGGTACACTAAAAAGTAAGAAGCTTGTTCCGGCAGACTGCGGTCCATAGGAATCATGAGCTTACCTGCATCGATTTCTTTTTGGGCCATATAGCGCGGTATTAAGGCAACGCCTAAGCCCGCAATACAGGCTTCGAGTAACATCGTGAAGAGTTCGTAGCGAGCACCTTTAACTGCCGAAATGTCGTTTGGATGATCATGCAATTCAAACCAGCGTCGCCAATCTTCCAGACGACTCGATAAATGCAGCAAAGGCATGCCGGCGATATCGTCAAATTGTAGGTGGCGTCGTTTCCCCAAGAATTGTTTGTAAAGGGTAGGGCTACAAACTGGAATCGCATTGTCCTCAGGAATTAAATAGTCACCAACGGTGCCAGGCCACGGTGCCTTTCCAGAGTGAATCGCGGCATGAAAGAGGCATTCTGAGAAAAGAAAGGCGCTGGTTTTGGTGCTGAGATTAATCGTGATATCAGGGTGCAAGCTTTGAAATTCTTGTAATTTCGGTATCAACCATTGTGTTGCAAAAGTCGGAATGACTGCTAATTCTAAAATATCTGAACCCTCTTTGTGGCCCATTAGTTCCAAAGTGTCACGTTCTATCTTATCAAGGTGGATGCGTATTTTCCCTGCGTAATCGCGCCCGGCAGCAGTCAATACCACACGTTTCTTGATGCGTGAGAATAGCGCCAAACCGAGCCATTCCTCTAAATTGGCGATCTGTTTGCAGACGGCGCTCTGCGTTAACGCCAATTCGTCGGCCGCCTGAGTAAAGCTCTGTAGGCGGGCCGCGGACTCGAAAATCAGCAGGGCGTTGAGGCTAGGAACTTTGCGACGCATAAGAGTTCATTCCATTTATTCACTAAGTCATGATTTTATATCGTTTGTCTAGGCATCGCAAACTGACTAGGATGGCGCTCATTGTTTACTTTTACCTCATGGAATCAATATGAACGCCAATCTCCAATCCTTGTTGAACGCTTTGTTGGGTGCGACCAAGACGCAAGAACTTGCGACCTTGATGCAAATTTCGCCAAAATTTCGTGTCTGGGAAGAGGGACATGTTTCCCGTTCTGAATTGGCACAAGCATTGAATATGGCTTTGTTCGCTGGCGTGCTCGAACGTGTGCCAAGTGGCAAGGCTTACACATTGGATGTTGTTGCAAATGGCGGTAAAGTAATGTTAGATCATGGCGCATTGCGCACAGTACGTTGGTTTGGTCTGGGTGAATTGCCGCCGGGCGAAGCGGCCATTACCCGTATCTTGAAACCTTTGGGTTTCCGCTTGAATGGTGTGTTCCCATTAGACCGTTTGAATATGACTGGCCGTTCCTATGCGCAAATTGACGACGCCGACAATATCTCTCAATTTTTTGTGAGCGAATTGCACCCAGAGCGTTTCAGCAAAGACTTCCAAGAAGCCGTGACGCGTGTTTTGGGCCAGTCGCGTGATCCATTAACGCCAGCCGCCGTGTCTATGCTCAACGAGTTAGAGCGCGACGGAAGTTTGCCTTTGGCGCAAGCACAAGAATTGTTGCCAGTATTGGTCGCTTGCTTCGAACGTCAACACCCAATCCCAAGCATGGCTGACTACGAAATCCTGTTGAAAGAATCTGCTGAGATGGCATGGATTGCGACAGAAGGTAATGTGTTTAACCATGCTACCGATCGTGTTCAAGACGTGTTCGCTTTGGCGGAAGAGCAAAAGCAAATTGGTCGTCCAATGAAACCGAATGTTGAAGTCTCAGGTTCCGGTCGTATCAAACAGACTGCGTTTAAAGCTGACCCAGTTGTGCGTCAGTTCGTGGCAGCAAGCGGTGAGATCGTTGAGCGTGAAGTGCCAGGCTCTTTCTATGAATTTATTACGCGTGATAGTTATAAAGATGGCGCGCAAGTGAAGTTGGATTTGGGGTTTGATGCGGGGAATGCTACGGGCATTTTCAAGATGACCGCCAATGGATAAATCGTGAAATGCGTCCCCAGCGGCGTTGTAACGCCTCGCCGTACTCAAGTACTGTCTTCAGCGCTACGCCTTGCTGGGAACGCATTGCACGATTTATCTAATCCGCGAAATGCAGCCCCAGGGGCGTTGTAACGCCTCGCCGTACTAAGGTACTTTTTGTGGCGATACGCCTTGCTGGGACAGCATTGCGCGAATTGGCGTTTTCGACTAGGGGAATTTTTTTCGATGTACTTACTTGAGTCATCTCAGATTGCCGTCATTCCCGCGAAGGCGGGAATCCAGTGTCGTAACTCGAGATTGTTTCGCTAGCTGCACCCTTTAAACGAATTTGAATTCGCGTTGGAATTTGTCTTTACTCTTTAATTGAAACCTATGCTGACACCTACGACCTCTAATTCTCAACAACAAGCTCTTTTGGTGGCGCTGGCTGGTGTGCTTGGTGCGCATGGTTTGTTGACCGATGCGAATGACTGCGCGCGTTTTACGACGGGGGCGCGTTATGGTCAGGGTTCGACTTTGGCTGTATTACGTCCTGATACCCATGAGCAAATTGTTGATTGCGTACGCTTGTGTGCGGAAGCAGGACAGGCGCTTGTTTTGCAGGGGGCGAATACAGGTTTAGTGGCCGCAAGTACACCCGATGCCACTGGACGTTTTGTGGTGTTGAGCCTCGAGCGTTTGAAAAAGCATATTGAGATTGATCCGATTAATCGTTCAGTGACGGTGGATGCGGGCGTGACTTTGCAAGAGCTGAACGATGCGCTAGAACCACAGGGGTTATTTTTCCCTATTGATCTCGGTGCGAATCCTTCGATCGGTGGCATGATAGCTGCCAACACAGGTGGTGCGCGTTTGATAAAGTATGGTGATGTGCGTCAAAATTTGCTGGGGTTGCGTGCAGTGTTGATGCAGCCGGCGGGCGAGGTCTTAGACTTGCAGTCTGCTTTGCGCAAAAACAATACTGGGCCGGATTTAAAACAATTATTTATTGGTAGCAGCGGTGCCTACGGCATTATTACGCGCGCGGTATTGCAAGTGCATCGTATTCCAAAGCAAACGGCAACGGCCTTGGTCGTTCCGCGCGATCAAGCTGCGGTATTGGAGTTGCTAAGTATCTTAGAACGCGATTGCAGTGAATTTTTAACGGCATTTGAAGGTGTCTCTGGTGCTGCTTTACAGGCTGTTTTGAAACATATTCCTAGTATTAGTAATCCATTTGCGCCAGAGCCTTTGCCGAATTATTGCGTCTTGCTAGAATTGGCTAGCACGGCTGATCCGCAAGTGACTGGTATCGATTTAGAGAGCGTTCTCATGCGCTGTCTTGAGAATTTGTTCGGTGATGTTGTTGAAAACGCTGTCGTTGGTCGTGGTAAAGATCTCTGGCGCATCCGTCATGCCATCAGTGAAGCCTTGCGTCACGAGGGAAAGATGATTGCGTTCGATATCTCCATGCCACGCTCATCATTTGTTGCATTCCGTGATGAAGGCCTAGCTTTGATGGCGGAGAAATATCCTTGGATCAAAGTGATGGATTTTGGCCATTGGGCAGATGGTGGATGTCATTTCAATATGGTGTGGCCACAAGGAGAAGGAATACCTCAGTTTGACAATCAGGTCGTGCAAGCGATTCGTACTGAAATATATGATTTGGTGGTCCATCGTTACCACGGTAGCTTCAGTGCGGAACATGGCGTTGGCCCTTACAACCTCGACTTTTACCAGCGCTATACGTCAACAGCTGCCCAAGTCTTGGCAGGGAAGATGCAAAGCATGCTGGACCCTCAGCGTTTGCTGGGTTTAACTTGGTTTGGCCCGGTTCAATAGTAGGCGATTGAAATCGACTTAATAGCTTGGTCGAACAACATGCTTTTTGATGTCAACCTAAACGCTGTCGAAAGCATTGATTGAAGGTAGTCAGGCCCTTAATCAATTGAATCAAGTTAAATAAATTTTGGAGACTAGTATGTTGAAAAAAATAGTCGCTGTCGTTGCAGTCTTTGCTGCCACAATCAGCCTGAGCGCATGTATTTCGGTCAGCGAAAGCAATGTCGAAAGTGGCAAACAAATTGCCATTATGTCGCAACAAGCAGTCACTACTTGTGGTGCAGGTAACGTCGAAAAAGTCACAACCACGAGCTTCAGCTGCAAGGACCGTATCATTCGCCCTCAGAACTAAATCTTAATTCGGATCGAGGAAAAAAGCACGAGTATCCCTCGTGCTTTTTTATTGGCTCAAAGATATGTCTGAGCGCTTTTTCATGTTTTCTAATTCTCAGCTTGTTCTTCGCGCATGGCCTCTTCAAAACGCTCTTGCGTTTTTGCCTCATCACGTTCACCAAACGCATAATTTGCTTCTAGCCACATGACATTAATGATGGCCAAGGCCAGCGCTAATCCTATGCCGAGTATCCAATTAAAGTACCACATCGTGTTCTCCTTAGTAGGCTGAGTGTTGGTGATCTTCGATGTGCTGGGCGTCGACTTTGCCTCGCATGACACGATAGATCCAAGCGGTGTACATCATTATGATGGGCAAGAAAAATACGACCACCCAAAACATAATGCCCAAACTTTTATGGCTCGCGACCACATCCCAAGCCGTCAGGCTGCTATTCGGTTGCAAAGAGGAAGGCATCACGAAAGGAAACATTGCCACACCGGCTGTCAGAATGATACCCGCCACACTTGTGCCAGTGGCGATGAATGCCAGCCTTGGTCGTAGTAGATGGGTGAAGAGCATGCTGAGTAATGCCGCAACTATCGCAGTTCCTGGAATGAGGTATAGGGCGCTGTGTTGTTGGAAATTGCTGAGCCAAGCGCCATTGATACGTTCTACTGTTTTTGCAATCGGCATAAATGCAGTATTTGCGTCCGGCATGCTGGTGATGTGATATCCCTGTACTTGCGTCGCAATCATCCATCCGCCGATGATAAAGCATACGACAGTGATCGCGGCACTCAACTTAAGCGCAATACGGGCACGAGCGACGATAGCGGCATCTGTTTTACATAGAAGGAAGGCGGCCCCATGCATGCACAACATTGCCACACTTAAGATGCCAGACAAAATGCCAAAGGGATTGAGCAAATCGAAGAATCCGCCTTCATAGGCTAAGCGCATTTCACTGTTGTAATGGAAGGGGACACCCTGTAGCAGACTGCCGAAAGCAATGCCAAAAATCAAAGGAGGGACGAAACCGCCGATAAATAGCAGCCAGTCCCAAGTGGAGCGCCAACGCGGATCCGCTAATTTACTGCGATAGTCAAAACCCACAGGTCTAAAAAATAACGCAAACAGGAGCACCATTAAGGCGATATAGAAACCAGAGAATGCTGCTGCATACGCTAATGGCCATGCCGCAAACAGAGCCCCACCTGCGGTGATGAACCAAGTCTGATTGCCTTCCCAGGTTGGGCCTACGCTATTGAGCATGATGCGTCGTTCGACGTCGGTCTTGCCGACGAACGGTAAAAGCATGCCAACACCGAAATCAAAGCCATCCATCAGAGCGAAGCCTATCAGTAAGATGCCGACGAAACACCACCAGATTATTTTGAGTGTGAGATAGTCAAACATGATCTGTCCTTATGCGCTTAGCTTATGTTCGGTTTCAAAGTGATACTTACCCGTATGCAGTGCGCTCGGCCCTAGACGTGCATACTTGATGATGAGGTAAAGCTCCACGATCAACAGCGCGGTATAGAACAGAAAGAAACCTGTAAGGCTGAACACGAGGTCGTTGGCACTTAAGGTCGATGCAGATAAGTGGGTTGGTAAAACGCCAGCGATAGTCCAAGGCTGCCGACCATATTCCGCCACAATCCAACCTGCTTCAATCGCCACCCAAGGAAGCGGAATGCTAAACAGAGCGAGCTTCAGTAACCAACGTTGCTTTGCGAGGCGTTTGCGGATCAAGAAATAGAAGGAGGTGCTAAAGATAAATAAGAAGAGCACGCCTAGTCCTACCATGAGACGAAAGCCAAAGAACAAAGGCGCCACTTTGGGAATGGAATCGTGCATGGCTTGATCGATTTGCTGTGGTGTGGCATCGACGACTTTATCTGTGTACTTCTTGAGTAATAGGCCATACCCTAAATCGACCTTGGCGAGTTTAAATTCATCCTTCACTGCTTGAAGTGCTTCGCCCTCCAATGTGTTTGATTTCAGTTGCGTGAGAAGGTCGTAGGCGTACATACCTTTGATAATGCGATCGCGGTTCTCTTGTTTGAGATCTTTGATGCCGGTGACTTGGGTGTCCGTTGAGCGCGTGGCGATGATGCCCATCAAATAGGGGATTTTTACCGCGTAGTCAGTGTGTTCTTTTTTGTCGTTCGGTAAGCCAATTACGGTAAAGGGGGCGGGTGCTGGCTCGGTATGCCATTCTGCTTCAATGGCCGCGAGTTTAACTTTATTAACTTCGCCGGCCGTATAGCCAGATTCATCACCGAGAACGATCACCGATAAAGTGGAAGCAAGACCAAAGGCCGCAGCAATCGCAAACGAACGAATGGCAAAGCCAGTGTCACGTGCTTTGAGTAAATAGTAGGACGAGACGCCGAGTACAAACATCGAAGCGGCGACATAACCCGACGCCACGGTATGCACAAACTTCACTTGCGCGACCGGATTGAAAATCACGGCAGCGATGCTGGTGAGTTCCATACGCATGGTCTCGTAATTAAACTCCGCACCGACAGGATTATTCATCCAACCGTTCGCAATCAAGATCCAAAGCGCAGAAAGATTGGAGCCAAGCGCGACGAGAAAGGTCACGCCTAAGTGGGCTTGTTTTGAGAGCCTATCCCAGCCAAAAAACATTAAGCCGACAAAGCTGGATTCCAAGAAAAAGGCCATCATGCCTTCGATCGCTAATGGTGTACCGAAGATGTCGCCCACATAGTGCGAGTAGTAGGACCAGTTCGTCCCGAACTGAAATTCCAAAGTGATACCGGTTGTCACACCCATGGCGAAATTGATGGCGAATAACTTACCCCAAAACTTGGTCATGTCACGATAGACTTCGCGTCCGGTCATCACATAAACGGATTCCATAATCACTAGTATCCAAGATAGTCCCAGTGTAAGAGGAACAAAGAGGAAGTGATACATGGCAGTGAGTGCAAATTGTAGTCGTGAGAGGTTGACGACTTCTTCGATGGGATTCATATCATTGACCTGTTTTTCTCGGTTGGGATGCGGCGGCGTCTGGTGCGGCGATGCTCTGTGCTTTTTTGATGTCTGGGGGTGTGCTGAGTAAATGCTGTTCCACCGTTGTGGTGGGTAGTCGCATCTTCTTGGTTTGCGGTTGTGAGAAGAAAAGCTTCCACATGATGAAGATGGCCAACAGCTTAATGCAAAGGAAAATGCTAATTTCCAAATACAAGGGCAGTCCGGTATGACGACTCTTTTGCCAAAGCTGTTGGATCTTCATGATGCTTCCTTAGCTGTTTTCTGCTTGCTCGTCTTTATCGCTAAAACGGAACTTGTCGCGGATGTCGAGTAGTTTTCCGACCTTCGATCCCATTTTCATCAGCGAGGCGAGGGTTTCTGGGGAGAGCCTTTGTACATCGTCAAACCATGAGGTGGATAACTCAATGAGTTGATACATTTCTCGCATACGTTCTTGTGCACGTTTATCTTCTTCTGATGCAGGGTTTTCGAGCAGTGCGTCGCGCAACATTGAGAGTGTCGGCTCAATTTCACGACGACGACGTTCTTCCAGTAAGGCTTTGAAAATATCCCAGATATCTTTCGGTGGTTCAAAGTATTCGCGTCTATCGCCCGGCTTATGCATTAATTTCACCAGTCGCCACGCCTGCAATTCTTTGAGACCCATGCTGACATTGGAACGAGAAAAGGAAAGATGCTCTGCGATCTCATCGGCATTCATCGGTTTGCCCATCACGTAGAGCAGCGCGTACATTTGGCCAACGGTGCGATTGATGCCCCAGCGGCTGCCCATTTCGCCAAAATGCAAAATGAAGCGTTGGGTTAGAGGGCTAAGTGTTTCCATGATGGTTTCCTTGTGGTTCTTGTTTTGGATGTGGCGTTAGGCATTGTTTGAAACTGCACGATTTGTGTTCGGGTTTGAGTAATTTCTTTAATTTTCTGAATTTTCACGAATTACTGAAATTCTAGAACATCTAAAAATTTCTTGCTGAGCACGGCTCAATTTCTCAATGATATTGGCTTTATTCGCTTATCTTTGCTCTATTATTGTCAATGTCTGTTAAATAGGTAATTCAAGGCTTTCTTGTTTGAGTGGTGAACAATTGTTTTCTTGATACTAATTTCGATGCCTGAGGATAATTGCGTTCTTTAATTGCATCGATGACTGCGGTTGATCGCCAATGTGTTTCGATGAGGTCCAAGCGAAGGCCGTATAATCTAAGGCTAATTTTTGAATGAGCTCACTATGAGTAAATCTTTTGCTGTTGACGCCAATTACCGATTTATTGCTGCCTACAACGAGGTGAATGCGCGTATCACGCAGCGTCAGCAGGCGCTCGCTCTGTATGTGACCTTAGTAGTGAGTTTGTTGGCGGCTTTGGTCGCTTTGAAATCGAGTGAAACTCGTGGCGAAGTACCCGTCGAATGGTTAATGTTGGGCTTCCCAGTGGCCTCGCTGAGCTTGGCATTTCTTAACTATAAGGCTGAGCGTGCCATTACGAATCTGCGTCGATTTCTTTCGGCACTTGAACAATTAGATGATGCTCATCTGGTGCTGCCGAGCTATAACACACATCAGAAATGGGCAATTGGCGCGAACAAAGCGCGTCGTTTTCATGACTACGCCTCGGCAGTGTTAGTGGCGGGCGGGAACTTGATTGGTTTGGGCGCTGTGGTGAAGATTTATCCGCAACGCGTTGCGGATTCATCTTTTGCGCTATGGCTATCGATCGCGATTGCGACGGCCTCGGTACTTGCGATTTTATTGAGTCCGCAGTGGGGCTTCACTCCAGAAGAGACTAGTCCCTCGAACTAAATTGCAACTGGGGCGAATTTTTTGATGACATCGTCGGTCCGCACGACTGAACAAAATTCTCCGTTCAAACTCGCAAGATGGATATCATGAATGTCCTGTGCTAAGTGCAGGCGACCGTGATGATCGATACGGTCAAAAGTCGCACACGCATCTTCCACTAAAAAATTGATGTAACCGAGGTTACCAGCCATACGCGTCGTGGTTGATACGCAGTGATCGGTACTGATGCCAACAATCACCAACTCTTGCAGACTTCGCCCTTGCAAATATTCATGCAGCGACGTGCCAATGAAGGCGCTGTTGACGGATTTTTTGAATTCAATCTCGCCGGCGATGGGCATGGCTTCTGGTTTGAATGCATTGCCGGGACGATCTTCGCGTAAGGTCGAATTGGGCTCAACTGAGCAATGTCGTATGTGAATCACCGGGAGCTGAGCTTGGCGCCAAGCAGCGAGCAGGCGAGCAATATTCGATTCGGCCTGTCGATTGTTGCGCGGCCCCCAAAATGGATCGTCGAAACCAGTTTGTACGTCAACTAAGAGCAGTGCAGGGCCTGCCTGTGGGTTTGTGACAGTTTGTGATTTCATATTGAACTCATTTCCGTTGAAATTGCGAAGGAGGGCTATCATGCTTTGCCTGCCAAACACGACGAAATTGTCGCGCTGAGCCAAAACCCGCAGATTCGGCAACGCGTTCGATAGACCAATTTGTTTGTGAGAGAAACTGATCGGCAAGATTCAGGCGCAAACTATTTAAGTAGTCATGCACCGATACTTCCGTATGTTCTTTAAACAGTCGTGTCAGGTGGCGAGTACTGGTGCCAAGTTTGTTGGCTAGCTCATCCAATTGCCACGGGTATGCAGGGTGATGGCTTAATAAATCCTGTGCTTTGTGGACCGCGCGGTGGACATGGTTTCTATGCATTAACCAAGGCGATAGTTGCGCATCCTGTCCGCTGCGTCGAAAGTAAATCAACATTGCACGCGCCACTTCCATCGCTAGTGGTGGGGAGCAGTGTTGGCTAATCAGATGTAGGCTTAAGTCTATGCCTGCGGTCACGCCCGCACTAGTGGCGACATGTCCATCTTCGACAAAAATGCGATTGTCTTCAACAAGGATACTGTGATCGATCTCTCGCATCTCATCGAGATGGCTATGATGTGTAGTAGCGTGTTTGTGGCTCAAGAGACCAGCGTGGGCTGCGATCAGGCCGCCAGCGCAAATGCAGATGAGGCGTTGTTGATGCAGCGTGTCTTTCAACCAATGGATTGCCGCTTTCGCTGATTCTGTATTGGCATCGAATCGTTGACATAAAGTACCTGGAATGATGACCCACGCGTCGTCTTCAATCGTGGTCGGAAGTGGGGCTATCGCATGTAACGTTAATCCCAATGAGGTTGTTGGATCTTGAACAGGGCTCACATAACGCAAGTCAAATAAACTTTGTTCACTACGTCGATTGGCAAACAAAAATGCATCAGCCGGCCCTGCCAAGTCCACCATCAAAATTTCAGGCAAGATTAAAAAGTAAATGATCTGTGCTTGTGGTGTGGAAGATATCATGGGCATCGCTCTTAAGCCTCTTGATTTTTATTGCGGGCAGCAAGCCAAGCAGCATGGGCTTGCGTGTCAACAGGGCGATATTTGCGGGCCGTACTGGCTGGATAATGTTGTAAATCATTTTCATTTTTTCCGTCAAATGCCGGACGAATGGGGCGATGGCTGAAACTGCCACCGCAATTTGGGCATGCATGTTGTAACACCTGAACGACACAATCGAGACAGAAAGTACATTCGAAACTGCAGATCATGGCTTGGTCGGAATCAGGGGGGAGATCTTTATTGCAATGCTCGCAGCTGGGGCGTAGTTCTAACATGATTTCCTCGATGCCTTCTCATTTAGAGTCTAGGTTTGCGCCACATTCGAGATGGCGCCATGGAGAAGATAATAACAGTAGCGGCGTTACTTTATTAGCCCTGTTTGCGACAGATTGCGGTCATTTCAGGACATTCTTGATCGAAGTAATTGAAGGATTATTCTGAAGTTGGGAATGTTGCTTTCAGGATAAACTGCTACACTCTTTGCATCGAGAACCGGAATCTTTATAGCCTAATGTCAGTCATTCAAGAAAATTCTACAGTCACCTGGTTTGGAGCCCAATTCACAGCTTTACATCCTTTGCTGCAAAGTCTGCATCGCGACGGCGGGATACTGCGTGGGCAGGTTGAATTGAAAGTTGGTAAGGGAGCGGCGGGCTGGCTAGGGCGGCGCATTGCCAAAAGTATGGGAATCCCTGCGCACTTGATTACGGCGGGGCGTTGTGATTTTTCGTTGGAGGTTTCTCATCGTGATCAATCGATGTTTTGGTGTAGGACATTTGGAGCGGATTTGCGATCTGCAAACAATGCAGCATCTGTCGTGGAAAGCCGGTTCAAACCAGTGAACCACTTTCAGACAGGGTATTGGATAGAGCAACATGGACACCTACGCCTGCATTTGGCGGTGGAGCTTGATCAGCAGGGTGGTTGGCAGTGGCGTTTGTTGCGGGTGTTCTGGTTTGGATTGCCAATTCCTTTGGCTGTTTTCCCTAGGCTGGTCGCCAAAAAAACAATAGGCGGCGACAACTATCTGTTTCAAGTTGCTTTTAGCTATCCTCTACTAGGATTTCTGTTTTCCTACTCAGGTCGATTGCGAAGAGCGCGTTGAAATCACGCTTTCTTCATCGCCAGCAGATATGCCATGCCGGTAAAGTTAATCAAACGAAAATTTTGTGTGATAGGGTTGTAACCCAATCCTTTTTTCTCAACGAGTTGTAATCCCTGTTTGCCCGCCATCGCCACAAGTTCATTGGGGCGTATAAATTTACCATAGTGATGGGTGCCTACGGGTAATGTTCGCAAGATATACTCTGCACCAATAATGGCTGTTAGATAAGCTAAAGGGTTGCGGTTAATGGTTGAGAAGAAGCACCAACCGCCCGGTTTTAGCATGCTACTGCAAGCAGCGATGATGCTGGATGGATCGGGCACATGTTCCAGCATTTCCATACAGGTGATGACATCATAATGTTCATGATGTTCGATCGCCCACTCTTCGGCACTACTGTCGGCATAGTTAAGTTTTACTTCTCCTTGCGTTGCATGCCAACGAGCGATCTCTAATGGCTTGCCTGCCAAATCAATGCCGCACACTTGCGCGCCGCGTTTCGCCATCGCTTCCGCGAGGATGCCACCACCGCAACCAATATCGATGACTTTCTTCCCTTCAAGCGAAGCCAATTGATCTATCCACTCAAGCCGATGTGGATTGATGCGATGCAAAGGGCGAAACTCAGAATTCTCGTCCCACCAGCGGCTAGCCAATGCATTGAATCGTGCAATTTCTTGGTGGTCGACGTTGGCGTTTGTTGAATGGGCGCTATTCATGATCGTTCCTCGATGTTCTACATTGTGCTTTATTGTATCCTGTATTTAGCTAACTGGCTAATTGTCTAACTAACTCATTATCATGTACACTGAAAATAGTTGATATCAGTCACCGTGCCAATTGCGCCTTGCTGTTGGCATGGGGATGCAGTGAAGTAAAAGCGACATTTCGGCGAACTTAGTGCCGCAATCGCCGTCCTAATGTGATTTTTAGTTGAAAAAAAGGCAAAACATGGACAAAATATTCGAAGCCTTGGCCTCGACCCCGCGCAGAAAAATCTTGGCCTATCTATCGGAAACAGAACTGTCGGCCGGTGAGATCGCTGAGCGATTCGATATGACGAAGCCGTCCTTATCGAAACATTTAAAAATCTTGGAGTCTGCGGGTTTGGTCGTCAGTGACAAACGCGGTCAATATGTGTTTTATCGCCTTCAAGGTGAAAATTTGGCGAATACCTTAGCTGGATTTATGCAGGCTGTATGCCCAGTGTCAAAAGGGCTGAAGAAAGAGAGTAAGGCCCTGGCCGCGAAGAAAAAAGCACAAGAGGCTTGATACTTTGTGGTCAGCTTTTTAAGCTGGAAACGAAAGTGATACTACTTTGAGACCATATGTGGATCGATAGCCATTGTCACCTTGATGCTAGTGAGTTCGCAGGGAAGTCCTTGCAACTCGCGGATGAGGCCGAGCGCATGGGCGTTTCTGCCATTGTCATTCCAGCAGTACATCGATCGAATTTTTCCGCGGTGCAGGAGTTGGCACAAAACCATGCGCATTGTTATTACACGCTTGGTATTCATCCCATGTATGTACCAACGTCGAAGGAAGAAGACTTGCAGTTTCTACGCGAGCTGGTAGCCGCATTGATGCGAGATTCCGGCTCAGCACTTGCTTCACGCTTTATCGGGATTGGCGAGATCGGCCTTGATTTCTTTGTGCCGGCATTGTGCGAAAGCCCGCTGAAAGAGAAACAAATCTTTTTCTACAGTGAGCAACTCAAGATTGCTCGCGATTTTGAATTGCCTGTACTTCTTCATGTTCGAAAATCGCAAGACCAAATTTTGAAATATCTGAGGCGCATACCAGTGCCTGGCGGTATTGCTCATGCCTTCAATGGTAGCGAACAACAGGCAAAAAATTTTATTGAGCATGGCTTTAAGCTTGGTTTCGGCGGCGCTATGACTTTCACTCGTGCCTTGCAATTACGACGCCTAGCGAGTGGATTACCATTCAACAGTATCGTCTTGGAAACAGATGCGCCTGACATTGCTCCTCACTGGTGTCATCCAGGAATCAATACTCCAGGCGAATTGGTACAGATTGGCCATGAATTTGCGCAATTACGAGGCTGTTCTATCGAAGAGGCAGCTCGGCAGACGAGCAATAATGTCTTGGATGTGCTGCCACGTTTAGCTCGACTGATCAAAACTTCGAGTGTGCAGGGTGCATAATGCGTTGCATGGCACTGGCATTCACCGTCGGTGTGTTTTTTCTACAGCAGCAAGCCTCTTTGTTTCCGCTGCCGATCTATATTGCAGCCCTCGTTTGCCTGTTACTGAATTTGATCTTTGTTTTCTTCCCTCGAACAAGAGATAAACGTAGTGTTGAGACAAGCGTCTCAAGGAAATCTTCCTGGAAACTTTATACCTACCAAATCGCCTTTGGTTTTGCATTTGGCATGAGCTGGGCAGGAGGATTTGCACACTATCGTTTGAATGAACAGTTAGCGAGCAATCTTATCGGACAAGAATTTGCATTGAGCGGCGTGATTACAAGCCTACCAACGCGTTCCCCACAAGGATGGCATTTTCAATTTCAACGTGATGATGTGCAGAGTAGCTTGAGTGAAGCACAGGCTTCGATTCCACATAAACTTGCTGTCTCATGGTTTGATCATCCCAACAATCCAAGTCAGTTTGCCAACCTACAACCTGGGCAACGTTGGCGCCTCACGTTAAAGCTTAAGCCCATACATGGCAACGCCAATCCCTTTGGTTTTGATTACGAGGCATGGATGCTAGAGCAGGGTGTGCGTGCCAGTGCGAGTGTACGTATTGCAAGTGAGAATAGTGGGTCAGCACAGGCGATACTGATCAATGATTTTGTTTGGAGCCCCAATAATTTGCTTGAACGAGTTCGATCGACTTTACGTGAACGTTTGCATAGAGCTTTGCTTGCTAATGGTGATGCGACTTATGTGGGTGTGTTGGTCGCCCTAGTGATCGGCGATCAGAGTGAAATTAGTCAAAGTAATTGGACCATTTTTAATCGCACTGGCATAGGTCATTTGGTCTCGATTTCAGGTTTGCACATCACCATGATCGCAGGGATGTGTGCGGCCTGCTTTGGGTTTTTGTGGCGTCGTTCCTTCTATTTCTGGCGGGACTGGCCTTTATTGATGCCTGTCCGGAAAGTGATGGTGTTGTCGGCGGCACTCGCAGCCTTGATCTACGTTGCACTCGCAGGTTTCGGCGTTCCAGCTCAGCGTACCTTGTATATGCTCAGTGTGGTGGCACTCGCGGTGTGGACTGGACGCACAGGGCAAGCCAGCCAAATATTGTGTTTGGCTTTGTGGATAGTGCTCTTGTTCGATCCTTGGGCCGTTCTTTGGTCGGGATTTTGGTTATCCTTCGCAGCGGTTGCTCTGTTGCTTTATGCCAGTGATGCCGCTTCGAATACGCAAGAGCAAACGACCAACAGCACCGACGAATTGCTGATGAAAGACGAGGCAGATACTTCGACCAAGTCATCGCCAAGAGGGGTGATGTACACCATATGGGGAAAGCTCAAACAGCAACTATTGAGCGCGGCTCGAGCTCAATATGCCATTACAATGGGTCTGGTTCCTTTGACGCTCTTTTTGTTCTCGCAAATTTCCTTGATCAGCCCGATTGCAAATGCGATCGCGATACCACTCATTAGTTTTGTAGTGACGCCTTTAGCATTGCTTGGAAGTGTTCTCCCACTTCCGCTGGCACAAGCGTTACTTGCATTCGCGCATGCAACGATGTCCTCCTTGGTTGAATTGTTGCAGTATTTGAGTGTTGGACGCTTCGCGGTCTGGAGCGCGCCGCAGCCAACTTGGTGGATGCTGGTATTGGCGATTCTCGGTTTGTTGTGGATATTGGCGCCGCGTGCTTGGCCTGCGCGGATGCTAGGTGCTTTTTGCTGTTTGCCTATGTTGGTGAACCCAGTAACGTCCCCTTTAGTAGGTCAGTTTCATGTGACAGCGTTTGATGTTGGGCAGGGGACCTCGCTTTTGATCGAGACCGCGCATCATCGTTTACTGTATGACTCAGGACCTGGGCAAAGCGATGATAGCAATAGTGGCTTGAGGGTGATTTTGCCGTATATGCATGGGAGAGGTATTCACCAATTGGATGAGATGGTCATTTCACACGCAGATAGTGATCATTCTGGTGGCGCTTTAAGTTTGATGAAGAGTCTCTCGATTCCCTTACTGAGAACTTCACTGGCCTATGAACATGAGATTGTGAGATCAGCTGCCGAGCATCAACGTTGCGTCGCAGGACAAAGTTGGGAATGGGATGGTGTGCATTTTGAAATCTTACATCCAGTACCCGTGATTTACACTAGTGATAAATGGAAAACCAATGCCCGTAGCTGTACCCTGAAAATTTCAAACGCTCAGCATAGCTTACTGTTGGCCGGGGATATTGAAGCGGTACAAGAAGACGAGCTCGTCAATAGTATTCCGGAGCGACTGCAAGCTTCGGTGTTATTAGTGCCGCACCACGGCAGTGGTACATCGTCAACATCTGCTTTTGTGCAAGCGGTACATCCGCGCTATGCTTTATATCAATTCGGCTATCTGAATCGCTATCGTCACCCTAAACCAGAAGTGTGGCAACGCTACCTCGATTTTGGAGTAATCCCTCTAAGGACGGACACAAGCGGTGCAATCACATTACAATTTGGCGAACAAATCCAAATCGAAGATTTTCGCCAAACGCATCCGCGTTACTGGTATCCATCCGCAGTTGATAAATGAAGTTTAGAGTGTATGAGCAAACCAAAAGTCCATTTCTGTCACGGTAATAGCTTCCCCTCAGGGAGCTATCGTCAGATGTTTGCAGCATTGGAAACTCATTACGACATCGATGCGCTCGAGATGCACGGGCACAATACGCAATATCCAGTGACGACGAATTGGCCGTATCTAGTCCAAGAATTAATTGATACTTTGCAGGCCAAGTATGCTGAGCCTGTGATTTTGTTAGGACATTCTTTGGGGGGGATTCTCTCATTAATGGCGGCGAGTCAGCGTCCAGATCTGGTTCGTTGTGTGGTGATGATAGATTCACCAGTTGTTACTGGTTGGCGCGCCTGGTTTTTGAAGACCTTCCGCATTCTGGGTCTGCTCGATAAGTATTCGCCTGCGCAGTTTTCGCTGAAGCGTCGAATACTTTGGAAAGATAAAGAAGAGGCCTTCGAACATTTTTCTGCCAAAGACAAATTCGCGATTTGGCCGCCGCAAGTGTTACGAGATTACATTGATGCTGGAACTATTCCGCATCCTGACGGCGTTACGCTCAAATTTACACGCGAAATTGAAAGTGCAATTTACGTTACTTTGCCGAGTATCTTGGGCAAGATTGCGCGTCGCGGTCTCAAGGTACCGATCGGATTTGTCGGTGGGACTGAGTCAGTCGAATGTCGGCAGGGTGGTCTCGGGGCAACACGCAAGATGTGTGGAAAAAACTTTGTTCAATTACCCGCAGGGCATTTATTGCCAATGGAAATGCCGGAGAAGACAGCAGCAGCTTGCCACGCGATGATACAAGCAGTATTGCAAAACAAATGAACTGCACAGCCTTCTACAGTCTCACGTAAAATAAGCGAACTTGTGAACATAGAGTTCGCTTTTTTTATTCAAGGGCTTTCACGATGCGCTTACATCTTCTTTCTCAGCCGTCACTTTTTTTGTGTTGCCTAGGCCTTGCCAGCTGCAGCCTACCGTCTTTGGTTCAGGCTCAACAGCTATGGCCATCTACTGCCGAATACCAGCAAGTACAAGAGAAAGGACGTTTAACCTGGTCGCTCGATGTCGAGAATGACAGCATGCTGCTGAAGAAAGATGATGGTTTTTATACGAGCGGCATCCACCTCCAACGAAAGAATGTACTGATTAGTGAAACTCAAGTTTTGAGCTACCGTTGGCAGCTTGGGCAAGATCTGTACACCGCTTCTGACATCAAACTGAAGCCATCTCAACTGCAAAAACAGGATCACCCTTATGCCGGATGGCTGTATCTGGGTGTGGCGAAAGAGCTTTTTAAGAATGACGGCAGCGCGACTAGCGTCGGCTTGGATATTGGGTGCTTGGGGGCTTGTGCAGGCGGAGAATGGACACAAACCAACCTGCATCGCGCTTTAAATCAACCTTTGCCGCAAGCCTGGAATACACAATTGAAGCAAGAGTGGGGTGCCGTAGCGAAAATGGCATACAGTCCAGCACGAATACAGCTGAATTCGAATGTTGATTTGAACACGCAATGGCAAGCGCGCTTCGGCAATATTTTTACCGATGCGAGTGTTGATCTCAGTGTGCGACTAGGGCAACTCAATGCTTTACCGACGCAAGCGGCAAGTTATTTGCAGCTGCGAACTGGTGCCCGAGCAGTTGCCTACAATGCGAGTATTCAAGGTGGCTTTTTCCGCCATCAAGACCTCGCTGTGAGCCCCAAACGATTAGTTCCCGAAGCCGAGCTTGCCTATGTTTATCAGGGAACCGAATGGCGCTTTTATGCTTCCGTGATCCGACGTGGGAATGAAATCGCTGAGCTGAGTAACGCCAAGGGTGCGCAAAATTTTGCGAAAGTGCAGTTGGATTTTTCCTATTAAATCTGACAATGGCGATTCGATGATCTGCATTTTTTCAGTGCATCGACGCAGATAATTTGGTGCATCTGGATGCGCTTCGCACTGCAAAGTAGCGTTTCATTTTTATCTGTAAAAAATAGAAGTTTTCTACAACGAAAAGCAAGACGTGCTTCGCTAACGCAGTTTATAGTAAGCGTATGAATGCTTTATCACCAACTTCAGTCTTAACTGAATCAGCGGAGCTCCAACCATCGAGCGCCCCTGTTTTTGCTACATCCATTGACAATGGCAATAGCCAGTCTGGATGGCGGGCGGCTTTACGTCTGACATTTGGTCGTGATGCGCAAACAACGAGACTAACCAAGCGACAACATTTCGGTCCCTTACGCGTACAGAAAGCACTTTATCCAGAAGGCGATGCCGTTTGCCACGTGTTGGTCTTGCATCCACCTGGAGGTGTGGTTGGTGGCGATGCTTTGGAAATTGATCTTGAGATAGGTGAGTCGAGCCATGCATTGATCAGTAATCCTGGCGCTGCAAAATGGTATAAATCAAACGGCAAGGTGTCGCGGCAGTCGCTACGCTTTAAAATCGCGGCAGATGCATGTTTTGAATGGATGCCACAAGAGAGTATCTTCTACGACCAAGCACACGTCGCTCTCGAACAAGAGATTGATCTGGCAGCGAATGCGAGCTGCTTCTTATGCGATATTCAATGCTTTGGGCGCACCGCTTCGGGTGAACAATTCGAGCAAGGTTTGATACGGCAACGTGTACAGATTAAGCGCGAAGGACAATTGCTGTGGTTTGAGCAAGGGGCGATTGCGGCACCAAGCGCGTCTATGCGAAGTGTATTTGGTTTGCATGGGCACAGCGTTAATGCTAGTTTGATCGGCGTTGGGCAGATAGTGAGTGTGCATCTGATCAAGTCTCTGCGCGAAGCCGCACAGGGTATCCTGCAAGCCAACGAGGAATTCGGGGTCACCCAAATTAAGCACCTGATCTCTGTGCGCTATCTCGGTGGTTCCAGTGAGCGAGCACGTCAACTTATGCTGCTCGCTTGGCAAATGCTACGACCCGCGATTGTGGGACGTGAGGCGATTGATCTAAGAATCTGGCGTACGTAATTCCAATCCACTTTTTAACCAGGAAATAAGCTCAGGGATACCTGCAAGCTTCACTCGTTCTCGCCTCTATTCTTTGCTTTTGGTGTTTTATTGCGATCTGCCTTCATGGCATAGGAATTGCTTTTAGATTTTGGTCGGTGAAACAAGAATACAAGCTATTTTTGTGTAAGCCTGTGATGAAAGCAATCTGATGAAGGTAATTCGGTGAAGGCAAGGTTATGGAATTAAGCCCGCGCGAGCGCGACAAATTATTAATTTTTACTGCAGGTCTCTTAGCTGAACGGCGCCGTGCACGGGGTCTGAAGCTCAATTATCCAGAAGCGATCGCCCTCATCACATGTGCAATTATGGAAGGCGCACGCGATGGTAAAACGGTGGCGCAACTTATGTCAGAAGGCACCCAGATCTTGTCGCGCGATGATGTGATGTCGGGGATTGCAGAAATGATTCCCGATATTCAAGTTGAGGCAACTTTTCCCGATGGTACGAAGTTGGTGACCGTTCATCAGCCTATTCCTTGAGCGTCAAATTAACGAATTAGTGAAGCGATAGAGAAATCATGATACCAGGTGAAATGTTGATTGAAGCGGGTGAGATTGAATTGAATTCGGGACGTGTGAGCTTGACAGTCGCAGTGGCTAACAGCGGTGATAGACCGATTCAAGTAGGTTCGCATTTTCATTTTTTTGAGACCAACCCTGCTTTGCAATTTGAACGTCAGCTTGCCTATGGTATGCGTTTGAATATTGCAGCGGGAACAGCGGTGCGATTTGAGCCTGGGCAAGTGCGTACAGTTGAATTAGTGCGTTTGGGTGGTGCTCGCAGAGTATTCGGATTCAATGGTTTAGTGATGGGAGATCTGCAATGACAAAAATCTCGCGTCAAGCCTATGCAGAAATGTACGGCCCTACAAAGGGTGATCGTATTCGTCTGGCCGATACCGAGTTATTTATCGAAATCGAAGCCGACTATGCTTTCTACGGAGAAGAAGTAAAGTTTGGTGGCGGCAAAGTGATTCGAGATGGTATGGGACAATCGCAAGCATTGCATGCGCAGGTGATGGATACCGTGATCACCAATGCCGTTATCTTAGATCATTGGGGCGTGATTAAAGCAGATATCGGCTTGAAAGATGGCTTGATTGCTGCCATTGGTAAAGCTGGTAATCCCGATATTCAATCGGGAGTGAATATTGTCATTGGCGCCGCCACTGAGATCATTGCCGGTGAGGGTATGATCGTTACGGCAGGTGGCATTGATTCGCATATTCATTTCATCTGTCCGCAACAAATCGAAGAAGCCTTAATGAGTGGCGTCACCACGATGCTTGGTGGCGGTACTGGGCCAGCGGTGGGAACCGCAGCAACGACCTGTACTCCAGGGCCTTGGCATATTCATTCGATGCTGCAAGCGGCTGATGCGTTTCCGATGAACTTAGGCTTTTTGGGTAAAGGTAATGTCAGCTTGCCCGGGCCGATTGAAGAGCAAATCTTGGCCGGCGCTATCGGACTCAAATTGCACGAAGACTGGGGCACCACACCAGCCGTCATCGACAATTGTTTAAGCGTGGCAGAGCGTTACGACGTGCAGGTTGCGATCCATAGTGATACGCTCAATGAGGCTGGTTTTCTTGAGCATACTCTTGCAGCTTTTAAGAATCGCACAATTCATACTTTTCATACCGAAGGTGCTGGCGGCGGACATGCTCCCGATATTATTGCGGCAGTTGGAGAATCAAACGTTCTGCCTTCGTCCACCAATCCAACGAGACCTTATACCGTCAATACCTTAGACGAACATCTCGATATGCTGATGGTCTGTCATCACTTGGACCCCGCGATCACTGAAGATGTGGCTTTCGCGGAATCGCGTATTCGCCGCGAAACGATTGCCGCTGAAGACATCTTGCATGATATCGGCGCGATCTCAATGATGTCATCTGACTCGCAAGCGATGGGGCGTGTTGGTGAAGTGATTATGCGGACCTGGCAAACGGCGCACAAGATGAAGGTGCAACGAGGCAGCCTGCCTCAAGACAATGCACGTCACGATAACTATCGCGCCAAACGTTATATCGCGAAATACACAATTAATCCTGCGATTACACATGGCATCTCGCACATCGTCGGATCGATCTCTATTGGCAAGCTCGCTGATCTGGTGTTGTGGAAACCAGCTTTTTTTGGTGTAAAACCCAGCATGATTTTGAAGGGCGGCATGATTGCTGCCGCGCAAATGGGTGACCCTAATGCGTCCATTCCGACACCACAACCGGTCTACTCGCGCTTGATGTTTGGCGCTTATGGCGGCGCGCTGAAGAAATGTTTGAGCTTTGTTTCACAAGCGGCTTTTGATGCTGGCATCGCCGAGCAGTTGCAACTACAAAAAACAGTCGTTGCAGTTAAGAATACCCGTGGCTTACGCAAAGCGGACATGATACATAACGACGCTGCACCGAAAATGGAAGTCGACCCAGAAACTTATGAGGTGCGTGCTGACGGCGAGCATCTCGTCTGTGAACCCGCCACAGTGCTGCCCATGGCGCAGCGCTATTTTTTATTTTGATGGAAAAGCTATGTTGACTCTTCATTCCAAGCTTGAGCACGAAAAAAAAGAGGATGCGGTGATCGTTGCCGAATTAATCCTGCCATATGATTTGCGCGAAAAAAGTCGATTGCGCGCAAAGATGAGCAATGGTGAGGAAGTTGGTGTGTTTACTGTACGTGGAACGGTGATGCGCGATGGTGATCTGATGGTGGGCGATGATGGAAGAGTAGTGAAGATTGTCGCTGCAGAAGAAGCTTGTTATCGGGTTCAATGTGAAAATGCGTTTCAGCTCTTGCGCTGCGCATTTCATTTAGGTAATCGACATACACAAGCACAATTGGGTGATGGTTATTTGCGTATCCGCAGAGACCCTGTGCTCAAAGAAATGCTGCAAGGCCTAGGTGCGACTGTACAAGAGGAACTAGCGAGCTTTGAGCCTGAATCGGGCGCGTATGGCGGAGGACATCATCATGGCGCTGATGATGGACATCATCATGGCTTTCCATCCCTATTGGCACCGATACCACTACGTCAGAAGATTCATCGTCCCTCAGACAAAGCGGAAGATTCGCCAACTGAAAAGTTAGGTTCTTGACCTTCTTCCTCTCATCTGATCATGCAAACCACTGCCTTACTTCATTTATTGCAATTAGCGAGTCCCTCTTTGCCTATCGGTGGGTTTAGTTATTCGCAGGGCCTCGAAACGGCGATAGAACGTGGGGAGGTGAAAGATGCCGAGACCGCGCGAGTGTGGATTTCGTCTTATTTAAATCAAGTGGTGGCGTACTTTGAAGCACCAATGTTGTGGCGGTTAATGCGCGCTTTTTATGAGCAAGATAGCGATGCAGTGCGTTATTGGAGTGAAGTGTTTTTGGCCTCACGTGACACCGCGGAATTTCGCGCGGAGACCGTACAAATGGGTTACTCCTTGGCGAAATTGGTGGCGGAACTCGCGATCGCTGATGACGAGGCGATGGCGAGCTTGCAGCAGTTGGTCGATATTCCCCTACCAACAGCGATGGCTTGCGCTGCAGTGGCCTTGCAAATTCCTGCGGAAGCTGTGATTCATGCCAGTTTGTTCACTTGGGTCGAAAATCAAGTTTTGGTGTGTGTAAAGTCCGTGCCGTTAGGACAAGTTGCAGGACAACGTTTGTTATTGTCTATGCGCGACGACATTGCGAATGCCTCGAACCTTGCCATGCAGTTGGAGGATGATGCACTTTCAAATTGGGCGCCAGGACTTTCACTACTGTCGATGCAACATGAAGTGCAGTACAGCCGTTTGTATCGATCTTAGATTTACAAGCTTGTTTAAAGAAGCGAATAACATGCAGAGAAAACCTCGGCGCAACAGAAATTGAAATTTGAAAAATATTGAGGGGAAACGATGAATCTGGCAATGCAAGGGCAGAACAAAATGGTGAGTCCGCAGGGGCGACAGAAAGAGCCTTTAAGAGTCGGAATAGGTGGCCCGGTAGGCTCGGGTAAAACGGCATTATGCGAAATGCTTTGCAAACGCATGCGTGATCATTACGACATGGCGGTGATCACCAATGATATCTATACCAAAGAAGATATGGAAATCTTGCTGCGTGCCGATGCCTTGCCAGCTGAACGCTTAATGGGGGTGGAGACCGGTGGTTGCCCGCATACCGCAATCCGCGAAGATGCATCAATCAATTTAGAAGCCATTGCGCGTATGTCTGCCGATTTTCCAAATTTGGATCTCATTTTGGTGGAATCTGGTGGTGATAATTTGGCGGCGACGTTTAGTCCCGAATTATCTGATCTGACGATCTATGTCATCGACGTCGCTGGCGGCGAAAAGATTCCAAGGAAAGGGGGGCCGGGAATTACGCGTTCGGATTTGTTGATCATTAATAAGACCGATTTGGCGCCGCATGTGGGAGCCAACCTCGACATCATGGCTAGCGATGCGAAACGTATGCGTGGCGACAAGCCCTTTGTCTTCACGAATTTGCGCGCTGGTGATGGCTTAGAAACGGTGTTCGAGTTTATTCGTGACCAAGGCTTGTTAGGCGATTAACGAGTGTTTGGTTAGTGACTAGTTTATGTATGAGACAGAAAAATTTTAATTTTGCGAGGTGTTAGCTATGCGATTTTTGAATGATAGGCGATTCGCCTTCTTGCTGTATTTGACTGCTGTTGGTTTGATGCTGATATTTCCATCTTGGGCTTCGGCTCATGAAAGTGCCGAGCATGCAGGATCGGGTTTTGGTGCAGGAATTCTTCATCCTTTGACGGGAGTAGATCACTTGCTGATGTTGATTTCGGTCGCTTGTTTCTCATCCCGAGTTTCGAGCTTGAAGGCTAAATTCTTCTCGCTTTGTTTTTTATTGGCACTTACTTTGGGTTTTTTTGTTGGCTTGAACGGAATAGGCTTGGGCTTCGTTGAGAATGGTATTGTCCTGAGTTTGCTATTGATGGCGCTCTTGCTGATTTCCGCTCGCCAGTTACCTACTTTTGCTTCTGCGCTGGTAATTGCCATATTTGGTGTAATGCATGGAGTCCCACATGGCCTAGAGATGCCATCATCGGTATCAAGTCTCGCGTATTTCTTTGGTTTGATGTTGGCGTCGACTGCAACGCTTGCTGTGGGTTATGTGGTTGCAACATGTCTCACACGGCAACCTAGATGGCATCGTGGCTTGGCATTTGCCTTATGCGCGGTCGCTTTAGTCAGTTAGTTACTAGCGCTTAATCGAGTGAGACGAACTGATGGCGATTTGAAATAGGTGTCCCAGGCAAAGCACATCCTGTGGTCTAGGACCTGCAAAACTTTACTTCGAAGAACGGAAAGCCTGCCACCAACCACCGCTGACGACAAATCGTGGAAAATTGATCCATTGCTCGACGAACAAGCGGGAGATGGCGTTAAGGGGGCTGCTAAATGGAATAGACGGCGTTTCTTCAATCTTGTGACCTTTTCCTTGTAAGACTAAGGAAAGTAGCATTAGACCAGCTGAAATAATCGCGTGTATCCATGCCGATTGAGTTAATGCCCAGACTAGATTGATATTTGCGATCAATAGTAGGGGGACCGCGAAGATATGTATTAAAAGGTTTTTTCTGGAGCGATGAAAATCATGATATTCATTCCATTGCCATTGAATTAACTTGAGCATTGCTTGCTTTCTTTTCTAAATATTTATGGGGCGCATTAAATGTTGCGGAGACTGCTGAGCAGCCAATAGTCTTTGTGTATGCCACGGACCTTGCGGTAGCTGCGCATTACTCCTTCCAGATTATATCCAGATTTTTCTAAGACTCTGCGTGAACCTTGATTTTCAAGCATGACGCTGGCGGCAATTCTCCGCAACTTTATTTCTTCATGTGCCCAAGCTGTCATTTTGCGGCAGACCTGCGTGATGATGCCGCGATTCCAATAATTGGGATTGAGGTCATAAGCCACTTCACAGCTCTCATTTTGTTGGTCGATACTATGAAAGCCTAGCGTTCCAATAAGTCGGTCCTGACTTTGATCGGTAATCGCCCACTTAATCTGATTTTGTTGTGGGTTGTGCCATTGTGATTGAATAAATTGTTGAAGGTCTTCGGGGCTTTTCACATCCCAGCTCATCAGTGCTTTCACTTGTTCTTTTTGAAGGTATCCATACCAGTCGGCTAAGTCTGTAGTTCGAACTGGCCGTATAACAAAATCACCGATCCCAGTTTGCGGTAGTTGAGCGCTCGCGAAGGCTATCAGTGCTGGGGCAGGCCTTGTTAGCTGGTGTTGGTGAGGGGTGAATCCATATGAGAAATGAAATTTTTCCATATCGTTGGTTTCCTTGATAGCTCGCAAACGAGTCCGATTAAGCAATTGTATCTGTGTACTAAAAACGGAAGGCACAAAATCTCACGTGTAGCTGTTGCTGTCCATTTGTCGGATCACTAAAAAATATTATTAAGACAATAAATCTGAGCCTGCACTTGCATAAAAATCTTCAGCGTGTCCGTGCGATAACATCGTTCGTGATGTATAATTCGAATTTCCCGCTTGTGCCGTTGGGCACCTTCTGCAATGACTAAGTTCGTATTCGTTACCGGGGGCGTCGTCTCCTCTTTAGGCAAAGGCATTGCCGCCGCCTCTCTCGCTGCGATTCTTGAATCGCGCGGTCTCAAAGTCACTATGCTCAAACTCGATCCGTATATCAACGTCGATCCGGGTACCATGAGTCCATTCCAACACGGTGAAGTGTTCGTCACAGATGACGGCGCTGAGACTGACTTGGACTTAGGCCATTATGAGCGCTTCATCACTGCTAAGATGAAGAAAGTGAATAACTTCACGACTGGCCAAATTTATGAATCCGTGATTCGTAAAGAGCGTCGTGGTGAGTACTTGGGTAAGACAGTACAAGTTATTCCTCATATCACCAATGAGATTCAAGATTTTATCCATCGTGGTGCAGCAGGTTTTGATGTTGCCTTGGTTGAGATCGGCGGTACAGTTGGTGATATCGAGTCTTTGCCATTCCTCGAAGCAGCACGTCAATTGAGCCTGCGTCAAGGTAAGAATTCTTCCGCATTTGTGCATTTGACTTTGGTTCCTTACTTGGCGTCTGCGGGCGAGTTGAAAACTAAGCCAACTCAGCATAGCGTACAAAAATTGCGTGAAATCGGTATCTTCCCTGATGCGTTGTTGTGCCGCGCTGATCGCCGAATTCCTGATGACGAGCGTGCCAAGATTTCCCTGTTTTCCAACGTGGCAGAAGAGGGTGTTATCTCTGTATGGGATGCAGATACGATCTATAAAATTCCTCAAATGTTGCATGACCAAGGTTTGGATCGTATCGTTTGCGATAAGCTCGGTTTGACCGCAAAACCAGCCGATCTCAGCATGTGGGACAAGTTAATCTACGCTTTGGAAAATCCAAAAGAAGAAGTGACCATCGGCATGGTTGGTAAGTATGTTGATTTGACAGAGTCTTACAAATCCTTGACTGAAGCCTTGCGTCACGCAGGCATCCATACAGAAAGCCGCGTGAATATCGAATACGTTGATTCTGAAGAAATCGAAGCTCATGGCACGAAGTCTTTGGAAAAGTATGATGCGATTTTGGTGCCAGGTGGATTTGGTAAGCGCGGCGTTGAAGGTAAAATTTTAGCTGCGCGCTATGCTCGTGAAAACAAGATTCCATATTTGGGTATTTGCCTTGGTATGCAAGTCGCTTTGATTGAATATGCTCGTAACAAAGCCGGCTTATCTGTAGCGAACTCGACTGAATTTGATTTGGAAACAGAACAGCCAGTGGTTGCTTTGATCAATGAATGGCAAAGTCATGACGGTAAAGTTGAGTTGCGTGACGAAAATTCCGACCTCGGCGGTACTATGCGTTTGGGTGCCCAAACCTGTGCAATTCAGCCAAATACTTTAGCTGCGGATATTTACGGTAATGTCGTGACAGAACGTCACCGTCATCGCTATGAAGCTAATAATCATTATCTGAAACGCGTGGAAGATGCTGGTCTGGTTGTTTCTGCACGTACGCCAACAGAAGATCTGTGTGAAATTATTGAGTTGCCGAAAGACGTGCATCCTTTCTACTTGGGCGTGCAGTATCACCCTGAGTTTAAGTCGACGCCACGTGATGGTCATCCGCTGTTTACGGCTTTTGCTAAAGCAGCTATCGCACACAAACGTGCACAACAAGCCTAATACGCGACCTAGTCTGAAGGAAAAACAGCATGAAATTATGTGGATTTGACGTAGGTCTTGATCATCCTTTCTTCTTGATCGCAGGCCCTTGTGTGATTGAATCGCATCAAATGGCGCTCGATACGGCAGGTGCTTTGAAAGAAATCACGGCGGAGCTCGGTATTCCTTTTATCTATAAGTCCTCTTTCGATAAAGCGAATCGTTCTTCTGGTACTTCCTTCCGTGGTTTGGGTATGGAAAAAGGCTTGGAAATTTTGGCCGATGTAAAGAAACAATTGAATGTGCCGGTGCTGACTGATATTCATGAAATCGATGAAATCAAACCAGTGGCAGCTGTAGTCGATGTGTTGCAAACGCCTGCTTTTTTGTGCCGTCAAACGGATTTTATCCAAGCATGTGCACAATCGGGTAAGCCAGTTAATATCAAGAAGGGGCAGTTCTTAGCACCGCACGATATGATAAACGTCATTGCTAAAGCTCGTTTGGCAGCGAAGGAAGCAGGCTTGCCAGAGGATAATTTCATGGCTTGTGAGCGTGGTGTTTCCTTCGGCTACAACAACTTGGTTTCCGATATGCGCTCGTTGGCGATCATGCGCGAAACAAATTGCCCAGTGGTGTTCGATGCAACGCACTCTGTGCAATTGCCGGGTGGTCAAGGAACTTCGTCAGGTGGTCAACGAGAGTTCGTGCCTGTTTTGGCGCGTGCAGCGGTAGCTGTGGGTATTTCAGGCCTGTTCATGGAAACCCATCCAAATCCTGCGCAAGCGATGTCAGACGGTCCAAACGCCGTGCCACTAGCGCGTATGAAAGAGTTGTTAGCTACATTGATGGATTTAGATCGTGTAGTGAAGAAAAATGGATTCCTAGAATCTAGTTTTAATTAAGAAAATGCCTCTCAGAGCAAACGCTTTGCGAGGCATTTTTTATCATCGGTTTGCAAGCTTGGTTTTACCTTAATCGCTGTCCTGACGCAGAATGTCATGGGGCGATAAACCCGATGAATGCGCCGCGACTCGCGGTATTTGTCTGCACCATATAGAACTCTGACAGAGAGTGCTATATCGTCGAAGTTGAGTTTTTGTAATCCTTGCTTAAGCATGAACCTTTATTTACTGTAATTTGATCGTTTAGGAGAAATTGAATGAGTGCTATCGTAGATATTATCGGTCGTGAAGTGATTGATTCACGCGGCAATCCAACAGTGGAATGTGATGTCTTGTTGGAATCTGGTGTAATGGGCCGTGCGGCCGTACCATCAGGCGCATCGACTGGTTCACGCGAAGCAATTGAATTGCGCGATGGCGATAAATCTCGTTATTTCGGCAAAGGTGTATTGAAAGCCTGCGAAAATATCAATACCGAAATCGCTGAAGCGATCATGGGCTTGGATGCGAATGAACAAGCTTTCTTGGACCGTACATTAATCGATTTGGACGGTACAGAAAACAAAGGCCGTTTGGGCGCCAACGCGATGTTGGCAGTGTCAATGGCGGTGGCTAAAGCAGCGGCAGAAGAAGCAGGTTTGCCTTTGTACCGTTATTTCGGCGGCTCCGGCGCAATGCAATTGCCAGTGCCAATGATGAACGTCATCAACGGCGGCGCACACGCTGACAATAACTTGGACTTGCAAGAGTTCATGATCATTCCAGTTGGCGCACCAACCTTCCGTGAAGCGATTCGCTACGGTGCTGAAGTATTCCACAGCTTGAAAAAGATTTTGCATGACAAAGGTTTGACGACTGCTGTTGGTGACGAGGGTGGCTTTGCTCCTTCCGTTGAAAACCACGAAGAAGCAATCAAGTTGATCATTCAAGCGATCGAAGCAGCGGGTTACACACCAGGTACGCAAATCGCTTTGGGCTTAGACTGCGCTGCGAGTGAATTCTACAAAGACGGTAAGTATCATTTGGAAGGCGAAGGTTTGACTTTGTCTTCCACCGATTTCACCAACTTGTTGGCGACATGGTGCGACAAATATCCAATTATCTCTATCGAAGACGGCATGGCTGAAGGCGATTGGGAAGGTTGGGCAATTCTCACTGAAAAACTCGGTAAAAAAGTACAAATCGTTGGTGACGATCTGTTCGTAACAAACACGAAAATCTTGAAAGAAGGCATCCAAAAAGGTATCGCTAATTCTATCTTGATCAAAATCAACCAAATCGGTACTTTGACCGAAACTTTCGCAGCGATCGAAATGGCGAAACGTGCAGGTTATACAGCTGTGATCTCTCACCGTTCTGGCGAAACTGAAGACAGTACCATTGCGGATATCGCTGTGGGTATGAATGCTTTGCAAATCAAAACAGGCTCGATGTCACGTTCTGATCGTATGGCAAAGTACAATCAACTCTTGCGTATTGAAGAAGATTTGGGCGAAGTCGCTAGCTATCCAGGTCGTGATGCGTTCTACAATTTGAAATAAGATGTCAACGAGGGCGTAGCAGATTTTAGGCTACGCTCTCGACCTTCGATTCTCTATGCGCCTAATTACTCTGATCTTGCTTGCTCTGGTGATTTTGATCCAGTACCCACTGTGGCTGGGTAAGGGCGGTTGGTTACGCGTTTCAGAACTCGATAAGCAAGTCAATGAGGCGCATGTTAAGAACGATGGACTCAAACAACGTAATGCCAAACTTGAATCTGAAGTCGAAGATTTGAAAAATGGTACCGAGGCTGTCGAAGAACGTGCTCGCTTTGAATTAGGCATGGTCAAAAAAGACGAAATTTTCGTGCAGATCCTTGAGCCTGGCAGTAAAGTTGATGCGAAGTCACAAGTGCTACCAAAACCAGCCGCTACCTCTAACAAACCTTAATTGATGCCTTTTGGGTAGTCACTTGCGCAGCGATTGCGCGCCTCAATTTTACGCTTTAAAGATATGAAACAAACCTTAGGACTAATCACCTTAGTCGTACGCGACTACGATGAAGCATTACTGTTTTATGTTGAGAAACTCGGCTTTGTTTTGATCGAAGATAGTTTTATTGCCGAACAAAATAAGCGTTGGGTGGTGGTAGCACCTGCCGGAAGCGAGGCAGCTTCTACAACTAAGTTATTGCTTGCACGCGCTAGCAATAGCACGCAGGCAGAACGCGTCGGCGATCAGACCGGCGGTCGCGTGATGGGCTTCTTGCATACGGATAATTTTCAACGTGATTTCGAAAGCTACCAGCGCAAAGGCGTTGAGTTTGTGCGTGGACCGAATCAAGCCCCGTATGGAATGGTTGCTGTGTTTAAAGATCTATACGGGAATTTGTGGGATTTGATTGGGCCTGCAGATGCATCTTCACCGTAATTTGAATTGCGGAACCGGCATATGCTATCGAGACTTTACTAAACCCAATAACTTCTCAAACGCAATTTCTACTTCGGCCACACTAGGGGGTGCGCCTTTGTCACCTAAATTAATGATTTTCGGTGACCAATTGCCTTCGGTTTTCCAACGAGGTGAGTCGCAATAGATTTCAATTGTCGGTGTTTCATAGGCAGCGGCAATATGAACTAAGCCGGTGTCGACACCGATCACTAAGGCTGCACGTTGTGCTAATACCGTCGCTTCTTGCATGGAAAGCTTCGGCAAGACTCGAGCATTACTCATCATTTCAGCCATTGCTTCGGCTTCCGTTTTTTCCGCTTCATTCCCCCACGGCAGCAAAATTGGCCAACCTGTCACTTGCAAATCGCGTGCCGTATCAACCCAATGATGTCGCGGCCATTTTTTCGATGCTCCAGCAGTCGCGTGAAAGAAAACGATATACGGCGTACTCGGCAACCATGTTGGCTGTATATCGAGTTTTTGAAGGCCGAAACTGGCGGGTGCATCGATGGAATAACCGAGCGCCGCTGCGGCTACAATACGCCCACGTTCGACAGCATGGGTGCGACGTTCTGTGGGGATGCTGATGTCATGAAAAATCCGTGATATACCCTCGTAACCAGAACCCTCCGTGCCATTCGCCAGTCCTACCTTTTTACCTGCGCGAGTGGTGCGTGCCATACCCATGATGATGCCAGTCTTTAATAGACCTTGAGTTTCAAGCACGAAGTCATACTCTTCTTCGCGCAGCGTACGGTAAAAGTGTTTGATCTCTGCGCGCGTTTCTTTTTTGCCCAAACTTTTGCGCCAACGGCGTTGTGCATAGGCGATGACCTTGTTTACTTTTGGCTGTAATTTGACCAAGCTGACATAGGCTTCCTCGACCACCCAATCAATTTGTGCGTCTGGAAAGTGAGCCTTGATATCATCGACGATGGGCATGTTATGCAATACATCGCCGAGAGAAGAAACACGAATTAGAAGAATTTTCATCGGGACCCTAACAACTTAGTAAGGCAACACCGCATCTGGCTTGACCGCCAAGATAGCTGTCTTCAGGGCAGCTTGAATACGCGCCAAAGCTTCAGTAGATTCCGCTTCAAAGCGCATGACGATTACTGGCGTTGTGTTTGATGAGCGTGCCAAACCGAAGCCGTCTGGATACTCCACGCGCAAGCCATCGATACTGATGATTTCAGTGGACCCTGGGAAGTTCGCATTCTTCTGCATTTGCTCGATGATGGCGAAATTCTCGCCTTCGTTGAGTTTGAGTTGCAGCTCAGGCGTGCTGGTAGATTGTGGCAAATCGTTTAGAGTTTTGGTCATATCCGCGACCTTGCTCAAGATTTCAAGCAAGCGAGCACCGGCATATAAGCCGTCATCAAATCCATACCAACGATCTTTGAAGAACACGTGGCCACTCATTTCGCCGCCGAGTGGTGAACCCGTTTCTTTGAGTTTGGCTTTGACTAAGGAATGACCCGTTTTCCACATTAATGGCTGACCACCGTGTGATTTGATCCATGGCGCTAGATGACGGGTACACTTCACGTCATACAAAATCTGTGCACCAGCATTGCGTGTTAAGACATCTGCCGCAAATAACATTAATTGTCGGTCTGGATAAATGATCTGGCCATCTTTGGTGACGACGCCAAGACGATCGCCATCGCCGTCAAATGCCAAGCCGATCTCCGCGTCGGACGTTTGTAAGCAACGAATTAAATCTTGTAAATTTTCTGGGTGCGCTGGGTCTGGATGGTGGTTAGGAAAGTTTCCATCGACTTCGCAGAACAGTTCGGTCACTTCGCAACCCATAGCGCGATATAAGTCGCCTGCAAATGCCCCCGCAACACCATTACCGCAATCGACTGCGATTTTGATCGGGCGCTGCAATTTTACGTCGCTAACGATACGTTCAAGGTAGCTAGTTTTGATGTCGTGCGTACTATACTGTCCGTTACCTGTGACAAAATCTTTGGCGATGATACGATCGTACAAGGCCAAGATGGTATCACCATAAATTGCTTCACCCGCAAGTACCATTTTGAAACCATTGTAGTCGGGTGGGTTGTGGCTGCCAGTGACCATGATTCCCGAGCTGGCGCCGAGTACATTAGTTCCGAAATACACCATCGGCGTCGCAACGACACCCAAATCGATGACGTTGACGCCCGTTGATTGCAAGCCTTTGGCTAAGGAGGCTGCGAGGGAAGGGCCAGATAAGCGCCCATCGCGACCAATCACGACAGTCTTCTCACCTTTCGCCAAGGCGGCCGTGCCGAACGCTTGACCAATCGAATAAGCGACATCAGCATCGAGTGTTTTATCAATAATGCCGCGAATGTCGTAGGCTTTGAATATGCTCTTGGAGAGTAGGGACATAATAATCTCAATAAAAAAATACAAATTGTGTGATGTTCAGCGAGTCCTAGCGTTTACTCGCATCAGGTTTTGTTCTTCTCACGCCAAATAAAATCTTCGATGCCACATTGTGGCTGATACTCCTGCACTAATTCTTGAATCAAGCGGCGAACGTTTTGATAATCGAACTGAGTACAGGCCGCATCTAGCTCAGAAAGCGAGGCTTGCAGGACTGGCCACTCTAATTCCGCTTCTTGTGCTCGCATGATCAAGGGATGAGTGGTACCGGTAACGTTGTCGCCAATCAGCAGCTCTTCATACAATTTTTCACCAGGGCGTAAGCCGACTTCTTTGATCTCAATCGTGCCTTCAGGGTGCTCCTCGGATTTCACCTCTAGGCCGCACAGATGCACCATGCGGCGTGCGAGATCGATAATGCGGACTGGCTCACCCATGTCGAGTACAAAGACGTCGCCACCTTGACCCATGGCACCGGCTTGTAACACCAATTGTGCAGCTTCAGGAATAGTCATGAAGTAACGCGTAATTTCTTTGTGCGTCAGGGTAATCGGTCCACCCTGCATAATCTGTTTACGGAACAGCGGAACTACAGATCCAGAGGAACCCAATACATTGCCAAACCTTACCATGCAAAAACGGGTTCCTGTTTGACGGCGCGCATTTGCTTGCAAGATAAGTTCGGCGAGGCGTTTGGTCGCTCCCATCACATTGGTAGGACGTACCGCCTTATCGGTCGAAATTAAGACGAATTGTTTGACCTTTGCATCGATTGCCGACTGTGCTAACTGCAAAGTACCAAAGACGTTATTGCGTATGCCTTCGATAGGGTTATGTTCCACTAATGGGACATGTTTATAGGCAGCTGCGTGGTACACGGTGTCGATGGTGAAGCTGGTGAAAATCTTTTCCAGCTTGGCGCCATCATGAATAGATCCGAGGAAAGGTGTGATGCGGCAATTAGGCGCAAGCTGCGGAAGTAGCTGCGTCAACTCTTGTTCGATCGAGTACAAAGAAAATTCTGACATCTCCAACAAAACCAAATGCTTAGGCTTTTGTTTGAGAATTTGACGACATAGCTCGGAACCAATTGAACCACCGGCACCGCTGACCAAGACATTTTGTTGGTAGATACATGCGGCAAGCAGCTGTTCATCTGGCTCAACTTGATCACGCCCTAACAAGTCTTCAATTTCGACATCGCGAATATCTTGCACGCGCAATTCGCCGTTGACGAGGCTCTTGATCGAAGGCGTCACTTTGATACGTAATTTGTATTCTTCGAGTTGATCGAGAATCTGCTTCTGTTTAGCTTTTGAGATACGTGGCATGGCCAGCAGTATTTCTTTAATGTGCAAGGTCTTGATCAAGTGGTTCACTTGGTCAGGAGCATGGACCTTGACACCGCCAATCGAGGAACCTTGTAAATTGCGATTATCGTCAATGAAAGCGACGCAATCATATTCGTCATTGGCATGAAGGGCGTTGGCGAGTTGAACGCCGGCATTGCCTGCACCGTAAATGGCTACTTTGATGCTATGCGGGTTGCGGTGGATTCCAGACAGATAGGCACGTGCAAGCAAACGGCTTGCGCCAACATAAAGAATAGCGCCAGACCAATAAATGATAAACACCGCACGCGAGATCCCGGTTAATTGCAGCATGAATCCGAAAAATGCGAGAGCGGCTACCGAGAGTGTGACACCAACAACAACCACGCGTACCATTTTCTGGTCGATATAGCGTATAACGGCGCGGTATAAGCCGATACGGATAAAGATTGGAACAGAGATCACCGGCACAGCAAAGATCAGCCACGCGTAATGCTTGAGTAATTCTATATTGACCGACTCATATCGAGTCATGATGGCCAAGATGAAGGCGAGCGGTAAGAAAATGGAGTCAACTAAGCCAGCGATCATTTGCTTTTTCAATCGCGGTAAATTGACAAGGGCTTGCATCATATTTTCAGAACCTTCGATAAGGAAAAACTAAACCAAAATGCGGCGATCACTATAACTTAGCGCAGCCAACTTGACTGTATTAATGTGTAACGCCATCGCGTTTGATCACTTTGAAGAAGGTTAAAAACAAAATCTTGATGTCGAGCACCAGAGATTGGTTTTTCAAGTAATAAGCATCAAGCTCCACTTTTTGCGGAATCGGCAATTCATCACGTCCGTTAACTTGAGCCCAACCTGTCAGGCCTGGAACAATCGTATGTACATTTTTTTCGGTACGTAAGGCAATGAGATCGTCTTGGTTGTACAAAGCAGGACGTGGGCCAACAAAGCTCATGTCGCCGATCAAAATACTCCATAGCTGCGGCAATTCATCCAGGCTAGATTTACGCAAGAATGAACCGACTGGCGTTAAGTATTGATCTGGGTTGCTGAGTAAATGTGTCGCGACTGCTGGCGTATCGACCAGCATCGTTCTGAACTTGGGCATTCTAAATATCTTATTGTATCGGCCAACACGATCAGACCAATAAATAACAGGCCCGCGTGATGTGAATCCCACCATAAGGGCGACGACAATCACGGGTATCAGCAAGATTAAGCTGGCGATGAGGGCAAGAATTAAGTCAGCGAGGCGTTTCATTATATTGGATAGGAAATGGGTGAAATCAGTGGTGAGGTGTATTGTTGAGTTTTGTGCATTCACGTAGTCCTTCAGCAACGCTGTAGGGCGCTTGCCACTGCAATTGATTTTTCGCTTTGCTGATGTCGACTTGCAGGGACATACAAAGGCGGTCCGAAATCGATTTTTTTCCCACTAATGTGGCAACAGCAGAAATCCAGTCTGCAGGAATCGGTAGCAAGCGTGCAGAAACCTGCTGTGCTTCAGCTGCGGCTTTTAGTAGATCGGTAGTCGAGAGGTCATGGTCGTCCGATATCAAGTAGCTCTGTTGGTAGGCAGCCGGCTTGAGTATGCAATGCGAAATAAAACTGACCAAGTTTTTGACAAAGACAAAGCTGCGGCGATTGTGAATCGCACCAAGCGGCAAGGGGATTCCTTTTTTTACCCAACGTAATAGGCTCAAGAAATTCGCACCAACGCCAGCACCATAGACCAAGGGAGGGCGGATAATCGTCACTTTCAGTGCCGTCTGTTCGCCAATCGCCAGCAAAGCTTGTTCTGCTTCGTATTTCGAAATGCCGTAAGGGTCTGTTGGCCCAGGAATGTCAGACTCAGTGAAGGGCTTGCCGTGTTCTGTCATTTCGCCATTAACTTTGACCGAGCTCAGATAAATCAATTGCTTGACGCCAGCCTCAGCAGCTTGCTGCGCTAAGCGCACACTTGCATCACGATTGACTTCGCGAAATGCACTGAGTGGATCCGCTGCGGTATCGTTCATGATATGCACACGCGCCGCACAGTGAATCACGACCTCGATATCCTTCAAGGCGGCTTTCCAGTCGGTATGCGCATGAATATTCCCCACCACAATATTGTTCGTTGGGGCAGTTGGCCAAGCTTGACGGCTGCAAACGCGCACCTGATGCCCTTGTGCCATCAAATAGGCGACTAAGTGGGAACCAACAAAACCGCTCGCTCCTGTGACCAAGATTTTGCTTGGCGCGACAGTGTTCGAGTTCATCATTTGCGCACCTTGCTAGAAGGATGCGCAGGAGTACTGCGTAAATAACGACGCAGCAAAAACTGGAAAAAACTTTGGAAGAACCATTTCGCATGCTGCGAAAATAGTTTGCGATTTTTATGCGCTGCTAAATGAATGGCCTTCAAATGCGGATAAAAATGAACATTCTGCTGGAGGAATCTGCGCGAGCGATAGCAAATATCGACGTCTTCGAAATACATGAAATAGGCAGGGTCAAATCCACCAAGCTTGCGATAATGCTCGGGCGTAAAGCCCAAGAACGCGCCAGAAGCCCATTCCACCTCGATATCATTAAGGCTGGCTGCAAGCTTTTCTTTATCGTAAGTTTCGCTAAATGAATTGACGACTGGCATTTTGATAATCGACAGTACACCTGGAAAGTGGCGGATATTGGTGTCGGGTACCTGCATCGCTTGATCGCGGAATAAATTCAAGGTGGCGATCGCATGCGCTGAGCTCTGCATTTTCTCGGCGAAGGCGAGTAGTGTCTCTTCGCTGATGGTGATATCGGGATTCATCACAATGAATAAATCGTTAGCAGCGAATCCAGACCCTTGCTCGATTTGTCGAAACAGGAAATTATTGTTTTCACCGAAGCCAAGACCTGGCGATGCGTCTGTGTAAAACACACCATGTTCAGCGCAATAGGCTTTCAGAGCCGCACTGGGGCGATTATCTTTGAGCCAAATTCGGCAAGACGCGGCACCCAATAAACCACCGAGCTTACTGGAGATCAGTAAGTCTTCGTGTCCATGACTGATGATGGCGATATGGTTCATTGGTCGCAAATATGATTCTGTTAAATTGGCAATATGGTCGTTACTATGTTTATAGTACAAGGCTCAAAATAGCGTCTTTTTTATGTTAATGGGTGCTAGTGAGCGGCAGTTTCGCTTATTTTGCGAGCCAATTTCTGCGTTATCCAGAAACGCAAGAAGTGCAGCGATATGCTTACGTCCGGACGGCTATGAACTGGCACGCTAAAAAAGAACTGCGATTGCCAGATTTTCTCATAAAAACGTGTATTCACGGGAATTGGATTGTGCCAAGGAGGTGTCAGCAGCGCAGAATCGGAACGCGCAGCACTCACTATCCGCTCGGCAACGATTTCAAGGTCGTGGGCATGCACGACCTCAGGTTGGATTTGCTTCATTCTTTGTTGCACTATGTCTGGTGCTTTCAGATAGTTCACCACGTCTTGTACGAGTGAATTTGCGTCGCTGGACTTCAACTGATCCGCTGGAGAGTAACCATGCGCCCCCGTCAAAATACCGAAACAAGGCACGCCTTGGCACAAAATCTCTGAAAAACTGGTGCCGCCTGTCATCGGAAAGCTGTCAATGTATGCCGAGGCTTGGCTTATGCAGTCTAAGTAGGCTTGGTGCTGCAATTTGCCCGTAAAGTGAAGATGTTGGCCGAATTGTAGCCGCGGCAGCCACCACCACCAATCTCGCTTGGGGCTAGGGCCAACCAATACCATGTTTAGGCCTGTGGCTTGGGTTAATTGTCTCGCCACTTCGGGGAAAGAATAACCTTGGCTGGGTTTGAACTTGTAAGGAGATCCAGAAGTGGCTAAATACCCAGAACTCGATGACTGGGTAGGGCCTTTGATCTCTGTATTTGCTTTGGGTAATTTGAGCGGAATGCCGACGAAATGCGCTTTCTTGTCGACGCCACGCTCTTGGGTGAGGGTCCAGCCAAAATAACTCAGTTCTAGTGTTTTGTCGGCACAAGCATAGCCGTAAGAAAAAACATGATCGGCATGGTTATAGAACAGAACCTGGGTTCCAAAGATTCGTTTCGCTAATCCTGCAGCGAACGCAGTCTCAATATCATTTGGATGAATGTGCAGAACGACGGTTTGAGCACGTGCAAAATGCATCAATAGATGCTCAATTTTTTTCCTGGCTTCTAGCTTGGCTGGCAAACAATGGAGGCCATGTTTGGCTTGCGCTAAGCGTTGTTGGGTGTTGGTTTGTACTTTTTCAGTGACCAAGACTGCTGATTCGTTTAATGCTTGACTACTGATAAATCGTTCTACAACGCGTGTATGTCCGCCAGTGTCGTATGCCTTCGTGAGTACATGTAAAAAAGGAATAGAGGTGGTGTCGTTCGCTTGTTCAAGTTGCCGCGTAGTCTCGTGAAACAGCGGTGCATATTGATCGAGTAAGTCGTTTTCCAGTTGCATAAGTTGATAGCAGCCTATGCTGTTTTTCCAGCAGAGTTCTCCCAAAAAACGAGCGCGGCGCATCGCTTGTTCGAACGATGTACTGTTTCTGACCATAGCTTCGGCACGAGCGATAAAGGTATTGAGCATGCTTAATCAAACTTTACTTGTGAAACAATGAAGGCAGTGGTGATCCAGTACACGACATAGTTGATGAAAAATGCGATGACCGAAGCGCTTAAACCAAAATAGGGCGTCAGCAAATAGGTGAGGGCGAATAAACTGCAGGCGAAAATGATTTCTGTCCACACATAGGCTTTGGTCATAGCGCGCCCTAACATCACGAAGCCCAAAATCCAACTGCCAATTTTGACCACATCCCCGACCAGTTGCCACGCCAATAGCTCACGCATGGCGCTGAACTCTTGGGTAAATAAAAGACTGATAATCCAATCTCGCAAGAGATACACGAGCATGGCGCCAAGCGCAGTCAGCGGCAAGATAAATCGATAGACTTTTAAAATTTCTTGATGCAACTCGGACTTCGACTTAATCTCGGCTAAGCGTGGCAAGTAATACACAGTCAAGGTAGTCGTGATCAACATTAAATACACATCGCTCATGCGCGTTACCGCTTGCCACATGCCCGTTTGTTGCCAACCGAATTCGGCGACTAAATGATTTCGAATCAAAATTTGGCTGAGCGGTACCACGATGGCGGTGACCATAGCCATTAAGCCATAAGCGGCTAGTTTTTTCGCGAGATTGCGATCAAAACCACCGACTAAATAGCGGAAACGAAACCAATCTTGGCGCCAGCATAGCGTGAGCGTAACAAAGAACACGACCGACTGATTTATACTCAAGGCAATCAATGCACCTTGCAAACCCCAGGTTTGCGCCAACAACCAAGTGGCCAGTAAAGTGACGATGCTGGTACTAATATTAGCGAGGACATACAGGCTCACTTCCTTTTTGCCATTGAGTATGGCCATCAGCAAGGTGTTCAGTACGAATAACACCAAGCTTCCAGCAAGCCATAATAAGACGGGAGCATGAGTTTCATCACCGAGTATTAATTTGGCCAAACTTTGATGGAACAGGGCGATCAAGACGGCAGCTGTGATCGAGCAAGCGAGTGAGATGTTGCCCGCAGTTCCCCAAAGGCGTTGCTGGTGTGCGGCATCGTCTTGGAACTCCGCGGTATATTTAGTCACGCCGGTATTGATCGCGCCGCTAGCAAAGGTGTTGATCACCGTGACAGCGTTTTGAAATTGACCGAATAAAGCATAGCCTGCTGGCCCAACCAAGACCGCCAGCACTTTGTTGAGACCAAGCATTGCCAGCATGCGAATCGCAACAGCAATGGCGTTGAGCAGGCTAGTACGGATCAGTGACATCAGTTAAGTGCGATCGAGGGTGCAGTGCTTACCATCAGGCTTGGAAGCTGCGCACGGCCGCTGCAACTTGACGAACCTCATCGATACTCAGATAAGGATCTAAAGGCAAGCTAATGATTTGCTGATGGATGGATTCCGAAATGGGGAAACTCCCCACACCCAGATTCAGTTCCGTATAGGCATCTTGCAGATGTGGCGGAATAGGGTAGTGAATCACTGTACCAACCCCCGCATCTTGCAAGTGTTTTTGTAGTGCATCGCGTTGTGGATGTAAGATCGCGAACACATGCCATACGTGCTCATTATCGGCATCGGTTTGAGGTAGGCGAATCTGTGCCACATCTTTGAGTTCTTCCAGATAAATGGCGGCGAGGGCGCGTCGCTGTTCATTCCAACGGTCAAGTTGCGGCAATTTGACACGCAAAAGGGCAGCTTGTAGCTCGTCCAGTCTTGAGTTGTAACCCTTGACTTCATTCTTGTATTTGATTTGTGAGCCGTAGTTACGCAACACTCGGAGCTTATGTGCGAGTTCATCGTCGTCAGTCGTGACCGCGCCAGCATCGCCTAATGCCCCGAGATTTTTTCCAGGGTAAAAACTGTGACCAGCGGCGTCGCCCAATGCGCCAGCACGTTTTCCTTGATAACGTGCACCTTGTGATTGAGCAGCGTCTTCGATCACTTTTAGACCATGTTTCTTGGCGATGGCATTGATAGGTGCCATGTCAGCCGTTTGGCCATAGAGATGGACGGCCATAATCGCTTTGGTACGTGGCGTGATTGCAGCTTCGATCTTGTTCGGATCGAGGTTGTAAGAATTCGGATTAGGTTCGACCGGAACCGGTGTTGCCCCAACAAATGAGGCGGCCAACCAGGTGGCTATATAGGTATTGGAGGGAACGATGACCTCATCACCTTCGCCAATATCATAGGCACGCAAGATGAGATGTAAGGCGTCTAATCCGTTGCCAACGCCGATACAATGTTTGCTGCCGCAATAAGCTGCGTATTCCTTTTCGAACTCGACAAGTTGTTGGCCCATAATGAACCAACCACTATCGAGCACGGTTTGAAATGCTGCGGTCAGTTCATCACGTAAATCTTGATGAGGTTTTTTGAGGTCGAGAAAAGGAATAGTCATGATCATTGATTCAATTAGCAGGCAAAAATCGGATAATCCGAGCCGGATTTCCGACGACCAGTGCGTGGTCGGGTACATCTTTAGTCACTACACTACCGGCTCCAATCATTGCATAACGACCGATGGTGATACCTGGTAAAAGTGTAGCGTTAGCGCCGATGGAGGCGCCTGTTTTGACGATAGTTTGTAGGAAGGCTTCGGGATATTGTTTTGAGCGTGGAAAACGGTCGTTACTGAAAGTAACATTCGGTCCGATAAATACTTCATCTTCGATGCGAATACCGTCCCACAATTGGACACCGCTCTTGACCGTCACTCTGTCACCAACGATGACGTCATTCTCGATCAAACAATGCGAGCAAATATTGCAATCTGCGCCAAGCTTGGCACCAGAAAGCACCACCACGAACTGCCAGATACGAGTACCTGCACCTATCTGTGAACTTTGCACATCGCTACTCGGATGAATCATGTGTTCTTTCCTTGTTGCTCAATTGCTTCTAAGAATTGCGTGTAATTACGAATGTAATCGCTTTCGTCGTAAGCTTGATCTGCGAATACCAAGAGCACACAGTCTTCACTGAATTCGCGCATTTCGTGCCAAACCATGGGGGCGATATAAACGCTTTTCGCAGGGTCATTCATCAGGATATCTTGCTGCTCGCTGCCATCATCGAGTTTCATAATGCAAGAGCCCCGCACCGCCACGGCCACTTGTTTCAATTCTTTATGCGCATGAAAGCCGCGCTCGACACCTTCTTTGGTGCCAAAGATGTAGTACACGCGTGCTATAGCGAAAGGAATATCTTTATGTGCTTCGACCGCGATCAGGCTTCCACGCTCATCACCGAGTAAGCGAAATTCTGGATTCTCACATGCAATACTCATGCGAGCTCCTTCGTTAATTGTTTATTCTTCATTTGCTGCAGACAATGCTGAAGGCTATCTTCCCATTTTGGTGCATCGATCCCAAACAGTTTTTTTAGACGTTCAGTCGATAACATGGAATTGTGAGGGCGTTTGGCACGCGTTGGATATTCGTTGCTTGGAATACCTAAGACTTCCGGTTTCTTTGTCATCAGTTTGAGTTCAAACGCAGCGTCGAAAATGGCTTGGGCAAAACCTTGCCAATTCGTGCTATTCGCCGGAGTCAGATGCACAATGCCTTGATGCTGTTGCCACCAGTCTTGTTTGCTATCCGCAGATTGGATTTGACGTATGATTTCTGCGGTTTTATCTGCTATCCATAGTGCTGAAGTAGGCGCGCCCCATTGATCCTTGACTACCTTGAGTTGATCACGGTCTGCGCCTAAACGCAGCATCGTTAGCATGAAGTTTTTGCCAAAGTCAGAGTAGACCCAGCTGGTGCGCAAAATTAGATGACGACATCCAGTCGCCATAATCGCAAGTTCTCCCGCACGTTTGCTGGCACCGTATACGCCAATCGGAGCGCAGTCATCGCTTTCCTCGTAGGGACAAAAATTACCTTGGTCGTCACGCTTCTCACCATCGAAAACATAGTCTGTTGAATAGTGAATCAACGGTATATTCAAGGTATGAGCTTGATCGGCAAAGGCTTTAGCTGCTTGCGCATTGATTGCATGAGCCACAGCAACTTCGTCTTCCGCTAAATCAACAGCGGTGTAGGCGGCTGGATTGATAATTAGATCTGGGCGCGTCGCCCGCACACATTCTTCAATTGCGGCGCTGTCACTGAGATCAAGTTGTGACCTTTGGGGGGCGATGATTTCACCAAGGCCGGCCAAACTTGTTAGCAATGCGTGACCGACTTGCCCTGAGCTTCCTGTTAACAGGATTTTCATGCAAAAACCTCGGCTTCAGCAAGAAGTTTTCCGACTTGGTCTTTAGCTGACAGCGATGGTTCCGCACTTAACGGCCATTGTATGCCAACTGTTGGGTCATTCCATTGTAAGCAACGTTCATACTGAGGCGCCCAAAAGTCGGTAGTTTTGTAGAGGAACTCAGCACTATCGCTGGTGACGACAAAACCGTGCGCAAATCCCTCAGGTATCCACATTTGTAAACGATTTTCCGCGGAGAGATATGCACCGGTCCATTGACCAAAGCTTGGCGAGTCTTTACGTAAATCTACTGCAACGTCAAATACTTCTCCCGCCACGACACGCACCAGTTTGCCTTGTGCTTGTTGAATTTGATAGTGCATGCCGCGCAAAACATTCTTAGTTGATTTTGAATGGTTGTCCTGTACGAAGTTAACATGCAGGCCGGTCAGCTCGGCGAATTTTTTCTCGTTGAAGCTTTCATAAAAATAGCCTCGATCGTCACCAAAAACTGTTGGCTCAATCAAGAGAACGCCGGGAAGATTTGTTTCTTTAATTTTCATGCGTAAATTTTCTTATTTTTTCGATTATTTGAGTAGCTGCAAGAGGTATTGGCCGTACTCGTTTTTCTTCAGCGGTTGCGCTAATTTTTCCAATTGAGCGGCATCAATGTATCCCTTGCGGAAGGCAATTTCCTCTGGGCAGGCTACTTTTAATCCTTGTCGTTTTTCAATTGTGGCAATGAATTGGCCTGCTTCGAGCAAAGACTCATGTGTGCCTGTATCTAGCCACGCCATACCGCGGCCCATTAACTGTACCTTCAATTGATTTCGTTTGAGATACACATTATTTACGTCGGTGATCTCTAGTTCACCGCGTGCCGATGGTTTGATATTGGCTGCAATGTCGCAAATTTGTTGGTCGTAGAAATAAAGGCCTGTCACCGCATAATTTGATTTTGGCTTGACCGGTTTTTCTTCGATACTCACGGCTCGATTCTCGGCATCAAACTCGACAACACCATAACGCTCAGGATCGTTAACGTGATAAGCAAACACGGTCGCACCATCGGTGCTTTGATCAGCTGCCATCAGTTGCGCTTCAAAATTATGTCCGTAATAGATATTGTCACCAAGGATCAATGCAGATGGTGAATCACCGACAAACTCTTTGCCGATGATGAAGGCTTGTGCGAGACCGTCAGGGGATGGTTGCACTGCGTATTGAATGTCGATGCCCCATTGTTTACCGTCACCTAGTAAATCTTTAAAGCGAGGTGTGTCTTGTGGGGTTGAAATAATCAATATTTCACGGATACCAGCTAACATTAATGATGTTAGTGGATAGTAAATCATTGGCTTGTCATAGACCGGCAGCAATTGTTTCGAAACCGCTTGAGTGACGGGATACAGTCGAGTTCCAGAGCCACCAGCTAAGATAATGCCTTTGCGACGACTTGTGTGAGTTGAAGTGAGCGACATCGCGCCTCCTATTATTTTATTTTAGGTTTTGATTTGGTTAGGACTGATATTGCAGTTCAACCCAGTTTTTGTATTCGCCTGAGAGCACTTGATCGGTCCAAACATCATTCGCAAGGTACCATTCCACCGTTTTACGCAGGCCAGTTTCAAAGGTTTCTGCAGGTTTCCAGCCAAGTTCGCGCTCGAGTTTTCGGGCATCGATGGCATAGCGTTTATCGTGACCTGGGCGATCTTTGACGAAGCGAATTTGATCGCGGTAACTGCCAGCGGATTTCGGTTTTAATTCGTCGAGTAAGTCACAAATGGTGTGCACAACATTTAAGTTCGTTTTCTCGTTCCAACCACCCACGTTGTAGGTCTCTCCGACGCGACCATTTTCGAGTACGCGACGAATGGCCGCACAGTGATCACTAACGAACAGCCAATCACGAACTTGGCTGCCGTCGCCATAGATCGGTAAATCTTTCCCGGCACGAGCATTGGTAATCACCAGTGGAATTAACTTTTCTGGAAAATGATACGGGCCATAATTGTTCGAGCAATTGGTTGTCAGCGTTGGCATGCCGTAAGTATGGTGATAAGCACGCACTAGGTGATCAGAGGCCGCTTTGGAGGCAGAATACGGGCTATTCGGTGCGTAAGCCGTGGTTTCGCTAAATGGAGGGTCGTCAGCTTCCAAGCTGCCGTACACTTCATCGGTGGAGACATGTAAAAAACGGAAGCTTTGTTTGGCCTCAGCGTCTAGAGATTGCCAGTAGGCTCTGGTTGCTTCTAATAGGCGGAAAGTACCATTAACATTGGTTTCGATGAAGGCGGCGGGACCGTGAATTGAGCGATCCACGTGGCTCTCTGCAGCAAAGTGGAGAATCGCACGAGGTTTGTGCTGCGCTAAAAGTGCAGAAATTGTGTCGCTATCGCCAATGTCGGCATGAACGAAGATATGACGGGAGTCGCCTTTTAAACTGGCTAAGTTATTCAAATTGCCAGCATAAGTCAGTTTGTCGACATTAACTACCGGTTCAGATTGGCTTGCGAGCCAATTCAACACAAAGTTTGCGCCAATGAAACCTGCACCACCAGTCACTAAAATCATAAAAAAATCCGTTCTTTTTATTCGCAGCGAGCTTATCCCAACATCTGCAAAGCATGGTTGAAGTTGGTAACTACGTTGAAATCGTCAATGAAAGCCCGCAATTTTACGACATCTACTCTCGAATGCGGTGTTTTGTGTCAAGTTTGCTTGGAAATAAGTCTATACGACAAATTTTCAAATGATGAAGGCTTCCTTTTTTGGAAGAAGCTCAGGAGTTCACCGCAAAAAACATCGATCAAAAACTGTTATTACGCAAGTAAAGAGCAAAATTCGGTGAAAAAAATCAAAAATTACCCTTGAAATACGCAAACTCGACTTCAAATAGTGTCGCTGATATGCGATTTTTATGGAGATTGTTAATGCAAGAGCAAGAAAAAAACCAAGAGCAGACTGAAGCGCAAGCGAATAATGCAAGTGCTGACCCAGCTGTTGAGACAACTTCCGCAGCTGACGCCGCAACTGAGACCAATCAAGAAAACGTGATCGAACCTGGTGTTTCGGCTGATGTCTTGGCCCAGCTCGAAGCGAAAGTGTTGGAATTGCAAGATGCTTTTATGCGTGCTAAAGCGGAAGGCGAGAACATTCGTCGTCGTGCTCAGGAAGATATTTCAAAGGCGCACAAGTTTGCGATCGAGAGTTTTGCTGAATCTTTGGTTCCAGTTAAAGATAGTTTGGAAATGGGTTTGAAAGTAGAAGCGCCAACAGTAGATTCTCTCAAAGAAGGTGTGGAGATGACATTGAAGCAACTCAGCGCAGCTTTTGAAAAGAACCGCTTGTTGGAAATCAATCCACAACAAGGCGAGAAACTCGATCCAATGAAGCACCAGGCTATCTCTATGGTGCCCGCAGAACAAGAAGCGAACACGATAGTGACTGTCTTGCAAAAAGGATACACCATCGCAGATCGTTTATTGCGGCCGGCTTTAGTCACGGTGGCGCAAGGAAAATAAGCAAAAAGTAGTGTAAAAACGCAGGAAAACGCTGGAAAAAGCAGAAAAAGCGAAAAAAACAGCAAAAAGTGTCTTGAAAAAGCGTTTTATTGCCATACATCAGAATCAGACGGGAGCGCTTCTTAGAAACGCTACCACCAAGTTTAAAAATAAAATTTTTAGGATAGGGAAAATATCATGGGAAAAATGATCGGTATTGATTTGGGTACAACCAATTCTTGCGTCGCTGTAATGGAAGGCGGCCAACCAAAAGTAATCGAAAACGCGGAAGGCGCGCGTACGACGCCTTCGATCATCGCTTACCAAGAAGATGGTGAAATTCTGGTCGGTGCATCGGCCAAGCGTCAGGCTGTCACAAATCCAAAAAATACTTTATATGCGGTAAAACGTTTGATCGGCCGTAAGTTTGATGAAAAAGAAGTACAAAAAGACATCGGCTTGATGCCATACAGTATTTCTAAAGCAGATAACGGTGATGCATGGGTTTCCGTGCGTGACAAGAAATTGGCGCCACCACAAATCTCTGCAGAAGTTTTGCGTAAGATGAAAAAGACGGCTGAGGACTACCTCGGTGAAGAAGTGACTGAAGCAGTTATCACTGTTCCAGCTTACTTTAATGATGCGCAACGTCAAGCAACTAAAGATGCCGGCCGTATCGCTGGCTTGGACGTAAAACGTATCATTAACGAACCAACAGCTGCGGCATTGGCTTTCGGTCTCGACAAAAAAGAAAAAGGCGATCGTAAGATTGCGGTGTATGACTTGGGTGGTGGTACGTTCGACGTTTCTATCATTGAGATCGCTGACGTTGATGGTGAAATGCAATTTGAAGTATTGTCGACGAACGGCGATACCTTCTTGGGTGGTGAAGACTTCGATCAACGCGTGATTGACTACATCATCGATGAATTCAAGAAAATCAATGGTTTGGATTTGTCCAAAGATCCTATCGCTTTGCAACGTATCAAAGCGTCTGCAGAACGTGCGAAGATCGAATTGTCTAGCTCACAGCAAACAGAAATCAATGAGCCATACATTGCCATGGCAAATGGCGCACCAACGCATTTGAACTTGAAAATTACACGTGCCAAGTTGGAAGCGTTGGTTGAAGAATTGATCCAAAAAACGATGGAACCATGTCGTTTGGCGATCAAAGATGCGGGTGTGAAAACCTCTGACATCGATGACGTGATCTTGGTCGGTGGTATGACACGTATGCCTAAAGTTCAAGAATTGGTCAAAGAATTCTTCGGCAAAGAACCACGTAAAGACGTGAACCCTGATGAAGCGGTTGCCGTTGGTGCTGCGATTCAAGGTTCTGTGTTGTCTGGTGATCGTAAAGACGTCTTGTTGTTGGACGTAACGCCATTGTCCTTGGGTATCGAGACTTTGGGCGGCGTGATGACAAAGATGATTCAAAAGAACACGACTATCCCAACTAAGTTCAGCCAAGTGTTTTCGACTGCGGATGACAACCAGCCAGCGGTAACGATTAAAGTGTTCCAAGGTGAACGCGAAATCGCAGCGCGTAACAAGGGCTTGGGTGAATTCAATTTGGAAGGTATTCCACCAGCATCGCGTGGCACTCCACAAATTGAAGTGACATTCGATATCGATGCCAACGGTATTTTGCATGTCGGTGCTAAGGATAAAGCAACGGGTAAAGAGAACAAGATCACCATCAAGGCAAACTCTGGTTTGACTGAAGAAGAAATTCAAAAAATGGTGAAAGACGCTGAATTGAATGCGGAAGAAGACAAAAAAGTCAAAGAATTGGCTGAGTCTCGCAATCAAGGCGACGCATTGGTTCACTCAACCAAAAAAGCTTTGGCTGAGCACGGCGATAAGTTAGATGCTGGCGAAAAAGAGAAAATCGAAACTGCAATCAAAGAATTGGAAGATGTGTTGAAAGCAGGCGATAAAGCTGAGATCGATACGAAGATCGGCAACTTGTCTACAGCGTCACAAAAATTGGGTGAAAAAGTGTACGCAGAAATGCAAGCACAGCAAGCTGCAGCGGGTGGCGCAGCCGGCGCAGCACCTGGTGCAGATGCTAAACCACAAGATGATGACGTCGTCGATGCCGATTTCAAAGAAGTGAAAGACGCCAAGTAATTGAATTGTAAAAAGTAGCCGCAGAGGCGCAGAGGACGTTGGGAACAGCTCAAAGGCTTACTCTACGTGCTCTGCGCCTTTGCGGTAAGTGCTTTTTGAATTGAATTGCGTATCACAACTAACTTTAATAAAAACAAGGTGTAATCGAGATGGCGAAGCGTGATTTTTACGAAATTCTGGGGGTTGCAAAAAACGCCTCAGAAGATGAAATCAAAAAAGCTTATCGCAAACTAGCGATGAAATATCATCCGGACCGCAATCCGGATAGCAAGACTGCGGAAGAAAAATTCAAAGAAGGCAAAGAAGCCTACGAGATGCTTTCCGACCCACAAAAACGCGAAGCCTACGATCGTTATGGACATGCGGGTGTCGATCCTAATATGGGGGGCGGCGGTGGCGGCCATGGCGCTGGTTTTGCTGATGCCTTTGGCGATATTTTCGGTGATATCTTCGGTGGTGGTCGTCGTAGCTCAGGCCCACAGGTGTATCGTGGCGCTGACTTACGTTACAACCTCGAAATCACGCTGGAACAAGCGGCCAATGGTTTCGATACGACGATACGCGTCCCAAGTTACGATGAATGCGAAACTTGTCATGGTTCTGGTGCGAAACCTGGTACCTCACCAGTCACATGTACGACTTGCGGTGGGCATGGCCAAGTTCGTATGCAACAAGGTTTGTTCAGTATTCAACAGACTTGCCCGAAATGTCATGGCACTGGCAAGATGATTACTGACCCATGTAATCCATGTAGTGGCACTGGTCGAATCAAGCGAAACAAGACTTTGGAAGTGAAGATCCCTGCTGGTATCGATAATGGCATGCGCATTCGTTCTTCTGGTAATGGCGAGCCAGGCATTAATGGTGGGCCGCCGGGTGACTTGTATGTGGAAATCCATATCAAACCTCATCAGGTTTTCCAACGTGATGGCGACGATTTGCATTGTGAGATTCCTATCTCCTTTGTGAAAGCAGCGCTGGGCGGCGATATTGAAGTGCCGACTTTAAGCGGTAAAGCATCGTTTACGATTCCAGAAGGTACTCAATCAGGTAAGACCTTCCGTTTGCGTAGCAAAGGCGTGAAGGGCGTGCGTTCTGGCTATGCCGGCGATTTGTTCTGCCACGTAGTGATCGAAACCCCAGTCAAATTGACCGATAAACAGAAAGACCTCTTACGCAATTTCGAACAATTGACTGTGGAAGGTGGCTCTAAGCATAGCCCTCAGAGCAAAACCTGGATGGATAAAGTGAAGAAATTCTTCGAATAATCTTGCTTTTTTTTCGATATAAGAAGCGCGGATCGCAGTCAGATCCGCGTTTTTTTATGGCTGTCGCTTGACCTGAAATTAGGTGAAAAGCTCTAGAAAAGGTAAAATGGCGGGAATGAATTGGTAAAGGCGCAACATGAGTGAAATGTTAAGAAATAGTGTCACCCCCGAACAACTGTTTGAGAATAATCGTAAGTGGGCTGGAAGTATTGTTAGTCGCGATGCCGACTTTTTCAAGAAACTAGCAGCTCAACAAAGTCCAGAGTATTTGTGGATAGGCTGTGCGGATAGTCGTGTATCCGCAAACGAATTGTTGGGTTTGCTGCCCGGAGAGTTATTCGTACATCGTAATATTGCAAACGTGGTGGTTCACTCGGACTTGAATTGTTTGTCGGTCCTACAGTTTGCAATTGATGTGTTGAAAGTGAAGCATATTATCGTGTGTGGTCACTATGGCTGTTCCGGCGTGCAAGCAGCGCTAACTGGTCGTCGAATTGGTTTGGCCGACAACTGGTTACGTCATGTGCAGGACGTTCATCAGAAACACGAGAAGTACCTCGGCGAAGTCTTGCCACCCAAAGAGCGTCTAGATCGTTTGTGCGAACTCAATGTCATCGAACAAGTTGTGAATGTATGCCAAACCACCATCATTCAAGATGCATGGGAACGTGGTCAAGAAGTTGCGGTTCACGGTTGGGTTTATGGAATTCAAGATGGCCTTCTCAGTGAGCTTGGGATGACGATCAACTCAGCGGATATGTTGGCGCCACATCTAGAGCGTTCATTGGCGCGCTATGCTAGCCTGTAAATTTGGGTAGATATCGAACCCTTGAGTTCTCGCATCTCAATAGTTCAAAAAAATAGCGAAGGGCGACCTTCGCTATTTTTTTCCATTCTATTTGGACCAGATTGTGGATGTCATGAAATCGCATTCCAAAACTGTTACTCAACTGTAGACTGTCGAATCATCAATCAATAATAAATCGAGCAGCTCGAATCAACTGCTTTAAACACAAATGCTAACAAAAACAAATGTAGAAATTCAACGTATTCATGGTCTCGATACCCTCCGTGCTGCTGCCATTCTATTGGTGATGATGTATCACTACATGGTATTTGTGAGTAATGAGCCGAGCTTTGGGCTGTTGAGTGAGATTGGTTGGGCGGGAGTGGATTTGTTTTTTGTGCTGAGTGGCTATCTCATTGGAAACCAAATTTTTTCTGAGATGCGCACAACCGAGGGATTTTCTCTTACGCGTTTTTACGCACGACGTGCTTTGCGCACGCTTCCCAATTATTATTTTATTCTAGCGATTTATTTTTTATTTCCGGTCGCGGCGGGCGGTAATCCATTAACGCCGTTATGGAAGTTTCTCACTTTTACCCAGAATTTCGATTTGAAATCGGGCTCCTCGTTTTCGCATGCATGGTCTTTATGTATCGAAGAACAGTTCTACGTCTTATTACCTTTAATTTCTTTGCTAGTACTGTCGCGTTTGAAGTCTGCGCGTGGCATGTGGATTGTCATTGCCGGAACGATGATGATTTGCGCTTGTATGCGTTTTCTGATGTTAGACAAGGTAGGTGTGGATGGCGGCCTTTACCGGACTTATATTTACTATTCTAGCTGGTGTCGTTTCGACGAACTTTTGCCTGGTGTGGCGCTGGCACTAGTGAAAAATTATCACCGCTTAGTTTGGCAAGATTGGGCCGCAAAAGGCGGACGTAATTTGATGGTTGGTTTGGTCCTGACAGGCGTTGCTTTCATTTTGTTTCAGAGTTTTAATTACGATCCTGAGTTTGGATTCTCTGGTTTTACGACGACTTTTGGTTACACCATATTGGCGTGTGGGTTCGGTTACTTAACGTTGGCGGCCTTGAGTGCAAATTCTTTGTTGGCGCGTATTCAGATTCCTGGGGCCGCAGCACTCGCGATTTGGTCTTATGCGCTTTACTTGGTGCATAAACCGCTGATGAATGCGCTGATTCCAGTTTTTAAATCGAGTGGATTAGGTGTCACCGGCGTGCTCTCGATTACCCTCATGTTCGTCATCAGTATATTGGCTGCCTACTTCCAATTTTGGTGTATCGAGACGCCATTTATGCGCTTGCGAGCCCGCTTTTTTTCGTCTAGGAATTAGCGCTTATCTTGCGCGAATGAATGCGTCGTCGGACGCTTAAAAAACCTCGATAGCAGCGCTCCAATACCCTTAAAACTAATTTGCTCGAAAGTAGTGGGGTGAGATAGGAAAGCCAGCGCAAGCGCGACCATATCTCTACAAACGCCTCGGCACCATCAATTAAGTTTCCTGCTTCATCCCGACAATGTAAGCGCGCCAAGGCCTGCTCACGAGTTAAATTGCCTCCTAGTTGCTCGGGGTCACAGCGACTCGCATCAACCCAGTTCATTTGTTCTCCACCTTTCCAGTTACGGTAGACCGCAATTTCTTTTGAGCACAATGGGCACGCACCGTCGTAATACACGGTGCAGCGATTTGTTGGTGGTTTTGCAGTATTCATTGATTGATTTGGCAAGTATTGAGCTGTTTTTGATTGTAATGGCTTTGAACCGGCAAAGAAATAAAAACTGTGGTAAATTTCGGTTCGTAAATGGTTCAAATGAAGTTCAATTTGAATTTGAGTCGTAAAATCAACTGAAGCGAGGTATCAAATGTCTCAACGTCAACTATCAGAAGCAAGCAGTAATTCAACACAAAACACGCGTTATCGCAGTGGGGCGGCTGCTCGTTTGTCTGGCGTGCCGGTCGAAACACTCAGGGTTTGGGAGCGACGCTACGGCGTGACAAATCCGGTTCGTAGTGACCAGGGACAGCGGCAATACTCATTTGAGGATGTTCGTCGACTCGGCTTGATTAAGCAATTGGTCGATGCCGGAAATGCGATAGGTGCGGTGGCTAAATTAAGTCTAGATGAATTGCTGAACATGCAGCATGCGGCTGCTGGTACAGGTCCGCAAGCGAGCTACGCCGGGGCAATGGAACAAAAAATGCTGCGAATTGCCCTGGTCGGTGCACATTTACGTCATGCGCTCATCAATCAACGCGACGAGCATAGCATGCTGAGTTTAGTGCAGACAGCGACAAACCTACATCAAGCCACCGTTCAACTCAAGGATGTCGTAGTCGATGTTTTAGTGGTCGAAATAGGTGAGATCGCGGAACCCGAAGAGCAATTGCAATTAATACGAGATGCACAACAAGTGTGCGGTGCTCGCGCGGTTCTAGTGCTGTACCGTTTCGCATCAAGTGATGCTATTCGACGTCTACGTTTGGCAGGCAACCAAGTGGCTAGAATCCCAGGTGAGATTGGTGAGATCGAGCCTTTGTGTCGCGTTGCCCTGGCACGTGCACAAATCCATTTGCAAACCAAGCAAAAGCGCGTCATGACTCAGGCACGCAGCCGTCAATTTATGAGCAATAAGTCGGCACCAGCTAGAGCAATTGATGACGATGCATTGGCCTTGATCGCCCGTTCGGCAACTTCAATACATTGCGAATGCCCACGACATTTGGTTGATTTACTGCAAATGTTAACTAGCTTCGAGCAATACAGTGCTCAATGTGAGAACCGGAATGCCGACGATGCTGAATTGCACCGAGATTTGCATTACACCGCCGCACATGCACGAGCTTCCTTGGAGCAGGCGTTGCTGCGGGTTGCCCAAGCTGAAGGTATCAGTCTCGTCGCTTAAGCCAGATGAAGATGCGAAAGAAGTCGGAGTTGCCGACTAAGATTTGCACGAGATGCGGACTGTCTTTTTCTTGGCGTAAAAAATGGAAGCTCAATTGGGAGCAAGTGAAGTATTGCTCCGAGCGTTGCCAGCGTGGTGGCGTTTCTTGTTTGGCTTCAAACTAAATTCTAGGGTGCAGTTTATGGACACCATAAAAAAAGCAGATCAGTTGCGTTTGATTTTGGGCGATCAATTGAATCGACAACATAGCTGGTTTGCGGGATTCGACGAGAAGATTGTCTATGTCTTGATGGAAGTGCGCCAGGAGACCGATTACGTTCTGCATCATGCGCAAAAGATTATCGCGATCTTCGCTGCAATGCGTGCTTTTGCGCAAGAGCTGCAAGAGGCGGGACATCGAGTGCATTATTTGAAAATCGATGACTTGCAAAATCAGCATGGCATTCCCTTGAATATGCAAATGTTGGCGCAAATGTACGGCGCAGAAAAATTTGCGTATCAAGCACCAGATGAATGGCGGCTTGATCAACAACTGTCGCAGTTGGCATCAGATCCTCAACTGCCAGGAGTGATGGTCGACACCGAACATTTCTATACTTCTCGAGCGGAGGTGGCATCCTTTTTCAGCCAAAGAAAACAATGGTTGATGGAAGCTTTTTATCGTTCGATGCGCGTCCAGCATCACATACTCGTCGATGAGAAAAAGCAGCCCATCGGTGGCGCTTGGAATTTCGATCACGATAATCGGAAATCGTGGCCTGGTTTGCCATGGGAGCCGGCGGATAATAGACCTCGTTATGATCATTCGACCCTATGGGATAGTGTTGTGGCTGCTGGAGTCAAGAGTTTCGGCGAGCCACAAGCGGAACAATTTCGTTGGCCTTTGAATCGGAATGATGCTTTACAACAGTTGCAGCATTTTATTCAGTATGCATTACCGAATTTTGGTGAATTTCAGGACGCAATGAGTAGCAAAGCATGGCGCTTGTTCCACTCTATGCTGTCATTCGCCTTAAACGTAAAAATGCTATCACCGCGTGAAGTAGTAAATGCCGTGCTTGATGCCTACCAGGAGCAACAACTTCCGTTAGCATCGGTTGAAGGATTTATTCGCCAAATCATCGGCTGGCGTGAATATGTGCGTGGCGTATATTGGCATCGTATGCCGCACTACGAGGATGCAAACTATTTCGCCCATCAGCAGGCTTTGCCTGAATGGTTTTGGAATGGTGAAACCAAAATGCGCTGTATGGCGACCGCGATTTCGCAATCTTTGCAGCACGCACACGCCCACCATATCCAGCGATTAATGGTGATTGGTAATTTTTCGCTGCTCGTCGGTCTAGACCCTAAGGCAGTGCACCAGTGGTATTTGGGGATTTACATTGACGCCTTCGAATGGGTCGAATTGCCCAATACGATAGGAATGAGTCAGTACGCCGATGGCGGCCACTTGGCAACCAAGCCTTATGTGTCAAGTGCGGCATACATCGATCGTATGAGTGATTACTGCAAAGGCTGTCACTACAATAAAAAGTTAAGACTAGGGGAAGATGCTTGCCCGTTCAATGCCTTATATTGGGATTTTCATCATCGTCATGAGAACTTGTTGGGTAGAAATCCTCGGCTTGGCATTGTCTATAAACAATTGAGGCAAATGAAGGACGATGATCTGATCGCATTGAAAGAACGTGCCCGCTATATTCAACTGCATTTACACAAAATATAGGAGCACAAGATGAACTCGCGTTTGAATCCTAAAAAATTATTACTCTCAAAATGGACAGCGGTTTCTGTCGAGAACAAACAAAAACACTTTTTGGTGAGTAAGGTGATTGAACCAGAACATGAAGATTTGCCTATCGTCGAGGTTGAAATCGAGGCTGTGTATAGCAAGGTCAAGCGCATTATTCCGTGGCGCCAATTGCACGACAGCACCATTTGGAAGCAAGGCTGGCAATAGATGAAGACATCTTCGGTCAAAATATGAAAAGAGAAAATGATGCAGAGTTTAGTTCAAGGATATAAGGCGTGTGTGATCGGCGCTTCTGGAGGAATTGGGAACGCGATTGCGGAACAATTGCGGATCGATCCTGCATGTGAGCAGGTCGTCTGCTTGCATCGAAATTCTATACCCGCAATCGATGTGGGCGATGAGCAGTCGGTGGCGCAATGTGCTGAACAGTTGCGCGCCATGGGACCTTTTCAACTGATTATCGTTGCAAGTGGGATCTTGCACACGCCGGAATTTATGCCAGAGAAGAAACTATCAGATCTGAATCTACAACAGATGCACCAGACCTTCTTGGTGAACACTTTTGGACCTGCATTTGTATTGCGTTATTTTGTGCCAATGCTCGATAAAGAGCGAAGTCTATTTGCTTTTCTGTCGGCGAAAGTCGGTAGCATTGGTGATAATCGACTCGGCGGTTGGTATAGTTACCGCGCTTCGAAGGCAGCCTTGAACATGTTAATCAAAACCGCAGCCATCGAAATAAAAAGAACCCACCCACAGGCGGTGTTGGCGGCGGTTCATCCCGGTACGGTTGATTCAAAACTTTCTCAGCCGTTCTCGAAAAAAAGTACAGGTGCTCCTATAGGGCGCCCAGCTGTTCTTGCAGCACAAGAAATCTTAAATGTATTGGATAGCTTAAAAGCGGATGATTCTGGTTTGTTTGTTGCATATAATGGAGAACGCTTGCCATGGTAAGCAGTTGTTAGCCAATTGGCTGTTCGATGACGAATCCTTTCTGAAAGATGGAATGTGCTAGCTCAATTTTTAAATTTTCACCGTAGTGTATTGCTACTGGTTTTATGTAGTGGTTTATTTGGCTGTGCTGCGATTGATCCTCAACATGTGATCACTAGGCAGTTTGGAAATTCTGCGCCGGCTGACGGTCGCCCCTTGTCGCCAGAGATCAAACAAGACGCCTACAACTTTGTTTGGAACCGTGTTAATGAAGCCTATGTTGATCCGCAGTTTAATGGGGTGGATTGGAAACATGTCGGGGAAATACATTATCCGAAAATTATGGGAGCGCCAAACGATGCTTTGTTTTGGCGTAATCTCGATGAAATGGTTGCGGAACTGGGTGACGCTCATACCCGAGTACTCTCCGCAAAACAATATGCCAACGATAAAGAGCGTCAAATTTTGAGTCTAGGGCTCAACATTGGCGATACGAACGAGGGGATTTTGGTATTTGGCATCGCAAAGGATTCTGCGGCTGATCAAGCGAAGATTCTTGTTGGTGACAAAATTGTGGAAATTGATGGTGTCGATGCTCAGCAGTGGTGGCAACAAGAACGTCAAAAAGCGCGCAAGAATTCGACTGAGCGGGCGCGCGAGAAGTCTGTACGTAGATTACTCAACGGTGGTGATCCCGAACGAGAAACAAGCCAAGTTAGACTGAAGATCGCCGCAGCCGATGGAGGTTTGCGTGAATTAGAACTGACACGTGGTATTTTGCCGCGTAAGGATAGCATTACTAGTGAGATTCAAGACGGTAATATTGGGTATATCAAACTGACGGCTTTTGATCAAAAGTTGAATGGTCAAATAGCTCAACACTTTGAGAAGCTTAAAGAAACTCAGGCGCTCATCGTCGATCTTCGGGGTAATGGTGGTGGCTCCTTAGGTATGGCGTTGAACATGATGGATCATGTCGTCAGTGGTAAGGTGGCGATCGGCGAACGTAAAACGCGTACAGGGAAGCCGCCGACGTTTATGTTCGGTCTCATTTCTGCGGGCAGCTTGAAGTTGGAGTTAAAGGGTGTCAGTCAGCCTTACCTAAAGCCACTTATCGTCTTGGTTGATAGTGACAGTGCGAGTGCGAGTGAATTTCTATCTGGCAGTTTGCAAGCAATAGGTCGTGCACAAGTTTTTGGAAGCACTAGTTGTGGATGTCTATTAGGCTATATGGGCTATGCCAATATTCCCGGCGGAGGCGCACTGGCTTATAGTGAAATGGACTTCGTCCCTATTGCAGGCAAACGAATTGAAGGTAATGGCGTACTTCCAGATCGTTTATTGATGATTTCGCGTGCTGATTTGATTGCAAAACGAGATGTCGTCTTGGAGGCAGCTTTAGATACTTTGAAACAAAGACTGCATACGGCTGCAGCTTCCGAGAACGAAGCTGCCCGGGTTGTTAAGTCATCTCAATAGCAAAAAATGAGTTAAAGGGGGAGCGAAAGTTGGTGCTCATTCGCCTTCGAATCGCACCAAAGTTTGTCGTTCGCGGTTGACAACAAGGCGTGTGATATCAGGGCGGGAGTAGTGTCCAGCGACATCGAAGTTTTGTCGCTCGCGACGCACTTCATTTTTGTCCAAAGTCGCCAGCAATAGACACTCTTGATCAATGACAGGCTCAATAAGCCAAGTGCCGTCGGGGTTGGCAATGCAGGAACCTCCGTTGGCTAAGATATCTGGGCAACGTTCAAGGATCTTGTCGATGTGTGGGAAGTCAGATGGAAAGTCTTGACGTCGCATGAGACCAGAAACCGCAATGCTGAAACTACGTCCTTCTTTGGCGATGAATCGAGTGAGGTCTTCTGTGTTGCGTAGATTTCCTGGCCAAATCCCCACATGCACGTCCTCACCTTGGGCATAGAGCGCAGCCCTTGATAGTGGCATCCAATTTTCCCAACAATTGAGACCACCGACCCTAAAATTCTTCAGGCCGTGAGTACGTAAACCATGGCCGTCACCCGGGGCCCAAGTTAAGCGTTCTTCATAGGTTGGCATCAGTTTGCGGTGGACCGATCCAATTTCACCTTGGGCATTGATATACACGCATGAACAGTACACGCTATACCCTGTACGATCAGACGGGCGCTCAAGGCAGCCAAGCATAATAGCGATTTGATGTTGCTTGGCGGCTTCACAAATGGAATCAAGATCTCCTGCTTCAATGTCGACTCCTTGAGCAACATAGTAAGCATGTAAATCTTTTTGAACGTCGTCATTGAAGCGAGATCCCTGAGTTAAGTCTAACCAGAATGGATAACCAGGCAAGATAGTTTCGCCAAAACAAATGAATTCCGCGCCTTGCTTTGCTGCGTCAGCGACATATGCGCAGATTTTCTTCGTGGTGCCTTGGCGATCGAGCCAAATGGGGGCGATTTGTGCCAAAGCAACGGTTAATCTTTCATCGTTCATTAAAAGCATAGCTTCCTGTTTCCGCTTTAATTTTTCGTCAATCGTTTCGCGTAGGCTTAAGGTTGGAAGGCTGCCATGATCGCGGGCACTTGCGCGTCGAGTTCTGCAATTTCCGACGGCGTTAATTTCTTGCGGCACATTTCGAGAGGGTTGCGGCTCTCAGGTTTTCCATTTTTTTCAGCCACACTAAACCATAGATAAGCTTTGAGGAAGTCACGCTTAACGTAATCGGCATTAATGTATTGCGCTCCTAAGTTAAACTGCGCAGACGCATTTCCTGCACGTGCGGCTTTTTCCAGCCACTCCATTCCCATACTTGGATTTCTTTGCTGATAATCGTCATTAAGCAATAGCAATGCAAGGTTGTATTGGGCAGGTATGTTTTGTTTCTCAGCACTTTGCTCGTACCAATATTGTGCTTGTTGCAGATTGATCTTTGTTCCTTGGCCTTTTTGGAACATTAAAGCCAAATTAAATTGAGCAATAGGGTCCCCTTTTTTGGCCTCTAAATCATTTTCATTAAATGCAGGAGAAAAGTCCTGATTGACGCCTGTGCCGGTATAGGCCAGCTTGCTTAATTCAAAGCGCGCCGCTAGATGGCCGTTCTCTGTGGCAGACTTGAACCAAGCGGCAGCTTGCGTAGCGTCTTGTGTGACACCTCGGCCAATTAGGTAAGCAACGCCGAGTTTATATTGTGCCTCTGGCTGGCCTTGGCTCGCTGCTTTTTCATACCAATAGATTGCTTGTTTCATGTCGGGCGCCACGATATTGCCGTTATCAAAGGCTTTCGCGACCTGATATTGCGCGTCTTTATTATTCAGATCAGCCGCACGGCGATACCACTTGAAAGCTAGTCCTTTATTCGCTGGTAGCTCTTTGCCGCTGGCATAGAGATCTGCGAGAATCATCTGCGCTGCAGCGTTGTTTTGTTCGGCTACTTCGATATAAAGTTTGACTGCCTCATCCACGTTTCGTTTGGTACCAAGGCCTTGTAAATGCATTCCAGCCAATTGCAGGCGGGCACTACTAATTTTGCGAAACGCGGCACGATTGATATAGGAGAAAGCAAGCTCGTAGTCTTGTTTAACGCCTTGTCCTTTGTAATACAGTAAGCCTAGATTGTAGGTGGCGTTGATATCCCCCTGATTTGATAGCTTAGTGTAGATCTTTGCTGCTTTTGCAAACTCGCCTTTGGCCGCGAGATCTGCTGCCATCTGCGCCTCGCTGGAAACAACGGGTTCTAGACCTTGTGCGTAAGAGAGTGGCGTTTGAATAAAAATCAAACTAGAAATACACAGTAAAAAAACAAGCCTCATCATCAAATCCCTATCAGATTGAAATATCTCGTTGGTGAATCAGGAAAGCGGTCGCCCACACGAAGGAGTATTCGACCATATCAGCACCGTTTCCTGGAATTTTCTTGGGAGGCGTTTATTTTTTTATTTTAGAAACAGTGTTCCGGTGCTGGAAAACTTTGATCTTTGACCGCCGCCACGTAGGCTTTAATGGCATCATCGATGTTACTGTGTCCTTCCATGAAGTTTTTCACAAAACGAGCTTTTCGTCCAGGGAAAACGCCAAGAAGGTCATGCATGACCAACACTTGACCGGAACATTTTGGCCCCGCGCCGATGCCGATCGTGGGGATATGTAGCATGCCGGTCACTTCTTCTGCCAGTGGAGCAGGGATGGCTTCGAGTACGAGCAAAGCCGCACCCGCAGCTTGTAGTTTTAATGCATCCGCTTTCAAAATGTCTGCAGCTTCAGTCGTCTTTCCTTGCACTTTATAGCCACCAAGTTGATGGACTGATTGAGGCGTTAACCCAAGGTGCGCGCAGACTGGGATCGCTCGTTCAGTTAGAAACTGAATGATCGGAGCAATCCACGCACCACCTTCGACTTTTACCATTTGCGCACCCGCTTGTATCAGTTGCACCGCATTGGTAAAAGCTTGTTCCGGCGTTGGGTATGTTCCAAAAGGCATGTCAGCAATCAGAAATGATTTGTCATTGCCGCGATGTACACAGGCTGTATGGTAGGCAACATCAGCATTACTTACCGGTAAGGTGGATTCATGGCCTTGGCATACCATCCCCAAGGAGTCGCCTATCAACAGAATGTCGACGCCACAACGATCCATCATCGATGCGAAACTCGCATCGTAGCAAGTCAGCATGGCAATTTTCTCGCCATTTTGACGCATGTTATTAAGGGTGGTGAGGGTAATCGCTTTACGATCTTGTAGATATTCAGCCACGGCTAATCTCCGGTGTGATACTAAACGTTAGACCAACTATAGGTAGGACGCTTAGCTTCGAAAAATAAAATAAACGGCGCCAATCAGACATAAGCCGGCCCAAACATAATCAAGCTTGAATGGTTGGTTCATGTAGATCATGGAAAACGGTACAAATACTAACAGCGTTAATACTTCTTGTAAGATTTTTAGTTGCGCCAGACTGTAGGCAGTGTACCCGATCCGATTCGCGGGCACTTGGAGTAAATACTCGAAAAGCGCAATACCCCAACTGACAAAAGCGGCGACATACCAGGCTTTCGATTGCAGATTCTTGAGGTGCCCATACCAAGCAAAAGTCATGAAGACATTTGATAAAACTAAGAGCCCGGTCGTTTGTACGATGATAGGGATCTGCATAGCGTTTCGGTATCGACTTAAATTGGACTAGCGATAAGCTTGCGAATTCCTTGATTCGCAACCAACGGGGCGAACTGGTGCGCGGCACCTTTGCTAGGAATGCTAATGAAGGGATCAAGCTGAAGTAGGGGAATTAACACAAAGGCCCGTTCATGCATGCGAGGATGAGGCACTGTGAGGCGTTCTGTGGCGATCCGCTGCTCACCAAAAAGAAGCAAATCGAGGTCCAAAGTTCGTGGTGCGTTGCGGTAAGGGCGTTCGCGCCCACATACTAATTCGAGTTCTTGTAAATGATTGAGCAGAGTCTCTGCATCGAGCGAGGTACTGATGCGAGCAACAGCATTAATGTAGTCATCCCCGCTGGAATCAATTGGCGCAGTCACGAACAGCGACGACGCTTTTTGCATGCTCGTGGTGGGAAACTGATTGAGTTTATCGATGGCATATTCAACTGTGGCGCGCGCATCGCCAAGGTTGGCACCGATCCCAATGTAGGCAATGGTCGCCATCGTTTTTATTCGCTAGCTGCCGTTTTTGGGCGGCGATTATTACTACGACGTGGACGACGTTTTTTCGCAGCGGGGACCTCGCCCACTTTAGCCTTTGGTTTGATGCTCAACAGGCGAACACGTTCTGCTTCATCACCTTGAATAAAGGCCGTCCACCATTCACCGATTTCATTATCGATTTCGCCTGATGCACAACGCAGTAGCAGGAAATCATAGCCAGCGCGCAAGCGGGAATTTTCCAGCATCTTGTAGGGAGATTTACCTATACGTTTTTCAAAACGTGGCTGCATCGCCCAGATGTCACGCATATCGCTTCCGATTTTTCTTTGAAGCGCGAGTGCATCTGTTTGTGTATTGAGCACGTCATCAGCTGCAAGGTGTAAAGCAGGAATGCTAAGTTCACCCGCTGCTTTGTAAGCTTCCCATTTTTCCAATACTTGATGCCATAGTAGAGAGGCAAACAAGAAACCAGGGGAGACTGTTTTACCTTGTCTAACACGTTCGTCAGTATTAGCGAGGGCTAGCGTCACAAAGCGTTCACCCATCGGCTGTTCTAACACCACATCGAGCAAAGGCATCAAGCCGTGATGCAAACCTTCTTTGCGTAGCTGCTGCAAGCACGCCATGGCGTGACCACTCATCAGTAATTTAAGCATCTCATCGAACACACGTGCGTTCGGCACGTTGTCGATGAGTGGAGCCATTACCGGAATCGGCTTGCGGGTTTCTGCATCAATAGAAAATTGTAGTTTGGCAGCGAAGCGTACTACACGTAGCATGCGCACTGGATCTTCACGATAACGGAGTTCTGGGACACCGATGATACGCAGGGTTTTCTTGCGAATGTCAGCGATGCCACCGTGATAATCCAACACTGTTTCGCTCGATGGATCGTAATACATGGCATTGATGGTGAAGTCGCGTCGTACTGCATCTTCGTGCTGTTCGCCAAAGGTGTTATCGCGCAAGACTCGGCCGTGCTCATCTGTTGGTGCATCGTTTTTCGCCGCACCACGGAAGGTTGTGACCTCGATTAAGTCTTGACCAAACATCACATGCACAATTTGAAAACGACGACCGATGATGAAGGCACGGCGGAACAAGCGTTTTACTTGCTCGGGTGTAGCATTGGTGGCAACGTCGAAGTCTTTTGGTTTTACACCGAGCAATAAATCGCGAACTGCACCACCGACGATGAATGCTTTGAAGCCATTTTCCTGCAGCGTTTGTGTAACACGAATCGCATTATTTGAAACTAATTTGGGATCGATGCCGTGCTCTTTCGCGCCGAGTACTTTAGGCTTGTTCTTGGCTTTACTCTTGCCACTCTCGTCGCTTTTGCCGTTCTCTGTGTTCTCTTTTACTCCGAGAATCTTGCGAATAAATTTCTTAATCATTGCTCTTAAATAGATGTAATGTCTGCCATCCGTGTTGATCGGCGTGGGCTTGTAATAAAGCATTCGGATTGGTTGCTATTGGGTGGCTCACCAACGATAGTAATGGGATGTCGTTTTGCGAGTCACTATAAAAGTAGGTCTTCTCAAACTGATCCAAGTGTTTGCCTTGCTTTTCCAACCAATGCTGTAAGTGCGTAATTTTACCCGCACCAGAACTTGGCACCCCGATTAATTTTCCAGTAAGTTGGCCACTTGCATCAATCTCGGGTTCTGCCGCGAGTAAATGAGGGACCCCCAGCGCAGCAGCAATCGGTGTCGTGACAAAGCGATTGGTGGCAGTGATGATGGCTATTAAGTCATTATCTGCCTGATGTCTTTTGAGCAAATCGTAAGCTGCGGGGAGCAGCGCCGGTTCGATCACTTCACGCATGAACAGTTGATGCCATTGCGCTAGTTGTTGGGGATTAAACGCGGCGAGTGTACCTAAGGCAAATTCGAGATATTCAACTGGATCTAAAGTGCCTGCTTGATATTGGGCAAAAAATTCCGCATTCCGGCGGCTAAATTCGTCCGCATCGACAGCGCCAATACGTACCAAAAATTGTCCCCATTCATAGTCTGAATCAATGGGGATAAGCGTATGGTCTAGATCAAAGAGGGCGAGATTAGGCATGTTTTACGTGGAATATCGAGCAAAATTCGAAATTAGAACCAATGGAGATGAACGCAAAGTATTGATTGTAGTGCAATTGGGCATCAAAAAAGCATCAAATGCGCATCAAAACAGCATTATCGGTCGATATTGCTAGCATTTTCATGATGATCTAGATGATTTCGATGTAAAAGCTCGCGTAATAGCGGAAGCGTGATGGGGCGCTTGGTTTCTAATGAGAAGTGGTCTAAGTCTGTGAGCATTTGGCTGAGAGACTGCATGTCGCGTCTATAGTGCGTAATTAAATAGGGCAAAACGCCTTGTGCGAGACCAATACCTTTGGCTTCTGCCGCGCGTTCCAAGGCGTCGAGTTTGTCTTCGTCACTTAAACCCAAAACTTGATAAACCAAGCCCCAGCCGAGGCGAGTTCGTAAATCTTCACGTAGATTCAACAGCATGGGCGGTTGTTTTCCCGCTGCTACGAAGAAGGCACCATTGGCTTTCGCTTCGTTAAAGAGAGCGAATGCATCAATTTGTGCAGCAGGCGAGAGCTGTTCGCAATCATCTAACAAATACAGCTCGGTGCCCTCGCTATAAAAGAATTGCTCTTCCGGGGCATCGGCGCTGATGTATCGGGCGTGGGGGTGTTGCGCTAGTGCGTGTAGTAGGTGGGTTTTGCCGGCACCAGTCTCACCCCAAAAATACACGGAACGTTCACCATATTGACTAGCGGTCTTTTCGGAAAACAAACAAAGAATTTGCGCCAATTCGGCATTTTGTCCTACGACAAAGGTATCTAATGACGGCGGTAGTTCGGCGTCGAGATCTAACAAGAGTTGTCTCATCATTACTTCAATTACATTTATGTTTGGCGATAAAAGCTACTGCTGAGGTAGGAAGCACGCAAATGCTTCATCGCGACTGAGACAATGGCGGACGCTGGTAAAGCCACCAGAATTCCGATAAATCCGAATAATTGGCCAAAGGCCATCAATGCAAAGATGACCGCTAATGGGTGCAGTCCAATGCGTTCGCCGACTAATTTTGGCGTCAAATAGAAACCTTCGATGACTTGTCCAAAGCCATAAACGATGGCGACTGCGATGAGGCCGTGTAAATCATTAAATTGCAGAACTGCGGTAACTAATGCCAAGAAAAGTCCAAAACCAAAACCTAAGTAAGGGATGAAAACTAACAACCCAGTTAAAACGCCAACTGGGATGGCCAAGTCAAAGCGTGCGATCCACAAAGCGACCGAATAATAAATTGCCAGCACCAGCATTACCAATAATTGACCATGCAGGTACTGCGCGAGCAGGCTGTCCACTTCACTACCCCAAGACATGGTCTTTTCCAACCAACGTCGAGGAATGAAATTTTTGAGGCGATTTACTAACGCATGCCAATCGATCAAGAGGTAATACAGAACAATAGGAATCAACATCAGGTTTGCGATGATCCCTAAAACCGCTGTACCGCCTACACGAATGGAGGAGAGAACTGCTTTGCCGATTACATCGCCACTCGACGCTAAGTGTTCAGACACCAGAGACTTAAACCCCTCCGCATCGATTTTGTTATTGATGCCCAAATCACTCAGGATAGGGGTGATCATGGCATTGAATCGTTCTAAGAAAAGTGGAATTTGATTTTGCAGCTGCGGAATTTCTTTCTGGAAGATCGGCACCATGATCAAAAAGAACGCAAACACCAAAGCGATCAAGAGCAACAGAATCACTACAACCGCTAGCGAACGGGGCATGCAACGCTTGCGAAACTTTAGTTTACTGAGCCGGTCGACGAAAGGGTTGAGTATGTACGCAAGCGTTGCAGCCACAACAAATGGCATCAAAATTGGGCCTAGAAGCGATAGTAAAAGCACAAAACCAGTGGCGACGCCAAGCCACAGAATGCTCTGTTTTTGGTTTGCAGTTAGCTTAAATGACATAGTTTGCTTCTCGGTATTCCGCCTGATTTGCCTAAAAACTAGGTAAAACTCAGGTCGATTTGTTAAAATAGCGCTTTTCGGTCTTTTCGTTTCATATTCTGCCTTGTTTCCAACCATTGTTGGAGTCACGCAAGGAAATCCTTGAAACAGAAAGCCAAGGAAATTTGGCAATTCCGCTATTTTACCGCCTCAAGCCCCTACTGACGAATATCCTATGAGCACAAATACTCCTGTTTCTCTTTCTTATGCCGACGCTGGTGTCGATATGGTCGCCGGTGACGCCCTCGTCGATGCGATTAAACCCTTTGCTAAACGCACGATGCGCGAAGGTGTCATGGCTGGCATCGGTGGTTTTGGCGCAATGTTCGAAGTCAGCAAGAAATATAAAGAACCAGTGTTGGTTTCTGGTACTGATGGCGTTGGTACTAAGTTGAAATTGGCCTTCCACTTGAACCGTCACGATACAGTCGGCGTTGATTTGGTGGCGATGAGCGTCAACGATATTTTGGTGCAAGGCGCTGAACCATTGTTTTTCCTCGACTATTTCGCCTGCGGTAAACTCGACGTCGCTACTGCAACTGACGTCATCAAGGGTATTGCATTTGGTTGCGAACAAGCAGGTTGCGCTTTGATCGGTGGCGAAACTGCTGAAATGCCTTCTATGTATCCTGAGGGCGAATACGATTTAGCTGGGTTTGCAGTTGGCGCAGTAGAAAAGTCTAAAATTATCGACGGCAGCAAAATCGTTCCAGGCGATGTCATTCTTGGTTTAGCTTCTTCCGGCATCCATTCCAACGGTTTTTCTTTGGTGCGTAAGATCATCGAGGTTGCGAACCCAGATTTGAACGCAGATTTTCATGGTCGTAGCTTGGCGGATGCTTTGATCGCGCCAACTCGTATCTATGTCAAACCATTGTTGGCTTTGATGGCTAGCATGGAAGTTAAAGGTATGGCGCATATCACAGGTGGTGGATTGGTCGAAAATGTGCCGCGTGTATTGGGCGATAAATTGACAGCAGTGCTTGATAGTACGAGCTGGGAATTACCACCTTTGTTTAAGTGGTTGCAACAGCATGGCGGTGTAGCCGATGCTGAAATGCATCGTGTGTTCAACTGCGGTATTGGTATGGTGGTGATTGTAGCGGCAGATCAAGCAGAGGCAGCGATGACACAATTGTCAGCGGCTGGCGAAACTGTATATAAAATCGGTGCGATTCGTGCACGTGAAGGTAACGAACATCAAACGATTGTTGTGTAACTCTGCACGATGATGATCACAAAAAAGCAGACCATGTAGGTCTGCTTTTTTTATTGGCGACTTTCGATTTGAACTCGAGCCGTAATATGGACTTTATTTATTGCGCCAACGATTCCCATAAGTTGTCCCAGTCTTCGCCCTTGAAGGTGCCGTCGCGGCGCAAAATCAACTCACCTTTACTATTGATGACGAAGTGAACTGGTCCTGTCGAGACATTACCAAATCCGTCTAAGCTATTGAGGTTGCCTTTCCATAACAAAGGAAATTGTTGATTTTTTGGGGTGCTCAAGGCAACGATTTTGGCATAGGTCTCAAAGTCGCTTTTTGTTTTATCGATATTGACACCAACCAGAACAAATTTTTTGGCTGCGTTGTCGCGATAAAATTCGCGCATCAATTTCAAGTCGCGTTCGCACACTGTGCAAGCAGCGCCATAGAAACTAACTAGAACAGTCTTTCCAGCATAAGTCTTGAGATCGAAATTCGCTCCATTGCTGTCAGTGCCAATCAACTTGATTTGGTTTGATTGGGTCACAGCCTTACTTTGTGCAGAGTGGGCAGGTGTTTGAGCCAGAAGGGCAGAGATGCCAATGGCAAGTGCAACAAAGAAATGTTTTTTCATGAAAATGAGAAATGGTGAAGTGAGCCGTAAGTGTAATGCATTTGGCATTTGTCGGTATGCATGCCGGATTCTTACATCATTTTGTTCAAAAAAACGAAAAAATGAAGTCAATCTGTTTATTCTAAGACGGAAAATGGCGCTCGCCATCAAGCGATGACCAGACTTTTGATTCTTAATGTTTCAGTAGACGAATATTTCGCCAAGCACGCTCACGTGTCTCGATCGCATTGCTCAATACGGAACTGCGTTCGATTGGCGGTGACGCAAGTCCACTGGTGCTGCATGTACCTGTTTGCGAATAATTGATGGCATTGGCCAATAATCGTTCATTGCTGCTACCGAGTGGATTTTCCAAGTCGTCACTACTTGCACAGGTCGGCGCGAAACCATTGACATATCCTCCGTTGCCTTGATCGTTCACACCTGAGAACTCGATGGCGAAATAGGCCGTGCCACAGTTGTCAGCTTGGATAAAACCATACGGTTTCCCGCAGGTTGTGCCGCCAATGGTAATGACCTGCACAAACGGCGATAGTCCGTTAATAATGGACTCACTTGCTGAGCAGGTACGCGACGAAGTCAATACGAAAACGCGACTCAAATTTAATTGCGGTAAAGCCTGGCCATTTCGGGCTTTGTTCGTGTAAAGGTCGCGGCTTTGTGAAGTCTTTTCGGGGTGCTTGTCGTTGAACTGTAGTTGTTCAAATACGCGCCCCTGGACCTTGCTACCTGCGATCATGGAAGCAACTTCATTCGCAATGTATAAGTAGCCGCCTCCGTTGTAGCGCAAATCAATGACTAAATCATCGATACCGCTTTGCTTGAATTCTTGCATCGTATTGATTAAAGGAGCTTCTGCGGTTGCAATATGGTCTGTGAATACAAGGTAACCTAATTTGCGGTTCGAGCTTGTCGTGATGATTGAATTTTGCAGTACGGGGTAACTCGTAATAGAAGTCGAGACAAGTTCAACCGAGCGCGTGCTCATTGCCCCGTTATCTTTGACTTGTAGTATGGTCTTCACGCCAGCTTTGTCTGGATACAATGCCGCGATTTGTGTATCCCGTGAGAGTGTCTCAATTGCAGCACCGTTAATACCGATGATTCGGGTTCCACGTTGTAGGTTTTGTGTTGCAGCTGGTGAATTGGGCTGAACATAGGTGACACGCAAGCTGCCATTTTGATTGACCAATTCGTAGCCAAAGCCGATTTCTGCCCCAGAATCAAAATAGTTATTGATTTCTTCTGTGCTACCGGTAAAGCTGAAGCGGTCTTTAGATTTGACCAGTAGGGCATCGAAGTATGCCTGTGGACTGCTGTAGCTCGTTGCTGGGACCTCGACAATTTCTCTGTACCAGAGATAGACATCGTTTAAATGGGCGCGAACCCAAGCCTTTTCACCTGTCGGTGTACACACATTTGCCAGTTGATCAGGATTGCCAATGCTGCCGTTATTTGTGCTCCCACCATTCACAACGCTACAAAGTGCACTGTTGTTATTGCAAGAATTAATTGAGGCGGGTGTACTACCACCACCGCCGCCGCAGCTGGTCAAAGCCAGCAATCCTGTCAATGCAAGGGAGTAAGCGAAGGCTTTTTGAGGATTCAACATGATAACTTGTGCTCCGCAAAGTGGAATTGTTAATGACAGATGTGTATTGAACTAGTGTCTGACAAGTATAATCGAAGTAATTATAAACTTGTGTGATTCGCAATGCTAAACGTCGCGGGTCAAACAAAGGCTTTTGAAGTTAAGTCAATATGCATTGACGTTCAGTAGCTGTTGATCTGTTTATGTTTCAGAAGACTTAGGCTAACTTCTTGGAATGTAGTAGAACCTGGGGAAAATATGTCAGTCAGACGATGTACTTGGGCGAATCCCGCCAATCCGTTGTATCTCGAATACCACGACCACGAGTGGGGAGTTCCTTGCCACGATGAGCGTCAATTGTTTGAAATGTTGAATTTAGAAGGCGCACAGGCTGGTCTAAGTTGGGAAACGGTACTTAATAAACGCGAAAACTATCGCTTAGCTTTCGATCGATTCGACCCCCAAAAAATTATTCGATATGATGAGAAAAAAGTCGAGAGTTTGATGCAAAACGCAGGCATCATTCGCAACCGGTTAAAGATCAATGCGGTGATTGTCAATGCGCGTGCCTACTTGGAACTGTGCAAAGACGTTGGCAGTCTCGATGCCTATCTCTGGGGGCATGTCGATGGTAAACCTCTTGTGAATTTGGATGGGCGTATCGTGACTAGTCCCTTATCAGATCAAATTTCCAAAGACCTTAAAAAACGTGGGTTTAAATTTGTTGGATCGACGATTATCTATGCTTATATGCAGGCAATTGGGATGGTCAATGATCATTCGCGCGAGTGTGATTGGCATCCAAATAATCGTCAAAGCAAAGCGAAGAAATGAGCGTGAGTAAATCAAAGAAAATCACTAAGGCAAAAGTAGATATCGTTGAGCATCCCGATGTCTTTGTTTCGGAGTTTCGTGGCGTCCGTTCTTTGCATCTGGCAAGTGAAATCAATTCCGATACCTCAACCGCACCTATTCAAGGTTCGATGCGTTTAGCTGTGCCTGATCAAATTGAACTTGAATACGTACAGCAGATGAATGTATGGATGCTGTTCAACATGGTGCCGCAACATATTGTGCAACTAGGCTTGGGTGCGGCCTCGCTCACTAAGTTTTGCTATCGAAATTTTCCTCAGTCGAAAGTGACTGCCGTCGATTTAAATCCTAAAGTCATTGCGATGTGTCGCGAGCAGTTCAAACTGCCCGACGATGATGAACGTCTACAGGTATTGGAAATGGATGCCTTTGACTTTGTGAAGCAATCACAGCGCCACGGAAGTCTCGATGTTATTCAAGTAGATTTATACGACGCTGAGGCCGAGGGACCGGTGCTAGATAGCCCTGAGTTTTATCAGGCATGTGCGGATTGCCTCAACGAAACGGGTATGTTGACAGTCAATTTGTTCGCGAATGATTTGCAACGTCAGAAAAATATCGAAGCAATGCAAGCCTGCTTTGATGTCGTGGTGTGGTTGCCCGAGGTGCACGATGCTAACGTGGTGGCAATCGCATTCAAGATGGCGCCGGAAGTGGACTTCGATGTCTTATATCAACGGGCGGCTATTTTGCGAGTGAACTACAAGCTGCAAGCGCCAATTTGGGTGAATGGCTTAAAAGAGTGGATGCTGCGTGATTAGGCGTAAACGAGGCGGGGAACTTCTTTGAAAAGACTTAGTCTGAGTACCTTGTACATGTAGAAATAAGTAAGAAAAACCAATTACCTAGGGATGAACGATGAATATGAATAAAAAAACGTGGATCGTCAGTGCGGGCCTCTTGGCCATTCAGTTGGCTTTTGCTGGCAGTGTTTGGGCTCAAAAGGCGGAGACCAAAGATGCTGCGATCCCGCCCGCGGTGCAGGCGACGTTGAATCAAATTTCTGCGCAGTCAATGCGTGGACACATGGGTTTTTTGGCATCTGATTTGCTGGAAGGTCGTAATACCCCATCTCGTGGACTGGATTTGGCAGCTGAGTATATCGCTGCACAATTTAAAGTCGCTGGCTTAGAGCCCGCAGGTGACAATGGTTACTTTCAAATGGCAGACTGGGACGAGCTCGCGAAGAATCTCCCACGTCGTCCAGGAACGCCACCGCCACCGGCAAAAGCCGAAGGGGTGCCACATGACATGGTTAAAAATGTGGTCGGTGTGTTGCGTGGTTCTGATCCAGTTTTGAAAGACACTTATGTGTTGGTTACAGCTCACTACGACCACATTGGTATGAAACCGAGCGGTGATGGTGATCGCATTTTTAATGGTGCAAACGACGATGCGAGCGGTACCGTTTCAGTTATCGAATTAGCGAAAGCCTTCGCGAGCATGAAAGAGCGTCCAAAACGTTCTATTGTTTTCATGACATTTTTTGGCGAAGAAAAAGGCTTGGTCGGTTCCCGTTACTATGGAGCGCATCCTATTTTTCCTATTGAGAAAACTGTCGCAGGCATTAATATCGAACAAGTTGGACGCACGGACGACTCCGAAGGCGCACAAGTTGCATCCGTTGGTGTTACCGGTTTTGATTTTTCTGAAGTGGGTGCCATTATTAAAGCGGCTGGTGTGAAAACTGGCATCAATGTTTGGAAACATCCAGTCAATAGTGATCGTTATTTTGGCGCAAGCGATAATCAAGCCTTGGCGGATCAAGGTATCCCTGCTCACACGATCAGTGTGGCATATGGTTTTCCTGACTACCATGGTGTCGGTGACGAAGCGAACAAGATTGATTATGAAAATATGGCCAAAGTCGATCGCGCGGTGGCGCTCGCAGTGGCAACGATCGCTAACGATACGAATGCGCCAAAATGGGATGAGGGAAATCCCAAAGCAGCAAAATATTTGAAAGCTTGGAAAGAGCGTCAAGGCGCTAAATAAGTTTTCATCTTGATTGAAGGCGCAGAATAGTTCTGCGCCTTTTTCTTTGGGTCTTTGTTTTTCAATCGACCGTTTTCGTTTTAGTGGAATGTCATGTTTAATTTCAACTCATCAGTAAGACCAACACGCTTACTCGCGTACGCTTTGATAGCGTCTGTCTTGGGCTTTCAGTCAACATCAAGCTTCGCTGCGGATAAATCGCCATGGCCACAAACGCGGTTTGAACAAAATAATTATCAGACGACGAGCACCGTAGCTGATGTTGATATCTTCATGTCGGCCTTGATGAAGAAAGATAAATCCTTGCAGGTGTACTTGCCGAAAAATGCGCCACGTACGACCGAGACCGGGCAACCGCTGAACGCATGGCGCTTAGCGGCGACGGGTAAAGATCCGCTTCGTGTGTATATCAACGCGGGTATCCATGCCGGAGAGGTTGAAGGTAAAGATGCGATGCAATTGATTATGCGTGAGCTATTGCAAGGGAAGTACCCCGAGATTCGTCAAGCGATTGAGATCGTGACTTTGCCGACCTATAACGCAGATGGCGCCGATGCGCAAGACCCCGCCAATCGCCGTCATCAACCCAATCCGGAAGGTGGTGTTGGACCGCGTGAAAATGCATTTGGCATTGATTTGAATCGCGACATGATGAAAGCGGCTGCGGCCAATACTCGTTGGATGTTGGCGATGTACCAAGATTTTCAGCCCGCTGCAGTGTTTGATTTGCATACTACCAACGGCAGTTATCATGGCTTCCATATCACCTATGAGCCAGCGTGGGCAACGGGGGGAGACGCCAGCCTACAAAGCTTGAATCGCACGATGTTGACTGATGTGCGCTCGACGATGGCTGCGCGTGGTATGCCGACTTATGACTACGGAAATTTTCGCTACAACAAAGATAAACAAATTGATGGTTGGGAATCGGCTTTTTCTACGCCTAATCTGGTCAGTAATTATCCAACGTTGCAGTACGCCTTAGGTGTTTTGGTCGAAACCTATGTGTACCGCACATATCCGCAAAGAATTGAAGATAATCGTTTATATGTGGTGGAATTATTGCGCTGGCTGGCGAAGCACAAAGACGCGGTCAAACAAGAACAATTCGCAGCGCGTGAACGTTGGTCTGCCCAATGGAAAGCTCAAACAGCGCGCTTGCCTTTGCGTACTGAAATGACGCTCGCTGAAAACTATGTATTCGATGTGGTTGACCCTATTAAAGACGCGAATGGCCAGATCATCGGTGAAAAATCAAGAACCAAAATGGAATTGCCGGCCTATGTTGCGTTTAAAGCCGTCGATGAAATCGCCATACCCCAAGGCTATTTGGTTGATCCCGCCTATGCTGAAAAATTGCGTCCGATACTCGAGGCGCATGGTCTGAAAGTGTATCCCGGTTCGGCGAGACCGAAAGACCAAAGCTTGATGTATTTCCACGAGAGTGATCGACAAGTTGCAAAAGACACTTTTCAGGGAATTTTTACAGTGCAAATTAAGGGTGCTTGGAAAGATCAACTTCCAGAAAAACGCGCGGGCTATACTTGGACCAAAGACACTCTAGACCGCGCTTTATATGTTCCCTTGAATCAGCCCTTAGGGCGACTGGGCTTTTATTTGCTCGATCCACGTAGCGCGGATGGTTTGGTATTTTGGGGCTACCTGCATGCCTATTATGCGAGAGGTAAGGGCATGTGGGGGGAGCCACCACGACAACCTATTTTGGCTGTGGGCGGTATCACGAATGGGGTAGAAAAAGCTGCCGAGAGTCGTAAGCCTGAACGTGTGCAAGAGTAATCCTTCAAACTGAAACAAGGAAAGTTCTCGTACATCGATTTGCAAGAGCAATTTTATTGAACTTGGTTTTTTGCTAAAAACGCCCAGATGAATGCGATAGAGAAGCGACACTTTCCTATTTTTTGTCGTGAGAAATTCTGGCCTCGTCAGGAAATGCGCTAAAGTGCAAGGGTGTCTGATCGCTCCTTATCTCCTTGCATGAAGCCTCTTGAAGAAATTCAGTTAGACTCCAACCCCAGTGATGCTGATATTGCGCAGCTACGTTCTGGTTTGCATCTATACAATCGACAAGCAGTCGGCACACGCGATCTGCAAGCCTTGCAGTTCGTGCTTAAAAACAAAGAAGGAGAAGTTGTTGGTGGCCTTCTGGCAGATACCATTTGGCAATGGTTGGTGATCCATACACTGTGGATCAGCGATGAATGCCGTGGTCTCGGATATGGTGTGCAGCTTTTAGTCAAAGCTGAGCAGACGGCAATTGAGCGTGGATGTCTATTCTCTGCCTTAGAAACCTTTAGCTTTCAATCTCCTCGCTTCTATTATCGTCAGGGCTATCGCGCCTACGGACAGCTTGACCACTTCCCCAAAGGTCATACACGGTTCTCTTTATGGAAGCCCTTGCAGTCACCGATACCATTTGCGCATGCGCAATTCGACCGCGATAGTCAAGCCATCGAGCAGATTGGTCCTCAGAATAACATCGACATTGAGCAAAGCTTTTTCGCCTTACTTTATCAAACTAGCCTCGATATGTTGGAGCGGCACGACTTGGATAGTTTGTTGCAAACTATTGTCGAGCAAGCAGCGACGATTTTGGATGCACCGCTGACTGAAATTATGTTGGTCGACAAAGACGAGCTCGTGGTGCGAGCATTCACAAAAAATCTCAGTCATCTCCAGGGAGATCGTGTTCGTCGTGGTGATGCTCTGGTTAGTTGGCGAGCTCATGATACAGGAATGCCCGCTATCATCGATGACTATTCCAAATGGGCCGGTCGCCGTGTGGTGTATGGTGACGCTGAACTATATGCGGTGGGTGATTTTCCTATTATGGCAGGGGACCGTTGTCTTGGAGTGCTAGGTTTAGGCAGAGTTCGTGAAGGCCATGTGTTTTCTCCGCTTGATATAGAACGCGGTATGCGTTTCTCTCGCTTGGCAGCGATGGTGATTGATCATGCTCAACTTCATGAAATTGCGCAGAAAGAAATCGCCTCGCGAAAATTAATCGAGGACGAGTTACGTCAACGCAATCATCAATTGGCAGAGCAAAACACAGAGCTCGACGCCTATGCACATAGTGTTGCGCATGATCTCAAAAATCCTTTAACCACCATACTTGGCTCACTTCGACTAGCACGCGCGCGTTTGCATGAATTACCACAAAGCCAGCTACAAATTATGTTGGCAATGGCAGATCGAAATGCCGTAAAGATGCAAGAAATCATTGAAGCACTGCTTCTCATGGGGAGCGTGCGGAAAGAGTCTGATCTTAAATTGCAGAAGCTCGAGATGGGAGGCATTGTAAAAGAGGTGTTGCAGCGGCTCGAAGCACAAATTCATGAGTCTGGTGCCCGTATTCATTACACAGATCATTGGTTGCCCGTGATGGGTATTAATGCTTGGGTCGAACAAGTGCTCATGAATTATGTGAGTAACGCTCTGAAGTACGGAGGCGAGCCGCCTCATATCGATATCTTTTGCGAAATGAAATCGAACGGCACGGTGCGATACATTGTGGCTGATCGCGGGCCAGGGGTGAAACCCGAGGATGTGCCGGACTTGTTCGAAGCGTTTGAGCGCTTGGGTAACGACAGTAAAGAAGGGCATGGTGTAGGATTGTCTCTGGTTAAGCGTATTGTCAACAAATTGGGTGGGGATGTGGCTTACCAAGCTAGACCCGATGGTGGAAGTGAATTCAGTTTTGAACTGCTCTCGGCAAGTTCCATTTCTGGCTTGAAATAGGCAGGCTTTGGTGTTTGATTTGATAGTAAATAGAATAAGTATTGTGACTGTGCAAGTGTGAAAATATGAGCGAAATAGTTGTTCGAATAGCGGCAATTACAGTGTTTCGCGGTATAATTCTGCCACTTGATCGGGAGAGAGCTGCGCAAAAGAGTGATTTTGCAGACAGCCGCCGAAGGGGCTAATACCCAACAAACTCTCAGGCAAAAGGACCGATCAGCGGGGTGGTGTGAAAACTCCCCTACTCTGGAGAGCGGTAGCAGTGCAAAGTAGAATCGCACTGAACTACCCACCGAAGGTGCGACGAGAATCGTTGAAACATGAATCTCGTAATCTCTCAGGTACCAGGACAGAGGGGTAACGATTGTATGGTCACCTCTATAATCCGATTATAGGGCGCATTGTTTGGTTGAACGCCTGGCATCGCATCCGCAAAATCGAATTCTAGAGATAACCAATTACATACGAAGAAGTCAAAAAATCGTATGTTTTTTTTCGTCCCTTTTTCTGTCCAAACTTGGTACTGAGGCACTCACATGACGCAAGCAACTCTTAAAGTAACTCCCTTGAACGCAGCACACCGTGCAGCCGGCGCGAAGATGGTTGATTTCGGCGGTTGGGATATGCCCGTGAACTACGGCTCCCAAATCGAAGAACACCATGCCGTGCGTAGTGACGTCGGTATGTTTGACGTTTCCCATATGTGCGTAGTTGACCTCAAAGGCGAGAACGTACGTAGCTTCTTGCGCGGTCTGGTTGCTAATAATGTCGACAAATTGCAAGTACCAGGCAAAGCCTTGTACTCAGCGATGCTAAAACCTGAAGGAACAGTGATCGACGATTTGATCATCTACTTCATGAACGAAACTTGGTTCCGTCTGGTGGTGAATGCCGGTACAGCGGAAAAAGACGTGGCGTGGATGAATGCGCACAACACAGCAACGAACGCTGGTATCACCATCACACAACGTCGTGACGGTGCAAATTCTTACGGCTTGATCGCTGTTCAAGGCCCCAATGCTCGTGCGAAGGCATGGGAAGTTTTGCCAGAGACTAAAGCGGCGAGTGCTGACATCAAACCATTTAACGCAGTGATCGTTGAAAACACTTCCTTCGGCGAAGTGATGGTCGCACGCACTGGCTACACCGGTGAAGATGGCTTCGAAATCGCTGTCTCTGCAGAACGTATCACCGACTTGTGGAATGCCTTGGCAGCTGCAGGCGTAAAACCAGCAGGCTTGGGCGCACGCGATACTTTGCGTTTGGAAGCGGGCATGAACTTGTACGGTCAAGATATGGACGAAACAGTCAATCCATTGAATGCTGGTTTGGCATGGACGATCGACTTGGTTGCTGAACGTGATTTCGTCGGTAAGAAAGCTTTGCAAGAGCAAGGCCAAACACAACAATTTCTTGGCTTGATCTTGCGTGAAAAAGGCGGCATCTTGCGAGCTCACCAAAAAGTGGTGACACCGCAAGGCGAAGGCGAAATTACGAGCGGTACTTTCAGTCCAACGATGCAAGAAGCAATCGCCTTGGCACGTTTGCCTATGGGCGTGGCGATTGGTGACACGGTGCACGTACAGATTCGTGACAAACAATTGGCAGCAACAGTAGTGAAGCTTCCGTTTGTGCGTAATGGTAAGGTATTGGTTGCTTAATTATTTTTTCGTCGCCGAGGCGCAGAGTACGCAGAAGTTTTAGTCTTGTCATTCCCGCGAAGGCGGGAACCCAGCGGCGTAACAAACTAAAGATACTGGGATCCTGCCTTCGCAGGAACGACGTGAAATAAAGTGCTCGGCGAACGCAGTACTTCTGTGGTCCCGAAGGTAGTTTCAGGTTTTAAGTATTGATTTTTAAGTTTTCGTTTTCGATTTTTAGTTTTTTAGAGTTAAACAATTCAAATTTTTTTGGAGAACAACATGACAATTCCAGCAGATCGTAAATACACAGAATCCCACGAATGGGTACGCGTTGAAGCAGACGGTACAGTATCCGTTGGCATCACAGACTTCGCACAAGACGCATTGGGCGATATCGTTTTCGTGGACTTGCCAAAAGTGGGCGCAAGCTTGGCTGCTGGTAAAGATTGCTGCGTAATCGAATCTGTTAAAGCCGCTGGCGACGTGTACGCACCGGTTGCTGGTGAAGTTGTTGCGGTGAATGATGCAGTCGTGGACGAGCCTGCATCTATCAATACGGGCGCATTCGATGCGTGGTTGTTCAAGTTGAAGCCAGCGAATGCAGCAGATGTTGATGCGTTGTTGAGCGCAGAAGCATATCAAAAAAATATCGGCTAATTTTTTTTGTGTCCGCATAAACCCAATTCTCGGGCGCATTCCGGCGTTGCAAATGCGCGCAATATTGACATATTGCTGTGCATATTTTCTGCAACTTGCCTTGTACTGCATCCTGATAATTGAGTTTCTACGGGCACAAAGTTGTCTCGGATAGATTGATATATCCGAAACTTGCCAGAATCTGTTCTAACCCGTTTTTATCCCCCAAATTACCATGACACGTACTAGCCTTTCCCAACTTGAGGCACATGATGCCTTTATCGCCCGTCATATCGGCCCGTCTGAAGCAGAACAAGCTGCTATGCTCAAAGTGTTGGGCTATGCGGATCGTACAGCCTTGATCGATGCGATTGTTCCAGCGAACATCCGTCGTAAAAACGTTTTGCCATTGGCAGACTTCACAGAAGCGAAATCTGAAACTGAAGCATTGGCAACATTGAAAGCATTGGCGAGCAAAAACAAAGTGCTCAAGTCTTTCATCGGCCAAGGCTATTACAACACGCACACGCCAGGCGTGATTTTACGTAATATTTTTGAAAACCCAGCGTGGTACACGGCTTACACGCCATACCAACCAGAAATTTCTCAAGGTCGCTTGGAAGCGATTTTGAACTTCCAACAAGTCATCATGGATATGACTGGCATGGATATCGCGAATGCGTCTATGCTCGACGAAGGTACAGCCGCTGCCGAAGCGATGACCTTGATTCAACGTGTTGGTAAATCGAACTCTAACGTGTTCTATGTAGCGCATGACGTCTTGCCACAAACACGTGAAATCATCGAAACACGTGCCAAACCTTTGGGCGTAGAAGTACGCACATTGACAGGCAATGAAGCCATCGAAAATGACTGCTTCGGCGTACTCTTGCAATACCCAAGTGTTGATGGCGAAATCCGCGATTACCGCGAATTTACAGCCGCTGTCCATGCTAAAGGCGCGATGGTGATCGCTGCTGCAGATTTGTTGGCATTGACCTTGATCGAAGCGCCAGGCACATGGGGTGTTGACGTCGTCGTCGGAAACAGCCAACGCTTCGGTGTGCCGCTCGGTTTTGGTGGTCCACACGCTGGTTATATGGGCACGAAAGATGCATTCAAACGTTCTATGCCAGGCCGTTTGGTCGGTGTGACTGTTGATGCGCAAGGTAAACAAGCTTACCGTTTGGCATTGCAAACTCGCGAACAACATATCCGCCGCGAAAAAGCGACATCTAACATTTGTACAGCGCAAGTATTGTTGGCAGTGATTGCTTCGATGTACGCGGTCTACCATGGTCCAGCAGGCTTGAAACAAATCGCCCAACGCACACACCGTTTGACTGGCACTTTGGCCGCTGGTTTGAAACAAATGGGCGTAGCGATCGCAAATACTTCTTTCTTCGATACATTGACAATCAATGTTGCTGATGCTGCAGCAGTTCACGCAGCAGCGCAAGCAGCGGGCTATAACTTGCGTCAGATCAGCGCGACACAAGTTGGCGTGTCTTTGGACGAAACCACAACACGTGCAGACGTTGAAGCTTTGTGGACTATCCTCGGCCAAGGTAAAGCAGCTCCAGCGTTTGACGTGACTGAAGCAAGTGTGGCAGATGCCTTCCCAGCAGCATTGGCACGTACAACAAGCTACTTGACGCACCCAACGTTTAACCGTTACCACGCAGAACACGAAATGCTGCGTTACTTGCGTAGCTTGGCAGATAAAGACTTGGCATTAGATCGCACGATGATCCCGCTCGGATCATGCACGATGAAGTTGAATGCCACTTCCGAAATGATTCCAGTGACATGGCCAGAGTTTTCTAACATCCATCCATTCGCGCCAAACGATCAAACGGTTGGTTATCGCGAAATGATCGATCAGTTAGAGGCGATGTTGTGCGCAGCGACAGGCTATGATGCCGTGTCCTTGCAACCTAACGCCGGTTCCCAAGGTGAATACGCAGGTTTGTTGATCATTCAGGCTTATCACCAATCACGTGGTGATGCACATCGTAATATCTGCTTGATCCCATCTTCAGCACACGGTACTAACCCAGCGTCTGCTTCTATGGTGGGCATGGAAGTTGTTGTGGTTGCGTGCGATGAAAACGGTAACGTGGATTTGGCTGATTTGAAAGCCAAAGCAGAAAAACACAGCGCCAATTTGGCAGCAGCGATGGTAACTTATCCATCTACTCACGGTGTGTTTGAAGAAGGTATTCAAACTTTGTGCGAAATCGTTCATGCACACGGTGGCCAAGTGTATGTCGACGGCGCGAACATGAATGCATTGGTTGGCGTAGCGGCTCCAGGCAAATTCGGTGGCGACGTCAGTCACTTGAACTTGCACAAAACATTCTGTATCCCTCACGGTGGTGGCGGCCCAGGTGTTGGTCCAGTAGCGGTTGGCGCGCACTTGGCAAAATTCTTGCCGAACCAACGCTCTAACGGTTATGTCCGTAGCGAAGCAGGTATCTCTGCGGTCAGTGCTGCACCTTTCGGTTCCGCTTCCATTTTGCCAATCTCATGGATGTATATCGCCATGATGGGTGCAGAAGGTTTGAAAGCCGCGACAGAAACAGCCATCTTGGCAGCGAACTACATCGCGAAACGTTTGGCACCACATTATCCAGTGCTATACACAGGCCACGACGGCTTGGTTGCGCATGAATGTATTTTGGATTTGCGTCCATTGACAGATGCAACAGGCATCTCCAATGAAGACGTGGCCAAACGTTTGATCGACTTCGGTTTCCACGCTCCAACCATGAGCTTCCCAGTGCCAGGCACTTTGATGATCGAACCAACAGAAAGCGAATCCCAAGCTGAGTTGGATCGCTTCATCGACGCCATGATCGCGATCCGTGAAGAAATCGCTAAAGTCGCTAGCGGTGAATTCGACGCCAAAGACAATCCACTCAAAAACGCACCACATACTGCAGAAGTATTGGTTGCCAACGAATGGAATCACGCCTATGGCCGCGAAGTGGCAGCTTATCCAGTACCAGCATTGCGTAAGCAAAAATACTGGGCACCAGTAGGCCGTGCGGACAACGTCTATGGCGATCGTAACTTGTTCTGCGCTTGTGTTCCAATGAGTGATTACGAGTAATTACTTGCTGAAGTTTTAGTTTGGTAGAAGAGCGGGCATGCGTGAGTATGCCCGTTTTTTTATGTTTGAGTTTTGTCGTTGATTCTGAATAAGTCGGACGGGAAAGTGAGTGCAGAAGCGCAGTTTCTAATCAGTATCGTAGATCTCAAAACTCGTGAATGTATTTATTGACATGCCGATAATGCAAGGTAGAATCCCGTTTTCGACGTTACGTTTCTTGCGGAATTTTAATACTACTGAAAATGATGTCGATACTTGGAAAGCGAGTATTCATGAGGCATTGGGGAGAGTTTATGAAAAGTGTTATGCGTCACCTTAGTTTATTTGGCGACATGGTGTCGCATAAATCGAGTTATACCTCATGAAGAAGATAGCTTTTCTCCTTGTTCTGATGCTTGTAGGTTTTGCGACGCACCTCTATTACGTGTTTCGCCCTATTGAGGGAATTGACGTTAGTGAGACGGCGGTTTCTCTGCAAAGTACCACTGAGAAGTATGAATATCACAGACATTTAAGATTGCTACTTAGTGATCAAGATCCAGAGGATCTAAGGTACTTAATTAACGTACGTTGTGATGGCGAAGGAGCCTACGAACATGGGAAAACGTTGGTTCAAGCCCTTATCAAGTTGGGCGATACAGCTTTTAGTGGAATGACTTCCAAACTGAACAAGACCGAAACACAGACCTTGTTAACATTCATGACTGCAGGACACGAGTATGGTAACTTCTCGGCGTTTCCTGAATTGGAAGAATTTAAGCGCCGGTTTCCTTTAACTTTTAAGTCATTGAGTGGGAAGGTATAACATGGTATTCGAGGATGAAGCCGTGATATTGTTTCGCTTTAAAATTTTCCGCTTCGAGCGGCTCATCTCAATTCGACGTTAAATATCAGATATTTGAAATGTCATACTCAGCACATCACCGTCAATGTTTAGACTCGACTTTGTCTATAGAGCACCGAATTTCACATGTCCGATCTTGCGCGGTTCATATGTCCCAGAAATATCATGTAAGTCGATCTGAAATTTTAGAAAAAATTAATATCGCAGATAAATATGATCAAGACAAATACCCAACGGCAGCCGAATTAGAAAATGCAATTGCGAAGCTGGATTTAATTAAGGAGCGGGGTTTTGATAATGTTTAACTCAACGCTCGGCTCGGACACTACGCATTTGGGAATCTCGATGTCCGGCATTTTTTCAACCATTCGCTCTTCGGTTTCGGCGCATAATGCGCAGCCCGCGTAGGTACGATTGAAGCGCAGCGTAATCGTACGCAAGTCATCGCAAACATTCACAACTCTTTTATCGGAAAAAAATGAACGGCGCGCATTTGTGCCAGCGTGACTTGGCGTTCTACGGCCAATCTGTTGCAGCGACATTAATGGGAAAATTTGATTCGTGATGATCTTGATTTTAAGGGCATGTCGATGATGTTCATAGAAATTCTCTAGAACATGGATTGATGAAATGCGTATGTGAGGGGTCTTATTCCTTTTTTTTAGAAATGAAGACCGGAACTTATCTTCCGGACTGCTGCGGTGATTTCGAAAGTCGTGTTGGCGGTGGTGGTCGACATGCGTACGATTACGCTTCGCTTTAATCGTACCTACGCTGGCAAGTATTTAGATCATTCGATTTTTTTTGCTATTGAATCCTTTAATAGTTTTCGTTGACTTAAATAGCAACCGCATTTCTTGCACTTTGTCGGAAAAGGATGAATTCCATTTTCATATTCCGTGTTAGAACCAAAACTGACAAATTTACTCATTTGAGTGTCATTACATTTTGGACATTTGTAACGACTCATTGAGTAAATGATATAGCCACAAGCAATGAACGAGAAAAAAGCATGTGTCCAACCCAAGATCTTGCTACCTTCTTCATAGAATACGAAATACAAAATAAAGATCAAGATTGAAACATACAATCTAATCCAACTTCGTCGGAATGCATTGGCATGTAATATTTGTTCGTTGAAGTTGACGTCATTTTCAAAATCTACGGTTTTAGATCTGATTGACCAGGCATTGAAATGATCGATTGACTTGGCAATTACATTAAATATCATTTTCCCCGATCTTTTTTTTCGTCAAATTAGTTTGTTTGTTTAACGCATTAAGTCTTCGATATGCCTAACTTAGAACCCATATCAGCTTTAGCTTGGCTTCATAAATATTGGATTCCGATTGTCTAGACGGAGGCCTAACTTTAGGTCGCGATCTGCATTTGTATTTAGACGACAGCGTTGGTGAACAAGCTTTTCGTTTTCACTGTTCGTTATCGTATCAGGACATCGAGCTTTGTTGGCCATTTTATTCTTGAGTGCTAAGTTTCGAAACTTGACCTTCCCTCGACGTCGTTTGCAAATAAGGTTTTAAAATCGGCATTAAAATATACGGTTGCGAAAAGCCACGACAACACCATCCCCTCCAACCATCCTCACTCCATTACTACCAAATAATCACCTAATCAAAAATTTCCTCCCGCGATTCACCAAATAAAACTACATTAATCCCCATGATTCCCATGGGAAATTCGCCTATTTGCGACGAATTTTGGAATTTTGTTTGGGTTTTGAATTTCTCCTCCGAGCAAAATTTCACAATTTTTTACCTTTCCAAAATTTACTCTGTTTTTGCACGAGATTGCCCTCGCTCTGGCGCTCTTTGTGAATATATCGTTGATATTTCTTAAATATATTTATAAGATGAATTCGCCTTAACGTTAGTCAGATTTCTTCTGAGGGAGGGGAAAGCTGGCTGATGTTACTGCAGTGTTCGCTGTCTGGGTTCGACGAGATAAAACGTTTGGTTCTTATACATTCATGAGCACGGCAAAGGGCAATCGAGCAGGGAGGTGTAGGTTAAACCTAGCTCATCTATCCATAAATACAATAGGAGTTTTCAAATGTCGATGAAGAGAAATTCGATGATCGTGGCAGCTTTACTCGCCGCCAATGTCACGGGAATAGCGGTCGCGGGCAGTGCCGTCAAATTAGCCCATACCGAGGGGGCTGAGCATGATCATCAACCCCTGAAACAAGCGCCTCGCCCACACGCACGTACTACTTTACCGCCCAGTGCCGAACAGGTGAAATTCAATCTGCCGCAGAGTAAGAAAGATGTGCAGGCTCTATATGCTTCTAGCAAGAATTCTGCTGCGGCAAAATCTACACCCCTGATGGCGCCAGCGCCAACTGCCGCATGTAAAGACATGAGCACCTTAGCGAGCTATAGCGGTGCGGCCTTGGCGAATTATTTGGTTTCTTTGCCAGATCCAGAGTGCACTTATGGTTTGTTTTCTTTGACATCGGCACAAGGCGCGGGCATCTATTCCGCCACTAACTTGAATGCGGTAGCATCACGTTTTACGCAAGAGGCGAGCAGCTATAACGCGAGCAACATCGCTTTGGTGAACTTGACCTTGTATTTGCGCGCCGGTTACTACTTAGCTTCTGGTGGGACGATTGCAGCACCAGCACCGACCGTTGTCACGAATCTGCGCGCACCGATTAAGCAATTGATCGACGGTACCGCCTTGTATGCATCGAATGCGGCATGGGGAAATACGGCGAGTGAAGTGTTTAAATTGGTGACCAATTTAAATGACGAAGCGTACTACCTGCCTAGCGTCAAGAATGTCTTTATTCGTTACACCAACACGCCGTCGAACCCTACCGCAGCGAATGGTCTGCTACAGTCTTCTGCTGCGGGCGCATTTACTGGTGCGTTGACGGTGATGTTCTATGCGCACGATAGAGCAAATGCCGCATCGATTATTCAAGATGCTTCTTATCCAACCGCCTTGAACAATTTTGTGGTCAATAATAAGGCAGCTTTACTCAATACCAGCACCGCCTATCAATTGAGTGATGCAGAAAATGAAGCTTTCCGTTTCATGAAGTATGCGTCGCTGTTGAATGCGGTCAAGCCTATGGTCAAAAATCAGTTGGCGACATCGACAATGACGGGCCCTGATAGTGATCTGTGGTTGAACGCAGCGAGTGCCGTCGATTACTACGATAGCGCAAACTGTGCTGAGTATGGCACTTGTGGTTATCAAACCAAATTGGCAGATGCAGTATTGAAGACCAGCTACACCTGCAGCCCAACGATCAAGATTCGTGCTCAGGATATGACAACGCAACAATTGCAAGACTCTTGCAGCATCCTTGGTGCTGAAGAAGCCTACTTCCACAAAATGCTGTTGACGAATAACACGCCGCTTCCTAACGACAATAACAAGTCTTTGGAGTTGGTCGTGTTTGATGACTACACCAATTACAGCAAATATGCAGGAGCCATTTACGGCATCGGCACTGATAACGGAGGTATGTACTTAGAAGGTGATCCAGCTGATGTGAACAATCAAGCACGTTTTATTGCACATGAAGCGTCCTGGTTGCGTCCGGCATTCTCTGTATGGAATTTAGAACATGAGTATGTGCATTACCTCGATGGTCGTTTCGATATGGCGGGCGACTTTTCTGCAGGGACGGCAAAACCAACGATTTGGTGGATTGAAGGTGTCGCCGAATATTTGTCCCACAAGAACAATTATCAAGAAGCGATCGATGCTGCAAAAACGGGTAACTATAAGCTGAGCACTATTTTTGGAAATACCTACTCTATGTCTGACTATGTGACTCGTGCTTATCGTTGGGGTTATATGGCAGTGCGCTTTATGAACGAAAAGCATCGTAGCGATATCGATGCGATGGTGGCGAAATTCCGTGCAGGTGACTACAACGGTTATCAAACTCTGGTCAATAACATTGGCACACGTTACGACACGGAGTTTGCAAATTGGGTGCAGACCGCTACGGTTGCAGGTGAGCCTCCATTACCATCGACACCAGTCGTCAGTTTGCCAGCGTGCTCATCGACTTCGCAACTAGGTAAAAACTGCTCAATCAAAAACTTCAGTTCGACCAGTCAAGCATACGCTTACATTATGTTGCCAGCAGGTGCAAAAAATCTGAAGTTGTTCACGAATGGTGGCACTGGTGATGTTGATTTGTATGTGAAAAAAGGCGCCTACCCAACGACGACTTCTTACGATGCAGCTTCATTGAAAGCAGGTAATGATGAAAGTGTATTGTTGGCAACGCCGACGACAGGTCAGTGGTACTACATTACGCTGCGCGCTAAACAAGCATTTAGTGGCGTGACCTTGAGCGCGACTTATGAATAGTAACGAATAGGTCAGGGTGAACCTGATTCAATCTGCGGTCTCCCACTGGGATTGGATTTGACAGCCGGTAGCTTACAAAAAGCTGCCGGCTTTTTTCGTGTTTAGTTTGAAAACATGAATGACGTCTTGGAGAAAAAGTGCTGAAAATTTGCGCAAAACTATTGCCACGTGGAAAAATTTAACTTAGAATGCGTACTTTCCGCATGGAAATTGTTTCTTGTGGGCATTTGTTCAACTTTTTCCTTTAATAGTGATATGAAAAAATTTTTGTTAGCGTTGAGTTTATTGAGTGCAGTAGGCGTAGCAAATGCCGCAGAGGTAGCGCCAGTAGTTGAAAAGCAAACATGTGAAAAAGCCGTTTATCCAAAATCGGCATTAATGAATGAAGAAACTGGCACGGTCATGTTGTCTGTTTTGGTTGGCCCAGACGGCAGCGTTGTGGATTCCAAAGTAGATCAATCCAGTGGTTCTAAAACGTTGGATAAAGCAGCAGTTAAAATCTATTCTTCTTGCAAATTTAAGCCATCCTTGAAAGATGGTAAGCCACAACAAGCTTGGGCAAAATTAGAGCATATCTGGAGCCTTTCCTAATTGTAGGTTCAGCTTCCAGTAATAAAAAAACCGCAGACTTGATCTGCGGTTTTTTATTGGAGAGTCGCTTTTTGGTGATTCAATAACGAATATTGAGTCTGCGATACAAAAAACTCAGTACAAACAATGGTCCTATCAAGAGATAGCGTAGGTCTTCGAAGAAAGAGGGTTTTTTGCCTTCGATTTTATGGCCAATGAATTGGAAAATCCACGCCACTATAAATACGGCACCTGCACTTGGTAGCACATAAGCAGGCGGAATACTCTGCAGAATCGCGAGCATGATGCTGGCCATGACGGCCATGCCAATGGCGAAAGTAAATGAGAGCGTAAAGTAATAAATTAAAGCGAGCAGGGCTCCGCCTAAGGCTGCCCAAGGGTGTATTGCCCAAATCAGTCCGAGTACTGTCCACATAATGGTTGGTACGCAAATAAAATGGATTTTTTCATTAGTGGGATTGCGATGGCTCTCGGCATAGTGATTCAAGAGCCGATCGACTTCGCGTTCGCTAGTTGTCGAATTGATATTGCTAGAGTCTTGTACGGTAGTCATGCTGTCTCCTAATTCTATTTTTGTAGAAACAGCTTACGACAATTTGGCCAACTCAGAAAGTCTAGTTGTGCAGTTTAGAGTCGATCTACCAACGACCTGGGCTATTTAACCTCTTGATATAAAGGTTTTTTCATTTTTATCGGACGGACATCGAGTCGTATTCCCGAAACGGTAAAGTTATCCATCCCAGATTGGCTACTGTAGTAGCCCAGGCTTTCCGGTGTTTTCTGGAAATGGAATTCGAAGCCCAGAGAATTGCTATTACTTCGCGCATCAAAAGCTAAGCCTTTAAGTGAGCGAGCGGGGCTCTCGATTAGATTGCTGATTAACTCCACAACAGCCGTATTCGCTAAGATATCACTGTACATACGCGGTTGCTGATCAGCTTCTTCACTTTGGGTTGTCTTGATCAACTCTTTGTCTGCCGATGGTGTGATTGCTTTAGTAATTAAATCAAGTTTGTCGCCATGACTGAGATAACTAATGCGTGCGTTCTGAAGTTGAAAACCGGTTTTCGTTGATTTCTTTTGTTGCTGATTTAAGTCTAATACGATCACGCCTTTGTAGCCAACGACTTCCAGATTGCGCTGCTGGAAAATGAACATCGCCGTATTTTCATCGACCCCTAGACCGAGGGGGATCTGTTGGCTTTGCATGACGGGCAGCATACGGGCAAAACGTCCGCGAATGATGAGATGTTGATCAACAAAAATATGTGGCCCGATAAAACCTAAACCTTGATCGATTTCACGGCCAACGTGAATCTCATTTTGCAAGGTATGCAAAACCGATTTTGCGTTTGAAAACATAGTCTCACTCATGATTGCTGCTCCAGCACTGGTGCCAGCGATCAGCCCCCCACGGCGATATAGATCCCAAATGGCTTCCAGCAATGGTGTCCGTGTTCCGTCTTCATCAAATAAGACCTTAGTGATTCTGCTTTGATCTCCGCCGGAAAAATACACAGCGCTAGTATTCTTTAACTGGTCTAGCCACTGTGTATCGCGGTTGACCTTGGTATAAGTCGGCTTACCATCTTTGTCTAGATACTTGATCGATAATGGCAGTAGGTAGGCATCGGCACCATATTGCTTGAGTATCTTAACCAAATTCTGGCCAGTGCGATCTGGATTGGCTGAGGCCGCAGGAATAATTGCAATTTTTGCCCCTTGGCCACCTGCTTCCTGCACAATTCTTTGCCATACCACACTGTTGTCGTAACGAAGTGCTCCGCCAATGATCGCCAAGCTTCCTTTTACCTGCATGCCGGTTTCAGCCCTCGCATTCATGCTGACGCCGAGCATAAGCAAACAAATAATGAGAGACGAAAACATATGCGGGAAACCTGCCAGCATTGGCAAGCCTACGGATACACGAAATTGAGAGGAAGACGACATGGCGATACTCGATGGAGAAAGTGGATCGGTCTAAACGTGTAAAAATGAGATCAAAAAAAAGGGTAGCACACATTCGATGCTACCCTCAATGCGGGAGAAATACCGCACAAGAAAACAAAGTGAAACCAAAGTCTGCATTCGCGCTTACAAGGTAAAACCGGAGGAAAGGTGGTGTCATCCTCAAAACGCTTATGCCGACTACAACGGTGCTACAAAAATTACTCTTTAATGCTCGTTCTTGAAGTGCCGGATCGTCGTTGGACTGACCCGGCAAACTTCTATACTGATTTCAAGGATGTGAATCTATGCCCCTCGATTATTTGAAGGCATAGTTCAAACGAACGTAGAAAGCACGTCCACGTGGATCTACATACGTTGAGTCAAAGCCAGCGAAGTAAGTCAAAGTTTGGTTCGAGAATGGTGGCTTAGTGTTCGCCAAATTCAAGATGCCGCCGCTGATTTTGATGTCTTTAAAGCCGTAGTATGCTGCTTGCAAATCCCACAGGCTGTATGACGCTACCGTTGGACGTTTACCATTCGGATCAAGTTGTTGATCTTCGTGGTGCAATTGGAAGGTATTCGCCAAAGTGAAGCCCCATGTGCCAATATCCCAATCTGCGCTCAAGCGATGACGCCATTTTGGTGTCACGTATTCGAAGCCCCATTTGCCGAGGTTATCAAATACTTTTGAGCCTTCAGCAAATTGCTGTTCACTCTTCGTCATCAAGGTACCGGCCAAACGTGTAGTGACTTTGCCATAGCCTTCAAACTTAGTACGGTAGGCGAGGTTGATGTCGATACCGCTCTTCGTCTCTTTACCTTGGTTCTGTGCTGTCAAAGCCCAGTTAACAATATAACCGTCGCTGTCACGTGTGATGAAGTTCTCGACGTAAGCTGGGTCTGTATCGATCAAAGTTTCTGGTGCAAACTTGATGACGTCAGTCTTACGTACGCTCCAGAAATCGACGCCCGCAGAGAAAGCTGTTGCTGGTTCCCACACGAAACCGAAGGAGAATTGTTTAGACTTCTCTGGCTTCAGGTTTGGATTACCTGCTTCAGTAGTTGGGATTTGATCGCTAAAGCATTGAGAATCGTACTTTGTACAGCCGATCGTATCGAAGTACAAACCACCGGTTGAAGTTTCCACTTTAGATGGATCCAAATCCTTCATTGTTGGCGCACGGAAGCCTGTGCCGAAAGATGCTCGGAACAATACTTCTTTAGTTGGCTGATAGCGCAGTGCAACTTTTGGATTAGTGGAGCTGCCAATGTTGCCGCCGTAAGAATCGTGACGCAAAGCCAGTTGTGAGCTCAATTCTTTTGTCAACGGAACTTCGAACTCGGCAAAAATCGCCTTCACATCACGTGATTCAGACACGCGGCGGGATTTAGAAGTGGAGTAAATCGTGCCGGACAAAATTTCATCGGAAGAATTGTCTTCCAATTTTTCGCGACGGAACTCGATACCTGTTGCCATGCCAACTGGACCCGCATCTGTCTGTGCGATTTCACGAGTAAAGCGTGCGTCAAAGATATCGCTAGTTGACTTACCTTTACGACCATCGATGTTTCGTTCAGCACCGTCTAACAATGCTTGACCTTCAGCAGATTGTGCACCGAATGGATTGATTTTACCTGTGCGGAAAGCAGCCAACAGCTTGACGCGATCGTAGTAACCGTTAGTCAAGGTTTGTGTGTTGTCAGAGACGGAGTGCGCAAAAGCTGTGTTGTAGTCCCAACCTGCGATCGTACCTTCGCTACCTAACAAGAGACGAGATTGATTTGACTCTTGACCATTAGTACGTGCGCCACCAGGAACCATACGCATACGAACGTTGAAGGCTTTGCCATCGGTCGGTACTTTGACGCCAGCGGAGTTGACATAAAACGCTGGATAGAATGGACCACCAGCAGGGTAGGTCCAAGCGCTGCTGCTTGTGCCGTTATTGCCGTTGACGCCAGTTGGTGATAAGCGATATTTAGCGTCATTTTTTGATGCGGTGAATTCTGCGAAAATCGTATGATCTGCATCGATCGCGAAAGTTGCGCGGCTGATTAAGTTTGTTTTCGCTGACTCTGGATAGATGTCAGCTGCTGCTTGATAGTCAAAGCGGCAGGCGCCATTGATATTGATACTTGCTGGTGGAGCGCAATCTGGCGCACTTGGGTTACCCAAATACTTTTTGCCAGAAACAGAATACATACCAGCTGGGAAAGTATTGGCTGATGTAAAGTTGTCTGGATAGCCGCGCGCTTCTAATGGACGCCAAGCGCTGACAGCGAAATCACGTTGTGCTGTGCGCAGTTGATCGTTTTTCTTGTGTTGTAAGCTAGCGAAGAAATTGTAGCCATCACTAGTCAAGTTACCGAAACCTGCTAGCAAGCTGACCGTTTTGTCGCCACCGCCGCCTTCGTCTGTGCGCATGCCACCAAGACTTGCTTCGAAACCAGTGAAGTCTTTGCGCGTGATAAAGTTGATGACACCACCAACTGCATCTGCACCGTACACCGCGGATGCGCCATCTTTCAATACTTCAACACGATCAATGGCAGACAATGGAATGGAGTTCAGATCCGTACCTTCGCCACCGAAAGCAAATGCAGCCATACGGCGACCATTCAACAATACCAAGGTGGAAGAAACACCGAGGCCGCGCAAGTTTGCACCAGACAAACCACTGGAACCTGGTTTGTCACTGATACTTGCTGATTCTTGTGTGTAACCACTGTTTGCGCTCAATGTGTTCAGTAATTGCTCAGCGGTGGTAGCGCCGGTCTTAGCGATTTCAATGCGGCTGATAACTTGCACTGGAAGCGCCGTTTCGGCGTTGATACGCTTGATTGAAGAACCCGTGATTTCAATTTTTTGCACAGCAGGTTCAGCAGCTTTGTCTTGTGCGTAAGCCGCATTTGCAGAAATACTCAGCATTGCCATCACGCCCAGTGCGGACCATGTTGCTGATGTGATTTTCTTCGGCACAGATGGGAAGCGCTGTGTGCCTGGTTTGTAATTACTCATCTTTATTGACTCCTCAGGTTTAAAATAATGCTGCAAAAATTTTGCGAAAAAGAGATCCCGTTCAAGCACTTTTTAAAGCGCTTGTTCTTAAAAAACTATGATTGGGTGAGGGTTCTAAGGACTTACTTTTTCGGCTTGCGACTTTCCAGTTGCGAGGTTCTTGAGGTGTTATCGTTATTGTGTAAATAGCCTGAGAGCGCTTCAGTCAAACGGATCGCTTTCTCGACATTTTTCTTGTTCGACACCATGATGCTACTCACAAGGGACTCAATCACAGCAATCGCTGCAGTTGAACTACTTGGAAGAACAGCATGAGTGCTTGGTGCTAATAATAAATAATCGCCCAACTGCGCCAATGGCGAAGCGGCTGAATCGGTGATGGCGACGATGCAAGTGGAATGGTGGCGAGCAAATTGCGTCAAACGGATCACATCCAATGCATAACGTGGAAATGAAATTACGACTAATACATCCTTATCGGTAATATTAGCCAAGTTACCTGCAGCGACTTCAGTACCACCGTAACCAACGACCTCCACCACGCGGTTGCAGTAAGGTTGCAAGTGCAATGCCAGCATCCCAGCAATATGAGCACTTAGACCGAAACCCATGATGTATACCGTGCCAGCTTTGCACAATCGGCTCACGACTTGTTGCATTTGATCTTCTTCAAGACCGTTGCTAGCAGCGTTGATGTTGGCGGTTGCAGATTGCAGACTGGCATGGCTAGGTGATGAGCTCGGTTTCTTGCCCTCGATCGTATTGCGTAGTTTTTCTACAGGTGAAAATATAGCTTGTACAGTTTCAGCAATCTTGTTTTTCAATGCTGCGTAGTTAGAAAAGCCTAGGTCGCGCGCAAAACGGCTGATGGTGGCTGTTGAGACGTCGCATTGTTCAGCCATGTCTTCAATACCTAATGCTGTGACTTTTACTTGATTACGCAACAAATAGTCAGCAATTCTTTTGTAGGAAGCTGAGCCATCTTGCAGTTGCGCCAGCAAAGCATTGCCGAGACTGGATTTGGCAAACACCAAATCAGGTGAGCTGCTGCCGCTGCTCAATTCGGAACCTACTTCACCGGATGTCGTATTTTTTTTCATTGGATTTTAATTTGAAAAAAATTTGTAAAAAGTCGATGGTTGAACTTTAGAACGAAACAAAATAAATTTCAATAGTTATTGTCAGATTTTTTTCATAAAGATAGAATGTGTAAAAAATCAGACATAAAGTTTTTCATTTAATAAGACCACATTGATTCAAAAAGTGGGTGTTGGTTGTGGTGTCGTCGTGAATTTGCCTTATTTATCAAGATTTTGTGCTTAGTCTTAAGCTAAACACCGAATAGAATGGTACGAGTGGCACGAACACAAACCAATGATGTGGCAGCGGGGCGCCTAAGGAGCCTCACCAAGAAAAGAACAGAGCTAAGATGAATTGGCTCGAAAGCGCTCCAACCAATTAGATTAAGAGAGTATGACGTATGCGTAGCGAAATCCATGTTTTGTCGAGTAGAAGTGCGGGTAGTCGAAAAGAACTCACAAGCCTTCATTTTGGTTTAAATCAAAATCGCAAAAAGGTTTATATACAGTCCTCATTACATGCAGACGAAATTCCAGGCATGTTGGTCAGCTTCTACCTCAAGCAAAGGCTAGAAAAATTAGAGTCACAAGGGGCGATCGAAGGCACGGTGGTGTTGGTTCCCGTGGCGAACCCGATTGGGCTGAGCCAAGACATTCAAGGTACTGCGTTTGGTCGCTTTGATTTGGCGAGCGGCCTCAACTTCAACCGTGGATACCAACATTTGACACCAGAGATTCTCAACAGAATTGGTGAACAGTTGAGCCTCGATGTTGAATTCAATCGCCAACTGATCCGTCGCACTGCAGCCGAAATTCTCGACGAACTTCAGACAATTGATGAAACCGCTCATTTGAAAAAGACCCTGCAACGTTTAGCGATCGATGCGGACATCGTGCTTGACCTACATTGCGACAATCAAGCAGTCATGCATTTGTACACGGGTGCTCCTCTGGCAGAACGCGGATTACCACTCGCAGCGTTTCTGCAGGCCCACGCGTTATTAGTTTCGAAACTACCCGGCGACGATCCGTTTGATGATTCTTGTTCGCGCCATTGGTGGGAGCTACAAGACCATTTTGGTGAAACGAAGACGATTCCCCTCGCTTGCCAGTCATTGACTGTTGAACTCAGAGGTGAAACTGATGTTAGCCATGAGACCGCCAAGCAAGATGCCGACGCCATCATCGCTTACTTACAACACGAAGGACATATTCAGACAGATCCAAACAAGCGTTTCGTTACGCCACCTGCGATCTGTGTCGCCACTCCACTCGAGGGCGTAGAACCTATTGTTGCCCCGTATGGTGGGATTGTGGTGTTCACGAAAGAGCTCGGCAGTATGGTTCAAGCTGGAGATAGTATTGCGGATTTAATTGATCCTATTAGTGGTCAACTAACGCCTTTGCGAGCGAGTGTATCTGGCGTCCTCTTTGCGCGAGTGGCACGACGCTATGTTCATGCTGGAGCGCGTATTGCCAAAATTGCCGGCCAGGTCGCCTATCGGACAGGCAATTTACTTTCTGCATAGTCAGAACACATAACAGGAGACGACTATGTTTAAGAAAATTAGAATGCCCAATACCTTTGTGTTGCTGTTTAGTTTGATGGCCTTGATCGCATTAGCCACTTGGTTTGTACCTGGTGGTAAGTACGCAACCCAGATCATCAATGGCAAAACGGTGGTTGATCCCGCTTCATTTCAAATTGTGGCGAGCCATCCGCAAGGTTTTGTTGATTTGATGATGTCGCCAATTAAAGGGTTTGTTGAGGCGGCGCAGATTATTGGTTTCGTGTTGATTGTTGGTGGAGCTTTTGCCGTATTGCAGAAGACAGAAGCGATCGACTCGATGATTAAAGCTGTCGCCAAAGCGCACACGCATTCCCGAGTAGTTCGGGCCATGATCATTCCAGTCTTTGTGACTTTATTTTCATTAGGTGGCGCTAGTTTTGGTATGGCCGAGGAAGCGATACCATTTGTCATGATTTTTATTCCGTTAGCGCTAGCTTTAGGTTATGACTCCATTACCGGCGTCGCGATTCCGTTTGTTGGCTCGCAAGTCGGATTTGCAGCAGCATTTTTGAATCCCTTTAACGTCGGTATTGCGCAGGGAATTGCAGGCGTGCCCGTTTTTTCCGGAATCGGCTTTCGCATTGTCGTGTGGGCGCTAGCGACTACGTTGACGATCGCATTTCTGATGTGGTACGCGGCGCGTATTAAGGCGCAGCCGCAGCTGAGTCCAACTTATGCATTGGATCAGGAAAAACGTCAACAACTAGGAAGTGACGGGTTAGCCGATTTTCAAGGGATGACCGGCACCCACAAAGCAGTTCTGTTCATGTTTGTGGGCACGCTAGCCGTAATGGTGATCGGAGTTGTGAAGTATGAGTGGTTTGTAAATGAAATTGCTGCCTTATTCTTGGTGATGGCGATTTCAGTTGGTGTTGTCGGACGATTGAACGCAGATCGCTTTGTTGAAGCTTTCATGCACGGGGCAAAAGATTTGATCACGACCGCAATGGTGATAGCTTTAGCTCGTGCGACAATGATCTTAGCGCGTGATGCACAGATCATTGACACTATGCTGTATCACCTAATGCCTTTGGTGCAGTCAGAAAACTCCGTATTTGCAGCGCATAAAATGTTTGTGATCCAGTCTGTCATCAATTTCTTTATTCATTCTGGAAGCGGCCAAGCCGCCTTGACTATGCCGATCATGGCGCCTTTGGCTGACCTTGTTGGTGTCTCTCGGCAAACAGCAGTATTGGCTTTTCAGTTTGGTGAATTTACTACACCAATGATTCCTACCTCAGGAATTACTGTCGGTGTCCTTGCCTTGGCACGAATTCCTTGGGCAACTTGGGCGAAATGGATGATCCCATTGCAGCTGATTTACTTTGTGCTGGCGCTCATCATGTTGGCCGTGGCTTGTCAAATTACTTGGTGAAAGAAAAAGCCCTGTGTTGATGAATTCGCACAGGGCTTTTTGTTGATTGAAACCGATCGTAAAACGGATCGTGAAATGGATTAGCTTATTCTATGCTATTGATTTGCGGGCTTTGCTTAAAGTCACTAATTTTGTAACCAAGTTTTTCCGCCGTCTTCATTGCTTGTTGCCATTGTTCTGGTTCAAGTTTCATATTGCGTGACAAGACCCACCCGTATTTTCGTGATGGCTCTCCGACCAAAACCCATTGGTAGTTGGGGTCTAAATCGAGAATCCAATAGTTGCCGTAGAAGGGGCGAAAAAAACTCACACGTAATTTTGCGTTATTGCTGCCGTCAACAATTTTCGCAATACCTTCTGCAGTTTCAATTTTTCCGTCTTGTTTGCGGCAACGGTTTATCACTCGAATGGCGCCCTCGTCCTTCCGATATTCGGCACGTGTATCTGCTACACACATCGATTGAAATCGATTGGGAATGACGGCGATCTCGTACCATTTTCCGAGATAGCGCTCCACATCGACTTTATCCACCGTCGGCATTGCCGCGTAATCTTCATTGCATGCGGACAGCAGTGAAACACCAAGCAGAGTAGCGATTACAGAAATTTTTTTGAGCATATTGGGCATCGTATGTTGGATATCAGGTAATTTGATTTCGCAGCATCAGCAAAACGATTGAAGTGCGAGGCTCATAATTTATCACAAGCTGTAGTTTGCGTTTGAGATACGGCAATTACTCATCAATTGACGCCAAAATTCTTCTTAGTAATAAAAAAAGGCTGACCTGAGGCCAGCCTAAAGAGGGAGAAACACAATTTGAAGTCAAACTTCAAGGTATTCCAAGAGAGACAATGCTCTCAAATCAACAGAGTCAGTTTTACTGTGTCTGTATCATGGAATTAATTACAACGGCAGTGTTGGGTACATCGGTGAGCCCGCCTCGAGTGCTTGTGGGTACAGCCTTAATTTTGTCGACAACATCCAGACCTGATACCACTTTACCAAACACAGCGTAGCCTCCCGCATTCGTATCGAGGGTGAGGTTATCGACAACGTTGATGAAAAATTGCGAGGTTGCGGAATCTGCTGCAGCGGTTCTCGCCATTGCTATCGATCCGCGTAAATTGCTTAGACCATTGTTGGCCTCTAGTTTGATCGGTGCCTGTGTTGTCGCTTGATTTAAGTCTGCAGTAAAACCACCACCTTGAATGACGAAGTTACTGATGACACGATGGAAGATCTTATTCACGTAAAAGCCAGATTCCGTGTAATTCAAGAAGTTGTCAACGGTAATAGGAGCTGCCGCTGGATTGAGTTCAATAACGACTGTACCAAGCGAGGTCGTCATGCTTACTTGTGGTTGCTTTGTAAGCGGAATTGTCAAATTATTTGCATAGAGAGAGTTTCCACCTGCATCGGTAATCACCAATGCTTGAGTGCCAACCCCGATTATTTTGCAGCTAAATGATTTTTGACTTGCAGTGCCGCCAGCTAATTCGCTTATCTTCAAGCATGCCTTGTTTGACATGTTGAAGCCAGCATTAAGGTTTTCGCCTTTTACGGTAATAACAGTGGTTTTGCGATACACAAGTTGGTCGGTGCTGACGCTAGTAATTTTAGCCTTATTGATTGGTTGGGAAAGGTCTCCGCCACAGGCAGTCAATACAGATGCAGCAAATAAGGTAAGAAAAACAGATTTCAAAATGCACTCCGGTGAAACGTTTGAAGAAGACCAGAGTATATGGAGAGATAGAGAAATAAAAAATTGCTTTACTGTCAGAACTTTGTCGAAATTTGTACGACTTTGTTACAGGGAAAATGGCTTTTCAAGAATGGTTATTTCTTTGACTGCTTAGCTTTTTGAAGTCTAGACTCCGCAGCATAATACTTATCGAGTGAAACGCTGATCTGTTGAATTAATCGGTCGTTTTGACCTTTGAGTTGCGCGAAACGAATTCCGTCTTTGAGAACTGGTTTTGGTAAAACACTAAAACGCGGCTTTATACCAGATGTATCCTGCTCATCAATTTTAATGGTGTTAACTTGGCGTTCAACATCAATCGCATCCGTAAATGGGCTTGCTATGATCATGGCGTCGACGCGATGAGTCAGAACTTTTTGCAGTCGAGGGCCATAGGCATCGATATCATCATCGGTCTTGAATAAAGTATTTTTTTGTGCATCAAATTCGCCACCATATTTTGAGCCGCGTACGACGCCTATCGTTTTTCCTCTAAGGTCGAGAAGCTTGGAATAGTCAAACTTTTTGTCGGTGCGAGTGACGAGCCAAAGATAGTTGTAGACGGCTGGTTCTGAGAAAGTGAAAATCTGTTCACGTTCCGCTGTAATACTAAGACCAAAAATTAATCCGCCATCAGTACTTGCGATCTTTACTGCGCGATTCCATGGATACATCTGTAAATCGAATTTGATATGAAGATCTTTCTCAATGAACTCAAAAATCTTAGTGAACCGCTCTGGCATCGGTACAAATTCACCTTTTTCGTTTTTATTTTCACCAAAGAGAAGTGGCACCCTTGTTTGTGCATGCACGACATTAGAGATGTTCAGAATGATCAATAGCAGGCAGGCGGCCATCCATTGCAAAGGAAAAAATAGCGTTTTGCTGTGAAAGAAATCGCGGACGGGGGCGAACGATAGCATGGGAAGCCAGATGATATAGGTGATGGATTAAAAAGATTTCCGTATTGCAATTATACGGAATATTCCGGTGTTAGGCTTGCCCGTCAACAAGCCTGCGATCATATGACTTGTCTCGATTGCAATAAACTCGTGGTTGTAGATGTTTTTGCCACAATGCCTTATCTGAGCAGTCCATCGAAGAGATGAATCTTCACCCATGTCCCTGCAGCGACATCCGCTTGTTCATCCGGCAGAACGATCATGCAATTCGCCTCAGCCATCGATCGTAGTACACCAGAGCCTTGTGATCCCGTCACTTGAACTTGTAATTGACCATCGTCGTCGATGTTTGCAATCCCACGTTGGTATTCAGTTCGACCTTGGCGTTTACGTATGGCACGCAAACTTCGCGCGGGGACAAGGAGTAAAGTTTGGGCCTGAGCACTTTGCATGTGAAGCAAAGCATCGCGTACGAAATACAGAAAACTTACCATGACAGCGACAGGGTTACCCGGAAGACCAAATAAATAGGCTGACTTTTCGTGATGGGAAATTCTACCGAAAGCCATAGGTCTACCAGGGCGCATACCGATGGTCCAGAATGCGACTTCTCCCATTCTTGCCATGACTTCTTTGGTATAGTCTGCTGCGCCAACAGATACTCCACCGGAAGTGATCACAGCATCGGCCGCCTGACATGCTTGCCTTAATGTCGTTTCTAGTGCGTCGGGATGGTCGGGCGCAACGCCGAGATCAATCATCTCAATGCCAAGGTTCTTGAGCAGTGCAAAAACAGTGTAACGATTGCTATCGTAAATGCTTCCCTCTGTCAGTGCCTCACCGAGCGAGCGAACCTCATCACCCGTGGAAAAGTAGGCGACGCGAAGGCGTCGATAGACTGAGACCTTAGCGATCCCGAGGGATGCAATCAGCCCAAGTTCCGCTGCACCCAATCGCTTGCCCTTGCAAATGGCAATTTGTCCTGAAACTAAATCCTCGCCAGCGAATCGACGATTATCCCCTAGGCGGAGTTTGCTACCATCGAAACTGATTTCTTGCTGTGATTTGATATCGATCGCAGAGCATGTTGTCATCTCTTGTGGAACCACTGTATCGCATCCCGTTGGCATGACAGCGCCAGTCATGATCTTTACACATTCACCGAGATTGACGTGGCCATGAAAAGGGCGACCAGCAAAAGATTCGCCAATGATCGTGAGTTTTAGCGGAGTGCTTACTTTGAGTTGTTCGCTATTAAAAGCAAAACCGTCCATCGCTGAATTATCATGCGGTGGCACGTTGAAGGGGGAGATGATGTCCTCTGCCAGTACGCGCCCCAATGAATCAAAGATACCTACATTGTCGACTTCGGTGATCGGGGTAATAAACTTTTCAATGATGTTTTTCGTATCTTGAACCGAGAGCGTTGGCGCGCGAAATTGTTCGTGTTGGTCAAGAATTGTGCTCAAACTTGGATGAAAGGATTGCATAGCAAAAGCTTAGGGTTGAATAGATGGTGAATAGAAATTGAGTTCCGCCCGAGTATTGATATTTCGAAATTCTTGATGGTCTTCGAATTTCACTTCGCTCACGCGAAGTTGGCCGAGCCAGTCACTGATTTTTCTGCCCCCATGCTCTAGAAAATCGCGCAAGTGATGATGAAGATCACGCTCGACAAGACAAAAAACAGGCTGCAGCTGTTTAAGCAATTGCCCTTGAACGAGTTCTTCAGTGAAGGGGACTGCGATTTGTGTACCTTGCTTGACCATAGTGGTCGCGAGTTTGTTGGCCAAGTCAATGGGTAAAAATGGTGAGTCACAGGGAGCACTCAAAAGATATTTTGTCTGGCAATGCTGCAGCCCACTTTCAAGTCCTGCGAGCGGTCCAGCATAATTGGCGATGCTGTCAGGGAAAACCGCCAACTCGAACTCACGATAACGCTCTAAGTCTTGATTGGCATTGATGATCAAGTTGCCGACCTGCGGCTTCAATCTCGCGATAACATGCTCGACCATGGTTTTGCCCTGCATGGTTTGTAGACCTTTGTTGACGTGCCCCATGCGCATGCCGCGGCCACCAGCGAGAATTAGTCCTGTAATTTCTGTGCGATGAATCATAATTTTCTAAGGTACTTCTCGCTCAACCACCAATGTATGACATCTCGATTTTCTTCCGATGTGAGGCTCGACGTTCTATATCGCGCAGTTCTGAATAACGATCCCCTCGGTCTTCCCAAATACCACGAATGATATTGGCTACTATCTCATCCGCGTTCACTGTGTTTGCTGTTGATCGCAGATGCTCGCGCAAATCATGGCCTTCGCTAGCGAATAAGCAGGTGTAGAGCATACCTTGGGTTGACAGGCGGGCGCGATTGCAGTCGCGACAGAAGGCGTGGCTGACACTAGAGATGAAACCTAGTTCGGCACTACCATCTTGATGTTGAAAGCGCTGAGCTGTTTCACCTAGCTGTTGAGCGGGTAAGGGCACTAGAGGAAATCCAGCGGCATCAAGAAGCGTAATAATGTCATCAGTGCGCATTACATCGTGTGCCTGCCAAGCGTTGGAGTCGCCAACGTCCATAAATTCGATGAATCTTAAAGTATGCCCTGTATTTTTGAAGTACTTGACCATGGGAATAATCTCGTGGTCATTGACTCCTCTTTTGACCACCATGTTGATTTTAATCTGATCAAATCCGGCATTGCTCGCAGCTTGTATGCCATCTAGGACATCGCCGACCGGAAAATCTACATCATTCATGCTCTTGAATATGGGGTCATCTAAAGCATCGAGCGACACAGTGAGACGCTTGAGCCCAGCTGCGCGCAACGCCGACGCCTTCTTGCGTAGCAGCGAGCCATTTGTCGTCAGCGTTAGGTCAAGCGCATGACCTTCTGGCGTGCGAATATCCGCCAACATTGCTATCAAGTCTTCAATATTTTTGCGAAGCAAAGGCTCTCCGCCCGTGAGGCGAATTTTTCTAACTCCATGCAGAACAAAAATTTTTGCAAGGCGTGTAATTTCTTCGAAGCTAAGTAGCTCGTTCTGTGAGAGATAAGGGTAATCTTTGGTGAAAATTTCTTTGGGCATGCAGTATGTGCAGCGAAAATTGCACCGATCAGTGACTGATATCCGAAGGTCGTGCAGAGAACGATTGAATCGATCACTTAAATTGCCGGCACTTGGTAAAAGCTGAGCGGGAACAGGCCAGTGCTTAATGCCATCACTGTGCAACTTCGCACTTGGCATCACTTTAATTGGAATAAACTTTTCTGACATGCGGTTTCAATAATCGAACAAAACGTATAGTCGACACAATAGCATGCTTGTGCTTAAACTGTTTACCTCACCTTGACTCGGGTCAAGCCCCGAGAGGAAATGCAATTCTAGAACGAAAAAAAACCTGATCAATGGATGATCAGGTTTTTTTCAAACGCAAATTAGTTTCTCCCACGGCACAGGCCGTGGAGATATAGCATTAACGTTTGGTTTCTACCAATACAAGGGGCTCGCTTGAGACCGGTGCTGCAGGTTTGCGTTCACGTACTACGCGTGGTGTAGCTGCGATTTGCGTTGTTGCTTCTTGTGCTGCTTTGAGTTTGCTAGGGTCTGTGCTGGCCAAAACGAGGCCAGCTTTTGCTAACACATCGCTAAGATCCTCAACAACTGGCGCTGTAACTACTGCTGCTGGCGCAGTCACCGTTACTGATGGAGTAACTGTCGATGAGGCGGCGACTTCTTCAGTTTTTTCGATAACTGCCTCGGGTGTTTGAACCGCTTCTGCAGTAGCTACCAAGACAGGTGATGCAACAGCTTCACTTAAAAGATCTGCTTGTACAGGTGCTGTCGGTTCTTCTGCTGCAATGATAGGCGCAGCAGAAACTTCGGGCGCGGCAACTTCGACTGGCGCTGCAGCTACAGGTGTTTCTACCTGCTGAATAACTGCAGGAGGTTCAGCGCTCGCAACTGGTGTCGTCGCTACAGCATCTGTCGCAACTTGCGTTGTGCCGACCATTGTTGCTGCGACTTCCACTGGCGCGGCTTGTTCTGCTGCTGGAGCGCTGGCTTGCGGTGCTAAATCGAGACTAGATTGAACTGGTTTCGCATCAGCGTTTTCGGCTACAGGTGCCGTGTTGTTGAGTAAATCAACTACGGGAATAAACGCTGGTGCCGCTTCAACTGCGACTTCACCATTGTTTTCTGTCGTTACCGCTGCCTCGCCGTTCTCTGCTGCATGACGATCGCGGCGGTTGCGGTTGCGACCACCACGGCGGCGGCGGCGACCTTCTTCCGCCTGTGGCTCATTGCCTTCGACTTCTGGTGAAGCATTTACGTTTTCAGCACTTTCTGGTGCCTTCACTTTGGCATTCGTTGGTGCTGCACTCACAATCGCTGCATTTTGGTTAATGTCTTCAGGTTTTACTTCTGCAGTATTTTCCTTGCGACCATCACGCTGACGTTGTTGGCGTTCACGACGTGGCTCTTGCGCGTCTTTTTCTTCGCGTGGAGGACGTTGCTGCTTACCCTGGCGTTGCTGTTGGTTGGACTCAGCCGTAGGTGCTTTTGCCTCTTTTTCAGGGCGATTGCCGTTGTTATTGGCACTGCGCTCTTCGCGTTCGCCTTCTGCGCCATTCGCATTGCGACCATTGCGGCCGTTACGTCCACGATTGCGTTGACGATTGCGATCACCCTTGTCTCGACCAAGTTTAGGTTTTTCTTCAACAGCCGGTGCTGGAGCGGCTGCACTGCCAAACAGGGAGCTAAAGAACTTCGAAATACCGGCAAACAAACCACCTGTTTCTTTCGGCGCTTCAACAACTGGCGCTGGTTTGCGTTCGACGATAGGCGCTGTGTCTGGCGTAATGCTCTTCACCACAGCTTCTTGACGTGGCTTAACATCGTCTTTTTGACGCTTGTTGTAGCCAATATCGGTATCAGCTTGTTCTGCCATTGCATAGCTGACATGTGCTTCTTCCAAACGAGGATCATCATGTTTCAAACGATCGAGTTTGTAATGCGGCGTTTCCAAATGTTTGTTCGGAATCAGAATAGCAGTAACACGATGACGTGTTTCGATTTTCAAGATCTCGCCACGCTTTTCGTTCAACAAGAAGGCTGCGACATCGACTGGCACTTGAACGTGGATCGCTGCTGAATTTTCTTTCATCGCTTCTTCTTGGATAATACGCAAGACTTGCAATGCAGATGATTCTGTATCACGGATATGGCCCGTGCCATTACAACGTGGGCAGGTCACATGACTGCCTTCAGACAGGGAAGGGCGCAAGCGTTGGCGTGACAATTCCATCAAGCCAAAGCGAGAAATCTTACCCATTTGAACACGAGCACGGTCGAAACGCAGGGCGTCTTTCAATCGTGTTTCGACTTCGCGTTGGTTCTTGGCGTTTTCCATGTCGATAAAATCGATCACGATCAAACCGCCCAAATCGCGCAGACGCAATTGGCGTGCGACTTCTTCTGCTGCTTCGCAGTTGGTATTAAACGCCGTTGTTTCGATATCGCCGCCGCGTGTCGCACGAGCGGAGTTTACGTCAACGGATACTAATGCTTCAGTGTGATCGATAACGATTGCGCCGCCAGATGGCAACGGTACGGTACGTGAGTACGCCGTTTCGATTTGATGTTCGATTTGGAAGCGAGAGAACAACGGCACGTCATCGCTATAACGCTTTACACGGTGCACCATATCGGGCATCACGTGGCTCATAAACTGTTGAGCTTGTTCGTAAATGTCATCTGTATCGATCAGAATTTCACCGATATCAGGTTGGAAGTAGTCACGAATTGCACGAATCACCAGAGAAGACTCTTGGTAAATTAGGAATGCGCCTTGCGCAGATTTGCCAGCGCCATCAATCGCGCGCCACAATTGCATCAAGTAGTTTAAGTCCCATTGCAACTCATCAACATTGCGGCCGATACCTGCAGTGCGAGCAATCACGGACATGCCAGCTGGCAAGTCGAGTTTGTCCATCGTTTCGCGCAATTCTTGACGATCTTCACCTTCAACACGGCGGGAAACGCCACCACCGCGTGGGTTGTTAGGCATCAAGACTAAGTAACGGCCAGCTAATGAAATGAAAGAAGTGAGTGCCGCACCTTTGTTGCCGCGCTCTTCTTTTTCTACCTGAACGATGATTTCTTGACCTTCGCGCAAAGCATCTTTGATCGATGAATTGCGAACGTCGATACCTTCTTTAAAGTAAGTACGAGCGACTTCTTTAAATGGGAGGAAGCCATGACGTTCTTCGCCGTAGTTGACGAAACAGGCTTCTAAGGAAGGTTCGATCCTGGTGATAACACCTTTATAGATATTGGATTTACGGAGTTCGCGTCCGGTTGTTTCAATATCGATGTCAATCAGCTTTTGCCCATTGACAATGGCTACGCGCAGTTCTTCTTGCTGCGTAGCATTAAACAGCATACGTTTCATATTTTTCTCCATGGCATAAAGCCACTTTTAACCATGATCACCGAAGCGAAGATGGCAGCTCACATTGGATGTATGCGGGAGCGGAGAGTTTGAGGGGGCGGGAAATGCCACTGACACGAAACGAATTAAATATCGCAACAACAAAGTCTCAAGTAAATCAGACCACTGGTGCGAAGCACTCTAATTGTTATTCATGCGCTTGGCGCGGATAGCTTTACCTGACAGTCGAGTGCACATGTCTCCAAGGTTTTTAGATCCACACGGGCGCTATTCGGTAAACAGCGAAATGCGTGGCAAACAAAACTCAGGCGATGAGCAACTTACTAAAACGAAGCAAATTCTACGGTTTAGTGTCGAATCAAACATCACACATTCAATAACGGTGTGTATTCAACAAAATCGACTCGGTATTCCTAAAACTATCAACCGGCAAGCAAACAGATTTGAGTCAACCTGTTTCTCTTGCCAGACTTATCCTTATATTTCAAACTAACTGATCCAAATCGTTTTGTTGAAGCCCGATTGCCACAATTGGTTGCAACCTTGACCTTCAAAACGATGTGCATACACATCTTTTCCATCGAATTTGCAAAATGGCGAGGCCGATAGACACGCCCCTGTGTAGAATAGTCGTCTTTCTTACACATGCTTGAGCGTAAATTCTCAAGCTTTGGTGATTATATATTCAAAATGAAGGACTTAGCGATAAATATGGGGGGATTACTTCAAAAACCATCCAAAACGGAAGATGGGCAAATTTTTGCACAGGTGCAACTCCTTACCATTACTGAAGAAGACGCCGGTCAACGTATTGATAATTTTTTGTTGCGTATTTGCAAGGGAGTGCCAAAAAGTCATATTTATCGGGTTCTGCGCTCCGGTGAAGTGCGCGTGAACAAAGGTCGAATCGACCAACTGTATCGACTCAAGGAAAACGACGTGGTACGCGTACCACCGATTCGAATTGCTGAAAAGGCAACTAGCCATGTGCCTGGTGCGGAATTCGCTATTATTTTTGAAGATAGCCATTTATTGATTATTGATAAGCCAGCGGGTGTTGCAGTACATGGCGGCTCTGGTGTTAGCTTTGGTGTGATTGAACAACTTCGTGCTTCCCGCCCTGACGCAAAGTTTTTGGAGTTGGTCCATCGTTTGGACCGCGAAACTTCAGGTCTATTGTTGTTAGCAAAGAAACGTTCCGCCTTGGTGAATTTGCATGAGCAAATGCGTGATGGGCAAACGGATAAACGCTATTTAACAATGATCGCAGGTGAATGGAAGAATCAACGGCAACATATTAAATTACCTTTGCATAAGTACACGACCGCTGATGGCGAACGTCGTGTGAGGGTGCAAGCGGATGGCATGGAATCCCATACAGTCTTTAGTCTGAAAAAGAAATTTAAAGAATTTGCGTTGCTGGAAGCCGAGTTAAAAACTGGGCGTACACATCAAATTCGAGTTCATTTATCTGCCAGTGGCTTTCCTATCTTAGGCGATGATAAGTACGGTGATTTCGCTTTGAACCGCGAACTACTGAAGGCGAATGACAGTCGGGGAGCATTGAAGCGCATGTTCTTGCATGCTCATCAGATTACGTTTACTCATCCAGAGTCAGGAAAGACGATGACGCTGAATGCGCCTTTACCGAAAGAGTGTGAGAAATTTTTGACGTCTTTGCACTAAAGCAAATTTTTTCCTCCTCAGGTAGAATGTTGGCAACAATTAATCCATGCCTGAGAAGTGCTCAAAAGGTGCAGACCAGCGCGCAACAAAAAGAATAATCATGCCGAAAAAGCGTTTTGATTTTATCGTCTTTGACTGGGACGGAACCTTGATGGATAGCACCGCAACTATTGTGCGTAGTATCCAAGGCGCCGCAAAAGACCTGGGCTTGCCAGTTCCTAAAGATGCCGAGGCAGCCCATGTAATTGGCCTAGGGCTTAATGAAGCAATTTTTCGCGTGTTCCCCAATCTTGATGAAAAACTGTTGCCGCGCATGATAGAACGATATCGCTATCATTACTTTATGCGTGATCACGAATTGCCATTGTTTCCTGGTGTGCGTGAGATGCTAACTGAGTTAACGCACGAAGGCTATTTCTTGGCGGTGGCGACTGGAAAAAGTCGCGTTGGCCTCAATCGCGCGATGAATAGCTCGCAGTTATTGTCGGTGTTCGACGCCACTCGTTGTGCCGATGAAACCTTTTCTAAACCCCATCCCGCGATGTTGCAAGAGCTGACGCGTGAACTTGGTCAAGAAATGCATCGCACATTGATGATTGGTGATACTACCCATGATTTGCAAATGGCAGTCAATGCAGGTGCTGCTGGTCTCGCAGTGGAGTATGGGGCGCACGATGCGCAGATGTTGCAAGAATTAGCTCCGGTGTTTTCTGCCAGAAATGTGCCTGAGTTGCATCAATGGTTAATGGAAAATGCTTAAACGGATCCAACTGTAGTTAGCAAACAAGCGATTGTTAGATCAGATTGAAGGTAGGCGAGATGGATAAGTTTTTTATTTGCGAATCAACAGAGGTTGAGGAGGGTGGGAAAGGTTTCCGCTTCCCTGTGTTGGCGGGCGGTGACGAAGCGACTGGTTTTGTCGTGCGTTACGACGGCGCGGCTCACGCTTATTTGAATCGATGTGCCCATGTGCCAGTCGAACTTGATTGGACACCAGGCGAGTTTTTTGAAGGCAGTGGCTTGTACATTATGTGTGCTACTCATGGCGCGATTTATGTGCCAGAAACAGGGCATTGTACGGGTGGTCCATGTCGTGGTGGGCGCTTGCGTAAAATTGCCTTGACTGAAGAGGATGGTAAGATTTTTTGGACCCCAGACGATTACTTACAAGTCTCTACCAAAACATCTTAGGATGAAGATCTGCATTCGTTTTCTTTAATCTGCAAAACGATTTACATAGTTAAAATTTTCTTTGAACTCCCAATCTTCTCACCTATAGTGAAGACGTAACTGGTTCAAAAGAGGAGGTCACTATACATACAATATTTTTGTATTGCAGACGAATGGAATTTGAGCTCCGGTGTTCAACTTTTACCGGTTATGTGTGAAGTGTCTGTGTAAGTCATTAAGTCAAATTCGATCGAGTGAGCATGCCTCGATATCGAAGCTTCTAATAAGCTTCAAATGCAATAAAAACGATGGTTCATACCATCGTTTTTTCATTTTTGCTCGTCCTTACTTTAAGATCCTCCCGGGGAAATTCCAGCAGGCTTGCACGTTAACTTCATTTTCTCTTGGAAACTTGCGACAAATCAAGCAAATTTCCTCTTACTCATTTATCATCGACCTATTGATCAAGTCGACTATTTGAAGTTGCGAACTTATGTATTTGTCTATGCCCACTCTCGTTGAGTCCCGTTTTGGAAACTTGTGGCGCTCCCTTAGAGGGGAGCGTTGCCAATGTTTTCATTGCGGTGAACAGATGCGCGTGAAGAATGCATTGTCCTTATGTGTGCGAGATGTTTCACAACCTATGTGTTGCCATGGGTGTTTGGCCATTTTACAAACGATTATTCAAAACGATTTGTTAGATGAGTATCTTGCGAATAAGTCGACGGTAAATCCAGTGGTGAATAATGACTGAGGCATTGGCGGCGACAACTTCGGCGGCACATTTGTCTCAGACGGCCTCAAATGAACTTGTCACAGAAAAACTGAGTATCGCTGGTATCCGTTGCGCTGCCTGCGTGCAATTGATCGAGTATAGCGTCGCTCAGTTGCCTGGGGTCGATCGTTTCAAGATCAATCCCCTGACGCAAAAAGCGGATTTGCGCTGGCATCAAGAGCAAATTGATCTTAAACGCGTGATTCAAACTATTGTGCGTTTAGGGTATGCAGCGTTCCCAGCGAATCAATCACTCACTGAGTACCAACAGAAGGCCAAAAAGAAGGCTTTGTGGCGCTTATTCATCGCTGGCTTTGCGATGATGCAGATCATGATGTACGCTTTCCCCAGCTACTTAGTACCAGTTCCGAGTGTTGATGGTGATTTGACGCCTGACCTCGACCGCTTGTTGAAATTGGCGAGCTTGGTGATAAGTCTTCCGGTAATTATGTTTTCTGCGATGCCTTTTTTTGAAGGAGCCCTTCGAGATTTGCGCCATCGACACATTGGCATGGACGTGCCGGTTTCCTTGGGCATTTTGTTGACTTTTTTCGCCAGTGTTTGGGCCACGTTTTTTGGCGGCGCAGTCTATTTCGATTCGGCGATTATGTTTGTGTTTCTGTTATTGGGAGCACGTTTCATCGAAGATATGGTGAAAAGTCGGACTAACGCCGCATTACAAATATTGACTCAACTACCGCGTAGTCTCGTACATAAGATCATCGCTTTCCCCGAAGATAGAAATACGATTCAGGTTGATCCTAGTACCTTGCAGATTGGTGATGTCGTACTGGTTCCTGCTGGTGAGCAAATGCCTTGCGATGGTGTGGTCTTGGACGGACACAGTGAATGTGATGAGGCGTTGATGACGGGCGAGTCTCAACCTGTGTTGAAGCAAGTGAATGATAAGGTAATTGCCGGATCGATTAACCAACACAGTGCTCTGATCGTGCAGGCAGAAAAAGTTGGGCAAGAAACCCAATTGGCTCACTTGATCGGCATGATGGAACACGCCACCTTGGAGAAGCCGCGCTTGGTACAAATCGCCGATAAGCATGCAAGTCGCTTCTTAATCGCGATTATTTTGATCGCAATGACGAGCGGTATTGTCTGGAGTTTTATTGAACCCGATCGTGCATTCTTGATTGCCATTAGTGTGATTGTGGTGACCTGTCCTTGTGCTTTATCTTTGGCGACGCCAGGGGTGATGTCTGCGGCGATAGGCCAAATGGCGAAAGCGGGTATGTTGGTCACCAAAGGTGCTGCGATTGAATCATTAGCGAAGGCAACGCATTTTGTTTTCGATAAAACAGGCACGCTTAGTTATGGTCGCCTTAAAGTTTTGGACGCAATATGGATCCGCGATCAAGTAAAAGGTTTTGATGCAGTGCAAGCATTGGGTTTGAGGATGTCCGGATTATCTTCTCATCCCGTATCAATAGCTGTGCACGATTACTGTGTGGAGCGCTTAAATTCTGCGCAACAAAAAAACGCTTCTTCAATCGATTTGAGTTTGGCCAAAGAGTACCCTGGTCTCGGAGTTGAGGTGCATTTTGATGAGCATTTGCTTCGCTTTGGACGTCTCGAATTCGCTTTGGAATTATCTGGGAGCGCTTGGCCAGTGCCGATGCAGTATTCTGATAAAACAATTTCAGCATTGGCCGATCAGTCTGGATTGATCGCCGTGTTTGTGTTGCAAGATTGTTTGCGTGATGATGCGATTGAGGTCGTTCAAACACTTCAGGGTTCAGGCAAGCAAGTCATGCTCCTATCTGGCGATCGTATCGACGTGGTGCGGGCGAGCGCTGAGGCGTGTGGAATTACGGCGTATTTTGCCGGACTAAAGCCCGATCAAAAATTTGAGATGGTCAAGAATTTGCAAGCTCAAGGGGCGGTAGTGGTGATGGTCGGCGATGGTATGAATGATGGCCCGGCGTTATCGTTAGCAAATGTATCCGTGGCGATGGGACAAGGTGCCCCGATATCGCAATCTCGCAGTGATTGTCTGTTGATGTCGAATCGCTTGTCTGATCTTAGTTTTGCGCTGAAAGTTTCTCAGTTGTCCTATCGCCTAATTCAAGAAAATCTGGCTTGGGCGATGCTCTATAATCTGATTGCGATTCCGGCGGCGGTAGTAGGTTGGTTGGAGCCATGGCATGCCGCCTTAGGAATGTCTTTGAGCTCTTTACTAGTCGTGTTTAATGGACTTCGGGTTTTGCGTTTGCAGCCGGCAGCGATGTTGTTTCAAACAACAGGTGAAGGAAAGTAAAGTATGGATATTTTATATTTATTGGTGCCGCTCAGTATTTTGTTGGTATTTGCAATTGGTGGGGTATTCTGGTGGGCGCTAAACCATCGTCAATTTGATGAGTTGGATCAAGTTGGTCAAAGTATCATTGACGATAAAGATAGTTAAATTCGTGCGCTCAATTTTCGCTTGCAATAAGCGTTTGTGCTAAATGATGAATATCTTCAGGCAGATAGGACGCGAGCGTGAATTGGCTTCGTTGTTCGAATTTACTAAAATTTCGAATAACACCTTTTTGATAGGCTGGGTCATAGTGTTTTTGTAGAAGCAGCTGAACCAAATCTTTCAGATTCCCTTGATCGATTAAATTTACCCACTCCTTAATTGCTTCCTTTCCATACAATTGACTTAAAAAGCCTAGTTGTGTTTTCAACGCTGAATGATCTTCAATAAAGTGTGCGTAATCTTCACATAGAAAATCAATGCGGTGTTGCATGTCTAGTTGAACTTCGATGCAAGATCCTTGACGCAAACAGTCCATCATTGAATCGGGAATTCGCAGATTCCCCACTTTTTTGCTCTCAGCTTCGACGTACACAGGAAGTTGTGGATCGAATGATTTGAGCTTAGACCAGATCAACGTTTCAAAATGCTTTTGGCTTGGTTGATCTTGAAGAGGAAGATTGCCAAGTACGGAGCCACGGTGTTGTGCGAACTGTTCAAGGTCTAATACTTGGCTCCCTTGCTTCTCTAGAGCTAGAAGTAAACGACTCTTGCAGCTTCCCGTTGAGCCACAAATGACTTTCCACTCTAAACTAGAGACTATCTTCGGCAAGTCTTGATTGACGTAGCGGCGATACTCCTTATAGCCGCCTTCGAGTTGGTACGCTGGCCACCCTATCTTCGCAAAAATGTGGGCCATGGAACCACTGCGATTTCCACCTCGCCAGCAATAGATCAAGGGGCGCCAGTTTTTAGGCATCTCGAGAAAATGTGACTCAAGGTGTATTGCAATATTTTTGGCTACAAGCGCGGCACCTATCTTCTTCGCTTCAAAAGCACCGACTTGTTTATAGCAAGTCCCAATGCGAATGCGTTCTTCGTTGTCGAGCACGGGGCAGTTAATTGCGCCAGGAATATGGTCCTCAGCAAATTCTGCCGGGCTGCGTGCATCAATAATGCAATCGAAAGAGTCGAGTTCGTTTAATACTTGTTCGAAGTTGATGGGGGCAGGGTGCTTCATTTTTTTAGCATTTTTTCGAGCGGACCCCAAACATTATCTAGCATTTGTGGGTGTGCTTCGGCCTTTAAATGAATGCGATCTGCTTGAAATAACTCCGCTTTTTCGGCCACGCCTTCTAGGAAAAACGGCACCAGAGCGACCTTCATTTCCTTAGCTAGTTTTCCATAGAGACCAAAAAATTGATCGCTATAGGTTTTGCCGTAATTAGGTGGGATCTTCATAGCAACTAGGAGTGGTTGTGCTTTACTCGCCTTAACCGCAGCGATCATCGCTCGGAAATTCGCTTCAGAGGCTTTGAGATCAAATCCTCGCAGGGCATCATTGCCACCGAGCTCGATAATCACGATGTGTGGCTTTTGTTTATTTAACAGTTCGGGCAGACGGCTCAGGCCTCCACTGCTGGTTTCACCACTAATACTTGCATTAAACACGGTGAACCCCATCTTCTTCTCTGCGAGCCGCTTTTCAAGTAGTGCAACCCAGCCGCTGCCGCGAGTTAGTCCATATTCCGCAGACAAGCTATCGCCAAGCACGAGAATAGTTTTTGGTGCAGAATGTGCAGCTTGAACATTAAACAGCATACCCAGCAATAAAATACTGGAAAGTAGGCTTTTAAAAAGCCCGACCGACGTACGAGATATTTTTGCGAACATAGTCACGAAAGAAAAAACGATGAGTGAAACCAATAAGCCAGCAATCGTTGTCACGAAACTTAATAAGCGTGTGGCCGACGCCACTGGCGAGCTAACTATCTTGCATGATATCGAATTTAGCGCAAATGCGGGTGAGACTTTAGCGATTGTCGGTGCTTCAGGTTCGGGCAAGTCGACTTTATTGGGTATCCTAGCTGGCCTAGATACACCAACCTCTGGGACAGTGAAGCTTGGTGGCGTTGATATTTTTGCTTTAGATGAAGATGGGCGAGCTTTACTTCGCAAGAATCAACTCGGGTTTGTATTTCAGTCGTTTCAATTGCTAATGCACTTAAATGCATTAGAGAATGTGATGTTGCCCCTAGAATTGAGAGGCGATAAAGATGCGAAGGCAAAAGCAGAGGCGATGTTAGCCAAAGTTGGTCTATCAGCTCGTTTGAAGCACTATCCCAAATATTTGTCTGGCGGGGAGCAACAACGCGTTGCTTTGGCGCGTGCCTTTGTGACAGAGCCACCCTTGTTATTTGCGGATGAGCCTACTGGTAGCCTTGATGCAGCCACAGGAGAAGCTGTAATTCAGTTAATGTTTGAGCTCAATCGTGAACGCGGCTCGACCTTGGTCCTCGTCACCCATGATCTAACAATCGCTGCACGTTGTGGCAGAACCTTGAAAATCGCTGCGGGCCATCTTCAAGAGTAGAGTGTGATCAAAACAAAAAACGGCAGCTTCTCTAGCTGCCGTTTCTTTTTGTGCGAGCTACTTTTTAGAAACGGTAGCTTGCGACGGAGAAGATTGTTACTGAAGATCTCTGAGTCGCAAATGGGTTCTTGTTGACGTCATTCATGAAATGACGCGCACTGACTCCTGTTGAAAGTGACCAATTATTATTGATGGTCCAATTCCAAGTGGCTCCGAGACGAACGTCAGGGCGCATCGAAAACCGATCATTCGATCCAGCGAGATTTGCATTCAGACTTTTGTCTAGCTGATTCCAAGGATTTGTTGTGATGTTACCCCAGTTGACACTAAACATCGTGGTAACAGCGTGTTTCCGATTGAAGAACTTCTTCGCTTTCGCACCTACGCTAAAGAGCCGCCCATTCTCGTTGCCATTGATATTTGAAACTGAGGCATTGAGGCTGTAATCCGCTGCAATTTTATAGTTGAGGAACGCGCTGGTCTTAATTTGTTTGAAGCTTTTGTCATCAGGTCGGCCTTCAAGTCGTTTTTCGAAAGAGAAGGGGTCGAAAAATTGATCAACTTCGAGTTTAAAACCGTATTGAATTTTATCGTTCTTCGAGAAGTTCAAACTAGAGAGAGCGCTATTTTTGAACATCAATCCACGACTTTTGGTATCGATCTTGCTGTTCGTATTCTCAAATGGCAAAGCCATACTTTGTGAATTCGTCAAATCTAAGCTGGCTAGTCGGTTTGATTTGAATTGCTCAAGCGGAGATTGTAAGGAGAACTGTGTCTTTCCCAAATCTTGGCCATGCGCTGCTCCAGCAATCAATAAAACCGAAACCAAGGCAAATTTTTTCATTTTCTGAACTCAATCAAAGATGAAACCAGGCAAATCCTGAAATAACAATACCACCAGCCGCAACGGCATAGGATCCATACTGTAACCAATTTTTCTTAGTTAATAAAGCGATCGCAGCAAGGGATATAGCAATTTGTACAGCGGTCATGGCCTGTGCCCAACGGTGGTGCTGGTGCAGGGCATTTTCAGACTGCTCTTCTAAATGTAAAACCTCTTTTTCGAAACCTTCGGCTTCTTTCTTAATATCTTCTTTTTCTTTCTTGTAACGTTCTACATCCGCTTTATATTTTTCAACATCCGTACCCGGCAGCGAGATCGCAAGTTCCGCAAGATTTTGTTTGCTGGACTTCGCTTGGTAATAATTCCATTTGTTAGCCGCTTCTGTTTTCTTGATAGCAGCACTATTCTTCAACATTGCCGCTTCGTTTTGTGTCGCGCCACCTTCATAGCCGATTAAAGCACCCACGGTTGCCATAATCGCGGTCATGACTGCAATTCGGCTAGAAAATTGATCGTTGCCGTGTGCCGCATGTTCCAACTCGTGATCGTGTGGGCCATGTACGTGAAAACCGTGTCCAGACATTTTTGTTTCCTATTTCTTTGAATAAATTACGATATCATACGCCAAGTTGTTGCTTGAAATGAAACTTTGGCGTGAAGTTTCTCCCCATATTTTGGGATCAATCTCTGGAAAAAAAGCGTCGCAGTCGTATTCTCCTTGAATCTCTGTGACCACCAAACGTTCGGCTAACTGCATAGCTTGTTGATAAATTTGGGCACCGCCGATGACAAAGGCTTGCTCTTCATTGAGTAGCGCGAAGGCTTGTTCAATCGAATTGACTGTTTCTACCCCCGTTTGGTTCCATTCGCTGTTACGCGAAACGACGATATTGCGACGCTTGGGTAACGGGCGCCCAATTGAGTCATAGGTTTTGCGTCCCATAATAATGGGGTGACCCGAGGTCGTATTCTTAAAGTGCGCCAAATCCTCTGGTAGGTGCCACGGCAACTGGTTATTGATGCCGATCCCACGTTTCTTGTCAGTGGCGACAATAATGCTGAGTCTTGCCATTTGTAATTACCTCTACACCGCGACCGGCGCTTTAATGTGAGGATGAAATTCATAATTGAGAATGTCGAAATCCTCAAAGCGATAATCGAAAATGCTCTCTGGATGGCGTTTGATCGCTAACTGAGGCAAGGCAAACGGTGCTCGTTTTAATTGCTCATCGACTTGCTCTAGATGATTGCTGTACAAGTGGCAATCGCCCCCGGTCCAAACAAACTCACCTACCTCGAGCCCTGTTTGTTGTGCCACCATGTGGGTGAGGAGTGCATAAGAAGCAATGTTGAACGGCACACCGAGGAAAATATCCGCGCTTCGTTGGTAGAGTTGGCATGACAACTTTCCACCCGCGACGTAAAACTGGAAAAATGCGTGGCAAGGAGGGAGCTTCATGTGGGGGATATCCGCCACATTCCAAGCTGAAACGATCAATCGACGAGAATCCGGATTGGTCTTGATCTGATCAATTAATTGTGCAATTTGATCGACGTGACCACCATCAGGCAGTGGCCAACTGCGCCATTGAGATCCATAGACCGGACCGAGATTACCATTCTCATCTGCCCACTCATCCCAAATTGAAACGCCATTATCTTTCAGATATTTGGTATTGGTCGAGCCTGCCAAAAACCAGATTAATTCATGAATAATCGATTTTAGGTGCAGCTTCTTTGTCGTGACCAAAGGGAAACCTTTTTGTAGGTCGAAGCGCATTTGATAGCCAAAGACTGACAAAGTGCCAGTGCCTGTGCGATCTGTTTTAACATGCCCGTTTTCTTTAACGTGGCGCATGAAGTCGAGGTATTGTTGCATGCGAATGTCTATCGTAAGTTGAGATCAAATAATCTGATCGGACAGCCATCAACTGCTGTTGTTGCTCTAAAGCCAACAGCAGGATGCGAGAAAAATTAAAAGATGAAGTATATCAGTCGCCGATTATTTGTTCGTTGACATCTTGATTACCCGGCGCAATTAATGGCAGGCTAATTTCGAAACGAGCGCCTTGGTTGGGCTCGCTCGTAACCCGGATTTCACCACCAAGTACATTGGTGATAATGTTGAATGTGATGCTAAGACCCAAGCCGCTACCGCCTTTACCAAATTTTGTCGTAAAAAATGGCTCAAAGATGCGCTTGATAATCGCAGGGGGAATACCTTTTCCTGAGTCTTCAAAGACGATCAATACATGGTCACCCTGTTTTCGAGCTAAGCAACGCATATAACCTTGAGCATATCCATCGAGGCCATGCACAACCGCATTGTTAACTAAATTACTAAATACCTGGCCAAGTGGGCCAGGATAACTATCGAGTTCAATTGAGTCTGGAATATCGAGTTCGAGAGTGAATGGCGTTTTACGTAGGCTTGAATGCAAGAGTGCAGCGAGCTCTTGGAATACAACCAACAGCGAAAACTTACGACGTTGGGCACTAGATTGGTCGACCGCAACTTGCTTGAAGTCACCCACGAGCTGTGCAGCTTGCTGCAAACCTCGCATTAAGAGTTTGCTTGATTCATTTGCCGCTGCAACATAATGACTAAGGTCAGAGCGTCGCATCGTTCCCTCATTCATTGACTTCTCGATTTGGCGTGTTTCGTCGCTCAAAGTACTTGCCACTAATAGGCAGTTGCCAAGCGGGGTATTTAATTCATGAGCCACGCCTGCAACCATAGATCCAAGGGCAGCCATTCTCTCAATACGCGCCAATTCATTTTGTGCACTGTTAACGCTAGCCAAAGCAGCTTCAAGGTGATGGTTTGCACTCTCTAGCTCTTGCGTACGGAGACGCACCTTTGATTCTAAGGTTCCGGAATATTCGAGGAGCTGCTGATTCTTTACTTCGAGTTCGTTGAATGAACGTTGTAGTGCTTGCCTTGTCGCTTCCAAACTTAAAGCTAAGTGGCCGATTTCATCTTTACGATCGAAAGAAATTGCCTCATTCAATTCTCCATTCGCTAGTAAGTCGGATTTTTCAATGAGCAATTTAATCGGTTTTACCAAACGCCAGTGCAGAACCATCAATATGCAGAAAATCGATAGCACAAAGGAAATGCCGGTGATCGCTAAGGCACGTGTAAAGTTACCTTCAATTTCACTTTGCATGATATCGTCAGCAAGCGTAAGTTCTACTTCGCCGATGACTTGATCGCCATGGGTGATTTGGCGTGTTAAGGATCGCTTTGAAGCTTTTTGAGTCGCTTTGCGCTCATCGACAGTAATAAAAACTTTCCTGTCTGGTAAGGTTATTACCCTAATTTCAGATGCTCTTGGATCAGAGTAAACAACTTCGCTTGAGGATTTCGCAATCTCTGGCGTAATTTGCCATACAGGTTCGCTGAGAATGACAGACAGAATTTCAGTGAGACGCTTGTGATCGTCAACTGTCTTCTTTTCGCTATCTCTGGTGATGGCCTGTTTCTGGTAGGGCACCAATACCATGGCGGTTACGCCAAGACCAAGAAACACAGCGAGGATCACCGCAAAACGTAAGGTGACACGACTTAGAATGTTTGAGATAAAGGCTGGAAACATTAGCTCAACCTTTGCACAAATTTGATCAACAGCATACGTCGTTCCTTGTGAGCCATTTTCTTCCAAAATGGATAGAGGCAGGCGCGTTGTGACAGAAAAGCCGAGGTGTTTCTTTGTGGAGAATAATGAAGTTCTCTGCAGATGGTAGAAGGTTTTGCTTAAATGCACAAGTCGCAGCTGCATACGCTCGCATAAAGCGAACCAAAAACACACACTGAACAATGGATGTTTGTAGTTCTTTGAACGAGTAGGGCTTGTATGCTTGCTTAGTGGTTTTCGCGAGCGTGGTTAATAGTGTATTTGGGGATCTCAATGGTAATGTCTTCTTGCCCCAATTTGACTTGGCATGATAAGCGGGAGGTCGCCTCTAAACCCCAAGCGGCGTCGAGCAAATCTTCTTCATCATCGCTCGATTCATTGAGTGAATTGAAACCTTTGCGTACGACGACATGGCAGGTCGTGCAGGCGCAAGACATTTCGCATGCATGTTCAATTTCGACATCATGTTCGACCATAGCTTCACACAAGGATTTGCCAGTCTCTACTTCGAGGGTTTTGCCTTCAGGGCAGAGTTGTGCATGGGGCAGAATGAAAATCTTAGGCATGATGTTTTTCTTTAAATGTCGTTAAGGTTTTTGCCAGAGAGTGCTGTGCGTACACTTTGATCCATGCGACGAGCGGCAAATTCTTCTGTAGCATCAGCGAGTGCTGTTATCGCGGCCTTGATCAATTGGTGATCTTGCCCTTGTTTGGCACCATTGAGCTGTCCAATATGGCCTTCGATATGGGCTAGCTCTTGTTCATTCAACAAATGTTTATCAGTGGAGAGGGCGGAGGCAATCGCCAGTAACAAACGATCTGCCTCTACTTGCTCTTCGCGCAATGCTCGGGTTTGCATATCAAGTTCAGATGAACTGAAAGAATCCTGAAGCATACGAGCGATATCATCATCAGCTAAACCATAAGATGGCTTGACAACTATTGAAGATTCGACGCCTGAACGCATTTCGCGTGCGGAGACCGACAATAAACCGTCAGCGTCGACTTGGTAAGTGATGCGAATGCGAGCAGCGCCTGCAGCCATTGGTGGAATGCCGCGCAGTTCGAACTTCGCCAGCGAACGACAATCACTGACCAACTCACGTTCACCCTGTACAACATGAATAGCCAGGGCTGTTTGACCGTCTTTGAAAGTCGTAAATTCTTGTGCACGCGCACAAGGAATGGTCGAATTACGGGGGATAACTTTCTCAGACAACCCACCCATTGTTTCAATGCCGAGTGACAGCGGGATCACATCGAGCAGTAGCCAGTCATCTCCTGGTGCGCGATTACCGGCCAACAGATTTGCTTGGATTGCTGCGCCAAGCGCTACTACCTTATCTGGATCGATATTCGCTAATGGCGTGGTTTGGAAAAATTCACCAACGGCTTTACGCACGTGTGGCATGCGTGTCGCACCACCGACCAACACAACACCATCAATATCATCAACCGTTAACTTGGCGTCGCGTAAGACTTTGCGGCAAGGGGTAATGGTTTTGATGACGAGATTCTCGGTGATCTCAGCAAAGATGTTTTTGGTGATTTGAAGATGTACGACATCACCAGTCGACAGTTTGGCGTCGATATAGGTGGAGGGCTGGTTTGATAGAATCTCTTTTGCTTCACGTGCCTTAACCATCAAGGTACTTGTATCGGCATCATTGAGTAGGGATAAACCAGCTTCTTGCAATATCCAGCAAAATAGTCGGTGATCAAAGTCATCCCCGCCAAGTGCTGAGTCGCCACCGGTTGAAAGAACTTCAAATACGCCTTTGCTCATTTTTAAAATGGAAATATCAAAAGTTCCGCCGCCCAAATCATAAACTGCGAAAATACCTTCTGATCCGTTATCGAGGCCATAGGCAATAGCCGCCGCAGTTGGTTCATTCAACAAGCGTAAAACATTGAGGCCGGCGAGTTTCGCCGCATCTTTGGTTGCTTGGCGTTGAGCGTCATCGAAATAGGCTGGGACAGTAATGACTGCACCGACAAGCTCGTCACCCAAAGCATCTTCTGCTTGTTGACGTAGTGTTGCGAGAATTTGGGCGGAGACTTCCACGGGGCTTTTGATGCCTGCGATCGTCTTCAATTGAACCATGCCAGGTTCATCATGGAAATCGTAGGGGAGGTTTTCCGCATGGGCGATATCTTTCAAGCCTCGCCCCATGAAGCGCTTAACTGAAACAATCGTGTTTTTGGGATCTCGCGTCTGTTCTTGCTGTGCTTTGTAACCGATATGCGCGTGACCGTTTGGCAAATAGCGAACTACCGATGGTAGCAATGAACGTCCATCTTCATCATTTAAAATTTCGGGGATACTATTACGAACCGTCGCCACTAAGGAGTTGGTTGTGCCGAGATCAATGCCAACCGCCAAACGATGTTGGTGTGGTGCGGTCGACATGCCTGGTTCGGAAATTTGCAGTAAGGCCATAATCTATTCTTGTTATTCGACCGTTCAATTACGTTCGATATTGAAAATGTGAATCATCTATTGTGGTAGTCGCAGCGTTCATCTCTCGCGTTGACACTGTTGCTTCTTTGTTTATCTATTTTCGTTGCTTGAATTTTTACTCTTCTAACGCCGCAATATCGTTGAGGAATTTTTCAAGGAATAAACATGCTCGAATTTGCTGTGCGGCAGCGGCAAAATCGCTTTGCGAAATTGCAGATCCGGCTGCCGCAGTTTGTGTTTTCAGAGCTAGATTCAATTCTTTTTCCAATGCCATCATGGCCTTGGTGTCATTGGCATGTCGTGCATCATCGAAGGCTTCACGCCATTCCATTTGCTGCATCAAGAAAGCTGCTGGCATTGCCGTGTTGGATTCCGTTTGAAGATCAACACCATGCAAATTGCAGATATAGGTCGCTCGCTTGATTGAATCTTTCAACGTTTGATAGGCTTCGTTGGCCTGGGTTGCCCATTGCATTGCCACCCGTTTTTCAGCATCACTCGCTTGCACAAATTTATCTGGATGCACGCGTGACTGCACTTCGCGAAAAGCCGTATCGAGTGCGGCGCGATCGAGTTCGTATGACACCGGCAGTTGAAATAGCTCGAAATGGTTCTGCATAAAGTGGGCAAATCTTTTTAGATACGGAAACTTTCGCCACAACCGCATTCGTCTTTGACATTGGGGTTGTAGAACTTGAAGCCTTCGTTCAAGCCTTCACGCGCAAAATCGAGTTCGGTACCATCGATGTAAGGAAGGCTCTTTGGGTCGACAAATACTTTGACGCCATGCGATTCGAATATTTGATCATCACTACCGACTTCGTCAACGTATTCCAACTTGTAAGCCATGCCAGAACAGCCCGTTGTACGAACACCGAAGCGCAAGCCTATCCCTTTGCCACGGCGTTCCATATAGCGAATGACATGTTTTGCTGCTTTTTCTGTCAGAGTAATTGCCATGATTTAATTAAGCGTTGTGTTTGTTCTTGTAGTCCAAAACCGCGGCCTTAATAGCGTCTTCGGCCAAGATCGAGCAGTGAATTTTGACTGGTGGTAATGCTAATTCTTCAGCGATTTCTGTATTTTTGATTGCCAAAGCTTGGTCTAAGGTCTTACCTTTGACCCACTCAGTTACGAGCGAGGAAGAGGCGATCGCAGAGCCACAACCATAAGTCTTAAATTTAGCATCCTGAATGACACCATCTTCACCGACTTTGATTTGCAATTTCATGACGTCGCCGCAAGCCGGTGCACCAACCATGCCTGTACCAACGGACTCGTCACCTTTTTCGAAGGCGCCAACGTTACGTGGATTTTCGTAGTGATCCAATACTTTTTCTGAATATGCCATGATAGATCTTTCGTTAACTATATTTGATTAATGAGCAGCCCACTGAATCGTTGAGATGTCGATGCCATCTTTGTACATATCCCACAGTGGCGACAATTCACGCAGTTTGCCAACTTTTGATTTCAATAACTCGATCGTGAAGTCAATATCTTCTTCTGTCGTAAAGCGACCGATTGTGAAGCGAATTGAGCTATGTGCTAATTCGTCGCTTCGACCCAATGCGCGCAAAACGTAAGACGGCTCCAAGCTCGCCGAAGTGCACGCAGAGCCCGATGACACCGCGATGTCTTTGATCGCCATAATCAATGATTCGCCTTCAACGTAGTTGAAACTAACATTTAAATTGTGGGGTACGCGATGATCCATGTCACCGTTAATGTAGGTTTCTTCAATTTCACTGAGACCTTTGGCCAAACGGTCACGCATGGCACGCACATGTGCCAGTTCTGTCGTCATTTCTTCTTTGGCTATACGGAACGCTTCACCCATCCCAGCAATTTGATGGGTCGCCAACGTACCTGAGCGCAGGCCACGTTCATGACCACCACCGTGCATTTGAGCTTCAAGACGAACGCGTGGTTTTCGACGAACATACAAAGCACCAACGCCTTTCGGGCCGTAGGATTTGTGGGCGGAGAACGACACCAAATCAACTTTGACTTTTTCTAAATCGATTTCAACTTTGCCCGTCGCCTGTGCTGCATCAGAGTGAAAAATGATGCCTTTTTCACGGCACAGTTCGCCAATTTCTGCGATCGGTTGAATGACACCGATTTCATTATTCACCCACATTACGGAGATCAAAATGGTGTCAGGGCGGATTGCTTCTTTCAATTGTTCGATGCTAATTAGGCCGTTGTCTTGTGGCTGCAAATATGTCGCTTCGAAACCTTGGCGTTCCAATTCGCGCACGGTATCGAGCACCGCTTTATGCTCAGTCTTGACGGTAATGATGTGCTTACCTTTGCCTTTGTAGAAGTGCGCGGCACCCTTGAGAGCGAGGTTGTTACTTTCAGTAGCACCAGAAGTCCAGATGATTTCACGTGGGTCTGCATTGACCAAGGAAGCGACGTGGCCGCGCGCAGTTTCTACTGCAGCTTCTGCATCCCAGCCATAGGCATGACTACGTGAAGCAGGATTGCCAAATTGTGCACGCAGGTACGGGATCATGACATCGGCCACACGTGGGTCGACTGGCGTAGTCGCCGAGTAGTCCATGTAAATAGGAAAATGCGGGGCTTTGAGCGTATCGATCAAGGTTTTTGTCAAAGCGGGTGTGGTTGCAGCAGTCATTCAATACTCCAAATTTAGGAAATAGTGCGTTCGGCATGTCCATGGCGAACAACAACAACAGGTTTTTCTTGGGCTTTTTGTTTTTGTTGGTTCACCAGGTCTTGCAAAGAAACCGAGTCGAGGTAGTCGACCATTTTGGCATTCAGATTGGCCCACAGATCATGTGTCATACAGTGGATGCCATTGTCGTGATCACTGCCGTGGCAATTGCCTTTGCTACCGCATTGCGTGGCATCAAGCGGCTCGTCCACGGCGATGATGATGTCAGCGACGGTAACGTTTTGTGCTTTTCTTGCTAGATGATAACCACCGCCTGGGCCGCGTACCGATTCTACGATTTCATGGCGACGTAATTTGCCAAATAATTGTTCCAGATACGACAGTGAAATATCTTGGCGTTGGCTGATGCCAGCTAAAGTGACAGGGCCATTCTCTTGACGCAAGGCAAGATCGATCATGGCTGTGACAGCAAATCGGCCTTTAGTGGTGAGACGCATGATTCAATACTCCAAACTGGGAATCGAGGCGCTCTGGGCTTTCTTTTGCAAATAAAGCTTTAATCCCGAGCGAATAACTCAAGTATAGCAAACTTGAGTAATCTTGTCAGGTAATGGGTATTTCTGAGGTGGGTCATGAGAATGGGACAAGTCGAGCGACTTGTCCCATGTGCAAGATCGTTTAGAAGTCGATTTGCGCCGAGAGTTTATAGGTGCGTGGTGCGCCTGGGAAGAGGTAGCCACCCAAGGATTGAGTTACATCACGCCAGTAGAATTTATTAAAAGCATTATTGATATCAAAACGTAAAGTCGTGACGATGCCATTGTTTTGCAGGCTGTAACGCGCGCCAAAGTTGACCACGTTGTAGCCGGGGACAGTGACTTTGTTATCAGGGCTAAATGATTTGCTACCAGAATACTGCCATGAGCCTGTGAGATGGGCTCCGGCTAACAGCGCTGGTGCGTAATCGGTGTACACGCTGGATTTGAAGGAGGGGACATTTGTCACGCGTTTGCCTTCGATCGTGGCATCGTTGGTGCCGTTTTGGCGTGCATTGATTGCTGTCGCGCTGGCGCCAATATTCCATTCTTTGCTGAGTTTAGCTTGCGCTGCCAACTCAAGGCCGCGATGCTCGGCTTCGCCTGCACTGACGTAAGTGTTTGCGGCGTTGGTGTATTCCAGTGGCTTGGTAATGCGGAAAATAGCAGCAGTCAGATTGATGTCATTACCTATCGCCGCTTTCGCCCCCAATTCCCATTGTGTAGACTTTTCTGCCTCTAACATTTTATTGGCATTCGTCGTTCCAATCGGCGCCACACCGCCGTGCTCGAGACCTTGACTGAAACTGGCGTAGGTGCTGAGTTCGGCGCTCGGTTTGAACACTAAGGCAGCGCTCGGTAAGTTATAGCTTTGTTCGAACTGCGGACTGCCTGCTTGAGTGCGATCAACCGAGAGTCGGCGCAGGCCGGCATGTAAGTCCAACTCTTTACTTAACTTGATAATGTCTTGCACGAATAAAGAGTTTTCTTTGTCAGTGCGACGTAAGCTAACTGGTCCGGTTCTATTGGTGGACGGTGGAACGGCAGTTGGATGGAATAGATTGCTACTGCCCGCATAGTCATAAACGTAATCGCCATAGTAATCGCGACGATCGGAGTTGCTCATTCCCGCTGCTAATTGATGTTCAACACCCGCTGTCGCAAATTTTCCTGTCAAGATTGCTTGTGTGCCTCGAAGCTTCTTAGACTCGCCTACACTTTGATAGTCATAAACATCATAGTCTCCATTTGCACAGTAGCCTGGGTATAAGTTTTGCGCGCCGCAGCCGTAAGGGAAGGCTGTAAAATCATCGCGTTTAAATTGATGAAAATTACTGGAAATACTCGCATTCCAGTTGGCGTCGATTTGGTATTCGAAGCGCAGGCCGAAATTTTGATTTGTGGTGTCAACTGGCTTTGCCCATTTTTGATCATTCAACAACAAGTCCGCGGAGATTCCTCGTGGTAGCTCAGTGCCATTGAAGAGCTGAAAACCTGGAGCAGACAATTGTGATTTGTGTTGGTGATCGATATCGATTTGGAATAAGGCTTGTGGAGAAATCTTCCAATCTAAAGCGACGGAGGCGAATTGACGTTCACCATCAGCACCTTTGATGTAGGAGCGCAATTTTTCACCAGCGGCATTGATGCGGTAGCCGAATTGTTTGTCATCGGTCTTGCCACCGAGATCAACGCTGCCGTACAAAGTGCCGCGCTCGCTGGCTTCAAGCGTGATGGAGCGTAATGCAGTATTACTTGAACGTTTGGTGACGTAATTGATTACGCCTCCAGGTGTGGTGAAGCCAGATTGTAAGCCGCTGATGCCTTTGAGGATTTCTAAGCGCTCTTTGTTTTCAAGTGGAATTGAAGAGTCGCCTGGGATGGCAAAGCCATCTTTGCGGTAGCTGGACGCATTGTCGAGCGCAAAGCCGCGAATCGAAAACTGCTCAGCGTAACCGACTGCATTGTAGGCATCATTAACACTGGCATCGAACTTCATTGCGTCTGTGGTTTGGCGAATGCGCAGGTCTTGAAGTTGCGTTGATGAGAATGCCGTAATTGAGAGTGGAGTGTCTTGTAGGCTGTTTTCCAAGTAGCCGCCGAGCTTGCTTGTATCGACTTTATTGCTACGGCTTCCGCTGACGACCACTTCCTGCAAAATCTGGTCTTTATTTTGTGCTTGGGCTAATTGTGGCAAACTGAAAGCTTGGGCTAACGCAATGCTGATAAGGCTGAATTGGAATTTTGTTGTAGACATCTGAGACTCTTCTAACTTAGGTTACGTCTAGAAAAACGCAAACGAAAGAAGAGGGTGAGTCAAGGTGATTAAATTCTTCACCAAACAGACGGGGTGGACTGTAGACTGCGCGCTTCCCTTCGCTGGCATTATCCAGATCAGGTTCAAGGGACTATCTCACCCGCATCATTATTGACGCAGGACCCCTAGCGAAGGCGAGACTGTAACATAAAAACGTGATGGATGCCGCATGCTGCTTAGGTTTGCGGGTCTTTGAAAAGAAAAAAGCCTTGTATTTCTACAAGGCTTTTTATTTGGCTCCCCGACCTGGACTCGAACCAGGGACCTGCGGATTAACAGTCCGTCGCTCTACCGACTGAGCTATCAGGGAATAGAAGACTAGCTTCTTAACTTATACTACGCGACGTTTTGCAACGCGCTTACTTCGAATTCTGTGGCTCCCCGACCTGGACTCGAACCAGGGACCTGCGGATTAACAGTCCGTCGCTCTACCGACTGAGCTATCAGGGAACAGAGACAAAAATTATAGTGGGCTTCGCTCTTATTGTCAAAAGCTTTTTGTTCTTATTTGAAAAGTACTGGCTTTTTAGACGCCCTTTTTGAGGGTATTTTTCTTGAGATCGGTCATGAATAAAAGAAAGTAATAGTTTTTGTCCAACTGCGGCTTGGACAAATCCTGTACTAATTTTTTGGAAAATCGTGTAAGGCGTTATGATGAACCGAAGCCTTTTTTGTCTACTGATTGAATATACAGTAAAATGGAAAGTTATCGTGAGGCGCAAGTATTCGTTTGCAGTCTCTGCCAGATTTTGCCAAAGAGAGTCTATACATGAGTGCCTTAAGTCCCGTTGAACAAGATGAATTAGAAGGAAAGTTTGTCACTTTCCCAGACTCACCTTATCAACTCTGTCAGATTTTTGAGCCTGCCGGTGATCAACCAACGGCGATAGCTCAACTGGTCGAAGGAATTAACGACGGCTTGTTTTTTCAGACGCTACTGGGGGTAACTGGCTCAGGTAAAACGTACACCATGGCTAACGTTATTGCGCGTACGGGACGTCCAGCGATTATTTTTGCACCAAACAAAACTCTCGCCGCACAGTTGTATAGTGAATTTAAAGAATTTTTCCCGCGCAATGCGGTCGAATATTTCGTGAGCTACTACGATTACTACCAGCCAGAAGCGTATGTGCCGCAGCGCGATCTCTTTATCGAAAAAGATTCGGCAATTAACGAGCATATAGAACAAATGCGTTTGTCCTGTACGAAGTCTTTGATGGAGCGCCGTGACGTCATTATCGTAGCAACGGTGTCAGCAATATACGGTATTGGTAATCCCAACGAATACCATAAGATGATCTTGACCTTGCGTGCTAAGGATAAGTTGAGTCAACGTGATGTGATCGCACGACTAATTCAAATGCAGTACACACGCAATGAGGTTGATTTCGGTCGCGGTACTTTCCGCGTCCGTGGTGACACCATCGATATTTTTCCCGCGGAACACGCCGAACTCGCCGTGCGTTTGGAAATGTTCGACGATGAGGTGGAAAGTATTGCCTTGTTTGATCCTTTGACTGGCCGCGTGAAACAAAAAATTCCTCGTTTTACGGTCTATCCAGGTTCGCATTACGTTACGCCAAGGGAGACTGTATTACGTGCGATTGAGACCATTAAAGAAGAATTACGCGAACGCTTGGAGTTCTATCGTAGAGAAAATAAGCTGATCGAAGAGCAGCGCATCGAGCAGCGCACACGATTTGATTTGGAGATGATGGCGGAAATCGGCTTTACCAAAGGTATTGAGAACTACTCGCGTCATTTAAGTGGTGCAAAACCGGGTGAGCCGCCGCCGACCTTGGTTGACTATTTGCCGACAGACGCAATTATGTTTTTGGATGAATCGCACGTCCTTACGGGTCAGTTGAGTGCGATGTATAACGGTGATCGATCGCGTAAAACCAATTTGGTAGATTATGGTTTCCGTCTGCCTTCGGCTCTAGATAATCGTCCTTTGAAATTTGAAGAGTTCGAGAGCAAAATGCGACAAACGGTGTTTGTGTCGGCAACTCCGGCTGAGTATGAGAAGCAGCATTCAGATCAAACGGTAGAGCAGGTGGTTCGGCCGACCGGCTTGGTTGATCCACGCATTGAGGTACGCCCAGCGTTGACGCAAGTCGATGATTTAATGAATGAAATCACCGAGCGCGTGAAACTTAATGAACGCGTTTTGGTTACTACTTTAACTAAACGAATGTCTGAGCAATTGACTGAGTTTTTGGGTGATAACGGGGTGAAGGTTCGTTATCTACATAGCGATATCGATACCGTTGAGCGCGTTGAGATTCTGCGCGATTTGCGCCTCGGTGCATTTGATGTTTTGGTTGGGATTAATTTATTGCGTGAAGGCTTGGATTTGCCAGAGGTGTCCTTGGTAGCGATTCTTGATGCTGACAAGGAGGGCTTTTTGCGATCTGAACGCAGCTTGATTCAGACTATAGGGCGTGCCGCACGTAATTTGAACGGTACAGCGATCTTATATGCCGACAGAATCACCGATTCGATGCGTCGTGCAATTGATGAGACAGAGCGGCGCCGCGCCAAACAAATCGACTTTAATACCGCGAATAACATTACACCGACCGGCATCAATAAGAAGATTAAAGACATTATCGACGGTGTTTATAACCCTCAAGAAGCGCAAGATGAGCGTAAAGTCGCGCAAGAACAAGCGAAGTATGAGGCAATGAGTGAGAAGCAAATTAGTAAGGAAATTAAGCGTTTGGAAAAACTCATGTTAGATCATGCTAAGAATCTAGAGTTCGAGCAGGCTGCCCGAGTACGAGACCAATTGGCTGTGTTGAAGGAACAATTATTCGGTGCTGGAGGGCACGATAATGTCTCATCAATCTTAGGGCGTTAAATTGGAAACTTGAAAAAAAAGCCGAGCATGCTCGGCTTTTTTTTACTTCATTTCACTTAAGCTTCCGCAATTCTCTTTGCAATGTGAACCAAAGACTCTTCCACTTGATCGATCAAAATCAAGCACAAGTCGCCTTCCTTCAGGCTTGCTAGTGCAGTATCAATAGCGATGAATTCGCCGTTGATTTCCCTTACTTCAGTGGTGCGTTTTGCGTCTTGAAGACCAGAGCGAAGTAAGGCAACCACTTCACCATCAGCGCGACCACGTTGACATTGATCTTGATACAAAATGACCTGGTCAAAGGCATTTCCTAGGATCTCAGTTTGTTGGCGAATGTCTTGATCCCTACGGTCGCCAGCACCGCTAATGACCACCGTACGACGATTACCTGGCATGCTATCGACGGCTTGCACCAAGGCGCTAATCGCGTCAGGATTGTGGCCGTAGTCAGCAATCAAAGTTGCGCCGCGATAACTGAAGACATTAAAGCGACCAGGCGCATTGTCGCTGTCATTCATGAAGGTCTTCAAGCCTTGGCGGATTGCGTCCCAACTTAGGTTGATTCCCCATGCTGCTGCAACGGAAGCCATGACGTTTTCGACTTGGAATCCGATTGTGCCATTGCGTGTAATTGGGATATCTGCCAATGGAATGCGATGAACTAATTTGCCCTCAACAGCAACCAAGTCGCCATCTTCAACAAATACTACACGATGACCCTTGACGCGATGTGCCGCCATGATCGGCAATTGACTATCGACAGCAAAGAAGGTGACCGCACCTGTGCAGTTTTTGGCCATTCCAGCGACGATAGGGTCGGCGGCATTTAAAACCGCCACGCCATTTTCGGCCACGTTTTGGACGATTACGCGTTTGAGTACTGCAAGATCTTCTACGGTGGTGATGTAATTCAAACCTAAGTGATCACCTGTGCCGATATTGGTTACTACTGCTACTTTACAACGGTCATAGGCTAGACCTTCACGTAGAACTCCACCGCGAGCAGTTTCAAACACGGCTGCATCGACGTCGGGATGTGACAATACATTTCGCGCGCTACGCGGGCCACTGCAGTCACCGCTATCGATTTGACGTCCTTCAACATAAACGCCATCGGTATTGGTCATACCAACGCGCAGGCCACTGCTCGCTAGCAAATGTGAGATGAGGCGAACTGTAGTGGTCTTGCCGTTTGTGCCGGTCACCGCAATAATAGGAATGCGGCCATCGTCTCCATCTGCAAACATCGCTGCTACAATCGCTTCGCCGACCGCACGACCTTTACCGAATGAAGGAGAAAGATGCATACGTAGACCAGGTGCTGCATTCACTTCAACAATGCCACCATTTTGATCTTCGATTGGCTTTAACACGCTGTCAGCCACTAAGTCAACGCCGCAAATATCAAGACCAATCATTTGTGCTGCTGCCACTGCACCTGCAGCTACTTCAGGGTGGACGTCGTCGGTTACATCAGTTGCAGAACCGCCAGTAGAGAGATTGGCATTGTTGCGCAAAACAACGCGGGTACCCTTGGTTGGAATTGAATCAGCGTCATAGCCTTGTTTGGCTAAGCTTGCCAAGGCGATGTCGTCAAAACGAATCTTAGTCAGTGAAGTTGCATGGCCACTGCCACGGCGAGGATCTTTGTTGACCTGCTCGACTAATTCACGTACTGAATGCGTGCCATCACCAACCACTTGCGGCGGGTCGCGACGTGCAGCAGCAACCAGCTTATTGCCTACCACTAGTAAGCGGAAATCGTTACCAGGAAGGTAGCGCTCAACCAAAATATCGTCACGGAATTCCGATGCAGCGACGTAAGCAGCTTCGAGTTGTTCGCGTGTTGTGATGTTGACTGTTACGCCTTTCCCTTGATTGCCGTCTTTTGGTTTTACAACAACTGGCAAACCTATTTCTTGTGCGATATTCCAAGCGTCTTCAACATCGAATGCAGTGCGTCCAAGCGGAACTGGAACGCCGGCGGCGTCCAGTAATTTTTTGGTGAGTTCCTTATCTTGCGCGATAGCTTCGGCGATCGCACTCGTTCCATCCATTTCCGCAGCTTGAATTTTTCGTTGCTTGCTGCCCCAACCGAAAGTCACCAAGCTGCCACTGGTCAATCGACGGTAAGGAATATTGCGCGCAACTGCAGCATAAACAATGGAGCCAGTCGATGGTCCAAGGCGCAAATCTTCGTCTAGTTCTCGTAATTCATGGAGTGCTGCAGCTAAGTCAAAACTTTGATTGTGTAAGGCTGCATTGACCAATTTCTCGGCAAAGTCGAGCGCTTGTCGACCGACATCTTCTTCCGAGTATTCGACAACAACTTGGAAGATTCCATCTTCCAAGGTTTGCGTTGTGCGGCTAAATGTGACCGGGCAACCCGCTTGTGCTTGGAGGGCAAGAGCTGCTAGTTCAAACACTCGTGCGAGTGGAATGGCGTCGTCATGGCCTGTCGCTTGTAGTGGACCTATCTCAGGGAACAATGCGCGCAGCCGAGATTCGAAATCTGGAATCTCGGTGATTGACAGTTCGTCAGTGTTGCACCTAACAATTGCTTCAACCGCGGTGTGATGAGTCCAGAGATTGGGGCCACGTAATGCCCTGATGCGTGATACTTCCATAAACCTTAGTCCTATCTGCTGGCTGTTTAGCCAAAAAATGTAAGTTTACTGGCGCTGAATTGATTCTTTAAGTCGGCGCCAGATATGGTTTTTAGTAATGTTTTTTCGGAGGCGCGGAATCAAAATTTCTGAGCGCCGCAGCGATGATGTCTGGCGTGATGTTCATGGCCCAAGCCGATGCAACCGCAGCTAAAACCGCCTCAGCTTGCTCTACTTTTGCTGGTTTCAGGCTATTTAATGCCAGCAGTACTTGTTCGCTTGTCGCTGTGCCTAAAACGATATTGCCCTCTTTGAGGTAAACAGCGCGTTTGCCTTGCTGTAGGTGTCTAGCCATCGTCCCGACATGTGTGTCCAAACCATAGTAAATCACTTCGCCATCGCATAGTTCGGCAAGCTCATTGGCCACTGGGATGGCGGCACTAATTACTGCAACACCATGTTCGAGCACGACGTCAATTTGCGTGCGCATGACTTTGAACATTTGATCGGCTTCAGTGATGTAGAACTCGCTTAATTCTTCGTGGCCGTCTAAGTCAGTGACGACACCAACTTTGCAGCGATCGTAGGGCAAGCCGTCTTTTAGAATACCTTTGGCGTTTGATTCAAATACGGCAGCTTGGACATTGCGATTCAATAGCAGGCGCTGACCTGCATCCCATGTGGTGCAGTTCGACTTCACTACCTGACGTTGATCCAGGTATAAACCATCAGCGCAAGAGACGCCAGAATACTGGCCACTCATACTCAGCATGCTACCGATCAGACGGGCAATCAGGCTAGTACCTTTGCTACCGGAGACGCCGATGATCGGGATACGACCGTTTTCTTTTTCGCCAAAAAGATGTGTGATGATGGCGGATCCAATATCACGTGGTTTGCCTTCTGCGGGTTTGAGGTGTGAGAGCAGGCCTGGGCTAGCATTGACTTCAATAATGGCGCCGCCTTGCGCTGCAAGGGGTTTTGAAATGTCGTCACAGACGAGGTCAATGCCGGCGATGTCTAGCCCAACGATGCGAGTCGCGAGTGCCGCAATACGCGCGTTTTCTGGGTGAACATCATCGGTGACGTCGATCGCAACATTGCCATTAATTTGAATGAGAACTTGTTGACCCTCTTGTGGGATGGAGTCTGAGGTCATTCCTTGGCGTTTTAATTCCAAAATCACTTCAGCACTGACGTCTGGCTGCACTAGACCGAGTGGGAACTCTTCAGTCATGCCACGGCGAGGATCAATATTGATTTGTTCGTCCACCAATTTTTTTACATTGGAACTGCCATCTCCAGTCACCCAGAGTGCGTCACCGCGCGCTGCTGCAACTAAACGATCACCAACAACCAGTAGGCGGTGCTCGTTGCCTGTGATGAATTTCTCGACGATGACGCTTTTGCTTTCGCCTTTGCGGGCGGCAAGTTCATATGCCTCAAAGATTTCGTCTTTGGTCATTAAATTGAGTGTAACGCCACGGCCATGATTTCCGTCATATGGTTTGATTACAACAGGCAGGCCAATGTCTTGCGCTTCTTCCCATGCTTCTTCAGCACTGCGGACTAAGCTGCCTTCAGGGACTGGCACGCCGCAAGCCTTTAATAGAGACTTGGTCATGTCCTTGTCACTGGCAATGCTTTCTGCGATTGCACTAGTGCGGTCTGTTTCTGCAGTCCAAATGCGACGTTGCGAGCAGCCGTGACCGAGTTGAACGAGGTTGCCTTCAGTAAGGCGAATCGATGGGATCTTGCGATCGGTCGCGGCTTCGACAATATGGCCAGTGCTTGGGCCAAGGCAAAGTGAATCGACCATATCTTGTAGGCGCAGAATTTCAGCGTCCAGATCATATTGTTGATCTTCAATCATCGCCATCAACAGATCTCGTGCGACGGCTAAAGCAGCGCGACCAACTTGTTCTTGACGCGTACGGAAAGCCATTTTGTAAACACCGTCCACGTGCGTTGAACGTGTTTGTCCAAAACCTGTTTTCATGCCTGACATGTTTTGGATTTCAAGGACGACATGCTCCAAAATATGCCCGACCCAAGTACCTTCTTGAAGACGTTCGAGAAAGCCTCCAGGCTCACCAACTCCGCAACGATGGGCTGCTAAGCCCGGTAGTTTTGCGGTCAATCGTTCGTAAAGTCCGGGGAGTTTGTTTGAGGGTAGTTCTTCGAATTCGCCGATATCGAGCCACACTTCGATGACTGGACGATAAGTCCAAATATTAGGGCCACGTAAATGGTTAACGCGCAGCGGAGTGATATCTTTCTTTTTTGTCGTCATGAATGATGTCAGATTTTATATTGAATATTTATTGAATATTATTCTTGCTATTCGTTTCACTTTTTTGCATTTCCAACAAAGTCTGCCAGAAATATGCTTTTACAGATCAGCATATAACGCGAATGTCATCGATTCGCTGACATGCGCGTTAAATATAGAAAATTGAGAATTAACTATGTATGCTTGCTGGTATACTTCAAGCCAAGCGCAAAAACAGATATTCTCAGTGATCTGGTTTCCCTTTCGACAGAATACCGTAATTTGTCCTTTCAGTCATAGCGCTTGATGCAAACTCCTAAATTTTTGTAATTTTTGGCAAGAATTTAGCTGCCTCTATGCGAATACATGCGGTTTTTTTAATTTTTGAAGAGCTTCCGCCAGTGGTGGCGAGTTCTTATTGGAGTCCGTTAAACGATGACTATGTCAGCCCCCGCTATCTCCATCGTGCCCGAATCTTGGGCAAGCGAAGTCAATGCCGAGCTACGTCCTAACGAGCAAGTATTGCACAGTGTCGAAACTGATCTTAATGCACGATTGCAGTTCAAATCTGGTTTGTTGGTGGTTACCAATGAGCGATTGTTAAGCCGTTCGCCAGATACCCAGACTTGGGAATCTTGGAATTACCACGCTGATTTACAGTTGCGTCACCATGACCATGCTGGTGTAGGGCACTTGGAGCTCTTCAGTCAGTTTGGCACCCTAGCACATTGGCGTTTTACGTTGGGACAAAATCTGTTAGTGATCCGTCTGATGGACGGCTTCCGCGAAAAGCAACAGGAGGTTGTTACAGGGCAGGCACCAGCAAAAGCCGAGCAAAATATTTGCCCAAGTTGCAAAGCGATTTTAGAGCCAGATCAGGAGGAGTGCCCTGTATGTACTAAGGTGATTCATACCCCACCTTCGACATGGACTTTATTTCGCTTGTGGCGTTTCGCTCATCCGTATCGCTTTCAACTCGCGATTGGCTTTACCTTGATGCTGTTGGGAACTGCCTCCCATATGATTCCGCGTTACTTGACTAAACCGCTGACAGATGAGGTCTTAATTCCATTCCAAAGCGGAAAGCACGTTGAGCTTTCATTGGTTGGTATGTATATCGGCGGTCTGTTAGGGGCTGCAATCATGGCATGGCTCTTAAGTTGGGGTAAAACCTACATTTTGGCCTTGGTATCTGAACGCATCGGTGCTGATTTACGGACTGCGACGTACGAGCATCTATTGAAATTGTCTTTGGAGTATTTCGGCAGCAAGCGTACTGGCGATTTGATGTCTCGCATCGGCAGTGAGAGCGATCGTATTTGTGTTTACCTCTCGTTGCACTTGTTAGATTTTGCGACCGACGTTTTGATGTTCTTAATGACGGCAGCTTTTCTATTGCAAATTAATACTAAGCTCGCACTGGTCACACTTTTGCCTTTGCCTTTGATCGCGTGGGCGATCCATATGGTGCGCGATAAATTGCGCACTGGCTTTGAAAAGATCGATCGCGTATGGGGCGAAGTTACGAATGTTTTGGCTGACACGATTCCAGGTATCCGTGTGGTCAAAGCCTTTGCTCAAGAAGAGCGCGAGGCAACCCGCTTCCGGGCAGCCAACAAGCATAACCTTGCAGTCAATGATAAGTTGAATAAAGTCTGGTCACTGTTTTCGCCGATTGTTTCGTTTTTGACTGATATCGGTATTTTGGTGGTTTGGGTATTTGGTATCTGGCAGGTGTCGCGCAACGAAATTACGGTCGGTGATTTAGTAGCTGCCGTGGCGTTTATCAGTAACTTCTACGGTCGTATCGATTCCATGAGTCGTATCGTTTCTGTTACACAGAAATCTGCATCTGCAGCGAAACGTATTTTTGATATTTTGGATCACGTCTCTAGCGTTCCAGAGCCACAGAACCCTGTGAGCATCAAGGAAGTTAAAGGCCAAATCGAATTGCGTGAGGTGGGCTTCCGCTATGGTAATCGTTCGGTGAATCGAGGTATTAATCTCAGTATTAAACCTGGTGAAATGATAGGTTTAGTGGGACACAGTGGCTCAGGGAAGAGCACTTTGGTCAACTTGATCTGTCGGTTTTATGATGTTGCTGAGGGCGCTATTTTGCTTGATGGCGTCGATATCCGTTCTTTTCCTGTGGCGCAATATCGCAGTAATATTGGTCTTGTGTTGCAAGAGCCATTCCTGTTTTTCGGCACAATTGCTGACAATATCGCTTACGGTAAACCGGATGCGACACGCGAACAAATCATAGCGGCTGCGCGTGCGGCTCATGCGCACGAATTTATCTTGCGCCTTCCACAAGGTTATGACTCTATGGTCGGCGAACGTGGTCAGGGCTTGTCTGGCGGTGAGCGTCAAAGAATCTCAATTGCGCGTGCTTTATTGATCGATCCACGCATTTTGATCATGGATGAGGCAACCGCTTCCGTCGATTCTGAAACCGAAAAGGAAATTCAAAAAGCGCTCGACAACTTGGTGCAAGGTCGCACTACGATTGCGATCGCTCATCGTTTATCGACTCTTCATAAGGCAGATCGTTTGGTAGTTTTGGATCGCGGCGAAGTAGTGGAGATTGGTAGCCACGACGAACTGATGAGTAAAGAGGGCGCCTATTTCAGATTGTATGAAGCGCAAGCGCGAAATGAAGCAGCAGCTGCTGTAGCAGGAGAGTGAAGATGACAACTGATTTTAGTTTGGTGAGAGATAGTTTTCAAAAGCTCGTGCTGACTGACGCGAGCGGTGCGCGGTTTGAAGATGTGCGTCCTGTACGTGCGTTTCCAATTCAATCACCTAGTCAAGGTATTTCACTCGTGTTGGAAAATGGTCAAGAAGTTGCATGGATTGACGACTTGAATGACTTGAATGATGATGTGCGCGCCCTGATTGATACCGAGTTGGAAGGCAGGGAGTTTATGCCGGAAATTGCGCGAATTGTAAGTGTAACTAGCTTCGCCACGCCTTGCACGTGGCACGTCGAAACCGACCGTGGCAATACCCACTTTGTACTAAAAGGTGATGAAGATATTCGGCGTATTGGTAGGGAGTCTTTATTGATTGCCGATAATCACGGCATTCATTTCTTGATTCGCAACATGTTCGATATCGACAAACATAGTCGTAAGATTTTGGATCGATTCCTTTAATTCCGGCTCATAGCGACGTGAAAGGACGCTTAGCGGACTTTCACGTGTCGACTAAGAAATTCTTAAGTCGATATGAAATAGCTTAACAGGATCTCCTTCGCTCAAAGAGATAGTTTTTTGCATTTGGAAGCCCAATTTTTCTAAGAGTTTGCTAGATGCAATATTGTGTGGCGAAACAATGGCATAAAGCTCTTTGAGTTTAATGCTGTCCGCGGCGAAACGGAGGACGGCTGTGCAAGCTTCGAAGGCATAGGATTGTCCCCAGTATTGGGGTAAAAGAGCATAGCCAATGTCGATGCCCGGCAGGTTGTCACGTTTGACTAAACCGCATAGTCCTAATGCCGCTCCGTCCTCTAAGCGTTCAACCAAAAATAAGCTGAAACCCTGCCTTTCTTGCACTTCATTGTGTGCCGTGCGTATTGCGTGTTTTGCATCTTCCAGCGTGCGAATTCCTTTGTCTCGAATATTCTCAATGAACGAAGGATCGTTATGTAGTTCTAGATAAAACGCGGCATCCTCGTCTTCTAAGGTTCTGAGCTTCACTCTCTTGCTGGTGCTTATCGTTGTTGTACTCACAAGGCTCCTTTTTCTTGTTAACTGATCGAGGTTACAATGTTGGTTGATGTACTTGGCTCGGATACTGGCGTTGTTAACGTCGATCAGCGAGTGTATGCCACAAAACGTGGTTTAAACAATGACTTTTCTGAGTAAAACTGAATATGAAATTAGCGACAATTAAAGATGGTACACGCAATGGTCAATTGGCCGTGGTATCAAGAGATTTAAAAACAGCGCAGCTCGCGGACGGCATTGCGCCAAGCTTACAACATGCTTTAGATGACTGGAATTTCATCGCGCCACAGTTGGATGCTGTATATGAGCGTCTGAACGCAGGTCGTGGTATCAATAGTTTTGAATTCGACCCTAAGAATTGCATGGCACCACTACCGCGCGCATACCAATGGGCCGACGGTTCTTCTTATGTCAATCATGTGGAATTAGTGCGAAAAGCGCGCAACGCCGACATGCCAGAGAGTTTTTGGCATGATCCCTTGATGTATCAAGGCGGGAGCGATGATTTTATCGGACCGACAGATGATATCGCTTTGCTGTCAGAAGAATGGGGAATCGATTTTGAAAGTGAAATTGCTGTGATCACTGGCGATGTCCCGATGGGTGTTAAAGTGCAGCATGCGAGCGAGCATATTCGCCTTTTGATGTTGGTGAATGATGTCTCATTGCGTAACTTGATTCCTGCTGAGTTAGCAAAGGGTTTTGGCTTTTTTCAGTCTAAGCCAGCATCAAGTTTTTCTCCGGTCGCGGTCACGCCAGATGAACTCGGCGATGCGTGGAAGGAAGGTAAAGTCCATTTGCCACTGCGCTCGACATGGAACGAAACCCTAGTTGGTCAGCCGAATGCGGGGGTGGATATGGTATTTTCTTTCCCTCAATTGATCACGCATTTATGTAAGACTCGTAATGCCCGCGCTGGCACGATTATCGGTTCTGGTACTGTGTCCAATAAAGATCCGAAAAAAGGCTACAGCTGCATCGCAGAAAAGCGAGCACTGGAAATGATCGCAAACGAAGGCCAGGCTACTACTGAGTTTATGAAATTTGGTGACAAGATCCGGATTGAGATGCTGGACAAGAATGGGAAATCCATTTTCGGCGCTATTGATCAAAGTGTGGTCGAGTACAGCGCGAGCTGATTTTCCTATTTTTCCAGTTTTTTTGCGGTTAAACCGATGCGGGCATAGATAAAACCGCGGCTAGTCTATATACTTGCTGCGGTATATCGATCAAGTTAAATCCTCTTGTTGTCATATAAAGAAGTGTGTGTACGCAAGGGGCTTTTGAACAAGGATGTTCGCATGAACCTACATCAATTGCGCTTTGTGCGTGAAGCAGTTAGACAGAATTTCAATCTCACTGAAGCTGCGAAGGCACTTTTTACATCTCAGCCTGGCGTGTCAAAGGCAATTATCGAACTCGAAGAAGAATTGGGTATCGACATTTTTGCACGACACGGTAAGCGTATTCGGGGCTTAACTGAGCCCGGGCGAGCCGTGTTGAAATCTGTCGAAATGATCATGCAGGAAATCGACGGCTTAAAGCGCATCGGTAAAGAGTTTGCAGCGCAAGATAGTGGTAGTTTTACGATTGCCACCACCCATACGCAGGCCCGCTATGCGTTGCCGAAGATTGTGCAGGCCTTCATGCAAAAGTATCCGAAAGTGCGTTTGTCATTGTTGCAGGGGAGTCCTAAGCAAATCGCCGAGATGGTGATGCGGGATCAAGCTGACTTAGCGATTGCGACGGAAGCCATTACCAATGTCGATGGCCTAGTGTCTATGCCTTGCTATCAATGGGAGCACGTCGTCGTGGTACCAGTTGATCATGCCTTGTTGAGATCGAAAACCTTGTCCTTAGAAGAAATTGCAAAGTTTCCACTAATCACCTATGACGCAGCATTCGCGGGGCGTAGCAAGATTGATCATGCTTTTGATGTGAAGCACCTAAAGCCTGATGTTTTGTTGGAAGCGATTGATGCCGACGTGATTAAGACGTATGTTGAACTTGGAATGGGGGTTGGCATTATCGCTGGCATGGCTTTCGATCCTGAACGCGATATCAATTTACGCGCGATTCCAGCAGGGCACTTGTTTGGTATGAACGTGTCGAGGGTTGCCGTTCGCCAAGGTGCCTATCTACGCAGCTACATGTATTCGTTTATCGAACAGTTGTCACCAACTATGAATCGAAAACTCATCGATCAGGTAATGCAAGGTGGAAAAGATAATTATGATTTGTAAGCGCTGATAAAGACGCTTACGAATAATCGAAAAGTTTAATCAAGAAAGAAGAGTATGTCCGACAATGAATTAGCACAGTATTATGCGCAGGTAGCGGATATATACGAAGATAAGTATCTTGAGCCCGATCTTGACGAGGATGCGCAAGCAGCGGCCGAGCACGTTAGCGAGGCACTCGCCAATCATAAGGTCTTAGAGCTTGGTTGTGGTACCGGTTTTTGGACTGAGTTTATTGCTGAGTCTGCCGAATCGGTCTTGGCTACTGATATTAATGACATTATGCTGGAAATCGCCCAAGAGCGTGAGTACGTCTTAGAAAACGTAGAATTTGCGCAAGCTGATTGGTTGGATCTTCAATTGCCGGAGGGACGTACATTTTCAGCATGCTTCGCGGCAGGCATGTGGCCTCATGTTAAACGTGAAGACTACGCGAAGGTATTTAAGAATATCAAAGCATCAATTGGATCTGGTGGCTTCTTAGTTCTCATCGGCGATAACAATGTCGAAGATTTCACGCCACCGACAGCGAGAACCGACGCCGAGGGCAACACCTATCAACGTCGTGAATTACCTGATGGTAGCCTAGTTGAAGTGCTCAAGAATTTTCCAACCGATAGTTTCTTAAAGAAGAAATTTGCGACAGTAGCGCGTGATATTCGGTTGAGTCGTAATGAATTCTTTTGGATGTTAACTTGCGTTTTGAAGTGATGAGGGAAGCATGGATTTATTAACGTGCGCAGAGAAAATTCGTCTCAAATTGGGTGAAGATAGCAGCTTGAATGCGGTATTGAAATTTGATTGCGGTAGCGATGGTGTGATCGTGGTCGATGCCGTACAACGTCCGCATATAGTCGATCATCTCGATCGTGATGCAGACTGCACGGTAAGTTTGTCTTTGCCGGATCTGGCAAAATTGCTTGTTGGTGAACTCAACCCTGTCATGGGCTTTATGTCGGGCCAATTGAAACTCGCGGGTGATATGAGTATCGCAATGCGCTTGCAAAAAGTAGTTTGAGCAAGCTGCTTCAAACAAAACTCTGGCCATGAATATTTAGATTTAAACTGTATTGATGAAAATCTATTCTGTAACGCTAATAAGGCAGGGATGGCGATTCGATGTGCAGGCCGGCCAGAGTATTTTACTTGCTGCTCAAGAGGCTGGAATTCGCATTAATAGTTCTTGCCGTAACGGCAGTTGCCGAACTTGTTTTTGTCAGTTGCAGCAGGGTGTCGCACGACATCTAATTGAGTGGCCTAGCCTTAGCCGTGAGGAGAAAGACGATGCATACATCCTTCCTTGCGTAGCTACCGCAGAATCAGATTTGGTGATCCTCACTGACTACGCGTTTAAGCTCTAACGATTTAATGTCGCTGTCTACTTAGGGTGCGATAGGCTTACAATCGCTTTTGAGTCCAGCCTGTCGACTCCAGCATGCGCTTGCTTCATTACTCGCTTGTGGCAAGCCAAGTTCATCAAGATTGACGACTTGCGTGTCCCATGCCTGAACACCATTTGCTTTTAAGTGCAAACGTAGGGCCCAACCACGTGCCTGCGCAGGATTATCCATCAAATCAATCATGAAATTTCCTAGGCTGTAAATGATGGGTTTTCCTTTGTATTCTTCGGTATCTTGAATCACATGCGGATGCCCACCGATAACAGCATCGGCACCAGCATCGATCATTTTTCGGGCGAGCTCTCGTTGACGCGGCCCCGCTTTCATCTCGTTCTCCCATCCCCAATGCATAAAAGGAATGACAAAGTCTGCGCGATGTATCTTGCGGGCCGCTCGAATGTCTGCAATTACATGTTCATCTTCGCTCCACGCGATACCCGCTTGATCATATGTTGCTTCAAAACTGCGTGGCATAAACTCGTTATAGCCTAATAGTGCAATACGGTAGCCGTGTTTATTGATGATCAACGGTTCATGTGCTTGTTTTAAGTTATAGCCGCCGCCAAAGTAGGGGAGTTGGCTTTGCTTCAGAAGTCCCAGCATTTCAGCGAAGGCTTCTGGCCCAAAGTCACCTGAATGATTGTTGGCAATTGAAACAGCATCGACGTATTTTCCTAGCACTGCAATCGTTCTCGGATGGGCGCGAAAGGTAAAATTCTTGTCTGCAGCGTCACCCGTTGTAGCGATTACGCATTCTAGATTCGCGACACGCACATCGGCTTGCGCGAAGATACGTCTTACGCCATCAAATGGGTCTTTGCCTTCTTCAATACGCTTACCCGCTTGGCCGTCAAGCACAATGTCACCAGCAAAGAGTAGAGTGAGCTCACCTTTTTTAGATTGCTGTGCATTGCTCTCATAGGTGACAGCTAATTGTGCGAGGAGGCAAATAATACCAATACTGATCTTGGTTGTGATTTTCATTTTTTGACTTTTGATAGTTCACAGTGATATTTGAGTTCGCGTTCTACTTCACCTGCATAGAGGTGATTGTATGGTGTGATTAACACGGGAATCTGACTAGGCGCGAACGGACCGCGATAAATAGCTTCATGAATCGGGAGATCTTTGGGTGTCGCTTGAAAGTAGGCGTACAGTGAAATGTGATTGATTTTTGTCGACGTTCCAATCATCACCGCTTTAAACGTGAAGCGCCCACCGATGTCTGTCGGTTTAACTTCGTAGCCACGCTCATGCGCAATCGTTTCGATAATTTCTGTTTTATCAGCGTAGCTGACAAAACATCGAAGTAGTGCTTGGTACTCACTCGATTTATTTTGATCGCTGGCAAAAACCATGTTGGAAATGATCAGTTGTCCAAGTACAAAAATTAAACAAATTAAATGGCGCATTGTGATTAGGCTTATTTGGGGCAGTACTAATAAAATTTTTCCAGCGTAAAAAGCAAAGTGTTTTGCTGTGACATGGATATTGTCGATAAGTTCACTTCAAGATTGCTTAAGTTGATTGGGGTAAAAGTTAAGCCGTGCTGGCAAAAATTCCCGCTAAATTGTGAAGAATTGAGACTTAAATGAGCGGAATATAGAAAGTTTCAATTTAAAATTTACTTTATTCGGAATATGTGCGTATAATCGACGAATCGTTGAGATTCTAGGTTGTAGTGCAGTATCAGTCTGTCATTTCATGCTTGGTTGAAACGATCTATCGGGCACATGCCCACATTAACTGAAATAGGAAATTGTAATGGCAACAGGTATTGTAAAATGGTTTAATGACTCTAAAGGTTTTGGTTTCATTACTCCTGATGAAGGCGGTGAAGATTTGTTCGCGCACTTCTCTGCGATCGTATCGCAAGGCTTCAAATCATTGAAAGAAAACCAACGCGTTTCTTTCGACGTGACAACTGGCCCAAAAGGCAAGCAAGCTTCCAACATCCAAGCAATCTAATTGATGCTTCGTTGAACTTGTAAAAGGTTTCACTAAAAAGCCCGACCCTAGGTCGGGCTTTTTTTTCGTCTAATCGTGTATCTTTTTAATCGCTTTAATTGAATTTCAGCAATATTTTCACCCTCGAACAGCAAAAAAATTTATACTCAATATTACGCTAAATCAAAGTTGATTTTCAGCAATAGTTTAACTTATGCAGCAATAAAATCCGTTTTGACTCTTCTTAATAGATCGACCACGTGAGGAAAATTGTATGTTGAATTTCACGATTAAGTTTAGATTGATAGCAACCATGGCTGTGATGGCGATTATGCTAGTAATCGGTGGCGCTATGGGAGCGTTTGGTGTTCGTAATAGTAATGCAGTCAATGCAGAGCTATATGCAAATCAATTGCCGTCTCTCGATGCCCTTGCTTCAACGCGGGTCAGTATTCTTCGCGCCCGTGTTTTGGTGGATCGTGTGATTGCTCATCCAGATACACCAGATCGTGTGGAACTCCTTAAACGCATCGACGAGTTTCTAGACAAGTCAGACAAGAGTTGGAAGAAATATCTAAGCCTCCCCATGGATGAAGGGGTAGAGAAAAGCCTGTCTATAGAAGTTACTCAGTTACGAGACAAATTCATTAAGGAAGCCTTTACACCGGTTCTTAATGCCGTGAAATCAGGCAGCTTTGAAGAGGCAGATGGAATTAATAGTACAAAATTACCTGCTCTCTACGAGGCCTTTGCCGATAAGATCGTAAAGTTGGATGAACTTCAGTTTTCCAGTGCAGAAACTATGCTCGCCAATAGTCAGGCTGCGTATAAGACCTTTGTTTGGGTCGATGTAATTGGGGTTGTCGCGGGCTTAATTGCCGTTTTTGCGTCAGCTTATTTTCTGGTGATCGCAATTTCACATCCACTTACTTTTGTCTTGGAACAATTTGAAGCGATCGGTAACGGTGATCTCTCCAAGCAAATACGTGCGAAATCAAATGACGAAATGGGGCAATTGCTTACTGGTCTCGAGAACATGCGTCAGAATTTAGTGCAGACCGTCACCGTCGTGCGCCAAGGTAGCTCCTCTATTGCAGTCTCATCGGAAGAAATTGCCAGTGGCAATATGGATCTCTCGTCACGTACAGAAAATCAAGCAGCAAGCCTTGAAGAAACCGCGTCGTCGATGGAAGAGTTGACGTCGACAGTCCAACAAAATGCCGACAATGCGCGTCAGGCAAATACGCTGGCATTGAAAGCATCAGGTGTTGCGAGCAAAGGTGGTGAGGTGGTTGGTAATGTGGTCCACACCATGGACTCAATTAAAGAGAGTTCGAAAAAGATTGTCGATATTATTGGTGTTATCGATGGTATCGCTTTTCAAACCAATATTCTCGCGTTGAATGCGGCAGTTGAAGCGGCTCGCGCCGGTGAACAGGGACGCGGTTTTGCTGTGGTTGCTTCTGAGGTTCGTAGCCTTGCGCAACGATCTGCCAGTGCTGCAAAAGAGATCAAAGAACTGATTAATGACTCCGTCGATAAGGTGGAAACGGGTTCCCGCCTAGTCGATGATGCTGGTAAAACGATGGATGAGATTGTCGTATCGATTAAGGGTGTTGCCGACATCATGGCGGAAATCACTGCTGCGAGTGTCGAGCAAAGCGACGGTATCGCACAGGTGAATATCGCGATTTCAAAAATGGATGAAGCGGTGCAACAAAACGCTGCACTTGTGGAAGAAGCCGCCGCAGCGGCAGGCAGTATGCAAGAGCAAGCAAATAACTTAAATGCTGCCGTGAGTATTTTCAAACTCAACGATAAGGATGCAAGTAGCCAGCAGCAAAAAGCGCCCCAGGCTCGACCCGCGCCAGCAGCGAAAAGACCTGCGGCTAAGCCTGCGGTGAAGTCGTTGCCAAGTGCAAGCAGTGCTAAACCTGCGAAGAGCAGTGATAATAGTGCGGATCAGGATTGGGAAGAATTCTGATTGTTGCGATAAATCGATCGAAGAAAAGGGCAAAGTAAATTTGAACTGACCCCAAAAAGTTGGACAGTTTGTTAGTTATACATAGGAGGGCTGATTTCTGTATTGAACAGGACTCAGCCCTTTCAGTTTTAGTTTGATTCGCTCGTGATTATAGTAGTGAATGTATTC
>NZ_JACOFZ010000049.1 GCF_014284155.1 Affinundibacterium nitidum
TGATGTAAATGAAATAAATCGAAGCGGAGTTTAGAAAGTTTAAACGGAGGGGGTTGACGAGAAGTTAGAAAGGCTGCATAATCTCGTTTCTCTGCTGCTGACGAACAAAACGATTCGCAGCGCAACTAGTAAAAAGCGAAAGCGGTGCTAGTGAAGCGGAAAAGAATTTAGGATCTTTAACAATTAACAGTCAATAAATGTGGGCACTTGATAATGAAGGCGACTAGCTACTTCGGTAGTTAGGAAACTTAAAAAATATCAAATGTTCACAAGAAGTAAAGATAA
>NZ_JACOFZ010000050.1 GCF_014284155.1 Affinundibacterium nitidum
GCAGGGGGTGATCGGTTCGAGCCCGGTAACCTCCACCAATTGACTGGGGCTGTAGCTCAGCTGGTTAGAGCACCGTGTTGATAACGCGGGGGTCGTTGGTTCGAGCCCAACCAGCCCTACCAAATAAGCGGAGGCAGAAAGAAAGAGCCGAAGCGAGAAGTGAAATAACAAATGTGAGTGGCGCGTGCGCTGTTGAGATTTGTTCTTTCAAAACGAAAGCAAAGTAATTAAGTAGTATCGTTCTTTAACAATTGAGAAGAAGTAAAGTAGAAATAATCAAAAT
>NZ_JACOFZ010000051.1 GCF_014284155.1 Affinundibacterium nitidum
ACGGACCGCTGATGTTAGCAATCGGTACCGCGCCATCAATAATCGTACCGGTTCCTGTCACCACCGCTGCGTTCGACGATGTACTTGCCACCAAGGACAAGCTCTCATTGCCTTCGATCACACCGTCTTTGAGCGTACCAACACGCACAATCACGCTCGATACGCCTGCAGGTACTTCAACCGATCCAGAAAGAGGAACGAAGGTAGTGCCGCCATCCACCGACACTAATTGACTCACTGTATCCACGCCCACTGTCGCACTGCCTGATAGCAAGGACAAAT
>NZ_JACOFZ010000052.1 GCF_014284155.1 Affinundibacterium nitidum
GGGACCAACTTGCTATAGTCATCAGGCATAACTTGTTGATTTGTTGAGAGCGCGTTGTTTTGTCGCTTTCAGCAAATCCAATTGGGAAGAAGTAGACGATGTTATCGTCAGAAATAATCGGTTGTGATTGCTCAAACTTACGTTTAGCACACACTTTTGTAATACTTGTCGTAGTTATCTATAACTGACCAAAGTTATAGGGACAAGCCGTACGGGCAATTAGTACTGGTTAGCTTAATGCATTACTGCACTTCCACACCCAGCCTATCAACGTCCT
>NZ_JACOFZ010000053.1 GCF_014284155.1 Affinundibacterium nitidum
CCTAAGGCATCCGTCACAGCGACAGTAACACTGTCGGTCACATCGCTGTTTGCACTTTGGACACTTGGGTCATAGGTGTAGCTGACGACACCGGTACCGCTATTAAAGCCCGTTAAGACCAAACTACCTTTAGCAGTCGTGATCGTGATTGGTGTGCCACCTAAAGCATTTAATTGCGCCAAGGTGACGTTGGTGCCACCCACCGTAATGCTCGCTAAACCAGCTGGCGCACTGACCGTGAAGCTGTTTGCTGTTGCAGTTGCCGTTTCTGCTACCG
>NZ_JACOFZ010000054.1 GCF_014284155.1 Affinundibacterium nitidum
ATTTTGATTATTTCTACTTTACTTCTTCTCAATTGTTAAAGAACGATACTACTTAATTACTTTGCTTTCGTTTTGAAAGAACAAATCTCAACAGCGCACGCGCCACTCACATTTGTTATTTCACTTCGATTCTCTGCCACCAGTTTTATTTGGTAGGGCTGGTTGGGCTCGAACCAACGACCCCCGCGTTATCAACACGGTGCTCTAACCAGCTGAGCTACAGCCCCAGTCAATTGGTGGAGGTTACCGGGCTCGAACCGATCACCCCCTGC
>NZ_JACOFZ010000055.1 GCF_014284155.1 Affinundibacterium nitidum
TCCCTTTTTTCTTAAAGCGCGGGAAGTCAGCACGTTTGGCGAAGAAATTGCTATAGGCTCGCTCCAAATCCTTCAATGTTTGCTGCAATGCCTGAGATGGCGTTTCTGCTAGCCAAGTCGCCTCTGCCTTCCATCCTAGAAGACTCTTACACAGGCCTGCATATCCCTGTTTTGTTGCACCCTGTTCGTATAATGATTTTTGCATCGCCAGCGCCTTGTTATAGACGAACCTGCACGATCCTGCAAAACGGCGCATATCACGCTGT
>NZ_JACOFZ010000056.1 GCF_014284155.1 Affinundibacterium nitidum
CTACGAAATAATTTTGATTATTTCTACTTTACTTCTTCTCAATTGTTAAAGAACGATACTACTTAATTACTTTGCTTTCGTTTTGAAAGAACAAATCTCAACAGCGCACGCGCCACTCACATTTGTTTTTTCGATTTGGTAGGGCTGGTTGGGCTCGAACCAACGACCCCCGCGTTATCAACACGGTGCTCTAACCAGCTGAGCTACAGCCCCAGTCAATTGGTGGAGGTTACCGGGCTCGAACCGATCACCCCCTGCTT
>NZ_JACOFZ010000057.1 GCF_014284155.1 Affinundibacterium nitidum
TATCGAGACAATTACCTTTGCGCGACATACTTTGGACAAGACCCCGTGATGCTAGTGATGTTTGATATGCTTGCATGCGATACTGCCATCCTTGGTCAGAGTGCAAAATCGGTTGATCTTTTGGCGACAGCCGTTTAAAAGCCTTTTTAAGCATCGTATCAATCATTTTATAAACGGGTCTTTTTGCGGTTTCAAAGGCGATGATCTCGCCGTTAAACAGATCTAAAATGGGTGATAGATAAAGCTTCTCACCAG
>NZ_JACOFZ010000058.1 GCF_014284155.1 Affinundibacterium nitidum
AATCCCAGGATTGCGAATATTAAAGTGCGTTGCAACTTGACTGTAAGATAAGGCATTGTCCCATAGATGTCTCAGCACAGACAATTTAAACTCAGCGCTGTAAAAGGTGAACTTTTTGGTCAGTCCGACCATGCCGTGTGTTTTATACCAACCAACCCAACGTTCTACCATTGAGCTCTGCAAGCCGTATTTTTTACCCAAGGCGACATATCCCATCGGGCCCTCTAAATATTCTTGCACTACACGGTACTTAAA
>NZ_JACOFZ010000005.1 GCF_014284155.1 Affinundibacterium nitidum
CACCATGACGATAAAGTCGTACCCACTGGGCGAGAATCCCAGGATTGCGAATATTAAAGTGCGTTGCAACTTGACTGTAAGATAAGGCATTGTCCCATAGATGTCTCAGCACAGACAATTTAAACTCAGCGCTGTAAAAGGTGAACTTTTTGGTCAGTCCGTCCATGCCGTGTGTTTTATACCAACCAACCCAACGTTCTACCATTGAGCTCTGCAAGCCGTATTTTTTACCCAAGGCGACATATCCCATCGGGCCCTCTAAATATTCTTGCACTACACGGTACTTAAATTCTTCTGCATGTTTCGTCATTAAAAAACCCCAAAAGTTGGTGTCCAACTTTTGGGGTTCAGTTCATTGCAGCCCTTTTTTTGTTGGTACTGGACTGAGAAAAGGCCCTGTCCTATTCACCTATAAACTATCTTAGATTAGAAGCGATAGTTCAAAGACACTTGATACATACGGCCTAATTGGCTGAAATGAGAACCATCGTAGGTCACCATTGGGTAACGACCATTGAACGTCAGATTTTGCCATTCGTTTTTCAACTTGGCTGGATCGTTAATAATCGCCTGACCTTTTGCGATGTCATTTACAGCTTGAAGTTTCCAAGATGGAGTGACGTTGAACATATTATTAACGTTAAACGCAAGAGTCAGATTCTTGTCGAGCTGGTAGTTAATCGCCAAGTCTGTGAGTGTCTTCGTTTTGAACGCAACTTCCAAATTGTTCGTATCGCTCAAATCTGCATTGCGGAACTTGGTTGGGCCAAACACGGTGTTGTTCAAGGAAACATTGAACTTGTCGAAGTCAGCATCGATACCAATGATTGTTTTGAATTTCGGACGAGATGTGAAAATCAAAGCTTCTTGCGTTGGATCTAACACTGATTTACCTGCATTAGCAATGCCGCTTGGGTTCTTTACAGCACCGTCACGTTTGTTTTCGATCGTGTAGTTACCAGACAAATTGAAGCCGAATTTGATATCAGCCACGTTAATATTGCGTTGGTTGAAAACGTAGTCGATACCAGAAGTTTTGCTATCGAGTGCATTAGCAAAGAAGCTCAAGCCAACCCATTCACGTGCTTTCAGTACTTGGTCGATCGCTTGGTTAGCATTGCCTGTTGGTCCTAATACAGAGCCCAATACAATACGGTCTTTCATCGTAATATTGTAGTAATCGAGCGTCAAGCTTGTATCTGGAGTTGGCTTGTATCCCAAACCTAAAGTGAAGTTTGTGGATTTTTCTGCCTTCAATTTCGCGATACCTAATTTTTCAGCATCAGCAGATACGTTGTTCAAGATACCCGTGACCAAGATCGTACCACCAGAGAATGAGTATTGATTTTTCTCAGTGTAGATTTGAGCTAAGGAAGGTGCACGGAAGCCTGAAGAGACAGAACTACGCAAAGTGAGCTCTTCGTTGACCTTCAGTTTGCCGCTCAATTTACCAATCACAGCATTACCGAAATCGCTGTATTTTTCATAGCGTGCTGTCGCATCAACCACAAAATCTTTGGTAACATCGATGATGCTACCGCCATAGATACCGTAGTTGGAACGAGTCCAATCACCCGCTTGACCGCGTTTTGTTATGCCATCTTGAAGGTAAGTCGCTGGTGCATTACCAGCATAAGAATCTGCACCAGAGTAGAGGTAAGATCCACGATCACCAGCGATCAAGGAATACTTCTCAGAACGAATCTCAGTACCAAAATAAGCGTTAATACCTTTTGACAGCTCTTTAGAGAAGTCAGCATTCAAGACCACGTGCGAGAACTTAGAGCCACCCGCGTCGAAGCGTGTTTGGCCATGTTCAGGCAAGGTGATGCCAGCTTTATATTTCTCTTCAACGGCACGGTTAACAGAGTTTGTGACGGTGTACATCTGCTCGTTGCCGCCGAACGTCAAGCTGACGTCAGAATCCCAGCCAGCAGTATCGAATTTCGTGCCGATGGTGCCGTTGTAGTCTTTGAGGTCACCGATGAAAGTTGGAACGTAACCTTCGTATGGAGAACCCGCTGGGTGCAACAGACCGTAGTCAGTCGGACGCCAGTAAGGATTGCGGTAGTTCGCAAAACTGTCGATTTTCTTGTTAATGTAGGCCGCATTCGCGTAGATGTTGACACCTTCAGCGATATCGTAGCGAGAGTTGACTAGGAACTTTTGCGCGCGTGTGTCTGGGGAACCATTAACGTTGCCGCCGTCTGGGCGCTTCGCCAAGAAATTCTTTACTTGAGTTGGGTCAGCACCCCAGTAATTGACTTCGTCTTCTACTGACAAAATACCTGGGCGATTTGCTAACGCATTGTGAGAATAATCAACTGTAAAATTAACGAAACCACGATCGCCTAATGCAAAACCTTGGTTCCAGCTAACAATTTCAGACTTACCGTCGCCCTTGTCAGTCACACCAAGGCGGCCAGTAACGCTACCGCCTTCTGGGTTGTCTTTCAAAATGATATTGACCACACCCGCAATCGCATCGGAACCGTATTGCGCGGACGCACCGTCGCGCAATACTTCAATACGTTTGATGGCATCTTGTGGAATAGCAGAAATATCGGCACCACTTTCACCACGGCCTGGTGAAGTTTGTGTGTACACCAAGGAGCTCATATTTTTACGTTTGCCGTTGATCAAGATGAGCGCGCGGCTTGGACCCATGTTACGGATTTCGTATGGATCGAGTAAAGAGGTCGCATCATTAACAGGTGTCTGTACCGTATTGAACGATGGAACGCGGAATTGGAGTGCTTTATCGAGTGATACTTGTGCTGATTTTGTTAGTTCGCTGGAGGAGATCATGTCGACAGGAACTGGCGTATCGATGACCGTGCGAGTTGATCCGCGAGTACCGGTAGAGGTGATCGTAACGGTTTGAACTTCGTCAGCCTTCTTCTTTTCTTGTGCGTCTTGCGCGAAAGCTGTGCCGCCTGTTGCCAATAAGACGATCGCTACTTGTACTGCATTTTTTGCGAAGACTTTAGCCTTTGCGTTTTTGTTTGAATCCAATGCTCTCTTGTTCATGTTTCATTCTCTCTTTTGTTATTTTTGCGCTGGCACCTGGGGAGTGTGCAGCGCAAGGTGATGACTACTAAGAAACAAACTGGTATTCCCTCAAGACCCACTCCTTGAGGTCAATCGATACTACCTGACACCTTTGATGTGCTGCAACATGAACGAAAGCCTTGTTGTTTTTAAGTAGAATTATTGCAATAGAGAATCTTTACTTACAAAATTCATTCATGTATAGACAACTTTTAAAATGACAAAATATTGTTTGGAAATCATGTGTTGTTGTTATGTTCAGGTGGTATATTTCTGCAATGAAGTGCTTGAAAGGCGTATATTGAGTCGGAAAATTTCATTCGGATTAATGCCCTATGGCATCACCTCGATTGGTGCCGCACTTATTGCTTCATTCTTCGCTGAAACTAAATTTTCATTTTTGCTTAAAAAAACAGTGGTTTATTGATCGGGAAAAATCATGCCGCAATTTTCTAAAAAGACCCTAGGTATTGTTTTATTGTCCACCGCAGTAGCTGCCGCGGGTGCGGGTGCTTGGTGGTTCAAGAAACATAAAAGTACGCGCGCTGTTGGTGGTGACGCCATCGTCAGTAATCCAGACGGTCCGTTTGTAGTAAATAGCTGCATCGCCCGCTTGCACGACGATAAGCCAGCGTTGGCGGTCATGTTTTCCGATAACGTCGATACCGATCAAGCGCTTGATAAGTTGATTGAGGTCAGCGACCTCGGCGATACAAAGGCGAAAGGGAATAAACCAGCGCAGGCAGCCTCTGCATCGGCGGCATCGAAAGCGAGTGAATTGGTTAAAGGTGGATGGATTGTTTCTGATAATCCGCACGTGTTGCTATTCCCGTATGTGAAGGCCGGCCATCAATATCGTATTAATTTAAGTGCGAATGTCGCATCCGATAAGACTAAGAAGTTAGATCAAGCCCATACTTGCGAGGTTCTGAGTGATGAGATGGCACCGTCTTATTTCTTTGCGAGTAAAGGTACGGTATTACCAGCGGGTTTGAACGGTGGTTTGCCTGTTGTGACAGTGAACATTCCTGAGGTTGATGTTGAGTTCTTACGAATCTCGCCTGAGAAGACGCCGAAGTTCATCGATATGGTAGTGGGTAAGCCACGCAAATCTTCAAATGCGGAGAGTGAAGAAGAAAGTGACTCTACAGAAGCTGAAGGGGAAGGCGAAGGTGATTACTACTATGACTATTATGGCTCGCGTAACAAGTTCAAAGGACAAACTTCAGGCTGGCAACTCAATGCCTTGCAGGGAATAGCACAGAGTGTCTATAACAATCGTTTTGTCACCAACGAAGTACCGAATAGTCGCAAGGTAAGTTTCCTCCCCGTTGAGAAAATTAACGAACTCAAGGAGCCCGGCATTTACGTCGCAGTGATGCGTAGGCCCGGCTATTACGACTACGACTATCAAGTCACTTACTTCTATGTCAGCGATATCGGTTTGCATGTAAGACGCCAAGTCAAGCAAACCGATGTATTCACTACCTCACTCAAAGAAGGTAAGGCACAAGGTGGTATCGAGTTAGAAGTTTTGGGTGATGAAGGTAAGGTACTGCTACGGGGTAAAACTGACGGCGATGGCCATGGCGTGTTACCGGGCCTGCCTGCCAATGCTCGTTTGTTATTAGCCAAACGCGGCAAAGAAGTCTCGATGATCGCTCTGCAGGAACCAGGTTTGGATTTAGCAGAATTCGATATTGGTGGTCACCTGCCACGCGATGCTAAATTATTCGCCTGGTCGGGGCGCGATCTGTATCGTCCTGGCGAGAAGTTTGTGGTGTCAATGATGGCGCGCTCTGCGGAGGGTGTTGCTTTGCCACCGACGCCGATTAAGGTGGATTTGAAAAAACCAAGTGGCGATGTCGTGAGCTCTAGTGTCTGGCAACCAAATTCAAAAACGCCAGGCTATTTGCAAAACCATATAGATTTGCCGCCTGATGCCGATACCGGTCGCTGGTCACTGGAATTCCGCGCCGATCCATCTGCCAAGCGCGCAGATACGATCTACACCTTTCAGGTCGAAGAGTTTTTGCCTGAACGAATGAAATTGAGCTTAAAGAGTGACAGCACTCCCTTAGGTGTAAATGACGATTTTAGTGTTGCCGTACAAGGCGATTATCTATACGGGGCACCTGCTGCAGGTAATCGCCTACTCGGCAGCGTAGCACAGGAGCGTACGCGTAATCCGGTAGCCAAAGAATGGCCGGGCTTTATCTTTGGTGATTTCGCCGATGACGCCAACAAGAGTCGTGCAGAGCTTGAAGAATCAGCACTCGATGATGGCGGCAAGGCCAATGTCGACGTGCCTTATACAGCGAATGCTAAATCAGCGTTGAAAGTGCGTGCCTCCTTCAGTTTGTTGGAGTCGGGCGGTCGCCCAGTAGTGCGCTCTATCGAACGCATTTGGTGGCCTGCTAAAGCCATGTTGGCGGTCCGTCCTGCATTTGATAGTGATGTGGCACGTGAAGGCAGTATGGCCGAGTTTGAAGTGGTTCGCGTCAATCAAAGCGGTAAGTTCGAAGCGCTTAAACAAGCACCCTTCAAACTCGTGCGTGAAGATCGCCAGTACTATTGGCGTTACGATGCAGGCCGCGGCTGGCATTCAGGTTATTCCGAAGCGGAAGAGACCGTGCACTCTGGTGCTATCGAGCTGAAAAATCGCGCCAAACTCACAGTGCCTGTGACGTGGGGAACCTATCGTTTGGAAATCGTCGATCCTGAGACCAATCTAGTCTTACGTTATCGCTTCTATGCTGGTTGGAATGCACAAGATAGTGAAAGTGTCGGTAATCGTCCAGACCGTGTTCGCTTGCAGCTCGAAGGTGCACCGGCTAAACCAGGTAACGATGTGAAATTAAAGATTGTACCGCCGCATGATGGTGAGGCTTTGGTGTTGGTTGAGGCAGACAAAGTGTTGTGGAGCAAGCGCGTCGCGGTGAGCACTGAGGGTACTACTGTCAGTATCCCTATCGATAAGAATTGGAATCGCTCTGATATGTATGTGTCGACGGTCGTTTTCCGTCCTGGTAGTCAGGGAGATAAAGTCACACCAGCTCGAGCTGTTGGTTTGACATGGTTACCTCTGGCACGTGAAGCACGCAAGCTGAAAGTGAATGTTAACGTACCTGCTCAAATTGAACCTGAAAAACGCTTGGTAGCGAAAGTGAAGGTTGAAAATGCGGGTGGTAAAAAGGCGATGGTCACTGTCTCCGCCGTCGATGTCGGTATCCTCAATATTACCAATTTTAAAACCCCAGATCCGTTTGACTTCTTCTTTGGTAAGCATCGATTCGGTGCGGAACTTAGCGATCTCTACGGTAAATTGATTGAACGTCTCGACGGCAGCGTCGGTAAAATCAAATGGGGTGGCGATGCGGGTAAACGCGATACAAAGAGCATGCCGAAGAAAGTGAAGTTGGTTGATTTATTTTCTGGCCCCGTGCAGTTGAACGATAAAGGCGAAGCTGATGTACCGTTGAACATTCCTGACTTCAATGGCACTTTGCGAGTGATGGTAGTCGCATCGACCGAAGAAGCCTATGGCAGCACCGAAAAAGAAGTAGTGGTCAGTGCACCTATCGTTGCTGAAATTGCGATGCCACGATTTATTGGCCCCGGTGATAGCTCGACATTTGCGCTTGACGTTACCAATATGATGTCGGCCGAACAAAGCATTAGCATCAAACTATCTTCGGATAAATTATTGAAGATTGCGGACGGTGAGCGCAATATTAAGCTCACACCGAAGCAAAGAAATATTTTGCGCTTCAATGTCGAGCCAACCGAGCCCTATGGTTTGTCTCGTATCAGTCTCGATGTGAAAACCGCTGGCACCAAACCCGTGGTGATCCATCGCGAATTTGCGCTGCAGATTCAACCACCCGTGCCACGTGAGCAAGATGCGCGTCGTATTCGCATTGAACCGGGTGCCACGCAAAAATTGGATGCGGCGATGGTGGAACGCTTCTATCGTGGTTCTGCCACGTTGAGTGTGGCAATGTCTAACCGTCCACCTTTGAATGTGCGTAGTATCGTGCAAGGTTTACTTGATTATCCTTATGGTTGTTTGGAGCAAACCACGAGTGCTGCTTATCCTCATGTGTTTATCGATGAGGAAGGCGCGAAAGCGGTCGGCTTAAAACCCCATACACGTGAACAACGTGCGAAATTTATCGAAGGTGCGATTGCACGTATCGCTGGTATGCAAGGTGCTGAAGGTGGCTTCCGTTTATGGAATGGCACCGATGGTTCTTACGAAGTTTGGTTGACGCCATACGTCACCAGCTTCTTGGCTGACGCGCGTGAAGCAGGCTTCAATGTGCCAGAGGAAATGACAAAGCGTGCACAGAAATGGATGACTGATAAGTTAAATGGCGCCGCGAACCAGTTCTCACCTTTACCAGCAGCAGTTAAACCTGATGCGAATGGACGATATGATTGGCGCGACTACGATTTGATTCGCAATAGTCATCAACGTTTTGCCGAGTTGGCCCATATCGGTTATATGTTGGCGCGTGATCAGAAAGCATCTTTGGCCTCATTGCGTTTGCTCCATGATAGCTATCGTGATCGTGCAAAATCGCCTTTGCCTTTAGTGCATTTAGGTTTGGCCTTGCAAATGATGGGCGATCAAAAGCGTGCTGATGTGGCATTCAACGATGCCATGACAAAACCCTACGGCATACGCTCTGATTGGGAATGGGATTGGCTCGGTGACTACGGAACAGCAGTGCGTGATCAAGCGATGTCGTACGCCTTGATGTTACGCCATAAGATTGCGCACCCACAGCGTGAGACCATGTTGACCAACTTGGCTGATCGCCTCGGTAAACCACGTGGCTACTTCTCAACCCAAGAACGTATTGCCTTGTTCTTAGCAGCTCGTGCGGCAGGCGGAACAGTAACAGATCCATGGGAAGCGATTGTGAAAACTGCGGATGGCAGTACCACATTGACTTCTAAAAATAGTGAGAGCAGAAGCTTTGATCCTAGTCTGGCGCTTAAAGGCATCAGCATCGAGAACAAAGGCAGTAATCCATTATGGATAGAGGTTGAGGCGAGCGGCTTCCCCACCAAGGCACCAATGGCAAGCAGCGACAAGATTACACTCGAACGTAAATGGTTCACCGTCGCTGGTAAGCCATGGAGTGGTGGTAGCTTGAAAACGGGCGATATGTTGATCGCACGGGTTACTGCGAAATCGAAGCAAGTAATTGAAGATGCGATGATCATTGATCATATCCCAGCGGGCCTGGAAGTCGAAAATATGAATTTATCGCAAGGTCCTCAAGCAGGTGAATTTAGTATCGACGGTGTCAATGTTGGTAATGCTATGAGCGATAGTCGTATCAAACATCAAGAATACCGTGACGATAGATTTGTCGCTGCGGTGCGCTTGAATGGCGATACCGTACAATTATTCTACATGTTACGCGTGGTGACGCCCGGACGTTTCCGTGTGCCTGCTACATACGCTGAAGATATGTATCGCCCTGACATCCGTGCATACGGTGTTGCGCCCGAACCAGTCACGGTGGTTGATCCACGAGGGGCGAAGTAAGAAGGTCATGGCGCTAACTCAGCTGAAAATTTCTCGCTGATTTAGTGTCGTGCGCCCTGTTTTTCTATGAAGAGAGTCGAATCATGAGTAGTCAAGTAAGCCCCAATGCACAAGCGATCAAAGCAAGCTTCAATCCTTTGATTCGTCCTTACCTGGTGATTTACGGTGCAGCGATTTTTGTAATTACAGTGGTCGGTATCCCTCTAGCGATCATTTGGCTGTGCGGCGTTGGGCAATGGTGGGCAAGGCATTACTTTGATAAACTCGAATGCGAACTCAGTGAAACGTCATTGCGTTTTCGTAAGGGCATTTTGTTCCAAGTCGAGAAGACTATTCCGCTCGAGAATATTCAAGATGTGACCTTTGTCGAAGGGCCGCTGTTAAAGATGTTTAATCTCAGCATCTTGAAATTTGAAACGGCTGGCCAAAGTGCCGGGCAAGCTCACGATATGCGTTTGATTGGCCTCATTAATGCCCATGAATTCCGCCATCATATTTTGATGAATCGCGAAAAGCTGAAGCATGCACACAATGTGAACGCTTCTTCGCAGCAGAGTGCAGATGAAAATACAATCTTGCTCCGTGCGATTCTTGAACGCCTTGAGATTATTTCAACGCAGCTGGGTCCTCGTGAATAGTCTTCAATAAGAAGCCTCAGTAAGATTTGTAAGAGGTAGGGTGGGTTGACGACGACATCTCGATCGGTGGCTTGTGAACCGCCTCCGCCATGTTCTATGTATGGAATCAGATACATTAGGTCGACTGAATTCATCATTGATGGGGCCTATCTAAAGCCGATAGAAATCGACTTAGTTGGAAATGCCGCCGCATAGGGAAAAACAAATTACGTGCTGTTTCCTGCGCCAGCATCTTAGATGTGACGATCGGCCGTTCACATCGCAAAAATTGCAGTGTGCAACCAGATTTTTACGCTCTATCGCTTAGTCATCGATCCTCAATCCTGAACTTGTTAAGCTAACCTCACTTTAACAAACAAATGAAGGAGACATCACATGAAAAAGACCGTATTGACCTTGGCATGCGTGTTCGGCTTTATCCACTGTTTTGCGCAAGCGCAGACCGCTGATTTCGATCCGCGCGCTTGGAAGAAAAATGTGTACGGTAAGCCGACTCAAGTCATGGTCTTGGGAACTCCGCACATCAGTGGCTATGGTGAGAAGCTAAATCGCGTACATTTGTCTGGACTATTGGACCGCCTAGCACAATACGAGCCAAATATCATCGCGATTGAAGCGTTGTCCGGTGAACAGTGTGATTTTTTGCGGTTAAATACACTGACACATCCCGATGTACATAAAGATTACTGCTGGGATCCAGCTCCTGCTCAGAAAGCCATTGGTTTGGGCTTGCAAGAGGCACTGGTTGAAATCCAATCCACGCTACAGCAATGGGCACAGCATGCCAACAGGAAGCCAAGTGCAGAGCAAAGGCGTCGTCTAGTTGCAGTATTTTTAGCCGCAAATGATCGCGCTTCTGCTTTGGTTCAATGGTTGCGTCTCGATGTCAGCGAACGCAAGGCGATTGATGGTATTGAGCCTAGCATGTTGAAGTTCCTCAACCGTGAAACACCAAATTTAAATGAAAATTACGAAGTTGCTGCAGTGCTTGCCGCACGTTTAGGCCTTGAACGTGTGTACGCCACTGATGACCATACGTCGGATGAGATTACTGATAGGGCAGGACCTAAATTCGGTGAAGCACTGCAGGATATGTGGAGCAAGATTGATATCCCTGAGAAAAAGGAATCACTTGCACTGGAAGCGAAAATGAACTCAGCGCAAGATGTGCTGAACTTGTATCGCTTCTATAACAATCCGCGTAAGCTGCGTTCTTTTATCGCAGCGGATTTTGGTGGGGGCCTCAAACATGCTACGCCTGAACTCTATGGACGCCAGTATGTCGCGTGGTGGGAAACACGTAATTTGCGTATGGTAGCGAATATACGTACAGCTTTCGGTAATCATCCTGGAGCGAAAGTCTTAGTTGTTGTTGGCTCCTCACATAAGCCTTACTTCGATGCTTATTTAAATATGATGCATGAGGTGCAGCTGGTCGACTCATTTAAATTGCTCAAGTAAGCGTATCAACCAGAGTCGGATTGGGTAATCCGACTCTTTTTAATTTGTCTTTGCACGTCCGTAAGGAATAGGTCGTACCAAGAAATTGACACTTACTGCAAACATAAAAAGTGATGTCGCAATTATGATTGAAAGGCCAGAGAAATAACCTAATTGAGGCAAAAATAGTAAGCCTATAAACACACCCAACAAAGCGATCAAGCTGCTCGTTAACCATTGTCTGAAACTTCCAAAACAAGATGTATGTTGGCATTCGGTACAAGTTAGTACTGACTTGAGCCAAATTTTCCTGCGTGGAAAAGGATACTGGCAGTGTGGGCAAAGTCTATACATTGATAGTCCCCCTCTAAATTCTCATGTGCAGCCAGAGCTGCGCTAGTTTAATCTCGATTTGCTTTGCTGATGGTAGCGCAAATTGCACAGTATGTGTCACTAAGCTGACACAATTCCACGCTAAGGTAGGACTCTACATAATGCTAAACCATTAGCTTGAGGAGACCTTTGTATGGCATTACAAAATGAGAATCGTGGGAATCGTCGTGTTGAATTTTTTCACATCCCTATGGGAGAATGTGAGATACGCCCGGTCTGGGTTTTTAGCTCTGGTCGTTCGGAAACCGCTATCTGTGGCGTCGTGATCAACATGAGCAAGGGCGGTGTGCAAGTGTTAACCGAGGCACAGTATCCGATGCTGGCCTCACGCTACAAAATCTCTTTCATTCGTGATGATCAAGCGGCGAACTTAGCACTCGATGATTGTTATCTACAACGCATTTGGACTGAGGCTCATAACTCTTTGCATACCTTGTCTGGCTTTAGTTTTGTCGGAGAGATACCGGAGACAGTCAGTGCCTTGTTGCAGTCTCAAGACAATCATGTGAGACCATTTTTGCGGTGCGAAATTGATGCGATTGAAGTCGAAATTCGTCGGCAATAATGCTCGCCAAATTCGAGATGTTCTTCTAATCGAGGTCATGCCGTAGTCATATTTGAGCCCTAGCATCAGCGTTTTCTTCATTCACGGGGCAAGCGCATGAAACATCAAAATTCTTCACGTCGTCAGTTTATTCGTCAGTTCGCCGCATCGACCGCTGCACTCTCAACAAGTGCAGCGCTCTCCGCGTGTGGTGGCAGCAGCGTGCAGCCTGTGTATGTGACTTTCGAACACGGTGTAGCGAGTGGCGATCCATTAAGCGATCGTGTTATTATTTGGACGCGTGTTACGCCTACGACTAATTATGATGGCCGTGACTTCGATGTAAGTTGGCAAGTGTCGAGCGATGTGGATTTTTCAAAAATCGTTAAGACCGGAAATGTCATTACGAATGGCGCGCGCGATTTCACTATCAAAGTTGATGTGACAGGTTTAAGCCCTAATTCGATTTACTTTTATCGCTTTAATTTTGATAGCCGCTTATCACCTGTGGGAAAAACCAAGACACTGCCTACAGGTAAAGTAGCACAAGTTAAATTGGCAGTGATGACTTGTTCTAACTATCCAGCAGGCTATTTCAATGTCTATGCTGAGATTGCCAAACTCAATGATATCGATGCGGCAGTGCATTTGGGCGACTATATCTATGAGTATCCACGTGATGGCTATGCATCTCAAGATGCGGCGGCGTTAAATCGCTTGGTGGAGCCGAAAACGGAAACTGTCACATTGACAGACTACCGCAGCCGTTATGCAATTTATCGCCGTGACGCTGATTTGCAAGCCATGCACGCCGCGGTGCCTTTGATTGCAGTGTGGGATGATCATGAATTTGCAAACGATGCATGGATAGGTGGCGCTGAGAATCATGATCCTGCAACTGAAGGCCCTTTCAGTGCACGTCGCGCTGCGGCTCTGCAGGCCTATCACGAATGGATGCCTGTACGCCTAAATGATCCGAGCAAAAATGATCGCATCTATCGTTCTTTTGACTTTGGTGATCTGGTCTCATTGCATATGCTTGATACGCGTTTGATCGGCCGTGAAAAACAATTGTCTTATGCGAGTTATATGGGCGCAGGTGGTGCCTTTGATGCTGCTCGCTTCGCCGCTGATATGAGCAATCCCACGCGTCAACTCTTAGGTACCGAGCAACTCACATGGTTGCAATCGCAGATGACAAAGTCGACCGCAACTTGGCAAATTCTTGGACAACAAGTATTGATGGCGCGTATGAACATTCCAGCGCCATTGGTGTTAGGACAAATCAGTTTCTCTGACTACACCAATTTACTTGGTAAAGCGCAAGTAGCACCGGCGAGCTTAACTGTTGCTGAGAAAACCATCTTAGCTCAACCAGCTATTCCTTATAACCTTGATGCATGGGATGGCTATGTGGTCGCACGCGAAACAGTTTTTGGCGCGGCGAAAGCGCTCAATAAAAATTTGATCGCTTTGGCGGGAGACACACATAACACTTGGGCTAGTGATTTGCAGGATATGAATGGAACTGCGATCGGTGTCGAGTTCGGCGTCACTTCGGTGACTTCACCAGGTTTCGAAGAAATTTTCCCTAAAGAAGATCCGGCAAAAGTCGCGGGAGGCTTGGAACAGATTATTGGACCTCTGGTGTATGCAGAAACGAAAAACCGCGGTTACATGGTTGTGACTGCTACGCCGACAGAGACGAGTGCTGAGTGGCGTTATGTTAGTACGGTCAAATCAAAGACTTATAGCCTAGTTGCTGGTAAGACTCTGAAAGTCTTGCCGGGCGCAGGAAACCGCAAATTATTGGCAGGTTAAATAGAGAGCAAGCACTGTCATTGGCGTGTCATATTTGCTGATTACAGTGCGGGCTTCTATTGTGTTCCCTTATAAGTTTTTAGTTCGTCGGAGAAAATAATGCGTGCGAAATATGTCGGTGCCCTAAGTGTCATTGCTGCAGCTAGTCTCTTAGTTGCCTGTGGCTCTAGCGATAAACCTGCTGATACGACAAAACCAATCAATGGTGTCTTTTTAGATGCCGCCGTTGAGGGTTTAGATTACACCACAGTGGGGCTCAAAGGGACTACGCGCGCAGACGGCGGATTTGCATGCAATTCTGGTGATGCCATTGCATTTACTTTAGGCGGCTTGAATTTCGGTTCATCTGCCTGCGCCAATATTTTGAGCCCTTTAAATTTGGCGAATTCGACAAATTATAAAGACGATGCTGTCGTCAATCGTTTGATGGCTTTGCAGTTGTTGGATGCGGACAATGATGCGTCGAACGGCATTCAAATCGCCAATGAAGTAAAGACAGCCCTATCGGCGCAGACTTTGGACTTCTCCGCAAGTGCAGCGAGCTTCAACACGGCGATGGCGGCGGTGTTGGCCAAGCTCCCGGCTGCGTATGCAACTCGTACGTCGGATAATGATCGTCGAGCCTTGGTGCGCGAACATTTTGAAGACACTTTAGCCTCCAAAATCGGGAGCCCAGTTGCAGAGAGCCTAACCCAAACCAATACGCTAGGGGCCGTTAGCGTAGCGATTACACGTTATCAGATTCAGGCCGATAAATCATTTTATGTCCCATACGAAGGTAGTGTCGCCGCGGTGAAGGCCGATTTCCCAAATGGTTTCTTACCATCGTATGGTTCTGGCCTGACTTTCAAAGGCTTAGCCGCTGATGGATCACTTGAATTCTATGGCATTACCGACCGTGGTCCAAACGGTGATGGTCCTAAAGTGCCAAATAGCAGCGTTACAGCAGGTGCGAGTGGTACCAGTGATGGAAAATTCTTTCCTGCACCGAGTTTTACTCCATCGATAGGTGTGATCTCTGTCGGCAAACAAGGTGCAGTTCTGAAATCATCGATGCCAATTAAATTTTCCGCTACCGCTAATGCCTCAGGCTTGTCGATTGCAGCAGGAAAAGTCGGTTCCTCTGGCGAGATTCCTTTGACAGATGCAGCACGCTTTGAAGTGAATTCCAAAACTATCTTTAGCGATTACGGCGTTGATACCGAATCTATCGTGCTCGATAAAGCACGTAATGTATTGTGGGTGTCGGACGAGTATGGTCCATTCATCCTGAAAATAGATATCAATACCGGCATCGTCTTAAAGAAATATCAGCCAGGTTCAGGTGCTGCGGATTTGCCAGCCGTATTGGCGAAACGTCGCGCTAATCGCGGCATGGAAGGTTTGTCTCTTGAAGTTGCTAGTGGTAAGTTAAACGGTTTTATTCAAAGCCCATTGGATGACGGTAAGGCGAGCTTCATCGTTCCAGGAGCGACAGTGGCAAGTAATGAAAGCATTAAAGATTATGCGAAGTTCACTCGTTGGGTAGAGTTCGATCCAAGCACTGAAAAGACAAAGCTCTACGCTTATCCTTTAGATGGAAAGATATATGCTAGCGGTAAGACGGGTAACGCAAAGCTCGGCGATGTCGTAGCACTGGGTAACGGTAAGTTCATCGTGATCGAACAGGGTGCCGGTGTGGATGGTAAGGTGTTCAATCGCTTAATGTTGGTGCAGATCCCTAGCGATGTCACTGATATCGCAGCAATGAGTACTGACCTCGAAAAGAGCAGTATGAGTGGCGTTGTAGTCAATGCAGCCAATTATGCCACCGTTGTTACTTTGAAGAAGACACTGTTATTCGACTTGAACTCAGCAGGTTGGTTAGCAGAAAAAGCTGAAGGTTTAGCCCTGGTTGATGATAATACCTTGGCTCTCGTGAATGATGACGACTTTGGTTTGAAGACCATTGTGCAAACACCAAATGGTAGTATCGTCGATGGTGCAGATATCACGAAATGTACGGTCGATACGAATGGCGCGATTCAAACCACAGCTGGCGCGATAGGCTGCGTTGCGGGGAACACGGCAAGGGTTGCACGCGGTGCTGATTCTGAGCGTCCGAATCGATTGTGGTTAATCAAGTTCGCGAAAAAATTGAACGATTTTGTTGTGCAGTAAGGATATGAGATTCATTTTCATATCAGTTTTATGTGAGTTTATTTTGTAAGTTTTATTCTCTTTGTTATCACCGCTTCTTTGCTCCGCCAGCATCGCTCGATGGCTGGCGGTTTTTTTTGTGTGCACGGCGTCTGCTTTAGCTAGTTTTGATGATCGTGCTAGTATTCAGCACTTTGACTGAATCAGCATTCAGTCCCACCATTCTTTACGCTGGATATCTTTCACATGCAAAACATGGATCAGAGAAATTTCGAACAAATTGTTCAACGCGAGCAAGGTCTGCACCGAAGTTTGAGCGGCCGCCAGATGTCGATGTTGGCGATCGGTGGTGCAATCGGTACCGGACTTTTTCTAGGCAGTGGCTTTGCGATTAGCTTTGCGGGCCCAGCGGTATTACTTAGTTATGCGATTGGTGCGATTATTGCTCTGCTGCTAGTGGCTTGTTTAGCAGAGATGACAGTTGCTCATCCCACTTCAGGTTCGTTTGGTGCCTTCGCTGAACATTACGTCAGTCCCTGGGCTGGTTTTGTGGTTCGTTATGCGTATTGGGCAGCTAACGTGCTAGTGATTGGTACCGAGGTGACTGCAATCGCTCTATATATGCAGTATTGGTTCCCGGACTCGCCGAGTTGGTGGTGGATTAGCTCATTTTCCGCTGCGCTCATCTTAGCCAACGCACTTAGCGTGCATGTATTTGGAACCATAGAATATTGGTTTTCTACAATTAAGGTGATAGCGATCGTGACGTTTATCGTGACGGGCGCTTGGATGGTTTTCGCTTCACCAGCCGAGGGCCCTATTGGATTTGCTAACTATGTACAACATGGTGGATTTTTCCCAAAAGGATGGGGCGGAATGTGGCTAGCAGTGATCGTCGCGCTGTTCAGTTACCTCAGTATTGAAATGATCGCGGTCGCCGCTGGTGAAGCGCGTGACCCAGAACGAGCGATAACCCTGGCCTTTCGTTCTGCCTTATTACGACTAGTGATTTTCTACATCTTGACCTTGGTGTTGGTGTTGGCTATCGTGCCTTGGAACCAAGCGGGGCAGGGTAAGAGCCCTTTTGTGACAGCGATGGAAGCCGCGCATATTCCTGGTGCTGGTGGAGTGATTAATTTTGTGATTTTAATTGCTGCTTTATCGGCGATGAATAGTCAACTGTACACAGCGACGAGGATGATGTTCAGCCTCTCGCGAGCTGGTTTTGCACCGAGTATTTTTGGCGAAATTAATCGTCAAGGCGTACCTATGAGAGCGTTATTGATTTCTTGTGGAGGTATCGCGGTTGCAGCTGCGATGAGTGTTTTTTACCCGAAAAGTTCTTTTGTTTTTATGATGGCGATTTCCATGTTTGGTGCAATGTTCGCGTGGTTGATGATCTTTGTAACGCACTGGTTTTTTCGTCGTCAGTGGCGTGCAGAAGGGCGTGCCGCTTTAGCTTTTCAGATGTGGGGCTTTCCGTGGTTAACTATTTTCGGAGCCCTGATGATGTTCGCTTTGATGGTCACTACTTTATTCACAGACGCTTTTTTTCTGACCTTAGCGACTGGCATTCCATTCTTGATAGTCTTAAGCGCTGCTTATTGGTTTTGGTATCGTCGTCGACCGAATTTGGTGCTTGGGTCAACCGACATCTAACTTAAAGCGTTGCACGATAAAATCCATTTGCAACATGAACATTAGGACCTCTCAATGAAAGTTTTTTACTCTACGCTTTTGATTCTCGCGTGTAGTTGTTTTTCCAGTTCGCCAGCACAAGCGATGTCTTTTCGCTGTAATTCCTATGTGATCGACAAAGGAATGCATAAAGTTGAGTTAATGCAAAAGTGCGGGACGCCCGCTAGTGCAAGTGTTCGATTTGAGAAACGTACGGTACGTGTAAAGCAATTCAATGAGCCGCAAACTTATCCACGCATGCAGAACGGTACCGTTGTCGAAGTCGAGAAAGAAATTGAGGTTGCGGTGGAGGAATGGGTTTATAACTTTGGGCCATCGCAATTTATGCAATTGGTCTTGATCGAGGAAGGGCGGATTCGATCAATCAGCGATCTTGGCTACGGACGATAAATAAGTCGATTAAGCGCAAGAGTTCGACGTTCAGATACGAACTGCCCCCCCATTTTCTTGTTGTTCTTCTATTGAGCCCGAGGTGATTGTTGTTGTTTAAGAACATAAACGCCATCGGGGCATACCACTGATGCAACAAAAGCAGTGATTTATGACAATTTTTCTTCACGGATACAGTGGTTCGTGAGCGAAACCATTAAAATAATCTTTTACGCTACAGAAGCAGAGACCCCTAGTTGTGATGTGCATTTGCTAATCACTTAGCGTTCCTTCATTGACGCTTTAAGGGATAGGCAATGCCCGACCTTTCTGATTTCTTTGCCGCCAAGATTGAATGAATAAACCCTTTTTGTCTAACACGCAATTTAAGACCTTGATGCTAAGCTTGGTCCTGTTTTTTGGCGTGCTCGATATTTGGGGAAGTTTTTATTGGCAGCGGGCCGCAGGGCCGGGGGTTGCCGCAGATCTCGGTACCGTTTTGGGAGCCGCAGATCGTCAATATCGCCTGCCTATTGAGCAGATCTATCCTGGATCCCCTTTACTTGAACATGGTGTGTTGCCCGGTGATCGTTTGGTGTTTGAGCACCCTGGTGACGAAAATCGTTTATTTTCGGTGGACGATATAGTTGGCGTTTATTTGTATCGCCAGTCGGCGAACGGAGGCGCAAATGCCTCAGCTCCCGAATATGTTCAATTCAAGCCAGTAGCCAAGAAGATTCAACAAGCGCAAATGTGGCAGGCAATCACCTTGGTCCAGTTTGCCACCACTTACATCGCGCTGTTAATCATTATATGGATCGTATTGCGTCATCCCGGTAGCGTGCCCATGCGCGTGTTGTCGTTTGCGATGTTGGCGATCATTCCCGATACTTTCATTTCTTTCTTGCCCTGTGGGCCATTGCAAGACTTTTTGTCGGTCTACCTGTTTCCTGTTGAGGTCTTTGTCGGATACGTCTATTTCACCTATTTCTGTCTCATTTTCCCTGAAGGGCGCCCCCATTGGAATAAACCTTGGGTGCGCTGGGGTTTTTATGTGTATGCAGCTTTGTTTGCGACTTATACGATCTCGTATATTTTGCTGCGCGTAGGCCTACTGCCTTGGGAAGTGCGTGAAGTTGTGAATCTCTTGGTGTGGCGTCGGTGTTCCGCGGTTGCTTCTGTCATTCTTTCTTTAGGTGCCTTAATTATTTCTTGGCGTTTCAGTACCGGTATCACGCGACAACGTTTGGCATGGATAGGTTTCTGTATGGGGAACATTTATGCCATCTATATGTTCCATAATTTATTTAGGATTGTGTTTGAAGAACGCGAGGTCGTTTATTTCGAATTCTTTAATTCGTTCGTCATTTTCTTAGCCTATTGTGGCTTGGGCTACGCTTTGCTTCGCAATCGTTTGTTCGATTTTAGCTTTGCGATTAATCGCTTCAGTGTGTATGCCGTTATTAGTATCGGCATCTTCTTAAGTGGAGCTTTGATTCAAATCGCCATTGCCCCGCTGTTTAATTTGGATGAACGCTGGAAAACATTGTTCTTCGATATCGTGTGCGGTGTGATTCTTATCGGCCTTTTTAACCCTTTGCGCGCTTTAGCAGAGCAACTTGTTCGGACTTGGCTGTATCCAAAATGGCGTGCGCAAGAGGAAACGTTGCAAATTGCGGTGGCGAACGCGGCAAATATTATTGGTCAAGATGATTTAGCACAGCACTATTTAAATGCCTTGCGCGCATACACTGGTGGTGCAAAGGCCGCCATTTACACATGCCATGAAGGCTTCTGTAACAAGATCGCTGGTGATCTTAGCGATGCGCCGATGAAGATCAGTGCTTTAGGCGGCGAGCTCGCCAGAATGTTGACGTCGCGCTTGCCGCAGTCGATGCAATCAATCGCGGGGGAGAGTGCCTTGCTAGTGCCTTTTACGCACCGTGGGCAATTAACCGGCTTGCTGTTGATCGGAAATAAGCCAGATTTCAATCAATACCGTCCAGATGAAGTTCGCTCGATTAAGAGTACCGCTGATGCACTTGATCAAGACTTACAGGCTGAGGCTCAGCGTTCACATCAACAAATGTTGGCTGAAAAAGTCGCCGCTGAGTTGCATGCGCGTGAGATGGCGGAATTGGCGAATGAAGCGAAAAGTTCGTTCTTGGCGAACATGAGCCATGAAATTCGAACTCCGATGAATGCGATTATTGGTTTGGCTTATCTTACTTTGCGTACTGATTTAAGTAGTAAGCAGCGCGACTATCTGAGCAAGATTCATGATGCAGGTAATGCCTTGCTCGGCATTGTGAACAGTATTTTGGATTTCTCAAAAATTGAAGCGGGTAAAATGGAGGTCGATTTTAGTCCGTTTTCTTTGGATGACGTGATTAATCATGTGCACACTGTCACCGCACAAAAAGCGCAGGAGAAGGGGCTGCATTTACAGATTGCTGTGCCAGCAAACGTCCCCCGTTTCCTAGTCGGCGATGCCATGCGCTTGGGTCAAATCTTGGTAAACCTCGTTAATAACGCGATCAAATTTACAGAACGCGGTGCGGTTCGTGTTGCAGTTGAAAATTTGAGTGAAGATGAGCAGCAAACTGGTCTGCCTTTGCAGTTACGGTTTTCTATTCTCGATACGGGTATCGGCATGACCTCGGACCAGGTAGAACGACTATTTTCAGCGTTCACTCAGGCCGATAGTTCAACTAGTCGTAAGTTTGGTGGTACCGGATTAGGCCTTTCTATTTCGCGCCAGTTGGTCGAATTACTCGGCGGCGAAATTCAAGTGCAAAGTGAATTTGGCAATGGCTCATGCTTTGAATTTAGTTTGCCGTTTAGCGAATGTACGCAAGCGAATTTGATGCAGATGGGACGTGCCATCTCAACAGCGAAGAATCATTACACTGATACCTTAATCTTATTGGTCGAAGATAATGAGATTAACCAACAGATTGCGGTTGAGCTGTTGGCGACAGTGGGCGTCAAAGTAGATGTGGCCGGAGGTGGACAAGAGGCAATAGATCGATTGGCGGCCGCATCTCCAACAACGTATGACATGATTTTGATGGATCTGGAAATGCCCGGCATGGATGGTCATCAAGCAACACGATCGATTCGCAGTTCTGATCGCTATCATCAAATTCCAATTGTCGCGATGACCGCGCATGCCATGGCAGACGTACGTCAACGTTGTATGGATGAGGGCATGCAAGATTTCTTGCCTAAGCCTGTTCAACCAAATTCTTTGTTTAATATGTTGGCACGTTGGTTGGAACATAAAGCCTTAGCTGGCGGCACACACGAAATTCGAGAAGAGCGAGAAGCTTATAATGCTGGCGCTGTGGCTGAAACGGAAGTTGATTTTGCCCGTTTCCGTCATATTGATAGCAATCAAGGCTTAAGTCTGATGATGGGGAAACGTGACCTATACCTGAAGGTACTGGGTAATTTCCGTGATGGTCAGAGCCAAACAGCGCATCAATTATCACTTGCGATTGAGCGCAATGAATTCGAGCAAGCCTTAATGCTAGTGCATACCTTAAAAGGTTTGGCAGGAAGTATTGGCGCCAAACAGGTGCAAGCGGATGCGGTCCAACTCGAGTTGTCTTTGCATCTATTGAAGCAAGATGGTGAGAATTTTGAAGAAACCTATCAACATGCTGAAAAGCTGCATCAATCACTGAGCCAAGTTTTGGTGGAACTACAGCGGCTGCTGCCTGTACATCGAGAATCTCATCTTTCCACAATGGAAAAGTCTAATTTGAGTACAGAACAACTCGACCAGCACCTTGATCAATTCCGTGAATTGTTGAGCGCCTGTAGTGGTGATTGTCCTCAGTATTACGAAGAGCATCGAAACCTTTTCATGCAAATATTTGCAGCGCCGATCCTAGGGCGAATCGATCAACACATCGCTCAATACGAGTTCGATGAGGCGCTGATCTTATTAGACCAACGCAACTAGGCCTAGCCTTGATCATGACAAATGTCATTTGAAGTGATGACATTTGCTACTACTTTCGAATCTTCTTTGACCGCATCATAACTCCTACGCACTGTCGCGATATGAACCGCAACTAGGAGAATGAAGATGAACACGACACTCAGCACTCAAAAGCCAAGCTTAGACCAACAATTGCATGACTTTCGTCAACGCCGGTTTCTGGCAACCCCTTTAGCGGGCACTTTGGTTTGGTTGGTTTTGATTTTCACCGGTTTGTTTTGCAATGCGAAAGCGCAAGTCTTGGCTGTATTCATTGGGACTGGAAGTATTGTCTATTTGGCGTTATTGTTATCTCGTTTTACAGGTGAACACATCCGATTCCAAACTAAGCAACATCGCAATTTCTTTGATACCTTATTCCTAAGTGCAGTTGGCATGAGCTTTCTCGTATATGCGATCGCTTTGCCTTATTTTATGCAAAACTTTCGTGCCTTGCCGTTTGCGGTTGCCGTGTTGACTGGTTTGATGTGGTTGCCTATGAGCGTTTTGATTCAACATTGGATAGGTTTGCTGCACGCAGTTATCCGCACTGTTTTGTGTACCGCGGCATGGATACTGTATCCGGAGCATAGCTTTGTATTGCAACCTGTGATTGTTGTCGCTATTTACGCATTTACGATAGTTGTCTTGGAACGCCGCTGGCAACTTTTGCAGCAACATACTGTGCAGAGTGTGCCGTTGATTATCGATCCTGCTCCGTCAATGGCATAAGCTCGTGTATGCCGTTATCATTTGATCTGATACCGGCATTGCATCGAAGTATTTCCCAATCTTGTTAGAAAGCTCTACACTCAGTCAATTTCTTAATTTCTGAGGTTGTTGCAATGTCGAAAGTGTCCTTGTTTAGTGCGCGAAGCCAAGCGATTGAACCTTTTCATGTGATGGCTTTGCTTGCGCGCGCAAATGAGCTTCAGGCCGCAGGTAAGGACGTCATTCATCTAGAGATTGGCGAGCCAGACTTCACCACCGCCTCTCCTATTATTGCAGCAGGGCAGCTTGCTTTGGCAGAGGGCAAGACGCGTTATACCGCGGCACGTGGTTTGCCAGCATTGCGTGAAGCAATCTCGCAGTTTTATCAGCAGCGCTATGGTGTTCATATTAATCCGCAAAGAATATTGATCACCCCGGGTGGCTCGGGAGCACTGTTGCTGGCAACAAGTTTGCTGGTCGATCCAGGCAGACAATGGTTAATGGCAGATCCAGGCTATCCCTGTAACCGCCATTTTCTGAGATTGATTGAGGCGTCTGCACAATTAGTGCCAGTCGACGCAAAAGTAAATTACCAACTAACGCCCGAACTAATCGAACGTCACTGGAATGAGGATAGTGTCGGTGCGCTGGTCGCTTCGCCTGCGAACCCTACCGGCACTGTTCTCAACAAGTCTGAATTAGCTGCATTGTCTGAGGTGATTCATGCCAAGAATGGACATTTAGTTGTCGATGAAATTTATCATGGATTGAGTTATGGAATCGATGCGCCAAGTGTGTTGGAAGTGAATGATCAAGCTTTCGTTCTCAATAGTTTTTCAAAATATTTTGGAATGACTGGCTGGCGTTTGGGTTGGTTAGTGGCACCAGAAAATGCGGTTCCAGAATTGGAAAAACTAGCTCAAAATCTCTATATCAGTGCCTCAAGCATTGCTCAATACGCGGCTTTGGCATGCTTCCAGCCAGAGAGTATTGCGATATTTGAGGAGCGCCGCCACGCGTTTGCACAACGACGAGACTTTCTCTTACCGGCTTTACGTCAACTCGGTTTCAAGATTGAGGTCGAACCACAGGGTGCATTTTATCTGTATGCAGATATCAGTGAATTTTGTGAACAAGGTGGCGACGCTTTTAGTTTCTGTCAGCATTTTCTGGAAACCGAATATGTGGCATTCACTCCGGGACTTGATTTTGGTCGATACCGTGCGCAATCTCACGTGAGGTTTGCATACACCCAAAATATTGACCGCTTGCGCCAAGCGCTTGAACGCATTGAGAACGGGCTACGCACCTGGCGAGCGAAGTGGTGAGTGACTAGTTGAGCTGAGGATTGACTGCTGTTGTTATGGTAATGAACCGATGATAGAAACGAATCATATCGAGATAGTTTTCAATTCCCATGCGCTCATTGCTCCCATGAAAACGACTTAAGTCTTGATTGTTTGCATGGACCGGAGAAAATTTGAAAATATGCTCACTCAAGCCTTCAAATTTAATTGAGTCGGTCGCACCCAACATCAAGCCTGGTGCAACGATCGTATTCGGGAAGGTTTCCCTGATCGTTCGATTCAATAGTTGGTACTGACTGGAGCTAGTAGAACTCACTTTCGACGCGTTGACAGCCTTAGGCATCACGCTTACGGTGTATTCTTTTTCATTTAAGACTTGGCTAATTTGTTGACGGATATCCTTGACCACTTGATCAACGCTGTCGCCAGGTAATAAACGAAAATTGATGGTTGCTTCGGCGATGCCTGGCAACACATTTTCCTTGTTGCCAGCATGGCTCATCGTGATGGCAGTGGTGGTGTGCAAGAGCGCGCGTGTTGCATCGCTTTTTTCTAAATCGTTTTGTACTATTCCACCGAATAGCCATAAATTAGACAAAGCGAGTCGATTCAAACCATGCATTTCAGGTGAGACAGTTTCGAATAATTCTTTAGCGACCCCTTGAATTTGACTCGGCCTTTGGTGCTGGTCTAAATAACTTAAAACCTGACTCAATTTGGCGATAGCGCTTTGACCAGCTGCAGGTGGCATGGAAGAATGGCCCGGTTCCGCTTTGACTTGGATTTGTACACTTAAATATCCTTTCTCTGCAACACCGATCAGAGCCGCTGCTTGATCTAGACCAGGTAGCATGTCATGGGTGATCAATAGACCTTCATCAAGCACTAAGTGCAATTTCACTCCGCGGTGTTTTAACAGTGCGGCAATCGCCGCAGCGCCACGTGTTCCCAGTACCTCTTCATCTGCGCCGAAGGCAAAATAGAGTGTACGTTGTGGCTGGAAACCCGATTTGACTAGCAATTCTAAGGCCTCCATTTGTGCCATCAAATTACCCTTGTCGTCCCATGCGCCGCGTCCCCAGATGAACCCCTCCTGTAATGCGCCTGAAAACGGAGGTACCTTCCATTGAGACTCGGTTCCCGGCGCGATCGGGACAACGTCTTGATGTGCCATTAAAAGTATGCCTTGAGCAGTTGGATCACTACCAGGCCAAGTATAGAGCAGACTTAGTTCACCAACTGTTTCACGTTGTAGTTGGCGATGACTCAATGGAAAACGTTGTTCTAGTAATCGGTGCAAAAGTTTGAATTGATCAGCGTTTTGTTGTGCATCGTCTGCGGATGCGATGGTCTTCAGACGAACCGCCGCACTTAAGTTATCAAGTACTTGTTGCTGCTGGATATCGAACGGGGGAATCGCTTTCACTTGTATTTGTTTCGACTTTTGATGCAAGGTGTTAAAACCAAGAACCAAGAGCAAAATGGCAAAACTTAGAGCGAGAACTTTGAATGTGCGGGTAAGCAGGGTCAGCATGTTTTGCCTTATGCGAGAGTGCAGGTGGTCGGTACTGTGGCTCAAGACGCCTCTTCCGTCAATTGCTCTTTATCAGAAATGCCATATGCCTTACAGATTCAGACAGATCTTAGAGCTAAAAAGTTCTAGCGCACCAACCATCTTCCTTAGTTAAATCTGTCTTACAATGTGCTTTTGTTTGGCCGCACGATTAAAACAGCTATGCCCAAATTAGACACCATAAAAGCCTCCATGCTCTCAGGCTGGAACCATATTGATGCCCTTTTAGATGATGGCCCGGGGTGGAATTGGCTAACACCCGCGCGAACGACCATTTATTACAGCTTTTCAGTTAGCTCTGGCACCGACCCCCAAAGCTCAGGTGTGACCGGTGCTTTATCGACGTTTAATGTGTCACAGCAGGTGGCAATTCGGGATATCTTCAATAAAATTAATCAGATTACGGGCATTAGTTTTTCTGAGGTCATTGATGGCGCTAAGGCGGATATTCATTTCGCGAATGCCAATATTACGAATGCCAATAATGCGGGTCTGACGCAATGGAACTATAACTACTTCTATGATGCTTCTCAGCAGATCACTAGTTATGTTGCACAAGCCTATGTATATGTTGATAACGCAGAGTCTGGGACCCGGTACTTATCCCCGACTGCGGGTAATTATTCCTACGAACTATTGATGCACGAATTAGGTCATGCAATGGGCCTAAAACATCCTTTTTCTGGTGCGGTTGTTTTGCCCGCTAATGAGGATAATACCGATTACACCTTGATGTCTTATACCCAGAAAAGCCTGCATGCGAATTATGGCCCCGATGATATTGCAGCATTGTATTGGTTGTATGGTGGAGATGGACTTGGAGGTAATTTAGGTGTTGGCTCACAAGGGAAGTATTTGTATGCAACAGAGAAGCCTGACACTATCAAAGCGACCGCAGGCAACGATTGGATCGACGGACAACTTGGTAGTGATGTTGTCAGTTTTAGCGGTGTTCGTTCAAGTTATACCTTGAGTCCATTACTGAGTGGATTGAAAGTGGCAGGCAGTGAAGGAATAGACACTTTGCTCAATATCGAACGTTTGCAGTTTTCGGACATGTCCGTCAACTTAAGCGTTCAGTCATTGGCGAATTCCATTTCTGTAAACAACTTAAAGGGTATCGAGGAGTTGTATGTAGCCTTTTTTAATCGCGTACCAGACGCAGATGGCTTGGCGTACTGGATTACGCGATTCAAAGAAGGAATGCCAATTAAGCAGATTGCCGAATCATTCTACAATGCTGGCATCATCTATTCGGCGCAGACCGGATACACAGCAGATATGACACCTGAAGCCTTTATTAATTTAGTTTACAAAAATGTCCTCGGGAGAACCGATGGCGCTGATAGTGAAGGCTTGGCCTATTGGAAGAAGGGACTAACGAGCGGGTCTGAAACGCACGGTTCTTTGGTGACGAATATTTTGGCAGGAGCCCATACCTTTAAGGGTGATGCCCAATATGGTTGGGTTGCTGATTTGCTGGATAATAAAATCCAAGTGGCGCATCAATTTGCCGTCAAAGCTGGCTTGAATTACAACTCCGAGAGTGCGTCGATCGTGAATGGTATGGAGATCGCCGCTAGAGTAACGCCAAGTAGTATCGAGAACGCGATTAAGTTAATTGGATTGAGTCCAGATCAATTTAATCTTGGCTAGTCCATTCGCTGAAGTCGTACGCACCAACTTCGCATGCTCATGGCACGGGAAGTTGGTGGATCTGGTAGCAGGTTAATTTACCCAATAGAAGTAACGAACAAAACTCCACTCCGGACTTTTGGGATTATTTCTGCCTTGCTCGAGCGCTTCTTCTGCCATTTTAGCAAGTTGGCTCGCTGGATGATCTTTATCAACGCTCATGCAGGCGTAACGTACTGACAGGCTGCTATCAAAATAAGTGGGTGCACGCTTAAATAGGGTGGCTACATTGAGTCCTTGATTTGGCGGACACATTTTTGCCGTGCTACCGAGCATTCCGCCTGCATTGCTAGGCGGTGCTAGTATTGTTTTACCATTCCAGAGAGGGATGGTCTCACCTAAGAACTTACCCCAAATATTGAATGCAGCTTGGTCCATCGCGAGAGGGAAGACATGATTCTTTTGGTTTGGATTTGGAATCCATTCATCTTGGTCATCAGTTTCCGCTAACAACGATTGGCGCATGCGCTCGGATGTTGCTAAGCCTGCTCCAATTAAGGCATGCGATTTCTGTAATGAAACGGGGTCGATCATTTTAATCCGCATTTGTCGACGGTCGCTCATGTCTATTTGAAACGACAGAATTAAATTAGTGAAGCCTTCGAAGAACTGATGATAGGCCAATGCCCAATACACATCGCTTTGATCAACTTGAAACTTGGCCTGTAAGTTGAAATGCTCTTGGTAGTAGTTGGGATCATCGCTTGGCATGCTCATAGTGAATGGACGTTCACCGGGCTTTACGACTGCAAAGAAGTATTTTTCCCACGGACTAATTTTGCTGTCGCCATTCAAGTCTAATTGCCACTGAGCGGGTTCTATCATTAAACCTTCGTTTGGCTTGAGTTGCATTTTCTCTAGGGTTTTTCGACTGGCGCCAAGTTGCTGACGAATGTAGGTAATTTCTTTACGAACCATGGTGTCAAAATCGCGACTCGTAAAATCGCGATTGGGGCTGACTTTGAGTTGATCCACCCAACGCGCAACCTGCTTCAAGAGTGCAATATCGCGACAGATAACCTGACTTTGTTTATCTGCATTCGAAGTACCATGATTGAAGTTTTGCTTTTCCTGTAGTGCACAGCTTTTTTGAATGCCTTCAGTGCTGGTGAAATTGTTTTGCGCTGAACTGAGGCCAGGGAGTATGCTGAGGGTAAGGCTGGTGACGAAAAGTATCGGCTTTAGCATTGATGAAGTTATCCTTCTGTAAGGGGAAAATTGTCACGTAGGACGCAGCATAGCAAATCTAGGTCATGCGTCCATCCTAAAATCGCTAGTAGCACGAATTGTCAAATTGAGTCGCGTATTGTTATACTTTTTCATGTAATGGATCAAGACATGAGATTGAATGTGGAATCATGCGATGGATTCATGTTTGAACAATTAAACTGATGAAATGTAGCCTCATGCGAGGCTTATTCTTGACTAATGATTGGTATAGGTGAAACATGGTCGCATCGCTGATTTGTCGCTGTTTGTTTCTCATGAGCTTACTTGTCGCAGGCAATGCATCTGCAGAATATCTGAGCACGTCGATCGTTTGCGGTGATGGCAACAATGCCTTATATGGTACTTTGTTAGTGCCTGGACATAAGGAGCGACCACCAGTCGTTCTCCTCATCTCTGGTTCTGGACCGACCGATCGGGATGGCAATAATCCTATGCTCCGCGGTAAGAACGATAGCTTGAAAATGTTAGCTGAGGAGTTAGCAATTGCGGGCTTCGCCAGCGTTCGATTCGATAAACGAGGAATCGGAGAAAGTGCCATCGCTGCTCGTTCGGAAGAAGAACTTCGGTTTCAAACCTATGTCAATGATGTCGAGGCTTGGGTCAAGTTATTAAAGGCGGACACCCGATTTAGTGGTGTTTCCATCATTGGACATAGTGAAGGCTCGACCATTGGAATGCTCGCAGCGAAGAATGCCGATGTCGATGCATTCGTTTCATTGGCGGGGCCAGGTCAATCTGCGGCGCGCATATTACGTCAGCAGTTGAAAGATCGTTTGCCGCCAGAGCTCGCGCAAGCGAATGAATCAATCTTGCAGAGTTTAGAACGCGGGCAAACCTATAAAGAGGTGCCTCCAGCCTTATTGGCGCTCTATCGGCCAAGTGTACAAGCTTATTTGATGTCTTGGTTTCCCATTGTTCCGAGTGAGGTGATAGGACAGTTGAAGATGCCGGTCGCGATCTTTCAAGGTGATCATGATATCCAAGTATCGGTTGCGGAAGCGATGTATTTGAGCAAAGCACTACCGAAAGCGCGAGTCGCGGTGATCAAGGGAATGAATCATATTTTGAAAAATGTCCCACTCGATAACGCTCAACAAGTGGCATCGTATAGCGACCCTAATCTGCTGCTCGATCAAGAATTATTGAAACAGCTGATTACCTTTCTCAAGCAAAATCTCCTACTAAAAAATAAGGCTTGAACTCTGCACTTAGCTCTCGTATGGGAGCTTAATTGTGAAGCACGTGCCTACACCGAGCTCGGTTGTAAAGCTAATCTTGCCGTGATGTTTATTGACGATCTTCTTGACGATATCCAAACCTAAACCGCTACCTTCACCTACAGCTTTCGTCGTAAAGAATACGTCAAATATCTTGTCGCGAATGGCCTCGGGAATGCCTGGGCCAGTATCGGCGATCGTGACCACCGCATGATCGTCTTCCTTCCGAATGCCGATGCTTAGGCACCCTTTGTAGTCCATCGCTTGCAATGCATTGTGTATGAGATTCACCCAGACTTGAACTAGCTCGTCTGGCCAACAAGAGATTTCGGGAATTTCTTCGAAATGACAAATAAGTTCAGTACCCTTATTGATCTTATTCTGGTATAGCGTTAATACTGTCTCCATGCCCTCACGTAGATTGCTCAGTTGCTTCTCGTTGCTACTGCCAATACGAGAGAATGACTTGAATGCGAAGACAATTTTGGAGACTCGATCGACCGCGACTTGAATATTTTTAGCGCTGTTGACGATAGCAGCAATTTCGTTTGCGGCATGTAAAATGCGATCGCATTCAAGATGTTGGAGCAGGGGTAAGAAACGATCGATATGATTCTGTGCCCGCAATTGCACGAGTATCGCGGCTTTGCGCCTAGCGTCCGAAATATTGAGCTGCTCTAGTGCGACTGTCGTATCACTCGCAACTTTGCGCTCCTCACGAGTGTTGAGAATGACATTGGTGGAATTCAGATTTTCAATCAAATCTAAAAACAACTGGCGTAAATCGGGTTCGAGTAGATACATGAGGCTCGATAGTTCCGTCATGGCTGTATTTAAGGCATTCGAAATATTATTTCCGCTCGATTTGATAGCTCCAATCGGTGTGTTGATTTCATGAGCCACGTTGGCGACGAGTTGTCCCAATGAAGCCATTTTTTCCTGTTGCGCCAACTGTCTTTGTGCATCGATCAAGTGGCGGTGAGACTGTGAGTTCGCCACGGCAATGGCAACGTAGTTCACCAATGCGCGTAAGAATTCGACTTGATCTTGTGGATAAGCGTGCTCGCGCGGACTTTGTATGGTCATGCAACCGATGACTTTCTCTTCCACCACGAGTGGCAAATAAATAATTGATTGCATCGGCTCACCAGATTTTGCTGGTGCGATTTTATCGAAATATTTAAGTAGCTCTGCTTCGGTGTTGGTAATGAGTTCACGCTTATGTTCCACGCACCAGACCGCGGGTCTATCTTTTTCATCCATGGTGTAGCGGAACGGCTCCTGCCTGACACCACCCTCAATCATGTAACCAACTTCAATCGCATCAGTACTGTTGTCAAAGAAGGCGATACCGAACACGTGTGCATCGACCCTTGCAAACACTTGTTTCTGGATACGTTCAAACGCTTTTTCAGTGTCGAGTGTCGCGGTGAGTCCTTGTCCGACTTCCCCTAGTTTCATAATGTCTGAGGTACGCGCATCGACGAGATTTTGCAGCAGACGTTTTTCTTTTCTCACTCGTTCTATGCGCAGTTTATACATGCTGTAAATGCTGCCGCTGACAATTAAGAGTACCAGTAAAATAAACCACTTTGTTTGCCAGAAAGCAGGCAATACGATAATAGGAATACTCAGCTCATTTTCACTCCATTCGCCTTGATTATTGCTGGCTTTGATTTGCAGCGTGTACTCTCCGGGCCATAAATTGCTGTAGCTGACGCTGCGATGTTCAGAGTCAGTTTCAATCCATTCACTTTGATAGCCCAATAGTCGATAGGCATATCGATTGCGTTGTGGAACAAGAAAATCTAAAGACGAAAATTCAAATTCGAAATGGCGTTGGCCTGGGCGCATTTGCAGACCTTCATTGATTTGCGCGAGATTCTGATCAATCCCATTGGTTTTTAGTTTGGTGATGACCACTGGTGGCTGAAAGGTCCATGCGTCAAATTTATCTGGTTTAATGATCGCCGCGCCTTTAGTGCCGCCGTAGAGAAAAAGTCCATCCTTGGTTTTGGCAAAACTACCTATCCATGCAGTACCAATATCAATGCCTATCGATTTTGATAGCTCCATCAATTTGTTTGCCTTTGGATCGTATATAAACCATTGAGTCCAGATACGGCCCAGGGAGTCTTCCAGCAAATTACCGCCGAGGTATAAGGCGGGGCGTCCAACTTTGTCGCCTATATGTTCGAAGCGGGCGCGGTTGCCATCCCACTGGATGAGTCGATCAAATCCTTGGGACGTATCGACCCATAGCTGGCCACGGCTATCGAACAAAAGACCATTGACGTCATCATGACTTAGGCTATTGGGATCGTAATCGAGGTGAGTTATTTGCTTGAGTTCTTTGGTGTGGGTATTAAGGACCCATACCCCATGCTCACTGGCCGCCCAAATATTGCCCAGATTGTCTTCACTGATTGAAGTGACGTACCCCGAATTTTGAAGATCTTTATTGGTGGCGTAGGCCTCGAATTGATCTGTTTCAGGAATCCAGCGGGCAAATCCTTGTGTAGTGCCTACCCAGAGTTCCTGTTTCTTGCTGACATAGAGTGTGGGGGTTTGATTACTCGGTAGACCGTGGATCACCGAATACGTTCGCCATTCACTCGCTTTAGGTTTGAGTCGTTTCAGACCAGATTGGCGGGTACCTGCCCATAAATTTCCATCTGCCATTTCCGCTAAAGCCAAGACGGCTGGCGCCATCGATGTTTCAGATTGATTCGCAGAAGGGCGATAGCCACCGATAATGCCGCGACGACGATCTACAATATCGATCCCATTGCCCTCGGTACCGAATAAAATGCGTCCATCCATGGTTTCCAGAATGCTTCGCACATTGGCTCGCGTCAATCCCGTTGAATAGGTGGGGCTATGACGCAGCATGCGAATGGTGTCGTGGCTCGGTAAATGTTTCTGTAATCCATTTCCCCAAGTGCCTACCCAAAGTATGCCCGATCTGTCTTTCAGCATTGAACCTATTTGGTCGAGGGCTAGGCTACTAGGGATGGCGGGATCGTTGCGCATACGATGCAAGATGTGGCCGTCTTTGGCACTCACGATATAAATTCCGTAGCCATAACGTGAGAGCCAGATTTCGTCTTCGTCAGCCTGCAAAATACCATCAACCACGTTGTCAGCGAGGACATTGCCTGCGATAGCGTCAAGTCCTATGCGGTGCAAAGAGTTACTTTGAGGTTCTATCCACGCTGCTCCGTTGCGGGTGAGACCGACCCAAATTTTTCCATCAATAGCCTCGAATATACTACTCACACCATGACCAGCGAGAGAGTTTGCATCATTAGGATCGGACGCAATCATTTTGAATTGTTTTTGATCGCTGGAGAGGCGCTGTAGCCCGTTGAAGGTGCCTATCCAGAGGTTGTCAGATTTGTCGACGTAAATACTACGTATCTTCTGTTCTGACAGACTGTTGCTATTGTTTGCTTGTGGAAGAAAGCGTACTAATTTGCCGCCTTCCGCTGGAAGGTAAGCTAGGCCTAAGACTTCTGCAGCAATCCAAATACCGCCTTTGGAGTCTCCCGTTAAACCTATAATGCGTCCCACTTTTGCTTCGTCGTTTAACTCAGGTGACAGTTGTACTTCTTTGAATTGTTTGAGTTTAGGATTAAAAGTTGCGATTTTGCCGCCATATCCAGCTATCCACAGTGTGCCATCTTTAGCTGGCCACAAAGCTTTGACATAGTCGTCTGGAAGGGAAAATGGTTCGCGATTGCTGTGGGTGAATTTTTCAAATCGATAGCCGTCGTAACGCACTAAGCCAGCTTGCGTTCCTATCCATATAAAGCCAGAACTATCCTGAGTGAGAGAAGAGACGATGTTGATAGGCAAGGATTCATCATTGCCTACTTTTTCGAAGAAGTGGTGGGTGTACCAAAAATCTTGTGAATAGGGGATTGAGTCATTTTTTGACGTACTTTTGCTTTGATCTGCATAGCTAGTGTTTGAGACTGCGCAAAAGTAGAGGATCGGTAAACAAAGAAAATAGCGGCGCAAATTGAGACACCGGGATATCGTTTCATGAATCTTTGACGGTAAACTCTTTATCACCTCATGATCTCCAAGATAGTGCAGATCCGTGTATTGCAGACAACGCTCATGTTGGATTGTCGGTAGGATCAAATGTTTCTATTTTGCATGAAAGCATAGTATCACTCAGCAAACTATTGGCGGTGCGTATGTGGTTTTTATGATGGCTAAGTTATTGATCATGTGCCTTACCGCCGAATGGATTTGCAAGCAGCAAGGGCGAGTAAATGGAAATTATCAAGAAAACTAGTCAACTTAAAATGATTTTTGCTTGATCTTTCTCAGAAAATCCCACACCCGCAAAAATTCCTCTTGCGCAACATCTTCACTTCGTGAATACTTTACTTCGTGGAAAGTCAAAATTCCGCCCGCGTAAGTCGCTACTTTTTCGACTCGCCTAAATGGTACTGCCAACGGATGTAATTCATGAAGGATAGCGGCATCATACTTTGCGTCGATGACGACACCACCGTGCTGATTGCATTGCGCACGTTGCTCTCGCACGCATTAGGCACAAACTATCTCATCGAGATTGCCGAGAGCGGCGAAGAAGCTTTAGAAATTCTTGAGGATTTGGAGGCAAGCGGCGATACCATTAGTGTAGTCATTTCTGACTTCATCATGCCGGGTATGCGGGGCGACGAGTTGTTAATTGAGATCCATCAACGTAGCCCGCGGACGATGACCATTATGTTGACGGGGCAAAGCGACTTCGAAGGCGTAAAAAAAGCGATCAATCAGGCCAATCTTTATCGTTTCTTGGAAAAGCCTTTCAATCACGACGATATTGTTCTCACCGTACGTTCGGCCTTGCAAGCGTATTCTCATGAACAACAGCTCACCGAGCAAAACGGTCAACTGCGGAACTTAAATTCAGAACTCGAAGTCATGCTAAAGAAGGTGCAAGAGTCTGAGAAATTTCTTGAAGAAAGAGTTGCTCAACGCACCCGAGAACTAGACGAAAAGAATCATGCCTTGCAAGATGCACTGCGGACCTTGGAAGACGTTGAACGTATTTCTCGTCATGATCTCAAGACACCGCTAGTGAGTATCGCCGCTGCACCAACACTGTTGCGCGCTGGTCGAACTCTCAGCAAACACGAAGAAGACATTTTGACGATGATTGAGAGCGCGACCAACCGCGCCTTGAGCATGGTAAATTTGTCGCTCGATTTGTTTCGCATGGAGAGCGGTAGTTACGTGTTTCGCCCAGCCTGCGTTGATCTGACCAATATTGTATCGGCTGTAGCCCTGGGTTTATCCGCGCATGCACAGTCCAAGTCAGTCAGTATTCACATTCCCGATGAGGAGCCGCACGTTTTTGCCGAGGCAGATGACTCATTGTGTTATTCGATTATCGGTAATTTATTAAAGAATGCAGTCGAAGCTGCGCCGGAACACTCTGCGGTGATGGTAAGCTTAATTGATGGTCCGGAAGTCTTGCTGGCGATTCATAATCAAGGATCGGTGCCAGTCGCATTGCGCGAGACTTTCTTCGATAAATATGCAACGTCTGGAAAAATTGGAGGCACTGGTTTAGGTACTTATTCGTCGCACCTTTTAGCCAAAGTGCAGCGCGGTAGTCTAAGTATGCAAACCTCGGAAGAAGATGGTACAACGCTGAGTTTACGTTTGCACCGCAGTCAAAATCATCCAACCGCTTCACATAAAAAAGAACAGGCAACAAGGTTGGCGACGCCAATGCGAAGCACTGAACCGATGTCTGTGCTGTTGGTAGATGACGATGACTTCAATCATATGGTCATGAGCGATAATTTCCGCACGCCACATTATTCTCTGGATTGCGCGATCAATGGGCGAATGGCGGTTGACCGGGCAATTGCATCAACTCCCGATTTGATTATCATGGACATCGAAATGCCGGTGATGGGTGGGATTGAGGCCATGCGTAATATTCGTGAGTATCAGGCGAATCATGGCAAGAAGCCGAGCTTTATTGTTGCGTACTCTGGTCATGACGATGAGAAAAGTAGAGCCAATTATTTGGCACAAGGCTTTGATGCTTGTTTGAATAAACCCTGTTCTCAAGATGAACTGTTTGATGTCTTGGAACAAGCGAGAGCGCAAGTCTGCATCGCTTAAATCCCCCTATTGCTTCGTAAAGCTTTTACAATACCCGACTTCATCGCGATTTTAGTTTGGGTATGGCGTTCCCTGAATCTTTACATCTTGGTCTTCAACTTCGGCGGGCTGGCCGTTGGTTGCGTGCGCATCCATGGCGGGGTGGTGTCGCCATGCTGCTGAGCGCGTTGTTGATTCTGGATCAAATTTTTCCGCCGCCTATTCCCAAAGATTTGCCTGGCATGGTGGTCGTTGCGCGTGATGGAACTCCTTTACGCGGTTGGCCCGATGGTGATGGCGTATGGCGTTATCCAGTGACACCTGATCAGGTCTCGCCAAAATATCTTGACGCCTTAATGACCTATGAAGATCGTTGGTTCGAGTGGCATCCCGGCGTTAACCCAGTGGCCTTGGCACGTGCGGCTTGGCAGTGGGGTGCGCACGGTCATATCGTATCGGGAGGTTCGACACTGACGATGCAAGTAGCGCGCGCGCTCGAGCCTGTACCAAGAACGATGCGCGGCAAATTACGTCAAATTGCACGAGCCATTCAATTGGAAATGCGGCTCTCAAAGAAAGAGATCTTAACTTTGTATCTCAATCACGCACCAATGGGGGGAATCGTCGAAGGTGTTGAGATGGCAAGCCGTAGCTACTTAGGGAAAAGCGCGCAATCCTTGTCGTCTGCCGAAGCCGCTTTATTGGTGGTTTTACCGCAAGCGCCCTCGCGCTTGAGGCCTGATCGTCATCCTGAGTTAGCTCAACAGTCGCGCGATAAAGTACTGCGTCGTATGGCTGAGTTAAAGCATTGGACACGGGCCGAAGTCGATGATGCCTTGATCGAAAAAGTGGGGGCGAACCCGCCACGGGTAAGTTGGCTTGCCCCATTGGCTGCCGAGCGCCTACATCAAGCTGCGCGAGCAGAGGCGCGCCAGAGAACAAAGAAAAACAGTGGTACCGCAATTGGTATCGTTCGTTCGACTTTAGATCGCGAGATTCAAACGACACTTGAGAGAATGTTGGCTGACAAAGTTAACCAACTACCACGCTTTGTGTCGATGGCCGCCTTGGTGGTCGATAGCAAAACCATGGAAGTATTGGGCTATGCAGGCTCTGCTGATTTTTCTGATCCTCGTCGTTTTAGCCATGTCGATATGGTGCGAGGTATTCGGTCGCCCGGCTCAACCTTGAAGCCATTTTTGTACGCGATGGCTTTAGATGATGGCGTCATCCACTCTGAAAGTTTGATGGCCGATACGCCGCAATCATTTGGCGGTTACGACCCTGGAAACTTTCAAGCGAATTTCTCAGGTCCAGTGAGTGTGTCAGAAGCTTTGCAACGTTCTTTGAATGTGCCAGCGGTAGATCTATTGGATCGCATCGGCCCAACCCGCTTTACCGCGCGCCTCTCAAGTGCCGGTTTGCGCTTGCGTTTACCAAAAGACGCTTCACCAAACTTAAGCGTCATTTTAGGCGGCGCTGGTACGAGTTTGGAAGAATTAGTTGGTGCGTATCGCTCTTTAGCAATGAAGGGGATGGCTGGTGTCCCGCGTATTACACCGGATGCTCCCTTAAAAGAATCTCGAATGATGAGTGAGGGTGCCGCTTTCATTATTCGTAATATTCTTGAAGCGGGTGGACACCCCGACCAGCCTTTTGTTGAAGGTGATGCAAGTGGTGTGCGTCTTGCGTGGAAGACGGGGACCAGCTATGGTTTTCGGGACGCTTGGGCGGTCGGTGTAAGTGGTCGATATACGATGGGTGTATGGATAGGACGACCCGATGGCACGCCAAATCCAGGTTTTTTTGGCGCCAATATCGCAGCCCCCTTATTGCATCAAATTGCTTATGCGATGCCTCGGGGTGAGGGTTTGCCTCGCGACATGCCTAAAGAGGTTACGACGGCACAAATCTGTTGGCCGCTCGGTGTGGCTGCAAGTTTAACTAAGCCAGAACATTGCCATGCGAAGCGCAGTGCTTGGGTCTTGCGCGATACCATTCCGCCGACGCTTCCTGACCGACTACGTGCGCGTAGTTTAGTAGAAACGATTTGGATGAACCCGACAACCCAAATGCGCACCATGCCTAGTTGTGATTCAAAAGCCGAACAACGTGAAGTCGCACGTTGGCCCGCTTTACTTGAGGCATGGCTGACACCAACGCGTAAGCACGAACTTGGCTTACTTGCCTGGTCGCCTAATTGCCCGCAGGTGAACAGTGTAGGAAGTATTCGTTTGATGGGAGTGAAACCTGGCAGTCGACTGCGTACAGCACCTGGCCAAAATAGTCTTAGTGTTAGTGTCGATGCCGTTGGCGGAACTGGTCAACACTATTGGCTCTTAGATGGAAAACAAAGTGCTGCGGGCATCAAAAAACGCCAGACTATCAATATTGCTGATGCTGGTTCACATAGCATTACGGTGATCGATGCGGCAGGGCACGTCGATAGCGTGTCCTTTACCGTCGATAAGAAGTAATTTTCTTAACGATGGAGGCGTCTATGCTGCTTGTTGCAATTGATATTTTTGCGTCAGTAGTTCGAGGTAATACGTCTGCAGTTTCAGAGAGAAACCAGCGGCAAATGAATTCATGAATCCATGCTTCGCAAGTTTGGCGACTTCAGCGTGGTGCCCGAGCCGGTGGAGCTTTCCCGTCAAGTGTTGGGCGTCATAAGCCACTTCATGTTGAGCGAAAATGAAGTGCGTCGTGCAAGCACTCGTAATGTCAAGATGGTGGCGTACACGTGACGCATAGAATAGTGTCGCGGATTGTAATTGAACCGCGTTTGTCGCTGATTTCATCCACCACGCACTTCCACCAACTCCAAATCCCAACACATGCTGTACTTCGGTTTGCACCAGCTGCGCTTGAATTTTCTCGGCGTACGCCGCGACACCTCCAGCGGCTAGGAAACGTTCATAAGCTTGCTGCTCTGTTTTGAATTGTTGTGCCCCTTCATAGGGACTAATTACTTTGGTTGAAATCGGAAGCTGACGGCAAAGACTAGCGGTAGCAGGCGTTTCGCCGAAGACATCGGTGGCGAGTAAAAGAACAGCTTTAGACATGAACAACGACGCGGGTGAAGCAAAAATCAAAAGAGGCCGCAGAGTAAAGCAGATCAAGGCAATTTGCAAGTAGATCTCATACTCCTTTCGATTCGAACTGTCTTGGTTAAATTTTTGCCGAATTGCCGTTGTCACTAATTTTGCAATTCTTATACTGATCGAACGACCAGACGAGAAAGCAATCAATCTTGATTACTCAGTTTCCTCCGCTACTAAAAACATGAAGAAGCAGCGTTAGAAATACTCGCAGACCGGTCGTTAACTTAATGGAGCAGATAATGAATGGAATGGAACAAATTGGCGATGTGCCTTGGTCTTATGCATGGATTGTAGTGTTGGTTGTATTAGTCGCCTTGTGGCGTCGTGTGCTGTGGTTCTTCGGTGTGATTATCATTCCCGATAACATGATTGGTCTGGTGACTAAGAAATTTGTACTGTGGGGCGAACATAAAGATCTACCGCCCGGCAAGATCGTTGCTTTGAATGGTGAGGCGGGTGATCAAGTGGATACCTTGGCTTCAGGCGTGCATTACGCTCTATGGCCTTGGCAGTACTCAGTGGTCAACGCACCTTTGACGATCATTCCTGAGAATTTCATTGGTGTGGTGGAGTCTCGCGACGGTGAGCCTTTAAATGACGGCGATATTATCGGTAAACATGTTGATTGCGATATGTATCAAGATGCCCGTTCCTTCTTGACCGGCGGCGGTCAGCGTGGCCCACAAGGCCTCGTTATTCCTGAAGGTTCTTATCGTATCAACACGCTGTTATTCCGCGTTAGCCAAGAGTCGGTGACGACCATCGAAAAGAATCAGATCGGTATTGTTGAAGCGCACGGTGGTTCACCGATACCAAACGGACGTGTGTTGGCACGTCATGTTGACTCCAATACTTTCCAAGATGCTCAAGCCTTTTTGAATGGCGGCGGCGAACGTGGTCCACAGATTTCAGTGATCCCGAACGGCCACTATCGAATCAATCCACGGCTCTTCAGCGTGAAGGCTGTCAACGTGATTGACGTGCCTGACAATATGGTCGGCGTGGTGACCACACGTGAAGGCGCTCCTTTGAACACAGGTGAAATCGCGGGCAAAGAAATAGCGAATCACAACATGTTCCAAAACGGTCAAGCCTTTATCGACGCGGGTGGTTTCAAAGGTTTGCAAGAACAAGTGATTTTGGCTGGGCGTTACTTTATCAACCCGATGTTTGCGACAGTTGAAATCGTGGAGATGACGAAAGTACCCATTGCTAATGCGGGTGTGGTGATTGCGTATGTTGGCGATGAAGGTGAAGACGTCACCGGGGATAATTTTAAACATGGTAATTTGGTGAGGAAAAGTCAAAAAGGCGTATGGGTAGAGCCGCTCGATCCAGGTAAATATCCGATCAATCCCTACACTCATAAAGTCGAATGTGTACCGACCGCTAACGTTGTCTTGAACTGGGCAACCGGTAAAACTGAAGCACATAACCTTGATAAGAATTTGTCGACCATTACGGTGCGTAGCTCTGATGGCTTTACCTTTAACTTAGACGTCTCGCAAATTATTCACATTCCACGTACCGATGCACCGAAAGTGATTGCACGTTTCGGTAATGTGGCGAACTTGGTGACGCAAGTATTGGAACCGACGATTGGTAACTATTTTCGCAATACGGCGCAGGGTTCAGATGTGATTGACTTCTTAAAAGGACGTGCACAACGTCAATCAGACGCGAAGAACCGCATTGCGGAAGCCCTACGTGAATACAATGTGGTGGCGGTTGACACTTTAATTGGTGACATCTCACCACCAGAGGCTTTGATGAAAACGCTGACGGATAGGAAAATCGCGGAACAGGAGCAAGTAACTTTCAAGACCCAACAGTTGGCACAAGTTGCACGTAAAGAGTTAGCTCAGGCACAAGCGATCGCCGACACTCAATCGAAAGTGGTTGCGGCTGAGCGTGAAGTAGAAATCTCACAATTCTCTGCCAGCGCAATGGTGAAAAAAGCAGAAGGTGATAAGAATGCACGCGTGTTGAACGCCGAAGGTGATGCACGTTCCAAAATCGTCAATGCGGAAGCGGACGCGCAAGTGTTTAGTGTGGTCGGTAAAGCGAAAGCGGAAAATACTTTGGCTGTGGGTACTGCTGAAGCGGAAGTCATTCAGCGTAAAACTGAGGCTGTTGGGCAAAGTAACTATGCCTTGATTGAAGTGGGTCGTGCTTTAGCAGAAGCGAAGATTCCTCTGGTGCCTCAGATTGTGGCGGGCGGTAGTAATAGTGATGGCGGTGGCTCTTTGGTCAACGTATTGTTGGCAAATTTGGTCAGCAAAAATCTGCTGCCACCTGAGGAAATCGCAGCATTGAAAGGCGTTGCGACCGAAGCAAAATAAATGCAAAAATCTAGTTAAGTTGGTAAATGAAAAACTCCTTGGGCGAACAAGGAGTTTTTTTATAAGGGCGCACGACTGGTTTCGTCACGTTTAATCAGATTTGATTCACGTATTTGGCTATTTTGTCGCGTGACATAGGCTTTCAATCAAAAGCTCTGCTTTAATTCTTCCATGGCGAATAATTTGGAGGAAATATCATGCGCAACCGTCAAAGAAAGACTGGCTTGTTGATTGCTCTAGCGGCACTCACACTTTACTTGGGGTTTTTTTCTTATGTCGCCCACGCGCAAACCATCACCGTTGAGCAAGCGAAGAAAATGGTGGAAAAACATGTGAAGGCGCAGTTAGCGTTTGACGTTGAAATGTTGAACCAACTGACGCACAGCCGGTATTTCGAAATTTCTCCAGTTGGGGAGTTTGACCCGAAAGAAAAGATGCTGGGATTCTACGCGAAGAAAGGCAACGGCCCAGTCCCTGAACTTCACATCAGTGATTGGGAAGTTCGTGAGCTAGCTACCTCGACGGTAGTCTCTGCGCGATTAAACTACAACATGACGCGTGGTGAGCAAATTCGGCAGTTTGCGATGCGTGCTAGCTATGTGTTGTGCCCAGAAGCGAATGTGGACAAAGTCTGCACTGCACATTACACACCAATACGGGAGCGTTAATGGAAATTGGAGTCTGAATAGGGGGTTGAGGCTCTCCAGCCTCACGCTTCATATTCAGTTCTTGCGTAGTTTAGTGAAACCCTCAGGCTCCCATTGTCGCATGGCCATCAATAGCGCAGTACCATGGCGCTTTTTGAGTGGCGAGTTCAGACTTTCCGCGTGTAGTTCAGCAAAGCGTCGTTTTAATTGACGGATCTCTGCCTGCAATTTCAGAATCGCTCCCTCGGTCAACATCCCGTGGGTGAAGCTAAAGGTTTCGCCCTCATGATGGAAGCGAGCATTCAAGAAATCGAACATACCAACTTCGCGGAAATATGCGCGGATGGGGCCGTTCGGGAGCCAATCGAAATCTCGACTGATATTCAAACGAATGCGATTACCTGGTAGAAGTGTGATCAAACGCAATTGATCTAACTTCAGCAGCATCCTCAGGCAGCTCGCTTCACTAAGTTTGTAGTACTCCAAGATCTCGGCCATGCTCCATTGGTTGATGGCGCAAACAGCAACGACCAGCAATTCACTATCTGAAATCAATTCTTTTTCTTGCTCTAAGGTCAGCGTTTTCAGCTTGGCGTTACTTAAGCTAGCTTCCTGTGTGAGTTCGGCCAAACTAAAGCCCAAGAAATGACTGAGCTGTACCAAACGTTCCAAGCTTATCGGTGCGTCACTGCTGTGACTGAACATGCGCTTGATACTCGCCTCTGACAAATCGAGTGCTTCCGCAACATCGCGGTAGGTTTTCGCTTGTTGTTTCAGCTGGTACTTGATGGTATTCATCAACTGCGTGATTTCGGTCATGGATTTTCGCGCCTAGAAGGCATTTAGTTTAAATGTTTGATACTTTTTAACCCATATGTGTCGACTCTGTCAAATGAAGTTTCTTTGGGCGCTTAATTGCGGCACACTCGCGCCTTGTTTGATGAGGAGCAAAATAATGAAGAAGTATTTGAGGTTTATTCCGATCGCGCTGACGCTCACTTTGGTCGGTCTCTTTCTCTGGCACGGACCCATCGTTCAATTAGCCAATTACCATGCGTTTGCCGATCAAAGTACGTGGCTTGGTATCGACCACGCAATGGACGTTTTGTCGAATTTTGGATTTCTGGCGGTTGGCCTGTGGACCCTATTTTTTTTGTTCAGTAGACCTCAGTGTATCAACAGCAATAATAAGCCCGCTTTGACGGTGTTTGCACTGAGTGTGTTGGCAACTGCTTGGTGCTCGTCTTATTACCACTTGGCGCCCGATGATACGCGTTTGTTTTGGGATCGTTTGCCGATCGCGATTGCTTGTGCGTCCTTGTTGAGTTTGATTCCAGCTGCCTGCTTCGTGTCGCCTAAACAAGCAAGACTTGAATTGATCGGATTCTGTGTGTTTGCTTTTGCTTCCGTATGGTGGTGGCAACAGACATCCGATCTGCGTCCTTACTTATCGCTACAAGTGTTGGCGATTACATTGCCGCCTGTATGGCAATGGCTTTATGGGCGTCCGAGTCGAGAAAGAGTTTGGTTCGCAGTCGCGATTGCTTGCTACGTTTTGGCAAAATGTGTTGAGATGGCCGACGCTTCTATCTTATCGGCCACGGCCATGGTTTCGGGACATACCATCAAGCATGTATTGGCAGCGTTTGCCGCCTACTTTATTTTGAAGGCGCAGCTGAAGTTGCCAGACGCTTTGGTAGTAAAGCTTCATTGAGCGGAACCTCAACGATTGCTTTCATTTTTTCGCCAATAAAAATTTGCGGTTCTGAAGGAACTAACTCTTTCTCAGACTCGCGTTTTTTGATGCGTTTCAAAGCCGCTTCGAAATTTGCTTTGAGCGAGAGGCGAGAGTCGAAACCGTCGCCGAATAGTTCCTCAACGAAGAAAGTATTATTGGATAGAGGTTGGCAGCCATAAGACGTTTTTCCTTTTGCTGCAGCAGTAAGGATAATGCGATTTTGACTCTCTAGTGCCGGGATCAATGAGCCAGAGTGACAGGCCGAAACAATGATGATGGTTGGCATATCTTTGAGTGACCTGAGCATCGTCGCTAATTGACCATCGTTGATATTGGCATAGCGTTTATTCCCAATTTGTGTCGCTAGAAGTGAAATGTTGCCGTGAGCCGTTAAAAATACCAAGGCAAGATCACCTTCTCGTTGATTTTTGCCAATATGCTTTAGCGTGTCATTGATATTGCTTAGGTGTGCAAAGGGGCGTGTCAGCGTTTCGGACTGCGGATGGTTATCCATTGCATATTGGATGCTGTTGGGATTAATTTGCGATATCCGTTTTTGAACCAAATCAACGTCCCCGCGAAACGCTTTAGATTCGGAATCCAAGCCAAACCCTGCGAACCATAAATGAGCGGAGTCAGATGCCTGCGCTCGTTCCGCGTTGGCTTTCATTTGTTGCAGAAGTAAGGCTTTTGACTGTGCATTCGCCTTTGCATCATCGGGGATGAGGGCCTTCTCCAGCGCGACCGCTTCTTGACCTTGCGCGACCGCAATGGCGGCTACCCCGGTCGCGACCATCAGGCAGATTAAAAGTGATGAGAGTTTCTGGGTGAATCGAGTGTTCATGTTGAGCGAAAATGCAGTTGTCAAAAAGTCAATCGACACTGTAACGTGAACATACGCAGCGTGTCAAATTTGCATCGATTAAATGTTGATTTTGTTTCGTGATGAATGTTTCAAACTACGTGAAGACTTCGTCATCCATGAGCGAAATCTGATGGGGTGCAACTCGAATGAAAGAAATTCGTAGCATCTTTTAGTACGACTTAGTTTGGATTGCGCTACTTCCGAGATTATTGAGGTTTGCACATGAGGCTGTGTTTAAATGAGCTCCACTTTTAATGGAGGTTGAGATGTCACACTGTCGTGTATTGCCACTCGCTGAAGTTTCTCCGAGCGCTGATTATCTCGTCGAGCTATCATCGAGTAGCGTTGACACCAAAGCTGTACTGAACAAAACCTTAGTAGTTGTGCTGGCAGTGCTGTTGTGCTCGTCGGTCTTGCTTATTGCCGCGGTCTATTGGTAATCATCACGCCAGTAATTACCAGTAGGCCACCTACCACCATCGAAATGAGGATAGGTTCACCGAGCATCAATGCGCTCAAACCCACTCCAAACACTGGCACCAAATTATTAAAGACTGCAGTTCTTGCCGGGCCAATGGCTTTAACGCCTTCGTAATACCAAACAAAACCAATCACGGTGCCAAAGATACCTAAGAATCCTATTGATGTCAGCACTTGCCATGTGAGTTTTGTCGCATCGAGTTGAGGCAATTGCATAACCGCACCCAAAGATAGTAATAGCAAGCCCCAAAGAGAGGCATAGGTTGTCGCAGCAATTGGGCTCAAGCCTTGTAAGGCATGCTTGCCTAGAATGGTGTACGTAGTCCATGAACCTACCGCAGCCAACATAAATAATTCGCCACTGCCCATTGTTGCCGAAATATCGTGAACCACTTGATACAAGTCACCGCGCGTCAAGACGATAGCGGCCCCGAAAAAAGCAATGGCGATACCAAACCATTTCATCAAACCTAATCGTTCCCGAAATAAGACCGCCATGGAGAGCGCTGTGACGATGGGACTTAACGACACAAACAAGGCGCTGCGCCCGGCTGGCATACGTTGCAATGCTGCGAGAAAACAGAGGTTGTATAAGAAGATACCGGTCGCCCCAAGACCAAACGTAGCATGGATTTGTTGACGAGATAGTTTTGGCAAGCCACCTTCGACTTTCCATGCGAGCAGCAATAGAAACACGCAAGCGACAAGGAAGCGACCAGCGGCAGCAATCATGTGCGGCACTTCTGTTGAAACGATACGTCCAGCGATAAAAGTGCCGCCCCAAAAAAGAGCAACACAAACTAACTTCAGATAAACCGAGAGCGGTGGAGTTTGCATAGCATGCATTGCGTCGTGTAATTAGTGATGAAGCGCGACAAAGCGATACACATCATCGCTTCCGAGTTCGCGTTTGAGTTTACCTTCCAACCATAGGTAGTGGCAGTGAGCCAAGGCTTCGCCCAACGCAAAGGTCAATTGATGCGCGTCCAGCGGACGCTTAAACATCATCGGCACAATATCATGGGCGGATTGGGGCGTGGTACAGGCCTGCAATACTTCGCTAAGACGCTCGCGATGATGTTCGTGTAATTGACGAATTCGCGTATGCATGCCGGTGAATGGTTTGCCGTGTGATGGCAATACCAAAACCTGTTCAGGCAAGTCGGCATACTTCTTCAAGGATTCTAAATACTGTAAGACTGGATTAGCTTCGGGCTCAGCCGCGAACACCGAGACATTGGTTGAAATTCGCGGCAAGACCATATCGCCCGAAATCAAACAATTCAAGGCTGCGCAGTATAAAGAAACATGTTCCGGAGAATGACCAAAGCCAGTGATGACACGCCAGTCGTGACGACCAATCTTCAGTGCTTGGCCTTCTTGCAGTCGGTGATAGGAAGTCGGCATAGTCGGCACTAAGCGTGTGTAATAGGTTTTGCGTTCCTGGATTTTTTCCTGCATTTCTGCCGTTACTAAACCATGCTTGCGGAAATGCGGGAACATCGCCGAACCATCAACACCTGGCAAGCCTGCAGACATCATTCGGGCAAACGCATATTCACCGGTGCTCATGAACAGCGGGGCTTTCCAACGCGAGCATAGCCAATCAGCGAGACCAACATGATCTGGATGGCAGTGAGTAGCAATGACGCGCACGATAGGCAAGCCACGCAAATGGCTGCCAAACAATACTTCCCAGGCATCACGCGTGGCGTCGCTATTGATGCCGCAGTCCACCACTGTCCAACCGCGAACTGATCCTTTATCTGTCTGGTAAGTGTCTTCAATCAGCCATAAATTAATATGGTTCAGCGCGAAAGGCAGACCCATGCGTATCCACAAAATACCTTCAGCAATCTCTATGGTTTGGCCAGCTTCAGGGATGCGTTCTTGTAAGGGGTAATGTAATTCTTGTTCTAAGTGATTCATTGTTGTTTCTTCGCGCTGGCCATGATTTTCATGAGTTCTATATTCTTTGGCAACACTCTCACCAGCTTTTGTATGATTGCTCGATGGTAATTCCAGTGTTGTTGTAAATTGACGTTTACGTTAACTGCGTTTCAGGTAAGATTCTAAATTCAAAACCGATCTGAAATTCGGTTTTCGTCTTCGTTTGACCAAAAAAACTTTAATAATGGCAACTTATACAATTACCGAATTAGCAAAAGAATTCGACATTACCCCGCGTGCGATCCGCTTTTATGAGGACCAAGGTCTCATTAGTCCAAAGCGGGAAGGCCCTAGTGGACGCAATCGTGTGTACTCGGCACGTGAGCGCACACATCTCAAATTAACCTTACGTGGTAAGCGTTTGGGTTTGAGCCTGTCGGACATCAAGCATCTAGTGACGATGTATGACTCGCCCAAAGACACAGAAGTTCAATTGCAAAGTTTTCTAGAAGTCTTGGCCAAACATCGTGCATCTTTGGAACAACAAAGAGAAGACATCGAAGTGATGTTGGCTGAAATCAAGGCGCATGAGGACGAAAGCCAACGATTGCTGATAATTGCTAAAAAAGCAAAATAATTGTTGAGGAAAGGCGCGAATTGACGTTTACGTTAACGTCAATTCAAAGTATCATTTTCCTCATCCGATAGCCTTGCAAATAAGCGCACGGCTATCTCAGGAATTAGTAGTGAAAACGGCGACTGTGAAGCAGACGCTGGGCATATAATCAAAGGCTGACCAAAATAGCTGTGTCATGTGCCCGAATTGTGTAGATCGATTCACCCCCATTTTATCGAGGAAACTATGTTGCACTTACCAGGTTTAACGTTTGATCACGGCGAAGACATTGCAGCTTTGCGCGAAGCAGTTCAACAATTCGCTGCGGCTGAAATCGCGCCGCTCGCTGCAGAGATGGATAGAACCGATCAATTCCCTATGCACTTGTGGAAGAAATTGGGTGACATGGGCTTGCATGGCATGACGGTCTCAGAGGAATACGGTGGTGCGAACATGGGTTACTTGGCGCACATCATCGCCATGGAAGAAATTTCTCGCGCTTCGGCTTCCGTTGGTTTGTCTTACGGCGCGCATTCCAATTTGTGCGTGAACCAAATCAACCGCAACGGCAATGCAGAGCAAAAAGCGAAATACCTGCCGAAACTGATTTCTGGTGATCACGTGGGTGCCTTGGCGATGTCTGAGCCTAACGCTGGTTCCGACGTTGTGAGCATGAAATTGCGCGCTGATTTGAAAGGTGATCGCTACGTCTTGAACGGTAACAAAATGTGGATCACTAATGGCCCAGATGCAGATACTTTAGTGGTCTATGCGAAAACAGATTTGGAAGCGGGCCCACGCGGCATGACGGCTTTCATTATCGAAAAAGGCTATAAAGGTTTCAGCATCGCGCAAAAACTCGACAAGCTCGGTATGCGCGGCTCACATACAGGCGAGTTGGTTTTCCAAGATTGCGAAGTACCAGTGGAGAACGTACTCGGTGGTGTTGGTAAAGGCGTTAATGTTTTGATGTCTGGTTTGGACTTCGAACGTGCAGTTTTGTCTGGCGGCCCACTGGGCATTATGCAAGCGTGTATGGACGTCGTCGTTCCTTACATCCACGAACGCAAACAATTTGGTCAAGCCATCGGTGAATTTCAACTGATGCAAGGCAAGATTGCTGATATGTATTCCACCATGATGGCATGTAAGGCTTACGTCTATGCAGTGGGTGAAGCTTGCGTACGCGCGAAAACACCAGAAGCAACACGGGCTTTGCGTAAAGACGCAGCCGGCGCGATTTTGTACTCCGCTGAAAAAGCAACGTGGATGGCCGGTGAAGCGATCCAAACCTTGGGTGGGAATGGTTACATCAACGAATACTCAGTAGGTCGTTTGTGGCGTGATGCGAAGTTGTATGAGATTGGTGCGGGTACGAGTGAGATTCGCCGTATGCTGATAGGACGGGAACTGTTCGCCGAAACTCTGTGATGACGCATCGATAAATCCGATTCTGGGGTGCATTTCGGCGTTGCCGGTCCTCGCAATATTGACATATTGCTGCGGGCGGCGCCTTAAACTGTCTCCCCATAATCGAATTTCTCAACGGTCATTGGTTCGTAGTACGCAATTCTGAAAATCGTTGAACTCGGTTCCTTGCGAGTTTGTGTTGAGAGGTTTTGAAACGGTTGACGCTTATGCCCCAAATCGCCTTTCCTAAATTGTTGTCTTCGCAAATTGCATTTGACATTGCAAGGACCATACTCGACGGTTTTGATAAGCATTACCGTTTGTTTCGAGCGACGACGCAAATGGCGAAGCAGCGCTTCGAACGTGGCAATTGGAAAGCAGCGCAAGAAGATGCGCGTGAGCGGATAGCTTACTATGACAAGCGTGCCAAAGAATGCGTACAGATTCTGGAAGATGAGTACGATAGCGACGATCTGACCGATGAAGTTTGGCGTGAAGTGAAGCTACATTACATGGGTTTGCTGATCGATCATTTGCGCCCCGAGTTAGCGGAAACTTTTTTCAATACGGTCTGCACGAAACTCTTACATCGCACGTATTTTCATAACGACTTCATTTTCGTGCGTCCCGCCACAGCGACTGATTACATCGAGCGAGAAGATACGCCAGCGACCTATCGCGTCTATTACCCAGCAGCCGATGGCCTGAGTTTTAGTCTGAAACGTATCGTCACTAACTTCCAATTGCAAACACCATTCGCGCATCTTGACGCCGATTTGGCGAAAGTGGAAGCGCGACTGCTCGAACAATTTGGTGATATGCGCTTCGAGCCGAATCATCAGTTCCAAGTACTGGCAAGTCTATTCTTTCGCAATAAGGCTGCCTACATCATCGGTAAGAGTATCAACGGTAATCAAGAAATGCCATTTGTGATTCCTATCATTCACAATAAGAATCGTGAATTGATTTTGGATACGGTGCTGTTTGATAACATGCACATCACCGTCTTGTTTTCGTTCACGCGTGCCTACTTCATGGTCGATATGGATGTACCATCGGCCTACGTGCAGTTCATTCGAAGTATTTTGCCGCGCAAACCGCGCAGTGAAATTTACACCATGCTGGGTTTGCAAAAGCATGGCAAGAATTTGTTTTATCGTGACTTCCTGCATCACCTCAAGTATTCCTCAGACATGATTGAAGCTGCGCCTGGTATTCGCGGTCTCGTGATGTTGGTGTTTGCATTGCCATCGTTTCCCTACGTCTTCAAGCTGATCAAAGATAGCTTTCCGCCGCCGAAAGAAACCACTAAGGCCTTGATTAAAGAGAAGTATCAACTAGTTAAAAACCATGATCGCGTAGGGCGCTTGGCCGATACTTTAGAGTATTCCGATGTGGCGTTTCCGCGCGCTCGCTTCTCCGAAGATCTGTTGGCGGAAATCCGTCGTTATGCGCCGTCGATTTTGGAAGTCAGTGATGATGAAGTCATTATCAAACATTTGTACATTGAACGCCGCATGACGCCTTTGAATATCTGGCTAACAGAAGCAGAGCAAAAAGGTGATGACGCAGCGATGGAGCATGCGATTGTCGAGTACGGCAATGCGATTAAGGAATTAGTCGGAGCAAATATTTTCCCTGGCGATATGTTGTACAAGAATTTTGGTGTGACACGCCATAAGCGTGTGGTGTTCTATGACTACGATGAAATCGAAACCATCGTCGACTGCAATTTCAGAAATATCCCACAGCCACGCAATGAAGAAGATGAAATGTCAGCAGAGCCTTGGTATCCGATTGCCAAGAATGATGTATTCCCAGAACAGTTCGGCACCTTCTTGCTTGGAAATGCCAAGGTCAAACAGTATTTTATGAAACATCACGCTGACTTGCTGACGGCGAAATATTGGCAAGAGCGTAAAGATCGCATTGTGAAGGGGAAGGTGGATGATGTGTTTCCTTATCCCCAATCAATTCGATTTGGGGGAGGCTGACGCAATCACGCCCCAGCGTTGTTGCGCCGTCTCGCCGTGCATGCGCACTGTCTTCGACGGCACGCCTAGCTGGGACGCGATTGCGTCAGCCTCTTGAAGTTGGGGGAGGAGGGAGGTTGAAGAAAGTATGCCCCAGCGTTGATGTGCCGTCTCGCCGCGCATGTGCACTGTCTTCGATGGCACGCTTAGCTGGGACGTGATTGCGTCAGCCTCTTGAGTATTAGAAGAAAATTTGTAGGGCGGGTGAAACCCGCGCTGAAAAGTAAAAATTCTGTTTTGTATCGAAGTAGTTAAAAAAATTTTTAAAAAGTAGTTACCAATAAATCCGGAGAAAACCATGAATGATCCTATCGTAATCGTCGGCGCTGCTCGTACACCTATGGGTGCGTTTCAAAGTGATTTCGCTTCTTTGACAGCGAGCCAACTCGGTGCTGTGGCGATTAAGGCTGCGGTTGAACGTGCTGGTGTTAAACCAGAATTGATTGAAGAAGTCTTGTTTGGTAACTGCTTGATGGCAGGCCAAGGTCAAGCGCCAGCGCGCCAAGCTTTGTTGGCAGCGGGTTTGCCATTTTCGACGGGTGCAGTGACTTTGTCGAAGATGTGCGGTTCCGCAATGAAAGCCACGATGATGGCCTACGATGCGCTCCTCGCTGGCAGCAATGAAGTGCTTGTGTCTGGCGGTATGGAATCGATGACTAACGCGCCTTACATTATTCCTAAAGCACGCGGTGGCTATCGTATCGGTCACGGCACGATTATGGATCACATGATGCTTGATGGTTTGGAGGATGCTTATGACAAAGGTCGTTCTATGGGCACTTTCGCAGAAGACTGTTCCGCTAAGTATGGTTTCACACGCGAAGCGCAAGATGCGTTTGCTATCGCTTCCGTGACACGCGCACAAGCGGCCGCTAGCAGCGGTGGTTTTGCTTGGGAAATTACGCCTGTCACAGTATCTGGCCGTAGTGGTGATGTGGTCATCGATAAAGACGAAGGCCCATTGAAAGCCAAGCTCGACAAGATTCCTAATTTGAAACCAGCGTTCAAAAAAGACGGCACAATCACAGCAGCATCTTCTTCCTCGATTAACGATGGCGCAGCAGCTTTGGTCTTGATGCGTGAATCGAAGGCGAAAGAATTGGGTTTGACGCCAATCGCGAAAATTTTGGGTCATGCTACGCACGCACAAGAACCAGGTTGGTTCACCACAGCACCAGTGGGCTCTATCGAAAAACTCTACAAAAAAGTCGGTTGGACAACAGCTGATGTCGATTTGTTTGAAGTCAACGAAGCTTTCGCCGCGGTGCCAATGGCAGCGATGCATGACCTCGGTATTTCTCACGACAAGATGAACGTGCACGGCGGCGCATGTGCGTTGGGCCACCCAATCGGCGCATCGGGTGCTCGTATCATCGTCACCTTGATCGGTGCCTTGAAAGCACGCGGTGGTAAGCGCGGTGTGGCGTCTTTGTGTATCGGTGGTGGTGAAGCGACTGCGATGGCGATTGAGTTGGTGTAATTGCTGAGTCATTCCTGCCAAGGCAGGAATCCAGCGGCGTCGTCTGAGCAAGGAAAGACGCTGGGCTCCTGCCTTCGCAGGAGCGACAACTGATTTTTAGCTTAACAAAACGGAGCGCAAGTAATGCCAACAGCCTTAATCATCGGAGCCTCACGCGGTATTGGTCGTGAATTTGCACGTCAATACAAAGCCGATGGCTGGCGTGTTATCGCCACTGCTCGCAAGTCCGAGGACCTTGCCGAGCTGACTGCGCATGGTTGTGAAGCCTTGCCTTTGGATGTGAATAAGCTCAACGATTGTGCTGGTTTAGCGTGGCGACTTGATGATGAAAAGATTGATGTCGCTATCTTTAATGCGGGTTTGCTCGGCCCTCGTACGCCAAGCATGCAATCGCCTGAGCAAACGACTTTTGATGAAGTCATGCATACCAATGTACTAGCTGCCATGCGCATCTTGCCTCTGCTGTTGCCATTGGTCGAAAACGCGGCGGGGAAATTAGCCGTACTGTCATCAGATATGGGTTCTATTGGCAGCCGCAATAACCCGCAAGTGTGGTTGTATCGCGCGAGTAAGGCGGCCGTGAATTCAGTGTTGAAAGATACGTCCTTGTGCGCACAAAGCGCGACCTGCATCGCTTTTCATCCCGGTTGGGTGCAGACCGATATGGGCGGTCCAGGTGCGCAGCTTACCGTCGATGTGAGTGTCGCAGGGATGCGAAAGGTGTTAGCAGAAAGCAGTCGAGAAAAGAATGGCTGTTTCTTGAGTTATAGCGGCACGCAATTGGATTGGTAGTTATCGAAGAGCTCAATTGCTACAAAGTACAAGAGAGTTCCAGGAATTTTTTGAAATAGGCAAAGAAATGCAACTAACATCAGAACACGAAATGATCCGCGACGCCGTGCGTAGCTTTGTGCAAGAGCGCATCACACCAAATGCGGCACGTTGGGATAAAGAGCATCATTTCCCTGCTGAGGAATTGAAAGAATTGGCGGCCATGGGTGCCTATGGTGTCGCTGTGCCAGAAGAGCTAGGTGGTGCAGGCATGGATTATTTATCCTTGGCCTTGGTGCTCGAAGAAATCGCTGCAGGTGATGGTGGAACTTCGACAGTAGTGTCGGTCAACAACTGCCCTGTCTGCAGCATAGGCATGATGTATGCGAACGCAGAACAAAAAGAGCAATGGTTGCGTCCACTCGCGAGTGGAGAAAAACTCGGCGCGTTTTGTTTGACCGAACCGCACGCCGGTAGTGATGCCTCTGATTTGCGCACGACGGCAAAGAAAGAAGGCGATGAATATGTCTTGAATGGCGTGAAGCAATTCATCACCAGCGGCAAGCATGCCGATGTCGCGATCGTGATGGCCGTGACCGACAAAGCAGCCGGTAAAAAAGGGATCAGCGCGTTTTGGGTCGATACCAAAACGCCAGGCTATATTGTTGCAAGCCTTGAACATAAGATGGGGCAGCACTCTTCCGACACCGCACAAATCTTGTTTGAAAACTGCCGTATCCCCGCCGCGAATCTGATCGGTGAAGAGGGCATGGGTTACAAGATCGCTTTATCTGGACTGGAAGGCGGCCGTATCGGTATCGCTTCACAATCGGTTGGTATGGCCCGCGCTGCATTTGAAGCGGCCCTCACTTACGCCAAAGATCGCCGCACCTTTGGCAAAGCGATCTTTGAACATCAAGCGGTGCAATTCCGTTTGGCCGATATGGCGACACAGATTGAAGCAGCACGCCAATTGATCTGGCATGCGGCAAGTATGAAAGATGCAGGTAAGCCATGTTTGAAAGAGGCAGCAATGGCGAAGTTATTTGCGTCTGAAATGGCAGAGAAAGTATGCTCCGATGCGATTCAAATTCATGGCGGGTATGGCTATGTGAGTGATTTCCCCGTCGAACGAATCTATCGTGATGTGCGTGTATGCCAGATCTATGAAGGTAGTTCGGACATTCAGAAGATTTTGATTGGCCGTGGGTTGATGGATTGATTGTTTGATTGTCTGAGTTTGCGAACGTAATTTCTTGTGTGGATGAATTGAGGAGTGGTAATGAGTAATCGCATCGAATACTGGTTTGACTACGTTTCACCTTATGCGTATTTGACCACGCAAGTGATTGAAGAGCTCGCCGCCAAATATGGCCGCGAAATCGAATGGAAGCCGATGTTATTGGGCGTCGTGTTTAAAACCACGAACTCCAGTCCATTGACTATGCGTCCACCTATCATGGCGAATTATCACCAACATGATATGGAACGCTCGGCGCGTTTTGCAGGTTTGCCTTTTGTGTTGCCTGAGCCATTTCCGATCAATACGCAAAACACGGCACGTGTGTGTTTGTGGATGAAAGAAGTTGCTCCACAACGTGTGGGTGAATTCACTCGTGGGGTAACGAAAGCTTACTTCTCTGGCCCTGCAGGATTGAATGATATTGCGTGGTTAGCAGAATACGTGAGCCAAATGGGATTAGACGGCACAGCCGCTGCGGCCGCCTGTAAAGACGAACGCTATAAAGCACAGTTGGCTGCTGCCTGCGAAGAAGCCGTCAGCAAAGGTGTGTTCGGCGCACCATGGGTGATTGTGGATGGTGAACCATTCTGGGGTAATGATCGTTTGCCTCAACTAGAAAAATGGTTAGCAACAGGCGGGTTTTAATTTTTGTAGGGCGGGTGCGACCCACGCCGCCAGACCTTTAAACAAAGAGCAGCGCGGGTTGCACCCGCCCTACGAGAACGAACTGACCTAAAAAGCGAGATGGGAAGAGACATGAAAAAAGGCTACAAACAATTAGTCGACGAAGCAAACGCGCAAATCAAAACCTATAACGTGGCAGAAGCGCAAGCCAAATTGGCCGACCCCAATGTGCAATTCATCGACGTGCGTGATGTTCGTGAACTAGAAAGGGAAGGCGTCATTCCCGGCGCATTCCACGCGCCACGCGGCATGATCGAGTTCTGGGTCGACCCCGATTCACCTTACTTCAAACCCGTATTCGGCGAGAACAAAGAATTCATCCTGTTCTGTGCAGCTGGCTGGCGCAGTGCGTTGACGACAAAAACAGTGCAAGACATGGGCCTAGAAAATGTCGCCCACATCGACGGCGGCTTTGGCGCATGGAAGGCAGCGGGTGCGCCTACGGCGGTGAAAGAAAGCAAGAAAGTATAGTGGACAAAAGGCGGGCGCAACCCTCGCTGCAAAGAAACGATTAGGTAAAGCGTGAGTAAAACAATCTGCCCCTGTGGCTCAAACAAAGAATTCGAACATTGCTGCAAACGCTACATCAGTGGTGCAGAAGTCGCACCAACGGCAGAAGCTTTGATGCGTTCGCGTTACACCGCATACACGCTTGATGATGAAACGTATTTGCGTGCGACTTGGGATGAACGGACTTGTCCGAAAGAGCCCATCGTGCATGGTGAGCCGACCAAGTGGTTAGGTTTGGAAGTAAAGAAACACACGACACAAGAAAAAGAGGCGATGGTGGAATTTGTCGCCCGTTACAAAATTGGCGGCAAAGCCCATCGCTTGCACGAAAAAAGTCGTTTCGTGAAATTTGATGGCAAATGGTTTTATGTAGACGGAATTTATGAATAAGAAAGAGTGAGCTGTAAAAGTGCAGAGTACGGAGACGGAGTTCTCTTTAAGGCTTTGCGCATCACAGTCAGCGCTTTAAGAATGTGGAAGTTTTTCGGATAAAACATTATGACAACCTTAGAATCCAAATTAAACCCTCGCTCTGAGGACTTCAAAGCTAACGCGGCGGCCATGCAATTGATCGTTGATGATCTTAAACAAAAGGTCGCCAAGATTGCCTTGGGTGGCGGCGAAGAAGCGCGCCAAAAACATTTAGGTCGCGGCAAGCTCTTGCCACGTGATCGTGTACAAAATCTGCTCGATCCATGTACACCTTTCCTCGAATTCTCTCAGCTCGCAGCGTTCAACATGTATAAAGAGAAGAACGATCTGGATGCGGCGCCGAGCGCTGGCGTGATTACCGGCATTGGTCGCGTAGCGGGCCAAGAGTGCGTTATTGTTTGTAATGATGCGACGGTCAAGGGCGGCACCTATTATCCGATGACGGTGAAAAAGCATTTGCGCGCGCAAGAAATCGCCGAGCAAAATAACTTGCCTTGTATTTACCTGGTTGACAGTGGCGGTGCGAACTTGCCAAACCAAGATGATGTGTTCCCTGATCGCGATCACTTTGGCCGTATTTTCTATAACCAAGCCAATATGTCTGCTAAAGGCATCCCACAAATCGCTGTGGTGATGGGTTCTTGTACAGCTGGTGGTGCCTATGTGCCAGCGATGAGTGATGAATCGATCATCGTAAAGAACCAAGGCACGATTTTCTTGGGTGGCCCTCCATTGGTGAAAGCCGCTACGGGTGAAGTAGTGAGTGCGGAAGATTTAGGTGGCGGTGACGTCCATACGCGTTTGTCCGGCGTGGTCGATCATTTGGCGCAAAACGATACCCATGCTTTGGCAATGGCGCGTCAGATCGTATCGAACTTGAATCGTCAAAAACCACAAAACGTGGTGATGAAAGCGGTGGAAGAACCGAAGTATCCTGCAAGTGAATTGTACGGAGTGATTCCCGTCGATACGCGCAAACCTTTCGATGTGCGTGAAGTCATTGCGCGGGTGGTTGATGGCAGTCATTTTGATGAATTCAAAGCGCGTTACGGCACAACTTTAGTCTGTGGCTTCGCCCATATCCACGGCATGCCAGTCGGCATTATTGCCAACAACGGTATTTTGTTCTCCGAATCTGCATTGAAGGGCACGCACTTTATTGAGCTGTGCTGCCAACGCAAGATTCCACTGGTGTTCTTGCAAAACATCACCGGCTTCATGGTCGGACGCAAATACGAAAACGAAGGTATTGCGCGCAATGGCGCCAAGATGGTGACCGCAGTTGCAACCGCCAATGTGCCGAAGTTCACGGTCATTATCGGCGGTAGTTTTGGCGCCGGTAATTACGGTATGTGCGGCCGCGCTTACTCTCCACGCTTCATGTGGATGTGGCCAAATGCCCGTATCTCGGTGATGGGTGGCGAGCAAGCGGCGAGTGTGTTGGCAACCGTGCGTCGTGATGGTATCGAAGGCAAAGGCGGCACATGGAGTGCCGAGGAAGAAGCCGCATTCAAACAACCGATTAAAGATCAGTACGAACATCAAGGCCATCCTTACTATGCGTCTGCACGCTTGTGGGATGATGGTGTGATTGATCCGGCGGATACGCGTATGGTGTTGGGTCTCGGTTTAAGTGCTGCATTGAATGCGCCGATTCCGGACGCCAAGTTTGGGATATTCCGCATGTAGTGAACCCCTTCCTAAATCCGATTGCAGGGCGCATTACGGCGTCAGAAATCCTCGCAATATCGACATATTGCTCCGGTTTCCTCCTTGTACTGCATCCCTGAAATCGAATTTTTGAAGGAGTTGAGTTCTCCAGTATTTGTTCATAGAAGAAGAGATTTTATGTACCAAACCCTAACCCTTACCCGCGACAACAAAGTCGCGACCGTCACTTTAAATCGTCCTGACGTGCGTAATGCGTTTAACGAAACGACGATTGCTGAGATTACGCAGGTGTTTAATGAATTGAGTAGCGATAGTAATATTCGCGCGATTGTGTTGGCTGCCAATGGTCCTGCATTTTGCGCCGGTGCTGATCTCAATTGGATGAAGAAGATGGCCGACTATACGCATGCTGAAAATTTGGCTGATGCAGGACAGTTGGCGGCGATGCTGGCGGCGATCTATACCTGTACTAAGCCTGTAGTGGCGCAAGTGCAGGGTGATTGCTATGCCGGTGGTATGGGTTTGGTAGCGGCATGTGATGTCATCGTCTCTGTTGATAGCGCGCAGTTCTGCTTAAGCGAAGTGAAGTTGGGCTTAATTCCTGCGACGATTTCGCCTTACGTGATCAAGGCCATGGGCGAGAACGCAGCACGTCGCTACTTTTTAACGGCTGAGCGTTTCGATGCGGCGCAAGCGCTGCGTATCGGTTTTGTACACGAGGTGGTCGCTGCTGATGCGCTGAGCACGAAAGTGGCGGAGATCGTCAAAGCACTGGTAACAAATAGTCCGAATGCAGTGGCGCAAGCCAAGGTTTTAGTGCGTGAGGTTGGTGGCCGTGAGATTACCCCTGAGCTAATTGCCAGCACGGTGGAAGGCATCGCCGTGATCCGTGCATCTGAAGAGGGTCGCGAGGGCGTGCGGTCTTTCCTAGAGAAGCGGAAACCGGCTTGGTTGGGCTGATCACGTATAATGGAGGGCTTGCTCTAATCGGCCGTTACAGTAAATGTCCGATTAGACGCGTATTGATCGCAATTTCGGCTAAATAGCCTATTTTTGTTCGTATTTTCCAGTAAATTTCGTTGAATTGGTGGAAAAGTAAAGATTTTGAACTAGGGTTGAACGTAGTGAATACATCAGGTAGTACATCCGAGTGGGTAAATCGTAGTCTGCAAAGCGTCTGGCACCCGTGCACGCAAATGCAGCACCACGAGACCATGCCTTTGATTCCGGTGAGTCATGGCCGTGGTGCCTGGCTGGTCGACATGGAAGGTAAGCGTTACCTCGATGGCATTAGCTCATGGTGGGTTAACCTGTTTGGTCATGCCAATCCACGTATCAACACGGCACTCAAAGATCAACTCGATCAATTAGAACATGCGATGTTGGCCGGTTTTACCCATGAGCCAGTCATTCGTTTATCAGAAAAACTATCTGCCTTAACGGGCGGTGTACTCGGTCATAGTTTCTATGCCTCAGATGGCGCATCGGCAACCGAGATCGCGTTGAAGATGAGTTTTCATTTTTGGCGCAACCAGGGTCAAACTGAGAAACAAGAATTTATCTGCCTCAAAGGTAGCTATCACGGCGAAACCATAGGTGCTTTAGCGGTAACGGATGTGCCGCTATTTCGTGATGCTTACGGCCCTATGATACGCAATGCGCATGTGGTCGCATCACCAGATGCTCGCCAAGCACAAGATGGTGAATCCGCCATCGATGTCGCACGCCGTGCCGCGGCCGATATGGAACGTTGTCTACAAGAACGCGCAGGAAAAATTGCCGCCGTCATTCTCGAACCTTTGGTGCAGTGCGCGACGGGTTTTGCGATGCACGATCCTGAATATTTACGCCTAGTGCGCGCTTTGTGCGATCAGTATCAAGTGCATTTGATTGCGGACGAGATTGCCGTTGGCTGTGGTCGCACGGGCACTTTCTTTGCCTGCGAGAACGCGCACATTTGGCCTGATTTTGTTTGCCTGTCGAAAGGCATTAGCGGCGGTTATCTGCCTCTGTCTTTGGTGATGACGCGTGAAGAAATTTATCAAGGCTTTTACGATAGTGATGTGCGTCGTGGCTTCTTGCATTCCCATTCCTATACCGGTAATCCTTTGGCCTGCCGCGCCGCGCTCGCGACTTTAGAGATTTTCGAGTCCGACGATGTGTTGGCACAAAATCGGGTGAAGGCGCAAAGCATCACACAAGCTCTGCAGCCACTCGCGCAACACAAACAGGTTAAGCATTTCCGTCAGCAGGGCATGATGTGGGCCTTCGATGCAGTATTTGACGAGGTCACTGTCCAGGCAGCTAAAACCTTCTCTCGCCGTTTCTTTACCCAGGCATTGCAAGAGGAATTGTTGTTACGCCCTATCGGCAATACCGTGTATCTGATGCCACCGTATATTTTGAATCAAGAAGAAGTGAATTTGGTGGGCGAACGCATACTGAAAGTCTTCGATCGCGTGATGGGAGAATCCGTATGATTTTGCTCGATCAAATCCAACATGAATTAGCAGCCTTAGATGCGAAGAGTCTGCGTCGTCGACGTCGTCATGCAGAGAGCCCAAGCGCACCGCGTGTCAAGGTGGACGGCCGCGACATGTTGGCATTTTGCAGTAATGATTATCTCGGTTTGGCCGCGCATCCTAAGATTGTCGCCGCCATGCAAGAAGGCGCGGATTTATATGGCGTTGGTAGTGGTGCTTCGCATTTAATTAGCGGCCATAGTCGCGCCCATGCTTTGCTCGAAGAACGCTTGGCAGAATTTGTTTCGCCTCATCTTCAGAACGCACGTGCCTTGTATTTTTGCACGGGTTACATGGCTAATCTCGCCGTACTTGCTGGCTTAGCTGCAGTCTCGGGCAAAGAGACAGAACTGTTTTCTGAATCTTTGAATCATGCGTCTTTAATCGACGGCGCCAAACTATCGCGTGCAAAGTTGCATGTTTACCCGCATGGTGATGTGGCAAGCTTAGGTCAGTTGTTAGCAGCATCGACTGCCGCGACGAAGATTGTGGTCAGCGATAGTGTTTTTAGTATGGATGGCAATCTGGCACCGATACCTGAGTTGCTTGCCTTGTGTGAAGAATTCAATGCATGGTTAGTGATTGACGATGCTCACGGTTTTGGCGCATTGGGTGCGCATGGACGTGGTGTGTTAGAACACTACAATTTGTGTTCGCCCAACTTGGTTTATATGGGTACCTTAGGCAAGTCGGCGGGTGTTGGCGGTGCTTTCGTCGCTGCACATGCCGATGTGATCGAATGGTTGGTCAATAAGGCGCGTCCGTATATCTATACGACAGCAGCACCGCCCGCTTTAGCGCATGCGCTATTGACGAGTTTGGACATTATTCAAGGCGAAGAAGGACAGGCGCTTCGTGCAAATTTGCAGGCTTTGATTGCGCAATTGCGCCGTGATCTGAAGTTAAAGCGTTGGACTCTAATGCCATCGAATACCGCAGTGCAACCTATTGTGATTGGTGACAATGCTGAAAGTTTGAAGGCAGCAGCGACTTTGTACGAGCAAGGATTTTGGGTGCCAGCAATACGCCCACCGACAGTGCCAGCAGGAACAGCGCGTCTGCGCATCACTTTGTCAGCCGCCCATACGGCGGAAGATTTGGCCATGCTGATTGATGCTGTGAATGCTTTGGAAGAGTAAAGCTGAAGAAATGCAAAACAGAAAAAACGATTATTTCATTACCGGCACCGATACCGAAATCGGCAAGACCTTTACGACGTCGGCCTTGTTACGCGCTTTCACGCAGCAAGGAAAATCGACGCTAGGGATGAAGCCCATCGCTTCGGGTGCGGATGAAATCGATGGCGTTTTGCATAATGAAGATGTCGATAGTTTGGTGGCTGCATCAAGCGTCAAGGCGCCACTAGAAATCGTCGTGCCTTATTTGATGCGTACACCAGCGGCGCCGCATATTGTGGCGAAGTTGGAAGACGTGAAGATGGATGTGCAGCATATTCAGCAATCCTATCAACAAGCACAGCGCCTCGCGGATGTGGTCTTGGTGGAAGGCGTAGGCGGATTTTGCGTGCCATTAGATGATGAAACCAGTACCGTCGATCTGGCGCAGCGTTTGGGCTTGCCAGTCATTTTGGTGGTGGGAATGCGTTTGGGTTGTATCAACCATGCGTTGTTAACAGCGCAGGCAATTCGCGCTAGCGGTTTACGTTTGGCTGCATGGGTGGCCAATACAGTCGATACGGAAATGCGATTTTTTGATGAAAATGTAGAAGCATTACTGCAGCGTCTCGGCGCGCCATGTTTAGGTGTTGTGCCGCGCTTAGCTGCAGAGGATGTGGCGCAGGCGAGTCAGTATGTCAATTTGAATTTATTGAAGTAAGGAAGAGATCATGGAACAGACAGTTAGTTTAGAAAATGCACAGGCAATGACGTTTCAAGCGCCAGTCAAGCCGATTACGGCAGAGACTTGGCCTGTAGAAGATGTGATGGCATTGTTCGATCTGCCGTTTAATGATTTGCTCTTCAAGGCGCAAGTTTTGCACCGTGAAAATTTTCCGAATGGTGACGTGGAATTGGCGACATTGTTGTCGATCAAAACGGGTGGCTGCGAAGAAGATTGTGGCTACTGCCCGCAAGCGGCGCGTTATGACACAGGCGTTGAAGCGAAGAAAATGCTCGACGTACGTCAGGTTTTAGATGCAGCGAAAGCAGCACGCGAAAGCGGTGCGACACGTTTCTGTATGGGTGCGGCATGGCGCTCGCCAAAAGATCGTGACATGGAAAAAGTAGAAACCATGGTGCGCGAAGTGAAGGCGATGGGCTTAGAGACCTGCGCTACTTTGGGTATGCTCAAAGAAGAACAAGCACAGCGTTTGAAAGATGCAGGCTTGGATTACTACAACCACAATCTCGACACCGCACCAGAGTTCTACAATAACGTGATTTCTACGCGTGACTATCAAGATCGTCTTGATACCCTAGGTCATGTACGTACGGCGGGTCTCAAAGTATGTTGTGGCGGTATCGTCGGTATGGGCGAAACACGTCGTCAACGTGCTGGCTTGATCGCGCAATTGGCAAATTTAAATCCCTACCCAGAATCGGTACCGGTCAATCACTTGGTACAAGTCGAAGGTACGCCTTTGCATGGCTTAGACCCACTTGATCCTTTGGAATTCGTACGAACGATCGCAGTGGCACGTATCACGATGCCGAAAGCACGCGTGCGTTTATCTGCAGGCCGTCGTCAAATGGGAGAAGCCGTTCAAGCGATGTGTTTCTTGGCTGGTGCGAATTCGATTTTCTACGGCGACAAATTGTTAACGACCGATAATCCAGAAGCAGAAGACGACAAAGTCTTGTTGGGAAAATTGGGTTTGAAGACGCGTGGCGTGGTGGAGAAAAAAGCGGGGAATTGCAGTTAAGTCGTTTGAATACAAGGGTATAGCGATGGGTTTCAAAGCTTTTGACGTCGTTCGGGTGACCGCGATCAATACTGACAAATTACTTGTGTCAGATGCCTTCAATACTCGAGCCCCCAAAGTCGGTGACATAGCGACGATCCTTGAGATTTATGGTGATCCATATGGCTTTGAATTGGAATGTTGTGACATAGCCGGAAATACAGAATGGCTAATTGGCGTTCAAGAGAAAGATGTTCGAATCGAGCTTGTTAATATTTGAATTAGAGAAGAAAGACAAAAATCATGTTTAGCAAAATCCTCATCGCCAATCGTGGCGAAATTGCTTGCCGTGTTGCCGCGACAGCGCGTCGCATGGGCATTAAGACCGTAGCGGTGTACTCCGAAGCGGATGCCAATGCTAAGCATGTGGCGGTGTGTGATGAAGCGGTCTTGATTGGTCCAGCACCTGCCAAAGAAAGTTATCTGCGTGCCGACAAAATCATCGAGGTGGCATTGGCAACGGGTGCGCAAGCGATCCATCCTGGTTATGGTTTCTTGTCTGAGAATAGTGAGTTTGCGAATGCCTGCGCCAAAGCTGGCATCGCTTTCATTGGCCCGCCAGCTTCCGCAATTGAAGCGATGGGTAGCAAGTCTGCAGCGAAGTCGCTGATGGAAAAAGCCAATGTACCTTTGGTGCCTGGCTATCACGGCGACAATCAAGACCCAGATTTCTTGCAAGGTGAAGCGGACCGTATTGGTTATCCAGTGTTATTGAAAGCCAGCGCAGGCGGCGGTGGTAAAGGCATGCGCGTGATTGAAAAATCGGCTGACTTCAAAGATGGTTTAGCTTCATGCAAACGTGAAGCGATCAATTCTTTTGGCGACGATAAAGTCCTCGCTGAAAAATATTTGCAGCGTCCACGCCATATTGAGATTCAAGTGTTTGCCGACACGCATGGCAATTGTGTTTACTTGTTTGAACGCGATTGCTCAGTACAACGTCGTCACCAAAAAGTGTTAGAAGAAGCACCCGCGCCAGGTATGACTGCTGAACGTCGCGCAGCGATGGGCGAAGCGGCTGTAGCGGCAGCAAAAGCGGTTGGCTATGTCGGCGCCGGCACAGTAGAGTTTATTGCCAACCAAGACGGCTCTTTCTATTTCATGGAAATGAATACGCGTCTGCAGGTTGAGCACCCAGTGACGGAAATGATCACGGGCACCGATTTGGTCGAATGGCAATTGCGCGTGGCTGCTGGTGAAAAACTGCCATTGCAACAATCAGAGTTGCGGATTCATGGCCACGCTATCGAGGCGCGCGTGTATGCGGAAAATCCGGAAAAAGGGTTCTTGCCATCGATCGGTACCTTGCGCCATGCCCGCACACCAAGCGCTGTCAATTTCGAACTTGGTGGTTCACCAGACCCAGCGGCATTTAGGATAGATAGTGGCGTACGTGAAGGCGATACGATTTCACCGTTCTACGATCCTATGATTGCCAAGATGATCGTGTGGGGCAAAGATAGAACAGAAGCTTTGGCACGTATGGCACAGGCTTTGTCGCAGTACCAAATTGTGGGCTTGAATTCGAATATCGCTTTCTTGTTTCGCTTGATTGAGAGCCAGGCATTTTCCACTGCGGATTTGGATACCGGCCTGATTGAACGTAACCACGACGCCTTGTTCCCAACGCCTGCCGCGGCCAGTTTGCATGCCTTGTCTTTTGCTGCAGTGGCCTTGATCACCAGTGAAAAGCAAAACGGCAGTGACCCATGGCAAAGCAGCACAGGCTGGCGTATGAATAGCCAACTGCAACGTGGATTGAAGTTCGAAGAAGAACATCAAAAGCACGAAGTAACGGTGGTCTACGCACAAGATGCATGGACAGTTTCCGCCAATGGCGCTTCTCAAGATGTACGCTTGGTGCGTCAAGCAGGCAATGACTTCGTGTTAGCGATGGCAGAACAAACCGTGAACGGCACCGTGGTACGTGATGGCGAGCAGTTCCATGTTTTCACCCAAGGTGTTCATACCGTCTTGCATTACAACGACGTCTTGGCACATGCCGGTGAAGCAGAAGCAGAAGGTGGTCGTTTGACAGCACCGATGCCAGGCAAAATCGTCGCAGTGGTAGTGAAGAATGGTCAAGAAGTGAAAAAAGGCGAAGCGTTGTTGATCATGGAAGCGATGAAGATGGAACACACCATCTCTGCACCACATGATGGTGTGGTCGAAGAAGTTTTGTATGCGGTTGGTGATCAAGTCACTGAAGGTGCACCGTTATTGAATTTTAAGCAGTAATTTGCGCAACGATTCGTATGAACAAAAAACGCGATCTGCTGATTCACTATGACGAAGATAAACAGAAGTTTATCTTCTACATGTTGGATATAGATCGGACAGCGGAGTTACGTGCGAAGACGTTCGATGGCGTATCTCCTGATGTTTCTTTTTTTAAAGAAAAGAGTCCTGAAGAAGCGGAACGTATTTTGGGAAGTTCCGTTTTTGCTGCACTTGATCGTGGAAGCAATACAAAGGTAGGTATTCGTGATTACGAGTCTGAGTCAGAAGAAGTGATGCAAGCTCGGCTTGTAGAGGCTAAGATTGCTGCAGAAAAGGGAGACCCTGAAGCACAATTCGAGCTGTATATGCATTACCACTCGCAAACCTTGAGATTCGGTTTGCAAAATGATCTTGACCGTGCAGAGGCAATGTTACTCGCATCTGTGAACGCTGGTTACCCGAATGCGATAAGTGCTTTCGAGAATTGGCCTTTGGTTAAGGAAGCAGCGGAAAGTCGAATTCAACGTGAGACAAAGGATTAAACCACTGAAGATTCGTAGGTCGGGTGCAACCGACGCTGCTCAGGGGCTAAGAAATTTGGCGGCGCCGGTTGCCACCGCCTTACAAATTCGTTTGATGGCCACAAAGTTTTACCAAATTGGTTAATTGAATATGAACATCATTTATTACGCAACAGGTGCCGACCCAGAAGTATGGCTGAACGCTTTTAGGCTGTATCTGCCAACTGCCGACATTCGAATTTGGGAAGAGGGTGACACCGCGCCGGCTGATTATGCACTGGTGTGGAAACCTCCTGCGGCGATGTTGCGTGGCCGTACAGATCTGAAAGCGATTTTCAATCTTGGTGCTGGCGTTGATGCGATATTGCAGCTCGGTGAAGCACTTCCTGCTGGCGTACCCTTGATCCGAGTTGATGATGCGGGTATGGGTGTGCAGATGGCGGAATATGTGGCGCATGCGGTCTTGCGTCATTTCCGTCGCTTCGATGAATATCAGTATTCCCAAGATGCGAAACAATGGCAACCATTAGCGCCGCATCGTAAAGAAGAGTTTAGTATTGGCGTGTTAGGCTTGGGTGCATTGGGCCAGCGCATTATTGAAGGCTTGCAGGTATTTGGTTTTCCTTTACTCGGATGGAGTCGTTCACCGAAGAAAATCGACGGTGTTCAGTGCTTTGATGGTGAAGCCGGCTTGAATGCATTTCTGAGCCAAACCAAGGTGCTGGTGTTGATTCTACCTTTGACGAAAGAGACTGAGAATTTATTAGATCAGTCGAAGCTGTCGTTGCTGAAGTCTGACGCATATGTGATTAACGTCGCCCGTGGTGCTCACATTGTTGAAGAAGATTTGTTGAGTTTGATTCAGTCTGGTCATATTGCTGGCGCTACTTTGGACGTATTTCGTGAAGAGCCTTTGCCACCAAGCCATCCATTCTGGCAAGAAAAACGGATACACATCACCCCGCATATTTCAGCATTGACCGTGCGTGATGAAAGTGCAAAACAGATTGCAGGAAAAATCGCCTCGCTTGAGCGTGGGGAAACAGTCGCTGGCTTAGTTGACCAGTTGAAAGGATATTGAAATGGTCGTATTAGCAAAACAAGTGAACCTGCCTTTGCGCGTCAAGATTGTGGAAGTCGGTCCACGTGACGGTTTGCAGAATGAAAAAGAAACCATTTCTGCCGAAGTGAAAATTGAACTCGTCGACCGTTTAACGAAAGCGGGTTTTGCAAATATCGAAGCGGCTTCTTTTGTTTCGCCAAAGTGGGTGCCACAAATGGCCACTTCCACCGAAGTAATGGCAGGTATCACACGCAAGGCAGGTGTCATTTATTCGGCATTGACGCCCAATATGAAAGGCTTCGAAGCAGCGTTAGCCGCTGGCGCAGACGAAGTGGTGATCTTTAGTTCAGCTTCGGAAGCGTTTGCACAGAAAAACATTAATTGTTCGATAGCCGAATCGATAGAACGTTTCCGCGATGTGGCAGCTGCGGCGAAACAGCATGGCATTCGCCTGCGCGGCAGTATCAGTTGTGCGTTTGGTTGCCCCTATCAAGGTCAAGTGACGCCTGAAGAAGTGGCGGCCGTGGTCAAGCTAATGCGCGATTTAGGCTGCGATGAAATCGACATTGCCGACACGATTGGTGTCGGCACACCACGTCATGTGCAGGCAGTGATGCACCGTGTTTCGCAAGAATTCCCTGTTGATCAAATCTCAGGGCATTTTCATGATACATACGGTCAGGCTCTAGCGAATATTTATGCCAGTATGGAAGTTGGCGTCAGTATCTTCCATTCTTCAGTAGCGGGCTTGGGTGGATGTCCATATGCCAAAGGCGCGACGGGCAATGTAGCGACAGAGGACGTGTTGTTCATGATGAATGGTTTAGGTATAGAGACCGGCGTTGATCTCGACCAAGTGGTCGATGCGGGTCAGTTTATTTCCCAGCATCTTGGTCGCAAGGCAGTGAGCCGTGCGGGCAACGCGATTGCCGCCAAGCGCTTAGCTTGAAGCTCGGTGTTGGGTGCGAACTGCGGTGAGTTCTTTGTTTTCTCCACTAACGTATCTCACGCAAGCGCCTAAGTTGGCACCTAAACTGTCCTCTTATTGCGATCCGCAAAAAGGGAAAGATAATAATTTCAATCTTCTTCGTTTTATCGCAGCCTTTGCGGTTCTGTTTGGTCATTGCTACGCCTTGCTCGGGCGTCCTGAGCCATTAGGATCGACTCTCGGTATGAGTATCGGTTCGATCGCGGTCGATATCTTCTTCGTTAGCAGTGGTTTTTTGGTCGGTGCAAGTTTGATTCAGCGTCAAAGTGTGATCGACTATCTCTTGGCGCGATTTCTTCGTATCTTTCCCGCGCTATGGGTGATGTTGTTATTGGTGGTGTTGGTACTTGGTGCTGCATTCAGCAGTAATACTTGGTCAGCGTATTATCAAGACCCCCGCATTCTACAGCACCTCCTTAAGTCAGCTAGCTTAATGACTGGGCTCGACTTCTATTTGCCTGGGGTGTTTGTCAATAATCCGTTTCCTCAAGTCGTCAATGGCTCATTATGGACCATGGTCTACGAGCTTAGTATGTATGGATTATTGCTGTTGATGTGGATCGTGTATCAACTCGGAACTAAACACTTCCCAATCTTCGTGGCGTTTATCTTATCGCTCTTCGCCGGATACTGTGGTTATCAGATCTTGTCTTCCCATTATATTTTGGAGGCAAGGCAACTCGCACATTTGACTCTGATGTTTTTGAGCGGCACTTTGTACTATCTCATTCGTCGATGGATTCCTTTGCATCGTGTCTTCACGGTGATGGCGATGTTGTTTCTTGTATTTTGTCTTGGCTTACACAAGAGTTTTTTCGGATATGCCTATGTGCTTGTGTTGCCGTATCTTGTATTTTCTTTTGCCTATCTTCCATCCGGTTTGATACGCCGATTTAATCGCGGGGGGGATTATTCATACGGTGTTTACATTTATGCTTTTCCAATACAGCAGGCTGTCATTGCTATGATCCCAGGAATTGAAGTTACTCGGTTGTTGTTAATCTCAGGTGTGCTGACTCTCTTTTGCGCTGTTTTTTCCTGGCATTTCATCGAAAAACCAGTGATGGCGCAGCGGTGGAAGTTGCTTAGTTTCTTAAGAACTTTCGCGCCTCGGTAGTCAATTCATTTTTTTACCGTTTGTTTAGGCTTGTTCGTGGCGCGTTTATCGCTACAATAGCGATCACTTTTCGCCCTTTTTTAATGTTGATTCAAGGGCTTTTTTTGACAAGGACAAGATCATGGCAATGGACGTAATTGATTATCAAATTTTCGGTGATGACATGCAGTATGTTGAGGTTGAGTTAGATCCCAATGAATCTGTAGTCGGTGAAGCTGGTTCGATGTTCTATATGGAAGATCAAATCCGCATGGAAACCATTTTTGGTGATGGTTCCGCGTCCAACAGTGGTTTGTTAGGTTCTTTGCTTGGTGCAGGTAAGCGCTTGATCACCGGCGAATCGATGTTCACCACGGTGTATTCAAATCAAGGATCAGGTAAACGCAAAGTCGCGTTTGGTGCGCCTTATCCAGGCCGCATCATTCCTGTTAAGTTAGATCAAATTGGCGGCACTTTGTTGTGCCAAAAAGATGCCTTCTTGTGTGCAGCGAAAGGCGTGTCTTTAGGTATCGCATTCCAAAAACGTCTGGGCGCCGGTTTCTTTGGTGGTGAAGGCTTCATCTTGCAAAAGCTTGAGGGCGATGGCTTAGCTTTTGTGCATGCTGGCGGCGCATTGAAAGAACGTGTTTTGCAACCAGGCGAAACCTTGCGGGTTGATACAGGTTGCGTGGTCGCTTTCACTTCTGATGTTGATTTCGATATCCAATTTGTGGGTGGCGTAAAAACAGCTTTGTTTGGTGGCGAAGGCATTTTCTTTACGACTTTGCGCGGCCCAGGTAAGGTCTGGTTACAGTCCTTGCCACTAGGTCGTATGGCAAATCGTATTGTCGGCGCTTCGAAGATCGGTGGTGGTCAGGGCGCGGAGCAGGGTTCAGTGCTGGGCGGCCTCGGCAACTTGTTTGAACGTGATTAAACCATCACAAAAGCAAAAAAGGCGAACTACGGTTCGCCTTTTTTGTTATACGCTGTTGTTGCTTAATAGTTATACGAGAAACGCAGATTGATACGGTTACTTTGATTGTTCTGATTTGCGCTACTGCGAGTGATGTTCAATATCGTAACGATGCCGTTATTCCAATTCATGTCGGCGCCAAATGCGATTAAAGTGATGCGACGATCAAGTTCATTGGTTGGAATCAGGTACACGGCATCTGGGAAATCGACATAGTTAATTTTCAAACTATTGCGTTTAGCAGTATCTTTCTGCACTTCCATCCGCAAACGTGGAATCAGTTTACCCCAGGGCGTTTCTATCGTCATTTCACTATTGAAACCTACCGTACTACGTTGACTGCGCATTGATTGCTGATGGTAGTGTAAGAGATAGGGCGTTGCTCCCGACTCGGTATAAGGGTCGAGTGAGAGATTCGACAAATCCATTTTGACAAATGGTGAGAACTTGATCATTGCCACATCAAGATCTCCACTCACAGAGCTAGACGAAAATGCTTGTGTGCCATTCCATTCGCCGTATGCGAGAGATCCTGAATTGCTTTCATATCGTTGGTAGCGATTACCAATTCGATTGGCACCTGCGACAAAAGAGAGGCGCATGGCTGGGATCAACTGTGTACTGATGTAACTTGCGATGGTGTTGGCCGATGCTGTCATATTGACGCCCGCTTGTGCTAATTCATTGTGGTCGCGTGCGTAACCGAGCCCAATACCGATCGTGGTACTTGAAGATCCGAAACAGCGGTCTGCACCAGCGCTATAACCCATGGTGGTGTATTTGCTGCCGTCACGACCACGATACGAACCGTAGCTATTGAGTCCAGATACCCATGCGCCAATTTGACCGCAGGTTTTATTGTTACCTGCTTCATCTGATTTAGTGGTGCTGCGACTTTGTGAAGCGATTTCTAGTAGGCGACCATTGAATTGATCAATTTGAACTTGCTCGAAATGCCGGACAACGGCTGTGGTCGCGTTGTGTACGCCAACCACGCTACGATCGATAGAAGGATCAGGGCGAGCGGTGACCGTAATTGCTAACTCCGTAGGAAGTGAGCTGCCCCCCACCGCTTTGGCGATGAACATGAGGCTATCGTTACCGCTGTAATTGGGGCTGGCGGTATAGCTTAGGTTGCTGCCACTGATGCTCACGGTGCCGTGTAGTGGAGTGCTAGCGAGTGCTAGACTAATGCCGGTAAACGTGGGCCCCGTCACATAGCGCGAGAGGTCAATGGTCGCGGTACGACCACTCTCAACGCTCAGGCTCGCTTTGCTGGCGACCGGAGCTGCTGCAGTAACGGCTATACTTACGTCAAAACTCGCGAAAACACCATTACTACCTACAGCTGAAACGCGTAAGCTGTCATTGCCCACGAAATTCGTGCTCGGTGTGTACGACAATCCAATTCCATTCACATTCGCGCTGCCATGTATTGGAGTCGTAGTGATCGTCAAACTTGTCGCACCGGCCAACGCCGGCAGGTTCACGGCATTTGTTTGGCTATTGGCTTGCACAACCAAACTTAAAGGGTTAACTGTGACTGGCCTCACATCGATATTGATTACGGCTGGAGATGAACTACCACTCAGGCCGTTTGCTGCGACGCTGATGCTATCGCTACCAACGAAGCCCGAAGTTGGTGTGTAGATCAGCGTTAAACCATTGACGCTTACCGTTCCGTGACCAGGATTGCCACTGATCGTCAAACTGCTAACCAAGCCAGAAACTGACGGCGTAATAACATTTGCAGAGCTATTGGCATTGACGCTGATATTAGTGGCGGTAATTACGGGCGGTGGTGCTGTAACAGTGATGCTGAGCGTGGCGGCAGTCGATACGCCGCCTGGGCCAAACGCAGTAACACCGATACTGTCCGTACCAACATAACCAACGACAGGCACATACACGATATCCAAACCGTTGACGGCAGCCGAACCATGCGCAGGTGGGGCGGTGATCGTTAAAGTGTTGACGATGCCTGTAATCGGTGGACGTATCGTGTTGTTGGCGCTATTGGCGATCACAGCGGTACTCACAGGTGTAATGACAGGTGCAGGTAAGTTCACGGTGATTGCCAATGTTGTGGCGCTGGAAGTACCGCCGGGGCCAGTCGCGGTTACGCTGATACTGTCTGTTCCTGCATAGTTAGCATTTGGTGTGTAAGAGATCGACATGCCGTTGACGACCGCTGTACCATGACTTGGAGAAGCGACGATATTGAGTGTATTCGCGATCCCAGAAATCGATGGTGTGATGAGATTGCCCGTGGTGTTACCATCGACATTCGTGTTGCTGGTGGCAATACTCGGGGCGCGCGCAACGACGTTGAGTGTCAGTGTGCCTGTGTTTGAAACTCCACCAGGACCGCTGGCGAAGAGAGTGATAGTGTCGGTACCGATGTAACCAGCGGTTGGTGTATAGATGATGTTGAGGCCGTTGACGCTCGCTGTTCCGTGAGAAGGGGTTTGCCTAATCGTGATCGAAGTTGCGGTGCCGGTGATGCTAGGGATGAGTGTGGTTGAGGTGCCATTCGCATCGATATTAGTCGTGCTGGATGTCAAACTTGGCGCCACAGCGGCGACGGTAAGTGAGATGGTAGCGACTGCTGAAGTGCCGCCTGGCCCAGTTGCTGTGTAGTTGATGCTATCCGTGCCAAAATAATTCGTGGCTGGCGTGTAACGTATCGTCGTACCGTTGATGCTAGCGGTACCGTGACTGGGCCCCGACGTAATGTTGACGCTACTGACATCGCCTGAGGTACTCGTCGCGATGCTGTTATTACTGCTATTTTGCAAAACACTTTGTGTGACATTATTCGCATCTGGTGCGCCCGCTGCTACCGTTACAACTAAGGTCGTGCTGTAGGAAACAGTAGCAGAAAAATTGGAGGCGAATACATCAATGTTGAACGTGTAGGTGCCAGCCGCGGTTGGTGTACCCGATAACACCATATGATGACCCGAAGTCGACGGTGGTGGTGCATTGATCGTGGAAATGCTGATACCTGCTGGCGCTGTGCCATTGAGTGTATAAGTATTGTCGATAGTACCTGTACCATTAAAGGTCTGGCTGAAAGACTGCCCTTCAGTCATAGAAATATTGATAGTGGCGGCAGAGTTCAAGGTCGTCTGCGCATGCGCAAAAATCGGTAAAGTGATCAAACCACATAAAAATACTTTAATCACAAACGATAAATTTTTGTTTCTAGATCCACGCTTAAAGCATAGAAACAGAAAAGCATGAAGTGCTTGAATGGGGTTACGGCTCATCACGATGTTTCACTTTCTGTATCGGTTAAACGATTTGATTCATGTCATGATCAACGGCGATATCCCCCAAAATGCTGGTGGCGTAGAGACCATAGTCGACATCAATAGATTTTTTATAATGACAATTTTAGTCGTTTATCGATTGGTTTCGACAGAAACCCAGTTCTAGCAATGCTTTCGGTAGCGAGAAGGCGGTTTATGTGTTCAAAAAAGAGACAGTCGAACAGGCAAATAACGACTTGGTGCCGGAATCCGAACGAGGCTTTCTTAAAGGTAAGAACTCAAGCTGAAGTATTGGTGAGAGTGCATGGTCAAAAGATATAATACGAGTACTAATAAAGTAGTGTGGAGTGGGGTGATGATGGTGACGAAGCTAAATGATGCCAAGTTGTGGGGAATGTTTTTCTCTCTGCTTTTGATGCTGAGTGCTTGTGGTGGAAATTCTGAACAAGCTAAAACGATTCCGCAATTTGCTGCAGCGCCGATGCTTTCGCCGCCAACTGCCGATGAGACTTTTGTGCTTAAAGGACCGCGAAGTAACTTCACCATCACTCGTATCAGTGTCGGTTTTGTGCTCAGTGATAAAGTCGGAAATGAAGGATCCATCACGATCAAGGGTAAAAAGCTGCTTGTGTTCGATGATGTTCGTGTGAATCTTGATATGCGTGATTTCGCCAGCATGGTGACCGCACAAACCTTGGATTCGATAATCGATTTATACGCCGTTTTTTTAACGAGGGTGCCGGACGCCGATGGTTTGGCTTATTGGATCGATCAGTATAACAATGGCTTAACGCTTGATCGGATGGCAGATCACTTTTATCGCGCTGGTTTGCAATATCCAGTACTCACTGGATATTCAAGTAGCTCGAGTAATCGCGATTTTATTTTACAGGTTTATAAGAATGGACTCGGGCGCAAAGACGCGAGTGCACCGACCGTAACAGAATTAGATTACTGGGCCGGGCAGCTGGATAAAGGCCTGGCACGCGGGCGTGCCGCGCGCATGATTCTAACGTCCGCACGTCAATTCCGTAACGATGCACAATGGGGCTGGGTCGTGAAGTTATTGGATGGGCGAAACAAAGTCGCACGCATGTTTGCCGTCGATCAAGGTCTCAATTACTTGAGTGAGACAGATACAATCGGTAAGACCATGACCATATTAAGCTTGGTCACACCCGAAAGTACTTTTCTACCAGAGCGAATGATCCCTACTTCGGAACTGACATTCAGTTTGAACGCGACGCCATTTTATGGATATCTCGCCGAAGTGTGTACACCAGTTGGCAAGCAGAGCTGGGTTCGTGCTCATCTTGATGACGTGTATTTGTGGTACAAAGAAATTGTTGATGTCCCAGTCTCGCCAACGACTCCCGATACAGCATACTTCGATGCATTGCTGGTCAAGAGTAAAGATAAATTTAGTTTCACCGCTTCTCAAGCATCTATCGATGGCTACTTTCAAAGTGGAACCAGTGTCACCTACGGATACACTTTGCTACGGCAAGGAACGCGTTTGCGCGTGGTTTATGTGCAGCCAGGCTCGCCCGCGGATAAAGCGGGCTTGAAACGAGGCGCAACGATTGCTCAGGTGGACGGCACTTCTCTCGCTCAGCCGGCAAATGATGTGCAATACAACGCTTTGTATCCAAGTAAATCAGAGACTCATAGTTTCGATATTGTTGATCCGGGACAAACGCAAGCGCGCACTGTCAGCATGACAGCGATTAATATGTCTAGTTCTCCTGTACTGAATAGCCAGGTGCTTAATGCAGACGGTAAAAAGTATGGCTATATGGTGTTTAACGATCATATCCAGTCAGCTGAGCAACCGTTGATTGATGCGATGACTCAATTCAAGCAAGCCAATGTCGACGAACTGATACTCGATCTCCGCTATAACGGTGGAGGTTACCTCTATATCGCGGATGAAGTGGCCGCAATGATAGGGGGGAGCCGGACGGCCGGTAAAGTTTTCGAACAACTGCAATACAACGAAAAGTATTTTGCCCGCACGAACGCAGGCACAACGATGTTTTACGCCTATGACACTAAAAGCCGTCCATTACCCACACTAAATTTATCGCGCGTTTTCGTTCTGACTGGAAGTCGTACCTGTTCAGCGAGCGAGTCGATCATCAATAGTTTGACGCCCTTTATGGAAGTGATCTTGATCGGTGAAAACACCTGCGGTAAACCTTATGGATTCCGACAAGCCAATAATTGCAGCATGGCCTATTTTGCGATTCAGTTCTCAGGCGTCAATGCGCTAGGTAAGGGCGATTACGTCAATGGTTTTGCACCCCAATGTAAGGTCGCGGACGACCTCGATCATCTGTTAGGCGATACGAGCGAAGCACGCTTGGGTGCCGCCTTGCATTATGCAAAAAATGGCAGTTGTCCAGCAAGTAATGGCTCAGTGAGTGGCCCACCGCCGGGGAAAGTCGAAGCTGATCCTTACCCTTGGCGCAGTATTCGTTTATTGAATTGACGGCAGTGGAGATAAAAAAGGCTAGGTAATCACCTAGCCTTTCTTGTATGTCGACACGCAAATTTTATGGGCCGTCACAGCAAATCTGGCTAGAAGTTCTCGAGCGATAGTCTTCGATGAATTCGTCGAAACTACCGGATTGATTTTGTTCCATCTGTTGTTGCTCGAGCAGCGAATCAGCCGCCAGTTTATCGAAATAGTCGATTACAGCAGGAGTTGGCGGCTGTTGGCGGAAATGTGTCGCCATTGCCACACTTTGTTGTAAGGCGAACTCAGCGTAGGAGTTATTGGCTGTGCGAATTTTCTCGAGTACGCGCGCTGATGGGGTGAGATTTGGATCGCGTAGTTTCGCTGCCTGCAGTTCCAAACTCTCCGTATGTTGATGATGGGTAGCCTGCTGGTCCAACACCTCCGCCAAAATACGGATTTTCTCGATTAATTCTAAGCCCCAATCTTGCAAGGAAACCGACGCGCCATGACGTTGCAATTCTAGACCTGGTTGTCGTCCATACTTGACCGTTTTGGCAAAGTTGGAGAGATTTTCTTGGCCTTCTTCTTGATTTGTACTTGGGCTCTCTTCTAGTGCGCAAAACAGTAAAAACGCATCAAGGAAACGGGATGTGCTGAGGTTGATTCCCAATGGTTCAAAAGGGTCGACATCCATGCAACGGACTTCAATGTATTGAACGCCACGAGAGCACAAGGCTTCAACAGGTCGCTCGCCACTCTTGATAACCCGTTTAGGACGAATCGTCGCGTAAAACTCGTTTTCAATTTGTAGTACGTTTGAATTAATCTGCACCCACTCGCCATCTCTCTTTACGCCCAGCTGTTCATAGGGCGCGTGTGGCTTCCTGACTGCGAGAGAAAGGCTACGCATGTATTCCATGAGAGTGTTGTAGGGTGGCACCAAACCATCTTGTACATTGTTTTGATAGCCCAGATCACTCATGCGCAGGCTAGTTGCATAAGGCAAATAAAGTGTGTCGTCCGATAGGGTCTCTAGGTTATGACTACGACCGCGCAAGAAACTGCTTGAGAGTGCAGGGGAGGCGCCGAATAGATACATGAGCAACCAGCTATAGCGATGGAAGTTGCGAATCAATCCTATATAACTCTCAGATTGAAAATCCATATCGCTACGAGAATCTTTTGCGTCAACTTTTAACAACTTCCATAAATCTTCGGAAAGCGAGTAGTTGTAATGAATGCCCGCAATGCATTGCATACTTTTACCATAGCGAAGAGCTAAGCCACGACGGTAAACATGTTTGATCATGCCAATATGTGAAGTGCCGTACCACGCGATAGGGATATCTTTTTCGTCAGGTAACTGGCAAGGCATGGACTGATTCCATAACATTTCATCGCCAAATTTCGTATACGTGAATCTGTGGATATCGTCTAATTTTTGTAATGCAATCGCAATATCTTGTTCTGCTGGCGTGATAAATTCCAACAGAGATTCAGAATAATCAGTCGTAATCAGCGGATTAGTTAACGCAGAGCCCAGCGCAGGCGGATGTGGCGTTAGTTTCAATTGCCCTTTGCTATCCACTCGTAAGGTTTCGCGCTCTATTCCGCGCAGGCCTTGGCCAAGCAAAGCGAGGTTTGCTTGTGAGGAAATGAGTTGGAGGCGCTGCTGTAGCACCGGGGAATTGGCGTTATTCAAATCAAACATCCTTATCACTGGAATCGGCATCAATTACGTCAGACGCGATAGCATAGCCGAAATTTGAGTTTCGCATATTGTCTTGGATTTTTTCTCTTTGTTTTCAATTAAGTATTGGCTTATGTCATCTACCTGTCACGAAATTTCAGTAGAAAATGTTGGTAAAACTTGCGATGCAAACACGTTTTAAGCGGTGCAGTTGCAGGCGCATGCATAATTTTCCGTAGTGATTCGCATAGTTTGGTTTAAGATCTCGGCTTTGTTGCGGTTTGGTTGAAGGATAGTAATGGCATACGCATGTGGATTGGATTTTGGTACCTCAAATTCCACGGTTGGAGTTTATCAAGACGAACAAATCGTTTTGGCTCAATTAGAGGACGATAAAGTAACGCTGCCTTCGGTCGTGTTTTTCAATGCAGACCTTGACGAAGTAAGCTATGGCCGAGCTGCTTTGACTGATTATCTTGATGGCTACGAAGGGCGTTTAATGCGCTCAATGAAGAGCTTACTGGGGACAGGGCTCATCGAAGGGCATACCGAGGTACAAGGACGACGAATCTCCTACAAGAGCTTATTGGCTCAGTATATTCAAGAGCTCAAGCGTCGTTCTGAAATAAATGTAAAGCAGAGTTTTAAACACGCTGTTTTTGGACGTCCTGTGCATTTTATCGATGATGACCTTAAAGCCGATCAACTCGCGGAAGCGACGCTCAAAGAAATTGCGATCAGTGCAGGCTTTCAAGAAGTGAGTTTTCAATTTGAACCAATTGCAGCAGCGTTAGATTATGAATCTCGCTTAAATCGAGAAGAGTTAGTACTAATTGTTGATATTGGAGGAGGTACATCTGATTTTTCAATTGTGCGTCTATCGCCAGAGCGCAAGCGCTCGACCGATCGGCAGCAGGATATTTTGAGCAATTCAGGTGTCCATATTGGTGGAACAGATTTCGATAAGTATCTCAGCCTACAAAAATTTATGCCGCTTCTTGGCTTAGGTGGAAAGCTGCTTGGCGGAGCTGATATGCCATCAGCAAATTACTTCAACTTAGCAACATGGCATACGATCAATTTGGTCTACGCACAGAAGGTAGTACGCGAAATTCAAGACTTGCAGCACGACATTGCTGATCCTGCATTGCGAGAAGCTTGCGCGAGGTTCTTGTATTTGATTGAAGAGCGAAACGGACATTGGCTGGCGATACAGGCTGAAGATGCGAAGATCAGATTGAGCAGTGAAGCCGTAGTCGAACCCCATTTAGATCGATTGAGAACGAAAGATAAATTGGCTGTCGTTCCACAACTACAAATTGCCGAGCAAGATTTTCGCGCAGCGGTCTCGCCGCTGCTGGACGAGATTTGCAATACGGTCGAGCACAGTTTGCGACAGGCGATGGTGGGCGTTGATGCTATAGACACCATTTATTTCACTGGCGGCGCCAGTGGGGTGAAGGGTTTGCGTCAGAAATTGGCAACACTTTTGCCAAGCGCAAAACAGGTCGATGGCGACATTTTTGGGAGTATAGGCTCTGGCTTAGGCTGGGAAGCCCACCGCCGCTACGCCTGAAGTCCAAAATGGTCTGATTGTCTTCTAGACATGATTGTGTTTTTGCTCTCTCTAAAGTGTTGCACGGCAACTTGCTTGCGATATACTGAAAGAAAAACTTTATGTGAGTTTTACACTCAAATGGGGGCAGCATGTCAGACCATCTTGACGATGACGAGATACTGATCGAGGAAGATCTCGATTCGCAATCACTGGCGAATATTTCTCAGCGTACCTGGAAGATCGCCATTGTCGATGATGATGAAGACGTACACCGCGCCACCGAATTTTCACTACTTGACGTCAAAATCTTGAATCGACGTCTCGAGTTCATTCACACTTACTCCAAAGCAGAAACCCATGAGCGCTTCGCAGTCGAATCCGACATTGCGGTTGTGTTGCTTGACGTGGTGATGGAAACTGAACACGCGGGACTCGATTTAGTTTGTTTTATTCGAGATGAACTGAAATGGCGGGATACACGCATTATCTTGCGGACTGGCCAACCGGGGTATGCGCCGGAAGAAGATGCGATACGTGATTACGATATCAACGACTACAAAACCAAGAATGAACTCACACGTAAGAAACTGCTTACTGCGTTAACTGCAGCAATTCGCTCTTATGATCAATTGCGAACCATCGAGGCAAGTCGTCGTGGCCTACATCAAATCATTACCTCGAGCGCTGCATTTTCAATGCAGGACGGAATTCAAGGTTTTGCCTCTGGTGTGATCACACAAATCGCTGCTTTATGTGGCGTCCCCTCAGAAGGTCTTTTGTGCGCACAGTCAGACGAAAGTGAGCAATCTGAGGGCAACTTCCGCTATAGCGTGATTGCATCTGCAGGCCAATATAAAAACTTGATGAATCGACCTGTTGATGAGATTGATAATCCGGTCATTCGTGATGCCTTGCGTCGAGCCTTAACGGAGCGTGTGTCTCTGTTCGAAGAACACAATATGACTTTGTATTTTTCTGGAAGAGGCAAGCGAGCGATCGCAGCTTTCATTGAACTTCCTTATGCGCTCTCGGATATCGATCATCAATTGTTGGAAGTGTTTTGCGCCAATCTTGGCGTGTGTCTCGACAATTTAGGCTTGGTTAGTCAATTAAAGAATTATGCTTTCCGCGATCAGCTCTTAATGCTGCCTAATCGTCTCAAATTTATCGAGAAAATTGGTGCTGCAATCGACACTGCACTTGGACATCAGATGGTGGTCTTGATTGATATCGATGACTTTGCTGAGATTAATGATGTACTCGGTCATCGTTATGGTGACTTATTATTGCGAGCGGTCGCCAATCGTTTGCAGCAGTCACTAGGATCCTCCGTGTTCCTCGCGAGAATCGGTGGTGACGTGTTCGGACTATTGGGCGACGAAAGGACCTTGAAACCAGAAGCCCTGATGCGCTTATTTCATGATCCTTTCGTTATTGATGACACATCCCATAACGTTTCGATGTCGATGGGAATGGTTGCGCTCGATAATAACCAACAGACTGGCGCAGATGTTCTGAAGGACGCCAGTATCGCCCTCAAACGAACGAAGGGCTTCCAGCGTGGTTCATATACCTTGTTTACGCGGGAGATGGGGGTAGAGATTCGTGAACGCTCCTTGTTGATGCAGCATCTGCACAAAGCTTTTGACGCGGAACGTTTGTATTTGATGTACCAACCTCAAATCGAATTAAGTACGCGCAAAGTCGTTGGGTTTGAGGCCTTATTGCGCTGGCGTACGGATGAAGGGAAAATGATTTCGCCTACAGAGTTTATTCCATTGGCGGAACATTCAGGTTTGATTATTAGTCTTGGAGCATGGGTCTTACGTACCTCTTGTTTCACCATGCGACAACTGCTCGATGATGGATACCAACTTGATCGGATGGGAGTGAATGTTTCTGCGATTCAGTTCCGACAAGCGGATTTTATGCAATTGGTTAGCAATGCGCTGCGTGATAGCGGCTTAGAGCCGCATTACCTTGAATTAGAGATTACTGAGTCGGTTACCATGAATGGTGCCGCTGACTTTGAAGAGACGCTTGATAAGCTAAAGTCTATTGGCGTCCAGATTGCAATTGATGATTTCGGCACAGGATTTTCCTCACTGAGCTATCTTGATAAATTGCCTGTAGACCGCTTGAAGATCGATCGCGCTTTCGTTAACCAAATTGATCACCAAGGCGGCCCAAGAATCGCCGAGCTGATCACTCAATTGGGTAAGAAGTTAGGACTGAAAGTGATCGCAGAAGGAATCGAAACGCAGGCGCATTATGAAGCCCTACAAGCGATGCACTGTGATGAAGGGCAAGGCTTCTTGATCGCACGCCCTATGTTGGAAAGTGCGATTGCTTCTTGGATGACGGAGTGGAAATAAGCTTGTTGTTCGCTTATTTTTTCTGACCACGATAAGCGAGATAGCCTTTCGCCCGGAGTTCGCAGGCCGGGCAAGTGCCACAGCCATAACCCCATTCATGGAGTTGGCCCCGTTGTCCTAAATAGCAGGTGTGCGTATCTTCTCGAATCAGATTGACTAAAGCCTCGCCCCCGAGTTTTTCGGCTAAATTCCAAGTGCCGGCTTTGTCTATCCACATCAGCGGCGTTTCCAGACGCATACGAGTATCTAGTCCCAAATTGATTGCGACTTGTAGTGCCTTCATGCTGTCGTCACGACAATCTGGGTAGCCAGAGAAATCAGTCTCACACATACCTCCAACCAGCACACTTAAATTGCGGCGATACGCAAGTGTGGCCGCAGTGAGCATGAACATTAAATTACGTCCAGGTACAAAAGTATTGGGTAGACCATTTGCTTGCATCTGAATCGCGATGTCTTCGGTCATTGCAGTATGGGATAGTTGCGAGATAAGACCAAGATCAATCATATGGTCTTCCCCTAAACGGCCATTCCATTCGGATTGAAGATGGCGAATTTTTGCCAAAAGATGTGGGCGCATTTCTAACTCGATCGCATGGCGTTGGCCGTAATGGAAACCAATCGTCTCTACATGTGAAAAATGATGTAATGCCCATGCCAGGCAAGTCGTCGAATCTTGACCACCACTAAAGAGGACTAGTGCGCGACCATTGTTTGTTGTGTGAGTCATAGTTGCAAAGTTAAAGTTGACTAAATTGGTTTCGGAACCAGTGGTGTGCTAGAGCTTTTGAATGCGACTTATTTTCTGTTCGATACGATCGCCATTGGCGTCGATAAAGTTGATGCGCACTGGATAGTAGTCGAACGCGGGTGCTAACCACAATTCTAGCTGTTGTCCGGGCGAGTCGACAGGTGGTGCTCGTAAAATATGCACTACGTCTAGGTCGCCCAAATCAGTGTGTATGCGCATCTGATCTTTAATTGTAAATATCCACGGATCAGCATCGTGAACGCCAGCGACGATCATTTTCCACTCTTGGCCATTGCTCAATTTACTGCCTGCTTGTCGAGCCAGAGTGACCACCTGCCAAGTGACGCTTAATCGATCTTGTTCACCTCCACGCAGCGCTAGATCAGGTTCTCCACCTGAGAACTTAATCAATTTTGCTTGGCGTTCAAAAATGGTTTTCGTTTGCTCGCGTCGAAAACGCTTTTCTACAAATTGTTCTGGTACTAGTCCTGATTCATTGATCGTGCCCTTACTGCTGCTCGTCAATATCTTGCCGAATAAAGTGACGCTGGTTTCGGAAAGTAAGTCATAGTTTTTGGTGTTGTTTACCCCATCGTTGATTTTCCAGGTGATTTTCGCCTCACCACTTACCGGAATACCTTTTTGGCTAGACTTAATTTTGTAGATCAGTTCAGCAGATGGCGCAAGGTTGATACCATTTGCAAGGCAACTTGTGGAAAACAAGGCACAAAGAAAAAAACAAATGCATCGATATGCAGAGCGCGAGATAACGAAGTTGCTCATGAGCTTACTGTGGCCTTACTTGTTTTTGTCTGAGTTCGACGACATTCTGTGTTGTGACGGTGCCGCTACTCTCGGTATTGCGAATCTGCACTGGATACCATGCTTTGGTGGGGGCGAGCCATACTTCTAAGCTGGAATTATAGGAGCCCGGACGAGGCGGTCGAATAAGGTGGATCGTATCGAGCTTTCCTGTTTCTGGCTCTAATTTGCTATCAATTTTTTCCTCGCCGACGACAGTAAAAGTAAACATATGTGCATCGCGACCTTCAGCCACTTGAATATTGATTTCTTTCCCGACGCTCAATTGTTTAGAGTCGGAGTTGCCAAGGGCGGCCAATTGAAACAGTACACTAACCGCATCTTGTGCGCCGTTCTCCATTGCCACCGTTTTATTGGAGGAGGAAAAAGTAATTGTTTTCTCTTCCGGATTGAAATGTATGGAAGTCATCGCTCGATTGCGTCGTGTATCGGTGCTGAGTTTTGGCACTAAACCTTGGGCGTCGATACTACCCTCGCTATTAATTTGCAACAAATTGACAGTTGTTAGTAATAAATCGATACCGACTTGTACCGATGCAGAATAGCTTCCACCATCAGTATTCCAACTTATACTGCCAACGCCTTGGGTAGGGCTGCCGTTGACTTTGGTGTAGCTAACTTCCATTTTCATCTCGGCTGAGGGCGGAAGGCGCAGACTAAATGGCGTGGTCGCCGAGCTGGTGTCAACATTCTCGATAACGGTCTCCACGATTGGATCTGAAGTTTTCTCTGTTATCTCATTGTCTGCAGGTGGCTTACTTTCGGTTTTTTTCGAATCTACTTCAACCGTATTTGCTCTATTTGCCCTGATTTGTTTCGAGACAGGAGCTCTTTTTGGTACTTGAGTGGCTTCTGTTTTCTTATTTTCAACGGCACTGGTTTCCGCTTGGAGTCGTACCGCTAAGGGCAAGGAGTTTTTTTCCACTTTTTTCGCCGACCAGTCTTTCCAGCCTGCTGATTCAAAAAAAATGAGATGCACAAGCACCGTTGCGCATAGAAAAGCGACGGTTCTCAGTAATTTTGATTTGAAATTCAGGTGCTGATTAAAAAAAGACGAGTTCATAACCGTAGTGTAATCGTTCTGGGTTATTCTTGCGATAAGCATACCTATATCCGCACTTTGGATTGCAACGTGACTTGTAGTGATAAATGTATGCCGAAAGCGTAGAAAAGCCCTATTTCTATGAAAATCTGATTGAGAGCTTGGAGGAGTTGCATGCAAAACCCTTTTCAACCTGGTGCTGATGCCCAATCGGCGATGAATGATCCGCTTAACTTTATTCGCAAGTTGTGGGGCGACATGCAACTTCCGGGAATGGTGACGCCGACGATTTCTGTCGATGAACTTGATAAACAAATCAAGGACTTGAAGACGGTCGAATCGTGGCTAAATGTCAATATGAACATGCTACGGGGGACGATACAGGCATTGGAAGTTCAGAGAGCAACCATTACCGCATTGAAAGCAATGGGGGAAAGTTTCGCGCAAAGTGCCGGAACCCGTCCAGCCTCATCAGCGACAGAGTCAGATAATCAACATGCGCAATGGCCGATGCACCAAAATGCAGGGGCTGTTAGCGAGGCGCAAGCCGATGTAGAGAATCAAATTGGCGATGACGACGAGGAAGATGAAATTGCTAATGCATCCGATGCGAAAAAGGATGCTCCTTCCACCAAGGCACAAGCATCGACGCCGAACGAGGAAATGAGCGACGCTCCCAATGCTTATTCAAGTCCTGCTGCTTGGTGGAATGTGTTGCAAGATCAATTCAAGCAAGCCTTAGGCAATGCACTTAAAGACGAGCCAGTTGGCGAAGTAGAGAAGCCAAAGTCAAAGCCCAGCAAAAGCAAAGCACCTGCCAGCCGCACTACCGCCAAAGCCAAAGCTCCGGTTGCAACGGCAAAAAGTGCAAGGGCAAAAAGTGACCAGGCCACGAAGGGTAATATAAAAGCAAGCGCGAAGAAGCCAGCTACGAAAGTAACGTCGAGCCGAGTAACAAAAAATGGGGTGAAGCGTTAACAGGTTCTTTGCGCCTGTGAGAGAGAGGGAGTCGCCGACAATGCGACTCCTCTGATAGATTTGATGTCAGGCACTACTCGTAGGATTTATTTGCCTAAGGCTTTTTCAATATCCGCAACGAGACCTTTGTCATCAGGTGTGGTAGTGCTTGCGTAAGAAGCGAGTACCTTACCATTACGATCGATCAAATATTTGTAGAAATTCCACTTAGGTGTAGTGCCTGTTGCTTTGATCAACTGGGCATACAAGGGATTAACGGCCTCACCTTTGACAGATGATTTAGCAAACATAGGGAATTTCACCCCATAGGTGTTGTAGCAAAAATCCGCAATTTCTTTGCTTGAGCCTGGTTCTTGTTGGCCGAAATCATTGGATGGAAAACCTAAGACCACAAGGCCGCGTTGTTGATATTTTGCATACAAGGCTTCCAAGCCTTCGTATTGTTTGGTGAAGCCGCAATAACTGGCGGTATTGACCACAAGCGCCACTTTACCCTTGTATTGGCATAGGTTTTGTGGGGCATCGTCTTGCAGACGATTAAAGCTGTGCTTGAGAACTTCAGGACATGCATCGCTCGTTTGTGCCATAGCATTTCCAGAAAGACCGACGATAAACATAGTGAGCAGTCCGAGACATTGTTTTTTGAAAGACATATTGACCCCCTCGTGATTAGAGTTCCGATCTTAACGTAAAATGTTGATCTTTGCAGATCACTCAACAGTTCATCGTTTTAGGGCCATTGTCCCGGTCTGGAAGTGATCTAATTTCTTCATTGTTGCATCCCGCCCGAGAGTAAGTTATGCCGAAGTTCGAACAAAAAATGTGTAGCCGCGAAGAACTGAGTGAGCGAGTTAAGCTGTTGCCTAAACCAGTGGTATTGACCAATGGCGTCTTTGATCTTTTGCATCGTGGTCATGTGACCTATCTCGCTCAGGCGAGAGAACTAGGTGCTTCCTTAGTCCTCGCAGTCAATACTGACGCCTCAGTTAAGCGTCTAGGGAAGGGCGACGATAGACCTATTAATGCCTGTGAAGACAGAATGGCCGTGCTCGCCGCTTTGGCTGCGGTCGATTTGGTTGTGCCTTTTGACGACGATACCGCATTGCAAACGGTGGAAATAGCACGTCCCGATATCTACGTGAAAGGTGGCGATTATGATATGCATAGCATCCCAGAAGGCAAGGCGGTTTTAGCTTATGGAGGGCGAGTAGCAGCGATTGAGTTCGAACATGATAGATCGACTACTAAGACTTTGCTAAAGATGCGCTCCACCTCAAGTTAACTGTGGTAGAACAGAAAAATTTACGTGTAAAAGCATGACAAAACCTTTGGGCGGCTAGTGGCTTCGGGTAGAATTAAACGCTGAAACACTCACTTCCGAACCCGGTTTTGCAGGCGTAATGCCGTAAATAAAAAGTCGATATGGATCAGGTCAAAGCAATGCTCGCAAGTTTGCGAGAAAATTATCTGCGCGATTTACCCGGTCATATCGATGAAATCGAGCAGATTCTGCTCGAGCTAGAAAGAGAAGGTTTCGAACTCAGTATGTGCCGCGAGCTCTATCGTCAAGTGCATACATTAAAGGGTAGTGGTGGTACCTATGGCCTCGATTTTCTGAGCGATATCTGTCATCCATTTGAAGACTTACTCAGCGCGATTATCGAAACGCCGATGTTGACCAAGCAAGGTGCGATAGAACTCGGTTTGAAATATGTCGACCTGATGCGCAAGACTTGTTTTGTGTACTCGATGGATTCCGAACCAAGTGCCGACCTGAAATTAAATCTACATGCATTGCGTCAAACAGCGACGAAGAACTCGCACTCGGCGCTGATTGTCGAAGGCTCGGAAGTGGTACTCGGAATGATCAAAGATGCCTTAAAAGACTATGGATGTCGTGTTGAAGTTGCTCGAGATGGATATGCTGCTCTGGGGCGAATGTTATCGGAACCTTTTGATCTCTTAATCACGGGTCTCGAAAACAAGCGCTTAAACGGATTGGCGCTGATAAGTGCGGTGCAAAAATCTGGTTCTCGTAGTGGCAAGACCAAGACCATTTTGTTGACGACCAATCCTTTAACGAGCAATGCTGACTTGCCAGACTATGTGGTCAGGAAAAATGCAGAACTCAAAGTCCATTTCCGACAGATTGTCGATGAAATTTTCTTAAATGCGAAAAAAGCTCCGCCACCGTAAAGCAACAGTATTTAAACGTGTTGTTTTCCGTATTGTTCTATAGCACCAGCGATAGATTCCAGCGGTAAAATTTTATCAATAGCCCCCAGTTTGACAGCTTCTTTTGGCATTCCATAGACCACACAAGTCTTCTCGTCTTGCGCTATCGTTTCGGCACCTGCCTCATGCATCTCACGTATGCCATGAGCACCGTCATCTCCCATCCCAGTCATGATGATGCCAAACGCATTTCGTCCCGCGCATTTGGCAACCGATCGAAACAACACATCGACTGACGGGCGATGTCGATTGACTGGAGGCGCATCGAGAATTTCCACGTGATACTGCGCACCACTACGTTTCACTTGCATATGTCGTCCACCAGGTGCGACCAAGGCGCGACCAGGAATTACACGGTCGCCATTTTGCGCCTCTAAGACCTCAATTTCGCAAATTTTGTTGAGGCGATCGGCGAAAGCAGCGGTAAATTTCTCAGGCATGTGCTGAACGATGACAATACCTGGAGCGGTGCGCGAAAGACGAGTCAGCACTTGTTCTAAGGCTTGTGTTCCGCCTGTTGAAGTGCCAATGGCGACGAGTTGATCGGTCGTCGTTGACATGGCTGAACTTGACGTGTGGGCAGCTTCATGTGCTGGCATGACTTCATCGATCTTGAGTTTCGGTGGAATCGCTGTTGGCATGTTGGTCATCGCCCTGAGCCGCCGCATATCAGCAACAGCTGCACTCTTTACTGCTTGGATGATGTCGCCCGCATCCATTTCAAGGAAGGTCTTAAGACCTGCTTTAGGCTTGGTCACAATGGTTACCGCGCCGGCCGCTAGTGCTTGCATACTTGTCGCCGCACCCTTTTCGGTGAGGGTGGAGCAAATGACCACTGGTGTCGGCCTGATCGACATAATTTTCTTCAGAAAAGTTATGCCATCCATACGCGGCATTTCCACATCTAACACGATGACGTCGGGCCAGTTGGAATTCATTTTATCCATCGCAAAGATAGGATCTGACGCGGCAGCGATCACGTCGATACAAGATTCTTTACTCAGTAGAGCGGTGAGTACTTGTCGTACCACCGCCGAATCGTCAACTACCATCACTTTGATTTTATCGCTCATTCTTCAAGTACCCGATCCACGTGTTTAACCCAGACATCGCCCGACCAAAGGTCGAACATAATATTGCGATGTCCGTTTCCACCGAGGTGTTCAGATTTAATTTTGAAGCCATGTTGTGCCAAGAGCTCTCGGCCGATGGCAACATTTTGTTCGGATACTGAAAATACTCGTCTATCTTGGCCAGGAAATTGATTGCCTCCTCCAAAAATTTTGACTTCGTAGTCGTGCGCCGAGGTATTTGTTTTTCGAATTTCTTGCATAAATAAGTGAATCGTATCTTCAGCGTATTTACCGTCTAACTCATGGCCGTTTGTATGACGTTTGTTCTTAGGAAGCATGTAATGGCACATACCACCAATGTGCTTTTTAGGATGCCACATCGTAATAGAGACACATGACCCGAGAATCGTACGTATGCGGGTTTCTCGATCACCAAAATAGAATTCTCCGGGCTGGAGAAAAATATCAATATAAAATCCTGGTTCGCTCATTACGTCGTGCCTTCTATAAAAGCAATTCAGTTGTCCATTTTTTGGTAAATGGCTGGTGCGACTAATTTAAGTGGAGTATCAAGTCCATTTAAAGTTTCCGAATGACTGATGATAAAGTAGCCTCCCGGACGCAGTCTCTCATACAATCGGCTCACTAGTTTCTTTTTAGTCGCTGCGTCGAAATAGATCATGACATTGCGCAAGAAAATCACCTCAAACATACCAAGGTCCGGCAATGGCTCGATCAAGTTGGCGATACTAAAATGAACGCGCTCTTTAATCGGAGCATCCATCAGAAAAAAATCTTCAAACTCTTCCTTACCTTTTAAACAGTATTTTTTTAGTAAAGGAAGTGGAATTTTTTCGGCTTGTAACATCGGATACAAACCTCTCCGCGCTTTCTCCACTACGCGAGTAGAAATGTCCGTCCCAATCACTTCCCAATTATCAGTTGCAAAATGTTCAGCCAAGGTCATTGCGATCGTGTAGGCTTCTTCCCCGCTGGAGCTGGCAGCGCTCCAAATTCTAATATTACGTTGCTTCGCATACGCCGGAAAAACAACTTTTTCTAGGTAAGTAAAGTGTTTTGGCTCACGGAAAAAATAGGTTTCATTGGTCGTGAGTAAATCAATCGCTGCGGTCGTTTCATCTTCATAGCCAGGTCGACCGAGGAGTGCAAAATAGTCGGTATAACTTTGTAAGCGATTGGCACGTAAACGTTTATCGAGGCGACCCATGACTAGGGCTTGTTTGCCGTCGCTCAAAGAAATTCCTGTTTTCTCATATAAGAAACGCGAAATCCACTCAAATTCCTTTGGTTCCAAAGGAATTGAGCTAGTGTTGCGAACGCTACTAGGCGTCATTCTCTGCCTCTGTGTTCATGTCAAGTCCACCGTGCATCGTTTGACCAAGGGCGACCATTTCATCGAGGGACAGAACTTGATCGAGATTGAGTACGATGATAAATCTGCCTTCTTTCTTGGCCATACCGCTGATAAAATCAGGTCGAATCTTAGCCCCGAAAGATGGGGGTGGTTCGATGTCGCTACTCATAATGTCGACGACTTCATTCACGGAGTCGACGACAATACCAATCGATTGAGCGTCATCGTCATTTTCCATCTCAATGATGATGATGCTGGTTCGTCTTGAAATTTGAGTCACACTTTTTCCAAATCTCGCTGAGAGGTCAACGACAGGTACTACCTTACCCCTTAAATTGATAACACCTCGAATAAACTTCGGCATCATGGGAACCTCAGTTAACTCACCATATTGAATAATCTCGCGGATATTCAAGATTTTTAAGGCGAATGGATCGCCACCCAACAAAAAAGTTAAGTATTGCTGATTGTTGTCTGTAGCGGTTGACGCGGGCTGAACCGCATTTGACTTCTCGGTTTTCGTTAATTCCATCATTGCGATGCTCCTAAATACTTTAGAAACGTTCAAATTTTGATTTGTCCATGTGGTTTGCTTGTTGGATTTGCCCGCCACGCTTGATTTCGGCGCTAGGTGTTCTTTGTATTGTGACAGGCACTTTAAACGATTGGTTAGTTGTTCCATTCAGTCTGAAAAAACTGATTAATTCCTTGAGCTGTTCCGCTTGGCTAGTCATCTCCTCAGCCGTAGCCGCTAGCTGCTCACTAGATGATGCATTTGTTTGTGTAATTTGATTCATTTGGTTCATTGCACTGTTAATTTGGCCTACTCCAGCAGACTGTTCTTGAGAAGCTGCAGCAATCTCTTGGACCAAGTCTGAAGTTTTGCCAATTCCTGGGACAATTTCGTCAATCAGCTGCCCAGCCCTCTCAGCTGTCTTGACACTGCCGCCCGCCAAGTCACCAATTTCTTTCGCTGCGAATTGACTGCGCTCTGCTAATTTTCGTACTTCCGCAGCGACTACCGCAAAACCCTTGCCGTGTTCGCCAGCTCGGGCAGCCTCAATTGCGGCATTCAATGCGAGCATATTTGTTTGGTAGGCTATGTCGTCAATGATACTGATCTTGGTTGCGATCTCTTTCATAGCTACGACAGTTTGTTTGACGGCACTTCCACCGTCATTTGCATCTTTCGAGGCTTTTTCAGCTATGTTGTCAGTGATCTTAGCGTTCTCAGCATTCTGATTAATACCCGCTGCCATCTCCTCGATACTTGCGCTGGTCTCTTCAACCCCGGCTGCCTGTTCGCTGGCAGCCTGTGAGAGCGCTTGGGAGGTCGCACTAATCTGTTCAGAAGCATTTGCTAGCGCGTCAGTTGAATTGATGACATCGGTAACGATTTGTGACAGCCGTGCGATTGTATCGTTGGTGGCATTCTTGAGATCGCCGAAAGTACCCTCAAAATCTTTCTCAATATACTGAGTCAAATCTCCGTCCGCTAATGCTGCAAGGACACGTAACGTTTCACTGAGCCCCTCATCACTCACTTCCATCAATTGATTGATGTCACTACTTAGCTTACCAAAGAAGCCTGTTTTTCCTTCCAAGCTAATGCGACCACTGAAGTTGCCCGCTGCCGCATTAGCAACAATTTCACCAACTTCTTTTTCAATTTGAACCTCTCCAGTTCTATCGAGCCACTCGACTACGCTACCGAGACGCTCTCCTTGTTCGTTGATAACAGGGTTGGCTGAGAGTGCAAAAGTTGCTCCGCCAATACGAATCTGTGCTCGATGGGTTGCGGTAAAAGTCGCCAGCATCTCGCGTTGGTGTGCCGGATTTTTGTGGAATTGATCGATGTTCGATCCTATTAAATTTTGGGCTGAGAAATGCGGTAATGATTTGCGAATCTCGTTTTCTGCTTTTTGTAGCATGGCAATGACAGAGCGATTCGCGTAAATGATATTTCTATCATTGTCAGCAATCATGACGTTCGTCGCACTACCGTCGAGCGCAATCTTGATCCTTAAGTTTTCATTTGCCAGTTTTTCAGAACTTGCTAGCGCAACTAAGTGGTCTGTGATGTCTGCCCATTCAACCACACTGCCGATTCGCGCACCATTATCGTTGATGACCGGATTGGCTGATAGTGTGAAAGTGCGGCCACCAACGTTAATTTGCGCACGATGTGTTGAGCTAAACTTAGCGAGAATTTCTTTCTGATGCGCAGGTTTTTTGTGGAAAGCATCAATATTCGTACCGATTAATTTATCGACCTTGAAACCTGGCAGTTCTTTTTGTAAGTCACTTTCAGCGTTGGTAAGCATACTGATGATCGATTTATTCATGTAAATGATATTTCGATCATTGTCCGCAATCATTACGTTCGTCGCGACGTTATCAAGTGCAATCTTAATCCGAAGCGTCTCCGCTGCTGATTTCTCGCTCTCTTCAATTCGTTTTCTCAAATTCTGGACCATTAAATGGAGTGCTGCTGCGATACTTGTAGTATCGCTTTCCCGAATATCGATCGACGCATTCAAATTTCCACTTGATACTTCCTGCGCGAATTCAGCGACTGTTCCTGGCTCATTTCCGATCTGGCGCATCATAGTCCGAACGATCCATAGCATAAGCATTATGACGATAAGGAGAAGCATTAAGCAAAAGCCCATCGTGTATAGTCTTTCGGCCTGAGACTGGCGGACAATTTTTTCTGCCTGTTTGTCTAGCTCTTTAATTAAAGTCATCTCGAAATCTATGTTTTGATCGATGACGAGCGTTAGCTTTTGGAAGTATGTTTTCGGATCGTAATTTAATTTATCTGCTTGAGTAATGTTATCGTTTGCTAACTCAATTATTTCTAGGGTCTTCCCTTCGATCTCCTGAAAGCGATTTGCTAGGCTTGAATAGCTCTGGTCAATTGAGCTTAATTTTTGCAGGATGGACCGACTTTTTTCCAGCTCGTCGCGAATCAATTCCTGGCGTGCAGCGAGTAAATTTTTTTCTTGTGTCGTCGCACTTGCTTTCGTCAGAAGTCCGGCCCCAAAACCGCGAGAAATCGCTACATGTTCATTTAGTCTTAATACATTGTCAGTAGAGAGTAGTCCGAGGAAGTAGGTCGGGCCATCAGGACTCAAGGTCAAACCGCTGTTGTCAGCAATTTGATTAATACTGACTGACGCCATTTTAATTAGTGCTGTGTGCTTGCTAAAACTTTCGCCTGCTGTGAATCTGTCCCTGTCTGCTAGAATCGCTTGCCATTGTGTTCGTAGGCTTTTAACGTTCTCGTCGACTTTCAGGTTTGGACGCAGTTTCGTCTCTGCGTACAGCTTTTCTAATGCAACGTTCGCTTCTTGACTGGCATTGTCTCGAGCTGTTCGCTGTTCTTGTGCACCGTTCAAGACAGAGGCATTTAGGCCTCGATGCTTTTGCAAAGCTTGTATCGCTTTTGCGGCAAGTGGAATGACGTCAGCACCTTCTTTCTCAAGTTGGACTATCGAAATATTGCTATTTACATGAGTCAATACCATAGAGAATGGCAGCCCAAAGAGCGCGAGCACGAAGAAGCCAACGATAGAGAATTTTTTCCACATCTGCATGTTGATGAAATAGTGATTCATATACACCTCTAAGAAAATGCTGTTGATTGCTATTTGGGAAGTTAAGTCAATTAGCTCATAAAACGAAATAAGCCGAACACGGATGTAGTGTTGTTCTAGCCGTTTTGTAGATAGTTTTGCTTACTTTTACGTGTTACCTGGGAAAGCATGCTTGAAACGCTTAAAATTAAGGCAACTTCGCCGCTACCTAAAATTGTTGAACCACCAATTCCTTGTAAGTGTTGGAAAAGTTTTCCTAGTGGTTTGATCACTGTTTGGAATTCACCGAGGAGACAGTCAACTATGAGTCCGGCTCTATGTTCTCCGTATCCAACTACGACGACATTTTCTCTGCGTGGTACTGTACCAGGAACATCATATAGCTGCCGTAACCGAATAAACGGTAGCACTTCTCCGCGCAGGTCCATGTACTCATCTCCAACTTCGAGTCGAGGAAGTTCTAAACATTCAATGACGTTATCTAAAGGTATGACGAAGGAAGAATCACCTACACCAACTAGGAAGCCGTCAATAATCGCGAGGGTTAATGGCATGCGAATGCGCATGGTGGCACCGACGCCCATTTCACTGTCGATCTCGATGGTGCCGCGTAAGGAGGTGACATTGCGTTTGACAACATCCATGCCAACGCCGCGCCCAGATAGATTGGAAACTTGATCAGCTGTCGAGAAGCCGGCTTCAAAAATCAATGCGTAGATATCTTTGTCGCTCAAATTAGCGCCAGACATAACGAGACCACGTTCGATAGCCTTTGCCAGAATTTTGTCGCGATTGAGTCCGCCACCATCGTCTGATACCTCAATCACGATACTGCCCGATTCATGATATGCGTTAAGACGCAGTGTTCCTTGTGCCGGTTTGCCGCGGGCTGCGCGAAGGGCCGCGACTTCGATACCGTGATCCATAGAATTGCGAACTAAGTGCATGAGTGGATCGCCAATTTTGTCGACCACAGATTTGTCTACTTCAGTATCACCACCGGATATTTCCAACGCAATATCTTTTCCTAACTCGATACTGACATCTCGAACAACACGTTGGAAGCGGCTGAACGTCGTGCCAATTGGCACCATGCGCAATTGCAAAGCACTGTCGCGAACTTCTTCGACCAAACGCATGACTTCGCCGGTAGCTTCAAGTAAGGCAACATCATTGGTTTTATTGGCCCGCAAATTCGCTCCAGCACCCGCAATCACTAATTCGCCGACCAAGTCGATCAATTTGTCGAGGCGTTCAGCATCAACTCTAATATTTTGTTTTTCTCGTGCTTTGGTATCTTTGACCTGTTGCTGCTTGTTCAGTGCTGCGTTCAGTATCGGCTGTTGCAGCATTTCCTGTTTAACGAGAATTTCTCCGATCGGCGCTTCGCTTGCCTTGCCGTCGGCGCCCTTATGGCGCTGTGCCTGTAAACGCAAACATTCATCAAGTTCGTGTTTGGTTAAGACACCACTCTTAATGAGAATTTCACCAATGAGTTCGGTGTCATCAGGGAGGTTATTAATGATGTCGATATACTCATCGATTTTACTATTCGGTGGAACGATACGGATCGTGCTTTCTTCGCGCACGAACTCAAACACGTTTTCAATGGCTTCTTTGCTGGCACTACTTTTGAGTACAACTTCGAAACCGAGATAGCAGGTTTCGGCATCCATTTTTTCGATTTCAGGGATGGCATCTGTGACAGTTAGCAAGTTGACTACATCACCTAAGGTACTCAAATATCGAATGAATGAGAGTGGATCCATACCATTGCGAAGGCAGTCGGCACCGAACCGTAATGATAGATACCAGTTTCCCGAGTCCATCGCTCCGCCACCGCTAGTGTGTGGGGTTTGCTCGTTTTCTTGCGAGACAACTTGCACTTGTGATTGCCCTGCGCCATTGAGGAAGGAACGTAATTGCACATGAAGGGCTTCCCCTAGCGCGTGTTGTTCTGGCGTCTCTTGTAGTATTCCCGCTGCTATACCGTCTACTAAAGTACTGATATGGTCCCTGCAAGGGAGAAGCACTGCAATGATTTCGGCCGAAACGGGAATTTCTTCATTTCGCACCATGTCGAGCACACTCTCAACCACATGAGTGAAATGGACGATATGATCGAGTCCAAATAGCCCAGAAGAGCCCTTGATGGTATGTGCTGCGCGAAAGATCGCCCCTATCGAATCTGCTGGATTGGGATCATGCTCTAAACCTAGTAGCCCATCTTCCATGTCCTGCAATAACTCGCGACTCTCGACTACGAAGGTGTCTAGCGCGGCTTTCATTTCATCTTCGAAACTCATATCAGCTCCAAATTGGGCGAATTAGGTCAGTACTATTTGATCACCAAAACTAGTGGTCATATTCGACATCTCAAGAATCTCTAATACGGCTTTACTATGCATGCTGTAATGCAGTTTCTTTTTGCGACGTGCGGCTTCTTGTTTTAGTACAATCAACACTTGCAGACCAGCGCTGTCCATCTCATTTACTTGGGATAAATTGATCTCAAGTTCATCTGCAGCATCAAGGGCTTCCTGCAAGGATTGCTTTTCTGTCGCAGCCGTGTAAATCGTCAATTCGCCGGCAATCGTACGCGTTTCCATGACGAGCCTCGTTATGGCAAAATTAATTTGGAGACTGCGGCTAACATTTGGGCTGGTTGGAAAGGTTTAACCACCCATGCTTTCGCGCCGGCGGCTTGTCCTTGCAATTTCTTCCCTTCCTGTGATTCAGTCGTCAACATAATGATCGGCGTAAATTTATACATAGGTAGTTTCTTGACCTCTTGCACGAATGTGATGCCATCCATGATCGGCATGTTGACGTCAGAGATGATCAGGTGAACCTTTTGCCCTTTTAATTTAGAAAGAGCATCTTGACCATCTGCGCCTTCGATCACGGTGTAGCCGGCGCCGCGTAGGGCCAGTCCGACTACTTGTCTTACTGATGCGGAATCATCAACTACCATCACTGTTTTTGACATGTTGTACCTCACTCAAATTGGACTGCTGTTTTGCGGGGAAAATTAAAAGAAGGTGATTTCACTCTCGCCTTGACCGCTATCTTTGGATGGAGGTCTCGTTTGAGCATGATTAAAATGCTGGTCGTCCATGGTGTAATAAGTTTCTAGTTCTTTCATCCACTGGTCTTTGTCAGGGAAAGCTAGATTGTCTTCATAGGTCGTAATGAGTTTTCCAATGTCGCGGTCGAGGACGGCGAGCATTTGGCTGACACGATCTTGATACTGCAGTGTCACGATGAGATTTTCTACGTCATTGCGAATAACTTCCCCTTGTTGACGCATGGTTTCGGCCGCTTGGCCCAAATCTTGAACGTGGCCCAGCACGTCCTTCACAACGTTGCCAGATTTCAGAAGCACGGCGCGATCATCCGCATTTGCTTTTTGAGCAGCACGTAATGTTTCTTTGACGACGACGGAAATTTCATTGACTCTAACGCTAATCGTATTCCCGGTTTCTGCGGAAATTTGCGAGAGGCGCCTGACTTCGCCTGCAACGACGGCGAAGCCGCGGCCATGAATACCAGCGCGGGCGGCTTCGATGGAGGCGTTGATGGCTAATAAATTTGTTTGCGCGGCGATTACGCCAACGCTATGAGCCATGTCCTTAAGATCAGCCGTGGATGCGGCGAGACCACCGATGGCTTCTAGCATCTCACTTTTACTGTTGAGCATTTTTTCCAACTGCTCAATCAAAGGTTGAAGGTCGTCGCGACATAGGTCAAGTAGGTGCATGGTCGACTGGTGTTGCTCTGAGCTCGACTCACCTATTTTGCTTGAGAAGCCAGCAGCATCGAATTGACCGACTAATGAGCTAAAGCTTTCAATCAATTGAATTACCGCAGTCTCTGTTTTCTCTTTGACGGACACCACATGATTCTGCCAAACGGGTAAAACGGTTTTGAAAAATTCGGTGCGGTTATCAAGCTCGCTGTCAAAGCTTCGCTGTGCTTTGTCCGTGCTATAACTCTCGGCATCCTCAATATCATCATCGTCGACTGGCTCAGCAATAATGTGCTGAATATCAGATTCTTTAATCTCTGTAACTGTTCTAGGATCTTCTTCGACCGTTTTTAACGGTTCCCATTTTTTCCAAATTACAGCGACTACCACTACACAGATAAAAGAAAGAAATTGAAGTGGACCCGCTTTTGAAAACAAAGGGAGCGCAGCAAAGAAAACCAATAGCACGGGCAGCATCAGGGCAAGTCGTACGCCGCCTTTTTGGTAAAAGCCATCTAATGTCTTCCTAGATAAACTCATTTGCTTCGTATCTCCCTATAAACACAAGAATAAATAAGGCGGGTCGAAATAGTCTAAGGAATGCTGCAGCGTGCTCGGATTTTTATGCGAAAAATCAGGTTACCAGAAAAGGTGAATTTGTTGCCATATGGATATAGCTTAGCACGCTTATCTTGTGCATTGTTGCCTGAAATCAAATACAAACTGTTGTTTTTGGGCGCAAGTTGAACTGTTGTCGTTTTTTGTGCATTCACGTTCTTTTCTGTGTCGGTAACAAGACCTTTCATAAGTTATTTGTCAGAGAAATTCTAAGTGTCACAACAATCGAGTTGACAATTACGATTCCACGGTGTCCAATGAAAACATGCACCAAGACAACAAAATCATGTCTTTACATGTAAAAAGCGTTGAGGTTATGGGTGGGGAATATGAGTGAGAAAAAAGCGCTGCGTGTCTTAATCGTCGATGATTACGATATGACACGAACCTTGTTGCGAATTATTTTGCGTGGGCAAAATTTTGAGGTTGTCGGGGACGCCACCGACGGACAAATGGCAGTGGAAATGTGTCAGCGACTAAAACCAGATATTATGCTGCTCGACGTTGTCATGCCGAAAATGAACGGCCTCGATGTGTTAGCGAAATTAAAAGCGATGAGTGGCGCACCATTAGTCTTGATGGTCACCAGTTCCGAAGAAGAGAAGGTTGTTTCCCAGGCCATGCAATTAGGGGCGAGCGGATATATTCTTAAGCCGTTTAATACAGCAAGTGTCATTGAGACGCTCAACGAAGCGAGAGAACGTTTTATTTTGCGGAGTGCTGCTTCAGTATCGCGAACTGCTGCGAACAGTTGATCTTGCCGTATCTCACCTAAGCTTAGTTACCACCCGCGAAGTTGTGCTGTCGCCAGGCTTCGTAAACAACGATTGCAACCGTATTTGATAGATTTAGACTCCGATTGTCTGGGCGCATTGGTAATCGAATTCTTTGGCTCTCAGGGAAGGATTCTCTGAGTTCTTTCGCCAACCCTCGTGTCTCAGCGCCAAAAACAAAATAGTCGCCCGCTTCAAATGTGATACTGGCAAAACTCGATGAACCATGCGTGGTCATGGCAAACATGCGAGTCGAAGGCGGGTTTTCGCTGTCGATGAAGGCTTGCCAGTCCTTATGCACCTTCATTTTCGCGTATTCGTGATAATCGAGACCCGCACGTTTTAATTTGCTGTCTTCCAGCGGAAAACCTAATGGCTCGATCAAGTGCAATTGCGCTCCAGCGTTTGCACATAAACGAATAATATTGCCGGTATTTGGCGGAATTTCTGGTTCGACTAATACAACATTAAACACAAAGGACCTCTTTAGTGGCGTTTTGCCCGCATCATAGCAAAAGTTTTCTAAGGGCGGCGCGGCGTTCGTGCGAAAACAAAATTGGTGACGGTAGTTGCACCTGCGCGTTTAAGTGTTTTTGCAACTTCGTTTAGTGTGGCGCCTGTGGTCATAACGTCATCGACAACCCCAACATGGCGATCAAGGATTTGATGCTTGAAAGTCATATTGCAAACAAAGGCACCGCGCGTATTTGCGGAACGTTGTGTTAACGGTATTAAGCTTTGGGCCTGCGTTTCTCTGATACGGGAGAGTAGGCAGGCCTGCTTAGGAATGCCAAGTTGCTCTGATAGATGCCGTACAACTTCCCAAGATTGATTAAATCCGCGCTCGGTCAGTCTAAGTCTTCCTAACGGTACGGGGGCGATGATTGATGGTAGCAGCCTATCTTGTTTGGTAATAATCGATTCGCGAATGGTGAATGCCATCAATTGGGCGATCGGCAGTTGCTGTCCAAACTTTAGTCGTTGTACCAATTCATCGATAGGTGGGACGTAATCGGTGCCGACGATAGTGAAATCATAAAAAGGTGAAGTTTTGAGGCACTCCCCACATTTTTGATCGTTGTCTGCATCGGTCAGTTGAATGCCGCATTGATCGCAGCGAGATTTCCTTGCAATGATGAAATCTTCGGCGCATTGAGGGCATACGGCACCTTCAGTACGCTCTGAGCATAATTGGCAGCGCGAAGGAAGCAAGTAATTCAGAGCGTAAGTAAAGGGGTTCATCTTTGATCGGTTACACTTACAAGCTATGCAGTTGTTGAGAATTATTAAAAAAACTATTTTATATTGAATTTTTCACTTTATGGATAAGATAAGTGCGCCGATTGATCTAGCTGAAGTTCGACGCTTGTTCGCGAATCCACGCAAAATAGAGTCGAGTGCGTTCTTGCGCAGAGAAATCGCTGAGCGTATGCGTGAAAAACTGGATTTGGTGAGAATTGAGGCTAAAGCTATTGCGGATATTGGTTGTGGCATGGGGGAGGAATTACCTTATTTACAGCAACGTTTTCCTGAATCCCGCATAGTTGGTATCGACGGATCGCTTGAGTTGTTGAAGGTGGGTTTGCAAAAGCAAAAAAGTGCAGGTGTCGGGGTCGCTAATTTTTTGAAGAAAATTCTGCCTACAGAATGGGTTGGAAGTAATCCCTACGACGGAATCTGTAGTGACTTTGCGAAGTTACCTATCGCGGCAAATAGTCTTGATGTGATTTGGTCAAATCTAGCCTTACATTGGCATCCCATGCCAGATCTTGTGCTGGCCGAATGGCGTCGTGCACTGAGAGTCGGGGGGCTATGCATGTTCTCTTGTTTTGGTCCGGACACCATGTCAGAACTAAGAAATGCTTTCGCTGAAGTAGACGAGGACCCGCACGTTCTACCATTTGTTGATATGCATGACTTTGGCGATATGTCGGTTCATGCCGGGCTTGCCACCCCGGTCATGGATATGGAGAAAATCACTATTCGTTATGCCAAAGTCGAACAATTGTTGTCAGATGTACGCGCTTTAGGGGGAAATCCGCTATTGAATCGGAAAAAAGGCTTGTTTGGGAAATCAGCCTATGCGAAGCTCTTGGTGTTGCTTGAAAGAAATCGCGCCGCAGATGGTCGTATCCCGTTGACGTTTGAAATTATCTATGGGCACGCTTTCAAACCTCTGGCTACAAAACTTGCCAGTGGGGAATCAATTATCCGTTTTGAAAAAAACAAGAAAAATGAATAATCGTAATTTTTTGCCTTTCAAACCGCGTTAAGTTTGTCCCGAATTACTAACAAAAAGGCGTGAGTGTCAATATGATTTTACGCAGTTGTCCAGTGATTTCTTCTTGATATAGCGCAGCTTTACGCTTTATACTCTTGTAGTTGTGGAAGTTGTCAGTGTTTTCTATGGGCAATTTCTGGTGAAAATTCTAATAGGTTTTTGGGGAAATCATGAAACATGCATTAAAGTCGAGAATGCTTGGTGCTTCGCTGATGCTTGGTGCTTCATTGACGGCAGCAACGCTGCCTGCGATGGCAGCAGTCAAAAATAGTGAAGGCGGCCCTGCTGTACGCCAGCTTAATTTGCAGGCACCGGTGACACAAATCGCCGAGCAAATTTACTCCATCCACAATTTGATGTTGTACATCTGCCTAGCGATCTTTATTGCTGTGTTTGGCGTGATGTTCTACTCCATTTTGAAACATCGTAAATCAGTCGGTCACAAAGCGGCTACTTTTCATGAAAGTACCACTGTTGAGATCTTGTGGACTATCGTTCCATTTTTGATCGTGATCGGTATGGCTTTGCCTGCGACTAAAACAGTCGTGGCAATGAAAGATACATCCAACGCTGACATTACGATCAAAGCGACAGGGATGCAATGGAAATGGGGCTATGATTACCTCAAGGGTGACGGTGAGGGCATCGCGTTCTTGTCTACACTCTCTACTCCACGTACACAAGTTGGCGCTCCAGGTGTTGCTCCAACTGAAGCTCGTGGCGTGAACTACCTTCTCGAAGTCGACAATGAATTGGTCGTTCCAGTCAATAAGAAGATTCGTATCATCACAACAGCCAATGACGTAATTCATGCTTGGACTATCCCAGCATTTGGCGTGAAACAAGATGCGATCCCTGGTTTCGTTCGCGACACATGGTTCAAAGCAGAGAAAATCGGTACTTACCGTGGTAACTGCGTTGAGTTGTGCGGTAAAGAACATGCCTTTATGCCTATCGTAGTTAAAGTTGTCTCTGAAGATGACTACAAAGCGTGGGTCGATACCAAGAAAAAAGAAATGGCAGCGAAAGCCGATGATCCAAGCAAAGTATGGACTGTCGACGAGTTGAAACAACGCGGTGAGAAAGTCTACGCAGCAAATTGCGTTGCTTGCCACCAAGCCAATGGTAAAGGTGTACCAGGTGCATTCCCAGCACTCGATGGTTCCGCAGTAGTTGGCGGTCCAAAAGCAGCGCAAGTGAATATCTTGTTGAACGGTATTCGCGCAATGCCAGCTTGGAAAGCTTCTTTGTCTGATACAGAAATTGCTGCGGTAATTACTTATACCCGTAATAGCTGGTCGAATAAGTCAGCAGAAAACATCGTCCAGCCAGCCGAAGTTTTGGCTGCGCGTAAGTAATTGAACAGGAGATTGAGATGAGTAATACAGTAGCTGATCACGCACACGATCACTCTCATGGTCATGACGACCACGCGCACGACCATCCGCACGGCTGGCGTCGTTATTTATTCGCCACTAACCACAAAGACATTGGTAACTTGTATTTGTGGTTTGCATTCACGATGTTGTTGCTCGGTGGCGTGATGGCATTAGGTATTCGTAGCGAATTGTTCCAGCCTGGCCTGCAATTAATGCAACCAGAATTCTTCAACCAATTGACCACGATGCATGGCTTGATCATGGTTTTCGGTGCGATTATGCCGGCTTTCGTTGGTTTTGCTAACTGGATGATTCCATTGCAAATCGGTGCCTCCGACATGGCCTTCGCCCGTATGAACAACTTCTCGTTCTGGTTGATGCCGCCTGCAGCGCTGCTGTTGGCTGGTTCATTCTTCGTTCCTGGTGGCGCAACTGCTGCTGGTTGGACTTTGTATGCACCACTGTCAACCCAAATGGGTCCGGGTATGGACATGGCGATTTTCGCGGTTCACATCATGGGTGCATCATCCATCATGGGTTCAATCAACATCATTACGACTATCTTGAACATGCGCGCTCCTGGCATGACCTTGATGAAGATGCCAATGTTCTGCTGGACATGGTTGATCACTGCTTATTTGTTGATCGCTGTTATGCCAGTCTTAGCTGGTGCGATTACGATGACTTTGACAGATCGTCACTTCGGCACATCATTCTTTAATGCTGCTGGCGGTGGTGATCCAGTGATGTACCAACATATTTTCTGGTTCTTCGGTCATCCAGAGGTATACATCATGATTTTGCCAGCGTTCGGTATCGTTTCTCACATCGTTCCAGCATTTGCACGTAAGCCATTGTTCGGTTACGAATCCATGGTGTACGCAACATCGTCTATTGCGATCTTGTCTTTCATCGTTTGGGCTCACCACATGTTCACAACAGGTATGCCAGTTACTGCGCAGCTGTTCTTCATGTACGCAACGATGTTGATTGCGATTCCCACTGGCGTGAAAGTGTTCAACTGGATTGCAACAATGTGGAAGGGTTCGATGACTTTCGAAACACCAATGTTGTTCGCAGTTGGTTTCATTTTCGTGTTCACAATGGGTGGTTTCACTGGTTTGATTTTGGCTGTGACGCCAATCGACATTCAGTTGCAAGACACGTACTATGTTGTGGCTCACTTCCACTATGTATTGGTGGCGGGTTCCTTGTTTGCCTTGTTCGCCGGTTTCTACTACTGGGGACCAAAATGGACCGGTTTCATGTACAACGAAACACGTGGCAAGATCCATTTCTGGTTATCTCTGATTTTCTTCAACGTGACTTTCTTCCCAATGCACTTCTTGGGCTTGGCAGGCATGCCACGTCGTTACGCAGATTATCCAGCGCAATTTACTGACTTCAATATGATTGCATCCATTGGTGCTTTCGGCTTCGGTTTGATGCAAGTGTATTTCATCTTGTTTGTGGTTATTCCATCCATCAAAGGTGGTCAGCCAGCAGAAGCGAAACCTTGGGAAGGCGCAGAAGGTTTGGAATGGACAGTTCCAAGCCCAGCACCATTCCATACATTCGAAGTTCCACCAGAAGTGAAGTAATCCCGGTCGCTTGATCATATTAAAAATCGACCTCATCTCGTATGAGGTCGAATTTAAAGAAATAAAATGAGTAACGAAAAGAAACCAAATAATTTACGCACTGCCTTGATTTTGTTGTCAGTCGTTGTCGTTTTTTTCGTTGGTGTCATCGTTAAGCAGGCCTTTTTGTTAGGTAAATAAAACAAAATGGCTGATCATGATTCACCGGAAGTAAAGTCGGAGTCGCAGACCCTTAACTGGGTAATGTTGAAAAAGCTGACAGTGATCGCCGTGGCGATGTTCGGTTTTGGATATGCTTTGATTCCGATTTATAAGCAAATTTGCGAGCTCACAGGAGTCAATATTCTGACTCCAAAAGATATCGACCTGAAAGAAATCAAGAACTCCCAGATCGATATGTCTCGTGAGGTGACGATTGAGTTTGATGCCAATACACAGGGACCATGGCGTTTTCGTCCTACTGTATCTAGCATCAAGGTTCACCCAGGCGAAATGGCGCAAGTGGTTTATGAAGTGGTGAATAAGCAATCCTATAAAATGGATGCGCAAGCAATACCAAGTTACGCGCCGCAACAAGCGACTGCGTACTTTAAGAAGATGGAGTGTTTCTGTTTCAAACAGCAAACTTTGGAAGCAAATGAGGCGCGGCAAATGCCGGTGACGTTTTATATTGATCCGGCGCTGCCGAAAGACGTAAAGACAATTACCTTGTCTTACACGTTTTTTGAAGTTGGTTTGAAGCAGCAAGACGCTAAAGCAGGTTTATAGCAGTAGTCTGAAAGTAAGTATGAGTGACCTGAAAGACGCGAGTAAAAGAAAAGGCTCTTTGTTGGCAACGATGAAGGCTGTGATGTGGTCGTTTTTGGGCATTCGTAAAAAAAGTGATTACGAAAAAGATGTGGCACAGTTAAATCCACTGCATGTCGTGATTGCAGGCGTGATTGGTGCGGCGATCTTTATTACGGTGTTGATCTTTATCGTAAAAAGTGTCGTTGCGAAGTAAACAAATTATTTAGATTAAACTCAGTTTAAAAATTGTATCGGGAGATGGAAATGAGTTCTCACAACGCTACGGCGCCACATTATTTTGTGCCAGGCCCTTCACAGTGGCCAGTCTTAGGCGGCGCGACTTTGTTAACAACAATGATCGGCGCATCTGCTTGGGTTAATGGTTTGCAATGGGGTGCTTACCTCAATTTTGTAGGTATTTTCTTGACTTTGGTTGTCCTGTATAAATGGTTTGGTGATGCGATCGCAGAATCCGAATCTGGCAAATATAGTGCTCGTATCGACGTATCTTTCCGTTGGAGTATGAGCTGGTTTATTTTCTCCGAAGTGATGTTCTTTGGTGCCTTCTTCGGTGCTTTGTTCTATGCACGTAGTATCTCCATGCCATGGTTGGCAGATCTGGATCACAAAGTTTTGTGGCCTGATTTCGCAGGTATTTGGGGTGGTACTGGTCCAGCGGGCGTTGTTGAGTCATTCAAAACAATGGGTCCATTCCCAATTCCAACCATTAACACTGCTTTGTTGTTGACTTCTGGCGTTACTTTGACGATTGCTCACCATGCTATTCGTGAAGGTCAACGTTCTAAGACAGCATTCTGGTTGTTTGCAACTGTGTTGTTGGGCGCAATCTTCATGGGTTTCCAAGCCTATGAATATATGCACGCCTACAGTGAATTGAACTTGAAATTAACCTCTGGCATTTATGGTTCTACGTTCTTCATGTTGACAGGTTTCCACGGTTTCCACGTGACAATGGGCGCCATCATGTTGTCCGTTGTGTTGTATCGTGTCATGAAAGGTCACTTCACACCTGAACACCATTTCGCGTTCGAAGGCGCTGCTTGGTATTGGCACTTCGTTGACGTCGTTTGGTTGGGCTTGTATGTTGTTGTGTACTGGATGTAATCACACCAACAGACTCATATAAAAAAGCCGCACAATGTGCGGCTTTTATTCTTTGTGAGGTCTTTAGGATTTATCGAATTCCAGTGGGTTGGACTAGTCCGTAATGATTGGCAATCAGAATTAATAGGAATAGGCAAACAGAGAAGCCAACACGGAATGCCAAGGCTTTGACCGTGCGGTTGCTACGACCTTTATCTTTCATCATATAGATCAAAGCTGAACCGAGGCTGAAAAAGATAAGTAAGAAGGCAATGCCGACCAGAATTTTCATGCTGTGTACCTAGAAGAGAAAAACACTATTGTAATGCCTAAGTTTAAAATCCCACGCGCTTTACCCTTGATTGCGACGATCTCAGTCTGTGTCGTCGGCATTTTGCTCGGCAATTGGCAAACACGTCGAGCGCAAGAGAAAGAGGAAATCGCTCGTCAAATAGAGGTACAGAGCAAAGTACCGGTTCAATTGGCAAATTCGGTTGTGCTAGCCAATGTCAAAGCTTATCAGCGCTTGCGTTTGCGTGGCACTTTTATACAGCAGTGGCCGCTATATCTTGATAATCGTCCAATGAATGGCAAAGCTGGAATGTATGCATTAATGCCGTTTCAAATTAGTGGTAGTGGTGAAACTGTTTTGGTTGAACGTGGCTGGTTTCAGCGCGATCTTAAGGAAAGAACTAAAATACCTCCCTTGTCTGCGCCACAAGGTGAAATCGAAATTGAAGGTGTCGTACGTAGTCATATCGATCGCTCGATGCAGCTCGGAGCGAATGAAATTCTGGTGCCTAACGCTATCGTACAGAATCTGTCAGTCTCAGCCGTGGCGGAGGTATTGAAAGTAAAAATGCCAGAATGGGTGCTCGAACAAACTTCCGATCAAGGTGCAGGTTTACAAAGAGATTGGCCCGCTCCGTCGAATGGAGCTGATAAACACCGTGCCTATGCTTTTCAATGGTATGGACTCGCTGCAATGGCAGCCTTATTTTTTGTCGTAACAGGAATTCGTCGTGGAAAAAAATAGTAATCAAACTAGTCGCGGTCGCTGGAAATTGTTCATGGTCTTGGCCGTTTGTGCCTCACCAATGATCGCTTCCTACTTCACTTACTACGTGATCAAGCCTGAGAGTAAGACTAACTATGGAACGATTTTGAATCCGCGCGAGTTCCCTGTGCCGCAACTGAATTCGATGAATTCCGTAGGCAAAAATCAAGAGCTCAGCAGCCTAAAAGGTAAGTGGTTGATGCTGCAAGTTGATCGTGGCTCTTGTGAAACAGCATGCCAGAAAAAACTGTACGACATGCGCCAGTTACGTACGGCGCAAGGTAAGGAGATGGAGCGTATTCAACGTGTTTGGTTGATTACCGATGAAGCGACCGTGGAAGAAAAATTGAAACAGGGGATTGCAGGTACGGAAATGCTTAGAGTCGCACCTGCCGTGCTTGAAAAATGGTTGCCAACCGAGCAGGGCGCAACTATCTATGATCATATCTATCTGATCGATCCATTGGGGAATTTGATGATGCGCTTCCCTAAAGACGCCGATGCGAATAAGGTTAAAAAGGATTTGTCTAAACTCTTGAAAGCTTCGGCGATTGGTTAAGCCATGATTGAAACCATCACCCTAGGTCTTGCGTTATTGGCGGTCGGTTTCGTTCTCGGCTCCCTTGCGCTTTTTGTAGTTTGGCGCTCGCAAGACTCAAACAAATACAAGAAGCTAATTGCTATCACTGTATTTTTGACTTTTGACCTCATCGTTTTCGGAGGCTTCACTCGTTTAACGGATTCTGGCTTGGGCTGCCCTGATTGGCCAGGTTGCTATAGTGAGATGAACCCACTGTTGGCACACGAAGAGATTAAGGCTGCGGAGGCAGTTTTGCCCGATGGCCCAGTGACCGTAGCGAAAGCTTGGATCGAAATGATCCACCGCTACTTAGCCATGGCAGTCGGCATGTTGATCGTCTCACAGATGGTGATGGCTTGGTGGCAGCGTAAACAACGTCAACGTTCTCCTTGGCTGCCGACATTTTTGTTCTTCTTTGTTTGTTTGCAGGGGGCGTTTGGCGCATGGACTGTCACGTTGAAATTGCAGCCCGTGATCGTCACTACGCATTTGTTGCTTGGACTTGGCCTACTAGCACTCTTAGTTTGGTCGCTTGAGCGAGAGCAGCAAGTTGCTGCTGCGGTCAAGACCTATCCTACTAGATTGCGTTGGATGGCAATCGTGGCTTTCGCTTTACTCTGGCTGCAAATTGCCCTCGGCGGATGGGTCAGTACCAACTATGCAGCATTGGCTTGCACTGGTTATCCAAGTTGCAATGGTAGTTTAGTACCTGACCTAGATTGGGAGCATGCTTTTCATTTATGGCGCAAACTAGGTAAAACAGCTGAAGGGGAATACCTCCCGTATAGTGCATTGGTCACTATTCAATGGGTACATCGTAGTTTTGCCTGGATAGCGATTTCTGCTGTGGCAACTTTGGCGATGATGGCAAGATCAGAGCTCAGTCTGCGTCGTTTAGCAAACCAAATCTTGGCCGTGTTAACGCTTCAATTTGTAACTGGAGTGGCAACTGTCTACTTTAATTGGCCTTTGGGCTTAGCGGTCTTGCATAATGCAGGCGCAGCAATGCTCGTCTTGATGCTGAGCATGTTAAACTACCGAGTTCGCTACGGCACCCACACCAGTTAGTTTGTTTTCCCATGACCACTTCCAGTATCAAGACTAGCCGTTTGGCTCAGTATATCGCTTTGACGAAACCGCGCGTGACGCAACTCGCGGTGTTTTGCGCCGTCATCGGTATGTTTCTGGCCACTCCTGGTTTGCCTGATTGGCGAGTGGTGTTAGCTGCGACCATCGGTATCTGGTTGCTCGCTGGTGCTGCTTTCGCCGTCAATTGCCTAGTCGAACGTGAAATTGACTCTCGCATGGCGCGCACCGCACGTCGCCCAAGTGCCCAAGGTGAAATGAGCGCGAAGCAAATACTCATTTTCTCGACCGCAATAGGCGGTCTGGGGATGTGGATTCTGTATGCGTTTGTGAATCCCTTAACGATGTGGCTTACTTTTGTCACCTTCGTTGGGTATGCTGTTATCTATACGATTATTTTGAAGCCAGCAACACCACAAAACATCGTGATCGGTGGTTTGTCCGGCGCCATGCCGCCCGCATTAGGGTGGGCTGCGATCGCAGATGATGTACCCAAACAAGCATGGCTGTTGGTCTTGATTATCTTTGTCTGGACGCCGCCGCATTTCTGGGCCTTGGCGATGTATCGCCGAGATGACTATGCCAAGTCTGGTTTGCCTATGCTACCCATCACGCATGGACCGGAATTCACGCGTTTCCATATCTGGTTGTATACGATTGCGTTATTCGCAACCACGATGCTTCCTTATGCGATCCATATGAGTGGCCTCATCTACTTGGTGAGTGCGATCATATTGGGCTTAGCCTTCTTGTGGTACGCGTGGCGGATTTATCGCCATTATGACGACTTGTTGGCGCGTAAGACCTTTACGTTTTCCATCGTCTACCTATCTTTGTTGTTCCTCGCTTTGTTAGTCGATCATTACCTACGGTTTTGAATATGAACTCCTTTTTTCAGCGCAGTAAAAGTGCAGTCGTTTGTGGTTTGTTGTTTGCCCTTTCTTTGAGCTTATCTGCCTGCGACAAAGGTGGCGAAAAGAAGCAGAGCGAAGCGTTTTTGAATACCGATTTGACCGGTCTGGATTACGTTAAAGACTTTTCATTAACGGATCACAATGGACAAGCGCGAAGCTTGAAAGACTTCAAAGGCAAGGCTGTCATCGTTTTCTTTGGTTACACCCAATGCCCAGATTTCTGCCCAACGACGATGGCTGAAATGTCTAATGTGATGAAGCAATTGGGGCCGCTCTCCGATAAAGTACAAGTCTTATTTGTCACGGTTGATCCGGAGCGTGATACGCAAGAGTTGCTGGCAAGCTATGTACCTAATTTTGATAAGCGCTTCCTTGGCTTGCGCGGTGATGACGCAGCGACCCAGAAAGTGGTCAAAGACTTTAAAGCCTTTTTCCAAAAGAGCCCAGGCAAGACTGCGGACAGTTATACCGTAGATCACACGGCGGCCAGCTATGTGTTTGATCCTGAGGGGCGTTTGCGTTTATATATAGCCTACGGACAAAAGCCAGAAGCGATCACACATGATGTAAAGATCTTATTGCAATAAATCAACTAGTGTGGCGAGAATTTTTTTGTAAATAAAATTCGCCAGCCATATCCCAAATAAAAACGGCACTGATATTCAGTGCCGTTTTTTGTGACCTACTTTAAGACGACTACATCGGGTCGTCTTCGCATGGCTTTAGTTGAAGCTAATCAAGGCTGTTTTCATCTTCTTCAAGGCCGCACTCTCGATTTGACGAATACGCTCAGCAGAAACGCCATATTCATCAGCCAAATCATGCAATGTCGCACCAGAGCCATCATCGTTCTTTAACCAACGTGATTCGATGATATGACGTGAACGTGGATCGAGTTTAGCTAAAGCAGTTTCCAAACCTTCACTTTGCAAACGATCGTATTGTTGTGCTTCGATGATATTAGTTGGTTCTTCTGCGTCCGTCTTGAGATAAGCGATGGGCGCGAATTTTTCATCTTCGTCATCGCTCGAGCCATCAAGCGCTACATCGCGACCTGATAAACGCATTTCCATTTCAATCACGTCTTCGCGTTTGACATCGAGTTTGCTCGCCAAACTGTCGATTTGTGCAGGCGTCATGGAATCGAGACCTTCTTTATTACTGCGCAGATTAAAGAACAATTTACGTTGTGCTTTGGTCGTCGCGACTTTTACCAAACGCCAGTTCTTCAAGATGTACTCGTGCATTTCCGCTTTGATCCAATGCATTGCATAGGACACTAAACGAACGCCTTGGTCTGGATCGAAGCGCTTAACTGCTTTCATCAAACCGATATTACCTTCTTGGATCAAATCGGCGTGCGGTAAGCCATAACCGAGATAGCCACGTGCGATCGAGACCACCAAACGCAGGTGAGACATAACCAACTGCTGCGCAGCAGCGAGGTCATTGTTATTTTTTAGGCGGGTCGCGAGATCAGTTTCTTCTTCATGCGACAGCATAGGCAAACGATTGACCGCCGAAATATAGGCATCGATATTGCCCAGTGTGCCGGTAAACCCCAGAGCTAAAGCGGTGCTATCCGATGGACGCAAAATGCCTTGTGCTGATGTTTGTGTCATGTTTCCTCCTGATATCAATCAGATTGTTTCTTTAATGCCAAGGCCCACAATAGTAACGAGGCCTTCGAATTCTTATATTAGCACTCAATTGGGATGAGTGCTAATAATCTGTTCGTTTTTGGGTTTTTCAAGTGGGTCAGCTCAAAATTTTTGTCAAACATTTAATGAACTGAGGCGTAGACGCTATTGAAATCGACCTAGCAGTGAAGAGCAACGGTAAAAACTTGCCCATTTTGCTCAGAGCAAGCTTCTATTCCTTCAAACCAAGTGAATTATTGAGGTAATTTTGCTAATTGACGTCTGACTGAGAGGTAAGCACCAGCCCAACCTAGCAATTTGCTGACGATGAGTAGTGCCAAGCTTGGCAATAGCCCTAATGGACTGAGATGAAATTCCGATGCGTACAGCTTAGCAAAATCAGCAATCGCTTGATTCAAAGGTTGTAAGGACAGAGCTACCAAGCCAAGTGCGACTAAACCAGAAAAGATTCCCATTAGGGCCCCGGTATAGTAATAGGGCTTGTGAATGAAACTATTGGTCGCACCGAGCAAGCGACTTACGCTAATCTCGGCTTGATGCGACAAGACTTGTAGGCGCGTGGCATTAAATACGACGACAATCACGACAACACCCAAAGTCCCTGCCAGAAACAGTAAAGCAAGTTCCAAAATGTGCATTAAGGCAGCCAATCGCTTGACCCAAGCGGAATCTACCTGCACCACATCGACACCATCCAAACCACGTAGTTGTGCACTTAATTGTTCTACTTTGTCTGCATCGTCTGCCGATAGAGCGAGCACATAGGCATCAGGCAGGGGGTTTCCACCAAGAGTAGATAGCACCTCGGCCAAGCTCGATGTGCTTTCCATGCTCGCTAGTGCTTTGTCCTTGGTGACGAAATTGACTTTGGCGTTGACCTTCGCATCCTTTAATAATCTCTTGATCGGTGCTGCGAGGTTGGCAGCATCGGTGCTTGCGACGTTTGTTTTCAAGAAAATACTGATTTCCGGTTCGATCGATAGTTGTGACGCAATCGGCCTGAGGTTTTGTATCACTGTTAAGCCAGCAATCGGCAGTGCAAGGGCGATCGCGACCACTAAGACATTGAATAGAAAATTACCAGGCGCGGCGCGTAAATGTTTAAGCGCACCGTTAATTGCATACATATGTTGTCGGAACCAATTTGTCATAGTGTCAGTTATCTCGAAAATTAGGCAGCGGCAGCGGAAGTCCACGCGTCGGTTACTTCGCCTTTATTCAGGTAAATAACACGATTGGCTTGATCTAGAAATTGCTCATCATGGCTAGAAATAATGCAAGTCACACCTGAGCGTTGAAATGCGCGCAAAGCTTCGATCACGATCATGGCGTTCTCTCTATCGAGATAGGCAGTAGGCTCATCGGCCAAAATAATCTGCGGACGATTGACGATAGCACGTGCGATCATGACCCGTTGCTGTTCACCGCCCGATAATGCCAGTGGTGATGAGTGCGCTTTGTCGAGCATATTGAGTCGTTCTAAGGCTGCGCTTGCACGGGTTTGCGCGTCAGCGGTCGACTCGCCAACGACGATCATAGGCAGCATGACATTGCTGAGAACATCACGATCGAGTAATAGACCTTGGCCCTGAAGAATTAATCCCAGTTTGCGACGCAAATACGGCAAGCTACCGCTTTTGAGTTTACTAATATCTTGACCGTTCATCATGACCGCGCCTGTGCTCGGCTTTTCCATGCCAGCGATCATCTTTAATAAAGTCGATTTGCCAGCGCCTGATGGTCCTGCCAAGAAGACTAATTCACCGTCACCGATCGTGAATGAGACATCACGCAAGGCATACACTTCACCGGCGTAGATTTTCGAAACTTGCTGAAATTCAATCATCGTGTTGTAGGCTCAGTAAATATTGTTTGATGTTGTGGTCTAAGTAAATCGAGTCTAATACCTTGTTTAATCGAATAAGGCGTCGACAAATTCTTGGGCATTGAACGCTTGTAAATCTTCGATCTGTTCGCCAACGCCAATGAAATAAACAGGAATAGGACGAGTCTTTGCGATCGCAGCGAGCACGCCACCTTTTGCCGTGCCATCAAGTTTGGTAATAACGAGACCGGTGAGTTGCAGAGCGTCGTCAAATGCTTTGACTTGAGCTAAAGCGTTCTGACCTGTGTTGCCATCGATGACGAGTAAGACTTCGTGAGGTGCGTCGTCCATACTCTTACCAATCACGCGTTTTATCTTTTTCAGCTCTTCCATCAAATGTAATTGCGTTGGCAAGCGGCCTGCAGTGTCTACCATGACGACATTCGTGCCACGCGCTTTGGCAGAAGCCACAGCGTCAAATGCAACTGCTGCAGGGTCGCCCGATTCTTGGGCAATGACGGTAATGTTATTGCGTTCACCCCACACCATTAACTGTTCACGCGCAGCAGCACGGAAGGTATCACCAGCCGCGAGCACAACGGACTGTTGATGGACTTGCATATGCTTGGCGAGCTTCCCGATGGTAGTAGTTTTACCTGCGCCATTGACACCAGAAATCATCATCACCAATGGTTGATGGCGGCCGAGTTCGAGTGACTTCTGCAAGGGTAACAGCAGTTCCAGTAAGAGCGCTTTAAGCGCCGTTTTCACTTGCTCAGCTTCGGTCAATTTTTCTTCTTTGACTTTGCGTTTAAGCTGCTCAAGCAAGTGCATCGTGGCTTCGACACCAGCATCAGACATGAGCAATGCACTCTCGAGTTCATCATATAAATCGTCGTCAATGCGCGCACCGATAAACAGAGTGGTGAGGTTGGACGAAGTCTTCGCCAGGCCCTTCTTTAGACGTGAAAACCATGAGCTTTTTTCGACGCTAGCTTCAGTAGCTGGCACTGTGCTGATGGCTTCCGATGCCACTATTGGCGAAACATCTTGAGCGGGGCTGGTCGGAGTTGCGCTTACAACTGGGGCAACTGGCTCTGCGGGCTTCTTTTTGAAAAAACTAAACATCGACAATCAACGATACAAAAATGGGTAAACGGTTGGCGGTTAAGGAACGATTAAAATGGAATCATCGCACGTCATGAAAAACCGCTAGAATGCTGCCATTCTAACAGAGCAGGCCAGTGAATTTTCGTCATCTGCCCAATGCATCCATGAAACCGCACCATAAAAAGCCACATTCCCAAGCCAGTCACCAAGTTCGTATTATCGGTGGCCAATGGAAACGCACACCTTTAAGCGTGATTACCGCAGAAGGCTTACGTCCAACGCCTGATAGGGTGCGTGAAACGGTATTTAACTGGATTAATCATTTGTTTGATAGTGAGTGGCAAAGTCGTCGCTGCCTTGATTTATTTGCTGGAAGCGGAGCCTTGGGTTTTGAGGCCGCTAGCCGGGGTGCATCAGAAGTGCTGTTGGTCGAGGCTTTTACGCCTGCTTTCCGTCAAATAGAAGAAGTTAAGGCTAAATTGAAGGCGAGTAGCGTACAAATTCAACGTGGGGATGCATTGCTGGTTGCTGCAAATTTAACCAAAAACAAAAAGAAATTCGATCTCATTTTCTTGGATCCGCCATTTAACCAAGGATTCTTAGAAAAGATCTTGCCAATTTGCATCGATTTGTTGAGCGAAAATGGGATAGTCTATGTCGAAGCGGAACAGGCTCTTCCTTTCGTATTAGAAGGGCAGGCGACGGATGTGATACCAGCTTGGTGTCAGGGCTGGGAGTTGCTTAGAAAAGACAAAGCAGGCAATGTCCACTTTCAAATATTGCAACGCAACAAAGAAGTCGGAAATCTCGACGAAAATCTGGGATAATCGCGGGTTCTAATAAGATAGAGTCATCAATTCATTGGGATTCGGATGATTCTCAAACGGGGAGTAAACATGGTCACTGCAGTATATCCAGGTACGTTTGATCCATTGACGCGCGGCCATGAAGATTTGGTGCGACGTGCTTCAGGCTTGTTTGATACGCTGATCGTTGGTGTTGCCGATAGCAAAAACAAAAAGCCATTCTTTTCATTGGAAGAGCGCCTGAGTATTGCGAACGAAGTATTGGGACATTATCCAAATGTCCGTGTCGAAAGCTTTTCTGGTTTGTTGAAGGATTTCGTACGTAAGAATGATGCGCGAGTGATTGTGCGTGGTTTGCGTGCGGTGTCCGATTTCGAATATGAATTTCAGATGGCAGGCATGAATCGCTATTTGTTGCCAGACGTAGAAACCATGTTTTTGACACCGTCTGATCAATACCAATTCATCTCTGGCACGATTGTGCGCGAGATCGCCCAATTTGGTGGCGATGTTTCCAAATTCGTTTTCCCTTCAGTTGATGCTTGGTTGAAGAAGAAAATTGCAGAACAAAATAAGTAGTGAAAAGTAGATTATGGCGTTATTAATTACCGACGATTGCATCAATTGTGATGTATGTGAACCAGAGTGCCCTAATGAAGCCATCTTCATGGGCCCTGAGATTTACGAGATCAATCCAAATAAATGTACGGAATGTGTCGGACATTATGACGAGCCGCAATGTCAGCAAGTCTGCCCTGTAAGCTGCATTCCATTTAACCCTGCATGGCGCGAAACGAAAGAGCAGTTGATGGAAAAGTATTTGCGTCTACAGACAGAAGCAAAGAAGTAAAACACTTAATCTTCGGGCGAATCAATCACACGATTGCGCCCTTGCTCTTTGGCTTCGTAGAGAGCTTCATCTGCGCGTTGTAAGAGCGCCTTCGCAGCTTCTTCAATTTCCCCAGAGTTGTGATCATCCGATAGGGTAGCGATACCGATGGAAAGCGTGACGTCGCACAGACCTGTCATGGTCAATAAGAATGCTTGGTTGGCGATACTTTTGCGTATCCGTTCCGCGACATATTTAGCGTCTTCGTGATTGGTGTTAACCAGCAAAACAACAAACTCCTCACCGCCAAATCGCCCTAAGGTGTCGCTTAAACGTAATTCAGCTTTGATTCGTTTAGCCGTCTCTTTGAGCACTTCATCACCACCTGGGTGGCCGTGAATGTCATTAATTTTCTTGAAGTAATCAATGTCCAAATACATGCATGAAATGCCGTAGTGCTGTCGTCTTGCTCGTCCAATTTCTTCAAGCATGCGTTGTTCGACGTAACGGCGGTTGCTGACGTTGGTCAGTGCATCGGTCAGTCCAATCTGGGTCAGCCGTTCACTGTTAATGACATTCTCAAGACAGATTGCAATGATGGAGCCGAGGCGCTCGATAAAATCGGTTCCCATATCGATGGCAAAGCGATCAGGATGGTCGCTACCTAGGTTTAGGCAACCAAGCAATTTGCTTTGGCGTATCAATGGAATGATAGCGACGCTATTCGGTTGGTCAGGGTAAGGTTCAAACCAGCGTTGGTGCTCTTTGCTTTCATATGGGCCTACCAAAGGTTTACGTAGCGGTCGACTGCCATGACGCAGCTCGGTCTCGCTCTCGGAAAAAAGCAGATAAGGGAATTCATCGTTATCAATTTTGAGGTCCGCTAGCATTTCCTTCAAATTGTGCTGGGAATTGAGTAAGCACAGGGTAACTTGATCGAGTTCGCAGATCTCAGCAAGGGTAATGAAAATATGGCGGATCAATTCGCGAAAACTTTGCGATCCAATGAGTTGCAAGTCGAGTGTTTGATGGCGTTGCAGAATTTCCTGATTTTGGCGTGCCTCAGCGATAAGGTCGTTGAGCTGCGCGCGCACCAATTGCAACTCATTTTCGACAGGGTTGCTGCGGGTACCTACTGGACCAGTCTGTGTTGTATGTAGTTTATCCATACTCTCTTTCATTGGATGAAATAGTGTGTTCCAAGCACCACTGAACAGCAACCGAAGACTTGAGTCATTAGGAGGGTGGTAGGGTGTCTAGTGGAAAGTCCAAAAAGTATCCTTTGTGATAATGCCATAACTGTATCATTTGGTGGTCACTTCCAACAAAATCTCGTTGTAAGCAAGTATGTGAGACGCTTGAAAAGGTAGTTTGCTGCTTTCTGATTCGGGCGATACAATCGCAAACATGAAAAAAAGTCATTTATTTGCGACGGTTTGTACTTGTCTGACAAGTATTGCTTTGCTGGCGGTGTTTGCCACTGAGGCGTGGTCTCAGGCGAGCCCAGTTAAGGCGACCAAAAGCGGTGTGCAGTCGGTGCAAGTGAGCGGGATGCGCGATCAAGATTGGAAGCCATATCGCACACTTCTGCGTGGTTTAGACGCTTATGAAGCCAATCGCTTTCTTGCACCGGAAACGGTATTTAAGTTTGTGCTTCGACCACAAAGTCTTGACGTCGACCTCAAGCAAATTCAGCTGAAAGTAGTAGGGGAGACGGTTGTGCTGCCCGTCGCCTTAGATTCGGATGGATCATTTGCTTTACCGAGAAACCAAATGGCTTTTGATGAGGATGCGGAGCTCGTTCTCAATCAACGTCAGCGCTCGATACGCTGGAATTTGCTCGCGATTCGCACCCGTGGACTGCCCGATCATCATCGCCGTATTGGCGATTTGCGGTTGACATGCGAAGTTTTCGCGGCAATGGAAGATTGGGAAAAATTGAAACGACAGTTGGGATTGCGCGGCGTGAACTCTAGTAATGCCTGCATTTCCCCACGCTTGCATTGGACCTTTTTTGAAGCGCGTACTTTGAAGTCTGCGCGCTTGGTCAATGATCAACGAAGTGAAAATTTAAGACTTACCTCTGATGGTAAAGGCTTTATTGTTTATTTGTTTGATCAATCATGGAGCGATCACTCATTGATCCATCTTGAATTCGCAGATGGAGACGAATTGCTTGATCGGCCCGAATAAAAAAACCCCGTTTTAAGACGGGGATTTCGGCTAATGTTTCGTTACTGATTGATCGTTAGACGTTAAACAAGAAGTTCAACACATCGCCATCTTTCACCACGTATTCTTTACCCTCGGCACGCATTTTTCCCGCTTCTTTGGCACCAGCTTCACCCTTGTGAGCGATGTAGTCTTCGAAAGCAATTGTTTGTGCACGAATAAAGCCGCGCTCAAAATCTGTATGGATCACGCCAGCCGCTTGTGGTGCTGTGTCACCGATATGAATCGTCCAAGCACGTACTTCTTTAACACCCGCGGTGAAGTATGTTTGTAAGCCCAAAAGCTTAAATGCAGCGCGAATCAACCGATCAAGACCTGGCTCTTCCATGCCCATATCTGCCAAGAAGGCAGATTTATCTTCATCTTCGAGGTCGGCGATTTCTGATTCGATCGCTGCACAGATCGCGACGATAGGAGCATTCTGTTTCGCCGCAAATTCCGTCAATTGATCGAGCAAAGGATTGTTGGTGAAGCCACTATCGGAAACGTTGGCGACATACATCGCTGGTTTCGCTGTAATCAAACACATCGGTTTGATCAAAGCCATTTCTTCTTTGTCTAAGCCCATGGCGCGAATTGGCGTCGCGTCATTCAAGCCTGGCATAATTTTCTCAAGTAAAGTGACGAGCTTCATCGCATCTTTATCGCCTGAACGCGCTTTCTTGTTTTCGCGATGGATTGCTTTTTCGACGGAACCCATATCGGCCAAGCACAATTCGGTTTGGATTACTTCGATGTCATCGAGTGGGCTCACTTTGCCAGCCACGTGAATGACGTTGTCATCTTCGAAGCAACGCACTACATTGACGATCGCATCAGTTTCACGGATGTGTGCCAAAAATTGATTACCTAAGCCCTCACCCTTGGAAGCACCTGCAACCAAACCTGCAATGTCGACGAACTCAACAATCGCATTCTGAATGCGCTCAGGTTTGACGATTTCAGATAACTGTTTCAAACGTGGGTCTGGGACCTCGACGACGCCGACGTTCGGTTCAATCGTACAGAACGGATAGTTTTCTGCAGGGATGCCAGCCTTAGTTAAGGCGTTGAACAGAGTTGATTTGCCGACGTTAGGGAGGCCGACGATGCCGCATTGAAGACTCATGATGTGCTTTGCTTTAAAAGTGTTGAGCAAGCCGCAAAGGAGTCGACTTGCTCAAACGGAAATATTTGGGGAATTAATCCGCTATTTTACACTATGTGTATTTCAGCCAAAAACTAAACCTCAGATGGCTATGCGTTCTGCGATTTGAAATGATAGGCAATACGCGTACTAGAAAGGCGCTGAAGGAAGATGCATAGGAAAAATGCCGCTACGGTTAAGCCAAGGACTAAACCTATCCAAAATCCGCTGGCTTCCATCGGTTTCTCGGGATGCCAAGGCATCCATTCGGGCGCAAGACCGAGAGCGCAGCCGACAGGCAAAGCGACACCGTAGAACGCAAGAATATGGATCATCATCGGCACTCTGGTCACTTTGTAGCCACGCAGAGCGCAAGAGAGTGTGACCTGTGCTGCATCTGATAATTGAAAAATGGCGGCAAGCAAGAGCAGGCTAGCGGCGACTTCTTGTACGGCAGGGTCAGAGGTGTAGGCGGCAGCCACTTGGTAGCGCAGCAGGGTCATGAAGGTTGCAGAGAAGACAGCAATGACCAGTGATACACCAACGCCCACCCACGATACAAAGCGGGCGTGGACAACGTCGCCTTCGCCCAAGGTTTGACTGACTCGCGTGGTCAAGGCAATACCTAGACTCATCGGTACCATGAAAATCAATGAGGAGAAATTGAGTGCGATTTGATTGGCCGAAATGGCGACTACACCAAATCGAGCAACCAAGAGGCCTACCGCGCAAAATGCCGAGACTTCAGCAAAATAAGTCACACCGATTGGCAAACCTATTTTGAGCATGGAGCGGATTTCGCTCCATTTTGGCCCTTCGCGGTGAGTGAACGGAAAGGTTTGTTGGTACACCGGTGCGTGATGTGTCCACCACAGCATCGAACCTAACATCAACCACATTCCTATACCTGTCGCCCAGGCGCATCCCGTCGAGCCGAGTTGCGGCAAACCGAATTTGCCATAGATAAACAACCAGTTCACGATGATGTTAAACAGTAAGCCAATGATCGCAATCACCATCACCGGCTTGGTTTGGTTGAGACTGGTCGTGTAACTATATAGCGCGCGATACATCGCGAACGCTGGCATCCCTATGCTGATGACATGAACAAATTCACTCGCCTTCGCTTGGACGACAGGTTCGAGCTGTAGATAGTTGAAAACGAAAGTGGAAAGGTTTAACAAGAGGCAGGCAATGAGACCCACTCCGAAAGCCATCCACATCGATTGGCGCATGATGTGGGGAATTTTATCGAATGCAGATGCACCGACTTCATGCGCAACGACCGCATTAATAGCAATCATAATGCCCATGACAGTGACCAAAATAATCGACCACAAAGACGCACCCAATGCAACAGCGGCTAGATCTTGCGAGCTTAAATGGCCAGTCATCGCGACGTCCGCAACTGACATGCCAACTGTGGCAAGTTGGCCTATCAATACGGGCCAGGCAATGTGCCACAACTTGGCAACTTCATTCAGGATTTTGGTCTTCATTGGTGTACGGCATTTTCTATTTTTACTGCGAGGCATCTTACCTGAACTACTGTTGAAGGTGGTTGTTAACTCGTGACGATTGATGTTGAAAATACTTGACTTGGCTTAATTTTGGTTCTGATATCATAAGCGCCAGCCTGAAGCGTGCAAGTAAGGCGATCAACATCTGCTGAAGCATTTCTCGCAAAAAATAATTGGAAATAATATGAATGAAGTGAAATATCAAAGCCGTCAATGGTTGAAGTTGCTATGGGTGTTTTTGCCGGTGCTAACTTTAGGAATGGTGTTGTTCGATATGCGAGGACAAGATCTCGCTTTATTGCCGAGAGCAATCGCCGTGTTGATGGTCGTGAACTTGCTCATTCTTTCGATGTTTGGCCATCTCCAAATTCGTTTAGATCGAGATCGTTTGCAGTGGCAATTTGGATTCTTGGGATGGCCGAAATGGGAACTGAAGGTAAATGACATACGCCACGTTGAAGTCTGTGAGACCCAATGGTTTGAAGGCAAAGGCATACGTTTTACGAGAGAGGGCATGCTGTATAACGCGGCTGGTCGCGGAGCGGTACGCATCACTAAGAGTGATGGCACACGCTTGCGCCTAGGTTCAGCGGAGCCGGAAATACTATGCCAACAAATAAAAGCAGCAATGGCTCAGCGTATTCTCTGACTGACACAGGCTTGCTTGGCTTTGGTAAGTTGTTGAAGTCAGTTTGAAGTGGTGCTTTACACAAAATTATCAAAAAGATCATTAAATGTAAAATTCTTTTCAAAATTTGTATGAAAAGCCCATTTTTGGATATCTTTTATGTAATAAAGCCGATTATTTATCGGTTTTGTTGCATATAGTTATTTAAGTTTTCCCTTGTTTCTTGTAACATCGCGCCCTGGTTTTGGAAGTATGTGGTAATACCACTTGCTTTCATCCCATTCCCGAGCATACGGGATTTAAACAAAACATAACTATGTTCCTTAGTTTATCCACATAGTACACAGGAAATCATATGAAACTTAAACAAATCACCCAGTCCCTGCTGGCAGTTGGTGTGGTGTCTTCGGCTTTCGTCGTAGCGCCAACACATGCACAGGAACAACAAAAAGTTCAACGCGTTGAGATTACAGGTTCCAGTATCAAACGTAGTGATTACGAAGCTGCTGGTTCTGTTCAAACTTTGACACGCGAAGATATCGAACGTTCAGGCGCAAATACAGCGTTGGGCGTTATTAACGACTCCGTTTCTGTTAATCAGGCGTCAAGCTCAGCGACAGCAAGTTCTGGTAGTTTCGCAACAGGTTCTTCCAGCGTAAGTATGCGTGGTTTGGGTAAAGTTTCGACATTGGTCTTGGTCAATGGTCGTCGCATCGCCCCTTATGGCCTGTCTGATAATGCACAAGAGAGCTTCACAAACTTAGACGCGATTGCAGCTGATGCGATTGAGCGTATCGAAATTTTGCGTGATGGCGCGTCCGCGATCTACGGTTCCGATGCGATTGCTGGTGTAATCAACATCATCTTGCGTAAAAACTACAAAGGCGCAGAAGTAAAAGTAGGCTATCGCCAAGCCGAGGATTTTCAAGACAACCGTAGCCGTAACGTCTCCGCGATCTATGGTTTCGGCGATGTGGAAAAAAATGGTTTCAACACCTATTTGACAATCGAAGGCTATAAGCGTGATGGTTATACAACTGGTGATTTGCAAAACAAATACCCAGAGTGGCACCGTCAAACACCAGGTCGCTCGACTTGGGATGCGAAAAGCACATTCTCCCCAACAGGTAACTACTTCCTGAGCAGTACGAATATTGTTGCTGCGCCAGGCTGCCCAACGGGAAGCATCGATCCAGTCGACAAACAATGTAAGTTTGACGTTTTGGGTTACGCTGGCCAAACAACAAATAACGAACGTTATGCTTTGGCGAGCAATACGAACTTCAAAATTGGCAAAGACATCAATGCGAATTTTGAATTGACTTACGCTAATGCCTACAACTCCTATATCGTTGCACCGTTCAGTAGCAATAACGGCGGTACGACAACAGCAACAAGTGTTTGGTATAACGTTTATGGCGGCAAAATGGTTGGTCCATTTAGCTATCCAAAACTGCCAGTTGGTCACCCAAATAATCCATACGCTGTGCCAGTCGAATACCGCGCGCGTTTGATGGATACAGGCAATGGCTTCAACTTCAACAAAACCAATTCTGAACAGTATCGTGCGATGTTGGCTTTGGATGGCACAATCGGTACATTCGATTGGAAATCTGCAGTTGGCTATATGGACTCCACAGCAGACAAAGCAACACGTGCTGTAAGCGCAAAAGGTTACACTGATGCGATCGTGAACAAAACTTACAAGTTCGGTCAACAAAATGATCGCGCTTTGTTAGAAACAATGTTCCCAGTGCGTACAACAAATGGTCAATCGACTATCGTGTTTGCTGATGCTGTCTTCACAGGTGAAGTAATGCAATTGCCAGCTGGCCCATTGTCAGTGGCGTTTGGTACAGATTTGCGTCGTGAATCTTATCAAATGAAGAGCTCTGATAACGTTTTGAACGGTGAGTTGGTTGGTATTTTCGGTTTGCAAGTAAAAGATACACGTAACCAAGCAGCGATCTTCGGCGAAGCGACTATTCCAGTCATCAAAAAAGTTGAAATGAGCGCGGCATTGCGTGCAGATAAATCTGACGGCTTTGATGCTCACGTTTCTCCAAAATTGGGCTTGAGCTATCGTCCAATGGACGGTTTGTTGTTCCGCGGTACAGCAGCCGGTGGTTTCCGTGCACCAAACATCGTTGAATCTGGTAATGGTTTGGGTCGTAGTTCTGTAGCGACAGGTGTTAACGATTTGCGTCGTTGCCCGATCGCGAATGAATTGAACGCTTTGGTTCAAAATGCACCAAATGCAACAACGACAGATAAGACTTTGGCGAATACTTATCGTGGTAATGATTGTGTAGCTGGCTTGCCAAGTTTCGTAGCATCTAATCCAAACTTGAAACCAGAAACTTCACGTTCTTACACCTTAGGCTTTGTGTTTGCACCAAACAAGCAATGGTCTTTCGCAATGGACTACTTCAACATCGAACGTAAAGATGAAATTGGTTCACGCTCTGTTATCGATATCTTGAAGGGTGAAGCAACATTGCCTGCGGGTCAATTGATTCGCGTGGATAACACAGTAACTGACAACGAATTCTTGGCGTTGGTGAAGAAATACGCTCCAAATACGACAATCAATTTCCAAAATATCGGCAAATTGGGCTTGGTGTATAACCCATACGTAAACACAAGTAAAACACGTGCTTCTGGTTTTGATTTCGATATCACGACAACACAGAAGATCGCGAATGTTGGTACTTTGAGTGTGAAGTTGGATGGTAACTACAACTGGAATTACCAACAATTCAGTCAAGCTGACAACAAGTGGGGTCCGAACCAAACTGGTACGTATGACTTCGGTGGACAAATGGAAATGAAACTGTCTGCTGGTTTGAAAACGGGTGTTTGGAACAACGCAGTGGTTGTTAGTTACAACAGCGGTTACAGCACAAACAGTATCGCTTTTCCAACATACTGCGTAACACAAAAAGTAGCAGCAGAAAATATGGCAACATGTGGCCGTGTTGATGCGTCTACCGTTGTTAACTACAGCTTGACATACTCTGGTATCAAAAATACTAAGATCAATATGTACGTTGGTAACCTGTTCGCTGCTGAAAATCCAATGGATTGGCGCGGTGGTTGGTCTCCAAACTTCCGTACATACTACTTGAACGCTTCATACAAGTTCTAATGTAGGGATTGGGGTGTTTGAACGGGCTTCGCCCGTTCAACAAAAAAGCCAGACAATTTTTTGTCTGGCTTTTTTATTTGTCGCAGCAAAAATCTCTGCCCTTAATTTTTTAGATTACTTGGCAGTGTGCAACTGCGTCATCGCTTCAGCAAATTGACCTTGTACTAGTTTCGGGATCACTTCTAAGCCGCGAGCAATTGATTCATCGATTAGCGGTTGTTCTTCTTTGCGCGGACGATGTAGAACGAAATCAGCCACGCCTTGTTGCAGATTGAGCGTACGCGGATGACCAATACCGATGCGCATGCGCCAATAGTCTTGCGTGCCCAATGCGGCGGTGATGTCCTTCAAGCCATTGTGCCCACCGCTAGATCCACCTTTTTTGAGTTTGGCTAAACCTGGAGCAATATCTAACTCATCGTGCACCACCAAAACTTGCTCGGGTGTGATCTTGTAAAAGCGACAGATTGCTCCAACCGATTGTCCAGAGCGATTCATGAAGGTTTGCGGTTGCAGTAGCCAAACTTCTTCGCCCGCAATGCGGGTTTTGGCGACGAGCGCATTAAAGTTTTTATCGCGTTGTAGACCCATGGTCGCTAACTGATCGACCAGCCAGAAGCCAGCGTTGTGGCGGGTTTGCTCATATTCAGCCCCAGGATTGCCGAGGCCAACGATTAATCGGATGCTCATACTATTTTTATGTTGGAGGCTTGCGAGGCAGCATTCATTGCAATTGAACGAATGCCGCTTCGCAAGCGTGTGCTCTATGTTTTCGTATTACTTTTTCTTCAGCAAAGGCAGCAGGTAGTGACCAGTCACGCTCGCTTCATTGGCCGCCACTTGTTCCGGTGTACCGCTCGCAATAATTCTACCGCCGCCGGCGCCGCCTTCAGGGCCCATATCGACTATCCAGTCGGCTGTTTTGATGACGTCCAGATTATGTTCGATGATGACAACAGTATTGCCTTGATCACGCAAACGATGAATCACTTTCAGTAGTAAGGCGATATCGTGGAAATGCAAGCCCGTGGTCGGTTCGTCGAGAATGTACAAGGTACGACCAGTGTCGCGTTTTGATAATTCCAAAGATAATTTCACCCGTTGCGCTTCGCCACCTGACAATGTGGTCGCGCTCTGGCCAAGTCGAATATAGCCGAGACCCACGTCGAGCAGGGTTTGCAATTTACGCGCGATCAATGGAACAGGTTTGAAGAATTCGTGCGCATCTTCCACCGTCATTTCCAAAATTTCGTGGATGTTCTTGCCCTTGTATTGGACTTCCAAAGTTTCGCGGTTGTAGCGTTTACCATGGCATACATCGCAAGGTACATACACGTCTGGCAAGAAGTGCATTTCGACCTTGATGACGCCATCGCCTTGACAAGCCTCACAACGTCCACCTTTGACGTTAAACGAGAAACGACCTGCGCTATAGCCACGTTCTTTGGCCACCGGTACTGTCGCGAACAAATCGCGAATCGGTGTGAACAAGCCTGTGTAAGTAGCTGGGTTGGAGCGTGGTGTGCGGCCAATCGGCGCTTGGTCGACTGAGATTACTTTGTCGAAATGCTCTAAGCCGCTAATGCTTTCAAATGCGGCAGGCTCGGTTTGTGAACCATACAAGTGGCGTGCTGCGGCCAGATACAAAGTGTCATTCACGAGAGTTGATTTTCCCGAACCTGAAACGCCTGAAACGCAAGTCAACAAACCGACTGGCAATTTCAAAGTCACTTTTTTCAAGTTATTGCCAGATGCACCCGCAATCACAAACTGTTTGTCAGGATTAAACGGTGTACGTGTTTTTGGTACAGCAATTTCTAAAGCGCCAGACAAGTACTGGGCCGTCAACGAGCGCTTACTTTGCATGATGTCATCGAGCGTGCCTTGTGCGATGACTTCGCCACCATGCACACCAGCACCCAAACCCATGTCGACGATAAAGTCGGCACAGCGGATCGCATCTTCATCATGTTCAACCACTAAGACGCTGTTACCGATATCGCGCAAATGTTTCAGTGTGCCAATGAGTCGATCGTTGTCGCGTTGATGCAAGCCGATCGACGGTTCGTCGAGCACATACATGACGCCAGTCAAACCAGAACCAATTTGGGAAGCCAAACGAATACGTTGCGCTTCGCCGCCAGATAAAGTATCTGCGCTGCGATCGAGCGATAAATAATCGAGACCGACATTATTTAAGAAAGTAAGACGTGAGCTAATTTCTTTAATGATGCGGTCAGCGATATCGCGTTTTGCACCAGTCAGTTTGAGCTTGCCAAAAAAATCCATCCCTTCACGTAAAGGCATAGCACTGATTTCATAAATCGCGCGCTCTTGTTTGCCTGTGCCGACTTTGACAAAACGTGCTTCGACGCGCAGACGCGCACCGTGGCAAGATGGGCATTCCTTCTCGTTGATGAACTTTGCCAGCTCTTCCTTCACTGCCATCGAATCGGTTTCGCGATACCGGCGCTGTAAGTTGGTGACCACGCCTTCAAAGGTATGCTCCTTAATGACGGTGCGGCCTTTTTCATTGATATAGGTGAACGGAATCGATTGTTTGCCTGAACCGTACAAGACAACTTGCTGCGCACTTTCTGGCAATTGCTCAAATGGGACATCGAGATCGAAGTCGTAAAACGCTGCCAAGTTAGACAACATCTGGAAATAGAATTGATTACGACGATCCCAACCTTTAACTGCACCGCTGGCTAAAGACAAATTAGGAAAGGCGACGATACGTTTCGGATCGAAAAATTCGATATGACCTAGACCATCACATTCAGGGCAAGCGCCCATCGGATTGTTGAATGAGAATAAGCGTGGTTCCAATTCTTGCAAACTATAGCCGCAAGTAGGGCAGGCGAATTTGTTTGAAAATAGTTGTTCGTGATTGCTATCCATATCGACGATCAAGGCGCGACCTTCGGCAATACGTAAGCAAGTCTCAAACGATTCTGCTAAGCGTTGTTTGATTTCAGCTTTCACTTTGACGCGATCAACGACGACATCAATGCTGTGTTTCTCTGTTTTCTTCAGTTTCGGTAAATCGTCGACGTCGTAGATCTTGGCAGCGTGAGTGCCGCTTTGCACGCGGAAGCGCACAAAACCTTGCGCTTGCATTTGTTCGAATAAGTCAACGTGCTCACCTTTGCGATTCGACACCACAGGTGCCAAAATCATCAGTTTGGTGTCTTCAGGCATCGCCAACACCGCATCCACCATTTGCGACACTGATTGTGCAGCAAGCGGGTTTTCTGGATGATCTGGACAATACGGTGTGCCAACGCGGGCATAGAGCAAACGCAGATAGTCGTGAATCTCAGTGACGGTACCAACGGTGGAGCGCGGGTTATGTGAAGTCGCTTTTTGTTCGATCGAAATCGCTGGTGACAAACCTTCGATCAAGTCGACATCAGGTTTTTCCATCAGTTGTAAAAACTGGCGCGCGTAAGCGGATAGTGATTCAACATAACGACGTTGACCTTCAGCATACAAAGTATCAAAGGCTAAAGAAGATTTACCTGAGCCCGACAAGCCCGTAATCACCACCAATTGATTGCGTGGCAAATCAAGGTTGATATTCTTCAGGTTGTGGGTACGCGCTCCGCGTACGCGAATCGCATCCTTTTTGGGGATGGGGAAATCACTACCGTCAAATTCAATTTCAGCGGGTTTGGCTGATTTTGAAGTTTTCGATGTTTTGGCGCTTTTGCTAATGGTCATGAAACGATTCCTGCAAAGGTACAAATAAGCTGCAAACTAAGCATCGAAATCAGCAAGCCACTGTAAACGCTGGCTTTGGGCCTCGTTTCGCGCAGTTTGCGCGGCTGAGACTTGATTTCGATGGATCTAGGCGTTGATTATTAAGCGCTTTTGTAATTCAAAAGCGAGCAACCTGATACTATAACGGGTTTTCGAAATTTAGCGCGAGTACCGCTTTAATATTGTCCCGAGAATCGCGCCTCGAAACCGGGTAAACCCATGAATAATGCAATACCCGCAAGCACTATCGCTCCAGCTGTCAGAAAAGCCTTATGAATAACGCAACATCGATGAATACTTCACCCATTGCCGACGAGCTCGCAAGTGACAAGATGTCACGTAGCGAGATTCGCGCTGGCGTTTCTTTGGCGTCGATCTTTGCGCTGCGCATGTTGGGCTTGTTTTTGATGTTGCCGATCTTTGTCCTGCATGCCAAGACATTGCCCGATGGTGGTAGCGAAAGTTTGATTGGTTTGGCGTTTGGTATTTACGGCATCACACAAGCTTGTCTGCAAATCCCCTTCGGTATCGCCTCTGATAAATTCGGTCGTAAGCCTGTGATTGTCGCTGGTTTGCTCTTGTTTGTGCTCGGTGCTTTGGTCGCTGCATTTTCCCATACGGTAATGGACTTGTTGATTGGTCGTGCCATTCAAGGCGCTGGCGCGATCTCCGCTGCGGTCACCGCCTTGCTTGCTGATACCACGCGCGAAGAACATAGAACCAAAGCCATGGCCATGGTCGGCGGCTCGATCGGGATTAGCTTTGCGCTAGCGATGGTCATCGCTCCTGTGCTGTATCTCAATATCGGCATGAATGGTATTTTCTTCTTGATCGCGGCGATGGCGTTCGCTGCGATTGGCGTCGTGTGGTGGATCACGCCCAACGCACCTAAGCTCGATGCACCTAAAGTGCCTTTGATCGAGGTCTTGAAAAACCGTGAGCTAATGCGTTTGAACTTTGGTGTGTTTGTTCTGCACCTCAGTCAAGTTGCGATGTTTGTGGTGTTGCCATCAGCACTTGTGCAATCTGCCCACATTCCATTGAATCATCATTGGCAGGTGTATTTGCCGGTAATGTTCGGTTCTTTCTTGGTCATGTTGATATTGATTATGCGCGGTGAACGCGCGGGCAAAATGAAGCAAGTATTTGTATGGTCGATTGCTCTGTTGATGGCTGTGCAATTCGGCTTCTGGGGATGGCTCGATAGCACAGTTGGCATTATTGCTTTGCTGTTTGCTTTCTTTGTGGCATTTAATACATTGGAAGCAAGTCAGCCTTCTTTAGTCTCTCGTATTGCGCCGCCAGCCGCCAAGGGTGCGGCTTTGGGTGTCTACAACACCCTGCAAGCCTTGGGGCTTGCCACCGGTGGTGCACTCGGTGGGTGGATGAAACAACACACTGGTAGCACCTCGATCTTCATTTTCACTGCAGTTTTATCACTGATCTGGCTTATAATCGCAGTCCGCATGCCGCAAATCTTAAAACGTGGTGCAAAGCCAGCGTAATTGAGTGAGCTTCTATTTTTTAGAGGCAGGCGGGAAGTGTAAGACCTAAGCAAAATTGTCCTCCTGAATGGAAAGCATTTTTGACCAATTGAAACATGTGAGTTACGTTGATAAATTAATTTTGAGTGTAGGAGACATTGAAATGGCATCATTAAATAAAGTTCTGATTATCGGTAATCTAGGACGTGATCCAGAAACACGTTACATGCCAAGTGGCGACGCGATGACAACGATCGCTGTTGCAACCACAGAGACTTGGAAAGACAAACAAACCGGCGAGAAAAAAGAAGCGACCGAATGGCATCGCGTGACTTTCTTCGGCAAGTTGGCTGAGATTGCAGGCCAATACCTGAAAAAAGGTTCACAAGTGTATATCGAAGGTTCTTTGCGTACGCGTAAATACACGGACAAAGATGGCGTAGAAAAATACGCGACTGACATCCGTGCCGATGAAATGAAAATGCTTGGTAGCCGTCAAGGCATGGGTGGTGGCGGTGGTGCTCCGATGGATGATGAGAGCTACGGCGGCGGTGCACCAGCGCCACGTCAACAGCAAGCCTACAGCGCGCCGGTACAACAGCCGCGTCAAGCGCCAGCACAACGTCCAGCGCCGAATTTCTCAGACATGGATGACGACATTCCATTTTGATCCATTCGAGCTGTGTAATGAGAGAAACAGCACATTTGATGTGCTGTTTTTTTTCGTCTGTAACAAGCCGAAAAATCTGCACTATTCGTGAAAACTGAATTCTGTCATCATGACGCCTTGTTAGAAAAATATCTCTTTTTATGCGCCGCACTTTTCTTCAGCTGTTCCCCTCGCGTCCTTTGTTTCCTTTGTTATCTTCCTGTGTGATCTTAGTTCCCACACTAAGCCTGGCACAAGAACAAAATGTTTCGCAGCCAAACAAGACTGAAGCGCCGCAAGGGCAAACGGTAGAGGTCAAAGCTAGCTATGATCCGCGTCGAGATGACACGGCGAGTAAGTTCGTGGTACGTCGAGAGGAAATTATCAAGTTTGGTGATCACTCTTTGCTTGATGTATTGAGCCGTCAGCCGGGTATTACGACGGATGGGAAAACAATCAGTCTTAATGGTTTTGGTGGCTATACCAAAATTCTGGTTGATGGTTTGCCACCAGCGGCTGGACGTGGACTTAACGATATTGATCCGAATGAGGTAGAACGGATTGAAATTATGCGTGCCGCTGTGGCTGAGTTTAGTACCCAAGCGATCGGTGGTGTTATTAATATTATTCTCAAGCGGAAGACCTTAGAGGATTCGAATAAGCTCAGTTATCGTCTCTCGAAATTTCAACCATCAGATTCATCTCAAAATCTTTCGTGGAATTGGCAAACGAAAGGTGACGCATACTCATATTTGCAAGTTGTGACAGCACGTGCATATGATATGTATCTACATAGTCAGGCATCTGTCTTTAATGTTGATGCAAAAAATCGTGAAGTTGATCGGGTTGAGACTTCTGGGAAGGTATTGGCGTCAGTCAGAAGCGCGCTATTCATGCCTAGATTTGATTTTAAGAGCGATGACGGTGATACGATTTCAGTACGCCTGACCAAGATTCATGAAAATCAAACGATCAAGGGGCCTGAGTATTGGGCAGTCATTCGCGGCACTCCAAAAGTCGTGCCTCAAGTCGACGAAAAAAGTGATGTAAGGACGAGTGTTGACAGTAGAACCGTCGATTGGGGGCGTGAAATCAGCAAAGATTTCACCCTACAAAGTACATTCACCCAAAGTACACGGTCCAAGCGATATGCTCACCAAGATGTAGGCTGGCTAAGTAAAATATCCGCTCCCATAACGATGAATAGCTTAACGATTGATGCAACGAATTCATGGATATCCAACGGTTCGTTAACCAATGCTAGCGTTGATCGACACCTTATTAAGTTGGGTTGGGAAGTTGGTCAAGATAGGAATAGTTCTATTTTCACGAACGATGATAATAGTCAAAATTCAGCAAATGTTCGAACCAGAAATCAAGCGTGGTATGTTCAGGACGAATGGAAGCTGTCTTCCAATTGGTCACAATACCTTGGCATACGAACGGAAGCGTTTAATACGGAAGTCCTTGAAGTAGGAGAGGGAAAAGTAACCAATTCGTCGCAGACGACAAGCCCGATCGTGCAAAGTTTGTGGCGGCTGAACCCTGAAAACGGTGACCAAATCCGCTTCGCATATGCTCGCACATTCAAGAATCCTAGTGTTTCCGATTTATATAACCCAAGAGTGATACGGTTCAACAATAACGTCGCTTGGACTCAGTTTGTCGGTAATGCACAATTGCAGCCCGAGTTAGCGCATGGATTTGATCTGGTTTTTGAACACAGTGGTCAAAATCAGCTTAACTATTCTGCCAATCTTGATACGCGCAATATTGGTGGCCTTCTCAATTTACAACAATTTACTCAAGAAGGTACTTGGTTAGCCCGTCAGGTGAACGATGGTAGAGCCTTTAAACGGACATTGGGTTTGGAAGTCAGCTTTCCAACGAGCTTATTTGTTGAATCTCTGAGGCGCTTACAGTTCAAAGGTAGTGCCCAACAAACGCAGGCTAGTTATCAGTCATTTGTCGCGGATCCAACTTTGCGTTGGACCTGTCAAACCTACAGCATGAAATGGTCGCTCGATTATATTGGAAACGACAATCTCAAAATGGGTGCTAGCGATAATTTTCAATCAGCGTCAGATTGCCGTTCGAGCCCATTGGAATGGTTGAAGACAAGCGCCACTCATCAACTTGATACTTACGTCAATTGGAATATCGAGAAGAAGCTCAGTATTAGGTTCGCGGTAAAAAATTGGCTAGCGAAAAATTCTCAGTCCGAGAGCCGAGTCAAAACCGACACGGGGTATGCGATTAGTCGCATGTCCTTTCCTCGGTATCGCCAGATTTCTTTGCAGTTGGAGTGGAATTTGTAGTTGGAAAAGTCTCGAATGAATTCCAATCGAGAGCCGGTTTCTTAACCTAACTCGACGCGATTTCTTCCCGAATTTTTAGCGCGATACAAAGCGACATCAGCGCGTTCAAAGACATTTTCTGCTGAACGATCCTCTGCATGGATCTGTGTGATACCTATGCTTATAGTAATAGGAATTTCGTGCTCGCTATCGAGGAACGGCGTGATTGAGCTATTGGTGTAGCTCCGTTTTCTTTGTACGCACTATTTTCTAGTTTGTTGCGTTATCCTGCAGCTTGATGGTTAAGAATAACTCTAAAAAAATGAAGAATCCATTCACAATTCGAATGTTGAAATTTGGATCTGGAGAAAAATTTCCCGTTTTGAGTGATTCGAATAATTTTCAACCTAATTCTTATGAAAAATATGCTGGGGCAAAAATGTATTTAAATGAGTTTGTTATGTTTGGAGCAAATAGGTCCACTTGTTCATTGCGGGGTTTAAGACGATTTTTCATCATTGGCTTAAACATATTTTTGGGATTATGTTTGTTTGCAAACCTTGCTTCAGCAACTGAAACCGAGGTGCCACTGCGGAAACGACCGAAATTCGAACAGTTAAAAATTGCCGAGATGAAAGTCAATGAATTAATGGTTCAAAGCAAGACATCTCAAGATGAAAATCTTGCAAACATCCTATCAAGTAAGATGCAAAACCTCGGGGCAATTCAAACCTTTGTCGGCGATGCATTTAACGCGATGAAAACTTTTGATGATTGGGCCAAGCTAGTCGGTCAAGCTGAAGTGCTTCGAACTGGCGACTTGAAACGCCTAGATGAATCAGAAGCGAGTGATGCAATTGACGCAATAATTAAAGAAGCAAAATCAAGACAGATTGTCATTCTTAATGAAGCACATCACATACCGCTACATCGTGCATTTGCGATGCGACTCGCGAGAGAGCTGAGAAAAATTGGATATCAATACTTGGCCTGTGAAACGCTCGATGGAGCATTTGACGATGGGCGCCTAAATCAAAGTTCTGGTTATTACTCTCAAGAACCAATGTACGGGAATTTTCTTCGTGATGCGGCCAATGATGGTTGGAAAATCGTGGGTTATGAGCCTAAAAACAATTATAGTAACTTGTCATGGAAAGAAGTCTTGAAATTACGAGAGTCTGGCCAGGCGAAAAACATTATCGCGGCGACTTTAAGCCGAGATAGTCAAGCAAAAATATTTATTTATGTGGGTTATGCGCATGTTTTGAAATCTGGTAACAAGCCTTCTGAAGAAAAGTGGATGGCAGAATACTTACAAGAGCTGACACATTTAGATCCGCTAAGTATCGATCAAACGGTGTTTTATGCTCATACAACTGATGAAGTGGGTCATCCGCTGTATAACTTAGCGAGCAGAAAATATGGCAAGCGACAAGCCTTTGTTCTAAAGTCAAAAGAGCCTGGCTATCAAGTCTTCAGTTCCTTCAATGGCCGAACAGATATTCAGGTTATCCATCCTAGATATTCAATTGACCCTATGACAAATCGTTATGAATGGCTCTCAAGCCTTGCCCAGCTCGAGCCAGTTAATGTGCCACCAGAGCTATTGCCAAAGCAAGGACGAAGAGTTGTCTACGCATTTCGAACGTCCGAAAGTATTGATGCGATTCCAGTAGATGCTGTGGTGGTTGAATCAGGTAGGCCGACACCAACGTTCATGCTTCCACGAGGTGACTATCGATTTGTCGTGGAAGAATAGTTAGGTTTAACTTTGTGAGCTTGTATCCCTTCTTGGAGCCGCATTTATTTAGAAGCAGATTTCTTTATGCGTCATATTTAATTTCCACCAGAGCTTAGTGTTCCTCGTGCCAGTCGCTGGTTGGGATAAGCCATAATTTGGCAACTACTTTTAATTGGCCTCGTAGTTTGGGCCAACGTTGCATTTGCATTGGGTCTTGTAATCTTCATTTCCAGTGCAAACTATATAGAACGAATATGCATAAACAGCGGTTTGGTTCGAAGTAAGGGATTACTCAAAGTACTTTCAAAGTAAGAGATTTAATGAACCTCAATAGCAAATAAGAATTGATTTACAAGTAAACCGGAAGGTTCGCTGAAGCGAAAGTGAGTAAAGAAGTGTGATAGATCTCGATTGAACTCTAATTGATCGTCGTTTTTTAACCCAACTCGACGCGATTTCTTCCTGAATTTTTAGCGCGATACAAGGCGACATCAGCGCGTTCAAATACACTTTCTGCTGAACTATCTTCTACGTGAATTTGCGTGATACCGATGCTAATGGTAATTGGAATACTGCGCTCGCCATCGAGCAGTGGGGTGATTTCGATTTTCTTGCGTAGGCGTTCTGCAAATGTCTTCGCTGCTTGAATATCGGTGTCTGGCATTAAGATTGAAAACTCTTCGCCTCCAATGCGACCGATGCTATCGACGCGGCGCAGATCATTGCGCATCAGGCGGCTTATGTGTTGCAGCATGTGGTCGCCAACCGCATGGCCATAGATATCGTTGACACGTTTGAATAGATCGAGGTCGATCAATAATAAACTACATAGTGCTTGCGGTGAGCGCTGTATCCGCGCAATTTGGCGATTGAGATCATCGATGTAGTCGCGGCGTGAGGCTAAGCCTGTTAGGAAATCTGTGGTGGCCATCGTGCGCAATTCGTCTTCGCGCGCTTTGCTCTCAGAAATATCGCGGCTGATACCGAAAATGCCGGTGACCGTTTTTCCATCTTCCGCAAACATCGGCCATTTATTAGTACTAACCCAACCGACGCTGCCATCAGCGCGGAAATAGGGATTTACTTTGTTGAGCACGGCGACTCCATCGCGGAAGATCGGTACTTCCTCTTGTATATAAACCTGTGCGGTTTCTAAGGGAAAGATTTCATTGTCGTGCTTGCCGACCATATCGCGCCAGCTCTGATGTCCTGTGATTTCCGCTAAGGTTTGGCTGCAATAGCGAATGCGACTTTCTTTGTCTTTAATGTAAATGAAGTCAGAAGTCGATTCTAAGACTGTGATGAAGTCCTGATTCATTCTTTGCAAGTCAAGTTCAGCTTGTTTGCGATTACTAATATCTTCGATGGCAATGACAAGTGCAGGCTCATCGTAAAGTTCGATATGACTTAAATTAATACTGAACCACTGAGTGCCCCTTTCATCTTGGCATTCTTGGGTGATGGGCTCTTTCGTATGCATGACTTTAGAAGCCAAGCTAAGCAAGGAATTTTCCCCCATCGAGAAGCGATTGCTGATTTTCTTTAGCGATGCGCTATTGAGTGCTTCGATACCTGTAAGTTTGGAAAAGGTATGGTTGGCATATGCGATGAGAAAATCATGTGTGTCGATCTTGTCATTGATTTTTGGAGTGCAGTAAAGCACGCCATAACGCAAGTATTCGAGTAAGTTAAAACAGTTCGCGCATTTATTGAGACCATTCGCTTGCAGTGATGATGCTGCGTGAATCTGCACATGAGGTTTGTTGTCCATGGTTCTTTTTCATCGACCAGTTAGTTCTTTGTTTAGTGAAGTTTTCCCCTTTGTTTAGGATACGCTGCTGGAAATCTGTCTATTTGATATGGGTCAAATGTTTATGGCGTAGCCGACGTGCTAGAAACATGCCTCGAAATTAGGTACGGAAGGTTTGCAGGTGAATACTCGTCTCCGTATTTTGAATTGCCTTGATCAAGCGTATCCGTTCCAAGATGGTCGACAGCTCAGATAGGTTTTCGGCTCGTAGACTGGCCAGTAAGTCCCAACGTCCATTGGTGTCATGAATCTCCTCAATCCCTGGCTCACCTAATAATTTAGCGATGACCGCCCGCGTTTCATTGCCCTCGACGGCGATGCTAATCCAAGCATGGATTTCGTTTGGCTGGGCGTCGGGACGCAGCCGTACGGTATAGCCGACGATGACACCGTCTTTTTCGAGTTTTTCAATGCGATTATTGACCGTCCCGCGCGACACCTTCAATTTGTATGCCAAAGCGGCAATACTGAGGCGGGCATTGGTGCGCAAAAGTCCAATTAATTGTTGATCTAAAGCATCCATTTTGTTTATTCCGTCAATTTAGGTCTTCATTTTGCCAGCTTTTTGACGAAATTGGTACATTTTTGCTGATTCTGTTTAACATTAACATCCCGTAAGATCCTTCCATCAGATTTTAAAAAGAACTTACGCAAAGTTGTTGCAGCGAGATTTACCCCTTCGCTTCATAGAAACAGTAAAAGCGCTGTTTTATCAAACAGCTGGTTGTAGAAATTTTGCGCAAGTTCTCGAGCGCCCCGCTATCAGGGGATTGAATTAGAGAATTGAAAAACGGAGACCATCATGTCCACAACTACACAAACAATTACACCACGTCGCGCAGTAACTCAATACTTGAGCGCAGAACGCGTTGCTGAAATCATCAACAAACGTGGCATCGCTGCTTGTATCACTGGCGTTGCTTCTTATATCAACCAAGATTTCTTGCGTTGGAACGCGTTTGATAAGTGCGCTCGTGTTGCTAGCCACTCTGACGTGGGCGTGATCGAATTGATGCCGATCGCTGATGACAAGAGCTATACATTTAAGTATGTGAACGGCCATCCAAGTAACCACCGCTTTAATTTGCCAACAGTAATGGCTTTCGGTGTATTGGCTGACGTAGAAACAGGTGTGCCAGAGTTGGTTAGTGAATTGACTTTAACGACGGCAATTCGCACAGCAGCGATGTCTGCAGTGGCTGCCCGCGCATTGGCACGTGACAATTGCAAAACAATGGCGATCATCGGCAACGGTGCACAAAGCGATTTCCAAGCTTTAGCATTCCATCATTTGTTGGGCGTTGAGACTTTCCATTTGTACGATATCGATTCCGCTGCAACAGACAAATTGGAAGCCAACTTGGCGAAATTTGGTTTGAAAACTAAACGTTTCAATAGCACTAAAGAAGCAGTCAAAGGCGTGGACATCATCACGACGGTCACTGCAGACAAAACCAATGCAACGATCATTACGCCAGACATGATTGAGCCAGGTATGCACATCAATGGCGTAGGTGGCGACTGCCCAGGTAAGACAGAGTTGCACGCCGATGTATTGCGTATGGGTCCAGTATTCTGCGAATTTGAGCCACAATCGCGTATCGAAGGCGATATGCAACAAATGCCAGCGGACTTCCCAGTGACAGAATTGTGGACAGTGTTGTCAGGCAAGGTTGTTGGCCGTAGCAGCGCTGACCAAGTAACGATTTTTGATTCTGTTGGTTTCGCTTTGGAAGATTACTCTGCTTTACGCTACATGCGCGATGTAGCGATTGAGTTGGGTATGAATGAAACTTTGTCATTGATTCCAGCATTGCCAGATCCAAAAAATCTGTTTGGTTTCATTGGCGCTAATGCTCCTACGACAACAACAGCTGCACGTGCTGTTCCAGCATTCGTAGCCTAAGTGATAGATTTTTGCTTATTGTAGATATTTTTGGTAGTAAATCATATAAGTTTGATCGTCCGGTAGTTACCGATTGAGCCCGAATTCCTTAAGAATTCGGGTTTTTTTTTATTCAAAACAAAAATAAAGGCGAAAAAGTGAAAAAAACTGAGATTTTGTAAGTATTTGTGTCAACCGACTGTTTCTGGCTCACGTTCTTGGACGTAAGCATCTTCACACGAAGGTTTGAGAATAGTGAAGAGTACCCCCCGAGAGGAAACATCATGATTTACGAAATTTTAGTTCGCCCTTCTTACAATAAAGTGATGACGTCTGATCACTTGATCTGGGTTGATAGTGAAATGCCAACACGCTTTTTTGAGCAATGGTTGCGTGATCATGCTTTGTTAGACGGCAGTGGTCGTTCCCCTATCGTGCGTTGGGGTATTGTACAAAGCCAACGTCCAGCGCATTTTGAATTGGCGACACAGGAAGGTGCTTTGACAGACCGTATCGCTGAATTGATGAGCGGTGCAGCACATTTGGCAGAGCTGCCAGTATCGGCGCGTGATTCTGCTGTTGCAAAGACACCAGTTTTTTTGGCAGCATAAATTTACCGCAGCGCCTTCATCTGAGCGCTGAGTAGAAAATAATAACAGCGACAAGCCACTGTGATGGTTTGTCGCTGTTTTCATTTCTGGGCAGCAAGTTCGCGCCTAATCTGAAGTAGTTCCCGGCTCTACATAAATACCCCCACAGACTATGGTCTGGTCGAGGCGTTCGCAATACATGAGCTTATGCTCGATCTTCTTACTTTCAGGATTCCTAAACTTGTATTCATGCCAGAACTGCTGGTGATTGCGGGCGAGTGCCAGCCGTTCAATCACGAATGCTTTGCCGTCAACGTCGGTAAGATTAATGAGGTCTTTGCCTATCATCTTGGGATTTGCCCCGTGTGCAAGGACGATGCCATTGATTTCATAGACCACAATGTAAAGATCGCGGTCGGTGAATTGACCCTCTTGCGAATTAAATTCTCGATAAGCCTTTGCTGGTCCATTGTCTTGGATGAAGCTGACCGCTTTTTTGACCATTGCCACCGCTTCCGCTTTGTTGGCGCCAACATCTTCGCTTGCAGCGCATGAAATAAGGAGTAGAGACGCAATACAAGTCAGCAGATATTTTGTGAAGGAAAAGAGTGCTTTGTTCATTGATTTAAGTGCTTTGGTCTATTGAAACTTGCTTTGCGCTGCGTGAAAACGATCAAGTTTCGATGAGTACATTGAGTAGACTTCTTGTGAGGTGCTATTTGATTTTGCTGCGGTTAGGTGCTGTTCAGCCGCTTTCATATCGCCTAACTTCAGGTGTGCCATCCCCAGCCAAAAGTGAAATTCATGATAATCCGGCGCGCGGTCGAGCTCACGCTCAAACCATCGTTTGGCAGTTTGGTAATCTTGATCTTCCATCGCTTTCATTCCCAATTTGAAGAAGTGGAAGGGGGGGAAGGGTTGCCGACTTGCCAGCTTTTCTTGCATGGCTTTGGCGTCGGCTAGGCGATTCGTTTGTTCCATCGCTTGTATGATATTCGACATGGCAACCGTGCTGGATGGATCAAGTCTTAAAGCGGCATCAAGTGCGTTATAGGCCAGTTCATCATTCTTATGGCGCAAATAGACCACGCCAAGGGTATTGTATCCGGCAGCATAACTAGGGTCAGCAGTTAATGCAGCACGTGCCCAATGGTATGCTTGGTTGAGGTCACCCGCCGACATACTCTCTGCAGCTCGATTATTGAAATACATGGCGACGATGGTCTTTTCCTCGAGCTCTAAGGTTCGTTGACCAGCGATTTCTTCTGGTGGATAAAAATCAATCGTCATTTGATGGTTCTTGTCGAGGTGATTCCTATCATCGAAATGACGTTTCCCTAATACGATGTTGACGTGGCCAACATTGAAATAAAGTGCACCATTTCGACTCCACGTTTCTGGGGTGATGACACTTTGATAGCTGATATCCATGCCCATTTCTTTTGCTATCGCTGCTGTCATGATCACGAGCGATAAACAATTGCCCGATCTCGCACTAAAGGTCTCGGCAGCATTTCGCGTGTAGCTTGAATCGTATTCCAGTTTTAATTGTGCTTTGGTGTAGAGAGCGTTGAAGAGTGCTCGTTGATGGCTTGATGAACGTATCTGGGTCAGAATTTCTTTGGCGATAAATTGCTTCATCTCCGCGGTTGGCGCGAAGATAGCAGCAGCATCAGGTGTTTGTTTGGCAATGGCAAAGCTTTGGTCGTCAAACAGGTGCTGTGGTACTTGGACGACGGGGCGCTGCATGGCACATGCCGAGAGAAGTGCCACGCAGCTCATCAACGCGAGATACTTGGCCCGGATTTGTAGACTAATTAGCATTCTGGTCTCCCTGTCGCACAGTGCAGATCTTGCACTGTGAATTCGATCTCTGATCTTCAGAATAGTTCGAATTCGTTATGCTGCAAAGCAAATTGCGACAGAGAGGGTCATTGATGGGATAAAAAGGGTAAGAGGTGCAATTAATATGCAACAGTGAAGCGGCTTCCTATGTGTTCCGCTTTCTCTAATTCGTCCACCATCGCCACGGCATAGTCCTCGACAGAGATGTGGCTATTACCGGATTCGTCAGTCAACAATTGATCTTTACCAAGGCGAAATTGCGCTGTGCGTTCACCTGGTGCGATCATCGCGGCCGGGCTGAGCATGGTCCAAGACAAAGCAGTTTCGGCACGCAACATCAGCAACGTTTGGCGCGCGCCTTCAGCCGAAGCGCGATACGCATCCGGGAAGTTTGGCGTATCTAATAAGGCAACGCCAGGTGCAACTTCGAGTGAGCCAGCTCCTCCTACTACTAATAAACGTGCCGCGGCAGCTGTTTTTGCTGCGGCGATAATGTTCTTCATACCGTCAACGTAGTAGTCCAAGGTATTGCTTTGCGCATGACCGCTAAAGGCGGTGATCACAGCATCGTGACCTTTCAGCTGCGCACTCAGGGTTTCGACATTATTCACGTCGCTGCGATGCGCATGCAATTGTGGATGTGCTGCTAGTTTCTCTGGTCGAGAAACATAAGCGTGAACCTGATGTCCGCGTGTTAATAATTCTTTCAAGATGGCTGAGCCGATAAAACCTGATGCGCCGATGAGTGCTACTTGCATGATGTATTCCTTTCGCGATTGCGGATGAGTTTGGTTTTTTTGACTGGTCGCTCGAAAGTGATCAAGCGGTACAGTGTGAGAAGAAGTATGCGCTTTTAGATTGACTAGATAAATAAGCAAATCTAGAATTGATTGTTTCGATTTTCTAATCAATGGAGGAGCGGCTAGCATGTCGACATTGGACCAGATTGACCTCAATACGCTCAGTATTTTTGATGCTGTTGTCGAGATGGGCGGTTTTACCGCAGCGGCAAATAAGCTCGACATCGCCAAAGCGAAAGTGAGTCTGCAAATTGCAAGGCTGGAGAAACAGTTGGGGACGAGTTTGTTCATCCGTACTACCCGTCAGGTCAGCTTGACCGATGCGGGGCGGCAGCTACACGAACAGTGTCAACCATATCTTGCAGGATTGCGCGAAGCCTTGCATCAATTGGGGAATCCAGCCACCGAGTTGCATGGCGTGCTGCGCGTATCTGCCAGCGTCAATCATGCCAGTCAATCGGTTGCGCCAGCACTCGCGAAATTCGCTCAGCTTCATCCGCATCTACGTGTTGATCTGCGTACCAATGATCGGATTACTGATCTGATTGCAGATGGCATCGACCTGTCGTTTCGCATGGGATGGCTCAGAGATTCGTCCCAGCGGGCGATCAAGCTCGGTGAGTTCGAGCAATGGTTATTGGCGTCGCCTACGTATCTTAAAAAGTGGGGAAGACCCAGTCATCCTTCGGAATTGCGTGAACACGAATGGATTGCACTGTCATTGTTATCGGCCCCATTAACTTGGAAATTTGTTGGGCCACACCAAGAGCAGTGCCAAGTGCATATGAAATCGCGAATTCAGGTTGATGCACCGAGCTCAATGCTGGCATTGATGCAGCAAGGTCTGGGTATTTCGGTGATGGAACAAATGAGCGCACAACAAGCGATTAAAGCTGGCAATTTAGAACGTGTTTTATCGCAATGGAGTTTACCGCAGGGTGGAATCTATGCGGTTTTGCCACCGGGGCGCCACATGCCCGCGAAAGTACGTGCCTTCATCGATTTCTATCGGGACTACTTGCAGTGAACTGAACGCGCTACGCTTCACTTTGAACACATACTGACTTCACAAGCTGTTTTTAGAATGCGATCTCCTTTAGTTCTGACATAGAAGCGAGGTCATCCATGAAAAACAGAGTCTTACTGATTAACCCGCCGCATACGGCGATCGGTAGCCGTATCCCGCGTGAGCATTTGCCACCATTGGGCTTGCTGAGCATAGCTGGCCCTATGATTGATGCAGGGTTCCAGCTCGATTTGCTCGATGCCGAATTTGGCCCGATGAACCTGTTCGAGGTCGTCAAAGAGGCTCGTAACCGTCGGCCTGATTGGATTCTGATCGGGCATTCCGGTTCTTCGTCGGTGCACGCCACAGTCATGATTTTGTGCGGCATGCTGAAATTTACTTTGCCTGAGGTCAGTATCGTCTATGGTGGTGTTCATCCTAGTTATCACTACGATGAGATTTTGAAAGAAACAGAATCAATTGATGTCATCGTCCGTGGCGAAGGAGAACGCACTGCTACGCAATTACTACTAGCGTTGCAGTGCGGGGGCGACCTCACGGAGATCAAAGGTATCGCATTTCGGCAAGGTGCCGAGGTGTATGCGAGTGAACCCGCAGAGATGATAGAGAAACTCGACGACTATCGCGTTGCTTGGGAATTGATAGACCACCGTCGTTATTCGTATTGGGGCGGCAAGCGCGCAGTGGTCGCGCAATTTTCACGCGGCTGCCCACATCTGTGCAGCTACTGCGGACAGCGTGGTTTTTGGAGCCAGTGGCGACATCGCGATCCCGTTCGATTTGCGCGTGAGCTTGCGAATCTGCATCGTGAACATGGTGTGGAATTGATCAATTTTGCCGATGAACTACCAACGGGTTCACGCAAGGCATGGAAAGCTTTTCTCGAAGCCTTGATCGCCGAAAATGTGCCTTTGATCTTGGTCGGCTCCACCCGCGCCAGCGATATCGTACGCGATGCCGATATTCTTCACTTATATAAAAAGGCCGGTGTGATCCGCTTCCTGCTGGGAATTGAAAGTTATAGCGAAGCCACGCTCAAACGCATCAAGAAGGGCGGTAGTATCAGCGAAGATCAGCAGGCGATTCAACTGATGAGAAAGCATGGCATTGTCTCGATGGCGACCTACGTCGTTGGATTTGAGGAAGAGACTGATCTCGATTATTGGCGTTCATTGCGCCATTTACTGCGTTACGATCCGGATCAAATTCAGATGCTATACGTCACGCCTCATCGCTGGACGCCCTACTATCCAACCGTGATGCAACGCACAGTGATCCAAACAGATACACGCAAATGGGACTACAAGCACCAAGTCTTGGCAACCCAAAAAGTGCCAGCGTGGCGTGTCTTCCTGTGGGTGAAGAGTATCGAAGTCATCATGCAATTACGACCGAAAGCCATTTTCCGAAATTTGTTTGTAAGAGATTCAGACGTTGGCTATGCCATGCGTTGGTACACCCGTATTGGTAGGCGTGTGTGGTTTCATGAAGTCTTTCATTTTTTGTTCAAAGGCCGTCGTCAAAAACGGGGGCCTAGTCTTGAAGCTTTTTTAGGAAACTCACTCGAGCAGAGGGAATATAGTATGCAGAAACGCAAGCATATAACAATCAAAACAGCTTCATGAGGCTAAAGGTGTTTGTTGTATGAGTTTTCTGACCTCCGGCAGGCATGAGCCGCAGTTTGTGCCGCATGCGAGCTGATTCTGCAACAGTTTTAGTTTATCGGATGGAGCGAGGGCGATTGCTATTTGACTTCGATTTAATAACGCATCTTGAATTTTTTCACGTGACACGTTCATGCAGCTGCAGACGATGGTACTTGCAGGAGACTTCAGGTTGCCTAATGAAGCATTTTTTTGCAGTAGCGCTGCACTTTGGATAATAGGTTCTTTCGTATGCAATAAAGGGCTCAACCAAGATTCAGCACTGATGTCTCCTGTGAGTGCATAGCTACGAATGGTACGAGTATTATGATTTTGTTGTAGTCGAATGTGGCGTGATGCTGAACGAGCTTTATCTTCATATCGTAGATTGTCACTGCTATCGATTTGTAGGAGCTGTAATAATGCCTGAAAACGGTCTGCGTTAATGGTTTCGGTATGCGCGCCACGAAAGACAATCCCTGCATCCTCACCACGTCCAAAGAGGGTGCAACTCGCGTAAGAAAAATCTGAATAAAATTGGCGTAAGTTCTGCTGAACCTCAAGCAGCTCTTCTTCACTAATCCACGTCACTGCCAGGAAACGCCATGCTAAATCGATCTTATTGATCTTCACATGGGCCAGTTTCAATTCCGGTTGTTTAGAACTTGGATCGAAAGCACTGGTGGTGAGTGCGTTGACACCCAGATGCTCAGAACTCATCTGATCTTGATTCAGATGATGGCCACCAGTAAATTCTTGACCCCAATGCATAGGGATGAAAACCTGACCCGAGTGTAGGCTATCACTTTGATTCGCAGGCAAGATGATCTTTCCTCTTGCATTGCTAATCTCTATTAAGTCACCCTCCGTAATAAAACGTGCTTGCATATCGCTAGCGGCGAGTTGAACTGAAGGCTCTGGTGCATGTGCAAATAGTTGAGCAACGGTTCCTGTGCGACTCATGCCATGCCATTGATCGCGTAGACGTCCAGTATTTAGCAAAAACGGATAGCGTGCGGATACTTTTTCACTTGGCGCAATATATGCGGTCGGTATGAACTTTGCGCGGCCATTCTCGGTAGCAAATTGAGCGGTAGTGTAAAGGCGGGTAGCGCCCTTTTGTGCGCCAAAGGGATAAGGCCATTGTTGCGGGCCCTGTTCATCTAAGATGCCATAGGAAAGTCCGGTAATGTCGAGGTCTCTACCGGCAGTACTTTGGCGATGTTCATTCCAGATTTCTTCACTGTCAGCATAGTCGAAATACGGTTTGTCTCGATGGAGTTTTCTTGCGAGTTTGAGCGCAACGGCCTTCGCAATTTCCCAGTCTGGTTTCGCTTGCGCAAAGGGAGATAAAGCCGCTCTTACACGAGAAATACGTCGTTCGGAGTTAGTCACCGTGCCCGACTTTTCTCCCCAGCTTGCTGCTGGGAAAACGACATCTGCATAGGCCATCGTTGCTGTTCCGCGATAGGCTTCTTGTACGATAACCAGCTCTGCGCGTTCTAAAGCTTCCCTGATCAAATGTTGGTCAGGCATCGACTGAGCTGGATTGGTGCATACAATCCAGAGGATCTTAATTTCGCCTTGGCGTGCTGCGTTAAACATTTCGACCGCTGTTTTTCCTGCAGTCGATGGTAGTTCGTCTACCCCCCAAAGTTCCGCAACTTCAGCCCGATGCTGTGCGTTATTTAAATCACGATGGGCCGATAGTAAGTTCGCCATGCCTCCTGTCTCCCGCCCACCCATCGCATTGGGTTGGCCAGTGAGAGAAAACGGACCTGCTCCTTCACGACCTATATGGCCCGTTGCTAGATGTAAATTAATTAGGGCACTATTTTTTGCCGTGCCCGCGGTCGATTGATTTAAGCCCTGACAATACAAAGATAGACTCGCATTGGAGGTAGCAAACCAACGGGTGGCTTCTAGCAAATCTTGTTCTCGAATGCCACAGGTCTTTGCCACCATACTGGGCGTAAAATCGCGAACGAGGTCTTTGAGTTCTGTGAATCCATCGGTGTGTGACCGAATGAATTCTTGATCTAGCCATCCCTCCCACAAACAGAGATAGAGCATGCCATTAAATAGGGCAACATCTGTCCCAGGTTGTATCGCCAGATGGAGATCAGCTTCTTGCGCAGTATCAGTGCGCCGTGGATCGACAACAATCACCTTGAGTTGTGGTCTGTTCCTACGCGCTTCTTCGATGCGACGATATAGAATTGGATGCGCATAGGCGGTATTCGAGCCTGCAATCAGGATCACTTCTGCTTGGTCGATATCTTCGTAACAGCATGGTGGCGCATCAGCACCGAGACTTTGTCTGTAAGCGGCCACCGCGCTCGACATGCATAGTCGGGAGTTGCTGTCGATGTTATTGGTGCCAATTAAACCTTTCGCTAGCTTGTTGAAGAGATAGTAATCTTCAGTAAGTAGTTGGCCTGATACGTACAAACCAATACTGTCAGGGCCGTGTTCTTGTATGCATTGTGCTAGTCGTTCACTCACAAACTCGAAACAACTTTCCCAATCAGACTCGCGCAATGCGTCTGCACGATTTTCTCGCATATGTGGTGCTAATACGCGGGCCTGTTGCTGCAAAATCCTTTTTGCACTTAAGTGCAAGCTGCTACCTTTACTACATAACTTCCCGAAATTGGCTGGATGCTCTGGATCACCACGCACACCGGTAATCTCTAAATCGTTGTGTTCGATAATAACGCCACAACCGACGCCGCAGTAGCAACAGGTTGATTTCGTTTCTTGGGTAGTAGGATGCATGCCCATATTCTTTCTTGAGTTCAGGGCTCGATCGCTAAGCTTCGAATTTCATCACTATGTAGGAATATTTGTCCACCATCGAGATGAACTTGGAACGTTTGGCTGCAACCCACGTCAGGCGCGGTGGCGCAGCCATTTTGCAATTCGATATTCCAGTTATGCAAAGGGCAAGCGACTTTATCTCCGAACACAATGCCTTGTGATAGAGGCCCACCCTTGTGCGGGCACTTGTCAAGGATAGCAAAGACTTTGTCTTGGCTGGTACGAAAGATGGCGATATCAGCACCAGTGGGACGTGTGAAAACACGGGCACCGAGCACAGGGATGTCACTAACGTAACAGATTTTTTGCCATGAGGTAGACATGCTGATCTCTCCTAAATATCGAGTGGATGCGATTACGATGAAATACTTTCAAATTGACGCAGATCGACGTGCGCTTTTTCAGGTTCATGCCAAGGATCTGCTTCACCGTCGAGCGAAAACAATAAGCGCTGATAGAGTTCTTGCCGTCGCTCAGCATCTTCGATCATGGTTTTTTTGATGTAATCCATGCCAACTCGCGCCAAGTAGTGAACTGTGCGCTCTAGATACCATCCCTCTTCGCGATATAACTGCAAAAAGGCGCCCGCGTATTGCATCACTTCCTCATGGGTTTTGAGTTTGACTAAGAATTGAGCGACTTCAGTTTTGATGCCACCATTACCTCCAATATAGATTTCCCATCCTGAGTCGACCCCGATAACACCCACGTCTTTAATGCCGGCTTCAGCACAATTACGTGGGCAGCCAGACACCGCGAGTTTCACTTTGTGTGGTGCATACATGCGTGCTAAGGCGCGTTCGAGTTGTTGCCCCATCAGCGTGGAATTCTGTGTGCCGAAGCGGCACCACTCGCTACCGACGCAGGTTTTTACTGTGCGCAGACCTTTGGCATAAGCAAGTCCAGAGGGCATGCCTAGCTCTTGCCAGACGTTTCGCAAATCCTCTTTCTTTACCCCCAGCAGATCGATCCTTTGTCCGCCAGTGACTTTTACCGTTGGGATTTGGTATTTGTCGACCACGTCAGCGATACGCCTCAATTCAGAGGCGTTAGTCTCACCGCCCCACATCCGAGGAATCACAGAATAAGTGCCGTTCTTTTGGATATTGGCATGCGCTCGTTCGTTAATGAACCGCGATTGCGGATCGTCGATCGCCTCTTTCGGCCAAGTTGAAATCAGATAGTAGTTCAATGCTGGACGACAACTGGCGCAACCGTTAGGGCTTTTCCAGTCCATACTTTTCTGCACGTCAGCGATAGTCAGCAAATGCTGCTGACGAATCGCTTCGCGCACCACGCTGTGCGAATGTTCAGTGCAAGCGCACATCGCTTTTGCCTTCGGTGTGGCGGAGTAGTCGCCACCGGCAGTGAACATCAGAATCTGTTCGACCAATCCTGTGCAGGAACCGCAAGACGCCGATGCTTTGGTATGCTTGCGCACGTCTTCGATGGTAAATAAGCCTTTGTCTTTAATGGCTTTGACAATCGTACCCTTGCAGACGCCATTGCAACCACACACTTCCGCGTTGTCTGGCATAGCGGCAGCTTTGGTATGACCTTCATGGCCCACATCGCCGGTATTCGATTCGCCAAACATTAAAGAATCACGGATCTCTGCAATGTTTTTTCCCTCGCGTAGTAACTTGAAATACCAGCTACCATCGACGGTATCGCCATATAAGCAAGCGCCAATGAGTTTGTCGTCCTGAATGACGAGTTTCTTGTAAACGCCACCGATCGGGTCGGACAAGATAATCTCTTCAGTATTCTTGCCACCTGTGAAGTCGCCTGCGGAGAAGAGGTCGATCCCTGTGACTTTCAGTTTAGTCGAAGTTAAAGAACCCTGATAGCGACCAATACCGAAGTTCGCCAAATGGTTAGCGCACACCTTGGCCATTTCAAAAAGGGGGGCAACTAAGCCATACACCGTACCGCGATGATTGACGCATTCACCGACAGCATAGACACGAGGGTCGTAAGTTTGCATGGTGTCGTTGACCACGATGCCACGATTACAATACAGGCCAGCGGACTCGGCCAGACTCGTATTGGGACGTATCCCGACCGCCATCACCACCAGTTGTGCTGGAATTTCGAGACCATCACTAAAGCGGATAGCGCACACTTGTCCTTGATCGTCGCCCAGTAAGGCTTCGGTGTTTTTCTCAAGTAAAAATTGCAGGCCACGTTCCTCGAGCGATTTCTGCAACATCTTGGCTGCGGTCTGATCGAGTTGTCTATCCATCAGCCACGCGGGTAAATGGACGACAGAGACATCCATTCCACGGAGTTTAAGGCCATTGGCCGCTTCTAAGCCGAGCAAGCCACCTCCGATGACGACCGCGTGTTTATGTTGACTCGCCGCGGCGATCATTTGTTCGGTATCGTGAATATCGCGATAAGCAATGACACCTTTTAAGTCTTTGCCTGGTACTGGCAACATGAAGGGACTAGAGCCGGTCGCGATTAGGAGCCGATCGTAATGCGCTCGCGTACCATCTTCTGCTGTGACGAGCCGATTGACTCTATCGATGCTGACAATTTTCTTACCGAGATGCAGCGTGATGTGATTGTCGCTATACCATTCAAGCTCATTGAGCATGATGTCTTTTATTGTTTGCTCGCCTGCGAGTACCGGTGACAACAGAATACGGTTGTAGTTCGGATAGGGCTCAGCGCCGAACACCGTAATATCATAGAGTTCTGGCGCGATCTTCAATAACTCTTCCAGCGTACGAACACCCGCCATACCGTTGCCAATCATGACCAGCTTCATTTTTTTCATTTTCAACTCCAAAACTTTAGGCAGCGTCTTTGGTAGGATGCGATTGGCGGTGATAGAGGAACTCCAAAACCTGAGCTCGGTATTGGATGTAGTCATGATCATGAGCGAGTGCAACGCGATCACGAGGTCGTGGTAAGCTGACCGTCAAAACTTCGCCGATAGTGGCAGCAGGGCCATTGGTGAGCATCACGATTTTGTCGGATAACAAAACAGCTTCATCCACATCATGGGTGACCATCACTACCGTTGATTCGGTTTGGGCGACGATCTTCATCAACTCATCTTGTAAGTGCGCACGAGTGAGTGCGTCGAGTGCGCCAAAAGGCTCGTCCATCAGCAATACTTTGGGTTCAATCGCCAACGCCCGCGCGATGCCGACCCGTTGTTTCATGCCACCTGAAATCTCGTGTGGGCGTTTCTTCTCTGCCGCGCTTAAACCGACTAAGGCCAAGGCGCGGTGGGTACGATCAACTAATTTGCTCACACGCTCAGCGCGGCCAAATACACGTTCCACTGCAAGATAGATATTTTCAAAACAGGTGAGCCAAGGCAGGAGCGAATGGTTTTGAAAAACGACGCCGCGTTCCGGAGAGGGGCCAGAGATTTCTCGATTTGCACAAATCAAATTACCGCAGCTCGCCCGAGTGAGTCCAGCAAGCAAGTTCAAGAGTGTCGATTTGCCGCAACCTGAATGGCCAATCAAGGTAATGAATTCGCCTTTTGCGATCGTTAAATTGATATCGCTTAAGGCATGGAAGCTGCCATGTTTGGTATTGAACACCATATCAACGTGTTGGACTTCGATATACTTTTTGTGGCTAGTGTTATCCATCCTATTTTCCTCTGTCTTCACTCGATCTCAGTTACTGTCGTAGGTAAAAGCGCGTGCGGCGGCGACCAAAATTTGTTCGAGTACGAGCCCGACTAAACCAATGACAACGATGGCGATGATGATGTGCGGAACATTTAAGTTATTCCATTCATCCCATACCCAGAAGCCGATACCTACCCCACCAGTCAGCATTTCAGCGGCAACGATAACCAACCATGCTGTGCCTATTGCTAGACGAACACCAGTCAACATGTAAGGTAAGACGCTGGGGAATAGGATGCTGGTAAAGATTTTCCATTCCGACAAATCTAGTACGCGGGCGACGTTTAAGTAGTCTTGCGGCACCCGTTGTACTCCGATTGACGTGTTGATGATCATGGGCCAGATCGAGCAAATAAAGATTGACCAAATCGCAGCGGGATGCGCCGCTTTAAATACTAAGAGACCGATCGGCAGCCAAGCTAAGGGTGAGACAGGCTTGAGCAAACTAATGATAGGATTAAACATGCCTGCCAGAAAACGGAAGCGTCCTATCATAAAGCCCAGAGGAATGCCGATGACAGCGGCCAAACCGAAACCCAGCGCCACCCTTTTCAACGATGCATAAATGTTCCAGCCTATGCCTTGATCGTTCGGACCATTTTGGTAGAACGGATCAGCAAAGACCTTCAGCGCTTCATGATAAGTGGCGGTCGGTGTCGGCAATGCGCTGTTCTTTTCAGCGATGATGGACCAGATCAATACCAAGAGTGCTAGCCCTAGCACTTGAGGTAATAAATACAGTCCAATGTCGGCAAGTTTGTTTAGCCATAGACGAGGAGGTTTCACTCTATGCTTTTCCTCATTTGGCATGGCGACACTTGCAGCGGAAGTCAGATTCGTATGCTGGCTTCTGTCCTTTGCTTCAGGTAATCCATTCACGCTTAGCTTACTTACTGTCGCAGTCATGACCGTTCTCACGCTTTGATTTTGAAGGAGTTCGCATACGCCGTGGGATTTTTTCCATCCCATACGCTGCCATCGAGAAGTTTGCTCTTGCGCATAGGGTCTTTAGGGACATTGACCTTGGCTAAGCTGGCACCTTCTTTGTATAAATCGATACGGTTGACGGCCTGCGCAACCGCCATATAGTCTGGATCTGCTTTTAATAGTCCCCAACGACGATGCTGCGTCATAAACCACATACCATCCGAAAGGTAAGGGAAGTTCACTGCGCCATCATTAAAGAATTTCATGTAGTTAGGATCATCCCAAGTCTTGCCTAATCCATTTTGATAGCGACCAAGAATACGTTGGTTGATGACATCGACTGAGGTATTCACATACGATTTTTCAGCGATGGTTTCAGCCATTTTTTGTTTGTTGCTGAGCGATGCGTCTATCCAACGGCCTGCTTCAAGAATCGCAGCGACGACAGCACGTGCCGTATTGGGATATTTTTGCGAAAACTCTGCCGTGGTACCCAAGACTTTTTCTGGATGGTCGCGCCAAATGTCTTGGGTGGTCGCTGCCGTAATGCCTATGCCGTCAGCCACCGCACGATGATTCCACGGTTCACCAACACAGTAGCCGTCCATATTATCGACACGCATATTGGCGACCATTTGTGGTGGCGGTACTGTAATGACTTTGGCTTCTTTGATCGGATTGACACCATGTGCCGCTAACCAATAATAGAGCCACATGGCGTGCGTACCGGTTGGAAAGGTTTGCGCAAAGGTGTAGTCGCGTTTTTCTTTTTGCATTAGCTTTGCTAAGCCAGGGCCGTCGATAGCCCCCTTATCTGCAAGTTTTTTGGAAAGAGTGATGGCTTGCCCATTGTTATTGAGCGTCATCAAAATATTCATGTCTTTTTTAGGGCCGCCAATACCGAGTTGCACACCATAGATTAAGCCGTAGAGAACGTGCGCCGCATCGAGTTCGCCATTGACCAGCTTATCGCGCACACTTGCCCATGAGGCTTCTTTGGTTGGAATGATTTTGATACCGTATTTTTTGTCGAAACCGAGCACGGAAGCCATCACGACAGAGGCACAATCGGTCAGTGGAATAAAACCGATTTTGACTTCTTCTTTTTCTGGTTTATCTGAACCTGCGGCCCACACGCCGCCTGTGCTCAGGCTTAACATACTTCCTGCAGCCAGTGCGCTGGCGCCTTGTAATAATTGACGACGACTGGGGTCGACGGGGCGGTCGGTGATATGTGCATGTTGAACCTCATCGTTTGTGTTGGCAGATACTTGCTTGTCCATGGTTTCACTCCTGCTTTAGGTAAACATCAAATGGCAAAATCAAACTATTCCGAATGCGCAAAGCAAAAAAGCGTCTTCTCATCACACTGAAAGCAGTGAATGAGTAAGACGCCTTTGTCTGGTGGAACCGAACCGCCATTGGCTCGATATCCGCTGTACCGATTGGGTACTTAAAATAAGTTTAGCAAGTTGCGTGCCAAGTGGTATCTGCTCGAATTCGCCGACAATGTCGAATTAGTCGTGAAAAATAGGTTCAAGATGCACCGAATTGGATGCCAAATTGGTGCGTTGCACCAAAAACGCACGCGAACTGGTATCAACCGAGTAGGTCGGCAACATCGAGTATGCGTTGGGCCAAGTCGACCAATTTGAGGTTCTTCTCCATCGCTTGTTTACGTAACTTTTGATAGGCATCGTTCTCGCTCAAATGATGCTTTTCCATTAGGATGCCCTTGGCTCTATCAATGATTTTACGCTCGGCCAATTTGTTTTTTGTTTCGCTTAACTCGGTACGTAGTTTCTGATCTGCGTTGAAGCGCGCCACCGCCACTTCTAATACTGGCTTCACTCTTTCCACTTGTAAGCCTGCGACGACATAGGCGGAGACCCCAGCGCTCATCGCCGCTTCGAGTTGTGATGGTGTGCCTTCTTCAGTAAAGAGGACGATAGGGCGAGGGGCGTCACGGCTGACCATGACTAAGTCCTCAAGCACGTCGCGCGCATCGGACTCTGCGTCAATAATGATGAGATCTGGCTGTAGTTGAGTCAGACGTTCTACCAAGTAGATGTCACCAGGAATCGAGGCGACCACATTGTATCCCGCTTGTAGCAGACCAATTCTGAGGTCACGTGAACGCGCACGCTGACGCTGCATTACCGGGTCAGCTTCAGCCTCTGACGGCGATGAGTGGTCTACTGTGCCATCTACAGTCTCTTCTACAGTATTGATCACCACGATTCTTAAACTGGTGGCATGCGGGTCGAGCAAGTTATGTCCTTTAAAGAGCGTTAGATTTGGTCTCAGTCGTTTTGTGTCACTGAGTCTAAGTGAATGCAAGTATCGCGCCAAGATCATGAGTTGGTTCTGATAATAGAGTTTTTGGCATGTAAATCAATGAAAGCGAAAGTTCACATGCAGCACATCATGACTTCACAAGTCAGTTCTAAAGTCATCGCTCGATTAACTTTAGAGGCGCAAAGCCAAAATGAATACTCCTGTTCTCAACATTCAGCTGCATATCGATTTACGCTCAGGCACATTGGAGCTAAAGACTGCTTTCTCACAAGACCAAGCAGAAAAACGCCATCTTCACCTCCTTGCTTTATTGAGAGAGTTGCGTCGCCTCCAGCCGCAGGCGGTTGCGATACATGCAATTGGTTTACACGAAGCAAAAGCAATCGCACAGCTGCTTCTTAATATGGTGAAATTGACGCTACCGCGTTGCAAACTTAAGATTGTTGAAACCGATTTAGCATGATCTGGCGAGAGATGCGCCAAGCTCGCGTAGGCGTTTATCGTGATTTCCACTACAATGTCCCTAATTATTTTAGGCATTGGTAGAACACAAATGGCAAGACTTCCGCGTCTGGTTATTCCCCATCAAGCGCACCATATTACGCAGTCTGGTATCGACGGCAAAACCTTGTTCGTCGATAGCGCCGACTTCACGGCTTTTCTCGATTGGTTAAAGTCGGGCGCGAAGCAATTTGGTGTGGCTTTGCATGCGTATAGTATTTTGCCTGATCGCTTCCATCTACTTGCAACACCGAATGATGAGCTCGCACTTGGCAAGATGATGCAATGGCTGGGGCGCTATTATGTTCCGTATTTCAATGCGAAGTACAAGCGCAGTGGCTTATTGTGGCAAGGACGTTTCAAAGCAACAGTGATTGAAGCATCAACTTACTTCTTGCCTTGTTGTGTGTTGATTGAAGAGATGGCAGTTCGGCTGCACTTGGCGCAAGAGCCTGTAAATTATCCTTGGTCGAGCTGCCAGCACCATTTGGGTTTGCGAGCGGATCCTTTGGTTGCTGATCATGCGATGTATTGGGGCTTGGGAAATACGCCTTTCCAACGCGAAGCGGCTTATCGTGAGCTGCTCGAACGTGGTTTGTCTTCTGCTAACTTCAGCGCTATTACGAATGCCACCAGCAAAGCCTGGGTTCTCGGTTCTGACATGTACAAGGCTGAGATGGCGAAACTCACCGAGCGCAGAGTAGAACCTGTGCCGAGGGGGCGTCCGCGCAAACATAAACCTAGCGATTGAACCTATTAGGAGCAAATACCATGCGTTATTTCATTCTCAGCGTCATGCTAGTAACGAGTGCCATGGTGACCGACGCCTTTGCGCAAAAGCCCGCAGCAGATCTGATCATACACAATGCAAAGGTGTGGACGGTCGATGCAAATAAGCCCCAGGCGCAAGCTGTAGCCGTCTTGCACAATCGGATAGTTGCCGTCGGCTCAGAGAACAAGGTCATGGCTTGGCGCGGCAAGCATACTTCGGTAATCGATGCCAAAGGAAGACGTTTGCTGCCTGGCTTCAACGATGCGCATGTCCATTTCGCCGATGGTGGTAACTCGCTTTCAGAAGTCGATTTAAAAGATGCCTCTTCACCGCAGGAATTTGCAAAGCGAATCGCCTCACATGCGGCCAAGATGCCCGAGGGCGAGTGGATTTTGGGCGGAAATTGGGACGACCAAGCGTTCACACAACCACAACTGCCCACGCGGCAAATGATTGATGCACTTACCGCTAATCGTCCTGTATTTGTCACCCGCTATGATGGGCATATGGCGGTGGCAAATTCTGTGGTTTTGAAACTTGCAGGTATCGATCGCAATACGCCTGATATACCCGGTGGCGAGATCGTGCGCGACAAAGATGGTAATCCCACCGGTTTATTGCGCGATGCTGCAATGGATTATGTGTTTAAAGTGATCCCTGAACCGAGCAAAGAGAAACGCTTGCACACGATCAAAGCCGGTTTGCAGTACGCACTGACCCAAGGTGTGACGAGTCTGCAAGATATGAACCCACTCTTAAGTGATATCGCAATTTATGCAGCGCTTGCAGAGCGCGGCGAGCTTAGTTCGCGTATGTATGTGGCTCCGATGTTGGAGTATGTTGATGAGGTGGCGAAGCTCGGTATTCGACGTGGCTTTGGTAGCGACTTTTTGCGCATGGGTGCCTTTAAAACTTATGCAGATGGATCACTGGGCTCAAGTACTGCTTATTTCGAACAAGCCTATACCGATACCCCTGAGACGCGCGGTATGTTGTCAGCCGAAATGCTCAATCAGCAGCAAATGCGTGAACGCTTAATGAAAGCAGATGCAGCGGGTAACCAACTTTGTATTCATGCGATTGGCGATGCTGGTATTTCGGCGACACTCGATCTCATTGAAGAGATGCAGCGATTGCACGGACCGCGTGATCGCCGTTTGCGTATCGAACACGCGCAACACTTGGCCGCCAAAGATTTCGCACGCTTTGCAGCACTCAATGTGATTGCTTCGGTGCAGCCTTATCATGCGATTGATGATGGCCGATTTGTTGATCAACGCATAGGCAGTGATCGCGCGAGTCGTACTTATGCTTTTCGCAGCCTTCTACAGCACGGCGTGAAGTTGGCGATTGGTACCGATTGGACGGTCGCACCTTTAGATCCGCTCGCAACGATACATGCCGCAGTGAGCCGCGCCACGCTCGACGGCAAGCATCCGCAAGGTTGGTACCCAGAACAAAAGCTGAGCGTCGCGGAAGTGGTGTACGGCTATACCATGGGCTCTGCTTATGCCGAGTTTCAGGAGCAGAATAAGGGGAGTATCAGCGTTGGAAAATGGGCAGATATGGTGTTGCTATCCGAAGACATTTTTCAGATCAAAGCAGAACGTATCAAGGATGTGAGGGTTGACATGACGATAGTCGGAGGAAAGCTGGTATTTGATCGGTTTAAACCAAACACCGCGCGTCAAAAGTAATTGAACTTTGGCAGGCATGAAAGAGAGAACATGCCGCCAATTTTTATCAACGATTAATGATGATGGCCATGCTCGCCATGAACGTGGCGATGTGCGACTTCTTCATGTGTTGCAGGACGTACTTCTAAGACACTCAAACCCACTTTCAAGGTTTTACCTGCGAGTGGATGATTACCATCTAACATCACTTGGTCGCCCTTGATCTTCAGTACGGTGTAGACAGTTTCTTCACCTTGATCGTTCACGCCTTGCATCGCACCGCCAACTTTTACACCTGGTGGGAAATCTTTTTTGGAAATCGTACGCAGCAAGCTCTCGTCACGTACACCGAATGCGTCTTCGGGTGGCAAAGTTAAACTTGCTTTGAAGCCCGCTGCTTGGCCTTGCAAGGCTTCTTCAATTTTCGGTAGCAAGTTGTCGTAGCCGCCATGTAAATAGGCCACAGGCGTTTTGCCATCTTCCAACACTTTGCCAGTGCTTTCACTCACAGTCAGGCGCAAGGTAACGACGGTATCTTTATCAATAATCATGATGCAATTCTCTATGGACAATTAAAAACTGTAGCATGATAGCGGAAATTAGCGGAAATGCGCATTTTGCCCTAGCACAGCGGGTTTTGTAGAGGGTGCCGTGGGTAGTGATTATTTGAGTTTGCTGGCTTTGAGCTCGCCGGGATGCATACTAAAGTCAAAGCTAAAACGTGATTTGAGGTGTGCATCTGCAGAGAGTTGGTCTTGCCTGATGCTCGTGATCAGAATAATCAGGTGATCCTTCACGTGATCTTTGCCAAAGCGAATCGGTCGATCTAGTTTTGCCCACACCATGATTTGCTTAGCTTGCCGTTCTATTTTTTCGCTGATGAAATTGCTGTCACCGAAACTACCGCTGATGATTGACTTCTCTCTGATAGTGAGTCTGATAGGAATACGCCCGGGTATTTGTTGATACTGCGTTTCGTATGGGCGCCATTCGCCCAGCCATTGCCCTTGCAGCTCGGCGCGCTCTAGATCCTGTGCCATCGTCGAACCACAATACAAAGCACTTATAAAGAGAAGCAGCACGGATGCAGAACATAGCACTAATAAGCGCATGAAGGTCTTACGTGATCGTTTTGATTTAGGCATGGACTCATCTCACAGAAATTCGTTGCCAAATAAGCGTTATCACTGCTTGTATCAAACTATCCTGCGCAATTGAGATGTGCTTAACTAGGATAGAAGTTGGGAATTGTAAGAATGATGTCTCCTACGAAGTTTGATTAACTTCAAAGCTTTGGATAAAAGCCCGGGTTTTGTTGGCCGGAAATCACATCAATGAATAGCAAATTCTCGATCAGGCATATTAAAAAAACATGCCTTTCCATTTTTAAGCGGCACCGAGGCCTGTTGTAAAAAATCCGTTTAACACTTGTTTATTGTGCCACTCCATACGATGGCCGGAGAAAAGTGTTGACATGCGGTAACTCCATTGGCAAAGTTGATTGATATGGGGTGCACTCGCCTAGAGTAGAAAGCGACTGGTGCAGCTCTTCACAAAGTGGGTGGGTGATTGAAGAATTTGCTGCAACTATTCAAGCGTGGTGTCGTCGCCCTAAGCCTGTTTGGCTTAGTGTCGACAGTCGCTTGTGCGCCAGTATTTGCAGGCACCACTTCAGAACTGCGTTTTCAACGTATGTCGGCTCTTGGCGCTGATCAGCTGTCGACGCTTTCCCTTCTGCAAGATCGACAAGGCTTCATTTGGATTGGTACCAATAATGCTGGTTTGTACCGATTTGATGGTTACCACAGTGAGAAATATCAAAGTGTGGCTAATCAAGCGACAACACTACCTCACGACCGAATCTCAGCGCTGTATGAAGATAGTGATGGACGGATCTGGGCCGGCACACAAAATGGACTGGCACGCTTCAACCCGGAAACGAATGATTTTACCCGCTTTATTTTGGACTCCGGTCCGAGCAATCAACGCATCATCAAAGCCATCTCCTCCGATGGCAAGTCTGGCCTGTGGTTAGCCACTTGGGGCGGGCTACAACATTTCGATACGATCAGTGGAAAGTTCACCCTTTTTGCGCATGACGCAACACGTCCAGACAGTTTAGGAAAGAACGATTTAAATGCGATTGCCGTCGATAAGCAAGGTGGCGTTTGGGCAGGAACATGGCCGGCGGGGATAGACTATTTGCGGCCTGGTTCGCAGAGCTTTCAACACTTTCGTGTAGACGACGAAAGCGCGCCTGATTCGAAATTGAATATCGTACGTTCAATCTTGCTCGACGACCAAGATAACCTTTGGATGGGTACTGAGAACGGCGTGGTGCGGTGGAATACCAAGAGTGATTGGAGTACACGTCAAAGGCTTGATACCCCATCGAGTCGAGTCAATGCCTTATACACAGATAGAAATGGCGTGCTGTGGGCGGCGACTTTGTCAGCAGGTTTGCTGCGCTGGGATGAGAAACAACAGCGCTTTACCCAATTTGTAAAACAGGCGATTGACCCCTATAGCTTACCTTCAGACGATGTGCGGGCCATCTTGCATGATCGTGGCGGCATGCTATGGGTGGCCACTTTGACCGATGGTATCGCACTGACTAACTTAAACAGTCGAGGATTTAAGCGAGTAATTCCTTTTGATGCAGACGCTAACAACCCACGGCCGAACAACTCGTTACTGAGGGTCATCGGTAGGGGAGATGGAAAACTTTGGTTGAGCAGCAATAGCGGTGTTGCATTATTCGATCCGATGACTGGTGAAGTCCTAAAGCAATATCGTGCAGATAAAAAACGCAAGGGTAGTTTAAGTAATGATCTCGCTTATAGCTTGTATCAAGAAAAAAATGGACCCCTATGGGTCGGCACTTCAGTTGGCCTCAATCGTCTAGATGCTGCCAAAGACCAATTTTCTTTAATTCAGTTCGGTAGTATCGCGGATGACTATATCAATGTGATCGCACCTGGCGAGGAAGGCGTGTTATGGCTTGGTACTGGTGATAGCCTCATCCGCTACGACCTAGGCTCAAACAATTTCCGAAAATTTACACCAGACCCCAAAGACCCTGATAGCCGAAGCGCGAAAGGCACTACGGTTATTTTGCGAGATAAGAAGGGGCATTTGTGGGCCGGTGCCGAATGGGTTGGTGGTGGACTCGACATGCTCGATGTCAGCACAGGAAAGTTTAGGCACTTTAAGCATAATCCTAATGATGAATCGAGCATCAGTGCCGATAACGTATCTTCACTCTATGAGGATGCCAAAGGGCGTTTATGGGTCGGCACGATTAACGGACTCAATCAAATTCAGATAGCGGCGGACGGCGTGGTTCGTTTCAAACGTTTTAATGGAAGTAATAGCATCGGTGCTGCTAAAGTTGTCGCCATCGAAAGTGATCAGCAAGGCAAGCTGTGGTTGAGCACGGTCGATGGTTTGATACGCTTTGATCCTGAAACTGAAATCGTCGATCGTTATACGGTAAGCGATGGTTTGTCCGATAATTTTGCAGGTCCATCACATCGCAGCGCGGAGGGTATTTTGTACTTTGGGGGCACCAAGGGGATGACTGCAGTGTATCCTGATCGCGTAAGCCGCATCACAGTTCCACCGCAAATCGCGATTACGGATATTAGCGTCTTCAATCGCTCGCTCAAAAATGGCAAAGCGCCGCAAGGTGTCGTGTTAAATGGATCGGTAACAGCGCCAAAGTCCTTGAGTATTTCGCAGCAAGAATCGGTGTTCTCGATGGAGTTCGCCGCACTTCACTTTACCAACCCTGGACAAAATCGTTATGCGTATCGCCTAGCGGGATTTGATCGTGATTGGGTGGAAGTTGATGCGGATCATAGAAACGCTACTTACACGAATCTTAACCCTGGCGAATATACTTTCCAAATCAAAGCAACCAATGACTTGGGTATTTGGAGTGACCATATTTCTAGCTTGAATATTTCAATTCCTCCTCGTTACTGGCAAACAGTATGGTTCAAGTGGTTGTTATTTTTCGCAGTCAGCGGATTATTGTTTGCCATCTATCGATGGCGCGTAGGTCACTTAACACGTGACCAAGCCAGACTCGAATCTTTGGTTGCCGTTCGATTGCAGGAATTAGTGGCGCAACAGCAGCTCAATCGTGACAATGCTGAACGTATGCAAGCCATTCTGCAAAATGCGGCTGACGCGATCTTAACGACTGATAAAAACTGGGTTATCGAATCGTGTAATCGCGCGGGGCTCGAGATTTTTGCGTGGACGGCAGAGGGGATGAAAGGCAAGGTGTTCACTAAACTCTGTGTGGATAATTTGAGTGAACGATTGGCGCAAGGTATTGCCGCACCGGATTTTATCGAGAAAGGCCATACTGAAATGGAAGTGCAGTTGATGCGAGCTGATGGTAGCCCATTCATTGCAGAGCTCTCTCTCAGTGGCTTTGCTGACGCAGGTCAACGCAAGTTTATTTTGATTGTGCGTGATGTTACCGAACAGCGGCGTGTGGAAAAACTCAAAACACAATTCGTTTCTACGGTGAGTCATGAATTACGCACCCCATTAACTGCAATTCGGGGTGGCCTCGGTTTGATGGTCGGCGGTGCCACGGGCGAGCTACCTGCCGCGGCAGCGAAGCTTGGGCAAATTGCACTGAATAATGCGGAGCGTTTGGCGCGGTTAATCAATGATCTGCTCGATATGCAAAAAATTGAAGCGAACATGATGGACTTTAATTATCAGACGGTGCCGGCTTCCCAGCTACTGAGCGACGTGATCGAATCTAATCAGCCTTTTGCGCAAAAATTGGGCGTCCATTTGGCTTTAGAAAATGGGGTGGCAGATTGCGCGATTCGTGTCGATGTCGATCGTTTTGCACAAGTCATGGCGAATTTAATGTCGAACGCATGTAAATACTCGCCTAAAGGTGAGAGCGTTATCCTGCGAGCGAGCCATCCCACCCAGAGCGCACTGCTGATCGAAGTTGTCGACCATGGACCTGGTATTCCACTTGATTTTAGTGAACGGATTTTCCAAAAATTCTCACAGGCTGATGCCTCAGATACGCGTGCAAAAGACGGCACAGGCCTCGGACTAGCAATTGCAAAAGAGATGGTGGAAAAAATGGAAGGTAAGATTGGTTTTTACGGCAATCCGCTTGGTGGCACAATTTTCTTTGTCGAATTTCCTGTGCAAAAATAGCTAGTGTGTTTCAGTTCATCGGTTATTGAGGTCGCATTACATTCCACCGTGATACCGTTCCCACTGCAAAACATATTCCTGCGATCAGCCAAACAAATGAGGCGGTAATATCAAAAGCACTCAGGCGTTCTGGAATTTTGATTAACAGCGGAACAATCAAAGCACCTCTTACAATACATATCAAAGAAATAGTGCACAAGGCACAACGCGACAAAGGAATGCGCTTGGTGAGCCCGGCACCTGCACAAGCATATACACCGCACAAGAACATCAAACCGCCAACGCCCGCTGCCCCAGCGGGTGCTTGCCATGTCTGTGCTTTGGCCGATGTGACCACCCATTGCGGCGAAGTAAGGAACATGTACCAATCGACGCCTACGAACGGTGCGATCCAGTGGATGATGGCGCCGAAAAAGGAAATGCCAGCGGCAATTAGAAAACAAATTTTTTCAAATTTCATCGGATAGGTCGGGGCAAAATGAATTTGACGTCACGTGAGTCAGGTAGCTCGCTTCGATTCCATCCCTGATTCGCGTAGAAGCGGTCGGCACGTGTGCCTGCAGCTGTACTCAGTTGTACTTGCTTAGCTCCTTGAGAAAATAGCCACTCACAAGCGAACTTGAGTAATCGTTTCCCAGCACCCAAGCCTTCATGTTCTGGCGATACGAATAAGGCCCAGATGGAATGATCAGCGAGCGCAGCGTAAGAAAATCCTATGATCTTGCCTTGATATTCGCAGACCCAAGCGCGGCCTGCATGGTGCAGGTAGTCGTGATACATCTCTATCGTCACTTTGCTTGGGTCACGTAAGATGTTTTCTCGCACAGAGCGTCGAATCACGGACATGGCAGGAATGTCCGCATCGATCGCTAGACGATACTGTAATTGAGGAAGAGAAGTCATCGCAATCTAAGCCCGTAATTTGAGCCTGTAAATTAAGTCGGTATTGTAAGCTGCTTATCAGGCAAATAACGATGTGTTCCATGGCTAGTTCTGTTAGTCATCGACAGCCTTGAAAGTAAAATTTGTGATGGATTTCTGTATAGACCGCTTTTTGCGTACTATTTTCTCTTCGCTAGAATTTCTCTTTCTATCATCCAAAAATGCGCTGCCGTCCAACTAAAGTTACCTGGGCCCTGACCTCGCCCATTTAAAGGGTGGTAGTTTTCTCTGAGGGGCGCATCACTTGTAACGCCTTCTGCTTGACGGATTAATTGCTTTGCCATCTTTTGGGCGAGTAGGCGTTGGCCATAGACTTGCATGCCTTTCAAAGCAAAATAGGCTTGATCAATCCAGACCCGTCCGCGCCAATAACTCTGCGGATGAAATGCGGGATTGTCGACCGCAGCTGTGGGGAAGGGTAATTGAGTGCTGAATTTCTTTTTATTCGTGAGATTTTTAATGACTTGCTTTGCTTTGTCTTGGTCAGCAGCGCCTGACCACAGCATGATGAAGGCTTCACTGGCCATTCCGCGTTGGCGCAGTAAGCCACCATCTGCACATGCATTTGGATTTGCCTGTTGGGTCTTGATTTGTCTATCGTAGTAAAAGCCAGATTGCGCATCGTAAAAGCACTGGTTTAGGCGTTGCTTTAATCGTTTTGCTTGATGACGCCAGTCATGTGCTTCTTCACTGAGATGCAGTGCTTGTGCGATCTTGGCGAGATAGAGTTTGTCAGCATACATGAAGGCATTCAAATCGACCGATTCTTGGTTCATGGAATACCCGATCAATTGTTGTGCTTGGTTCTTGTTTTCAAAGAAATCGACTTGCCAGTCTTTGCGTGCCAGTTTCAGGTCACCTTTGTAAGCGCCATTTGCATAGACTTGTAACTGATCGGTTTCGATAAAACCAAAGCGCGCAGCATTGTCCATGCCTGATTCATATCCCGTTCCTTCTTGTGCTGGTGCGAACACCTCTAAGCCCTGTGCTTGAGCTTCTTGATATCGGCTCATGCCGTAACAAGTGAGAGCGTTATCGCTGTTTTTCTCGCATTCTTTTTGCCAAGCTGGATCTTTTGTGCGTAGGATGAATTTCAATTCCCCTTGCTGATTATTGTGCTCGGGATGATTGGTAGCACCGAATTCCACTAGGCCATTGCGATTGACATCGCGATTGCGATACCACCAGGCGTGAAAAGCTTTCAACTTTGGGTATATTTCGCGCAGCCACTGTAGATCTTTATCTTGGCGATATATCTTCCAGCTAGCCCAAGCGGCGAGTGGAGGCTTGGTATTGCGTTCGTTCCAGTTGTAGCCATCTCCACCTCGCAAGGGATCTCGGTTGTAGCAAACATCGTCGATCACCATGCCATGATCGAAAGGTCGTAGCGCATCATCTTCCTGAATTTGAGTCGCGAACATCGCACGTATTTGATCTTTTGCGAGGGCCGGATTGATCTCACTTAAGGCATACGCGTGTTTGTAGCTATCCCATCCCCACATGCAGTTGAACCAGCGCGACGTAGTCGACGGCACCACACCTTCGTAGCGTATGGCACCGGCTGCATGTCGCCAGTTGCCTAGGAGCGTCGTCTTCACCTTTCTCTGTAAGCGGGTGGTGGCGTTCTCGCGCGGTTGGCGTGAATCGTTGTCTGCCTTGTTCCAGTGTTGCTCTGGATGTGTCATCAGCGTATCGGCACTGTTCTGCGCTGCCACAAGATCTTGATCATCCAGAGCATAGTGGTGTCCGGTATATGTCGTTAAGTTCGCGTGTGGTTTGATAGAAAACATCTTGCTACGGCTGACATAAGCAAGGTCATTTATCTCGGTTTGTGTTGGCGTTGATCGTGTAATCCAATATTTTCCTGTGCCAGAAAACATAAGGTCAGTAGGCGAACGTAAACGCCCTAGTGTGATGGTGAGGCTGTTTTCCGTTGACGCTAGACTGCGCTGCCAATCAGGAAACTTTGTCGCGATATCCGACACGTAAGTCGACTTCGCAGCCTGCGCGCTAGCTTTGGTTTGCCAACGCGACAGTAATTCGCCATGCCATCGCAACTCGATCAACTTTGCATGGCTACTATGATTGACTAACCTTGTTTCGACCACGGCGCTATGTGCGGAAAGAAAGCGCAAGCTGAGTCGCAATTCGAGATCAGGCCAGATTAAAGTCTGCGTTAATGCATCATCCTTTTCTAAGTATTGCCATCTCGCTTTGTGTTTGTCATAGGCCTGTTTGCGTTGCATGTCGATGACGTCGAGGGTTTCTAATGCCGTCGCCAAAAATACAGCATATTCTTCGGCGACCAACATGGGCCCATTGAAGCCACCGCGTTTGTCGACAGTATCGGGAAGTAGAAAACCATGCCAACTGCCTTGGGCGAACAATGGGTTGTAGCGCTGATTGCCGTAAGCATCGAAATCTTGCATCGCTTGCGGCGAACCGAAGCGATTGATCGTCATGTGAGATGTTGGGTCACCGTGTTTTTGCGCGGCATATAGCGGCGCTGTGGTGAATGTGAGTACGCTTAGTAAGCCGCAGACGAAAGCGGCAGTGGCAACAGCGCTCAGTCGAGATGACGAGATCGAAAAAAACAAATTGAAATGAAGCATACCTGACTTTGATTAAATATATTAAGCAAAGTGTAAAACAGATATGCGGAAGTTTCGAGAAGTTTCTCGGCGCAATTAGGATGTTTCAGCGCAATTGTCTTGCGCATGGAATGCACAAATTCCGGCATTCCATGGCCAACTCGGGGCGCTAGGCAGTGATCAACGACGTGCAGCGTTAACAAAGGCAGCTGCATTGCGCTGGCGGGCCTCGGCGGCCACCTCTTTAGGAACGACGGTTTTTCCAATTGGAGCGATGGCAATGCCAGCTAGCTTCAGGTGCTGAATGGCAAACGGTATGCCGATAATTGTAATGGCACAGGAGACGGCAGCCATCACGTGCCCGATTGCTAGCCAAATTCCAGCAAAGATAAACCAAATAATATTACCTACTGTGCCCGCGCCACTGGTACCAATATCTTCTACCTGAGATAGTTCTTTGCGATCAATGGCTTCTTGTCCAAAAGGGAAAAATGAAAAATTCCCGATGACAAAACAAGCGCGTCCCCAAGGGATGCCGATGATGCTAAGGAACGCGATGCAACCGACTAGCCACCAGCCAAGTCCCATGACAATGCCGCCAAAACAAAACCAAATTAGATTACCAATTGCACTCATTACTTTTCCTTAGTTATTTGATTCAAGAACTGAAATTTAATCTTTACTGTGTGATGCGAAATATGCTTTTCCTTTTTTTGAAAATGCAAGGGCATATCCCCACCAAAGCATTAACAAGGGGGAGACAAAAAAGCGACCGAGTAGAGCACCTGCTCGCTCCGCATTATTGACATAGTAGGACGTGTCGGGTCGGAGCATAATGAAAGCGATGAGTAAAAACAGCAACAGCAAACTTACCCACTTACTCCAAGTTGCACGACGATATAGTGCGATGGCTGTGGCGACAAAACTGAAAATGAGGGCGATATCCAAAGCCAGTGCCAGCAATATCTTCCATACTTCTTCATAGTTCTGATGAGCATTGACCAAATCAAGCAACATGCGAATCGCAGATATGCCAAAAAGGCCAACGAACATAAACATAAACACTTGCATTAGCCATACGCTAATTGGACGCTTCGGTGTTGCGCTCTCGCCTATGGAAACATTACCTGAACCGAGTTTGCTCGATGCAGCATAGGGATTGTGTTTCTCAAGAGGTGAGCTAGGCATAGGTGATGCATGTTCATGAAATAAAGTATCGGGAACATAGCATTATCATGTAAAAAATACAAATGAATCTGTGTTCTTAATGAGAGAAATATCGTTAGCTTGCTCAGCTTAGTCTTGAAAAGAGGTAGTAGTGATTATCACCTTCATCGATAAACTGAGATTGCAATTTCAAGCCTACATCACGACACAGAGAGAGATAAACATCTGCACCCAAGGATCTCGCCGCTGCGCCAGTGAGTACATCCTGCCATTGGTGTATTTGAGTAGGGGCCGTAAATAGAAATTGACCACCGGGCGCAAGGTGGTTTGCTACTTTACGTATTAATTGTGCCTGCGCGGCTTCGTTTAAAAGAAACATTAAGCCGATTGCAATGACTGCATCAAATTCGCGGTTGAAGAAAGTAGAGTTGTCGACAGACTCGCACTTGGCCTGCGCTTGGGGTAGGTTTTTGCGAAAGGCTTTGACTAAGGTTTCTGAGGTATCGATACCAGTCATCTTAAAACCAGATCTTGCAAGTGCTATGGCTATCGGCTTGCCTGAGCCGCAGCCGAGGTCGAGAATATTTGCTCCAGGCGGTAATGTTTTCGACCAGTTCAATATGGTAGATGTGCCAATATCAGAACGTTCTCGAAGTACCATGAATTCCTTAGCGTGCGCTTCATAGTCACTGATAATTGGGGGCGAACTTGTCTTCATTTCGAGTGTTGGTGATTATAGTGGCACTGAAAAGCGGGTGCTCGATAAACGAGTTTAACGCAGATAAATCGAATAAATCCAAGATGCTTCAACGACTCTCAACTCAGGAGCAAATCATTTTACATAGCGATGTGGGTGCTTCGCATAGTCTTCCTTGCGAAGTCGAAAAATAATTCGGTCGCTGTGCTTCTGTTTTTCCGATGGGTCTGCAAGCGCGCCTAGTTTGAGTACTGCTTGCTGTGAACGAAAGTTGCGATCGCCAACCACAAACATTACTGAGTCAATGAACTGAAAAGCATGTCGCAGCATCAGATATTTGAGCTCTGCGTTGTAGCGCCCGCCCCAATAGTCACGTCCCAAAAAAGTGTAGCCAATTTCAATTTCGCTTAGGTGCTCGGAATAGGCACAGTAACGAGAGGAGCCAATGATCTGTCCAGATGAGTTGTCGTTTATAAGGAAAGCGCCACCCGATGCTATACCTTCATCAAAAAATTTTCTAAACACAGACTCTTGATACCGATCACGGGCAGGATGTTGTTCCCAGATTAGCGGATCAGATGCGACATCATAGAGTCGATCGAAGTCCTCAGATTGCAGCGGCCGTAGCGTAATCAGTTCACCAGTGAGAATAGGTTGTAGCTGGAACATGGCAAGTCGGAGAATTATGTTTGTAAAAGGAAGGTATCAACGTATTAGTCAAGAATAGCATCACTGCGCGCGATAGGTGATGCCTTCGAACGAAAAAAATTCGCTTCTTAGGCGTTTGTTTCTTGGCTCACTTGGTCATTTATGCAGAGGTATTGTAGGCGCCCAGTAGTACGACGTGACGCCGAATACTCACCTGATTTGTTTGTGCTCATTCGCGGCAGGGGAGGTCTTTGCTAGATCTAAGTATGTGCTTAGAGCTTGATTGTTGCAATCTCAGAAAAGAGATCAATGGAGATCTGGGGAGCGAGCGCTCCCCAGAGTAAAGCAATTACTTGTGACTGATCACAGAACACTGTCTTAATTCGCAAGTTGCCATTAAAACGCGACCATCGGTGCACTGTACTTTGTAAAGTTCGCGTACACCTTTGGGGCTGACTAAGCCTGCACCCTTTGTCGTGCCGCATGATCTTTCTTTTGCCAAGCGTTCAACTGAATGTGAAGAAACACCAATTTGGAATTCGATCAATTGAAGCGTGCTCTTATCCGTTGAGGGCGCTGGTGCAGTCGTCACATTGACTACTTTAGGTTCTGTAACGAAGTTTGCCACTGGCGCTGGAGCTGGAGCTGCAGCCACTGGAGCAGCAACAGGGGCAGCAACAGGGGCAGCAACAGGAGCAGTAATAGGAGCAGTAATAGGAGCAGTAATAGGAGCAGTAATAGGAGCAGTAACAGGAGCAGCAACAGGAGCAGCAACAGGAGCAGCAACAGGAGCAGCAACAGGAGCAGCAACAGGAGCAGCAACAGGAGCAGTCGTGATAGGTGTAGTTGCCAATGTCGTTGCAGCTACTGGTTTTGTAGTGGTAGATGCTGTAGGGTTTTGCAGAGATCCGTCTTTGCTCTGTTGAGCTTCGGCGGCATTTGGGGAAGTTAAAGACTCTTGAGACCCAGAGTCTGTTGGCATTGTCGTACTTGGTGGTTTGCTCGTACATTTACCAGGTGCTGCCATTTCCAATGCGATAATATCTTTTTTGCCTTGCTCTTCAGATACTCGCTCCAAGTTGGCTCCCCAAACAAATACGCCAATTTTCATGTATTGTCGGTAGTAGTAATTCTTGTTGCTCTCAAGTGTCGTTTCGAGAACATTTGCTGAAAACTCTGATTCAGTTGCAAGTTGATATTTTTTTCCTCCAGGAACTTGCTGATAAAAGAATACGTCTGGAGCGGATTCGCCAATGCACTTACCATCGATCCACAGATCTTTTTTAAGCAGCTTTGCAGCAAAACTGTTCCTGTAAATATAGAGGCCCGCGTTCCCTGGTGAGGGAGCGTTAAATTCTTTTGCTTTCGCTGAATCTTGTTTTGATGCCATATTGACTGAAGCGCATCCGGACAAGATTAATGCGGTAAGCAGGGTGGTGGATGTGATGAATTTCATCTATTACCTCAATTCGAGTTTTAAATTTTCAAAATCGGATTCGCATGGCGAACCTTGTTTAACTAGCTTCTTGTTTCGAGCTTCGGGTTTTTACGAACCGAAATTCTTCTGGCTCATCCTTAGAGTTGTTCAACTTGTGTTCTAAAAATAGGCGCAAATTTATTCGCTGGCATACTTTTATAACCGAAGTTGATCTTGGGAGCAAAAATCCTCGGTGGACTATGTCAAGGCCACTAACTAAAGGGTCAATTTTACGACAAGGCATTCATAGACGAGTGCTTTTTTTAGGTATGTAGCAGGTAAGTGTCGCCTTTTTCGTCTAGATCGTCAGGAAAATCATTGAATCTAGAATTTCAATTTAATGGTCGGTTTACAGTTTCTTTTGATTTGTTCGCCAAATTCATGAAAGTCAGCCCTGCTCTATTTTTCTTCTTATTTTTTGATTTTGGTGAGCCCTATTCAGGGGGGGGGGGCTCTAAGTCTGAGTGTTGCGGGCGACTTTTCCGAAGGTGAGATTTGCCTACTGGTTTGCACCCCAAAAACCGAATCGAAGATATAGGTTGTAAGATTAATTTCGATGTAATTTGTTTAATTTTTTGCTTTTCGACTGGGTTGAAGGCGTGAAACTCTCTCCAGTCTGGATCGTAGCTTGCTTTGAGAGATGCTTTTATTGACGCCATTTGATCTAGCGGATGAATGCCACTTTTGTCCTGTATCTCTAATTTATTAGCGCTCTTTTTTACCCTTGTCATAGAACCCTGGTAGGACTCAATAAAATTACACTGTCCCCTTTAAATAATGCGGTAAAACAAGACCACTTTTTATAAACTCTGACCCTAATTTTTCTTGTTGTTTTTCCTGTTGCGCTGCACTATTCTTGAGCCCAAGTTTGATTTTTCATTGTCTGTTTGCGAGTTTTCAAAACTTTATTTGGGAGTTCTCGCAAAACATCAGTAGGTACTTCGGTATCACGCAAAGTAGGGGAATGCTATGCACGCACAAGGTTTATACGATCCAAGTAATGAAAAAGACGCCTGCGGTGTCGGTTTTGTTGCTCACATTAAAGGCAAGAAGTCTCACGCCATCGTTGAACAAGGTCTGTTAATTCTGAAGAATCTCGATCACCGTGGTGCGGTTGGTGCCGATGCGTTGATGGGTGATGGTGCGGGTGTCTTGATCCAAATCCCTGACCAGTACTACCGCGAAGAAATGGCAAAGCAAGGAGTGGAATTGCCACCTCCAGGTGAATACGGCGTGGGTATGATCTTTTTGCCGAAGGAACGCGCTTCCCGTTTGGCTTGTGAACAAGAGATCGAACGCGCAGTACGTGCGGAAGGTCAAGTGGTGTTGGGCTGGCGCGATGTGCCAGTCGATCGCGAAATGCCAATGTCGCCAACGGTACGTGAAAAAGAGCCAGTGATTCGTCAGATCTTTATCGGTCGCGGCCCAGACATCATGGTCACCGATGCTTTGGAACGCAAACTCTACGTGATTCGTAAATCAGCCGTGCATGCGATTGAGGCTTTGCATCTCTTGCATGGCAAAGAATATTTTGTACCGTCGATGTCGGCGCGCACTATCGTCTACAAAGGTTTGCTGCTCGCGGATCAGGTTGGCGTCTACTACAAAGACTTGCAGGATGAGCGTTGCGTCTCGGCCTTGGCCTTGGTACATCAACGCTTCTCAACTAATACGTTCCCAGAATGGCCGTTGGCACACCCGTATCGCATGATTGCGCATAACGGCGAGATCAACACGGTGAAAGGTAACTTCAACTGGATGCGTGCACGCGAAGGTGTGATGAAGTCTGCGGTGCTCGGTGATGATCTGCAAAAACTGTATCCGCTGATTTTTGAAGGCCAATCTGATACAGCAAGTTTCGACAATGCGCTCGAACTCTTGGTGATGGCAGGTTACCCAATCGCACAGGCGATGATGATGATGATTCCAGAAGCCTGGGAAAATCACACGATGATGGATGATAACCGTCGTGCCTTCTATGAATATCACGCCGCGATGATGGAGCCATGGGATGGCCCAGCAGCGATGGCATTTACCGATGGTCGCCAAATCGGCGGCACTTTGGATCGCAATGGTTTGCGTCCAGCACGTTACATCATTACTGATGATGACTTGGTCGTGATGGCATCTGAATCTGGTGTGTTGCCAATTCCAGAGGCACGTATTATCAAGAAATGGCGTCTGCAACCAGGCAAGATGTTTTTGATTGACCTTGAAGCAGGTCGCATCATCGACGACAAAGAAATCAAAGATACCTATTCCAATGCAAAGCCATACAAGCAATGGATTAATTCTGTCCGTATTAAACTCAACTCACTTAAAGGTGAAGAAGACAATATGCCAGAAGCTGCTTCCTTGTTGGATCGCCAGCAAGCCTTTGGTTACACGCAAGAAGATATTAAATTCTTGATGGAACCAATGGCACTGTCAGGTGAAGAAGCGATCGGTTCTATGGGTAACGATGCTTCCTTGGCTGTGATGTCAAACAAATTGAAGCCGCTGTATAACTATTTCAAACAGTTATTCGCGCAAGTGACGAATCCACCGATTGACCCAATCCGTGAAGCGATGGTGATGTCCTTGGTTTCCTTCATTGGCCCAAAACCGAATCTGCTCGATACCAACAACATCAATCCACCAATGCGTTTGGAAGTATCGCAACCAGTATTGGATTTTGCAGATATCGCGAAGTTGCGCAATATCAGTGCAAACACAGGTGGCAAATTCAAATCCTACGAACTCGATATTTGCTATCCAGTGGCTTGGGGTAAAGATGGTATCGAAGCACGCTTAGCTTCGATCTGTGCAGAAGTTGTCGATGCGGTGAAATCCGGTCATAACATCATGATCATCACTGATCGTAAAATGGATGCGAACTTTGTCGCGATCCCAGCTCTGTTGGCGACATCGACTGTGCATCAACATTTGGTCAGCAAGGGTTTGCGTACAACCACAGGCTTGGTCGTTGAAACTGGCTCTGCGCGTGAAACGCATCACTTCGCGTTGCTGGCAGGCTATGGTGCGGAAGCCGTTCATCCCTATTTGGCAATGCATACGCTGGCAGATATGGCCAACAAACTCAAAGATGTGGACGCAGAAAAAGCGATCTACAACTACACCAAAGCAATTGGCAAGGGTCTGCATAAAGTTATGTCGAAAATGGGTATTTCGACATACATGTCTTACTGTGGTGCACAGATTTTCGAAGCTGTTGGTTTGAATAAGTCATTAGTCGATAAGTACTTTAAAGGCACGCCATCTAACGTCGAAGGTATCGGTGTATTTGAAGTTGCAGAAGAAGCTTTGCGCTTGCACAAAGCAGCGTTCGGCGCAGATCCTGTATTGGCCAATGCTCTCGATGCTGGTGGTGAATATGCTTTCCGTATCCGTGGTGAAGACCATATGTGGACACCTGAGTCGATCGCTAAACTGCAGCACTCGACGCGTACGAATAACTTTAATACGTATAAAGAATACGCCCAGCAAATCAATGACCAGTCAAAGCGTCACATGACATTGCGCGGCTTGTTCGAATTTAAGATTGACCCAAGCAAAGCGATTTCCCTCGATCAAGTTGAACCCGCTAAAGAAATCGTGAAACGCTTTGCAACGGGTGCGATGTCGATGGGCTCCATTAGTACCGAAGCGCATGCGACTTTGGCGGTAGCGATGAATCGCATTGGCGGCAAGTCCAATACGGGTGAAGGTGGCGAAGATCCAGCCCGCTACACACAAGAGTTGAAAGGCATCCCAATCAAGCAAGGTGCGACCATGGCTTCGGTCATTGGTAAAGACCAAATCGAAGTCGATATTCCTTTGCAAGAAGGCGATTCTTTGCGCTCACGTATTAAACAAGTGGCGTCCGGTCGCTTCGGTGTGACAGCAGAATATCTGAGTTCGGCAGATCAAATTCAGATCAAGATGGCGCAAGGTGCGAAGCCAGGTGAGGGTGGTCAGTTGCCAGGCCATAAGGTTTCCGAATACATCGCGAAATTGCGTTTCTCAGTACCAGGCGTAGGTTTGATCTCTCCACCACCACACCATGATATTTATTCAATCGAAGATTTGGCACAGTTGATTCATGACTTGAAAAACGTCAACCCTCGTGCATCGATCTCGGTGAAGCTGGTGTCGGAAGTGGGCGTGGGAACAATTGCGGCTGGTGTGACGAAAGCGAAGTCTGATCATATCGTGATCGCTGGTCATGATGGTGGTACTGGTGCATCGCCATTATCTTCGATCAAGCATGCTGGTACGCCATGGGAACTCGGCTTGTCCGAAGCACAGCAAACTTTGGTATTGAATGGTTTGCGCGGACGTGTTCGTGTACAAGCAGACGGACAAATGAAAACTGGCCGTGACGTCGTGATTGCAGCGATGTTAGGTGCTGATGAAATCGGTTTTGCGACTGCGCCGTTGGTGGTCGAAGGTTGCATCATGATGCGTAAGTGCCATTTGAATACGTGCCCAGTCGGCGTGGCGACACAAGATCCAGAATTGCGTAAGAAGTTTTCTGGCAAACCTGAGCATGTCGTAAATTATTTCTTCTTCGTCGCTGAAGAAGCACGTCAAATCATGGCGCAATTGGGTATCCGCACGTACGACGAATTGATTGGTCGTGTTGATCTCTTGGATAAATCCAAAGCGATCACGCATTGGAAAGCAAAGGGCTTGGATTTCAGCAGAATTTTCCACCAAGTAGAAGCGGGAGCAGAGGTAGCGATTCGTCACGTTGATGTTCAAGATCATGGCTTGGATAAAGCACTTGATAACAAACTGATTGCACAAGCCAAATTGGCTTTGGAAACAGGAGAAAAAGTATCCTTCATCCAGCCTATCAAGAATTTGAATCGTACCGTTGGTGCGATGTTGTCGGGTGAAGTGGCGAAGCGTTACGGTCATGCAGGTTTGCCAGACGACACGATCCATATTCAGCTGCAAGGTACGGCTGGTCAATCTGCAGGTGCTTTCTTGGCGCGCGGTGTCACTTTGGATTTGGTTGGTGAAGGCAACGATTACGTTGGCAAAGGCTTGTCGGGCGGCCGCATCATTATTCGTCCTAATACGGAATTCCGTGGTTGGGCTGTCGATAACATCATCTGCGGTAATACGGTGTTATATGGTGCGATTGCAGGTGAAGCCTTCATTAACGGTGTCGCTGGCGAACGTTTCGCGGTGCGTAACTCGGGTGCTTTGGCTGTGATCGAAGGTACTGGTGACCATGGTTGTGAATACATGACAGGTGGTACGGTTGTTGTACTCGGCGCCACAGGCCGTAACTTTGCAGCAGGTATGTCAGGTGGTATCGCTTATGTCTATGACCCCGATGGTGAATTCGCTGCGAAATGCAATTTGGCGATGGTGAGTTTGGAATCAGTCTTGGCTGGTGACGAGCAAGAGAAAACCATCGATAAAGCCCAGTGGCATGCGAAAACGCGTGGCGCTGAACGTGAAACCGATGAAGCGATTTTGCGTAATGCGATTGAACGTCATTTTAAACATACAGGTAGCACTCGATCACGTAATTTGCTGGATGATTGGGCGCGTAGCCGTGCGAAATTTGTGAAGGTATTCCCACATGAATACAAACGTGCTTTAGGTGAAATGTACGTTACGGAACAAGCGGCAGCGAAATTGGAAAAAGCAGCTTAACAAGGAAGCTGCAGAGGCGCAGAGAAGTTGAAAAATTGTTGAAAATTTTTCTGCGATTCACATAGATTTTAGGGCCCAGGGCCCATCAAAATATTTGAGGTTTTATCATGGGAAAAGTAACCGGTTTTATGGAATACCAGCGCTTGCAAGAAGCGAGCGAAGCACCTAAAACACGTCTCAAGCATTACAAAGAGTTCTTGATGCATTTGGATGATGGTCAAGCCAAAATCCAAGCAGCACGCTGTATGGATTGTGGCATCCCATTCTGTAACAATGGCTGCCCAGTTAATAACATCATCCCAGACTGGAATGACCTCACTTACAATGGCAATTATCAGCAAGCCTTGGAAGTGCTGCATTCGACCAATAATTTTCCTGAATTTACTGGACGTATCTGCCCTGCACCGTGCGAATCTGCATGTACCTTAGGGATTAACGAACTACCAGTTGGCATTAAGTCGATTGAGCATTTCATCATCGACAAAGGCTGGGAAAACGGTTGGGTAAAACCTCAAATCGCTGAACATAAAACGGGAAAGAAAGTCGCGATTGTTGGTTCTGGTCCAGCGGGTTTGGCGGCAGCGCAACAATTGGCGCGCGCTGGTCACGATGTCACCGTATTTGAGAAGAATGATCGTGTCGGCGGATTGCTGCGTTATGGCATCCCTGATTTCAAAATGGAGAAATCGCATATCGATCGCCGCGTTGAACAGATGCAGGCGGAAGGCGTGACTTTCCGCACAGGTGTTTTGGTCGGCAAAGATTTTCCAAGCAATATCACGAACTGGTCAAAAGAGACAGTTTCTCCCGACGAGTTGAAAAAAGAATTTGATGCCGTGATCGTCGCAGGTGGCGCAGAAGTACCGCGTGATTTGCCGGTGCCTGGTCGCGAGCTCAAAGGTGTGCACTTCGCAATGGAATTCTTGCCAGTGCAAAATAAGGTGAATGCAGGAGACAAATATAAAGACCAAATCATGGCGAGCGGTAAGCATGTCGTCGTGATCGGTGGCGGCGATACAGGTTCAGATTGTGTGGGAACGTCGAATCGCCATGGCGCCAAATCAGTCGCTCAATTTGAACTGATGCCTCAACCACCAGAGCAAGAGAATAAGCCCTTGGTTTGGCCATACTGGCCAACGAAGCTGCGCACATCGTCTTCGCATGAAGAAGGTTGTGATCGTGATTGGGCAGTTGCCACAAAACGCCTAGAAGGCAAGGGCGGTAAAGTAGAAAAGCTGATCGCCTGCCGCGTAGAATGGAAAGACGGCAAGATGAGCGAAGTGCCAGATTCTGAATTTGAAATGAAGGCAGATTTGGTGCTGTTAGCAATGGGTTTTGTATCGCCAGTCGGCCAAGTGCTTGATGCTTTTGGTGTAGATAAAGACGCACGCGAAAATGCACGTGCAAGTACCGAAGGCGAAGGCTGTTACAAGACGAATGTCGATAAAGTGTTCGCAGCAGGCGACATGCGTCGCGGACAATCATTGGTGGTATGGGCTATTCGCGAAGGCCGCCAATGTGCGCGTGAGGTCGATGCCTTCTTGATGGGCGAATCCGTTCTTCCACGCTAAGCAAGTGAAGTTTCCGTAGTTTGTGTAGCACCCTGTAGTAAACTTAAGGTTGCCCTCCAATGCATCTATGCCTAGATGTTTGGAGGGTTTTTTTATGCCTCTGGATTCTGACTATCGATAGACGCTGCTGAATACATGACATCAGTACGAAGAACGTATTTGATACCACTATGAACATTCGCTCCTTGATGAACAAGCCGGTGTGGAAATATTACAGCAGTGCCAAGCCGGGTCGCGACTTTTCCCCATCGAAACTCAGTCTCCCCGCCTGTGAATTCGTCGTTCAGGTAAATTAAGAATGTAAGTAGGCTACGTTCCTTGTCACTCCGTACGACGTGACCGTCTCTGTGCCATTTGAAGTATTGTCCTGCCCCGTATCGATAGAAACGAAGTCGATGATTCAGCCCGATTAAGCTCTCACCACCCAATTGTGGCGGTAGTACCATTTTTGCTTTATGAAACAGTTGTTCCGCTAGCTTGCTATCTTCAATGTTTACACGATCATTGTTTCGAATGTCCTCCATCAATAGAGGTCCATTGCGTGGGTGTTGAACACTAGCCTGATGAAAACCACAGCGCTCGCTGAATTTAATATAGGATCGACACTCGTTTTCGCTTAGAAAATCGTGAATCACGAATGCCGATTCTTGTAGGTGTTCTATCTTCATGATTCATATAAAGTGTTGATTCAGGAATGCCTCTAAGGTGATTGGCGCGACATGTGACTCCCATAGATCAGTTTATCTTGCTCGCTAAAACAGCAAAAAACGACCTCGGTGAGTGAAGTGGTTTCTTCTGCAAACGCCAACACCGTTTCAATCGCGATAGAACTTGCGAGTTCTATAGGGAAGCGATAAACACCGGTGCTAATCGCTGGAAAAGCAATGGATTTTAGATTCAGTTCTGTTGCGATCTGAAGTGAATTCCGATAGCAGTCGGCAAGTAGTTCGGCTTCTTGACGATTTCCACCATGCCAGATTGGACCGACGGTGTGAATCACATAAGCAGCCGGTAGATTAAAGCCAGCCGTGTATTTCGCCTCGCCCGTCTTGCATCCATGTAGGGCTCTGCATGCTTCGAGCAATTGTTTTCCCGCCGCTTTGTGAATTGCACCATCCACACCACCACCACCCAGCAGTGATGAATTCGCCGCATTGACGATGGCATCGACTGATAACTTTGTGATGTCAGATTTGATGATAGTGATTTTCATGATTACTTTCTTTGCTTATTTGCGCGCTGGTGTCGTTTTGCATTCTGATCGGTGAAATAGCGCTAACGCCATTTGTTCTATGTCTTCTCTTAATGAAATTTGCGATCTCCATTCAATTGGTATGGCTCCAAAACCGTAATTTGCTCCAGCTATTTGCCCTGTGACAGCTGCGGTGGTGTCTGCATCGTCGCCTAGATTTACTGCTTTCAGAACCGCGTCGCTATATGATTCAGTCGTGAAGAAACACCAAAGCGCTGCTTCAAGGGAATCGACGCAATATCCAGAACCGCGAATTTGTGAGCGGGTCTTCGTTTGGAAGTCGCCTCTTTTTATGGATTTTACTTTTTCCATACTTGGATCGAACTTGAGCTGATGAAGCAATTTGTCTTTTTCTATGCCGTCGAAGATATGAAAGAGGACGTCTCCAAGTAGCTGACAGCATTCAATTGCTTCTGTTGCCCCATGGGTCGTTCGAGAGCTAATTGAAGCGTTTCGCATAGCATCGGCATGATTCGGGTAGCTGAACATAATTACTGGAGCAAGACGCATTATCGAACCATTTCCAGCAGTATTCTCAGCAATAGATCCGCAAAATGGTTCGCCAGTATGGGCAAATCTCGCGATCGCATCGCGGACGGTATGTCCTATGTCAAAGCATTCCCCGGTCGAGCTCAAATAGCCCCATTCATACCAGTTTCGATATCGATTTAGTTGGTCAATTGGGTCGCAACTATCCTTGGTCAATAGACTCTCCGCTAGACATAGTGCCATGGATGTGTCATCCGTCCATTGTCCAGCTTTTAGGCTGAATGGCCCTCCACCATGCATTCCTGTAACTTCAGTAAAGGAATCTCTTGGAGAAAATTCGACTGTTGTGCCTATCGCGTCGCCACAGGCTAAGCCGATTAACGCGCCTTTAAACCGATCGGCCATGTTTATTTTTGAATGTTCCATTTTCGAAGTGAGTCGCTCTTTTGATATGTGTTCATGCAAGCATACATATGTTCGTTGTAATTCGCAACTAAGTTCGTTGAACTTTTGCACTATCTTAGTTGTAAAATTGCACCAATAGACATTCGCGCTTACAATACTCGCTTCAACTAAGGAGTTTGCCATGCTGAATAAAGCGCAGTCTGAGAAAGAATTTTTGAAGAATTACAATATTCATGACTACGATATTCCATTAACGAGTGTAGATCTTGTGATTTTTACGATTCGTGAACAGTGCTTGCATGTACTGTTGGTGAAGCGCGGCGATTTTCCGTTTAAAGGAGAGTGGAGTCTGCCAGGCGGTTTTATTGATGTGCATAAAGACAAGGATCTTGATGCTACGGCGTTGCGTAAATTGCGCGAGAAAACCGGCGTTCGGGTGCCGTATCTGGAGCAGCTGCAAGGTTTTGGCTCTCGTACTCGTGATCCTCGTGGCTGGTCGACGACCTTTGTGTATTTCTCCCTCATCGCTTCCGATCAAATTGAACTCGCACACGGCGGTACGGCCGACGCTGCGCAGTGGTTTCCGATTAATGCCGAATCGCGCTTACCGAAGCTGGCGTTTGATCATGCGGAAATTTTTCAAGTTGCATTGCAACGTTTATATAACAAAGTCGAATATAGCTCTTTAGCTGCACATTTGTTGCCAACTGAATTCACGCTTACCGACTTACAGCAGGTTTATCAAATTGTGCTGGGGCGACAAATTGATAAGAGCGCGTTTCGTAAGCGCATTAAAGAGGGAAACTTCTTGGATGAACTTGAAGGGCAATTTCGCTATGGCAGCAATCGCCCTGCTCAGCTCTATAGGATTAAAGAAGGCAGTGGTCTTGTGTATTACAGTCGCACTCTCAGCAATGAATAGCCAGCTCAAAAAAACATGAATACTTAGTTGCGTTTTTACACTAAGTATCCTACAATGCTTTTACAGTCACACATTCAGCTGAATTCTGAATGGTATTTGAGACTTGAGAACTTTGAGAAAGGCAATGCCATGCAAGCACGTCAGCATCTATTGATTATCGATCCGCAAAATGATTTTTGTGATCTCCCTGCGCAGTATTTACCACAAGCGCTCAATGGCAAAACCGTGGTGCCCGCGTTGCCCGTAGCAGGTGCGCATGCCGATATGCAGCGGGTTGCGCATTTGATTGATACTTATGGCCATCAACTAACCGCGATTACTGTGACACTCGACTCGCATCATCGATTCGATATAGCCCATCCGAGTTTTTGGAGAAAAGCAGATGGTAGCGATGTGAGTCCGTTCACCCAAATCAGTTTGCAGGAATTCAAAGCAGGTGAGTTTGTGCCGCGTCTCGAATCTGCGAAAGCACGGGTTCAGGCCTATCTCGAAACTTTAGAGAGCGCAGGCAGTTATCGGTTGATGATTTGGCCGGTGCATTGTGAAATTGGCAGTTGGGGGCACAATGTTCATGCCGATGTACGTGCTGCATATAATCGCTGGGAAGATCAGCATAAGGCTGTGGTGGAGATGGTGTATAAAGGCTCTAACCCATGGACAGAGCACTATTCAGCGATGATGGCTGAAGTGCCAGATGATACAGATCCTGATACGCAATTGAATCAAGACTTGCTAAAGACCTTGAGAAGCGCCGATAGTGTGTTGATTTGCGGAGAAGCGAGTAGCCATTGTGTGCGTGCAAGTACAGAGCACATCGTCGCTAACTGGCCTCAAGATCGCTTATCTCAACTGGTGTTGTTAAGTGATTGCATGAGTGCGGTGACAGGTTTTGAACAAGCTGGTGACGACTTTCTGAAGGATATGCGCAATCGCGGCTTACGCATCATGAAGTCGACAGAACTCGTCAATCAAAAATAAGACCGAGATCGTACCCATTTTTGGAGAAAATTCTATGCAACCCGTCGTTCGCAGTCTGTTAGAAAACGATCTTTACAAATTTACGATGTGGCAGGCTTTTCTACATAGTCATCCTGATACTCAGACGGAATATGCATTTGTGTGTCGCAATATACCAGCTTATCCTTTGGCGGCGCTGAAGGAGGATGTAGAACGTGAACTTGATCACTTATGTAGTTTAAGCTTTGCGAGTGATGAGCTCGACTACCTACGCCAGCTGCGTTACATCAAAAGTGACTTCGTCGATTTTCTGACCATCTTCCGCTTTCAGCGTAAGTTCATCGAAGTAAGTGTCGACGGCGATACCCTGCAGATCATTGCCAAAGGCCCACAAGTACACGTTATGGGCTTCGAGATTTTCGTGCTGTATATCGTCAACGAATTGTATTTCCGTCGATTGGGTAAGGATGAAGTAATGGCCGAAGGACGCTTGCGTCTACGGAATAAGGTCGAACAGATCCGCCATTTGGCTTCGACGACTCTCAAGAAACACCCTTTTGAGTTCTTCGATTTTGGACTGCGTCGTCGCTTCTCTGGTGTGTGGCAAGAAGAAGTCGTGGCAACCCTTGCGCAGGAATTGCCACAGTATTTCAAAGGCTCTTCCAATGTGTATTTAGCCAAGAAATATAATCTGACTCCGATAGGCACGATGGCCCATGAGTATCTACAGTCATACCAATCGTTTGGTGTGCGCCTCCGTGATTTCCAGAAAGCAGCTTTGGAAGACTGGGTGCAGGAGTATCGCGGCGATCTCGGTACAGCCCTTACGGATGTCGTAGGCATGGATGCCTTTTTGGCCGACTTTGATCTGTATTTCGCAAAACTTTTTGACGGCTTACGGCATGACTCTGGTGATCCTATCGTCTGGGGTGAGAAAGCCTTGGCGCATTACGTCAAACTACGTATTGATGCCAATACAAAACGCTTGGTATTTTCTGATGGATTGGATGTGGCCACAGCGTTTTCACTCTACCAGCACTTTGCCGATCGTGTGATGACAGGTTTTGGTATCGGTACCAACCTCAGCAACGATATGGGAATTACGCCTTTGAATATCGTGATGAAGATCGTGTCTTGCAATGGTCAGCCAGTAGCGAAGTTGTCTGATGCGAGTGGTAAGACTCTCTGCAAAGACGAAACTTTCCTTGCGTATTTGCGACAAGTTTTTCATCATCCAGTGCCATAAGATGTTTGCCACAGCTTATAACAAACGAAAACAATAAAGGTCAAAAGATGTTGAATTTTGCCATTGCACAATGCAACTTTACGATCGGCGATTTCGCTGAAAACACCCAAAAAATAGTCGCTCGTATGCAGCAAGCTGCCGATGCCCAATCTGACTTGGTGATTTTTTCTGAATTGAGTGTATGTGGATACTATCCCGGCGATCTATTGGAAGATGTTCGATTTCTCAACGCCTGCAAGCAAGCTTTGGACTTGGTGCTCGCAGCTTCTTGCCAGCACCCACAAATCGTTACTGTGCTCGGTACTGTGCGCGATCACCACGGGCCAGGCAAGCCTCTGCACAATGGCTTGCTGGCGATTCAGAATGGAAAAATAGTCGCTGAGTATCACAAACAGCTCTTGCCCACTTACGGTATATTTGACGAAGGACGTCATTTCGAGGCGGGCAAGGAAGGTGCTTGTACGCTCCAGATCGCTGGCCACCATATTGGATTTATGGTGTGTGAAGATGGTTGGAATGATGAAGGTAAAGACTATAAAGTCAACCCGTATGCGGCTTTAGAAAATGCGGGAGTTGAGCTGATTATCAGTATCAACGCAAGCCCTTCGGATTTTGGAAAAAGAGAGCAACGTCATCGTTTGTTCAAGCAAGCGGCGCAAGCACATGATACGCCTATCGTTTATGTGAACCAGGTCGGTGGTCAAGATCAGTTAGTCTTCGATGGTTATTCTTTTGTTGTCAGTCCAGAGCAGGGCGTGGTGTTTGAAGCCGCTCCGTTCGAGGAAGATTTTGCATGCCTCGAATTTTCAAACAAAGAATTCAAATTAGTTCAGCAGGTACAAGCGAAAACTGAAGAGGGTAGCTTACTCCCAGTTGAGTTTGCGCGACGTCAAATTGTTTTGGGTTTAAAAGATTATGCTCGTCGCTGCCACTTCACAAAAGCGGTTGTCGGATCTTCTGGAGGAATTGACTCAGCTTTAACTTTGGCTTTGGCCGTCGAAGCTTTAGGTGCTGAAAATGTGATTGCGATAACGATGCCCTCGGCGTATTCGAGCGAAGGTTCTGTGTCTGACTCGGTGAAACTATGCGAGGCTTTGGGTATTCCTCTGTTGAACCATCCAATTCTCGATCTGGTGAATCAATATAGTAGGGGATTTGAAGCAGCCTTCTCCAGCCCCCTGAAAGGCTTGAGCTTAGAGAATTTACAAGCGCGTGTGCGCGGTACGATCTTAATGGAATATTCGAATAGTTTTGGCGCGCTATTACTTACCACTGGTAATAAGAGTGAGATTTCGGTTGGTTACTGTACGCTCTACGGTGATACGAATGGTGGTTTAGGTTTAATTGGCGATTTGTATAAAACTGAAGTGTATGCTCTATCGCGACATGTCAATGAGCGTGCTGGACGAGAAATTATTCCGAATGACGTTCTCACCAAGCCACCATCAGCGGAACTTGCGCCAGGGCAGCTTGATACAGACAGTCTCCCTCCTTATGAAGAGCTCGATGAAATTTTGAAGTGGCATATTGAGGGCCGACGTTTGCCACAAGCGGAGGCGGCGCGAGCCGAAGACTTCGTTAATCGACTACTGGCAACGGAAAAAGGTAAAGCAACAGTGAAGCGTATCCTGGGAATGGTCGCTCGAAATGAGTATAAACGCCGTCAAGCACCACCGATTATTCGTGTTCGTGCACGTGCATTTGGCAGCGGTAGACAAATGCCGATTGCTGCTCATTACGAATTTTAAGAACATCAATTGCTAGCAGTGATAGGACCAGAAGATGCAAACAGATCAATTTGAAACACAAACCGAAGTCGCTGTCGTCATCGGACGGTTTCAGCCTTTTCACTTAGGACATGCGCATCTCTTGCAAGCCGCCTTGGCTGCCGCGCCTCAAGTCGTGGTCGTGCTTGGTTCTTCATTTCATGCGCGTAGCGTGAAAAATCCCTTCACGTCGCAAGAGCGCATTGCGATGATTAATGCGACACTAGACGAAGCAACGAGAGGGCGCGTGCAGTTCGTAGCGGTTCGCGATTATTACGACGACGAGCGCTGGTCAAAAGCGGTACAGGCCAAGGTCATGCAATTGCATGCCAATGCCAAAAGTTATACCTTGATTGGACACTTTAAAGATGCATCCAGTTATTACTTGAGGCGTTTCCCGCATTGGCGGTTACGTGAATGTGAAAATACGACCCAGATCGATGCAACAGCGATTCGTCGCGTGTTGTTTGAAGCTGAAAATGTTGAGGTTTCACTCGCAGTGCTTGAAGCGATGTTGCCACTTGCGGTTCGTCAGTATCTAAAAGCTTGGACTACGTTACCGGCTTTTGCGGCTTTGGTCGAAGAATACCGAGGTTTGCAAAAGTATAAACTGGCTTGGGCTAGCGCACCCTATCCACCTATCTTTTGCACAGTCGATTCGGTAGTTTGTACCAACCAGCATGTGTTATTGATTCAGCGCGGTGGTTTTCCGGGGAAGGGCTTATGGGCGCTACCGGGAGGCTTTCTTGATCCGCATGAACGCCTACAGCGGGCAGCGGTACGCGAGCTGAGAGAGGAAACAAAACTGGCGGTACTTGATTCCACGCTGGAGAATGCCTTGGTCGATGTCAAAGTGTTCGACCATCCAGACCGCAGTCAGCGTGGCCGCACCATTACTCATGCTTTTTATTTTGATCTCAAGCTTGATCATTTTCCAGATATCGAGGCCGATGATGATGCCGCCGCGGCAAAGTGGGTAGCGATCGCAGATATCCTAAGTATGGAAGAGCAGTTCTTTGATGACCACTTCCATATTTTGGATCAATTCTTGCAGATCAGCGAACATTAGCTTGACCAAAAATTGCCTTTTTGCAGTTTCGTGAATGGGCAAACATGTTTAAGATGAATGCTCGTTCTTCAAAGGAAAGTTCTATGCGTTTCGTTACTGCACTGGCATTGTTTGCTGCATCAATGGCCTCGACTCAGGCCTTGGCACAAGACGTCAAAACGCAACAAATACTGATGCCCCTTGATGTAAAGCAGGTGTCCAAATGGAGTACGCCGTATGAGTATCGAATCGCCAGTTTTGCAAAAGATGAGAGCAAACTTGGCGGCGGGGCGCTGATCTTGCTATTGAGCCAAGACCAAAGAAAGGCGTTCGTCAACTTTCAAGGTACGACGATAGAGCTAAGCTCGGTGCAAAAAAATCTAGCGACATCTTGTGTTGCCGGTGAAACCCGACAAAACGTGTATAGCAACGGACAAGTTCGCCTACTGTTGAAGTTGAAGTTGGAGCCTGCGGCGGAAGGGTGTTTGGGCAATGGATTAATTAGTGTGTATGTCGACAAACACACACATCGTTATCTCGTTAAGGGGCTTAGTGCCTTGTAGTTTTACCAAATAAGACCAGTTCCGCCGGTTTTTTCGTAATCAACCGCTAGGAATCGACAACGAGCAACCGCAGCTTGTTGTATTTCACTCTGTGAACCGGAGATCAAGCCTGATCTTTAACAAACTCTGACACATTAACATTTCCATATGGAAATCTTAGATCTATAATCAAAGACTTAATTAGTACTAATTCGAAGCTTTGTTTGTATTTGTAGAAGGAGTTCCACTTGTCACTGAACATTTTTGGCCCTGGCAAACAATTGATGCGCAGCCTGCGCATGCCTGCGAAATTTTCTATCATCATGATCACGCTGTTGATCCCTCTGATGATGCTGTTGTACTTATATGTGGATAAAGCAAACGCGGATATTGATTTCGCAAGAAATGAACGTGTTGGTGTCGAATATCATGCGCAGGTAAATCCGATTATGGATGCGGTTTTGCAGCATCGAGGGCAAGCGTTATTGCGCCTGATACAGGTCGAAGACAAAGCACTTACCGATGAGGCGGCTAAGACGGTTGACAGCGGCATTGCGAGTTTGGATAAAAAGTTGCAAGCAGCTGACCCCTATCAGCTCAAAGCTATTTTGGCCAAAGTGAAAGATGCTTGGACTGCCGCTCAGCAGGGTACTTACACTGAGACCGCTCAAATTACGGAGAAATACACGAAGGTAAATGACGCTTTGGTCGAAATGCGTCGTCAGATATCTGAGTCATCGAGTTTGGCATTAGACCCAGACGTTGACAGTTACTACTTGATGACAGCCGCGACCGATAAGCTTCCTTCGATGACAGGAAATCTTGCACCTCTGCGTGGTCTGGTTGCCTATGTTGCCGCGAACCCAGATAAAGCCGATACGACGCGTACACGTATCGCTGCCTTTAGTGCCTTGATTAAACGCGATCGTGCTGATGCGAAGGATGCACTCGATCGAGTCGCTCAAGCGAATCCCGACGCAATGAAGAAACTGGATTTGAAGGTGTTTGACTTAACCGATGAGTATCTAAAGTTGATTCAAGCAACAATCATGGAAACCGTGAGTGGTGATGCGAAAAGTATTTACAACCAAGGCAGCACAGCAATCAATGCGAACTCAAATCTAACGAGCGAGAGCTTGAAGGCGCTTGAAACAGCGCTGGGTGCGCGCATCGATAGTTTAGCGCGCCATCGCAATTCTATGTTGGCGGGTGTCGCTTTTGCCTTGGCGATTGCACTCTACACTTTGTACACCTTCTACATTACTTCATTGAGCGGCTTCAAGAGTATGTCGAAGCGCGTGAACATGTTGGGGCAAGGTGAGTTGACGATGTCGAATATCGCCGTCGGTCGCGATGAGATTTCAGAATCGATCAATATCTTCCGTAGAAGCGTACAAGCCTTAGCGCAAATTGTGTCGGGTGTACGTGAGTCTGCCGAAGCGATTAGCCTTGCTACATCGGAGATCGCTGCGGGTAACAATGACTTGGCTGAACGCGGCGCGAAGATAGCAACGACTGTGCAACATACCGCAGAAAATATGGATTCCTTAGCGGCGAAGGTCGCACATAATCTTGAAAACGCGAAACAGGCCGACCAGCTCGCGCTCTCTGCTTTTCAAGTAGCGACCAAAGGCGGTAGTGTGGTGGCGCAAGCCGTCGAGACCATGGAGAGAATCACGATCTCTTCACGTAAGATTGGTGAAATTACCGAAGTCATTAATGGCATCGCTTTTCAAACCAATATCTTGGCACTCAATGCCGCGGTTGAAGCTGCACGCGCAGGGGAACAAGGCCGTGGCTTTGCTGTGGTCGCCTCCGAGGTACGTAGCTTGGCGCAACGCAGTGCTGGCGCCGCCAAAGAGATTGGTGACTTGATTCGCGAATCGATTCAAGACATCGAAGCAGGCGCGCGCTATGTGAATGACGCCGGCAGCACGATGAAGGAAATCGTCGAGTCCGTACAAAACGTCACGACCATCATGGATGAAATCACGCGTGAGTCGAATGAACAATCGACAGAGATCAATGATATGGCAGAAGCCGTACGTGAAGTCGATTCGAGTACACAGCAAAATGCCGCGATGGTCGAAGAAATATCAGCGGCGGTGATGTCACTGGAAGAGCGCGCGAATTTCTTGGCTGAGTCTGTCAAGACGTTTAAAGTCGACGCGGTGCCAACGACGAAATTGATAGGCTACTAAACGTTGGATCGTAAACGAAAAATCTCCGCCCTGTGAAGCTCGGAGATTTTTTTATCGATTCAAAAAATTTAATAGACGTTGACGACTCCAAATCAGATTGGCTCGCCTTAGCGCGAATGCTGAAAACATCAATAAAGTGGCTGCGTAGCGCCAGTCAGCGACAAATAGTTGAAATACGGTTCCGGTCCTGCCGGAAAAATAATCGATCCCATGCGCTAGAAAAAAGATGAAGGCGACGCTTATTAGTCCGTAATACACACTTCGATGTGAATTTTCTTTCGCTGCAATCGTGATCGCAATGATCAGTAAGCTGGTTATCTCTGCAAGCGCAATAAGGATGGCTTGCAATATCACTTCTAAAGAACCTTGACCGCCCCCAAAAGATAAGAGAAAAGCTAGGACAAACGGGGTTCCGAAGAAAGCGAGATTCACTACGAGCAAACTGCTCGCAAATTTGCTGCTTCCTAAACCATGAGGGCGAAGCAAATATCGCCAATGTAGATCGCGTACCACCAGATATTTACTCATGATCAAGGCGGCAGACACTAGTAGTAGTGAGCGATGTAGATGTATGTTCGTTGCGAAGGGGCTACCAATATTTACATAAGCGATGACGAATAGGGTGAATACAGCGATAGGGCGAAGTAATGAATCGAAGCTATAAGAATGCTTTCCGTCCAGCTTGCTTTCAGAAAAGCGCGAGACTCGCTTAAGTTGGCCTTTGATTTCATTGAGATAGGTATTCGTTTCTTCAGTCGTTGGCACCGCTTCTTTTGAATTGCTGGGTTTTCCATTGTTGAGGCTATGCCATAGCGAGATTGGCCATGCAAAGCAACACACAATTGAAACACTCACTGGGAGCTGAAAATAGAGAATGCCAATTTGACCAAGCATAAGTGCCATCCAAAGAGCAATGAGCAAGCCATATTGAACGCGAAACCTCCGATGGATAATTCTTGCTGTGCTCATACCTGCACATAATGAAAGCGACCACAGACCGATTACGGAGGCGAAATCGTGCCAATTGTTCGAATCCGCCATCGCCAGCATGGGCAGCAGCGATACCGCGCTGACAAAATTGAGGCGTTTGACAAGCGACAAATAAAGAAACTGATGCAGAGCCTGTGGTATCACGTTTGAGCGTGAGAATGAGTTTAGCTGCGTTTCACGATTGATGATCATGAAACTTATTGCGAAGAGCAAAAGGCCAAGAGCCGTCAGTCCGTGGGTATTCAAACCAGGGTCGTTTTTGACGCACAGAGCGGCAAATAGTGGGACAAGTAAACACAAGAGAAAGCCAGCAACAACACGTTGACGCAAGCTTAACCATGAAAAATGCCAATGGGATGATGCAGTGCGCATGATGATACTAATCATTTAATGCAGCAAATACGGCGTCAAGTGTGGGTGCGGGAAAACGCCGACTCAATTCGTTTCCTTGAGCGTCTGTAAGTTCATTTAAATCAATTAGGGCGAGTTTCTTGCTTTGAAAATGAGGAGAGCTGACAAGCCCTGCTGCCTCAGTCTTCGGAATTAGGCGGCAATGTTTTTTGGTATAGACCCAATCCGTTTGCCATTGGAGCTCACCTTGTCGCATAAAAAGAATATGTGTCAAAAGATGATTGAGGTCGGCCAGCAGATGACTGGTAAACACGATAGTTGCTTCTTCTTTGACCCAACGGCCATCTACAAATAAGCTTTGCATTAGCCCTGCACGACGAAGTGGATCAAGGTTGGCGACAGGCTCATCCATAAAAATTAAGTCTGGCTCATGAGCTAAGGCTAATACGATGGCGAGCTTTTGCTGATCGCCACCTGAGAGCTTGCTGACCAATTTACCCAAAGATAGCTCAAGGTGGAGAGCAAGTTCAAGAGCGCGTCTCTCGGTCCAACGCGGGTAAGCTTGTCCTATGGCCTTGAGATGTTGCTCCACCGTGAGCCAAGGAAACAGGTCAGGTGTTTGGGCGACATAGGCGATTCTTTCACGTACGCTGTCGTTCATTTCCATGGTCGACTGCCCAAACAGTTCTACAGTGCCACTGTCTGCTAAAGTCAAGCCTGTGAGACACTTGAGTAAGCTTGATTTTCCACTGCCGTTGCTACCTAAAAGGCCAACTCTCGATCCCTGAGGAATCGTAAAACTGACATCTTTCAGAATATGGTTTAGACCGCGATGCCAATTGAGTGCCTGGCATTGAACGACGAACTGGGAATCAGGCATTGTGCGATCTTGAAGGAGTGGAATTTCACGAGTGTAGCGAGGAATTGCTTGTCAATGCAATCCCAATTGCCAAATTAGGCAAGGTATGAAGTGGCAATCTCGAATTTAAAGTTCATCGGTGGGAGCATTGGTGCCCCCACCGCGTAGAACATTAAATATGCAAAGCATGGCCCAAAGCGCGCAATGCTGCTTCTTGTACCGCTTCGCCTAGCGTTGGATGAGAATGGATGGTGCCGGCGACATCTTCTAAAGTCGAGCCCATTTCTAGTGACAAACCAAATGCGGCACTCAATTCAGAAACGCCCTTGCCGACGGCTTGCCAGCCGAGGATGAGGTGATTATCTTTGCGAGCGACCACACGTACAAAACCTTCGCTTGATTCTAAGGTCATTGAACGACCATTGGCGGCGAAGGGGAAGTTTGCGCTAATGATGTCGATACCGGCGTCTTGCGCTTCTTGTGGAGACTTGCCGACGACGACGAGTTCAGGGTCAGTAAAGCATACGGCAGGAATCGCCGCTGGCATAAACTGACGACGTTTGCCAGCGATAATTTCAGCGACCATTTCACCCTGTGCCATTGCCCGATGCGCCAACATCGGCTCACCCGCCACGTCACCAATCGCCCATACATTACGCATAGAAGTGCGGCATTGGTCATCAATCTTGATCGATCGGCCATGCATATTGAGCATCAAGGATTCAAGCCCGAAACCTTCGGTGCGTGGACGGCGCCCGACTGCGACCAAGACTTTGTCGCAAGCGAGTTCAGACTCTTCGCCAGCTGCAATCTTGATACGGACGGCGCTGTTATCTGCGTTCATTCCTTGCACTGTGCATCCAAGATGTACTTCGATACCCGCTTGTTTAAGTGCAGTGCGAATGACTTTGGTCAACTCTTCATCGTAAGCTGGTAAGATACGGTCAAGTGATTCAACGACACTGACTTCACTACCGAGTTTGCGGTAGGCGATGCCCAGTTCTAAACCAATGTAGCCACCACCAACGACCACCAGTTTTTTGGGAATGTTTGTTGGTGACAATGCTTCCGTTGAGCTGATCACTTTGCCATCGCCAGAGCCAAAAGGCATGAATGGAAGTTCAACCGCGCTGGAGCCGGAAGCGATTAGTAGATGTTCGCAAGTGATGCGTTGTACTTCTTTACCGTCTTGCATGACGGCGACTGTTTTGCCATCAAGGATTTGCGCCCAGCCTTTGACGACTTGTGCGCCATTCTTTTTGAGTAGGGCGCCGACGCCTGTCGTCAAGCGTTTGACGATGCCATCTTTCCAGCTCACGGTTTGATCGATATTGATGCTAGGCGCGCTCACTTGAATGCCAAGCGCGGAGCCGTGGGCATAGTGTTTGGCTTTCTCAAATTCTTCAGCGGCGTGGATCAATGCCTTAGAAGGGATGCAACCGATATTGAGGCAAGTGCCGCCCAGTTGATCACCTTCGATGAGAATCGTCGGGATCTTCAGTTGCGCGGCGCGGATGGCGGCGATGTAGCCGCCAGGGCCACCACCGATGACCACGAGAGTTGTGGATGTTGTTTGCATGGTTGTTCCTTACAGCAGTTTTTCTGCTAACTGCCTTGTTAATTAAGATGGAAGTCAGAATAAGGGTATTCAAATTGCGCTGTCGCTCCTGCGCAGGCAGCAGCCCAGTGGTTTTCGTTGATCAAGCAACGGCGCTGGATTCCCGCTTGCGCAGGAATGACACCAATACATACCCCTCACTCAATAAACAGCGTCGCCGGACATTCCAAATAGCCACGTATCGTCTGAATAAACTGTGCCGCATCCATGCCATCGACCACGCGATGATCAAACGACGACGACAGATTCATCATCTTGCGTGCGACAACTTGGCCATTGCGTATCATCGGACGTTCCACCATTTTGTTGACGCCGATGATGGCCACTTCTGGCGAATTGATGACCGGTGTCGATACAATGCCACCCAAAGCGCCTAAGCTAGAAATCGTGATCGTCGAGCCCGACAATTCTTCACGTGTTGCTTTGCCCGTGCGCGCCGCTTCAGCGAGGCGTCCCATTTCGTTGGCATTGCTCCAGAGGTCACGTGCTTCAGCATGACGCACCACCGGCACCATCAAACCTGCTGGTGTCTGTGCTGCGATACCTAGATGGACAGCTGCGAACTGTGTGACCACGCCAGCCTCGTCGTCGTAGCGTGCATTGATCTGTGGATAGTCACGCACAGCTAATACGACAGCCCGCATCAACAGCGGTAACAGACTGAGCTTGCCACGTTCTTTGCCCCACTTTTGATTCAATTGCGTGCGTAAGGCCTCAAGCTCAGTGACGTCGACCTCTTCTACATAAGAGAAATGCGGAATGCGGCGTTTTGCATCTTGCATTTTCTGCGCAATCTTACGACGTAGGCCGATGACAGGAATGGCTGTTTCTTCGTGCAATTCGCGGTAACTGCTACCACCGCTGGCGATCGATACAGGACCACGCGCAACATAAGCTTCCAAGTCTTCGTGCGTAATGCGACCCGCTGTGCCAGTACCCGGCACAAATTGTAATTCGATGCCCAAGTCCCAAGCACGGCGACGTACTGCCGGCGAGGCGATAGGCTTTTCACCATTGGCACGAGCTGCACTTGGTAAGCTGTTCGATTTTGCCGCGACTGGCTTAGTTGTGACTGCAGCTGGAGCCGGAGTTGACGTCGCTGGCGCGGCCTTTTCCACAACAGCCGGCGCAGCTGCTGTCACTGCTGGCTTGGCGGCTGGGGCTGGCGTCGTTGGTGCAGCGGCCACAGGCGCGGCTGCATTGGCATCCACATTGCCCGCACCTTCCACTTCAATGCGTATCAACTCAGATCCCACCGCCATCACCTGACCAGCAGCGCCACCGAGTGCCAACACTTTGCCATGAACTGGGCTAGGAATTTCTATCGTCGCTTTATCGGTCATGACATCAGCCATGACTTGATCTTCGACGATCATGTCGCCCACTTTCACATTCCACGCTACCAACTCAACTTCGGCAATGCCTTCACCGATATCCGGCATTTTAATGACATGAATACCCATCTTATTTCTCCATCGCACGTTTAAATGCCGCGGCAACGCGGGCTGGACCAGGGAAGTAATCCCACTCTTGCGCATGTGGGTAGGGCGTATCCCAACCCGTCACGCGTTCGATCGGTGCTTCCAGATGGTAGAAACAATGCTCTTGCACCAGTGCGGTGAGTTCCGCGCCAAAACCGCTGGTGCGCGTCGCTTCATGCACAATCACACAACGTCCTGTCTTCTTCACAGACTTCAAAATGGTGGGTAAGTCTAGTGGCCACAAACTGCGTAAATCGATGATTTCAGCATCGATGCCACTTTCTTCGGTCGCCGCTTCAGACACCCACACCATGGTGCCATACGTGAGTACGGTGAGGTCTTTACCTTCGCGGAAGACCGCAGCCGATTCGAGTGGCACGGTGTAGTAACCTTCAGGCACGTCGCCCATAGGATGCTTAGACCACGGCACTACCGGTTGATCGTGATGACCATTGAATGGACCGTTATAAATACGCTTAGGCTCTAAGAAAATGACAGGGTCATTGTTTTCGATGGAAGCGATCAATAAGCCTTTGGCATCGTAAGGGTTGGATGGCATCACTGTGCGCAAACCGCAGACATGGGTAAATACGGCTTCCGGGCTTTGGCTATGCGTTTGGCCACCATAGATACCACCGCCACACGGTGTGCGTATGGTTAATGGTGCCGTGAAATCACCAGCAGAACGGAAACGTAGACGCGCTGCTTCCGAAACGATTTGATCGTAAGCGGGGTAGATGTAATCGGCAAATTGAATCTCAATACATGGGCGCAAACCATATGCGCCCATACCAATTGCCGCACCGACGATACCGCTTTCCGAAATCGGTGCATCAAACACACGCGATTTGCCATACTTCTTTTGTAATCCTTCGGTGCAGCGAAATACGCCACCAAAGTAGCCGACGTCTTGCCCGAAAACGACGACATTGTCATCACGCTCTAACATCACATCCATCGCTGATCGCAGCGCTTGAATCATGGTCATCGGCGTGGTCTTGCCTTTTAGATCTTCACTCATTACATGGTTCCTTTAGCTACCTGATTAGATGCCCAATTGTTGACGTTGTTGACGCAGATGCTCAGGCATATGCTCATAGATGTCTTCAAACATCTCCGCCGGACTAAACACATGGTTATCTGCCAGACTACCGAGCGTTTCGGCTTCTTTCTGGGCGGCGATCACCATTGCTTCTAGTTCTTTCTGGGTATCTTCATGCTCTTGTTCGGACCATGCTCCTTGATTCATCAAATATTGTTTGAGGCGCGCAATTGGGTCGCCCAATGGGAAATGGCTGGCGTCATCCAAAGGACGATACTTCGATGGATCATCGGATGTAGAGTGAGGGCCTGCACGGTAAGTCACCCATTCAATCAACGTCGGACCGAGATTGTTACGTGCACGTTCCGCAGCCCATTTGGATGCCGCATATACCGCGAGGAAGTCATTGCCATCGACGCGCAGGGCAGCGATGCCGCAGCCAACGCCGCGCGCAGCAAAAGTTGTATTCTCACCGCCCGCAATGGCTTGGAAGGTGGAAATCGCCCATTGATTATTCACCACGTTCAAAATGACTGGTGCATGATAAACGTGGGCGAAGGTCAATGCGGTGTCGAAATCTGCCTCGGCTGTGGCACCATCACCAATCCACGCGGAAGCGATCTTGGTATCGTTCTTAATCGCTGAAGCCATCGCCCAGCCCACCGCTTGAATATATTGCGTGGCGAGATTGCCGGAGATGGAAAAGAAGCCCGCTTCTTTAATCGAATACATCACCGGTAATTGGCGACCCTTGAGCGGGTCTCCTTCGTTCGACATCAATTGGCAGATCAAACCATGCAAGGGCACTTCACGCGCCATCAAAATACTTTGTTGGCGGTAAGTTGGGAAACACATATCGTCGCGATTCAAGGCCATCGCTTGCGCTGCACCGATCGCTTCTTCGCCTAAACTTTGCATGTAGAAGGACATTTTCTTTTGGCGCTGGGCGATCAACATGCGCGAATCGAAAATACGCGTTTTCATCATCGCCCGCATTCCTGCGCGCAAAGTCTCAATGCTAATGTCAGGAACCCAAGGTCCAACTGCATTTCCCTGTTCATCGAGCACGCGAATCAAGGAATAGGCGATATCGCGCGTATCGACAGGCGTCACGTCGACTGGAGGGCGACGTACTTCACCAGCGGCAGATAAACGTAGATAGGAAAAGTCGGTCTGTTGGCCAGGACGGCCAGTGGGTTCCGGTACGTGTAAACGTAACGGTTCTGTGTGTGGCATGGTTTGTCTCCTTGCTCAATTTTGTTGAGCAATCATTGGAAATAAGTGTCATTTTTCACTACACCATTGTTGTGGCGCAGCATTCTTTTTTATTAGTGGCGTTTAATTCTTGTGGAGTAAAACGCCGCGAAAGCCTTCAATCTTTCTGGCGCAAAGTATCCACAAATCGACCGCGATTGGCAAGCAAAGCGAGGTTGTTTCTTGCGCTAATTAAAGAAATTTAGTGCTTGATTTTCTGGGACAAATCACATTCGAGGAAAGTGCGATTTTTTTGTTGCGATGCAATATGAATTGCACTTGAATGAGATGTGGGAGGGTAGAGAGGAATTAAATTTCCCTGATCAATTTGAATCTAGATATTGGAGTGGCTTTGGTGCTTTTGTTTGCACTCAATGTATATACCTTTGAACTCCATTCAAAGTTTATTTTTTTCTGGCGTGATTGCCATCGGAGATGCTTTCTTCTCGGCTTTGAGTAATTCGATTTGTGTAGCAATCAGCTGTACCTCTTGCATCAGCGTGTCGTCTTCACTACCTGACCCGTTCTTTTGCTTGCGCTGTGAGCGGGCATGCGACTCTGACTGTAACTTCACCATTTCCTGCAGAAATTCAATTTTCTTGCCTTGATCTTTTTCGATGCCGAGTTTTGATTGTAATAATCCTAGCTTGGCCGCATCGAGAGATTTTGCATCACCTTTGCCGAGCGCTAATTTGTGCTGACGCAAAGCGACAATTTTCTCCTGCACGGCAATGTATTTTTCTTGCAGTTGGGTGAGGGCGTCGGGTAGCTGCACCTCTTCCAGCCCAGCAGGAAGCGCCAATGGCAACTCTCCAGCCTTGTTGTCTTGTTTCGCAGCTTGGCACCAAGCACCGCCAATCAAAGACAAGTTTAAGAGTAAAGCAATGAAGAATTTCAACATGACGAAACCTCGCGCAGAAGACCCAGAGTTGCGATACGTTTCGTCATTCTGGGTAATCGTTAGATTAGATGAGGTCAAAGTTTAGCTTGAGTTCAGCTTGTGTGCTGCAATATTTTACTTGCGCACAGAAGCGTATTTCCTCGTCGTTACTCATTCCCAATTCTTGATCGTGTTCATCAAGAATGCATCGCAATCCGTGTAAGCACGTGCACCCATTTCGTTCACAGCGAAATTGATGTCTTTTATCCGAGCCAGTTCAGTATTGATAAATTCATTTAGTCCTGCGATAGGTGACGCTGTTTCCAGCTCGCCGCCCGCCATTTTCTTCGCTAGCAGTAAATCGATCTCCTGCCGCAGGCTGCCGTTTGGAAGCAGGGTATCTAGTAAACGATGAAACTCGATGGGTGGCATCGTGCCAAAACGTTCTATCCATAAACAGGAAAATATCGGCCGTAGTACGTACAGATATTTCTTGAGCCGTACTTGATCTTTGTGAAGAAACTCACGTGTATTGGTGATCGCCATACTGACATAATGTTGAAAGCAGGCCTGCGGCTTGAAAAAGACCTCTGCTTGCTGGCGAAATGCCGTCATCACTGTTTTATCTTCACGATAAACCAAGGGGGATTGTAGCCATTCCATCAGAGCGGGATTACTCTTGTGAAGTAGCTGCAAACTTTTCCGTAATTCCCACCCATTGATATCCAATTCACCTAGCGGGTGCTGCTCTATGCCAGTTTCGATGACATCGCGACCCGCGTGAACCTTGAAGTACCATGGCTCGCGATGTACATACAAAAAACGGACATCCCAATCACTATCGGGCGAAGCAAAGCCCCAGGCACGGCTGCCAGACTCGATCGCTAAAATGATCTTGACGTCGTGTTCTTGTTCTATGGTGTTTAAGCGATCTTGTATGACCGTTTCTACGCTTGTTGCGAGGTTTTTCATGACTGTGTCCTACCTGTTCTATTGTTGTTCTTGTCTTCCGTTCGACTTCAAGCAAACCTGTCTAAGCATTAGTGAATAGCCTAAGCAATCTTGTTTAACTCTTCGCTAAATGATGCAGCCCTTGGTTTGCACTTTAAAACAATGAGCGTCGATCTTCTCAATCCCAAAATTGACATTCAAAAACGCTTGAATGATGTTGCAGTTGGTTTTGAAATGCTCGCTAATCACATTCGTGGTGAATACGCCTCCTGCTAAAGCCAAAGGAATCAAGAGTTGATCTGCCATATGTTCGCCCACTGCAGCTTGGCTGGCGAGATAGTGCTTCATCTCATCGCAAGCTTGTTGTGCCACTAGCCCGCTTGAACGCGACTTAACGCCATAGCCAGTGACGATTTCAGTATGTTGACTCGACTGCACATTCAGTAGCAATGCATTGCCAACCCCATGTGAATTACGTAGCCCTTGGTGTATCAAGTCTTCTTCATTCCAATTCAGGTAACGCTGCACTTCTTTGAGTTGAGTCGCAGCGACACTGTGGTCCAAGTTGGCGATTAAACACAATCCATGCTGGCTAATTCGTTCACCGCGCTCTTGTAAATCCAGCGCTGATTTCTCGCGCCAAGGCTTGATGCTTGCACGCAGTTTCCCACCACCGCCAGGGTAAAAACCGTGTTTTAATAATTCAAACTCGGCATCGACCTGCATTTTCTGGATTGCTGGTAAAAAACTGTATTCTAAAAACTCAAAAGACGGCGACATCGGCACATGCGTTCCGCCTTCGATACTGACAGTACTAGCCCCTTCTGCAAATAGCAGTGGCCACAGTATGGTTTGCAGCACCAGGGCACAACTTCCCGCGGTGCCGATTGCAAAAGCATACTCACCTGCTTGCACCGCATTCGGTGTAAAGCTGAGTTCAGTGCTGCCCAAACTATCACCGGAAACTTGCGCATTCGAGATTGCTTGCGCTGCTTTCACGCAAGTCAAATGCTGGCGCATGAGTCCTGGTTTAGACCGTTTCGCTCTTATATTTTTCAGCCTAACGGCTTGCTGCGTGATGATGGACAGGGCAAGTGCCGTGCGCAGTATTTGCCCGCCACCTTCACCTTGTGATGCGTCGATTTGTATCATGTTCATTTCTATTGTGACTTACGCAAAACAGACGCTAACGTCGTTGTGTCGCCTTGCCTTAAAGGTGTACTTTCTGCGGCGACGCGCCTAGTGAGCGCAATTTTGCGTAAGTCCTATCTAAAAAAGATGAGCCTCGCTTGATTTTATATCTTAGATAATCAGGCGAGGGTCATTGTTCATTCATCTAAAAAAGTTAAAGTCACTAGATTTCCGCCTTCGCGGGAATGACCATCTCAGTTTTCCATATCGAGGTAGTGTATTGATCCTTTACCCCTTCACACACACCACCTGCTTCAATGTGTACACCACTTCAACCAAGTCCTTTTGCGCTTGCATCACGGCGTCGATGTCTTTGTATGCCATCGGAATTTCGTCAATCACATCGGCGTCTTTGCGGCATTCCACGCCAGCAGTTGCGCGTTGTTGATCTTCGATCGTGAACAACTTTTTGGCTTTGGTACGGCTCATCACACGACCTGCGCCGTGGCTACAGGATTGGAAGCTTTCTTCGTTTCCTAAACCACGTACGATGTAGCTACGCGCTCCCATTGAACCAGGAATAATGCCGAGTTCACCTTTCTTGGCCGATACCGCGCCTTTACGCGTCACGTAGACTTCTTCTCCGAAGTGCTTTTCTTTTTGCACGTAGTTGTGGTGGCAATTTACCGCTTCCAAGTGCGTTTCAAAAGGTTTGGTAATGATCTTCCGCATCGCGTCAATCACATGCTGCATCATGATTTCACGATTGGTTTTGGCAAACTTCTGTCCCCAACCTACAGCCTTGACGTAATCACCAAAATATTGACTACCTTCTTCAAAGTAAGCCAGATCTTGATCTGGAATATTGCACAAATGCTGCTGCATATCTTTTTTTGCCAGCTCAATAAACAAAGTTCCAATCGCATTTCCTACACCGCGTGAACCGGAGTGCAACATAATCCAAACAGACTCTTTTTCATCTAAACAGATTTCGATAAAGTGATTACCTGTTCCCAAAGTTCCTAAGTGTTTATGCTGATTAGTTTTCTCTAAACGAGGATAATCTGCTGTAAGTTCTTTAAAAGTCGACTCCAAAGATTTCCACGCATCATCTACTAAAGCTGGTGGACGATCACCCCAAGCACCCTTATCGCGCCCACTACGTGTGGAGGAACGTCCATGTGGAACAGCCTTCTCTATGGCGGCACGCAATGGACCCAAATTATCTGGCAAGTCCTTGGCGTTCAAAGTTGTTTTGCAGGCGATCATTCCGCATCCAATATCGACACCAACCGCGGCAGGAATAATTGCTCTATGGGTTGGGATCACGCTACCGATGGTGGACCCTTTCCCTAAGTGAACGTCGGGCATCACGGCCAAATGCTTAAAGATAAACGGCATCTTCGCCGTGTTGATCAATTGTTCTTTCGCATCGTCTTCAACGGGGACACCTTCAGTCCACATTTTAATCGGTGCGGCGTTTTCGATTTCTAGTAATTGGTAGTTTTGGTTTTTCATGTTTTGTTCTTCTTAAAATTTTCCTTGTGCGACTTGAAAGCAGCTGATTCCCGCTTCGCGCCACATTTGTACGACTCTGTCTCGATCATCAAAAACAGCGACCAGACGATTGCGGTCAACTTCGAGCATCCCCGATAACCATTTTGCTTTGAGGTTGTCGTCTTCGGTGAAGTCTCCTTGATCGCGCATGGTTAGTGCTGTGTGAAGTTCTTCCCTCTCGAATCGCGTATTTTCAATTAACCATTGTTCGGTTTCGTTTCTCACTTCATTGCTGCGTCCGGAGAATATCCAGATCTCAGCGCCATTCGCACGAAGAGCTTCCATCGTACGAATCACATTCTGGTTTGGCTTGTCAAAAACGCAGTCTTGGTGGAAGCTGCGCCAATCGTTGGCGCTTGGTCTTACTTTTTCGACCCAGTGTCTGCGATGATCAATGATGGCAAGGGTGCCATCGAGATCAAAAATATAGAGTGGTTTGCTGTTTCTCATTTGAATCTAGCTCCGTTATTACAGGGTTGGTTCTTCCAACCCTGTAAATTTCTTATCTACACCTTCAATTTCACTAAGCCATTCAAGACCTGATCTAAACCACCGAAGACAGATATCTTATCGATACGTTCGGCGATTTTTTCCAAAGTCTCTAACTCTTTCAAACGCAGCGCAGTTGGGTTGTTCTCCATGACGCGCGCAGTGTTCAGCATAGAGCGGGTGGCGTTGGTTTCTTCGCGTCGACGAATCACGTTCGCTTGTGCCGCTTTTTCTGCCTCTACCACTTGTGCCAACAAGACCTTCATGTCGCCTGGTAACACGATGTCTTTGACACCCACACTCAATACCTTCACACCAAAACCTTGCAGTTTTTCTTCCAGATGTTGGTTGACTACGGTATCGATGATTTGTTTGTTCTCCAAAAGTTCGTCAAGGCTACGGGTTCCAACTGCGGCACGCAAGGCGAATTGTAATTCGCGATAAATGTGTTCCGCAGGTTTAGCCAAACGGCTATAGGCCAATTTCACGTCTTCGAACAGCCAGTTGGCGTTAAGGTTAACTCGCAAGCTTACTTTATCGCTAGTCAAAATTTCTTGGCCTGATACTTCTAGTGCCTGTATTCGGGTATCAACGGTCTCTACTTGGATATCGCGGTTAAAACGCCAATAGGCGGTCTTTCCGGGCGCCAAGACTTCCACTAATTTACCGTCTACCTTTAAGAGTCCAAGGTGTGATTCTGGGATTTGTACAGACAATATATTTTGCAAGCCAGAAATCTCTTTGCCGCGCAAAGTCGGTTGCGCTAAATAGCCCAACAATTTTTTGGAGACTGCAAAGTTCGCAGAGATATCGATAGTCTGAAATTCTTGTTCTGCACCAAATTTCCAATACATTTTGCGTGTGCCTGGCGCCAAAATCTCCACCAAACTTTGATTTTCATAGCGTAGTACGACTGCTTCATCGGCAACGTCAACTACATAAAAATTCTCATTAACCACGTCAACTTCGTGACGGCGTAAGGATTCTGCGCAAGCATGTTGGAAGCGCACATTATCCATATCAAAAATCTGTGCCGAGTATTTCCCGAAAAGATCGAGAAAGCGATATTCGCCAGGCGCCAAAATGGCTTCAAAAGCCTTGTCCTTAAACAAGATGGCGCGTTCATTTTTTTGTACTTTGATTTTCATTTTTCTTTTTCCTTATTTTTCTATTTGCCATTTAAAAGCAGGGTGTTTTACTTAACGCGGCAATCAATGTTGTCTCAATTGTTGGTCAAGGGGGTGTCGAAAGTGCCGATACTTGCTTTCTCTGTATCGCTCACTTTTGACTTACCCCCAAGCCCGAGAACCAAGAGTTCAAGGATGGCGGTGCTGAGTAAAGAAGAAATCCTGCCAAAACTCTTTCTTCCCACCCTGTACTACATTTACTACTAACGAAACACTTGTTGAGAGTGTGTTGGAGCGGGAATCGAACCCGCGACAGATCGATTATTAGTCGATTGCTCTACCAGAATGAGCTATCCATTTTGGTGGCGATGTCGGGAATCGAACCCGATGCTCTTCACCAGAAACATCGCCAATACCTTCTTTTCCTTGCTGCGGCATACCTGAAACCTATCAAGTTTGGAGAAACTCCGCGTTGAGGCACAGGTACCAGTAGGGCTTGTTGAACCCTGATCTATTGCAAACAAGTTCTACAGAAGACACTTCCTCTATTGCGAATTGCGTGCCAGCTTTTCTGTTTTTCTATCTTTAGATCACTAACTATTTGATTTAATGAGATTTTTCTATTTTCTATTTGGTTTTGATTATTTTTGTGTTTTGACTCATACTTGTATTAGTTAGAAAAATAGCGTGTTATTTATAAAAATGGATAAGATTGTTTTTGGATTTCTCGGAACTACCCTTGATGCGGGCTTCAATGCTGCGCGCTGGGAGCGTTGGCGCCCGACGGTATCTCTATGTCAGCAAGAAGATGTGTTGATTCACAAGTTGGTCTTGTTTCATGGCGGTGGTAAAGGCGAGCTATTGAAATTGGTGGCCGCTGACATTCAACGTGTCTCGCCAGAGACGGTGGTTGAACCAGTGCTAATGCCGATCAAAGACCCTTGGGACTTTGTTGAGGTCTATTCGGCATTGCATGACTTCGTGCGACGCTATCCATTTGATACGCAAGCGCATGAGTACTTGGTGCACATCACCACAGGCACGCATGTGGCGCAGATTTGTTTGTTCTTGTTGACCGAAGCACGCTACTTCCCGGCTAAGTTATTGCAAACTTCGCCGCCACAACGTGGTGGCTATCCTGATACTGGGCAGGTGGCAGTCGTCGATTTGGATCTGTCTCAATACAATCAGTTGGCGGCGCGTTTCGAAGAGGAGAGACAAGAGGATTTGTCATTTCTGAAGTTTGGTATTGCCACCAAAAATGCGAAGTTCAACCGTACTATAGAAGAAATTGAGCAGGTCGCTTTGCGTTCGCAAACGCCCATTTTATTGACCGGGCCGACCGGCGCTGGGAAATCCTTCCTTGCTCGTCGCATCTATGAATTGAAGAAGTCGAAACATCAGTTGCAGGGAGATTTTATCGACGTTAATTGCGCCACCTTGCGTGGTGACGGGGCAATGTCAGCTTTGTTTGGCCACGTCAAAGGATCATTTACCGGCGCTTTACAAGCGCGTGCTGGCTATTTGAAAGCAGCCGACGATGGTTTGCTTTTTCTCGACGAAATCGGAGAGCTTGGTCTTGATGAGCAAGCGATGTTACTGAAGGCAATTGAGGAGAAACGCTTCTTCCCGATGGGGAGCGATAAAGAAGTCGCAAGCGATTTTCAACTGATTGCAGGTACCCACCGAGATCTCGCACAAGATGTACGCGCGGGGCGTTTTCGTGAAGATTTATTTGCCCGTATTAATACTTGGCTGTACACCTTGCCGGGATTAAAAGACAGGCGCGAAGATATTGAACCTAATCTCGATTTTGAGCTTGATCGCATAGCCAATCAACTGGGTAAGAAAGTACGCTTCAACTCGGATGCCAAGAAGGTCTATTTGCAATATGCGATGGATATGGGGACCGAATGGTCGGGTAATTTTCGCGACCTATCCGCGAGCTTACTGCGTATGGCGACATTGGCGGATGGTGGGCGTATCGATATGCCAAATGCTGAGAGAGAATTGCAACGCTTGCAGCATCGGCAGCGGCAATCCGATTCTGAACGTTCGGCGAAACAACAAGCACTCGATCATCCCGATTGGTTGGCCTTACAAGTAGAGTTAGATGCCTTTGATCAAGTTCAACTTGCCTACGTAGTACAGGTGTGTCGTGAAACGACCAGCTTGTCTGAAGCAGGGCGGCGCTTGTTTCAACGAAGTCGGCAAGAGAAAAAAATCTCGAATGATGCTGATCGTTTGCGCAAATACTTAGCTAAGTTTGATCTCAGCTTTAATCAGATACGGCAGTGGTAAAGAAATCGCTTCGCGCTTTTATCGTCATGCTTGAGCTCAGAGAGAAACCGGTTTGTAGTCGATCTTCCATTGTTCGTGTGTACGCTGTATGGTCTTGTCTTTGATCATGTTTTGAAACTCGGTTTGTAACTGATCAACCAGCGCTTTATCGCTCTTTTTGCTCAGGGCGATATACAGCGAAGTGTCTCGCGGTAAGTGCAAAACTCTTTCGATATCCTCAGGCTTTAGGCCGCAAGTATGTAGAAATATCTTTATTCCGTTGGGATCAAAGGGAACGAGATCGACACGTCCCGCTTTCAGTTTTCTGCAGTTAGACACATTGCTTGGCGCTGGGTCGATCTTGGCTTTGTGTTTGGCGAGTAGGGCACTCGTCGAACTACTAGCGATATCGCCAACGACGTAATTCTTGACATCATCAATGCTGTTGATTTGTACATCTGAGCGCGACTTCAATTTGAATAACCAAACTTCGCTGCTGGTAACAGGACCTATCCAATAGTAAGCATCTTCTCGTTCTGGGTTGCGGGCGACGCTAAAGACCAAAACATTTGGCGTTTCTTTGGCTGTTTGTAACGCTCGTGTCCATGGCTGCGCTTCCGTTTGTAAACTGTAGCCAGCTCGACCCGTGAGCGTTTTCGCGATGTCGTAGACCAATCCTTTGATCTGTTTTTTGAACTGGAAATTATAGGGGTAAGCGTCTTCGCTCGTGAAGGCTTTGAGGAAAGGCCTATCATTGGCACTTGCCTGCCCTGTAAAGCCGAGTCCGACGAACATAAGCAGAGCCGCACACAGAAAGCGATGCTGAGTGAAATTGCTTGGCATGGAGGCACCCGGTGAAATGGTCAGAGCATGAAAAGAGAAAGGCTTACGATTAAATCGAATTTTATGAGATTCGACTGCAACAAGCGAGTAGTTTGCTGTTTTCCGTTCAAATCTGAGTTTTGCTTGAAACGCAATCGATCTTGTTTAGTTTATAGTCCAAAATGAGGTTTTGTGTTTTCAACATTAAGACTTGCGTGCAGAACGGTGGCAGCTTTTTCGATGTTATAAATAATTCGTAAGTGCTCAGTTGAACCTGGTCGCACAGGCATCGAAATCTTAAAATGGCTCATAAAAACAGGAGGGCGACATGGTGCAACTATGGATGACTCAGGGATGGCGTGATTTGCTTTATCCCGGTCAAGCACAGGACTTTTTTCAACGACGACCAATGCTTGAATTGGATATACAGGCATCCGACTTTCATTTGGGGAACGCACTTTGTTGCGCCGAATTGAGTCGCTTGGTGTATCGATACGATGCAGAAGAAGTTGATCAAGTGCCTAGCCCTAGCCGAACCCAGTTTTTAGAAAATGCAGGCTTCCAACAACTTGCGTTTTTTCAAGACAAAGCGACCCACACACAGGCAATGCTGGTAAAGTCCTTGCGCCATGATTTAATCATTTTGGTGTTTAGGGGGACTGAGCAAGATGTGAGAGATTTTGTAACCGATATGGAGCTTGGCGGCTTGCCCTTGGGGCAGGGAACTGAATTTGTACATCGTGGATTTGCTCGTGCGTTCGATGCGGTTTGGCCATCGATAGCGGCAGTACTCGCTGATATTAACTCAACTGTGTGGGTGACGGGACACAGTTTAGGTGCTGCCTTGGCGACCTTGGCTTGTGCTCAAATTCCCAATTCAACCTGTTATACCTTTGGTTCACCCCGAGTGGGAAATCAAGCCTTCGTCAATCGATTGCGGCAGCGCCCTATTTTTCGTGTGGTTGATGAAGATGATCTGGTCTGTAAAGTGCCAATGGAAAGTTTGGGCTTTCGTCATGTGGGGCAAGAGCGTGTGCTCAAAGGCTCGCCATTTCAGATTTCTTGGGACGTGCTTCTCAATCCGGTCAAGGCTCTTGCAGACCATGCGCCAATCAACTATGTGTTGCGCCTAGCCTAGATGCACGAGATTGCTTACTTGTTAATTTTCGTCGATGTTCGCTGGATTTATATTGCTTGGCAGACGAAAAACAAACAGTCAAACCACGGTTTCCAGAGTTTTGAGCCTCCACGTGTTGTTCCTCGGCAATTCAGTTGTATGATGTGATCAGCTTTCAAAGGTAAAGTTGGCATTTCATCGACGAGTTTTCCGATACAAGGAGTGACAAGATGCGGCGTACAAACTTACGGCGAGTAATGACGGCGGTATGCCTACTTTTTACTCTACCTCTGGGTGAAGTGCTCGCACAGGGTTCTCTGAAACCGGCTGCTACGGCAACCAAGACCTACACTATTTCCGTCGTGCCGCAATACAATGTGGTGCAGTTGCATACAGAATGGGCGCCTCTAGTCGCTCGCATTTCGCGTGAATCTGGCATACCTCTGCAATTGGTGCTTGCTAAAACTATACCTCAATTTGAAAACACCGTTCTCGCAGGAGAACCTGATTTTGCCTTCATGAATCCTTATCATGCGGTGATGGCAAAACGCGCCCAGTCTTATATCCCCGTGTTGCGAGATGCGAAAGCGCTCAAAGGGATTCTTGTTGTACGCAATGATAGTGCGGTGAAAAACATCAAAGAACTCGATGGCAAACCGATAGGCTTTCCTGCACCAAACGCGTTTGGCGCGTCTCTATATATGCGTGCCTTATTGACTGCCGAACCCATCACGTTTCAATCACAATTTTTGACCACCCATGGCAACGTCTATCGTAGTGTTCTGAATGGCTCGGTAGCCGCGGGTGGCGGAGTAAATACAACCTTTAATGACGAACCTCCAGAAGTTAGGTCGCAACTACGTGTTTTGTATCAAACCCCAGAGTCTGCCTCACACCCACTGGTTGCTCATCCACGGGTACCAGCGGAAGTCGTCAAAGCTGTCACGGATGCATTTCTTCATTTGTCAAAAGACAGCGAGGGACAACGAATGCTCGCTGACATTCGAATACCGCAACCGGTCGCAGCAGATTATGCACGCGACTACTTGCCGTTAGAGAAATTGAAGATCGAGAAGTTTGTGATTCTCGAAAAGGAGTAAGGTATGCGCGCGCTCTTTGATGCCATTCATTTACGCCGTGTTTTACCTTATCGCATGGTGTCGCAGCTGATGTTTTTGGTTGGCGTTGCCGTTGCGCTGTCATCACTTATTGCCGGAAGCGTATTCACTTACGCATCGATTAAGCGCTCAAGGGAAGTCGCTGATGAGCAAGTGCTTTACCTCGGTAAAAGTATTTCTAGCATTTCGACCGGTCTCTTGATTAATCGAGATGTGGCTGGCCTCGAAGATTTGCTGCGAACCAATGCACGGCTACCTTACATTCAATCGATACTGATTGCTGACGTGAGTCATCGCCCTGTGACCAGTGTCATTAAACGCGATGGAAAGATCATGGCGTCATATGATATGACTCCCGTGATGCCGACGCGAATGGGTGAAGTACAAAGTATGAATGCGGAAACTGGCTCTGTCCGCCCTATGCTTTTTGGGCTCATTCAATTGCAGGAACAGTACGAAATTTGGCTACCAATCGAAGCAGGGACTCAGATCGGCGCCTTGCGTTTGCGTTACAGTATCGAAGAAGTAAACAGTGCCATTATGAGCCGATGGGCTTACTCACTTATGTTTGCTCTGGTGCTGACCTCTGCGGTACTACTTCTGCTGTACTTGTTGTTACGGGCGCCGATGCAAGCGCTCGCCAACATTACAGCGTTCGCGAGTTTGTCGGCGGTGAAGGCGAGTAGACAGATACCCGTTTACGCTGGGACCAAAGAAATATATGAGTTGTCGACTGCACTTAATCGTCTTTCGATCACCATACGATCACATGAGCAAAATCTTTCTGATCGCATGGCGCAAAATCAAACGATTCTTGATAATTTAGCTGATGGTATTTTAGTCCTCGATAGTGACGGCTCAATTCGATCTTGTAATGTTGCAGTGAGTCGAATTTTTGGTGGCGATTCTCGTGAGCTTTTGGGACAAAATATTGAGCGACTAATTCCTTCCGCTGCAGTAAATAATAAAGCAGATTTTCTCTATGAATTTGTCGAGCGTAGTCATTCCAAATTGAATGCGGTTGGCATGGAGATCGAAGCTTGTAGACTCAACGGAGAAAGATTCCCTGCCGACTTAGCTCTATCTAAAACGACTGACCATGGAGAGCCCATATTCATTGGCATCATTCGCGACATTTCAGAGCGTCGACGACTCGATCGTTTGAAGTCTGAATTTGTAGCGACCGTTAGTCATGAACTGCGGACACCACTCACTTCGATTCATGGTTCGCTAAAATTGGTTGAAAATGGTGTACTTGGAGAATTGCCGCCTGAGGCAAAAAAATTAGTCGGCCTAGCGCAAAAAAACAGTTCGCGATTAATCTTACTCATTAATGATTTGCTCGACATGGAAAAATTAGTGGCGGGTAAGATGCCTATCCAATTGGTCGACCTCGATTTAGTTAACGCTGTCAAACAATCTGTCGCTGACAATGCGGGCTATGCAAGTCAGTATCACGTGCAATATGCGTTTGCTAGCGGTTTGGAGAGCCTGCCTGTGCATGCGGATACTGCTCGATTAGCTCAAGTACTGGCGAATATCTTGTCGAATGCAGCGAAATTTTCGAATGGATCTCCCAAAGTCGACGTCCGAGTGAGCCGGAGTAATAGTGCTGCCTTGGTCGAAATCGAAGACTACGGGCAAGGCATTCCAATAGACTTTCAAAGTGAAATATTTAATGCGTTTGCGCAGGCCAATAATGGAAATACGCGCCAGCAGGGCGGGACGGGTCTTGGTTTGAAAATCAGCAAAGCACTGGTTCATGCTATGGGGGGGGAAATTGGATTCTCTACTCAAGAGGGCTTGGGAACTACTTTCTGGTTTACCTTGCCCTTAGCGTATGACGATACCGGCGCCGGAATCTAGGTGCTCGCACTTTTCACGAAAGGACATTTATGTATATTCCTCCAGGGTTCAATACGGTCACGCCGTATATTTTTGTGAACGATGCAATTCAATTTGTGGATTTCTTGGTGCGTGGCTTGGATGGATTCGAGGTTCATCGAACTTTGAGGAAGGACGGTTGCATTGCCAATGCCCAAATAGCAATTGGTACGTCCACTTTAATGGTCAGTGAGGCATCGAAAGAGTACCCAGCCATGCCTGGGTCATACTATTTATACGTGGAAAATGCAGACGAGAGTGTCGCTCGAGCCTTAAATTATGGGGCGACTTTAATTATGACGGTTGCCGATATGCCTTATGGCGATCGGCAAGGCGGAGTGCGCGATGCATTTGGCAATCTTTGGTGGATATCACAGCGCCTAGTCAAGGGTGGATATCAAAGTTAAGTTTTTTGATTCTTAGCATTTACTTGGGCATCGGTAATCTCTCGCGTTCACTACCGTGTTTGTCGAGCTCGTCCTATTAGTAGAATCCGCCCCATCTTAAACATATATTTTTAGGTGCGGTATGGAAGAGTTCCTGCTCGTGTTTTTTGAATTCTTGTTAGAAATCATTCTTGAGGTGGGCGTCAACTGGCCAGTAGCGGGAGTCGATCCGGCCAACCGGCGCGATGTCGATATCTCGCTCCTCTGGCAATGTCTGCTATACGCCTTGGTTGGTTGTGGGATCGCTGCCCTGAGTTTGTACTTCTTTCCGCACCCTTGGATTAAGAATCCGGTATTGCAACTCCTTAACTTGATTGTGGCACCATGTTTTGCTGCTTTCGTCGCCTATTGGTTCGCAAAGCGGCACGTGGGTGAAGTGATGTCAGCCTCACCAAGAGTTCGCGCTTGGAAATCGTACTGTCTCACGCTCGCTTTGGTACTGGTTCGTTATACCTTTGGGAAACATGTCTAGTCTTGCGCTAGCGCGTTTTACAATACACACTGGCCAAACGTGAACTTAAAGCAGAGTCAAAGACTCTGAGCTCACATAGATTCGTGTTGCAGGTAAAAACAGTCGATTTTCGCCCTGTTTTGGCTTTAGTTTTAGTGTCTTTATTTCAATTTTTATTGAAATTGCTGACTCAAGGTTCATTTATTTTTAAAATATTTTGCAGTGCAAAAATATTTAATTTCGCGAAAATGTCATTGTTTAAAATTAAATTCGTTTAATTTTGATTTTTTCGGTATTTTATTATTTGCTTACATTTTCGCTAGCATTGCCGCTCAACTCGTTTTCCCGATCTAGTTTACAATTTCACCTTTACTTTTCCAATTGCAGCCGTGCCCAATTTAGTCGAAATTCGTGATTTGCAGTTCTCCTATGGTGGTCGGACTATTTTGTCTGGTCTCAATATGGATTTCCCACGCGGTAAAGTGATCGCGGTGATGGGTGGCTCCGGCTCGGGTAAAACGACAATTTTGCGCTTGATCGGTGGACAGATTACACCGCAACTTGGGCATGTGGCAGTCGATGGGCAAACCGTACACGAGCTCAACACCGATGCGCTGTATGTTTTGCGTCGCAAGATGGGTATGCTTTTTCAGCATGGCGCCTTGTTCACTGATTTGAGCGTGTTTGAGAACGTCGCCTTTCCGTTGCGCGAACATAGCAATCTGCCCGAAGCGATGTTGCACGACTTGGTCCTGATGAAATTGAACGCGGTGGGTTTGCGTAATGCGGCAAAGTTAAAACCTTCTGAAATTTCAGGCGGTATGGCACGTCGCGTTGCATTGGCGCGCGCTGTGGCATTAGACCCGCAACTGATCATGTATGACGAACCATTTGCTGGTCTTGATCCAATCTCGATGGGCGTGACCGCGACTTTGATTCGCAATCTGAATAATGCGCTCGGTTCCACCAGTATTTTGGTATCGCACGATGTACATGAAACCTTTGTGATCGCCGATTACGTGTATTTCCTATCACAGGGAAAAATTGTGGCACAAGGGACGCCAAAAGAAATGTTGGAGTCGACAGACCCTTACGTCAAACAGTTTGTGCACGCGGAACATGATGGTCCAGTGCCTTTCCATTACCCTGGAAAATCTTTGGCTGACGATATGGGTTTACATGCCTTGCCGGGAGATAAATTATGATCGGCGGCGTCGTGAACCTTATAAGTCGACTTGGCCAAGCCACTCGTGAAACGGTCGAAGATGTTGGCCATGCTGCGCGTAGTTTTGTCAGTATCGTATTAAGTGCAACTGGCTTGTGGCGTCGTCCGCAGTTGATCGCAGATCAAGTTCACTTTATTGGTAATTACTCACTGGTGATCATTGCCATTTCGGGCTTGTTCGTCGGTTTTGTACTGGGCTATCAAGGTTACTACACCTTAAATAAATACGGTTCGGAAGAAGCGCTTGGCTTATTAGTCGCATTGTCTTTGGTGCGTGAATTGGGTCCAGTTGTCACGGCTTTGTTGTTTGCTGGCCGTGCTGGTACTTCATTGACGGCAGAGATTGGTTTGATGAAAGCAGGCGAGCAGTTAGCTGCGATGGAAATGATGGCAGTCAATCCCTTGCAACGTGTGATCGCACCGCGTTTTATTGGCGGCATTATCGCTATGCCGATTTTGACGCTGATTTTTAATGCCATGGGCATCATTGGTGGTTATTTGGTTGGCGTAGTCTTGATTGGTGTTGATAGTGGTTCTTTCTGGTCGCAAATGCAAGCTGGCGTCGACATCTGGAAAGATCTTGGCAACGGCATTATCAAGAGTATCGTATTCGGATTCGCGGCGACTTTCGTCGCGCTGTATCAAGGGTATGAAGCAACACCAACGCCAGAAGGCGTATCTCGTGCGACAACACGCACGGTGGTGATCTCGTCCTTATTAGTTTTGTGGCTGGACTTCCTATTAACAGCTTGGATGTTCCAGTAATTTAGATTGTTTGCTAGTGAATGGCGCGTTGCCATTGTTGACTGAGCGCAGAGGTAAAGTATGCAAAAGAAATCAATTGATGTTTGGGTAGGTTTGTTCGTTTTGTTAGGTGCCGCGGCATTGCTATTTTTAGCATTGAAGGCTGGCAATATGAGCAGTCTTTCCTTCGATAAAACTTACGACGTGATCACCAAGTTTGACAACATCGGTGGCTTAAAGCCAAACGCCGCGGTCAAGAGTGCGGGTGTAGTTGTTGGCCGCGTTGGTGAAATTCGATTTGATGATAAGAGCTTTCAAGCGACGGTCGTTTTGAAAATGGAAAAACGCTACAGCTTCCCTAAAGATACCTCTGCCAAGATCTTGACCGCAGGTCTTTTAGGTGAACAGTACATAGGCTTAGAAGCTGGTGGTGATGTAAATAATTTGGCGTCAGGTGACAGGATCAAGATGACGCAGTCTGCGGTAGTGCTGGAAAATCTGATTAGTCAGTTTTTGTTCAGTAAAGCTGCGGAAGGGAAGGACGAGAAAAAATGAGCTGGACTTCATCATTTAGTATGTTGAAAGGTTTGCGTGGCGTAAGTTTGCGCCTGAGTATCATCTTCGTATTAGCGCTTGGTATGAGTGCATGTACTACGGTGACGAAGGTCAAGACTAAGGCGCTAGCGACTTTGGAAAAAGTGAGTGAAACCACGGGCATTGGTAACAATCCAGATGATCCACTTGAGGGTTTTAATCGATCGATGTTTTCATTTAATGAAAGCGTAGATGCATCAGTGATTAAACCAGTGGCACAAGCGTATCAAACTGTGACACCGAACATCGTCAAAACGGCAGTCGGTAATTTCTTTAGTAACGCAGGTGACGTATGGACAGCGGTTAATAACGTGTTACAAGGGAACTTTGCCGATGGGGCAAATGATTTCATGCGATTCGCGATTAATACCACCGTCGGTATTGGTGGCTTAATTGACGTTGCGACTGCGGGCGGTATGCCTAAGCATCAAGCGGACTTTGGGCAAACTCTTGGTGTTTGGGGGGTGCCGGCAGGGCCATATGTGGTGCTGCCAATATTAGGCCCGTCGACGCTAAGGGACACTGTTGCTACCCCAATTGATTTTAAGGGGGACCTATTGTATTCCAGAGGCTCCGTTGCATTTAGGAATACGACCTCGGTCTTAAGAATCGTTGATAAGCGCGCGGCCGCACTCGATGCAGTGAATCTGATTGAGGAGGCAGCGTTAGATAAATATGTGTTTATTCGTGGTGCGTATTTGCAAAGACGTGAAAGTCAAATCCATAAAGACGATCAAGAGTAATCGCGTTTGCGATTGATGATGGATTGAGTTTCTCATCCAAGGTCAACCAAAGTGATCATCAGATTGTTTATAGAAGAGTGAAAAGAATGTTTTAGCGGTGTTTAAAATAGTCCGCATCTTTTCCTAATTTGAGAAAGAAGACAATGAAAAAATTAAGTCAAATATTTGTGAGTTTGTGTTTAGGTTTGGGTTTAACTTTTGCAGCAGTTTCTGCGAAAGCGGCAGATGAAGCGCCTGACCAATTGGTTAAACGTTTGAGCACAGAAATTATCGATGCTGCAAAGACAGACAAAGATATTCAGAACGGTAACCGTAAGCGTATCGACGAATTGGTCGAAACTAAAGTATTGCCTTATATCGACTTTAATCGCATGACAGCCTTGGCCGTTGGTAAAAGCTGGCGTGATTCCACGCCGGAACAGCAAAAGCAATTGATTAACGAATTCCGTACTTTGTTGATCCATACTTACTCCGGTGCGATCACACAAATCCGTGATCAACGCGTTGAGTTCAAGCCTTTCCGCGCAGCTGCGGATGACACTGAAGTCGAAGTTAAGAGCTTGGTGATTCAGTCTCGCGGTGAACCTTTGCAATTGAACTACCGCTTGGAAAAAACAGCTAGCGGTTGGAAAATTTTCGATATCAATGTGTTGGGCGCGTGGCTGGTAGAAACTTACAAAGGTAGCTTTGCTGCTGAAATTAGCAAATCTGGCGTCGACGGCTTGATTAAAACATTGACGGAAAAAAATAAGAAATTGGCTAGCGCGAAGAAGTAAAAATTACGCTTTGATTTTGCTAATTTGAAATGAGATAGAACTTGCGCGAAGCTTTGCGCAAGTTTCTTAAAAGTTTTGGAGCACGGAATGGTCTTGACTGAACAAGAACTGAATTTGAGCAATGCGGTGACAGTGTCACAGGCAGGGCTACGTGCTATTGAAGCCGGCAGTCGCGAGATCGACCTCTCGTCGTTGCAGAATGTCGATTCATCCGCAGTAGCGGTCATGCTTTCATGGCAACGTCATGCACAAGCACAACAGCGTGCTTTGAGCTTCACTGGTGTACCTGCTAGTTTGCAAAGTTTGATCGCTTTGTACGGCTTGCAAGATTTCTTCCACATGGTTCCGATTAGCTCCGCTGAGCGACATTGAACCTGTCTATACAATTGCCCTTAGAGTGCTAGGCTTTTCTGCTGCTTGTAAAAAGTCCTGCGTCTCTGCCTAAGTGGCGGCAAAATCCCCTATAATCGAGAGTTTTCGCGACAAATGTCGTGCAAATTGCTGTTTGATAAGCTCTCGAGAGCATTTGAATCGAAGAATAGATCGATTCCCCCTTTGAAACTACCAGCACTTCGGTGCGCAATCGGTGTGTAACGCCATATGGCTGCAATACAAATTACCAATGTAGAAAAATCCTATCAGTCTGCGGGCAAACGCTTGCAAGCTTTGGGTGGAGTGTCGCTACAAATTGAGCAAGGCGAATTTTTTGGTTTGCTGGGCCCTAACGGTGCGGGCAAGACCTCCTTAATTTCGATCATTGCGGGATTGAATCGTGCGGATTCCGGCACGGTGTTGGTCGAAGGTCATGACGTCGTTAAAGACTACCGCAATGCACGCCGCAATTTGGGTGTGGTGCCGCAAGAATTGGTGTTCGACCCGTTCTTTACTGTGCGTGAAACTTTGCGTTTGCAGTCTGGCTATTTTGGTATCAAGAATAATGATGCTTGGATCGAAGAGATCATGGAGAACTTAGATCTTACGAATAAAGCCGATGCCAATATGCGCGCTTTATCGGGTGGCATGAAGCGACGTGTCTTGGTGGCGCAGGCACTGGTGCACAAACCACCTGTGATCGTGCTCGATGAACCGACCGCTGGTGTCGATGTGGAATTGCGCCAAACTTTGTGGAAGTTTATTTCACGTTTGAACCGCGAAGGACACACTATCGTCCTCACTACGCATTACCTTGAAGAAGCACAGGCATTGTGCAATCGTGTCGCGATGTTGAAGGCTGGTAAGGTAGTTGCACTTGACAGCATGTCGGCGCTCATCAAACGAATTTCTGGTTCGCAAATCAAAGTGCAATTGGCAAAAGGTGAACTGCCCGCAGGTTTGCAACATCTCTTGATTGCGGCAGAGACCAACGCAGCGCAACGTCAATATGTATTGCGCGTGACGCATCACGATGAAATCGAACCTATCTTGGCGAGCTTGCGTACTTCTGGCTGTATTCTAGAAGATTTGCAAATTCAGCAGGCCGATCTGGAAGATGTGTTCTTACAGATTATGGGTAGCGATAAAGGAGAAGTGCAATGATAGGCTTCCAAACCTTATTCTACAAAGAGGTGCTTCGTTTTTGGAAAGTCGCAACACAAACGATTACAGCGCCTATCATGACTGCCATGATGTACCTGTTGATTTTTGGCCAAGCGCTTGATGGTCACGTCAAGGTTCATGGCGTAAGCTACATGGCGTTCTTGATTCCTGGCTTGGTGATGATGAGTGTGTTGCAAAATGCGTTTGCCAATGCCTCGTCTTCTTTGATCCAATCCAAGGTGACGGGCAATCTCGTCTTTATCATGTTGCCACCGTTGTCGCACTGGGAAATGTTTTCAGCTTATGTGTTGGCTGCTGTCGTGCGTGGCGTAGCAGTTGGTCTAGGCGTTTTCGTCGTCACAGCTTGGTTTGCACATTTGAGTTTCGCATCACCATTATGGATTGTTCTGTTTGCCTTTTTGGGCGCAGCCGTACTCGGTACCATGGGTTTGATCGCAGGTATTTGGGCAGAGAAATTTGATCAATTGGCGGCGTTCCAAAATTTTGTGATCGTACCTCTGACCTTTCTGTCTGGAGTGTTTTACTCGATCGAATCTTTGCCGCCAATCTGGAAAACTATTTCGAGTTTGAATCCATTTTTCTATATGATTGATGGATTCCGTTATGGGTTTTCGGGGCAGTCTGATGCGTCACCTATGCATAGCTTAATCTTTGTCACGGGTTTTCTGTTGGCACTGGCGAGCTTGGCACTGTATATGCTCCGTAGTGGATATAAATTGAGACATTGAGTCTTCGTAAAGAACAAGCTTCAACCTCATCTGAATAATGTGAATAAAATAGACTCCAAATTGATGCAAAGAGTCGATCTTTTGAAAGTAAGTATCGTGTTACCAACACCTGAACAAGTAAAAAACTATATCGCCGCTGGCTTGGAATGCACTCACCTTGAGGTGGAGGGCGATGGCCAACATTTTACGGCAGTGATCGTATCCGAAGCCTTCGCCGGCAAACGCCTGATTCAGCGTCACCAACTGGTTTACGCCGCGCTTGGCGATCGCATGCGTGAAGAAATTCACGCCTTATCGATGAAAACTTTAACTCCTGAAGAATTTAAATAAGCATGGATAAATTACTGATCACAGGCGGCAATCGCCTCAATGGCGATATCGCAATCTCTGGTGCAAAAAATGCAGCTTTGCCGATTTTATGTGCAGGCCTGCTGACGGCAGGTGATGTCGCTTTGCAGAATGTGCCAGCGCTGCAAGACGTTGCCACTATGCTTAAATTGTTGAAGCAGATGGGCTTGCAAGTCACTGAAGAGAATGGTGTGGTAACTTTGAATGGTGCCAATATCGATAAACTCGAAGCGCCGTACGACTTGGTGAAAACCATGCGTGCGTCGATTTTGGTATTGGGTCCGTTGCTGGCACGTTTCGGTGAAGCGAAAGTGTCTCTGCCAGGTGGCTGTGCGATTGGCTCACGTCCAGTGGATCAGCATATCAAAGGCCTGCAGGCCATGGGTGCTGAAATCACAATCGAAGCTGGTTATATTCATGCCAAAGCAAAGCGTTTACGTGGCGCTCGTATTGTTACCGATATGATCACCGTTACGGGAACCGAAAATCTCTTGATGGCTGCGACCTTAGCTGATGGTGAAACTGTGCTCGAAAACGCCGCACGTGAACCTGAAGTAACCGATCTCGCCAATTTATTGGTGGCGATGGGAGCAAAAATTACTGGCATCGGTACTGATCGCTTGGTCATTCAAGGTGTTGAATCATTGCACGGTGCGAGCCATACCGTGATCGCCGATCGTATTGAGACAGCGACTTTCTTGTGCGCTGTTGCGGCGACTGGTGGCGATATTACTGTTCGCAACACTCGCAGTGATATATTGGATGTAGCCTTGGATAAATTGCGCGAAGCAGGCGTGATTATCACGACAGGCCCTGACTGGATTCGTGCGCAAATGAGTGGACGTCCAAAAGCAGTGAGTTTCCGTACGACCGAGTACCCAGGTTTTCCTACCGACATGCAAGCGCAGTTTATGGCGTTAGATTGCCTAGCCAATGGCACGGCCCGCGTGACAGAAACGATTTTCGAAAATCGTTTCATGCATGTACAAGAAATGAATCGTCTCGGCGCACATATCGAGATTGATGGTCATACCGCGATCGTGAACGGCGTCGAAAAACTCGTTGGCGCACCAGTTATGGCGACCGACTTGCGTGCTTCCGCTTCCTTGGTGATTGCAGCCCTGGCTGCGCAAGGCGAAACCTTGATTGATCGTATTTATCACCTCGACCGTGGATACGACCGCATGGAAGTGAAGCTGTCAGCAGTAGGTGCACAAATTCAACGCGTTAAATAAGAAACCCCTACAAACTCAATTCTAGGGTGCATTGCGTTGTTGCTTGTCCTCACAATACTGGCGTATTGTTGCGGGAAGCGCCTAGCACTCCACCCCTATAATTGAGTTCTTAGGAGCTTCTTAAAGTTAGTAAAATGGAAGAGCAAAAAAGATCGATATGAGTTCTCAGCAACTGACATTAGCCCTTTCCAAAGGGCGCATCTTCGAAGAAACCTTGCCGCTGTTGGAAGCGGCTGGCATCCGTGTAACTGAAGACCCAGAAAAATCACGTAAATTGATTTTGGCGACCAATGATCCAGATGTGCGCGTGATTATCGTGCGCGCTTCGGACGTACCCACATATGTGCAATATGGCGCGGCCGATTTCGGTGTTGCCGGTAAAGATGTACTGTTCGAACATGGCGGCGCAGGTTTGTACCAACCTATCGATTTAGGTATCGCCAAATGTCGTATGTCGGTTGCGGTCTCCGTCGGTTTTGACTATGCCACTGCAGTACGTCAAGGCGCACGTTTGCGCGTGGCGACTAAATATACAGAAACAGCACGCCAACATTTCGCTAGCAAAGGCGTGCATATCGATTTAATCAAATTGTACGGTTCCATGGAATTGGCTCCACTGGTTGGCTTGTCGGATGTCATCGTTGACTTAGTCAGTACAGGCAATACTTTGCGTGCGAATAATTTGGTCGAAGTCGAAGAGATCATGGACATCTCTTCACGTTTGGTCGTGAATCAAGCGGCCTTGAAATTGAAACGTGAACGCTTACAGCCAATTTTGGAGGCATTCGAACGCGCGTCGGAGGGCAAGGCATGAGCTTCGCAACCGATATTAAGCGTTTGAGTTCTAGCGACGATGGTTTCCCTCAGACCTTACGCCAATTGCTGGCGTTTGAAGCCAGTGAAGATGCAGCGATTGATCAGAGCGTGGTGCAGATTTTGCAGGCCGTAAAAACGCGCGGTGATGCAGCAGTCTTGGAATATACGCAGAAGTTTGACCGACTTGGCGTCGATGCAGTAAGTGCCTTAGAAATTCCAACATCTGAATTGCAAGCTGCTTTGGCCTCATTGCCGGCAGAACGTCGTCAGGCCTTAGAAGCGGCAGCAGCGCGAGTGCGTGCTTATCACGAAGTACAAAAACGGGAGTGTGGCTCAGCAGGATTTAGCTATACCGAAGCAGATGGCACAGTACTCGGGCAAAAAGTGACGCCGTTAGATCGCGTCGGCATTTATGTGCCTGGCGGTAAAGCGGCATATCCTTCTTCGGTATTGATGAATGCCATTCCTGCCAAAGTCGCTGGCGTACAAGAAATCATTATGGTGGTGCCTACACCCGATGGCGTACGTAATCCTCTTGTTTTGGCCGCGGCCGCGATTGCGGGTGTTGATCGTGTGTTTACAATCGGCGGTGCGCAAGCCGTTGGCGCGCTCGCTTATGGTACTGAAAGTATTCCCCAAGTCGATAAAATTGTTGGCCCAGGCAATGCCTATGTTGCTAATGCAAAGCGTCGCGTGTTTGGTACTGTTGGTATCGATATGATTGCGGGGCCATCAGAGATTCTCGTGTTGTGTGACGGCACGACCGATCCTGATTGGGTAGCGATGGATTTGTTCTCCCAAGCAGAGCACGATGAATTGGCACAGTCCATTCTGTTATGCCCGAATGCAGAGTACTTGGATCAAGTGCATGCCAGTATCGATAAATTGATTACGACCATGCCACGTGCCGAAATTATTCGCACTTCCTTGCGTGATCGTGGTGCCTTGATTCTGGTGCGTGATATGCAAGAAGCCTGCGATATCGCGAACGATATTGCAGCGGAACATTTAGAAATCTCTGCTGAAGAACCGCAACAATGGGCTGATCAAATTCGTCATGCAGGTGCAATGTTCCTAGGTCGGTATTCTTCCGAATCTCTCGGCGATTATTGTGCTGGTCCTAATCACGTTTTGCCAACTTCTCGTACAGCGCGCTTCTCTTCACCGCTCGGGGTGTACGACTTTCAAAAGCGTTCGTCGATGATACAAGTCAGCGAGCAAGGCGCGCAGAGCTTAGGAAAAATTGCCGCTGAATTAGCTTATGGTGAAGGTTTGCCAGCACATGCGCGTAGCGCTGAACTGCGTTTGAAATAATGGCGTGTAAAACCACCATTTGTTTTGTCATGTTTATAGCTGATCGAGCGTATGAGTAGTTTCATCAATCAAATCTTTAACGAAGATGCCATCACGGGTTTGCAACGCATACCCGATGGCAGTATTGATTTGATTTTGACCGACCCGCCTTATGGCCTAGGAAAAGATTACGGTAACAATTCAGATAAGCAGGAATCGGCTGAGTACTTGGCCTGGACAGAGCGTTGGATTGACGCCGCCTTACCAAAGCTGAAGCCCACTGGGTCATTCTATATTTTTCTGACTTGGCGTTATTCGCCAGAGATCTTTGTCATGCTCAAACAACGCATGACGATGATAAACGAAATCATTTGGGATAGGCGAGTGCCGTCGATGGGCGGTAGTACACGTAGTTTCACTTCGGTGCATGACACCATTGGTTTGTTTGTGAAGTCGAAGAATTATTATTTTGATCTCGACTCGGTACGTATTCCGTATGATGCAGAAACTAAGAAAGCACGTTCGCGTTCCATCTTTGTTGGCGCCAAGTGGCTGGAATTGGGCTATAACCCCAAAGATTTATGGAGCGTGTCTCGCATCCATAAAGAAAACCCCGAACGTGTTGAGCATCCGACGCAAAAACCGCTTGAGATCATCGAGCGTATGGTAATGGCTTCCTGCCCTGAAGGTGGCATTATCCTTGACCCGTTTATGGGTAGCGGCACGACAGCTGTTGCTGCAAAACGGTGTGGTCGACAGTTTGTCGGCTTCGAATTAAATCCTGACTATTGCGCGATTATCGACGCGCGTTTGCAATCGGCGGAGGCAGAGTTACAGACTCTGAATAATCAACCGACTGAACCGGTGCGCACTAAACCTAAAAACAAGCCCACCGCAAAGACGACATCAACTCGTAAGAAATCAACGAAAGCCGCTAAAACGACCTCAGCTAAGGCCACGCTATCGAAAACGACGGTATCAAAGACGCGTTCAACACGTAGCAAAAAAATGGTGGCGACGCTCGGTGATTAAATTGTGATCGATGTCCCTCAGCCCGATTAAGAATAGATAGAACCGAAATGACTTCAACCAACTCAACAGTTCAGACTTTAATTCGAGGAATTATTCGCGACGATGTGCAGGCTCTTTCTGCTTATCACGTGCCTGATGCTTCTGGCTTTCTCAAACTCGATGCGATGGAGAATCCATATCGTTTACCTGCAGAAATTCAGCAAAAGTTGGCTCAGCGCATGGCGCAAGTCGACTTGAATCGTTATCCAGTGCCAAGTTATGCTGGTCTGAAAACAGCACTCAGTCAACATTTCGGTGTGCCTGCAGAATACGATGTGGTATTAGGTAATGGTTCGGATGAATTGATTGCTATTCTGAGTATTGCTTGTGCGCGACCAGGCGCGAAAGTATTAGCGCCAATTCCGGGCTTTGTTATGTATGCTATGTCCGCTAAGCTTTCAGGCTTAGAATTTGTTGGCATACCCTTGAATGCAGATCTCACTTTAGATACTCCAGCAATGTTGGCTGCGATACGGGAGCATCGCCCAGCCATCACTTACTTGGCCTATCCGAATAATCCCACTGGTACTTTGTTTGATGAGGCCGAGATGGAAGAAATTATTCGCGCGGTCGGGGATAGCGGTATCGTGGTGGTCGATGAAGCCTATCAGCCTTTTGCACAACGTACTTTTATGTCGCGTTTGCCTGAATTTCCGAATTTGGTGGTGATGCGCACCGTGTCGAAATTAGGTTTGGCGGGTGTGCGTTTGGGGTACATGTCGGCGGCGTCCGAGTTACTGCAAGAGTTTGATAAGGTCCGTCCTCCTTACAATGTGAACGTATTAACCGAAGCAGCTGTCTTATGTTTATTGGAAAATGCCGAGGTGTTTGAGCAGCAAGCGGCCGATTTACGGGCGCAACGCCAACAGTTGTCTATTCAACTTGCTGCATTGCGAGGTGTGACAGTCTATCCGTCCTCAGCGAATTTTCTGCTCGTTAAATTCACAGATTCAGAGGGAAAAGCTGGTCAAAGCCCTTCATTTGCAGATCAAGTCTTCACAAAATTGGTCGAACGGAAAATTTTAGTGAAAAATGTGGGTAAAATGCACGATCTTCTGCATAGCTGTTTACGGATTACCGTCAGCACGGCTGAAGAAAATACGGTACTCTTGAAAGCCTTGCAGCAGATACTCGAATAAACTTGTCGAAATCTCCTTTTGTTTTCAAAGTCTAGTCTTTGCCGTAGTATTTTTTTAGTTTTTTAAACCAGCATCTAAATAGCTTTTTTTGACAATCATGTCCGCTCAACGCAAAGCGCAAGTCACTCGTAATACCAACGAAACTCAAATCCGTGTTGCCATCAATCTCGATGGCACTGGCCAACAAAAACTCAATACTGGCGTGCCATTTCTTGATCATATGTTGGATCAAATCGCACGTCACGGTTTGATTGATTTGGACATCGAAGCTCACGGCGACTTGCATATCGATGCGCATCATACGGTGGAAGATGTCGGCATCACTTTGGGCCAAGCTTTCGCGCAAGCGATAGGCGACAAGAAAGGTATTCGTCGTTATGGCCATGCTTATGTGCCTCTCGACGAAGCGCTATCTCGTGTGGTGATCGATTTCTCCGGTCGTCCAGGGCTAGAGTATTTCGTGGATTTCAAACGCGCGATGATCGGTAGTTTTGATGTCGATCTCACGCATGAATTTTTCCAAGGTTTTGTGAATCATGCCTTGGTCAGCTTGCACATCGATAATTTGCGTGGCGAAAATGCGCATCACCAATGTGAAACGATTTTCAAAGCCTTTGGCCGTGCTTTGCGTATGGCCACAGAGCTCGATGAGCGTGCACTCGGTACTATTCCATCAACTAAGGGTAGCTTATAAGAATCATTCTCGGCAGTGAACGCTGCCGCTGTTACTTGATTATGCCTACTTCTCAATATCATGAATAAAATTGTTGTCGTGGATTACGGCATGGGGAACGTGCGCTCTGTTGCGCAAGCCCTGCGCGCCGTCGCGCCTGAAGCGCAAGTCTTAATCTCAGGCGAAATTGCGGATATTCGCAGCGCTGACCGCTTAGTATTGCCAGGGCAGGGCGCGATGCCAGATTGTATGGGCTGCTTGAACGCTTCTGGTTTAAAGGAGGCTGTGCTCGAAGCTGCTCGTAATAAGCCAATGTTTGGCGTGTGCGTGGGCGAGCAAATGTTATTTGATGTTAGCGCTGAAGGCGACACACCTTGCCTCGGTTTAATGCCGGGAAAAGTCGTACGTTTCGATTTGAGCGGTCGCTTCCAAGAAGACGGTTCTCGCTTCAAAGTGCCACAGATGGGTTGGAATCGCGTCAGCCAAAGTCGGGAGCATGCTTTGTGGGCCGATATTCCAGATCAAGCCTATTTCTATTTCGTCCATAGTTATTACGTGCAAGCAGCGCAGTCGGCACATGTCGTTGGCACCACAGACTACGGCCAAGTATTTGCTTCAGCGGTTGCGCGCGATAATATTTTTGCTACGCAATTTCATCCAGAGAAAAGTGCAGGTGCAGGATTGCAACTGTACAAAAATTTTGTACACTGGAAACCCTAAAACGGTTTAGTCTATCGTTTTGGTGTGGTGTTGAAGGGCTAAGCCCTTTTTGACCACGAAGACAGTGTTGGTGTTTGCATCTTTAGTTTTTATTTTTAATCATCACAACCATTTATTATGCTGCTCATTCCTGCTATCGACCTGAAAGATGGTCACTGCGTACGCCTCAAACAAGGCGATATGGATCAAGCCACTGTATTTTCTGAAGAACCTGCGGATATGGCTCGCCATTGGTTAGAGCAAGGCGCGCGCCGCCTGCATCTGGTCGATTTGAATGGCGCCTTCGCTGGCAAACCAAAGAATGAAGCAGCGATTAAAGCGATCATTAAAACGGTACGTGAATATGCCGAAGAGACTGATACAGAAGAAGTACCAGTGCAATTGGGTGGCGGTATTCGCGATCTCGATACGATTGAGCGTTACCTCAATGCAGGTATTTCTTACATCATTATCGGTACTGCCGCGGTGAAAAGCCCTGGCTTCTTGGCCGACGCCTGCAGCGCTTTCCCTGGCCAAATTATTGTTGGTATCGATGCTAAAGACGGTAAAGTGGCGACCGATGGTTGGAGCAAAATGTCTGGTCATGACGTAATTGACCTCGCCCAGAAGTTTGAGGGTTATGGCATCGAAGCGATCATCTATACCGATATCGGCCGCGATGGCATGATGGGTGGTGTCAATATCGACGCAACCGTCAAATTGGCACAAGCGGTCAGTGTGCCAGTCATTGCCTCAGGCGGCGTGCATACTTTGAGCGACGTCGAAGCTTTGTGCGATGTGCAAGACGAAGGCGTTGAAGGCGTGATTTGCGGACGTTCTATTTATGAAGGTACGCTCGATTTGTTCTCCGCACAAGAACGTGCAGACGAATTAAGCGGTGATCTGGTTTACGAAGAAGACGAAGAATGACACTCGCAAAACGTATCATCCCTTGCCTAGATGTGAACGCTGGGCGAGTGGTTAAAGGCGTTAACTTCCTCGAATTACGCGATGCTGGAGACCCAGTTGAAATCGCGCGGCGCTACGACCAACAAGGCGCAGATGAAATTACCTTTCTCGATATCACAGCCTCGTCTGACGATCGTGATTTGATCCTGCCGATGATTGAAGCCGTCGCTTCGCAAGTATTCATCCCCTTAACTGTCGGTGGTGGTGTGCGCGCGGTCGCTGATGTACGCCGATTGTTGAATGCTGGTGCTGACAAGGTTGGCATCAATACCTCAGCAGTCACGAATCCGCAATTAGTCGCCGACGCTGCGCATAAATACGGCTCACAATGTATCGTGGTGGCGATAGATGCGAAAGCGGTTGCGCCTGGTAAGTGGGAGGTCTACACCCATGGCGGCCGCAATGCGACTGGCCTTGATGCCGTTGACTGGGCGCAAAAAATGGCGAAGTTCGGTGCGGGGGAAATTCTCCTCACCAGTATGGACAAAGATGGCACCCGTTCAGGTTTTGATTTGGGCTTAACTCGTGCTGTATCAGACGCAATTGAAATTCCAGTAATCGCTTCCGGTGGTGTTGGTGGTTTGCAAGATCTTGCTGATGGCATCAAATTAGGCGGTGCCGATGCTGTATTGGCCGCCTCGATTTTTCATTTTGGTCAACATACCGTACAGGAAGCAAAGCAATTTATGGCAGCACAACACATTCCAATGAGGCTAGCATGAGTTTTCGTTGGTTGAATAAAGTGAAGTGGGACGACTCTGGCTTGGTGCCGGTGATTGCCCAAGAAGCGAGTAGTAATGAAGTTTTGATGTTTGCGTGGATGAATCGTGAAGCCTTGAGCCGCACGGTTGAACTCGGCGAAGCAGTGTATTGGAGCCGCTCACGCAAGAAGCTATGGCACAAGGGCGAAGAATCCGGCCACATCCAAAAAGTAAAAGAGATCCGCCTCGATTGCGACGAGGATGTTATTTTGCTCAAAATTGAACAAGTTGATGGCATTGCTTGTCATACGGGCCGTCATTCGTGCTTTTTCCAGAAATTTGAAGGTACGCTTGACGAAGGTGAATGGCAGAGCGTTGATCCTGTCCTCAAAGATCCAGAATCTATCTACAAGTAAATCTATCAGCAATTGTTGCGATCTCAGCATCGTACACTGCGTGAAATCGAGTCGAATATGAGTCAATCCAGTATTCTTGATCAGCTGGCTGCTGTCATTGAAAGCCGCAAGGCCGTAAATGGTGGCGACCCTGCTACCTCTTATGTCGCTAAGCTATTTGCCAAAGGCGACGACGCCATTCTCAAAAAAATAGGAGAAGAAGCGACTGAAACCGTGATGGCGGCGAAGGATGCGCGGGTAAGTGGAGATGCCTCCGATTTAATTTATGAGTGCGCTGACTTATGGTTTCACTCTTTAGTCATGCTGGCGCAGTATAATCTGCACCCGCAGCAGGTTTTAGATGAATTAGCACGGCGCGAAGGGATCTCCGGTATTGTTGAGAAAGCTTCTCGTCCAGAGTAAAGTACGCCAGATTTTTGTAACAGTTGATGAATTTGCTTGGGTTTCATATGGATAACTGTATATTTTGTAAAATCGTCGCCAAACAAATCCCGGCCACGGTTTTGTATGAAGATGATGATTTGTTGGCGTTTAAGGATATCAACCCTGCGGCCCCAGTCCATTTCCTCATTATCCCTAAGAAGCATTTGTCGAGCTTAGCCGACGCAAAGCCAGAAGATGCCGTATTGTTAGGTAAAATGTTGGAGTTGGCGCCCAAATTGGCGGCCGAGCATGGCTGTGCGTATGTGGAAGATGCTAACGGCAATAAGTCGGGTGGTTTCAAGACAGTGGTGAATACAGGGCCGAATGGTGGCCAAGTGGTTTATCATTTGCACATGCACGTGCTTGGTGGTGCGAAGTTATAATTTAGTTTTTATTCGAGGAACAATCCTCTAAAGGAAATAAAATGGGTTCATTCAGCATATTACATTTGATCGCTTTATTGGTTGTCGTTGTATTGGTCTTCGGCACGAAGAAACTGGGCAATGTAGGCTCCGATTTAGGTAAAGCTGTAAAAGGCTTCAAAGATGGCTTGAAAGGTGAAGAGGAAACTGCCGCTAAACCAAACGAGCAAAAAACTATCGATGTCGAAGCTAAAGACAAATCGACACATTGAAATCCCGTATTGCGCTAGAAGCGACTTATGATTGATCTTGGGCTTACCAAACTTGCCGTGATTGGCGCAGTGGCACTTATCGTAATTGGCCCTAAGGATTTACCCAGAGTTGCCCGTATGGCGGGTACTTTGCTAGGGCGCGCTCAGCGCTATATCAGCCAAGTCAAAACCGAAGTGAATCGTGAGATCGAGATGGAAGAGCTGCGCAAGATGCAGCAAGAAGTTCAAAGTGCGGCACAGGAAATCGAACAGAGCGTACACAAAGAGTTGAGTGAGGCTCAGCAAGAGCTTAACTCCATTGCCTCACCAGGACAAGATTATTCATACTCCTACCACGATCGCCAATACGCGCTTGAAGCTTTGGCAGAGAAAGCGAAAGACTTTCGACGCAAGAAGCTGGCAAAAACTTCCAATGTGCCAAGCTGGTATAAAAGTAGACATGGCCAACGCACGCGTGTGATGTCGGGTGCGGCGCGCATGGCTAAGCATCGTGTGAAGTCAGCCAATCCTTCGAGTTTCTTTTGATGTATTCCTCACATTATATTTTTTCAGCCCGGGATCCAAATGAGTGACGATAATTTCTCAGGCTTGCAAGAGTCTTTTATATCGCATTTGGTTGAACTCCGCGATCGCCTGGTCAAGGCGAGTCTTGGAATATTGGTAGTATGTATTATTTTGTTTTCGTGGCCTGGCCCTGCTGTCATTTATGATTTTCTTGCTCAGCCGATGATCGATTCATTGCCAGCGGGTTCAAAATTGATTGCGACCGGGATCGTATCCCCATTTATGGTGCCGATGAAGGTCACCTTACTACTGTCATTTATTTTGGCATTGCCCTGGGTTTTGTATCAAGCGTGGGCATTTGTTGCGCCTGGCTTATATGCTCACGAGAAAAAACTGATTGCGCCATTGGTAATTTCTTCGTCTTTGCTATTTGTGGCAGGTGTTGCGTTTTGCTATTTTTTAGTATTCGGCAGGGTATTTAAATTTATTGCTGAGTTCGCGCCTGCTTCAATTACTGTGTCTCCAGATATTGAGAATTATCTCGACTTCATTATGTCGATGTGTTTCGCGTTTGGATTGACTTTTGAAGTCCCAGTGGTGGTTGTCGTGTTAGTGAGGACAGGTATTGTCAGCGTTGAGAAATTCAAAGCAATACGTTCATATGTGATTGTGGGGGCAACGGCGATCGCTGCAGTGGTGACACCACCTGATCTGATGAGTATGGTTTCTCTAGCGGTTCCAATGTGGCTGTTGTTTGAGATCGGTCTCTTGGTTGCGCCAGCATTCGTTAAAGCTACTCAGGCGCCAGAAGAAAAGAAGTGAAATTGATTTATCCGTGTATCTCACTTGAAACAGAATATGTTGCGCGATTCGCTTATTCTGCGCTGCGCAGCCAAGTCACTAAAGGAAAAGCATCTTGAAAGCCGCTCACCAAGCGGCTTTTTACATCGTCATGCAATAAGCCTTTGAGCGGCACTTCGGTCCACACCATCAAACTCTTTAACTTCAAATACTCGACATGTGGGTGTTCGGGATCATAGCCTTTTGGAGGACGTTGTAACTTGCCTTCCTCAACCAATTGGCCGTATGTTGCCTTCAATTTCTTGTTGTTCAAGAGTTTCTTGAAACCAGTCTCATCATCGATCATGTGCTGACGAATGGCTTTCAAGCGATCACTCGGCGGCATATACTCACCGACCGCAAAAAACAAACGACCGTCACCCATCTGGAAATAGTAAGCTGGGCCACCGCCTTCGCTCGGCTTTTTGCGACCATTGGGAATCATGGCCGCAGAAAAATTGGTTTTGTAGGGTGATTTATCGTGTGAAAAACGGACGTCGCGGTTGATGCGGAACATCGCCTTTTTCGGATCGCATTGCGCCAGTAAAGGGTCGAATTTGCTGATGGCTGCGATCAACTCAGTCACTAAAGCAAGAAACTCTGTGCGTAAAATATCGTACCTAGGCTTATTCATAACGAACCAAGCGCGATTATTATTGTCGGCTAATTCGGATAAATAGCGATCGAGTTCGATAACGTGCATAAAGCTTCCTAGATTTTATTTTTCAGGTTTTGGCAGTTCGCGTTTGCCGACCGTAACGTCCACGCTTAACTCTTTGCCTTGTCGCATCAGTTTAAATGGGACTTTGGCATTGGGTTTGAGCTTGGCGATTTGATAGAACATGTCGGTACGATTCAAAATAGGATCATTGCCAATATGCGTCAAAATATCGCCTGGTTTGATGCCAGCTTGAAAAGCAGGGCCATTACGTACGACACCAGCAATGATGGCACCGCTCGCTTGCTTGATGTTAAAGCTTTCTGCCATCTCAGGCGTGATGTCTTGCGGGTCAACACCGATCCAGCCACGAACCACTTCTCCTTTCGTGATGATTTCTTCCATCACTGATTTGATGGTGGAGACAGGGATCGCAAAGCCGATGCCTAAAGAGCCGCCATTGCGTGAATAAATAGCGGAGTTGATTCCAAGCAGATTGCCATCAACATCAACCAGAGCACCGCCCGAGTTGCCGGGATTTACTGCAGCATCTGTTTGGATGAAATTTTCATAGGTGTTAATTCCAACGCTATTGCGGCCCATTGCCGAGATAATACCCATGGTGACGGTCTGCCCAACTCCAAATGGATTGCCGATCGCCAAGACGATATCGCCGACTCTTGCATTTTCCGAATGCCCAAGGGTGATCGCAGGTAGATCTCTTAGATTGATTTGTAAGACTGCTAGGTCAGTCTCGGGGTCGGTACCAATGACCACTGCTTTGGCGTTGCGACCGTCAGCAAGAGCAACGTCGATGCTATCGGCGCCTTCGATCACATGAAAGTTAGTGATGATATGACCTTCAGCCGAGACGATAACGCCAGAACCGCTGCTTGCTGGGCGTTCAGATTTTTGCGGCAATTGGTCGCCAAAAAATTTTTTGAAAAACGGGTCGTTCTGAAGTGGGTGTGCGGAAGCAGACTCGTCTCTCGATGTTCCTATATTGACCACTGCAGGCATAGATCTCTGCGCTGCGTTGCGATAGGAGCTTTGGGTAATCGGAAGTGCTTTGTTCGATTCTTTTACAGTAGCGGTCGAACTAAAGGATAAATTGCGGCTGCTATTGAACCCTTGACGCACCCATTCAGGCTTCAAGGTGGTTACAATAAACCACAACGCCAGGCCGACTGTCGCGGTTTGTGCAAATAATAGCCATAGACGACGCATGATGAGGATTCAATGTTAGAAAAATCGGTAGATAGAGATGCGCTTGCGCAATGTTTGGCGAACGAATTACAAGTCGCCCGATTCCGTGATTATTGCCCAAATGGGCTTCAGGTGGAAGGGCGCCGTGAGATTAAGCGTTTAATTTCTGGTGTTACAGCTTGCCAACTGCTGCTTGATGAAGCAGTGCGTTTGGAAGCGGATGCCGTCCTTGTCCATCATGGCTATTTTTGGCGGGGTGAAGATATGCGGGTTATCGGCCAAAAATTTAAACGTCTCAAGACCCTGATCGAAAACGGCATTTCTTTGTTTGCCTATCATCTACCTCTTGATTCTCATCCCACAATGGGGAACAACGCTCAGTTAGCGCAATTGCTAGGCCTACAAATGCAAGGGCGATTTGGCGAGGATGATATCGCTTGGATAGGCTCCGCAGTCTCTAGCGACATGCGGACAGTGGCTGATTTGGCGGCAGTCATTGAACGTGAACTAGGTAGGGCACCGACTATCATTGGTGATGTTACTCAAGAGCTAGGAAAGGTAGCCTGGTGTACGGGGGCAGCACATTCGATGTTGGGCAGCGCGATTGATGCTGGTGCCAATGTATTTTTAAGTGGTGAGATTTCTGAGCCAACGGTGCATTTGGCGCGGGAGTCAGGCGCGGTCTACATGGCTTGTGGTCATCATGCCACCGAGCGATATGGAGTGCAGGCCTTGGGGAGTTTTGTGGCAGAACAATTCGGAATCGAACATCAGTTTGTCGATATCGCCAATCCCGTGTGATGATGCTCATTCGAAATAACAGCTGTGGGGAGAGTCCTAGCGCCAGCGCGATCAGGGGATGAAAAAAAGACCTCAATTAAATTGAGGTCTTTTTTTGTGCACTTCGGTTAGTGATTATTTTTTCAATGCATCACGAATTTCGCGCAACAAAGCGATGTCTTCGGGTGTTGCTGGTGGTTCTGCTGGTGCAGCGGCTGCAGCAGCAGCATCTTTTTTCTTCATCATATTCACCAAACGCACCATTTGGAAAATAATGAATGCCAAAATGATGAAGTTCAAGGAAATTGTTAAAAAGTTACCGTAAGCCAGTACCGCGCCTGCTTTTTTGGCCTCAACTAAAGTCAGAGAAGTCGCTTGGCCGTTTAAAGGCAGATAGTAGTTGGCAAAGTCGAGGCCGCCAAAGATTTTGCCGACCACTGGCATCACGATATCGCCCACTAGAGAATCAACGATTTTGCCGAAAGCTGCGCCGATGATGACACCGACTGCTAAGTCGATCACATTGCCTTGTGCCGCAAAACTCTTAAATTCTTGCATCATTCCCATAATGTTTCCCTCAATTTATGTTTATACTCGTTCGCCTAAATATGCTGAGTTGAGTGGGTTCAAAATTGCCAAACATTCAGCTATTAAAACGGCAATATACTAAACGCTGAAAATGCTCTTGTGTAAAGCGTTTTGTGAAATCTTGTGACCTTGTGCCCAGATTTAACCATCTTCGTTGCAGAAAATGCGAACAAAAGCTGGAAATCGAGCCTTATTCGTGAGAAATTCGTGTCATTCCCACGGAAATGCACCGTAAATTGTCCTTCAAAGCATCTTTTTCTTTAAATCACCTCGCGGCTCCTTTATAATTTAAGGTTGTTAGAAGTGGAGTTGTGCTTCGTCAAGTTTGATTTTTGATAGATTGGGGTTTGTATGAGTATCGAAAAGCAGGTCGATTCAGGCCGTCGCGGTCTACTCGTTGCAACATGCGCTGCAGGTGGCGCAGCAGGTTTAGCAACGGCAGGCGCGCTAGTAAGCACTTTTCAGCCATCCGAGCGCGCTAAAGCGGCGGGTGCACCAGTTGAAGTGGATATCTCCACTCTCAAACCAGGTGAGATGACGACGACAGAATGGCGCGGTAAGCCAGTCTGGATTTTGAAACGCACTCCAGAAATGATGGAGAGCTTGAAAAAGACAGAAGACAAAGTCGCGGATCCAAAATCTGAAAAGCCATACACCATGGATATGCCAGCGTATTGCGACAAGCAAACTCGCTCCCGCAAAGAACATAGCGATATTTTGGTCACTGTAGGTATTTGCTCCCACTTGGGTTGCTCACCGAGCTCCAAGTTTGCTGCAGGCGCGCAACCTTCTTTGCCAGATGACTGGCAAGGTGGTTTCTTGTGCCCATGCCACGGTTCCACATTCGATTTGGCTGGCCGCGTTTATAAAAACAAACCAGCACCACAAAATCTGGACGTGCCACCTCATATGTTTTTATCAGATACCAAAATCATCATCGGTAAAGATGAGAAAGGCGAGGCTTAATCATGGCATTTGTTGAGAAAAAACTCCCAGACGACGCTCCAGTTCTGGACAAGGCCTTGAATTGGGTCGACTCTCGTTTTCCACTGACTAAACTGTGGAATGATCAATGGGGTAAGTACTACGCACCGAAGAACTTTAACTTCTGGTACATTTTTGGCTCCCTCGCGATGTTGGTGTTGGTCATCCAAATCGTGACCGGTATCTTCTTGGTGATGCATTATAAACCAGATGCGAAATTGGCATTTGAATCTGTTGAATACATCATGCGCGAAGTTCCGTCCGGTTGGTTGGTGCGTTATATGCACTCAACAGGCGCATCTGCTTTCTTTATCATTGTCTACCTCCACATGACTCGCGGTCTGCTTTACGGTTCGTATCGTAAGCCACGTGAATTGATCTGGTTGTTTGGCTTTGCAATCTTCTTGTGCTTGATGGCTGAAGCTTTCTTCGGTTACCTCTTGCCATGGGGTCAAATGTCTTACTGGGGCGCACAAGTTATCGTTAACTTGTTCGGTGCTATCCCATTTATTGGTCCTGATTTGTCCTTGTGGATTCGTGGTGACTACGTGGTTTCTGATGCGACATTGAATCGCTTCTTCTCTTTCCATGTGATCGCAATTCCATTGGTATTGTTGGGCTTGGTTGTTGCTCACTTGATCGCATTGCATGAAGTCGGCTCAAACAATCCAGACGGTATCGAAATCAAAGAAAACTTAGATGCAGATGGTCACCCAGTTGATGGCGTACCTTCACATCCTTACTACACTTTCCACGATATTTTTGGCGTGACAGTGTTCTTGACGATTTTCAGCGCGGTTGTTTTCTTCGCTCCAGAAATGGGCGGTTACTTCCTCGAGTACAACAATTTTATCCCTGCGGATTCTTTGAAAACGCCTCCGCACATTGCGCCAACTTGGTACTTCACTCCGTTCTACTCCATTTTGCGTGCAACGACTTCTGAGTTCTTGTATGTCGTGCAGTTTGGTGCAGCAGCTTATGTCGCGTTGATCTGGTTGAAATCTCAATTAGGCTTCATGACTAAAGTCGCTATTGCCGGTATCGCATTGTTGGCGATCGTTGGCATGATGCCATTCGGCTTGGATGCTAAATTCTGGGGTGTTGTATTGTTCGGTGGTTCTGTTGTGATCTTGGCTTTCTTGCCATGGTTAGACAAATCTCCAGTGAAATCGATTCGTTACCGTCCAGATTGGCACAAATACGTGTACATCGTGTTTGGTATCGCATTCGTGACTTTGGGTTACCTCGGCGTACAAGCACCGTCACCAACTGGTGAACGTATTTCCCAAGTATGCGCATTGATCTACTACGGTTTCTTCTTGTTGATGCCATGGTGGAGTGCAATGGGTGAATTCAAACCTGTGCCAAAACGCGTAACGTTTGCTGCGCATTGATCAGATTAGTGAGGATGAATTAGCATGAAATTACTTAAAAAACTGATCGTAGCCCTGGCATTAGCTCCAACTTTAGCTTTGGCTAACAGTGGTGGCTATCCATTGGATCGCGCACCAGAACGTACAAATGATTTGGCGGCTTTGCAAAACGGCGCTAAATTGTTCGTGAACTACTGCTTGAACTGCCATTCCGCTTCCGCGATGCGTTACAACCGCTTGCGCGATATCGGTTTGACAGAAGATCAAATCAAAAATAACTTGTTGTTCACAGGTGAAAAAGTTGGTGAACTGATGAAAACTAGCTTGAGCGCGAAAGACGCAAAAGAATGGTTTGGTGCAGTTCCTCCAGATTTGTCCGTGATTGCACGTGCTAAAGCTTCAGGTGAAGGCTCTGGTGCTGACTGGTTGTACACATACTTGCGTACCTACTACAAAGACGAAGGTCGTCCAACTGGTTGGAACAACATGTTGTTCCCGAACGTTGGTATGCCGCATGCTTTGTGGGAATTGCAAGGCGTACGTGCAGCTAAGTTTGAAACAGTAGCAGACGCTCACGACAAGACAAAAACTGAACACAAGTTTGTTGGTTTTGAAACTGTCACAGCGGGTAAATTGAGCGCGGTCGAATACGACAATGCGGTGGGTGACTTGGTCGCTTACTTGCAATGGATGGGTGAGCCAGCACAAAACAATCGTAAGCGCTTGGGCGTTTGGGTTGTGATGTTTATGGCATTGCTGGCGACATTAGCATGGCGCTTGAACGCTTCTTACTGGAAAGAAGTGAAGTAATAAAAACTTAGTAAAATCGTCGTCCGTGAATTAATCACGGATGTGTCATTCCAGGGTGAGGCGCGCTCATGACAGGCGCCTCGCCCTAATCGTTTTAAGGAACACCAACAATGATGGTCCTCTACTCGGGTACTACTTGCCCATTCTCACAACGTTGCCGTCTGGTCTTATTTGAAAAAGGCATGGATTTCGAAATCCGTGATATCGACCTGTTCAACAAACCAGAAGATATTTCGACGATGAATCCATATGGGCAGGTGCCTATTTTGGTTGAGCGTGAATTGATTTTGTACGAATCCAATATCATCAATGAATACATTGATGAGCGTTTCCCGCATCCACAATTGATGCCTGCAGATCCTTTGCAACGCGCACGCGCTCGTTTGATGTTGTTCAACTTTGAAAAAGAGTTGTTTGTTCATGTCCATACTTTGGAAAATGAAAAGAACAGTGCTTCATCTAAAGTGTTGGACAAAGCTCGCGCTGAAATTCGCGATCGCTTGACACAGTTAGCTCCTTTGTTCGTGAAGAACAAATACATGTTGGGTGAAGAGTTCTCTATGCTCGACGTGGCAGTTGCTCCTTTGTTGTGGCGCTTAGATCACTACGGTATCGATCTGTCTAAGACAGCAGCACCGTTGTTGAAATATGCAGAACGTATCTTTTCTCGTCCGGCATATATCGAAGCGTTGACGCCGTCTGAGAAAGTAATGCGTCGTTAAGCAGTCTAGGCTCGTTCGCTCTTATTTTGAGCGAACGACTGATGTGAATGGTTTTTCTGAAAGTAGTGAAGCATGCCTGAAATTTCCACCAAGCCGTATTTGTTGCGAGCCATTTATGAATGGTGCACCGACAATGGTTTTACACCTTACCTCTCAGTAAAGGTGACGGCCGGTGTGCAAGTTCCTATGGAGTTTGTACGCAAAGGTGAAATCGTGTTGAATGTGAGCTTCACGGCGACCAGTGGACTCAAGATGGACAATGATGCCATCACTTTCAGAGCACGTTTTGGTGGTGTGTCTCGTGAGATTTATGTGCCAGTTGCGAATGTGCAAGCAATTTTTGCTAGCGAAAATGGTCAGGGTATGGTGTTTGATGCGGTCGAAGAAGAACTCTTGGCAGCAGTTGAACCAGAAGCACCGAAGCCTGGTTTAGGCCTTGCAGCAGTCACTTCATCTCCAGATTTGCCTGAGAAAAATGGTGATGCTGAAAAAATTTCGCAAGAAACGCAAAAAAAATCAGAAAAACCTTCCCTAAAAATCATAAAGTAGTCTATAATTTTGTTCTTCAAGATTCGTTGCAAAACAAACGTAATGCAGCAAAAATTGAAACGATTTCCGCCGGCTTAGCTCACTTGGTAGAGCAGTTGACTTGTAATCATCAGGTAGCCAGTTCGATTCCGGCAGCCGGCACCAATAAAAAGACCTAAACATGAAAATGTTTAGGTCTTTTTCATTTTGTGCGATTGATTTTATGTGACGACACGATCAGGGTAGACTTCTCGTGCACATCTTCGTGCAAACCACCCTTAGGTTGTCGTTCAAGCTTCTGTTTCAGCGATTAAGCGTGCACTCCCTGTCACACGTATTGATGTACCAATCTCAGACTTTATTTCCGCATGAATAATGGAGCGCATTCCCATGTCTTCACCTTGAATAAGTGTAATCTTCCCGCCATGTGGCCACGCTATATCTCTTAGGTAACCAGCAAAAGCGGCACTGGCTGCACCCGTCGCTGGGTCTTCATATACGCCACCAGAGGCAAAAGCATTACGGCTGTGAAAAAGTTGATCGCCCTCGCTGCACACAAGCATAACCGTGACTAAGCCGTGTTTTGTCATCAGGACCCGACCAGCTTCAAGTGAATAAGTCATTGAGCGTAAAGTATCTCTGGAGTGAAGTGCGAGAACCACATGGTCTGCACCAGCATGAATCCATGCTGGCGGGATGCGGGTATCAAGGTCTTCGCGCTTGAGCCCAAATAAGGCCAAAACTTCTGCCAACATCGCTGAGGTCACGGGCGCACTGCGAGTTGGCGGCGACTGCAGTGCCGCTTGAATTTCATCACGCTCATTTTGTCCTTCGACACTAATCCGATTTTGAGCCAGTTGTAGCTTGAATTCGCCATTGCCATGAACTCGCGCTAGGATCGCGGCCAAGGCGATAGTGGCGTGTCCGCAAAAAGGGACTTCCGATTCGGGTGAGTAGTAGCGTACTAACCATTCACCTTGATGGGGGCAAGCGAACACGGTTTCTGAATAGCCGACTGATTTGGCTAATTGCTGCATCTCTGTCGCCGTCGGTAAAGAGTCCGCAACATAAACGCCTGCGGGATTCCCGCCAGTAAGGCCATCAGCGAACGCAGCTACCCGATAGAATGAACTCGTCTTCATACTTTCCTCTTTGGTTTATTCAATAAATTGCTTCAGGCCAATAACTTTCGCGGGGGAAATGCATCTGCTTCGGCAACGTATTTCGGAGCTTACGTGCCTTCCTTGAGGCCGCTCCAACGCGGAGCGAGTTGATGCTCTATCTGGAATAAGTCCAAAACCCGGGCAATACTGTGATCGACCATCTCGTCGATTGAGCTTGGTCGGTGATAGAAGTTGGGAAGAGGAGGGAAGATAATGCCACCCATCTCAGTGACTGCGGTCATATTGCGTAAATGCGCAAGATTGAATGGTGTTTCACGCACCATGAGTACCAAGCGACGGCGCTCCTTCAAAACGACATCCGCAGCACGTGTAATCAGGTTATCGGCGAAGCCGTGAGCCACGGCAGCCAAAGTCTTCATGGAGCAAGGAGCGATGATCATGCCATCTGACTGGAATGATCCGCTTGCAATACTCGCTCCGACATCACGTACCGAGTGCACGACATGTGCAAGTACTTCAACGTCTTTGCGTTTAAGTTCGAGCTCTTGGTGAATGTTGAGAACGCCGGCATCGGAAATCATTAAATGTGTCTCAATACCTGGAAGCGTGCGCAAATGCTGTAACAATCGCACGCCATAAACAGCTCCAGTGGCACCGGTAATGGCAACAATGATGCGCACTGGTTTGTTCATAAGTAAGCTTAGCCTTTGATCAAAGCTTGCAATTCGCCGTTTTCGAACATTTCGTTCATGATGTCAGAACCACCAATGAACTCGCCTTTAATGTAGAGCTGAGGAATGGTTGGCCAGTTAGAAAATTCTTTGATGCCTTGGCGTACGGCCGCATCTTCCAATACATTAATTGTGACCAAGTTTTCAACGCCACTTGCCTTCAACAATTGAATAGCACGACCAGAAAAGCCGCATTGCGGAAATTGCGCAGTACCTTTCATGAACAAAACCACAGGGTTTTGCGTGACTGTTTCTTTGATCCAAACTTGTACGTCGCTCATGATGCATCCTTCATAGATAAAAATACGATGGCAGCATTATAAAGGAAAAGCGAAAAACGCTTTGATTGCATGTGGATTAGACCTTCGCTCCTTTTGATTGTCAAAATACTTACGAATCTGGCGGCACGCATGAGAAAGTTAAATTTTCGCGCCAGCGTTCGACCGTTCGCGACATGCTTTTGCAAATTGTCGCAAATAATTTAAAGGGACAGATCTTCAATTTAGGCTACAGACCTACACCCACATATTGGAGGTCTCATGAAAAATCCTAAATACATCCTTTTATCCTTGATGTTGACATCTGCTTTGTTCGCCGTGCAGGCTTGGGCCGGTGATTTAACGGTCGAGGTAATCGGTATTGCGCAAGCCAAAGGAGATGTTCAAGTTGCTTTGTTCGACCAACAAGGGCAATGGTTGCGTAAAGCGGTAGCAAGCAAAAAGGTAGTCGCTGCCGAAGGAAAAGTTGAAATCGTTTTTGAGAATCTGCCGGACGGCGAGTATGGCTTGTCCGTTTTCCATGATCTCAATAGTAATGGCAAACTCGATATGAATATGATCGGTATCCCAACTGAGCCTTATGGGTTTAGTAATGATGCGGCAGGCAGTTTTGGGCCACCTTCATTTGCCGACGCAAAAGTGAAGTTGGAACAAAGCAAAAAAACGATTTCCATTCGCCTTAATTAGGAGCAGGTCATGAACCGCCGCCTCTTTTTTCAGGGCATGGGCACCTTAATAGGTGCAAGCATTCTGCCCAGACTAACACGTGCCCAATCTGTAGCTGGCATTGGCCTGTCTAAAGACTTGTTTCAAGCCAACGCTGTTTTGACGCCAGTACGGGGATATCGTGGACAAGATGTGCGCTGTGACCACGCTTGGATCGAAGGGAAAATGCCGAGCGATTTGCGTGGTGATTTCTTCAGAAATGGCCCGGGCCAGTTCGAACGTGGTGGGCAGCGATACCATCATTGGTTTGATGGCGACGGCATGGTACATGCTTGGCGGTTTACCGACCAAGGCGTTTCACATCAAGCGCGTTTTGTTCGAACAAAAAAATTCGTCGCTGAACAGCAAGCGGGGGAATTTTTGGTACCAGCATTTGGAACCGCGATTAAACCAAAAATACCCCTACGTTCGTCCGACACCATGAACACTGCGAATACCAATGTGATCAAAATGGAGGGACGATTGTATGCGCTATGGGAAGGTGGTTCTGCCCATGCGATGAATGCGCAAAGTTTAGATACTGAAGGGCTGGTGACATGGTCCGATGAGTTAGCAGGGATGCCTTTTTCAGCGCATCCGAAAGTCGAGCCTGATGGCACCATGTGGAACTTCGGCACAATGATGGGGAAACTCATTCTGTATCAATTTTCCAAGCAGGGAAAATTGGTTCAGCATCATGTGATGAATGCGCCGAATTCAGCCATGGTGCACGATTTTGTGATTTCGCAAAATCATCTCGTTTTTCTCTTTTCACCCATTAGCTTAAATGTGGAGGCTGTGCGCTCTGGTCAAAGTATGGTTGATGCCATGGAATGGAATGCACAAGAATCGACCAAGGTATTGGTGATCGAAAAAGCCGATTTTAGTCGAACCACCTTGATAGAATTGCCCGCTATGATGCTCTTTCATTTTGGTAATGCTTGGGAGGAAGATCAAACGATACATCTCGATTTCGTGAAAAGTAAGGATCTTGGTAACTTTAAAGAGTGGATGCCCAAAATGATGCAAGGGCAAGATATCAAGCACGATGTAGCAACCCCTGCCTTTCTGCAAATTGATCTCAGAAACAAGCGCATTAAGCTCAGCGAACGCAGCGAAGTTGTCGAATTTCCTCGTGTTGATCCGAGAGTGGTCGCACAGCGAAATCGTTTTTTGTTTTATCCGTTTGCCGCAGCATCCGCGCAAAATGATGCGCTGAATGGCGTCATGCGTTTAGACCTTCAAACTGGCAAGACGGATCAATTTGATTTTGGAACACGTATGCGGTTAGAAGAGCACGTGGTCGTCCCTAAAGCAGGCTCGCGCAGAGAAGCGGAAGTTTGGTTGGTCGGCGTGGGCTTCGATGTGCAGAGGCAAACAAGTTTTGCGAGTGTCTTCGATGGAGAAAATCTTGCGGCTGGCCCTGTCGCATTAGCGCATTTGCCGTATTGGACGCCACATTGTTTTCACGGGAACTTTTACTCAGTCTGAGCACTGATGATGACAATGTGAGAGAGAAGTGAAGGCGCACTATCGGCCTTCACTTTCACTTGAGATACGACTAGCGTTTCAATTTTGCAAATGCGGAAGCCATCGCGTTATTCATCGGGCTCGCCACCTGCGTGTGCTGGCTTTGATTGCGATGTTGGTTGAGACGCTTGGCATCGTCGCGATCGCCACGTTGTTCAGGTTGACTGCCGGGTTGCGGTGCAGAGTCGGTCAGACGCATCGTTAATGCAATACGTTTGCGTTTTTCATCGACTTCCAATACTTTTACTTTCACGACTTGACCCGCTTTGACAACGCTGTGTGGATCTTTGACGAAAGTATTCGACAAGGCAGAAATGTGAACCAAGCCATCTTGGTGTACGCCGATATCGACGAAGGCACCGAAGGCTGCCACATTGGTAATCACGCCTTCCAAAATCATATCTGGACGCAGATCTTTGATCTCTTCTACGCCATCTTTAAAAGTCGCGGTTGTAAATTCAGGACGTGGATCGCGGCCTGGTTTCTCTAACTCTTTCAAGATATCAGTAATCGTTGGTACGCCAAATTTTTCGTCGGCATATTTAGCCGGAGAAATCGATTTGAGTGCGCTACCATCACCAATAATCGACTTCACGTCCTTCTTAATGTCGGCCAAAATTTTCTCAACCAAAGGATAAGACTCGGGATGAACCGCAGACCGATCGAGTGGATTGTCACCATTCATGATGCGCAAAAAGCCTGCCGCTTGTTCGAAAGTTTTGTCACCCAGACGCGGCACTGAACGCAAATCCGCACGCGACTTAAACATGCCTTTAGCATCACGATAATTGACGATACTTTGCGCCACACTACTCGACAAACCAGACACGCGCGCCAGTAACGGCGCAGACGCTGTGTTGACATCGACACCAACGGCATTCACGCAATCTTCAACCACTGCGTCGAGCGAACGCGCCAATTGCGATTGACTCACATCGTGTTGATACTGACCCACGCCGATCGATTTCGGGTCGATCTTGACCAACTCTGCCAATGGATCTTGCAAACGACGCGCGATAGAAACCGCACCGCGAATTGTTACGTCTAAATCAGGCAATTCTTTCGAAGCAAATTCAGAAGCAGAATACACTGACGCGCCAGCTTCAGACACCACAATCTTAGTTAGCTTCAATTCTGGTTTCAGCTTGATCAAGTCTTGTGCCAGTTTATCGGTTTCGCGAGAAGCCGTGCCATTGCCGATCGAGATTAAGGAAACATTATGCTTCGCTGCTAATTGAGCGAGAGTGTGCAGTGAGCCATCCCAATCATTGCGTGGTTGATGCGGGAAGATCGTAGCGTATTCCAGAACTTTACCTGTAGCATCGACGATCGCTACTTTGACACCAGTACGCAGTCCAGGATCTAAGCCCATCGTGGCACGCGGGCCAGCTGGTGCGGCCAGCAAGAGATCTTTCAAGTTACGCGCAAAAACATTGATCGCTTCGAGTTCTGCTTTCTCACGTAAATTTGTCATTAATTCTGTTTCTAGATGCATGAAGACTTTCACGCGCCAAGCCCAGCGTACGGTATCGCTTAGCCATTTGTCCGCATTGCGGCCTCTGTTACTCACGCCAAAATGTGCTGCAATACGGCTCTCACAAGGATTGAGCGGTGCATCCCATTTGGGTTTCTCTTCTTCACTGTCGAGACGCAAAGTCACAGTTAAAAATTCTTCACGGCGACCACGGAAAATCGCCAAGGCACGATGCGAAGGAATGGTGCCCAAGGTTTCGGTGTAATCAAAGTAATCAGAGAACTTCGCACCTGCATCTTCTTTGCCTTCAATGACTTTAGTTTCGACGATGCCATGGTCGAGCAAATATTCGCGAATGCTATGTAACAGGCTTGCGTCTTCGGAAAAGCGTTCCATCAAAATTTGGCGCGCACCATCGAGTGCAGCTTTGACATCGGCCACGCCTGGGTTGTCACCGTTAGCAGTAGAGAATGCAGGTTTTAAATAGGCCTCTGCGACTGTTTCTGGTACCAAATTGGGGTCTGCCAACAAGGCGTCAGCCAAAGGCTGTAAGCCGGCTTCCATGGCGATTTGCGCTTTGGTGCGGCGTTTTTGTTTGTAGGGCAGATACAAATCTTCGAGCCTAGTTTTATCTTCAGCATGCGTGACTGCATCAAGTAATTCGGGCGTCATTTTTCCTTGTTCTTCGATTGACGCAATGATCGCTTTGCGGCGATCTTCAAGCTCACGCAGATAGCGCAAACGATCTTCTAACAAACGCAATTGCGTATCATCGAGACCACCGGTCACTTCTTTACGGTAACGAGAAATAAACGGAACCGTCGCCCCTTCATCTAAGAGTTCTACCGCAGCGGCAATTTGCGCAGGTTTAGCAGCAAGTTCAAGGGCAAGTCTTTGTTCAATCGAAGGCAGCATAGGAATAAATCTAATTAACAATCAAGTTGATTTCAGTATTACGCAAATGTGGCGCTCACAGCTCACGCACTTTTGCATAAACCAATCATGGTTTATTTACCCTTGGCGCCATCAGCGCGAAACAAGGGACAGGGCGTGATCATACGCACTTCGTACATTTGCGCCAGTCTTGACAGACGAAAAAAGCGTGTAAATGGGACGTATTTGTGGAATCTTGTGGCCTCAAGCAACGAATGGCTCGAAGTATTAAGAAACTGTCAGTGATTTTTATTAACTTCACTATCGACAGAATTAATTTGATCGATGCTGATAGATATCTGGAACATTAATTTCCATCATGACTTCAGGTTTACCTAAGGCTTGGAAACCAAATTTCTGATACAGGCCACGGGCGTCGCTGCTAGCAAGCAAAAACCGACGTAATCCTTGTAATTCCGGATGTGCTTTGATTGCCGCCATTAACTGACGACTCAAACCGCGACCACGGTGTTCTTTCAATACGAATACATCCATCAAATAGGCGAAAGTAGCAAAATCACTGACGACCCGGGCAAAGGCAATTTGTTGACCGTTTTCGTAGCCGCCAAAACACAGCGAATGCGCAATTGATTGCTTTACTTTTTCCAAAGGAATACCTTTTGCCCATGTACTCTCTTCAGATAGAAAACGATGGATTAAGTTGATATCGAGTTGGCTTTGATCATTATTAATTTCCATGCCACCTACCTCCTGTGACTCGCCGGATGCCTGCTAAATCTTGCCAACTGCGCACTTCCTTAAAGTTAGCATCTTTCAGTAAGGCTTGAACTTCTTCCGCTTGATGATAGCCATGTTCCATCAGGAGCCAGCCGCCGATTTCTAGAAAATCAGGGGCTCCGGTGATGATTTGGCGGTAGGCGCTGAGTCCATCAGCGTGGTCGGTCAACGCATCGATAGGTTCGAAGCGCAGATCGCCAAGGCTCAGATGTTCGTCATCTTTGACAATGTAGGGCGGGTTGCTAACGATGGTATGAAAGCGTTCAGGTGGCAGTTGTTGGTACCAATTACTTTCAAAAAAACGCACTTGCTGATCAGGTTGACACAAATCGATGGCGTTGCGTTGCGCGATTTCTAAGGCAGCAGGACTAATGTCGGCCGCAGTCACCTTCAATTGCGTATCTTGCACGGCCAAGCTAATCGCGATGGCGCCTGATCCCGTACCTAAATCGAGTATGTTGGCGGGCCTTGGTGTGTGTTCTAAAGCGAGTTCAACTAGCAACTCAGTGTCTGGACGTGGGATTAATACAGCGGGAGAAACAGCAAAACGTAGTCCGAAAAATTCACGCTCACCAAGCAGGTAGGCAATCGGTTGCCCATCCAGACGTGATTGAACGAATTGGCTCAGTTGGGTTGCTTGCGCGACATTGAGTGGTGTTTCGGATTGTGTAATTAATTGCACTCGACTGTAACCGGTTACATGTTCGATCAACATGCGTGTTTCGAGTGCGTCTAAGGGCGAATGACGTAGACAATACGCCAGTGTATCGCCTTCCTGGAAAAGCAGACTCATGGACGGATTTTGCCGAAGAACACGCGTTCTTTTTTCTTGCTAATCAACAGTACGATTTGGGCTAGGGTGAAAACGACGAACCAAACGCAAGCCCATGCAGGAATTGATAAGCCCAAAATCGGGTCGTATGGCGTGTCGCAGAAGCCGCTTGCTTTAAACATAGATGGAAACCATTGGGCTATGAAGATGCCATTGAGTGGTGCTGTCAATGGATCTACGCCGCAAGAACCTGGTGGCTGCGTTAATACCCAAACTTGATAGCCTGAGATGCCGACGCCAATTAAACTGGCAACGATACCAAATGCCATAATGGGGCGATGTTGCTTGCTAAAAATTAAGGCAAACAGTGCGCTCAAACCGATCAACAAGAAAGCATAGCGTTGCATCACGCACAGAGGGCAGGGTAGCATATCGAGTGCGAGCTGCAAATACATCGCAAAACCAAGCAAGCCAGCGCATGCAATGACGATCAGAAAGAGGGCTGCCTTGGTACGATTCATAGTAAGTCTCGGATGGGTTTGCTGAGGAAAACGCTAGGATACTAGATTTGTGAGCGAAGTTGCTACAAAACTGCAGTAAAACTTTGCCCATCTTTTTCTTCGTACCGACACGAAATCTGCGGACATGGCAGAAATATTGGAAGCAGTCTATCATCACGTTTTTGGCAGTGTGTCACTGCGATCATTCTATTTTGCTTGAAGGAAGTCCCATGAGTAGCCAAGTTGTTCGTGCCGTTTGCCCACACGATTGCCCTGATACCTGTGCTTTGTTGGTCACTGTTGAGAATGGCGTGGCAACTGAGGTGAAGGGTGATCCTGATCATCCGACCACGGCCGGTGTCTTATGCACCAAAGTGGCGCGCTACACGGAACGTACTTATCATGCTGATCGCTTACTTTACCCTCAGAAACGGGTTGGTAAAAAGGGCGAGGGTAAGTTTGAACGTATCTCTTGGGATGAGGCGATCTCTACAATCGCCAGTCGTCTCAAAGCTATTGCAGCGAAAAATCCTTTGGCTATCCTGCCTTACAGCTATGCCGGCACCATGGGTATGGTGCAGGGTGAAAGTATGTCAGCCCGTTTTCTAAATAAGATTGGTGCTTCATTTTTGGACCGTACTATTTGTGCATCTGCTGGTGGTACAGGTTACAAATATACTTTGGGTGACCGCATCGGTACCGACGTTGAACAAACGCAAAATGCGCGTTTGATCATTATTTGGGGCGGTAATCCTATTGCCTCGAATTTGCACTTTTGGACACGTGTGCAAGAAGCCAAGCGTAAAGGCGCGAAGATTATTGCGATCGATCCCTATCGTTCTTTGAGCGCGGAAAAATGCCATCAACATATTGCCGTATTGCCGGGAACCGATGCGGCTTTGGCCTTAGGCATGATGCATGTGTTGATCAAAGAAGATTTGTTGGATCATGATTACATCGCGCAATACACTTTGGGTTTCGAACAACTCAAACAGCGTGTTGTAGAATGGACGCCAGAGCGAGTCGCGAGCACCTGTGGTATTAGCGTAGAAGAAGTGTTGGGCTTGGCGCGTGAGTACGGTGAAGGCGCAAAGCGTGGCGAACCGAGTTTGATTCGTATGAACTATGGCGTACAACGTGTCCATGGCGGTGGTATGGCGGTGCGTAATATTTGCTGTTTGCCAGCCCTAGTTGGTGCATGGCGTCATGCAGCAGGTGGTGCTTTGCTGTCGTCTTCTGGTGGCTTTGTCAAGAATTCGGATGCAATGGAGCGCCCTGATTTATTCCCCGCTGGTCAGGCGCAACGCACGATTAATATGAGTACGATAGGTGACGATTTGCTGCGCCCGAGTTCGCCAGAATTTGGCCCGCAAATTGAAGCGGTCATCGTCTACAACTCGAATCCGGTGGCGATCGCCCCTGATTCCGGCAAAGTCGCGCAAGGCTTCGCAAGCGAAGATTTATTCACTGTCGTACTTGAACATTTTCAAACCGATACAGCAGATTACGCCGATATCCTATTGCCAGCGACTACGCAGCTAGAGCATATCGATGTCCATGCGGCCTACGGCCATCGTTACATGATGGCGAATAATGCAGCAGTGGCGCCTATGGGCGAAGCAAAATCGAATGCAGAAATTTTCCGCTTGCTGGCGAAAGCGATCGGCTTTACTGATACTTGTTTTAATGATGACGATGACGCACTCGCGGCACAAGCATTCGACTATTCCCATGAGCGTACCAAACATACGAATTGGACTGAGTTGAAGGAAAAAGGCTGGTCTAAGCTAAATATGCCTGACGCAAGTTTTGCAAATGGTGGTTTCACGACGCCGTCGGGGAAAGTTGAGTTTTTTAGCCAGCAAATGGCCGATGATGGTTTAGATCCGTTGCCAACCTATATACCGCCTTATGAATCCGTGGTCAGTAATCCGCAATTAGGTCAGCGTTACCCATTAGCGATGATTTCACCACCTGCGCGTAACTTCTTGAATTCCACCTTCGTTAACGTCAAGAGTTTGCGCGATACAGAAGGCGAGCCACATCTTGACCTGCACCCTGAAGATGCCGCACAGCGGGGGGTCGCTAGTGGCGATATGGTCCGCATCTACAATGATCGTGGCAGCTTTGTGGCTAAGGCTCGAGTGACCGATAAAGCGCGACGCGGCTTGGTTGTTGGCCTATCGATTTGGTGGAAGAAATTTGCCTCTGACTTGAAAAATGCGAATGAAGTGACGAGCCAACAACTGACTGATATGGGTGGCGGTCCGACGTTTTATGATGTGCTAGTGCAGGTCGAAAAAGCCTGATTTTGAGCGTTTAGAAGGTTTGCGATAGGTGAGAAAGATATGCTGCATCGCAATATCTTCTAGAAGACTTGCTCAGTTCCATCGGTAAAACTGCGGCTATTTCGCACGGGGAATAGTCAGATGCAAGCGCTTCGTGTATCTTAGCGTGAATAGAAGCCAGTATGGCGTGTGCGCAAATGGGGAAATTGTGCGCTCCACTCAACCAATACTGCCAATAGAACCGAGCGTCGAGCACATCGCGCAAAAGATCACATTCAAACAATACGGAGACACAATATGGCAACAGATAAATTCTGGCTGAAATCATACCCAGCGGGCGTTCCAGCAGAAATCGACGTCACGCAATATAAATCGCTAGTCCATCTATTAGAAGAAGCGTTTAAAAAGTTTGCCGATCGTAATGCATACGTGTGTATGGATAAGTTTATGACTTATCGCGAGCTCGATGCGATGTCGAGTAAGGTGGCAGCATGGTTGCAAAGCCGTGGGTTAAAACCAGGCGCGCGCGTTGCCATTATGATGCCAAACGTGTTGCAATATCCAGTTGCACTCGCGGCGATTTTACGCGCAGGTTATGTGGTGGTGAATGTCAATCCACTGTACACACCGCGTGAGTTGGAACATCAATTAAAAGACTCTGGCGCTGAAGCGATTTTCATCCTTGAAAATTTCGCGACTACTTTGGAAAAAGTGATTGCACATACAGACGTCAAACATGTTGTAGTTGCTTCCATGGGCGAGTTGCTCGGTGGCCTCAAAGGCATGATCGTGAATTTGGTCGTGCGTCATGTGAAAAAATTGGTGCCAGCATTCTCTTTGCCAGGTTCATTCACGTTCAAACAAGTGTTGTCTCAGGCCGGAAGCATGTCTTTCCAACCGCGTGAAATGAAACTCGACGATATCGCTTTCTTGCAATACACAGGTGGTACAACAGGTGTATCGAAGGGTGCGACTTTGAGTCATCGCAATGTGGTCGCCAATGTTTTGCAAAATCATGCTTGGTTGAAGCCAACTATGGATTCACACAAAGATACTGAACAATTGGTTTTCGTGTGTGCTTTGCCGCTTTATCACATTTTCGCTCTGACAGTCTGCGCGATGGTGGGTACACGTATCGGTGGCTTGAATCTTTTGATTCCCAATCCACGTGATATTCCAGGCTTCGTCAAAGAACTTTCGAAATACAAAGTCAATGTATTCCCTGCTGTGAATACCTTGTACAACGCGATATTGAATAACCCTGATTTTGCTAAAACTGATTTCTCAGGCTACATCGTTTGTACTGGCGGTGGTATGGCGGTGCAAAAAGCGGTCGCAGATAAGTGGAAAGCTGTTACAGGTTGCGCGATCGCTGAAGGTTATGGCTTGTCCGAGACTTCTCCTGTTGCGACAGCAAATCACGCAGATGCGACAGAGTTCACTGGCATGATTGGTTTGCCTATTCCATCGACAGAAATTGCGATCTTGGATGATGATGGTAATCCAGTTCCATTGGGTGAGTCTGGTGAAATCGCTATTCGCGGCCCGCAAGTGATGCTCGGTTATTGGAATCGTCCAGATGAAACCGCAAAAGTAATGACGCCTGATGGCTTCTTCAAATCAGGAGACGTTGGTGTCATGGACGAGCGCGGTTTCACGAAGATTGTCGATCGTAAGAAAGACATGATCTTGGTTTCTGGCTTTAATGTATATCCAACTGAAATCGAAGGCGTGGTCGCTGGACACCCAGGCGTGCTCGAATGTGCATGTATTGGTGTGCCTGACGAACATTCTGGAGAAGCTGTAAAACTCTATGTGGTCCGCAAAGATCCTTCTTTGACCAAAGAAGAATTGATGAACTTCTGTAAGGAAGAATTCACAGGCTACAAAAAACCGAAGTATATTGAATTCCGCACAGAATTACCGAAAACGAATGTCGGTAAAATCTTGCGTCGTGTACTGCGCGACGAAAAACCAGCTGCATAATTTGATTGAGTTTGGGAATAAAAAAAGAAGGCTTCGGCCTTCTTTTTTTATGGGTGCGCGCCTGTCATTGAAGGCCTTGGAATTATAATTTATTCGATCGCGTATTTCTTTTGTAGTCGAAGGAAGCTCTTATCTTTCTTCATTTCTTCCAAAGCATCGTTCCAGCGGCTCACAACGCTTTTGTTGGTGTCTTTCGAAACAGCAATGTACAACTGACTATCAAATAAATGGTAGACCATCTTCACGTCGGATAATTGATAACCCGCTGACTTCGCGAGACTAGCCACGCCCATTTTCGAATCAGCGTAGGCACTTATGCGACCTATCATCAGTTTTTTGAAACTGGAAATATTTGAATTGGCACGGTCGAGATTGTTAAAGCCGAGACGTGTTAAGGTCTGGTCTCGAATATCGTTGCGATAAACGCCAATCAAGCCAATACTTCTAGCATCGTCGAGACTATCGATTTTGATATCGGAATTTGCTTTGGCATACAGGCCATAGGAAATCGAGGAAATCGGGCCTATCCATTGATACTGGGATTCACGTTCCGGCGTGCGGGCCATGGTGAACAGCATGGTATTGGGGTTGCGGCTGAGCATTTCGATCCCACGCGACCATGGTACGACTTGAATGGAGGCATTGCTGCCAACGCGTTTTTGAATTTCTTCGACGATCTCAACCGTGAAACCGGTTAATTTCCCCTGTGCATTGTAGAACTGCAGCGGCTTATCTTCTTCACAATACAAAGAAAGTTCCTGCGCATGCACAACTCCCCCAAGTAAGGAGAAAGCGAGCGCGGCGAGCAACTTTGTTGAAGTTTGCATACGTTATCGAGAAAAAGCTTTGCAGTGAAAAACTGCTAAAAGTTTTTAAAATGCTATTTCATTAGTTATCAGAATAGCGCAGGAATGCCGGTCATGCGCAAAAATACCTTGAAATGATGCGTGATTAAGACGCAATACTTTCCAAAGGTGGTATTTGACGTGGTTTGCGGCTGCTATCAGTAGCGACGTAGGTGAGTGTTGCTTCCGTCACTTTGACCGTATCCGCTTGTAAGCGGTTTCGTTCAGCATATACCTCGACGTAGACGGTGATGGAGGTATTGCCGACTTTGACCACCTCAGCATAGAACGACAACAGGTCGCCGACAAACACTGGTTGCTTGAACAAAAATGAATTGACTGCGATGGTCGCCACGCGGCCGTTGGCCCTACGAGCTGCAGGTATGGCACCAGCAATATCGACCTGAGCCATAATCCAGCCACCAAAGACGTCGCCGTGAATATTGGCATCCGAAGGCATAGGCATCACGCGTAAGGTTGGCATGCCTGCAGGTAAAGCGTTATTGGTTGGGTTTGTCATAGGGCCCTCGATAAAAGTTTAAAATACGCGCTGTCAGAGTATGATGCCAATGGTGCCGAAGAGAACTAGATCAGCTTGTTTCACATCGACGCATTGTGTTTGCGATCAGCAATTCAACGATAGCTGCATTCATGATATTGCCGCAAATAAACTAAATCATATAGCAAATTTCTTTTTTATATCGGGTTCCATGCGTCGCCATTCACGATCTTCTACAGATTCACCGTCCAATACAGCCGCGCCAGTTCGTGGCGATTGGTCAACAGTTAAAACTTTGCTACCGTATCTGTGGGCCTACAAGTGGCGTGTGCTATTAGCGCTTTCTTTTTTGGTTGGTGCCAAATTAGCCAACGTTGGCGTACCGTTGGTTCTCAAAGAGTTGGTCGATCGACTCACCACTTCACCCCTCAATCCGGTGAGCCTGATGGTTCTGCCTCTGAGTGTGTTGCTTGCTTACGGTGCCTTACGCCTGTCGACCACGTTATTTACTGAGTTACGCGAATTTGTGTTTGCGAAAGTCACACAACGTGCAGTCCGCACTATCGCGCTTAAAGTGTTTCGCCACCTACATGCACTGTCTTTACGTTTCCATTTAAATCGCCAAACTGGCGGTATGACGCGCGATATTGAACGTGGCACGCGAGGAATCTCTTCTTTGGTGTCATTCGCGTTGTTTAGTATCTTCCCAACGCTCCTGGAAATCGCTTTGGTGCTTAGCTATTTGTTTGTCAAATATGATGTTTGGTTTGCGCTGATTACCATCATTGCGCTAATCACTTATATTGTGTTCACGATTGCAGTGACCGAATGGCGCACCAATTTCCGCCGTACGATGAATGATCTTGATTCAAAGGCGAGTACCAAGGCTATCGACTCTCTCTTGAACTATGAGACAGTAAAATATTTCGACAACGAAGAATACGAAGCGCAACGTTATGATCAGGGTTTGCAGAGTTACGAGAAGGCCGCAGTCAAATCGCAGACAACTCTGTCATTGCTGAATGCAGGTCAGTCCTTCATTATCGCCACTGCCGTTACCTTGATACTGTGGCGAGCAGCGCAGGGCGTGATCGATCAGACCATGAGTTTGGGTGACTTGGTCTTGGTAAATGCCTTCATGATTCAACTGTATATCCCACTGAACTTCCTTGGAGTCTTGTACCGCGAGATCAAGCAAAGTTTAGCGGACATGGAAAAGCTTTTTTCATTGATGGATCAGAATAAAGAAATTGCAGACAAAGACAACGCGCCAGCCTTGAAACTCGATCCCCATCGTTCTCCTGAAGTGAGATTTCAAATGGTTAACTTTAACTACGAGGAGAATCGTCAGATTTTGTTTGATGTTGATTTTACGATTGCTGCGGGAACCACGACTGCGGTAGTCGGGCATAGCGGCTCGGGTAAATCCACCTTATCTCGCTTGTTATTTCGCTTCTACGATATTCGATCAGGCCAGATAGCGATAGATGGCCAAAATATCATGGACGTCACTCAGCATTCTTTGCGTCAAGCGATTGGTATCGTGCCCCAAGATACGGTGCTGTTCAATGATACGATTGCCTACAACATCGCCTACGGAAAGCCTGGTGCAACACAAGAAGAAGTCATCGCGGTCGCCAAAGCTGCGTATATTCATGAGTTCATTGAAAGTCTGCCAGAGGGCTATGAGACCATGGTTGGTGAGCGTGGATTGAAATTGTCGGGTGGCGAGAAGCAAAGGGTAGCGATTGCACGCACGCTACTCAAGAATCCATCGATGTTGATTTTCGATGAAGCGACTTCCGCGCTGGATTCTAAGTCGGAGCAACTGATTCAAGCGCAGTTGAAGCAGATCGCTAAAAGTCGTACTAGTTTAGTGATCGCACATCGCTTATCCACCATCGTCGATGCTGCGCAAATCTTGGTGATGGACAAAGGGCGAATCATCGAACGTGGCACGCATCAGGAACTCATCGCCGCTGCTGGCGCATACGCACAAATGTGGGAACGTCAGCAACACGGTGGTGTGCAAGATGAAGCGGAAAGCGGGATAGGCTTAGCCCAGTTTTATCAAGATCTGCTTATTGGAAAATGATGGATGTTTTGCTTTAGTCTTAAAAGAAAAATTTAATTCCCCGATACTATGGAAACTAAATGGCTTGAAGATTTCGTCTCTCTCGCAGAGACCAATAGTTTTAGTCGCTCAGCGGAGTTGCGACATGTCACGCAGCCAGCCTTTTCGCGACGCATACAATCACTTGAAGCGTGGTTGGGGGCGGATCTAATCGATCGAACTTCTTATCCCACGCGATTAACTAATGCAGGCGAGATCTTTTTCGAGCAAGCGATTGCCATGCTCGGGCAAATCAATAATGCTCGAGCCTTATTACGTGGTAAACGGACATCGATACAAACGACAGTAGACTTTGCCGTGCCGCACACTTTGTCGTTGACCTTTGTCCCCAAATGGTTGACCGAATTGCAGAAGAATTTCGGTGATATCAATAGCCGGTTGTTGGCCTTGAATGTGCATGATGCGGTAATGAGTTTGGCTGAAGGGGGGTGTGATTTGATGCTGTGCTACCACCATCCTCAACAGCCGCTATTGCTCGACCCCGCTCAGTACGAAATGATTAGTATGGGCACTGAAGCATTACGTGCCTATTCACGATGCGATAAAAGTGGTATTCCTGATTTCACCTTACCAGGGACCATAGAAGAACCGCTGCCGTTTCTGGCCTATGCCAACAATGCCTACCTCGGACGGATGGTCGACTTGATCTTGAACCAAACAAGACAAGCGCTGCATTTCGACAAATGCTACGAAACTGATATGGCGGAGGGTTTAAAGATGATGGCACTTGAAGGGCGTGGTGTCGCCTTTTTGCCGGAATCAGCCGTGGTTCGTGAGTTAAAGCAAAAACAATTGGCGCGTGCTGATGGTGGATCCGATGCTTGGGAAGTCAGTATGGAGATTCGCCTTTATCGCGAACGGCCTTCAGAGCAAAGGCCGGGTAAAGCCGTAGTGGCAAAGTTGTGGGATTATCTCGCTCAAAAGTCAGTGTTAAGTAGTAAGTCAAAAACAGTGAAATCACAACGATAATTGAAATGCTTCATATGTTCGCGATGTGATCTCGACAAAAGGAAAATTCATGAGCCAGTTTGATGAGGAACTAAGACAAATTTTGCAAACACGATTTGAGAAAAATCTGCAGCGCCACCACAACATCTCATGGGCCGACGTCGAAAAGCGCCTACGCGCATCGCCACAAAAAATGCAAGTTCTACGGCGCATGGAAGACAGCGGTGGTGAGCCAGATGTGTTGGCGCAGATTGAAGCAACCGGGGAGTTTGTTTTTGCTGATTGCGCGGTCGAAAGTCCTGCTGGTCGCCGAAGCCTTTGCTATGACAAGGCGGCACTAGATGCGCGTAAGGAAAATAAGCCACGTGGCAGTGCGATTGAGTTGGCCAAAGAAATTGGTGTTGAAATGTTGAGTGAGGCCGAATATAGGCATTTGCAGTCAATGGGTGAATTCGATAAGAAAACCTCAAGCTGGGTCCAAACGCCTGACGCTGTTCGCAAGTTAGGTGGCGCTCTATTTTGTGATCGTCGTTATGATCAAGTTTTTGTGTACCACAATGGCGCCGAATCGTATTATGCTGCTCGGGGTTTTCGCGGGCGTTGTATTGTCTAAACGCGGGATCACTGCACATTTTTGAATCAAATTATTCTCGAAAAGGTAAATGGGATGAATATTCATAAGCAGATCGCTGCGTGGTTGGCGATCGTAATGGGCGTTGTTAGTTTGCTCGTCATGTTAGTCGTCTTTTTGTTTTTGGGCGGTGTGGCGGCCTTCGTCGGTGATGCAACCGTCACGGGTGTCTTCGCTCTCCTTGGTACTTTTATTTTTTTCTTCGTAGGCTTCTTTGCTGTCGCCGACATCATTGCTGGAATTTTGTATTTGCGTGGTTCATCAGGCGCTAGAATTTGGCTGATCATTAGCAATATTTTGTTTTTGTTCGGATTCCCATTCGGCACTTTAGTCGGTGCTTATTCTTTGTGGGCTTTACTTTCCAACGATGGCGATCAAGCCACGACTAATTCCTCCGTTCCACCGCAAGCCTAGAAATTCATTTATCTTTTTAAAAGGACGCTTGAGACTCAGGTCTCAAGCGTTTTTTTATGCTCGAAACACTCTTTCAAGTTTGATGAATACGTTTTTGTGAGCGCATCGCAGACGTAATACCATTTAAAGATTTCTTTCGATGGATGGGAAGAATTTTGTTCTTTCTGCCATATCCCACTTTATTTTTGAAGCTAGTGCTGCTATGAAAGATAGCTGGTAATTTCATGGTTATGCATTTCACGCATAGATAAATGCAAACAAAGCATTGGAGGCGGCGATACCACTTGCCTTAAGATTCGCTGCCTTTTGCCTGATCGTGAGCGTGTTTTTCGTGATGGGTGAAAGCAAAAAAATAATACGACAAGAAATTATTCACCAAGAACCTGTGCCTTGTTGCCACAAGGCCTTTAGAAAAGAAGAGACTGATCATGTCTAGCAATCACCAAATCCCGTCATACTTAACCCCACATGCAACGGGCCCATGGAACGTGTATCTTGAGCAAATCGACCGCGTGACGCCTTACCTCGGCAGTTTGTCGCGTTGGGTTGAAACATTGAAGCGTCCAAAGCGTATTTTGGTCGTTGATGTACCTATCGAACGTGATGACGGTACCATCGCTCACTTCGAAGGTTATCGTGTACAACACAATACTTCACGTGGTCCAGGTAAAGGTGGTGTGCGTTTCCATCAAGACGTGACCTTGTCCGAAGTGATGGCCTTGTCCGCTTGGATGACAATCAAAAACTCTGCCGTGAACGTTCCTTACGGTGGCGCTAAAGGCGGTATTCGTGTTGATCCTAAGACTTTGTCACGTGGCGAATTGATGCGTATGACGCGTCGTTACACATCGGAGATCGGCATTATCATCGGTCCAGACAAAGATATCCCAGCGCCAGACGTCAATACCAACGAGCAGACGATGGCGTGGATGATGGACACTTACTCCATGAACGAAGGTCGCACCGCGACGGGTGTTGTAACTGGTAAGCCTATTTCTTTGGGCGGTAGTTTGGGGCGTCGCGAAGCGACTGGCCGTGGCGTGTTTGTTGTGGGCTGTGAAGCAGCTGCAAAACGCGGATTGGCAATTGCGGGTGCGAAGATTGCCGTGCAAGGTTTTGGTAACGTCGGCGGTATTGCCGCTCGTTTGTTTGCAGAAGCAGGCTCTAAAGTCGTGGCTGTGCAAGATCATGGCGGCACGATTTTCCATTCAAATGGTTTCGATGTGCCAAAATTGCTCGATCACGTCGCAAGCAACGGCAGTGTCGCTGGCTTCCCAGGCGCAGAGGCAGTCTTGCCAAACGATGAATTCTGGAAAGTGCAATGCGATATCTTGATCCCAGCAGCTTTGGAACAACAAATCACTGAAGCGAATGCTAATCAAATTACTGCCAAGATTATCTTGGAAGGTGCGAATGGTCCAACTACACCAGAAGCAGATGATATCTTGCGTGACCGCGGTGTGTTGGTGGTTCCAGACGTCATCGCCAATGCAGGTGGTGTAACCGTCTCTTACTTCGAATGGGTACAGGATTTCTCCAGCTATTTCTGGACTGAAGAAGAAATCAACAATCGCCTAACACGCATCATGAAAGAAGCTTTCAATTCTGTATGGCAGGTGACAGAAGATAAGAACGTGTCTTTGCGAACTGCGGCGTTTATTATTGCTTGTACGCGAGTTCTCCAAGCGCGTGAAGTTCGAGGCCTCTACCCATAATAAATTCGATTTTCGGGCGCTGTGCGTTGTTGCTTGTCCTCGCAATACTCGAGTATTGCTGTGGCGAGTTGTAAAACCGGCTTAGCGCAGCATCCCGAGAATCGAATTTCTGTCCGCTCAAATGAAGTCCGAATTTCGCGAGCATTTCGGCGTGACTCCAGCGTAGACTGGAGTCACGCCACTTTGCCACCCACTTATCCGTAAAGCATGCTAACGAAATTCTTCATTCAAAACCAATTTCTCCAAGACGTGTAGAATAACTCTGCGAACATATTGTGTAGAGGAATGCCGTGTTGAAGTTGTTTTGCCTCCTTGTTTTGTCGAGCGTTTGTGTGAGTGCGTCGGCCGATAGCATAAGTCGTATCAAAGAATCTAAAAATATCGTTATCGCCCATCGCGAGGCTTTGCTGCCTTTGTCCTATCTTGCTGATGACAGCAAACCGGTCGGTTACGCATTGGATGTATGTGCCAAGGTGGTGGAGCGGATTAAGCGCGAATTGAAGCTGCCTCAATTAGGTATCAGTTATTTATTGGTGAATAGTGGGAGTCGCTTGCCTGCGATCACTGAGGGGCGTGCAGACCTCGAATGTGGTGCGACCGCAAGCACTGCTGAGCGGCGCAAGGTGGTCAATTTCTCGATCCCGTATTTCTTCAATTCCACACGCTTCATGGTTCGCCAAGATTCCGTGCTTAAAAATTGGAGTGACCTAAAAGCTCAGCGAGTGTTGGTTGTCCGTGGCTCGACTGCCACCGTGGCCATGCGTGATTCAAATCGTATTAACTTCAAAGAATTGAGTTTATCTGAGGCTGCGAATACGCGTGATGCACTTCGTATACTCGAAGCGGGTCAGGTCGATGTGTTCGTTGCGGATGAAATTACACTTGCTTCCTTGAAATCGACGAGCTCAACGCCCGATGCATGGAAAGTGATGGGCGATAGCATTGCCATCGAAGCCCAGGCCATCATGTTGGGGAAAGAAGATCTCGCCCTGAAAGCTATTGTCGATAAAGAAATCGCACGTTTGATGCTCGATGGTGAGCTCAACAAAATCTACGATAAGTGGTTTATGCAGGCTTTACCCGATGGACGCGGAAAGTTGAACCTACCCATGAGTTTTTTGTTACGTGACAGCATGCGAGTGCCATCCGATAAAGTTTTGTATTGATTCTGAGTTGACCTAATCCCCTTTGTTTTTGCTAGTTCGTGCCGCTTTCTGTGGCAAAACAAGGCTTTTAGCTGCCAAAAACGGTAAAATATGGCTTTCGTCTTCATTCGCCTGCGGGATGTACTCCGTAGCGCCATTTCTTTAGCGAGCAATCATGACAGCCAGTACTCAAGAACTCACCATTACCCGCCCAGATGACTGGCATCTCCATCTTCGCGATGGTGACGCGCTAAAAACTGTATTGCCCCATACGGCTGCACAATTTGCACGGGCAATCGTGATGCCAAATCTGAAACCTCCAGTGACCACGACCGAGCAAGCAGCTGCTTATCGTCAACGCATTTTGGCGGCACTGCCAGAGGGCATGCAGTTTGAACCTTTGATGACTTTATATCTCACTGATAACACGCCGCCGGAAGAAATTCGCCGTGCCAAAGACAGTGGCTTTATCCATGCAGTGAAATTGTACCCAGCAGGAGCGACGACTAACTCCGATGCTGGCGTGACTGATTTGCGTAAGTGCTATAAGACTTTGGAAACGATGCAAGAGCTTGGTATGCCATTCTTGGTCCACGGTGAAGTGACGAGTCCAGAAATTGACTTATTCGATCGTGAAGCAGTGTTCATTGACACTGTGATGAAGCCTCTACGTGCAGATATGCCAGAACTACATGTGGTATTCGAGCATATAACAACGGCAGATGCCGCTGCTTATGTGGCAGAAGCAGAAGGGCCGATCGCTGCAACTATCACTGCACATCATTTGCTGTATAACCGCAATGAAATTTTTAAGGGTGGGATTCGTCCACACTACTATTGCTTACCTGTGTTGAAACGCGAAACGCACCGTCAAGCTTTGGTCAGAGCTGCGACTTCTGGCAGTGCACGATTCTTCCTCGGCACAGACTCGGCACCTCATGCTAAAGGTGTGAAAGAACATGCCTGTGGTTGCGCTGGCTGCTATACCGCGTTGCATGCGATGGAGTTGTACGCGCAAGCATTTGATCAGGTCGGTGCGCTGGATAAATTAGAAGCTTTTGCGAGTTTCAATGGCCCCGATTTTTATCGCTTGCCACGTAATACATCGACCTTAAGCTTAAAGCGCGAAACTTGGACTTTGCCAAGCGAGTTGATGTATCTCGATGGCAGCTTGGTGCCATTGAATGCAGGCGAGCAAATGTCTTGGAAAGTGACTGCTTAAGTTTGTTTGTTCTGAACTAAAATCTATGCAGAGGTCCGAACTAACACATTTCTATAACGGCATTGATTGGTCACAGCCATGGTATGCCGCAGTGTTAGCTGCAGCGCGAAGAGTATTGGCGCATAGCAGCTGGCGTGATGCCTTGAATGCCGAAGCAAAACAGCGCGGCTTGAATAATCACCGAGGACTTCCGCTTTGTTTTATTACGCAAGAAGAACTGCCCGAGGGCGTCGCTTACGAAGCGCACATTAGCGCCACGGGTAAAGTGCCGACGCGAGAAAATCTTCATGATTTCTTTAATGCTTTGGTGTGGTTGAGTTTTCCACAAATTAAGTGTCAACTTAATGCCTTGCAAGCAGCACAAATCGCCTCCCTTGGCATCGGGAAGTCTCGTGGCCCAGCGCGTGATGCAGCGACCATATTCGATGAAAATGCCGCATTACTTGTGATTGAGAACTCGGAGTCGGGCAGGCAACTCCTAGCACAGTTGCAGCAACATCAATGGCAAGCAGCATTGCATGATAGTGCTCCTCTATTTGGCGTCAAAGTGCAGGTTTGGAGTTTCGGTCACGCTTTGATGGAAAAGCTAGTACAGCCTTACAAAGGGATTACTGCACATAGCTGGGTAGTATGGGTAGAACCTGAATACTTTAATTTAAGCTCTGAGGAGCAAAGTACGTGGATCGATGTGAAAGTCAGTTCCCAACTTCAGCAGCACAATCTCAGTACCAACGATTACACCCCTTTGCCAGTCCTTGGCGTGCCAACATGGTGTGATGGCCAAGACGTCGCCTTTTATCAGGACAAGTCGGTGTTTCGCGATCGACGTTTGCCTTAGTTTGTATTTGCTTGGGCTTTAGATAAAAACAAAAAAAGCGAACCTCTGAACTGAACCCCAAAAGTTGGACACCAACTTTTGGGGTTTTTTAATGGCTAAACATACAGAAGAGTTTAAATACCGTGTAGTACGAGAGTATTTAAATGGCTCGCTGGGGTACGTTGCCCTAGGTAAGAAATACGACTTGCAGCACTCGATCGTAAGGCGTTGGGTTAGCTGGTACCAAACACATGGTATGGAAGGACTGACGAAGAAGTTCACTCATTACAGCGCAGAGTTTAAATTGTCTGTGCTGAGACATCTATGGGACAATGCCTTATCTTACAGTCAAGTTGCAACGCACTTTAATATTCGCAATCCTGGGATTCTCGCCCAGTGGGTACGACTTTATCGTCATGGTG
>NZ_JACOFZ010000059.1 GCF_014284155.1 Affinundibacterium nitidum
TCTTATGCAGGAAATCTTTCCGAGCATTGGCGATGGTATTGTGAATCTGCTGGACTTTCAACTTCGCCTTTTTCCAGTTGCTACTGAATGTTGTCCTCTTTAGTTTTACGTTACATTTTGCCTTGTGGCTCATGCGTCGCTGATAACGTGCAAGGCGCTGCTGGTGCTTCTTGAAACTGTTGAGCGGTGCGACGAAGCTGCCATCACTCATGGTGGCAAATCGTACAATCCCGACATCGATCCCGATGGCGCTTG
>NZ_JACOFZ010000060.1 GCF_014284155.1 Affinundibacterium nitidum
TGATGTTGTTGATGTCACCTGTCGCTACTGGTTTGCTGTCCGTAATAAGGATATCTAGGCTGTCGTTATTCGTTGCACCTAAGGCATCGGTGACTGCCACTGTGACACTGTCGGTCACATCGCTGTTTGCACTTTGGACACTTGGGTCATAGGTGTAACTCACCACGCCTGTGCTGGAGTTATAACCTGTTAAGACCAAGCTGCCCTTGCCTGTCGTGATCGTGATCGGTGTGCCACCTAAAGCATTTAATTGCG
>NZ_JACOFZ010000061.1 GCF_014284155.1 Affinundibacterium nitidum
TGGCTAACTCGACTACAGCTGTTGGGTTGGTCGTATCTGTCAATACCGGTGCATCGTTCGCACCAGTGATCGTGAACGTCACGTCTTGCACTGCGGAGTCTGCTGTACCGTCATTGACCTTCACTTGGTAAGTGATCGTCAAGCTTTGGCCTGCACGCAAGAAGTCTAGATTCGCTGCAGCTGGATCGTAGGTATAACCGATGCTGGTCGAACCACCGTTAGAAGTTCCATTGGTCAGGGTTAATGCACCAGCTG
>NZ_JACOFZ010000062.1 GCF_014284155.1 Affinundibacterium nitidum
CTTCCGTTATCCTCAAGGATGCAAATTAGATCAGCCCAACAGCCGTATATTCCTGCCTAAGCTCGGGTGGATTCGTTACCGCAATAGTCGTGATGTGTTGGGTGAAGTGAGAAATGTCACTGTCAGCTATTCTAGTGGAAAATGGTTCGTTTCGATCCAGACGCAGCGAGAAGTTGAACAACCATTACCCGCTGCGACAAGCGCCATCGGGATCGATGTCGGGATTGTACGATTTGCCACCATGAGTGATGGCAG
>NZ_JACOFZ010000063.1 GCF_014284155.1 Affinundibacterium nitidum
TAGTAATGACACTCCAGCAGTCTACGAAGGTGCAGAAACCTATCAGGTCAATTTAACGGCAGCAACGAACGCTACAATTGCCACAAGTAGTGTAACGACGACGATCCGTGATGATGTTCCAGGCCCTGGTGGCGATGATGATCGTCCTTTGATCACAGGTGTATCAAGTCCGAGCGTCAGTGAAGGTGGAAATTTAGATTTTACGGTGAGCTTGAGTAATACAAGCACCACCCCTACGGCGGTGACGGTAACACC
>NZ_JACOFZ010000064.1 GCF_014284155.1 Affinundibacterium nitidum
GGGGGGGGGGGGGGGGGGGGGGGGGGGGGGGGGGGGGGGGGGGGGGGGGGGGGGGGGGGGGGGGGGGGGGGGGGGGGGGGGGGGGGGGGGGGGGGGGGGGGGGGGGGGGGGGGGGGGGGGGGGGGGGTGGGGGGGGGGGGGGGGGGGGGGGGGGGGGGGGGGGGGGGGGGGGGGGGGGGGGGGGGGGGGGGGGGGGGGGGGGGGGGGGGGGGGGGGGGGGGGGGGGGGGGGGGGGGGGGGGGGGGGGGGGGGGGG
>NZ_JACOFZ010000065.1 GCF_014284155.1 Affinundibacterium nitidum
TATTGGCTTGTATGCCGCTCGTTATGTGAACAACTCCAAAGACTTTGCGGTCGCTGGCCGTTCATTACCTATGTATATCGTCACCGCGACGGTATTCGCGACCTGGTTTGGTTCTGAGACGGTACTTAGCATTTCATCCACCTTCGTCAAAGAGGGTCTCAAGGGCGTGGTTGCCGATCCTTTCGGTTCTTCATTGTGCCTGATCTTCGTCGGTTTATTCTTTGCACGGCCGCTGTATAAGATGAACTTATTGAC
>NZ_JACOFZ010000066.1 GCF_014284155.1 Affinundibacterium nitidum
CTCCAAGTCGAGGGTTTTTTTGGGAAGACTACGGTCAGTAATGCTGTCGGTGAGGTGAAGTTAGATCGTGTAAAGGGATTCTCAGTGAAGTACGCTGATGGATCTTGGGCAGTTCGTACGGGCTATTACAAATACAATGCTGCATTCAATGCACCAACAGTAGCCGCGACCATCAAGAGCCTGACAGCTTTGCCGGCAGTAGTGTGCACGAATTGTAGTACAGTAGTGCCAGCCGTTGCCAACATTAACGACATG
>NZ_JACOFZ010000067.1 GCF_014284155.1 Affinundibacterium nitidum
CAAAGTGCGAACAGCGATGTGACCGACAGTATCACCGTAGCAGTCACCGATGCCTTAGGCGCGACCAATAACGACAGCCTAGATATCCTCATTACGGATAGCAAACCAGTAGCGACAGGTGACATCAACAACATCACTGAAGATGCAGTACCGAACACAGTCACCGGCAATGTGATCACGAACGACACGGTCGGTGCGGACAGCAACGCCACTCCAGTGACAGCAGGTACGTTCACGAATGCAG
>NZ_JACOFZ010000068.1 GCF_014284155.1 Affinundibacterium nitidum
ACATCACTGAAGATGCAGTACCGAACACAGTCACCGGCAATGTGATCACGAACGACACGGTCGGTGCGGACAGCAACGCCACTCCAGTGACAGCAGGTACGTTCACGAATGCAGCAGGCTACGGTACCTTGGTCTTGAACAGCAATGGTACCTACACGTACACGCTCAACAACAGCAATGCGGCCGTCAATGGCTTAGGTGCCGGTCAAAGTTTGACCGATAGCTTTACGTACACCTTAACCG
>NZ_JACOFZ010000006.1 GCF_014284155.1 Affinundibacterium nitidum
ACAGGACAGTGAAACGACTTTGCGCCGATGATAGTGCTGCAACCAGTGTGAAAGTAGGTCATCGTCAGGCTCTTATCCCAGAAAGCCCCTGATTCCAGCGAATCAGGGGCTTTTGCTTTGCGCTTACCGAAAACATCATCAACTCAATTGGGCGTACAGCCTCAGTACGCCCTCCGGTCGTTTCAGTCTTTGACGATAACCATCAACTCTATCGACTCACCGTAGTAAAAAGTCAACATTACCGTTGACAATCTGATCTGTGATTTTATAATTAAATAAAAAGCATTATTATTTTATAATTTTAGATCGGGAGCATCTATGCGTACACGATTAACTAAGGCTCAGATTGGCGTTACTTTAATGGAATTGATAATTTGGATACTGATTATCTCCACGCTGTCGATGCTCGCGATCCCGACCTATGGGGATATGGTCATTGTCAATCGAGTTAATAGCGTCACGAGTGAGCTTCATGGAGCACTTCTATATACTCGTTCAGAGGCAATCAAGCGTGGTGGCAATGTTGTTATATGTCGGAGTTCAACTACGCTTAGCGAAAATCCAACTTGTGATCAAGGGGGAGCTGGAAATGGAGCCGGTTGGGGTGATGGATGGTTGATCTTTCACGACCTTGATCGCAACAAGAAATTTTCAAGTGGCGATGTCGTTTTGCGGATGCAGGGCAGATTGTTTAATGACGGAAATGAAGGAGCAATTATCCCAACCCCAGCACATAATCAGTTGACCTTTAATGCTACTGGACAGACATTTGGCAACTACATGCGGTTTAATATCAGGCGACCTCGCACTGACCAAGAAGTATCCCACGATCGTTTTCTTTGCCTAGCATCCGGTGGCAGAGCGCGCGTGTCGAGAGACGCCTGCCGATAACTCTTTTACCGCTAGTATGCCAAAGATCGAGCTTTAAACGCCGTTCATCAGAATTACTTTTGAGAACGAACCCAGTTGGATTATTCTCCTACATGCAAATGGGGAGAATCATGAAAACAAAATTCAAACAATCAGGCTCACAGATGGGGGTTACCCTAGTTGAATTGATGATTGTCATTGCGATAGCCGCAGTTCTCGCGAGTATTGCAATTCCAAGCTATCGACGAATGGTTGTATCGAATCGGGTCTCGAGTATGGTTTCAGATCTACACGGCTCGCTTTTGTTGGCGCGATCAGAAGCGCTCAAACGAGGTACTTCGATTGGTGTTTGTAAAACATCGACACCAAGCGCGGCATCACCTTTGTGTGATTCAGTCTCCGGTGCTGTAGGCTGGGGTACGGGATGGATGATATACGTGGATACCAATGAATCCCGTACTCGCAATAATGGTGAACCAATTATTCAAATCTACGGCCCTTACTTGGCGAGTGACGCAGAGGGTAAGATCGTTTCGAATGCGGCGAATGAAAATATCAGTTTCAACGCAACGGGCCAGACTTTCACAAAAACTCAATTTGTCGTTAGCGCTCCGAGTGCCTTTTCCTCGGAAGATCGAGCTGTTTGTGTTGCGATTGGTGGTCGAGCGAAGGTTGAGAGGGCATCAAGTTGCCCTTAAATAGGAGAATAAAAATGCGGAAAATATCTCATCAAAAGGGTACAACCTTGATTGAAATTATGGTCGCAATTGTTGTAATGGCGATCGGTCTCTTGGGTTTGGCAAGTCTGCAATTGAATGCTCTCAAATATCAAAAGACGGCAAGTCAACGTTCTGAGGCGGTTCAAGCTGCGTATGATTTGGGCGAGCGGATGCGGGCGAATTGGTTGATTTCCTCTGATCCTTCAAAATATTCGCAAGACCGCGCAGACAATGAGGCTCGCTACAAATACGATGCTTATTATTCGACGACAATTGCTTTAGATCGTAGTGCGTTACCTAATAATTGTGCAATATTGATGAGTAATTCGGCCGGATGCGATGCGAAGAAAATTGCAGATAATGACAAAATGGCTTGGTTGCGTATGCTTGAGCTTCGATTGGCTGGAGGTGCTGGACTTATTCTTCCAGTGACGACAGGCACTTCAGTGAGTAGCTTTGACATTACAGTAATGTGGAAAGAACAAGGATTGACGTCAACTGATCCGGCCTGCCCCGGCAACGCGGCAGCTCCTGTTGGTGTTCGGTGCTTTACCTTGAGGTATACGATATGAAAATTCGTTTTGCAAACCGACGTTCTATACAAGGGCGATCGATCGTCGAATTGATGATTGCTGTGACCATAGGCATGGTGATCCTGATCTCAATTTCTTCCTTGTTTTACGCGAACAAAAATACATTTAGAGCAACTGATGATAAGAGTCGCCTGGATGAAGAAGGTCGTCTCGCACTTAATTTTTTGAGTTTTCACGTGCGTATGGCTGGCTATGGTACTTTGCTGAGCTCGATTGAGAAAAGTGAAGATGATTCAACTGTTCCAGTAAAAGTACAAGCTGCCGTATACACCAGCTTCGCTGATAATAAGGGCGCAAGTACAGATGCGATTCGTGGTTGCGCTGGGGGCTTTGTCGATAGTTCGAAGACGCTGGCCGATCTAACTTGCACAGGACCAGGCTCTACACCAGATGCTTTTCTGGTGCGTTATGTTGTTGATCAGTTTTCCGATAATACGACTACTGCGGGTGTGCCAACAGATTGCCTCGGCGCCGCTGTCTTACCAACGGCAATTCCTCCTGATGCTGCGAAGAAAAAGGGCGGTATTCTCCAAGAATATATTGTCGAAAATCGTTTTTATATCAAAACGACAAATGGCGTTCCTGAATTGTATTGTCGTGGGAATGGTGGTTTAGCGAATCCGACCGATGCACTAAATGAAGGGCAGCCAATTGCAGAGAATGTCGAGAATATGCAGTTGAGTTACGGTGTTTCTTTTAATGGGACTCAGACAATAGATCGCTATTTGACAGCAGATAAATTGGCCGCGGCCGATTGGCAACGTGTCATTGCAGTTCGAGTTTGTTTGGTTGTTCGTTCGGCGTCTAACAATGTTGTGACTGCCGCACAGACCTATGTCGGGTGCGATGGAACGACAAAGATAACGCCAAACGATAAACGTTTGCGCAGTGTGTTTAATACGACCGTAACCATTCGTAGTCGTGCCGTTGGAGCAGCATAATGAAGACTAATCGGAATAAAAATCAGCACGGCTTCGTTCTCCCGGTGAGTATGATTTTCTTGATTGTGATGACGATGCTCGCTGTGACAGCTATTCGTAAAGCAACGATGGACGAGAAAATTGGCGGCAATTTACGTGCGCAAGAGAGTGCTTTTCAAGCGGCGGAGAAGGGCTTGCGTTTTTGCGAACGCTCGCTCGATCTGGCAGCAGGCTCAACCACAATGTGTCAATTACGTGCCGGGAGCACAATCAATGTTCTTACATCTCAGGATGCCTATGACGATACCAACGTGATGGCTAACTTTCCATCCAAGTGGAAAGATAAAACTGTCTGGACAAGTGGAGATGTTGTAACTGTTTCGGGTACAGATGAACTCAAAGGGGTTGCATCACAGCCTCAATGCCTTGTTGAGCGCTGGCCTCTGCCTGGCCGCGATCAAAACAGTTGGCCGTATGTGATCACAGCGCGTGGCGTTGGTAGTGTTGATACAGCGGTTGTAGTTCTACAAGAAGTTATACGTTGCGGTAATTACTGATAGAGGTTCATCATGGTACGAACATTTTCTCTGACAAAACGTGCTTGCGCTGCGATATTGATCGTGTCGCAGATTCTGCTTCCTTTACAAGCCTCTGCAACAGTTTCTAAACTGCCACCAATGGTAAAGCCGAAGGTGCCGCCGAATATCATGTTCACACTTGATGATTCTGGGTCAATGGTTTTTGAATACATGCCCGATAAATTAGTCCCAGGCTTTAGCTATGTTGCCGGCTTTCCTCAGCCACCAAATGTATATGAGGCTAATAAAGCCTTCCCATCTGACGTCATGGGGTTTGGCGATGGTAATGGTACCGACAATGCCACTACGTTGAAGATTGCACGGTTCCGTAACTGGGAAGTGAACGAGATTTACTACAATCCGGGTGTGAAGTATGACCCATGGAAAAATGCGGATGGTACTTCTATGCCGCAGGCGAATCCAGTAGCTGCTTATTTTAATCCGGTTGCTCCGACGGGTGGTAATCTAGTAGCAACGATCAATTTGACCTCAAGTACCCAAGGGGTAGTGTGGGGTAAAGTAGATTGGATAAAAAGCTCTACGGCCGCTGTTGTCAATGAACAAAGAGATTTTTATCCAGCAACCTATTTCAAATATATAGGCGGCACTGGTTGTGTTTCTGCGGATGATGCGACCAACGTGAATTGCTTTGAAAAGGTTGAAATCAAGTCGACGGTGACGAGCTATCCGAAGTTTTCTAGTGACCGAACCGAATGTGCGACGACCTGTACTTATGCACAAGAGATTCAAAATTTCGCGAACTGGTTCCAATATTGGCGTTCACGTACTTTGTTGGCACGTGGCGGCGCTGGTACGGCCTTCAGTAAGCAAGAGACAAGCTTGCGTGTTGGTTTTGCAACTTTGAATGCGCCAAGTCGAACGATTAATGGCGTGAGTTCAAGTGTCATTGTGGCAGGTGTGACACCTGATTTCGCTGGCGCTAATCGCCAGAGTTTTTTTGATGAATTGTATAAGTATCCTGCTTATTTGAACGGTACGCCATTGCGTGCAGCGATGGATAAAGTAGGTCAATATTTTAGACGTACCGATGCTGGTGGACCTTGGCAGAATACGATTAATGATACTAGCAGTGGACAGGCAAGTTGTCGTCAAAATTACCATATCATGACGACCGACGGTACTTGGAATGGTAATGGCGCTAGTGTAGCCAATGGCAACGTTGATGGAACCAATGGTGTCCTGCGGACAGCCGCGGACGGTAGTACCTTTAAATACGGCATATCTGGCTCAACATTGAAAGATTCAGCTGGAAATGTAACGGTTACGACCGATAAACAGTACGCCGACACCTACTCAGACACCTTGGCAGACGTTGCAATGTATTATTGGGTAAATGATCTCCGTAGCGATTGGACTGATCAAAGTAAGAAAAATGTGCCAACCAATTCCGCTGATCCTGCCTTTTGGCAACACCTCGTTACTTACACCGTGGGCCTTGGAGTAGTCGGTACACTTGACCCCGCTACTGACCTCCCTGCTTTAAAGGATGGAACTAAGCAATGGAGTCAACCTGCTGCCGATTCCACGAACAATGTGGATGATTTGTGGCATGCGGCAGTTAATGGTCGTGGCCAATATTTTAGTGCGCGCAATCCAAAACAATTCGGTGAGTCTCTAGCTTTGGCTTTGGCCGACATCGCAAGCCGCGTTGGTAGTGCGGCTGCGGTAGCGACGTCTAATAATACTTTGGGTTCCAATACCAAGCTCTATACTTCTTCCTATCGTACAGATAACTGGTCGGGTAAATTGGAGCAGAAATCAGTCAATGCCACGACAGGTGCCGTTTCAGTCACGAATGACTGGGATACGGATAATTGGACTGTTAATGCCTCAACACGGAAGGTGTTCACCACGGCAGCATCTGGCATTGGTGGTATTGAATTTAATTACACTAATTTGGCCGCGAGCGATAAGACAGCATTCAACGATGCGGCGGCAGATTATTTGCCTACGGTTGTGACGGGAACTAACATTGTTGATTACATTCGTGGCGATAAATCCTTAGAAAACAATCCTTTCCGTATTCGCAAATACGTGTTGGGAGATTTGGTTAATTCAGATCCACAATATGTTCGTGAAGGTAAGGATGGCGGTTATGTGTTCCTGCCAGCGGGTTCTGTTGGTAAAGGTTCCTACCAAACTTTCTTAAATTGGAAGAAGAGTTCGAGTAGGGTCGCTACAGTTTATGTAGGCTCAAATGATGGTATGTTGCATGCATTTGATGCTGCGGCGAACGACACTTCAGCTTTGGAACGGTTTGCTTATATTCCGAAGTCGATAATTCCTAAATTGCCTCAGCTCGCGAAAAAGACTTATTCGCATGAGTTTTACGTTGACGGTACAGTGAACGTTGGTGACGCTGCAATTGGCACAGATATTAATGCTCCTTGGCGTATGGTTTTACTTGGTGCAACGGGCGCTGGTGGTAAGGCAGTGTTCGCGTTGGATGTTACAGATCCTGCTACTTTCGATCAGTCGAAAGTTTTGTGGGAGTTAAGTTCGACGATTCCTACAGCAGACAGTGATATGGGTTACACCATGGGTGTACCACAAATGGGACGCTTGAAGGATGGTACTTGGGTCGCTGTATTTGGCAATGGCTACGAAAGTGCTAGTGGTAAGGCAGTGTTGTATGTTGTTAACCTGAGAACTGGTGCGGTGTTGTACAAGAAGGATACTGGTACCACTTCTAACGGATTGTCTACACCGAAGTTGTTGATTAATTCTGACTCGACGATCAAAGCGGCATACGCCGGTGACTTGCAGGGCAATCTGTGGAAGTTTGACTTCTCTACCCCTAGCCCAGGTGATCCAACTAAAGTTGAGATAGCATTTAACGGTTCTCCTTTATTCACTGCCAAAAACAGTGTCAATCCGAGTTTGAAGCAACCGATTACGACACAACCTCAGCTGTACCCACATCCTGAAAACGGTATTATCGTCATCTTTGGTACGGGCAAAATTTATGAAGATACGGATCCGACAAACACTTCTCTTCAGACTCTGTACGGGATTTGGGACAAGGATTCCGCGCCTTCGACTGTCGTTAAGACGAGTTTGGTCCAACAGACCTTGACTAAAGACAACGGAAGCATGTTCTATAAATTCCTCAATCCACAAGTCGTAGATTGGAACACCAAGCGAGGTTGGTATATTGATTTGACTGTAGTTTCAGCTGAGCGTTTGGTCACAGATCCGATTATTTTCGAGGATCAGGTCATCTTTACGACGTTGATACCTGGGACCAGCACAGATCCTTGCATTACGGATGGATTCTCAACGACCCTGCAATTGAGTCCTTTGAATGGTGGGCCACTTAGTTATAAGACGATTGACACTAATGGTGACAATCAAATCACCCCTTCTGACACAATGGTGAGCGGTCGCCAAAGCACGGCAACGATGGGTACCACGATTATTCGTACAGGCAACCGAAATTTGAAGGTGTACCAAGCTGCAAGTAAAGATGGTACGATGATTGGTGGTGCAGAGGGCGTGAATAGTCGAGCTTCAGACCCGATCCCAACGGTTCGTTTATGGCGTCAAATTAACATAAAATAGAAGTTTGAATAATTGGGGGGAGTGCATATGAAGTCTATAAATAAGAATGAAGAGGGTGGTTTCACTCTGATGGAGATGATGATAACGGTAGTCATCATTGCAATCCTCACAGCTATTGCTTACCCAAGTTATCGCGATAATGTTAGGCGCGGGGATCGTTCTGATGCCCGTGCTGCATTGCTCGAAAATGCACAGTATATGGAGCGGTTTTTTACTGAAAATAGTTCGTATGATAAAAACGTTGCTGGTTCTGATCCTGTTCTTCCAAGAACAATTTCACCACCGAATGCTACCGGAATTCAAGTTAAGTACGAAATTTCAATTAAGAGTAAAGCTGCGACTACTTATACTTTACAAGCAGTGCCGAAAAACGGTGCTACAACAGACTATTGTAAGACTCTGACAATCAATAACTTGGGACAAAAGTCTGTAGATGGTACTCCAACCAATGGTATGACTGCGGACACCTGTTGGACGAAGTAAGATTGCACCTAACGTGTATATGTGGCGTTGATTCTTGTGAGTGGAGGGCTTGAAGAAATTCAAGCCCTTTATTTTTTCTTTACTTCTTGAATTGCTTCGACGAATTCAGAGACATCTTCAAAGCTCTTATATACCGACGCGAAACGAATATAGGCGACTTTGTCGAGGCGCTTAAGTTCACGCATCACCAACTCACCTAAGTGCCCAGAGACCACTTCACGTTGTCCGCTATTGAGGAGTTTTTCTTCGATTCTTTGAATGGCAGTGTCAACCGCCTCTGCTGATACCGGACGTTTGCGCAACGCCAACATGAGACTTGCACGTAATTTTGCCGATTCATATTCTGAGCGGCTACCGTTCTTTTTGACGATAACTGGCATCGTGAGTTCGATGCGCTCATAAGTCGTAAAGCGTTTATCGCAACTGGCACAACGACGGCGGCGGCGTATCGTGTCGCCTTCCTCTGAAATTCGGGTGTCGATCACTTGAGTGTCGTCGTGGTGGCAGTATGGGCATTTCATGATTGGACTTTCTGTCTCCTAGGACTTACGCATAATAGAGCTTGGCATTGTTGTGCTCGCGCCGTTTTGCATTTGCACAGCCTTCCGCAGCTTATTGAGCCGTCGCAATTTCGCATAAGCCTATCTTTGTTTAAACTTGTGAAGCTGACATCATTGTAAAACATACGATCTCTGTCGTTTCACAGTTTAGCGACTTTTGTTGTGAACAGGACAAAAAACGACAGGATCTTTCGTTTATCGCAAGTTGAAATCCATTTTTGGATAAAAATAAAGCCACTCCGAAGAGTGGCTTTATTTGTGTTTGGCGCTGCTAAGAAACTTAGTTACCGTAGACAGGGAAAGCAGCAGTTAATTTTTTTACTTCTGCCTTTACGCGCTCGATAGTTGCTGCGTCATTTGGATTGTCCAATACGTCTGCAACCAAGTGACCAATCTTGACAGCTTCAGCTTCTTTGAAGCCACGTGTCGTCAATGCAGGGCTACCCAAACGGATACCTGAAGTGACGAATGGTTTTTCTGGGTCGTTAGGAATAGAGTTCTTGTTGCAAGTGATATGCGCAGAACCCAGTACCGCTTCCGCTGCTTTACCCGTAATATTTTTGGAACGCAGATCAACCAACATCACGTGCGATTCTGTGCGGCCAGAGATAATACGCAAGCCACGTTCGATTAAAGTTTTAGCTAACGCGTCAGCATTCTTGACCACTTGTTCTTGGTAAGCTTTAAATTCTGGGTTGAGCGCTTCTTTGAACGCAACTGCTTTACCAGCGATAACGTGCATCAATGGACCACCTTGCAAGCCTGGGAAAATCGCAGAGTTGATGATTTTCTCGTGTTCGGCTTTCATCAAAATGATACCGCCACGTGGGCCACGCAACGATTTGTGTGTCGTCGAAGTAACGAAGTCAGCGAATGGGACTGGGTTAGGATAAACACCTGCAGCGATCAAGCCAGCATAGTGAGCCATATCGACCATGAAATAAGCGCCCACTTCTTTCGCGATTTTGGAGAAACGTTCGAAATCGATACGCAAGGAATAAGCCGATGCGCCCGCAATGATCAATTTTGGTTTGCTTTCGCGTGCCAAACGTTCCATTGCTTCGTAATCGATTTCTTCTTTTTCGTTCAAACCATACGAAACCACGTTGAACCATTTACCAGACATGTTCAAAGGCATGCCGTGAGTCAAGTGACCGCCTTCTGCCAAGGACATGCCCATAATGGTGTCGCCTGGTTTCAAGACTGCGAAAAATACGCCTTGGTTTGCTTGTGAGCCAGAATTCGGTTGAACGTTTGCTGCTTCAGCGCCGAAAATTTGTTTCAAGCGGTCGATCGCTAATTGTTCAACGACGTCAACGTGTTCGCAACCACCGTAGTAGCGTTTTCCTGGGTAGCCTTCAGCATACTTGTTCGTCAATTGGGAGCCTTGTGCTTCCATGACGGCAGGTGAAGTGTAGTTTTCAGAAGCGATCAACTCGATGTGTTCTTGTTGACGGACATTTTCGGCTTGAATCGCGGCGAGCAATTCTGGATCGATATTAGCGAGAGTATGATTCTTGGAGAACATGGGTTTCCTGTAGAAAAAGCGTGAAAATTGAAAAATTTAGATTGGGACTGATCCGTAAAAATGCGAACGCTTGCTGATACAAGTCTCAATCACTTTTACCATCGAGATACCCAGGCGTACGGCCAGAATCAAGAATCGACTCTGCAAATCTCACGCTTCACGATGGAACTCCATCTTCTGCAGGTGCTTTTGGATAAAAAGACGCTGCATTTTCGCCAGTTGCGTGAGACAAAAATGGTGCCCGAATTTTACGTGAAGCGCAGGTTTAGAGCAAGTTGAGAGAGCGAAACAAGGCCGCATTGAATCGCGCTTGTTTAAAGGCGTGCAAATCGACCGGAAGGAAACGATGTCGAACGATGAAATTCTATAAGTATTTGTTTTTGAAAGATAAATTGAATCCGATTTGGCGTGGAATTGAGGTCAATAAATGTGCAGATTTGCTTGCCCAAGAAGCCAGTTAAAAGTGAAATGACAATAAATATGATGTTTTTGATATGCATTGACACGATGCTGTCACGAAAATAGTTTCCGGTGCTACTTTCCTCGTTCGGTTCGAAGCTACGCGACTTACAGATTCGCTTTGGAGTGATTCTTCAATGCGGCGACTTTAATTACAAAAAGATTTAGAATGACGGCTTTTCTGGCATTTCGAAAGCGATGAATTTATGTTGGTCTTAGTTACTGGTGCAAGTTCTGGATTTGGTGAAGCGATGGCACGCAAGTTTGTTCAGGCGGGTCATAAAGTGATCGCCGCAGCGCGCCGATTGGATCGCTTACAGGCATTAAAAGCAGAGTTGGGTGATGCGGTGCTGACCTTGGAGTTAGACGTCACCGATAAAGCATCGATCAGCCAAGCGCTCGCCAGTTTGAAAGCTGAGTGGAGTGATATTGATGTTTTAATTAACAATGCCGGTTTGGCATTGGGCGTGGCGCCAGCGCAAGACGCTAGCCTCGAAGATTGGGAAGTGATGATCGACACCAATAATAAAGGATTGGTTCGCATGACCCGTGCTTTATTGCCGCACTTTGTCGATCGTAAGAACGGCGTCATCATCAATATTGGTTCGATTGCTGGTTCCACAGCCTACCCAGGGGGTAATGTGTATGGCGCGACGAAGGCCTTTGTCGATCAATTTACGCTGAATTTGCGCGCGGATTTGATTGGTACTGGTGTTCGCGCCTGCAATATTGCACCAGGTTTATGTGGTGGCACAGAGTTTTCGAACGTACGCTTTAAAGGCGATGATGCTAAGGCTGCTGCAGTCTACCAAGGTACACAACCACTAACCGCAGTCGACATCGCTGAGACAGCCTTTTGGATCGCCACGTTGCCGGCCCACATCAATATTAATTACATCGAAATGATGCCGATGTGTCAGGGCTTCGGGCCATTGGCGATTCAACGTAGTTAAAGCCAATTACAACAGCAGCTTTTCGTTTTTTTTGCATTTAAGGTTCTCATGTCTACTGCATTTAGTTGGCCCGTTCGTGTGTATTATGAAGACACTGATTCTGGCGGTGTCGTGTTCTATGCCAATTATCTTAAATTCTTCGAGCGCGCCCGCACCGAGTGGCTGCGCTCACTAGGTCTAGAATCATCTGCTTTACTTGCGCAATATGGGGCTTTGTTTGTCGTCAAAGCCAGCAATGTCGAGTATCATGCATCGGCTCGTCTTGACGATGAACTTCATGTTAGCTCTGCTGTCGAAAAAACGGGACGTGCTTCGGTGGTGTTCTACCAAGAAGTGCGTTGTGGAGAACGATTAATGACTTCAGCCCATATTACAGTGTGTTGGGTGGATCAGAAGTCGTGGCGACCAGTGGCCGTGCCTCTTCCAGTGCTTGAACTGATACGTCCGGCTGCCGTGGTTTAGGCAAGCTTGCTGGTGTAAACCAGTAGAGCAAAGAACAGAATTATTTTATTTACGCGTTTATATCGAAATCATTATGACAGTTACTCAAGATCTCTCACTCTTTACGTTAGTCACAGAAGCTTCTCCATTAGTAAAAATCGTAATGGCGATTCTTCTTGGTGTCTCGATTATGAGCTGGAATTACATCTTCAGTAAAATGTTCGCCATCAAGAAAGCACGCGCACAAACAGAACAATTCGAACGCAGCTTTTGGGCGGGTGGTAACTTGGTAGAACTCTATCAGCAAGCCGTGGCGAATCATCGCGGTGCACGTGATAAGACTGGTGCTTTAGAGCGAATCTTTGAAGCTGGTATGAACGAGTATCACAAAGTCAAAGCGGCAAACAAAGCAGGATTGGATGCGGGTGCAATGCTGGATGGTGCTCGCCGCGCGATGCGCGCGTCCTATCAACGCGAAATGGATCACTTGGAGTCGCATTTGTCGTTTCTGGCATCGGTCGGTTCTGTATCGCCTTACATCGGCTTGTTTGGTACGGTATGGGGCATTATGAACGCTTTCCGTGGTTTGGCTAATGTGCAGCAAGCGACCTTGGCGGCTGTTGCGCCCGGTATTGCCGAAGCATTGGTGGCGACGGCAATTGGCTTGTTTGCGGCGATTCCAGCGGTATTGGCGTATAACCGCTATTCACATGACATCGATCGTCTTGCGATTCGTTTCGAGACCTTCATTGAAGAATTCTCCAATATTTTGCAAAGACAATCGCGTTAAGCGTAAGGTGAGTCTTAATGAGTTCACTTCGTGGCGAACGTAAACGCAAATTTAAAGCGGAAATCAATGTCGTTCCTTACATCGACGTAATGTTGGTGTTATTGGTGATCTTTATGGTCGCGGCACCGATGACGAATCCTAGCGTCATCAATTTGCCGACAGCAGGGCAATCGACAAAACCACCAGCAGATTATATTGAGATCGCATTGGCTCCAAATGCATCGGCGACGATTAGCATCAATAGCAAAGGCTCATCCAACGGTAATAGTCGACAAGAAGCGAAGGAAACTGCTGCTGATCGTAAGCAATTAATGCAAAAGCTTAAAGAATTTCATCAAGCTAAACCGGAACTCTCTGTGATGGTCTCGGCAGATAAAGAAATTAAGTATGACGAAGTGATACAAGTGATTTCAGAAGCGAAGAAATTAGGGATTTCCCGCGTGGGACTCGCGACAAAATAATGTTTAAAAGCCTGAAGTTGATGTGCTCGGATTTATCGCAGACTGTATTGTCGAATACTGCGAGGTGGCAGCTGTTTTCTCTTCTCATCGGGGCCAGTATCTGCTGCATGGGTATTGCGCAAGAAACCTTCGCTCAAGAGGTATCAAAAAATTCGGAAGGTACTTCTGCCACGCAAGAACGAGCGGAGGACACCAGTACATTCATTTCACCAGGTCAAAGCAAATTGAGGCTGGTGAAGCTGAAAGGGAGTTTGGCAGACCTTCTTGAAGATCATATCCCTGTTTTATCCACTTCCGCCGAAAGCCAGTTTGTGAATCCTAGTCTCCTGCGCAAGTTGCAAGGTGATATCCAATCTATCTTATCGACCGAAGGCTACTTTTCTCCACAAATCAGCTTTCAAAAAAATAGCAGTGGCGATTCCATTGATGTCATCGTTCATGCTGGTCAACAGACGCTAATTAAAGACGTCCAAATGCGTTTTACAGGTGCTCTCGCAGAGGCTGTAACAGCAGGGCAAGCAACAGCGATACAAAAGCAAAAAGAACTGGAAGACGCTTGGCTTCTTCCAAAAGGAGAGGCGTTCCGTCAATCGCAATGGAGCGAGGCGAAAACGCAGTTGATCGAAGCCTTGCGAGCCAATTTGTACGCTGGTGCCAGCTTAACGGCGAGTAGCGCGAACGTTGATCCGGAAACCTCAAGTGCGGTGATTGAACTGGAAATCGATAGTGGCGCTGCTTTTTTCTTTGGTGACTTGCAAGTGTCGGGCCTTGATCGTTATCCCCCATGGCTGTTAGATCGGTTCAATCCCCCAAAGAAGGGTGATCCATATTCCAGTGTAAGGTTGTTGGAGTTTCAGCGAGGCTTGCAGAATTCAGCCTATTTTTCCACGGTCATCTTTAACGTCGAACCTGATGCTACAAAAGCGGCGGCATTGCCGATTGAGGTTTTATTGAGTGAACGTCAAACACGTGATGTCGGTTTGAGTGCTGGTTACAGTACGAATACTGGTTTTCGCACCGAACTCACTTATCGCGATCGTAATGTGCTAGACCGACTGTGGGATCTGCGCTCTGCTGTGCGCCTTGAGCAGAAGCAACAGCTCAGTTATGCGGACATCTATTTGCCACCGACTGACCAACATCGATTGGACTCTTTTGGTGTTTTATTTGATCGCAGTAATATCGAGGGACTGCTACAAACGCGTGCAGCGTTCGCAGTCAAACGAACTACAACCAATGGCAGCATAGAGCAAACCTTGGGTGCCAAATATTCAGAGGAAAAAGCAGTACAGACAGTCGCACCTGGCTTGCGTGATGAAAACAAGAGTCAAGCTTTGGTCGCGAGCATCGGTTGGACGTGGCGGGCAGTCGATGATTTGCTGGCGCCCCGCAAAGGACATCGTGCACAGTTTGAAACCATGGTCTCAAATCAAGCGATTATTTCCGATCAGTCGTTCGTGCGAGTCTACGGAAAGTACCAATATTGGCATCCCATCGGCAAGCAAGATAGCGTACTGTTGCGCTTAGAGATGGGTAAAGTATTTAGTGGCAGTGGTGATAGTATTCCTAACGGTTATTTGTTCCGTACCGGTGGTAGCACCAGTGTTCGTGGCTATGCGTATCAAAGCTTAGGCGTGAAATCCGGTGAGGCTGTATTGGGTGGGCGAATCATGGGTGTTGCCAGTGCAGAGTATGTGCATTGGATGGGGCCAACCTTCGGCGTGGCGGGTTTTGTTGATAGCGGCGATGCCGCAGCAGATTGGAAGAGTTTTCAAGCCAAGCAAGGGATAGGATTGGGCGCCCGAGTTAAAACTTTGGCAGGGCCGATTGCGTTGGATCTTGCTTATGGCAACAAGACCAAGAAGTTCCGACTTGATTTTTCTATCGCCATCGCTTTTTGATGTCTTATTCGCCTAACCGCTTAATTCGCCTGCAACGATAATGACTTCATCCACTCCATCCAAAGACTCTGACAGCGGTGAGAAGATAACACCGTTAAAGACGCGGCCGTCCTTGGTGAAACGTTTGAGTAAGCGCTGTGCGTGGCTTATTTTATTTGCATTCGTTCTAGTTGTTCTGTTTGTTGCTTGGCTATTTCAAACCACCAGCGGTACTCGTTTTGCGTTAGGTATGGTGCAAGAATTGAGTTTGCATCGTTTGCAGTTTAAAGAGATCGACGGTCGATTGGCCGACAAACTCAAGCTTGCTGAATTTCAATACCAAGACAGTACCGAAACGATTGTTTTGTCCGGGCTTGAACTTGAATGGAAGCCTTGGCATCTGTGGCGCGGCCAACTTGAACTGACCTCGGTGAACGCTTCCAAACTGCGTATATCGAGTAAGCCAAGTCATACTCCTGTGGCCGCTCCTAAGAGCTTACAGTTACCTTTGCCTATCCATATTCAGCAGGCCGCCTTGGGGCAATTGTTGGTGAACGAGGTCGCGGCTGATGGCAAAGAAATTTTATTATTTAAGCTACACGCCCTTACGGCGTCAGGAACTACATCTGCGCAAGACATGCGCTTACAGCTCAAAGCAAAAAGTCAGTGGGGTAATTTTGATGCCGATGCGAAAATGCAAAATCAATCACCCTTCAACATTCAAGGTAGGCTTAATTATTCAGGTCAAGCGAATCCAGACATACCTGTAGTCAGTGCTGTGTTAGATGTCAGTGGATCTTTGCTAGACCTAGACCTAAAAGCCGACATCGAACAGGTTCTGAGTGGCTCTAGTCAAGGGCAAAAGCTTGAAGGCGCACGAGGAAATGTGCATCTGCAGTTATTGCCATTCGCCAGCAGACCACTCAAGTTGGCGAAGATAGATCTCAATAATTTTGATCCATCACATTTAAATGCTAGCGCCCCAACTGCTTTGTTGGACGTCCAGCTGGATGTGCATGATGACGATGAACAAAGCGCACTGAACACGAAAACTTCGGCAGTGCTTGCAACGAATAAAAATCAAAAAGTAGTCAAACCAAAGTCGAATGATGCGAAAAACAAGGTGGAGAGTAAGCCGCAGCAGAGTGCTAACGCAGAAAATTATTTCGCAGTAAAAGGGAAACTCGTTGTTAGAAACACTCGCGCGAAGAGTTTTGATCAACATGGCGTCCCATTTAAGGCAGCCCAGGCAACACTCAATTGGCGTCAAGATCGCATTCAGCTGAGTGACTTACAGTTGCAGATGTTGAGTGGCAGTTTTGTTGGCGATGCACAGTTGGAATTGAAAGAGCATGCACTACCAGTGTTGGATGCACATCTTAAAGCGAGTGAAATTGATCTCTTGCATTTTGATAGCCGTTTGCGCCACACCCAAATTAAAGGTGAGCTACAAATTCAGACCAAGCGTGAAAGATTTATTGATTTTCAAGTGCAAGCAAGCGATGCACGTAATCGTCTCGATGGCAAAGCCAGTTTCGAATTTAACGCGGCGGGAAATAATGGTAGTTTACATGTAGAGAAAATAGAACTGCAAGCGGATCAATCTCTGTTTGCTGGTTCTGGTGATATTAATTTTGAAGGACAAAAACCATTTCAATTGCAGGGAAAGTTGACACAGTTTAATCCTGCTATGTGGAGTACGCTGCCGTCTGGCAAGCTCGATAGTGAAATAAAAATTAATGGCACACTCTCACCTAAAACCAATTTGCAATTGCAGTTGTCGCAGCTTGACGGTGAATTTGCCACACACAAGTTGGCTGGGCAAACCAAGCTCAATTGGATCGAAGATCAATTATTGAACGTCGAAAATCTTGACCTGCAATGGGGTAAGAATTCACTGCTTGCAAGTGGCCTTGTTGGAAAAAACGATAATGAATTAAATTGGGTTTTGAAGGCGCAGGATTTGAGTCCATTTTCTTCATTGCTTGGTTTGCCGATTTCTGGAAAAGCCAATGTTGATGGAAAAGTCGGTGGCGTGTTTGGTGCATTGACGACACGACTTGATGCCCAGCTAGAAAACTTTGCCATGAAGCAGTGGCGCCTTGCTGATGCGAGTTTAAAGCTCGTTTCAGGCGCCGGGAAGCAAGGTGCGTTAAGCGTCGACCTGCAGGCGAAACAAATGCAGACTGCGGTGATCAATCTGAATGCGAGTGGAACTGATGGTTTGCCTTTGGAAAAGAAACGTACTTGGGCGGAAGTCCTACGTTTTCAATTGAGTGGCAATCGAGATGCACATCATTTCGACTTGCAGACTCAATTCGACAAAACGCATCGCACTGAATTGCGCGGCGACGGTGGGCTTGATCTATCTGAATTGGCAACAGCAAATTGGAAGGGCATGTTTAAGCACTTTAAGTTGGTAGGGTTCTCTGGATCACAAACTCGAAGTGAAGTCGTCGACTTGCAAATGCTGGCGCCCATGAACGTAGAATTTAGTCGATCCAAAGTGAGTTTCGGTAGCGGCAAATTTGGTGGCGCGGTCGGCAAGCTCAATGTCGACCAATTGGAATGGACGCCAGTTTCGATGCAGGCGAAAGGTAGTGCTGATGAAGTCCGCCTGATGGAATTGCTCAATATGTGGAAAATACAAACAGCGCTAGCGGGAGATTTGCGCTTGGGTTTGAAGTGGGATCTGCAGTTGAAGGGAAGCGCCCAAGGTAGGATTGAATTGCAGCGGCAATCCGGTGACTTATTGCTTACCGACGCCGATGGTGCAGGACAAGTCATGCCGCTTGGTTTGACTGAGGTGCAGGCAAGCGTACAAGCGGGTGGCCTTTTGCCTGGTACCGATGCAGAGAGAGTGCGTATCGATTTTAGTGCGCAGGGGAAACGCTTGGGGCAATGGCGAGCGAATCTTAATACTGAATTGCGCCAAAAAGACGAGAAGTGGACGCTTGATTCCGAAGCGCCCGTAAGTGGTGAATTGCATGCGACCATGCCTGAACTGCAGTGGTTAGCTTCGCAGTTGAGTTCGGAGTTTGGCTTAAAGGGATCGATGAATCTTGACGCCAAAATTGCTGGGAAAATGGGTAAGCCTACTTATCAAGCGAAGGTGGAAGGGAAAGGGTTGGAGTTAGCAGTCGCTTCTGAGGGATTATTGTTTCCTAATGGCGAACTTCGCGCTGAACTGACCGAAAAAACAGTGAAGTTGCAGCAGCTGCATTTCAGTAACAAAATCAATTTCATTCCTAAGATAGAACAGACGCGTGATCTCAATTGGATGGGGCAAGAAGGGGAGTTTTTTGCATCGGGCGAGATCAATTGGGTAGAAAACAGTGGCGCGATCGGCATGCAGTGGAAGAAATTTCCGCTCTTGCAGAGAAAGGATCGTTGGCTAGTGATGAGTGGTGATGCCAAGATTACCCAAGCTGATCGGGTTTGGTCTTTGATCGGCAAACTTGGTGCCGACGCCGCGTATTTTAAGTTGCCGAAGATGCCGCCACCTAGTTTATCGAGTGATGTCATCGTGAATCAACCCATCAAATTAGATCCAGAGCAGAGTGATCTTGAAGCCGATAAAAAAGGCTTTAAGACCAAGCTAGATCTACAAATCGATATGGGGCCGCGTTTCGTGTTCGTGGGGCGCGGCTTGAATACTGCATTGACCGGTACTATGCGCATGCGCATGAACGACAATGGTAGTTTGCAAGCGAGCGGCTCTATTGCGACCAATGGTGGACAGTATGAAGGCTATGGTCAACAACTTGAAATTGAACGCGGCATTTTGAAGTTTCAAGGATCGCCAAGTAATCCATCCTTGAATGTAAGAGCTCTACGAAAAGGTTTGTTGGTCGAGGCGGGTGTTGAAGTCACGGGCAATGTGGCGAACCCGCAAGTGCGTCTAGTCTCCGAACCCAATGTCCCAGACAACGATAAAATTTCGTGGCTTATTTTAGGACGCGAGGCAGATCAGTTAGGGGTCAATGACGCTTCTTTACTGCTGACTGCCGCAGGTGCGATTTTTGGCTCTGATGGTTCCGGTAATATTCCGAAAGATTTGGCGCGTGGCCTCGGTTTCGATGAGTTTTCCATTGGCCCCGCTGAAAATGGTGGTTCGTCTAAGTTGCCAAGTCAAACGATTGCGGGCGAAACGACCGTCGGTTCGGTCACTAATGACAATGTTTTGACCATTGGTTGGCGTATGAAACCAGGATTGGTACTGTCAATCGAACGAGGGATGTCGGATGCAAGTAGCGCCCTAAAGGCCAGTTGGCAATTAGGACGACGTGTGCGATTGGTTGCACGGGCAGGAACGGACGTGAGTCTCGACGTGAAATATAGTTTTTCATTCAATTAAGGGCTACGGTCAGCCAAATGATGGCGGATGACGTTATCTAGGCTTGCCCCTGCTAATTGAATGCCGAGTGCGTTTATAATGGCGCAGATCCAAATTGAGATGGGTATTTTGGTTTTATGAGTGAATTTACATACAACGCGGCAACAGGTTCTTCGCCAGCTTATCGGGCTTCTGGGGATACTTCCTGGAAATCTTTAGGCTTAGCGGGCTTTGTGCACCTCGCGTTGATTGCATTCCTTTGGATAGGCGTGCAATGGCAGAGCAAGTCGACAGACTACGAAGAGGTTGAAGTGTGGGACCTCACTTCTCGTCAAGCCGCGCCTTTGCCTGTGGTGGAAGAGCCGATTGAGGAAGTCAAGGAAGTCGAGCCACCCAAAGTCATCGAAAAAGAAGTTGAAAAAGAAGATCCAGAGATCGCATTGGAACTTGAGCGCAAACGTTTGGCAGCAGAGAAAAAACGTATTGCCGATGAGGAATTAGAGCGTAAGAAAGAGAAAGAAAAACTCGCTGCCGAAAAACTGAAAAAAGAAAAACAAGAAAAAGAAGACGAAAAGAAAAAGCTAGCTAAGGAAAAAGCAGCCAGAGACAAAATGTTCGAAGAGGACATGAAGCGCTTAAATAGTCAGGCAAGTAAGACGGGTAGTGGTGGTGTAGGGGATGCTGTAAAGTCGACCGGCAACAACCGTGGCGATCCGAGTTATCTGGCGAAGATCGGTGCTAAAGTGAAGTCGAATACGGCATTCTCGGTTACCGACACGTCATCGAATAATCCAACAGTGGAGTTCATCATTAATTTGTTCCCAGATGGCTCTTTGCGTGGTCCAGTGAAAAAAACAAAATCATCGGGTAATTTGGCCTTTGATGATGCAGTGGAAAAAGCGATCGAAAAATCGGTTCCATTCCCTCGCGACAAAACAGGTGATGTCCCAGCAAGTCTCGTCTATGTTCATAAAATGAAAGAATAAGTATTGATGAAAACGACCTCATTATTTCGCCGCTTTTTATTGCTTAGCGGTTTGATGGCTGGTTTGAGTATTGCTCCAGCCCAAGCACAGTTACGTGTTGAAGTCTCAGGCGTGGGCTCAACCCAAGTCCCAGTCGCGGTAGCTGCTTTTGCGAACGAAGAACTTTCACCGCAATTGGTTAGCACCATTATTCGTGACGATCTCAATCGCAGTGGTTACTTCCGTATTATCGAAGCGGGTGTAGCAATCTCGGAAGCCGCCCCAGTTAGCTTTGACCAATGGAAAAATAAAGGTGCAGAGGCCTTGGTGGTGGGTAGCGTGTCCAAGAATGTTGAAGGCCGTTTTGACGTGCGCTATAAGCTCTATGACGTCGTCAAGGGCACGATGATTTCTGGTTTTCAGATGGATGCACAAAGCCACAAGCTGCGTTTGACTGGCCATAAGATTGCTGATGATGTCTATGAGAAGCTGCTGGGTATTCCTGGTATTTTCTCGACACGCATTGCTTATGTGACTAAGGCCGGTAATGAGTACCACCTCGAAGTTGCCGATGCCGATGGCGAAAACGTACAAATTGCCTTAACTTCCAAAGAGCCAATTTTTTCGCCAACATGGTCACCCGATGGTTCCAAAATTGCTTATGTTTCTTTGGAACTGAAAAAGCCTATTATCTATATCCAACACTTGATGACTGGTCAGCGCACGACCGTCGCCAACTTTAAAGGTAATAACTCCGCACCCTCATGGTCGCCAGATGGAACTAAGCTATTAATCTCTTTGTCTAAAGATGCGATTTCCCAGATTTATTCGATCAATGCTGATGGTACCGGCTTGCAGCGCATTACTAGCAGTGGTGGCATCGATACAGAAGCGCGGTACTCGCCTGATGGCAAGACTATTTACTTCGTTAGTGATCGTAGCGGCGGTTTTCAAATCTATCGCATGAACGCGAGCGGTGGGGAGGTAAAACGTTTGACATTCAAGGGTGGCGTTAATATTTCACCAAGAATTTCGCCTGACGGCAATACTTTGGTCTATATTTCGCGTCGCGAAGGTGGTGATCAAGTGTATTCGCTCGATCTAGTCAATGGTCAAGAGTTACGTTTGTCAGATACAGCGCGCGATGAATTCCCTAGTTTTTCGCCCAATGGTCGTTATATTTTGTATGCGACACAGCTTGGTCGTAAGGGTAGTTTGGGTATCGTTTCTACGGATGGTAAGGTTAAACAGAAATTATCTTTACAGGCAGCTGATATAAGGGAACCCACTTGGGGCCCTTTTATGAAATAATAGCGCCTGTTTTTTAAAATGCGATATATTTGCACCGAATTCGTTTCAAGTTTGTAATTTATTAACAGGAGAAATTTATGCGTTTCACTACTGTATCTAAGACCCTCGCTATGTTGATCGCGAGCGTTGCTTTGCTCTCAGCTTGCAGCACACCAATCAAAGAAGAACCAAAGAAAGTGGAAGTTGTTGAGGCGCAGCCGCAGCCAAAACAACCTGAGCCAGAAATCAAAAAAGTAGTTGCAGAAAAAGTTGATACAACTAAAGGCCCACAAGGCGTTGCAACGAGTGTTTATTTTGACTTCGACAAATACGACATCAAAGCTGAATACCAAGCTGTAGTTGAAGGTCACGCAAAGTTCTTGGTGGCTAACCAAGGTCGCACTATCCTCGTTCAAGGTAACACTGACGAACGCGGTGGCCGTGAATACAATATCGCTTTGGGTCAAAAACGTGCAGAAGCAGTACGTAAAGCATTGTCTTTGTTGGGCGTAAAAGAAACTCAAGTCGAAGCAGTCTCTTTGGGTAAAGACAAGCCAAAAGCAACTGGCAGCGATGAAGCTTCTTGGGCTGAAAACCGTCGTTCTGACATCATCTACAAATAATTGTTGTGTGACGATTTGTCTTTCGTTTTGTTTTTAACCAAGGCAAAACAGTCTTACTAAACGGACTTTGCAGTGTCATACTGCAAAGTCCGTTTTGCATAGAGCTTGCGCTTTACTTTATTTGCGCGTTTTTGTTTGAGAAATGTAGAGGTTAGAAAATGAATTTGTTGAAGATACGTCAGTGCTGTGCGGTTGCTGCATTTGCAGTGTTGAGCCTGCCAGCGATTGCTGCGCCTGGTTTGTTTGACGATGATGAAGCGCGTAAAGCGATTTTAGATTTGCGAGCCAAAGTCACCGCGCTGACTGCAAAGCTTGATGCCAAGCTTGAAGAGAAAGCCGATAAATCAAGTCTGCTCGAACTCAATAATCAGAATGAACAATTGCGCTCTGAGATTGCAAGTTTACGCGGTCAAATTGAAGTTTTGATGAACGAATTAGCCAATGCGCAAAAGCGTCAACAAGATTTTTATGCAGACCTGGACAAGCGACTGCGTGCGCTTGAACCGAAAAAAGTCAGTGTCGATGGACGTGAAGTGACGATCGAACAAAGTGAACAGCGCGCATTCGATGCGGCAATGAACTTATATAAAGCCGGCCAGTATGCAAACGCCGCCACTGCCTTTACCAATTTCAATGTGAGTTACGCGAGTTCGATTTTTGCAAGCCAAGCACAGTACTGGCTGGGTAACTCTTACTACGCTCAGCGTGACTGCAAAAATACAATCGCTGCTTTGCAGATGTTGCTCAAGAGCTTCCCAGATAGCCCTAAGACTTCAGATGCTATGTTGAACATCGCTGCATGCCAGATTGATTTGAAAGATAAGAAAGAAGCGCGTAAGACTTTAGAGGCGGTGATTGCCAAGTTTCCAGGGACAGATGCTGCTCAAGCTGCCAAGAGCCGCTTGCCTTCGACAAAATAATCTGGCTATGGAATTGACAGCTTCATAGAATCATTCTATAATTTCGTTCTTTCGGGTCGTTAGCTCAGCTGGTAGAGCAGCGGACTTTTAATCCGTTGGTCGCAGGTTCGAATCCCGCACGGCCTACCACGAATTCAGTGGAAAAGACTTAGGTGAAAATCTAAGTCTTTTTTATTTGCCAAGAAATCTTGTTGTTTTGAGAATGATCGGTAAATTGCAGTAAAAAGTTTTGGGTCGTTAGCTCAGCTGGTAGAGCAGCGGACTTTTAATCCGTTGGTCGCAGGTTCGAATCCCGCACGGCCTACCAAAATAAAAAAAGACTTGGTTTATCCAAGTCTTTTTTTTTGTCTGTACTTTCGATCTCTTTTGTTGATGGACTTGGGCCAACTGCTTGTAATTTTTCATTTGGGTTGGTGTGTGGATGTTGCTTGCGATGTACTATAATCGTTCGCTTAATCCTATGTGCTCAACGACACTCATTACCTTTCGATGAATAAGAAAAACACAGCGTCTTCAGAAGCCAAAGAGCAAGGTCGTTTGCAAATGGCCGACATTGCACGTTTGGCAGGGGTGTCGACGTCGACTGTATCGAGAGCATTGAACAAAAGTCCTCTGATCGGCGAGGAGACTCGCTTGCGTATTGAGGCTTTGGCCAAATCCCTGAATTACTCCATTAATGTCGGTGCGCAAAATCTGCGCTTGAGACAGAACCGCACTGTTGCTGTGGTTGTGCCTTTCGATAGCTCAAGTCGCCAACATCTTTCTGATCCATTTTTCCTGGGCATTATCGGTAGTATTGCGGATGCTTTAACTGATCGTGGCTACGATATGCTGCTAACGCGTGTGGATGCTGAAGAGCTTGATGCTGCGTCGCAGATCTATGACACGGGAAGGGCGATTGGCGTGATTCTTATCGGGCAGTGGCGGCATCATGACCAATTGAATCAGATGGCTGCACGTAAGGTGCCTATCGTCGTCTGGGGCGCGCAGATTCCCCAGCAGCTTTATGTTACTGTCGGCAGTGATAATGTGGCTGGCGGTCGCCTCGCGTGTTCACATCTTCTGCAGCAAGGACGTCGCCGCATCGCCTTCTTCGGTGATGTGCAGTTGCCAGAGGTCGCCCACCGCTACCAAGGTTATTGCCAAGCATTGACTGCTGCAGGCGTCGCAATCGATGAAAGCTTAGTTTTGCCTGCTGCCTTTACGGAAGAGGGCGCACGTCTCGCGGTTGAAACCTTGCAATCTAGGGTAAGCTCCTTTGATGCAGTATTTGCTTGCAGTGATTTATTAGCGATGACGGCGATTAATTTGTTTCGCCAAGCTGGTTTGCGCGTGCCGGAAGATGTGGCAGTTGTCGGCTACGATGACATCGCTTTGGCGCGATATTTCCACCCACCTTTGTCGACCGTGCAGCAACCCATTGCTGCAGCGGGCGAAGCTCTGGTTAAAGCCGTATTGCGATTGGCCGACTACGAACCAACCGGGCCCGAGCTTTTGCCTACCGAGTTGATTGTGCGCCAATCAACCTAGACCTTCAGCGAGTTTTCCCCTACCTTTAGTCCCACATACTGTCGAACATGATCAATTGATGTTGGTCGCAGTTACTCTTTGTTCACCGTGTCAGTTAAATTTATTCATCAATGCAACCGTTTGCAATTGATTTTGCACGCTTTTACATGAAACAGACAGTGATTATGGATTGCTTTTGCTGCGTTGCAAAAATGAATTGAATTTAATTGTTGTACAGCTCCTTTTTTTTTCTCTATCTAATTGATTATAAACATATCCTTAAGGCTTTTGTGTGATTGATTGCTTAGGCGGTGTTCCCTCTTTTGAAACGTTTTTTATTTACGAATATGCAAGTTAATTCGCCCCCCTACCGCGCTGCCGCAACGAAATTTTATGCAATCGATTGCATAAGCGTGAAACTTTGCGCATAATTCGACTCATCGGTAATGGTCGAAGCGTTGATCGATAAGCTTAGGAAGTTCAACCACGCATCCTGTTGGTCTGTTCTTCGGTGTAAGAAAAAGCTTGATCGGGTGTCATAAGCACTAGCTTGGCAATCTTGTTGAACTTTACTGAACTGATTTAGAACGCATTAGTATCTATTCAAAAAACCAAGGAGACACACATGAAAACGCCAACACAATTGAACAAAATGACGCTTGCTGTAGCAATGGCCTTAACTTCCGTTTCGGCCTTTGCTCAAGATGCAGCCCCAGCAGCTCAGGCAGCTGCTGACAAAAACGGTTTGAACTTAGATACCGTTGTGATTACGGGTTCACCTATTGGTAAATCTAAAATGAAGGCTAGCGTGGCGGTTAGTACGCTCGAAGCTGATCAAATTATGCAAGCCTCGCCAACGAATGCGGCCGAGATCTTGCGCTCAGTTCCAGGTGTTCGTGCAGAATCTTCCGGGGGGGAGGGGAACGCGAACTTGACTGTACGTGGCGTGCCAATTTCAGCAGGTGGTGCACGCTACGTACAGTTTCAGGAAGATGGTTTGCCAGTCTTGTTATTCGGTGACGTGGCATTCGTGACACCAGACATGTATTTGCGCGCTGATGGTGGTTTGAGCCATTTGGAAGTGGTGCGCGGCGGTTCTGCTTCTACCTTAGCAACCAATGCACCAGGCGGCATCATCAACTTTATTACGCGTAGTGGTAAAGAGAAGGGCGGCAGCATCGGCATTACTAAAGGCTTGGACTTCAACCAAACACGCTACGACTTTGATTACGGCGCAGCCATCTCTGAAAAAACGCGTATGTTTATCGGCGGGTTCTACCGCACAGGTGACAGTTCACGCCCGGCAGGTGTGACAGCTGAAGATGGTGGCCAATTGCGCGCCAATATCACACGCGAACTCGATAACGGTTACGTGCGTTTGAGCTTCAAGCACCTTGACGACAAAACGCCAATGAATATGCCAGTGCCAGTGAAAACGGTGAATGGCACGATTTCTGAAATGGCGGGCATCGATCCACGCAAAGCCAGCTTCTATTCTCCATACTGGGTCAAAGACATTGTGCTCGACAAAAATAATAATCGTGTCGCGACGAATATCAATGATGGCCTGCATGTGACGAATAATGCGTTTGGTGCAGAGGCTTCTTTGAATCTGGGTGGCGGCTGGGTGCTCGATGAAAAATTCCGTAAGTCGACCAATACAGGTCGTTTCATCTCTATCTTCCCAGCTGATAATGGCAATGCGCAGAAGAACATGACCTACGCAACAGGTCCAAATGCAGGTAAAGCCTACACCGGTGCTGCTTTCACGGCCGCTGTCTTTAATACGTCAATTGATGATGCTGGTAGCACAGTCAATGATTTGCGCGTATCGAACGCCTTCAATACAGCGGATGGTAAATTCACAGTGACTGGCGGCTTGTTCACATCATTGCAAAACGTAGCGCTGACATGGAACTTTAACCATTACTTACTGCAAGCGACAGGTGATAAGCCTGCATTGCTAAATTCAGCCGGCACCATCGCTGGTTCACCAGGCTTGTTGGCACAAGGTACTGATGTCTGGGGTGGTTGCTGCAATCGTGCGATCGACGCGCAATACAAAACAACCTCACCATATGCAGCTTTTGGCTTTGAATCTGGCCCATTGAATATCGATGCGAGCATTCGTCGTGACGAGCAAGATGCGAGCGGCACATACAATCAAGCGGTTCGTCAAAACTATAGCCAAGCAAATGTGAAGACGATTGACTATACAGTGAATCACACCTCTTACTCAGTAGGCGCGAACTATTCCATTGATAAGAACCTTGCCTTGTTTGCGCGCGCCAGTGATGGTATCGCTTTCAATGCAGACCGTGTGATGTTTGGCAATCCATTGGATGGTACGACACCTATCAGCACCAATATCGTGAAGCAAACTGAAGCTGGCGTGAAATGGAAGAGCGGTGACTTGAGTAGCTTTGTGACTTTGTTCCAAGCGAAAACGGATGAATCGAACTTTGAAGCAACTACACAAAAATTCACAGCCAATTCCTATGATGCGAAAGGTGTGGAAGTTGAAGCGAGTTATCGTCTCGGTGATTTCCGTTTGAATGGAGGCTTGACTATTACAAATGCGACGATCGTTGGTGCGAATGATAAATCTATCATTGGCAAGACTCCACGCCGTCAAGCGCGCACTGTGTACCAGCTGACGCCAACCTACACAATGGGTGATGTCGTTTTGGGCGCAAGCTTAATTGGTACTAGCAAGGCTTGGGGCGATGATGGCAATACTTTGACACTACCTGGCTTTAATGTCGTGAATGCCTTCGTCAACTATCAAGTGAACGACAAAGTGAAATTGTCCTTGAACGCTAACAACTTGTTTAACCAAATTGGTTATACCGAAGTGGAAGGTGATGGACATGCTGCACGTTCGATTAATGGACGCACTATTCGCGCGACGCTGACTTACTCCTTCTAACTTTTTTGTTTGAAAGGAATCGCCCGAATCTATAGGGTGAAATAAATCGATGGCTCCTGACTAAATCATTTTACGATTGGTAAGGAGCCGCTCCGAAACTTAAAGACTCAAACTCCAGTGGCCCTGTGGAGCGAAAACCCGACACGTTTGTGATGCGTATCGCTCCACAGGTTTTTTTAGGTCACGGGTCGATTGAATCTACTCATGAGTGATTCTTGCTTTTCCATGAAATTCGAACCCCAATTACATGCGTTAGATCCTTCGCGCCGCGCACAATTGCAGCAGCGAGTCGAAGAGCACTGGCCACAGCTTGAGGCGTGCTTAGAGCGTTTGTATGGAAAGAAAGCCGGGTACAGCGATTTCCTTGATGCGCTGTTGCAAGTGTTGGTGGATGCATCTTTGGAGAGAAGTGAAGAGTTATTGCAACTTGATGCACTACGTTTGCAGCGATCAGATTGGTTTTGCTCGGAAAATATGTTGGGGTACTGCGCGTACGTCGACCGCTTTGCAGGAAACTTGCAAGGTGTCGAACAACGAATTCCACATCTACAAAACTTAGGTGTCAGCTATCTCCATCTTTTGCCTTTCTTGAAGGCGAGAAAAGGGGGAAACGACGGTGGCTTCGCGGTTGCCAGTTTCGAGGAAATTCAACCCGAGCTCGGCAATCTTAAGGATCTACTAAATCTGACGCGCAGCCTACGTCATGCCGGTATTTCTCTGTGTTCTGATCTAGTCTTAAATCACGTAGCAGATGATCACCCATGGGCGCTTGCTGCAAAAAAAGGCGATCCACATTATCAAGCGTTCTTTCATACGTTTGATGACCGTGTGCTGCCAGATCAGTATGAGCAAACGGTAGGGCAAATATTTCCGCAGGCTGCACCTGGCAATTTCACATTCGAGACGGGTTTGCAAAAATGGGTATGGACGACATTTTATCCATTTCAATGGGATTTAAACTACGCGAATCCACAGGTCTTGTTGCAAATGGTGAAGGCCATGCTGAATTTGGCCAACTGGGGAGTGGAAGTATTTCGTCTAGATTCGACTGCCTTTTTGTGGAAGCGTTTGGGCACCAATTGCATGAATCAGGACGAGGCGCATTGGATCTTGCAAGCTTTGCGCAGTATTGTACAAATCGCCGCTCCAGCCGTGGTATTGAAAGCTGAGGCAATTGTGCCGACGGCTGACCTTCCTGCGTATTTGGGCAACGAGGAAAAGCAAATCAAAGAATGCCAAATTGCGTATCACAGTAGTTTAATGGCGTCGGCATGGATGGCATTGGCCGAGCAGAAAACTGATGTTTTGCAGTGCGTGATTGAACATACCCCAAGCTTGCCTAAGCAGGCGAGTTGGTTAACCTATGTGCGCTGTCACGATGACATAGGTTGGAATGTTTTGCGCGCTGAGGTGACGGCCGTGAGCGAATCGACCTCCATCGCACAAGAACGCTTGCAAGCGGTCTCCAGGTTTTATTCGGAACAAGGCGAAGGTTTTGCTGATGGCTTGCGCTTTCAAGCAAGTGACCCATCGGCTGTGCATGGCACGGTTGGAATGGCAGCCTCTTTGTGTGGCGTTAAAGGAAAAGCGTTGGCGTCGAATCAAATAGCGACTCGTCGTATGTTGTTGATGTATGCACTGGCCATGAGTTTTGGAGGTATGCCCTTATTGTATATGGGTGATGAGTTCGCCCAAACTAATGATCGTTCGTATCTTCAAGACATTGATCGCAGTCATGACGGACGCTGGTTGCAGAGACCTATGTTTGATGAAGTGGCGCTGAATCTGGTGCATCAAGCAGATCAAGGTAGTGTTTCTTATGTGCTCTATGCTGCGCTAATCCGCTTATTGGAGAAGCGTCGACAATCGCCAGCATTCTCCGCGGAGATTCCGGCCCATTTAATTCGACTGCCACACACTTCTATACTTGCCTTTGTACGCGGTGACTTTGACTGCAGAACGAATTCCAAACTTAAGCCCGTGCTGTGTCTATTTAATTTTTCCGACGCTGAGATAGTCTTGAATTGGAGTCAATTGGTGGAAGCGACAAAAGTGAGCCTAGGCGCGGGAGCCAATTATTTTTCGCGGAAAGACTTAAGTTGGTTTAGTGTGGATGAAGATGTATTGTTCAATGCGGAGGACGGTCATCGTGTTATGCTCAAAGCTTATGCAGCATTGTGGATTTCTTAGCGCAGGTGCTAGTATCAGGTTCTAAAAATAGAATCAGCGCGAATACCTACACGTTATCAAATCCAAACACATATTATTTTTGAGAATGATCGTCATCATGAGAAACGAATCGACCACATTGAGCACGCCAAATTTTAATTTGATTGTATTTGGTGAAGCATTGATTGATGACTTCCCTGAAGAGAGTGTAATTGGTGGCGCGCCATTCAATGTGGCTAGAAGCCTAGCGCAGTTGGGCGCACAGCCTTTGATGTTGACACGTATTGGAGATGATCCTCATGGAAGCCTAATTCAAGCCGAATTCGCGCGAACGGGACTATCAACTCTCGGTATGCAAGTCGATCAGCAGCACCCAAGCGGACGTGTTGCCGTGCATATGGAGCATGGTGCCGATGCGAGTCAGCATCGATTTGAAATTTTACCGATGCAGGCCTATGACTTCATCGATGCTAAGCAAGTATTGCATTTGGTCCAGCAACGATTTCCAGAAGATGCGCCAGACTTGATCTACTTCGGGTCCATGATTCAACGCTCTGCCGCTTCTCGCGAGGCCTTATTTGCTTTGTTGGAAGCGGATTGCTGTGAAGGTGCGACGAAATTTTTAGATTTGAATCTGCGTGATGGCCAAGCCAGTGTTGAAACAATTCAAGCATCGTTAAATTACGCAGACATCGTTAAGTTAAATGAAGATGAATTACGTTTCGTTGCTAAGCATGCTTTGGATGAGCCTTATGGGGCGGAGATATCACTAGGTAATGAAAGTTTGCGTGCGGCTTGCCTAGCGCTGATGCAGCAGTACATGATGCAAGCAGTAATCGTAACCTTAGGCGAGCAAGGCTATTTCTATTTCGATGCAGATCATCAAATTGTTACAAGCTTGGGGCGCACAATGCCAAGTATGCCTGAGGGGTGGGTGCTACGTGACACGGTGGGTGCGGGCGATGCTTTTAGCGCTTCTTTCATTCGTGGTTGGCAGCAAAATCAAGATTTGCAGACTGTGCTTGAGCGCGCTAATCAATTTGCTCGAGCGGTGTGCGGCGTACGTGGCGCTGTTGCGCCTGACTTGAACTTCTATACGCCTTGGCGAGTTTGAACTCAAACTGGTTTTGTATGAGACCGTACACCCTCAAATAATGCCAAGAAAATCATCGGAGATATTATGCACATTAGTAAACCGCACCTGAGCTTCTGGCAAATCGTCAACATGAACTTTGGATTCTTTGGTATCCAATTTAGCTTTGGTTTACAACAAAGTAGCATGAGCCCGATTTATAGTTATTTGGGAGCGGACGAAGCCAGTCTACCTTACCTGTGGTTGGCAGGACCTGTTACAGGTTTGATCGTACAACCTATCATCGGTGCGATGAGTGATAAAACCGTCAGCCGTTGGGGGCGACGTACCCCGTATTTTTTGATTGGTGCGATTCTGTGTAGCTTGGGTTTGTTGGCGATGCCGTTTAGTCCAACGCTCTGGATGGCGGCAAGTTTGTTGTGGATTTTGGATGCAGCGAACAACGTGACGATGGAGCCGTATCGCGCTTATGTCAGCGACAGGCTCGATTCCTCTCAACATTCACTCGGCTTTTTGACGCAGAGTGCGTTCACAGGGCTTGGCCAAACTTTGGCTTATCTCACCCCCTCATTGTTGGTGATGTTAGGGATGAATAAAGATGCGGTGAACGCGAATCATATTCCCCATATTGTGATTGCGGCGTTCTTGATTGGCGCGGTGTTTTCTCTTGGCTCGGTATTGTGGTCATTGAAAACTACGCCGGAGATACCGCTCACGGCAGAAGAAATTGCGGTGATCCGCTCACAACCGAATAATGCCTTGAGTACCTTGCAGGATATTTGGCAGGCGATTCAAGAAATGCCTTCAACGATGAAGCAGTTGGCGGTCATGAAGCTATTTCAATGGTATGCCTTGTTCTGCTATTGGCAGTACATTATGTTGTCCTTAGCAAAAACCATATTTGATACGACGGACCCTGCTTCTACGGGTTTTCGCGATGCGGGTTTGCTCAATGGTCAACTTGGTGCGTTTTACAACTTTATCGCCTTTATAGCCGCTTTCGCTTTGGTGCCGTTTGCCCAACGATTCGGTCCGAAAATGGTGCATGCATTCTGTCTCACTGCGGCAGGTATTGGCTTGCTGGTCATTCCTTCGATACAGCAAAGTGTCTATTTGTTTATTCCGATGTTTGGCATGGGCTTAGCTTGGGCAAGTATTATGGGCAATCCTTATATTATGCTGGCTGGCTGTATCCCGAAAGAGCGCACGGGCGTCTATATGGGCATCTTCAATATGTTTATTGTCATCCCTATGATTATTCAAATTTTTACCCTGCCATTGATTTACCGTAGTCTGCTTGACGCGAATCCACAAAATGTCATTCGTTTGGCTGGTGTGTTGCTGGTGTGTGCAGCGATCAGTGTCTGTTTTGTGAAAACCGCACCAAAGTCTTCAAATTGAGGCGGATTGAGGTTCGCACAAGATCCGTGGACCACGCTCGACACAGAGAGCGCTTTTTTGGTTTTGCTTGGGGCTTCGAGTAAAATACAGACTTTCGTCAGATTTGCTTAAAGAATGGTAAATCTGACATGCACTGTTTTACCTCTAGGCTCTTGAATTCATGAAATCTGCTGCACCCCAAGATAAGCACGAAGTACGCCCCGGTCAATCGATAGAGCTGTTGAAAGAGCTTCATATCTTGACGCGCGATGGCAAGATGAATCAAGACAGCCGCCGTAAGCTCAAACAGGTTTACCACCTCTATCAATTTATTGAGCCGTTGATGCAGCAAGTTTTGGATGCGAAGTCCGCAGTGAGCTTGGTTGACCATGGGGCAGGCAAGTCTTATCTCGGTTTTATTCTTTACGATCTTTTCTTTAAGCCGTTATTGAATGACAGTGCGGTAGGTGATGCGGCTGCTTCATCGAAGATTTATGGCATTGAAACAAGGGACGAACTTGTGGCACGCTCGCGTGAATTGGCGCAGCGTTTGCAGTTTCCTGGTATGGAATTCTTGAATTTGTCCGTCGCCGAGTCCACCACTTCACAAGCCTTACCCGAGCAAATTGATATCGTGACGGCGCTACACGCATGTAATACGGCGACAGACGATGCGATCGAATTCGCATTGAAGAAAAAGGCGCGCTTCATGGTCTTGGTACCTTGTTGTCAGGCTGAAGTAGCAGCCGAGCTGCGTAAGTCTAAAGGTGACGCCGTGCGTAATAATCCTTTGTCTGAAATGTGGCGCCATCCGATTCATACGCGCGAGTTCGGTAGTCAGATCACGAATGTCTTGCGGTGCTTGCAGTTAGAGTCGCATGGTTATCAAGTGCGTGTGACAGAGCTGGTGGGTTGGGAGCATTCGATGAAAAATGAACTCATCGTGGCAGAATACAAAGGCGGCAAGAGCAATAAAGCGGCGCAACGCCTCGCTGAAATCCTGAGCACCACGGGTTTGCAATCCTTAGAGCGCCGTTTCTTCACATCCTAAGCCTTTACGCCTTAATTCTGTAACGTTACTCCAAGTTCTTGTGCCGTCATCGCGCGGTAACAGAAAATGATTAATATGATTTAGCTCATTGAACGTGGCGCATGCGCAAAAGTTTGCACATGCCCGCATTTGCTTAGGCTATGATGACTTTCATCACAGATTGATCAAAGGAAGGCGAATATGTTCGCAGCGGTAGATTTAGGGTCGAATAGTTTTCGACTGCATATAGGCAGTTTTGATGGCAGCGCCATTCGCGTCATGAAGAGTGCGCGTGATCCGATTCGTCTTGGTGCTGGCTTAGATGCTCAAGGTAACCTCACACCAGAAGCGATAGAGCGAGCCTTAGCATGTTTATCGCGTTTCAAAGAGCTTCTCGATAGCTATAAAGATATCGAAGTACGCTGCGTCGCCACTAATACCATTCGAATCGCAAAGAACGCGGCCGCGTTTCTGCCTCGCGCAGAAGCCGCTTTAGGCCGCCCAATTGAGGTGATCTCCGGCGAGGAAGAGGGACGCTTGATTTATATGGGTGTGTCCAATACTTTGGCGATTCCAGCCGAACGGCGCTTGGTGATCGATATCGGCGGCGGCTCAACTGAAATTATCCTCGGGCGAGGGCATGAGATCGCCAAAGTAGAATCTTTCGGGATGGGTACGGTCAAGCATAGTTCTGCATTTTTTCCAGATGGCGTCATCACTGCAGCTGGATTTGATGCTGCAGTGGTCTCTGTTCGCTCCTTATTGGAAGATGCCACGCCGGCCTTTCAGCCTGAATACTGGCGTAATGCCTATGGCTCCTCAGGCACAGTGCGTGCGATTTCTGATGCCCTTCTCAAAAATGGTTTCGGCGATGCCGAGGTCAGTTTGCCAAAATTGCTGGCCTTGCGCGACTACTGTATTAACAAGGGGCGCATCGATGCGCTAAATCTCGCTGGCATTAAGCCCGAACGCGTGGCAATGGTGATTGGCGGTTTATCTATTTTGATCGGTCTCTTTCAAGAGTTAAATATTACGGTCCTGCATCCTATTGAGGCTGGTTTGCGTATGGGCGTGATGTGGGACTTGCACCTGCGTTCGACCAAGCGCGATCGCCGAGATCAAGCCGTACATGATTTTCTTGATGTATTTCGAGCTGACGTTATACGAGCAAAATCAGTCGCGGAAATCGCAAAATCTATTTTTGAGCAGTTGAAGCCCAGTAATGAACAGCTGACTCGGTATGTGTATTGGAGCGCCTTAATGCATGAGGTGGGAATGACGGTATCACATACGGGTTACCACAAACATGGTAGCTATCTCGTTGAAAACGGCGATATTGCTGGTTTCACGACGCGTGAGCAGAAACTAATGAGCCGCTTGGTGTTAAGTCAGAAAGGGAATTTGCGGAAGTTGGGCGAGAGCTTGTCGGATAGTGACATCGCCAAAGCAGTGCTGTCGTTACGCTTAGCTGTGACCTTCATGCATTCACGTATCGAGCTAGATTTTGCTGATTTCCGCTTGAGGATGAAGAATAAGATTGAGCTTGAAATCAAGCAGTCATGGGTCAATCTTCATCCTACGGTGGCATATTGGCTGCAAAAAGAGATTGAATGCTGGCGTGAAATCGGGGTCGAGTTTGTGGTGAAGGCCTATGCTTGAAATGCTTCCTTGTTAAATAGTATAAATCGTTTATACTGTTTATGTATTTGAGATATTTTTAATATTGTAGGATCACGAAACAGGAGTAAAAATGGTTACCGCAGCGAAGAAAAAAGTAAGTCCTAAATCAAAAGTTTCAGTCGTGTCAGCTAAAGTGATTGCGACGGCCGCAAAATTGGCTCCTGTGAATGCAGCGGCAAAGCCAGTTAAAGTAAATGCTAAAGCAGCGCCTAAACCAAGCGCGAAGCCTGCCGCGGGCTCTAAGGTGGCAGCGAAGAAGGGAGTCGCGAAGGTGGCAACCCCCGCAGCAAAGAAAGTGCAGCTTAAGCCAGCGGTGAAGTCAGCAACTAAGCCAGTAAATAAGCCGAAAGCTCCCGCAGTAAAAGTTGAAAAGATCAAGAAACCAAAATTGGTTCGCGATAGCTTCACGATGCCTGAAGCTGAATATGCTGTCCTTGGTGATGTGAAAAAAGCCTGTTTGGCAGCTGGAGTTGAAGTGAAAAAGAGTCAATTATTGCGTATCGGCCTGGAATTGTTGAAAAAGACAGAGATGACGCAGTTGAAAGCGATGATCGCTGCATTGCCAGCATTAAAAGCAGGTCGCCCCAAATTAGCGAAATAAATTTGGGTCAGCCGCAGAGCTGCGTTGGTAGGTGCTAATTCATTAAAAAATTAGTCTATAAACGAATCTCAGCAAGAGTCTCAAAAGCCACGATTTTATCGTGGCTTTTTTATTTGTTGGCAAGTTTGGGCCGGTTGGAGTATCGCTCAGTGGGTGAAATATTCGTCGTTAAGTGATCTTAATTGCAACTGGTATCATCACTTCGGGGTATGAATCGCTGAAATCTATGATAGCTGAAAAGCTACCTAGTGTTCTTATTGCGGTCTCTTAAGGTAATCAATGGTCTTTATTGTAAAAACAATTGCCCTACTGAAAGCGCTTTGGATTTTTGCTCAATAAAAAATCTAAAGCGCTTTGAGTTTTTTTTGAAAAAAAATGTAAAGCGCTTTGAATATTGTCGTGAAAACTTGATAATAAAATTCTCGTTATGTAGTTTGACTACATTTAAAAAAATGTGAAATCTGTGGTTTTCCAGCCACGCTCTACCAAATTGCTCTAGAGGAGAGGCGGTTTTTGTCGCAGTTATTCGAATTATTTATGGTTGACATACGATTTAGTTTTGGTACAAACTAGCTTCAAGAATTTAATTGGAAAAGAAAAGTGCCAAGTCGAATTCGGTTGCAATAAGAAGTCGCAGTAGTTTTAGAAATCCTCCCCCCCAATTGGAATTTGAGCCTCACAAAAATTATTTGGAGATTTGTATGGAACAGAAAAGCCGTCAGCAACAACAGGTATCAAGCCTGAATCGTGCTGTATTAAAAATGACCCCAATCGCAGCCGGTTGTGCTGTGATGTTTGCATTGAGCTCTGGCAATGTGTACGCGCAACAAGCTGAAGCACCGAAAGCTGCTGCGCAAGAGCAAGCGCCTGATACTGTTGTTGTGACAGGTATTCGTCGTGGTATCGAAGCTGCGATTTCATTAAAGAAAAACTCCACATCCATCGTGGAAGCGATCTCTGCTGAAGATATCGGTAAGTTGCCAGATTCCAGCGTTGCTGAATCTATCTCCCGTTTGCCAGGTGTTACTTCACAACGTAGCCGTTCTTCTGGTAAATCAGCTGACATCAGTATTCGTGGTTTGGCACCATCGTTCAACGGTTCTTTATTGAATGGCCGTGAGCAAGCTTCCACAGGTAATGCACGCGCACCAGAATTCGATCTGTTCCCAGCGGAATTGATGGGTTCTGTATTGATCTACAAAACACCAGACGCTTCTTTGGTTGGTCAAGGCTTGGCAGCGACTATCGACTTGAATACTTTGAAGCCATTGGATTTCGGTAAGCAAGTGATCTCTGCAGCGTATCGCAAGCAACGTACTGGCGTGAAAACTTCCTCCGAAGGTTCAGGCGATCGTTACTCTTTCTCTTATGTAGATCAATTTGCTGACCGTACAATCGGTTTGGCATTGGGCTTTACTAAGTTCAAAGAAGATGGTGGCGCGCAACAACGTTTCAATACTTGGGGCGGTTGGAGCCCAGAAGTAGACTATCAAGGTAAGAAAGTTAAAACGATCGGTGGTTTCGGTGCTGATACTGAAACAAGTAAGAGCGATCGTGATGGTGCTTCCGTTACTTTGCAATTTAAACCAAACAAAGACTTCAAATCGACAGTCGATATGTTCTACTCTGCAGGTAGCAACAGCTTGAAGAAAACTGGTTTGGAAGGCGCGATCGCTGGTTCTGCTGGTGGTTACGATCCAGACGGCGTATTGTCAAATGCAACAATCGATTCCAATGGTGTCGCTACAGCTGGTACATTCAGCAACTACAAAGGTGTAGTGCGTAACCATAAAGAATCCGCAAAAGACAAATTCACATCGATCGGTTGGAATACTGAACTGAAACTCGATGACTGGAAATTGAAAACAGATTTGTCTTACTCTAAAGCGAAAAAAGACGCATCTCGCTACGAAACAACAGCAGGTCAACCAGGCAATGCAGCGAGCTTGGGCTCTATTAGCTACACGGGCTTCAATGGCGGTAACTTCAATGACGTTAAGTACACGACATCTTTGAACTACGGTGATCGTAACGTTGCTCTTTTGACTGACGTGAACGGCTGGGGTGGTGGTGTTAATTCTCCACAAGCTGGTTATGTAGCATTGCCAACAGTAAACGATAAAGTGAATAGCTTCCGTATCGCTGCAAGCCACGAAGTAAGCTGGGGCCCAATCGTTAATACTCACTTCGGTTTGAACTACAACGATCGTGAAAAAATCCGTGCTGGTCAAGAAGGTCGCTTGGTTGTCAAAGGTGCTAATGGCTACGCAAGTGCTACAGTGCCAGGTTCTGCTGTAGGTACAGCGGGTACAACAGGCTTGCCTATCGTTTCCTTCGATCCAGAAGGCTCTTTGGGTCCAATTTATAGCTTGGCACAATGGGTAGACGCATCTGTGTTGGCAAAAGATTGGTCTGTTCGTGAGAAAGTCACTACAGCCTATGCAATGGGCGACCTCGATGGCGATTTGGGCGGTGTTCCTTATCGTGGTAACGTTGGTGTGCAGTTCGTCAATACAGATCAATTCTCGACAGGTGCTCAAGTTGATTTGGCTTTCTGTACCGGTATTACAGCGGCCACTTGCCCATCTAAAGTGGTAGGTGCGGGTACGACATATTCGAACATCTTGCCAAGTACAAACGTATCTTTCGAATTGGGTAACGAACAGTTCATCCGTTTAGGTTTGGCGAAAGTATTGTCTCGTGCCAATATGGACGACATGCGTGCAAGCCAACAATTTGGTGTTACAACACAAGGTAACAACCCAATCTTGACGGGTAGCGGCGGTAACCCAAATCTGAAGCCATTCTTGGCTAAAGCATTGGACGTGTCCTATGAAAAATACTTCGGTAACAAAGGCTACTTCAGCTTTGCTGGTTTCTACAAATCGCTCGATACTTACATTTATCGCGCACCGACAACGTTTGACTACAAACCATTCGTAAGTGCAAACACACCATTGCCATTGACTGGTGCATACAAAGGTTCAACAGTCGGTTTGTTGACTGCACCACGTAACGGTGAAGGCGGTAAGATCTCTGGCTTCGAAATGTCTTTGAACATTCCGTTGAACATGGTTTCAAGCTACCTCGATGGTTTCGGTGTCATGGTTAACCACTCTGATACAAATAGCCAAATCACTTTACCAGGCTTCGGTTTTAGCAATATCACAGTATCTTCTGCGAATATTCCATTGCCAGGTTTGTCTAAGAAAGTATCCAACTTGCGTTTGTACTATGAAAAAGATGGCTTCCAATTTGCATGGGCTGCTCGTAAGCGCTCTGACTTCTTGGGTCAAGTCAGCGACTATCAAGACAATATGCAGTTGACGATGGTTAAAGGCGAAACACTGGTGGACTTGCAAGCATCTTATGAGTTCAAAACAGGTTACTTGAAAGGTTTGTCTTTGTTGATTCAAGCGAATAACTGGAATAACACACCATTCCAAGAATACAACACAGATCCTAACGTCATTACAAATAAAGTTACCTACGGTAGAACTTATTTGTTCGGCGCAAACTACAAGTTCTAATCTGAACCCGTATAAAACCCCTGCGCGGCATGGCAGGGGTTTTTTTTTACCCGTCGCAGACATGGCGATGGCAAAGAAAGAGAATTTACGTAAAACCTGGTCGACTTTGGCTTGAAACGAGAACGTGCATGAAGTTCTGCGTGCCTTTCTGTGCAGTAGGCTTCTATCGCGGGCTAATCCACGGTAGAGTATGTGCAGGTTTTCCGTCAATTCTTTTTGATAAGAGATTTTGTAATGAATAACGAAGCAAATCGCAACGAAGCCATTAAAAACGTCGTGATCGTCGGCGGTGGTACATCAGGTTGGATGACAGCGGCAGCTCTGGCCGTTGTTCTAAAAGGCAAATACCATATTCGCGTCGTCGAATCAGATGAAATCGGCATTGTCGGTGTAGGAGAAGCGACGATTCCGATGATACAGCGCTATAACCAAATTCTCGGTATCGATGAAAACGAGTTTCTGCGTGAGACTCAAGGTACCTTCAAACTCGGTATCGAATTTGTGAATTGGGGTCGTCTCGGCGATCGTTATATGCACGGCTTCGGCACCATCGGTCAAGAGATGTGGACGGTGCGTTTTGATCAGTACTGGCAAAAATATAATCTGCAAGGCAAAGTGGCGAAGCTGGAGGAATATTCAATCACGCGTATGGCTTCGAAGAAAAATAAGTTCATGCCTGCCGATTTGAGCGTGCCGAATTCGCCTTTGAACCAAATCGTGCATGCCTATCATTTTGATGCGAGTTTGTACGCCAAGTACTTACGTAAATTCTCTGAGGCGCGTGGAGTGGTGCGCACTGAAGGCAAAATTACCCAAGTCAAACAGCGCGAGAGCGATGGATTTATCGAATCTGTTGTCATGGAAAATGGTGAGCAAGTTCAAGGCGATTTATTTATCGACTGTTCCGGCTTCCGTGGGCTGTTGATCGAGCAAACGCTCAAAACAGGCTATGAAGACTGGACCCATTATTTGCCGTGCGATCGTGCTTTGGCAGTGCCGTGTGAATCCGCGCCAGTGCTTACACCCTATACCCGCTCAACTGCACATAAAGCAGGTTGGCAATGGCGCATTCCGCTGCAACATCGTATTGGTAATGGTCATGTGTTTTGTAGTCAGTTCACGAGCGAAGATGAAGCGGCGGCAACGCTGTTGGAAAACCTCGATGGCAAGCCATTGGCTGACCCACGTCTAATCAAATTTACGACGGGAATGCGTAAGCAAGCATGGAATAAAAATGTCATCGCAATTGGTTTGGCGGGTGGTTTCTTAGAGCCGCTTGAGTCGACCAGTATTCATTTGATTCAAACAGCGATTGCGCGCTTGATCAACTTTTTCCCGAGCCGTCATTTTAATGAAGTGGATATCAAGGAATACAACCGCCAAAGCCGCTTCGAATTCGAGCGCATTCGCGATTTCGTGATCTTGCATTACAAATTAAACCAGCGTGAAGACTCCGCCTTCTGGAACAACTGCGCCGAGATGGCAGTGCCGGATAGCCTCACTCACAAGATGGAAATGTACCGTGCCAGCGGACGTTTGCTGCGCGTTGACGACGAGTTGTTCGCCGAGATTGGTTGGTTGCAGGTACTCGAAGGGCAAAATATGCCGGTCGAAGGCTATCACCCACTAGTCGACTTGCAAACCGAAGAGGGTACTCTGGAATATTTAGAAAGCGTGCGTCAAGTCATCGCCAAGTGCGTTGATGTGATGCCTGACCATGCTGCCTATATTGCTAAACATTGTGCATCACCACGCATGTAAAATCTGATTACGATAGGACTCACGCAAAACAGATGTTGGCCTTGTTATGTTCGCCTTGTCAGCACAATTTTGTGTAAGTCCTAGCTCACAACTTAGGGGAGGTGAACGATGAGTAATACAGAGATTTTTTTGCTGGCGATGTTGGTGATTTTTACTTTGCCTTATTTGATTTGGCGAGTAGGTCGCACCGACTATTACGCGCCTTTGGTGGTGGTACAAATTATTACCGGCATTTTATTGGGGCCTGGCGTGTTGGGGAATGCGTTTCCCGAGGTGTATAAGTTTGTATTTGCACCGACGATTGTGCATTCGCTCAACGGTATCGCATGGTGGGCGGTGATGTTGTTCGTGATGATTGCAGGCATCGAACTCGATTTACGTAAAGCCTGGGAGCATAAGCGCGAAAGTAGTATCACGGCAGGCTTAGCCTTATGCGTGCCGCTCATGTTTGGTTCTGTGGTTGCGATGGCGATGCTGCCGACGGACGGGTGGATGGGGAGCAAGGCATTACCTTGGCAATTTGTTCTCGGCATTGGCATGGCGTGCGCGGTGACTGCATTACCGATTCTGATTTTGTTGATGGAGAAAATGCAGATCCTGCGCGAACCAATGGGACAACGTATTTTGCGTTACGCCAGTGTTGACGATATTGCGATTTGGGGTGTCTTAGCATTAATCATGCTCGATTGGACACGTGTTGGAAGACAGGCGATTTTCTTAGTCTCGTTTGCGATTGTGGCCTACTTGTTCCGCCGTTTAATGCAAAGCTTGGCTGAAAGAGATCGCTGGTTTGTGTCTTTGATTTGGTTAGCGATTTGCGCCTTGGCGGCTGATTGGGCGGGGTTGCATTTCATGGTCGGTGCCTTTTTAGCCGGCGCGGTGATGGATGCCGAATGGTTTGATCAGGAAAAAATGGATGCCTTACGCCACCACGTGTTGCTGGTGATGATGCCCGTGTTTTTCTTGAGTACGGGTTTGAAAACAAATTGGACCTTGGGTGGCGTCACCGTGTTCATCGCAGCTGCTGCGCTGTTAGTGGCGGCGATTAGCGGCAAATGGGTTGGCGTCCAACTTGCAGGTCGTATATTGAAGTGGCAAAAAGGTGAAGCCAGCATCATCGCTTGGTTATTGCAGACCAAGGCCTTGATCATGATTATCTTTGCCAATATTTTGTTAGACAAAGGCGTGATCACCGATGCCACATTTACGGCACTGCTATTGATGGCCATCGGCAGCACGATGTTGACCGTGCCAGTAGTTCAACCGAAGTTGAATAAGCTGCGTGAGTTAATACAGCGCAGTACGTAAGAATAGTAACTAAGAATAGTAATTAGGATCGTAGGGATTTTTGAGAGGAAGACCATGCAAAACAGTAGCGTATCAGGTAGTAAACCGAGTCTGTCGTTTTGGCAGATATGGAATATGAGTTTGGGTTTTTTCGGTATCCAATTCGGCTTTGCCTTACAGAATACCAATACCAGCCGTATTTTCGCCACGCTCGGTGCCGACATCGATAAGCTATCGATTTTGTGGTTAGCTGCACCGATCACTGGCTTGTTAGTGCAGCCTGTAATTGGCTATCTCAGCGACAATACTTGGCATCCGAAATGGGGCCGTCGCCGTCCATTCTTTTTCATCGGCTCTTTGTTGGCATCGATTGCGATGTTTTTAATGCCAAACTCTGGGGCATTGTGGATGGCGGTGTTTGTGTTGTGGTTGATGGATGCTTCCATCAATATTTCGATGGAGCCTTTCCGCGCGTTTGTGGGTGATAAGTTGAACACCAGCCAGCAAACCGGTGGTTTCGCGATGCAGACTTTCTTTATCGGCTGCGGCGGTGTAATCGCCTCCTTGTTGCCAACCATTTTTACCAACTATCTTGGTGTCAGTAATGATGCTGTGAACGGCACTATTCCAGATACCGTGAAGTACTCTTTCTATGTTGGCGGTGCAGTGTATTTCCTTTCTGTGTTGTGGACGGTATTGACGAGCACCGAAGACGCACCAGCTGATATGGCCAAGTTTGAAGCGGAACGCGCAGCCAATAAAGGTCTGGTCAATGCAGTGAAAGAGATTTTAGGCGGTTTCTTCAAAATGCCTAAGACCATGATCCAACTGGCGATTGTGCAGTTCTTTACTTGGGTTGCCTTGTTTGCGATGTGGGTGTACACCACGCCTTCGATTGCTGATGGTGTGTTCCATGCAACTGACGCGCAATCAAGTGCATACCAAGAAGCGGGTAACTGGGTTGGTATTATGTTTGCGATGTATGGCGGTGTCTCTGCGATTGCAGCCTTCCTCTTGCCATGGTTGGCCAAATTTACTAGCCGCAAATCTGTTCATTTGATTTGCCTCGTCATCGGTGGTGTTAGCTTGATGAGTATCTTCGCGATCACATCAAAAGAAATGTTGTTATTGCCTATGGTGGGTGTTGGTGTTGCTTGGGCGAGCGTATTGACTATGCCTTACGCCATCCTCGCAGGTTCCCTGCCATCAAATAAGATGGGTTACTACATGGGCTTGTTCAACTTCTTCGTGGTGATTCCGCAAATCGTCGCGGGCGTTGTATTGGGTGCGATTTTGAAGAATTTCTTTGCCAACCAGTCAGTCAAAGTCTTGATGCTCGGTGGCGCATGCATGGTGTTAGCGGGATTGCTGACATTGGTCGTGCAAGATGATGCAGACAAAGTAGACGCTACTTCAGTATAAGAATTACCGCTTGAGCCTCGCACACCAAAAAATGCGGGGCGTTTTTTTTTGAAGCATGAAGGTTCACCATGTTGCGCTCAACGACGAAAATGACGAAAATAACGACTGTAGGTTTAAGCTTAGTGGCCTCGCTAGCTATGATGTCTGGTGTGCAAGCGAAGCCAAATGCGGTAATGGCTGCAACCAGCAAGGTGCAGGCCAAAGCATTTCATTGGAAAAATGCCACTGTCTATTTTCTGTTGACTGATCGCTTCAACAATGCTGACCATCGTAATGATTTGAGTTACGGGCGAAAAGCAGACGCCGCGCCCTTGCGCGGGTATATGGGCGGTGACCTCAAAGGCATTACCGCTAAAATCAAAGAAGGCTATTTCGAAAAACTCGGTGTCGATGTTTTGTGGATGACGCCGCCTGTTGAGCAGATTCATGCCGGTACGGATGAAGGTACAGGTAAGTCTTATGGTTTCCACGGTTATTGGGCGAGAGACTTCACGCGCGTCGATGCCAATCTGGGTACTGACAAAGATTTTAAAGAAATGGTGGAAACCGCACACCAACATGGCATGCGTGTGTTGCTCGATGTGGTGATGAACCACACGGGGCCGGTCACAGAAACAGATCCAGTTTGGCCTGCCGATTGGGTGCGGACCTCACCACAATGTGATTACAAAAACGCCGATGGTGCGATCAAATGTACCTTGGTAAAAAACTTACCTGACTTTCTGACCGAGAGCGATCAAGCGGTGGCATTGCCGCCGATGCTCGTTGCGAAGTGGAAGAAAGAAGGGCGCTACGAACAAGAAGTGAAAGAGCTAGATCAGTTCTTCGCGAAGACCGGCTATCCACGTGCGCCGCGTTTCTATTTGATGAAGTGGCATGCCGACTGGATTAAAAAATATGGTGTTGATGGTTTCCGGGTTGATACCGTCAAGCACGTTGAAGCCAAAGTGTGGAAAGAGTTAAAGCAGGTGGCCAGCGCGGCCTACGAAGAATGGAAGGCTGCACATCCAAAGCGTAAGTTGAGCAACGAGGCCTTCTTCATGACCGCTGAAGCCTACAATTACGATATTCAAGACGGTTTGCAATTCCGCATGGATGGCGGTACGCGTGTGAATTATTACGCCAATGGCTTCGACAGCATGATTAACTTCGGTTTGAAGTTCGCTGCTCACCAAGAATACGAAGCCATCTTCTCCCGCTATGATCAGATTCTGCATGGCGAATTGAAAGACTATTCCGTCTTAAATTACATCAGCTCTCACGATGATGACAAACCATTCGATCCTGCACGTAAGCGCAATTTCGAAGCCGCCAACAAGCTCTTGTTAGCACCAGGTGCGGCGCAGATCTATTACGGCGATGAAACCGCACGTTCATTAGTGCAGCCACAAGCACAAGGCGATGCGGTGTTGCGTTCGATGATGAATTGGGATGATCTCAAACGCAATTCTCCCTTACCAGATCAAGCGGGCGTGAATTACCAAGATGTGCTGCGTCATTGGCAAAAGCTAGGGCAATTCCGTCAAGCGCATCTCGCTGTTGGGATGGGGCGTCATCAACAATTGCAAGCATCACCGTATGTGTTTGAACGCAGTTTGCACGAGGGTACGCAACAAGACTACGTCATCGTCGCACTTGATTTACCGAAAGCGCCGCAACACGTGATCCCAGCAGGACAGTTCAAAGAAGGGCAACGTGTGCATGACGCTTATAGCGGAACTGAGAGCGTGGTCAAAGACGGTAAATTAGTTTTTTCCACTGGTTTTCCGGTGCTGCTATTGAGCGCGAAATAATCTATTTTGATTTTGGTGGGCGATTGTTCTCGCCAAGTGATTCTTTTATCTGATGTCGTTTGAAAAGAAAAGTATGATGAAAAAATTGAGTGTGCCTGCTTTGTCTTTGTCCTCATCTCTGGTGAGTCTTGCTGTCATGAGCCTGTGTGCGATGAGCGCGACCGCGCATGCGCAAAACACCGAGCGACGTTTTGAGTCTGCGAAACGTTTTAAAGACCACGTGGAAGTGCGCACCAATGATGGCGTGTATGTGATCAAGCCCTACTCAAACGAGATTTTTGAAACCAGTTTTATTCCGAAAGAGCAAAGTAGTGCTACTGCAGGCAGCGATCTGATCAAGAACAAGTCACATGCTGTGGTCGCCGTGCCGCAAAGGCTGAAAACCCGCTTTGTGCAATCGGGTGCGTATGTAGAATACGGCAGCGCAGGCTTGAGCGTGCAAATTCGTAAATCCCCATTTCAGCTGAAGTATTTTTACCAAGACAAACTGCTGACGTCGGAAAAGCTCGGGTACCAAACCATCAAAGACAAACAAGCAGATGCTGACCCTAACCTCACGCCGAATCGTGAACGCCTGAGTTTTAATCTTGACGCCAACGAAGCTTTATATGGTGGCGGTGCACGTGCACTAGGTATGAATCGTCGCGGCAATCGCTTGCCTTTGTTTAACAAGGCGCATTACGGTTACGAAGAGCGCTCACAACAAATGAATTACAGTATTCCTTTGGTGTATTCATCAAAGTTGTATGCGATCCATTTCGATAATGCAGCCATCGGTCATCTTGATCTCGATAGTCAGCACGATAATTCCTTGAACTACGACACCATCGGTGGTCGTAAAACCTACCAAGTCATCGCTGGTAAAAATTGGCAAGAATTGGTGACTAACTATGTTGGCCTCACAGGTAAACAACCACTGCCACCGCGCTGGGCTTTCGGTAATTTTGCCAGCCGTTTTGGTTATCACAGCGAAGACGAAGCACGTAAAGTCATCGCCCAATTCCGCGCTGAAAAAATGCCGGTCGATGCCATCATTTTCGACTTGTACTGGTTCGGCAAGGATATCAAAGGCACCATGGGCAATCTCGCCTTCGATGCTGACAATTTCAAAAATCCACGTGGCATGATTGCCGACTTTGCACAGCAAGGCGTCAAGACCGTGTTAATTACCGAGCCTTTCATTTTGACGACCTCGCAGCGTTGGAAAGAGGCGGTTGACCAAGGTATTTTGGCGACCGACGGCAAAGGCAAGCCTTTCACCTATGATTTCTATTTCGGGAACACAGGCTTAATCGATGTCTTCAAACCGCAAGCGCGCACTTGGTTTTGGAATATCTATAAAGACTTAGCACAACAAGGTGTAGCAGGTGTATGGGGTGATTTGGGCGAGCCTGAAGTGCATCCAAGCGCGCTAAAACATGAAGGGGCGAGTGCCGATGAAGTCCACAATATTTACGGGCACGAATGGGCAAAGCTGGTGGCTGATGGCTACCGCAAAGACTTTCCACAGCAACGTCCATTTATCTTGATGCGTGCAGGCTCTTCTGGTTCGCAACGCTTTGGTTTGATTCCATGGTCCGGTGACGTTAATCGCACCTGGGGTGGATTACGTTCGCAAACCGAAATCGCCTTGCAAATGGGTATGCAAGGCTTGGCCTATATGCATTCAGACTTAGGCGGGTTTGCCGGCGCAAATCTTGATGACGAGCTATATGCGCGTTGGTTGCAATACGGTGTGTTCCAACCGGTATTCCGTCCGCACGCACAAGAAGAAGTGCCTGCCGAGCCTATCTTCCGTTCAGAGCAAGCCAAAGCCTTGGCGCGCCAAGCGATTGAATTGCGCTATCGCCTTTTGCCGTACAACTACACGCTAGCGTTTGAGAATAGCCAAACCGGCATGCCTTTGATGCGCCCCGGTTTCTTTGCTGAACCGGGTAATGCTGAGCTCTTGAAAGACGCCAGCACGTTTTTGTGGGGCCAAGATTTCTTGGTGCAACCGGTGACCAACCCGGGCCAAAAGACGGCGAATGTGCGCTTCCCAGCTGATAGCGCCTGGATTAATTTCTATTCCGGCCAACGTCATGCGGCAGCGAGCCAAAGCTTAGAGCAGCTAGAAGCAAGCCATATTCCTGTGTTTGTTCGTGCTGGTGCTTTTATTCCTATGGTGCCCGAGCAAGCAAAGTTACAAAGCACTCAATTCTATGACGGCAGCCAACTTGAGCTGCATTACTACCATGATGAAAGCGTCGCTAACAGCCAGCGTCAACTCTATGAAGATGATGGCCTGACGTCAGATGCTTGGGCAAAAGGAATCTATCGTCTAAGCCACCTGAAGGCGCAATGGAACAAGCCGAGCAATACAAAACCAGCATCCTTGATGATTGAATTACAGCAGACTCTTGGCAAGGCAGCACCGCAAGCATTGAAGCAAGAACGCCAAACGCTTGTGGTGTTGCATCAAATTACCAGCCAACCAAAACAAGTATTGCTCAATGGCGCGCCTGTAAATATGGAGTGGGAAGCTCAGCAACAAGAGCTGAGAGTCAGTTTGAGTGAGAAAGCCGGTAGTAAGAATCAGTTGAAGGTGCTGTGGTAGTTGTCGCGTATGCAAAGATAGGGGCCGATCAGCGGAAAGTATCGGTTTCCTTGTCATAGGGGGCGTCAGGCTTTACACTGCACGCTTTGTGAAATTCATTCTGGTAGATTGCTTCAATGAACCTGAAAAGCCTTGCTCAACAATTGGGGATCTCGGAAACGACGGTGAGTCGCGCCCTGAATGGTTATCCTGAAGTCAGCGAACGTACGCGCCAACGCGTGCTAGCGGCCGCCGAAGAATTTGGATATCGCCCTAATCCTATGGCGCGTAGCCTTGCCTCTGGCCGAACGAACGTCATTGGTATCGTCCATCCTTTGTTCCCCAATGATTTAGCCGACCCGATGTTCATGCAAATCGTCGGTGGTATGGTGGAAGCCCTAGAAGCCCGCCAGATGGACCTTATCATGGCGCCAGTCTCGCCGTTGCATGAATTACGCGCTTACGAACACATCGTCAAAGAACGCCGTGTTGATGGCCTGATCGTCGGTCGTACACATTTGTATGATGAACGCATTGCTTATTTGGCGAAACAAGGTCTCCCTTTTGTCGCGCACGGTCGTACTAGCATCAATGAGCCGCATGCCTGGTTCGATTACGATAACGAAGCTGGCATGCGTATCGCTGTCGAACATTTACTGGCACACGGCCATCAACGCATAGGCTTGATCAGCGCCCCGCTCGACATGAACTTCGCGCGCCAACGTTTCGCTAGTTTCGGCAAGGCACTCGACGCTGCAGGCCTCAAAGCAGACCCACGCCACTTAATTGAAAACACCAACGACAGACGCAGCGGCTATCTCGCCATGCAGAAGATCTTGGCAAGCGACACTCCACCAAGCGCGGTCATCGTCGACAACCACATGTCAGGTGTAGGCGCCATGCGTGCTTTACTCGATGCGGGTGTCAAAATCGGTCAAGACATGTCCATCATCGTCTGGGGCAAAATGGAAGACTCACTTGCAGGCTACCACGTCACCACGATCGACCAACCACACCCCGACTTAGCAGGCGCGAAGATGATAGAGATGCTGCTGTCACTGCAAGCGGGAACACCGCCAGAACAATTGCAAGTGTTGTGGCAACCGGTGCTGGTGCCGGGCGAGACTGTGGGGCAGGTGAAGTTGGGGTAGTTTGCGTCACTTCATAAGGTAAAATGAAAAGCGAGCCACGGCTCGTTTTTTTATTTTTTGGGGTGAGTGTTTTTGAAAATGTTTCACCTCGAAAAAGTATTGTCTACGGAAAACACTATTTTGCGAGCAGGTCGGGAAAACAATGAGTTCAGCGTATTTTTCCGTGAGCCAGGTTGAAAGGTTGATGGTTACTTGTCGATCAGTCTTTCGCTGGGATATAGACTGATGTGCAAGTGATGGCAGAGGCGAGTTTGTAACTCGCTTATTTTTTTGTTTCTTCTTGAAGTGGATGTCCACTGATTCTCCCCTCGGAATAAACGGAGAAATCGACGATGTAGCTTGTTCATACACGTTCCATCTTTAAAGCAGGCGGTCAGACCATGACCGCCTTTTTTTTCGAGCGTCAATTGCGTTGCGTTGATCGTTCTTACTTATTTTCCTAATGGCCGAAGCAGAATCTGTTGCGCTGTTTCTAGGATCTCATCTTTCCCGGCACGAATACCCGCAATAGACTGATTGACTGTGATATCCGGTTTAATTCCTATGCCGATATGGCGACTCAAATCGAGTTGCCGCACTTCGGTGCCAGTGAATTTTAATTGGAGATCGACTGAATTTTCACCACGCACGTATATCGTTGTGACTTCTCCGTTGATGCCGCCTGTTTGCTCACCAATGATTTTGATTTTAGCTCGCTGTGCAAAGCCAAGCACTTGGTCGGTTTGGCTAATACCAAAGCGGCTGGAGAGTGCGACGACATTCGTGCTTAAGGTGGGTAGTGATGCAGGCACTTCTTCACCTGTTAATTCTCGGAACCAATTGGCACGGTTAGGGGCATTTGCGTATGGCATATAAATAGGCGGGTCGATCAGAGCGTCTTTGCTAAAGTGGCTGAGAAATTCCCACCAGAAGCTATTTGATGAAGGGTAAGAGCGCATGTCTAAAATAATGCCGTTGGCTAACTTTAATTTGTTGATCGTGTCGGCATGGTCTGCCTTTGGGAGTCGTGAGACGTTCACATAATGAATGTTGTTGGGTAACACTTGGTAAACGGCACTGGGCATCGAGTAAAAGTAGCGCTCGATTGTCGACGCACCTAGCGTTGGGGTGGTGTCTGCATTGAACGTTTTACTTTGGATTTCTCCGTTGGCTTTTCGGATTGAGAGTTTAATTGGACGGATACTGTCGCGCAGCAGTAGTGACCGTAAGGCGACGCTCGCGGTATCGCGCGTATCTTTTAAGGTAGAACGCTTTGCTGTCGGCAGCAAACTGGAAACTGAACTGCCATCGATTTCAGTTATTTCGTCACCAATGTCAAGCAGACCTTGGGCATCGGGTTTGATGATGGTTGCTTTGTCTTCTACCATCAACAGGCTAAAGTTGGGTGTGAACCGTAAGGGCAAGGCGCCTGGGACTTCTAACACCATATGTCCATCTTGAAGTTTGGTGAGCGCGAGGCGCAATGCCAAATCTAATGCTGTCGATGCTCTCTCTGTCGTATTGCAGGATTTTAAAAGAGGGATCAGCTCGGCATCCCAGTCCACCTCAATGTCAGCGAAGTACGGCCAGAAGTTATCAAGTACCGCCCAGATTTTTGCGGCGCTGGCGAGACATTGATAAGGATTGTCGAAGCTTTTCGAGAGGCTGATCGATTTTGGCAAGGCAAATGCACTACTGGCTGGCAATGTTTTTCCTGCTTTGGTTTCTAAAACAAGAGGCTGGAGAATAGAAATTTGATCGACTGAATAGCGTGCGAAGCTTGCATTCGCCAGGCGCGGGTTCTTTCCCAGATCGGCCGCTTTGATGGAGACTCGCTTACGACTATAACTGGAATCGCTCTTTTCTAATGCGGTTGCATTTTGGTCGACATAAGAGGTGTTTTGCCACACCAATAAATCGGTGTCTGGTGAAAATGTTGGACCCGTCGTGTTGCTATTGAATTTGACTGACGGCGCGATTCCCGAAAACAATTCATTTAGAACGGAAACCTGTTCGTCGGTCGAATTCGTCTTGGCAATCCGATACATGGCATATGGCAAGAATGTGTCCCAATCGGTGTCGGCGACGCCATCGCTTGGATGGAAAAATTCGATGTTATGCGCGACTTTAGTCAACATCGCTAGCTGTGGGAGCTTGTTCTCGAAGCTGATGATCTCGAGAGGCTTTGGTTGGCTACTTGTGTCGCTAATGGGCGTTGTGTTTGGCACGTTGGTGGTATTGGACGAACCGCCGCCACAACCGAATAAGCTTAGGGATAAAACGCTGATCAGAATAAAGTGGATGGAATTTTTGGTATGCAGAGCTATCTTAGAATTGGGCATAATGTGGACGCGACGAAATTGTTAAATGAACTTACATATCAATTTCATATTCTAATCTGATATGTCAGAAAATAAACATATCCGTTCTTCGCCGGTCAGAACATTTTCCGTATCAGCAGGCACCCACTTCAAAAAGCAACAGAACTAGATCTCAAAAAATGAATCAAATAAGAACGAAATTTGAAGAGTGAGTTGGATGTGCACTGATTTGCGATCAAACTTTCGCCGCGATATTGATGTGCGTGAAAATCATGACAGAGGAGAGTTCGTATCTCGCTTATTTTTCGTCTGTCTTTGAGGTGAATGCCTACTGGTCTGCGCCTCAAAAATGTAGAGATGCATGAAGGATAAATTCGGTGTTCGACCTGATCTTCGATGCCGTAGGATTTAACGCTTAGACTTCATATCCATTTTAGGATTAGTAAAAGTCAGAGTGGTTTCTCGCACTTGTCCTGGCGCCAGTGGCTTGTCCGCAGCTTTGTGGAAGGCTTCGATAGCCATACGATTTTGCGTCTCAACCGAATTCAAATAGTCTCTTTGGGCCTGGCGTTGGTTAAAGGCTTTGCTTTCTTCTGACAAATCTCTGCCCTGATTGGGTTTGGCTGAGCTGGTGGGAGTGAAGCTCATTAAGGTGTGATCCTTCTGGGTCGCTTTTGGACAAGTTGATTGTGCATAAGTGACCTTGCCATTACTGTCAGTGCATTTTTTTACTTGCGCTTGAGCAAGCGGCGTGAGTGTGGCCGACAAAAGTAGAGCGCTGATTGCAACTGTCTTGATCATAAATATCCGCCGGTTTTTCTCACTATTCAATACTTCAAACCTTGTTCGAGGCTGAAGCACGCTTTGCTTCGATATTGAGCGCAAGTGTAAACTTCATTGTTTGGGTTGGCTACCAAAATTCATCAATCGTCTGCCATTTGACACAGTAAATTTTCTACTGAATCGCTGAAATTGGTCAACGCCAGCCGCGCCGCATAGAAGGTGTGAGTGGTGATTGTTCGACGTTCTCTTGATCGAGGTTAGCGTAGATCTGGCTTCTACGTTTTATGTTCAAAAATCCCGATTCTTCTGATCAGAAGATTTAAACCGTATCACTTCTTTACCGCGCAAGGCTTGATGTTTGGTTTTACGTCCAGTCACACGCGCTCGCCACATTCTGAAACTCGAGGCTTTCATTTCCGAACGCATCAGGCGAATCACCGCTTGTTCTGTTAAGCCGAATTGAGTTTGTATAGCGTCGAAGGTGGTGCGGTCTTCCCAGGCCATTTGTATCACTCTATCGATGCTCGCTTGATCTAGTTGTTGCATAGGCTTTGCTTGGTGTGTTGTGAATAAAACTGCTGAATAGCTGGATTAGGTTTGGTGCTGTGAAATTACCATAGCGTGAGTGTAGCCCAAGCTGGGTATTTTCTATGGTTTGCAGACCGTGATTAGCGGGTCATGCATGACCAAGGTCGTGAGTTTGATGAATTGAAGTGTTTGTGTGTTAATCTTTATTTTTAAGTATTTGTTTGGGAATAGTCATTATGGTGTTTGCTCAAGCTAACGTTGCGCTTTCTTTGTCCGCGATCCTTACCTTGATCGCTTCTGCCTTACATTTTGCTTGTTTGATATTCGGAGCCCAACTGTTTCGTATCTTGGGGGCAGGTGAGGTCGTGGTGTCGATGGCGGAGCACGGTCATCCTCAGCCGTATGTGATGGCTGCGGTTGTTGGTGTCGGCTTGCTGGTGTTTGCTGTTTTGAGTTTGTCTTTGGCTGGAGTCGTTCGACCTATCCCTTATGCGCAATATCTGCTCGCGTGCTTCGCATTGGTGTTGGGTTTGCGTGGTCTTCTTTTTCCGTTTCTGAAACCATATTTCAGCGGGAATAGTGATTTGTTTTGGTGGTTGAGTTCTGCGTTTTGCTTGATTCTGGCGGCCTTGATTTTCAAGGGTTTGCGCGACGTTTGGAACTAAGTGATGTGAGCTCAAGTCGAACTCAACGTCAAACCGCAATCTTTAATCTGTGAGGTCCAACGATGTTTAAACATGCCACACCCATCTTCCGCAGCTTTGATGAAAAGCTCGCGCGTGAGTTCTATATTGATTTCTTGGGGTTTGAGGTCGTGTTCGAGCATCGCTTCGAGCCGAATACCCCTTTATATCTGGGTCTTGTACGCGATGCTTGCACCTTGCATTTATCCGAACACTTTGGCGATGGCGCACCTGGCACGCAGTTGCGAATTGAAGTCGATGATGTGGATGCGATGTGCGCCCGGTTGAACGCTAAGCAGTACCGCAATGCGCGGCCTTCTTGCCAAGATATGCCTTGGGGTAGTCGTCAAATGACGATTAACGATCCGTTTGGAAATCGTATTACCTTCTATACAGAGATCGAGTAGCAGCTAGACGATCACCGAAGCTGGGCCATCAAAGAAAAAACGCCTCGAATTTTAAATCGAGGCGTTTTTGTTTTTACCGAGTAAAGATGCTTTATTCCTTATTTACTCCGTATTTATTCCTCATTTACTCTTTTATGCCCCATTGTGACAACATCCAAGCAAAGTTGAATGAACTTTCCTTGATAGCGTCATAGCGACCCGATGCGCCGCCGTGACCAGCGGCCATATTGGTTTTCAAGAGCAGAGGATTGCTATCTGTTTTATGTGCGCGCAATTTGGCGACATACTTCGCGGGTTCCCAATACATCACTTGGCTATCGTTCAAACCTGTTGTCACCAACATCGCTGGATAGGCTTTCTTTTCGATATTGTCGTATGGAGAGTAGCTACGCATGTAGTCATAAGCGGCTTTCTCGTTTGGATTGCCCCACTCGAGATATTCACCTGTCGTTAATGGCAAGCTAGCATCCATCATCGTGTTCATGACGTCGACGAAAGGCACGGCTGCGTGTGCTGCTTTGAATAAATCAGGACGCATATTGACGACCGCACCCATCAACAAACCACCGGCGCTACCACCTTGAATAATGAGCTTATCTTTGCTGGTCCATTTTTCTTGAATCAAGAATTCAGCTGCTGCGATAAAGTCAGTGAAGGTATTTTTCTTCTTCATCAACATACCATCTTCATGCCATTTTTCGCCGAGGTCGTTACCACCACGAATATGGGCTTGAACATAAATGATGCCGCGATCAAGTAAGCTTAAACGGCTAATAGAGAAGCCGGCTTCAGTTGGAATGCCATAGCTGCCATAGGAGTACAACAAGGTTGGTGCGGTGCCATCAAACTTCACACCTTTTTTGTAGACCGCCCACAGTGGTACTTTAACGCCATCTTTCGCTGTTGCCCACAAACGTTTTGCTTCGTACTTGCTGGCGTCATAGCCTCCCACGACTTCCTGTTGCTTCAAGACCGTGCGATTGCCAGTTGCCATATCAACGTCGATCACCATGGAAGGTGTCGTTGGTGATTGGTAAGACATACGCAACTTCTGTGAGGTGAATTCTGGCGTGCCCGCGCTATTCGCTAAGTACACTTCATCATTGAAGCTGACGTTTTTCCACTGCTTAGTTTTGAAGTTATAAATGCGCGTGCGATTGAGTGCATTGGTTTTTTCGGTCACGGCGACATAGTCACGGAAAACCTCGACATTGCCGAGCAAAACTTTGTCATCGTGTTTGACCAATTCTTTCCAATGCTTGGCGTCTGGAGTGGCAACGGGCGCCATCACCAGCTTGAAGTTCTTCGCATTTTTATTGGTACGAATAAAGAGCATGCCATCGCGATGATCAATATTGTAGCGGTGACCTTTTTCACGGCCTAAGACCGACTTGAATTTACCTTGGGGTTGGTCTGCAGGTAAGAGCCAAGTTTCAGAGGTGTCTGTCGCATAGGCATACAACTCGATGAATTTTCTATCGTGGCTATTGCCGACGCCGATACCAAATTGCTCGACCTTTTCATTATAGATTTCGGTCGGTGTACTACCAATTTCCATGCGGAACAGGCGGTCTGAGCGCTTGGTGACAGGATCTTCTTGGACGAAGAACATGGTCTTGTTGTCGGCTGCCCAAGCAAAGCTGGTGACACGTTCTGCACTATCACTCAGCAATTGGCCTGTTTTCAAATCTTTGATTTGCAATTTGAATTGACGATAGCCTGTGGTGTCAGTCAAATACGCTAAGTAGCGGTCATCTGGGCTGACCAAGCTACCTGCCACCATAAAGAACTTATGTGGTTTCGCGAGTTCATTTTGATCAAGCAAAATTTCTTCCGCCGCTTTTTCATCGTAATTCATATTGGCGTCGGCCAAGCGACGGCAGTTGATGCTGTATTGCTTGCCTGCTTCGGTACGCGAATAATAGTAGTATTTGCCGCGACGGACAGGTACTGATAAATCTGTCTCTTTCATGCGGCCTTTGGTTTCCGCAAACAATTTATCGGCCAAGGCTTGCACGCCATCTGTCATGGTGACTGTGTAGGCATTTTCTGCATTCAAATAATCGATGACTTTTGGGTCTTCTTTCTTTTGTAGCCAGCGATAGTCGTCGGTCACTGTTTCGCCATGGCGAACTTCTGACCATTGCACTTTAGCGGCTACAGGGGCTGTGGGGGCGCTTGCCGTTTGTGCGTTTGATAGAGTGCTTGTTAGCATGCTGATCGCTGCAGTGGCGCCCAAAATAGGTAGGTTCTTAAAAATCATAGTTTTCCAATCAGGGTGGAGAATCTAGAGAAAAAACGATACTGGTTGTTTGAGACATCTACACAAAATACTGTGCGTTCGAGTTTCGAATGAAGCTTCGGACGCACACGACTTTGCACAGAAGTCTCAATTTGATCGCTCTCACACTAAGCAGGCTTTGGTGCGAGAGTAACGTGTCAATATCATATCTGTTTTGCAAGATCTTCGACAATATTTACGAAGAAGAGTTTCGACCATTCGTCGTTCTGCACAAAAAAAACGCGTTCGTCGCTTGAGAATGTTTATTTGGTCGACCGTCTCTTGCTTGAATGCCACTTGCTTAGATCTTTGTTTCGTTCAAACTCAGCCATCTGTGGGCGACTAAGTCTAAGGCCGGACGGGCATTGCCTTGTTTGTCTGTCCAGACTTTGGGCGTTAATGCACCGCTCAGGCTGATACTGGCACCATCGTCTAATTGCAGCAATTGCTGGCAAAGCTTGTCATTGAAGGCAATCACATTACATAAGAGGGTATCGCCATCATCGGTCATCACTTTAACTTTACAAGTGACGTAGCGTGAGCCACCTTGGCCTTGTCCTGCTTCGGCATTGCCATGGAGGCGGCCAGAGATAAGTGCATCGATCATTGTTGATTTTTCAAGTGGTTGGGAAGGGCATTGTAGAGCATGGCTTGTGGTTTCGGTGTGAGCTTGAGGTGAATTCTGCTAAACCATTGAAATATCAACATATTGTGTGCAGTGCGGCATAAAAAGTGCGGTCGAAAACAACACAATAAGCTGAATTTCGCTTTACTTTTCAAAGCGCTTTGAATTAAACTTCGAAGCAGTCCAAAGCGCTTTGAATTTGTTTGAATGTAGTTGAACCAATCTACATTGAGTCTCTAGCGAGTAGTTCCTTGGGAACGATGTGAATCGCAATAGAGAACAGAAATTGGAGAACATCAGTTCAGCGCTGCATTGTTTGTTGTACCAACCAGATCCGTTTATGAAAACTGCCTGCATCTTTGATCTCGACGGTGTGATCGTCGATACCGCCAAATATCACTATTTGGCGTGGAAGCGTTTGGCAAATAGCCTCGGTTTTGATTTCACCGAACACGATAACGAGAAGCTGAAGGGCGTGAGTCGCATCGAGTCTTTGAAATTAATTTTGCGGTTGGGTGGTAAGCAGCTCAGCGCAGAAGAGTTTGAAGCAGCTTTAACGCGCAAGAACGGCTGGTATCTCGAATACATACAAAAGATCGGCCCAGAAGAAATTCTCCCTGGCGCTGCTGAATTTTTGCAGTCGGCCAAAGCGAAGGGGATGAAAGTCGCGTTGGGCTCGGCGAGTAAGAACGCGGTATTGATTTTGGAACGCATTGGCTTAGTGAATGAGTTTGACGCCATCGTCGATGGCAATAAAGTGAGCCAAGCGAAACCTGATCCTGAAGTATTTCTCAAAGCCGCCCAAGAGTTGGCGGTGGATGCAGAGCAGTGTGTGGTGTTTGAAGATGCAGTCGCCGGTGTACAAGCCGCATTGAACGCCAAGATGGCGGTCGTCGGTATCGGTGAAGCATCTGTGCTGCATGCAGCGCATACCGTGTTGGCTAATTTTTCAGGGCTTAGCGTTGATGATGTCTTGGCGCGCTTGCCCGCTTAAGTTTGTTGCGATGGCAATTTGATTTCGATTTGAATGTGTCAGTTGATTTGAAATAAAAACCTTCTCCCCCCCGAGAGTGTGGAAAGCCGGGTACGCAGTTTGTTGGTAGTTAGCCTGCGTAGGGTGTGTATAGAGCGTATCCGGCGTTCCAGTTTTACCGATTTGGATAAGTAAAAAATGAGAGACTATATTAAGAAAGACCCGTGGAATATTATCGAAGAAGGATTTGATCCTGCTTTGAACCGCATTTCCGAAAGTATTTTTTCCATTGGTAACGGCAAGATGGGCCAGCGCGCTAACTTTGAAGAAAAGTATAGCGGTAGTAGCTTGCGTGGTAGCTATGTGGCGGGTGTTTATTATCCAGATAAAACACGCGTGGGTTGGTGGAAGAATGGTTATCCCGAGTATTTTGCAAAAGTCCTCAATGCCACCAATTGGATCGGTATTAACGTCGCCATCGATGGTGAGGAATTAGATCTGGCCACCGCCAAAGTCTCTGCATTTACGCGTGTCCTGAATATGCGTGAAGGTTTGTTGCAGCGTCAATTTGTCGCAACCCTGCCATCCGGTAAGCAAGTGCAAGTGCGCTCCACACGCTTCACGAGTATTGTCGATGCCGACAATGGCGTGATTCGTTATGAAGTGACGCCATTAAACTTCTCCGGCAAGATTCGTTTTACACCCTTGATCGATTTGAACGTCTTCAATCAAGACTCCAACTACGACGAGCAATTTTGGACAGAAGTGTCGCGTGCAGCAGGTAATGGCAGCGCGGTGATCACGGGCGAAACCAAAAAGACACAATTCCATGTGGCTACAGCCTTTGCGATTGAGCTTGCTCTCGCTGGTGAAAAACAAGCGATCAATGCTGAAGTAGTCACTCAAGACAAATTTGTGGCGAACGTCGTTGAAGTGAATGCTACACAAGACCAGACAGCAACCTTGTTTAAGTATGCTGCTGTGATTTCTTCACTGTATTCCGACAAAGCTGCTATCCAAAGTGATGCGGAGAAGAGTGCAGCAGCAGCGATGAGCAAAGGTTTCGATACGCTGTTAAAAGAACATAGCGATGCTTGGATTCAGAAATGGGCTGAGTGCGATATCACGATTGAAGGCGATGTCGCTGCTCAGCAAGCGATTCGCTTCAATATTCTGCAAATGAACCAAACCTACACCGGTGAAGATGAGCGTTTGAACATCGGCCCGAAAGGATTCACTGGCGAAAAATACGGCGGTGTGACGTACTGGGATACGGAAGCTTACTGCTTACCGTTCTACCTGAAAACGGCAGACCCGAAAGTCGCTCGTCAACTTTTGGTGTATCGCTATAAGCATTTGCAAAAAGCGATAGAGAATGCAGCTAAGTTAGGTTTTAAAGACGGTGCAGCACTGTATCCGATGGTGACTATCAACGGTGAGGAATGCCATAACGAATGGGAAATTACGTTTGAAGAAATTCATCGTAACGGTGCCATGAGTTTTGCGATCTATAACTACATCAACCATACCGGTGATACAGGCTATTTGGCTGAATATGGTTTGGAAGTCTTGATCGCGATTTCACGCTTCTGGCGTCAACGCGTGCAATGGTCAGACCGTCGCAATGGCTACATCATGCTTGGTGTGACAGGCCCTAACGAATACGAGAACAACGTTAATAACAATTGGTACACCAACTTGTTGGCGCAATGGACCTTGAACTACACACGCGAATCTTTGGCGCAAGTGCAAGCAAGTAATCCAGCACGTTATGCCGAGATCGTACAAAAGACCAACTTTGGTGCGAAAGAAGATGAGCTCGCTGCGTGGAGTGATATCGCCGCGAAGATTGTATTGCCAGTCGATCAGCAAACCGGTGTCTTTATTCAGCACGATGGTTTCATGGATAAAGATTTGCAACCGATGTCTGCTATTCCAAAAGGCGAATACCCGATTCATAAGAATTGGTCATGGGATCGTATTCTGCGCTCGTGCTACATCAAGCAAGCCGACGTCTTGCAAGGCATCTATACCTTCGAAGCGAATTACGACAAAGAGACCTTGCGTAAAAACTTTGACTTTTACGAGCCATTGACAGTACATGAGTCGTCTTTGTCGCCATGTATACATTCGATCTTGGCATCGTCTTTGGGTTATGAAGACTTAGCGTATAAATTCTATTTGCGTACCGCGCGTTTAGACTTGGATGACTACAACCACGACACCGATGATGGCTTGCATATTACGTCGATGGCGGGTACGTGGATGTCCGTGGTGGAAGGTTTTGGTGGCGTGCGTGTACAACAAGGCCAATTGCGTTTGGCTCCAGCATTACCGAAGCAATGGCAAGGCTACTCTTTCCGCATCACTTTCCGTGGTGCCTTGGTTAAAGTAGCCGTGACGCCAAATGCGGTGATCTTGGAAAACGAATCCGATACGGCATTGAACGTACATGTGTATGGCGCGGAGAAAAATTTGCCAGCGCGCCAAATACTGAGCGTCGCTCGTTAATACAGAAATTCTTGCTCACATCGGCAGGGTAGAAGGATCCGATGATGAGTTTCGGTCCCCATGGTTATAGATCTATAAGCATGGGGCTTTTTTTATTCTTTTCCAAATCGTTTATCTGGGCGAATTGCGTTGTTGCTTGTCCTCGCAATATTGGAGTATTGCTGTGGGAAGCGCCTAGCACTTCATCCCAACTAAACGATTTATGTTTGGTGGAACTAGCGGTCGTTTCCTTGCAATACTTTGTATTGCTCGGGACGGCTCTTAGTGCATCACACCAAATAAACGATTTGCGGTTGGTGGAATTGGAGTCGCGGGCCTCTACTCTTCCTCGCAATACTTCGTATTGCTCGGGGAAACGGCTAAAAGTTTTTCTAAGAAGAGTTGTTCGTTTTTGATATGGTTGATTCGCAGACGATGCGAGTAATTTGAATACTTCAACGCACTCACTATGCGCTACAATTTGACGATGTGAATGATGACGAATTTGATGCCGAACTTGATGACTATGCTTACACAGAATCCCAATTGGTGGCGTGAAGCCGTGATTTATCAGGTTTATCCGCGTAGCTTTATGGATAGCAATGGCGATGGTGTCGGTGATTTGCCTGGTATCACCAGTCGCTTGGAATACATTGCGAGTTTGGGCGTGGACATCGTTTGGATATCACCATTCTTTACGTCGCCGATGAAAGACTTTGGTTACGACGTCGCAGATTATTGTAATGTCGATCCCTTGTTTGGTAGTTTGGCGGATTTCGATGTATTGGTCGCACGTGCGCATGAATTGGGTCTGAAGATTATGATCGATCAAGTCTTGTCGCATACTGCCGAATCGCATCCTTGGTTTGTCGAGAGTCGTTCTAATCGCAATAATCCTAAAGCCGATTGGTATGTGTGGGCAGACCCGCAAGCGGACGGCACGCCACCCAATAATTGGCTTTCTATTTTTGGGGGCTCGGCATGGCAATGGGATACGCGTCGTTGCCAGTACTACCTCCATAATTTTCTTGTTAGCCAACCAGATATGAACTTCCATTGCACGGAAGTGCAAGAAGCGCATTTACGGAATATGCGGTTTTGGTTGGAGCGCGGGGTTGATGGCTTCCGTATGGATGCTTGTATTTATCATTTTCATGATCCTTTATTGCGCAATAATCCTGTGGCTGCCAAGCAAAATACAGTAAATGTCGCGGCTTCGAATCCGTATGGGATGCAGGCGCATATTTACGATAATTCTCGTCCTGAGAATCTGCCTTTTTTAGAGCGCGTGCGCGCTTTACTCAACGAGTATCAAGCCATTTCGATTGGAGAGATTGGTGCCGACGACGCATTGGAAGTGATGGCGCAATACACCGAAGGGCAGCGCCGTTTGCATATGGCCTATAGCTTTAATTTGTTGACTGCTGAATTTAGTGCGACCCACATTCGCCGTCAAGTTGAAGCGTTTGAAGCACGGGTGAAAGACGGTGGCGCTTCGTGGTCGGTAGGTAATCATGATGTGGCGCGCGTGATGAGCCGTTGGGGCGGCGCGCAAGCAAGCCCTGATTTCGCTAAGATGATATTGACGATGCAGTTGGCTCTGAAAGGCACGCCGTGCTTGTATCAAGGTGATGAATTGGCCTTAACCGAGGCTGAAATTGCCTACGAAGATCTACAAGATCCAGTTGGTCTGTCTTTCTGGCCTGAAGTGAAAGGTCGTGATGGCTGCCGCACACCGATGCCTTGGCATGCGCAGCAAGCCTTTGCCGGCTTTTCCAACCACAAACCTTGGTTGCCGGTGCCACTACAGCACCAACAACAAGCGGTGTCAGTACAGGAATCAAACCCTGACTCGATGCTGCAATTTGCCCGTCGGGTGATTCGTTGGCGTAAAAGTATTCCCCAACTTTTACGTGGCTCCATCCATTTCTTTGATATCGCAGAGCCTGTATTGGCCTTTCAACGGGATTTGCCCGGTGCACCAAGTGTGATCGCGGTCTTTAACTTAAGTGCCGAGGCGGTCGTGTGCCGATTGCCTTCCGTCAGTGAGGCGATGGGGTTGACCGGACATGGCCTGCAGGCCTCGGTTCAAGGCGATCAAGTTCATTTGCCTGCCTATGGCGGTTGGTTTGGCATTCAACGTAGTAATTGAACTCCTTTTACGCTCATCACCCACATTCCGCCGTTAGTAAGAGATAAGCAGCGGATTTTCACCAAATCTGCTTTTACGTTTATACTTCTGCGCACAACAAAAACTTTTGGAAGTTCGGTGATGGCATTCGCAGCTAATGATTTTGCTGGCGGCTGTTTGCCCTAAAGCTGGAATTTCCCAATCTTTAGAGGAAGAAGAATATGCGTTTTTTGAAACATATGATTGCTGGCTTGAGTTTGGGTTTGCTTGCTTTATCTGCTAGCGCAGCGGTGGGTAATCCAGAGAACGGACGTGAGTATCGTAATTTGCGTCAGGCGCAGCCGACCGATGCTGGTAAAAAGATTGAAGTCATTGAGTTTTTTGCTTACTACTGCCCGCATTGCAATGCGCTCGAACCATTATTGGCAGATTGGGTGAAGAAAAACAGCGACAAGATCAATTTTAAGCGTGTGCATGTATTGAACCCTGGCGTTGAAGCACAATTGAAAACCTATTATGCGCTCGAGGCTATGGGTAAGGTTGAGCAGTACCACGCTAAAGTGTTTTACACCTTCCACGTTGAAAATAACCGTCTATTAACGAATGAGCAAGTCGGGCAGATGGTAACGAAATTGGGCATTGATAAGACTGCTTTTTTCAACGCCTACAATTCGTTCTCAGTCACAACGCGTCTTGGCCGCATGGAAAAGACGATGGCCGATTACGAAGTAAATTCATGGCCAACGGTTGTTGTTGATGGGCGTTTGATCACGTCACCAACGATGGCCGTGTCCACTCGTGGCCGAGTCAGTGAAGAAGAGCAAAATCGTGCACTTTTGCCGGTGTTAGATTGGTTGGTTGCGAAAGCACAAAAAGAACGTACTGCAAAATAATCTGATTTTCTATCATGAGTAAAAAAGCCGGGATCTCCCCGGCTTTTTTATTTGTACTAACCCTCAGTGGCGACTTACTTCGCGAATACTTTATATTCCCAAGGTTTTAATTCCAACTTCACCTGAGCGCCAGTCGGTGCTGCTTTACCAGAGCTAATGTCTTTGAGACCCTTACTAGCTAAGGCTGCGTCGATAGTTGCCGTTTGTGGTTTGCTCGAGAGGTTGAATACGGCTACCACTTTATTGCCGGCCTTTTCGCGAGAGAAGGCAAAAACTTGTTCGTCGCTACCTGTCTTCAAACGCACCATAGGGCCGCCGTCGACACCATTCCACAACGCCTTATTGCTTTGTTTGAGATGGAATAACTTAGTGTACAACTGCTTGTACGGATGATCTTTCCATTGAATCGGATCGCGTTCAAAGAAGTTTAAGGCTTTGTTGTTGCCTGCTTCTTGGCCGCTATACAGCAATGGCATGCCAGGCATGATATTCGACAAGACTAAGAAAGCTTCTACGCCATCACCTAAACGTTCAAATTCGGTTCCTTCCCAGCTATTTAAATCGTGATTAGTGATGTGCAACATGCGATAGGAGTTTGGATGATAGTTTTTCTCTTCGCCATTCAAATAGGCATCAAAATCTTTAACTGATTTTTTGCCTTTGGCGATGTCACCCCACAGGTCTTTGTATTGCCAACCGTAAGTCATGTCAAAGGCTTTTTCTTGCAGGTCCCATTCCATCGCCTCGGCCAACATGAATACCTTCTTGGTTTTGTCGAGTTCTTTACGTGCATCGTTCCAGAAGTCAGTCGGCACCATTGCCGCAACGTCGCAACGGAAACCATCGATGTCATATTCCTTCAACCAAAAACGCATCGCCTCGATCATCTCTTTGCGTAGATTTTGATTAGTGTAGTCGAGGGCGATGACGTCTGCCCAGTCTGGCACTGGCGGCACAAAATTTCCATCTTTGTCTTTTTTATAGAACTCTGGGTGCTGTGTTGCCCATGCGTGATCCCACGCGGAATGGTTAGCGACCCAGTCAATAATGAGCTTCATACCATGAGCATGCGCGGCTTTTACTAGACGTTTGAAATCGGCAGGTGTGCCAAATTCAGGATTGACACCGCGATAATCTCGCACGGCATAGTAGCTACCTAGAGTCCCTTTGCGATTTTTTTCACCGATAGGATTGATAGGCATCACCCAAATGATCTTGACGCCCATCTTTTGCAGTTCAGGCAGATATTCTTCAAATTTTTGGAAGCTACCTTCTTTTGAATGCTGACGAATATTCGCTTCGTAAATGGTTGCGTTCTTGCTCCAAGCCGGGTGTACAACTTCTGAATTTTTCTGAGCCATGGCAGGTAGGGCTGTGATCGCGCCTATGCTCAGAAGTAGGGAGAAAATTAAACGGTTCATGCGGATGCCTCTCTATTTTTTTTCGGGGGGGATGGGTCAAACAATACTACTGTAGTTCAAATATGTGGGCAGTCTTACCCTCAATCTGTATCTGTTGGCGAATATCTTGTGTGCTACCGCTCAAAACATCGCGTGCTTTCGAAAAACCTTTCAAGACTTCGGTAAATCGACTCGTGTTCAAGCTTTGTGATTTTTCCTTGCGATTCATTACCACCATAATCGTTTTTTTGTCGCTGGTACGGAAATACACGTAGCAGTCATCTTGCGGTAAAAAGTGGAGAAACTTTCCGGCATGAATTGCTTTTTCAGCTTTACGCCAGTTGAATAAATTGCGCACGAAGTCTTGTGTGGATTTACTTTGCTTAGAAAGGTTTTCACCACTAAAGGCATTCACACGATCGCCAGACCAACCACCTGGGAAGTCCCCTCTGACTTTACCGTCGTCGCGTTTTTTGGGACTGGTCATCAAAATCTCAGTACCATAAAACATTTGCGGGATGCCGCGCATGGTCGCCAAATAAATCATTGCCATTTTCAGCAATGCAGGATCTCGGTTTAGCGCGGAGAACAGGCGTGGGGTATCGTGGTTGCCCTCAAATATGGTGAGATTTTCAGGGTGTGCATATTGGAAATCGTCGGTGGCTGCGAGATAAAGCTTCCCTATATCTGCTTTGCCATCTTTACCGCCAACCAAGCTTGTATGTAGATTTTCGTAGACGGAAAAATCCATCATGCTAGGCATATAGGAGCGATAACCGTCTTGATTAACTTTGTCTTTCTGCCAGTACGCAACGATGGCGGGGTTCATACTCCACTCTTCACCAACCAGGTTGATAAGGGGGTATTCGTCCGTGATTCGCTTCGACCATTGGGCAAGAAATTCCTTGTTTGAATAGGAATAAGTGTCGACCCGTAAACCGGATAGATCTGCATACTCAATCCACCAAATCGCGTTTTGGATTAAATAGTTGGCGAGGTAAGGATTTTTCTGATTAAGGTCAGGCATGGTTTGCACAAACCAGCCATCCGCGAATTTGTTGCGGTCTTCTATTGATGCATGAGGGTCTTGCACCGTGGCTCGTACATGGTTGGTTTCCACATAGGTGGGGTGTTGATTGAGCCAGTCATGTGAAGGCAGGTCTTGCATCCACCAATGCTGCGATCCGATGTGGTTGAGTACGACATCATGAATCACTCCCATGCCAAGTTTCTTGGCTTGGGTCACCAGTTGGCGATAGTCTTCGTTGCTGCCAAAGCGCTGATCGACTCGATAGAAATCCGTTGCAGCGTAACCATGATACGAATTGATCGCTTGATTATTTTCGACCAAAGGGGTTGGCCACAACATGGTAAAACCAAGTCCAGCAATGTAGTCGAGATGTTGGGTAAGACCTTGTAAATCTCCACCATGGCGACCACCAGGGACGTTGCGTTGTGCAGGGTCTCGCATGCCTGCAATCGTGTCGTTGCGGGTGTCGCCATTCGCAAAACGATCTGGGACGACTAAGTAAATCGCATCGGCAGGCGTAAAACCTAAACGCTGGGGCGAACCAGGACGGCGAGCATTCAAAGTGAAATTACTCTTGAATTGAACTTTGTTGTCTCTGAGCCATTCAATTTCAACATTACCGACTGCAGCGTCAGGACTGATGAGAAGATCGAGGAAGAGGTAGTGTGCATTTTCTGGACGACTGCTTTTGACCAGCGAGACTCCTGGGTGCTGAATCCGTGCTTCAAGGCCGTCGAGATGTTTGCCATAGACCATCAATTGCAATGCAGGTGATTGCATACCTACCCACCAAGAAGATGGCTCTATGCGATCTATCTTTGCCGTGGCACTCGCTTGATTATTCTGTTCGAGCTGACGAAGTGGCGCTGAAAGTGAAGTGAATGAAGTAGCTAAAAAAAAAGCAGCGCCGATGATCGCAAGGGTATTGCGTGTGGGGAACCGGCGCTGCATGGGGTTAGCCTTCATTTTGCTCGATCGCTAAGGCAGCACCAGAAAGCGCTGCCAGTGTGTCTGTGATAAGTGCTGTTGGAATCTGCGAAACGTAGCCGTGCAAGCGTCCCTTAGCTTCAAATTTTTCGCGGAAACGTGATTGAAAAAAGAAGTCGCCAAGGCGTGGGACGATGCCGCCGCCGATATACACGCCACTACGCGCACCAACGATTAATGCGACACTGCCCGAAAAACTTCCCAGCAATGCGCAGAATGCGTCTAAGGTTTTGCGACAAATTACACATTGATTTAACAAGCCACGTTCAACAATTTGTTCGGTACTCAAGGCTTCTACATTCTCTTTGGCGCAGCGCGCAACCGCACGGTAAAGCGTGGGCAATCCAATACCAGAGAGAAGACGCTCAGCTGAAACATGCGGTAACTCTTCACGCACAGCATCGAGGATTGCCGCTTCGAAATCATCTGTAGCGGCTAAGGTGGCGTGACCACCTTCACCAGGAATCGCGATCCAGCCATGTTTGCTTTCAATGACAGAGCCCACACCTAAGCCAGTGCCAGGGCCAATCACCGCCAAGGTGCCATGGTGTTGCGGCAACTCTGCATGGGGTCGAATTTGGTCAGCCTTCAAACGCGGCAAAGAGAGCGCAAGAGCTTCGAAATCGTTCAAGGTCAGGAAGGTATCGAGCTGCAATGCCGCTTTCACTTGCGCCTGCGAGTAGCTCCAGTGGCTATTCGTAAAGTTAATATGATCTTGTCCAACTGCGGTTGCAACTGCAAATGCTGCGCAGCGTGGTGCTTGATAGTCGGCACCGAGTTCTTGTTGGAGTTTGCCTAAATAATGTGCGCTGGCATCAACTGGCGTCGCAAAATCAGCGACAGGCAAAGTTTTGACATACTTGATGTCGCCACTGTTATCGGTGATCCAGCCAAAACGGGCGTTACTGCCGCCAATGTCGGCAACGAGCCACGGGTAGCTGGAAGTGGAGGATGGCGAAATAGAACTATTGCTCATGGCGTCTCTTGTCGTTCATTCACGAGGTCGTGGCTCGTGCATTTTGTTGTTGATGCCCCATTTATCCTCGATGCTGGTTTGCTTCAGGGAGAGGGTGCAATATATAAATTTTAGATAAATGTAGCAAAACTACAGATTCAATTCAAGTGATTTGTTCTTTTATTTCAAATTGCTATTGAAAGTGTCGTATCGCTGGCGCAGCTTGTTGTAGTACAAGTAAATGATGTGAGTAAAATGGCAGCCTAGGTTTTAAAACGCTGATACAAAGAGGCTCTTTATTTTCTTACGATAGACCCTTGAGAAAATACTTGTAGTCCAGTTACATATGTTTATTGCGGTGAGGAAAAGTACAAGTGATTTGTTTGAAGTTGAAAATTACTTTCACTCGCTTTCTAGTCAGACTACAATGCAAATACTAGAAAAATTGCACACAGGGAAATCTTCCGAGAACTCGGAAAACTCCGAATTTATTTGATCTCCTGAGGCAAGTAGGTTGAAGAAAATTGCCGCGCCCGGTAATCGCTAACTGGGGGGGGGGCAAAACGGTCAAGAACGTTCCCGGTCATGCCAGAACGCAGTAAAAATGAAAAAAAGGAAAGATAGTGAATAGCAAAGCGATGATCGCGCAGGAATTTGATAGCCCGCGCTTATTGGCCGATATTGGTGGCACCTATGCCCGTTTTGCTTTGGAGATGAGCAAGGGCGATTTCCAACATGTGGCGTCGCTGCGTTGTGAGGACTATCCTAACTTCTATGCTGCAATGCGTGCTTATTTAGATGGCTTACCAGCCTTGAGTATCGTTCATGCAGCAGTTGCGATCGCGAATCCAGTCGATGGCGATATGGTCAGCATGACCAATTATCACTGGCAGTTCTCGATTGAAGAAATGCGTCAAAAGTTGGGCTTCGATACGCTCTTGATCGTGAATGACTTTACAGCATTAGCGATGGCCTTGCCGCGTTTGGGAGCCAATGATGTGCGTCAAGTCGGTGGCGGAGAAGCGCGCAAACAAAGCGTAGTTGGTTTGTTAGGTCCTGGTAGTGGGCTCGGTGTTTCTGGTTTGATCCCGGCAGGTGACGGTTGGATTTCTCTAGGTTCAGAGGGTGGGCACACGAGCTTCGCGCCGCGCAATGAACGCGAGATTGCGATTTTGCGTTATGTCTGGAAAGACTTCGAGCACGTTTCTTTTGAACGTTTAGTTTCTGGACCTGGACTAGAGCTCATTTATCGCGCATTGGCTGAACATGCTGGCGAAGCCGCCTTAGATTTACAAGCACCTGAAATCACGCAACGTGCTTTGGAGTGTGTTGATCGCCATTGCGAAGACGCACTCGACGTCTTCTGTTCCTTATTGGGTACAGCGGCGGCGAATCTCGCAGTTACTTTAGGGGCGATGGGCGGTATCTACATTGGCGGTGGCATCGTGCCACGTCTAGGAAAATATTTTGAGACTTCCAGTTTTCGTCAGCGATTTGAAGAGAAGGGACGATTTAGTCGCTATGTGGCAGCGATTCCGACTTATGTGATCACCGCTGAGCACGCCACTTTTATTGGGGCTTCATCGATTTTAGATGCACAATTGCGCAGCTTGAATCAAGACCCCGGCTCGGCGATTTTGAGTCAAATTCGACGCATTCGCCCTGATTTATCTCCTGCTGAATTGCGTGTTGCCGAACATGTCTTGGCCCACGCTCGTGCAGTGGTGAATGATCCTATCGCCGAAATTGCGCGAGCAGCTGATGTCAGTCAACCTACGGTAATTCGTTTCTGCCGTTCCTTAGGTTGTGAAGGCTTATCCGACTTTAAACTTCGTCTTGCTTCCGGCCTCACTGGCACCGTACCTGTTACTCATATTCAGGTGACAAATGATGACTCCGCACTTGAACTCGGTGCCAAGGTGCTCGGTAATACTGCCTCTTCAATTTTACAGGTTCGTAGTCAACTTAATCGCGACATGATAGAGCGTGCGATTGATTTGATTAATCACGCTAAGAAACTTGAGTTTTATGCGATTGGTCACTATGGCGTGGTCGCACAAGATGCCCAATTCAAATTTCTGCGCTTAGGTATTCCTAGCATTGCGCATACGGATTCACGTTTGCAGTCTTTGTCCGCGAGTGTATTGAATGCGGATGATGTGGTGGTGATCAGTAGCAGTAGTGGTCGTTTACCCGAGTTGCTTGAAGTGGCTGAGAAGGCACGTGAACGAGGTGCTAAGGTGATTGCGATTGCTGCCAGCCATTCACCCTTGATACGCAAAGCGGATGTTGCTCTGATTGTTGATCATGTTGAAGACGTCACGACCCACTTGCCTATGGTATCGCGTATTTTGCATTTGCTGGTCATCGACATGTTAGCTGTCGGTGTAGCAATGCGCCGCCATCCGCAAGCACATGGCGCCATGCCTGGTGAAGCCGATGAGCGGCTCGACGAAGCGCGCGCAACACCGCGCAAGCCTGCTGCGCGCAATGAAGCGCCGGGTGTCAGCTTAGCATCCCCTTTCGCTAAGCTGACTTCTCATAGTCGCTAATTTTTGTTCAATTTGAGTCGCAAGGGCATCGGAATTTCGATGCCCTTTTTTTATTGACGACCAAAAGGATTGCCACGTGGGTTGCTAGGTGGTGTATTGATGGTAGGTGGCACTGCTACTGTAGTCGTTGCAGCGGTGGTGGTGTAGCCGTCAGTTAAAGTACGCAAGAAGGCAAGGATGTCATCTCCTTCCGCCGCAGTGAATACTGGTCCGGCGTTTGCAGGGCGATTAAATGGCGGGCGGTCGTTCACAATATTCTTCAGATAAGCGGTTGGCAAATCATTGGGAACACCTGCTGGGCCATACCAACGACGAGGATCGGCATTGCGCGTTGCGTAAAAGGCGATCACATCGCTCAAATTTTTAAATGCACCGTTATGCATGAACGCTTCGCGCAGCGCGACATTGCGCAAGCTAGGCATTCTGAATTTACCGCAGAAGTCTTCTATCGATGTGGTGTCGGGTACGTTGGCGGTGAGGGCGGGTTTGCTTCGCGCGGGGCCGCAGATACCTAGATCAAAGAAACTTGGGTTGGCGTTTTGTGGAATTGCAGGGTTGCGCGGCACACCTAATGCGAAATAAGTAAATTGCGAAAACAAATTATCTTTCGGATCTTTCGAATTTGGGTTCATGGCATGGCAGGAAACGCAATTGGCCCGTCGTGTATCCATGAACAGATTCATGCCGCGTATTTCATTTGCCGCGAGCGTCGTTTTACCTTGAACAAAGGCGTCATATTTTGAACTAAAAGACTGGAAACCTGGCGTATTCTCATAGGCGGCGATTGCCACCCCGAGCTTTTGAAATGCTAAGTTAGGATTGCTAAAAATATCGTCCCCAAATTCCGCACGCATGATGGCTGCATATGGCGCAGCTGCGACTTTTTGAACAACAGACTCGGCATTTGGATTATTCATTTCTGCAGCCGCTAAAAATGGACCGAGGGCTTGCAAGGCTAGGGTATCTGCGCGGCCATCCCAAAAATGACCACCGATGGCGACTACTCCTTGAGGCCGATTCTGGAATGAGAAGGGCGGCACGAAGCTGTTGTATGCGTTGCTCATCGCATTGCGCAAGCCTAATACTCCTGCGATACTGCCTTGAGGTACACCGCTGCGCGAACCATGATTACTAGCAAAGCCAGTACCAGCGGTATGGCAACTAACACAGGCTGTTCCTGCTGGGACAGAGAGATTGCGATCTGTGAAGATCATTTGCCCTAAAGTCTCGAGGCGTGTCTGTGCTACAGGGACTTGCGGAATAGGATTGGTATTGGTCGGCACAGGCGTTGTAGGGACCGGTGTCGTAGGCAAAGGTGGAACTTGTGGCCCACGCGGCGCCTGAGCAAGTGCTTGTAAGCTTAACGCAGCACTGCATAGTAATAAGAGGGCAGACATGCTCCTCAACTTTGGTTGCGGTGATTGATAAGATGTAAAAAATGGCATGATACTCTCCTGGTTGGTCGGTCGCGCTTATGAAATGCGCTGCCGGTTGTGAGCTTGAGTTCATGCTAGAGATAGATTGTGAAGGAAAAATGAAGGACGACACCTGTTTGAATGAAGCTTGCTCAATTCTTTCAGAATTTTTTGTCGGATATTCATGATTCCTTCATAGTTGTTAGCCACAATGCAAAATCTATTGTCCCAATCGAATATCAAATGAAAGCCGCTAACGTGTTTCCACTCACTATAGCCAAAAAAATCTCATTGTCCGTGATCCTCATCTTATTGGTGAGTGTGAGTGGTTTGGCATGGTTAAGCGCACGAAGCTTGCAATCGGGCTTCAATGATTATCTCAAACAAAAGCAGCAACAAGAATTAATAAAAGTCGCTACGGCCTTTGGTGGTTACTATCGCGCACATCAAAGCTTTGCGGACTTGCGACACAATCCCCGCGTGGTGCGTCCTATCTTGAATCGGGCATTGGATCGGGGCGACCCGAACGAAGACGATGCCGATGCGAATGCTGAGCGCCCACGTCCAGAGCGCGGGCGCCCGCCTTTGCGCGAAGGCCCTGGCCCTAGAATTGGACAGGCGCCAGGCCCCTTAGGGCCACCAGGAATGGAACTTGGTCCGCGTTTAAGTTTGCTTGATGCAGAAGATGAGCCAGTCTTCGGCCCTTTGCGTGCGGGTGCCCAAAGTCTGCAGGCGCCGATTGAAGTCGATGGTCAGCGTGTCGGTACCATGATTGCGCCCATCCCTGAGTTTAACTTAGAAAAAACGACGCTCGAATTTGTTCGAAGTCAAATCAAACACATCTTGTTTTTTGCGCTAGGAGTATTGTCTGTCGCCACCTTGGTTAGCGTTTGGTTGGGGCAGCATTTGGTGAAACCGATCGCGGGTTTACGTAGAGTGACTCAGCAAATTGCGCAGGGTCGACTTGATGCTCGCGTCGACATTAAGAGTCAAGATGAACTCGGTGGTTTGGCGTCGTATATCAATCGTATGGCTGGTAGCTTGGAATCGAATGAGAAGAAGCGTCGAAAAATCATGGCAGATCTTTCGCATGAATTGCGCACGCCGCTCACAGTGATGCGTGCGGAGGTCGAAGCAGTCATTGATGGTGTACGCCCGCTCAATTTGGAATCAATGCAATCCTTGGAGGCGGAGATTAAACACCTCAATAAGCTGGTTGAGGACTTACATCAGTTAGCGTTGGCAGATAGTGGCGATTTACGTTTTCAGTTTGAGATGGTTGATGTACTTGAGTTGCTAAGCCAGATCGCGGCACGCTTCGAAGCACGCATGCAAGAGATGGATTTGGTACTGAAACTAGATTTGCCCTCAGCGCCAATATACATTTTGGCCGATGCGAGTCGCCTCACTCAAGTGATTGAAAATCTTCTGGAGAATAGTCTGCGCTATACCGATGCTAGTGGCAAAGTTGTCATCCGTGCGCAAAGTGCACCGGGCATGATCCGACTTACAATTGAAGATAGTGCTCCGGGTTTGCGGGACGGAGGATATGAACAATTATTTGAACGCCTGCACCGCGAAGATCAAGCACGTTCGAGAGCGAAAGGTGGCAGTGGACTTGGTTTGTCAATATGTCGCTTGTTAGTGCAGGCGCATCGCGGCGAAATTTCTGCAGGCCCATCTTCGCTTGGAGGAGTCAAAGTTGAGATCCTCTTGCCATTGGACGATGCGCGTCGTAAAGGGGCAAGTAACCATGAGGGAGTGCAAGCATGAACGGGGCAAGCATTTGTGTGATCGAAGACGACATCAAAATCGCCAGTGTTTTGATCGATTACCTGCATGCTAATACCTATCGCACGACACACTTTGTGGACGGCTTACAGGCGTTTGAAGCCCTGCGTACACAAAACTTCGATGTAGTGCTGCTCGATCGTATGCTGCCTGGCCTCGACGGTGTCAGCTTATGTCAACGCTTGCGAGAATTCAGCGCCGTACCGGTCATCATGCTCACGGCGATGGTGGAAGAAGAAGATAAATTGGACGGGCTCGACGCAGGGGCGGATGATTATGTGTGTAAGCCGTTTAGTCCGCGCGAAGTCGTGGCGAGGGTAAAGGCCCAACTCAGACGCAGTCAGTTCGCAAGTAATAATGAGGTGTCTGAGGTCTGGCCTTATGTCGTCAATCAGACCAATATGAGTATTAGTATGCAAGGGAAGACTCTCAACCTTACTCCTGTTGAATATCGTATCTTGGCTGAATTGCTGTTGCACCCGGGGCGCGTGTACAGCCGCCAACAATTACTCGATGTTGCGAGTGACGATAATCGCGACAGTAGTGACCGCACCATCGACGCCCATATCAAGAATCTACGTAAAAAGGTCGATGCTATCAGTGATTTATCGCAACGCTTGCAGTCTGTGTATGGCGTTGGCTATCGCTTCGCTTTACCGCAAGAATAAGTTGATAAATTTGATGGTTTAAATGCATTTTTCCTTGCCGGTGGGCATCGCTTTTCTCCACTTTTGATTCATGTCTCTTCTACGTCCTCTCCGTTTGGTGCGCTTTTTGGGTGGTTTATTCCAGACTTTCGTCAGTTCGTCGCATGCGCCTAGAACTTGACATCGGGCTTATATACAGTACAGCCATCGAAACACGAATTCGATACAGAAATAAAGCGAAACACCAACCCATTTAATGTATTAATTTAGGAGAACATCATGAAAACAATTACCGCTACAGCCATCGTTTCAGCAGCTTCTGCTTGCTTGAGCTCTTTACTTTTCGTAGGCATCGTCGGTGTGACAGCAACGACAGAAGTTAGCGCTACTGCGACACCAACTCAAACAGTGACAGTGAAAGCGAATCGTATGAGCGATGCAGAGAAACAAGCTTACGATGCTGAAATGTCTCAATCTGCCGTGCAAGTCGTTGAGATTCACGCCAAACGTTTGACACCAGCACAAAAAATGCAAATGGCAGCAGAGTAAATTGACATTCCACACCGAACTAGGATCTTGAACTTTAGACCTAAAGAGGATGTGCTGAAGTAGGCAGCTCAGTAGTACATGAAGTAGTAAAACAATTAGAAGCGCGTTTTAGGGGTGACCGAAGAAGTATCGCGGTTGACTACACAGCAGAATTTGAGTGCCGATTCTGGCTGCAAAAACGCAAAATGTTTTAACGTAGATGAGTTTAGCGTTTGCGTAAAACGAACAAGAGTTGACCGGCGTGGTCCTCAAGGCACTCTTCAAATTCTCTAGCAATATTTAGCATAGTGCGACTATGTATCACTTCAGATCGAAGTAGATTGAGGGTCGTGAGCGCTCAACAAGAACTCCGCTTTAGATCCTCGAATCAGTTTTTCGACCTCATCAAGTTTCACTATCCCTATAAAACCATGTTCGATGATCTGAGTATCGTTTTCATCGTCAATGGCAGTCTCTTTTTTGAAAATCAGATCCCCACTTCCATCTTTGTTGTAACGTTTTTCGACAATTTGTAGTTCTCTGAGTGCAAAGGACGTATTGGACGTTATTTGGTTGGCATGGATGCAAAGCGCTCGTTGATCTGTTAGTGCGTACACTATTTTATTGAGGTGGCTATTCAGATGCTGGCGTCGAAATCGACGATCAAGTAATGCAATCGCCACTGAAATAATGATGAATGCAGAGCCCCATGCGATGGCTGTACTCTGTAGCGGTTCGAAATCGAGGCCCTGCACAACCATAAAGATTGCGATTATGGCCATGAGGCTTATGACTAACGAAAAGCCGCGCGTTCTTTTCATCCACACATCGATGTTGGGTTGCCCAATCCATAGAAGTTGTTCATTGGGATGCAAAGTGGACTTCAACGACCGAGAGAGATCATCAGCCAAGTCAGCAATCGTGATCATTTGATGAAAGGTGAAATGTTATGAAGTGTGGTGAGACATTATAGGATTAATGTGAGTCCAATAACATCAAAAAATCGATGCAAAACGATCCCGTACCGCCTGCTGATCGGCCTTCATAAATTTTGAATTTAAGAAAACAAAAAAGCCCTGTTATTGCTAACAGGGCTTTGTGTTCTGGTGGTGATAGGTGGACTTGAACCACCGACCCCAGCATTATGAGTGCTGTGCTCTAACCAACTGAGCTATATCACCAAGAAGCCCAAGATTATGCCAGTGAAGTCTACATGCGTCAAGGAAGTTGGTGAAAATAGATTGTTGCTTCGGTAAAAGCCTTTAACTTCGCTTAGTTTCGCTTACTTTTACACTTATTTCTTCTCGCCCGAAAAGATCGATAGAAAATTCAATAGCGTGGAAATTGCTATTAAGTTAATCCGTACTGCAAAATTTGTTCGGTTGCATTACTGCTATTGCAGTCGATCACGATACGTTCAGGGATGGAGCGAAGCCAAGTTAATTGACGTTTGGCGAGTTGGCGGGTAGCGATGATGCCGCGTTCGCGCATCTCTTCGTAATTGATGCTGCCTTCAAGGTAATCCCATGCTTGGCGATAGCCTACGCAGCGAATGGAAGGTAACTCTGGATGAAGGTCGGGCCTTTGTTTGAGTTGATGTACCTCGTCGAGAAAGCCTTGTTCCAACATAATGTCGAATCGTTTGGCGATGCGCTCGTGTAAGACGCTACGGTCACTTGGCTCTAGCGATAAGGAAATCATTTCGAACGGCATGGCCGCGCGCGGTTGCTGGGCGATTAGCGACGACATCGCTTTACCTGTCAGCATATAGATTTCTAAAGCACGTTGAATGCGTTGACTATCATTGGGCTGCAAACGAGCGGCCGTGACAGGGTCAACTTCACCTAGTCTGGCGTGTAAGCCAGGCGCGCCGATGAGCGCCATATCGGCGTCGAGTTGCGCGCGTATCGCTGCGTCGGCCGGTGGTAGGTCATCGATGCCATTCATGAGTGCCTTGTAATACATCATGGTGCCGCCGACCAAAATCGGTAGCTTGCCACGTGCACGGATTTCTTTCACCAGACGCGCGCTATCGTTCAAAAACTGAGCGACGGAATAGGCTTCACTCGGGTCGATAATGTCGATCAAGTGGTGTGGGGCAGCCGCGAGTTCTTCAGAATTGGGCTTGGCGGTACCGATATTCATGTCGCGATAGACTAAGGCTGAATCGACCGAGATGATTTCCGCAGGCACTTCGCGCGCGATCGCCAGCGCCGCTGCTGTTTTACCAGAAGCGGTTGGACCCATGATGGCGATGACTTTTTGTTCTTGCATAAAATTGAAAAGTTGACGATATCGAGATGTCAGCGAATGGCTATTGGCCTCGCATAAACATCTTATCTAAATCGTTTAAGCCCAGTTGCACCCAAGTTGGACGTCCATGATTACATTGGTCAGAGCGCTCAGTAATTTCCATCTGGCGCAGTAGGGCGTTCATCTCGACTATGGTCAAACTACGGTTGGCGCGCACCGCCGTATGGCAAGCGAGGGTGCCAAGTAATTCATTGCGTCGATCAATCAACACTCGCGAGCCACCGAATTCGCGTACTTCGCGCAAAACGTCACGTGCCAAAGATTGCGCGTCGGCGTTTTTGAGCAAGGCGGGAACGGCGCGCACAGCCAAGGTCGTTGGTGAAATCGCAGCGATGTCAAAACCGAGCGATTTTAAAATATCTTGATTTTCTTCTGCGGTGCCGACTTCAACGCCATCAGCGTGAAAGGTGATCGGAATCAGCAAAGACTGCACTGGCATATTGTCTTCGTCGAGCGCATTCTTCAAGTCTTCATATAGGATGCGTTCATGGGCAGCATGCATGTCGACCAGTACTAAGCCTTTGCTATTTTGAGCAAGAACATAAATACCGTGCAGTTGAGCTAATGCGAAGCCAAGTGGATGGTCGTCGTTGGGAAGGGCAGATTCTTTAAAGCTCGTGTTGGTGTTGCCCGCGCTTGCAAAAAGAGCGCCATAACTGTCAGTTGATTGCGCTACGCCAGCTGCTTGCGCACGCTGTTGCATGAAGCTGTAGTCGATGCCACTGGCACTGCGTTGATCCAAACTACTGCCTGAAACTGGTGTCGCAAATTGGGCAGAGAAGCTTGTTTGTTCGCCGCCTATCCAAGGCAAACGACCACGGCTGGTGCCAGATTCATTCAAATTGCTGTCGCCAATGATGGCAGTGGCAGGGCCCGGCACCGTGCCGAAAGCAGTGGCCGACGTCTGTGCTAAGGCGCGGTTGATCGCATGAAATACAAATTGATGTACCGAGCGACTGTCACGGAAACGCACTTCAATTTTAGAAGGGTGTACATTGACATCGACTAAGGCTGGGTCAAGATCTAGAGCGATAACGTAAGAAGGATAGCGGTCACCATGCAAGACATCTTGATACGCAGCGCGTACGGCATGCGTCAACAACTTATCGCGCACAAAACGGCCGTTCACATAAAAGTATTGCGCATCAGCCCGACCTTTAGATGCAGTAGGAAGGCCGATAAAGCCGTGCAGGCGTAGCGGCCCGGCGCTTTCATCAATCGCCAATCTCGCACTAGAGAACGCATCACCTAGAATGCTGGCACTGCGTTTATCGAAGGCGCTGACATTCCAATGATCAACCGTTTTGCCATTGTGAGATAGCGAAAACGATACGTCAGGTCTTGCTAAGGCGATACGTCGAACGACTTCAGCGCAATGTCCAAATTCTGTTTGTTCTGACTTCAAGAATTTACGTCGAGCCGGTGTGTTGTAGTACAAATCTTGTACATCGACCGTCGTACCTTGGCCACCAGAGGCGGGCGTGATCTTGCCATTTTCGATTTGCCAAGCGTGGGGCGCATCTGCCGTGCGGGTGGTCACGGTCAACACCGCCACCGATGAAATTGATGCTAAAGCTTCACCTCGGAAGCCTAAGGTCGCTACGTTCTCAAGTTCTTCCAGCGTTGCAATTTTGGAGGTTGCATGGCGCTGCAGAGCTAAAGGCAATTGATCAGGCGGAATGCCGCGGCCATTATCGATGATAGCGATGCGCTTAACGCCGCCTTCTTCGAGCCGAATCGTGATGCTGCTAGAACCTGCATCTAATGCATTTTCGAGTAGCTCTTTTACTACTGCGGAAGGGCGCTCAACCACTTCGCCCGCAGCGATTTGGGAGATCAAATGATCGGGTAGTGCCTGTATCGGGCGGTACCCTTCGGTAGGATTTGAAGTATTAGCTGTCATGCCATGATTATACCTGCGAACTCTTAGTGTATGATGTCGCGCTGTGAGCATGTGCTGCACTTTTACGTCTTGCAGTGAGCACTGACACTACCCGCCAAAACGATTAGGAGTCATATGGATTTGATGCAGTTGCTCGACATGGTTTTGCATGTTGATAAGTCTTTAGGTATCTGGATTGAGCAATATGGTACGTTAGTCTATGCCGTGCTGTTCGCCATTGTGTTTTGTGAAACAGCCTTCGTGATTTTCCCCTTCTTGCCTGGCGATTCACTGCTCTTCATTGCCGGCACCTTCTGCGCAACTGGTGCCATGAATCCTTGGATTTTGGTGGCGCTCCTCATTTTTGCTTCCATCTCCGGCAACTCCGTTAATTACTGGATAGGCAGTATGGTAGGACATAAGGTAATGGAACGTGATTACCGTTGGATTGACAAAGTCGCTTTGCAAAAAACCCACGATTTTTATGAAAAACACGGCGGTAAAACGGTCGTGTTGGCGCGTTTTATTCCTTTGGTTCGTACTTTCGCACCGTTCGTAGCGGGCTTTTCCGAAATGAGTCATCGTAGCTTCCAGTTCTATAACGTGCTTGGTGCATTCTTGTGGATAATCTCGCTTGTCGTCAGTGGCTATTTCTTTGGCAATATTCCCATTGTTAAAGACAACCTCAATGTCATCGTCTTGGTTGGTGTTGGTGCCGCGGTAGTGCCAGTCGTCCTTGGACTGGCTTGGAAATTCGGAAAATCGATGTTTGGTAAGGCGAAGTAATTTACCGAAGCATTGAAAGAAACAAAGACGGGGCCGTCGACATATGCAAACACAGAGAGATTTGTCCGATGTGATTTGGTTGCAAGTCGATGCCCCGGCAAAACCCTCACTGGGTGAGGCATGCAATGGCTGCGGTGTGTGTTGTGCCGCTGAAACCTGCCCAGTTTCTCGTGTGTTCCTGTGGCAGTGGCGCGGCAGTTGTCGTGCCTTAGAATGGCATGCAGACCTGAAGCAATATCGTTGTGGAATGTTATTGCACGCGTCCCATTACCTTCCTTACCTCCCTCGCTCCTTAGAGGCGCGATTCCAACGATGGATTCGGCGTTGGATTGCAGCGGATACGGCTTGTGATTCGCCTTCTGAGGCCGTGCCTAAATGAGATGAGAATTAAGCGATCTTATTGCGCGCCAAGGGCGGATTTTTCGCAAAATACTTCTTGATCCCACGCACAATCGCTTCGGCCAATTCATCTTGGTAAGCGTCGTTAGTGAGTTTCGCTTCTTCTTCAGGGTTTGAAATAAAAGCGGTTTCAATCAAAATACTTGGGATATCGGGTGCTTTCAAGACGGCAAAGCCCGCTTGTTCGACCGAGCCTTTGTGCAAGCGATTGATGCCACCGATTTCCTTCAGGACGACTTTACCTAGTTTGATGCTGTCATTGATCTGCGCCGTGGTAGAGAGGTCGAGTAATACGCTAGCTAAGTGTTTGTCTTGGGTATTGATATTGACGCCACCGATTAAGTCGGCATCGTTTTCTTTTTGCGCTAACCAACGTGCTGCCGTTGAGCTGGCACCTTTTTCCGAGAGTACGAAAACAGACGAGCCACGAGCGCTGGTTTCGACGAAGGCATCTGCATGAATTGATACGAACAAATCAGCTTGCACGCTGCGCGCTTTTGCTACACGGGTTTGCAGAGGCACAAAGAAATCACCATCGCGCGTCAACATCACGCGCATGTTGGGAATGTCTTCAATCTTCTTTTTGAGGCGTTTAGCGATCGCTAACACCACATCTTTTTCACGACTACCACCACGGCCTGAGGCACCAGGGTCTTCTCCGCCATGACCAGGATCGAGTGCGATCGTGATCATGCGTATCATGTTGTCAGGTTTGTTTTTGTGTTCTTCGCCTTGCTTAGCCAGTTCGCTAGCTTTGTCTTGGTGTTTGTCTTGCTGTTTGTCTTTGTTGGTGTCGATGGCAAGTTCAGGCTTTTTATCGACGATTTTTTCGATCGGGTTTTCAGCGAGTTTGTCGCTCGACTTCAGTACCGGCTTATCGTTCGTCTTGGCCACTTCTTTGTTGGCGTTGGTAGAGGCACTCGCTGGTGTCGAAGTTGGATTCGGCGTTGGCGCAGCAGTGACGTTGCTGTCTTTATCCCATTCGCCTTTTTCAATTAGGGCGGTGATAGGATCAATCTCGACCGCTGGATACAAGTCGAACACCAAGCGGTGTTTGTAATTGCCTACAGGTTTTAAGGTGAATACCTGAGGTTTAACTTCGGACTTGAGATCAAACACTAAACGGACGACATTCGGACGGTTTTGCCCGACACGCACTTGTTTGATGTAGGGGTCATTGGTTTGAATCTTCGCAACCAGCTCTTTCAAGGTTGCATTCAAAGTCAAACCTTCGATTTCGACCACTAAGCGGTCTGGATCTTTGACTAAAAAGTGTGTTGCTTTGAGTTCAGCGTCATTCTCTAGCGTTACCCGCGTGTAGTCCGCCGCAGGCCAGACGCGTACCGCCAAAATTTGCATGGCATTCGCAGCTTGAGGTGCGATCACGGAGAGCAATAAGGCACCACCTGCGGTGAGAAAGGTACGGCGATGTACAGGTTTATTGTGCTTCATAGTCAAATACTGGGGCAAACGTTGAGTAGTAAAGGTGCAGGGATACTGCGATTGAGCGCATTATAGCGTTTTCATGTCCTTCAATGCGCTAGTAGCGCAATTCGTGGATTCGCAGACGCTTATTAAAGATTCGGCGCAAAGTGCAAGCCAGCTAAGCTCGTTTCGCCCGCTGTGGTGTTGGCCTTGATTTCCACCGCTCGACCTTCGTCGAGAATGTCGATCACGATATCCAAATCGGCTGCTGGCAAGAGACTGTCGGCTTTCTCGGGCCATTCGATAATGCAGATGGTGTCGGCATTAAACTCGTCTCGAAAGCCTGCTTCGATAAATTCATCGGCGCTAATCATGCGATATAAGTCAAAATGCATGATCTTGCATGCCTTGCCATGGATTTGCACTTGATAAGGCTCAGCGAGGGTATAGGTTGGGCTCTTGACGTTACCTTGATGCCCTGCCGCATGTAAGATGGCGCGGGTGAGGGCAGTCTTGCCTGCGCCGAGGTCGCCGTGAAGGTAAATGACTAATCCGGGTTGTAGGCAACGCGCGAGGCTTTTGCCTAAGGCTTGAGTGGCGCCTTCGTCGATCAGGCTTGTCTTATAATGTTGCATTCTTCGGTCAAATAAGCTGCTTAAGCCGCAAAACATAACATAACATGAGCGATGTCGTCCAATCAGTGCCAACTGGTTCACCCCTAGCGCCCGACAATGTGCAGGACTTAGTGCGCCAGATCAAGCAGCTCGGCAAGCGCGCAGGCTTTGCCGATGTGCGCATCAGTGACGTCGACTTGAGTGCCGTCGAGGCGCGTTACCATGCGTGGATAGAGGCGGGCTACCATGGCGAAATGGCATATATGGAATCGCATGGTAGCAAACGTTATCGTCCCGATGAGCTTGTGCCAGGCACCGTGCGCGTGATTTCTGTTCGCATGGATTACTTACCTAAGGCAACCGAACCGAGTTGGCGTGAAACCGAGAAGTCGCATGCCGCCGATACCGCGGTGATTTCAATTTATGCGCGTGGACGTGACTATCACAAAGTGTTACGCCAACGCTTACAGCAATTGGCCGATCAAATTGCCGCATTGGTCGGTCCGTATTCGTATCGCGTATTTACTGATTCTGCACCCGTTATGGAAGTCGCACTCGCCGAAAAAGCAGGCTTAGGCTGGCGTGGCAAACACAGCTTATTGTTGACGCGTGAAGCGGGGTCTTTGTTTTTTTTGGGCGAGATCTTGGTCGATATTCCCTTGCCAGTCGACCCGCCAACCTCCGAACATTGCGGGCAATGTACTAAGTGCATGGACGTTTGCCCCACGCAAGCGATCGTCGCACCGTATCAAGTCGATGCCCGTCGTTGTATTTCTTATTTGACGATAGAACTGCATGGCAGCATTCCGATCGAGTTTCGGGAGGCGATAGGAAATAGGGTGTATGGCTGCGATGATTGCCAGTTGTATTGTCCTTGGAATAAATTCGCCCAAGCGGCCGAAGTTGATGATTTTGATGTGCGTTATGGCTTAGATCGTAGCCGCATGGTGCATTTGTTTAGCTGGGACGAGGAAACCTTCTTGCGCAAAATGGAAGGCAGTGCGATTCGTCGTATTGGTCATGAGCGTTGGCTGCGCAATTTGGCAGTAGGCATCGGCAACGCATTAGCGCTTGTCAAAGAGAATGAGGTGCTTAAGCAAGAGTTGATAGCCGCTTTACAAACGCGTATAGATCATCCTTCAGATATTGTGCGTGAACATGTGCAATGGGCACTGTCACGAGCTTAAGAATGCGTTGACGCTTAAGTTTAAGTTTTGATTCTTGATCCTAATTTTTCAGTAAGCCCGCAAGTTCAACCGCAGATTTGATTTGCATTTTGTCGAAGATGTGCGCACGATGAACTTCTACAGTGCGCATACTAATGCCAAGGTCGTCGGCGATTTGCTTATTCATACGTCCTTGTAAAATCAAATCCAAGACTTCGCGCTCGCGTTGCGACAAACTTTGCAAACGGGTTTGCACATCAAAGGCGGCTCCTGCTTTGATCGAAGCTTGCATCGCTTCTTGTACACGATCAATCAAACTGTTGTCGTTGAATGGCTTTTCGACAAAATCAAAAGCACCGCGTTTCAAGGCATCCACTGCCATCGGCACATCGCCATGGCCAGTTAAAAAAATGACGGGCAAACGTTGCGTGAGTTGCTGCGCACTGAGGATATCAAACAGCGCGATACCGTTCATTTCGGGCATACGCACATCGAGTAACAAACAATCTCCATCGCGACTAAACGGCAAGCCAGCATGCACAAGATCGAGAAACTCGCGAGCACTAGCAAAAGCCTTTGCTTGAATTTGTCGTGATTGGGCTAACCATAGTAGGGCGTCACGCAAGACTTCTTCGTCATCGACGATGTACAGCATCTCAATTCTCCTCTTGCTGGCTTGCGGCCAAGCTGAATTCAAAAATGGTTCCGCCTTGCGGGTTGGCGCGATGGCTCAAGCTTCCACCATGAAACTCGATCGCCGTGCGGCAAATATTCAAACCCATGCCCATGCCCGAAGATTTCGTTGAATAGAATGGCGAAAACAAACTCTCAGCAACGTCGGAGTTGATACCATGGCCACGGTCAATCACCTGAATTTGTACTCGCGTTGTAAGGGCTAGCTCTGCTTGCTCATCTTTCACAGTTTGGGCAATGATCCGCAGATGGCGGTGCTCATAGGCAGTGTCTTGCATCGCTTCAATGGCATTACGCGTGAGGTTAAGTAACACTTGTTCTAATAAAACTTTATCGGCCAATACAGTTGGTAGCTGTTCCTCAACCTGTAAATGCACATGGATGTGAGAACTGTGGGCTTGCAACTCGACCAAAGGCATCACGCTATGGAGAAGCTCATCGATATGAATGCGGGTACGAGCAGTCTCACGTTTGCGTACAAATTCATGCACGCTCTTGATGACTTGGCCAGCCCTCTGAGCTTGTGCGCGTGCCTTTTCTAACGCAGCGTGCAGCAACGTCGGGTCACTTCCTTTTTGTTCCAAAAGATTGAGTGCCCCGGTCGTGTAACTTGAGATCGCAGCTAAGGGTTGGTTTAACTCGTGCGCTAACATCGAGGCCATTTCACCCATGGTTGCCAAACGTGCATTAGCGTGGAGTTTTTCTTCGTGCTGCCGACTGAGCTCCTCTGCGCGTTTGAGCTCAGAAACATCCAGAATCGAACTCATCCACCCCGTTTGTTTACCATGTTCGTCAACTAAGGGCGACTCGTGAATTAGCACAGGAAAACGTTCGCCATTGGCACGTTGATAGATGGTTTCATAGGCCTCGGGTTGCACTGTGCCGGTGAGAATTTGGGCGAAGCGTTGTTCATATTCTTCTTTGACTTCAGGTGCCCAATAGGGCATCGGTGGCAAACGTCCGACGAGTTCGTCCGCTGGCACGCCTATCATATTGCAGAACGAAGGGTTGACGTAGGTTAAGCGTCCTTCCATATCGCGTGCACGTAGTCCAGTCACTAGCGAATTTTCCATCGCTGCTCGAAACGCTGCTTCTTTGCGCAGAGCGCCTTCGGCACGCAGGCGACGATTGATGTCGCGCCACAGGGCGATCAAGCTCCACACTAAACCCAGAGAGAGTAAAACCACCGACAACACCAGCAAATTCGATAGTAATTTAGGTTCGGTCTTGATGCTGTTGGTATGCAAGGTAAAGCTGAGTTGCGGGAGCTCAAGCGCACGGTTGTGCGTATAGACATTCTTGCCAGGCCCACCGGCCGTGCGCTTGGCGATGATTTTTTCATCGTTGTCGAGCAGGGTGATTTCATTTTCTTGGGCAAACCACCATGGCACGGTTTCATCGAGTAAGGTTTGTAGACGGTAAGTCGCAAACAGATTACCTGCTACTTCACCATTGAGCAAAATCGGGAAGCGGCAAATTATGCTGTCCTTGGATAAGCCGCTTTGTGTGCTGTTACGTAGGCACTGCGATTTACTTGACTGCAGTTGTAGTTCTGGTAGTTGCAGGTAAGTTTGACGCAAAGTTTCGCGTTGGTTTTGCTCGTGCAACAAGGTGATACTGCCACCAATTAGTTGTTGATGCTTGTCGAATAGAGCCAGCTGTTGAATTTCATGATTGCTATTGGCAAACAGGCGTAAGCGTTCATTTAAGGTCGTTGCTTGTTCCGCCTTGTTAATAAACTCTTGTCCGATGAGACTTAGGTTTTCTTGATTTCGGGTGAATTGAAATTGCAGCGCTTGCTCTACCCACAGCGTATCGGCAATTAATTGTTCTTGCCGTTCATTGGCTTCCATCCTTTGGGCTTGCCAAGGTAACCAGATCAAGATCGCCAAGAACAGTAATACTAAAACAATAGGCAGCAACCAAGGAAAGCTTCCCTTTAGCGAAGTAAAGCGTCGGCTGGCGGTGGATGGCTGGCTAGATGGTTGGCTAGGTATAGGCATGCGTAAAGTGTAGCCGAAAAGGCTGCCAATACCGCGACTGTTGCGATTTGTATAAAAGACGCGACATTGTGGTTTTCCACAATTGCTGCTTGCTCATAATTTCAGCAAGATCGTATCGCATAACAAAATCGGTCAAACCGTACCCTTAAATCCTCATCAGGAGACAACCATGACTTCACGTTTTTCCAAGCGTAAAACCCTGCTCGCCCTCGCTTCAGCGATTACGGCATCGGCATTGAGCCTAAGTTTCAGCACTACAGCCTTCGCGCAAAATCCCATCATTATCAAGTTTAGTCATGTGGTAGCCGCTGATACACCTAAAGGCAAAGCCGCAGAACGCTTCAAAGAATTGGCTGAAAAAGCAACAAAAGGCCGTGTGAAGGTCGAGTTGTATCCAAATAGTACCTTGTATAAAGACAAGGAAGAACTAGAAGCCTTGCAATTAGGCGCCGTGCAAATGCTGGCACCGTCTTTGGCAAAGTTTGGCCCTTTGGGCGTGAAAGAATTTGAGGTGTTTGATCTTCCTTATATTTTCCCTAATCGCGATGTTTTGCATCGTGTGACAGAAGGCCCAGTCGGCGCTAGCTTGATGGGTAAATTGGAAGCGAAAGGCATTACCGGCCTCGCGTTTTGGGATAACGGTTTTAAAGTCATGTCATCAAATGTTCCGATGAAAGTGCCAGCAGACTTGCGTGCGAAAAAAATGCGCATTCAGTCATCCAAAGTACTTGATGCCCAAATGCGTGCCTTGGGTGCTAACCCTCAAGTGATGGCGTTCTCAGAAGTGTACCAAGCGCTGCAAACGGGCGTCGTCGATGGCACAGAGAATCCACCATCAAACTTGTACACACAAAAAATGCATGAAGTGCAGAAGCATGTGACGATCACTAATCATGGCTATCTCGGCTATGCGGTTATCGTCAACAAGAAGTTCTGGGATGGCTTGCCTGCCGATATTCGCACTGAGTTGACTAATGCGATGAAGCAATCGACCCAATACGCTAATGCGATCGCCCAAATCGAAAACGACAATGCGCTCGATGCCGTCAAAAAATCTGGCAAAACCACGGTCTATAGCCTCACCGACAAAGAACGTGCGGAATGGGTAAAAACACTGACACCTGTGCAAAAAGAAATGGAAGGACGCATTGGTAAAGACTTAATTCAAAGCGTGAATAAAGAAGCGGCGGCTTTGGGCTTTAAATAATTGTTGGAAAAAGCAGGCGTCGATCTGAATTGATGAGATTCGTATCGACGCCTTTGCTGACATCGATCAAAACAATATAGGGGAGGGCTCGCATGAAACTGCTAGACCATTTAGAAGAGTATTTCATCGCGGTGTTAATGGCCGCGGCGACACTCATTACATTTACAGCGGTAGTTCATCGCTATCTATCGGGTATCGATATTCCGGTCATTCAAGATGCGCTGATCAAAATCAACATGAGTTGGGCGCAAGAATTAACCATTTATTTGTTTGTGTGGATGGCGAAATTCGGTGCCGCTTACGGCGTACGCTCGGGTATTCACGTGGGCGTCGACGTGCTAGTCAACCGTTTGAGTGAGAAAAACAAGAAGGTGTTTATTTTGATGAGTTTGGGTGCCGGTGCGATTTTCACCGGTGTTGTGGGCACCTTAGGCGCAAACTTCGTATGGGGTATGGCGCATACCGACCAGACGTCATCTGATTTAGAAATGCCAATGTGGATCGTCTACCTCGCGATTCCTTTAGGTTCATATTTGATGTCTTTCCGCTTTATGCAAGTGGCTTGGCATTATGTCCGCACAGGTGATTTGCCGAAGCATGATCATTCGCATGTCGAAGGTTTAGATGTGGAAGAAGCCGTAGAAGCAGCCCAAGAAGGCGCTTTACAGCCAAAGACAGCAGCGGGAGATAAACTATGAACGCGGCCATTATCTTTGTGTTGCTTATCCTGTTAATGCTAACAGGCATGCCGATTTCGATTGCATTGGGCATGACCGTATTGACCTTCCTCTTCACCATGACCACAGTGCCTATCGAATCGGTGGCACTCAAACTATTCACCGGTATTGAGAAGTTCGAGATCATGGCGATTCCGTTCTTTATCTTGGCGGGGAATTTCCTAACCCATGGCGGGGTCGCAAGGCGCATGATTAACTTTGCGGCGTCCATGGTTGGGCATTGGCATGGCGGCTTGGCGCTGGCAGGCGTATTGGCTTGCGCTTTGTTCGCTGCGGTGTCTGGCTCTTCACCTGCGACCGTGGTGGCGATCGGCTCAATCATTTTGCCAGCCTTGGTCAAGCAAGGGTATCCGCGCGGTTTCGGTGCTGGCGTGATCACCACTTCTGGTGCACTCGGTATTTTGATTCCTCCGTCGATCGTGATGGTGATGTACTCCGTTTCGACCAATACTTCGGTCGGTAAGCTGTTTATGGCTGGCGTAATTCCTGGCATTTTGTTGGCTTTCTTCCTCGGTCTCACGACCTGGTTTTTGGCGAAGAAAAAAGACTACCCACGCATGCCTAAGGCAAGCTGGAAAGAAAGGTTTATCGCTTTCCGTAAGAGCGCTTGGGGTTTGCTGTTAATCGTGATTGTGATGGGCGGTATCTATTCGGGTAAGTTTACACCGACCGAAGCAGCGGCTGTTGCAGCGATTTATGCGTTCATTGTGGCGGTGTTTGTCTACAAAGACATGAGCCTGAAGATGGTGCCAAAGGTCTTGATTGATTCAGCAGCCATGTCTGCCATGCTCTTGTACATCATTACCAACGCGGTCTTATTCTCATTCTTAATGACCAGCGAAAACATTCCACAAGCAATGGCGGGTTGGATTTTGGATAGCGGCTTTGGCATGGTGAGTTTCTTGTTAGTCGTCAACTTACTTTTGCTGTTGGCCGGTAACGTGATGGAGCCTTCCTCCATCGTCTTGATCATGTCACCGATCTTGTTCCCAGTAGCGATGAAGCTTGGCATTGATCCAGTTCACTTCGGTATCATCATGGTCGTGAATATGGAAGTAGGCATGTGCCATCCACCAGTTGGCTTAAATCTGTATGTCGCCTCTGGTATCACGAAGATGGGCATTAGTGAGTTGACCGTCGCCGTACTGCCTTGGTTAATGACAATGATCGGTTTCTTGTTGTTGGTCACCTATGTGCCGGCATTGTCGACATGGTTGCCGAATTTGATCTACAACTAAGCGACAAAATTTGAGAATGATAAAATAGTTCTCAAATAAAACATTCCGCCAAGAAAATACTTCTGTAGTGACTTGGTGAAAGAAATCAGCGCAAATGAAAATTAGACTTTCATTTGCGCTTTTTTTTAACGAAATTTGACTGAATTTCTCTCTGAAATTTCCACCTGGAAATGAATCAATTCGAATCGCGATTAGCACAAAATTTTTATCTTTTCTGATCTTTCTCTGCTGCAGAAGCACAAATGCAACAAAGCTTTTTTTCTCAAAAAATCTGCGTGTGTTTTGCACAATAGGCATGCTATATTCTGCCCACGTTGCGACATGCTGAACGAATCAATAACAGAACTTCACAGCGTGTTGGCAAGCATGGCAGAAAATGGAAGTGCAATAATAGCGTCCCACAGGGCGCAGTCAAAAAGGGGGGGGAGATTCGCGTTTCAGATAAGCTGAGTCCTACTTAAGAGACTAAACAGCACGAACGTGAAATATTTTGGAAGGCGCATCTAAGGATGCGCCTTTTTTCTTGGTACACTGCTTTTGTTATGTGATGGTGCGGTATCCGATCTTGTGATCTTCGTCATGACGTGAAGAGTTTCGGCGCACCGTGTTTGATGCAGTTTTCCAATGGTTTGACATGTCCCAATCTGAATCAGAAATTTTCTCGGCGATCGTGCCCGCACCGTTTGGTTATATGGGCATACGCACTGAAGTCAATCAACTTGCCGAGCTCGTTTATTTGCCAGATCGCTTTTCAGAAAAAGCACCGAGTGACTCCTGCGCAGAACAAACGGCAAAGCAAATCGAAGCTTACTTTGCTGACCCTGATTTTCGTTTTGATCTACCGCTCAAACAAGTGGGTACTGAATTTCAGCATCGCGTCTGGAATGCGATTTCAGCGATACCGCGTGGTCAAGTTAAAACTTACGGCCATATCGCCAAACTAATTTCATCCGCGCCGCGTGCGGTCGGCCAAGCCTGCGGCGCCAATTGGTTCCCCTTAGTGATTCCATGTCATCGTGTGACAGCCAGCGGTGGCTTAGGCGGCTTTGCGCATCACGATGATGAAACAGGCTTCCATTTGGGCGTGAAGCGATATCTGCTGCGTTTGGAACAAGTACCCGAATACAGTGGCGTCACGCCAGTGCAATTGCAGGAGCCATTGTGGTAAAGCGCAAAGACGGTGAGGCCGCTCCAGTGGAAGCGGCGAAACCAGCCAAATCAAAAACGCAAAAGAAGGCGGAAACGACAGCGGAAACGAAGCACAAAACAATTCCGAAGGCAAAACGCGTCCGCAAAAATGCGGAAGAAACTATCGAGCTACCAGCGCAAGTGCAATCACAGATCGATCAATTTTGCGACACACTATGGTTGGAAGATGGCTTAGCTAAAAATTCGCTAGAAGCCTATCGCCGCGATCTACGTTTATTCGCCGAGTGGCTGCATGTGAATGGACAAAAGCATTTGCTGCAAGTGACGGAGTCCGATATTTTTTCTTACGTGGCAGCCAAGCATAGTGTATCGAAAGCCACGTCAGCGAACCGTCGCATGACGGTGCTTAAACGCTACTATCAACAAGCGTTTAGGCAAAACCAAATCAGCATCAATCCTTGCACCAAACTGCGTTCAGCCAAACAAGCGAATCGTTTACCGAAAACTCTGAGCGAAAAACAAGTTGAAGCGCTCTTGCAAGCACCAGACGAAACCACGCCACTGGGTTTGCGTGACCGCACCATGTTAGAGCTGCTCTACGCCTGCGGCTTACGGGTGACAGAGTTAGTGTCCTTAAAATCGTTTGAAGTCAGTCTGAACGACGGTGTACTGCGCGTAACAGGTAAGGGCAGCAAAACCAGATTAGTACCCTTCGGCGAAGTCGCCCGCCTGTGGCTGCAGCGCTACCTGAGCGAAGGCAGACCCGCCATCCTCAACGGCCAAATCGACGACGCCTTATTCGTCACCGCGCGTGGTGGCGCCATGACCAGACAAATGTTCTGGGTCGTCATCAAAAAATACGCCGCTCAAGCAGGCATTACTTCACCACTATCACCACACACGCTACGCCACGCGTTCGCCACGCATTTGCTGAACCACGGTGCAGATCTACGCGTGGTTCAATTACTATTGGGGCATGCCGATATTTCGACGACGCAGATTTATACGCATGTGGCGAGGGAACGATTGAAGCAGCTTCATGCGCAGCATCATCCGAGAGGGTGATCTTATGATTGATGGATGCGATAAATTAGATTCGGCTAGTAAAATTAGGAATCAGATTTCTTCAAAGGGATAAATAATTGGCTAAAAAAGAACACGTATCAGAAACCCCAGCAACGCAGCTGTTGCGTAAAAAAGGGGCTACTTTCACTGAGCATCCTTATGCCTATGAAGAGCATGGTGGCACTTCAGTGTCTTCCCGCGAATTGGGGGTGGAAGAGCATGTAGTGGTGAAAACCTTGATCATGCAAGACGAACATGCCAAACCTTTGGTGGTGTTGATGCATGGTGATAAGACGGTGTCGACCAAGAACTTGGCGCGGCAGATTGGCTGTAAGTCAGTCGAGCCTTGTAAGCCCGAAGTGGCGCAGCGCCATTCGGGTTATATGATAGGCGGCACTTCGCCGTTTGGCACGAAAAAAGCGATGCCGGTTTATGTGGAACAGAGCGTGTTCGAGCTAGACAAGATTTATTTGAATGGTGGTCGTCGGGGTTATTTGATTGGAATAGCGCCACAGCTGCTCACTGAGCTCTTAGCGGCAAAAGCTGTGACTTGCGCGCTGTAATCAGCGGCTGCTACCTTTACACTTCTTGGTCTTGGGCAAATGCCCAGCACTGATGTGTTTGCCATGTGTTGAAATTCTTTCGATGCGGAAATTTGTTTACTTGATTCTGAAATCAAATCTCGAGAAATTTCGCTAACGTTTGAGTTGTGTGGCGGCGCAGCCGTCCGAAACGAATGACCAGTTATGCATGGAGTAATGTCTCGTCATACCACACATCTTCATAATTATTTCCATCAATTAGAAACCTATATCCGGGTGGAAGTGAAAGATACTCTTTAATTCCCGCCAAATAGGTATCTATATGTTCAACATGTAACGGTGAAAAAGCATCATCTTCGAGAGGCATTTCCGTTCCGCACCAGATGTACCAGCCATTTGTCCCATTTTCAGGATTTTGGCGAAGACCATTTATTGGTTTCTTTCCGAGTGTGCCTAATGCTATACCTAGCTTTGATTCAGGCAAAGGTATGTTGGGCTCCACGTTTTGCCACTGGCACACTGTCTGTTCAATTAACTGGCGCATGATTCCTTGATGTATAACGTGAAATTGACGGGCAGCCGGAGCGAAGCGCAGGGAGCCACAAGCGCAGCTTGTGACTGTCCCACTCGACTTTCGAGTTAGGCTGATGGCTAGTAGAAGTCATAGTAGACAGCCCACTCTCCTGATGTGCGGTGTTTCCAAAACATCAGGCTTCCATTGTCGACTACGTTCAAGTTAATTTTTGAGTCGGAGGACACCTGAAACACGAACTCGAATCCATCGCCTGGATCAACCCCTGATTGACAGAAAGAAGGATACCCACCGATCTTATGCTCATAGGAGTGCGTAATTAGATCGTAGTAGCTTTCGATTTCTCCATCTTTCTCTAAGCGAAGAACTTCTCTTTCAACATCGTAGGGAACTCCGCCTCCGTCCCATAGCGGGTAGTCCTCATGCACAATTTCCGCTTTTAGCGGAAATGGCTTTAGATACGAGCTCTCTACACGCACTTCTTTTCTGACAAGGACCTCTTGATGAAAATACTCACGTACCACCCAGTTACATCCCATTTTTTCAAACGGCTCCGGAAACGACTGAGATATGAATACGGTTAAGACACGCACATCTTTGAGGCAGAGGGGAACAAAAGGAAGACTTGGGAGGTGAAATTGTGCCAACGGCAGAAGTGATTCTCCCGCGTCATTTTTTGGAATGGACTCATCCTCTCTGAATAGAAAGACTTGGCCAAGCCAGCTCTCGTCCTCGCTATGCGTTGGCCTAAACCCACCGGCTGAGAATTTTGTCGCCGGCTTTGCCAACTGTTTCTTAATCTCTGCGATTTCCATTCGGACACAGCCTAACGTAGAAGTGAGGGGCGGCCGGAGCGAAGCGTAGGGAACCACAAGCGCAGCTTGTGGCCGTCCCTCTCGACTGCCGGGTTAGGCAATTTTCGCCTAGGGTTTAATAACATTAGCGACTCTCTGGTCTTCTGAATTTGACCATACAACCCTCCGATCCTCTCCTTTGACCCATATGCCGTAGGAGATGCCGAGCTGCTTAAGTTGTTTCTTGATTTTCTTTTCTTCTGATACGGATATTTTTTTAGAAGAAATTTTCTGCGCCTTCAAAATCTCTGAGTAAGCGTTGGCGACAACGGCCTCATCTCTCGAACGATAAGAAACTGTACCTTCGTCATGAACGTGAAACACGACTGATCTTTTGGCGAGGAGTTGAAGCAGAGCACCTTGAGACGGATTGTCTGAGAACCTAAAAGTAGTGTCTAAATCAGTCGGCGGCGTGGCGCCACAGCTCAAAGAGAACACCATGAACAACCAGGATACTAACTTGATCATATTGCCTCCTGTGTGGCTATTGCCTACCTTTTATTTAATTTGCAAAAATGAAGTTTAACTCGGGATGTTCAAAAAGACAACTTCCTTCAAATGCCTCGAAAACCGCATGGATGCTTGCTGTATTTGGTTATACTGAGCATATGTGCAGTATAGGCAAATCGACAAAAACATCACTTTATAGAAAGCGCCCAAACGAGGTTTATTAGACCAATTTCGAGAACGCTTCGCCATGTTTTTCAATTTAGCCGTGGTGTTCGCAGCGCAATTGACTATTCGAATTGAAATTCAGGGCTAGATGATTCTTATCTTCAAATTTGATTTGAGTGCATTAACCTTAGCAATTGATTCGACCAGAATCGGAGTTCAGAATCAAAAGAAGATCGACACCAAGCTCGATCGTTAGCGTCTTTATGGCCGAAGTCCTAGGTTTGTTGCTCGATTTGAGTCAGTCTTGTCTAGAAATTTACCCCCGTCTATGCAAGAATGAGCAGCTTGGCAAGCTCGAAGGCTTTGTTTTCGGCGCGCGGCGTTGCGCTGGCTTGCATTGACATCTACAACGATAAAAATAGGCGGAGTAATTAATGAATTCTATTATTGCAATTGTGCTGGCGTACTTGATCGGCTCGATTTCGTTTGCCGTGGTGGTCAGCCGTTTGTTTGGCTTGTCTGACCCACGTACGTATGGCTCTAAAAACCCGGGTGCGACCAACGTGCTGCGCACGGGGAATAAAGCTGCGGCGGCCCTAACGCTGTTGGGCGATGGCTTTAAAGGTTGGTTGGCCGTATGGTTGGCCTTGACTTACCAATTCCAGTTTGATTTGAGCGATAGCACGGTAGCGATGGTTGGCTTGGCTGTGTTTATCGGCCATTTGTGGCCTGTGTTCTTCAAGTTTGTGGGGGGCAAGGGTGTGGCGACGGCGCTTGGCGTATTGATCGGCATTAACGTCTGGCTGGGTTTAGGGACGTTCGCAACCTGGCTGATTATTGCTTACGCCTTCCGTTATTCTTCATTGGCGGCTTTGGTGGCGTCTTTGTTTGCGCCGTTCTATTACGCATTGCTGTTCGGCGCACGTATTGAATTGTTGGCCGTTGTCATCATGAGCGCCTTGCTGATTTATCGCCATAGCCAAAACATTGCGAATTTGATGGCAGGCAAAGAGAGCCGTCTTGGCAGTAAGAAAAAAGACGCAGCTGAAAAAGAAGCGCAAAAGCCACATCATGAACACAAGTCACACAAGAAACATTAATCTGGTTTGATGATGAAAAAAGCCCTCTGTGTGAGGGCTTTTTTTTATGGGGTGCGTTTGTGCTCGTTTAAGCTGCGCTTAACTCGCTCAAAGGCCAACGTGGGCGCACGTTAAAACTGTAATTGTAGGTTGCCAAGTTCGGGTTCGCTTTTAATCGCATTCCACCAGCAAAGGCAATCATGGCGCCGTTATCGGTGCAAAACTCAAGTTCGGGGTAATAGACATCGAAGCGTTTCTTGGGATTGTGGTGGTTCGCCGCGGCATTGAGTGCCGCACGTAATTGCTGATTAGCACCAACACCACCTGCAATCACTAAGCGCTTCAAACCCGTCTGTTTCATCGCGCTCTGACATTTGGCAACGAGCACATCGACAATGGCATCGACAAAACCGCGTGCGACATTCGCTTTGTCATCTTCAGTCAGTGTTTCAGGATATTTTTTAACAGCCGTGAGTACGGCTGTCTTTAAGCCAGAAAAGCTGAAATTCAAATCTTTGGAATGCAACATCGGGCGTGGGAAGACATGCACTTCAGGGTTGCCCGTGGTCGCCAGTTTGGAAATGGCAGGGCCACCCGGGTAGTCTAAGCCTAGCAATTTAGCGGATTTATCAAAGGCTTCTCCGGCTGCGTCGTCGAGGGTCTCACCGAGTAATTCATAACGGCCTACACCATCTACACGCATGAGTTGCGTATGGCCGCCCGATACTAACAATGCCACAAATGGAAACTCAGGAGGGCGGCTGGCCAAGAGCGGCGACAACAAGTGGCCTTCAAGATGATGAATGCCAATGACAGGTTTGTTCAGCGCAAAGGCCAAACCACAAGCGACTGATGAGCCCACCAGCAAAGCACCTGCTAAACCAGGGCCTTCGGTAAAGGCGATGGCGTCAATTTGTTTTTTATCGAGATTGGCTTTGCTTAACACTTCGCTGAGTAAGGGTAGTGCACGACGTACGTGGTCGCGTGAAGCAAGTTCGGGTACGACGCCACCATATTCTCTATGCATCGCAATTTGCGAATGGAGAGCGTGGGCGAGTAAGCCTCGCTCTGTGTCGTACAGCGCTAAGCCAGTTTCATCGCAGGAAGATTCAATACCAAGAACGATCATGATCCAATTTCAGATTGCGCAGGGCTAAACCTGCAAGAGGGCGCCATTATAAACGGTTTCCGTTGGATATCTCGTGGCCGCAGCGGTTCTTAGCCAGGAGTTTTGGGTAATTGATCTAGCCATTTTTGCAAAGCTTCACCATGCAAAGGCTTACTGGCGAAATAGCCTTGCATCGAGTCGCAGCCCAGCTCTCGCAAGGTATCGCGTTCAGCCTCGGTTTCTATGCCTTCGGCGATCACGCTTAAGTGCAAGCCGTGTCCCATTTCAACAATGGTTTTGACGAGGCGTTGTGTCGATGGCAGTTGATCGATATTGATCACAAAGCTGCGATCAATCTTGAGCTCGGAGACCGGCAGTTTTTGTAAATAGGCCAATGAAGAATGCCCAGTTCCAAAGTCGTCGATAGAAAGACCAATTCCAGTATCTCTGAGCGTTTGCAAAAGTGGAATCGCGCTACTCGGATCTTCCATAATGCCGCTTTCGGTCAATTCGAGCTTAAGATTATTTGGGTTGACGTCATAGTGCTCAAGTAGTTCACGAACACGGTCTGGAAAGCTTTGGTCGCGTAAGTCATTCGTACTAACGTTGACCGCAATGCTAAGCTCGGGATGACTGGTCTTCCAATTTTGTAGGCTTTGCAGCGCGTGTTCCAACATCCATTTGGTGACGGCACTGATATAGCCTGTGCGTTCAGCAAACGGTACAAACTCGGCCGGTGAAATGAAACCGCGTTGTGGATGCTGCCAGCGCACCAAGGCTTCAAAACCATAGGTGCGCATATCGGCGAGTTTAACCTTGGGTTGTAGCCACATTTGTAGCTCGGAGTTATGCACTGCAGAGCGTAAGTCGGACAATAAACTTAAGTGACTTAAACGCGAAGCTTCTTGGGCGTCGGAGTACCACACCACAGCCTGGGTTTGTGCCTTCGCTGCATACAGTGCCACCTCGGCATTGCGGATCAAGGAATTCAACTGATCCGTATTTTGGTTGCAGATGGCGATACCATAGACAAGGTTCACATCGACGGTATGGTTGCCGCATCGAATCGGTTCATTGAGGTTGTCATCAATGGTCGCGATTAATTCTTGAATCTCTTGATGGCTATTCTCCACGCTTAACATCGGTGTCAAGACAGCAAACATCCCACCGCTGAACTTGGTCAAGATGAGGTCTTCTCGATTGAACTTGAGTATAGCTGTTTGGATGCGACGCGAGGTTTCTAGGATAACCGTATCACCTGTACCGAAACCCAAGGTTTCATTGACGGTTTTGAGACGTGCCACATCCATCAAAATCATGGCTTTATGTTGGAAAGACGTGTTCTCAAACTGTTTCAACAGCATGGTGCGGTTGGGCAGATGCGTGAGGCTATCAAAATACGCAAGTTGTTCAATCTCACGTTCGCGTTGGGCAATTGCTTCCGACATGCTATTGAGCGCGTTGCCAACTCGAGCCACTTCAGTGGTGCGAGTCGGCGGCACCTTGCTCTCATAGTCGCCATCGGCAATGCGTAAGGCACTTTTTTCTAATACATCAAGTGGCTGCACAACGCCACGACGAGTGAAAAACGCGAGCAATGCACCGATTAAAATGGCAACAGCAGAAAACATAAACACGCGCAGCTGCATTTGTTTGAGTTTGTATTCCTCTTCTTGCTGGCGCATTTCAAAGCTATTTTTTTCTTGATCGAGAAAGATTTGCGCTTCTGTCAAAAGGGTGTTTCGTGCCGGCTCCACGCGTTCGAGGTAGATTTTTTTTGCCGCGACTAAGTCGTCGAGTGCATATTCATTGAGCACTTCGTAATAATTTGAGCGAAATAGTTCATTGCATTCGACCAGAGTATTGAGTGCCTGCTTTTGCTCGCGATTAAGTTCGTATTCGCTGATTTTTTCGAATTGTTTTTTGATTTTTTCTGCACGGGCATCGATGATCAGGTAGAGATCGTTCTTGGTTTCATAGCTTTTAGTGAAGACATCGAGCAGTTGTATGCCGATGCCCTCAAACTCAGAACGCAACTCCTGTACATCACGCAGTCTTTGCATGTCGATTTGACGAAAACGGTCGTTGCTGCGGGCGATGCTTTGGATTTGATCAACGGTGGTGAGACCAATGCCAATAAACATCACCAAGATGAAGGCATAGCTCAATGTAAGTCTAACTCCGATACGGTTTAGACCTAAGTGACGCATGATGAAGTGATACGCAGTGGTCATAATTACTTCAACAGAAGAGTTGGGGTTTTCTGGCGTAGATTTGTACGAGAACGGAAGTGCAGGCTTATCCTCGTTTTGATACGTCAACTGCGAATTAGTTCAGGGATATTGACTCCTATTTAACCAAATTCCCCTACAAGTGGAAAGTGAAACTTGAGTTTCTCTCAGTTTCTCTGGCCCAGCGTTGTTTGCTTTGCTGTTTTTTCGCGCTCGTGCGATCAAATCTGCCCCGTCTATATCGAATCAGCTACAATGAAGCGGTATTGATCCGATGTCCTATTCATGGAGATGTGTCATGTTTTTAGATCACGCAAAAATTTCTGCTACCCATAGTGAAACCGAACCAGACCGTATCGAACGCTTAAATCGTGTTTATGGTTATGCGATTGGTTTGGCAGATGCAGATGGTAATACCGACTGCATTACAAAGTTGGCGAAATTGCACGACCACAAAGGCACCTTGATGGTGATCTGGCATTCAGCGCCCACGGAATATGAGCGAATTTACTTCTTAAAAGCATGGAAGAGTAAAGTCGGTGATGAGTCTACCCATGTTGAACATGCCTTGATGTTACATGAGCCAGAAAACGAAGCTGAGGCTTCGAACGAAGAATAAAAATTTCTACCAATAAGAAAGCCCAGACTTTGATCTGGGCTTTTTTGTATGTGGTGTACTACTGAGTGATTGTATATTAAAGGTCTTCGATCAATGCAGAAACACCAGTCCAGCCAATTTCGATACCAATACACAGCAAGATAAACGCAGACAGGCGCATCAGCACGGTTGATCCGACTTCACCCAAGAAGCTTTCAAGATTGCGAGCAAAGCGATACGACAAATAGATTGCTATCGTCGTCACGAACACACCGATAGTTGCGGCTAAACCCGTGATCAACCAGTCGACTGGTTTGGTTGGCAACTGTGCACCTAAAGTGATGGAGGTAGCGATAGCGCCTGGGCCAACAGTCAGTGGGAAGCTAAACGGGAAAAAGCTATGGCGACGTAATTCTTCTTTGGTCCAATTACTGGCTGAAGCCGCCACGGATGTGCGTAACTTATCTTGGCCTTGGTCATTTAAGAGCTTCCAGCCTGCCATGCCAACCACGATACCACCGGCTACCCGCACGATCGGTAAGGAAATGCCGAAAAAGTCGAGCACATATGAGCCGACGAATACCGCACCCATCAATAAGAAGAAACAATTAAAGGCGATACGCTTGGCTAAACGATTTGCCATGACTTGGTCCATCGGGCCCGTCATCGACAAGAAGATAGGAGCGACGGCGATTGGGTTCAAAATAGGGAGCAGGGTGATTGGCACTACGATCAGTGCTTTCACAAAAACAGATAGGGCAATACTCATGCGTTCTCCCAAAACCAGTTCAATCTCAGAACTGACGCAAATATGTTAATTAAGGTGGCTGGCAACGCTGAAGTCGAGCGAAGCCAAAGTCTGTTGATTATGCAATAGTTTTGTCATATGGCAAATATTTACCCGTCGAGTGTCGCTTAGGACAAACAAAGCGACGCTTTTGGGCATGGCAAGTTGTACAGATGTCGCATGTCATCAAACTGACATCGAGCTGTAATAATCCAGTCGCAATCGCCCTTTATTCTGCTGCCTGTAGTCTTAATAGACCGAAGTCACCCAGCAAGAGATAAGGAGATTCTTACATGCGAGTGCTGACCATACCGGGCGATTCCGGCCCCAGTTTTTCCAAACTCAGTTTAAGTCTTGCCAGCACCAAGAAAGAGGTGAAGGAAGTGCAGAAGCTGCGCTACAAAGTATTCATCGAAGCGATGGGTTTGACTGCGCTGGCAAATTCTGAAGGCCTTGATAAAGACGAATTTGATGACTATTGCGACCATTTAATTGTGCGCGATACCAAAACTTTGAAAGTGGTGGGTACCTACCGCATTCTTGGCCCAAATGCAGCACGTCAATTAGGCAAATATTATTCCGAGAGCGAGTTTGATTTATCTCGTTTAGAAAACATACGTGGCGGCTTAGCTGAAGCAGGGCGCGCATGTATACATCCAGATTATCGCAGCGGTGCTGTGATTATGATGTTGTGGGCAGGCTTGGCCGCTTACATGCGTCGTGAACGTTGCAGTCATTTGATTGGTTGCGCCAGTATTAGCTTAGCTGATGGTGGACACAATGCTGCGGCCATCTATCGCGCCTTTGGCGAAGACGAAATGTCGCCACTCGAATACCGTGTGAAACCGCATCTGCCATTCCCTATCGAGAACATGGATGAAGGCCACGAGGCTCGTATCCCACCGCTGTTAAAAGGTTACCTACGTGCTGGCGCTTGGATTTGTGGCGAACCAGCGTGGGACCCTGATTTCCATAGCGCCGATTTGTTTGTCATGCTACCGATCGGCAACCTCGATAATCGATACGCGAAACACTACGGAACAGAGGATATCGCCAAATGAAGCCAGCAGATCAGTTCCTTAATTTCGGTAAAAGCAAGACATCGAAGCAGCATAAAAAAGATGTCACTCGTTTTCGAACCATCTGGATTTCTGATCTGCACTTAGGAACAACAGGGTGTCAGGCAAAACGCTTACTTGAATTTTTGAAAGCGACCGAGTCTGAGACCTTGTACCTCGTCGGCGATATCGTCGACGGCTGGCAACTCAAACGCCGTTGGTATTGGGATCAAACCCATAACAACATCGTGCAAACGGTGTTGAAAAAAGCCAAGAAGGGAACGAATGTGATTTTCGTTCCCGGCAATCACGACGAAGCGGCGCGTCAATTTATTGAACTCGATTTTGGCGGCATCAAAGTACGTGATGAACTCGTACACACCACAGCAGACGGCAAACGCTTGCTGGTGCTACACGGTGATCGCTTCGATGGCGTGATCGCTTGCGCCAAATGGCTGGCCTACCTCGGTGACAGTTTGTACACCGTCATTCTTAAACTCAATCAAGTGTTCAATCACTGGCGCGCTCGAGCTGGCTTGCCGTATTGGTCACTCTCGCAATATTTGAAGCTCAAGGTAAAGAACGCAGTGAGTTACATCACGAAGTTCGAAGATGCCTTGGCCGACGAGGCACGCAAACGTGGCCTTGATGGTGTTATCTGCGGCCATATTCACAAGCCAGAGATTCGCGACATCGACGGCATCTTGTACTGTAACGATGGTGATTGGGTCGAGAGTTTATCGGCTTTGATTGAAGAGGCAGATGGTGAACTGAGACTCATCACTTGGCATGACGTCGTTCACCAGCACAAAGAGCATTTGCAATTAGAGGCGGTGTTGGCACATTAGTTTTTTGCCCGCTTGCTGATGAGATCGCAAGCGGCAAAACCAATCATCATGGCGGCACAAAAGCCAATACCCTTGAGTGCACCCGCGCCAACAAGCACCAAAGCTGGGCCAGGGCAAATACCTGCCAAGCCCCAGCCGATGCCGAACAATAAACTTCCAATGACCAAACGTTTATCGATCTGCGTGAGTTTGGGCCATTGAAGTTCGAAGCCCAGAAAACTCTGGGTGCGCCCGCGCAGCACTAGAAATGTTGTTGCGCTGACGCTAATCGCGCCCACCATTACAAAAGCGAGAGATGGGTCCCATGCACCTGCCAAGTCGAGGAAGGCCAACACTTTTGCTGGGTTTGCCATGCCCGCGATGATCAAGCCTATGCCAAACACCAAGCCGGAAAGTGTCGCGACCACATATTGCCCTAGGGTTTTCATGATCAAACTCCTGAAGCGAATAGATGGCGTACAACAAAGACGGTGATAAAACCCGTCAACATAAACAGCATGGTCGCCAGAATAGAGCGTTTCGATCCGCGTGAGATGCCGCACACACCATGGCCACTCGTGCAACCCGAACCCAAGCGTGAACCGAAGCCAACAATCAAGCCCGCCACAATGATAGTCGGCCAATCAGTGGCGATTTCACTCAGTGGTAAAGGTGAGAACAGCAGATAACACGACGGTGCTGTAACGAGACCAATAATGAAGCAAAGGCGCCAAAGCAGATCATCGGCTTTCATCTGCAACGCATCGGCAACAATACCTGTAATGCCAGCGATACGACCTAGGCCAGCCAGAAGCAAGCTTGCAGCGATGCCGATCAGCACCCCGCCAGCGAGAGAGGTAAATGGTGTAAATGCATTCCAATCAATGACTATCATTTTATCTTCCTACGCTGTCCGTCGATGCACTTGAATGATCAAGATAAAAACAAACCTACGAACACTAATAGCCAAAATAAGGAACCAGCGACGATCCACGCGATATTGCCGCCTGTGAACTTAGCATTGCTTTCGCCATCCACATCGTTACAACTAAGATTAATCATTTTCTGTGCACGAAGGAACATTGGTACCATCACAAACATCATGAAGATTGAAGCGACATCTGTAAATGGTGAACCCACTTCTTTCATAGCGAGACGATCAAGAATACGTTGTATGATCATTGCGCCTACAATAAGACTAGCCAAGTCAGAGTGCTTCCAAGTGTTTTCTTGCTGATTGCTATCCAATTTCTCAGCGACACGTCTAAATAGTGCATGCACGAAGAAGATAGAAAATATTGCTCTTGGAACGGGCCAAACGCTGTCTCCTGTTGAGTCACGATAAAACTGCCAGTTCTTGTAGAACCAATACAGAGAATAAATGCCTAGCGTCGCAACGAAGAGAACTAGAAACTTCTTTTCAGAGACAATATAAAAATGGCTTTGTGGGTTCTTACTCGTTTGAGTTTCTAGGTCGGAAGCTGGGGCAGCATAAATGTTGTTATCCAAAACGAGGCTCCTATTTGGCGTAAAGATTTGGTTCTTATGAAGATGGTGTGCCAAATTTTACCCTTTCGAACTGTGCGTGGGTATTGGTTTTGTGTTTTGAAATCAAAAAAACGTGCGCTAGTCAAAATTTTTACCATTGCCGTAATTTTTCAGTTAATCGTTCCAAGCACTTACGTATGCTGGCGCAGCTTGCGTATTTTGCTCATGCGCAATGGGCGCATCATGTGCAACACGGATCGGCAAAACACCAGCCCACGCTGCTTGTTGCATATCTTCTTCGTCATCATTCGGCCCACCGCTACGCGTTTTGCACATGAATTCGACGAGTGGCATACGTAGAATCGTCGTGCCAGCGAGTTCAGCATAACTGCCTGCGCGTATCTCTGCTTGCCGGCCAGGCGCAATTTTCTCCATAAATGCCGCCATCGACTCTGCTTTTTGTTCTGCGCCTACTACTTCAAAAACACCATAGATCATGGCGGAGCGATAGTTCATTGAGTGATTGAAAGCCGAGCGTGCCAGCACCAAACCATCGACATGCGTGATGGTGATACACGCTTGGGTGCCTTTGACTAATTGTTTCATCATACGACTGGCGTTGGCACCGTGAATGTAGAGGTGATTGTGCTCGCGCCAACACGCAGTCGGAATGCAATGGCTTCCGTGCTCATCGGTAAAAGCAACATGGCAAACATAGGCTTCGTCGATGATGGCGTGCAAAAACTCTTGCTCGTTGTTCGCATTTTTGGGAATACGTTTTATCGTCGTACGTAAACTAGGTGCTTGCACCTTGCTTTCTTCGTCAGCTATTTCCGGAATTGAATTGCTCATTGCATGTCCTGGTTGGAGTAATCGAGTAGTAAAACGTCGGTCGACGCTTGCGATGAGTGACACTATAATCATGGTATGGTTCTATCACAAGATCCAATAATGAAGTATTTTTTAGGACTACAACATGGACTACCTCTTGTTATGGAATCGCTTTCGTCAACAATATCCAGACCAGCGTGGCTCTGCACAAAAGCAATTGCACGCCTGTTTGCGTCACGCCATCCAACAAGGCACCTTAGCTTCCGGTACGCGTTTGGCGTCTAGTCGTACCTTGGCGCAGGAATTGGGTATCGCTAGAAATACCGTGGTGTTCGCTTATGAGCAATTGCTCAGCGAAGGCTTTTTGACGGCGACACGAAGGGGGAGTGTGGTCAACTCGCTAGAGCTGATGCAGGAAGTGGCAGCTGTGGCGCCTGCTGAAGTGCCAAGCCGTCGCCTATCGAAACGTGGCGATTCTTTGATGCCATTGCCTGTGCCGTCAGATCTCACGACAGCCTTTGCGCCTGGCGTGCCATCCTTGGCAGACTTTCCTATGCCGCGTTGGCGCAAAATGTTAGAGCAAGAGTGGCGCAATGCCTCTGCCGCTGATTTAGGCTACGGTCAAGCTTGTGGCGAGATGTCGCTACGGATTGCCATCGCCGATTATTTGCGCGCCTCACGCGGCGTGCTGTGTGACCCAGAACAAGTCTTCATTACCGATGGCACCCAAAGCAGCCTCGATTTGTGCGCCCGTGTGTTTGCCGATGTGGGCGACAAAGTCTGGATAGAAAACCCTGGCTATGTCGGCGCACAAGTGGCGTTTCGTGGTGCGCAATTGAAGATGGTGGGCATTGCCGTTGACGACGATGGTATCGCCCCCAAAGCGAGTGATTGGCGTACACATACACCGCGCTTAATTTACGTCACGCCCTCGCACCAATATCCAACAGGGAAGGTGATGAGCTTGCCGCGTCGGCTTGAGTTACTGAAGCAAGCACAGCACCATCAATCGCTGATTATCGAAGACGATTACGACAGTGAGTTTCGGCACGATGGACCACCACTACCCGCCATGCAGGGTTTAGTGCCGAACGCCCCGGTTCTCTATTTGGGCACCTTCAGCAAAACACTTTTTCCCGCAATTCGCATCGCCTATATCATCGCTCCACGTGATGTATTGCCAGCCTTCGAGCAGCACCTATTGCGCTCCTTTTTACGCGGCAGATCTGTTGAGCAACGCTGCTTGGCGCGCTTCGTCAGCGAAGGCTATTTCGCACAACACATACGCCGCATGCGTCGCCTTTACCGCGAACGAAGAGACACTTTGGTAGACGCCTTGCAACGCCACATGTCAAACGAAGTTGAGATACATGGCGATTTAGCAGGCATGCATTTGGCGATCCGTTTTCGAGACTCAATGATGGATGACGTGGCAGTCAGCCGCGCTGCCTTAGCAGCAGGCATCGTCGCCCCAGCGCTAAGTTTGCACAAAGTGGGGCAACGTCAAAATGACTGGTGTGGTTTGATGCTGGGATATGCGCAAGTGCCGAGTGAGCAGATGGAGGCTCAAGTGCGGAAATTGGCGCGGATTCTTGCTGTGCATGCACGTGTTTGATATGTGCGTCGGTTTTTGCGTTTCCGCATGTATTTTTGCATGCATTTTAGACGGCCATGTTCTTAGTTAGTTTTTGTGTTGGCGACTTCTTCATTTAGCAGTTGAACCGGAAGCGGCATTGTGCAATATCTGCAGACCGTATCTTGAGCGAGATTCTTCCCACCGCACTTTTCGCAAGAGACCTCCTCCAGTTCGTCGCTTCTATCTTTGAGTAAAAGTAAAATGATCAAGCCAACGATATTTAGCATGGGAAGAAGAATGCCAAGCCAGCCTGATCTTCCTTTGGCCTTTGCATAACACCAAAACGCAAAGATCCAAGCTGCAACAGCGAGGCACATTATCGCTTCCGCTGCCGGGCTAGTCTCAAAATATTTGTCACCCTCTGGTTTAATAATTGTTGCTAATCCAAAACAGGCAACTGAAACCACGATTGAAATATTTGCGAGGTTTTTGAACTTTTGATGCATGCGTCATTCCTTTTAGGTCAGGTGGGAGAGTTTTGAAACAGCCAATGATTTTGTCTTGAAATAAGCAGCTTTGAGATTGGTTGCTTGCAATCGAAAAACAAGGCGCCTTTTTTTGAACTTGAAATTACGAATTTCAAAGCACAGTTTCTACCAGATATTTGTTTGGTGAATTCGAAGGAATGTCTTGTTCGGCCTGGTTACGCAGAGCCCAGAGTGAAGTGCCAGATTAGCCATTCAAGAAACACCAGCACTGTTGGGCAAGCCCAACCGAAGCGGAGTGCGATTGGGAAAAAATTACTGTTATCTGGCGCTGGTTCTTCTTGCGTCGCATTCACTGTAGAAAATGCCCAAGTTAAGTTGAGAGCCCAACCAGCAACAATACTGACGAGCGCCGCAACGATAGTGCTAAAAATGAAGTGAGTGAAGAGTAGCCAAAACAAAATTAGCGGCACGACTAGAGCCATCATTAAAAGTAAGGATGGGACTAATTTTTTCATAAGGTACCTCCACTATTTTTTGTGAAAAATGAAGTTAACACATTTCGCAATGTCTATCAATGAAGTTCTAGCGCGACTGCATTTGATGCAGTATCACGTTATTCTGGTTATTCCATTTGGCCAATAATTACTTGGCGCTGCGTGCATGCCTGAACACTGTTGTTAGAGCTTATCTTTCGAAAAGTGGAACATAGCCTCACCTAAGAATTCAACCATCTGTGGGTGGTAGGCATTATGGAATGTCTTCATGTCTGGATTTTCTCGATAAAACAAAGCCAAGCCTATGTAGGCCTTTTGAGAAGGAGGATAAAAACGCGAACTTATTGAATAGTGACGCGTCATCAGTGTTTGAACCTGTGGTGACGATGGCGACGAGTTATCGATCAATAGCGCGATTTCTTTGTACAATAGATCCCAATCGATGTGAACTTGGGCTTTGTCCACATGTGACCAGTTATTCGTCGCCGCAAGCGATGCTGTTTGTTCCGCTGTTAATGCTTGGCGACATTGATCGAGATATTCAGTAGGTGATTCTTGAAGAAGCATAGTATTTTTGTGTTCAGTGATTATATTGTGATGATGCGACATAGCTTATGCATGAGGTTCAAACACATTTGAATAATGGAATGTGAAAGAACATATCGCAAGTAGAATGGGGTGGTGCACGACGATGCTGATTTTACTTAATGCCACGATTTGATAGATGATTTAGTCCATAGCCTTTACGAGTTCTATCCCGTCAACGACCATCTTCCATTTATCGCCTTCTTGATGAGGTGCTTGGTTGACGATAAAAGTAGTCGACATTGGACCGATGCCGACCTCGAAATTATCACCCGTAAAGCCTTTGAGAGGTGCTTCGAGCGAGGTGGTCACGCCATCTTTGAGTCGTTTGTATCGCACCGAACCATCTTGGGTAATCAAGAGATACATTGTCTTTTCCTGCCACTCACCAACATAAACCGACTTCGCCTGAGGAACTGGATTCCCACAAGCGATCAATGAAACGAAAAGAAAGATAGGAAGTAGTAATTTGAGGAATTTCAATTGTGTTCTCCGAAATGCGAGTGTTGCCGCTTAGCCTTTTTTGTCTGATTTAAAAACTTGTTTAGTGTCGTGCTTCGAAAGCGCGTTGCTGAATCATAGCTTCCGCAACGAGTAGGCAAATGCGGCGCAGTTCTAAAACTGATCTGAAGTGAAATGCTCTGATCCACAGCCTAGACAAAAAATAAATTTTACCCGAGCCTCGCTAAACCATTTTCTGTTCAAAATGTTTTTTTACGAGGATTGTTGAGCCTTGTTACTGAAAAGGCGCACTGAGAGCAAATGAGTTACTGGAATCAACATCGGGGTTCCATAGATGCCCCAGGTGAATCCTTGATATTCGCCATTCGTGCCATATGCCATCGCTATGAGCCCGGAGGCTGTCGCTATTACGCCATTGCCGCAAGCGCCCCACATTGACCAATGCGCTTTCATCAGCCCCTGTCGACCCGCTACGAGGTAGGAAATTGATAGTATCCAAAAGCCTAGAAGGCCAACAAGTGTAAGAAACAAAATGACAAAATTGCTGACCGCTTCCGGTGCCCATGATCGTCCAATACAGTAAGTGCCGAAGACCATTGCGAGGAACGTGGTTGGGAGAGCCAAGAGAAGAAGTTCAACGATGTATAAAATTCGAGGTAGTTCTCGCATAGAGGCTTATTGTATAAGTACTGAGAGCGTTGAATGCGTTCCGTTGCGGTTAGCGGTTGAGTGAGGGGTTAGGCGTCGACTGCCTCTGCTTGCTGCTGCCTCGCACGTGCGGCAGCGAGGTTAATTCTGGCCACAGCAATTAATTCCTCCGAAGGTTCGGGTTCGTCCCGAGCCTTAAACATCTCCACAATATTCGAAATGATCTGAGCCGGCGTAATGATGATTCCCCAAGGGATGCCCCACCACCCGAGCAACAGACAGAACATTAACGACCCAAAATTCGTCTGCCTTCCGCAAGCCCTGCAACAGACATGGTTTCTCTTTGTCCATTGAGTGATGATGGCTGCGGACCAAACTCGATAGTAATACCGGACCTCCACCTTCGAATCTTTCCTGTGACAGTCTGGGCATTCGCCAATCTTAATATTGCGTGCATGCCGCACGATTTCGGTTTCCGAAATGTCGACTGATATCTCGAGCAAACGTGCTTTGCGCAAGCAACTCTTGCTGCAGAAGCGCTGTCCCCCGTCTAGCACTGGTGAGAAGCGCGCTGAATTCCCGCAGTGGTCACATTCCGTAGTGCCGCGACTTTGTCGATAAGAGTCTTTCTTCGCCTGCCTGACGAGGCTCCCCAGTTTATCTGGTGAGACTCCGCGCTTCTTCAGAATTTCCAATATGGCTTCTTTGGCTTCCTCGGTAAGTTCCACCGTAGCGTAGCGCCGAAGCAATTGATCGGTCTCTTTGTTTTGAAATTGTTCTATGAAGAATTCTTTGGGATACATTAACTTGCCTCGGGAGTGGAAATCGATGCCTAACGCTGAATTGAGGTGAGCCGCACAACGCCGCTCATACGAAACCAAAACAATATCACGGCTTCATCCTCGAATGGAATGTTAAGTTCGGCCATCGTCTCACTCTCCTGGTATGTAACGAATGACATTGCCATCTGAATGCAAAATCACTGTAACGTGACCGCCGGGGGAAGTTAAAGGGCGGCCATTTGAGTAGCCGCGGATAAATATAGCAAATACTTCAAAGCCCTCGTTCGTCTGCTTAACTCTGTAACGTGCATCGACCGACTTTTGTGCGTTCTTCTCAAGGTAAGCTTGCACGCGCCAAACAATACGTCGTTCCTCAGCGGAAAAGTGTGGATCGTCAGGTCTGAGCATGTCGTCAAAAGACTCGGATGTAGCATTTGACGGAAGAGGCGTGTTGGTAGATGCTTGTTCTGTACATCCGAGCAACGCAATAAAACTCAACACAACGAGAAGAGTACGCATAGAACTTAACGTCGCGCTAAACGGAACTGCGCGCAAAGCACAAAAACCGAAGAGCAATGAATTGAAAAACTGTTAGGCGTCGAAACGCCAACATGCGCGGTTTCCGACTTGAGCGACCTGTTAAACGGCATTTTTTTACATCGATTTCGCATCATTGGCGTACCACGTTTAGAGTTTCACCTACTGGATTAAATGATGCCACAAAATCTGCCTCGTCTGCATCTTCAGTTTTTATAACAATACGGACGTCTGATTCTTGATGGGAAATTTCATCAATTTCGCATCCCATCGAAAAGCTATTATTGAAAGGGATTTCTAAGACCATGCCGCGGACGATTTCTCCGTTCTGCACTTTTCCATACATAACAACTGAGCTTGCGGCGCCTTCCAATTCAACTCGTTCAACCTTGAATGTCGCGATCATATTTCTGCCGTTTAACGTTGATTTGAAAGGCGCGTGCGCCGATCAGTAAATTCAGGAATAGCGCTCATTCGCGCGTCATTTTCGAAAGCCATGTTAAATTTCAACGCCATATTGGAGCCATCGCCATAACAATAAAGAAGAGTATAACTAACACTACAGATCGAATCGGCACAGATATTTTTTCAGAATTGAACTGCGCAAGTTTTATTAGTTCTTTGTTTCGTTTATCTCGCGGTAGTACAAAAATCAGTATGTACCTTAAACCCATGAGCAACATTAGCGCTGAACAAAAAGCATTGAATGAAAATATGAAATATCCGCCAGCATCTGATGAACTAATTTGTATCAACCGACCACCTCGCGGGTGATAAGTCAGTACTCCATCATTCCAACTGCTCCATGTATCGAACGACCAAAATCCACCAACTGATAGCAAGACCACTGCATAGAGTAAGCAGCGAAGCGTTCCGGATCTGATGAAGTTTGGTGAAATGACCATTAAATTTAACTTGTTTTCTACGACAAACTGTCGCATAAACCAAACAGTAAATTGATCAAAAAAACCTAAATTTCGTAGACTTTTCAAGGACATGCTTCAAATTTAAGCAGTATTAAATTTCCATGAAAAGCGTCACACGAATTCCTTGGCATTCTACCGACCATTTATATCATGTCAAGAAAGCCATCGACGCGACTAATCGCTAAACAATTCCATGTCACTGCAATATGTTTAGCGTTTGCGCTCTTTAACTCGAAGGAAACGTATGAGCCTGAAGAGCGGTTCGTCGATCCTGCTGCTCCCTATCCATCGCCGCCACCATCAAACACATCATGCATAGCGCCACGCTGTATTCGCAGCCTCCTGTGCCCCATTCGCCAACAAACCAACCGAGGCTGAAGTGAATGATGATGATGCCGCCAAAACTAATTCCGAAAAAACTGAGTGCTACCCATTTGGCATACCGATTGAAGATGAGCAGTGGTCCACCAATCATCTCAACAGTGGTCGCTAAATAAGGAAGGAAATAGGCAAGTGGCACATTTCTTTTTGCTAGGAAAACGCCAAAATCGTGAAAGTAATTCGGTTCAAAAAAACGCATCGTTGCATGGGCCATGAAAAGGCCTGCGAGACAAAGGCGAAACAAGAAATAGGTTTGTTTCACCGAAAGGTAAGGGAAATTATTCAGCAGTTGTTTCATGTCGCTACTCCTATTGGTTGAATGAAGATGCGACGATTATTGACTCGCTGGACGCACTCGAGGTGCTCACTGTGATGAAAGTCCGGTTCTTAGTGATGAGATCATGGCGGCTTGCGGTTAATGCGCTGCAGCGCAATTTGTGTACTTAAACTACAAAAAGAACGTGAAATTGATACGAATGTTTTCATTTGTTTTGCGTCTGATAACGCTTTCTAAGTCATTGAATATATTTGATAAAAATTTTAGTGATGTTTGTTTTGTTTCCACAACACTTTGATCCAAAGCGATTTGGTTTGTAAGTGAACTACTCTAGTATACAAAACATCAAGTCAAATAAACACATCGTTTTCTCAGCTTGATCATGGCCTATCGGCATCCAAACGATGTTGGGTAGGACAGTGTTGCATGGGGTTGTTCGTGCTGGCTTTTGAATCGTTTTTCCTAGCCTGTACTTACCCGCGATGAAGTAGAGCAGTAGACATTCCAAAAAAATTGCGCCGACCACGGTAAGCAAAAAAACTAAACTTTTATACTGGAAGAGACAAAATGAAATTGAAATCGACAAAATGGCTGTCGCTGTTAGCGACTGGCTCGCTGGTGCTTGGCCCCCTGTTTTTAAGCACATCGGCAAATGCAGCAGTATTGAATCCTAAAGGCACTTCAGTGCAAATGTTCCACTGGAAGTGGAAAGACATCTCCAAGGAATGTACCAATTGGCTCGGACCTCAAGGCGTGGGTGCAGTGCAGGTTTCACCTCCAACCGCGGCACAAAACGGCGTGAATTGGTATGACATCTATCAACCCGTTGACTACACCAGCTTGACCAGCAAGATGGGGAATGCGACCGAGTTTCAAGCCATGATTACGGCTTGCCATAATGCGGGCGTACGTGTGTATGTCGACGTCGTGGCGAATCACCTTTCTGCAGCGAGTGGAACAGCGACAAACGGTGCGACTTATAGCGCAACGACACTGACTTACCCACGTTTTAGCGCGGCAGATTTTCATCCTAACTGCGCAATTCAAGACGCTGACTACGGTTCACCTGGCAATCGCAACAGCATTACTTCCTGCCGTTTAGTTGGCTTGCCTGATTTGAATACGGGTAGCGCATATGTGCAAGGCCAAATTAAAAATTATTTGACGGCGATGATTAATATGGGCGTCGATGGTTTCCGTTTTGATGCAGCAAAACACATTGCACAAGCAGACCTGCAAGCGATCTATAGCGGTGTTGCGCATACGAGTTTGGCAGGCGAGCCATTGTGGGTCACTCAGGAAATTATCCCAGATGGCAACGTTGATCGTAATTCTTATTTGACGATAGGTACCATTAACGAATTTAAGTATGCCTATGCGATGAAAGCCATGTTCCGCAATGAAAATGGCAATAGCATTTCACAAATTCGTTCCATCATGGGCACGCCAGGCAACTGGGGTGGTACGTGGGGCTTTTTGAATTCAAGCAACGCGACCGCTTTTGTGAACAACTGGGATACCGAACGTAGTGGCGATTCCATGAATGCTGCCAATAAAACCGGTGCAGTTCCTAACGACACTATCGGCAGCAAACGCTATGACTTGGCGAACATTTTGATGTTGGCTTGGCCTTATGGTGATGTGCAAATGCATTCGGGCTTTAATTTTACAAACCGTGATGCGGACGCACCAACTGCGAGCCCGTTTGATGCTGCTGGTAATCCTAAGATCAATCAAGATTGGGATTTTGTACACCGTTGGTCTGATATTTCCAATATGGTTGCCTTCCGCAATGTGACGAATGGTCAGGGTGTGGATAGTTTCACGACTGGTACTGTCAATCAGATCGCGTTTAACCGTGGTGCTAAAGGCTTTGTCGCCATTAACAATGAATTCAGCGCGTGGAATGCAACACTACAAACCTTGCTGCCAGCTGGAACTTATTGCAACGTCACACGCGGCGTGTTGAATGCTGCTCAGACCGATTGTACTGGTGAGAAAATCACAGTGGCTGCCAATGGCACTGTGAGTTTGAGTATTCCAGCCAACGGCGGTAGTTTAGTTCCTGCGGTGGCCTTGCATATCAATCAGAAAGTCAGTGGTGGCGGTGGTGGTACACCAACCTGTACTTCTGTTCCTGTCACTTTCCGTGTCAGCAATGCAAACACTGTGCTTGGTCAAAACGTGTATGTCGCAGGCAATCGCGCAGAACTGGGTAACTGGACACCAAGCGCAGTTAATCTGTTGACTATTCAAGGCAGTGGCGCAAATGTGCCTTGGTCACGTACGATTCAATTGCCACCATCAACTCCGATTCAATTTAAATTCATGAAGAGCGGTGCGGTTGCGAATGTCTGGGAGCGTAATCAAGCGACAGGCAGCGGCAATCGCGAAGCGACAACGCCAGCATGTGGTAGTTCTTTGACTTTGGATGTGGGTGCTTTCCAGTTCTAATTTTTGAGCTAGAGCTAGAGCTAGTGTGAGAACTTGAGGGAGAAGCCGCACATGCGTGCGGTGTCTCCTGAAGTTCAGTTAGTGTCTACAGCGGGCGACGATGATGTCGCCCGTTTTTATTTGGACTTGTCACTATCTTGGCCTGCGGTCTGTTGTGCTGCTAAGGCGCGCAGCTTATCTTTTTTGCTCGGACGTTTGCCTTTGATACCGCCATTAGGGTCAGAGACCGTAGCGCGCTCGGCATTCGCAATGCTTTCCACAGCAGGTTCGAAGCCTGCGATATGCTCGCGTTCCAAACGTAAGTCATGTCGTTTTTCAATCAAGCGGAAATGGGCTTCGTTGGCTGCATCGGCGCAGATAAAATTAATCGCTAAACCGCTTTCGCCTGCACGACCTGTACGGCCTATACGATGCACATAATCGTCTGCTGAGCGCGGCAAATCATAATTGACGACGACGGGCAGTTGGCTGATGTCCAAACCGCGTGCAGCGACGTCGGTCGCGATCAAGATCTTGAGCCGAGAAGCTTTGAAGTCGCTGATCACTTGTTCACGTTTACCTTGAGTTTGGTCACCATGAAATGCATCGGCGCTGATATGGGCACGGCGGAGTTTAGTTGCTAGTAAATCGGCCGTGTATTTAGTACCGACGAACACCATCGCGCGTGACCATTTTTGTGTTTGGTACAGGTGTTTTAGTAGTTGAGTACGTTGACTCGCCTCGACTTGAATCGCTCGCTGTTGAATATCGGGCTTAGTACCATCATCAGTTTCGATGTTGAAGCGCTCGGGTTCATGCAACATGCCTTCCGCCATCTGTGCCACAAAGCTTGAATAGGTCGCTGAGAAAAAAGCGCTTTGTCTTTGCGTCGGAAGAAATGCCAGCACCTTATTGAGTTCGTCGGCAAAGCCAAGCGCTAGCATGCGGTCGGCCTCATCAAGAACGAGGGTGCTGAGTTGATCGAGTTTGAGCGCGTTTTTGTCGATGAGGTCGAGCAGGCGCCCTGGCGTCGCAATCACGATATCGACACCGCCACGTAAATGCAGCATCTGTGGATTAATCGAAATACCGCCAAAGAGCACGGCAAGCTTAGGTGGATGCGGAAAGCCCAAGCTAAAACGACGTAACTGATCACCAATCTGTGTGGCCAACTCTCGGGTAGGTACCAAGACTAAAGCTTGAACGACGCGTGAACCTTTATTCGCGCCAGCTTGCCTCTGTAGGTAGGCATTTAACAGCGGCAAACAAAAAGCTGCGGTCTTCCCTGAGCCCGTTTGCGCGCAGGCTAACACATCTTTGTTGGCCAGCATCGCAGGAATCACAGAAGCTTGAATCGGCGTTGCTTCAGTAAAGCCCGCGCTTTGTATCGCGTTTTGCAGCAAAGTAGGTAGGTCGAGATTGGAAAAAATCATAGTCTTGCAGGTTGATGGATGGTTTGCCCTAGGGCGAACAATGTTCGCCTTCGTCCTGCATCCGCCAATGCCGAGAGCGAGTATTGAGAAGTCACCATTGTAAACGATGTTGGCGAGCGTCTACTGCCATGAACGGATCCGCTTTAGGCGTAAACAGTCTAATTCGTGAACTTTTATGCATTAAATCGAGCAGTGAGTGACGCCTGATTGCTCAATTTTGCAATTTGAAGAGTAGGGTGATACCGTGCACTCTCTGATACAAACCTAAATCGCTCGACCCTGCCGTGAACATAATGAAACCCGATGCACGTTCTTTCCAAGCCTTTAGTTCGCCCATTTTGGAAGGGGCGGGCTTGAATTGCCACGCGGTGTTTGATTTGCAGGCGCTGCCGCCCGAGCTCAAGGATGCAATCTTAGAAGCGTGTCCAGAAGCGCAGCACTACCGACAATTATGGATGTTTGCCAACGGTGGCCCTCAATTTTGGCAGGCATTTTGTGCCGATCGCGATGGTTCTAGAACACTGCAATCTCAAAACCAGCAGCATCCGCTAGATCACTTTGCTCGTAAAACCGTGACCGCATTTCTGGAGGAGAAAAAAGTCGGTGATGACTTTCAGTTTCTGTACCCAGGCCCTTATGTGTTGAACTTGCAAAGCTTGGGGCGATTGCTGGGCTGGCATCACGACACGCCTTTAAAAATCGGTCTGCATCCCTTATACGGTTTATGGTTTGCGTATCGGGCAGTGGTGCTGGTGAATGCGGATGAAACCGTTGCGCCTTGGCTGACGCCTGCATCGGCTGAATCACCGTGTCAGTCCTGTGTGTCGAAAGCCTGTATCACTCGTTGTCCAGCAACTGCTGTGTTTGAAGAACAGTTCTATCTTGATCGATGCATCGATTATCGCACCCAAGAAAGTTCGTCTTGCATGCAGCGTTGTGTCTCGCGTGAAGCATGTCCGGTGGCGCCTGAATATCGTTATAGCGACGAGCAGATTCACTTTCATTATGGCCAGTCTTTGAGCATGATGAAAGTGTTCAAGCAAACTTGATTTTTTATCGGAATTTGAGTGACATCACCCGCACGGGTGTTTCGCAATCGTCTGTAAATCCCATGCGTAAATACAAATCATGCGCGCTGTGATTGTGGCTCATCACATGGAGGAAGGGAATTTCGCCGCGTGCAAGTTGATGCGAAATAATTCTGTTCATTAAGCGACGTGCCAAGCCTTTGCCTTGGTAGTCTGGATGGGTACAAACCCCGCTCACTTCATGGAACTGCGCCGCCTGCATACGCTCACCGCTCATGGCAACGAGTCGATCGTTATCGAAATAGCCCAGGTATTCGCCTAGCTCTATGGTGCGCATACCAAAGGGGCCGGGATTGGTGAGCTTTGCTAAATCGACTGCTTGTTGCGCATCGCTGCTTTGAAGTTGCCTGAGATATAGTTCTGGGAAACGTTGCTGGTGAAGTTTGGAATCGCTTTCGATATCGATGTTGGCAATTGCGCCTGTCCACACCATACGAAACATACTAGCATCGGCATGCAGTTGCCATTCTTCAGCGACATGCCCTGTCCAACCGCCACAGTAAAACTGTTCATCAACATCGACGAACGGCTTGAGCGCCGTCAAGTTTGGTGAGTCAATTTGAGGAAAGCCGACGATAGGAGAGAAGCCCTTGCTGTAGCGTTTAGCTTCTTCATTGCCACTGGAGAAATGCGCGTGTGCGCCGTTTAAAGAATTCCAAAAAATATTATTGAGTGGCGTAGGCATAGCGTCTTATTTAGCACTTCTCGTATTTCCAATTACGTCGCTTACCTTCTGCCATCCATTCGATAGATTGAGCTAAACGTTTCTGACGAGTGACTTCCGTTTTGGCTTCGGTGTACCACTCAACATAATCTTTTTTATTGGAGTATGAGAAGCCTTCGAACGTCGCCCAAGCCGTAGGGTTCTTGCGCACTTCTGCAAGAAATGTCTCCGGTACTTCGAGTTCTTTGTTGGTGTTCTTAGCGCGATTGTGCATAGGTCCCTTGGTACCTGCATCATGTAGCTTCATTGATTCTTTGATGAGCTTGGCAAAGGCTTTTTCTTTGGGGAGATCCTCGATGCTAGTGATTCGGCCAAATTGCCCCATCGCTTCTTCGATCTTGCCATCGAGATTCATAGCGCTACCTAGCCAAAAGCCGAAACTGCAATGCTGTTTGAACGCGGCGAAGCGGCAGAAGATACTGCCTTTGTACTCAAAGTGCGGCATGCTCCATTTAATGGTTTCATTCGCTTCTGGGCAATGCGTGTGCACAAGCTGACGTATATGTTGCAAGATGGGCTGTGCAAACAGAGGTGCCTTAGCGATGTAGTCGTCGATACGCGGATCAGTGGTACCCATAGCGAGCAATCATTTAGCGGTAGATGATGCTTAGACTGTAAAGTCTGCCTAGGACAAAGTCAAATGCAGGATTGTTGGTGTCGCGTGAACAGCAACTTGGTTTTTTGATGTTGACTTCACATATAAATGTGTACCGAGACTGGGTCCATATTCATTCTGCGTTTCAATTCCGCGGCTTTGGTCGCGGAAGTTCCAGGAATGACTAATGTGTAGCGGCCTTTTTTTATTGCTAATTTTTCTTCTTGGTTAAAGTCTGGTGTGAATTCGGTTTTGTCGATTTTTGCTAAATCTTTGATCGCGACATTGACAGTTTGCTCGAAAGACTCCGGGGTGAGTGTTTCGCTATATTCTGCTTCAAAAACGAGTTCGACTCGGCCATGCGGTTCCACGCTCACTTCGGCCTGTTTCTGGCATGCACAAAAACATAAGCTACATAAAATGATGAGGTAATACTGTAGTTTCATATTGGATAATCCTATGTCATCTTCTTTGATATTCGTCGTTACTTAGCATTTGTCATTGTAATTTTGAACGTCTTGCCATATTGGGCACCGTGAAAAATCATTTTGTATGTTGCTGGTTCGAGTGTTTGTTTGACTAAAGGCGCAATTTCCTCCATTCGATCGAAGCGTATTTCGTCCGAAAACATTACATGGAACTCAATTGTGGATTCATTTGACTTCGAGGTAATGGTCGAGCTTGAACGAAATGGCCCGAGCTTCAGCAATTGCGCTGTAATTTCTGGCGAAATTTCAGTTTTGTTTCTTTGTGGGTCGGCGGGATCGTAGGCTTGATCCCAAACCAGTTCTAACTTGGCTGGTTCTAGCACGACTGTGCCTGAACTCACTTCTGGGACCTTAGAACAAGCGCTGAGACTGGTGAAGATGATGAGAAGACAGTATTTCAACATAAATTGCTATTTAGATAATAAAACCTCCATTGTAGTTGGATTTTTTTAAATTGCAAATATGTTATTTTTTTAATGGGAAATTTGAGCCCGCGGCAGTAGATATTGATGATGAAAAACAGTATCAACTGCCGCGTTGCGTTTAGCTTTTAGACTGTAAGCATTCGCTGAGTTGGTGTTTAATTTCTTGAGTCACGCCAGCCCAATCATAGATCGTGGCTTGCCTAAATAGGCGAGCATGCGCGTACCAAGGACTGTCCTTGCGCTTCAGTAGCCAACGCCAATCGGGATTAAATGGCAGCATAATCCACACCTCTTTGCCCATCGCACCCGCTAGGTGAGCAATCGAGGTGTCGACGGTAATGACTAAATCGAGGTGCGAAATCAGCGCAGCTGTTTCTAGCATGTCTGTCAGCTTGGCACCTAAGAACGGAATGTTTGGAAAAGTTTTTAGCTGCTCCAGATCTTGATCGCTTAACTCTTTTTGTAAGCAATAAAAATCAGCATCTTGGCTGAAGATGCTTGAGAACATAGTGAAGGGTACGGAGCGTTTTCGGTCATGCATGAAGTCACGGTTACCTGCCCAAGTCACACCGATTTTTTTACGTGCTGAAGGTTTTATGTCGGCAGACCAATCGTGCTTCGCCGCTTGTTGTAATTGCTTGGAGTCGAAATAGTTTTCCTTGAAGGGTATCGTTTCTAGATTGGTTTTGAACAGATATGGCAAACTCATGATAGGAGCGCGTAAGTCGTAAGACGGCAGAATATCGCCCGCTTTATAAATTTCAGCAACACCAGGAAATTTCTCAAATAGTCGTATCAATGGCGCATGTATCTCTAGGATTACCCGTGCTCCTAGATTCGCCACTTCGGTAACATAGCGAATCAGTTGAATCATGTCGCCTAACCCTTGTTCGCCATATAGCAGAATAGTCTTCCCTTGGATGTCGCGTTGACCTTGCCATTGTGGTTTGCTAAATGGACGTAGTCGCTCTTTTAGCGGTGAACAACGCCAGCGCCACTCATATCCCTTAAAGCCGGCCTCGAGATTTCCTAGCGCAAGATTCGCAAATCCCAATTCGAAATTCGCTTCGGGAAATTGTGGGTCGATTTCCACCGCGCGCTTTAAGTCGATGAGTGCCTCCTCATATTGCTCTAGACGCAAATAGTTTCGACCGCGATCGAAGTAGGAAAACGCATGTTGCGGATTCAGTGAGAGCGCGAGATCAAATTGCGCGATCGCTTCTTCATAACGTTCGAGGCCAGCTAGCGCGATGCCGAGATGATGGATGGCATCTGCATTATGGGGCGAGAGCTCCAATGCGCGCCTGATGAATTGGCTACTATCTTCGAATCGCTTTTGATCGTAGGCGATTTTGCCTTTGTTATGCCATAAGGGCGCGAGTTGAGGGTTAATGGCGAGCGCTGCATCATATTGTTTTAGCGCTTCCTCTAATTTCCTATCTGCTTGTAACATCACTCCATAATTGGCTAAGCCTTCGACAGAACTCGGGTCGAGTTTTACTACCATCTCAAAATGGACGAGGGCCTCTTTGTCGCGCTTTGTCATCATTTCCAATCTGCCCAGATGGAGCAAAGTCGGAATGTCGGTATTCTGTTTGTGATGGAGTTGAGACAGGATTTCAATCGCTTTTTCTATCTCTGCGTTACGTTCGTATACCGCCGCGAGTTGAAGCGTGGCAGCGCTGAAGTCAGGATTTAAGCGCAAGACGTGTAAATAGCTGGAAATCGCCTGTGGCAGTTGATTTTGATTACTGTGAATCTCAGCCTTAATGTAATGGAGATCGATAAAATCTTGAGACTGGTTGATCCCTTTATCGAGAACTTCTAGTGCCTGATCAATTTCCTGGCGTCGCATGTAGAGAGCAGCAAGGTCTTTGTAGGCGTAGATGAAACCGGCATTGAGTTCGAGGACGCGCTGGTATTCGAAAATTGCATCGTCGAGCTTATTCTGGTGAGCCAAGACTGAGGCTAGCATGAAATGCGCATCAATGTGACTAGGGTTGAGTCTCAATGCTTCTCTGAGAACGGGTTCTGTCTCTGGAATTTTCCCCTGTTGCATCAAGCAAAACCCAAGGTTGGTATAGAGGTCGACATTTTCAGACTCATCGGCAATTGCCTCTTTCAATAAACTTGCCGCGGTATTGAAATCACCTTGCTCGATGGCGAGATTTGCCTTTTGCTTTCGTTCTGCTTGGTCGTTTTGTGGTGACGGAGAATTTGTCACGTTTGCTTCGACTTTTTTATCAGCAGCTTGGCCAAATAATTTCGAAAGAAGTTTGCGCATAAATTTTTACTTGGAGAATATCGACATGAGAATGCTTGCTATCTTACTCTAGCGGCGTGCAATTGCGATGAAGTCTATGACTATCTATCGCCTGGGTCAGCTTCTAAACAAGACCTCATCAAAGCAAACGTGCCATCAGTTGTTCATCGAGATAGCGCTGCTCTTGTGCTAGATAGGTGTATTTCTTCAAGATACCTTCGGTCTCGAAGCCTGCATTTTGATATAAACGAATCGCTCTTTCGTTGTGCGTGGCAACGCTGAGCTCAATCCGTTTGACTTGTTTCTCGCGTGCTAGATCGAAAATGTCGGCAAACATTTGTTGCGCAAGGCCTTTTCCAAAACAAGCGGGCGATAGGGCAACTCCTCCAAGATAGGCTATATGTGAGGTGCGATGCTTTAACGGAATCAGTTTAAACATTCCTTGTGGTTCCACTTCAGTAGTGAAAACGTAGAGGATGTTCTGCGCCAAAAGTTCATCGAATATTGGTTGAAAGTCTCGCTTGTCCATTGGTTCATAAAGCAAGAAAGGATTAATCTCCGGATGCATATAGAGTCCAAAGATGAAATCAATGTCGTTTTGGGTAGCGTTACGAATCATAGTTTTTGATCACAGAAATTGATATGGAGCTTTGATTAGTCGACATCGACGGCATCATGATGCCAAAGATGACTAACATAAGAGTTTGCCATAGAGAGTGTTGCCTTTTTCTACTTAAGTGCATGTGATGCCTGTGAGCGTTGTTTTGCACCACAGCAAAACCACAAATTAAGCGGTGAATCCCCATCTCCTAGCCAGATTGAAAATGGAAGCTTTTCACTACAATCTTGCCATGATTAGTTCAAACTTTGTTAATCATTATTAGACAGACTCCCAACGCCGACGCTTTACTTGAATTAATTTGAATCATGTGCGCTGTGGATCTCGAGAAAGGGCGGGGCAGCATATGAACACATTGATTACCTTAGGCGCAGAAGAAGAACTGCAAATCGTGGACCAAGAGAGTTTGGAATTAGCAGCGCATGATTTCGAACGCGGTAAGCTCGATTTTCCTGATCAGGATGGTAGCTCATCCTGTGAATTGCATAAGGCTGTAGTCGAATTGCAGACGCCCATCTGCCATACCCCAGACCAGATCGTGGCTAGTGTTGCCGCTATGCGTGAAGTGATACGCCAGCGCGCTCAAGCGCAGGGGCAACGTATCCTGTCGGCAGGCGTGCATCCATTCTCCAATTGGAAAGAACAAGAAATCAATCGTGACCATAGCAAGCATCAGCACTATATTCGCCTAGTTGATGAGTATGCCGATATCATGCGTAGCTTAGTGTCCTACGGTTTTCATGTGCATTTGGGTTTGCCTGAGGGGATACCGCCAATGGCCATCTTTAATTCGCTGCGTAATAGTTTGGCTCCCGTGTTTGCCATTTCACTGAGTTCGCCTTTCTTTGAAGGGCGCGACACCGGAGTTCAAAGCTGGCGTCATTCGATTTTGGATCGTTTGCCTCGCATGGGAACGCCAGATATTTGGGCTTCAGAAGAAGACTATTTCAAACACATAGAGTTGCTGCGCAAAGTTGGTACGCTTGAAGCACAACACGGCATGTGGGAAGACCTTCGTTTACATCATCATTACCACACCTTGGAAGTTCGCATCTGTGATGCGACGCCATCGCTCGATCACATCTGGTTGATCACCGCATTGCTACAATGTGAGGTGGCTACTCTGGTAGAGGATTATCGCCAAGGGTGTTTGCCAAAGCCTCTATCACGCGCTTGTCTGGAGGAAAACAAATGGCGCGTGCGCCGTCGTGGCTTAGCGGCTGAACTAATCGATTGGGAAAGCGAAGCGTCAGTCAGCTTGCACGACTATTTTGAGCATTGGATGCATCGTTTAACACCAGTTGCCCAACAACTGAATTTGTACCAAGGCATGCGGGAAAAGTTAGACGCCTTATTTATTCATGGCGCATCGTCCGATATTCAGCGTGGTATTTTCAAACGCTCTGAGAACTACCAGACTCTAGTGCAGCACTTGATTCACGAAACGGAGGATGTTCACAGTGCGCGATCCTATACCGTCCAATAAATTAAAAACACAAGCAAGCTCACCGTTTCACCCATTGAGTTTTGAATTGCTGCAAGCAGCACCGGTGTCAAAATCGGCGATGCAAGAAACTTGGTCGCGTCTTGCCGGTACCAACTATTTGCCCGAAAAACCAACCTTGTTCTCAGAATGGCCTTTGGTCGCATCGATACAGCTGCAAGAAAAGTTGGAGCAGAGAGTGCTAGCCTTATGTCAGGCCGCAGGACCGTATTTGACTGCGGAGCGTATGGAAGGATGGCAGCATCGGCACCACGCGGATGTGTTAACCATCGATTACGCTTTGGTGGCCAATGGTGAAAGTTGGGATTTGCGCTTAGTCGAATTTCAAGCTTTCACGTCTTTACTCGCGACCGGCTATCACATACAGCAAAGTCATGCGGAGTTATGGCCAGCTTTGGCCGATTGCCTTCCATGGCAGCAAGCAACTCACGGGCAAACTTGGCAAGCCGCGACGCAAAGCTGGTTATGCAAGGGTGAGCAGACTGCAATATTGGAATTCCAACCCTGGAAACGTAGTACTTTGTTTGATCTGCATGTCAGCTCCTTGCTGTGGAAAGCACCGTTGATCGAACCGCATCAAGTGATAGTCGATGCACAAGGGCGATTGTTGTTTGATGATGGAAAACAGAGGCTTGAATATGATAGTTTGTTGAACCGTTTGATCTTGAATGAACTCAAGGATGATGGGCAATGTCTGCGTCACTTAAAAAGTGCACAGATTCAATGGCATAGTCATCCGGCTTGGTATTACCTGGTACACAAGGGGCTAGCTTCGGAGATGGTCATACCATTCGAGCCTCAAAATGTACGCGCCGATGTATGGCGTAGTTTGGGATTGGCGCCGCAGGACGTGGTAGCTAAGAACATCTATTCTTGCGCTGGAAAAGACTTGTATATCGGTCCAACCGCAATGGAGCTCGATCAACTCTCGCAGCCACATGATTGGATCATACAGCCACGCTTTCAAGCTTATCCAGTGATGCACAATTCTCAAGGCGAACCGGTGTTTGCTGAACTGCGCTTAATAGTACAGATCGCTCAAAATGCAGAACCATGGATCGCCATGCAAATCGTTCGCTTATATTACGGCAAGCAAGCCTCGGCGAGTTTCTTCCAAGGACGCGAAGGTGAGGGCGTCACCGTTTTGCATCGTCCACCGATGAGTTAGCCTTCTGAACTAGGCTTCTAGGCTCATGTAGGTGCATACCAACGCTTCTCACTTCTTAAATCGAATCGCCGACGAACGGAGTGATTTAAGGCAACGAAAGGCTTTCTCTCTTGCTTCGCTTCATGCAAAATTGCAGCGAAGCAGGTTCTCTTTTTTTTCTGAATTTGGACACCTAGCTCGAATCTTCGATGACATGAGATGAGAGCCGCAGCGCAAGTTTCAACGCTTGGCATACTTGGATTGTCCCAATTCATCTATTTTGGAAACTAAGGAATACGCAATGATGAAATTGTTAGTCACCTTAACTGTGTTGTTAAGTTCTTTTGTTGCGACTAGTGTGTCGCTGGCAGATACCATTGATCAGCAAGTACTAAGGGAAATGCAGCAGCAAAAGATTCCTGGCGTGAGTATCGCGGTTGTGCACAAGGGCAAAATCATCAAAGAACAAGGTTATGGCTTGGCCAATGTTGAGCATCAAGTCAAAGTCAATCCGCAAACAATTTTTCAATCGGGCTCAGTCGGTAAACAATTCACCGCTGCTTTAATTCTATTGTTAGCGCGCGACGGTAAACTTAGTTTGCAAGACCCTATTGAGAAACACCTTGAAAGTATTCCCGATCATTGGAAAGGAATCACGATTCATCAGCTGTTAACTCATACGTCGGGTTTAGATGATCCATATCGTAAGTTGGATTTTAAGAAAAACTATAACGATCAAGAATTGATCGATCTTGAAGCCACTGTGCCGATGTTGTTCAAACCCGGCGAGAAGTGGCAGTATTCGAATATGGGCTACCATGTATTGGGCTTTATTGCTAATAAGGTCGGTGGTCAGTTTTATGGCGATCAACTGCGTCAACGCATCTTCGAACCGCTTGGCATGCAAACACGCATTATTGACGAACGAAGCATCATTCCACATCGTGCGTCCGGTTATGACTTAGTCAAACGAGAATGGAAAAACCAAGAGTGGGTCTCTCCCGCGCTCAATCGAACAGCAGACGGCAGTCTGTATTTAACGGCTCACGATCTCGCTTTATGGGACCTTGCTCTTTACAAGAACTTCCCACTCACAAAAGAAGAAAAGCAACTAAGCTGGTCGCCAGTTAAACTCAAAGATGGTTCTAGCTTCGACTATGGATACGCTTGGTTTTTGTCGAATACAAACGGGCACAAGAACATTGAACACGGTGGTGCATGGCAAGGATTTACGACGCAGATTAGTCGCTATGTTGACGACCAACTTAGCGTGATTGTGCTGACCAATCGATCTGGTGCGAACCCTAAACGAATCGCAGATTTGATTGCAGGGGTAGTACTGCCAGCCTTAAAGATGAAGCCAGTGAGCGCGATTCCTGATACTGATCCTCAAAGTACAGCACGTGCAAAAGAAGTTTTACAACAGATCATCAAAGGAAGCATTACGCCTGACATCTTCAGTGAGAAAGCGGCAAAAGCCTTATTTCCAGAACCCATCCGAGGATTGGCGGAGGATCTCAAAGATTTGGGGGAGATTGTCTCAATCGAATTACTGAAATCCGATCAACAAAATGGACAAACAAAGCGCGACTATCGCGTCAAGATGAAACATGAATCCTTCATTTACAGGATAGGATTCGATGCCGATGCGAAAGTGTTCATGATCAATGTGCGTCCTGAATAAGGCGAATGACATGTGAGTGCAATCATTCTTTGACGATTGCACTCGTCGTCGCAACACAGGCAAGCTAACGAATGCACTAGTGCAGCTTGATCCTCGGGTTTCTGACTCTATCTATGGTTTCAGCCCATGTCGATAACCAAGTGTGGAACCAACCATTGACTGCAACTTGATGGTGTTTGTGTAGCGACCAATACATCCACTTCGCTAACGTTCCCTCGATGAACACACTACCGCTGGCTATCGCTCCCATCAAACTTCCCACCGTGCTGTAATTACCTAAAGACACAAGGGATCCATGGTCTTTGTAGACAAAGTCTTTTAAGGATTTTCCATTCATTGCACGACATAGAGAATCTGCTAAACACGCCGCCTGTTGATGCGCAGATTGTGCACGTGGTGGAACGTTGGCCTGACCTTCGCCTTGTGGGCAGGCGCAGCAATCGCCCAAGGCAAAGATATTGGCATCACGTGTGGTTTGCAAATTACGATGCACCACCAGTTGATTTAAGCGATTCGTTTCTAAACCGTCGATTTCATGTAAAAAGTCAGGTGCTTTGATTCCCGCAGCCCATACCACGATGCCACTCGGAATGAATTTTCCGCTCGCCATCGCAACGCCTTCTTTGCTGACTTCAACCACTTTTTCGTTGGTGTGAATCTCGATTGCAATACTGCGCAATTCTTTTGCCACCGCATCTGAGAGACGTTCTGGCAGCATTTGCAAAAGGCGAGGTGAGGCATCGACGATGACGATTTTGAGATCTTTCTCTGGGTGAAAATTCACTAAGCCATAGCTAGAGAGTATCTTGGTCGTCATATGCAGTTCGGCTGCGAGTTCGACGCCAGTGGCGCCGCCACCGATGATCGTAACGGTAAACCTGCCTTCTCCCGCTTGCTGCTGTTGAGACTGCGCGCGCAAACAGAAATTAATCAGTTTTTGATGGAAGCGCTCGGCTGCGGGTAAAGAATCGAGCATGATGCAGTTTTCCTTAGCGCCTTTGGTACCAAAGTCATTGGTTTGGCTGCCCAGCGCGATCACCAGTTGGTCGTAAGGAATTGCCTGTTGCGGCAGAAGTTCGTTGCCGTCTTCGTCGAAAGTAGGGGAGAGATAGATTTCTTTTTTCTCGCGCGATAGGCCTTGCATACGACCCAAGCGAAATTCGAAATGTTTGCTGCGTGCTAGAGCGAAGTATTCGCGTTCATCTGCATGGCTATCGAGGGTGCCAGCAGCAACTTGATGAAGAAGGGGTTTCCAAAGATGGGTGCGACTAGCGTCGACTAAAGTGATGCGGGCTTTCCCTTTTTTGCCGAGCCGTTTGCCAAGGCGTACTGCTAGTTCTAAACCGCCGGCGCCACCGCCAACAATAACAATGTGGTGGAGTGCTGCTTGCTTGCTTTCCATATTTTTCTCCTGCAATTTGAAAATCTATTTCAAATGAGGGTCGAAGCTAGCTGCTACTTCGTATGAGTGATCGTGGCAAGCCAACGATCATTTGAAATGGACTTTCACAAGCTAAGACTGAGATGAAGTCTTATTGCTGACTTGTGCAGTGCAATAGAATTGTACTCCTTTTGCGCATGATGCGGTTTGCTGAGATTATTTGCCTTCAAATCATTGATGCATGTACGTTTCCTTGGCTTACTTTTCCTAGCGAGAGCGCGTATGATGATGGCAAATTTTTTCAACAGAAGTAACAACGATGTCGCTATTTCATGCGGCTATTTTTACGAAGAAAGAACGAATGAAATTCAAACTTAATTGCATGGCTTTTGCAGGTACATTATTGGTATCGGTTGGTAGTTTTCCTATTACTGCGCAGGCGTCGGTGCAAATGCCGACGATCTCCAAAGACTCAACGCTCAGCAAAGAATGTAAGTCAGATGGATGGAACGAGCCGACCGCGCCGCGTCATTTGTATGGCAATTCTTGGTATGTCGGCACCTGCGGTATTTCAGTGATTTTAATTGCTAGCCCACAAGGTCATATTTTGATCGATAGTGGACCAGCCAACGCGTACGAAGCAGTCAGCAAAAGCCTACAAGCGATCGGTGTGCGTATGAAAGATATTCGCACCATTCTCATGACACATGAACATCATGATCATTCTGGCGGAGTTGCACAATTTCAAAAAGAAAGCGGTGCGGTAGTGCGGGTGCGAAAAGACGCTTTCCAATCGATGCGCACGGGTAAGGCCGATCCTAGAGATCCTCAATTTAGAGAGTTAGCTCCGTTTGCTCCTGTAGCAAATCTAAAAATAGTGAGTGACGGCGCCACCGTCAAATTAGGGAAGCTTGCAGTACGTAATATACCCATGTCAGGGCACGCACCAGGCGGTTCAGGTTGGACATGGAAGGAATGTGAAAATGGTGTTTGCAACCAAATTGTATTTTCCGATAGCCTAGGTTCTATCTCCGATGACGTCTATCGTTATTCGGCAAAAGGTGGAATGGCTGCATCCCTACGCGCAAGTATTGCGAGAATCGGTGCAACGCCTTGTGATATTTTGATCACGGGGCATACTGGCGCAAGCGATATCTTGGAACGCCTTGATGGTAAGGCAGCTCTCGTCAGTAAAGTCGCATGCCAGCAGTTGGCAGAATTGGGATTAAAGAATCTTGAATTGCGCTTGCAAAAAGAAGCTGAAACTAGCGCAGAGACACCGAAGTAATTCCAGCATTGGAAGTGTGACGGAAGCTAGGTAACAATCACCTGCTGTCGATCAAGGGCAAGAGGATAGTTATCGTCTTGCCCTGACTGCACCTTAAGGTAGCATGCGTTTCATCGTATTGTCTTTGACGAAGTGGTGATGATAGATCGCCGCCAATGCATGAATACCGATCAAAAAATAACCAACGGTACCTAAGGTTTCGTGAACTTCTTCAATACTTTCCGCTAAATCTTTGTTGGGGCCAATTAGCGGTGGTAGTTCAAGACCAAAAAACGGAATCACTTGTCCTTCGCCACTCAATATCATCCAACCTGCTATCGGCATTGCGATCATCAACAGGTATAAAGCCAGATGAAACAGCTTGGCAAGCTTGTGTTGCCAAGCCGGTGGCGTTGGCAAGATGGCAGGGGTGCTAGAAAAGAATCGATTCGCAATACGCAGGATGACCAAGAAAAGCACCGACAGACCGAGCATGAAATGCCACATCTTCATCGCCTTACGAGGATCGCTGCCTTTCGGGAAAATTTCGCGCAACTCTATCGTCGCGTAGACAGCGATCAGTAAAAACAGCATGAACCAATGTAAGTAGATGGCGAGTTTGTTATAGCGCAATGTGGTGTTGTTCGACATAAGGCTTTATCCAAAAGAATGTTTCTGAGTTTGACGTAAAACTAGTGATCTTATTTTCCAAAATCTACACCTGTTTTGGCATTAAGGGTAGTTAAATGCAAAACGTTTGACGTAGATTAACTCGTTACACAAGTTATTACGAGCGCCCATGTTGAAGTCTTTGAGCAAAGTTGTGCACTGGTTTCGACAAAAAAGTGGCGTAAGGTTGAACTCACGCCAAAACACTCTTCGTGAGGGGGAACTATCAATAAGACCTAGTGTGCTAGGGGATCAAAAATTTGATGCCTCGCCCAAGAAACGCATGCTGGAGCTTCGACTTTGCCATGGTAGCCAAAACCATCTGGGTGCTTGGGCTCTTGCGTGGCGATCCATGTCTTAATGGGCTCAGTGGTTTCTGTTTCTACGTTTTCCATCCGTAGTAACTGATAACCACGCTGGGTGAAATAAGCTTGTGCAGATAAGGCGTTTGGCGTAGCCATATTGTCAGGCGTACCATAACAGACGCCGAGAATAGCTTTTGGAGTCCAGTCTTTTAGTAAATTTTGCTGCTCAACGTGTGCACGAGCTCGTGATGCTGGTGTCAGCAAGTCGTTCGATTTTTGCAGATAGTCGCTGACAAAATTTGCCTGCAAAAGTGGGATACTATCCGTGGTTGGGTCGCAACCGGGATAAACACGACTTGGATAATCTTTCAAATTATAAGGGAGATGACATTTGGTAAATAGTTCGCTTTCGCTGTTTGTTCCCGGAATAAGGTTCTCGACAGTTAAATTCCATGGCGCGTTGAATACCTGAATCGGATCGCTATATATATCGAGGTAGGTCTTTTGTAAGGCAGTAATAAACATCGTCGCGTGTAAGGTTTTGGATGAATCTTGCTCATCAGGTTGCGCCATAAACATGTCCATTGTCATCGTTGTGTTGTATGGTCCTGATGCAGCCATCACTGCAGTGAGTTTGAACTCATTTGGAAAGTCTCTTTCCATTACTCTCTGAGTAGTCATTGTGACGTATCCGCCTTCCGACGTGCCAGCGAGAAATAGCTTCCCATTGAGTGCAATTTTTTTGTTACTAAACCATGCGCGAGCCGCCCTCACGGCATCAATTACCACAGCCGCACTGTTCTCCGCATGTAGATTCGGATGATAGTCAAGAGTAGAAGCGCCGTAGCCCAAATAGTCAGGAAGTACTACGGCGTATCCTTGCGAAGCGTAATATGCGCTGGCATTAAGTACCGAGCCATCTTTTGGTGATGTTTGCGAAAAACCTTCAAAGACATTGGTACCATGGTTTGATACTACCAGGGGAAATGGTGCTTTACAGTTATCGCCGTTCGCGATTGGCATCAATAGGCCAGCGCTAGCTTGGACTGCTTGATCAACAGGGCCTATCGTGGCATAGATCAATTTAATCACCATGACATTGCATTTCGCTTTATCGCCGATCAATGGTGCTTCATCAGGATCCACGCTGGCATCGATCTCCGCTTGAGAGACCTTTCCTTGGACGGTAGCTGAAATTATTTGCCCTCTCTTTGTCGCCACGTCAAAAGGACTTGCAATCGGTGCTAGCAAGTTATCCGGTGGTGGTGCTACGATTTGGAGTCCCATTTCACTAGAATGATCTTCTCCCCCACAGGCGCAGAGTAAAAGGTTGATGCAGCTTAAGCTGAGTGCAAATAATCGTTTTTTGAGATGCATGATCTTCATTTAATTCTCCAAGATGGTCAACGTTGGCTAAGTGAAGCTGGGTTGATTGTAAAAAGTTGGAAAACTCAATGTGGAAGGAAGTGTCAGTAAATCTTACAAAATGTAAGCGCAGTAAATATAAATTTTGATCATTGACGAAGACCGAATTGAGAGTTTGGCGTGCCCTGCTAGATTGAGCAAATTCGAACTAGATATTAGCCTAATAAAGTAAGTTCTCAGTTTGGAAGCTTGCCACTCCATATAAACACTTGTTACAATAAAAGCGGAATTTCAACTGAAATTCACCAAAGCCCTCTCCCTGTAGAGACTGATAACAATAAAAATAAGGAGTCCATCATGCCTAAAAATCACCTGAAAACACCAATCGCTATTTTTAATCGCGGGTTGCGTCAGGCTTAAGGTTTTCTCCCGGTGGTAATACTGCCGAACTCTTAGATAAACAGAAATCATATCGCCGTGGCGACAACCTGCATACATTACAGGTTGATTCCCTATGGGCAATTCTATACAAATCATTACAGAGCAAGTCTCTGTGATCGCCTCTGCAAAAACGTGGATTGAAGGAGGCGCAATCCAGCAATTACAAACGACAGCAAAACTTCCGGGCATGCAAAAAGTCTCTGGCATGCCAGACTTACATCCTGGCCGCGGTTATCCAGTTGGAGCAGCTTTTTTTTCGCTCGATCGTGTTTATCCCGCTTTAATCGGGGGCGATATCGGTTGCGGCATGCGGCTGGTGCAAACTGACTTGCCGACATCAAAAGTGTCAGCAGCTAGGCTCGTAAAACAAATCGGCAATATTGATGCACCACTCTTGGCGCAAAATCCAGCGTGGAAACAGTATGTTCAGGATTTGAATTTCGGCGAAACAGGTTTCGAGCACGCATTGGGTACCATTGGTGGTGGCAACCATTTCGCAGAACTACAGCAAGTAGTTGATATTTTTGATCAAGAATGCTTTGCCGCACAAGGGCTTGATGCAAAGCATGTGATGTTACTCGTACATAGTGGCTCACGCGGATTTGGTGGCGATATTTTACGTCAACACATCGATCGGTTTTCTCACGATGGCTTGAATATTAATACGCCAGAAGCACATGCTTACTTCCTTCAACATGAGAGAGCATTGCACTTTGCCCGAACAAACCGCCAGTTAATCGCAGAACGTATTTGCGAAAATGTAGATACAGGCTTCAAGACGATACTTGATATTCACCACAATTATCTTTGCGAATCGGAGTTTGATGGCTTGCGTGGGTTCTTGCATCGAAAAGGTGCTACTCCTGCTGATCAAGGCTTAGTCATTATTCCAGGCTCTAGAGGCGATTTTTCTTATCTGGTGATGCCACAGGTAACGGAAGCACAAAACCTAAGCTTAAATTCCTTGGCCCATGGCGCGGGCAGGAAATGGATGCGTAGCGAATGTCAGAGCCGTTTGAGCAAACGCTATACAGCAGCTCAGTTGATGAGAACGAAGTTGGGTAATCATGTGGTTTGTAATCACAAAGAACTTCTATGGGAAGATGCACCTGAGGCGTATAAACCCATTGATACCGTTATCACTTCTTTGCTAGAAGCAGGGTTGATACGATTGGTCGCAAAACTCAAGCCCATCCTCACCTACAAGACTTCGGGAGGGTGCTGCTAATGTTACTGATTCAATTGAGTGCTGGGCAAGGTCCTGATGAGTGTTGCCTAGCAGTCGCTAAAGCTTTGCGCGAACTGCAGTACGAAGCGAAACGTCATGCTTGCGAATTGCAAATCCTCGATTGTGAACCGGCCAGTCGAGTCGAAACATTCAAGTCCGTATTGCTGAGCGTCGACGCAATGAATGGCGATGAACAACAACTGGCCTGGCTAAAATCATGGGAAGGAAGTCTGCAATGGATTTGTGAAAGTCCATATCGCCATCGTTACCACAGAAAAAATTGGTTTATTGGACTCAGTTTATTTCGTTTTGAGGAAAACGTTAATGATCACACCATACGTTTTGAAGCATGTCGGGCCAGTGGGCCCGGTGGGCAACATGTGAATAAGACCGATAGTGCGGTTAGGGCAACTCATCTTGCCTCTGGTATTAGTGTTAAGGTTCAGAGCGAGCGCAGTCAATTTGCTAATCGCAAATTAGCACGTTTGTTAATACATCAGAAATTGCAAGTACGTGATCAAGAAAAGCTATTAAAGCAAAAGGAGCAGCTCCGCCAACAACATGTTGAATTGGAACGGGGGCGACCTGCATTGGTATTTAAAGGACCTGATTTTCGTCGCGTTTAGTACGGAGGTAACTGCTGTGGCGCAAGTAATGGCCACATGCTCAGCACGAATTGAGTTCCAAGCGTATGATAAGTTGAGTTCAGCACTTTCTAAGTCATTTATCGAATAAGGAGAGATCGATGAAAAAAATATTGATATCGTTGCTTTATCTTTGTCTGTGGAGCGTCAGCATGAGTGCATTTGCGATTGAAGAGCCTGCGTTTGACGTCGTAAAACGTTATCCGCAGTTTGAGCTACGTAAGTACAAAGCTTATTTGGTGGCGGAGGTAGTTGTTCCTGGGCCTGCAGACAAAGCGGGTAATACTGCGTTTGAGTATTTGGGGGGCTACATTTTCGGCAAGAATAAAGGCAGTCGTAAGATTGCGATGACGGCCCCTGTGTCGCAAACGCCTGCTCCCATCAAAATTGAAATGACTGCTCCGGTCGCGCAAACTGCGACAGAGGGTGGTTATCTGGTGCAGTTTGCGATGCCGCGTGAATTTACGATGGATACTTTACCTGAGCCGACCAATCCGAAAGTTAAATTACGCGAGATGCCTGCACAAACCTATGCCGTACTACAGTATTCGGGTGGTTGGTCACAGTCGCTTTATGAGGAAAAGTTGGGGGTGTTGCGGCGTGTAGCGAGTGAAGCGAATCTGAAACTCGAGGGAGAACCAATATTTTCTCGTTACAATGCGCCGTTTTCTTTACCTTTCTTACGCAGAAACGAGATTTGGATTAAGGTGATTTCAGAATAGCAGCTTGCGAATTTGATGAGTTTCCGCTCCGAGATTTTGTTTCTTGAGTACGAAACTGATATCGACAAACGCGAGAAGCGAGGAATTCATCTTTTCGGGAAATTTGTTATACGCCATTTACAGAAGTGTAGGCGGAAGGGTCTCAGAAATGAGTAGGCGGTCAATTCTGTTTTTATCCATATCCACAACTTCGATCCTAAAGCCTTCCCATTCAAAGTATTCTGAAGCGCGGGGAATGTAACCAAAATGGGTTAACACGAAGCCGGCTAAGGTGTGGTACGAGCCTGTCGCTTCTTCCGGAAATTTGACATCGGTTTCTAACACCTCACGGAAGCGATCAAACGAAACCCCGCCATCAATTAACCACGAGCCGTCTTCTCGTCGAACGCAATCGTCGTCTTGTTGATTGTCGACTGCGACAACATCGCCAACGAGCGCACTTAATACGTCACTCAAGGTGACGATACCTTCGATCTCACCATATTCATTGATGACCAAGGCGAGTTCCGCACGATGTTTTTTGAATGCTTCTAGCAATTGCATCGCGCTTAGGGCAACAGGAATATAAAGCGGCGGTTTGACCGCTGCTGCGATATCGAGCTTCATTAGAGATTTTTTATCGATCGCTTGATCGAATAAATGTCCGCCATGGATGATACCAATCACATTGGATAAATCACCTTTGCAAACTGGAAAGCGGCTGTATGGGCTAGCAGCGATTTTTGCCAAGTTGTGCTCAAGTGGTTCCTCGATGTCGATGAAATCGATATCCATCCTCGGCGTCATCAAGGCAGCAAGACGTTGATCATCTAGGCGCAATGCGCGAGAGACAATATCATGCTCGGTCTTTTCAAAGAGGCCAGCTTTGGTTCCTTCCTGCAGCATGCCGGTGATTTCTTCTTCTGTCACCGCATTACTCTTTGCTTGATGCAAGCCCATTAGTCGCAAGAGCGCTTCTGTCGTGATCGTTAATATTTTGACGAACGGTCCCATCGCACGTGATAACCATTGCATCGGCGCGGCGATCAAAGAGGCGACGGTTTCAGGGTATTGCATGGCAATACGTTTTGGCAGCAATTCGCCCAGGATTAAAGAAGAAAAAGTAATGCCGACGACGACGATTCCGAGTGCGACCTCCCTAGAGAAATTGCCAATGATTGGTAGTCCTTCGAACTGCGGGCTTAATTGTGCAACTAATGAGGCCTCACCAAAGGCACCATTGAAAATGCCGATCAGAGTGATGCCAACTTGAATAGTGGAAAGGAATCGACTCGGGCTGTCGGAGAGTTCGAGCGCCGCTTGTGCACCGCGGCTTCCATTTTCAGCGAGTTTTTGTAGACGAATGCGTTTAGATGAGACGACTGCGATTTCGGACATGGCGAACAAGCCATTGACCAAAATTAAACCAAGAATAATCAATATATCCATTTTAAGAGGCAAACTGCTTTGACAGCGCCGCGGTCATCAAGGAGAAACGATTGTACTCAATTTTGGGAAGGAAAGTGAGACGACAGGCTCGTCGAACAGTTCTTTCTTTGGGGGTACTATTGATTGCGACGTGTTTCGAAAAGTAAGAATCAAGCAATAACTTTCCGGGGTAGGGTAGACATTGACGCTAAAGACTCGAACATAGACTGTAGTCTTTTACGATTTGGGCAAAAGCTCACTCCGAAAAAGTATGGAATCGACGTGCAGTTCGATCGCTTTAAGTTCCGATTTGATGGCCTCCGAGAGGGCATCAAATCGGGATGTGTGTACGACGAGGTGTTACCTTTTACGGCAGAGTTGGAATCAAAACCTTGTCGATGACGTGAATGACACCGTTGCTCGCACGTACGTCTACTGCAACGATTTTGGCGGCTACAACAGTCGAATCCGTGATGCTTGGTGGATTGGTGCTATTAATGGTGATTGTTTTACCCGTCGCGACTGTATTGATCTTGGTACCGAATGGAATACCATTGGATAAGACTTGGCCAGCTAAGACATGGTAGGTAAGTACAGTCGTCAATTGCGCTGTGCTCAAGCCAGTTGGTGCTGCCGCAAATGCTGTATTGGTTGGTGCAAATACAGTGAACGGACCGGCGCCACTCAAAGTGCCTTGCAAATTAGTCGCGACGACGGCATTGACCAATGAGCTAAAGATTGGGTTTGCTTGTGCAGTTTGTACGATATTGAGGACGCCAGGCGGTACTAATACTTTATCGACGACATGAATCACACCATTCGATGCAGCCACATCAGCGGTGGTTACCATCGCATCAGTCAAGATTGCATCAGTAATTTTGACACCACTGGTGGTTGTCAGTTTTAAAGTCGCATTCGTGCTGTTATACACATATTGTGTTGCTTGGCTTGAACCACCTGCGATCAAATCTGCAGCTGTCTTTTTGCTGCCCAATACGTGATACGTCAGGATCGATTGTAGCTGTTGCGAGGTCAACGCATTAACAAGAGCAGTGCCATTGGTGAGTCCGAGTTTGGTCGCGAGTTCATTGAAGGCTTGATCTGTCGGTGCAAAGACCGTTAGCTGCGCGCTCGTATTGTTGAGCGTGTTGCTGAGCCCCGCTTTTTCCACCGCTGCAGCAAGCGCATTAAAACCTTTGCTTTGCGCTTCTTGCAAGATGGTGCCTGTCACTGCTGTTGGCTTGTGATCATTACTTCCCCCGCAGGCGGTGACGGCAGTTACAATAGAGAGTGAAGCAAGACTGCGTAGTAAGACCTGTTTTATCGTTTGTTTCAACATCATGTTTATGCTCCTCAAAATTGGAATCAAGACTATGGCTATCGAATCAAGTGTGGCGCTCGCTTCGAAGCAAAGTTACCAGTCGAGTAAAAAGATGACTGTTTAATCAGTTTGTGACTGACCGGTCATAAAATAAACCAATCAGTTTGGATTTGTCCAGAAATTTTTAGAAAAATGCGAATTTCTTTTAAAAAACAGCAGTTTGATGCGAGGGAAGAGGCGATTATTGATGCCGTAAATCATCTTTTGTCAGAGAAAGGTTTTGACTTAATGACAATGGATGACGTGGCAGACCGCGTCGGGATAGCGAAGGGAAGTTTGTACAAACATTTCTCATCGAAGGAGAAATTGGCAGCCGCGGCCCTAACTCGGCTCCTGACAGCGACCTTGGAGGAACTTGATTCGATCCCTGGTGAGACGAGCGCTATTGATCAGCTCAAGCATATTTTGGCTTGGTCGTTGCGTTTGCGTTTGAAAGGTGGAGTGCCTCATTTACCATCTACAAGCATCAGTTTGCAACGTAGTTTGATGTTGAACTTGAGTTATATGACGGTCGCATTGAGGGTAAATAAACGCTTTTATGCCTTAGTGGCGCAAGCACGTAAAGACGGAGCATTGACCGATGAAGTACCTGACGATGTGTTGGTGTTCACGCTTTACTCGAGGGCCTGTGACCCAACCGTAGACTTTCTCTTACGAGATAATAAGCTCAACCATGAGCAAATCATTGCCGCAATGGTACATGCAACTATGGGCGGCTTCTTAGCTAGAAGCTAAATGAAGTTATGTTGGGTCAAACCACAACTCTGGCCGTTGCAAAGGAAGTTTTGATTGCTGGATTAGCGGGTTTTTGAGTTCAAGAATAACGCGATTTTTCATATTAGCTTTAACAATAAATGGTTTGCAGTACTGATTAAACAGCTGCTCAAAGCTGCCATCCGTAATCGCAAGTTCCAAACCACGCTTAATATCGTCGGCAAGTTTCTTCTGTTCTGGCGCAACAAAAAAATAAAGGGCAGTTGGGTAATGTAAGACGATATTGGAATCAATCTCTCTTACGTATTCAGGATGATTGTTTTGTTCATTCCAGATTTCAATGATGGAACGAGGGAAGTAATCAAATCTGCGTTGTTGCAACATCGAGGGAAGTGCTGCTGCGGTGCCGGTCACGACCGGCAGGCCATTGTGACGCAAAATCGTCGTATCTGGCCAAAAGTAACCTTGTCCGGCCTTAAACTTGGCGAGCTGCTTGATATCTTTGATGGCTTTCATTGATTCCCGCAGTTCAGCGTTGATGAACGAGATGCGCCATCCCATTAAGCCCTTATCGATAGGGATGCGAATCGGCAGCAACTGCGTTTCGCGTTCATCGCTGGTCATGGTCCACATCACATCGAGGTCACCGCGGTTATGTGACATTTCTTCGATCAGCCGGACCTGTGGAGTTGTCACCGCAGGCATCTTAGAGATGACATAGTTCACTGAGCTCTTTTTGATCGCCAAGCGCAAGACTTCGGTGACGTACTTGCCTATCGGGTCGCCTGAATTCTCCAAATCCAATATGCGCAAGTTGTTCGATTCCGTTCGCGTCTCTGCTCGCAATAGCGTAATTGGTGAAAGACATGCCGTCACTAGAATGAAGGTGATAAAACGTCGAAATCCTGTTTTAAACTGAATGTGCATGTGAGGTAGGCCTCTATTGGCCTTTGCTGTCGATGATAATAATCTGAGCTGTCGGTTGAATTGGGACGACTGATTATATCGGGGGAATCGCGATTTGTGACAAGTTCGACGAGTATCCTGTCGCAGTTCTATTGCGTCTTGCCATCGATGAAAATTTTTTTATACACAAAAAAAAAACGCCGATGGTGGAAAATCGGCGTTTTGAGTATGGTGTTATTGAATCCTATGACTCTATTGAGACCTTTCGATAGCTCAATTGCGTCAATCAAAGTCAAAAAGCTCAGACAAGAAACCTTCCTTCTTTTTCTTGTAGTGCCCACCTTGATGCGGGTGATTTTGGTAATGCTGCGTCTGGCGCGGCTGCTCATAATGATGAGAAGTGTGTGCGGCTTGCACTGGCGGAGGTGCTTGTGGTGCTTGGTTCTGTGGCCGCGTATCAGGTGATGGCGCCGCGGCAGTAGGGAGCGAACGCTCAATTATTTTATCAAGCTCGCCACGATCAAGCCAAACACCTCGACATTGAGGACAGTAATCAATTTCTATCCCTTGGCGTTCAGACATTAGTAAATTTGCGTTCTCGCAGACTGGACATTTCATGTTCGCTTTCTCCTGTTTTGTTCAAGCTAAGATACGATCTACGCAAGTCGATAGTGCGTTGCGCCGGCAGCATTGTATTTGTTTTGAATTCGCCTGAGAAAAAGTTTGAGTGGTAAAAAAATAGGGTATTTACCGCCTTCGTGTTTCGGTTATCGAAGGTAGGTTTCGCCCCAAATAGAAAGCGTCAATGAATGTAGAGGTGCGACTTTGGATACTTGGGCGCTTGAGCGAACCATTGCTTGATCGGTTGTTTGAAAAGCGACGCTTCAATATATTAAATTGATAAATTTAACATGTAAAAAAATATCTGTTTTATTGCAATGCACCTGCAGCTATACTGGAGCTTGAATTTTTGACTCGGCTGCCCGAGCTGTTTGACAGCTTAGGCTTTTCTACTGACGTGAAAGGATTAAAGATGCAAACGCGTACATCGGCTCCAATTGAAAAGTCTCCATCACCTCAAGTATCAAGATCAACCCAGCTCAAAGACGACAATGCTACGCAAATGCCCGATACTCGCAGCTTGCAAGCCGCGCAACGTCGAGTTCAAGGCATCGCCAATAGTAGCCATTCTTCTGCTCAGCTAAAAATGATACAAGCGAAGATGCAAAGCAAAGGCGAAGTGGCGCAAAGGGCGGAGGAAGAAGAGCCGCTGCAAGGTAAATTCCTAACGGTACAAAGAGCCGAGGAAGAAGAACCACTTCAAGCCAAATTTGAAACAGCGCAACGTGCAGAGGAAGAAGAACCGTTGCAAGGAAAATTTGAGACAGCACAACGGGTCGAAGAGGAAGAGCCAGTGCAAGGTAAGTTCGCGACGGTACAAAGAGAAGAAATGGCGAGACCAAACAACACTGGTCTACCTAACCAACTAAAAGCTGGGATCGAATCGATGTCCGGCATGAGCATGGATCACGTGAAAGTTCACTACAACTCCGATAAACCTGCGCAACTGAATGCCCATGCATATGCCCAGGGTAGCGATATCCATGTCGCTCCAGGACAAGAACGGCATATCCCACACGAAGCGTGGCACGTGGTGCAACAAGCGCAAGGACGAGTGAAGCCCACCATGCAGATGAAGGCAGGCACGCCAGTCAATGATGACGTCGGGCTTGAAACAGAAGCAGATGTGATGGGGGCGAAGGCGCTACAAGCCGGCGACGCTGTACAGTTAAAAAAATATAACGGTTCTGTGAAGGTAAAAACTAAAATAGAAACAAAAGATTTAAGTGATTGGGGCGTCGTCCGCTCTAAATTAGAGGGGGTTTCTAAGGGTGGTGACGCGTACGGTATTAGTGGGAAGGTAAATGACACCCTGAAGAAACTAGATCTCGCGACAGGTGAGACTGCGATGAGCGCTCACATGATTCCCAATCGAATTGGCGGTTTGGGCGACTCATCCAATGTGCGACCTTGGAAACGTAGTTTCGAAACTGGTACCTGGGAAACTAGTGTTGAACAAGCGTTCAACACAGCGCTGCCTTCCGCGAACGTGGGGGATATCGTGAGCTATGCGGTCGAGACTACAGATATGTCTGACCAAAAGGCCGACGATATTATGGCCTTGAGTACCGTTAATACTGAAAAAACTAAACCGGAACACAAAGCTAACCTCCTAGAAATTCCGCTTAAAGTGACCGCAACCGTTGGAGCATCATCCTTGGCGGAGACCGATGCTCCGTTCGCTGGTTTGATCGATGGAGTTTGAGTGAGTTAGCTCTGAGTTTGAGTGAGAACCCTTATTCGTAGGTGAACTTGATGCAGATAAACCAAACGAAAAATGAGAGAGAATCCCGTTCGTTAAGCAATCGCTTCGCATCTTCACCAGTGGCGAAGGCGACGATATTGCGAGCGAACCTCCAGCAGCAACAAGCAGATAGATCAAAGCAGCAGATGCAGTTAAAAGCTATCGCCCAGATGATGGCTAGCGGTATAGGGGCAACTAGCCGTGTTCTGCAGGCGATGGTGGTGTCAGGAAGCGGCGTGGTGCAACGTTCCGATGTCGTTGAGGAAAAAAATAACGCAACAGATACGCTTACCGCTGACAAGAAAATTAACACACGAAATGGAGCTACAGGCTGGTATCGCTTCGCTAGGAATGGCTATCAGATTAATTCGTTCGCCAGCAATCAGACCAGTTTGAGTCCGGTGGGGGCGTCGCCTGTATATGGTGCGATAGAACTATCAAAGCATCCGGAGTTGAAAAAATACGATATAGGATCGATCTCTCGCGCGCGCCATTTTGGTGCTGGTGATACTTTAGCAGGTGTCTCAGCATCTTTCAGAAAAGGTAAATGGACTTGGCATCACCGTATTTCTCCGTATGAAATGGAATTGGTAGATATGGGTGTGCATAAATCTTTTTATCATCACGGGGGCTTCTCAGCATGGCAGGAAGGCACAGATGATGATAACGATGATTAAGATTTTGTGAGGCAAAAAATATTCATCCCTTATACTGATTCGCATGATGTGGAACGTTTCAGCCCTCTTTTAAATCAAAATACTTCCTTCGTTGGAGGAAGAAAAAAATACGAATGTGATTATGCGCACAGTCGTCGCACTTTGCGATGAGTATGATGGCGACTTCACCTCGTTAGTCGCCTTTAAAACCAATACGACCACGCTTTTCTTGTTCAATTTTTTTTAAGACTATGATCCGATTGTTGAATCAAAGACGTCACCTAGTTGGCGCTATTGTAAGCTCATTATTTTGTGTTTTTTGTTTGAGTGCTTGCGGTGGTTCTAGCCAGAAAGCAAGCATTACTACACCGCTTGATTTACCAAAAGCGAGTGACAATCCCTCGCAGACAACGAGTGTATCCATTTTATTTGGCACATTAACGGCAAAAATCAAGGGCTACGTTGGTTTAAGCGTTGATCAATACGGAAACAGCTATTTCATTGAACCAGAGCAAAGCATCGTACTGAAGATGACAGCAGATGGTGTCATTACACGTGTCGCCGGTCTACCAAATGTATCAGGAACATTAGATGGTTCGGTGGGTGTAGCGACCTTTAGGTTTGAGGCTAATAGTCGAATTGCAGTCGATTATCAGGGCAATGTCTATGTCTCGAACTGGGCAGATTTACGAAAGATCGGTATCGATGGCACAGTAAAAACACTTTCATTTCCTCAGATCCAAAGAATCGATGACTTTGCGATCGATTCGGCCAACAACCTTTATGTCGCGGACTCCTCCCGTTGTGCAGTTTGGCAGGTCAGTGCGCTTGGAAACTTGGCGACTTTCGTGGGTAATCCCGGAGAATGCGGAGATCAGGATGGCGTCGGTAATAATGCACGCCTTGGTCGTTTAACAGCGATTGTCGTTGACAAGTACGATCAGATTTACGTCATTGATGAAAGTCGCCTAAAGAAAATCAGCCAGCAGCGAGACGTGACTTCAATCTATGGAATTTTTGGTCGACAGGTCGTTGACTCTATCAATCCTCTTATGACATTTGCTGATGCGCGTAGCTTGGCTGTGGACGTTGACAATAATATTTATGTTGCGAGTGGAGTGGATTCGATTTTCAAAGTTAGTCCGAGCCGTATAGTGACTGTGGTTCGAGGAGCCGAGATCAAATTATCTGATGGCTACAACACCTATCCAAGGACGATTGCCGTGTCGCCATCGGGGAATGTGTTAGTGAATGAGCGATTCGCGATTAGTCAATATCGCCTCGATGGTAGTGCTTTATCAACATCGGGGAGAATCGAAATGGATGGAATGCCCGGTAACTTTACACTGGGATCGTTTTCCATCGACAAGGCGGGAACCTTTTGGGTTCCGGATTATTGGTATACATCTGTTCGGAGCATCAGTCCCAATGGAATTGTAAGCACCAAGTACGGCGACATGAATATTCAGGGAACGTTTAATCAACAACAACAGCCTGTATATTTCAGAGCGCCTATCAAACTTGTAATGGATAAGGATCAAAATCTATACGTGCTCGATAACCCATTACTGGAAAGTATCCGAAAAATCAGTCCAAGTGGGACAATTTCCACGATTGATACGGGAATTTTTATGCACGATATGGCGATCGATAGTCTAGGTAATTTGTTTGTCGTAGAACATACAGTGATCTGCGGCAAAGAGTCGTTTCCTTGTGCAGAGACGCGAATTCGGAAAGTGACACCCGCCGGGGTGGTCACTAGCTTGCCGGGATCTGAAGGCTATCACACGGGTATCACAGTCGATAAAGACGGTAATATTTATACTGCGTCAAAAAGACATGTGATTTCGAAATACGATACGAAGGGAAAGATGAGCGTGGTCGCAGGCTTGCTTGATAATCCGGGAAGCCAAAATGGTGATGGAGTCAAGGCGCGATTTTCTCGACCAGGCAATTTAACTACCGATAGCAAAGCTAATGTTTACATCGTCGACTTCGACAATAATGCAATTCGAAAACTCACTCCAAGTGGGCACGTGAGTACGATTATCGATAAAGAGACTCTGGCAAAGAGTTTCCCCGATACGACTCTGCCAAAGATAGGGCAGATATATGTCGATAGCGATGATACTTTCTATCTCGGATTAAATGGACTTGCCATCGCAAAAGTAAAACTCTAAAGCGCCCCAATTTCGCTCCAAAATGTTGAGTGTAGAGAGTTGTACGCCAAGCCTGGAATTGACGCCAGATATGGTGATAGGCGCAGAAACGAATAGTTTTCGATTTCTAAGCGATCAAAGTCTACATTAAACCAGGATGCCTCAACTCAGTCACTGAAACCGCGAAGGACTCATTGCCTGGCATGTGTCCTTGCGCATGTCCCACTTCAATAAAACCGGCCTTTTTGTAAGTTGCGATAGCATTGACGTTGCCATCAAGTACCTCGGCAGACATTGGCCCCGCACTTTGCTGTAACGCTGCCTTGATTAGTGCGCTGCCGATTCCCTTTCCGTAGGCGCTGGGGTCAACATACAGCCACGCTAGTTCGTCCTTCGTAAATGCTACAAAACCGAGTACTTGGCCTAGGTGTTCTGCAACGACGATATCGTATTCGTGGAAGCCTTCGTTTTCAGCAGTCTCTTCAAGTGTGAGAAATGCATCGAGAAGATTGGCCGCTTTTAATTCATCTTTGCGCGCGGCGTCGTGAATAGCGCAGACGCGAATCCAATCAGTAGAAGCGTATGGGCGTAGTTGTAAACTCGTGGTGGTCTTCATGCTTTATTTCTTCTTCAGGTTCTTGGCGAAAAAATCGTTGATCTTTTTATTCATATCGTGATGCGCAGTGGCACGGTCAAACTGTTCTGGGTCGGAACAAATCGGCGCGAGTTTCAAGGGGCCACAGGGTACGAGAAAAGAATTGTGTCCAGCATTTGCTATCGTTTGAAAATCGACCTTATGACCAAGTCCATCCTGTATCACTTTGGCGTTACTGTCATACGGCACGCTCAGATCCTTATCTCCCTGCCATAACTGAACAGGCATATGGATATTGTCGAACGCGTTGGCAGCTTTGAAGCTAAAGCCTAGGCCTGGCGCGGCGATTACGATTGCTTTGATGCGTGTATCCGCTTCAAACTTATCTGTCCCAACGGGCAGTTCGGCATTCAGTAAAAAGGATTTTGATTCGCGTAACATGTCGCAGGCGAATTCACGGTTGTTTGTGCAATATTTTGCAACACTGGCTAAGTCTGGTTGTGCACCAGCTGCGGTCAACACGGTGAAGCCGCCGATAGAAAAACCATAGGCTCCGATACGATCACTATCGATTTGTTGATGTCCCTCCCACTTTGCAAGCATATGGTCTATAGTGGCGCGCAGTTGTTGGGTGCGGCCAGTGATGTAAGCAGGTGTTCCGACTGACGACATGTCTTGAAAATTATCTAGGTGCATCGGTGTAGCGACGACGTTGCCAGCAGAGGCGAGGGCGAGTGCGAGATCGGCATGGCTAGTGATACTTCCACCAGTGCCATGTGAGATGACGACGAGTGGTAAATCATGTCCCGCAATCGGGCCATTGCTAGCAACTTGCATAAAAAAGCTACCAGCCCACTTGGACGTTGGTTGTGCTGTGGTCGGATACCAAATGCCCAGAGCAAAGGGTTTGCCTTCGGCGTCGACTGCACGCACGACTTGAAAGCCCACGGGCTTCTCGGAACTTAGCGCTGTTGAGTAGAGTACACCGGCTACAATAGCGACGATGACGACGAATGCGAGCGTCAATAGGCCAAACCACTTCCCTATTTTTTTGCCTAAGTGAGGGCGAGCGCGTAAGGTAGTCAGATCAGCTGATTTGGCTGATGTTTGATCGTGGTTCATAGGAGTTCCTTGGTTGTAAAAGCAAACGGCACCTAAGTGCTATGACATCGGTATTTCGACGATAAAGCGGCAGCCGCGAGTGTTCAAACCAGTTTCGACGCGTACATTGCCGTGCAGCCGGGTAACCGCTTGCGCCACAATCGCTAAACCCAGTCCTGAACCTGATTTATCGGTGCCTGCCACGCGGTAGAAACGCTCAAAGACGAGTGCTCGTTTTTCGTCGGCGATTCCTGGTCCGTCGTCTGCAACTGATAACACTACGGTGTTGTCGGCCACCGTCAATTCGACTAGTACCTGGCCACGGTCATTACCGTAATGCAGTGCGTTTGAGAGTAGATTGTGGATGATCGATAAAAAAGTATGCTTATCGATTGCTTGAATCAATTCATCAGGCGCTTCTAGCTCTAACTCAATCTGACGCTCTATGGCTAGTGGAGCCATTTCTGCCATTGTTTGCCGTAGTATTTGGCACAGATCCAGTTTTTCAATCGTCATTGTTTCGTTCTGATCTATGCGTGCTAAATCGAGCAATTGCTGAATCAAGTGCGAAGTGCGAGCAATCGCTTCGTCTAGGTTTTTTGCTGCTTCTTGGCGATGTTTTGGATCATCAGCTTTCATCATCACATGCGCTTGTGCTGAGATCACCGCCATGGGAGTCCGTAACTCGTGTGCCGCATCCTGCACAAAACCATGTTCGTGGCTGAGTTTAGTTCGCAGTTGACTCAGGAGTCGATCCAAGGCCTCCGTGAGGGGCAACAATTCAGCGTATTTAACATCGAGTTTTAATGGACTGAGGTCATCTGGGCCGCGTGTGACGATGAGATTGGAAAGCGTTTGTAGTGGACGCATGCCACGGGTTACCGCGAACCAAATCGGAATCAATAACAGCGGAAAGGAGATCAAGATCGACATCGTCAAGTTGCGGCTCAAACGTGTCAGCAGCCAGCCTCGATCTGGTGCGGGTTCGCCCATTAGCAACGTCCAAGGTCCGGACTCAGATCGATAAATTTGATAGCGATCGCCATTGAACTCGTTCTCCGTTACCTCACCTGCGGTTCCTTGGAATGGAAACCTACTTGCGGTAGCTGAGGCGAATAGAACTTGACCTTGTTTGTTTTGTAGTTGCAGTACGAATTTTTCTGGTAAAGCTGCGCGTTGGTACTGTGCGTTAAACAAAGTGGAATACCATGTCGCCACTGTTCGCGCTTGTTCGGCATTTTCAATTTTTGCGAGCACTGTCATTACGAGTTCGCCGCGCTCGCGTTGTTTCGCGCTAGTCGTAACTTGTGCAGTTTCCTGCCAATAGTAATAGGCCATCAACACTACCCAGATCACGATCGATGCCATTAGCAGCGTCAGGCTGACGCGTCGAACAAGGCTAGGGCGCAAAATAAAAGAAAATAAGTTCATACAACCAACATATAACCAATGCCACGCAAGGTACGAATGCGATTCGCACCGATTTTCCGGCGTAGATTCGATACGTGAACTTCGAGTAAGCTGAATGCGAGTGGTTCACCAAGTGGTTCTAGCCGTTGAGCTAATACACCTTTAGACACCACTGTACCCGGTTCGCGTGCCAATTCGATCAATAGTTCAAACTCTCTTCGAACCAGATCAAGTTCCACGCCACCTTGCCAAACGCGGAAAGCGCGAGGTTCGATTCTTAAGTCACCAATATTCCAATGTGCACTGGCTTGTTGTGCATAACGTCGTAATACCGCCCGTACACGTGAGATGAGTTCCGCCATAGCAAATGGCTTGACAATAAAGTCATCGGCACCGCTATCGAGCCCCTCCAAGCGGTCGTCTAAGCCGGAACGTGCAGTAATCATAATGATCGGTAGATTCACACCCGTTTGACGCCAGCGCTTGAGTAATTCAAGGCCACTGCCGTCTGGGAGCGAGACATCGAGCAAAGCACAATCATAGTCCAGATCAGCCGCAGCCCATGGTGCGTCTGCCATACGGCGCAGCCAAACGCTGGTGATGCTTTCGGCCTTCAAAGCCTGTTGCAACGCCGAGCCCAAATCCATGTCGTCTTCAATGAATTAATAAATGCATGGAAGGATTATAGTCAGGTTTACCTTAAGCGAATCTAAATTCGGTTAAGCCATTTTTGACGCCCAGGCGGGGATGATCTTAGGGAACAATTCGAACTTGAGATTAGAGCAATAGAGGAGCCAAAATAGCAGCAGACAGGAATAAGTTGATTAATCGATAGTGAGGCATCAGCGAGGTGATTAAGCCCGATCTAACAACATGTGCAGAGTTCTATGTAACTAATGTCGTAACTCTATACTTACTGGCCATATTTCCTAAGTGAATGTTTTTCCAAGATTGTTGCAACTGTGCCTCATTTGTTAGCAGCGTTGGTCATGGTGAACCCAAAGCATTTGCCAAGTATCTCCGATTCCAACACACTTGGCGCCTGATATTGATTTGCTTGGAGAGGTCCATGTATAAGCAGGCGGTTTATTACTTCTGTGCGGTACTGTTGATCGCGGTGATTGGTTTTTATCCGTCTTATTTCGGCGATCTGGCGAAAGTCGACTTGGTTCATCATTTCCATGGCATCACGGCGACCCTCTGGATGTTGATGTTGATCGTACAATCGTGGCTGATGCGAACAGGAAAAATACAAGCACATAGACTAGTTGGTCGCGGCTCGCTGTTACTAGTTCCGCTGTTTATCGTCTCTGGCGTGTTGATGATGAAAGCAATGCTGACGAGCCCCTCCGGTTTTTCGCAAGCCTTCGGTAGTCGTCTTGTTTGGATTGATACCATTACTCTAATTACATTCGCGATGGCATATGGGGCTGCCCTTTATCATCGAAAGAGTATTCAACTGCATGCACGCTTCATGGCGTCAACTGCGGTTCTAGTATTACCACCCGCGCTCGGTCGCATTATGCCAAAGTTGGGGGAGTGGATTACTTCATTCGAGATGGCAGTGCATCTGTCTTATGCAATCTGTTTTGCCGCTGTGCTCTGTCTAATCTATGACGACTATCGCAAAGGCAAACTACGCGCACCTTACCTCATTCTTTTGGTTTCGGTGGCGCTCCAACAATATGGTTTTTTTGCATCGCCAGGATGGTCTTGGTGGATGGAACTGACTAATTTGTACAAGTAAGATGGGGAGAAACTACCTCTTTTTACCCGATATCAATGTGATCCCACGATCGAAGTGGGATGACTTTTGGATCCTGCCTTGAATTTAAGTTGTAATGAGCTAATGATCGCAGATCAATACTTTGCTTCGAAGTTGGCTAAGTCCCTCTATGCCAATAGTCCTCAAGATCTGCAATTTGCTTTGCCAATGTTTGCCCATGCCGGCATTGTTTCGCGGCCAAAATCGCGTGATGGAAGCCGCCACTATCACGAGGCCATTCCCCGAACATGTCTTGTTCCGGCGCATTAATCCAATCGATTACATCGTTGGGTTTTTCCATTGCGTTAAATTTTTCAGTTAAGCGCTCTGTAAAGCTTGAAGTCATTGTTTCTCCTTAGACGTTCCGAAAATATAGTTCACCTATAGTTGAACGTGCTTATACTAATCTGATGTTCTTCTGATGCCAAAAACAGGGAAATTGCATTAGTCTTGAAATTTTCTTGTATAGATATTACATGTTAAGTGATGTCCCACATCGCCTATTTCAATAACGCTATTTCTTTGGTCGTAATTTCATCCAAGGCTTGTTCCAGTTGAGCGGTTTGCCACCGCTCCTTGAAACATAATCACCTTTCAGTACTAGCCAACCATCTTTTTCCGGCTTGAATATCCAAAACAGTTTTTCTGTTTCAATGTCCACGATATTGCCATCTTGTGGCAATTCAGATCGATCTAGAACGAGTCGCGCTTCAAGCGTTTTTGCTTCAATTTTGATTTTATTTTGTGAGAAACACCACTGTCGATTTGATTGATCAAGGTAACAGCCGTCAAAAATAAGACTAAAGAAGATAGGATCGTAATTCCTAACATCCTCTAGAGTGTCAGCTGCATTAGCGACTTTGATGAAAGTAGAGGTACTGAATTTCTCATCCATAAACTTAATGGAGTCACCTTTGAAGACCATCACCTTTTCCTCCGATTCTTCAAACCAACTTCCTTCATGCCACGAAAAAATAAAAGCACCGCCACCCGATTTGTCGATGTTTACAGCACTCACAAAATTGGGTATTTTCCAAAACTTGGTTTTCTTCACGTCCTCGAGTAGTTGTGTATCCACATAATATCCAGCGTGCGCTTGCAAACTTTTTTTGTCTCTTGATGACGCCATTTGGGCCTTATCGAAACAAGCTGCTAAGGAAAATAATGTGATACTCACACAAGTGAGCCTGCTGAAGAATTTGAGCCTAGTCTTCATTGATGTTTTTCGGATTGAATTCTGTGATGGGGCTGTTTTTTGCCGCTGTGTATTGGGTCTTGGATTGATGTTTTTGCTGTGCGAATGTCGTATTGGTATTCTCTATCGCATCTCTTTAAACGTGAATTATCTCCACCACCGATTCTCGAGTTCTTTTACGTCTTCTGCAAGTTCAGATTTGTACTTACATTCATTCATGCCGTCAGTAAGCAAACCAAGCAAGGCACAACCTCGGGGATACTCGTGCCAAACACCTATAGGATCTTGTTTGATCCAAGCCCTGACTTCGTCGACAGACGACATCTGATTAAAAATATCCGCGATTCTATTTGGTTTTTTCTCGATCGAGGCGATGGTAGCTTCTTTAGCTAGACTATCTTCGTGCATATTAGTTATTCCGAATGAAAGCGATAAATCTACGTCTTGTAGAATAACCTCAAGCTTAAGTGCTGACTTGACGGCTGATCGTATCGACATTGTTTGTCATGGAGTGCGCGATTGAAGATGCAATTGACAGAGAGTTGGATCATGCCATTTTCGAATCAGCACCGTGAGCTATCAGCTATATGGGGAGCGAAGTACAATGCCGACGGAGTTGATCCCCTCTGACTGTATTAGATTGAGTACTTGGTGAAATTTCCCAAAGCTTGCCAATTGATTTGTTTCAAATTCGATATAGTTGTATGAACGATTTTTTCCCAGACCTTGCAAATGTTTTTGAAGATCTTGGAACTCGATCTCTTTTCCATTTAACATATAGCGACCATCGAAATCGATATCGATTTTTACTCTTTCTGGTGCCGTTTCGGTCGACCAGTTAAAGCCCCCCAACGTGCAGCCAGGAATGTTGAGCACGATCAACTTATTTTGGGAACTTGTCGGTGCACTCTTGTTTAAGAAAACGACTCCTGCAATGCTCAACAGTAGACTGAGCAGCAAAACGATACTTAGCTTGGAGGGACTTGCATCAATCGGCTGAGATGACTGCCAATATTTGCGATGGGTATCCACGTGGGTTTCACTTAACTCGCACATCTTTAATCACTTTTTTTTGCCAGATAACCAGCTTTGATTAAGCGTTCAGTGATCGCTGGTCCCATTGCGTTTAAATAGAAGTCGCCATCGTAGAGCCAATCGCCAGTATATACATAAGCGGGCGAGCTCAACGTTCCTGTGTAGGCATAGACGACGAAGCTCATACTTTGGGGCACGCCTACGCTTTGCTTATTGATTTCCGTCTTTACACGCATTGATTTTGGAATCAGACGCACTACCAGTAAACTTGGATCGCGCTTTAGTTCTGCTTCAAGTTTTGGTAAATATTGGTTGAGTTCGGCTTGGCTCTTAGGCTCAAATTGTCTCACTGGATAGTTGTATTTACTCAGTGTGTTGTATAAAGATGAGGAAAGGTTGCTGTTCTCAGACTTAATGGAATCTTTCTCGTTCATTAAGTCAGCCAAGATAAACACACGTGATGCGCCTTTTCCTGAGACTTGAAGTTGTTCTTTCTCGTTATAAATAGTACCTCTTGCGGACGACAGCTTGGATTGAATTATCTGAGCGCAACCGGTTAGAGACAACACTAATAGAATAAAAAGGATACGAAGTGCTTGCATAATTAATTCGATTTCGTCATAGTTGGTGCGAACTCAATATCTGAGATTTTGTAAATGATTGTTGTCTTTGGTATCGATGAATCTAAACCATTTCGCCGTTCCATTGGCATGAAAAAACCGTAGTCTTTTAAGTACGCAAATTTCGCATAATTGCCAATCTCTGCAACTTTGGATTGACACTGAACGACAATCATCTTCCCAGTCAGTTTATTGTGCAAGTCTGATGCTGGTGTTTCTTGTTCATTGCGACATTCTTCGACAATATACTTTAGAGTGCCGCTCTTCCTCGTTTCGACTCCTTGAAAACTGCTGGATTCCATCTCGAATATAAATTCATAGCCCCAATTTGCTCCGGGTCTCAACGCGCTTTCAAACTGAAGCGGTAGTTTTAATTCCGTCACGTAGCCAGTGCGATCAGTTATCGAATCAGAGCCTACACTCGGCTTCCAATCTGAATGGTTACGCCAGGCCAACTGCAGAAAATTTAGCGATGTTAGGACATGATTTGTAATCCAAAAATTCTCCATTTTGGGGAGATTTTCTTTGGTCTTGATTACAAAATATCCTAGAGCACCTTTTGCGCTTTCGACGGTTTCGGTAGTCGAGTGCGTCATTTGTCCTTGATGTACGAATTCTTTCTTCAAGCTCACACGTAGCAATTTGCCGGGAAGCAGATCAAATCCTTCCGGTCGGAAGTTTTCGGCCGTTTGGATAACTTTAGGATCGAGTTCAATTACCTGTTTTACGCGCCCGACGTCTGAAAAATCTTCAATAGCAAATTTTTTGAGCGAGTTGATTTGTGCGCTTGCTTCGATTGAAATATTCGCTAGAACTAGTCCAAGAAAAATCGAAGCTACAAATTTAGGTATGAGGTATTGGCTCTGCATGGCTGGAAAAGATAATAAATTTGGCCATATTATCGCGGATTATGAAGGTCTTGTCGTTAGGATTTTTGTAGTTGCGCGAGGTTAAGAATTGCGTAGAAGATATGCATGGAAAATTCACCTAATGCGAATATCAGATACTACGCGATGAAGTGGTAAATCTGTCAGAACCTGCCTCGCTCCTGAATGAAGGTAGCCTAAAGCCGATCTTCGAACAGCGTTTCTAGTTGCAGGAAAGCGTTTTTCCTTGGTGCAAATATCTAGCTAGTTGCAATAGGTCTCGTCTTCATTTTTGTTGGGGGTGATGCTCATTTTTTTAATGAAGTCGAAGGTAAGCGTGATCTTGACAAATCCTTAATTGTTTTGCATTTGAAGCCCAACTTTTTCTCATCAAGAAAAAATATTTTGATGAAATGTCGATTGAGGCTTGTTTGGCGCATCTCCTCTGTAAGTCGAGGCAATCATGCAACGACCTTTTAAAACGGAGGTAAATATATGCGATTATTAGCAACAAAAGAAACCAGCCCGGCGTGGATTAGGCCTGTGCTTTTTTTGGGCCTTGCTTGGAATGTGTTTGGGGTATTTCAGTTTCTTCAAACCGTTAACGGCAGTGTCGGTAGTTTAATGGCGAATGGACTGACGCAGGCCCAAGCTGAGCTCTATACAGGGTTGCCTATCTGGATGCATGCCGCCTTTGCAGTCGGTGTATTCGGTGGTGCCTTAGGCTGTGTGCTCATGCTTCTGAAGCGGAAAGCAGCACGAATCGTCTTGGGCGTATCTTTAGTCAGTTCTATCTTTCTTTTTATTGGCGATATTACGCAAGGCGTATTTGCAGCCTTTGGAGCGTCACAAGTGATGGTACTCAGTGCCGTGGTGTTGATCGCCGCTGGCTTGCATTGGATGTCGGGGACTCGGTTCAAGGTAGTTCCCGCTTAAGTAAAGATCTACAACTATTTCATTCGAACTTACACTATTTTTTGGAGAGCAAAATGCAATTTATGTTAATACACAAAGAAACCTTGGACGAGGTCTCACAACGCGCTAACCCAGAGACAGCTCCTGCCTATTGGGGTGCTTGGAATGCCTACATTGGCGCCATGGGTCAAGCCGGAATCATCGTTCACGGAAATGGCTTACAAGAGCCTCATACCGCCACCCAAGTGCAAATACGTAACGGCAAACGGGTGATTCATGATGGCCCCTACGCTGATACCAAAGAACACATTGGGGGTTATTTCATCATTGAAGTGCCCAGTCTCGATGATGCCTTGGAATGGGCCGCCCGCAGCCCGTGTGCTTTAACCGGCAGCACAGAAGTTCGACCTGTTATGGTGATGGCACCCAACTAAATGAGCACACAAACGCCCGTCAGTTACAAAGCCATCGAGTTTGCCGCCCGCACTTCGTTTGGGCGCTTGGCCTCGTATCTGGCGTGGCAGTGGCGAGATATCGCGGCGGCGGAAGATGCTCTGAGCGATGCCTTGTTAAAAGCCTTAGAGGTCTGGTCTGTTAGCGGCATACCCGATTCCCCCGACGCTTGGCTACTCACCGTGGCGAAGCGCCAACTGCTGCAGGTAGCGCGGCACGATAAAGTAAGATCAGATCCCGCGCTCACGATATTGCTGGAAGGGGATGAAGCAATGGTCGAAACGTCTGCATTGCCCGACGCCCGCTTAAAACTCATGTTTGTGTGCGCCCATCCAGCAATTGACGAAAAGATTCGGATTCCGCTGATGCTGCAAACAGTCTTGGGCTTACAGGTTGCCGATATGGCGCCTGCGCTCATGCTGTCGCCCACAACGCTTGCGCAACGCTTAGTCCGAGCAAAACAAAAGATACGTGATACCCAAATTCGTTTTGAAGAGCCAAGTGTAGATGAGCTTCCAGACAGACTCAGTTGTGTGTTGGAATGTATTTATGGCGCCTTCGGTTTGAGTCTCGATGCCATCGATGGAGCCGAGACGCGCATTACCGATCTTTACGATGAGGCGATCTATCTATGCAAGATCGTATGCGAACTTTTGCCGGCAGAGCCCGAAGCCAAAGGCTTATTTGCACTGATGACCTTCTGTTCCGCGCGACGCGCAGCACGTAGGGATGCGCAAGGAAACTTCATCCCCTTAGCGGAACACGATTTAAGTAAGTGGGATAAAGAAGCCATCGTGCATGCTGATCAAGTGCTGTGGTCAGCATCGCAACACAAAAAGCCTGGACCATTTCAGTTGGAAGCGGCTGTGCAATCGGCACATTGTCATTGTCTCTTTACCGGCCAAACACCGTGGAAAAGTATCGCGCATCTTTATCAACAAATTAATGCGTATTTCCCCACCCAAGGCTCTTTAGTCGCAGGCGCTGTCGCGATGGGTGAAGCCGGTGAGGTTCAAGCGGGGCTTGTTCAACTTGAGCGAATGGATGCAGACTTAAGCAAAACTTTTCAGGCGTGGTGGGTGGCGAAAGCTTATCTGCTCAGTCTCCAAGGTGAAGAGTCATTCGCATTGGCAGATCATGCCTATCAGATTGCGATTGGCTTATCTAATCAAGAAAAAATTAAGGTCTATTTGGAAGGCATCCGAAAAACATTAAAGTAGGCAAGGCTTCGTAAAGAGAGATCTCGACATAATGTGCCCAGCAATTGGACTATTTTTCTCTTGCTATGTCATCACTACCCAATAAGACGACTTGAGCTCTTACACCTTGTCTCAAAACGATGTGAACTCCAAACCATCGTTAAGAAATCGAGATCCCCACAAATACGTACTCGCCAACGCCCACGATATGGGTGTCAAGCGTGAACAACATACACACCAAAATTTCATTGAACGAAATGGCTGTGTTACGCTCTATATACAATTGCTTTACTTTCTTTGTTTCTCTATTTTTGTGTCGGAGTACTCCATGAATTTACATTCGCGTCTCACAAGAACAAGCTTCCTCGTTGCGTTGAGTATCGCCTCGAGCGCTAGCATGCCGACCGCAAGTGCATGGGCAAGAGCGGCAGATAAAGTGGACCTAGCGCAAGCAAGTAAGCCTGTAGCGCAAGAGCTGGCGCGTTGGGAAGCGACCGCGAAGCGAGTGAGCATCTCGCGCGACAAATGGGGTATTCCACATATCGAAGGTAAAACCGACGCTGATGCCGTGTTTGGTATGTTGTACGCTCAAGCCGAAGACGATTTTAATCGTATCGAACTCAATTACATCAATGCCATAGGCCGTTTAGCCGAGGTCGAAGGGGAGGCTGAAATTTGGCGTGATTTGCGCATGAAATTATTCATCCAGCCAGAAGAATTGAAACAGCAATACAAAAAGAGTCCAGCGTGGCTCAAGCAATTGATGAATAGCTTTGCCGATGGCTTGAATTTTTATTTACACACGCATCCCGAAGTGAAGCCCAAGCTCATCACGCATTTTGAACCGTGGATGGCCTTGGCTTTTAGCGAAGGCAGTATTGGCGGCGATATCGAGTCGATTAACCTCACACAGCTCGAAGCCTTCTACGCCAAACGTCCCGAATTAGCGATGTTGGTCGAGCCCGCTGGCCTGCCAGAACCACGTGGCTCGAATGGTTTCGCGATTGCGCCGAAACTCAGTAGCAATGGGCAAGCCATGCTGATGATTAATCCCCACACATCGTTTTACTTCCGCCCAGAAGTGCACGTCAAAAGCGCGCAAGGTCTGAATGCTTATGGTGCCGTGACCTGGGGTCAGTTTTTTATCTACCAAGGCTTTAATCAAAACAATGGTTGGATGCATACCTCTAACGCTGCGGATGTGATCGACGAATTTTTATTAACCGTCACTGAGAAAGACGGTCAATACACCTATCTCTACGACGGCAAGCAGTTACCTTTAAAAGTGACAGAACATGTCTTGCCCTACAAAACTAAAGACGGCATGGCCACGCGCAAAATTACGACCTACGCTAGCCATCACGGGCCGGTGGTGCGCTCTGCTGATGGCAAATGGGTGGCGGTGAGTTTGATGAACACGCCGATGGCGGCGCTGATGCAATCCTTCTTGCGCACCAAAACCAAAGACTACGCTAGTTTTAACAAAGTGATGGAGTTGCGCGCCAACTCGTCGAACAATACCGTGTACGCCGACAAGCACGGCACCATCGCTTACTTCCACGGTAATTTTGTACCACGTCGCAATCCGCAATTAGATTACAAACAACCCGTCGATGGTAGCAGCAAGGCTAGCGATTGGCAGGGCTTGCACACGTTGAAAGAAATTATCACGTTGCACAACCCCCAAAATGGCTGGATACAAAACACCAATAATTGGCCGTTTGCTGCTGCAGGCGACTACAGCCCACGCTTGCAAGATTATCCATCATATATGTGGGACAAACCAGAAAACGCGCGCGGCATTCATGCGGTGAAGCTCTTGAAAAAAACGAACAACTTAAGCTTAGATAGCCTAATCGCCTTAGCCTATGACAGCGAACTTACCGCATTCGAAACCATGCTGCCGCCTTTGTTCGCCGCCTACGACGCCAACCCAAAGCCAGAGCTCGCAGAACAAATCGCGAGTTTGCGTGCCTGGAATCTGCGTACGGGCGTCGATTCGAAACCGACTTCTTTAGCGATTTTCTGGGCACAAGATTTAATCAAACACCACGCGGCAGAAGCACGTAGCAAGAGAATCGAGTTCATCGAATACGTGCCCAAACTTCCAGCAACAGCATTGTTAGCGGCTTTAGAAAGAGCCAGCCAAAAACTGCAAACCGATTTTGGAACATGGCAAACGCCATGGGGTGAGATCAACCGCTTCCAACGCTTATCGGGCGAGATTGGCGCTGGATTTGACGACAGCAAACCAAGCCTCCCAGTGGGCTTCGCTTCAGGCAATTTTGGTGCCTTGGCCTCATACGCCATGACAGCCAAACAAACCACCAAACGCCTCTACGGCGATCGCGGCAATAGCTTCGTCGCCGCAGTCTCTTTCGGCAAACGCGTCACCGCAAAAAGTATTCTAGCGGGCGGTGAATCCAGCGACGTCAACTCCAAACACTTCCAAGACCAAGCGGAGATGTACACCAAAGGGCAGTTCAAAGACGTCTTGTTTTACCCTGAAGATATTGCCAAGAATTTGGAGCGTAAATATCGTCCAGGGCAGAGGTAATCTGAGTTTGTGATGGGGGAGGGCAGCATGGGTTGCTACTCTATGCTGTTCTTTTGTAGGTACTGATCAGTCGAGCTTTGCTTCATAAAAGTGAAGACATCCACCTATCAAAGCGACATCGATTTTCCCAGAAGATCTCTGTTCCCAGAAGATCTCTGAAGTATTTAGTTGTTTTTAGAGGCGGACGTCTCTACGGTTGCGGTGTATTTCTACCCTAGACCATCACGCCAGCGATTTTCGAGGTCTTGTATGTCTTCTGTTAGTTCATGTCCATACTTACAGTTAGCCATGCCTCTGAGTAGCATACTTAATAGTGCACGACCCCTCGGATACTCGTCCCAAATACCGAATGGCTCATGCTTAATCCATTCCCTTACTTCATCGATGGTCGACATGCGGTTCAAAATCTCCGCGACGTTATTGGGATTTTTGTCGAACGGAACTTTGGTATTCTTCTCAGCTTGGTTTTCTTCGGTCATATTTTGAAACGAGTTAGATGGAAAAATGGACCACACATATTTTGTGACTAAATATTTTGAAATCTGATGTGACTTCTCTATATGCATGCATCGCTTCTGAGATGGGTGTCTCTTGATTTACTTTCGAACAGGACTTCAACTGAAAATTCATTTTCCTGCTTTTGCCTTCAATATTTTCCTAATTTTTTGTTCGATCTCATCTTCTTGGAAGGTGTAAATGGGACCTGATCCACCACATATTCCGATCCCGTCACGGCCGCTTTCTTTGAAAATGATATATGTCTCTGCGACAAACATAGACACACCACAGTCGCCGTTTCCCATGCCAGTCGTGAGAGTGACATTCTCCGATTCTACTTTCCCTTTAAGCAGTTTTCGGACTTGAAAATTACCTTCGATATGAGGCCACTTCGCAGGATAATCGCCGGGAACAACTTTCGCGCCCAACAACGTAGCAAAATAGATTTGGTCTGCATTCTTAACGCGTTCATCGATAGAAAATAATGAACAACTGCACGCTGATGCATTGAACGAAAAGAGTAAAGTTAAGAAAGAAGCGAGGAGAATTTTTCTCATAAAGTTTTTAGGTGTTATTTGAAGGCCGACATACGCAATATTCATTCTACTTTTAAGGCGATTCTAAGTCGATGTTTTCAAACATAAAAGCGAAGACATCTAACTCGCAAAGCGACAGTTATTCTTTCAAAACTATCTCTGGAATGTATTTCGTTTCTTTTGGAGATGGGTTTCTCTTGAATTTGATCATGAACGAAATAAAGTGAAAATGAAGAGGGAAAAAATGTAGGGCGGGTGCAACCCGCGCCGCCAGAATATTCAAAATTCCGAGAAAGTGATTGGATGTTTGAAAGCAGATTTGAACGATAAATCGTTGATGTGATTCACAGCGCGGGTTGCACCCGCCCTACATGGCTGCAGTCCATTCGTTACTCCAGAACATTGTTAATTACAGTTTTCATTCGATCGTCAAATTCTCGAGGTAATCCAGCTGCAGTGATTAAATAGCTAGACAGCCTAAAAGAAAATTGTCTTTGTCGATTGTTTTTTGAAAACTGCTCTTTTAGTCTAGTTTCAAATCTTTCTGTCGACCCATGAACAGTTCGAAGTGCACAACTTAAAAGAGGCGTTGCACAATAGAACACGCTCTCTGGTGAGTCAAGAAGTGTTCGAGTTAGCTCAACAAAATCAGGCCAAGCGTGAAGTTCAAATTCAGGCGAAACGTGTGCATTTTGCGCTGCCATTACAAGCTGCAGCTTTTTCCTTAATTGATATGATTCCCGACCACCCCAAATATAGTCTCTGAGGAAAGTTTGAAATTGTTCTCTACTCTGCTTGGGATCAAAGACATCAAAAACATCTCTCACGATTACAGACATAGCGAGGCAAAAATTAAAAAGCGCATAGCAATAAATTGCAACATGTGAGTTTTTTGCAGGGTCCAGTTCTCCTTTCGCTGCTCGAAGAGTATTCAATATTCCCCTTACGGCCCTTGCAGCGTCTAATTCTAATGGCACACTGTGGCGCAAAAAATCCCCGAGTTTTTCAAATGTTTGATTCGCCCGAAAGCACTCGTAGAGTGCATGCCATCGATCCATGTCAAACAGGTAATCATCTTCTTCCAAATACAAAGCCGATAGCGCTGTTGCATGCGCATCAAAAAGTGTTTCGTCGTAAAGATGAACCAACAGAGTGCGTGCGGAAATCTTATGTGATTCTGGCGCTGAACGCTTTAGGATAACAAAAGCATGCTGTGCATCGATGTACTCGCGAAGTCCGGCAGCCCAGAAAGCTCGATTGATGGGACTTGTCTTTGTGGTTTTGCAATCGAAAATGCTTTTTACCAATCGCCCATTTTTGATATCGATTCCTAAGACATCTATATCCGTTAGTAATTCTGGTTTATCTGTCAAATCCTTGACATTTGTTACATTAACTTCGTAAAAAGGCACAATTCCCAAAGCGACGCAATACCTTATAGCTTTTCTCTTCTGTAGCAAGTCCTTGTCTGTAGCTGCCATTTTTCTTATTCCTAGTACTTAAGCATCAGTTGTTCAAATTCGTACGCGGCTTTTTGATCAGTGACTTGTTGTTCACGTTTTCGAAGCTCAGCGGATGCGACAACTGATTGAATGTATTTCTCATCTTTAGACAGAGCAATTCTTGCATCTTGATTTAGCTCCATTCCAGCGAGATCTCCTGATTCAAGCAACTTAATTGCTAAATCTAGCGCAGCTTGATTCTCGGGATCCTTGCGCATGTGGAATTGCCATCGCCCAGAACTAATTTCAAGCAAATATCCAACGCGAAGGCCAACCAAATTTTGATATTGTGAAAATGCATCGGAATTAGACTTTAAGAAGCCGACGTCCCGCAAAGCTCTCAAAATTGATAAGGGCCACTTTATGGGAGTTACGTCAGCAAGCAGCTGACCTTTTCGAACAGAAGCGACAATAGCCATAGCACGCTCATAAATATCACGATTTGCTGCATCCATACGAATCGCGCCAGGTTTGGGGGTGAACAGAAAAGATTCTTGCTTTGTTGAGAACTTAATAGACGGAGGTTTCAAGATTCCTTCTTGAGCCAATTTGTGAATCATGTTACTGACGTCGTTAGTTAGCTTGACTCCGCCTATTTCTTGCTGTTTTAACGCAACAGAAAGTGGCCATCCTTGGTTTCTTTTTATTACATCTAAAGCTTTACCTATGTCTGAAGAACCTGATGCCGCTGCTAAATCAGCAAATTCGGAAAGGCTGTCAGCAAAATAGATAGGGCTAGTTAAAATCGTCTTCCCTCTTACACGATGTGACCTCACCAGTCCGTTGGTTTCGCCAATTGACACGCAGCGGTTAAACACTTCAGCATCTATACCAGAAGTTCCAAATAATCGGTCTACGTTTTGAGGCTGCGTCTGAAGTTCTCCGAGAATATGGAGAGCTGCTTGTTCATGTTCGTTTAAATCATTTAAGCTGTGATGGTTTCCCAATGTGCTGTATAAATCACCAAAATGCGGAACTTTGGGAATTATTTTCGTAATCTTATGAGATGTTCCGATGATATCAATAAAGTCAATATCAACCAAAATGTCAATCACTGGTTTTAACGCATATGATGGGATATCAAAGTAAAAATCGCAGACTTTTCGTAAAACTTCGTAGTCGATTTCACCTAACCCGCGAATGTGTACAGCGAGAGACGCCGCCATACCTGCCGTGCGAAGTTTGTCGAACTCAGGCGCATCTGTTCGACCTAGACCTGATTGAATGTCAAACGCAAATTCGGCGATCCGTTTTTTTTCCATATAACTTTCCAAAATCAATTGTTAAAACTAAGTACGACTAAAAGCCTAGTCCAATTTCTTTTCTGGCGAACTATCATTTGATGACTGTTACTTCCCCCAACTATCCTTCAAAGTAGTAACCCGATTAAACACAGGCACACCCTTCACAGAATCCACACGATCCGCCACAAAATAACCATGGCGTTCAAACTGCAAACGCGTATCGGGTTCGACGTTGACCATGCCCGGTTCAACATAAGCACGAATCGTTTCTAAAGACGATGGATTCAACAAAGCCATGAAGTCTTTGCCGCCTGCATCTGGATTCGCATCAGTGAACAATCGATCATACAAACGCACTTCCACTTCCAAAGAATCCGACGCGCTGACCCAGTGGATGTTGCCTTTGACTTTGTAGTTGGCGCTGCCTTCTGTGCCGGATTTACTGTCTGGGAAGTAGTTACAGTGGACTGCAATCACGTTGCCGTTTTCGTCTTTGTCGCAGCCTGTGCATTCGACCACGTAGCCGTAACGCAAACGCACTTTGTTACCTGGGAAGAGGCGGAAGTAGCCTTTTGTTGGCTCTTCCATGAAGTCTTCTTGTTCTATCCATAGTTCTTTGCTGATGGTGAATTCGCGGTTACCGAGTTCTGGGTGGTGTGGATGGATAGGGGCGGTGCAGGCTACCTTCTCTCCCTCTGGGAAATTGTCGATGATCAGTTTCAGTGGACGCAAGACGGCGGTGGCACGTGGTGCTTTCGGGTCGAGGTCGTCACGCAGTGCGCCTTCTAAAGTGCTGTAGTCGATCCAGCCGTCAGATTTGGAAACACCTATGCGGTCGCAGAAAAGTTGGATCGCTTCTGGCGTGTAGCCGCGACGACGGATGCCGACGATGGTGGGCATGCGTGGGTCGTCCCAACCGCTGACGATGTTTTGTTCGACGAGTTGGCGCAGCTTACGTTTGGAAGTGACGACGTAAGTCAAATTCAGACGCGCGAATTCGTATTGTTGTGGCACCGGTTGTTTGAAGAAACCACCTTCGGCAGCACGGGCGATGATCCAGTCGTAGAACGGACGGTGATCTTGGAATTCCAACGTACAGATCGAGTGCGTGATGTTTTCAATCGCGTCTTCGAGTGGGTGGGCGTAATCGTACATCGGGTAGATGCACCATTTATCGCCAGTGTTGTGGTGATGCGCGTGACGAATGCGGTAGATCGCTGGGTCGCGCATATTCATGTTCGGTGAGGCCATGTCAATCTTGGCGCGCAAGATGTGGGCACCGTCGGCAAATTCACCTGCCTTCATGCGGCGGAACAGGGCTAGCGATTCTTCTGCAGGGCGATCGCGGAAAGGCGAGTTCACACCGGGCTTGGAGAAGTCACCACGGTTGGCTGCCATGTCTTCAGCGCTTTGGCTATCGACATAGGCGTGGCCTGCGGTGATGAGGTATTCAGCAATCGCGTAGAAGGTGTCGAAATAATTGCTAGCGAAGTAGAGATGGCTGCCGCCGCTGTAGCGGTCGCCATTCTTCTCACCATAGTTCCAATCAAAGCCCAACCATTTGACGCTGTCCATGATGGTATCAACGTACTCTTGATCTTCTTTTTCTGGGTTGGTGTCATCAAAACGCAAGTGGCAACGACCTTGGTAATCGCGCGCTAAACCGAAGTTCAAGCAGATCGATTTGGCATGGCCGATGTGCAAGTAGCCGTTAGGCTCTGGCGGGAAACGGGTGATCACATTCGGCAGGCCGTCGCGCGTGTATTTGCCGTCGGCCAGATCGCGGTCGATGATGCCGCGTAGGAAATTCGAAATAACTGGGGCTTCTGCGTTTTTATTCTCTGGCTTGTTGCTCATATTCGTATAAATCTTTGCAAAAATGTTATGGATACTTGATTAGCAAGCATTTTACCGCAGGGCAAAGGGTTTATGGCAGTTGCGGGCGCTTGTGAGAGGAGCATTTGAGGAAAACGTCGGTTTTTGAGGTGGTTTTGCGGGTAATTGTGGGTGGTTTGCGGGTCAAATGGGCTTGGTCATTCTCGCGAAAGCTGGAATTTAGCAGCTTTTGAGATTGAGAAGCTTAAAGGCAACGACGCTGGGCTACTGCCTGCGCAGGGGCGACGGTAAAAGGTAGGAATGGGCGGGAGGGGGGGCTTGTCATTCCCGCGAAGGCGGGAATCCAGTGACTTTTGTGTTCGAGATTAAGAAGCGTAAAGGCTAAGACACTGGGCTCCTGCCTTCGCAGGAGCGACGGTAATGGGCGGTGCTGTTGGTTTTCGCTTCTGCCCCCGACTAAGGCATTCGAGGGCAGGCTCTGCGCAGGAGCGACGAAGTCTCATGAGAAGACTTACTTCGGTGGCTCAATACAGTTGAGGTGCATGCAGTAGCCTGGGCGGTTCGCACCTATTTTTACTGCCGCGGCCCATGGTATTTTGCTTTTGCTATTCCAAAATCGGGCGCAAGTGAGGATGAGTTTCTCTTGCTCGTTGTCCCACACATAATCTTTGTAGACTAGGCCTTCTTCATTGTTATCAAAAGGGCCGTAGGGTTTGCCGTAGCGTCTTTTGAGCTCGGCCAAGATGGGTTCGCAGCGTGGGTTTTGGTTGAGCGGGTCGCGATAGTAGCTGTCTGGTTTGCTTGGGTCACGTGCGATCTCAAAGATCATTTGCACCACGTCTGGTTTCTTGTCGCGCATAAAGATGATGCTGGAGGTGACCCCATCTTTGGTGTCCTTCGCGGCGATGCGCACATAAGTACTGTTTTCGCTGACCTCCATCACCGAATTAGGAAATGATTTTTTGAGCTGTTCAGCGGTGGCCTTGAGGGCAAAACCACCGAAGCTAAAATTTTTTTGCTGGGCACATGCTTGCGACGGCAATAGGTTGTGCACGAGTGCGTAAAGTAGGAGTATTTTTTTCATCGCGAGTGGAGGTGCCTAGATTTCGATCTAAGTTTGAAAATGCGATCGCACGGCGTCAATATAGCGTTCGCTCACCGGCACTTCGCCACCACCAAATAAGGCAAGTTGATACACACCATCGCCCGCGACTCGCACTTGTTGCATTTGTTTGGTGCGCACAATGGCTGTGCGATGTACGCGCATAAATTCTTCGGGATTTAAGCGTTTTTCCATTTCGCTCAAGGTCATCCGATGCAAAACGACGCGATGTGGTAAGTGCAGTTCGACGTAATTGCTAGCACTGCTCACCCATAGAACATCAGTTAACTTCACACATTCCATTTCGCCAACCGAGCGCACGATAACTTGTTCGAGATAGTCTGGCGCAGGCATTGGTCTGTGTTGGGTTTCCACAAATTGTGAGAGAGCAGCGCGATAGCCATTTCTTTGCGCCAGCATCTCGCTCGCGCGTTCTAGCGCTTCGTTGAAACGTCGCGGGTTGAATGGTTTGAGCAAGTAGTCGAGCGCATGCACCTCAAAGGCATCGACAGCGTGCGCATTGTAGGCCGTGACAAAAATCACCAAGGGCGGATGCTCCATGGCGCTGATGCTGCGCGCCAAGCTAATACCATTTTCTTTCGGCATTTGGATATCGAGAAAGACCACATCGACTGGGTGCTGCAGGAGGTAATCCCTAGCACTTCCGGCATTGCCAAACTCAGCTTGTACTTGCCATTGGCTATGTTTTCTCAGAGCATAGCTTAAGGTGATGCGACCGGATTCTTCATCGTCGACGATGATGGCGCGTATGGTATTGCTTGCTATGTTCATGGGTATCGAAGCTTATGCAGAATCAAGTTTGTTAATCCGTTTGTGCGTCTTTGGGGATGCATAGATGCGCATGGAAACGGCGCTCTTTAATGCTCGTAATTAGCGAAGCACGTTCGCCGTATGCCATCTGCAAACGTGCTCTTGTGTTGCGCAAACCAAGGCCAGTGCTGGGCATAGTTTGAGCCGCATTTTCATCATGTACAGAATTGCTCAAATAAATGTACAAGTTGCTCTCATCGACCTGCCACAGCAGTTGTATATCGCTCGCATCTTGATGGTTATCGAGGTCGTGTCGTATGGCGTTCTCGATGAGCGGTTGTAGTAATAAAGGTGGGCAGACAATCTGCCGCATCTCCGCGCTCAAACCTTGTGAGTGAAACTGCAATCGCTTGCCATAACGTAGTTGTTGAAGCTGTAGATAGTCTTCGACGAACTGCATTTCTTCAGCGATAGTGACCCAATTCTTTTCTGAGGCGGTGAGTGCATAACGCAAGAGTTCGCTTAAGCCGTTGATACCATCGAGCGCGTTGTCTCGGTTGTCTTGCATTACCAAAGCGCTGATCGCATTTAAGGCGTTGAACATAAAATGCGGTTCGAGTTGCGAGCGCAGTGCCAGCATTTTTTGTTGTTCAAGTTCGAGCTTGAGCGCCAATACATCGGCACGTTCTTGCTCCCAGCGGTGGCGGCGTTCTTGGTTTTGTTGCCACAGTTTGATCGCTGCAACGGCGAGGTAAATCGCGGCGATCGAAGTGATTTGTAATAGTCCGGCTAAGCGATTAATAACGGAAAGCTGCTGTCCAAATGCCTCCCACGACATGATTAATTCTTGCTTGAGGAACAAATCTTTCACTACGAATAGCAGTTGCATGGGGAGCAGGCACAGCATGAGTATCGCGAAGCCGAAGACCAAGTTGCGAGCTGACGCATAAACTTGCGGCCATCGCGCGAAAGCTAACCAGATGACGATGCTCGTGAGTGCCATCGCAGTCGCACGGTAACTCCATTCGACGAATATTGGCCAATAGTCGGGGTCAAAGCCCATCCGCAAATCGTCATTCAGCGAGGTGAGGGCAGCGATGGCCGCAAAGCAAATCCAACCTAAGATTTGCACCGTTGCCAGCATTGCGCGGCGCCGCCACACACCAATGCTAGATTGGCTTTGTGTCGCTGCGTTGTGGCTTGCTGGAAAAGGTGGGGTGGCGCTCATACAAAGAGTATAGCAGCCTGTATTTTGTAGACATGCGGATTGGTCACCGCAATTCGGTGCTTCATCCCAAGCTTACTGCGCCGCTGATTTGAGGAATTTAGAATTCAAAAAAGTGTGCGATTTGACTACTTTTTATAAAAGCACGGTGATACTTTTTGTCGAGATACGACAAGGAATTGCAGAAAAGGCGTGCAAAATGCTTAAAAACGTATCGAAATTTTGTACTTTTTAGATAGGCCTCTGCAAAAAGTCCAATATCGATTTTAATACGCTCTATCAATTCAATACGAACAAAAAAAGCAGGCGAGTAGCAATGACCTGATGTCGTATTACTTCCCCAATTGAGAACAAAGTTAGAGGCATACAGTGAAACATCAAAAGAACCGTCAAGCCTTAATGGAGGCTGCAGACTTAGGTCTGTTGTACTACGGTCAGGTGAAACCCCTGGTCGATTTCTTGGAACAACGCGAACGCAGACAACGTGAAGCACGTTGGAATGGCAGTACTGTGCTGACCTACTGTGCGGGTTTATTAGCGATTGCAGCTTGCACGCTGTTCAGTACGTTTGCCCTAGAAAAATGGGGAATGACAGTGCTGTTTGAGTTGAGTTTGATGTATGCCTTAGTAAGTTTGGCCTGCACCTTTTGGTTTAATGCCCATGACCACCGCGTACCAGCCAACTTTTTTGCCACACTTTTTGTAGCGATGGTGCCGATGCTCGTGTTTTCAGTGCAGAACATGCTGGGCTATTGGCCACAGGGGCATACACCGCAGTTACATGACCTTTACCATGTGTTTGACCAACGGTGGTTTGTGATTGAGATATTGACCGTATTCTCAGCGGCGTTCATGTTGTGGTACTTCCAGCGTAGTTATTTGCTTGTGCCTTTGCTGTTGAGCATTTTCTTAATGACCATCGATCTATTGCCGAACCTGATCTTGAAGGCTGATGTGGAAGCATTTAGCGCCTTGGGGTGGAGTATGCGCAAAGCGATTGCCTTAATTTTTGGGTTTGCAATATTAGTGCTCGGCTTTATCGTCGATATGCAAATCACCCGCAAGCGCGATTATGCATTCTGGTTGTATAGCTTTGGTTTGACTTGTTTTAGTGCCGTATTAGCGATCTATTTTGTGTTTGAACCGAGCAATGCATTGAGTGCTTCTTATCTTGGTAAGGCGATTTATTTTGTGATTAATGTGTTGTTGCTATTCTTGTCGGCTGCAGTACAAAGAAAGTCTTTCGCTATAGCGGGTGCTTTCGGTGCAGCTTTAGTGATGGGGCATGTGGCATGGGCTTTGTTTCATGACAGCTTCGCGTTTTTCGGTGCCTTGATTGCCTGTGTGTTTGCGTACTTGATGGTGGCAATGTGGTGGTCGCATAACGAACATCGCGTATCGTTGAGCTTGCGTTCGTTTTTGCCGGATGCGCTACAGAACAACTTGATTTGGCGTAGTTGAAATTGGTAAGAGCTCAAGCTGAGCTTAGTCCAAACTGTTTGATCACTGCTGAGGACAGTCTTTATTGAATTGTCGTTTCCTCTAACTTTGCGACAATTTTTGGGCGACGTCTAACCGCGTCGCCCTTTTTTTGATTTGATTTAGGCGCGTAGCATCTCGACGTGAGGAATATCATCTTCAAGATACATGTCAGACACCGTCACGAAGCCAAAGCCTTGATAGAACTTCTCTAAATATTGTTGGGCACCGATGCGAATAGGGTGCGCTGGGTAGAGGGCTAGACATTGTTCTACACCGCGCGTTAAAAGTTGTTTGCCGATGCCAGTGCCGCGCGCAAAGTCGCTACTGATGACGCGGCCAAGCGAAGCCTCAGGATATTTCAGACCTGGCGGCACGATACGCAGATAGGCAGCAAGTTTGCCATCCTCTGTCCAAGCACATAGGTGATGGCATTCAAAGTCGACACCGTCGGCATCAAGGTAGGGGCAGTTTTGTTCGACGACGAAGACGGCTGAACGTGCTTGTAAGATCAGATACAACTGCTTGTTTGTCAGCGAGTCGAAGCTCAAACATTGCCAATTTGTTTTCATGGATAGATAAGTGTTGGGTCGCAAAGCTTGGTATCATCGCATTTTTTGAACTTTGTGTCAGTTGGTGTTTCTAAGGCAGTGTAAGTTCTTCAATCGAAGATATCTGTATCGATTATCGATTAACTGAGATGAACTGAACGACATCTTCTTCGTCTCGTCTGCTGTTTCTTTATGCTAAAAAAAATAATCTTGAGCTTGTTGTTGAGCGGCGTTGTGTCTGGTGCGGTTGCCCGAGACCTTGCCATTCCGCGTGCGGCACAGCCTCCCAAATTACAAGACTACTTGAAAGGCGAACCAGCCTCGCACGGTTTCAAAATTACGGAATTCAAACAAAGAAATCCGGGTGATGGCACGCCAATATCTAAACCAACGACTGCTTATTTGTCTTATGACGATACGCATTTCTACGCCGTATTTGTGGCGAAGGATGACCCGGCATTGATTCGTGCCCGCATCGCTAAACGTGAAGATATTGATGGTGACGATATCGTGATCTTGGAACTCGATACTTTCCACGATAAGCGTCGTTCGTTTTCCTTTTTCATCAATCCCTACGGTGTGCAGTTTGATTCGAAACGCACAGAAGGTTTTGATCCTGACGTTAATTTCGATACGCAGTGGGAATCGGAAGGGCAATTGACTGACGACGGTTACGTGGTGCGCGTGGCGATTCCGTTTAAGAGCTTACGCTTTAAGAGTGCAGACGTGCAAACTTGGGGTGTGGGTGTAGGGCGAGTTATTTCGCGTCTGAATGAAGAGTCGTTCTGGCCCTACATCACGAAGCAGATTGCGGGCGTGGTGCCACAGTTAGCGACGGTGAAAATTCCTGAAAAGCTCAGTGTCGGCCGTAACGCGCAGATCAACCCCTTCGTTTTTGCGGGAAATTCAAAAGTACTTGATTCAGAAAATCTGCAGAAACCAATGTGGCAACGTGAGAACAAAGTGCAAGGCGGTCTCGATGCGAAATGGGTGCTTGGTGATGCAGCCGCGGTTGACGTCACGATTAAGCCCGACTTTTCAGATGTCGATTCAGACGAACCACAGATTGTCGTGGGTAAACGCTATGAAGTATTGTTTCCGGAAAAACGCCCCTTCTTTTTAGAGAATTCGAGCTTTTTCCAAACACCGAATCCTTTATTTTTCTCACGGCGTATCGCCCAACCGAGCGCGGGTGTGCGAGTGACGGGTCGAGCTGATTCTTGGTCGTATGGAGGCTTGCTGATTGATGATGAAATGCAAACCGATGGCGAAACAAATAGCCCTAAAGCCCATATCAGCATGGCGCGTGTGCAAAAAGATTTGAGCTCCAACTTTAGCTTAGGTGCTTTACTCACCGATAGAAAAGCAGGGTCACAACGAGATACGGTGTTAGGTATCGATGCGCGTTATCAATACGACGATAACTGGATCTTTCAAAGCCAGTTGGCGCGCAGTGAAAAGCAGGAAGGGCAACAAAAACAATCGGCGCATTTGAATTATCTCGAAGCTAAACATCAAGGTAAGCATGTTGAGTATTTAGCCAAATACATTGATATCTCGAATGGCTTTGCCGATCGTTTAGCGTTTTTGCCGCGCACGAACTATAAGCAGTTTCATCAAGAAGTTAGGTATGTCGAACACGTTGAAGCGAACGATTTCTTGCATCGCTACGGTGTGATCTCCAATGGTGAAGTATCGCGCAGTCAGCAAAACGAATTGCAAGATTGGGCGCTAGATGTTGGGGTGTTCGCTGAAGGCAGTCGCGACGCTTGGCTCGAGGTATTTACGCGTCATGCTTTTGAAAAGTATGAAGGCAAAGGTTTTGACAAGCGCGGTTGGTTGGTCGGCGGCGGAAGCGCTTGGTTTGATTGGTTGCGCGTCAATACCGTCATTGGTGCTATGGACTCGATTAACTATACACCTGCCGCTGGCGTGAACGCCGGTTTGGGCCGAGGCCGTAGTTTTGATGTGAACGTGGCGATTAAACTGCATCCTCAATGGCGTTTGGAAGAGCATTTGCTGTGGAATGACTTGCAGATGTCTGGTGACGGTAAACACTCTGGCAGCATGAGCGTGTTTCGAAACATGATGTGGCGTAGCAAATTGAGTTATCAACTTACGCGTTTCTTAGGGATGCGCCTGATCGCTGATTATCACGTATTAGCAAGCAACCCGAGTTTGAGTAATTTGACTTCAGGTAAGCAATTGAATACGGACTTCCAAGTGAATTACACCTTGAGCCCAGGTACTAGCATTATTGCTGGCTATGGTAATCGTCAAGAAAACTTGGCACAGATTGGTAACCCGCAAACCTTGGTGCGCACTGAGGATTTGAATTTGCGAACTGGGCGCCGTGCCTTTATTAAACTGAATTATTTGTATCAGTTCTAAGTGATTTGACTGATGTGCTTTTTGATGAGCACTCGAAAACGAAAACGAAAACAAAAAAGGATGGCACGTGAACTGAACCCCAAAAGTTGGACACCAACTTTTGGGGTTTTTTAATGACGAAACATGCAGAAGAATTTAAGTACCGTGTAGTGCAAGAATATTTAGAGGGCCCGATGGGATATGTCGCCTTGGGTA
>NZ_JACOFZ010000069.1 GCF_014284155.1 Affinundibacterium nitidum
TCACATTGCCGGTGACTGTGTTCGGTACTGCATCTTCGGTGATGTTGTTGATGTCACCTGTCGCTACTGGTTTGCTGTCCGTAATAAGGATATCTAGGCTGTCGTTATTCGTTGCACCTAAGGCATCCGTCACAGCGACAGTAACACTGTCGGTCACATCGCTGTTTGCACTTTGGACACTTGGGTCATAGGTGTAGCTGACGACACCGGTACCGCTATTAAAGCCCGTTAAGACCAAACTAC
>NZ_JACOFZ010000070.1 GCF_014284155.1 Affinundibacterium nitidum
TGCTGTCCGGGATCGTGACCGTTGGACCACCATCGGTATTACCATTGATCGTAATGACCAAGGTTGCCGTTGTCGTACTGCCGTCACCATCAGTTAAGGTGTACGTAAAGCTATCGGTCAAGCTTTGACCGGCACCTAAGCCATTGACGGCCGCATTACTGTTGTTGAGCGTGTACGTGTAGGTACCATTGCTGTTCAAGACCAAGGTACCGTAGCCTGCTGCATTGGTGAACGTACCTGCTG
>NZ_JACOFZ010000071.1 GCF_014284155.1 Affinundibacterium nitidum
TCACATTGCCGGTGACTGTGTTCGGTACTGCATCTTCCGTGATGTTGTTGATGTCACCTGTCGCTACTGGTTTGCTATCCGTAATGAGGATATCTAGGCTGTCGTTATTCGTTGCGCCTAAGGCATCCGTCACAGCGACAGTAACACTGTCGGTCACATCGCTGTTTGCACTTTGGACACTTGGGTCATAGGTGTAGCTGACGACACCGGTACCGCTATTAAAGCCCGTTAAGACCAAACTAC
>NZ_JACOFZ010000072.1 GCF_014284155.1 Affinundibacterium nitidum
TTGGCGTGATGCTGAATGCACCTGCTGCCGTCAATGCTGTCGCACTAGCTGGCAAGGTGTAGTTCACACCGTTCAACTGCACTACGGGTGAACCCACCACTGAAGCTGTCAAGGTGTCACCTACATCCGCATCGGATACCGCGAAGCTACCAGTGATCGCAGCTAAGTTCTGGGCAGATGCATTGGCTAACTCGACTACAGCTGTTGGGTTGGTCGTATCTGTCAATACCG
>NZ_JACOFZ010000073.1 GCF_014284155.1 Affinundibacterium nitidum
TCACATTGCCGGTGACTGTGTTCGGTACTGCATCTTCAGTGATGTTGTTGATGTCACCGACCGCTACTGGTTTGCTATCCGTAATAAGGATATCTAAGCTGTCGTTATTCGTTGCGCCTAAGGCATCGGTGACTGCCACGGTGATACTGTCGGTCACATCGCTGTTCGCACTTTGTACCGCAGGGTCATAGGTGTAGCTGACGACACCGGTACCGCTGTTGTAG
>NZ_JACOFZ010000074.1 GCF_014284155.1 Affinundibacterium nitidum
CCTTGGTCTTGAACAGCAATGGTACCTACACGTACACGCTCAACAACAGCAATGCGGCCGTCAATGGCTTAGGTGCCGGTCAAAGTTTGACCGATAGCTTTACGTACACCTTAACCGATGGTGACGGCAGTACGACAACGGCGACTTTGGTGATCACGATCAATGGTAATACCGATGGTGGTCCAACGGTCACGATCCCGGACAGCAATGCAGGTTCTG
>NZ_JACOFZ010000075.1 GCF_014284155.1 Affinundibacterium nitidum
TAACCGATGGTGACGGCAGTACGACAACGGCGACTTTGGTGATCACGATCAATGGTAATACCGATGGTGGTCCAACGGTCACGATCCCGGACAGCAATGCAGGTTCTGCGGGCGACATGACGGTAGCAGAAACGGCAACTGCAACAGCAAACAGCTTCACGGTTACCGCTCCTGCAGGTTTAGCAAGCATTACGGTCGGTGGCACCAACGTCACCT
>NZ_JACOFZ010000076.1 GCF_014284155.1 Affinundibacterium nitidum
CCGCAGTGCAAGACGTGACGTTCACGATCACCGGTGCGAACGATGCGCCAGTATTGACAGATACGACGAACCCAACGGCGATCGTAGAAGCTGCAGACGCTTCTGCGCAGAACTTGGCTCCAATCACTGGCAGTTTCGCCGTCTCTGATTTGGATATCGGCGATACCTTGACTGCTTCTGTGGTGGGTTCACCTGTAGTACAGTTGAA
>NZ_JACOFZ010000077.1 GCF_014284155.1 Affinundibacterium nitidum
CGAACGACACGGTCGGTGCGGACAGCAACGCCACTCCAGTGACAGCAGGTACGTTCACGAATGCAGCAGGCTACGGTACTTTGGTCTTGAACAGCAATGGTACCTACACGTACACGCTCAACAACAGCAATGCGGCCGTCAATGGCTTAGGTGCCGGTCAAAGTTTGACCGATAGCTTTACGTACACCTTAACCGATGGTGACGGTA
>NZ_JACOFZ010000078.1 GCF_014284155.1 Affinundibacterium nitidum
CAACGAATAACGACAGCCTAGATATCCTTATTACGGACAGCAAACCAGTAGCGACAGGTGACATCAACAACATCACCGAAGATGCAGTACCGAACACAGTCACCGGCAATGTGATCACGAACGACACGGTTGGTGCCGATACGAATGCAACGCCAGTGACAGCAGGTACGTTCACCAATGCAGCAGGCTACGGTACCTTGGTCT
>NZ_JACOFZ010000007.1 GCF_014284155.1 Affinundibacterium nitidum
TCTTATGCAGGAAATCTTTCCGAGCATTGGCGATGGTATTGTGAATCTGCTGGACTTTCAACTTCGCCTTTTTCCAGTTGCTACTGAATGTTGTCCTCTTTAGTTTTACGTTACATTTTGCCTTGTGGCTCATGCGTCGCTGATAACGTGCAAGGCGCTGCTGGTGCTTCTTGAAACTGTTGAGCGGTGCGACGAAGCTGCCATCACTCATGGTGGCAAATCGTACAATCCCGACATCGATCCCGATGGCGCTTGTCGCAGCGGGTAATGGTTGTTCAACTTCTCGCTGCGTCTGGATCGAAACGAACCATTTTCCACTAGAATAGCTGACAGTGACATTTCTCACTTCACCCAACACATCACGACTATTGCGGTAACGAATCCACCCGAGCTTAGGCAGGAATATACGGCTGTTGGGCTGATCTAATTTGCATCCTTGAGGATAACGGAAGCTGTCCCCCATCCCTTTTTTCTTAAAGCGCGGGAAGTCAGCACGTTTGGCGAAGAAATTGCTATAGGCTCGCTCCAAATCCTTCAATGTTTGCTGCAATGCCTGAGATGGCGTTTCTGCTAGCCAAGTCGCCTCTGCCTTCCATCCTAGAAGACTCTTACACAGGCCTGCATATCCCTGTTTTGTTGCACCCTGTTCGTATAATGATTTTTGCATCGCCAGCGCCTTGTTATAGACGAACCTGCACGATCCTGCAAAACGGCGCATATCACGCTGTTGTTCGCTGCCTGGCATTAGTTCATATTTGAAGGCTTGGAGTCTCTGCATACTGTGATTATATACAGTTAATTCACTTCTGCAACTACCGCCTTTGGAGGGCTTCGCCTTCCTAGCTATCCATCCCCGCCCTGAAGAGGCGGGGCTTTTCGCTCAATTCCGGTAAAATACTGACTTTGCTGGCTATCATGCCTGTTCTTCAACTTTCAATCATTAAAGACCATGACCACCTACCGCATCGCTCCGAGTATTCTTTCTGCCGACTTCGCCAGACTTGGTGAGGAAGTCCGTAACGTTGTTGCGGCGGGCGCAGACATTATTCACTTTGACGTCATGGACAATCACTATGTGCCGAATTTGACGATAGGCCCATTGGTATGTGAAGCAATTCGCCCGCATGTGCAAGTTCCTATCGACGTTCATCTGATGGTGAAACCTGTTGATCGTATTATTCCCGACTTCGCCAAAGCAGGCGCCAACATCATCACTTTTCACCCAGAAGGATCAGAACACATCGATCGCAGCTTGCAATTAATTCGCGATCATGGTTGCAAAGCTGGCTTGGTATTGAATCCCGCGACCCCTCTGCATGTACTCGAACACGTGATGGATAAACTCGACATTATTCTTTTGATGTCTGTCAATCCAGGTTTCGGTGGACAGTCCTTCATCCCACACACTCTGAAGAAAATTGCAGCCGTGCGCAAGATGATTAACGAATCAGGTCGCGATATTTTGCTCGAAGTAGACGGTGGCGTAAAAATCGACAATATTCGCGAAATCGCTGCTGCGGGTGCGGATACTTTCGTTGCAGGCTCTGCCATTTTCGGCAAGCCCGACTATAAAGCGGTGATTGACGCAATGCGCCTGGAATTAGCCCAAGTCGCTTAAGTCTCAAAGCTTTCGACCATAAAGCAAGCTCTGTGTAGGGCGAATTCCCAACATTCGCCCTACCCTAAGTATGTAGATTCAGGCCTTTGATTTCATCACCCTCAGTCAGACTTCATGAGTAATTTCGCAGATATTCGCGCCCTCATCATCGACCTCGACGGCACCATGCTGGACACAGGGCCTGATTTCTTGATCGCTATCAATCGCATGCGAGCGGAGTTGTCCCTTCCTGGGTTAGACATTAAGACCATCACCCATTTTGTGGGGAAAGGCTCAGCCAACTTGGTTCAACGTGTGCTATCGGTGGATTTCGAGCCCGCCAAAGTTGAACAACACTTTGAAGCTGCCATGGCAAGCTACGAAAAGCATTATCTGGCAATCAATGGCGACTACAGCACTCTTTATCCTGAAGTAATGGAAGGCTTGCATGCATTCAAAGCGCAAGGACTCAAGCTCGCTTGCGTCACCAACAAGCCAATGAACTTCACCACTCCACTTCTTGCAAAAAAGGGCCTAAGCGGCTTTTTTGACTTGGTCTACGGCGGCGATTCGTTTGCGCGAAAGAAACCCGACCCCATGCCCATGCTAGAGGCCTGCAAAGGACTTGGGCTAGAACCACACCAAGTATTGGCAATCGGAGACTCCTCCAATGATGCCGCCGCAGCCAGAGCCGCAGGCTGCCCTGTGGTGATCGTGCCCTACGGCTACAACCACGGAGAGGCTGTACAAACTATCGAAAGTGATGGTATAGTCGAGACATTGTTGGCTGTTGCACAAATTTTAGTCAGCAAAAATATTAACTAATTTCATCAAGCTTCTATCACAAATAGAATGTTCCTCGATAAGAAACGTCCATCAACAATTCCAGGCACTTTTGAGGCCTGGCTATGGCGACGCTGGCAATCTAACTGACCAGCGTGGGCGCTTTCGTCTGTGTGTCTGAGTTTTATCCAAACCCTGATCCGCGCCAACGACGTTTTTTCATCTCTCGTCATCTTTGACAAGTTTCTGTAGTTTTCGCATAAAGTTTTGCCTGCTGTTTTGATGTTGTCTTTCAAACTCTGGCGCTAGCTACGTCGACTATCTCGACCTCTATCTTGCGTTTAGCTTGAGCAACAAGATTCAGCAAATCTAACGTCCGATCGATATCATGACTGAACTTGAATTTAAATCACTCGCCGCACAAGGCCATAACCGCATTCCGATGATTGCCGAAGCTTTCGCTGATCTGGAAACTCCATTAACCCTATATCTCAAATTGGCACAAGCCAGCAACGGCGGGAAACATAGTTTTCTACTCGAGTCCGTCAAAGGCGGCGAACGATTTGGACGTTACTCCTTTATCGGCTTACCCGCGTCAACAGTCGTACGCTCTTACGGTTTCCACACCGAAGTCATTAAGAATGGAGAAACCATTGAAAGCTTTGATGGAAACCCGCTCGATTTCATCGCTGAATACCAATCGCGTTTCCGCGTCGCTTTGCGCCCTGGTCTGCCGCGCTTCTGTGGTGGCCTCGCTGGATATTTTGGCTATGACGCCGTACGTTATGTGGAAAAGCGACTAGAGAAAACAGCGCCCAAAGATGATTTAGGTTTACCCGATATTCAACTACTCCTGACCGAAGAACTTGCGGTCATCGATAACGTTTCTGGCAAACTCTATCTCATCGTGTATGCCGACCCGACGCAAGCAGAAGCGTGGAGCAAAGCCCGTCAGCGCCTGAAAGATTTGCGCGCCATGCTTCGTCGTAGCGTCGATGTACCAATCACTTCTGCTTCGGTGAGAACCGAAGCCATTCGCGATTTCGCCAAGGAAGATTATTTAAAGGCCGTACTCAAAGCAAAAGAGTACATTATGGCTGGCGATTTAATGCAGGTCCAAGTGGGGCAACGCATCAAAAAACCTTATGTCGACTCACCGCTCTCCTTATACCGCGCGCTGCGATCCATCAATCCGTCACCCTACATGTACTTTTACAATTTCGGTGACATGCACGTGATTGGCGCATCGCCTGAGATTTTAGTTCGTAACGAACAACTCAGTGATGGCAATAAGAAAGTCACCATCCGTCCGCTCGCCGGAACACGACCACGTGGAGCGACACCGGAACGAGATGAGGAACTCGCAGTAGAATTGCTGGCAGATCCAAAAGAAATCGCCGAACACGTAATGTTGATCGACCTAGCTCGCAACGATATCGGCCGTATCGCGCAAACGGGTAGCGTCAAGCTCACCGAAAAAATGGTGATTGAAAAGTACTCACACGTGCAGCACATCGTCTCGAACGTTGAAGGCCTATTAAAGCCGAATATGTCTAACCTCGATGTTCTCAAAGCCACCTTCCCTGCTGGCACGCTTTCCGGTGCGCCTAAAGTGCGAGCAATGGAACTGATTGATGAGCTAGAACCAGTTAAACGCGGTATTTATGGTGGTGCCTGTGGCTATCTTTCGTTTGGTGGAGAGATGGATTTAGCGATTGCTATTCGCACAGGCGTGTTGAAAGACGGCATGCTGTACGTACAAGCTGCAGCAGGCGTCGTTGCTGATTCTATTCCCGAAATGGAATGGCAAGAAACTGAGAATAAAGCGCGCGCGATGTTGCGTGCAGCAGAACAGGTGCAAGATGGATTGGACGGAGAAATTTAAATGCTACTCATGATCGACAACTACGATTCCTTTACTTACAACCTCGTGCAATATTTCGCCGAGCTTGGAGAAGAAGTTCGAACCTATCGTAACGATGAAATTACGATTGAAGAGATAGAGGCGATGAAGCCTGATCGCATTTGCATCTCTCCTGGACCTTGTACGCCGCTCGAAGCTGGCATCTCCGTTCCAGTACTCAAAAAATTTACCGGGAAAATTCCGATTCTCGGCGTCTGCCTAGGCCATCAAAGTATTGCAGAAGCTTTTGGTGGAAAAGTAATCCGTGCTAAAGAAGTCATGCATGGCAAGACCTCACCGATCGCGCATACGGGCGTTGGTGTGTTTAGCGATTTGCCAAGTCCTTACATCGTTACTCGTTATCACTCATTGGCGATTGAACGTTCTAGCCTTCCCGATTGTTTGGAAGTGACCGCGTGGACTGAAGATGGCGAGATTATGGGTGTAAGGCACAAAGAGTTCGATTTGCAAGGTGTGCAATTCCATCCTGAATCGATTTTGTCAGAACATGGCCACGCCCTATTGAAAAATTTTTTGATCGGAAAATAAGATGACTATCTCTCAGCAAGAAGCGCTCACCCGTTTAATCGAACATCGCGAAATTTTCCATGACGAGATGTTGCATTTATTCCGCAAAATCATGGGCGGGGAAATGTCACCAATCATGATTGCAGCCCTAACTATGGGTCTGCGCGTCAAGAAAGAAAGCATTGGCGAAATCACAGCAGCAGCGCAAGTGATGCGTGAATTTTCAACCAAAGTGCCGATGGCAAATACGAAGAACTTGATCGACATCGTTGGTACGGGTGGCGATGGTGCTCATACGTTCAATATCTCCACAGCTTCAATGTTTGTAACGGCCGCTGCCGGTGCACGTGTCGCTAAACATGGAGGCCGTAGTGTTTCTTCATCGTCGGGTAGTGCCGATGTCTTGGAATCTTTAGGCGTCAACATCAATCTACAACCCGAGCAGATCGCCCAATCGATCGCACAAACCAATATTGGTTTTATGTTTGCGCCTAACCATCATGCCGCGATGAAGCATGCAGCTCCTGTGCGTCGCGAACTTGGCGTTCGTACGATCTTCAACATTCTCGGGCCACTCACCAATCCAGCTGGTGCCCCCAATATCTTGATGGGTGTATTCCACCCTGACCTGGTCGGTATTCAAGTCCGCGTCTTGCAGCGCTTGGGCGCTCAGCATGCGATTGTAGTCTGGGGTCGTGACAATATGGATGAAGTCTCACTCGGTGCACCGACCATGGTCGGCGAGCTCGTCAATGGTGAGATCCGTGAATACGATATCCATCCAGAAGATTTCGGTCTGCAAATGGTTTCCAACCGCAGCCTCAAAGTCTCCGGCGCAGAAGAATCCAAAGCGCGCATCCTAGATGTGCTCAACAACGTTGCGGGTCCAGCAACCGATATCGTAAGTTTGAACGCTGGCACCGCTTTGTATGGTGCGGGCATTGCTGATTCGATCGCTGATGGCGTCAAGAAAGCCCAAGCTGCGATTGCATCAGGCGCGGCCAAAGCGAAATTAGATCAATTGATTGAAGTGACCCATCAGCTCGGAAAGTGAAACGTTAAAGCTAAAGCGCGAACGCGTTTTTGATCAGGAATACTTATGTCAGACATATTGAACAAAATCATTGAAGTAAAGAGTGAAGAAGTCGCACTGGCCAAAAAGCAGCAAGGCTATGCAAGCCTACGAAGCGATGTCGAGAGTAACCGTGAGGTACACCAGAGTATTCGTGGATTCGAAACGAGCTTACGACAAAAGATCGCGGCACAGCAGGCCGCGGTCATCGCAGAAATTAAGAAAGCGTCTCCGTCTAAAGGCGTTATTCGCGAACATTTCGTGCCATCAGAAATCGCTATGAGCTATGCCGAACACGGCGCTGCCTGTTTATCGGTGCTCACGGACGAAAAGTTTTTCCAAGGCGCTCCCGATTATTTGAAACAAGCGCGTGCCGCCTGTTCCTTACCGGTATTACGGAAGGATTTCATGATCGACCCTTACCAAGTGTATCAAGCACGGCATTGGGGCGCTGACTGTATTCTCCTAATCGTCGCCGCACTTGATCACGGACTTATGGCAGAACTGGAAGCTTGTGCGCATGAACTTGGGATGGATGTTTTGGTCGAAGTGCACAATGGTGAAGAACTAGAAGCCGCACTGAAATTGAAAACGAATTTAGTCGGCATCAACAATCGCAATTTACGCACTTTTGAAGTGAGCCTTGATACTACGTTAGGCCTCTTGCCGCGCATTCCGAACGACAGGCTCATCATTACGGAATCGGGAATTTTCACACGCGAAGATGTTGTGGCGATGCGTGCAGCCAACGTGCATAGCTTCCTCGTGGGAGAAGCTTTTATGCGGGCTGATGACCCGGGCGTCGAATTACAGAAAATTTTTTCTTGAAGTGCGATGGAGGAAGTCGATCTTCCTCCATATGTCATTCAAAGATTGAACCACTACGTCACAAGCCGGCGTTCTATGTTGTTACTGCTTTGGCTGGCGCATGCCGCGCCCGATCTTGATCAGTTCATCTCGTGAGATATCAAAAGTCTTTGTCTCATCTCGGTAGGTCGAAAATTCACCTTTTTTAAGATTACTCAAGATCTTGTTCATATGATTCAAGCTCATATGGCAGGCTGACTCTAGCCCCGAGCCTTGCTGCAGTTTCTGCGCCTCTCTACGCATTATCTCGCGAAAGTAGGCCCGCACCAAATCAAATTCGTCCGTTATTTTCTGAAGCGCTTCTCGATCCCATTCTAAAGGCGAAGACAACTTCAAAAAAAGTGCTCGATCAAACATGCTAGCGTCATCACGCAAAAGTTGGTTTGCTATTGAAATGCAGATCGATCGCCGATGTGGCTTCTTGACCGCCTCTTCATTACAAGCAGCCGAGATATGCTTCGTTGGTGGTATCGGCAGTATCATCAAATGCTCATAGGCCCATGCCGCCAATTCGGTTCGATGTTGGTAATCATCGAGACTAGGAGGAAGTGCTGGCAGTGCAGTGGCGACATCAAAGTAATAATCAAATCTCTTCGCCAAACTAAGTCGATACAAAGCATTTTCAAAGGCCGTCGCATCTTCACCTGGTCCAGGCACCTTCATGGCTGCCAGGGCATAGCGCGCAGCTGCACCATTGTCGGGATCACGTTGCATCCATTGCGCCGCGTCGAGTCTGGTACACAAACTCGCTCCTACGAGCGCTCCACTTAAGCAAGTGTTATAAGCCATCCCGTACAGCATGGGATCAGAAGTATAGACCGCAAGATTAATGAGCGTCGCTTGATCGGCACTGGTCCTTTCGCGCATTGCAACTCTAAGGTTTTCGGAACACTGGGGATCATCATCACACTTTGAGTTCAAATGCTGTGCTTGAGTTACAGCTGTTTTTGCCCTTACTGTCAACAGCAATGACACCGCAGCAGCTCTCTGCCTTGGCGTCCCTGTAGTAGCGACAGATCGTAACCATTCTTCCACCGAATGATCTGAGGTCTGCAAATAATTTAAGATTTGATCAGAGTATCCTGCCGCATCTAGTTTCCCCCACCGGCCGTGAGAAAAGCCTTTGCATAACTCATCCTCACCCATAAACCTTTGCTTGGCTTGGGTCGTCGTTTCTGACGTAGTACCGCTAGTGATGGCCACTAAGTTGACCAGTTCAGACTTGGAGTGCTGCACTTGACTATGTTTTCGCACATCTATCCGCGCTTGATTCTGCAGTGAGGCATTCGCATCGTCTTCACCAAAATGGTACCAGCCGAGAGACGAGAGCGCAGTGATGATTAGGACAACAATTAGCAAACGTAATTTAGAAAAAACTGTCTGACTCATTCGGTTTCACTCTCGGTTAAAGGAATTCGCCTTATGAAATATGCAAGTCATCGAAAGTGCAACAAACCCATGACTAGAATCTGAGATTTCTTGCGCAAGCAATGAATCAGTCTGGAACACATTGCTCCATTATCGCGAAACTCGCGATCGTCGACCAATATTAATCATTTCGTCTCGCGACATTCCAAACTCTTTGGCATCTTGCTGAAGCTGCTTAAATTCCCCCTTTGCCGCATATAAGCTAATGTCCGCATTCCACTTGAGGGCGCGGTGGCAGGCTGCTAATCGACCTGAGGCATCCTGATACTGCCGTTTCTGTTGCTCGCTCTTGGCCCGATAATACCCATGCACCTCATCCACTTCATCAGCATATTTTTGCAAGCTCGATTTATCCCAATTTAAGTTTGCCGCTAGTTTCAAAAAAATGCCACGGTCAATAAGGAAGGCATTCTCACGCAAATATTGATTTGCGACTTTCTCACAAAGCGATCGACGATTTGCATTCTTCAAATAATCTCCACTACATGCTCGGATGATATTTCTGTGAGGTGGTAGCGGGGAAATATCCCCAAAGTAAGCTCGTAAAGAGTCTAGTTCGGTACGCCCTCGATAATCATCAAGTGATGAAGGTAGGTTAGGCAACTCACGCCCTACGTCAAAATACACATCAAATTTCTTTGCTTGTCCGAAGCGATAGAGTGCATTCTCAAAAGCAGTTTGATCTTGATCTGATGGCGCTAATTTCAATTCACCCAAGGCATAGAGGGCTGCCGCGCCATTATCCGGATCTAACTGCATCCATTGCAATGAACCAACTCGCTCACAGATCGTATCGCTACTGAGGCTAGACTGCTTACAAATATTATGTGCCATCCCGTACAAAGCTGGGTCTGGCAGGTAGATCGCCGTATTCACCAAAGCGTACGCGTAGGGGCTTGTTTTCTGTCCAACAACAGCCTCCAATGAAGCAGAACATTCTTTCAGTTGGTCGCAATTCGGTGTGCGTGAATAAACCTCTTTACGCGTAGCTCTGTCGATAGACGCAATGAGTAACGACAAGGCCGCGCCCTTCTGTCTTGCCGTGCCTGTATTGGTGACCGAGCGTAACCATTCCTCAAGCGCAGGATCGCCGCCTTGAACATGATCACGCAAGGCCTCGGCAAACTGATCTTCAGTCCATTTCGGTGAAGACTTCGCTGCAAAATCTTTGCAGAGTTCATCCGCATTATTGAATTTGGCTTGCGTCGATTTCGATCTAGCTTCGTTGGTGGCTTCTGTGTTGGAACCATGCACTTGCACTGATGATTGGGCTCTTTGTTCAACTACAACAGGTAGGGTCGAAACATTCGTTTTCTGCACAGCCGCTTGGGAGCCTCCATCAAGCTCCACGCCTCTGATCTGCCAAAGGGACAATATAACGAGAAGCACAATGAAAACACCAACGGCAATAAGTAACCACACCCGCTTGTATTTCGATTGATGCTGCCTCATATGCGTTCACTTTAAGAATAAAGTATTACAGTCTAGAAGAGATCATTAGCGACGTAAACAAAAAAACGGAGGACGAGCCTCCGTTTTCATTGGGCACAAAAGTACCGCAATTACGCCAACAAGCGTTTCCAGATTTCTGTGGTCGCCGCTGCTTGATTCAGAGAATAGAAATGCAAACCCGGGGCGCCACCTGCCAACAAGCGTTCGCACATTTGCGTCACAACATCAAGACCAAAGGCTTTGATCGACGCGCTATCGTCACCGAAGCTCGCCAATTTCAGACGTACCCAACGAGGAATTTCAGCGCCACACATTTCGGAGAAGCGCATCAACTGGCTACTATTCGTGATCGGCATAACACCCGCTACGATAGGCACATCAACTCCAGCCTTGTGCGCATTCTCAACGAACTGAAAATAGGCATCTGCATTGTAAAAATACTGGGTGATCGCCGCGTTGGCACCTGCCTTCACTTTGCGCACAAAGTTATTCAAGTCGTCTTGTGGAGACTTGGCTTGTGGGTGCATTTCTGGGTATGCCGCTACTTCGATATGAAACCAATCACCGGTTTCGGCGCGAATAAACTCGACCAACTCGTTTGCGTAACGGAATTCACCGCCCATGCCATAACCACTCGGCAAATCGCCGCGCAGCGCGACTAAGCGACGAATATCGTGTTCTTGATAGGTTTTCAGAATCTGACGAATCGAATCTTTACTGCCACCGACACAGGATAGATGCGGAGCTGCATCAAAGCCTTCTTTGCGGATCTCAACCACGGTATCCAAAGTGCCTTGTTGGGTGGTGCCGCCAGCACCAAAAGTCACTGAGAAATACTTCGGGTCCAGTTCGGCCAATTTGGCGCGTGTGGCACGTAATTTTTGCGTACCGTCTTCCGTCTTTGGCGGGAAAAATTCAATACTAAAATTATGTGTTTTCATCGTTGTTCAACAATAAAGTGGAGAGCGCCCATGAAGTGATGCTGTATAAAATTGCGCCAAATGTGGCCGACCAAAAACCGCCAACATGAAAGCCATCAATAAGGCTTGCAACCGCCCAAAACATTAGGCCGTTGATCACAAAAATAAACAGACCAAGACTGACCAACGTCACCGGCAAAGTCAAGATCAAGAGGATAGGTCGGATCACCGTATTCACAAAACCGAGTACCACTGCGACTAGTAATGCCGTAACAAAACTATCGATGGTAATCGAGCTGAGCAAATAAGGTAAGGCCAATAACGCGATTGCATTGATCAACCAAGTAGCCAGCAGACGCATGGCGCCTCCATGAGATTTGAATACAAACTATCTTGACCAAATCATCGAATCAAATTCAATGATTCGGTCAGTTCACATCAAAATAAGACCATCGCAAAATTGCGCTAGCAACGTGAGGGGCGTAGCCAATACATTGGTACGACAATGCCAATACATCAACGCCAGCGTTTGTTTTGCGTCGGTCTTAAATTAATAACGATAGTGTTCTGGTTTGTATGGACCTTCTTTTTTCACGCCGATGTAATTAGCTTGTTCCGCTGTCAACTCAGTTAATTGAGCATTGAGTTTTTTCAATTGCAGACGCGCTACTTTTTCGTCGAGATGTTTAGGCAATGTGTACACACCGACTGGATACTTGTCAGTGTTGCAGAACAATTCGATTTGCGCGATGGTTTGATTCGCGAATGAAGAGCTCATCACATACGAAGGGTGACCAGTACCGCAGCCCAAGTTAACCAAACGACCTTCGGCTAACAAAATAATACGACGGCCAGATGGGAAGATCACATGATCTACTTGTGGTTTGATATTGTCCCACTTGTATTGCTTGAGTGAGGCAACGTCGATCTCATTATCGAAGTGACCGATGTTACAAACGATCGCTTGATCCTTCATCTTCAACATATGTTCGTGCGTGATAACATGGTAATTGCCTGTTGTCGTCACGAAGATATCACCATGTTCACAAGCGTAATCCATGGTCACTACGCGATAGCCTTCCATTGCTGCTTGCAATGCGCAAATAGGATCAATTTCTGTTACCCACACTTGTGCGGATAAAGCACGCATCGCCTGTGCGGAGCCCTTACCTACATCACCGTAACCAGCAATCACCGCCACTTTACCAGCGATCATGACGTCAGTCGCACGCTTAACACCATCCACCAAAGATTCGCGGCAACCATAGAGATTGTCGAATTTCGATTTCGTCACGGAGTCATTAACATTAATCGCTGGGAAGGCCAACTTACCGTCTTTATGCATTTGATACAAACGATGCACGCCAGTCGTTGTTTCTTCTGTTACGCCTTTAATCGCAGCCAAACGTTTGGAATACCAAGTTGCGTCAACCGCTAAGTGCTTTTTGATCGAATTGAACAAGCAGATTTCTTCTTCGGAACCTGGGTTATTCAACACAGAAATATCGGTTTCTGCGCGTGTGCCCAAATGCAGCAACAAAGTCGCATCACCGCCGTCATCCAAAATCATGTTGGAGTAACCGCCGTCTTTCCAATCGAAAATACGGTGTGTGAATTCCCAGTATTCATCGAGGTTTTCGCCTTTGAATGCGAACACTGGTGTACCGCCTGCTGCAATCGCCGCAGCAGCGTGGTCTTGAGTTGAATAGATATTGCATGAAGCCCAGCGCACTTCTGCGCCGAGTGCATTCAGAGTTTCAATCAACACGGCGGTTTGAATCGTCATGTGTAAAGAACCAGTGATGCGTGCGCCCTTCAAAGGTTGGCTTGCAGCGAATTCCTCACGAATTGCCATTAAGCCTGGCATTTCAGTCTCAGCAATTTGAATTTCTTTGCGGCCCCAATCGGCCAGGCTCAAGTCAGCAACGACGAAGTCTTGTGCTAAGTTTGGTGTAGTTTGTGTAGTCATGATGGCGGCGTTCTCACGCCCTCCTTTCTAAGATTAATCAAGAAAAAAGTAACGTGAGCGCAGTTGCGTAGAGTGTGACGATTACTAGTTGAATAATCAGCCTACTCGCGGAATCCAAGCCTGGCAGAATGATCGCCTACTAGCCAACTCGATTAAATTGACTTTCGTGACATCTGTCGCAGCGCTCCTTGGAGAGCCCGAAGTATAACGCAAAAAAGGCCGTTCGCGAAACGGCCTAACTTGATTGGCTACTCATTTCATTGCCAATTTGAAATCAAAAGAGGTGAAAACTTAACTCAAAAACATCGCTTAATGGCCGTCAAAATCGCATACCGTGAATACTTTCAAGCCACTTTGCTCGATCAGTTTCGAGCCGCCAAGCTCCGGCAAATCCACAATCACCGCTGCTTCTATGACTTCCGCACCGAGACGTTCTAATAGCTTTTTTCCCGCTAGCATAGTGCCGCCGGTCGCTATCAAATCGTCGACCAACAAGACACGATCACCCTGCTTGCAAGCGTCGGTATGGACCTCGACTGTGGCACTACCGTATTCCAAATCGTATTCCTCTGAGATTGTATGAAAGGGCAACTTACCTTTCTTGCGAATCGGGACAAAGCCGAGATTCAATTCATACGCGATGACCGAACCGAGAATAAAACCGCGCGCATCGAGGCCGGCGACGTAATTGAGATTCGCATTCGCATAACGGGCTAAAAAGATATCAATCAGAGCGCGGAACACCTTTGGATCTTGCAATAGAGGCGTGATGTCACGAAATTGTATTCCTGCCTGCGGCCAATCCGGCACGGTACGTACATGTTGCTTAATGTATTCTTTGGAGTCGATCATATGCTTCCTGTTGGAACTAAAATTTTGCGCTCTTGAACGATATCGAGTGAGCGCTCGTGTTTATTTGTTCAGTTTTTGCTCTGCACGTGTGACGCCCTCTGCGGTCCCGCGCAAAACGATCACATCGGCGCCTTCCAATTGCAATTCTGGAGTTGCATCGAGGCGCTGCTTACCTCGTCGCACTGCAGTAATATCGACACCCGTTTCGGCTAAACCAAGTTCGGAAATCGCCCGTCCGATGTGCTTACTACGCTCTTTCAAAACGACGGTATGCAAACGCAATTGCATGCTTTCAGCATCGTCAGCGGCATCACTCGCACCGTGAAAAAATCCTCGCAAAGATTCATAGCGTGCATCACGCGCCATCTGCACCGTATGCACCACGCGTCGTAATGGCACGCCCAGCAAAACTAAGGCATGGGATGCCAACATCAAGCTGCCTTCCATCAAATCGGGTACGACTTCTGTTGCACCGGCTGCTCGCAATTTTTCCAGATCGGTGTCGTCATGACTTCGCACAACCACTGGCAAACTAGGATTAAGCTCGTGCACCAAATGCAAAATCTTCAATGCCGAGGCAGTATTGGTATAAGTAATTACTAATGCGGCCGCTCGATTAATACCTGCTGCCATCAAACTTTCGCGGCGGCCAGCATCACCATATGAAACGTTAGCACCAGCAATTTGTGCTTCGCTAATGCGATCTGGGTCGAGATCAAGTGCGTGGTAATCGATTTTTTCGTCACTAAGTAAGCGTGCCAAACTCTGCCCGCTACGCCCAAAGCCAGCGATGATGACGTGCTTTTTGGTCTTCATGGTACGCGCGGCGATTTGAGTCAGCGCCAAGGATTGCATCATCCATTCATTCGCGGAAAGCTTTTTCACGATCCAATCTGATTTGGCGAGGATGAAAGGCGAAATCAACATAGAAACGACCATCGACGCCAAAATCAATTGCAACAGCAAAGGATCAATTAAATTTAAGCCACCAGCTTGATTCAATAAGACGAAGCCGAATTCACCAGCTTGCGCTAATCCGAGGCCGGTGCGCAATGCCACGCTTGTTGGGGCTTTGAATAAACGTGCTAGCGCGAAGATCAATCCAAACTTCATCAATACCGGGCCAGCCAACAACAGCAAGATTAACCAACCGTATTCCAACACCAGGCTCAAATTGAGCAGCATACCGACAGTCACAAAAAACAACCCTAACAATACGTCACGGAAGGATTTAATATCTTCTTCCACTTGATGCTTGTATTCAGTTTCGGAGATCAGCATCCCGGCAACGAAGGCTCCCAAAGCAAGGGACAACCCTGCCTTCTCGGTTAGCCAAGCTGCGCCTAAGGTGAACAACAGAAGATTGAGCATGAACAGCTCTTGAGATCGGCGTTTCACGACAATCGTGAACCAGCTTCGCACAACGCGTTTACCCACGAAGAACAGTAGAAACAAAACCACAGAGGCTTTCGCGCTGGCCAATGTCAAGGTCATACTAAGGTTTTCAGAGTCCGTCGCCAACGCTGGCACCAAAATCAATAGCGGCACCACTGCCAAATCTTGAAACAACAGCACACTAATAATTTGGCGGCCATGCGGACTCTCAAGCTCTAACTTTTCAGTAAGCATTTTCGAAACGATGGCCGTAGATGACATCGACAAAGCCCCACCTAATGCAAATGCCGCTTTCCAACTCATCTCAAAGTATTGAGGTAAGCACATCGCTGCAACGGTAGCGCCGATCATGGCTAGCACGATGGTCATCACGACCTGAGCCAGACCTAATCCAAATACTGCGCGACGCATCGAGATCAATTTGGTCAAAGAAAATTCAAGACCAATTGAAAACATCAAAAACACCACACCAAACTCGGCCAGTTGATGAGTCGCTGCACTCTCCTGTGCCCAGCCTAATGCGTGTGGGCCAATTAAAATCCCAACGCCAAGATAGCCAAGCATAGGCGGCAAATTCAGCATACGGAAAGCGACCACGCCAAGCACGGCGGAACTAAGAAGAAGGAGAGTGGTATCGAGAGCGGTCATGTGCTCTATTATTACCGATAAAGACTGGTGCAGTGATGAAGCCACTGCAATTTTTGCGGAATTGTTGGATTTTTTCTTGCTGTAGACTGGATCTTAAATAAGGCAAAACGCGCAGGACTACGCGCTTTGCCGTTAAGACTTGTTTTTGATAATTACATTGATGCTGTCGTATTTGCAGGCACCAAGAAAATTTCACGATAGGCACCGTACATCGCGCCAATCATGGTTGGCCACAAAATTAACCATCCCAAGAAAATTGGTAGGGTCGCCAATACACCCAAAATGATCGTCAAAATCACATAGAGGAAAAATGCTCCCCAGTTTTTCAAACTTGCTTTCAAGCTCAGTTTCAGCGCTTCAAACGGCTCGACGTTATGGAAAACCACCAAGGCCGGAGCAAAAGAAATTGCCATCGCAACTGGAATGAATGCAATTATCGCCACAATGAACAGCAGCAAAATCGTACCAAAGCCGAGGCCAAAGAGAGCAGAAGCGACATTTCCACCGCTTAACGCACTTGTCGCGACAGCACCGCCGATAGTAATGGCCACAACAATGCCGATTACAGCCGCGATCAAGAAGATACCGATTAGCCAGAACAAGCCTAATAAAGCCAGGGAACCGAATTTCTCTTTAAAGCCGGCAAACATCATGTCTACACCGATAGGCTTGCCTTCAAATTGTGCTTGGCAAGCCATCATGAAGCCAGCAGTAAACACTGGCATCAAAATATAAGAGGCGAGAGACCCAAGCGGAATCACGCCGAGAACAATAGCAATTACAAAGTGAATTAACGCCATGCCAATCCAGACGCCGGGCGCAGCTTTAAACGAACCAAAGCCTACACTAAACCAGTTAGTAGCACTTCCCGCACCGAGCTGGTTACCTTGAGGATTAAATTGTGTGCCATCGTTTCCAGAAATCATGTCTGAGGGTGGCGCGGAGTACGATTGATTTGGGTCAACGGAATATGGATTCATAAAAGCTACTTTCACAAAAATAATTAAAAACCGCACAGACACGAGAGCGTCGGCTCGTTGAGTATCAGGTATGATTTTCAAATTGACAAGGCAAAGTAAATTTCCTTCCGATAAACGGCACAAAAGTGTCGCAAAATTCTCATTCCGCCCATTGAGCATATAGAATCTTCATGTAGTTTTCGCTTTTCCTCGACGCGAGAATTTTCTGGCAGGGTTCTTGCTTTGCCGTATTTAGTTTATACTTTGGGCATGAGAACATTAAACATTCACTCCCCTTCCCCTGTCGAATTGGACGAGGCCAACGCGAAGCATGCCATGCAACTCGCGACAGATACTTTGCAAATCGAAGCTGACGCCATACTCAGCCTCAAGCAAAGGCTAAATGGCAGCGACGCGCAGGCATTCACTTCTGCGATGAGCTTCATTTTGAGCTGTAGCGGGAGAGTTGTCGTTTCTGGTATTGGCAAGTCCGGTCACATCGCTAGGAAGATGGCTGCGACATTCGCGTCAACCGGTACGCCCTCATTTTTCGTCCATCCAGCCGAGGCTGCCCACGGTGACCTAGGGATGGTGACGCCAGAAGACGTCTTAATTGCCATTTCTTACTCGGGTGAAGCCGGTGAACTTATCGCGATTTTACCTATCGTTAAACGTCTAGGCGTGAAATTGATCGCCATGACGGGCAGCCCACAGTCGACTTTGGCCAAACTTGCCGATATTCATTTGAGCGTGCACGTTGAGAAAGAGGCCTGTCCTCTGAATTTAGCGCCAACAGCAAGTACTACAGTGACTTTGGCGCTCGGTGACGCGCTCGCTGTGGCAGTTCTTGACGCTCGTGGATTCAAAGAAGAAGACTTTGCCCGCTCTCATCCTGGTGGCGCCTTAGGTCGCCGCTTGCTCACGCACGTCAAAGACATCATGCGCAGTGGGAATGCTATTCCCCAAGTTAAAGCAGACACCAAGCTCACTTCCGCGCTATTAGAAATCACACAAAAAGGCATGGCGATGACTGCCGTCGTCGATGCTGAACAACGAATTCTTGGTGTCTTCACCGATGGCGATCTACGCCGTCTGATGGAGAAGCAATTGAATTTCAGCGAACTATCGATTGGCGAAGTAATGGGCAAACAACCTCGCACCGTCCGCCCCGAACAACTCGCTGTAGAAGCCGTGGAAGTGATGGAAACACATCGCATTAACCAATTACTGGTTGCAGATGAAGAAGGCAAACTCGTAGGCGCCTTACATATTCATGATCTTACTCGCGCCAAGGTGATTTAATGACAGCGTCGATCGAACAAGCAAAAGCTAAAGCCGCACGTGTACGGCTGATGATTTTCGACGTCGATGGTATTTTGACCGATGGCAGTTTGCACTTTAATGCTGACGGCGAGGTCATGAAAACCTTCAATGTTTTGGATGGCCAAGGTATTAAGTTATTGCAAAATGCAGGAATCGCTACCGCGATCATCAGTGCGCGTAAGTCGGCCATCGTCAGCAAGCGTGGCACCGATCTTGGCATCCAACACATACTTCAAGGCATTCACGACAAAAAATCAGCCTTCCTACAACTCACAGAAGAGCTAGGAATACCCCACGATGAATGTGGCTTCATTGGTGATGATGTCATTGATCTCCCAATTTTATTGCGTGCCGGTTTTGCTGCGAGCGTTCCAAATGGTCATGCTGAAGTGAGGTCCCGTGTAGATTACATCACACAAGCTGGTGGTGGCCGTGGCGCAGCTCGTGAAATTTGCGATTTCATCTTGCGAGCACAAGACAAATATTTGTCGGCAATCGCCCCTTTCTTGGAAGACCCCACTGATGACCGCTGATCGCATTCGAGTCTGGCTCATGGTAGGTCTGCTTGGCCTGGTCATGCTCGGCTCTTTTTGGGTGTATGAAGTAATGCGTCGTAATAGCGAAGAGCAAGCAAGTAGTAGCCGCATTAGAACCGAGCCCGATTATTTTGTTGAACATTTTAATTTTGTTCGCCTCTCACAAAGTGGCAATACAAATTATCGCGTCACGGGAGAGAAACTTACTCACTTTCCTCAAGAAGACGAATTTGAAATCGCCCAGCCTCGCATTATTGGTGTTGATCAAGAAAAAACACCCATGAATATCCGTGCCGACCGCGCGGTGGTAAAGCAGAAAATTCAAGAGAAATCTGGTGGCCCGATCGAAGATCAAATCGAGCTATATGATAACGTGAGTGTTGAACGTGCGCCGAGCAAAGTTGGCGTACCTGTGAAATTAGAAACAACGAAGCTCGTGCTCTATCCCGATACCGAGCGCATGAAAACGGATGCAGCCATCGCCATGACTACACCCAACGCGCACATTACTGCCACCGGAATGGAAGCAAACAACACCGATCAAACTGTAAAATTTTTGCATCAGTTACGCGTAAGCATAAAGAATAGAAAGAATTAAGTTGCCATTGTATTGTGCGACTCTGAAATCCCAATTAAGGATAAGACCCATGCCCAAGTATTTAATCGTATTGTTCTCGCTCGCTATTGGTGGAACGATTATCGTAGCGCCAGCGAAAGCAGAAAAGGCCGACAAATTTAAAGAAACAAAAGTATCAGGAATTGCTGGTGGCTATGACGCAATCAAGAACATTATTACCTTCGATAAAATCGAACTTACCCGTGGCACGCTCTACATTCGCGGCGAAAAAGGAACTGACATCACCATCGCAGTAAGCAAAGATCACCCTGAAGGTGGCGGTAGCACCGTGTTTACGGGAACTAGCGCCAACCCTGTTTTCTTTCGCCAAAAAAGAGATGGTGGTAGCGACTTATGGATAGAGGGAACAGCACAACGGGTTGAGTATAACAAGGCAAGCGAAGTCGTCTCCTTCCATGGCAATGCTGTCATTCGCTTCTTGGATCAACAAAAAGAAACGCGCAAACTGGAAGGTGAATTCTTTTCCTACGATAGCCCAAATGACTTCTTCAACATGGCAAACCAAACCAGCGGTAAGAGCTCACAAAACGGTGGTCGGGTAACGCTCACCCTTGAAGGTGTCAAAGCTAAGACCGAACCCAAACCCAATAAACCATAAATAATTTGCTTACTACGAAAATTCGCAATATGACAAGCACATTAGAAATTCAAGGTCTGCAAAAACGCTACGGCATGCGCCAAGTTGTGCGCGACGTTTCACTTGAAGTAAAGAGTGGTGAAGTGGTCGGACTGCTAGGCCCTAACGGTGCAGGTAAAACGACCTCGTTTTACATGATCGTTGGTTTGGTGCCCTCCGATGCTGGAAAGATTGATATTGACGGTACCGATATTTCTCGTCTGCCTATCCATCAACGGGCTCGTTTAGGTTTATCTTACCTGCCGCAAGAAGCTTCCGTGTTTCGAAAGCTATCAGTTGAAGACAATGTACGAGCAGTCTTAGAACTACAAGTCGATTCAGACGGAAGAGCCTTAAGCAAAGCGGACATTGACCAACGCCTCAACACGCTACTAAGCGAACTACAAATTGACGGTTTGCGCGAAAGTCCTGCGCGAGCGCTATCGGGAGGTGAACGTCGACGAGTTGAGATTGCGCGTGCACTTGCGACCAATCCGCGCTTTGTTTTACTAGACGAACCATTTGCTGGCGTTGATCCAATCGCTGTGATTGAGATTCAACGAATTGTTCGCTTCCTCAAAGAACGTGATATTGGCGTCTTAATTACCGACCATAATGTACGGGAGACTCTGGGCATTTGTGATCATGCCTATATCATTAATCAAGGCTCCGTGCTCGCCAGTGGGCGCCCTGACGAAATCATTACGAATGAGACTGTCAGACGTGTGTATTTGGGTGAACATTTCCGCATGTAAGCGTTTCCAAATTGGACCAGCCTCAGCATGAAGCAAAGCTTACAACTCCGCACCTCGCAACATCTAGCATTGACCCCGCAATTGCAGCAGTCGATACGACTACTGCAATTGTCCACGCTAGAGTTGCATCAGGAACTGGAAACGCTACTGATTGAAAATCCTTTACTTGAGCGCGTCGACGATGCGCTCGATAGTGCAGTGCGTCTGCTCGCTGATGGAACAATCAATAACGCGACACAGCAAACTGAATCTGAGTTCGCCGTACCGGAAAAATCAAGCCAAGACTCTGAAGAAGCTAGCCCCAAAGCCGAAAGCGGCGAAGCCAATGCAGAGGTTGAACATACACCAAGCGCAGATGAAGATTGGAGCTTCGAAGAAGGTCCCAGTAGCGGCTCTAAGTCGAATGATGAAGAAGATGGACGCCCGCAACTTGAAGCTGCACAGATGTCGTTGCGCGACTACCTATTGGAGCAAATGCGCCTCACCGTTCGTGAAGGTCGCGATCGCGCCTTAATTGAACTCATTATCGATGCGATCGACGACAACGGCTATTTGTGCGAAGCGCTCGAAGAGATTCATGGAAGTTTGCCCATTGATCTTTGTGTAGAGATGGAAGAACTGCAGTTCGCCTTGAACATGGTGCAAAGCTTCGAGCCTGAGGGCGTTGGTGCCCGCGATACCGCCGAATGTCTTGCGATTCAAATCAAGCGGCTACCTAAAGTTGCCTTTGTCACACGACGTTTAGCGCTACAAATTGTTGAGACTTATCTACCGCTATTTGCACAACGCGACTTCACAAAATTGCGTAAATTGTTGCAATGCGACGACGAAGATTTACGCGACGCACAAACGGTTATTCGGCAATGTAATCCCAAGCCCGGCTTGGCCTTTTCCGAAGGTAAATCGGACTATGTGGTGCCCGATGTCGTAGTCAAAAAAATTGGTGACGAATGGCAGGTGATGCTTAATCGTGATGTGATGCCGCGCCTTCGCGTCAATCAACTCTACGCGAACTTAATGAAGCAACAACGTGGCGATGCTAGCTTGAGCCCACAGCTGCAGGAAGCACGTTGGCTGATCAAAAACATGCGCCAACGTTTCGATACGATTTTGCGCGTTGCACAAGCCATAGTCGAAAGACAATACAATTTTTTCACGCATGGTGCTGTTGCAATGAGACCCCTTGTTTTACGCGAAATAGCTGATACACTGGGATTACACGAGAGCACTATTTCTCGCGTAACGACTCAAAAATACATGCTCACACCGCATGGCATGTTTGAGTTGAAGTACTTTTTCGGTAGTCATGTCGCCACTGACGCAGGAGGAGAAGCATCCTCCACGGCGATACGGGCTCTGATCAAACAATTAATAGGAGAAGAAGACCAGAAGAAACCTCTCTCGGATAGCAAGATCGCCGACATATTGGGAGAACAAGGCATGGTCATCGCTCGGCGTACTGTCGCTAAGTATCGCGAGGCTCTGAAAATTCCCCCCGTCAGTCTGCGAAAATCTTTATAAACCAGTTCTTGATTTATTGCTTTCTAACGTTATATATGATTTAGCTCAAAACCAAGTTGTACCAATGAGCGATTGTTGTAATGGGTTTTACTAGTTAGCAAATAAAAGCAATATCACCATAGGAGCGCAGTATGAATCTCACCATCAGTGGACACCACGTCGAAGTAACTCCTGCAATTCGTGAATATGTACAAGGCAAGTTAGAGCGGGTAAGACGACACTTCGATCAAGTCATTGATATCGCCGTCATTCTGACGGTTGATAAGCTCCGAGAAAAGGACAAACGTCACAAAGCCGATATCAATTTACATCTGAGCGGCAAAGATATTCACGTCGAAAGTCTGGCACATGATCTGTATGCAGCTATCGACGCACTGATCGACAAACTCGATCGTCAAGTCATCAAACATAAGGACAAGATTCAAGACCATCAACACGATGCGATTAAACACATGCCAGACCCAGCGTCGGTATAAGATGATCTAACAACGCATTCAGGTAATGCTAAGCCCCCTTATTTAGGGGGCATTTTTTTGCCCTTTTTTCCCTCAATCGCCTACTTTACTTTTCTATTTCTTGTGACAGTCTTATCTGTTTATCAAAGATCGTCTAAAGCCAACAGGTTACAATAGTGACCATCGCAATTCATTAAAAAACACCATGGATAACTTTGTTCTCACCGATATCAAAAATGGTATTGGCTTCATTACACTCGACCGCCCTAAGGCACTCAACTCACTCTCATTGGAGATGGTTCGTAGTCTCACTGCAACCTTACGTGCATGGCACAATAACCCTAACGTCCGCGCGGTGTTCATTTATAGCAGTAGTGAAAAAGCATTTTGCGCTGGCGGCGATATCCGATTCTTCTATGACGTTGGCACCAAAACGCCAATGCAAGATAGCGCATTGCTCGAAGATTTTTTTTCTGAAGAGTATGCACTTAATCACCTCATCCACTTTTACCCCAAGCCCTACATCGCCTTAATGAATGGCGTAGTCATGGGGGGTGGTATGGGCATTGCGCAATCTGGTGTTGCGAGCCGTCTACGTATCGTCACTGAACGTACAAAGATGGCCATGCCCGAGGTGAACATCGGGCTTTTCCCCGATGTTGGAGGTGGTTACTTCTTAAATCACACGCCAGGAGAAATTGGTACCTACCTCGGATTAACTGGTGAAGTGATCAGCGCAGCAGATGCGATCTATGCGAATCTCGCTGACGTGTTTATCCCGACATCCGAACTCGACAATTTGATGTCCTTACTATCGACCACGTCGGAAGCGGATGTGCGTGTCGCGATTCGTGATTTTGCCCAACAATTTACAGCCCAAATCGACCCAGCAAGTTCAAAACTTGCCTCGCAACGCGCCGCAATTGACCAGCATTTTCAAGGCAATCAATTACACCGTATTTGTGAATCCTTAGCGCAAGATACTTCAACATTTGCTACCGATACTGTTGCGATTATGGCGAAACGCTCGCCGTTACTGATGGCTGTGACCTTGGAACAATTACGTCTGTGCGCGCAGAAATCTGTGGCTGAATGCTTGCGTATAGAGCGCACGATGGTCCGTCATTGCTTTAAACACGGCGAGGTGCTCGAAGGTGTTCGCGCTTTAGTCGTCGATAAAGACAATTTGCCGAAATGGTCTCCTGCGTCGATTGCTGAAGTGACAGAAGTGATGGTAAGTAGTTTCTTCGCACCAGTGTGGCCTGACTATGCGCACCCATTAGCGCACTTACCTTAGATCAAACGTTTGAACCAAAAAAAAGGGAGCAAAAAGCTCCCTTTTTTTGGTTTAGTTGACGACCTACTTAAGCAAACCAAAAACCTTACCAATAATTTTGCTACCAGTACCAATTGGATCTTTGCGTATTGCTTTTTCTTCTTCACCTATCATGAAGTACAAAGCATCGACAGCGCGCCCAGTTACGTAGCCTTCCACGGTCGCTTCTTGTTCAGGAATCGCACCTAATTTCTTGGCCTTGCCCATTACCGCATTGTACTTTGCTGACAAACCCGCTTTATCGGTTACCCCCTTCACCAAGGGTAGAAATTTGGTGTTCAATGGCGTCGATGTTTTTTCTCTAAAAAATTGAGTTACTGAGGTTTCACCGCCATTCAGGATATTCTTAGCATCCGTCACCGTCATCGACTTTACTGCATCAAGGAGCAAAGGTTTCGCCATTGGCACTGCCGACTCCGCAGCGCGATTCATCGACAACACGAGCTCATCAAGTTGTTTGCTTTGCCCACTTAACTTCAACAAAGGTTTGGCTTTTTCCAAGATCGACGGCAATTGAATTTTGACTTTTTCGTTTGCCAAGAAGCCATCTTGAATACCGAGTTTCCCTAAAGCCGCATTCGCACCTTGTTCGAGTGCCGCTTTCAAGCCGGCATTCGCATCTTGATTACTCAACTGAGATAAATCAACAGCTTGCGCAGTACTTAAATTTAAGCTTAAAGCGAATATCGCTGCCATTTGCCAACATAATTTTTGCATAGATACTTTCATCGTTTATTTTGAATGTGGGTCAGAGCCACGCTTACACTTCTTCGATCTGGAATAATCGACGATGCTCACGCATCGCATACCTATCAGTCATACCGGCAATATAATCAGCGATACGACGCGCTTGCCTTACTTCTCTACTCTCATCATCGCCACCACTATACTGCGCGGTCACTTGATAATCTGGCGGTAGCAATCCTGGCTCGTCCATCATCAAATTAAATAAATCACGAACCGTATTTTTCGCCTTATTGCTCATACGATTCACTTGATAGTGACGATACAAATGCTGAAATAGGAATTGCTTCAACAACTTCGCATCCTTGTACATTGCATCAGAAAAAGAAATCATCGCAGGCATATTGCGGACGTCCTCAATTGAGGTCGGCGCGAGTTCCAAAATGCGTGCCTCGGAGGTATGAATTAAGTCTGAAATCAGTGCATTGATCATACGCCTTATGGTCTCCGATATCGCACGGCGACCACTAATGCCTGGGTAGACGGCCTCCACCTCATGTCTAAAGCGCGCGAAAAAATCGACCTCCATCATCTGCGTTTCCGTCAGCAAACCCGAGCGCAATCCATCATCGATGTCGTGATTGTTGTAGGCGATTTCATCAGCAAGATTGGTTAATTGTGCTTCCAAGCTTGGCTGGCGTTTCAAAAGAAACCGTTCACCTAAGTCACCTAAGTTTTTTGCATTATTGAGCGAACAGTGTTTGAGTATGCCTTCACGCGATTCAAAGCTTAAATTCAATCCTTCAAAGGCGGCATAGCGTTCTTCTAAGGCATCAACCACACGCAAGCTTTGTAGATTGTGCTCGAAGCCACCATAGTCTTTCATGCAGGCGTTAAGCGCATCTTGGCCAGCATGGCCAAATGGCGTATGGCCAAGGTCATGTGCTAAAGAGATTGCTTCAACTAAGTCTTCATTCAAACGCAGATTTCGAGCGATGGAGCGTGCGATCTGCGCCACTTCAATGCTGTGAGTGAGTCGCGTACGAAATAAATCCCCCTCGTGATTGACGAAGACTTGTGTTTTATATTCGAGTCGTCGAAATGCCGTACTGTGAATGATACGATCGCGGTCACGTTGAAACTCAGATCGAGAAGCGGGAGCGGGTTCGTGAAAACGCCGCCCCTTAGACCGTGCAGACTGTGCAGCATAAGGAGCGAGATGCGAATCAGCGAACATGAATTTCTTTCTAGACTTGAATACAAGCTCGCAGGGTTGCGAGTAGACTTTCTTTCGGCACAGAGGTAATCACACTAGTTCCGAGAGGTTTCAATAGGATGAACTTAATCTGCCCACCCTCATTTTTCTTGTCGACTTCCATCAGGTCTAACCAAGTAGACTCACCCAAGTCAGGAGCGACTATGGGCAGCCCCGCTGCTTCGACCAATCGAGTAATTCTAGTCTTGGTGACGAAGTCAATGTAGCCTAAGCGATGTGACAAATCTGCTGCCATCACCATCCCACATCCGACCGCTTCTCCATGCAACCAAGTGCCGTAACCAAGGCCTGATTCAATCGCATGTCCAAATGTATGTCCGAAATTCAAGATGGCACGCAGGCCACCTTCTCGCTCATCTTGTTTAACCACATTGGCTTTGATTTCACATGAACGCAAGACTGCGTAACTCAGCGCCTCGGAATCTCGTTGTCGTAATTTTTCGATATTGGCTTCTATCCAATCGAAGAATTTCGCGTCGATAATGGCCCCATGCTTGATCACCTCTGCCAAACCCGCGGACAATTCTTGATCAGTTAAGGTCGAGAGCGCCGAGATATCAGCGATCACCGCTTGTGGCTGATAAAACGCGCCTATCATATTCTTACCCAGCGGATGATTGATGCCTGTCTTGCCCCCGACTGAAGAATCAACTTGGGCTAACAAGGTCGTTGGGATCTGTACGAAAGGAATACCGCGCATATATGCAGAAGCAGCAAACCCTGTCATGTCACCGATCACACCGCCGCCTAAGGCAATCAAGGCTGTTTTACGGTCGCATTTCTTTTGTAGCAGTTCATCAAAAATCAGCATCAAGCTTTGCCAATTTTTTTTATCTTCGCCATCCGGTAAGACGATTGCATCAACTTGCTTGCCAAGGCTAAGCAATTGAGCACGCAGGTTTTCTAAATACAAAGGTGCCACGACATCATTGGTGACGATGACCACCCACTTTGCTTTTATTCTTTGTTCCAGTAACTTGGCGTTACTGAGTAGTGACTCACCAATACTAATCGGATAGCTACGATCGCCTAAGTCAACTTGTAGTGTTTTGTACTGCCCTGGTTCGTGTTCCATAGTTTGATTTGATACCGACGGAAGATTCGCGGCGATAATTTCTGCTGTTTGAGCGACATTTTGTGGTTTAGGCAATTTATCGACTATGGTTTGTACCAAGGTTTGCAATTGGGGTTGCCCAGTTTCGATGATCATATGGGCTACTTCTCGATACAGCGGATCACGCTGTTGTTCGAGTTCTTCTAATTTTTTACGTGGATCAACTGTACGCAGTAATGGGCGTTTCTTATCGTGTCGCGTACGATGCAAAATGCTGCCAATACTTGCCTTCAGATAGACAACAGTTCCATGTTGATGGAGTAACTCGCGGCTTTTGGGATTGAGCACCGCCCCGCCACCTGTAGCAAGCACGATGTCTTGTTGCTGACAAAGATCGCGAATAACATCAGCTTCACGCTGACGAAAACTCGCTTCACCTTCAATATCAAAAATCACTGAGATAGTGACGCCTGTGCGCGCCTCTATCTCATGATCTGAATCTACAAAACGTTTGTTGAGTTTTTTTGCGAGGGCTCTGCCAACTGTCGTCTTGCCAGAGCCCATCAGTCCTACTAAATAGATATTACTTGTCACACAATTTCACTTAAATCAATATGGATTAGCTTAGTTACCGCACTTATCAGTACCAATGCCTTTCGCGTTATCCTTAAGCGTCAAAGTTGCAGTTGCCGAAGCACCCAAACTATCGATCACTGTGATTGTCATATCGTAAGTACCACCAATGAGGATAGTTCCTCCTGTGTCTTTTACAGTGACGCAGCGTGTACTATTCGAACCCAGACCAATCGTCAACGCAGTGCCGCTTGTGCCTTGCGTTATCGTTCCTGATGGTACAGAGGACAGTGTCAAATCACTAGTGAACGCACGATAAGGGCCAGTTCCACCATAAATCGTAAGTTCGATGGAATTCGTACTATCTTCACCTACGGTTAAGGCGGATGGTGAAATTCTCAACTGAGATGCAGCAGCATTCGCTGTGATTGTAATTTTCTTCGTTTGACCCTGTTTATCTGTGACTGTTACCACCGTTGAGCCTTGATTCAACAATTTAGCTGTGAACGCACCGCCATTCAACGTAACAGTCGCAATACTTGGATTGTTATTCAAAATCGTGTACGGCGCTGAACCACCGGAGATATTGAAGGATAAAGTGTCGCCAACTGCACCTGTAGAGTCGCCTGGCAACACATCAACGGGAGTTTGCGCAGCGCCAGATATGGTGGCAGCAACCGTGGTGGAAGCGCCGACTGAATCTCGGATCACAATACTTGCCGTTCCCACATTTGCACCCGTCACTGTATAGCTCGAACCAGTCACAAGAACAGTCGCGGCTCCGGAGTTGCTGCTGGTGACGGTGTATGGAGCAGTACCACCACCAATTGAGTACGTAACCGTCGAGCCAGAAATAATCGTCACAGCTGAAGGCGCTGATGTGAACAAAGGAATCGATGCGCCAGCCCCTACTGTCACGTTGATTGTCAATGTTGCACCAACGGAATCAGTGATCACAATCTTAGTTGTACCGCTACCAACCGTAGTCAAGCTGAGAGTGCTTCCTGCAATAGCTGCAGTGGCCACATTTGAGCTACTGCTGCTGACGAAATACGGTGCACGACCACCACCGACATTGAAAGTTGGTGAAGAGCCTGGCGTCACAATGATATCGCTAGCCGCAGTTGAGTACAAAGGTGTTGGAGTGCCGCTACCTACCGTCACATTGATTGTCAAACTTCCTGTCGTAGAGTCACGTACGATCACTGTTGCGGATCCAGTTGCTACACCAGTGATGATTAAATCACTACCAATGATCGTTGCGGTGGCAACAGAAGTATTGCTACTTCCGACACTATAAATTGTCGTTCCACCACCAACTTTGTAAATGCCAGACCCACCGATGTTTAACGTAACTGTCGAAGCTGCAGTTGAATACAGTGCATCATTGGTACCTACTGTAACGCTAATTGAAATTTCTTTACCCAAAGTATCTTTAACGGTAACGGTAGCCTTACCACCTGTCTTGCCAGTAATAACAAACTGATTCGAACTAGACTGGCCGATCGTTGCTACAGTATTGTCACTGCTAGAGACAGAATATTGTTCACTTCCACCGCCAATTGAATAGACAGCTGAGCTGGATCCTACCGCAACGGTGACTGATGCGGGTGCGGTTGTGAAGAGGTTGATACCACTTCCAACTGTGACCTCAATACGCTTGAATGCACCGAGTGAATCTGTGATCGAGACTGTAGCTTGGCCTGCAGAGACGCCAGTAATCGTAAATTGACTGCCATTTTGAGTCACTGAAACGATCTGACGATTTCCTGATGTGACGGTAAATACGCCACTACCGCCGCCAATTGTGTAAGCGTTACTTGTGCGCCCAATGCCGACCGACAAAGCCTCTGACGCCGTGGTGAACAATGGCACGCCAGTACTTGCCTGTACCGTGATAGAAACCTTGGCACCGGCACTGTCGGTTACTGTGATTGTTGCCGAGCCAGAACCAACTCCTTTAAGGGTTAGTACTTTACCACTTACTGATGCTACAACCACTCCGGAGTTCGAAGTTGCGGCATAACCCGGTACGCCACCACCGATATTGTAGGTTTGAACATCGCCAGCGACCAATACAATTTCCGAAGCAGCTGTCGTGAACAATGCAGTTCCGCTTGTATTACCAGCGGAACCACCCCCACCACCACAAGCTGACAACAACGAAATCGTCAGGATGGCAAAAATTGTGCGAAAGAACTTCGTCATGTAACACCTATTCAATTATTGATTAATTCAAAACCTGCACCCGTGTGAATCATTTCACTGGTTCTTCTTACTGGTTTGCAAAACTTCCCGTTAATTGCACTCTTGGAGTGATGAATATTAACAATTCAGTTTTATTGTTCGTTTTACCAGTCGACTTAAACAAATTTCCGAACAATGGCAAATCACCTAAGAAAGGTACTTTTGTCACGTCAGAGCGTTCTTCCTGAGTATAAATACCACCCAATACTACGGTACCGCCATTATCGACCAGTACGGTCGTCTTCACCTGTTTTGTATTAATTGCAGGTCCAAAACGCGTTTCTTCACCACGACTATCTTTATGAACGTCCACTGTTAGGATGATAGTGCCGTCTGGTGTAATTTGTGGCGTCACATTTAAACTTAAGGTTGCTTTCTTAAATGCGATCGCCGTTGCTCCGCCCAAGGTTGCGATTTGATATGGGATCTCTTGACCTTGTTCGATATTTGCCGGAGTTTGATCCGCAGTGACGACTCGAGGACTGGAGATAATTTTTCCATCACCGTCGGCTTCCAAAGCGGAAAGTTCCAAATTCAAGAAACGATTAGCCGCCGCGGAAAAAATACTCGTTGCCATACTTGCTGCATCCAAGCCGCCAATACCAGCAGCAGGTAAGTTCACGAACTGCGTATTTGGAATAAAACTTTTCTCTGTAATTTTTGCTTGGCCAGTCTGCTCACCGACGCCCAGATAATTGCCGGTCACGGCAACACGTTGATTACCCTGGAGTTGATAACCAGCGTCGCCGCCAGACAACTTCCGCAAGTCCGCGAAACCAAGTTTAGCGCCGAGGTTACGGCTAAACTTATTGTCAGCTTCCACAATACGGGCTTCAATAACGACCTGCTTCGTTGCAATGTCTGTCTTCTGAATCAGTTTACGTACTTCTTCAATTTTTGAAGCGATATCCGTAACAAAAATCTGATTCGTACGTGGATCGATCATGACGCTACCGCGCTTAGACAGCATACGATTGGTTGAGCTACTTCCATCGAGACCAAACAACTTTTGTAAGGTTTCCGCTTTCTGATACTTCAATTGAAAGGATTCTGTCTTTAATGGCTCTAGCTCAGCAATTGCCGCCTTTTGTTCTAGCTCCAACTTCTCTTTCAATAACAACTCGTCTTTTGGCCCGATCAAAATAACATTACCGTTTTTACGCATATCGAGATTCTTGATTTGCATTACGATATCGAGTGCTTGATCCCACGGCGTATCGATTAAGCGCAGAGTAATATTACCCATGACTGAATCACTCGCAATAATATTCACTCCACCTTGCTCCGCCAACATTTGCAAGACCGCACGGACATCAATATCTTGGAAGTTCATGCCAAAGCGTTCGCCCTTATAGCCTTGCGAACCTTGAGTCAATTTATTCAATTCTTCTTTGATTGGCTTAACTTCGATCACCAATTGAGTGTCACTTTGATAAACGCTATGTTCCCATAAGCCTTTTGGCTCAATATACATCCGAACATTGTCACCTTGACGCTCCGTGATAATTTTTTGGACTGGCGATCCATAATCTGCAACATCCAAATTACGTTTCAAGACATCTGGAAGGCTGACATTGAAAAAATCAACAACGATTTTCTGACCTTGGAGACGTGGATCCACCGCAATCTGATTATTAGGCAAATCTACTACCACGCGGCCTTCACCACTTGCGCCACGTCTAAAATCGATATCTTTTAAACTTTGACGAAGGTTCTGTTGTGGGCCCTTTGCAGTGACAGGTAGACCGAGCGAATTCACTGGTGTCGCCAAACCACCAGATCCATCTATGGTTACGATCAATGTATTCCCCTCAACCAGAGTCGCATAGTTCAATGATCTATTAAGGTTAAATACCAAGCGTGAGCGGCCAGGGACTTCAATCAAATTCACGTTACGAACTTCGCCTAATCCGATATCGATCGCGCTTTTTCCTGTGCCATTAGCGGTATTGGCGAAGTCAAGGGAAATACGTGCTGGACTTGTTATCGAAAATGACAGAGGCGCTTTTTCAAGAGGCTTTTTGAGATTGATCTTGACGATTACGTTAGCACCTTGTTGGTTTGAAGTAATCGAATCAATCGAATTATCAGTTTGGGCAAACGCCGATTGGCATAGCAATAGGAGCCCAAGAAACAATCCTTTAATGCGCATGGCGCTCCCTTTGTTTTTATTTACAAATAAATTCATTTTTTCGCCTCTTGCAATTCTAAGCTTGCTTTTCTTTCCGTCCATTCACCCGTTGCATCTTGAACTGTCTCTACCAGATCAATTCGAGATTCACTCACGCTAATTACTTTGCCAAAATTTTGACCCACATAAGACCCAACTGTCGCAGGATAAATAATCTTCCCGACTTGAATCAATCCTTGGAGTTTCTTTTTGTTATCAAAAGTACCGACCATTTTCATGGTTTCCAGTGGGAAGCCCTCAAGCGCCTCCTTAGGTCGGTCAAAGTCTGGCTTCAATCCATTGTCGTTGGCGGCCTTAATACGCGCGAACACGGCCAACAATTTTACTGAATCAAAGGGGTCAATTAAGGAACCGCTTTCATAGGACACAGGAACAAAAACCTTAGGCTCTTGCAAAGGATTAACCTTCACTTGGGTTTCCTTTTTAACTTGATTCATCCATTCCTTGAGCTCACCGACCCCGTTATCCCCACAGGCCGCAAGCATTAGTAATGAGACCAACGCTAAGCAATTCTGAATCAGTCTCATTTATGCCCCTCTTTTTCCTTGTCGCCTTCTTTACCTTCTTTACCTTTGTCACGATTTTTCTTTGCCAATTCCGCTTGAGCCGCGATCTCTTCAGGGCCCAAGTAGCGATAGGTCTTAGCAATACCATCCAAAATAATGCCAGGTTTCTTTGGATCTTTACTGGCAGAGAAAACTAAATTATTTAACGTGATAATCCGAGGTAATTTGGCGATATCACTAATGAACTGGCCCATATCATGGTAATTCGCAACCATTTGAATCTTAATTGGCAATTCAGCGTAATAGTCTTTTACCACCACAGCACCAGGCTCGAAGTTATCCATATTCAAACCACGACCATTCGCTGCAGAATTAATGTCATCCAACAAAGATGCGTATTCAGCGCTACTAGGTAATTGCTTCTCCATCCGAGAGACATACTGAAGCACTAATTTACGTTGTTCAAGCAGGGCATCCAAACTAATTGACTGCTGTACTTTCGTCTTAAATGTGTCTTTGAGCTTTTGCTCTTCTTGCTCGCCTCGCTCAATATCTTCAAGCTGGCCACTCCAATAAAAAGCCCAGCCGCCAATGATCACCATTACCAAAACAGCTATGGCGGTAAGTATTCGAGGCGCTATCGGCCAAAGGCCTGGGTGAAGACCATTTAGATCTTTGAACTGTCCCGCGAAAGACTCAAATTGTTCTTGAATATTTGCCATATTTATCTCTACTTAGCGCCTGCTTTTGGTGCGACTGCTTTCTTCGTACTTCCCTCAGCTGCTGCACTTGCTGCTGCGGCTTCCAATTCACGTGGACGACGAATGCCGACATTCAGGTCAAACTCAATTACTCGCTTTGCATCTCGCCCCTGTCCAAGACCAACCGCTTTATTTTGAATAATTTCTGGACGATTCATCCATTGCGAAGAGTTGAGCTCATTTACAAAAATCCCGACAACAGCATGGGACTGCGCATAGCCCTTCATCAAAACCCGTTGCCCTTCTTGCTTAATCGACGTGAGATATAAACCTTCGGGTGCCAAGCGAACTAATTCGTTCATCATAAACACTGGTTGATTTCGATCCGCCTGCAAATCTTCAACAGCTTGTTGACGTGCTTTCAAGGCATCAATTTCTTGACGCAGTGTCGCAACTTCTTTGATTTTTTTATCCAACTCAAGATTCTCTTGCGTAATGAATGCATTACGTTCGGTCTGCGCCGAGAGTTGAGTCGAAAATACCAAGCCCACCAAAATAACCACACCAGCGCCTAGAATTGCGGCGAGTGCCATCAAAGAATAGAACTGGGTTTTAAGCTCTTTCCTTTTGGCTTCACGGTGTGGGAGTAGATTAATCTTTATCATTATCCAAACCTCCTCATCGCCAAACCGCAGGCAACCAAGTAGGCAGGTGCATCATTTCGCAAAGCTTTTTCATTTATGTTTGATCCCAATTCCATTCCCTTGAATGGACTAATGACTGAAGTCGACAATTTCGTCCTTTCAGCCACTATCTCGACCAAACCAGGCAACATTGAACAACCACCAGCCAAATAAATTTGATCAATTCGCGTAAAAGGTGTGGATGTGAAGAAGAATTGAATCGCACGTGTTACTTCGAGTGCTGCACTCTCCAAGAAAGGCTCGAGTAGCTCCATTTCATAACTATCAGGAAGATCGCCCTGACGCTTCTTCAACTCTGCTTCCTCAAATGACAGGCCGTAATTGCGAACAATATCTTGCGTCAACTGATTACCGCCGAATTGCTGATCACGCTCATAGACGACCTCTCCATTCAAAATGATCGAGATATATGTCACCTTCGACCCGATCTGAAACAGAGCAAAAATTTGATCTTGTCCTGCATTGGGTTGTTGTTCAATCAAGCGCTCAACGGCAGCGCGCGCCGCATAAGATTCTATATCCATCACCTTAGGCTGCAGTCCAGCAGACTCTGCTGCTGCCACACGGTCTTCAATTTTCTCTTTTCGTGATGCGGCCAACAGCACATCCACATCCTCTTCCGAATTCGCGGTCGGGCCAATGACACAGAAGTCGATTGCCACTTCATCCATCGCAAATGGAATGTACTGACTCGCTTCGGACTCCACCTGATACTCCAGTGCCTGCTCATTTAAATTAGCTGGTAGCATCATTTTCTTGGTAATCACCGAAGCTGCCGGCATCGCCAAAGCGACGTTTCGTGTGCCGGTCCCAGCACGCTTCAACAATTTCGTAATAGCGTCAGAAACCTGCTCAAGATTTTCAATGTTGCCGTCAATAACAGCGCCTTTCGGCAGCGGCTCTGAAGCGCAACGCTCTAATTTGTAATCCTTTTCGCCCGAACGAGACAATTCCACCAGCTTGACGTCAGACGTGCTGATATCCACCCCAATCAAGGGCGCATTCTTCTTTCCGAGCAATGATGCGAGATCTAAAGCCAAGGATATCCCCTCAAAGAAACATTATTCTTATTTGCAAAAGCACAAGCAAATTCGTACACAAATTGCTCACAAAAAACTATTATTCAGGCTGAAAAACGCATTTTTTCTTTTAAAAACCGCGATTTAGAAGACACTCATACTAGCTTACGTTAAATCCTAGCAATAAGGGTAGTGTAATGTAAAGCACTTTCCGAGCAGAACGCCCTTTTTGCGTTGTCATTTCTCCACTCGCGACGATAAATTAAGGAAATGCAATTTTTATAGTCCTTAGGAGCGGGATATAATGCTGGACTAAACTCCGATTTTTTTATTGCATTATGTCAACACCTCAAAATACCGAATCACAAGCCAACGAGACAGCATCGCAACCGCGCCCCAAAAGCCGAGCGGTTCGCTTCTTACTTCAAAGTTGCATCGTATTATTTGGTCTCGTGTTGACCGGAGTCTTAATTTTAGTATTCGCATTGACCATGGCATATCCCAATTTGCCGGAAATCGATGCGATTACAAGTTATCGCCCTAAAATGCCGATGCGTGTTTTTTCAGCAGACAACATGCTCATTGCTGAGTTTGGTGAAGAGCGAAGAAATGTAGTTCACTTCAAAGACATCCCTGATGTCATGAAAAAGGCTGTTCTTGCCATCGAAGACGATCGCTTCTATGAGCATGGTGGGGTCGACTACATTGGTATTGCCCGCGCGGCCGTGAATAATGTCACTAGCGGCAACAAACAAGGTGCCTCAACCATTACTCAGCAAGTAGCACGTAACTTTTTTCTTTCCACTGAGCAGACCGTTAAGCGAAAAGTCTATGAGATTTTGCTTGCATGGAAGATCGAACAGAATCTCACCAAGAACCAGATTCTCGAAGTCTACATGAACCAAATTTATCTTGGACAACGCGCCTACGGTTTCTCCTCTGCTGCACAGATTTACTTTGGAAAGAATCTCAAAGATGTCACTGTCGCAGAAGCGGCGATGCTTGCAGGGTTGCCAAAAGCACCATCAGCGTACAATCCTGTCGCCAATCCAAAGCGCGCTGCCGTTCGCCAGCAATACATTTTGCAACGTATGTACCAATTGGGCTATATCAACAAAGCGCAATTTGAAGCTGCAAAAGTTGAAAAACTTCACATCAAAACGAACAGCGCCGAGTTTGGAATTCATGCTGAATATATCGCTGAAATGGCGCGTCAACTGGTGTACGAGCAATTTAAAGAAGAAACTTATACTCGAGGACTGAACGTCTACACGACCATTACCAAGGCGGAGCAAGACGCGGCCTATCTATCTTTGCGCAAAGGTGTAATGGACTATGAGCGCCGTCACGGCTATCGTGGTCCAGAGGCGATCATTGAATTGCCGTCGAATAAAGAACTCGCTGACGAAGCAATTGAAAAAGAACTCGCCGATCATCCGGACAGCGACGATTTGCTAGCAGCCATGGTGATTGACGCCAAGCCCGATCAGGTTCGCGCAGTGCTCTCGAACGGTGATGAAATTCAAATTACCGGCACCGGCCTTAGTTTTGCTGCGGCCGGACTAAAGCCAAATGCTCCTGCTAACAAGAGGATTCAGCGCGGCGCAGTCATTCGTGTCATGCTCGACGGTAAAAATTGGCAGATCATTCAAATGCCCGAGGTCCAATCGGCATTCGTTGCTGCCGATACCTCTGACGGCGCGATTCGCGCCCTCGTTGGCGGCTTCGATTACAACTTCAATAAATTTAACCATGTGACCCAAGCATGGCGACAACCTGGATCCAGCTTTAAACCCTTTATCTACTCTTCCTCACTAGAAAAGGGTTTGTCACCGATGACAATTATCGATGATGCGCCAATTAGTTTCGATGCAGGACAAACGGGCGGACAAGCATGGGAGCCGAAGAACTACGACGGCAAATACGAAGGCCCGATGACGATGCGTAAAGGCCTAACGAAATCAAAAAATATGATTTCTATTCGTATTTTGCAGCGAGTAGGCGCAAAGTATGGGCAGGAATACACGACACGTTTTGGTTTCCTCCCTGAGAAAAATCCAGCCTATTTGACTCTCGCCTTAGGCGCTGGCGCGGTAACGCCAATGCAAATGGCAGGCGCCTATGCGGTCTTTGCGAACGGCGGTTACAAAATTAATCCCTATCTCATTACCAAGATTACGGATGCCGATGGAAAAGTCTTATCGCAAGCAAAACCAGATCTAGCGGGCGATGAAAACAATCGGGTCATTGATGAACGCAATGCTTTTTTGATGGACAGTATGTTGCGTGACGTGGTGCGATTTGGCACGGCAACCAAAGCTTTGGTATTAAAACGACCAGACATCGCAGGAAAGACCGGCACAACCAACGACTCAATCGATGCATGGTTTGCTGGTTATCAGTCAAAAATTGTTGGTGTTGCTTGGATTGGCTATGATCAACCTCGCAATTTAGGTAATCGTGAGACCGGTGGTGGCTTGGCATTACCTATATGGATTGGATATATGCAGAAAGCACTAAAAGACATCCCTATTACTGAGAGACCCATACCAAATGGCGTAATTCAAGCGGATGGGGATTACTTCTATATTGAAAATCCGCCTGGTTCGGCAGTCAAAAGTCTCGGTACCGAATCAGAGGTCATAATAGAGTAGGCTACTAGCATCTACTCATAAAAAATGGGATGACGGCGAACTAGCCTCATCCCATTTTTTTGGTGACTGATTACCAAAGTTCGCGCTTATCGCAATCAGCTTTGGTTGGCAGCAATTGATCGCAATGTCTCGAAGAGCTCGGAACCATCCCTAGTATTCAGCCAATTAGTGCCATCGTGCTTGTAGTGAAAGCCGCCAGATTTTGCAGCTACCCACATTTCTTGCATTGGTGCTTGGCTATTGACGATAATTTTCGAGCCATTCTCGACAAACTCAATCTCTAACACATTACCACTACGCTTACAGTCAACATCAAGCTCATCGTTTTCGAAAGCACGCTCAAAAATATCCTGCACCTCTTGCAAACAAGCGTCTGCCTTCACTAAAAATTCTGATTCTGTCATGGTACACTCCGTCTTAACACCAGCAAGTTTTTAATTTCACAGGCTACATTCTATACGGTTAGTACGATCTTGAAAAAAACCACTCTCATTTCTAGTTTATTAGTCTGCGCATGCTTGCTTTCCGCCTGCGGTCAACGGGGGCCTCTGTATATGCCTGAAAAGAAATCTCCAGCGCCGCAACAGGCTATTCCTGTCAAAGCACCGTCTGAGAGCCCGCAAGAGGGTAAATAGAAAAGCGACAGCGGTAGCTGGAACGACACTACACCGTTTTCTTCAGACGCCAATACAGACGTATCCCAAGCAACAAAGAAACAATTGCAGCAAATACTAATGGTTGAGTGAAGTTATTCTTGCCCGCGCGCATCCACACATAATGCAACACGCCGAGCGGGACAATGATATACACCGAACGGTGTAACAACTGCCAGGTTTTTCCACCCATGATGCGTATCGCCCAGTTGCTACTACTCATGGCCAACGGGATCAACATCACAAAAGCTATAAAGCCGACGGTGATAAATGGGCGTTTGACGACATCTCTCCACATTTCCTCGATCTCAAAAAAATGATCAAACCACAGGAAAGTAAGAAAGTGGCAAGCCGCATAGAAAAAACTAAACAAACCCAACATCCGGCGTAAGCGGATCAACCAATGCCATTGCAAAAGCTTACGCGCTGGCGTGATCGCCAAGGTAATGCATAAGAAATACAAGGTCCAATCACCTGTATTCCTAGTAATGAATTCAAGCGGATTCGCACCCAGACCATCATACATCGTAGCGATGACGAGCCTCGCAAATGGAAGAGAGGCGACAACAAAAATACAAAGCTTCAACCAGAAAAGCTGACGCGCGCTGAGTTGATTCATCGAGAAACTCTTCCCATCCATTATTTCAATAAAACTTTTTAAGATCCATGCCAGCATACAGACTAGCGACTTCGTTATAGCCATTAAACATCAGCGTTTTGCGCTTGCGACTCAAGAAGCCATCTTCGCCGATACGTCGCTCAGACGCTTGCGACCATCGTGGATGATCCACCTCTGGGTTCACATTCGAATAAAAACCGTACTCACTTGGATTCGCTACATTCCAAGATGTCTTAGGCAGATCTTTGGTCACGCGAATCTTAACGATAGATTTCGCAGATTTAAAACCGTATTTCCAAGGCACTGTGAGACGCACTGGTGCGCCATTTTGATTGGGTAATACTTCTCCATACAAGCCCAGTGTAAGCAGCGTCAATGGGTGCATTGCCTCATCTATACGCAAGCCCTCAGTATAGGGCCATTGCAGAACAGGAAAGCGAATTGCCGGCATTTGCTTTTTATCGGCAAGGCTAATGAATTCGACATAGCGTGCGTTGCTATTCGGCTCCACTTTCTTCAGTAAATTCGAGAGTGAATATCCCAACCATGGAATCACCATCGACCACCCTTCAACACAACGCAAACGATACACACGCTCCTCGATCGGTGCCAACTTGAGCAAAGCGTCGAGATCAAGCACCATAGGCTTGTTCACTTCTCCTTCAATGCTGACAGTCCATGGCCTTGTCTTTAAAGTATGAGCGTTGACGGCTGGCTCGTCTTTATCAGTACCAAATTCGTAAAAATTGTTGTAGCTAGTCACATCTTTATATGCCGTTTTTTTCTCATTTGAGGCGTATGCCGGATTGATAGTCGCTGCCAGTTTTTGCGCTCCGGGCGTTTGTGCAAACGCCTCGCGCTGTGCCATTTCAATGACAGATGCACTAGCAATCGAACCTATGGCGACACGTCGAATGAAATCGCGTCGGGATTCAAAAACATCGCGGGGCGTAATTTCAGATGGCAAGATAATGGTGTCAGAAGTTTGTTTCTTGATCAGCATACGGTGCTCCAGTTCAGAATGAAATTGATCGGACTCGCTTCTATTTGTTCATAGTTTCTCATAAGTCGGCGTTTCAGTTTGAAACTTACATTTTTTCCCAAAATTCTTTATTCGGGTCAGTGCTCTCCATAACAAAAAAGCCCAAACAATTTCTCGTTTGGGCTTCAATCATTGAACCAGATCTGTATATTCAAACTATAGGGTGCCGTAGGAATGCAAACCCGACAAGAACATATTTACACCAAGGAAAGCAAACGTAGTAACAAGCAAACCAATCACTGCCCACCATGCCGCTACTTGTCCGCGCAAGCCCTTCATCAAGCGCATATGAAGCCAAGCTGCATAGTTCAACCAGACTATCAGCGCCCAGGTTTCTTTTGGATCCCATGACCAATAGCCACCCCATGCTTCGGCCGCCCACAGTGCACCAAGGATGGTAGCGATTGTGAAGAAAGCAAAGCCCACCGCGATGGCTTTATACATCACGTCATCGAGCAATTCCAAACTTGGAATTCGATCAGCGAGAACCCCACGCGCCTTCAACAGATAGGCAACGCCGACCATAGCTGCCAAAGAAAAAGTACCGTAACCAATAAAGTTAGCAGGCACATGAATTTTCATCCACCAACTCTGCAAGGCAGGCACCAGTGGTTGGATCTCCGCAGCGCCTCGGCTCACGGTGTACCACAACAAGAAACCAATTGCCGCAGAAATCACCAATAATACAAAAGCGCCAAGTTGACGCGTTTTATAACTTTGTTCGTAGTACAAATAGAACATCGCTGTAATCAATGAGAACAACACGAACACTTCATAAAGATTCGAGACTGGGATATGGCCAACGTCAGGACCGATCAAATACGATTCATACCAACGTACCAGCATACCGGTGGCACCCATGACCACCGCTGCCCAGCATAAGCCCGATCCTACCGATGCACCAAAATCCGAGCGTGCAATCAATCCTCCCCAATAAAACAGAGTAGAAAGAAAAAAGAATGTACTCATCCACAAAATCGCAGATTGGCTAGACAACAAATATTTGAGGAAGAATTTTTTGCTAGCCAAATCAAGCTGACCTGCGTACTGTGAAATCGCGAATAAGCTGAGAATTGCTAACAAAGGCATCAACCAACGCATTGGTTTCCAATGCCAACCCAAGAAGGCAAAGGTTGGACCGGCCAATAATAAAATGGCCTCTTCATAAACATCCATGTGCTTGCCATAGGCGCTGAAAGCATACAAAGAACCGGTACATAACAAGGCGGCATAAAGCCAATCGATGACTGTTAAGCGCTTCAAAAAACTTTGATGTTCTACAATGTTTTCCATTACTTTTCCTATTTAAGCGTATCGAGGCCTATTCGCCTTTCAAACCTGACTACCTGGCTCAATTGCTGCGTTTTGCTTTTCCACTTGAACCACAGGCTCTACTGCAAAGCGTGCCGACAACTGCTGCTTTAACTGTTCAAATTCTTTCTCAAAGTCCAAGGTCTTGCGCTGTGAGCTCATCGCCATTAACACGCGACTCTCACCACCCTCAGCCTTAATCCATAGCCATAAGCGACGTTCACGCACATAAAACATCGCGAACACACCAATCACTAGGAATAAACAGCCAAGATACACAATATTCTGCCCAGGTGCTTTAGCAACTTGGAAAACCGAGGCCTTTACCTCCTCAAAACCAGTCAGTTCCAAATAAACAGGAGCGCCATAAAAGAAAGAGTCAGACAAACTCGAGGTCGCCAATTGCAGAAACTGCGCGCGTTGTTCATTCAATTCGAGAACAGGCAATCCATCGCGTTCACGTGCCAATTGCCACAAATCCCACATACTACCGTTCAAAATCTTCATAAACACATCGGCAGCTTTACCTTGCTCCGCCGCGGGAATTTTTTCCAAGAAGCCCGCGATAGCAGCGAAACCGGATAATTTACTCCCGTCTTCACCACCCGCAAATATACTCAAGCCTTTAACGGCAGATGCAGTTAATTGACTCTGGAATTTACCCGCTTCTGCAGTCGACAAAGCCCGTTTTGCATAACGCTCCGCTGCTTTGACCCGCAACTCAGGATCCGCTAGCGCCGCACGCAGGCGCATCCACTCTTTCAAACTATTCTCGTCGTCTGCAGGGATGCGTAAATAGCGAAATGTTTCATTTGGCGAATCTCGCGTACCAGCCAAAAACACCCATGCACCGTCGAGTTGAACTGGGCTCATGTAGTTATGAAATTCACGGGCCTGACCTGTTTTGTCGCGCAATTTATACTGCACTGTCGGACCTACGTTTTTGAGGGTCTTATCTTCTGGCCTCTTCGCAGCAGCACCCGAATGCTTATCTAAATCTGCAGACAAACGTTCAACGAAATTCGCATTTGGATTCACCGCTCGCACGTCTTGTCCATTGCGAGCCATGTCTTCGATGTTCAAAGGACGGAAGCCGGACCATTCGATGCTATACGCCTCGCCTTTCGCCAAGCTCGGATCAAGCGCTGTTGAACCGCCCATGGTTCCCTTTAGTTCAGTTGTCTGCGCGAACTTTCCTTGCATAGGGTGGACCTTCAACTGCAGGCGACTGCCACCGTCATCAAAGCTAGATTGGAAGACCGCCACACCTTTATAAATCAAAGGGTGATTCACCTTCACAATTGCAGGAAAACTCTTACCAGTCTCATGATCGATCACTGTCACTTCGCTCGCAAACAGCTTAGGCATGCCAGTCGAATAAAAATCGATATTAAATTTGTTGAGTTGAATCGTGAACGGCAAATCTTGCAGCAATACGCCTTTACTCTGCTGAATGATGGCGACGTTCGCACTACTGCCTTCAGGCACGGCGACATTGCCGCGGAAAGTCGGCGTCGATTTCGACAAGCGATATTTCTCTGGGATCTCGGAGATCAATTCGCCACTGCCTTCGTAGGGCACTTTACCCATGAACCATGTTTGGTAGCGAATAGCGAGATCAGAATCTAGCAAACCGCCAACGCAAATAATGACGATAGCGGCATGTGCAAAGATATAGCCCCATTTGTTGCCAGCACCTTGCTTCGCGGCGATCAGCACCGCACCATCTTTGTCGACCGCTTTGAATTTATATCCCAATTGGTGGATATAACTAGAGATCATCGACTGCAGTTCAGGCGTCGATTTGCTGACGACCCACTCACTACGGTGATGGAAATTACGCAAAGATTGTTCACGTACATTGTCTCGCCAGCTAGCGACATCTCGCAGCATTTTCGGCGCATTACGCCATAGGCAAAGACTAGTCGACAACACCAGAAACGCCATGATCAACAAGAACCACCAAGCCGAATACAGAGAATACAAACCCAAATGCTGAAACACTTCGAACCAAAAGGGGCCGAATTGGTTGACGTAATTATTTAGTGGTTCGTTTTGTTTAAGGAAAGTACCAACGATAGAAGTAATGGCGATCATACAGAGCAAACTGATCGCAAAACGCATCGATGACAAGAGTTCGACTGTGCTTGCTAACCAAGCGCGGCGCGTTTGAATTTCCCAACCGGAAGTACTGGTTTCGTTTTCCATGAATATCCACAAACAAAAAGGGGATGGCAAGCGCCACCCCCTCCGTTAATCTTCTTTAACTCTGTCGTCTTATTCTATGTCGTAGAGATCAGAGAGCGTGTTGCAAATAATGGCGATTATTTCAAACCAGCGATGTAATCAGCAACGGCTTTCATTTCTTCTTCAGACATGCGTTTCGCGATGGTCACCATTTGTGGGCTGTTTGCGCGTGTACCTTTGCTGAAGTTCGCCAACTGCGCCACGGTGTAGTCTTGATGTTGGCCAGCCAAACGTGGGAACTGAGCTGGAATACCAGCACCGTTCGGGCTGTGGCAGCCAGCACATGCTGGAACGTTTTTCTCAGCGATACCCGCGCGGTAGATTTTCTTACCTAATTCAACGATATCTTTATTTTTCGCAGCACCCGCTTTTGGCTTCTGTGTTGCCAAGAATGCAGCAACATTTTTCATATCTTCCGCCGTCATTGCTTTTGCAAATGTGGTCATGACTGGGTTGTTGCGCGCTGGCGTCGTGAAATCTGTCAATTGTTTGACAACATAGGCTTCGTGCTGACCAGACAATTTTGGATTAACGGTGATCGTCGAATTACCTGCTGCACCATGGCAAGAAACGCATGCTACCAAACCACGTGCTGCATCACCGCTGGTGTACAGAGCTTCACCTTTGCTCGCGTCTGCTTTCGCTGGTTTAGCTGTTTCGTTGGCATAAGCAACAGAAACCATGGAAGAAGCCGCTAAAGCGATGACGCTAAGGGACTTAGAAAATGATAAAAATGCACGGTTCATTCAAACACCTTGAGACTGAAAATTGGAAATCGGTTCTGTTGGAGCATACGATGTACGTGACCAGCTCTAAATCTTGATTGAGCCCACGTAGCTAACCCCTTATTGTACAATAGCTTTTGTGGAAATGTTGAGGTATTCCAAGTCAATTGACGCTAGGAAACCTCACTTTTCAGGCTGAAATGAACAGTTTCCGCCTTACTTTTTGCAGTTTCATGCTGTTTTCATCAAGATTGGCCCCTCCTATGTCTATCCTTTGGCAAGCGCGTTTTTTTACGACAGTCAATCATTTGCGAGATCTTCCTAGCCTCAACGTTCCTGAAGTGGCGTTCGCAGGTCGCTCTAACGCTGGCAAGTCGACTGCCATCAATATTTTGTGCAACCAGAAAAAACTCTGCTTTGCCTCAAAGACGCCTGGTCGTACCCAGCACATCAACTTTTTCTCAATTGGTGGTGCGCACGTCGGGCAACACCGTAAAGATGAGACTATACAAGAAGAAATTCGCGCCATGCTGGTTGACCTTCCTGGCTATGGCTATGCCGAAGTTCCAGGTGCAGCAAAGAATCATTGGAATGTCTTGTTGGGTTCCTACGTGCAAAAGCGCGATCAACTAGCGGCTTTGATCTTGATCATGGATTCACGTCGCCCGTTCACCGATCTCGACCGACAAATGTTAGAGTGGTTCGCACCGACTGGCCGCCCAGTACATTGTTTACTCACCAAAGCAGACAAACTTAATCGCAATGAAGCCACCAATGCTTTGCGTTTAGCGAAAACCGTACTGGCGAGTTATGTCGATGCCAACGGCACACCGTATCCATTTACAGCACAATTGTTTTCCGCTCTAAAACGGACAGGGATTGAGGAAGCCGATTCTAAGATCAGAGAGCTAACAGGTCTCGATATCGATCTCGATGCAATCGAAGACACTGAAACGTCAGCTGTGGAAGGCAAGCAGGAAAACTAAATTTGCAATGAAGAAAGTTTTATTGCAGATCGAGTAGCGAAAAGTAAAAAATCCCCAGCACCAAAGATGCTGGGGCAAAAAAACGCCTATCGAATGGGAACAAGAGGCGCCCCGCTTAGGGAGGACCAGCGGTAAGCATATTGCCTATTCCTAAGAGCACAAAAGGTAAGAAAAGTTTCATAAACCACGACATTTTTTTATTACTTATGACCATCAATTCGTCCGCCCCATTTCCCGCCATTCGTATGCGTCGTATGCGCCGCGATACTTTTTCTCGCAATTTAATGCGCGAAAACCATGTTACCGCTTCTGATTTGATCTATCCCGTATTCATCGTCGATGGGGAAAATCGCGTTGAGCCCGTGGTATCGATGCCAGGCGTAGAACGCATGTCTCTCGATAAACTGTTGGAAGTGGCGAAAGATTGCGTTCAACTTGGCATCCCTGTAATGGCCCTATTTCCATCGATTGATCAGTCTCTCAAGACCGAAGACGGTATTGAAGCAACTAACCCTGAGGGTTTGATTCCTCGCGCCATTCGCGCTCTGAAACAAACTTGCCCAGAGCTTGGCATTTTGACTGATATCGCGCTCGATCCTTACACCAGCCACGGTCAAGATGGCTTGATCGATGAAACGGGCTATGTCTTGAATGATGAAACAACAGCGATGTTAGTGCGCCAAGCGTTAACCCATGCCGCAGCTGGCGCTGACATCGTCGCTCCTAGCGATATGATGGATGGCCGCATTGGTGCGATTCGGGAAGCTTTGGAAAGTAACGGCTTTATTTACACTCGCATCATGGCCTACTCAGCAAAATATGCTTCCGCATTTTATGGCCCTTTCCGTGACGCGGTCGGTTCTTCTGGCAATCTCGGTAAGAGCAACAAAGCCAATTATCAAATGGACCCTGCCAACAGTAACGAGGCTTTGCGTGAGGTTGCCTTGGATTTGGCAGAAGGTGCCGATATGGTGATGGTAAAACCAGGCATGCCTTATCTCGACATTGTGCGTCGTGTGAAAGATGAATTCAAAGTGCCGACCTTCGCTTACCAAGTGAGCGGCGAGTACGCCATGATCAAAGCAGCATCGATCAACGGTTGGATCGATCATGACAAAACCATGATGGAAGCGATCTTGGCCTTCAAACGTGCCGGTGCGGATGGTATCTTGACCTATTTCGCAAGAGATGTAGCGCGTTTATTGCAAACCAAGTAAGCTTTGATTTTGCCTGCTGTTGCGCACCCAGCGTGCAGCGGGCACTTTGATCAAACTCTTACGAAGTGTGCTGGATGGAAATTTTCTACATAAGTGAATCGCAAGTAGTGCTCAACACTGCGCACGAAGTTCCCGCCGCAGAATCAGCGACTAACTCACCTTCAAACCCTTCTGGCAACGGCAACCATTACAGCAGTGAGTTACCACTCGATGAGAGCTGCCGTTTTTTGTGGCTGGATGTGACCCATGAAGAAGTCGCCGCCAACCCTGAAGCTTGGCGTGATGAAGTCGAAAAAATCACAGGCATTCGTCTTTATGACCTGCATCTCAAGGATGTGATTAATCTGACGCATCCATCGTATTTTGATGCGACTCAAGATTACGAACTTGTCGTCTTTCAAAAATTGGCGCTGCATAGTGAAGCGCCTACGAACACTGAGCCAAATTCACGCAAGATTCCTGCGGCTTTAAACAAGCTTCAGACCTTACCTATTTCTTTTCTACTCTTTGGGACTGCACTCGTCACCGTACGAGGAAAAAACAGCCGCACCATTGAAGCGACTCGCCAACGTTTACTGGCCTACAAACCCAAAAGCGAAAACAATAGTCATGCGAGTCGCCTACCGACATCACCCGAAGATTTGATGTTACGTATGTTGAACGCCATGGTCGATCAATATCTCGACCTACGTCAGCCATTAACAAATCAACTCGATCGCTGGCAACACGCCTTACTCGATCCACGTAAGCCTTTCAATAATTGGATCGCCCTACTCGATTCGCGTATCGAGATACGCAAGCTCGATCACCTGTGTGAAGAACAATACGATGCCCTGCAGGAATTACGCGATCATTTGATCGACACCTATGACGGCAATGCAGAACACCATAGCCGCGCCAAAGATTTACTGTTGGTACGAATTAATGATGTGATGGAACACGTCAATCGCGTGTTAAACCATGCGAGACGTTTAGAAGCCTCGTTGGAGTCGTCAGTGCAAATTCACTTCGCGGCGATGGCACATCGTACCAGTGACATCATGCGTTGGCTGACGGTGATTACGGCTTTGTTCATGCCTCTCACTTTGTTGACCGGGATTTTCGGGATGAACTTTGCGAAGATGCCATTACTGGCGGATGAATCTGGTTTTTGGAAAGTAATCGGCGGTATGGTGGCGATTGTCGTCGTGCTAGTGATCGTATTCGTCAAATTGCGTTACTTTGGCGAACGTGAACGGCGCCGTCTCGATTAACACCGTATTACCGATTTAAAATTATCCACCAAGCTCTCATCATGCAAACACATAGCTTCCTTTGGCACGATTACGAAACCTTCGGCGCGATCGCACGACGTGACCGACCAGCCCAATTTGCTGCCATTCGCACCGATGCGGAGCTTAACGAAATCGGCGAAGAGATCAATATATTCTGTAAACCAGCAAATGATTTTTTGCCTGATCCTCAATCCTGTTTGATCACCCATATCACGCCGCAACAATGTCTAGAGCAAGGCCTGCCAGAGTATCAATTTGCGGCGCAAGTCGAACAAGCATTGGCCGCGAGCGGCACGATCGGCGTCGGGTATAACACGATTCGTTTTGATGATGAAATCACTCGCTTTATGTTTTGGCGTAACTTGATCGATCCGTATGCACGTGAATGGCAAAACCAATGTGGACGTTGGGACATCATGGACATGCTGCGCACTTGCTACGCTCTTCGTCCTGAGGGAATTAATTGGCCCTTGAACGAAGAAGGGAAGCCCAGCTTTAGGCTCGAACACTTAACCGCAGCCAATGGCATTGCCCATGAAGCAGCGCATGATGCTTTGTCTGACGTAAGAGCGACGATCGCCTTGGCTCGCTTAGTTAAACAGAAACAACCTAAGCTATTCGATTTCTGCTTCGCTCTACACAAGAAGGAAAAAGCTGCGAGTGAACTTGGTTTACCTTTATTGGGCAAGCCATTCTTGCATGTATCAGGCATGTTCAATACGAGCTATGGTTGTCTTGCAGTGATGTGGCCACTTGCTGTGCATCCGAAAAACAAAAACGAGATCATCGCTTGGGACTTACGCTTCGATCCGCAAGAACTCGTAGGTCTTGATGTCGCGGAAATTCAATTACGTATGTTCAGCAAAACGGATGCGCTTCCTGAAGGAGTTAGTCGGCTACCTGTTAAGAGCATACATCTGAATAAGTCGCCTATCGTCATCGGCAACTTGAAGACATTGAGTGCAGAAATGGCCACTCGCTGGCAAATCGATCTCGACCAAGTTCAAACATACGCCGAGCGTGCCGTGCAACTTTCCCAGTCGGGAGAGTTGACGAGCGATTTCTGGTCACAAGTCTATGCGCGCCCTGAAATGGAAGCCGCTGATGTCGATGAAGATCTGTATGGAGGATTCATAGGCACAGGTGATAGGCGTATCCTGAATGATTTGCGCCAAATGGACGCCTCGCAGTTACAAAAAGCGAAACCTCACTTCCAAGACGAACGGCTAGGCGAGTTATTCTTCCGCTACAAGGCACGCAACTTCCCTCAGACTTTGGCCGCAGATGAACGACTGCAATGGGAAGAACATCGGATCGCACGTTTGATCCATGGAGAGGCCCAGGCGCGATCCGTGGAAAGCTACTTTAATCAAATTGATTTCCTATCTGAGACCGCCGATGAAGAAACGCAAGAGATTCTCGGTGCTCTATACGATTATGCAGAGCTAGTCGTACCCGTACAATAAAAAAGGCGACCTAGTCGCCTTTTTTCTAGCACTCGCATCATCAACCCACTTAACTACCACTCTTAAGGTGCATCAACTGAGTTTAAAGACTGCAAGAACTTATCCGCATTTTGATAACCAATCACGCGCTTACCTTCCAGCTCTTTCCCCGCTTTATCGAAGAAGATAATGCCTGGTGGCCCAAACAATCCGAACCGTTTTAGGAGTGCTTTGTCTTCAGCATTGTTCGCCGTCACATCGACTTGCAACAACACCATTTGATCCAGCTTCGCTTTCACGCGAGGTTCAACAAAAGTTAACTTTTCCATTTCTTTGCAAGACACGCACCAATCCGCGTAGAAATCAAACATCACGATCTTACCTGCAGATTGTTGAAGGACCGCATCGAGCTCAGCACTGGATTTGACACGTTGAAATTGCACGTGCACGGCATTGCCGGTGAGATGTGCCAAAGGTGAGAATACATCGCGCCCTCCGGTTGAGACGCCTGCAAGTTGTATCGCCCCAAGAATGAAGAACACCCCTGCAACGAACTTAGAAAACAATTTACCTTTGTAGAAGAAGGCTTGGTAGACCGCATAAGAGATCAACAGCGCGGCCCATGCAATCATTTGGACCGCAGCTGGCAAAACTGGGGATACCATCCAAATCGCCATCGCCAGCATCAAGACGCCAAAGAAGCGTTTGATCTGCTCCATCCACACACCTGCACGAGGCAAGAGACTACCCGCCGACATACCAACCAACAAGAGCGGGACGCCCATACCCATCGCCATCGCAAACAAAGCACTACCACCAACAACCACATCACGTGTTTGGCTGATGTACACCAAAGCACCTGCTAAGGGCGCCGCTACACAGGGGCCCACAATCAATGCTGAAATGGCTCCCATCAAAAACACGCCAGCCATCTTGCCGTTTCTTTGTCCTTCGGAAAACATACTCAACTTCGTTTGGATCGCGGCAGGCACTTGAAGCTGGTAGACGTTAAACATCGAGAGTGACAACAACACCATCAGACCCGCAAACGAAGACAGTACCCAAGGGTTCTGTAAAGCGGCAGCGAGACCTTCGCCCAGTAACCCAGCACTGACACCCAATGCGGTGTAGACCAAGGCCATGCCGAGAACATAGCTAAGTGATAAGAAGAAGCCACGACTCCTTTTAATTGCCGCCCCCTCACCAACAATGATGAATGAGAGAATCGGTACCATAGGGAGGACACAGGGCGTAAAAGAAAGACCCAAACCCAAAACAAAAAACAGAGGAATGATCAACACCAAACGTCCACTTTTCAAGGTGCTGGCGATACCCGAAGACTCCGTTTCCGCGGGCGCTTGAGCATTCTGCACGTTAACTGAAGTTTGTGTCGGGATAGCAGAAGCAATGCTAATCGGAATCACTAAGTCCATAGGTGGATAGCACAAGCCAGCATCAGCACAACCTTGCTGCGTTAGTTTTAATTTAAAATCCGAGTTCGCGACCACGGGGATTTCAAGTGTTAATTGGTCGTGATAGGTCTCGACATCTTTCTCGAAGGTCTCATCATACTTAATCTTCCCGCGCGGGAAATCGAATTGCCCCAAACTTGCGCCTTCAGCACCAAACTTAAACCGTTCGCGATAGAGGTAGTAGCCTTTGGCAATCGTAAAATCGATGCGCAGCTTATCTTTTGCCACCATCTTAGCATCAACTTTGAAAGCCACTGCTGGGTCGAGGAAATCATCCGCATTCGCTGGCGCAACAAAGCTTAGGCTACCGATTGCCATCAAAAACGCGAGGGCCAGCACAAAATAGCGACTTAGGATGCCGTTGAGCGTTGAGATAGGAGCGAGATTAAATATGATTACGGGAGTCATCATGATGAGGAAAGACTGTTCAAGAACTCACATCTTAACCGAAGTGCCGATAGATTGCGCATGACTCTGAGGATTGGCAACATCTTTGAAGAAACCAGCACCCATAGTCATTAATGGCCGACCATAAATAAAAAAGCCGTTCAATACATGAACGGCTTTCTTTGCGAATAAAGCTTAAAGCGGTGCTTATTCTTCTACTGTTGGTGCATCAGCTGCATCAGTAACTTCTGGACGATCCAACAGTTCTACGTATGCCATAGGTGCATTGTCGCCAACGCGGAAACCCATTTTCAAGATACGCAGGTAACCACCGTTACGATTTGCAAAACGTGGGCCCAATTCCGCGAACAGTTTTTGAACGATTTCACGATCGCGCAAACGGTTGAATGCCAAACGTTTGTTTGCCAATGTGTCAGTTTTTGCCAAAGTCAAAATTGGCTCAACTACGCGGCGCAATTCTTTTGCTTTTGGCAAAGTTGTTTTGATCGCTTCGTGACGCAACAAAGAAACTGTCATGTTGCGCAACATTGCTAAACGATGGGATGATGTACGATTCAGCTTACGTAAGCCGTGACGATGACGCATGGTACTTCCTTTCAATATGTTTAAAAATTCCAGTTCTTCTATCGTCAAACCATTTGACGCGGACCGGTAATGTCTTCCTACTCACCTACACCATCGACCACGCAATAGCGTGATCGATGTTCAATCAATTAATTACTTCTCTAAACCAGCTGGTGGCCAGTTTTCGAGTTTCATACCCAAAGACAAACCACGAGATGCCAACACTTCTTTGATTTCGTTCAAAGACTTGCGACCCAAATTTGGTGTCTTGAGCAGTTCATTTTCACTACGTTGGATCAAATCACCGATGTAGTAAATATTTTCAGCTTTCAAGCAGTTTGCAGAACGTACTGTCAATTCCAAATCATCGACTGGACGCAACAATACTGGATCAACCGCTGGTGCGCGAGATGGCGCTTCAGCAGCAGCTTCTGTGCCTTCCAATGCAGCGAATACGTGCAATTGATCTACCAACACGCGAGCAGATTGACGAATCGCTTCTTCTGGAGTGATCACACCATTTGTTTCGATGTTGATGATCAATTTGTCCAAGTCAGTACGTTGTTCAACGCGAGCAGACTCAACAGAATAAGAAACACGACGTACTGGGGAGAACGAAGCATCCAAAATGATACGACCAATTGTTTTGTTCGCGTCTTCAGACAAGCGACGTACGTTACCTGGAACGTAACCACGGCCTTTTTCCACTTTGATCTGCATGTCCAACTTGCCGCCAGCAGTCAAATTTGCAATCACGTGATCCGGATTGATTAATTCAACATTATGTGGCAACTCGATATCAGAAGCTAAAACAGCGCCTTCGCCTTCTTTTTTCAAAGTCAAAGTCACGTCATCACGTTCATGCAACTTGAAAACCACGCCCTTCAAGTTCAACAAGATATCAACGACGTCTTCTTGTACGCCATCGAGTGTCGAATATTCGTGAACCACGCCAGCAATCGTGACTTCTGTTGGCGCGTAACCAACCATAGAAGACAACAAAACGCGACGCAAAGAGTTACCCAAAGTATGACCAAAACCGCGTTCGAACGGTTCCATCACAACTTTCGCTGAGCCAGGGCCCAACATTTCGACATCGATAATACGAGGCTTAAACAGATTGTTTTGCATGATTTGTCCTTTTCAATACCCTCGGCTCGTTACACCGATAAGGCTGATGGCAAAAAGAAAAAAGCCTGCCCATCGTAAAATGGGCAGGCGGTGAAACTTAATATTAACGAGAATACAATTCAACGATCAGGGATTCGTTGACATCGTGAGCGATGTCGCTACGATCTGGCATACCTTTGAAAGTACCTTCCATCTTCTTGGCATCAACAGACACCCAAGATGGCATACCGATTTGCTCTGCCAAAGACAATGCTTCAACGATACGTGTTTGTTTTTTGGATTTTTCACGAACAGCAACTACATCACCAGCTTTTACTTGGTAAGAAGCAATGTTCACAACAATACCGTTAACAGTGAATGCTTTATGGCTAACTAATTGACGCGCTTCTGCACGTGTTGAGCCGAAACCCATACGGTATGCAACGTTATCCAAACGAGATTCCAACAATTTCAACAGTGTTTCGCCTGTGTTGCCTTTTTGACGATCAGCTTCTGCGAAATAACGACGGAATTGACGTTCCAAAACGCCATACATACGTTTGACTTTTTGTTTTTCACGCAATTGATTACCGAAGTCAGATGTACGTGCGCCAGATTTTGCGCCGTGTTGACCTGGTTTTACATCTAATTTGCATTTGGAGTCCAAAGAGCGACGTGCGCTTTTCAGAAACAGATCCGTGCCTTCGCGACGGGATAATTTTGCTTTTGGTCCGATATAACGTGCCACAATAATTTCCTTTGTAAATGACGCAAGCGTTCGCCTGCGCTAGTCTGATCTACCTGCTATCAAACAGTGGTCTTAAAAAAACGAATAACAATTCTAAAGAACAAAACCCACCAATTGAATTGGCGGGCTGCATTCTAGCACGAATGCCAGAATTTCCAAAGCTTAGCTCACGCTAAGCTAAGTATTAGATACGACGACGCTTTGGAGGACGGCAGCCGTTGTGTGGAACTGGCGTAACGTCTTGAATCAAAGAGATCTTGATACCCAAATTATTCAAAGCACGCACAGAGGACTCACGACCTGGGCCTGGGCCTTTGATACGTACTTCAAGATTTTTGATACCGCATTCTACAGCAACTTTACCAGCTGCTTCTGCCGCAACCTGCGCAGCGAAAGGTGTAGATTTACGAGAGCCTTTAAAACCTTGACCACCAGCAGTTGCCCAAGACAATGCATTGCCTTGACGATCAGTGATCGTGATGATGGTGTTGTTGAAAGATGCGTGAACGTGTGCGATACCTTCAGCAACATTTTTCTTAACTTTTTTACGAGCGCGAGCTGCCGCTGCGTTATTTTGTGCTTTTGCCATAATTGGTTCCTTGAATCCAGCTTACTGGATTATTTCTTCAATGATTGCGCTGCTTTACGTGGGCCTTTACGTGTACGTGCATTAGTACGTGTACGTTGACCACGAACAGGCAAACCTTTGCGATGACGCAGACCGCGGTAGCAGCCTAAGTCCATCAAACGCTTGATGTTCATCGAGATTTCACGACGAAGATCACCTTCAACAACGTATTTTGCAATACTGTCGCGAAGCTTTTCTAACTCGTTGTCGTCCAGATCTTTGACCTTTTTAGTGGTCGGAACACCCGTTGCTGCACAGATATCTGCTGCGCGTGGGCCGCCAATACCATAGATTGCTTGTAAGCCAATTACGGTATGCTGATGATTTGGGATATTAACCCCTGCTATACGTGCCATTCGTTATTCCTCGTTCAATAACGTTAATTAACCTTGGCGCTGTTTATGGCGTGGTTCTGTGCAAATTACACGAACAACACCTTTGCGCTTGATGATCTTGCAGTTGCGGCAAATCCGCTTAACTGATGCGAGAACTTTCATTTTTGCCCTCTTCCCTTCTAGTTCAATTTAATTTACTTGGTCCGGAACACAATACGTGCTCGGCTCAAATCATAAGGCGTCAATTCTACTGTCACCTTATCGCCAGGAAGAATGCGGATATAGTTCATTCGCATTTTTCCTGAAATATGGCCAAGCACAACATGCCCATTTTCCAACTTAACTCGAAATGTTGCATTCGGAAGATTCTCTAGAATCTCTCCCTGCATCTGTATAACGTCGTCTTTTGCCATTCGGTCTGCTGTTCCTCTGAGCGCTTACCGTGAAGGTATGCCGCCCTTGAAATTTGCTTTACGAAGAAGCGATTCGTATTGCTGTGACATAACGTAATTCTGTACTTGCGCCATGAAGTCCATTGTCACTACCACGATAATCAACAGCGAAGTGCCGCCGAAATAAAATGGTACCTTCCAATGAGCGATCAATAATTCTGGCAACAAGCAAACCAGCGAAATGTACATCGCGCCAATCAGCGTCAAACGCATCAAAATCTTATCGATATAACGAGCTGTTTGATCACCAGGACGAATCCCTGGAACAAACGCACCGCTCTTCTTCAAATTGTCTGCTGTTTCTTTACTGTTGAAAACCAACGCTGTATAGAAGAAGCAGAAGAAAATGATCGTTGCTGCATACAACAAAGCATGCATCGGCTCACCCGTAGACAGAGAGCTTGCTAAATCTTGAAGGAAACGAACAAAACCAGATTCCTGATCTTGCGCACCTTTAGCAAACATTCCAGTGATCGTGGCCGGCAACATAATAATTGACGACGCAAAAATCGGAGGAATCACACCGGCCATATTCAATTTCAATGGCAAGTGGCTACTTTGACCACCATAAACCTTATTACCAACTTGGCGCTTTGCGTAGTTAACTAAAATCTTACGTTGACCACGCTCTACGAATACGACCAAGAATGTGACAGCTGCAACCATGACGCAGATTACGATTGCTGAGATTGGTTGCATTGTATTCGTGCTGACCATATCCAGCATACCTGCCAATGCGCCAGGCAAACCAGCCACGATACCAGAAAAAATGATAATCGAGATGCCGTTACCTAGACCGCGCTCAGTAATTTGCTCACCTAACCACATTAAAAACATGGTACCGGTAACCAAAGTTACAACCGTTGTAAATCTGAATGCCATACCTGGATCAAGTACCAAACCTGGCTGGGTTTCGAGTCCGAACGCGATAAAGAAAGCCTGCACCACGCCGAGTACCAAAGTACCGTAACGCGTGTACTGGGTAATCTTACGACGACCCGATTCACCTTCTTTTTTCAACGCTTCAAGCTGAGGGGACACCACTGACATCAACTGCATGATGATACTTGCAGAAATGTAAGGCGTGATACCCAATGCTAAAATCGTAAACTTCGCCAACGCACCGCCTGAAAACATGTTAAACATACCCAAAATACCATTTTGGTTTTGTTTAAAGAGTGTTTCCAGAACAGTTGGATCAATCCCAGGAACAGGTATGTGTGCGCCTATCCTATATACAACCAGTGCACCAAGCAAAAACCACAGTCTTCCCCAAGGAAAACCGCTTGCCGCACTTTTAGTTTGTTGAGGAGATGTTGCCAATTATTGCTCCAGAATTTCGCAATGAATTTCGTTATTAAGCGACTGAGCCGCCAGCAGCTTCGATCGCAGCTTTAGCACCTTTGGTGACGATTAAGCCATTCAAAGTTACTTTCTTAGTGATCTCACCTGACAAAATCACGCGAACAACACGTGCCAAATCAGACACAACACCAGCTTGTTTCAAAGCCAAGATGTCGATTTCTGTTACTGGCAAGTTTTCCAGATCAGACAAACGAACTTCTGCTTTGTAAGGTGTTGCCAAAGATTTAAAACCGCGTTTAGGCAAGCGACGTTGCAAAGGCATTTGACCGCCTTCGAAACCTACTTTATGAAAACCGCCTGTACGGGATTTTTGACCTTTGTGACCACGGCCCGCTGTTTTACCGATACCAGAACCGATACCGCGACCAACACGACGTTTTGCGTGTTTTGCGCCATCAGCTGGTTGGATTGTATTTAATTCCATAATTTGCTCCGATCGCAAACCCTAAGGCTTACGATACAACCTTCACAAGATACGAGACTTTGTTGATCATACCGCGAACAGCTGGTGTGTCTTGCAATTCAGAAACTGAATTTACACGACGCAGACCCAAGCCGCGCACAGTTGCACGATGTGATTCGCGCGTACCGATCAAACCCTTGACCAATTGTACTTTTACTGTTTTAGTCATTGCGATCACCTTAGCCCAAAATTTCTTCAACGGACTTGCCGCGTTTCGCTGCGATCTCAGCTGGAGTACTCATTTTTGCCAAACCATTCAAAGTTGCACGAACCATGTTGTATGGATTTGTGGAACCGTTAGATTTAGCAACAACGTTAGTAACACCCAAAACTTCGAAAATAGCGCGCATTGGACCACCAGCGATCACACCAGTACCTTCTTTAGCTGGAGAGATCATTACTGAAGATGCACCATGCTTACCAATTACGGTATGTTGCAATGTGCCATTCTTCAAAGTAACTTTGATCATTTTGCGACGCGCTTCTTCCATCGCTTTTTGTACGGCCACTGGAACCTCTTTCGACTTTCCTTTGCCCATACCGATACGGCCGTCACCATCACCAACAACTGTCAATGCTGCGAAGCCCATGATACGACCACCCTTAACCACTTTGGTTACACGGTTGATCGCGATCATTTTTTCGCGCATGCCATCATCCGGCTTGTCGGCTGCTGTTTTTGCTTGCATTTTTGCCATGACGAATATTCCTTAGAACTTCAAGCCGGCTTCACGCGCGGCTTCTGCCAACGCCTTCACACGACCGTGGTAACGAAAACCGGAGCGATCAAACGCAACTTCGGTAACTCCTGCTTTCAATGCTTTTTCCGCAACGCGCTTACCAATCAAAGTGGCTGCCGCAGCATTACCACCGTGCTTAGATGCCGTTGCCAATTCTGCACGCACTTCAGCTTCCACTGTAGAAGCAGATGCCAATACTTTGGAATCTGCATCAATGATGCTAGCGTAGATGTGAGAGTTCGTACGGTGCACAGATAAACGTGTGACCTTGAGCTCTGCGATCTTGGCACGGGTTTGAGTCGCGCGGCGCAGACGTGATTGTTTCTTATCCATCGTCTAACCCCTATTACTTCTTCTTGGTTTCTTTAATCACAACCACTTCATCCGCGTAGCGGACACCCTTGCCTTTATAAGGCTCTGGGCTGCGGTATGCACGAACTTCTGCTGCGACCTGACCAACTTGCTGCTTATTCACACCTTTGATGAGAATTTCAGTTGGAGTTGGTGTTGCACATGTCACGCCTTCTGGCATTTGATGTACTACAGGATGAGAAAAACCCAAGGAGAGATTCAGCTTGTCGCCTTGCGCTTGCGCTTTATAACCAACGCCGACCAGCGTCAACTTACGCTCAAAACCTTTAGTAACACCATTCACCATGTTATTGACCAAGGCACGCAATGTACCTGTCATAGCATTAGCTTCACGGCTTTCGTTAGCTGGTTTAAAGTTCAGTGAACCACCTTCGTTAGCAACTGCCACCAAGCCATTCAAACTTTGTGTCAGTACGCCCATTGGACCTTTTACTGTAATCGCTGCTGCTGAGATTGCAACTTCTGCACCTGCTGGCAACGCGATTGGCATTTTACCTACTCGAGACATCTTGCACTCCTTAGGCGACGTAGCAAATAACTTCGCCACCGACACCGGTTGCGCGTGCTTTGCGGTCAGTCATAACGCCCTTAGGTGTGGACACGATGGCCACGCCCAAACCGTTCATTACACTTGGAATCTCGTCTTTACCTTTGTAAATACGAAGACCTGGACGTGATACACGTTCCAAGCGCTCAATAACAGGACGTCCTGCATAATATTTCAAACCGATTTTCAATTCAGATTTACCAGCAGCGTCAACTACTGCGAAATCCTCAATGTAGCCTTCGTCCTTCAGTACGTTTGCAATAGCAACTTTTACCTTAGAGGACGGCATCGCAACAGCAGTCTTTTGAACAACTTGCGCGTTACGGATGCGGGTCAGCATATCGGCGATAGGATCGCTCATACTCATTGCTTATTCTCCTATTACCAGCTAGCTTTAGTCATACCCGGGATTTCACCACGCATGGCGAATTCACGGACTTTAATACGGCCCAAACCGAACTTACGGAATGTTCCACGTGGACGACCTGTCAAAGCGCAACGATTGCGTTGACGAGTCGGGTTTGAATTACGTGGCAATGCCTGCAACTTCAAACGAGCTAAATAACGCTCTTCTTCAGTTTTTGATTGGTCATCAATGATGGCCTTCAATTCGGCGCGTTTGCCAGCGAATTTCTTCACCAAATCTGCACGCTTTTGCTCACGATTAATCAGTGCCAATTTTGCCATGGCGACCTCAGTTTCTGAACGGAAATTTAAATGCGGCGAGAAGCGCTTTTGCTTCTTCGTCGGTCTTAGCTGTTGTAGTGATGCTGATATTCAGACCACGCAACGCGTCAATCTTGTCGTATTCGATCTCAGGGAAAATGATTTGCTCCTTGATACCGATGTTGTAGTTACCACGACCGTCAAATGCGCGACCAGAAACGCCGCGGAAGTCACGTACACGTGGCAAAGCTACAGTAACCAGACGATCCAAGAATTCGTACATATGATTGCCACGCAATGTGACCATACAACCGATTGGATAGCCTTCGCGGATTTTGAAACCAGCGATCGCTTTACGCGCTTTTGTTACGACAGGTTTTTGACCTGCAATCTTTGTCAAATCGCCTACAGCGTGCTCGATAATTTTCTTATCAGCGACAGCTTCGGACAAACCCATATTCAGGGTGATTTTCAAGATGCGAGGAACTTCCATTGGAGACTTGTAAGAGAATTTCTCAGTCAAATCTGCAACGATTTTATCTTTATATAATGCTTGTAGACGGGCCATGACTTTACGCCTTCACAACTTCGCCAGTAGATTTATAGACGCGGACTTTTTTACCATCCACAACTTTAAAACCTACACGGTCTGCTTTGCCAGATGCAGCGTTAAACAACGCAACATTGGAAACATGAATCGGCATCAATTTATCAACGATACCACCAACTGCTCCAGTCATTGGGTTAGGCTTAGTCGCTTTTTTAGCAACGTTCACGCCTGCTACAACAACGTAATCACTGTCGATGCATTGCTGCACTTGACCGCGCTTACCTTTGTCTTTACCCGTCAAGACGATGACTTCGTCGTTTTTACGAATCTTATTCATCACGACCCCTTACAGCACTTCAGGAGCAAGAGAAACGATCTTCATGAAACGCTCAGTACGCAATTCACGCGTTACTGGGCCGAAAATACGTGTTCCGATTGGCTCGAGCTTTGCATTTAACAACACTGCAGCATTGCCGTCGAACTTCACCAAAGAGCCGTCTTGACGACGAACGCCTTTAGCAGTGCGAACCACAACTGCATTGTAAATTTCACCTTTTTTCACGCGACCGCGTGGAGCAGCAGACTTGACTGTTACCTTGATAACGTCACCAATCCCTGCATAACGACGCTTAGAACCGCCCAATACCTTGATGCACAAAACTTCGCGCGCACCAGTATTGTCAGCCACTTCTAGCCGGCTTTCTGTTTGAATCATATTGTTCTCTTTCCCAACTTAATCCACACAATCCGCACATTGCAAATCTGTAGTCAGTCTTGGTCCCGCCAGCCAACCCACTTATTGTCGGACGCCTGTAAAACACAAGCAACAATGTACGAGTCAACCGATTAGGTGGACGATTTTTTAACCACTCTCGCAAGAAGCAGACGCGAGAGACATTTAAGCTGTCATTTGCAGCTAGTGCAAATGACAGCCCATCATTATTACATCAAAAAACGATTACTGCAACAACTTTATACGACTTGTGCAACTTGAATTACACGAGTCAATGTCCAGGCTTTCGTTTTAGAGATTGGACGGCCTTCTTGAATCTCTACTGTGTCGCCGGCTTTTGCTTGGTTAGCTTCATCGTGCGCATGGTATTTTGCTGTGCGAACAATGATCTTACCGTACAAAGGATGTTTAACGTGACGCTCAACCAACACGGTCACTGTTTTATCCATCTTGTCGGAAACAACCTTGCCAATCAATGTGCGCTTCAGTGCAACTTTAACTTGATCGTTCATTATTTGGCATCCTTCTGATTCATGACTGTTTTAACTCTTGCGATGTCACGACGTACTTTTTTGAGTTGTGAAGTGTTATTCAGTTGTTGCGTAGCGATTTGCATACGCAGGCTGAATTGAGCCTTCAACAATTCATTCAGTTCTTTCGTCAAAGCGGCTTGATCCTTGCCTTGGAGTTCAGATACTTTCATTTACAACTCCCCTTATTGGCCGACTTGACGTACGACGAACGTTGTCAATAACGGCAATTTCGCAGCAGCTAAGCGGAACGCTTCACGTGCCAACGATTCATCTACGCCATCCATTTCGTACAACATTTTGCCTGGTTGAATCTCGGCTACGTAGTACTCTGGATTACCTTTACCATTACCCATACGAACTTCAGCTGGCTTTTGGGAGATTGGTTTATCTGGGAAAATACGGATCCAGATACGGCCACCACGTTTGATATGACGAGTCATAGCACGACGTGCAGCTTCAATTTGACGCGCCGTAATACGACCGCGGCCAATTGCTTTCAAACCAAATTCACCGAAAGAGACTGCTGTACCGCGCTCATGGGAAATACCCTTGTTGCGGCCTTTTTGTTCCTTACGATATTTTCTGCGTGCTGGTTGCAGCATGATTATTCTCCTGCTTTCTCAGCTGATACTGCGCCGTCAGCTGCTTTTGTGCGAACACGTTTAGCTGCTGGTGCTGCACCAGTTGGAGTTTGACCTTCAGGGCGCTTTGCACGTGGACGGCTATTTGGTTTGCCATCTTCGCGACGTGGGCCACGACGTTTTTTGTCGTCTTCTGGTGCGGATTCGATTACTGGAGCATCGCCATTAGCTAAACGATCGCCTTTGTAAACCCAAACCTTAACGCCAATGATACCGTATGTCGTAGACGCTTCACTTGTACCGTAGTCGATATCGGCGCGCAATGTATGCAGAGGCACTCGGCCTTCGCGATACCATTCTTTACGTGCGATTTCGATACCGTTCAAACGACCACTAGACATGATCTTGATACCCTTAGCACCCAAACGCATTGCATTTTGCATCGCACGCTTCATTGCGCGACGGAACATAATACGTTTTTCGAGTTGCTGAGAAATAGAATCAGCGATCAATTGTGCATCGATTTCTGGCTTACGAATTTCTTCGATATTGACATGCACAGGCACGCCCATAATCTTCGCCAAATCCGCTTTCAAAGATTCGATATCTTCGCCTTTTTTACCGATTACAACACCTGGACGGGAGCTGTAAATAGTAATGCGTGCATTCTTAGCTGGACGCTCGATCAGGATGCGACCAACGGAAGCTTGCTTCAGTTTCTTCTTGAGGTATTCACGTACCTTCAAGTCTTCGCCCAGCATAGTGGCAAAATTTGTATTGCCAGCATACCAGCGAGAGGACCAATTACGAGTTACCGCAAGACGGAAACCGGTTGGGTGTATCTTCTGTCCCATCGTGACTCCTTAGTTACCAACAGTCACATAAATGTGACAGGATTGTTTAGAGATACGATCGCCGCGACCTTTTGCACGCGCTGTGAAGCGCTTCAAAATTGGTCCTTTTTCGACATAAATCGTCGTCACTTTCAATTCATCGATATCAGCGCCATCATTATGTTCGGCGTTAGCAATTGCTGACTCCAACACTTTCTTGATGATCGTTGCGCCTTTTTTCGGGCTGAAAGCTAAGATGTTTAGTGCTTGATCGACTTTCTTACCACGGATCAAGTCTGCAACCAAGCGACCTTTTTGCTCGGACAGACGTACACCCTTCAATATTGCTTTGGTTTCCATATTATCTCTTCGCTTTCTTATCCGCGATATGGCCTTTAAATGTGCGAGTCAATGCAAACTCACCCAATTTGTGACCTACCATGTTTTCAGAAACGTACACTGGTACGTGCTGCTTACCATTGTGCACAGCGATTGTCAGACCGATGAAATCAGGCATGATTGTCGAACGACGTGACCAAGTTTTGATTGGCTTTTTGTCTTTAGTTGCTTGCGCAGCTTCGACTTTCTTTACCAAATGGGCGTCACAAAACGGCCCTTTTTTAGCTGAACGTGTCATGTGTTACCCCTTATTTCTTGCCACGGCGTGAGACGATCATGGAAGTCGTACGCTTATTGCGACGTGTCTTCTTACCCTTAGTTTGCTGACCCCATGGAGAAACTGGATGACGTCCTGCTGCTGTCTTACCTTCACCACCACCGTGTGGGTGATCGATAGGATTCATGACAACACCGCGAACTGTTGGGCGAACACCGCGCCAACGCATCGCACCAGCTTTACCAATTTTACGGAGGTTATGCTCACCGTTACCGACTTCACCGATAGTTGCACGGCATTCGATATGGATACGACGCACTTCACCAGAGCGCAAGCGCACCTGAGCGTATGTACCTTCACGCGCCATCAACACAACACCAGCACCAGCAGTACGAGCAATCTGCGCACCCTTACCTGGCAACATTTCTACGCAGTGCATAGTTGTACCAACTGGGATATTGCGGATTGGTAAGCAGTTACCAGATTTGATCGGTGCTTGAGAACCGTTCATTACCTGATCACCAGCAGCCATACCTTTGGATGCAATGATGTATGCACGTTCGCCGTCCGCATAGCACAACAAAGCGATGTGCGCTGTACGGTTAGGATCGTATTCAATGCGTTCAACTTTCGCAGGAATACCATCTTTAGAACGTTTGAAATCAACTACACGATAGTGCTGCTTATGACCACCGCCGATATGGCGTGTAGTGATGTGACCGTTGTTGTTACGGCCAGCAGTTTTATTTTTCTTTTCCAACAGAGCAGCAAACGGACGGCCTTTATGCAAGCCTTCTGTTACCACTTTAACCATGCCACGACGACCTGGTGAGGTTGGCTTCATCTTAACGAGTGCCATGCTTATGCCCCCTCGGTAAAGTTAATTTCTTGACCTGGCTTCAAGCATACAAAAGCGCGTTTTGTATGATTGCGACGGCCATTAAATCTACCAGTACGTTTTTGTTTACCTAAGCGGTTAGCCACTTGAACAGATTCAACTTGAACCTTGAACAGCAACTCAACTGCAGCCTTGATTTCTGGCTTAGTTGCGTCTGGAGTAACCAAGAACACAACTTGTTCGTTTTTCTCTGCAACCATAGTTGCTTTTTCAGAGATCACCGGAGCCAGCAACACCTTCATCAGGCGTTCTTCACTATGCTTGATTGTTGCACTCATGCCAGCATCTCCTCAATCTTTGTCAAGGCCGCTTTTGTGATCAACACTTTCTTGTAGAAAACCAAAGAAACTGGATCAGCATAACGTGGCTCAACAACCAAAACGTTAACCAGATTGCGAGCAGCCAACATCAAGTTTTCGTTGAAATCTTCAGTAATCAACAAAACAGAATCCAACACACCCATTGCCTTCAATTTTTCGGACAAGAGTTTTGTTTTTGGCGCATCAACAGTCAAACTGTCAACAACATTCAAACGACCTTCACGTGCCAACTGAGACAAGATCGAGCAGATACCTGCGCGATACATCTTCTTGTTAACTTTGTGAGAGAAGTTCTCATCAGGAGAATTTGGGAAAGCGCGACCGCCTCCACGCCACAATGGAGAAGATGACATACCAGCACGAGCACGACCCGTACCTTTTTGACGCCATGGCTTCTTAGTTGTGTGGTGAACTTCGTCACGACCCAATTGTTTACGATTGCCGCTACGTGCATTCGCTTGGTAAGCAACAACAACTTGATGAATCAAAGCTTCGTTGTAATCGCGACCAAAAATAGTATCTGGCGCAGCAACGTTAGAAGCAGCTTGCCCTTCTGCGTTTAGGAGCTTCAGTTCCATAGATTAAGCCCCCTTCTTTGCTTTAACTTTAATGGCTGGAGATACAATCACCTGACCATTTTTCGCACCTGGAACAGCACCTTTCACCAACAACAATTGGCGATCAGCATCCACACGAGCGATAACGAGATTTTGCACAGTACGATTCACATCACCCAAGTGACCGGTCATACGCTTACCTGGGAAAACACGACCAGGATCTTGCGCCATACCGATAGAACCTGGTACGTTATGCGAACGGGAGTTACCATGCGTTTGACGACCAGAAGCGAAGTGATGGCGCTTGATAGTACCGGCATAGCCTTTACCAATTGTCACACCTTGCACGTCCACTTTTTGACCAGCTTCGAACAAACCTACAGGCACAACATCACCTGCTTTGAGTTCAGCAGCCTTAGCAGCATCAACACGGAATTCTTTTAAGACAGTACCAGCTTCCACACCCGCTTTTGCGAGGTGACCTGCAGCCGCTTTAGTTACACGGGATGCACGGCGCTGGCCGAAAGTTACCTGAACAGCAGAATAGCCATCTGTTTCAGGAGTTTTGATTTGTGTCACGCGGTTGTTTGACACATCTAATACTGTGACTGGAATTGAATCTCCATCATCAGTAAAGATGCGCATCATGCCAACCTTGCGACCAACTAGGCCCAAGCTCATTGTTTTCTCCATTCTCACCTACGATTGGGTGAGGCTGATGTTAAAAAACTTAAAAAATAGACAGGCGAAAGCCTAACTATATCTAAGCCTTCGATTGTAACCCGAAAATTTTTCACTTACAAGACAAATTTGTTTGAAAAACGAAAAATTTATGGTATGTCTGATTTTCAGGGAATTTAGTGATCAGAAAGTTATTTTCAAATCACCAAAATCCTGACGGGGTAAAACGATTATTGCAATTTGATTTCTACGTCAACGCCAGCTGGCAAGTCGAGCTTCATCAAAGCGTCAACAGTTTTATCTGTTGGATCAACGATATCCATCAAACGCTGATGCGTACGGATTTCGAATTGATCACGGGATGTTTTGTTGACATGCGGGGAACGCAAAACGTCAAAACGTTGAATACGTGTTGGCAAAGGAACTGGACCTTTAACAACAGCACCTGTGCGCTTCGCTGTTTCAACGATTTCGAGTGCAGATTGATCGATCAACTTGTAGTCGAACGCTTTCAAGCGAATACGAATTTTTTGATTTGCTGTAGACATAATATCTTCCAAAAGAACGAGCCACGATCACAATAATCTCTTATTACGTGTGGCATTTTTAACAAAGAACGAATACTAAAAAATCGGCTGTCTCACTAAAAAGTGAGACAGCCGACTAGTGTACACCAATTTTTGAGGTTTTCTCAAAATTCTGAAGGAATTTCCCTCAGAATCTCAAAAGTTATTACTCAATAATTTTAGCAACAACGCCAGCACCTACTGTACGACCACCTTCACGGATAGCGAAGCGCAAGCCTTCTTCCATCGCGATCGGGTTGATCAATTTTACAGTGATAGATACGTTATCACCTGGCATAACCATTTCTTTATCCTTCGGCAACTCGATCGAACCAGTTACGTCCGTTGTACGGAAGTAGAACTGTGGACGGTAGTTGTTAAAGAATGGTGTATGACGACCACCTTCATCTTTAGACAAAACGTAGATTTCGCCTGTGAAGTGGCTATGTGGCTTGATTGAACCTGGTTTCGCCAAAACTTGACCACGTTGGATATCTTCACGTTTTGTACCGCGCAACAACACACCTACGTTGTCGCCTGCTTGACCTTGGTCGAGCAATTTACGGAACATTTCAACACCAGTACATGTTGTTTTTACTGTATCTTTAATACCAACGATTTCGATCTCTTCGCCGACTTTAACGATACCGCGCTCAACACGACCAGTAACAACCGTACCACGACCAGAGATGGAGAACACGTCTTCCACTGGCAACAAGAATGTACCGTCAACTGCGCGTTCTGGTGTTGGGATGTAAGAATCCAAAGCATCAGCCAATTTCATGATCGCTTCTTCGCCCAATGGACCTTTGTCGCCTTCGAGCGCCAATTTTGCAGAACCTTGGATGATTGGCAAATCGTCGCCTGGGAATTCGTATTTAGACAACAACTCACGAACTTCCATTTCAACCAATTCCAACAACTCAGCGTCATCAACCATGTCGCATTTGTTCAAGAATACGATGATGTATGGAACACCAACTTGGCGAGCCAACAGGATGTGCTCACGTGTTTGTGGCATTGGACCGTCTGCTGCGGAGCAAACCAAGATCGCGCCGTCCATCTGAGCAGCACCAGTAATCATGTTTTTAACATAATCAGCATGGCCTGGGCAGTCAACGTGAGCGTAGTGACGTGCAGCTGTTTCGTATTCTACGTGTGCTGTGTTAATTGTAATACCACGTGCTTTTTCTTCTGGAGCTGCGTCGATCTCGTCGTATTTCTTCGCTTCACCACCGAATTTCGCAGACAATACTGTCGCGATCGCTGCTGTCAATGTAGTTTTACCGTGATCAACGTGACCAATTGTGCCGACGTTAACGTGCGGCTTGGTGCGTTCGAACTTACCTTTTGCCATTTTATTCTTCCTTCAAAAAGAACGATTAGATTAATTACCCATCCCACTCACACGATGTAAGAGAGACGGGATTTCCGATTTAAATTACTTAGCTTTAGACGTAACGATTGCGTCGATAACGTTCTTAGGCGCTTCAGAGTAGTGCTTAAATTCCATAGAATAAGTAGCACGACCTTGAGTTGCTGAACGCAAGGATGTTGAGTAACCAAACATCTCAGACAATGGAACTTCAGCTTTGATGATCTTGCCGCCACCGCCAGCGATCTCATCCATACCTTGAACCATACCGCGACGTGAGGACAAATCGCCCATCACTGTACCAGCGTAGTCTTCTGGTGTTTCCACTTCAACCGCCATCATTGGCTCCAAGATGACTGGACTTGCTTTACGGCAGCCATCTTTAAACGCCATCGAACCCGCCATACGGAACGCGTTTTCGTTGGAGTCGACGTCATGGTATGAACCGAAGAACAATGTGACTTTAACGTCAACCACTGGGTAACCAGCCAACACACCAGAAGTCAATGTTTCACGAACACCTTTTTCAACTGCTGGGATGTATTCGCGTGGAACTGTACCGCCTTTGATCGCGTCAACAAATTCAAAGCCTTTACCTGGTTCTTGCGGTTCGATCTTCAATACTACGTGACCATATTGACCACGACCACCAGATTGCTTAACGAACTTACCTTCGATTTCTTCACATGTTTTGCGAATTGTTTCGCGGTACGCAACTTGTGGCTTACCAACTGTCGCTTCCACGTTAAATTCACGCTTCATACGGTCAACGATAATATCCAGATGCAACTCACCCATACCAGCGATAATTGTCTGACCTGATTCTTCGTCAGTACGTACGCGGAAAGATGGATCTTCAGCTGCCAAACGATTCAACGCCAAGCCCATTTTCTCTTGATCAGCCTTAGTTTTTGGCTCAACCGCTTGAGAAATAACTGGCTCTGGGAACACCATACGCTCCAAGACAACAATTGCTTTGTCGTCACAGAGTGTGTCACCAGTTGTCGTTTCTTTCAAGCCAACAACAGCAGCAATATCACCCGCCATCATTTCTTTGATTTCTTCACGTTGGTTCGCATGCATTTGAACCAAACGACCGATACGCTCTTTCTTACCTTTAACAGAATTGAATACACTGTCACCGGAATTCAAAGTACCAGAGTAGCAACGGATAAAGCACAATTGACCAACGAACGGATCTGTTGCGATCTTAAATGCCAAAGCGGAGAATTTTTCATCATCTTTAGCTTCGCGAACTACTGGCTCATCATCTTCATTCAAACCTGGAACTGGTGGAATATCCAATGGCGATGGCAAGTACTCAACAACCGCATCCAACATCGCCTGAACACCCTTGTTCTTAAATGCAGTACCGCACATCATAGGAACGATTTCAGAAGCGATTGTACGTTGACGCAATGCTTTCTTGATTTCAGCTTCAGACAAATCACCTTCTTCAAGGTATTTGTTCATCAATTCTTCACTGGCTTCAGCAGCTGCTTCGACCATGTTTTCACGCCATTTTTTAGACTCTTCCAACAAGTTCGCTGGGATATCTTGGTATTCAAACTTCATACCTTGAGATGCCACATCCCAGATGATCGCTTTCATTTTTACCAAATCGATCACGCCTTCAAACTGGTCTTCAGCACCGATAGGTACTTGCAAAGGCACTGGATTTGCCTTCAAACGAGCACGCATTTGATCGTACACTTTGAAGAAGTTCGCGCCAGTACGGTCCATCTTGTTGACGAATGCCAAACGTGGGACTTTGTACTTGTTAGCTTGACGCCAAACTGTTTCTGACTGAGGTTGAACGCCACCAACTGCACAGTAAACCATGCAAGCGCCGTCCAATACACGCATAGAACGTTCAACTTCGATTGTGAAGTCAACGTGGCCTGGTGTATCGATGATGTTAATGTGATGCGGAGCGAAGTTATTCGCCATACCACTCCAGAAGCATGTAGTCGCTGCTGAAGTAATAGTAATACCGCGCTCTTGCTCTTGCTCCATCCAGTCCATGGTAGCCGCGCCATCATGCACTTCACCAATCTTATGATTTACACCGGTGTAGAACAAAACGCGCTCGGTAGTGGTAGTTTTACCAGCATCAATGTGAGCCGAAATACCGATATTGCGGTAGCGCTCAATGGGGGTCTTACGGGCCATAGCTAATCCTAAATCTTTTAATGGACAAAACCGAGCGCAATATTCTTCATGAAATTACGCCCGGCCTGATTCAATATACGTACCAAAACCATTGCAAACAAAACACACAATGGTCTCTCACAATTGCTTTTAAAGCTCTTACTCTTAGAAGCGGAAGTGGGAGAAGGCTTTGTTGGCTTCAGCCATACGATGCACTTCATCACGTTTCTTCATCGCACCGCCACGACCTTCAGCGGCTTCCAACAATTCACCAGCCAAACGTTGTGGCATGGATTTTTCGCTACGCTTGTTAGCCGCTTCACGCAACCAACGCATAGACAAAGCCAAGCGACGAACTGGACGAACTTCAACAGGCACTTGATAGTTAGCGCCACCAACACGGCGAGATTTAACCTCGACCAATGGCTTAGCATTGTTAATTGCCAATGCAAACACTTCCAATGGATCTTTACCAGATTTGGATTGGATGTGGTCAAACGCGCCATAGATAATGCCTTCAGCAACAGACTTCTTGCCAGACAACATCAACACGTTAACAAACTTAGAGACTTCTACATTACCGAACTTTGGATCCGGCAAAATGTCCCGTTTCGGGACTTCACGACGACGTGGCATTTCAATTCCTTTCAATCTTCAGTTGAGCGGCCGATAACAACTTATCAACGCCCGCGGTAAGCCATCATAGCCACCACTTACTCGGCTCATTCGAGACCGACACCTTTCCGAATTACGGAGATTTTACTTAGGTTAATTTACAAGCAAATTACAAAGAATCTTTTAGTGGACTAAAAAATTACTTCTTAACTGCTTTAGCGCGCTTAGAACCATATTTGGAACGAGCTTGCTTACGGTCTTTAACGCCTTGAGTATCCAAAGCACCGCGAACCATGTGATAACGCACACCCGGCAAATCCTTAACACGACCACCGCGAATCAAAACTACGCTGTGTTCTTGCAAGTTATGGCCTTCACCGCCGATATACGAAATAACTTCGAAACCGTTGGTCAAGCGTACTTTGGCAACTTTACGCAAAGCCGAGTTAGGCTTTTTTGGAGTTGTCGTATAAACGCGTGTACATACACCACGTTTTTGCGGGCTGTTTTCCAGCGCCGGAGATTTGCTCTTAACCACTGCGGAAACGCGTGGTTGGCGAATCAGTTGATTGATGGTTGGCATCGTTTTTAATCCAACAAAATACAACGTTAAACACACGCCCGGAAACGGTTGCCCGGGCACTTAATAAATCTATATAGATCCTTGATTACTCAGGGATTCTCGACTGCCTATTAACCACACTCAGCCCATTTGACTAAGACGCAGCAATAAACCATATAAAATCGAGAACTCGCGAGTGTACACCTCATATTCCGACAAAGTCAACGAAAATCAGTGGAAACAACAACTTAGCGCTTGCGCTCAAAGAAAAATTGCTCAAATTTTAAACAAACAACTCATGGGTTTGTGCTTATTTCGGGTCGAAATCTATTGCAACGCAGCATAATTCAGACTGGAAATGTTTCAAAGCGCAAGAGAAATGCTTTATATTGGTGTTGCTATTTTGACTGCCTCACTCCCTGATGTTTACAAGCCCATCCCATTCTCGGCATTTTTTGCTGGTCAGCTATCTGCTTCTCAGTGCCATGCCTCTTCTCGCGTGGTTTAATGGCAAAGAGTTAAGTCACCCCGGGCGACTAGTGGTCTATGAATTGCTCGCTTGGACCGTCCTCTGGGCATGCTTTAAGTCACCTCGCTGGTTTCATCTCGCGCTTTTTCCTGCTTTTCTAGCCGCGCCGATTGAGATTTATTTACGCCTTTACTACAACCAAGGGATATCCACTCATCATTTGGGCATCATTACGGAAACCAGCCCTAAAGAGGCTGCTGAGTTTTTGGGAAATAAAATTTGGTTGTTGCTTCTAGTTATTGTTTTTATATTGGGGTGGTGGGTGGCCCTATGGCGCGCGGCGAAGAAATCGCCCGAATTAAGCTGGAACCACTGGTCTCGTTGGATTGTGACCGGTATTTTTATGTTGGCAATGGGGCCTTGGCTTCTCGGCCAGTACTTTGGGATCGCGAGTGCGTCAACGATCGAAAGCGCTACTCAATCTTCGCCGCAGCGATTGACTTCGGCTCGTAATTGGTCGCACCTCAAGGCTTGGGCCGATGAACACGAACCACTGCCGTCTTGGGCAGAGGCACTCTACGACGAGGAAACTTTCAGCAAAAGTTGGCCACTCGGTATCTTTGCTCGCGGCTATGACTATGTTGTTGAGCGACGCTATCTAAACAAATTGAGTGAAAAAAATCGCGAGTTCCGCTTCAAGGCCAAACAAGCACCTGGCAATGATTTTCAACAAACTATCGTGGTAGTCATCGGCGAATCCTCGCGCTACGATCGCTGGAGTATTAATGGTTATGAGCGCGAAACCAACCCCTACTTAAGCCAAGAAGAGAATCTCGTCAGTTTTAGTGATATGGTCAGTGCAGTCGCAGCCACACGACTGTCGGTACCTATTATCACGACCCGTAAGCCAGCCGCGCAGAGTCTAAAGGCTGGCTTCGCTGAAAAGTCCTTTCTCAGCGCTTATAAGGAAGCAGGCTTTAAAACGTTTTGGATTTCCAATCAAATGAGTTTCGGGCAATTTGACACCCCAACCTCAGTCATTGCAAAAGAAGCCGACGTTACCCAGTTTTTAAATTTGGGTGGATTCACCAACACTTCAAGTTATGATCAAGTCCTTTTGCAACCATTGCAAAATGCATTGGAGGATGCTGCCCCCAATAAACTGATTGTCTTACATACCCTCGGCAACCATTGGAACTATAGTCATCGGCACCCTAAAGAATACGATAAATGGAAACCATCGCTATTTGGGGTCTCCAATCCTGCCTATACCAATCTCAAAAACAAACAACTTATCAGCAATAGTTATGACAACTCTCTTTTGTATATGGATTGGGTGCTTGCACGTGCCATTACACAGCTCAAGGGATTGCCACACATGAGTGCACTGTTCTATGTATCTGACCACGGCCAAACCCTCTACGACGGTAGTTGCAATCTAGCCTTCCACGGGCACAATACACAATTTGAATTTCACGTACCGGCTTTCGTTTGGTACTCCGATCAATACGCCGCTCAGCACCCACAGAAGATTACTCAACTCAAACAACACCAGCATGAAAAATTGTCGACAGAAAATGTCTTTCATTCTTTACTCGACATGGTGGATATTCGCTATCCCGATGAAAAGCTCGATCGCAGTATCTTTAGTGACCAACTAAGGTTTCATACTCGTTATGTCGATAGCTACGGTTGGAGCGATTACGATAACGCCACTTTTAAAGGGGATTGTCGAGAGGTGATCGATTTAAAAGAGCCACTCCCCCAAGAGAAATAGACGACGAAAGTCGCCCTTCGGCTTTGCAACAGACCACTTGATGATTCACAAGCGGACGCGATCTTTCTTTGCTGACAAGCACTTTCTCCCTTACACTAACGGCATGCAACGCCAGCTTCCTCCTGCGCTCTGTCTCGCAGACAATCCTAAACTTACTGCACGCCTTAGTGGCGCGTGGCTAGCTGATTTATTGTCGGACGATTTGATCGCCGCAGCACTAGCGCAATCGCTTGCAGAAACTCGCCAGCATCAGGAACTCTATTGGGATTTATCCTCCCTGACCGCACTCGACTACATTGGTGCGCAGATGTTGTGGCAAGCATGGGGCAAGCAGATCCCAGCGCATTTAAATATGCCAACGCAATTTGCTGCGCTTTTTCGACGCTTAGAAGAAGTGAGTCAAATCGCGATCCCTGTCCCCCTCAAACAAACTGGTTTGCCGATGGGACGCCTAGGGCAGTTGTCACTGAATTTCGCGCTACACATGATAGGTATCACCGAGTTACTCGGTCGTTTTATCCTAGACTTGTGTCAATTCATTCGTCATCCTTTGAAAGGTCCGTGGAAAGAAATATCGGCCAATATTTATCGCACCGGCTACCAGGCACTGGCTATCACAGCCTTAGTTGGTCTACTCATTGGTGTCGTGCTCTCCTATCTATCAGGACAACAATTACGCAATTATGGCGGCGATCTATTTATCGTTAATTTGCTCGGTGTAAGCATTATTCGCGAACTTGGCCCCATGTTGGCGGCGATTCTGATCGCCGGGCGCTCTGGCTCTGCCATCACGGCGCAACTCGGTGTGATGAAGGTGACAGAAGAACTTGATGCCATGCGCGTCATGGGCATCCCCATAGGCTTCCGCTTAATCATGCCTAAAGTTTTAGCGCTCGCTTTTACGATGCCGATGATTGTGATCTGGACCGACATCATGGCTTTAATTGGTGGTGCTATTTCTGCACAAGTCATTCTCGATATGTCGCCAGGCTTCTTCCTGCATAAACTTCCTGATGCGGTAAGTTTAGGCAACTTCTGGATTGGGTTGGGAAAAGGCGTCGTCTTCGGCATTTTGATTGCGATGATTGCCTGCCACTATGGTTTACGGATTAAGCCGAATACCGAAAGCCTTGGGCAAGGCACGACAAGTTCGGTCGTCGTATCGATTACCACGGTAATCATTGCGGACGCCATTTTTGCTATCGTCTTTAGCCAAGTCCCTTATTAGTGAAAAAGATCTCGTCCATGCAACAGGAAGCCATCATCGAAATTGAACATCTGCGCAGCCAATTTGGGCGCACGGTGATTCACGACGATCTCAACCTAAACGTGTATCGCGGCGAAATATTTTCCATCGTCGGCGGCTCTGGGTCTGGCAAAACCGTATTAATGCGTCAAATGCTGGGTTTGGAAGTACCTAAGCAAGGAATTATTCGGGTCTTTGGCGATAATATTCATGAGCCCAAAGAACATCATTTAGAACATTTACGCAGACGTTCTGGCATGCTGTTTCAACACGGTGCGCTTTATTCGGCACTCAATGTGATCGAAAACGTGATGCAACCCTTGCGTGAACTAGGCACATTGTCAGACTCCCTCATAGAAGATATCGCTTATCTCAAACTTCATATGTCGGGTATTAGCTTTGAGCACGCTAAGAAAATGCCTTCTGATTTATCCGGCGGCATGATTAAGCGAATTGCGTTAGCAAGAGCGATCGCACTCGATCCAGAACTTCTATTTTTAGACGAGCCTACCGCCGGTCTTGACCCAGATAGTTCAGACGGTTTTGTCGACTTGATCCGCGCGCTACATGAAGAACTACATTTGACGGTGGTTATGGTGACGCACGACTTAGACACCCTGTTTGCACTCTCTTCGCGGATTGGAGTGATTGCCGATAAAAAGTTTATTGCGATCAATACACCTGAAGAAGTAGCGAAGGTCAAACACCCATTTATTGAAACCTATTTTGGTGGGGGGCGTGGGGTACGCGCCATGGGAGCACTCCCACCTCGCGTCAGTCAAAATTTAAATGAAATCAATGCGACAACGATATCGAGCAACATCTTGTCCGCACAAGGAGAAACGCATGGAAAGTAAATCTCATGCACTAATTGCCGGCGTGTTTGCCATTATCTTACTAGCCCTCGCCGTTTTACTCGGCATGTGGCTAGGCAAAGACGAAATCAAAAAGACGCCCTACACGATTGCCACCACACTTAAAGTATCTGGCCTCAACGTGCAGGCTGCCGTGCGCTATAAAGGAATCAAAGTGGGTAAAGTCACTGATATCGATTTCGACCCCAAAAAGCCAGGACAGCTTCTACTAAATTTAGATGTAGTCTCCGACACCCCAATTACACAATCCACCTATGCTACATTGGGCTATCAGGGCGTTACTGGCATTGCCTACATCGAGCTTGATGATGACGGCAGCAAACCTGGTCCAATTGCTAGAGACCCAGAACTGGGCGCACTGATTCCACTACGTCCTGGGCTTTTGCAAGAAATTGAAAAACGCGGCATGGTGATCTTGGGGCAAACAGAGGAAATTAGTCAGCGACTCAATAGCCTGCTCGACAAAGAAAATCGCCAATCATTAACAAACACCATCAAACAAATCGGCAAGACTGCTGAGGCGTTTGAGGCCCTACCAGCAAAACTAGATCCTGTACTTAACGGCTTACCCCAAACAATCGCAAAGGCACAAGAAGGATTTCAATCTTTCAAACAGTTTTCCGATAACGCGAAAAATACGAGTACGAATCTCAATAATTTGATTCAAAGCATACAAGCAGAGAATGGAAGCTTGGCCAAACTTGGTCGTACCGTCGATCAACTCGGCACAACCCTCAATAGCGAGACACTTCCCAATATTCATAGCCTGACACAAGAGGCGAGGAGTAGTCTGCGTAGTGTCAATCGCGTCACCGACAATTTAAGTGAAAGACCTCAAAGCATATTGTTTGGGAATAAAGCGATCGCGCCAGGCCCTGGCGAGCCTGGATTTAATAGTGGTAGCGTTGGAAACAAGTAGCCAGCGCCTTCCAGCGTAAAAACTCCGCCATGCCAGTTAAATGAATAGAGAATATCTTATGACGAACCGTCCATTCCATTCCAACAAGCGAGCTCGCATCAGCTTAATTCACTCTAGTTTAGTAGCGCTACTTCTGCTTTTGGCGGCTTGCGCCACAAGCAATACCACACAAAGTTTCGACTTTGGTCCTGGTGTAGCAACGTCCAAAAGCTCGACACTTGAACTGAAAAATGTGAAATGGGTCATTACCAATATTCAAGTACCCGACAGCCTTGACGGCAACGCTATGCTGTACCGACTCAACTATGAAAACCCGCTAGCACTGAAACCATACGCTCACAGCCGCTGGAGCGCGTCACCGGCACAGCTTCTCAATCTACGTCTGAAGCAAGCCATCAATCAGGCTGGCGGCGCGGGCTTATCTGCGAGCGATGGCATCAAAGATGTCCCGCTGTTACGAATCGAGCTCGATGAATTTGCGCAGCACTTCAGTACTCCACAACGCAGTCAGGCGCATATCCAATTGCGGGTTGGCTTGGTCTATAAAAATAATTTGCTAGCGCAAAAGTCTTTTTCTAGCGAAGTCGATGCCAATACCGCTGATGCAAAAGGTGGCGCGATTGCGATGAGCCATGCCAGCGACCAAATTATTCAAAAGATCCTGCAATGGGCGCAACAAGAACAACAATCCGCTAAAATACCGTGATACGTTTTACGATCATCAGCGCCACTCGATGGCTAGCGGGATAATCGTATCCCACACTCAAAATTAGCAATCGCAATTTGCACATGACTTCTGTCGAGCCTAGCGCTTCACCATTCTCTCGAGCATGCTTAGTTGCGTACACCGTGCTGATTATCTACGCGAGTTGCTACCCTTTTTCTGGTTGGCAGTTTGAAACTCTTGCGGCTTACCTCGATCAAATTCAAGAATGGCCACATTATTGGATTCGCTTCGATATTTTGATTAATGTCATTGGCTACATACCGTTCGGTGTTCTGATCGTCTTTTCGTGCTATCCCAAAATATCAAGAACTTGGTCGATTCCGCTCGCCCTGTTGTGCGGTTTGCTCCTCAGTTTTTGCATGGAGAGCTTGCAATTTTTGCTCCCAAGCCGAGTCACTTCTTTGCTCGATATCGTGACCAACAGTTCGGGCGCATTGATAGGCGCACTGATTGGTGCTGCAGTAACGCCTGCTATCCTTGATAATGGCAAACTCAATAGCTTGCGATCAAACTGGCTATGGCGAGAATCGCCGCGAGAAATCGTCATCATCGGACTGTGGCCACTCGCACAAATTTTCCCGCAGGCTTTCTTGTTTGGCCATGGTCAAGTGCTCAATCTCTTATCGCAAGCTGCCGAAACTTATTTGGACATTAGCATCGACTTTAGTGCCATACTCCGCCAAGGCGTTGAGCTTTCAGCCGAGCTCTACCTTATTTCCGAAGCAATCATTACAGCCTGCGGTTGTGCTGGCGCGATATTGTTTGCACTCTCTTTATTGAACCGACATGCCCCTAAATTTAGATTATCTAGCTTAATTTTATTGGGTGGTCTGTGTATCAAAACCCTAGCAAGTGCCCTCATGTTTGGGCAAGAAAATGCCTTCGCTTGGCTAACTCCTGGGGCACAAGGTGGCATCATGATTGGCATTTTGATGTTGTATGGGTTTTCATTCGCCCCTAACCATGCACAACGTCGACTCAGTATTCTATTGCTGTTGATTAGTCTCGTTTTAGTCAACCTGATTCCGAGTAACCCTTACTTTCTCAACACTTTACAAAATATGGTGCAGGGAAAAATGTTGAATTTTTATGGAGCAGCGCAATTCCTTGCAATTGCTTGGCCTTTCAGCGCAATTTGGTACCTAAGCAAACCCCATCGTCCGAAGTCAAATTAAATTGTTTTTTCTCTGTTACGATTGCACTTGGCGCCCGAAGTAATTAGGGCACATAATTTGCCTCATCCACGGAAACACTATGACGAAACAAGAATTCGCCCAACCACAAACTAGCCTCCAAAGACTTTCTTCGACATTCGAGGCATTTGTGAACTCAGAAAAGAGTAGTGGCATTATTTTGATTCTATGTACGCTGATCTCACTCATGCTCACAAACCTCTGGTTAGGGCAAAGCTATATCGATTTCTGGCAACAGAAATTTGCAGGCCTTAGTTTAGAGTTGTGGATTAATGATGCGCTCATGGCAGTGTTTTTCCTCTTAATCGGCTTGGAATTGGAGCGTGAGCTGTACAGCGGGGAACTTTCAAGTTTTAAGAATGCTTTACTACCGATCATTGCAGCAGTTGGTGGCACGCTCGCTCCTGCTGCGATTCACTTTGCGATGAACAAAGGACTACCAAGCCAAGCAGGCATTGGCATCCCGATGGCAACCGACATTGCCTTTGCGCTAGGCGCATTAGCTTTACTCGGCTCACGGATTCCACCAGCGCTCAAAGTGTTTGTGGTGGCGTTTGCGGTCATCGATGATCTTTGCGCCATTATCATCATCGCCTTGTTTTACACTGCCCAAGTAAAATTAATTTATCTTGGTGCTGCATTGGCGATTTGGTTCGTGCTCGTGTTTCTAAATCGACGACTTCGCATCATGCATTTAGCGCCGTATCTAATCGGTGGCGTTGCCATGTGGACCTGTATGTTGCTGTCAGGAGTGCATGCTACGATCGCCGGCGTGATGTTAGCCTTTGCGATTCCATACTCAGCAAAAGACAATGACAGCAGCTCCCCCTCGCATCAGCTCGAACATGCGCTCCATAAGCCGGTCGCTTTTTTGATCTTGCCGATTTTCGCCCTGGCCAACACTGCCATCGTGATTGGTGCTGACTGGATGGATCAACTCGGCAGCGCGAACAGCGTGGGAATTATTTCTGGATTAATCATAGGCAAAACTCTAGGTATCGTCTTATTTTGTATCTTGGCCGTGAAGCTCAAGTGGTGCAGTCTGCCCGCAGAACTGAAGTGGCAACACATTATTGGCGCTGGCATGCTCGGCGGCATCGGCTTTACGATGTCCATCTTCATTACAAATCTCGCCTTTAGTGGCCAAGCAAATTTAATTAATGCCTCGAAGATGGCAATTATGGTTGCGTCATTGGGAGCGGGCTTACTTGGCCTCATTTGGCTCGCCTTGTTTTGCAAGCCAACCCCTGATCTATCTGAGCAAGCCTAACCCGGAGAAAATCACATGGTTCAACGGCGACAAATATTGGCTGCTGGCTTATCTTTCGGCTTGCTGGGATCGATATCCGTCACTCACGCTGCACCACAAGCGGGTGGACGTTTTGTTGACATTGAGTCCTTTCCTAGTCAGTTCATTACACCAAGAAAGGTCAGAATCTGGTTACCTCCCGACTACAACGAACAAGAGCGGTATGACAGCTTGTACATGCACGACGGGCAGAATTTATTTGAACCTGCAGCCTCCTTTGCCCATGGAGCATGGGAGGTTGACAAACATCTGGTAGCGTTAAGAGCAGCCAATGCGATTCGTCCGACAATCGTCGTTGCGATCTGGAATGGTCAAAGCTACCGTTCCCGGGAATATGGCCCACAAGAACCGATAGAAACACTCTCTCCAGCACTTCAAGCGCGCATCCCTAGGCCAAGTGCAGATGGCGGGACGAGCCCACAGGCTGATGCCTATATCAAATTTATTGCCGAAGAGTTGGTGCCATATATAGACCAACATTTTCCAACGATTGCCAAGCACGATCACCGTTTTTTAATGGGCTCAAGCATGGGTGGATTGATCTCACTATATGCCTTATCCAAATATCCCTCACTCTTCGGTGGAGCAGGCTGTCTGTCGATTCATTGGATTATCGCGACCAATCCTCAACTGACCACACCTCCCGATCGCACGAGTCTCGCCACCATCGCGCGAAGCTATCGCACATGGCTGCAGCAACATTTGCCAGCCGCTGGCCAGCATAAAATTTATTTCGACCATGGCGACCAAGGGCTAGACGCGCTATATGGCGAGCACCAACAGCAGATAGACCAACTCATGCGTGAAAAGCACTACCAGCAGGATAAAGATTGGGTCACACGTTATTTCGCAGGCGCTGATCACAACGAACGCGCTTGGCGCGCTCGCCTAGCTGAACCGCTACGCTTTCTATTGAAATAAGGTAACGAAGTATGGCGACCGATATCAGTTTTGTAGAGTTTATTGTCGACCAATGCCGCCATGCAGGTGCAGTGCGCTACAAGAAAATGTTTGGCGAATACGCATTATATTGCGACGATAGAGTCGTCGCCTTCCTCTGTGACAATCAGTTTTTTCTTAAACCTCATCCACAGTTGAAAGCAATGCTTGATAGCGTCAACGAAGCACCGCCCTATCCGGGGGCTAAAAACTATTACCTTTTAAGTGACGAACTCGACCAGCCTCAACAATTAGTTGCTTTAATCAGGCAAGCTGCGACGCTTTTTCCTGCAACAAAACCAAAAGTAAGTAAAAGAGCCAATAAGAGCGACAGTAAATAGCTGCTGCTAGCTTGGTCTAAATAAAGCTACTTAGCCTCTTCTATCGCTTTTTCTTGAGCATCTAAGGCTTTCTTTTGTGCTTCTGCCGCCTTCTTCATCTCTTCTTCGAGCTTCTTAGCATCATCCAGGGTTTTCCTTGATTGCTCGGCAATTTTAAATAATGGTTCTTCTGGCGACGCGGCTTTCTTGCCTTCTACGTTTGCGCTCGTAGACTCACCGCCCTCTGTCTTCACTGGCTCACTATGCTTTTTACAAGCACTTAAGCTCAAACTTAAACTGAGGATCAAAGCTGTAAAGAATGAACATAAACGTAACATTTTGACTCCAAAACCAGAAAGTGAGTGAAACTCTTGCAGTACCGATCAACTATCGCCCGAATCTTATAAACGAATATTTAGAAGTCAGCACTGCCGCCCTTTGCTAATCGTTGTATCATAGCGCCTGCATTGACTTGGCTGCATTTTTTTCAAGAAAAACCTGCTGCTATTTCCACAGAATGTTTGATTGAAGCACACCACCTAGATTTTCTCTCATGTCGGAATCCCTTTATTTTAAAAAACACGTGTTCTTCTGCATGAATGAACGCGATGATGGTCGCTCATGTTGTGCACATCGCGGGGCACAAGCGGCGCAAGAGCATGCAAAACGTCGTATCAAACAGCTCGACCAAAACGGTGCAGGTAAAATTCGCATTAACAAGGCAGGTTGCCTAGATCGTTGCGATGATGGCCCAGTGCTCGTTGTCTATCCGCAAGGCACTTGGTACACCTATGTCGATCAAAGCGATATTGATGAAATCATCGAGGTCGATTTGATTGGCGGTGGTGTAGTGGAACGTTTAAAAGTTTGATGCGCGATAAGCTATGAACGTACAAAGCAAAAGTTTTCTGATTCAAGGCGCTGCCGGCAATATCCAGTGCGCGCTAAATTTACCAGATGCCGAATTATTCCCGCAACTCAAGGGCCTAGCCCTAGTAGCGCATCCGCACCCACTGTTCGGCGGCACGATGGAAAATAAAGTGGCGCAAACACTCGCACGTACTTTTGTCAGCCTCGGCTACGTCACAGTGCGCATGAACTTCCGCGGAGTTGGTCAATCGGAAGGCGTGCATGATGCTGGCATAGGCGAAACTGATGATATGGAAACCCTGCTTAAGCATATGCGACAGGAGTATCCCGATTTACCTTTAGTCTTAAGCGGCTTTTCCTTCGGTACTTTTGTGCAGTCACGCTTACATCAACGCTTGAACGAAGCTGGCGTCGCAGTGCAAAGATTAGTATTGGTCGGCGCTGCCGCAGGCAAATGGGCGATGCCGGATATTCCTGCAGATACGATTCTAATTCACGGCGAACTCGATGACACGATTCCTCTACAAGCGGTGTTTGATTGGTTGCGCCCACAAGATATTCCGGTTGTCGTCATCCCTGGCGCTGACCATTTTTTTCACAAACGTCTGCCACATATCAAAAAAATTGTGACCGACTTGTGGACCTGATTTCCCATTCGATTTTCTCTTGAGTTTTACGCATAATGAAAAAATTTCTCTCCTCACTCTTGATCGCCTTTTCCAGCAGCGCAGTGTTACTCGGCAGCTTTGAGGTTCAAGCACAAAGTTTGCCTAAACCGATTATTGCTGCCAAATCGTGGGTTCTTTTGGACGCCACGAGTAATCAGGTCATCGATTCTGAGAATGCCAATTTACAGATTGAACCAGCATCCTTGACCAAAATCATGACCGCCTATTTGGTATTCAATGCCCTCAAGGAAAAACGCTTGGATTTAGCGCAGCAAGTAACGGTTTCAACACGAGCTTGGAAAGTCGACGCAAGTAGCTCCAAAATGTTTATCGACCCAGCTACGCCGGTGAGTATTAACGACTTACTATTTGGCTTGATCGTTCAATCTGGCAATGATGCCTCTGTCGCCTTAGCCGAAGCTGTCGCCGGTAGTGAAGATGCTTTCGTAGTGCAAATGAATCGCGAAGCGGCGAGATTGGGTATGAAGTCTACGCGTTACGCCAACTCCCATGGCTTACCTAGCCCAGATAACTTCTCCACCGCCAGTGATCTTGCGTTGCTGGCTTCGCGTTTAATTCTCGACCATCCTGAATTCTACAAAACCTATTACTCCACCAAGAGTTTTACTTATAACAAAATCACCCAAGCCAACCGCAATCGCTTGTTGTGGCTAGACCCAACGGTCGACGGTATGAAAACAGGTCATACTGAATCTGCGAAGTATTGCTTAATCTCCTCAGCGATTCGTCCGAACGGTAGCGGACAACGTCGTTTGATTTCTGTTGTAACAGGAACAGACAGCGACCAAGTTCGCGCGCAGGAAAGTTTGAAACTTTTAAACTGGGGTTTCTTGAATTTTGATACCGTAAAACTGTATGCGAAAGATCAGGCTGTCGATACTCCAGAAGTGTGGAAAGGTAGCCAAGGCAAAGTCAAAATCGGTTTTACTCAGGATTTATATGTCACTTTACCTAAGGGCAGCGCTGCACGTTTGAAACCGGCATTGGAGCGCAAAGATCCATTGGTCGCACCGATCGACAAAAACAGCAAAATTGGTACGATGAAGATGATGCTAGATGGCAAACCCGTTGTGGAATTCCCCGTCGTCGCCTTAGAGCAAGTGAGTCAAGCAAGTATTTTTGGCCGAGCTTGGGATTCGATTCGTCTATTGTTCAAATAAAAGAGCAAGCGGATAAATCCAGAATATTAAGGTGCCTGACTGAACACTCCGTCAGGCATTTTTTTATCTGAAGTTTTTTATGCCATTAGCAGACCGCCAATTCCTATTTGATAAAGCCTATTTTATGGTCAAAGGAGCATGTTTACTTGCGTATCCGGGTGCTCTGCCTCACACTATTGCTATTCCACGTTTGATCCCCATTTGAGATTAAAGCTTCGCATTTGCTTTCAGTAATCTCAACTCTTGGCTAACGCTTGCACACTCAACATACCTCAACAGTCTGATTTCTATTTGAGCGCGCTGCAATCAAACATTCTCTTTTTACAAAATTTTTTAAATATGCAACACATTCCACCAGAGCAAAGCCTGATCGAATATCCATGCGATTTCCCTATCAAAGTGATGGGAGTGATGCAGGATTCCTTCGCCCAAACCATCGTTGAGGTCGTCATGATTCACGACCCGACTTTCCATGCGGGTAAATTGGAAATGCGCCCATCAAGCAAAGGTAACTACCTCGCACTAACGATTACCATTCGTGCGATCCATCGCGAACAATTGGACAATATCTATCGCGCGCTGTCATCACACCCTATGGTTAAAATGGTGCTGTAAATCTTGCAGTAATTAACAGCGACAGTCTTTACCCTTATCGCGAAGGGTGAGGGCAGCAAAACACTTGTGACAAAAATAAGCAGCACAGCGGTGTGTATTTATCGCAAAATCACGCACCTTCGCTTGGGACATGCATTGTGGAAAACCCTTCATCTGAATTACTAGAAAAATTGCAGAGTATCGTCGAGCGCCAGAAGCCCGATGCGCGCTTTGTCATTATGGCGCCGATGTTAGGACTCGACACACAGAGCTTCGACCGCTTGGCTACTTCTTGGCTACAGCAAGGTGGCCCGGGCTTTCTGGTCGATGGCATTCCTTTTCGCAAAGTAATTGATGGCCAGTTTTATATACAAAGACTGACAGTGCGTCGTCTAGCGTGATCGAGGGTAAGTATCTTGGATAATCAAATTATCGTCCGCTATCGTGGCCAAGAAGACTATCAAAAGAGTTTCGATGCGATGCGCACCTTTACTGACGCTCGCGATGAACACAGCGCAGACGAATTATGGATCGTTGAACATCCCCCTGTATTTACGCTTGGCCTCGGCGCTGATCGTTCGCATGTGCTGGCAGCGCATGATATTCCTGTCATACAAACTGATCGCGGTGGCGAAGTGACCTTCCACGGCCCCGGGCAAGTCGTCATTTACTTGATGATAGACCTACGCCGCCGGCACACCAAAGGCCGTTTGTTCGCTAGAGAATTCGTGTTTAAGATAGAACAAGCGGTGATTGATACCCTTCAGGCGTATAATATCGTCGGTGAACGCGTCGAAGGTGCGCCTGGAATTTACCTCAAAGAAGGTCAATGGCAAGGTGCAAAAATCGCCGCGCTGGGCTTAAAAGTACGCGCCAATGGATGCACTTATCATGGTGTTTCTTTGAATGTCGCCATGGATTTAAGCCCTTTCTCTTGGATTAATCCTTGTGGTTACAAAGGCTTGGCTACCATCGATATGCAAACCCTAGGCGTAAACGCGCCATTGAATCAAGTCCAACACGCGCTGGCACAACGCTTACAACATTTATTGACCGTCGTTTAATTCGTTTTAATCTGCTATGACTACCGAAAATACACCGCTCGCTGACAATACCAACTACGACCCGACTGAAAAGCAAAAGGGCGCGAGCAAAACTTCTCGTATTCCGATCAAGATTGTGCCTGCAGAACGCTTGCCTAAGCCAGATTGGATTCGGGTTAAAGCAGGTTCACCAACGACACGTTTCTACGAAATCAAAGATATTTTGCGTGCAAATAAATTGGTAACCGTCTGCGAAGAAGCGACCTGCCCCAATATCGGCGAATGCTTTGGTAAAGGCACAGCAACCTTTATGATCATGGGTGATAAGTGCACGCGTCGTTGCCCATTCTGTGATGTTGGCCACGGCCGTCCAGATCCCCTCGATGAGAATGAACCGCTGAATCTGGCGAAGACAATTGCAGAACTGCGCTTGAGCTATGTCGTCATCACCTCCGTCGATCGCGATGATTTACGAGACGGCGGTGCTGCGCATTTCGCTGAATGCATCAAGAAGATTCGTGAACTATCGCCGTCAACACGCATCGAAATTTTGACTCCAGATTTCCGTGGCCGCATGGATCGTGCTTTAGAAATCTTGAACATGGCACCTCCTGATGTGATGAATCACAATCTGGAAACAGCACCACGCCTCTACAAAGAAGCGCGTCCAGGTTCTGACTACGAATATTCTTTAAGCCTACTCAAACGCTTCAAAGAACAGCATCCAAATGTACCGACGAAATCCGGCATCATGGTTGGCCTCGGTGAAACCGATGAAGAAATTTTGCAAGTCATGCGCGACATGCGCGCTCACAATGTTGACATGCTCACCATCGGCCAATATCTGGCACCAAGTGGTCACCACCTGCCAGTACGTCGTTACGTTCACCCTGACGTTTTCAAAATGTTCGAAGAAGAGGCATACAAAATGGGCTTCGCTCATGCGGCTGTCGGTGCGATGGTGCGCTCAAGCTACCATGCAGATCAACAAGCACATGGCGTGGGTACAGAAAAATAGACTTCCACCATTCTCAACATTAAAAAAGCGAGTAGATCAAACTACTCGCTTTTTTATTAAGTGTTCCTTTACATGCCAATTTACACGAAAAATTTCGGTAAATTTACACGTCAAATCCTCAAGTTAGCGCCTCTTTACACCGATTCCACAAACATTCTCGCTGGCACGAAAACTGCTGAGATGATTTCAATTCGTTTGTATTCAGCACCACTGTGCGTCAGTAAGTAAAGGTGAAGTCGATGGTTAGGCCTCGAATCTTTCAATTCTTTGATATGTTTACCGATCACTCTAAGCAGAGTGTGGTCAGCACTTCTGGCAGTCATGCTGGGACCAACTCTACGCCTGAAAAACCCACAGAATTCGTTGAACGTCGCAAGATTCCCGATCGTCGCTTAGCAGAACGACGCAAAGTCAACTGCCACCCGTATCTCGATACCCGCACAAACAATGGTCGACGCCGCAGTTTCGGTCGCCGAGCAACTGACGAAAAAGTCGAAACTCTCATGTAAGCGGAGACCGCTCAAGGTTTCCTTTCAGCAAGCTAAATTTGCCTCAAAGTTAACGAGCGGAAACGTTTGATCGAACTTTATTTCCATATGGAATTTTTAGGCGGAAATAAGCGCATAAAGACGTAAATTTAGAAGAAAATCCCTCAAGTTAACAACAGAGCTGCCGTTACTGAGCGGTTAGATTTTCATTCGCAAGGCCATGTCTCCTCTACAAATTTTTCGCATCTTCGATTATCAGCAGCCGAATAGCATGCAAAACGCTGCACGCCCAAGCCGCGGCAATCCACCTGTTCGAGGGGGACTGAACACGCAATCGGGCACTGAAGAAACGTTCATTGAACGCCGTCAAATCCAAGATCGTCGCGCCACCGACCGCCGCGAGAAACAGCAATCAACTTTTCTCAATACGCGCAAAACCCAAGGACGGAGACAAACTGCTGGACGTCGTGCAAGTGATGCCAATATCAAGCTCGATTACCGCCCAATTTCGCTCAAAGGTTAGCAGGAGAAATATCGCCTCAAATTTCCATATGGCAATTAATTCTTCATTTCGATTTGCATTTCACTTGAATGTCGCAACAGTTTGCGCCGTTTGTCATGAAAATCCCTCAAAAACCGCATTTGGACTCAATCCTCTTTTGCTAACTGCCTCATCAATTGGTACGATGTAGCCTATTGCATTCTTAATTCTAAAGACTGTTTTTTTTCATGTTGAAAGCAAGCGATTGTGATCAATCTCAACACTAGAAAAAACTCACCCTTAAAGAAAAAGAAACCAGATCAACATCGTTTTCAAATTGCTTCTCATTTATGCAAAATAGTCTGACACGTAAGCCCATAGAAATAAAAATATCCACGGTCGTGGCAGTCGCTGTAAGCCTCAATGAATCTGCACTCTCATCGCTTGAGCAAGCACTCAAGGAAATGACTGGGGGCGCACCCGATTTCTTTGATGACGAATTCGCTATTCTCGATATCGAATCCATTCAAGCTGAAAAACTCGATTGGTCTGCGATCATTACTTTATTTAAGACACATGGCTTACACGTTGTCGCTGTGCGTAACGCTGCAGAAGAAGATCACGCTGCGATCCGCTCACACGGTCTCAGTATCGATGTCGTCAGCAAAGCACGGCCTGAAGTGCCGAAAGAAGTCGCACCGGTTGAAGTAAAGGCTGCGCCCGTCGAAGTTACACCAACGCCGGCACCAGCGGCAGCCGTAGCGCCAAGTTATATTCCAGCGATGGTGATTGACACGCCAGTGCGAGCAGGCCAACGTGTGTATGCGCGAGGCTGCGATTTAATTGTCACCGCTTCCGTCAACAATGGCGCAGAAGTAATCGCCGACGGTAGTATCCACATTTATGCTCCGCTACGAGGTCGTGCTTTAGCAGGTGCTCGCGGCAATACGGAAGCACGTATTTTCGCCGCAGCGATGGAAGCGGAACTGGTGTCCATTGCAGGCATTTATCGCACTTTCGACAACGGGTTCCCCGAATTCAAAGCTAACCAGCCGGTACAAATTAAGCTGGTCGGCGATAGTATAGAAATGACCTCCATGAAGACAGCGAATTAAAAAAAAACTCGCGATCACATGGAATAACAACAGCAAGCATTTTCGTTTTTTATTGATGTTTATCCTTGATTAGATTTGCATTGATCAAGGTTTTATTGAAGGAGTACTCTGTGGCAAGAATCATCGTTGTGACATCTGGTAAAGGCGGTGTTGGCAAGACCACGTCAAGTGCGAGTTTCGCCTCTGGTCTAGCATTGCGTGGACATAAAACAGCAGTGCTCGATTTCGACGTCGGCCTCCGTAATCTCGATTTGATTATGGGCTGCGAACGTCGTGTGGTTTACGATTTAGTCAACGTCATTAGCGGCGAAGCGACACTGAACCAAGCGCTGATCAAAGACAAGCACTGCGACAATCTCTTCATCTTGCCAGCATCTCAAACGCGTGACAAAGATGCATTGACAGAAGAAGGTGTAGAAAAGGTTCTCAACGATTTGATCGCGATGGATTTCGAATATATTGTTTGCGATTCACCAGCGGGCATTGAACGTGGTGCGGTGATGGCCTTAACCTTCGCTGATGAAGCAATTGTCGTGACTAATCCTGAAGTGTCGTCAGTGCGCGACTCCGATCGTATCTTGGGCATCATTCAGGCCAAATCTAAGCGCGCGCAACAAGGTGGGGAACCAGTCAAAGAGCATTTACTGATTACACGTTACTCACCGAAACGTGTCGAGGCTGGCGAGATGCTCTCCTACACAGACGTTCAAGAAATTTTGCGTATTCCATTGATCGGTGTCATTCCGGAATCTGAAACTGTGTTGCATGCATCTAACCATGGTAACCCAGCTATTCACATGACCGGCAGCGATGTTTCCGAAGCCTATGGCGACGTGGTATCGCGCTTCTTGGGCGAACAGCCTCCTTTGCGTTTTGTTGATTACGAAAAGCCAGGTTTGCTGCAACGTATTTTTGGAGGTAAGTAAGATGGCTTTGCTTTCGTTTTTGTTCAACAACAAGCCAAAGAGTGCCAGCGCTGCAAAAGAACGCTTGCAGATCATCATTGCGCGTGAACGCAATGGCGGTCGTGAAGGCTACGATTTCTTGCCTGCGCTACGTGAAGAACTCATCGCCGTTATTTCGAAGTATACCAAAGTAAATCCTGATGACATCAAAGTGTCTCTCGACAAACAAGGTAATCTCGAAGTATTAGACGTTAACGTGATTCTTCCGGACGCTGAATTGCGCGGTTAATCCATGCAAAGGATCGTACTTGTATCGCAGGTACGATCCACAATTGGGATGGCGCACAAGGGCCATCTTTTGTGATTGATTATTAAGTAACGCTATTGACTGAGAACCTATGAGAATTGCCATTCTGGACGACGACCAAAACTTGCTCGATCTCACTGCGGCAACCTTAAGCAATGCTGGCCACACTTGCCATACTTTTTCCAGTGGTAAAGCGATGATGCATCAGTTGCATAGAGAAAGCTTTGACCTTTTGATTCTCGATTGGCATGTACCTGATTTAAACGGTACGGAAATCTTGAAATGGGTACGTGAAAAATTATCGACCACCCTACCTGTGCTGTTCATGACCAGCCGCTCTGGCGAAGATGACATCGTTGCCGGACTCGCTGCAGGTGCCGACGATTACATGATCAAGCCAATACGTCGAGCTGAGTTAGTCGCCCGCGTACAAGCATTACTACGCCGTGCCTACCCCACGCAAACGGCCAGCGAAATTATCAGCTTTGGCCCATACGAGTTTGATATCCGCGCTAGCCGTGCGAAACTCAATGGCGAAGAAGTCGAACTTACCCAAAAAGAATTTGACCTCGCTTTATTGCTCTTCCAGAATCTCAGTCGTCCACTTTCTCGCGCTTATATTTTGGAAGCAGTTTGGTCACGCGATATCGAAGTCCCTTCCCGTACCATGGATACGCATATCTCACGCGTACGCAGTAAGCTCGATCTGCGTCCTGAGAACGGCTATCGTCTCGCACCTGTGTATAGCTACGGCTATCGCCTCGAACAAATCGGTAAAGAATAAATCATTGATGCACTGGTCAGCTCGCTACATGGCGTACCTGACCAGATCGGAGAATTCATGCAAGTCATTTCGCACATTCAGGCAACTTCCCATCTTGCCTCGCCTTCGCTTGGGAAATTTATTCATCGCTTTGTCTCATTGGCGGGCGTGATAGGCGTTATTCTCTTAACGCTGCAAAGCGCACCGAGTCAGGCGGAAAAAGTGCGGGGCAAACCTGGTAGTACTGAGCTTATTGCCGCTGATCTCGTCTACTACGCATCCGAGCGCGATACTTTGATGTCCATCTCCAAACAGTTCACTGACACCACTTCACATTGGGAAGCAATCGGCAAACGCAATCGGATTGGTAATGAACGCGCTATCCCCATTGGTTCGGCCGTGATTATTCCTGCCGAACTGTTAGCGGAAGAAGCAGCACCAGCGCGCGTGGTTGCCTTAGCAGGGATAGTCTCAGCGACACTTAAAAATGGTCAAGAAGTCGCCATCGCCCTCAATAGCAGCATCAACGAAGGTACCCAAATTAATACTGGCAAAAATGGCTTTGTCACGCTCGCATTGGTCGACGACTCGAGAGTCTCCATCCCGTCCAACAGCCAAGCGATTTTGAATCGCTTACGCATCACCAAATTTACCAAGAGCCCGCGTACTGAAATCAAATTATTAGATGGTCGCGTCGAATCACAAGTCACTAAGCTCGATGCCAATAGAGGTCGCTTTGAGGTACGTTCCAAGTTGGCGATTGCTGGTGTGCGCGGCACCCACTTCCGGGTCGGTGTCAATGACAATGGCATCGCGAACGAAGTGCTTGAAGGTGGTGTAGCGGCAGGCCAAGCCGAAAAATCGAATACCGTCATTCTTCCCGCAGGCCAAGGCAATATCGTCACACGTGAAGGTGTAGGCAAGCCTGTACCGCTGCTGCCAGCACCTACACTCGTCACTGGTTTCCAATTGCAAGAACGACCTCGTCTCAACTTCAACTTAAATCCGGTCGAAGGGGCCAGCGAATATCGTGCTCAAATTAGCAAAGATGTGCAAGCACAAAATGTGGTCGCAGAGAGCATCACGAAAGACCTCAAGTTTCAATTTAGCGATCTCGAGGATGGTGACTATTTTATTCGCATGACTGCCATCGACAGCAATCACCTAGAAGGCCTCCCTAACGTGACGCCTTTTAAACTCAAAGCTAAGCCAGAGCCGCCTTTCCCACTGCAACCGAAACATAAGGTGCGTTCACAAACCATCGAATTTAAATGGGCACAAAGTATCGAGGCTAAGAGCTACCACTTACAAGTAGCAAGCGATGCACAGTTCAATCAAATCGTCTTAGATCAAAACCAAATTACTCTTGCGGAATTTAGTACCGACAAAATTAGTGTGGGGCAGTATTTTTGGCGCGTGGCGGCGGTTGCAGAGCGAACATCCGGCCCTGATCATGGTCCCTTCTCCAATCCACAAAGTTTTAGCGTATTACCAGGTCAAAGCGTCAATGCATTTGTCGATAATGGCGCTAACCAGCTTCATTTCAGTTGGCCATCGGAACCTGGACAGCGCTTTCTAGTACAGATTGCCAACGAACCTGAATTCAAAAAACCGCTACTCAGTAAAGAGGTAAGCGATGCACAAGTGCAAATGCCACGCCCCGAATCAGGCATCTATTACATTCGCGTTCGCGCCACCGATGCAGACCGTTTCATAGGTGCATTTTCCATGCCTCAGAAATTTGAAGTTGGTCTACGCTGGACAACTGGCACTGGTGAAAGCTTGCAATCAACAAGTGGTGTTGTTCGTCCAAACGTTCAATGAAAAATTAAAGGATCAGCGTGGCCATCACTCGTTTCGCCAGCTCGGTAAAGTCTGCGTTTATGCGGCGTCATCTCGCCTTGCGAGAATGGTTGATATTGGCTATTGGTCTATTGATTCTTGCAGCGATACTCATTTTCAGTCAGAGTTTAAAACGATTCGATCAAAGTCTGTATGACAAACTTTTGCAAACCCAATCCAGAGCCGCTCGCAATGACATCGTCATTGTTGCCATCGACGATTTCAGTATTGCAGAACTAGGTAAATGGCCATGGCGACGCGATATCCACGCCCAACTTTTGCAGAAACTCAGCGTAGCCAAACCAAAAGCCATAGGCTTCGACGTTATCTTCGCGGAAGCTGAACACAGTAACTCCAGCAACCTCGTTACGGGCGACGCGCTGTTAGCTGCGGCAATGCAAAATGCCGGCAATGTCGTCATCCCCCTTGCCAATGTCGATGCGGGTAGTGGCTTGCAAGCAGGCTTACCAATACCCCTGTTTGCCAATGCGGTGAGAGGTGTGGGACACAATCATATTGAACTCGATGACGACGGAGTCGCACGCAGCGTTTATCTCAAAGAAGGGACGCAAGGTCAATGGTGGCCACACTTCACGCTCAGTTTATATGACATTGGCCGAGGCTTGAATCGCGATATTAATTCGGTCGATTTAGCTGGCACCGTCATCCATGACCAAGAGTTTAGTTACAGCGCTGGCATCTGGCATCGCAATTGGCGCATGCATATTCCCTATTATGGAGGTAGCGGTCACTTTACGTCGATTCCCTACGTATCTGTGCTGCGCGGCGAAGTATCGAACGAAGTATTTCGGGATAAGTATGTGTTGATCGGTGCCACAGCTCAAGGTATGGCCGATGCTTTTCCAACACCGGTCACCTCAACAGAAGGAGTTTTATCCGGTGTTGAAATCAATGCCAATATCTTAGCGAGCTTACTCGACCAACGTAGCATTATGCCCGCCAACAATGCGCAAACGCTGGCCTTTACCGCTTTGATTTTGCTACTGGCACTGTCGAGTTTCCTGTTTGCGTCGCCACGCATTGCGCTTATCACAGTCTTAGGTTTGACTTTGTTTTGCGTGCTCAGTTGCGCCTTACTTCTGCATTTCGGATACTGGATTGCGCCCGGTGCCTCTATCGTGGTTTTGATCATCGCTTATCCGCTTTGGGGCTGGCGTCGCCTTGAGGCCGCCATCGTTTTCCTTGGTCAAGAATTTGTCTTGCTAGATCAAGAACCCAATCTATTACCGGAACCAAACGTCGAAATTGCTTCCAAAGACGGCATCCCCAGCCCAGCGCAAACACAAATTCAAGATCGGCTAGAACGTCATATTCAAGCGATGCGAGCGGCCGTACGGCGCGTACGAGACTTGCGTCAATTTGTGACCGATAGCCTGCACAGCCTGCCCGATGCAACGATGGTGACCACGATTGATGGCAATGTGGTTTTGACCAATCCTGCTGCAGTGGAATACTTTAAAAGCATAGGCATGCCGCATGTAATCGATACCTTGGTCCCCTATCTATTCTCAAATATGAGCCAGCCTCATACCGAGTATTTAGTGCAACCACAACAGTTTAGTTGGTGGCATATTCTCGACCTCGATCAAACTGAATTGCTGAGCAAAGGTGTTGAAGTCGAAGACCCGAAAGGCCGCGATCTGATTATCAAGAGTGCCCCCTGCTACACCAGCAAAAAAGTCTTGATCGGTTGGATCATCAGCTTGATCGACATCTCCGAAATTCGCCAAGCAGAGCGTCGTCGTGATGAGATGCTGCATTTCATTTCTCACGATATGCGAGCCCCGCAAGCATCGATTTTGGCTTTGATCGAGATGCAAAAAAATCCCGATACGGCAATTGAACATCAAGAGTTTTTGAAACGCATAGAAAAAGCATCCAATACCACCTTAAGTCTCGCGGATAGTTTTGTACATCTCGCCCATGCGGAGGCGACCGAATATCGCTTCCAAGAGGTCGACTTACAAGATCTCTTGATCGACGCCACAGAAGAAATGTGGACCTTGGCGAAAAATAAACGGATCACCTTACACAATGACATTCCTGAGGGTGAATATCCGGTACGCGTAGACCGCAGCTTGATGACCCGCGTTCTGACCAATCTCTTATCCAACGCGATCAAATACAGTCCGACCGATACCACCGTGACCTGCAGCTTAGGCTTCACCACACGAAATCTGAACGACTATGTGGTGTGTACGATTCAAGACCAAGGCTACGGCATTGCCCGTGCTGATCAAAGCCGTTTATTCCAACGCTTCCAACGTTTTAGCTTTGGACGCGGTCCCGATCAAATCAAAAATGATGGCGTTGGCCTCGGGATGGTATTTGTGAAAACCGTCATCGACCGCCACTTTGCGCAAATTCGCTTTACCAGCATCCCTGGCGAAGGCACCTGCTTTACCATCGAAATTCCAGCAAATGGTATCTAAATAACAATTGATTTTACTCAAGATTCGGCCCGTGTCGATGAAAGCCGGCTTGAGTCGCGCTATAATGCAGGCCTTCACTCGAAAATCATTATGCAATTACTCGCCGTCGGCCTTAACCACACGACTGCACCTCTCGCTTTACGCGAGAAGGTAGCCTTCTCGCCTGAGCAAATTTCTCAGGCGGTGGTGGGCGCACGTGCATGGTTTGCGCGTAATGGTTCCCAGCAAGCTTCAGAAACGGCGGTGTTGTCGACCTGTAATCGCACTGAGTTGTATGCGGTAGCCGATGTCGCTAATCCTATCGACACCACAGCACAATTCTTAGCCGATTTTCACAAGCTGCCCTACCAAGATTTACGCCATCATCTTTACACACTGCCACAAGACAATGCCGTGCGCCACGCTTTCCGCGTAGCCTCTGGCTTGGATTCTATGGTGCTCGGTGAACCGCAGATTTTGGGACAAATGAAAGATGCCGTGCGTCAAGCCGAAGAAGCTGGTGGTCTTGGCACTTATCTGCACCAACTGTTTCAACGCACTTTTGCGGTGGCAAAAGAAGTCAGAAGCACGACAGAAATCGGCGCACATAGCGTTTCCATGGCAGCTGCAGCCGTGCGCTTATCTCAACGCATCTTCGATAAGATCGCCGATCAAAACATTCTGTTTATCGGCGCGGGTGAAATGATCGAATTATGCGCGACGCACTTCGCCGCACAGAATCCAAAGAACATCACCATCGCCAACCGCACCTTAGAGCGCGGTGAGAATTTGGCGAACCGATTTAACGGTAAAGCGATACGCTTAGCCGATGTACCGAACCGCTTGCACGAGTTTGATATCGTTATCTCTTGTACCGCGTCCACCTTGCCAATTTTGGGTTTGGGCTTAGTTGAACGCGCCATCAAAGCACGTAAGCATCGCCCGATTTTCATGGTCGACCTTGCCGTACCACGTGATATTGAATCGGAAGTGGCACAACTCGACGACGTGTTTTTGTACACCGTGGATGACTTAGCAAGCGTCGTACAAAGCGGTTTAGAAAACCGCCATGCTGCTGTCGCGCAAGCGGAAGCAATTATCGAAACGCGCGTGCAATCGTTTATGCATTGGGTCGATGGTCGTCACGTGGTCCCTGTGATTCAAGACTTACACGAGACCAGCGAATTAGTCCGCCAACACGAACTCGAACGCGCGCGCAAAATGCTAGCCCGCGGTGAAGATGTGGAAGCTGTGCTCGAAGCACTTTCTAAAGGCATCACCGCCAAGTTCTTGCATGGCCCGCAACAGGCTTTGCATCAAGCACAAGGTGAAGAGCGCGCCCATCTGGTTCGCTTACTGCCGCAACTCTTCCGCACCAAACGTTAGCTAGGCTAGTTCCATCTCAACATGGACTGGCCGACTTGTGTTTGACCTCATTTTCCCAGTTCCATACTTAAGATTTTTTCGAATCTGACGCCGGTGGTAGTGCGAATAAGACGCCACCGAATCGTGATACCAGCCAACGATTCGAACCCCAATACAATCATCAAGCTATAGAAGATAAAGAGCACATCATGAAACCATCGATGCTACAAAAATTAGATCAACTTTCCGAACGCTTGGTCGAAGTTGGTCAACTCTTGGTGCAAGAAGGCGTCACCAATGATATGGACAACTATCGCAAGCTCAATCGCGAACATGCCGAGCTTGAACCATTGGTTGCGCTGTATAACAACTATCAACAGGCGCAAAACGACATCATCGAAGCGCAAGAGATGCTCAACGATCCTGAGATGAAAGAGTTTGCGCAAGAAGAGATCAGCGCGGCTAAAGAACGTATCGAAGGCTTGCAGCGCGATTTGCAAACCATGCTGTTGCCGAAAGACCCTAACGATGAGCGCAATATCTTGCTCGAGATTCGTGCAGGTACTGGCGGTGACGAAGCAGCCCTGTTTGCAGGCGACTTACTACGCATGTACACCCGCTTCGCAGAACGCAATCGCTGGCAAATCGAAGTGATGTCGGAGTCTGCATCTGAACTCGGCGGCTACAAAGAAGTCATCATCCGTATCGCAGGTTTTGGAGCTTACTCCAAGCTCAAATTTGAATCGGGCGGCCATCGTGTACAGCGCGTGCCAGCGACAGAAACCCAAGGTCGTATTCACACTTCAGCATGCACCGTCGCCGTCATGCCAGAAGCCGATGAATTAGTCGACGTGGTCATTAACAACGCCGATCTCCGTATTGATACTTTCCGCGCTTCTGGTGCCGGTGGTCAGCACATTAATAAAACAGATTCTGCAGTACGTTTGACGCATATTCCGACAGGCATTGTGGTCGAATGCCAAGACGGCCGTAGCCAACACCAAAACAAAGCACAAGCGATGCGCGTATTGGCGACCCGTATCATGGACGGCCAGTTGCGCAAGAAGCAAGCAGAAGAAGCGGCCACGCGTAAGAGCCTGATCGGCTCAGGCGACCGCAGCGAACGCATCCGCACGTACAACTATCCACAAGGCCGCATGACCGATCACCGCATCAACCTCACTCTGTACAAACTCGATTTCATCATGGATGGTGATTTAGTGGAATTGACTAATGCTTTGGTGGCGGAACATCAGGCGGAGTTGTTGGCTAGTTTGGGCGATGATTAAAGTTTAGAATTGCCTCGAGCGCTCTTTCAATAGATAAGGTGCGCTCCGGGGCTGCTCCATTGGTAGCGCACGTCAGTTAGGCGAAGACACTGGGTAAGCTTGATACATTTCATATTGAAGAACTAGTTGGCGTTTTCGCCCTGTACCACTCAAAATTAAATTTACTTCTTCAAGCCACTTATGCAAACCAATCCACTCATTCAAAGACTCACTTTTTTGAGTGAAATTGATCGCCTAAAATCAGTCATTCGGCAATCTCCGATACTTGACCAAAGCCGTAAGGAAAACAGCGCGGAACACTCTTGGCACGTAGCCATGTTCGCATTGCTCTTGCAGGATTATGCAAGCAGCAGCGTCAACATTGAACGCGTTATTAAGATGCTCCTCATCCACGACGTAGTCGAAGTCGACGTCGGAGATACGCCTATTCATGGAGGTTCATCACCAGACGAACAACATTACCTTGAAACTCAGGCGGCCAATCGGCTCTTTGGTCTACTCCCCAAAGAGCAGGCTGCAGAGCTCTTGGCGCTATGGCACGAATTTGAAGAGGCACAGTCTGAAGATGCACTATTCGCAAAAGCATTAGATCGAATACAACCATTGCTCGCCAATGTTAGCACCGGCGGTGGGACTTGGACCGAAAGCAATGTCACACTCGAACAGGTGTTACAGCGGTACGGTCCTACGATTGAGCGCGGATGTCCTGCGCTATGGAGTATCTGCAAGCAATTGTCTGAAGAACACTTTGCAATATCCAAACATCCAACGACTACGACCACATCGACTTCAATGAAGTAGTTTAAGAAACTTGGCAAAAAGATCTTTGATGTGTAATTCAAGGGTTCGACGATCAATGGTTTAGAGTGCACCATTTAATCTTTTAAGTTAGGTCTGTAGATGCCACAACGCCATTTCTTCGCAACAGCTGACGATCTGTTGTCTTTGTTCGAGCTAGTTGAGAAAAAACATAGTATTTGCTATGTACTTACGGGCCTTTTCGATCAACAGGAACGAACCAATTTCACCACCGGAACCTCATTACCAACGCTTCGAGCTACTGCGAAAGAATCGTCATTAATGTGTCCAACATACTTAGTTATGCTGAAGAATTTGGCCATCAATGTACGGAGCGTCGTGCAAACAGATGGCAGTGTTCTATACTCGGTTGATCAACTATTGAATCCCGATAGCATTACATTTACTCATGGTGGAATGTTTTCTCATGAAGTCCTCATCTCAGGGAGAGTTGCAACTGTATCTAGCACACCAACATCGAGATCACTACACTCGACCTTTTCCAATGCGATCGCAAAACTCTTCACCCGCGTGAATACGTTTTATGTTGGACCAGTTGCCCTGGGTCTACTTCGCCAAGGATGTCGCCTTACAAATGCCGTGCAATCGCCACAGGAATTCGACCTCGAAAAACCGATCTAACCCTTTGGAGCCTGTGCAACTCGCTCTATTCGAACTCGACTCACCAATCATGAATCCATTTCAAATCGGTTCAAATTTCGTTGAACCGTTAATGCCAGTCTATATCGATTTAGAATCAATGGGTTGAATAGAAAGTGTGAAGTTATCAACTACAACCGACTCTACATCGAACTAAGGAGATTTCTATGCAAAGTGTTATCCACCAACTGAAAGCGTTCTGTAAACTCTTCTCGCCAAAATTTCGTCAGTCTCGTGCCGAACGCTCACAGAAATCATTGTGGATTGCGGCCGTATTCGCCTTGATCTCCTCACTAGCCATTGCTCAGGTTCCAACGCAAGCGACTGTAAGTGCCTCAGAGGTGCTAGGCACATGGAAAGTAGATCTACGTCCGACCCCAGATGCCGCGCCCTACTTTCAAGAATTTGTCGTAACAAAGATTAACCCCAACAACACCTTTGAAGGCACGTTCTACGGCGCACCGATCACCCAAGGAAGAATCAATACAACGTGGGGAGCGGTACGCATCGCATTTGTTACCGCAGACCAGTCTGGCCCCTACAATCATTCTGCCGTGCTCAAAGGAGGTCATATGGAAGGCCTTACCAACTCAACTGGACGCGAATTTCTTGCTTATTGGTCTGCGGTAAAGCAATGATGGGTAGATGCAATATTACGTAACAAGAACCCTCGCAGAAAATAAGTCAATTTCACTTAAATGAACTTTAATCTGCGCGAGTTGCCGTCACAAAATAGGAGGCGTCTGAGATCCGCTTACCTAAGAGAAATTCGCAATGCACTAGGCACCACTTTCACTCCTTCTCAGGAGGCCATCGCTTCACTTCAATCAGCATCGTCGCCCCATCACTCTTACGCTTATGATCAAGACGCACGCTCAAATCCTTTTCAAGAAAGCTGCTTTCATAAATATTGATACTAATGTCTTGTAAATTCACTTGCACATTTGGTTCAAACGGGTCTTTCCCCTGCAAACAGGCCAAAATGCGTCTGAAATTCATCTCTGGAAACTCGGTCGACGAATGGCGCGACAGATAGGTGCAAAAAGCTTTCGCTCCCTCACTTTGATCGTGAGAACAACTTTTCTCCCCTATCGAGATCGTGTTGCCCGTTTTTCTCACGCCCCAGAACGTCGTCAATTCGACAAAGCTCGGTTTTCCTTCAATGCTTGAGTTCGCAAATTGACTTAAGTTTGTACACAACTCTTGATTACTGGCGCAGACCGGAAGCGATACTAGAATCAGTAAGGACAAAAACATAGGGCGTTTCAAAACATGCTCCGAATGATGATTGATAATCTACACTGTAATCTAAATCAACAAGCTTTAACACACTTTGTATTCGGAAAATAATCACTGACCACACCATCCTGCATCTCCACATGGCAGCATTTCAATACCTTATCTTTCAACATGCTGCGTGCGCGGCTGACGCGACTCTTGATTGCCGATAGGCTGACACCTTCACGCTCTGCAAGTTCACGCATTCCTATGCCATCGAGCTCGCTTGCCAATAAGCTGTCGCGATAGATCGGCGCGAGTTGCTCGGCAAATGGTCGCAGGCAGAGTGCGAGTTTGCTATGCAGTTCTAGTTCATTTTCTTCTGATATCCAATGCGATTCGTCGAGTTCGACATGGGGTTCTGCTTGCGCACGATAGTGATCAATCACGGTCGTGCGCGCCGCAGTGTAAAGCCATGCAGTGACATTCGCAATCGTCTTTCCGGAGCGATGCGACTGCAGCGCTTTGACAAAAATATCTTGTAGCAGATCGTCTGCCACACTCGCATCAGATACATGGCGTCGCAAGAAACTGCGCAACTGCTGGCGCAAGGCTAGGTAGGCGGTTCCGAGCTCAGGTGATGTAGCTGCAGCAAGCAAGGGGACTCCTTAGCAGCAAGAAGATTTGGTCGCCGTAGCCTGCTTAGGCACACAGCAATTGCCGGCTGCTTTTTCTTCCGCATTGCTCATCACGGGAATGCAGCACGCTGTAGAGTCGGGCGCATGGTCGTCACCAAATTCGACAGCGTCGGCCATCGTAAAATAATGTTCCCATGCGAGGCCTTGTGGGTCGAGCGTCCAATGCTTTTCGCTCTTCGCATAACAGCAAGTGGCGTTTGATTGATCAATACTTTGTCCTTGCGATGCGGCATCTGCCAGGGCCTTTAATTCCGCCAACTCTTCTGCTGTATCAACCTGCATGCCGAAATGATTCAAGCCGACGGTGTGGCCTCGCTTCGAAATCGCAAAGTTGATGCGCGGATCGTCCAACATCCATTTCGCATAATCCGCTTGTTGCTTACTCGGTGCCTGTCCAAACAATTTGCTGTAGAAGGCAATATTGGTATCTAAGTCGTCTACTGATACGTGTACATGAAAGCGTTTCATTGGATTCTCCTATTGAATTGTCGATTCATCGATATGATGTACTGGTATAGACGTCGCTTGTGCAAAAAGGTCGCAAAAAAATCGCTTTCGATTACAATGATATTTTTTTATCAACGTCATTCAGCCGATGCAATTTTTTTCTCCACTTCGCAGCAAACTCATTCTCATCTTATCTTGTGCGCTAATTGTCTCTGCATGTAGTGATTCTCATCGTGAAACTACTTCCAACCCTAGCATGGTGCTTGCAGGTGCTCCTGCGTCTGGGCAAATTACCCTGAATTTTCCCAGAGAAAATTATAGTATCGAACGACGTGGCGATCGTTTTGCCTTGATCGACAACGTGTCGGGCGCTGCGGAAATTTTGGTGAGTGCTGACAGTACCATCATTTTCTCTGACTATACGCTGAACCTCAGTGTCGCCGGAAAGTCCATCACGATTTCAAACGAAAGACTACGACAACTGGCCGAACTCTACGTCGCCTTCTTTAATCGCATTCCCGATGCCGATGGAATGGCTTACTGGATTGAGCAAATTCGTAATGGTATGAGTAATGATCAGCTCGCCGACCAATTCTACAATGCGGCTGTCTTGTACTCGGAGCAGACTGGCTATTCAAAGAATATGTCAAATGCTGATTTCGTCAAAATTATCTATAAGAACGTGCTCGGACGTAGCGGCCCAAGTGCGCCAGGTGATGACGAGGTAGGCTATTGGGTTAAGGAATTGGAGTCCGGAAAGACCAAATCTTTCTTGGTACTGACTATGTTGAACTCCGCCCATACATTTAAGGGAGACGCCACCTGGGGTTGGGTTCCACAACTCCTTGACAACAAAGTCGACGTCGGCTTGCTCTTCTCGGTACAGCAAGGACTCAATTTCAAAACACCGGAAGAGTCGATTACTCGCGGTAGTGCGATCGCTTCTTTAATCGAAGCTGGCGACACATCGAAGGCATTGTCGCAAGTCAAAGTAAGAGACATTGAATTCGACTTAACAGCGAGTGTCACGCTACTGCCTCAAAGCACACAGGTGAAAGCAGGTGCGACAGCAATCGAAATCAAGACTAGTCGCAAAGGGACAGGTGTCATCACTTGGTCACTATCGAATGAAACTCTCGGAACCTTGGATCAAATAAATGGCGACCAAGTGTACTTTACGCCGGCCGCTAGTATCGCGGAAGACCTCAGCGTCACTATTACCGCACGTTTAGGTGGTGCGAGTTCAAGTACGCAAATTTTGATTCAACGAGGGGCAGGTATTTCGCTGCTGGCTGGCCTTGAGCTAGAGGGGGCAATTGATGGCTCAGCAGAATCCGCTCGATTACTCGGACCCGCCGGCATTGCGCATGATGCTCAAGATAATGTTTTCTTTGTTGACGGAGGAACCCTCGTTCGGAAACTGTCTGCGGACGGCAGTGTCACCACTATCGCGGGCATCGCAGAATCTTTTGGTAGCGTCGATGGCAACGCGCGATTTGCGAAGTTCAATGGACTCCGTGGCATCGCGATTGATCGTACTGGAAATATCTACGTTACCGAAAATATCAGCAAAACAATTCGCAAAATTACCCCCAATGGTGTCGTGTCTACGGTGGCTGGGAAAGCGGGTGAAAGTGGGTTTGTCGACGGCTATGGCACCAATGCGCGATTCACCCAACCCATCGGTATTGCGATTGATGGCAACGGTGAAATATGGATTGCTGACATGGGAGATCCAGCACTTGGAATTTCCGGTAAGGTACGGCGCGTCAATACGGCTGGTTTGGTCCAAACAATTAGTATTACAGGTGATATTCCAGCAGCTCCTGCGGGCATCGCGATTGCGCCCGATGGGAACATCGTCGTGAGCGACACCGAATCTTCTAATGTGTATACATTGCGCGGTTCGGGTACTAGCTACACTTCCACAAAAAATTTCGACCTGCTAAATGGAGTCCCAGCTGGCACTGAAGTTGGATACCTCAGCGACAACCCAGTCCTCAGTTTTAACAACGCTGGACGATTAATGATTGTTGACTCCTACACCAACAGATTATTTCTTATCAATTCATCGTGGGCAGGCGCTTTCCGTGAAGTCGGAAACTTCAATGACGGAACTCTCTCTAGTGCTGCATTTAACTCTCCTGTTGGAATCACGCAAACCAGCAATGGCGATATCTACGTCAGCGATCTCGGCAACAAAATGATTCGACGGGTTCGCGGCAACCTCGTTACTAACGTGGTCGGCAAGCAGAGTTACGGTGCCAATGATGGGGTAGGCAAGTACGCCAGTTTCTATTCACCATTTGGATTGGCAAGTGATGGCAATGGAAAGATTATCGTCACCGATGCGAATAATAATCTCATTAGAAAGATCGATTCAAATGGTCGTGTTGAAACGCTCGCTGGTTTTCCCACCGAATTTGGATTCACAGACGGGTTAAAAAATATTGCGCGATTTAATTCACCCCGTGCGCTTCATTTGGTTAAAAACGGCGATATTTACGTATCTGACACTTACAACAATCTCATCCGAAAAGTGACTAGTGAAGGGCAAGTAACAACCTTTGCTGGAGCATTGTCAACGGATACTTATCACAATGGTCTTCATTCAAACCCTAACGTGGATGGAGCTGCAAGAGATGCGCGCTTCTTCTCACCACGTGGTGTAAGCAGTGATAGCAAAGGCAATCTGTATGTCGCAGACTATTACCACCGTACGATACGAAAAATTGGCCCAGATGGAACAGTGAGCACATTCGCCGGCTCCCCGAATACTGCGGGAACCACCGATGGTCGAGGCAGCAATGCTCGTTTCATGCGTCCAGTTGGGATGACGATTGATGGCAACGACAATGTCTACGTTGCTGACTGCTACGCCCATAACATTCGCAAGATTAGTCCTAGTGGAGACGTCACGACTTTCGCTGGCGTCGCGCAGTCTTCAGGAGAGCTAAATGGCGCCGCGGCATCGGCTAAATTCAACTGCCCACGAGGATTAACTTTCGACGAGCAAGGCAATCTATATGTAGCCGATAGTAATAACGACAGTATCCGTATGATTTCGAGCAGAGGCACTGTCAGCACTTTGGTTGGTTCGACAAGTGCGATGAATGGCAGTAATAGAATACGCTTAGGGCCACTTCCAGGGTATCTCGGAACACCGAACGACGTTGTCTATATCGGAAAAAATACATTGGCAGTTAGTGCGGGTCATGCCGTTTATCGTGTAGTCCTGCCCTGAACATGGTTGAAAGAGTCGCTAGGCGCCGCAAGGGCCTAGCCTCAATCAGAAAAAACGACACCTATCCTACTTCAGGCTCCACCAGCAAGGCCAATTGCGCCAAAGACTCTTGCCAACCGAGATAACAAAGTTCTAGCGGTATCGCCTCAGGAATCCCCGACTGAACAACGCGCAACTCAGTACCGCACAAGACAGGGCGAAGTGTAACGATCACGTCGAGGACACCTGGTAAATTCGGATCATCAAATTGATCGGTATAACGAATCAATTCGTTCGGTACTAGCTCAATGTACTCGCCGCCAAACGACTGGCTTTGTTGCTTGGCAAAATTGGTGAAGGTCATCTTGAAACTACCGCCGACCAATGGCTCAAAATGATGCACTGTGCATGTGTAGCCATAAGGTGGAATCCATTTTGCCATCGCCTCAGCGTTGAGAAATGCACGATACAAGCGTTCGGCAGGTGCCGTAAAGACACGGTGAAGCGTGACAGTATTGCTCATTTGATGGGCTCCTATTTGACTCTCATGGTTAAGGTTTTCGACGTTCTGTCTGAAATTTCTTACAGCAAGACGAAAACTGTACAGCTTTTCTTACAATGTGCGAACGCACAATTTCCAAAATTCATTTAAATCCAGCTTTGTGTGAAACAGCGAACATCTTGAAATGGCATGGTGCCATAATTTCCTCGACTAATACCCTTTAGTTGTTGCAATCAAGATGGCACTGATCTTACCCGGCCACTGCCGTCCGTTCCCATCAAACTCAACAAATCAAAAACAAGAGAGACATCATGATCGTAGGCGTTCCTAAAGAAATCAAGAACCACGAATATCGCGTGGGTATGACCCCCTCTTCAGTACGTGAATTAACGTCGCGCGGGCACCAAGTATTGGTACAAAAAAATGCTGGTGCTGAGATTGGACTCAGCGATGCGCAATATCTCGCCGTTGGTGCAGAACTGGTCGAAACGGCCAAAGAAATTTTTGAACGCGCGGAAATGATCGTCAAAGTCAAAGAGCCGCAACCCGTTGAGTGCGCGATGCTGCGCCCAGGTCAGATCTTGTACACTTATTTGCACTTGGCTCCTGATCCAGAACAAACCGCTGCGTTGGTGAAGTCTGGTGCAATCTGCATCGCTTACGAAACCATCACCGGTGCGAATGGTGGCTTACCATTGTTGGCGCCGATGAGTGAAGTAGCAGGTCGTATGTCTATCCAAGCGGGTGCTGCGCACTTAGAAAAATCCAAAGGCGGTATGGGATTGTTACTCGGTGGTGTGCCAGGAGTAGCGCCTGGGCATATCGTCATCATTGGTGCAGGCGTGGTCGGCACCAATGCCATGCAAATGGCGGTAGGAACTGGTGGCCGCGTCACGGTACTCGATAAGAGTATAGATCGTTTGCGTCAATTGGATTTAGTGTACGGTAATCGTATTTCTACTGTGTATTCCAATGCACAATCGATAGAAGAGGCGGTATTGTCTGCAGATTTGGTGATCGGTGGCGTCTTAGTTCCGGGTGCTGCTGCGCCGAAACTGGTCAGCCGCGATTTGATTTCTCGCATGAAGAAAGGTGCAGTTGTCGTCGACGTCGCCATTGATCAAGGCGGTTGTTTTGAGACTTCACACGCCACGACTCATGCAGAACCAACTTACGTGGTTGATGGTGTGATTCACTACTGCGTGGCCAACATGCCAGGTGCGGTTGCACGCACTTCGACATTCGCTCTCAACAATGCTACAGTCGGTCACGCAATTGCTTTGGCTAGCAAGGGTTGGAAACAAGCATTACGTGATGATGTTCATTTGCGCAATGGCTTGAATGTATGTGAAGGTAAAGTGACGTATGAAGCAGTCGCACGCGATTTAGGGTATGCCTATGTTGCAGCGGATAGTGTTTTGAATTGACGGTAAGTTAAGCGCACAATTCATTCGCAAAAGAAAACGGCTAGCACATCATGCTAGCCGTTTTTTCTTGCTTTAACCCAAGCAAAGTAACTTATTTGCCTGCGCTAACGCCACCAATACCGTCCACCGTTTTACTGATGGATTTTGGATGTCCATAGTAGTTCAGAGAACCGATGCCTTGTACATTGGCTTTCAATTTTTCCGACGCATACACATTCACTGAGCCGATACCCTCGACATTCGCCTCGACGTTCTCAGCAATCAACTCTTTCGCTTCAACATGACCAACGCCCTGCGCACGTACTTTAAAGTTAGTCACTTTACCGGTCATCACCAGCATGCCAACGCCTTCATAGTTCAAATCAAAACGGTCACCACTAATCTTCTTAACTGTGGTCATGCCCGCACCTTCCATTTTAAATTTCGTCAGACTCGGCGTTGTCACAATCACTTTTAGATCATCGGAAATGCGGATGTTTTTCTTTTCTTTGTAGCTGATCAATAACTCGTCGCCAGTAATATCAGTAACTACTTGCGAAATGTATTTATCGTCGCCTTTCACGCGAATTGAATAGGCTGGTCCCACTTCAACTTCAACGATCAACGCACCTTGAGTACGAATCGCTGTAAATGGAGTTGCATTACGACTTTGCTCTCCAGCCAAAGCCAAACCTGAAACCAATGTGAGTGCTGTACCAACAGCTGCTGCCATACCGAAAAGACGAGATTGACGCATTTGAAGCTCCTTAAATGAGAACTGAGTGAGTACTGAGTGAATACTGAACAATGAGTGTTGCTTGAGGTTTAACTGATTGAACCATGGAAGGAAGTTTGCCCGTTTTTTCGAACGCTGTCTGCAAAAGGCGATAAATTGCCGATAGTGTGTGACGAACTGCAAAAAAGCCTGCCTCAAATGCAAAAGAAAACGGCGCACAAGGCGCCGTCTTTCTCAACTTACTGCAATGCTTGCACGATTATTTCATGGAGGCGGCAGAAGCTGCTGATGCCGCAGCAGATGCTGCTTTGTGCGCTTTATGAGTCGCTTTACCATGTTTCTCTGCTGCTTTATCAGAAGCTTTTTCTGCTGCCTTTTCTGTGCTTGCTGCAGCACTAGCAGCGGCCGCTTTTACTTCAGTTTTCACTTCTGGTTTAGCCGCTGGTTTCGCTTCAGCCTTAACAGCAGGTGCGCTAGCGACTGCACTTGCAGCAGCACTGGCGGCATGTGCTTTAGGCGCAGATGCATGGGCACTTGATGCCGCCGCTGCAGCGGGCGCAGCTACTGGTGCGCTGGCTTTCGCTGCAGATGCAGGCGCTGCTGTCTGCGTTTGCGCAGCATTTGCAAAAGCTGCACCCAAAGTAAATGTCGCAGCAACGATAGAGAGTGTGAGCTTTTTCATGATCAATCCTTCTTCCATTAAGTAGTGTTCTGTATCAGAACTAAAGGGTGCTTCTGTTATTCGATATTGCCTTACTTCGTTTTACATCGCAGCCTTGTTACTGCGTACTGCCATAACGGTGCCCAAGTTTTTTGTGTTGACAGCATTTTGAAATATTTTTTCGCTCGGTTTTTACCTTGTTTTTCAAATGAACATGCTAAAAGCCACCGACACAACAAATGAAAATCGTCTCAAATGGGGTTAGTTTTAAGCCTTTCAAGACCCGAATTTTTATAAATTTTTTTCTCTTGAAAAGTCTTTTTACCCGCCACATATCCGAATCAGCAGATGCTCAAGTGAGGTCTGTCAGAGGTGAAAAAGATTCAAATTGCAAATCAATTTCACCACTCATATTTATTTTATCGCTTCAATTAAAAAGGATAATCATCATGCGTAATTTCGACTTTTCTCCACTCTATCGTTCCGCAATCGGCTTTGATCGTTTGGCACATTTGTTCAACGAAGCACAACGTGCAGAATCCACGCCGAGCTACCCACCGTACAACATTGAATTAGTGAACGAAGATCAATACCGTATCAGTATGGCGATCGCAGGTTTTGATCGCAGTGAGATCGAAATTGAAACTGAGCGTGATGTATTAAAAGTTGTTGGTCGCAAAGCGAAACCCGAAACGCAAGGCACCTTCCTGCACCGTGGCATCGCGTCGCGCGATTTTGAACACAACTTCCGTCTAGCAGACCATGTCAAAGTCGTGGGCGCTCATCTCGACAACGGTCTGCTCAATATCGAATTGCAACGCGAAATTCCAGAGGCACATAAACCTCGTCGCATCTTGATCGATGCTGAACCACTGCGTACGGTGAATACCCCAGACCAGTTACAAGCAGCCTAATGTAGTCAGGTGCTCATCGAGCACCAAGTAGGACACTTTGTTTTCTTCATTGTTGTTTCGTTTCCCTTGTGGCGTAGCTGGTGACAGCTACGCTTTTTTTTATCTATGCCTTCCATTTAACTAACGGAAACCGTCATTCCACTGTTTTACCGACAATTCACCGCATAAGGCACAGCATGGGCATAAAGTATAAAAATATTATACCAAATACATCAATAATATCAACCAAATACAATTAAGTTGAATATTAATATTCCGAATGGCACAGTTCGTCTCAAGCCTGCTCCGCTTCAGTCTTGGCAACATCATTTGCACAGACCAGCGCGATGGCTTGAATAAATGAATCCATCCACAGCCATAGGAATAGAAAGCATGAATCAGCAAATTGAATCGCTTGCAAACACTGAATTTGTCTTAAATGCACCGGAAGTGATTTCGCCGGTCAATGCGGAGTCAGCGGCACGCGCGTTGCCTTTGAATCCAGATTTACGTTCCGCCGTCGAAGAGCAAGTCGAACGCTTTATGCATGCCTTGTTGACGGAAGATCTGCAAAGCGAAGATTTCAAACATAAACTCGATAGTGCGTTTGCCCTAGGTCGCGAGGAAATCGCGGTAGCCTCAGGCTTAATGCAATCGCGTTTAATGCAAGCGAACTTTATCGGCGTTGAAGAAGGTTCAGCATTCAAAGCCATACAAGAAATGCGTTCGCAACTTGATGCGCTTAACCCTGGTAAAGAAGGTGATTTGCTACAAGCAAATAAATGGTTAGGCATTATCCCTTACGGAAACAAACTAAGAACCTACTTCCGTAAATATCACGCAGCATCGACACAACTGCAAAAGAGTATGCAGCAGTTATATGCGGCACGCGATGACTTACAACGTGATGTTGTAGACATTGAAGCCTCACGCGTGAAGTTGTGGGAAGCGATGCAAAAGTTGATCGCAGCAGTTCACTTCGCTCGGACCTTGGATACACGATTACAGCAGCAAGTTGAACAGCTCAAAATCAATGATCATGCTCGCGCAAAAGCGCTGGAACAAGAGGTGCTGTTTTACGCTCGACAAAATTTGCAAGACATGTTGACGCAACAGGCTGTTTGTACCAATGCTTATTTGGCGCTCGATGTACTGAAGCGCACTGGACGTGAAATGATGAATGGCTGCAGTCGCATCGCCACCACTGGCATGAGCGCCTTAGTTGTGGCGCAAACGGTAGCGCGGGCAACCGGCAATCAGATCAAGGTGATGGATAGCTTAAGTAGCATCAATCAAACCATAGAGAACATGATCTCGGAAACGGGGGGCGCCTTGAATCAACACGTCGATCGCGTCAATCAATTTGCGCAGAATCCTATGGTAGGAATTGATAAGCTGAAGGAGATGTTCGATCAAACTTTTCAAGCCATGGATGCCATGGACAACTTCCGCAGCAAGGCAATTGAAGTGATGGGACAAAACAATCAGGTGATCGCTGATCAGTTGGAGAGAGCCAAACACTATCTTGATCGTCATCGTCAACAGCAAACCCGCGAACTGCACAAAGCTGAGCTAGCTGGTCCAGTCGCGCTTTGAGTCTGTTTCAAAAAACGAATTTAAGAACTTAGGTCGCTTAGTAATAACGAAATTTAACAACATCAAACAATAAGGATTCGATATGGCAACGCAATACATTATGCAACGAGATAGTAAGGGCTGGCATTTTCAGGTGTGGGTTTCATTTATTTTGGCGATCGTAGCTGCTGGCGCTGGCGTGATTCAGTTACCGGGACAAGAGCTCGATCGTGCCTTCGTCGCACTCGGTTTGTTCTTTAGTTTGTTCGCGAGCTTTACCGTAGCAAAAATGATTCGTGACAACCGTGATGGCCAAATCGATACCACCTCATGGACGATGACAGTATGGGCAGCCTTTGTCGCCGCACTCTCATTAACCGCTTGGGGTTTATGGCGTATGAATATTCCTGTATGGGAAAAGAGCTATATGGTGGTCAGTTGGTTATTCTTGATCACCACCACTTTTACTCTTGCGAAGACCATACGCGACGCTCATGAAGCAGAATTAATGGAACGCGCGGCGATGAATGCGAACAATCACTAATGTTCACAAATCTAAGTTAGAAGAGCGAGGTATTTGAACCTGCTTAGCCTCAAGAAAACGCTGCTGTTGCACGAGTTGCTCAGTAGCGTTTTCTTGTAGGTGAGATTCATGTTCTTGCAAGCCTTGCTGCAGCAATATCAGCTGGGATTTCAAGAGCATCAGCGCAGTTTTATTTTCTACAATGACTTGGTCGCAACGCGCTTGTGCCGGAACCTTCAAATATGCCTGCAAGCTATCCGGCAAATAACGCTCGACAAATTGCTGCAGATAAAAGCGCTGTTCTAAGTTGAGAGACAATCTCGAATCAGCATTCGCCAACATCTGCATCACGCGATCTAGTTGCTGCCTGATCTGCTGCAAACTCACCTGAACTTCCTCATCACTCTCCGCATTGACTTTGGCGATCAATTGATCGACTCGTTGCAAGTGATCAAGTTGAAAAACGAAGGGTAGCGCTTGCTCCACGTGCTTCCGCTTGTTTTCACGCACACCATGTAGATACAAAAAGCCACTCAAGCCCACACCTGCAGCTGCAATTGCTGCGAGTATCCCTGAGCCGCCGATAATCGCCACTCCAAGCATGCCGCCCGAACATAGCAGAGTACCTCCCGCGATCAACTTTCCACTCGTCATGTGACTCTGCTTGGGCGAAGCGGCTCCAACCAATGAAGTTTGATGCCTTTGTTTTAGTAGCGCGACCCGTTGCTGTTCCGCAGCGCTCAATTGCGCTTGCTGCTGCGATGCCTGTTTGCGAGCAGTACGCAAATTAATAGGCTGTGAAGAGCGAACCTGATGGGGGTCTTGATTAGACATGCGCTTATGAGCTGTGATGGTACAAGAAAATGAAGTCTATATTGAATGAACTAGATATGGGTTCGATCATACCATTTTCAATTCTGTGTAGTGGTATTCAGATGTCTGCAAAAAGATCGACTAGGCATTGGCGCAGCCACTGGTTACCCTCATCTTGTGAAAAACGACGATGCCAAAAAATATTGGTTTGTAAGCTCGGTAATTTTAGAGGCACTTTGCTATACGCTAGTCTAAAATGCTGGGCAGCACTCGCCGCCAATTTTTGCGGCACGATGGCGACCAAATCTGTGTGGCTCAAGATATAGGGAACTGCTGAGAAATGCGGTACGGTAAAGTTCGCACCGGCACTGATTCCCGCCTTCTCTAATGCTTGATTAATTTTGTCGTAAGGACTTTCTTTGGTCGACACAATTAAGTGCTCCGCGGCTAAGAATTCTTTCAGACCTACTTCCTCGCCCGCGTCACGCAGCACTGGGTGATGCTGACGATGCAAACAAACATAGTCTTGCTGGAACAAGCGACGATGATAGAGTGCGCCGGAAATCTCATCAAAAGCACCTAAGGCCAGATCTATCCTTCCTGTTTCCATTTCCGCCATCAAATCCACGCTATTGGCGCGTACGGTCGCGATTTGGATATGGGGTGCTAGTTGCCTACATTGCTCGATCAAGAGCGGCATGAAATACATCTCGCCGACGTCGGTCATGGCAATCGTAAAACGACGTTGGCTATTGGGACTATCAAAACGCTCTTGTTGATTGAGTGCCTTGGTCACGTTAGCTAGCGCGGCAGCTATCGGGTCAGCCAACTGCTGAGCCAAAGGGGTGGGCTGCATGCCTAGTGAGGTGCGGACAAATAACTCATCATTAAAGGTTTTGCGTAAGCGCGCGAGCGCGTTACTGACCGCAGGCTGCGACAAATTAAGCTTACGCGCCACACTAGAAATTTGTCGTTCTTGAAACACTTCTTGAAACACAACCAACAAATTTAAGTCGATGTCTTTAGCTTCGATCAAACCTTACCCCACTATTGATTTCATGAATGATCTACATTTTAGTATTTATATCGCAAAAAAGGGAGCTTTCCACTACATTAGCGTCTCATTCTGCGACGCTAAGTGAACAGAGCAATTCAGACCTGTTGCTAAAGACGGCTGAAAGCCTAGCGAATAAGTGCAGCACTTCCCTATTTACCTTGACCGTTTTCTCCTTTCATTTGGAAATGATGATGAACAAGAACTACATGACCGGCTTTGCCAATGAATTCGCGACCGAAGCGCTGCCCGGTGCTTTGCCGCAAAACCAAAACTCCCCGCAAAAATGCGCCTACGGCCTGTATGCAGAACAGATTTCGGGTACGGCCTTCACAGCGCCACGTCATGCAAATCGTCGCTCATGGACTTATCGTATTCGCCCAGCGGCCATGCACCAGCCTTTCGGACAGATCAACAATGGCCAGATGACGAATGACTTCACACAAGTACCAAGCACACCGAATCAATTGCGCTGGGATCCACAACCCATACCAAGCACGCCAACTGATTTTATCGAAGGCTGGATGACGATGGCAGGCAATGGCTCAGCCGATGCGCAAACCGGTTGCGCGATTCATTTGTATGCGGCGAATCGCAATATGGTCGACAAATTTTTCTACGATGCGGATGCGGAACTGTTAATCATTCCACAGCAAGGTCGACTGCATATTAAAACCGAGATGGGTTTAATTGATATCGAACCACAAGAAATCGCGGTCATTCCACGTGGTGTTCGTTTCCAGGTTGAGCTGCCTGATGGCGACGCACGCGGCTATGTTTGTGAAAATTTTGGTGTCATGTTGAAGCTGCCAGACTTGGGCGTCATCGGCTCCAATGGTTTAGCCAATCCGCGTGACTTCCTGACGCCAACCGCGTGGTATGAAGATCGTGAAGGCGACTTCCAATTGGTAGCGAAATTCAGCGGTAATTTGTGGAGCGCGAAGATTGGCCATTCTCCACTCGATGTCGTTGCATGGCACGGCAATATGGCCCCCTACAAATACGACCTGCGTCATTACAATACGATAGGTTCGATTAGTTACGATCATCCTGATCCATCGATCTTTTTGGTCTTGCAATCACCAAGCAATACACCTGGTGTCGACACCATCGATTTCGTGATTTTCCCACCGCGTTGGTTGGCGGCAGAGAACACCTTCCGCCCGCCTTGGTTCCATCGCAATATCGCCAGTGAATTTATGGGCTTGATTCACGGTCAGTACGACGCGAAATCAGCGGGCTTCCGTCCAGGTGGTGCTAGCTTACACAACTGCATGAGCGGTCATGGTCCAGACGCGCCGACCTTTGACAAGGCGAGCAATATCGACACCAGCATCCCGCAAAAAGTGGATAACACGATGGCCTTCATGATCGAAACCAATACGATTATCAAGCCAACACGTGCCGCGATGAACTCACCACAATTGCAGCCAGATTATTTCCAATGCTGGCAGGGTATCAAGAAAAATTTCAATCCGAATCAAGCGTAATTTTTGCGCATCTGAAAGCGACCTATGTCAGTACAACTTAATGAAACTCACAATCCAGCACTGCGTAGCTGGGTCAATTCTGCCAATAGCAGCGACACCGATTTTCCAATCCAAAACCTACCTTTTGGTGTTTTTCGTCGCGCGGGCAGTCATGAGCAATTTCGCATTGGCGTTGCGATTGGTGATCAAATTCTTGATATCCATTTGGCGCAACAAGCTGGTATTTTTGCAGAGGTGACGAACTCTGCGCTAGCAAATGCCTTAGCAGCATCGAGCTTGAATGCGTTGATGAATTTAGGCAATGGCGTGTCATCACAAGTACGATTGGCTTTGTCCAAAGCCTTGCGCGAAGGCGCGAGTGCGCAAGAAAAATTAGTTGGTGCTTTAATCGCGCAAGTTGAGGCTGAATACGCATTACCGGCGCAAATTGGTGACTACACTGACTTTTATACGTCGATTTATCACGCGACTTCTGTCGGTAAATTATTCCGTCCAGATAATCCTTTACTGCCGAATTACAAATGGGTGCCGATTGGTTACCACGGCCGCTCGTCGTCGATCGGCGTCTCAGGCCAACAATTCCGTCGTCCGATTGGGCAAACTATGCCACCAAATGCCGCAACTCCATCGTTCGGCCCAGCGAAACGCATGGACTACGAATGTGAAGTCGGTATCTTCATTGGTCAAGGCAATGCTTTGGGTGATGCCATCAGCATCGATCAAGCAGAACATCATGTGTTCGGTTTATGCCTACTCAATGATTGGTCTGCACGCGATGTGCAAGGCTGGGAATATCAACCGCTTGGCCCTTTCTTAGCGAAGAATTTTGCCTCGACGATTTCACCTTGGGTCGTCACCATCGAAGCCTTGGCTCCGTATCGCAAAGCCTGGCAACGTGACGCCGCCGATCCACAGCCTTTGGCGTACTTGGAGCATGCGGATTTGCGCACAAGCGGTGCATTTGATATCCAACTCGAAGTCTTACTGCAAACAGAGAAAATGCGTCAAGACGACCTGTCAGCGCAGCGCTTGTCATTGTCGAATTTCAGTCATTCCTATTGGACTGTTTCACAGATGGTCACGCATCACACAGTCAATGGCTGTAATTTACAAGCAGGCGATTTCCTTGGTTCTGGCACACAGTCTGGCCCCTTGCCGGAAGAAGCAGGCTCGCTGTTGGAATTGACTGAAGGCGGTAAGAAACCTATCGTCTTCAGCAATGGTGAGCAACGCGTTTTCATCGAAGACGGCGACAGCATCATCATGCGTGGCTGGGCACAAAAAGACGGTGCGCCGCGCATTGGCTTTGGCGAAGTAGAAGGCCGTTTACTGCCAGCACGTTCGTTCTAATTTGCTCTCGTCCACGAAGATCAAGAATAGTCATGCCACGCCGGCATGACTTTTTTTTGCATTCAGCTTTTTCTGTCTCGCATAAAACTCAGAGCAAAACTCGATTCCACTACTTACCTGTAGTTAAAAAATTCTCGCACGCACGCCCTTCACCACATCTGATCAAGTTTTAATAACTATTAATTAACAACATAATAAAAATGCACAAGTGTCAGCACAAAAAGTTAAAGGTAACGTCGATTACACGCTGATATCAAATAAATAGCATGCAAAATATGAACAAACAAAAGCAAACACAAATTTCACTAAAATCTTCTTAATTTATCTATACATCTCGTTGTCCAGCCAATATATCAAACTCATATTTACCTGTCTTGAATTATGTTTTACTAGGCCCTCGCTAGCAAAAAGTCATCATTAAATCGACTTAAATTATCCGCTAGTGAGACGCTTCTTAATCAAAACAATAACCGGACAATTCAGGAGGTAGTATGAAAAAATCAATGAAATTGAGCAGCTTAGGCATGATGCTGGTGATGGCTGGCATTTCTCAGCTTGGTCACGCCCAATCACTTGCGAGCACGCCACGTCAACTCGGCTCGGTCGACGCCGTCATTAATAGTCTTAGCAATCAACAATCGATAAACCCGTTATCTGCACGTTCTGCGGGTACAACGACTGGTTTAGAAACCATCGTCAGCCACGTGCATAATAAAGACGGCTTGGTCTCCATCAGTGGTAGGGCAGCAGATTCCAACAACTCCACGTTTTACCTTAAAGGCTCAAACAAATCATTGCGCGGTTACCTCATCAAGCATGACAGCAAACAGGCCTATGAATACAGTACAGATGCCAAAGGAATTGTGTTCGTGGTCGAAGTACCGATCGCCAAGGTTATTCCTGATTTCGACGCCAAATGGGTCGCTGCAACCAACGCAGCGACCGCCACTATCGCGAGCGCCGTTCACCCAGTCTACAGTGCGTTTGCACAGCGCCAAGCACCCCACATCGGCCCCTACAATAATGAAGATGTCACCAAACTAGAAAGCAAACCTGGCAGCCCTTGGGTGTTCTACTTGAACACTACTGCTGTGATGAGTGGCTCAACACCACTCAATGGCGTGACTAAAGAAAATATGTATCGCGCATGGCAAGTAGTGGCGAGCCAATATTCGATGTACAACATCAATATCACAACCAACGCTGCCGTTTATAACGCAGCGAAATCCGCCAACATTTTACGTACTGGCGTAATTAACTTCGTGAATCAAGATGGTCGCTCCAACGCGCCGCTGTCTTCATTCGGCACGACATCTGCCGGTACGCTCTACCGTAACCCGTCCTCTGGTTTTGATTATGGTTACGGTATCGGTATGACTGCCGCCCATGAAGTTGGACACCAAATGGGGATGTCCCATGACCACGGTGGCACTGGTGGCGAATACTTTGAAGGGATCGCAGCATATCAATGGGGTCCTATCATGGGTAACTATTGGATGGGGGCCAATTGGGCCAATAGTTTATGGACCTGGAGCAAAGGCGAATACAATACTGCGACCAACTTCGAAGACGATTTGCGCATCACCAACGTGAATGAAAACGTGCCATTCGTCGCAGATGACAATGTCAACGGCAAAGCCCTCGTCATCAGCAATACTGGCGTGATCGGCCCGGCACAAAACTTCGGGCAAATCGAAAAAACCGGTGATACTGACGCCTTCACATTCACGGTAACTGGTAATGGTAAGCTCGATCTAAAAATTGAGCCTATTGAATATTTCGGCATGCTTGACGTCGACGCCAAGATCTACAACTCGGCCAACACTTTGGTGGCTAGTAGTAACAAAGGTGTTAATCGCACAGCTGAATTTGTGGCGTTGAATCTTCCAGCTGGAAGCTACCGTTTGGTGATTGCGGGTGGCGCCGAAGGTACGCCATCGAATGGTTTTTCTAATTACTCTTCTTTAGGTTACTACGGCATGAGCGGTACCTTGGTGGGTTCCACTCCACCAGCTGATGTCGTCCTTACCAGTGGTGTCGCGCTTGGTGGCCAAAGCGGTAGTGCGGGCACTTGGAACTACTATGCGATTGACGTTCCTAGTGGCAAAACTAGCGTCGTATTTTCCATCAATGGCGCCAACGGTGATGCCGACTTGTTCTCCCAATTGACGGTAAAACCAACCGCAACTGCGTACAAATGCAAATCGGATGGCTCTACTTCGATCGAAACTTGTACTGTTTCAGCTCCGGCAGCAGGACGTTACTACCTCGGCGTTTACGCCTATAGTGCTTACAGCGCATTAACGGTAAAAGCGACTGTCAACTAAGGCCTCAGTCGCCACTTTGGGGCATGCGCGGTATGGGCATGCCCTTTTTTCATTCGCATTCGACAAGAATATCTCCACGCATGGCGGATGACAAATATCAAACCTTCACGCCCCCGTTTTTGCGAGGAATGCTCGGCTAGTCGGCTATACTAGAGTCTTTGCCCGAAAGATAGTATGTCCAGCTTACCTGCCTGCCCTGTTTGCGGCCTCGAAAACACTTACCCTGATAGTGACAATTACGTTTGCGCAGATTGCGGCCACGAGTGGCCTATGCAAGCTGCCGAAGAGGAAAGCGATGAGCGCATCGTTAAAGACTCTAATGGCAACGTGTTAAATGATGGTGATGCAGTGGTATTGATCAAAGACCTGAAAGTCAAAGGTTCTTCGACTACCCTCAAGCAAGGTACGAAAATCAAGAGTATTCGTATCGTGGGCGGTGATCACGAGGTTGACTGCAAAATGGATGGCGGCAGTTTCATGCTCAAAGCATGCTATCTGAAGAAGGTCTAAATCGCTCAACGCCGCAGACACCTTGTCTGCGGCATTCTATCGCGGTTAAAGCATGAGAACTGTATCAGATCCTTGCGACTGGTACTGGCAAAACCAAGCCAGTCACGTCCGATAATGCTTTCCAAATCACGCCGACTAAAGCATTCCACACTTTCTCAACCGTCGCCAGAATCAAACCACGTAAAGTCTTCACAAAATTGAGACTCATGTCCTCAATCGCGTCGAGGAAAAAATCTTTGGTTTCTTCAGTAATTTGCTTGGTGGCGATGCCGATCGCAACAAATTCCGTTTGTTTCGCAATCGCCTCTAACTGCCGTTCAGAGAAGCCTCGAAAAGCACTGACATCAGCGTTCAGCTCTGTGCTGGCAGCCGCTTTCATATCGATGACGAGTTGCGCCGTATTGATTCCCATACTCTACTTTCGATTTAATGTTGAGCGCTCAATGATTAGCACTCTTTGATTAACGCTGTAAGAAATTTTCGTAAGTGATCGCTTGATCAAAATAAATACTCGCCTGCTGTTTAAAAGCGATAACTTCATAGGTAGTCAGACCCTGCTTAATATCAGTGTCTCGCATTTTCGTCATGGTCTCGGCAATCTTACGAATCGCGACCACGCTAGGCAAACGTGCATCACTGTGTTCAACGGTAACGGGTATTGTTTTATCGAGTACGGCATTCACTTTGTCAGTCACAGCGTTCTTTGGAATGGGTCTCGCATTGGCAGAAATCGCTAAGGCATCAAGTTTGCCAATGACCTGAGCGTATTGGTCCGCGCGGCTCGCAAAGTCTTGCTTTTGAACACCGAGACTCACACCCGCAAACAGTGTCATCGCATCCGTGTTGGCAACATTTAAGGCTTCACTCACCGCTTTATCGTAAGTGGGGGCTAGGGGCATGGCGCAGGCGCTCAACATGCATAGCAAACAGACGGTAATTTGGAGCGAGCACCAGGTGCGCAAACGAGGAAACGACATAACACTACTTTCAGGAGTTTCATCCGGTGACGACGAATCACGCTGCAATGAAAATTACTTGAATTGAATAAAACATTGACTATACTGCACTACTGTAGATGCGCGTTTTGCGCTTCTACAAATCTAATAAGCATTATCGTTCATACAACCAAAATTAGCTATCATGAAAACAACGTTCAAATTGAAATTGCTGGTTCTCGCACTTGCCTTGATATCTTTGATGATGATTTTTTCGAACGATGTCTTGCCAAACGTTGCAAAACTCACTGTCTTAACCTATACCTTAGGTGGTCTCATGGTATTGGCCGCTTGTTTATTCGCGGTGATAGTCATCAAAGCGAATATCAATCAAATCGTGCTTAATCATGGCGGCCTCGATACGGCGTGGCTCTGGTTTGGCCGTAACCCAAAAGGTTTAGAACAAGCTCAAAGTAACAAAGAGTAAGAAACTCGTACCAACACACTGACAGCGAAAGGCTGCCACTGGTTATTTTCCGGTGGCAGCTTTTTTATTCCGTATTTCTCTCAATGCAGCCTGCAACCATAGGGCACTCTCTTGCGCAGCGTCATTGCCGCATTTCACCTGATACGCCTTGCCGCTCATGCTACTTTTACTTGCAGCGGCATCGATGAATTGCTCTGCGGTCGTCGCCAATTTTTTCTCGACAACATAATCGAGCTTCTTGCTTAAATGTGCTTTCGCTTCTTGTGCTGAATACCAAGTGCCATTTCGGTTGAACTGACACCCAGAATTCGATAGGTGATTTAATAAAACTTCGACTTCAACACGGCTCGCTGCTGACATCTCTGCCGCAGACGCTGAAGTGAATGGCATAAATATGGAAACAATCAGGGTGTAAGCAAGATATTTACAGAACGAGGCTTTCATCGGTCGAACTCCATATAGAATGAAATGGCATTCTATTCGATTAAGTCGACAAGACTCAAGTGAGGGAAGAACATCAGACTAACGAGGGGAGGCCAGTGTTCACCTTTCTAACTCGCAAACTTTCTGCGAGCTTCATTATTTCTTCATATTCCTTTTTTAAACTCTGGCTTTCATCAATTGAAGGAGATCAAAATGCGCAAACTATCCTATGCAATGACTTGCCTCAGTCTTATGGCTTTGGTCGGCGCCCATAATGTGCATGCTTCACCGCAATCTGCTGCGGCGAGCAAACCAGCGAACAGTCGTTCAGAGCCACCACACCGAGAACCACCACCGCAAGCCTATGAAGCATGCAAGGCTAAGAAAAAAGGTGATGTAGTCGACATCATCACACCGCGCGGCGATAAACTCAAAGGCAACTGTACTGAGTCACCCAAAGGCCTTTTCGCACGACCAGAACATCCCCCTGAAGACAAAACAGGGGATGATCGCCGCCCTCCGCCACCAAAGAAATAGGATTTGGCTAAGGAATGCGAGAAGACAAAAAACTTCTCGCATTCCTTGGGCTCAATTGGTCTTTACCATGGTCGGCCTTTGTGCTGTTCCAGCCAACATGCCGCCATCGATATTGAGCTCGGTTCCTGTCATATAAGTCGCTTCATCTGAAGCGAGTAAAACCGCCAACGCTGCGACTTCATCGACATGCCCAAATCGTTGTAGGGGGCAGTCCTTCACAAACGCTTGTACTCGTCCCTCACGCTCTGCATCATTACCTAGAAGCGGTTCCCACATCGGTGTCAAAATTGCCGCGGGATGAATCGAATTACATCGAATTGCCAACCCTTGCTCTGCACAATACAGAGCGACTGACTTGGTGTGATTACGAATAGCTGCTTTCGATGAAGCGTAAGCCGCAGCACCGGGGATCCCAACTAAGCCAGAACGAGATGAAATATTGATGATGGCACCGCTGCCTTTGGCACGCATGCTCCGTATTGCATACTTGCAGCCCAAGAAGCAACCGTCGAGATTGGTTTGATGTACAGCACGCCAATCTTCAAGACTGGCATGCTCAGGATCATGCTGACGAAAACCCTGTTCGAAGCCGGTAATACCTGCGTTATTGACCACCACATCGAGGCGCCCATGCTTTTGCAACACGCGTTCACACACGATTTGCCATTGCCCTTCTTCACGCACATCCAAATGCTGATAACTTGCCTGAGCACCTAAACCAACTGCGAGTTGAAGACCAAGCACATCATCAATGTCGGTCAGGAAAACGATGGCACCTTGCTTTACAAACTGAGTGGCAATTGCAGCACCAATACCGCGCGCGGCGCCAGTAACTAGTGCTACTTTTTGATGTAGACGTGACATATGATTCCTTTACTCAAAGTATCAGCGAGTTACACCATCAATGGCGTCAACACTCGCAAGAAATCGATCATTAATCATCGCAATAATTAATAATCGAAGCTAAATTTAAGCAAGGAAATGGTTCACTTTATCGTCTCGGGGGCGCTTGGCCTAGGAAATTACAACAAAAAATTGATTACACATCTTGACGCGTAGTGTAGCAGAAGCGGTGTGCTGAAAGAAGTCTAAAGCTTCGGCAAACTAATCCAAAATACTGTTCTAACTTTCTCTTCTGAGCTAAAACCTATATTGCCCAACATCTTTTCCACGAGGGTCTTCGATATATGCAGCCCTAAACCCGCCCCCTCTTTTTGACGAGTAGAGGAATCGGTCGCCTGTGCAAATTTGCCAAAAATTCTATCGTGAAAATCGCTAGGAATACCACGCCCATGATCTTCGACTTCAATCACGTATGAATCGTCCTTAGCGATTAGGCGCACATCGACCACATCATTTTCTGATGAAAATTTTGCTGCATTCGACAAGATATTGGCCATCACTTGCATCAACCTGTCACTATCGGCTAAAACCATTGCCCGACTGAACTCCGTTTGCAATTGATAGCGCACGCGGTAAGTTTCGGCATAAGGTGCATTTGCCTCAAGTGCTTGCGGCAATAGTTCGCACAAATTCAACTCACACATGTTCAAGACCATCTGCCCAGTAGCGAGTTTTTCCATATCCAAGATATCGTTCACCAGGGCCGTCAAACGCTGACTATTCTTATGCGCGATATGTACCAACTGCCACGCTTTCGCTGGGAGTTCTCCGACCACACCTGACTCAAGTAAACCCATGGAGCCACGTATCGAGGTTAATGGAGTACGCAACTCGTGGCTCACAATAGAAATAAATTCTGATTTCAAATGATCGATACGTTTCTGTTCGCGCAGATCGAGCACAAATCCTACCCATTCATTTTCACTATCGGCCAATTTCGAAACACCAAACATAATAGGAATTTGCCTGCCTTCGCGATCCAATAAATATGTTTCAAATGGTGGAATCGATTCAACTTGATCGAGGCTACGAATCGCGTTGATCTGCCGCGTCAACTCCGGCGGATTGCTCAACTCGAACCAATTCACATCCGCTTGGTCGATCGACGATCGTTGCAAACCCAAAAGCTGTAACAAGACGTCATTGGCTTCAATCAAAACACCGGTCGCATTCCCTTGCATCATACCGATCAAGCTCGAATTCATTAGCCGTCGTAATCGTTGTTCACTTGCCTCGAGCGCGTGATAACTCTGCAGAACCTCTTGCTCTAATTGTTTTTGCTTGGCTTCAACCATCGCTTGTTCAGTGAAATCCGCAATGTAGCCATGCCAAAGAATACTGCCATCGTTTAGTTTCTCGGGTTTCGCTTGCCCTATAAGCCAGCGTAGCCCTTGACGCGGTAAGACGACGCGATATTGAGCATGCCAAGTCTCCAGAGTGTCAGCAGACTGACGAATCGACGCAATCACTTCGTCTCTATCCTCAGGATGAATCCTTTGCAAAAGCATGAAGGCATCATGTTCCACTTCACTAGCAGTCACTTCATAGATTTTTTCAATTCCAGCACTGGCAAAAGGAAAGCAACTTCGCCCATCAGGAAAGCGTTGATACTGATAGATAGTTCCGGGCACTAAGCTTGAAAGGCGCTCGAATAAATGTGTCTTCTGCAGAAGCTCTTTCTCCGCGCGATTATGTTGAACCAAGTAACGGTCATTGCACATCAGAATAAAGCCGAAGGGTAACAAGACTGAGAACAGATAAAAGATGATCAGGGACGCATCTTTAAAACCATTTCCACTAAATGGCTGTTGATCTGGTGCGGTCGAAATAAGCAAAAAATAGAAAACACGTAACAACATGAAGCTGCCGCAAAAGGCATATAGGCCGGTCATGAACCGACTACTCGGAAGTAGATTGGAGCGATTAAGCAATAATAGTCGCGCGCTCTGAAAGGCAATCAAAGACAAACAAAAAGAAATCACCGCGGTACGAATGGCGACATCATTTTGCAATGCCGTAAAGTAGACCAAGGTAGTGCAGAGCAGCGCTAGCATGATAAACCAAGGCCTGCGGTTAAGACGCTGCTGTAAAAAGTCGGCAATGATGATCATGTAGTACATGACCGAAAATACGATCAAACCGTTACCGACGACGATAGAAAGTAGATCTGGAACGGTACCGCGTAGCAGTCCGGTGAAAATCCATCCGAGCGAATGCATCGCCGTCGCCATTGCCCACCGTGAGATACCTGTTACTTTGCCTAGCGGGCCGCGCGCCACCAGCGCAAGCCCAAGCGCGATCAATATCGTACTAAGTGTGATAATGAATACAAAAGTACGCGCATCTAGCATCATTGCGAGTGATTTTCGTGGTTATGTGGTGAAAAATAGTCTGGATTTAAAGAACGTGCTTTAAAGCAATAATAAAGTATCACCTCGACGAACCACCCGTCATTACATATTTCTCAATTTGCTGTCAGAGCGCCACATGCACTAAAAATAAGAGGCAATTCGAAAAGTCTTTTTGACAATGATCGCATGCAAAAAAAAGTGCGGGACTTCGCCCGCACTCTCTTCCAATACGACTTTTCTGGTGCAGAACTATTCCTGCTTCATACTTTCAAGCAAAGCACGAATTTTTGGTTCTGGTTTCCAATAATTAGGTCCCTTCATGACTTTCCCGCGTTCGTCGTAAATCGGCAAACCATCGGCACCTAACTTAGAAAAATTGGACTGCATGATAACGCCAAGGACTTGATCTAGAGGCAGGCCAAATTTTGCCATTTCCGAAGCACAATAAACTTGTATATCACCCAATAAATCGGCCAACATAGTAAGCACTTCAAGTGGGTCTTTACCCTCCTTTTGGGCTGCAATGATTTCATCGATTTCGTGCACTTCCTCAATCAGAATATCTTTAAAGGCAGCCATTCGTTCGGCAGCGGGGACACCGACGTCCAAGGTTGGTGCAGTATTTACCGGCAACTTATAGATACCATTAAACTTCGCGATATCGTTAGCAAATTCACTCATATTTCACTCTCAATCAATGTACTGAAGACCTGCGTTTCTTCTAACGACGAACCCAGAAGTAACGCAATAAAAACACAATCAAACCTAATGCTACCCAGCGAAACGACAACAATATATCGCGCCAAGAATTATCTGCAACGCCACTCCAAATTTCGACATCGACTTTTTCAAAATCAAAATTCTCAGCTTTTACAAGAGCCAATACTGCAGAAACTGTTTGTTTATCTTTGAAACGATTTGGTGCTGCAGCCCTCTTGATCACTATCGTTTCACCTGCCTTGACATCGAGCTTGGACAGACCAGGAAACGCTGTCAAGCGAGTGCCACCATCTACCGCCCATCCGAAATTCCACATGGTACTGACGTCTCCGCGATAACGAGATTTACCAGTCAAGGTAACAACCACGGTGTAGGGGCCAGACTCGCGATCGACGCCCAATGGTGGCCCTGTCCAATCTTCAGTTACCGCGCTCAAGGACGACACCTGATTTAATTCTTTCAGGTTTTCAGCTGGGGCGACAAACTTCGCAAAGCGCTCAATTTGATCACGATCTAAACTATACTGCGCGACCAACTTTCTACCGTAATCACCCACTTTTGGATTGTTATCTGCCAAAGCGGTACCCGTACCAACACAACTCAACATGACCGTCAGCATCAACGCCATATTCAGATGAGTTTTGATTATTTGATTCCACTTACTCATACTTTACCCAATCTTAGAAAAACTCATTTAGGCTTTCACAGGAACACCGGGGCGACCACTCAAGCGCCAACTTGCCCATAAGGGCAACGACCACAGCGCTGGCAAAACGAGCTGAAACATGAATGCTGTTAGCAGGATCAACACCACACAAATCAGAACAACTCTTGCAAGAATCACTGAGTAAACTGGCATAAACAGAAGCACAAGCGCCAACAAGCAGGCAAGGACAAGCGTAAGCGCGACTACACCATTATGTGCCTGACCGAAGGCAAGTGGTGCCAGCCATGCATCAGAAAAAGACACCAAGCTCTGCCACGATACACCTTTCGGCAACCATATTGCATTGACAGCGACACAGATCAACAACAAGATCGCAGTCACAGTTCTGAATCGAAAAACAAATCGCATTTTCTATTTTGGCCAAAAATATGGCACTCGAATAAACAAACTATTAACACAAAGCCCTATAAGCCCAGTGGCGGCAACTAATCATTTAGACAGATGTGATCGGCGTTCGCTTCAATTGGCGCTCTAGAAAGTAAAAAATGGCCGTCACAAGAAAGGCCACACTCAAGGCGACCCACAACAAGAGGACATCAAATTGCCTGAAAACTAGGGGTTTAACCATCTCAGCCTCTATTGCATATTCGGCAGATTGCCGCTTCCATGATTGGCTGACCGTTAGCTGTACTTTTCCCGCCCCCAAAGGCGACAAACTAAATTGTTGTCCTTCGGCGGTCGTAAAAACCCCGCTTGAGGCATTCGCAATCAAGTGCGACTTATAGGAATCTGGGGCTTTCACATACTGCTTCCACTGAATCAAAGTCGGTACACCCTGATCGATTACGGCCACTGGGAATTGCAGACTAATTTCATTTTTACCTTGATAGCGTTCCGCAAATATGTAAAAGAAGAGTGCGAGGAGCGCAGCAAAGAAAACTGAAACAAACACCAATATTTTACTTATCCAACGGGTTGATACTGCCATCTTTTTATTCTCCGAGACGAGGTCGATTACTTTGCCGATATGATAATGGATTTCATCGCGATCACGTGGTTTTTTCGGATTTCGGCTAGACGTTCAATACAACACCGCAAGCAGCGCTCGAACGTCAAGTACCAAACTCGTTTAAACCAATCTGCATCAATCGCTTGTAAGCCTGCACATATATACTGCATCGGCACCATAAGTACGGAGTTTATCGTCGATGCCCTCGCTCGTTTGCACGGGGACAAAACCCTGTTTTTGCCAAAAGCTTGACGAATTTTGAACTGCCGTCAAAAACATTCGATTGAGCTTAAATTGGTCGAGAAGAGGTAAGAGACTCACAAATAATGAACGTGCCACTTCGCCGCCGCGGGCACCAGGGTCTACCGCTAAATCATGGACATATAAACAATCTATCACTGAAGGGATCAAACAATCAGGCGAGTTCAGTGCCGGCGGTGCCCCACTACTCCAAGGAAGGGCGAAGACATATCCTAATAACTGCCTCTCATCATGTGCAACAAAACAGGACGTCGGTGCGGCCAACAGTTTTGCCGTTAACGAGGCACGTGATTCAGGAATATCTCCAGCATAAGATGCTGCTTGTATTCGCAGAACCTCGCTCAAATCAGACTCCTGCATCGGACGAACAACTGTGATCGCGTTTTTCATGTACGACTTTAGATGATAAAGATCAGCTTCACTCGAACGAAGCTTAAGGTACAGCACTCAATAAGTAAGATGAAATAGGGAACTTTTTAAGGCTACAATAGTCCGATAATAACTCAAACTGCTTAAGAAAAAACAGTAAGACATTTCGACAAATACAGGATACATAAAAAATGAAAACAAGAAACCAACTACTCACACTCGCCTTCAGCATCGCTTGCATCGGCCTATCTAGTCCTTTGTTTGCACAAGAAAATCTTAACTATCAAAAACCACCGAAATCCATCCTTGATCTGGCCGATGTCGTGCGAGCGCCTACGGTGCAGATCGACTCTAAGATGGACAATATCCTGCTGAGCTATCGCAACACCTTCAAAACCCTGTCCGAACTCAATCAAACAGAAGTTCGCCTCGGTGGCTTGCGTATTAACCCTGTCACGAACATTTCTAGCTCAATGACCTATATCAACGACTTGAAATTACGTAAGGTCAAAGAGAGTAAAGAGATCACGATCAAAGATCTACCTAAAAATCCATTGATTGCAAATATCAGTTGGTCACCGAATGAGAAAAAAATTGCTTTCACCAATACGACCGAAAAGGGTGTTGAGTTGTGGGTGATTGATGTCGCTAGCGCACAAGCAAAAAAATTGAGCGCAGCCAACTTGAATGCCAATCTCGGATCGCCCTTCATGTGGTTCAAGGATAGCGATAGCCTTCTGCTGAAGACCCTACCGAAAGATCGTCCGGCACTTCTCGACTCCAGCAAGGACCTACCACAGGGTCCAATTACTTCTAACTCTTCAGGGACCGCATCTCAAAATCGCACCTATCCTGATCTCTTGAAGAATCAAAACGACGAAGCTAATTTCGTCATGCTCAGCACATCTGAATTAGTCAAGGTCGACTTGAATGGTAAGAGCAGCGTTTGGAAAAAAGCCGACATGTATGTGGATGAGAGTTTTTCACCAGATGGCAAATATCTGATGCTGAGCTCAATACAAAAACCATTTTCATACATCGTTCCTTACAATCGATTCCCGAGCAAGACCGTGGTGTACGACCTCAGTGGTAAGGCGATCAAAACAGTTAACGAAGTCCCTTTGACCGAAACCATGCCTAAAGGCTTTAGCGCAACACGAAGTGGGAAGCGTAGCTTGTCATGGCGCGCAGATAAACCTGCAACTTTGGCGTATGTCGTCGCACTAGATGATGGCGATCCAGCGAAAAAGGTGGAGTATCGTGACGAAGTATTCCAATGGGATGCTCCATTTGAGAAGGCAGCAACATCTTTGGCTAAAACCAACCAACGCTTCAGCGGCATCATTTGGGGCAACGACCAGCTCGCTGTCATCTCAGAGAATTGGTACGACACACGAAACGAGCGTAGTTTCTTCTTTAACCCATCCAACCCAAGCGCCAAATTACGTCTCGTCTCTGATCGTAACTCGCAAGATATTTACAGCGACCCAGGACGTTTTGAAACCAAACGTAATCAATATCAGCGTCGCACACTCGCCATCGAAAATGGCCAAGTCTACTTAATGGGCGCTGGTCATAGTAAAAAAGGACAATTTCCGTTTATCGATGCATTGAATGTTGAGACTTTAAGCAAAACCCGTCTCTATCAGTCTAGCTATACCGATAAAATCGAGAATCTGATCACGATTGAAGACTCAGCTAAAGGCGACGTCTTGGTCCAGATTCAGTCTAAAACCGAATACCCCAACTACTTCTTACGTAATGTGAAGTCAGGTGCGTTAAATCCAATTACACAGTTTAAGAATCCGTATGAAGGTTTAAAAGATGTCTCGAAAGAAGTCATCAAATATCAACGTAAAGATGGTGTTGAGTTGTCTGGTACTTTGTATCTACCGGCTGGTTACGACAAAGCGAAGAAGGACAAGCTGCCACTGTTGATTTGGGCGTATCCAGCAGAATACAAAGACAAAAATTCTGCTGGCCAAAGCACGCATAATCCGAATGCCTTCACTGCACCGAATTATGGCTCTTTTATTTATTGGGCGACACGTGGTTATGCAGTATTAGACGATGCAGCATTCCCGATTATTGGTGAAGGCACAACCGAACCAAACGATAATTTTGTTCCACAATTAGTCGACAACGCAGAAGCCGCCATCGATGCTGTCGATAAATTGGGCTATATCGACCGTCAACGTGTCGCCGTAGGTGGACATTCCTATGGTGCGTTCATGACCGCCAACTTGCTTACGCACTCTAAGCTGTTTGCCTGCGGCATCGCACGCAGTGGCGCTTATAACCGCACCTTAACGCCGTTTGGTTTCCAAAGTGAGCAACGCAATTACTGGGAAACACCTGAGGTCTACACCAAAATGTCGCCATTTATGAATGCCGACAAAATGAAGACACCGATCCTATTGGTTCATGGTGAAGCCGACAATAATCCTGGAACCTTCACACTGCAAACCGAACGTTACTTCCAAGCTTTGAAAGGATTAGGTGCGCCAGCACGAATGGTCATCCTACCGAAAGAAAGCCATGGTTACGCTGCGCGTGAAAACATTCTTCATCTCTTATGGGAACAAGACCAATTCTTAGAGAAATGTCTGAAGAAGTAAATCGCAGCGATATCCTCAAAAATTGATGCAGTATGAACCACAAAAAGGCATCGTCGGATTGGTCGACGATGCCTTTTTTGTGTCATATCAAGACACTTCAATCGAGAAGTCTTGGCGTAGTTCTACTTCGTACGGTAGACTCAATTCAGCCCAACACCTACACGAATAGAGTTACGCATATTAGGCATATTCAAGTAATGACTTCATTTTCAGCACCGGTGCGAAAGAGACCATGGTTCATGAGTATAGTCATGAGCCTTTACCTATTGCTCCACGCTGTCGCGCATGCAGAAAGCACGCCTATTCGCATCCAAGATCTAGAACGCACCAACGACCCCATAGCAAGTTATATCGTTGAGATTTTGCGACTCGCGATCAAAAAAAGTGGGGGCGATTATGTGATCGTTAAATCGACAGAAGCCCCCGTCCCTCAAGCAAGGCAAATTTTTGACTTATCGCAGAATCAAGGCAAACTCGATGTAATCTGGACCATGACCAGTGACGAGAGAGAGAAGCAGATTCGTGCGATCAAGATCCCCATCGACAAAGGTTTCTTTGGTTGGCGCATTCCTTTCATTCATAGCGATAACCCAGCGCTCTTGAAGAGCGCCACCAGCCTTACAGCACTCGCGAAATTTCGTGCCGGCCAAGGAACGCAATGGCCCGACACCGACATCCTCAGACATAACGGATTACCAGTAGTCACGGGCAGCGATGAGGCATTAGCAAATATGTTGCGCGCCAAACGTTTCGACTATTTCCCACGCCCGATTATCGCCATTTGGAATGAACAAAAAAATGTGGAATATCGACATTTCGTTATCGATAAAACTTTTGTATTGCACTACCCCACCGCTTTCTATTTTTTTGTATCACCGAAGCGCACGCAACTAGCCGAAGACTTAACGCGCGGATTAGAACTAGCTGTTGAAGATGGGAGTTTCGATCGAACCTTCAATAAGTATTTTGCTGATTTTATTCGCGATGCAGATATCAAACATCGATATGTCTTCGACCTCAAAAATCCTTTGATCAAAGAAGGGTCTCTGCCAGCGAATCCCAAGTATTGGTTTAAGCCTTAAGTTCAATTCTCATAAATTTATCTCGTAGAGCTTGAGATAACGATCGCCGTCTGGATGCAGCATATTTTCTTTGAAAAGCATTCCTAATTTTTCGAGAAGTCTAGACGAGCGTTCATTATCAAGACGCGTCGTTGCCACCAAGCTTTTTAGGTGTAGTTGGTTTTTGGCGAATTGTAAACATGCTGCTGCAGCTTCAAATGCATAGCCGTTACCTTCGTATTCAGCTAGCAAAGCGAAGCCGATATCTGGAGCATTAAGATATTCCCGCTGTGCAAGGCCGCACATACCAACAGCTGCCCCTGTCTCGATAGATTCAAGCAAATAGAAACCAAAACCCAAACGCTGATAGTTTTGAATTGCCCCATTCAACAAATATCGACGTGCTTGCTCGACATCGTGGACGCCGCGCTCACCAATGTAACGAAGCCAACCAGGATCGTTCAATAAGTTCAACATGAAAGCGGCGTCTGCTTCCTGGAAGTGCCGCCCGCGTAGGCGTTCTGTTTGGAATACGATCATGGGTTTATATGGCATAAGCTTGATATGCCAAATCTCTCAAACAATGCGGTGCCGAAAAACACCACTGCTTACAGCACTTAATTCCCAACTTTGATATAAGCTTGATCTTTCAGTGCATTCTTCAATTGCAGAGTCTCATCGTACAGTCTTTCAAAATCCACCATGTTCAAAGTCATACGCCAGACCAGTTGCGGCTTTGCCGCTGGGCTCATTGCTAAACGTACTGCATATCGGCAGTTAGCAAAAGTGTCTAAGTTACTTGCGTAATTCAATTGTAGCCCTGCTGCTGCTTCACACTGAGTAATTGGCGTTACATCTTTACCTGCACGCTTCTCCACCCAAGACACATCGGTTGCACCACGCGTCATCGCTGGCACACCATATTTTGACGACATCGTTTTCGCAAGATCACTCAAAGTAATTTCGACATTAAATCGCTCACTACGGCTTAAAGCAACAACCCGACTCGTTACAGGGCTAAACACCAACATCATGTAATCAGGTTCAAGATTGCGGCCATCTTTTTTGTATTGTGCTGTAGCGATGCGCTCAGGTAGACCTGCCGCAGCCTTATGGTTTGTCTTACGCCAGAATACCCATCCCTCTTTTTTCAGAGCAAGCTCCATATCGGCGACCGAATCGCCCAACTTAACGCCTTCCGTCTCTAAATTTTTTACAGTAGTTTGCGCGTGCACAGCAGGCTGCACAGCGAATGAAGTAATGCCTACGAATAGTGACAATACTGACGACAGTAATTTAGTTTTCATATTCATCTAACGAAAAAATTAAAACAAAGAATTGCCCCGCGAATTTAATCGATATGCCCGACAATTCACTAAATGGTATTCGACGGCAAAAACAGTAAGCCACCGTGCACGTAAAGTTAGCTTATGGCTTAACAAACTTAAGCGTCATACGATCACTCTCACCAATCGCAAGATATTTTTCTCGTTTGTAAGCGCCATTGCTTAAGCTTGGAGGCAAAGACCAAACACCAAACGTATAGTCTGCATCATCTTTAGGATTCGCATTGATTTCAGACTTTGCCACTAACTTGAAACCAGCTTCCTCAGCTAAGCGAATCACGTAGGATTCGTGAATATAACCACTCATCGCTCGTGTATCTTGAGGCATAGCAGGTGGGCGACGGTGATCGACTACACCAAAGACACCACCTGATTTCAAACTAAGGAAGACAGCTTTAAACGCCGCTCGCACTGTTTCATCTTTCTCACCTACCCAGTTGTGCACATTTCTGAACGTGAGAACCATGTCGACAGTGCCATCTTTCGCGAAATCAAATTTCTTTGTCTGCGGCTGAAACAGCCCCATTTTTACGCGATCATACACGACAGGTTTAGTTGCCAAAAAGTCGCGAAACTGTCTTGTATAAAAACCTTTTTCACCTTCGACGATGGGGCCATCAACGCCGATCAGCGTCCCCTTTTCGCGTAAATATGGCGCCAAGATCTCAGTGTACCAGCCACCCTCAGGTATCAATTCAACGACAGTCATATCTGGTTTGATACCGAAGAAACTCAAAGTTTCATATGGGTGACGAGCAGCGTCTCGTGCTACATTTTCCTTGGTACGAGACGGTGCAGCGACGGCAGCCTTCAGAGCAAGATCTTCGGCCAGCGTTGGAGCTTGTACCGCGAAAGCCAAGATCGAGGCGCACATCCAATGGGTCAATTTCATGGTCCATCCTTTGTCGAGTATGTTTTAAAACTGTGTGTTTGAATATCTAGCCTACCAAATTGCCGTGCTGCTGAAACGAATTAAAACTGCGGTTTGTTCGCCCGCGCTTTCTCTTCCGCTTCACGTTTTTGCTTCAGATATTCCGCTTGCTGCGCATTCACGCTATTCACATCACGAATCAAGGCTGGTGAATACATCTGCACGGTATAGCTTTGAATTAAATTTGTATTGGATTGCATGTACGCGCTGGTTGTCAGCGCTAACGCACAGGTGTTGCGGAAATTATTCGGGATGGTCACAGAATCCGTAATCGGTACATACATGGTGTAAGGTAATGAGGCACAAGGTCCCGATTTGGAATCCAAATTATGCGAAGCATGTTGCTGACCATTCATACCAAAGGACCAAGTAAAATGTGGGTAATTGACACGGCTACGTTCAGAGATGAGCGCGTTCGGGGCATCGTATTTCTCAAATAACGCGTTCTTGTACGTTTCCAACAGCAGAGGTTGATCTTTCGGCAGTTCAATGCGGCGACTAACCAGCCAAATGTTGCCTGCCTCATTAAAATATACCGTGAACTGATCTGTCGGAATAGCATTCGCAGGGCCTGCTTTCGCAGTCACACCTCGATAATTATTCACCATAATTTTCAGAGTTTCTACGCGATAGGCTGGATTGAGCTTTTTAATGATGGGGATAGCATCATTCACATTCATCCCTAAACTGATGCCACCAATTTCTGGCTTTCGAATCGACGCTGCAAACTTGGCGAAAGAATTCGAATCCATCAGCAAACCCGGAGAACCCGGAATAGGCAAGCCATCTAATTGGACAACACCTTCTTTCACCGGAGTAGATCCGACGCTGCCTGGCATGGTCGGCGTGCTATTCGCGTTAGCTTGTGCACCAGAAGTCTGTTCAGGCTTAGAAGCGGTCTGTTCTTTAACACTATCCTTAATAATTTTCTTAAGACTAAATCCAGATGACTGTGCGTTCGCATGGACAGGCGACAAAGCGAGACCTGCCAAAAGAAGTGAGGCTATAATTTTCATGAGTGGGTTCAGGTAGATTATAAAAATTTTCGCGTTCGTATCGGTCCTTGCACCTTACCCACGAATAGCATGAAATAGGATATCAAGTGCGTGTGGGCATTGTATGAGAAATTATCTTATGTACCAATTTATTTTGATAACTGGCAAGAATTGCGGGGCGGATGGTGCAATCCGCGCTGACATAAACGTAGGGCGGGTGCAACCCGCGCCGCCGGAATTTTCAGAATACCGCTATCGTGATTTGAAGCGAGAGAAAATATTTGAACGATAAATCGTTTCGGTGATTTACAGCGCGGGTTGCACCTGCCCTACTTGATTAAGTCAAGACGAGCCAAAATGCTTCCGGATTTTGCGCATCAACCGAGTAAGAAAATAAAGCCCTTCAGCAAAAAGCAATGAATATTCGAGAATCTTGAGGAGATTTATCAAAATTAAGCTACCACCCCAATAACCGACCAGATCTATAATGAATTGCAAAAATAAAGCTGTAAAAGCAATGATTATAAATAGAATAGTTGCCGTACCAGACTCTACGATAGTGTGAAATATTTCCGACCCACCATTTTTTTCTACGTTTATATGGTTCTTATTCCGAACAATGGAACGATGTTTTCCTGTCGGGAAAGGTGGTCTATAAGACGAACGTTGACGGGAGACTTCAAACGGGATTTTTAAAAAATGGACTAACGTCCTAAAAAGAAGATGGCACGAACGTACCACCAAGTTGATTGTCGTTGGTTTCATATTTACCTCAGCGCCACAAGGCGTTCAACTACTACTCAAAATACCTCACTGCAAATCAAACCCCACCAGAAGTGACAGCAAGGAGACGTATCGCAAAACTACATCTGCGACAGCTCTATTGTCTGTGCCATTAAACTTCTTGTCAATAATTTTATTCACAAAAACTAAAGACTCAAAACTTTACAACCTCGTGCATATTACAAATAACGCGCTTGGAAATTCAATAAACGGAATACTTCGAGCAAGATGCAGTGCATCGCTCCTACGGAGCTAGTCACTGTCTAAGATTTCTAAAGCCTGTTCTTGACTAAATTTCTCGACAAACACCTTAAGACCTTCAGGCAATAGAATCGCCCCACCAGAAATTTCTCGATATTTATCGAAGATGTTCTTATTTAAGGATTCATCAACTGCCTTGTAGTTACCAAACAACTCCAATAATTTATCTTTGTCATTGTATGCGATCAGCACCAAGCAATAATCGTTATTGATTTCACCAAAAGTTCTAATAGAAAGTGTATCGACATCATATTTCGAGTACGCGAAATCCTTCAATCGAGCCGGGATAAATTCAAATTCGAGCAAGTCAGAGATGTTCGGCATACATAAATACAAAAAAAGAGAAAATGAAACTGTTCAATCATCTGGATGACATGCCGGAAAATTCAATTAGCGGGATACAGAGCTAGGCGCTTCCCGCAGCAATACTGAAGTATTGCGAGGACCGCTGTTTTAGCACCTTACAACGCGCTGTGCCCGCCAATTGGATTTAACGGCGTGTCATTTACATGTTGCGTCTATACTGCCCACCCACCTCAAACAAGGCAGTCGTAATCTGCCCCAAAGAACAAACCCGCGCCGCGTCCATCAATTTCGCAAACACGTTTTCATTATTGATCGCGGCTTGCTGCAATGCTGCCAGCGCTTGTGGCGCAACGTTGGCGTGGCGTTGATGGAAGTCTGCCAAGCGCGTGAGTTGCGATTGTTTTTCTTCCTCGGTGGAACGTGCCAATTCTATCTTCTGTGGTGCTTCGCCGCCTTTTGGATTGCGGAAGGTGTTAACGCCGATGATAGGTAAAGTGCCGTCGTGCTTCAGGTGCTCGTAGTGCATGGATTCTTCTTGAATCTTGCCACGTTGGTAGCCGGTTTCCATCGCACCCAATACACCGCCGCGTTCTGCGATGCGTTCAAATTCTTGCATTACCGCTTCTTCGACCAAATCGGTCAATTCTTCGATGATGAAGCTACCTTGGATAGGGTTTTCGTTTTTCGCTAAGCCCCATTCCCGGTTGATGATCAACTGAATCGCCAAAGCACGACGTACCGATTCGTCGGTTGGTGTAGTGATCGCTTCGTCGTAAGCATTGGTATGCAAGCTATTGCAGTTATCGTAGATCGCGATCAAAGCTTGCAGCGTGGTGCGAATATCGTTGAAGTCGATTTCTTGTGCGTGCAAGCTGCGGCCTGAAGTTTGGATATGATATTTCAACTTCTGACTACGGTCGTTCGCACCGTATTTGTCGCGCATTGCTACTGCCCAGATACGGCGAGCGACGCGGCCCAAGACAGTGTACTCTGGGTCCATTCCATTACTGAAGAAGAAAGACAAGTTCGCCGCGAAATCATCAATGTGCATACCGCGTGCGAGGTAGGCTTCGACAAAGGTGAAGCCATTCGACAAGGTGAAGGCCAATTGAGAAATCGGGTTCGCACCGGCTTCAGCGATATGGTAGCCAGAGATCGAGACCGAGTAGAAATTGCGCACTTGGTGATGCACGAAATACTCTTGAATATCGCCCATGACTTTGAGTGAAAACTCGGTTGAGAAGATGCAGGTATTTTGACCTTGGTCTTCTTTCAAAATATCGGCTTGTACCGTACCACGAACATTCATCAGCACCCACGCACGGATTTTCGCTGCTTCATCTGCCGTTGGCTCACGCTTATTATCAGCACGGAATTTATCCATTTGCTGATCAATCGCAGTGTTCATGAAGAAGGCCAAGATCGTTGGTGCTGGGCCATTGATTGTCATCGATACCGATGTCGCTGGATCGCAGAGATCGAAGCCATCGTACAAGACTTTCATGTCTTCCAAGGTGGCGACAGATACACCGGAGTTGCCAATCTTACCGTAGATGTCTGGGCGGATCGCTGGGTCTGCACCGTACAAAGTGACGGAGTCAAACGCGGTCGACAAACGTTTCGCATCCATGCCTTGCGATACGAGTTTGAAACGACGATTCGTGCGGTAAGGGTCACCTTCACCAGCAAACATGCGCGTTGGATCTTCGCCCTCGCGTTTAAACGCAAACACGCCAGCAGTGAATGGGAAAGAACCAGGGACGTTTTCTAACATCAACCAACGCAAGATTTCGCCGTGGTCTTCAAAGCGTGGCAAAGCGACTTTGCGTATTGTGGTGCCGGACAAAGATTTTTGCGTGAGACGAGTGCGAATTTCTTTGTCGCGAATTTTAACAACGTATTCATCACCTGCGTAGGCCTTCTGCATATCTGGCCACATGGCGACCAGTTTTTTGGATTCTGCATCGAGCTTGTTGTCACGATCCGTAATCAAATCATCGAAGTCGGCAGTCCTACCTGCGACGGTCAACATCTGCTTAGTTGCTTGCAGCTGTTGACGTTCACGTGCGATACCGACTTGTTTGTAGGTATGCTTATGGTAGGCACGTACCGTGTCGGCGATCTCAGCCAAGTAGCGCGTACGTGCTGGTGGCACGATGACATTTTGTGCGCTGGAGGTTTTGGTATTCACGGCTACCAATTTACTTGGTTTTGTCTTGAGACCACGCGCCACCAACTCAGGCAAGATGCCTTGATACAAAGCGGTGACCCCATCGTCGTTAAAGCGCGATGCTTGCGTACCATACACTGGCATTTCGTCTGGCTTCTTGCTCCACATTTCGCGGTTGCGTTGATACTGTTTCGCCACGTCGCGTTGTGCATCGAGTGCGCCTTTGCGGTCGAATTTATTAATGGCGACAAAGTCAGCGAAATCGAGCATGTCGATTTTTTCTAATTGAGATGCTGCGCCGAATTCTGGTGTCATCACATACATCGACAAATCGACGTGGGGCACAATCGCGGCGTCGCCTTGACCGATACCGGAGGTTTCGACAATCACCAAATCAAAGCCTGCTACTTTGCAAGCAGCGATGACGTCTGGCAATGCCTGAGAAATTTCTGAGCCTGCTTCACGGGTCGCCAAAGAGCGCATGAAAACTTTGACTTTACCCTTCCATGGGTTGATCGCATTCATACGAATACGGTCGCCGAGCAAAGCTCCACCCGATTTACGACGTGATGGGTCGATAGAGATCAAAGCGATATTGAGTTCATCATCTTGATCGAGACGAATACGACGAATCAATTCATCAGTGAGAGAAGACTTACCTGCACCACCGGTACCGGTGATACCAAATGCTGGCGTCTTAATGGCTTTCGCCGACTCGATAATTGTTGCGCGCAAACTTGCATCGACTTTATCGTTTTCTAACGCGGTAATTAGTTGTGCGAGCGGGCGATGTTTATCGGCAATCTCGCCTTGTTGCAACACATCCAAACTCGTTGGGGCAAATGGTGAGAGATCGATATCGCACGCTTCTATCATGGATAAGATCATGCCGACCAAGCCCATACGTTGACCATCTTCTGGACTGAAGATGCGTGTCACACCATAGGCATGTAAATCTGCGATTTCATCTGGCACGATCACGCCACCGCCGCCACCGAATACTTTGATATGCGACCCACCACGTTGCTTGAGCAAATCAATCATGTATTTGAAATACTCGACGTGCCCGCCTTGGTAACTCGAAATCGCAATACCTTGCGCATCTTCTTGCAAGGCTGCTGTAACGATTTCTTCTACCGAACGGTTGTGGCCCAAGTGAATCACTTCAGCACCATTCGCCATCAAGATGCGACGCATGATATTGATCGAGGCGTCATGGCCATCGAACAAAGATGCGGCAGTCACAAAACGGACTTTATTGCTAGGTTTGTATTCGGTTAACTTCTCGGCGATGGATAGATCGGTCATGTTGTTTTCCTTTTTGTTCATTCGATAACTGCTTATGGCAATTACGCTATGCTTCGATTATATGACGTTTCGATTTACGTTTACGTTCACGTCACTTATTAATTGTGGTTTTATGTTGGTTTTAGCGATGATTCTGAGGCGATTTGTTATTCCTGCGAAGGCAGGAATCCAGTGGCGTAGTCTCAACAACAAAAGTCACTGGACTCCTGCCTTCGCAGGAGTGACATGCAAAATCAAGCCGCTTGCTGTTTCACCGGCGCACTCATCAATGCCGCTTTCTCCACATAATACGCTTGCATTGCCTTTTCTTTCACATGACCATAGCCACGGATTTTCTCAGGCAAACTGGCGATAGCGACGATTTGATCTAAATTGTCCGCATTGAGCTTCGTGAGCAAGGACAAGATCGTATCGCGGTAATCAGTGATCAAGGCGCGTTCTTTCTGACGTTCTTCTGTGTAACCAAAGATATCGAGTTTAGTGCCGCGTAAGCCCTTCAATTTCGCCAACAATTTGAAGGCTTGCCACATCCAAGAACCATACTGCGCTTTCACCAAATGGCCTTGGCCATCTTTTTTAGCGAATAGCGGTGGTGCTAAATTGAATTTCACCGAGAAATCACCTTCAAATTGTTGCTTCAATTTTTCTGTGAAATCACCATTGGTGTACAGACGCGCGACTTCATATTCATCTTTGTAGGCCATCAATTTGTAGGCATACTTGGCCACTGCGGTCGCCAGTTTATTCCCTTTGCAGAGCTTTTCTTCTGCGGCGCGTACTTGTTGTACCAAGTTTTCATAGCGCTTCGCATACGTAGCATCTTGGTATGCAGTCAGTTCGGCCATACGACGTTTGATCAAGCTATCCAAGCTTTGCGGCATTTGAATGACGACGGGTTGCGCTGGGATCGCGACTCTTTCTACGCGCGCCAAATCGACTGCCGCTCTACGCCCCCACAAGAAGGCCTTCTTGTTGGCGTCGATCGCGACACCATTCAACTCAATCGCGCGCAATAAGGCTGCTTCAGATAAAGGTATCGCGCCTTTTTGGAAAGCAAAGCCCAGCATGAACAAATTGGTTGCGATCGAATCGCCCATCAATGCTGTCGCGAGTTTTGTGGCGTTGACGAAATCGACATTGCCTCCAACAGAATCCGAGATCAAACGCTCGGTCGATTCTAATGGGAATTGCCAATCAGGATTTTTTGCAAACGCACCAGTGGGTTGCTCGTGGCTATTGATGACGGCACGCGTGCGGCCTGCACGCATTTTAGAGATCGCATCATGTTGGCCTGCCGTCAAAATATCGCAGCCCAAAATCAAATCTGCTTCACCCGTTGGGATACGTTGCGCGCGTAGTTTGCTGACTTTTTCGACGATACGAATATGTGATGTCACCGAACCATTTTTCTGCGACATGCCCGTCATGTCCAACACGGATGCAACTTTACCTTCGAGATGTGCCGCCATACCGAGCAAGGCACCTACCGTAATCACGCCTGTGCCGCCGATACCATTCAACAAAATATTGTAAGAGGTGTCGCAGCTTGGTAGGGTTGGCAATGGAATGTCACCGAATTCATCCTGTTTGGCAACGCCAGTTTTGGATTTAACTAATTTGCCACCTTCGACTGTCACAAAACTAGGGCAGAAACCTTTGACGCAAGAATAGTCTTTATTGCAGGACGATTGATCAATCGCGCGTTTGCGACCAAATTCAGTTTCCACCGGCATGATGGAAGTACAGTTCGATTGCACGCCACAATCGCCACAACCCTCACACACCGCTTCATTAATGAACATGCGTTGGTTCGGGTCAGGGAATTGTCCCTTTTTGCGACGGCGGCGTTTTTCGGCCGCGCAGGTTTGATCATAAATCAACACCGTTGCGCCTTCGATCTCGCGCAACTCACGTTGTACCGCATCCATGTCTTTGCGATCATGCAAAGTGATTTGTGCAGGTAGGCCACTGCGGTCTTCATAGCGGCTCAAATCTTCGGTTACTAAGGCAATGCGCTTCACACCTTCGGCCGCCATTTGCTGCGCCATCATTTGTACACTGATGGTGCCATCAACAGGCTGGCCACCTGTCATCGCTACCGCATCGTTATACAAGATCTTGTAAGTAATATTGACCTTCGCCGCCACGGCGGCGCGGATCGCTAAATAACCAGAGTGGAAGTAGGTACCATCACCCAAATTTTGGAACACATGTGGCAAAGTCGAGAAGGCTGCTTGGCCTATCCACGGTGCGCCTTCGCCACCCATGTGCGTGGTCAATTTATTGAACTCAGGATAAATCGCTGTCGCCATCACGTGGCAACCAATACCGGCTAATGCCAAACTGCCCTCGGGCACTTTCGTTGAAGTATTGTGCGGGCAACCCGAGCAATAGTAAGCAGGACGTGCAGGCGTGTTGACCTGTTTGTTCAACACTTCATCTTTGGCTTCCAGGAATGCCAAGCGCGCTTTGATCAAGTCACTCGTGTGGAATCGAGCGATACGTGCGGAAATGACGCGTGCGATTTGCGACACGGAGAAATCGGCTTTCGATGTCAACAACCATTCACCGCGCGGTGCAACCCATTCGCCTTTTTCGTCAAACTTACCGATCACGCGTGGACGCACATCGTCGCGCCAGTTGTAGAGTTGTTCTTTAAGTTGGTACTCGACCATTTGGCGTTTTTCTTCGACCACCAAAATCTCGTCCAAGCCTTGCGCAAATTCACGTACGCCGTCCGGTTCTAATGGCCAAGGCATAGACACTTTGTAGAGACGAATACCAATATCGGCCGCCATTTGTTCATCGATGCCCAGGTTTTCAAATGCTTCCAAGACATCGAGATAAGACTTGCCTGAAGCGACAATACCGAGCTTCGCATGCGGACTATCAATCGTCACATGATTGAGCTTATTCGCACGTGCATACGCCAAGGCCGCATAGATTTTGTAATCTTGCATCAAGGCTTCTTGCTTACGCGCTTGGATGCCTAAAGTATCGAGCGACAGGCGAGTATTGAGGCCACCTTCTGGCATCACGAAATCTTCTGGGATTGTGATTTTCAAACGGAAAGGATCGGCATCTACCGAGGAAGTGGATTCAACCGTATCAGCCAAAGCTTTGAAGCCGACTGCGCAACCTGAGAAGCGCGACATCGCCCACGCATGCAAACCCAGGTCTAGGTATTCCTGCACATTGGCTGGATACAGCATAGGAATCATGCAGGCGGAAAAGATATGATCAGACTGATGAGGTAAGGTCGATGAGTAAGCACCATGATCGTCACCTGCGACCAAGATCACGCCACCGTGTTTCGAGGTACCCGCATGGTTCATGTGTTTGAAGACGTCGGCACTGCGATCGACGCCAGGACCTTTGCCGTACCACAGGCCAAACACGCCATCGTATTTAGCAGGGCCGATCAGATCAACTGTTTGCGTGCCCCACACCGCAGTGGCGGCGAGATCTTCGTTAACGCCGGGTACAAACTTGATGTGATTTTGTTCGAGAAGTTTTTTGGTTTTCCACAAAGTTTCATCCAAACCTCCGAGCGGTGAACCACGATATCCGGAAATGAAACCAGCCGTATTCAAGCCAGCGGCGAGATCACGCTGTCTTTGTATCATCGGCAAGCGCACTAATGCCTGAATGCCTGATAAGAAAATGGTGCCGGTATTCGACGTGTATTTGTCGTCGAGCGTGACTGGTGCTAATTCGTGTACAAATGCAGTCGTTGCGTTGACGTCGGACGATGTTGCTGAATTCGTTGCTGAATTTGTTTCAGGTGCTGTGGCGGACGAAAGCGAAGACGCTTCCACCAGACCAGCAGATTTCATTGCTGTGTCGGATGACATTGTAGAGCTCCAAAAAATTTGTGATTTTTGTGTGCAAAGAACTTGGGCTGCGTCCGGTAAGACACAAGTCTGTTCTGAGCTTATGGGAAGGTAATCGCCATAAGTTCAAGTTGCATCGGCTGAGATAGCAGCCATTTTAATTCAATTTGCCCATTCAGCGATAGCCAAAGGCGAGGAAAACACCGAGTTCTTTGCCTCGGCTATTTCCGAAAACCAAATTGTCGAAATGCACATTCTGCAGACGAGAATCAGGTTTTAGGACTTCCAACATCCCTTCCTACGCTGATCGCAAACTGGAGACATCAAAGAAAGCTTTCGAAATTCTGGGATGGAGACCACACCCATTCGCTGCAGCGCTTTCTCGACTTCCTTTGAAATCTGCTGTGTTCACAGTGTAGTGAGACTAGGACGGTTTGGAAAATACGGAATTTAAATAGGGATATCATGAAAAACGATACCCCTACTTTTGGAAAGCGTCGAATTAAACAGTTCAACAATACCAAACGACCATAAGCCTCAATAGGTGTCGCGTAGGATTGCTGATTTCATCACTTCTGCCCATCTGGGTAAGAAGCTTTAACTTCAATCATCGAGTGATTGCCTTTTTCTTGTCCTGTTCCTTCCACGGCATGCCAAAAAATGGCCGTAACAATGGAATACGTCGAATGCATTCAAATCCCACCCAACAAAAGGCGAAACAGAGGCCAATGAGTGCGAACGCTTCAATTCCAGCGGGAAGATGCCACGCTCGCATATTCCAAGCCAAAATAACAATCAGGGTCTGATGCAAGATATACACTGGAAACACTGCCTGCGTTAGATGCTGCCGCAATGGATGATCAATATTCCAATGCTGACGTGCAAACCCACACAGGGCCAAGATTGCATTCCACGCCATCATTATCCAAACAGCACGTTGAATGTACAACATTAATTGTGAGGGCTCATTGCTATCATTGAAGTAAGAAAAATACGAGACTAAGAATACCCATCCCAACCCGGCGATCACTGCACTACGCCACCGCTTCTGCGCCACTCCTTGCCAAAATGTATTCTGCTTTGCCAAGAAGAACCCGCACAGAAATAAGAAGAGATAGCTTGCATGGTTATACCAATCATTGGTCAGATTATTGGTCTGTGGGTGATTACTCAACATACTGATGCGCACCATTGCCAAATAGCTAACGGGCAAAACGACAATCCAAATTCCACGAAATTTCTTTTCTATAGTTTGATCGAGCCAAACAATAAAACGCGGAGCACTCGCGACGAAAGCGGCGATCAGCATTGAATACACCCACAAATACGGTAAAAACCACAAATGATTCCATGTGGGTAGCACAAGACGCTTTCCCTCAATCATGAAACCTTGATAGTTTTGGAAGTATAGATTCAGAAAATCGCTATAACTTCCTGCGTAGCCGAGCCGCTGCACCACTTCTAAATAGGCCTGAGGCGGCACGATCACTGCCATGCCAAAAACCAGCGGCAACAAAATCCTTAAGCTACGTGCGGAAGCAAATGACTTCGTGGTCTGTTTGCCGAGCATAAATCGCGTTGCTACGCCTGAAATCATGAACAATAATCCCATACGCCAAGGATTGGTCAGAAACATTAAGGGTTCTATTGTGCTGCTCGCGGCATCACTCTTGATATGCCAGTACCATGTCACGTAGTACATGCCGACATGGTAAAAAATCAGGAGACAGAAAGCGAAGATTCTCACCCAATCAAGAAAATATAATCGCTCGCACGATTCAACAGCATCGAGCTGTTTAACGGTATTGCCTGGTGCTAAAGAAAAACTGAACGCGGTCATCATTCATCCGATCACAAAAAAGAAGAATGAAGGCACTTTATTCAAAGCAGAGAAGCAAACCAAGGAAAAAGGGGCAAATTGGGCTTAGCGCGTGGCGAATCGGAAAGCCGGACGAAGATCTAGGATGAGCTGAGTTGTTGCTTTAAGCCTTCGCGATATTGCCGACTGCAAGGCAGCTCTACTCCGCAATGCAGGACAAGTTCAGCATCGCCTTTCAGTAGCGCACGGCTTTCAGCGATTTGGTCAACCCGAACCAAATATCGCCGATGACAACGTGCAAACGCGGAACCTAGACGCTGAGCCAAGCCACTCAAAGTCTGACGCATCATATATTGCTGATCACGGGTATGAATCATGACGTAGTTATCAGCCGCTTCCGCCCAGACGATATCTTTTATCTGTACTACTTTGACACTACCACGGTCACCAATCAAGAGCGGGGCGTCATCATTGGAGGTGGATGGCGCATGTCTCGATCGCACTTTATTGATTGCCTTCAAAAAGCGGGCTTCATCGTAAGGCTTGAGCAGATAATCGATCGCGTTTGCATCAAACGCTTGCAGAGCAAACTGATCGTATGCGGTCACAAAGATAATAGCAGGGACAGGTGCGTTCAAGGCTTGCGCCACTTCCAAACCATCGATTTCAGGCATTTGAATATCGAGAAAAATTAAATCAATTTTGTGTTCGGCGAGAAGCTGCAGAGCCGCGTTCCCATCGGCGGCTTGATATAAATGCGCATCAGGCCAATGCTCATGTAATAGACGGCATAATTTATCCCTCGCCGGTCGTTCGTCATCCACAATCGCGATCTGCACCGGCGTCTTCATTTGTTTGCGTGCTGCATGGGGATCAAGAGAGTGGTGCGTACGCCACCGCCAGCACGCACCTCAATTGTGAGTTGTGCGCGCTCACAGTAAATCGATGCAAGGCGTTGTCGTAGATTGTTGAGCCCAACACCACCTTCATTCGATTTCAAGACGCCTATATCATCTTGCACGATAAGCTCTAACATTTCATGTTCGATTCGGGATTGAATATCAACCGTAGTCAAACGTGAATTTTTTTCGACCGTATGCTTAAACGTGTTTTCCAATAGGGTCTGCAACGCCAAGACCGGCACTAGGCAAGAAAGACTAGCGGAATCCAATTGCCAACGGATCACAACGCGATCAACAAATCGTAGAGACATTAATTCAGCGTATGCCTGCAGCATTTCGACTTCTTTTTGCAAGCTTGCGGTATCTGCTTGATTCAAGTCCAGACTCGATCTCAGCAACTCAGCGAGGCGGCTTATTGCGGTATCGGCAGCTTTGAGATCGGAATACATTAATGAAGAAATCGTGTTCAACGCATTGAATAGGAAGTGAGGTTGCATTTGTTGCGTCAAACGTTTTAACTGTGCTTTCTGCAATTGTGCGAGCGCTTGCGTTGCCTTCTCACGCTCATCCACGAGCAACATATATGATTGAATGCCAAAAAAAATAACATAGAACAGGCTCAGAAAAAGGCTGAGTTTGATGGTTTCATAGAGAAACACCTTATCCCACGGTTCGTGTAGATATTGGTGTCCCATCGCGGCATACACCAGATGTCGTATAGCGAAAACGGCGATGACAAACACCACGCACACTAAGGGATGCCACAGCAACACCCGCGCAAACCAACGACGTGGTGTCCGCATTAAAGTTTGATCATTTAATACAGGGTTAAGTGCATACAATAAGACACTAATGACAACCGCAGAAGACAATTCCCACAAGACGGGTTGCCAATAATACTTACCACCATTTCGTTGATAATCTTGCACCTCGACGGCCAACATCATGGCCCAGAATAGAACCCAACCGATCAACTCGGTTATGGCGACTCGACGTTTTAGATCTTCGGAGTTCATAAGCCTAGCTGCTGGAATTCAGCAATTCCGCACCCAGCCATTTACCGCTACCGACCAGATCGCGACTGAGTTCAAGCACTAATTTTTCCACCGCCATAGCCGCATTAGTTAGTGGAATATTTTTCGATGCGCAAAGACTCACAGTACGTGACAATTTGACGTCATTAATTGGACAAGCGCGCATCTCTCCACGTTCGATTTCCGCTAGCAACGGTGACACTGGCAAAATGGTGGCGCCCATATCAGCGAGGATGGCCGACTTCAGAATCGCGATAGACGTGATGTCAATGACATGCTCTATCTTCAGCCCTTGGTCACGCACGACCTGTTCGATACGAGGGCGTACACCATGTTGTATGCTGGGCAAAATCAAAGGCACTTGCAAGGCTTTCGCTAAGCTGATCGATTTCTTCTTGCAAGCAAATTGAGAATCCGCTCGCGTGATGAACATCATCTCCTCTTCCACTAAGGGTTTAGTGGCGAATTTACCGAGCTGACCATCGTCAAACAGAATCGCTAGGTTCAAGCGTCCTGACGCCAACTGCTCTGTCAGATTACCGGTTAACTCTTCGGTCAACTGAAAAACAATTTCAGGATAAGCCGCACGCACAGCGGTCAGCAAGGGAAAAGCCAGTGCACCCGATGCACTTTGAGGAATGCCCAGTGCCACCGTACCTGAAGGCTTGTCTGTCGATTGGCTGACTGCAGATTTGGCATCACTAACTTGTTTAAGAATCGCCAGCGCGTGTTCATAAAAAATCTTTCCCGCATCCGTCGCTTGCATCCCTTGTGCTGAACGATGTAACAAGGTTGCGCCTAACTCTTCCTCAAGTTGTTGCAACTGTTGAGTTAATGCTGGCTGCACAATATGCAGAACGCGCGCGGCGCGCGACAAAGAACCGTGGTCAACGATAGCAACAAAATAGCGAAGTTGGCGTAGTTCCATGGCGACGTTTTGGAGAGATGATGGTGTAAAAGCTGCTTAAAAACAAAATGGCTGCAGTGTCGCTGCAGCCATCGAAATTGAGTAAGCGTTGACTAGAAGAATTCGACGCTGTCTTGCGATACTTCGATGCGCAATTCACCAGAGGTAATCAGATCCTCATAATGACAAACGCGGTTACGTCCATTGCTCTTTGCAAAGTACAGAGCTTGATCGGCGCGCCCAATAATACCTACCGCTGGTTCGAATGGATCGATATGGGCGAAACCAATACTGATCGTCACCGTGCCAACTTGTGGGAAAGGATAGCGCGCCACGTTTTCACGGAAACGTTCAAAAATCATCTTAGCGTCTTCTTTCGAAGTCGAACGCAACAAGATCACAAACTCTTCACCACCGAAACGGAATAATTTGTCGGTTGGACGGAACGAGGAGCGCATCAAATTGGCGACCAAAATCAAGACTTCATCACCATACAAATGACCAAACTGATCGTTGACGCGTTTGAAATGGTCGATATCCAATACGGCCAGCCAATGCTGCTTTTCGCGGTCACTATGACGACGCTCTACCTCGACGTCGCCTTTTTCAGCGTCGATCAAACTCTGTTTCTGTACACTGGTGCGTAGAATCTTAGAGAAATTGTCGTCAAAAGTCTTGCGATTGAGCAGGCCGGTGAGGGAATCGCGTTCCGAGTAATCGAGGAGATTTTGGAAATTACGATACACCACCAAGATACCGCCCATGACTTCTTTGGTGTTTTCGGTGTAGTTTGCTGGATTGAGAATTTCAAGGCAGACATTGACCTTCTCATTCATCCACACTGGCAACCAAATTGTACGGTCACCATTCGCATCCAGAAATTCAGCCACGCTTTCATGCTTGCCAAGCGCTTCTGCTAGCTGTGGAAACTGCTCAACAGGCACCTCAGGTGATACCACACCAGACATTTCCTCGGATGGAGCGAGTTTGCCTTTGACGATCGTAATCTGTGGCTTAACGAAAGACTTTTCCCCGACATGCAAGATATCGAGGACACGTGCGCGACCCGCATTGGTCAGCTCACTCAAAGCGGAGATCACGGAAATGTTCAGAAGATCGTGGTCACGATGCCCTGTAATTTCCATCAAATGTTTGATAATTGATTCCATATGTACTATTTAAGGCACAGCATCAATTGAACACAAGTACAAATATCTCACGTTCGCCAAGTGCCAGCTACAAAAACGATTCCTCTATCTAGCTAAAATCATAATTTTAGCAAAATCGTAATATAGAACAGTTTCCGCAGTCTGGGCGGGAAAATTGTCAAAAACCGCGGCTTTGACTTCGACAGGCGCTTTGCGCTCATATTAACTTTATATGGCGAAACAGAGCAAGTGAATCATCTTTCCCATCTGAAATATTCATTTTTTGTTGTAACAGTGGCGCAAATCACACGCTACTTCCGCTACAAGAGCTTCTAATATAGGCGTTTGAAAAGCCTATGCCGAAATTTTTCAATATTTAACCAAAGTAATTTTTTGCCTATCTGACCTCATTTTTGACGCTTTTCGTGCCCCTCTTGCGGTATCCTTAGAAGATTCGCATTAACTACAAAAAAACCTGAAAAAATGGCCAATTACGTCTATACCATGAACCGCGTCGGCAAAATCGTGCCGCCGAAACGTCAAATTCTGAAAGATATTTCACTCTCCTTTTTCCCTGGCGCCAAAATTGGCGTCTTGGGTTTGAACGGCTCAGGTAAATCTTCACTGTTGAAAATTATGGCGGGTATCGATAAAGATATCCAAGGTGAAGCAGTACCGATGCCTAACCTGAATATCGGTTATTTGCCACAAGAACCGCAACTTGACCCGGAACAAACGGTACGTCAAGCGGTTGAAAGCGCGCTCGGCGAAGTGTTCGAAGCCAAAGCAAAACTAGAAGAAGTGTATGCCGCTTACGCTGACGAGAATGCGGACTTCGACGCGCTGGCGAATGAGCAAGCTCGCTTGGAAGCCATTATTTCAGCTTCCGCTGGTGATAATGTGGAATTGCAATTAGAAATGGCCGCTGATGCTTTGCGCTTGCCACCATGGGATGCCAAGATCGGCGTGTTATCCGGTGGTGAAAAGCGTCGTGTAGCATTGTGCCGCTTGTTGCTTTCCAAGCCTGATATGTTACTGCTCGACGAACCAACCAACCATTTGGATGCGGAATCCGTTGATTGGTTGGAACAATTCTTGTTGCGCTTCCCTGGTACCGTTGTTGCGATTACCCATGATCGCTACTTCCTCGACAATGCCGCCGAATGGATCTTGGAATTGGATCGTGGTGCAGGTATTCCTTGGAAAGGCAACTATTCTTCTTGGCTTGATCAAAAACAAGCACGTTTGAAACAAGAAGAAGCCACCGAATCTGCACGCCAACGTGCTCTACAAAAAGAGTTGGAATGGTCTCGCCAAAATCCTAAAGCACGTCAAGCAAAGAGTAAGGCACGTTTGGCGCGCTTCAATGAAATGAGCGAACATGAATACCAAAAACGTAATGAAACACAGGAGATTTTTATTCCTGTTGCAGAACGCTTAGGTAATGAAGTCATCGAATTTAAAAACGTCAGCAAAGCTTTTGGTGATCGTCTCTTGATCGACAATCTGAGCTTCAAGATTCCACCAGGAGCGATCGTCGGCATCATCGGTCCTAACGGTGCGGGTAAATCGACTTTGTTCAAAATGATTAAAGGGTTGGAGCAACCTGATAGTGGTGAAGTCGCCCTCGGTCAAACTGCGAAAATTTCTTTGGTGGATCAGTCTCGTGAAGACCTTGGAAATACGAAAACCGTTTTTGAAGATGTCGCTAATGGCGCTGACATTTTGACGGTCGGCCGTTTCGAAATGCCTTCACGTGCTTATCTCGGTCGCTTCAATTTTAAAGGTGGTGATCAACAAAAGATTGTTGGCAATCTCTCTGGTGGTGAACGCGGTCGTTTGCATTTGGCGAAGACTTTGCTACAAGGTGGTAACGTACTTCTACTCGATGAACCGTCGAATGATCTTGACGTTGAAACGCTGCGCGCACTTGAAGATGCTTTATTAGAGTTCGCTGGTAGCGTGATGGTGATTTCACATGATCGTTGGTTCTTAGATCGTATCGCAACACACATTTTGGCGTTCGAAGGTAACTCTCAAGTGACCTTCTTCGACGGCAATTATCAAGAATATGAAGCCGATAAGAAGAAGCGTTTAGGTGAAGAAGGTGCTAAACCGAAACGTATTCGCTATAAGCCTCTTACTGTGTAATTTAGGGCTGTAACCACCACTCTAACCACCCGCAACCAGCGTCAAGCAAAAAGGAGTAAGCAATGATTCTTCGATACAAGCGCACGATAGCAATGATCACCATGTTCATTGGAATGCTTGCTTATTCCGCTGGCGCTTCCGCGAATAGTGGTGGTAGTGCAAGTGCGAGTGCCGCAGGTGCCCCTACCGCGCATTTGGAGCCATTCGTGGTGAATTTGTCGAGTTTCGATCGTTATCTTCAGGCTGTCATTACTTTGCAAGTTACCGCAACAGAAGTCGCTGATAAAGTGAAAACCTATATGCCGGTTGTTCGTCATGTAGTCATCATGACTCTCAGCAGTAAAGATTCCGCTGATGTGCAATCGTCGAGTGGTAAGAAAGCCTTGGTCGAAGAGTTACGCGAGAAAATCAATAAGGCACTCAATTCCAAAGAACATGAAGGCGTGAGCGATGTTTTCTTTGAAAATTTCGTGATCCAGTAAGTTTTATTTTTGGGCCGGAGCTCGTGAGCTCCGGCACTTCTGAAGTCATCTATGTATCAACTCAAATCGGCCGTCTTTGCCGAACTCGAGATCAAGAAGAGTCGTTTCCTTGGTCAACTCTACCCCATCTATAGCCGATCTGAAGCACAGACTTTGCTGGCAAAATTACGCGCCGAACATCCGAATGCCGTGCACGTGTGCTGGGTCTTGTTATGCGAAGGAGACTCAGGCCTAGACGATGATGGTGAGCCATCTGGAACTGCCGCCAAGCCTATGTACAACGTCTTGGTGCATAAAGAGTTATTCAATGTGTTAGCCGTTGTTGTGCGCTATTGGGGCGGCATTAAACTCGGTGCTGGCGGTTTGACGCGTGCTTACGGACAAGCAATTTCAGATGCCTTCAAAAATGCTGAATTGATTCCTATCGAGATTTTGAGTGAAGCACGCTTCGCCGTAGAATTTGCTGACGAATCACAATTGCGTCGCTTATGCGAACAACGCAAGGCCATCATCGAAGCGGTCAATTACGCAGACAAAGCCGAGATCAGTATCAAAATCAAATCAACAGAACTTGCCAGCTTCACGGAAGAGGCGTTCAATCTTTTGCGTGGAAAATTGATCGTACTCGATGCGGATTAAAGCAAGACAGCAAGCTGTGTCGGCGCGTGTTCTGTCGGTAAGGCTTTAAAACCTGTCTTGGCAAATCGCTGCCAACGTCCCAGAACGAAGGTCACCAATAAATTCGAACGAATCGCTATTTCGGCTTCAGGAATTTGACCTAGCACCGCGGCTTGGCGCAAACATTGTTTATAAGCTAGCTCTAAACGGTCCATTAAATGATTCATACGCACTTGCAAGCGTTCATCTTCATTAACCAATGCGTCACCAATCAACACGCGTGTCATACCGGGATTACGTTCTGCAAAACTCAATAACATCATGCTGATATTATGCGCTTGCGACAGACCTTCTTTATCTTGCACAGTGATCTGATTGATTAGACCAAAGATCGTTGATTCGATGAACTCGATTAAACCTTCAAACATCTGTGCCTTGCTCGCAAAGTGACGATAGAGCGTCGCTTCGGACACATCAATTTTTGCCGCCAAGGCAGCCGTCGTAATCTTCTCGCCCTTGGGGTTTTCCAACATTCCCGCTAGCGCCTGCAAGATCTGCAGCTTACGTTCACCTGGTTTGGTTATCGACATGGTCTTTCCTGATTTCTCTTCAATCTCAGTGCACACTCAGCACCAACGCCATGTCAAATTTTATGCTTGAACAAACGCGCTAGCTGAAATACAGATTTTACTGTGATATCGGCGCTGGCTGTAACACTTTTCTGCACCACATGTTGTCCATGCCCCGTAATCATCACCGTACGCAAGCCAATTCGCTTCGCTGCTTGTAAATTCGCCACACTATCCTCGACCAAAATGCATTGACGTGGGAGCCAACCGTGTTGTGCTAGCAATTTACGTAAATAGGCTTTACTCGGTTTAGGATGCGACTTCCCATGCACCCGCATCGTTTCAATCGAAATATGACCAGCAAAATCTCTATGTAAATTAAGTTGACGCATCACTTGTTTTGAGTACTGCTGCGGTGCATTCGTGAATAGAATTTTCTTACCCGGCAAAGTCTTAAGCACTCTCGCCACACCACGCTCTAAGTGCAAGAGTTGTTCGAGGTTGTCGAAGCGATGGGCTTCACGCAAAAACTCTTCTTCTTTAACACCGTGATGTATCACCATGCCCTTCAAGGTCGCGCCATAGCGTCTTAAGTATTCTGTGCGGAGGTGATTAACGTGTTCCATGTCGACCTCGCCACTTTCCTTGGAGAGAACTTGGGCGATGTAGCGGGTCATGTTATTGGCGATGGCGGGGAACACCGCTTTGCTGGCGTTGTGGAGGGTGTTGTCTAGGTCGAAGAGCCAGATGGTATTTTTCTTATTATTCATTTTTTGTCTGAGCTAACTTGATTGACTACAGGTCGGATGTGGCCCCGACAGCTACTGCATTGCTTGCAAGCAGATTAGAGATTGATGGCGCAAAGCATGCTTTGCGAAACCCCGTCAATCTCCATTCGGGTGCCCAATTGTGGAGAACAAAAAAAGGGGCCAGATTTACACCCACAAACGTAAGGGGGGAATTCTCTAAGTCTCACTTGCTCATGAAACCCTTGAATTCCAGTAAATCGCCCGCGATCTTGATCGCGTCATCAGGCTCCATTCCAATTGCAGGCAGATAAAAAACTTCTCCAACTTGATTCAGCGCCAATAGTTCACCACCATTTCCACCAAAAGCGATAAATCCAGGCGCGAATTCGGATAACTGATAACCTTGATTTAACTCTTCGAGCTCAACTGGCAGCCAAAGTACATACCATCCTGGGTCAACAGACAGCTCGCCCTCAAGGAACCCTTCCTCTATCCATGAGCATAGTATTTCTTTAAGTGCTTCAATATGCATGACAGCAGTCGAACCCTGAACGTCGAAACTCCAAGGCAAGCAACAACGCAATGCGCCCCAGAATGGAATTTACTTTAGTGGGAGCGAATCATCGTACCGAACGCCTGCTCCGTCAGAATTTCCAACAACAGCGAATGCGGAATACGGCCGTCGATGATGTGGACTGTATTGACGCCTGATTTTGCAGCATCCAAGGCAGAAGAAATCTTCGGTAACATGCCACCGGAGATGGTGCCGTCGGCGAACATTTCGTCGATTTCTCTGGCCGACAAGTCGGTCACCAAGTTGCCTTGCTTGTCCATCACGCCTGGGATGTTGGTCATCATGATCAACTTTTCGGCCTTTAAAATCTCAGCGATTTTGCCTGCGACTAAGTCGGCATTGATGTTATAAGCCTGGCCGTCTTCACCGAAACCAATAGGTGAAATAATTGGAATGAAGGCGTCATCTTGCAATGCTTTGACCACCGCTGGGTTGATCGCATCGATTTCACCAACAAAGCCGATGTCCAAGAACTCGCCTGGGTTTTCGCGGTCAGGCATTTTCAATTTGCGGGCGCGGATCAAACCACCGTCTTTACCGGTCAAACCAACGGCTTGACCGCCGTAATGGTTAATCAACATCACGATGTCTTGTTGCACTTCACCGCCCAAGACCCATTCCACCACTTCCATGGTTTCTTCATCGGTAATACGCATACCTTGTACGAAGTTGCCTTGCTTACCAATCTTCTTCAACGCATTATCAATTTGCGGACCGCCACCATGAACCACCACTGGATTCATACCGACCAATTTGAGCAAAATGACATCGCGCGCGAAACCGTGTTTCAGGTTTTCGTCTGTCATCGCATTCCCACCGTATTTGACGACGATGGTCTTGCCATGGAATTTACGGATGTATGGCAAAGCTTCTGCCAAGATCTCCGCCTTAATCTCTGGTTCAACACCTGCTAAGCGGTCATGGGTTTCTGCTGGAATATTTGTGGTTGTGCTCATGTAAAGGTATCCTATTGAGAATGTCAGCCTAGCCTGAATTTTACAGGCAAAGCGGGACAGGAATAAAATTCTGGTTAAGGAATTTTCATAGCAAAACAAAAACACTTTGCCATTTGCTGCCATTTTCCCGCAAATTCGCTCATAATCACACCATGACTGCCCTTCCCGAACTCCACCGCCAACTCGACGAGATGCGTCCTGCGCTATTACGCTTCGCCATGCTCCAGTTGCGCAACCAAACGCACGCCGAAGATGTGGTACAAGAGGCACTGCTTGCCATCCTCGAAAAACCCGATAACTTCAGCGGCAAATCGAGCTTACGTACCTATGTCATTGGTATTCTCAAATTTAAGATTATTGATTTGCTACGTCTATCCGGTCGTGAAATTCAATTAGCGGACTCTGAAGACAGCGATCAAAGCGAAGCTGAACTCATTGATAGCCTGTTTCGAGCCGATGGCCATACTCACCAAGATGCTAGCGCTTGGGGCTCACCGCACGGCACACTAGAGCAAAAAGACTTCTTCCGTACACTTGAGATATGTTTAGAAAAATTGCCAGCGCAGACCAGCCGTGTGTTCATGATGCGAGAGTGGCTGGAACTATCGACCGAAGAAATTTGTAAGGAATTGGACATTACCACGTCTAACTTATGGGTCTTGCTTTACCGCGCACGTTTGCGCCTGCGCGAATGTCTAGATCTCAACTGGTTTGGGAATCTCGCCAAATGAACCGGAATTTGAACCTCAGTTTGACCTGTTATTGAGTCCTTAAGCCTATGCGTTTCTTTTACACTTGCAAACAAGCTCATCAAATGCTGTCTGAGGGCATGGACCGTCAGCTCAGCGTGGCAGAACGTGCTCAACTCAAGCTACATTTAAGCATGTGTCGTTCTTGCACCAACTTCAGTGGCCAAATGCGATTATTGCGTGAAGCCATGAAGAAGATGTCGAAAGATGGTGGTAACGAATAAGCGTTTGACCTCATTCACTACGAGCTAAGAATGACGTAACATTGTGCTGGCTAGGAGTGGTGCCGAAGGTAGTGCAAACGCACGACGAAGTGAACGCAACAACGCCAGCGCCTGTTTTATGTATGTCCAAAACAGAGAATTGCTGATTCAGTTACCATATCAACTTCTTGCACTTTTTTGCCTAAACCGCCTAAGGGCGAATGGAAAATACCATGCCAACCGAATCTACATATACTGCGGTCACAAGCGAACCGATTCCAGTCTCTCAGCGCATCCGTGAACGCATCGTTAAAAGCAAAACGCGTTACCACGCTAACGATAATATCGCTGACTTTATTGAACCTGGCGAACTCGATGAATTGCTTGCTGAAGTTGAAGGCAAATTGCGCGGCGTGTTGGAGAGCCTAGTCATCGACACGAAAAGCGATCACAACACTTTAGATACAGGCCGCCGTGTCGCCAAAATGTACATTAACGAAATCTTCAAAGGTCGTTATGTACCGATGCCACCGGTCACTGAATTCCCCAACGCTTCGCACCTCAATGAACTGATGATTATTGGCCCAATCACGGTGCGCAGCGCTTGTTCACATCACCTATGCCCTATCATCGGCAAGGTATGGATCGGTGTCATGCCGAATGAACATTCAAACCTGATTGGCCTATCTAAGTACGCACGGATTGCCGAATGGATTATGAGTCGCCCACAAATCCAAGAGGAAGCTGTGGTGCAACTCGCCGATGCCTTACAAAGCAAAATGCAACCCGATGGCTTGGCGGTGGTGATGGAAGCGGATCACTTCTGTATGCATTGGCGCGGCGTGAAAGATATGGACTCCAAAATGATCAATAGTGTAATGCACGGTTCATTCTTGAAAGACCCTAATTTGCGTCGCGAGTTTTTGTCACTGATCAAGAAATCCTAATTCGACGTCAAGAAATCACCTTACCCTAAGAGGTTTACCATGTTAGTTCGTCTCTTGTATGCCAGCCGCGCGGTGGACAATAATTTGAATCAGACCGTACAGGCCATCATGCAGCAATCGCGTGATCACAATCCCCAGCATGGCATTACCGGGATTTTATGCCATAGCGATGATGTGTTCATGCAAGTACTGGAAGGTGGACGTGAAGCTATCAACACTTTGTACAGCATGATCTTGCGCGACCCTCGGCACAAAGATGTCGTGTTGCTGCACTATGAAGAAATCAGCGAACGTCGTTATGCCGGCTGGACCATGGGTCAAGCCAATCTCGGCAAAATCAATCCATCCATTTTGTTGAAGTACTCTGCTTTGCCAGAGCTCAATCCGCATCGTATGTCGGGAAAAATGTCCTTGGCTTTGATCGAGGAATTAATGGCGACCGCTGCTATTGTTGGTCGAGCATAAGTCCTTATGCACCAAACAAAAAGGAAGATTCGGTGAATGAACTGAACCCCAAAAGTTGGACACCAACTTTTGGGGTTTTTTAATGACGAAACATGCAGAAGAATTTAAGTACCGTGTAGTGCAAGAATATTTAGAGGGCCCGATGGGATATGTCGCCTTGGG
>NZ_JACOFZ010000079.1 GCF_014284155.1 Affinundibacterium nitidum
AGGTGTAACTCACCACGCCTGTGCTGGAGTTATAACCTGTTAAGACCAAGCTGCCCTTGCCTGTCGTGATCGTGATCGGTGTGCCACCTAAAGCATTTAATTGCGCCAAGGTGACGTTGGTGCCACCCACCGTAATGCTCGCTAAACCAGCTGGCGCACTGACCGTGAAGCTGTTTGCTGTTGCAGTTGCCGTTTCTGCTACCG
>NZ_JACOFZ010000080.1 GCF_014284155.1 Affinundibacterium nitidum
TAGTGATGTTTGATATGCTTGCATGCGATACTGCCATCCTTGGTCAGAGTGCAAAATCGGTTGATCTTTTGGCGATAGCCGTTTAAAAGCCTTTTTAAGCATCGTATCAATCATTTTATAAACGGGTCTTTTTGCGGTTTCAAAGGCGATGATCTCGCCGTTAAACAGATCTAAAATGGGTGATAGATAAAGCTTCTCACCAG
>NZ_JACOFZ010000008.1 GCF_014284155.1 Affinundibacterium nitidum
TCCACCTGACTAACAACCGACAATTTAAAGGCTAAGGTGTAATCTCTTTGACTCCTACGCTCTGTTGATTTCATTGACGTTCCTTTCGATCACAAAGAAAACTGTCAATCTATTTCAGGACGGGTCAGCTACAAGAAAAAAGGCTCGTCGAATCATGGCGAGCCTTTTTTTGCAGCGAAACACTCGTTCTCTAGCCTTCACCAAACCCAAAAACCAACGTTCAATGACTGGTAATTGGTCTTTGCATAGGCGCTAATTTAGCGACCAATTGATTCGCGACCGAACTTGGTACATTATTTTTTTCCATCGCCAATTGCAAGTCTTCAGCTAAGGCATTGAAATGGGCATTACGTACGCCCATGCCGTCATGCGCTTCGTACATATCGCGACCATTGTATTTGCAAGGTCCGCCAGCGAGTTCGCAAAATTGATCGACCAACATCGCCTTCAATTTGACTTGATCCGTCTTTTCAAAGAAACGATTGATACGGGTGTCTGCCATCACCAAAGGCATGAAGTCGTCAACGATCTTAGTCAAACCGGCTTTACCACCGAGTTCTACAAACAAGGCATCTTTCGTGTCGGCAGCAAAGGCGCTGCTGGTGCATGACATGGCGCCACAGATGAGCATGAAGCTAAGGGCTGATAAATTCTTTTTCAGGAGTTTCATAGTAATTTCTTTCTACAACAAATTTTTTAAGGGATCAAAAATGGGGTACTAAAGAGGCTTAGAAGCCAGTCTGTAAAGACAAGTACCAACCACGCTGATTTTTCGGATTAAAGATCGTGATATCACCAAGCGTTGCATAGGCAGCGGTGATAGAAACATTCTTAGTTGGGAAGTAAGCGACGAAAGCATCGTAGTAATCTTTTTCTTTGTCGACACCAAGATTACGTGGCTTCATACGATATTCAGCACCAACCACCCACTGGCGGTTAAGCAAGTAGGCAATCGATCCTTCGAGCTGCGCTTGATATTTGTCTTTTTGATCGCCACCAAAGCCCAACAAGCCCATTTGGTTTGCCTTGGTCAAACGCACTGTGCCATTGACCAATAAACTCTGCGCCAAATAAATCTTGGTTGCCGAAGCATAGTAATCCGTACCTTGATCATCTTTAGCGCCTAATTGCTTAACATTGGTCACCCCGAGTGCACCTAAACCACCAATGCGACTATCGCGCTTATACATGGCCCCGACTGCGACTTGTGGCATCCACCCGGTTTGATCGTAGACCGCTTCACCTGCAACGCGTACTTTTACGCCGAAAATGTCTTGCTGCAGATTGAGTAAATTCAAAGGAGCCAAACTGCCGGTGAATTCTTGTTTGGCGATGGAAAACTCCACGGTGTCGGCGATTCCGACCGCCGCACCATAAGTTTTCAATTGATAGTCTTGTGTCTTGACCTGTGTGTAGTGGGCGTTGGCGCCATAGCTATCACGTGTACCGTAACCAGTAATCAAAGCCCACGGCGTCAAACCGCCGCCACCTGCGCCTTCCAACTGACTAACACCACCTGTCGCCAACAGCTTACCCATGTCCGGTTTTAAACTATCTTGGGCGAAGGCTGGCAAAGCCACCGTTAGCGTAGCGCCGACCAAGGCCAAGCCTATGCAGCGTGAAATTTGTGTCAACTTCATTCGTATTCTCCTAAATCGGTTTTCTGGCTGATCACGGCCACTTAATGAAACATCGCCGCAACAAAAAAAGATGGCTTTTGAAGCCCTCAAAGACTTTTACGTAGAACACAGCAAATCGGATTCAAACAAATGAAAAAAGAAGCGATTTATTTTTCAAGAACTGAGAAGAGATAGCAATTACACAAGCGAAGACTAACAAAATTCGGAGAAGACTCAGTCCCAAGGTCGCACGACCATGCAGAGAAACGACTACCAACATGGCGTGCTATCGACGGCTATCAACTAAGGGAGTGAAACAAAAAACAAGTTCGCCGTCACGAACTTGCCTAGTCAAAAAGAAACACACCAAGAAAATCACACCTGTAGCCAAACACCTTTGAACAAGATAGGGCCGCTTGGTTTTTCAGGGTTACCTGAACCACCTTTCGGTTCCAAAGAAATTGCCAAGATATTAGTCGCCTCAGGCACCAAGAAATCTGGCAAGGCCAACTCGACCTCGCCATTGGCGGCGATCAAACCGAGCGAGCGAATCTTGCCGTCTTTGGCAATCGACCACAATTCCAAACTTTGATTCGCAGCGATCGCTTGGGCCTGCACCATACGCACAGTCATCTTACCTTTAGCACGATTACCCGAGATCAACACTTGTGTTTGCGCTTTTTCATCTGCAAGTGTTGCCACATAAGTTGGGCCAGTCGGCAAGCTCAATTCAGCACGTTGACTCAATAGCACGGAGACTAAGACTAAAGCAGCCGTGGTCGAAACCAGCCCAAGGCCACGCCAGAAACTCAAGTCCTGACGCAACTGACGCCAATATTCCCAACGATCATTCTTCTTAAGTAGACCTAATCGACGCTCTACTGCCAACCATACTTCGGCAGACACTGGTTGCGAAGAGGCGAATTCCGCCATCGGTAACAAGTGCGCTTGCCATTCTCGGACTGCTTGCAAGACCTTAGGATCTTGCTGCAATAGCGCATCAAAGCGGCGACGTGCGCCACCACGCAAAGTACCTAACACGTATTCAGCCGCCAATTTTTGTAGGAGTTGAGGATGTGCAGAGATTTTCATAGTGCGGGCACCTTCACCAAGCAATTACGTAATTTATCAAGTCCACGGCGTATCCATGTTTTCACTGTGCCGACCGGCATCGTCATATGTGCTGCTACTTCGCTATGCGATAGATCATGATAAAAAGCCAGCGCCATCGCTTGTCTCTGCATGGCTTCTAAGCGCGACATACATGCTGCCAACGCGACAGCATCTTGACTGAGCTCCATTTGCTGCAAGGGACTTAAGTCGCCACTCTCCATCGCTAATACGATTTGTGGATCAAACTCATCGGCGTCGATTTCCACATCATGGTCCAATTTACGCAGTAAATCGACGGCACGATTACGGACTATCGTCATCATCCAAGTCATCGGTGCGGCTAAGCTACTTTGATAGCTCGCGGCATTATTCCAAATATTGACGAAACTTTCTTGCAGTATTTCCTCAGCCAGCTCTCGCTTATTCAAGATGCGTAAAGCAAAGCCAAACAGCTTAGGAGAAGACGCTTGGTACAGCGCCTTAAAAGCGGCTGCATCTTTAGCGGCAACACCATTAAGCCATATATGTAGCTGTCCATTATCAATTCTGCTGGTGGTTTCCAAAAGAGCTCCTTTTCATTTTCTCTGGCTGTGCTTTTTGCGAGCATTTGCATGCTCGGTCACTAAGCTCACTATCTTAACAAGCTGAAGTGAACAAACTTTGTTTTTACTTGGGACAAATTTCGATTCATGCCACGCGACTACGTTAAAAGATCAGGACGAATTCAACATCTTGCCTGAACTTTTTTGGCATATTTCCAAATACTATCCACTTCGATTAAATATACGGAAAACAAAGCCAAATGGATTCAAAAAACCTGCTTGCGAAGTTCAAATACTCAAATTTATTTACACTACGACCACACAAACTTCAGAAACGGCGATTCAGAAACGACTACTCAGGCCCAAGAAAAACTGCCTAGGGGGAATTGGGAAGGTATTGTAAGTGCCACTGGCCGCGCCGACCACGATAGTCGACGTCCCTTGTCGGTTGCTCAGATTACTGACATGAAAATGGAGATCAATAGCTTGGGTAGTTCCGTGAAGAGGCAAACGGTAACGAAGTCCCATGCCAAATAAATGATAGGCAGGCACGTAGAGGTCATTAGTATAAGTGGCATAGCGCTTACCAACGTAGTCCGAGCTTAACAGCAATTCGAGATCTGTCCATTGCAGCTTCAAATTAGTTTTGTTCGACCAAGTTGGGCTGCCCGGCACTTGTTTGCCTGAGCTTGCCACACGATTCGCGCCATTGAAGTAATCGTCTTGATAGGTCGATCGATTATAGGAAAGCGCATTCGATAGGGAAAGACGTGATCCAAACTGCATTCCAACGCTGACATCAGCACCACGCGTGTTGACCGCACCGACATTCGCCAAGATCGGATTGCCATTCACAATTGACGAAATCACCGGCGTCGGACTGATTTGTAATAAGCGATCATGAAAATTGACGAAATACACTGCGGCCTGTGCCTCTATCGCGCTCAAGCCAGGAATGAAGGTCGACCGTGAATCATATTGACGACGACTGCGAATGCCGCTTTCAACAGTGTCTGCCGTTTCCGGTTGTGCGGTGCGCTTAAATAAGTCGAAGGCACTTTGATTACTCAGACTCCAAGGCGAAGGACCAACCGCACCATAGGTGACGAATTGTCGTAAATTTCTCTGGAGATTTAGGTAGGCTTGATCCTCGCTCGACAAACGCCACAGCAAGCCCAATTGTGGCAAGAACCACTTTCTGGTGATGATATTGCCCTCAGGTAGTGCCGCTGAACCACCGCCATTTCCACCACTAATAGCACCCAATTTTGGTTGTACAGGAAAAGTACCACCCGCAAATTGCAAGCTCGATTTGAAGCCTGCCTGCAAAGCGAAAGACGGGTGTGGGCGCCATTCATCTTGCACTGAAATTTGTACGACTTGATTATCAATTTCACTTCCGTATTGCGTGATCAAAGGGTCACGTGGCACATCATAGGGGCTCAATGGCCGATTCACATCAAGTGCATACCAACGACGATAAGCACTAGAGCGATTCTGTTCGGTCCAGAACCCGAGTTGCCATTGATGTTCGCCGCTTCTTTGCTGCCATTGTGAGATCAGTCCCGAACGCTGAATTTGATACTCCGTCGTGCGAACAGCATAACCAGAACCACCAAAACTTTGCTTCAAGTCCTGTGTCGGAAAATAAACCTTAAACAAGGTCGGCAAACCGGCCACACCGATAGGCCCGGCCACCGCCCCTAAACCGCGATCAAAGTGCACGTAGACCTGATTGTTCCAGCTCGTATCATGATCAATTTCTTGATCTAATTTGAGGTAAGCAAGATGGTCACGCCTTTGAGCGACCCCAAAATAGTTTCTGTAATTATTCCCATCGCCTACTGGCGGTCTACCTTGTGCATTCACATATCTCAATGCCAATCCGAAATCAGGGTAAGTCATAGGACGTGTGTAGGGGACAAAACTTTCACGAGCACTGCGCACCGTGCTGTCTTCATTCGGCTCGGCTTTGTCAGAAAAATTGTAATAAGCGGTCAACTTAGCCTTGGCGAAATACTTGACCCATTTCGCATTCAATTGTTCGCCGCCTTGCACCGCATTGAAATCCCAAGCACGTGCGCGTTGTCTCACTGCCGATAAATAAAATGAAGAAGACGCCGCAGATTGATCATCGACGCCCAGCTCTCCACTGTCATAACGTACATAACTACGGCTTGCCCCGTAGCTGCCAACCGTTTGCGCAAACGTCCAACTCTGTTTGGCCATGGGGTCACTCGAATAATGTTCGATAGTGCCACCTAGATTACTCGTCGATGCCGTAGCCAAATCTCCAGCACCAGAACTCAACAACACATTACGGACATTCTCACTGATCACAGCGCGTTGCGGCGAGAGCCCATTGTAATTACCGTATTGCTGGTCTCCTAAAGGAACACCATCCAAGGTGTAACCCAATTGCTGCGCACTAAAACCATGTACAAAAAGCGAAAAGTTCTGCTCGTTATTGCCCCAAGGGTCGGCTGATTGAAAAGTCACCCCTGCTAATTGATGTAATCCCTTTAAAGGATTCATACCTGGAAGTTGCTCTTGGAGTGCTCGACCCGAGAGGTTCAACACAGAGCGAGTTTTTTGCGCTTCAATCACAACGGTCGACGCTTCAGGTGAAGCGGGCTTTGATTCAGACTGAGTGTTGAATGCATTGCCTGCGGTTTGATCCGACTGTGCGATCGCTGCATTACTAAAGCATAAGACGAGACTCGCCGATATTAGGGACCGCGACAGCCTTAGTTCATGTGATGGCAATGGCATAGGGTCTCAGTTCAACTTGGGCCGATACCATAGGGAGGCATCGTTGAGCGGCGTCTCTTTTGGCAACAAGTGGTTAGTCATGTGGATGACACGGCGCTTCTTAAAATTGGCAGCTTCAATCGCTTTGCCATTGTATTTCCAGAAAATCGCATCGAAAGAACCATCTTTGATCATCTTCTGCAGACCTAGCGAAAGGCGCTTATGTAACTTGGTATTGGTTTTAGAAACGAAGAAATAATACGGCCAAGGGTAATAGAGCAGCAAACTATCATCGACAACTAAATCAGGATTATGTGGAGACTCTTTCTCAAACTCGTTGAAGATCTCGTTAATGCCGCGAGGAAAAAAATCAAAGCGCTGGTAACTCAACATGCGAAATAAATTACTATATTTTGCTTCTATGACCTTCACTCCATTCGCTTCATACAATTTCACATCGTCCCAGCCAACTCCTTGACCAACGCTGAACTTCTTTAGATCGTCAAGCGACTTCACTCCCGTCAACAGCCCTTGCTTATCCTTATGAACCAACAAAATACGATAGCCTAAAATTCCTTTGCGCAAAGGAATGCGTATCGGTAGATAGTTGCGCTCCTTTTCAACTGTGGTCGAGCTCCAAACCACATTCAGATCATTCTCGCGAGCCAGATTACTAAGATAACGCAAGCCGTTGGTTTGCAGAGCAGAAGCACGAAGTTCATAGGGACCAAATTCAGCGACGGTCTTTTCTAGCGCCATCCGAAGAATTTCTTTGACATCGTTGAAACGTGGATCACCCTTTTCCTCGTCGGCTGGATGAATCACTGTCATCACATCACTTGCCCTCACTGACGTAGGAAAGCATGCCAATAACATTAGCAAAAAAGTACCAGCCACAGTGTGTGCATAAAGGAAACGCAGCATTATATTTTTATGTAAAGAACAACTGCCAAACTATGAAATCAGACCATGGTCCACCATAGTTTTTCTTGGGCAAGATTAAATGTAGCACAACTGCTTCTTCCCTTGAGAGCAAACTCGACAAGCAGATTTGCTATGTGCTCGAGTTGGCTAGGCAATGCTAGTAGCGGAGAGGCTCTACGCGGAGCTGTATGAATAAACAGTGACTAAAATCCGACATAATCAACATTGGAATCAAGACTTTTCTCTCGGGCTTTCACTCTTACTGGCCACCTTCTTTTTCAACATTTGCCGTTAGCCCTCGATGGCGAACAAGGCTATACTCGCACCCTAGCAATTCTGAATGCAAATTAACAATATTCCAGCAGACCCGCTATCAAGGAGATTCAATTGTTCAAAAGACTAGTTCTACCCGCTGCCCTCCTCGCCATCAGCGCACAGGTGCAAGCAGACGAAGGCCAATGGCAACCCTACCAACTGCCGCAACTGAAAGCCGAATTGAAGAAAATCGGCATCAGCATTCCAGCAGAAAAACTGGCGGATTTATCAAAGCACCCGATGAGTGCGATTGTTTCTACTGGTGGTTGTTCCGCCTCTTTCGTTTCTAACGAAGGTTTGATCGTGACCAACCATCACTGCGCTTATGATGCGATTCAACGCAATTCCAGCGCCAAGAAAAATTATATCAATGATGGCTTCTTGGCTAAGACCCGTGCTGAAGAGTTGCCAGCTGGCGAGAGTACGCGCATCTACATTACCGACAAAGTCGACAACGTCACTAAGGAAATCACTCAAGGCTTAGGCGCTAACTTGAGTGGTCGTGAACGTCGCGAACAAATTCAAAGTCGCATCAAAAAATTAATCGCAGACTGCGAGCAAGATAAAGCTTACCGCTGCTCTGTACCGAGCTTCCATCGCGGCTTGGAGTACTACCGCATTCGCCAAATGATGATCCGCGACGTGCGCTTGGTTTATGCACCGCCCGATATGATCGGTAACTACGGTGGCGACATCGACAATTTCGAATGGCCGCGCCACACCGGTGATTTCTCTTTCATACGTGCTTACGTCGGTAAAGATGGCCGCCCAGCAGATCCATCCCCTGATAACGTTCCTTACAAATCCAAGGACTTCTTAGTCGTGTCTGCGGAAGGTATCAAGAATGGTGATCCAATTTTGTTAGCCGGTTACCCAGGCCGCACTAGCCGCTACAAATTACCTTCTGAAATTCGCTTTGCTCGCGATACCGATTACCCTGTACGTGCAGCAGAAATGTTGGCCGACATCGCCACGATTGAAGCTGCCACCAAGGGCAATGCTGATGATGAAGTGCGATATGCCAGCGTGGTCAAAGGCATCAATAATCGCTTGAAGAAAACGCAGGGCTTGATCGACGGCTTTGCACGTAAAGACATCGCTGCCATCAAAGATGGGCAAGATGCCGCCTTCCGCAACTGGTTGATCGGTTCTAGCAAAACTCCAGCGGAAGCGAAAGGCCTGCTCGCTAAGCTTGACGCCATCATTGCAGAGGATATGGCTTTATCTCAAGAAGAGTTAGCTTACGGCGTTGCCACCAATAGCGATCTCTTCAACAGTGCTCGTGCTTTGTATCGTCTGGCAATCGAGAAAGAGAAGCCCAATGCACAACGTGAGTCTGGCTACCAAGAGCGTGATTTAGCCTTCATCAAGGGCCGTTTAAGCCGTCTCGAGCAATCGTTCGTGAGCAAAGTCGATCAAGCCCGCTTGCAAGCTGCACTGCAGCGTTACGCCAAAATGGCTAAGCATCCGCAAGGCTTAGATGCGCTCTTACCAAGCGTTGAAGCAGCCGCAGACTTGTACCAAAAAACGCAGTTGACCGATACGGCGAAACGTTTAGCCTGGATGGAAAAAGATCGCGCCGCTTTCCAACAATCAGATGATGCCTTCATTCAATTGGCATTGAAGTTACACGATATCGGTATGTCTTTAGAAAACCGTCGTAAGGAAGTAGACGGCCAACTCGACTTCATCATTCCACAATACATGGAAGCCGTGATTGCATGGAAGAAGAGCGAAGGCAAGCCAGTCTATCCAGATGCCAACAGCACGCTACGCGTAACTTACGGCACAGTCGGTTCCTACTCACCACGCGATGGCGTCACTAAAGGCCCGTTCACGACGGTAGAAGGCATCGCTGAAAAACACACAGGCAAAGATCCTTTCATCGCTCCATCTAACTTGTTAGCTGCGATTAGAGAACAACGTTATGGTGTGTTCAAAGATCCTATCCTCGGCACAGTACCTGTCGACTTCTTAACCAGCGCTGACACCACAGGTGGTAACTCTGGTTCGGCAGTGATGAACAAGCGCGGTGAATTGATCGGTTTGAATTTCGATTCCACCTACGAATCCATCACCAAAGACTGGTACTTTGATCCGAAAATCACCCGTGCGATCCACATGGATATTCGCTACATGCTGTGGGTGATGAAGGAAGTCGATCATGCTGACAATATTTTGAAAGAGATGACGATTAAGTACCCTAGAGGTGTAAGCAATAAGAAGTAATCGCTGAAGTATGCGAAGGAAAACGGCGAAGTCACTGTTCTGTGACCTCGCCGTTTTTGTGCTCGTGACCTTACAACTACCTTCTACTACAATATGTCGATTCGACCCAAAGCAAAGTCAATCAATCGTCATGCATCATATTTAGATCCGATAGTACTGACCGTTTGCTTAAATCATACACAGCTTTTATTGGAGCAATGCTGATGAGTTTTATCGTCCAAGTCACTGACATAGCTTTACCTAGCGATGCCGCTCAACGCCAAAAGTTAGTTAGTAGAATAATCGAGGAATTTCATGCGAGCGATGGAGAGCCTAGCGCGAAGTTCGCTCAGCTTTATCAACAACTGGTTGCACAATATCCCTGCTTGTCTTCCTACAAAGATGGGACTGACGAATGTGTGTGGGGCGACGCGCCTTTGATCAACAATTTTGGTCAGCGCATTGCTATTCTCGATATTGTTCAAAACGAAGAGCAAGTACTAGCCTCGGTTTTAAAATTGGCTGGTGATCTAGGTTTAAAAGTCATCGAGACACAATCAGATACCGTCTATTTTCCGAATACACCAGAGACACAATCCTTCATCGTTTCACATGAAAAACCAGTACTCAAAGAAGAGCCACTGACAGAAAGAAGTGTGTTGCATTTCATTGTTGAGCGTTTGATGCCAATTTTAGAGCCTGCTGGGTTTACTTGGAAAAACAGAGAAAAATGGGCCATTAGAACGGCTGATTACGGAACTCAATGTGTATGGCTTGGGGTTGAAAAAAAACGAGATATGTTCGTGCTCTATATTACGGCTAGGTTTGATATCCCATCAGTGTGTGAAGTGGCAAAACTCATTACTGGTGATTCTTCGGAAACAGGTTGGATCGGCTGTAACTATTTATTTTTTACTGGCCAACATACTCCTCCTAAAGTGTCTAGGTTGGAGGACTTGGTTCAGACAACTGAAATAATCGAAGTACTAGTAAAGGAAAAAATTCTCCCCTTTTTTGAAACAACATTATCTATGATCACTTTGAACAGTTCTGTCAATAATTCAGAAAAGTGCAAATTCTATTTGAGTAATTTCCTTGTACAGGCAATGTCATTGGCATACTTGGCACAACCGGCAAGAATTCAAGAAACAGCCGATATCTATCGTGGTTATGTCAAATTTAGAAACTACCCTGAAGAGAATATTATGAGAATCAATCAACTTGTGAATAGACTTATTGATCTTAATCCCACACTTTAAGCGTACGTAACTCGGACTAGCGCAAACGCCACCGGAGACAATTGATCAAAATGATAATGTTGAGATGTGCAGAGCGTGGCGCGATTCTTGGTACATCACAGTTAACGAACATAGTTTTGCCACCCACTCCGAGTGCGCTGTCGCTAATCGGAGCTACGTCTGTGCTCCTATATTTTTTGCAGATGTGCGCGCCTTAGCCTTAGCCTGTAACTTCCCATTGATGATCGCTAGAGGCGCCGCCTGACTAATCGCCAGCACAGCCGGATGGGTAATCTTGCGTTGCACAGTAATCGCGTAAAAATGTTCTTTGATTTCTTCGGTGCTACCCACTAATTGCAAATCGTATTGACGCGTAATCATGTCGGCAATGGCGCTGGGTTTGGCGAGGAAGCCGACACCTGCTTGGCCGAAGGCGCTCATCAAAGCGCTGTCATCGAATTCACCGGCAATACGTGGGCGCACCCCCTTTTGTTCGAACCATTGCAATAATCGAGAGCGTAGAGCGGAGTCTTCACCAGGTAGCAATACGGGCGCGCCATTGAGGCAAGCAGGAAAATTCTGCGGATGAACCTCTCGCAGCGCTGCCGTCGCGAAGAAACTCAACCCGCATTCACCGAGTGGATGACTAAATCCTCGAACTTTGGTCGACGGAGGTAGCGGCGTATCGGTGATTACGATATCGAGTTTGTGGCGCGCTAAGTCACCCAATAAATCATCTAATTTTCCCTCGCGACAGTTGATGCGTAAGGTCTGCGGCAGGCTTAAAGCAGGCTCTAATAGTTTGTAGGCGACCGCTTTCGCTACGGCGTCTGAAACGCCGACGCGCAATTGCACGGTACGTTCCGTCGGATGGTGCTGTAGTACTTGTTCAAGCTCTTGGCCTAGCAGGAAAATCTCTTCGGCATAGGCAAAGACCAAGCGCCCCGCCTCGGTCAGTTCGAGGTTCCGTCCTGACTTCTCGAACAAAGCTTCGCCTTGGATGTCTTCAAACAGACTCAATTGCCCGCTGATGGTTTGTGGGGTTACATGCAACTGTTCGCTCGCCCGCGCGATGCTTCCACATTTGGCAACCGTCCAGAAGTAATGCAAATGTTTGTAATTAAGGTTGGCCATAGCAATCCTTGTGAATGAAAGTCGTTAGCTATTGCATGTCATTTCCGCTTAGGCGTGAATCTCGATAAGTAATATCAAACGACTCTAGATGCTTAGCTGTGTTGGCATGACTCTAATCATATGCCCCTAGCTAAAGCGGAGACATCGCCATACACATCGAAAAAATCGATGTATATCACAATTATATTCGACTTTTATTGTTTATCGTGGCGACCTATACTGCCGAGACTCAAACAGAGTCTATTTGAATTTCGTTCAGCTTCGGATTCAAGTAGTGAATGTAAAAAAGCTTTTTCTTGCTTGTTTTCAGGAGAACATCATGAGTTTCTTAGACCGCCCTCTTAACCGCGACGCGCAAACCGTAGCTTATTCGGATAGCCGTAACATCGCTGGGCATAAAGTACTACGCAACACGTATATGTTGCTGTCTATGACTTTATTGTTTTCAGCGATCACTGCTGGACTAAGCATCGCCTATTCATTGCCAAGTATGGGGATTATCGTCACCCTAGTTGGTTACTTTGGCCTCTTATTCTTGACCACTAAGTTGCGCAATAGCGCATGGGGTATTTTGTCCGTATTTGCCTTAACTGGCTTCATGGGCTTAACCCTAGGCCCTATCATCACGCGTTACCTTGGCATGCCGGGTGGTAGTGGCATCGTCATGAATGCAATGGGTTTGACCGCCGTCATTTTCATGGGCTTGTCTGCTTATGTATTGGTTAGCAAACGTGACTTTAGTTTCATGGGTGGCTTCTTGGCGATTGGTGCTTTAGTGGCATTCGCTGCTGGCTTAGGTGCAATCTTCTTTGAGATCCCGGCTTTGTCTTTGGCAGTATCTGCTGCGTTTGTCTTGCTGATGTCCGGCATGATCTTGTTCGAAACTAGCAACATCATTCATGGTGGCGAAACCAACTACATCATGGCGACGGTTAGTTTGTACATCAGTATCTTTAACTTGTTCACGAGCTTATTGCATTTGCTCGGTTTCGCGGACAAAGAGTAAGTTTGCTCACCGGTGGTGGCCAGCTGACGGCTCTCAACCATGGTTGCCACCGTTTTTTTATTCTAGAAGTAAGTGGTTGTCTCGATTGGCAGTAAAGCTTGTTATTCCTGCGAAGGCCTGAGTCTAAGGCGATGGCTCGACACAAAGTCGAAAGCCACTAGATTCCCGCCTACGCGGGAATGACGGCACCCCCAATCGAAGTCGATTATTAATGACTCACAAAAATTTTTCACAAAATTCAAAGATTTACGCAAGCCTGTTCCAACAAAGTCAATATGCGGGTACGCTAATGCAGCAAGGCAAGGCGAAGTAACAACGCTGGGGCTGGTTTACGTAAATCTTTTAAGGGAGTTATATGTTTGAATCTGTTGCTCAACCCTGGATGTGGGGCGCCTTCATCGCTTTCGTTTTAGCGATGTTAGCGCTCGACATCTTCGCACTCGGTGGTTCCAAGTCACATAAAGTTGGTGTGAAGGAAGCTGCTATTTGGTCTATCGTTTGGGTGTCATTGGCCCTGCTGTTTAACGTCGGCATGTATTTCTATTTGAAAGACATGGTGGGCGAAACCATCGCGATGACCAAGTCGATGGAATTCCTGACAGGTTACGTGATTGAGAAATCACTTTCTGTTGATAACGTTTTTGTGTTCTTACTGATTTTCGGTCACTTCGCGGTACCAGAGCAGTACCAACGTAAAGTTTTGTTGTACGGTGTACTCGGCGCGATCATCATGCGCGTGATCATGATTTTGGCTGGTAGTTGGGTTGTCTCGCAATTCTCGTGGGTCCTCTATTTATTCGGTATCTTCTTGGTTATTACTGGCTTGCGCATGTTGGTTGCGGCCGAAAAAGAGCCAGATTTAGAAGCTAACCCCGTGTTGAAATTTGCGAAGAAGATTTTGCCCTTTACTAAGGAATTTCACGAGGAAAAGTTCAGCATCATTGAAAACGGTAAGCGCGTCTTCACCCCTTTGTTATTGGTGCTGATCTTGATTGAGATATCTGACGTAGTGTTCGCGGTTGATTCAATTCCGGCGATTTTCGCAGTGACGACAGACCCATTCATTGTGTTCACCTCGAATATTTTCGCAATTATGGGCTTACGTGCTTTGTATTTCTTGTTGGCTGATATGGCAAACCGCTTCCACTTATTGAAGTTTGGCTTGGCTTTTGTATTGATGTTCGTTGGTATGAAAATGCTTGTGGTGAAATGGATGCACGTTCCCACTAATGTCTCTTTGATGGTGATCGGTGGTATTTTGACTGGTTCTATCGTGGCTAGCTTGATCGCAACGCGCAATCAAACACCAGAAAAGAAGTAAGGACATCGTAACGAATTAAGCTGCACGCTTTCCCTTATGGAGTTCCCTCCATATTTTGGCGCCAATGCTCTCGGGCAAAGGCGCCATTTTTTTGCCTCTTTCCCTAGGCTAAATCTCGCCTTCACCAGTTGCCGGCAGATCTTTTTTCTATTTACTAATACGACTTGCGCATAACAAAGCTGCGTTCAACATGTCTTTTACCTAGGAGACAGCTCACAAATTACCTATAAAACAATGGTTTCTCAACGCAAAAGTGGCCTTTTCCACCCTCACACTCAACACGGAATCCCAGCCAAGAGCAAAAAACGAGGACTTTTTGACGTATAATCTTATTTTTCCTGCGCCGATTTGAGACTCAGATTGCGGGCGCGTAATAAGTGCAGCTAAAAGGTAGTGAACATTTACCCATCGCACACTGATTACCCGATCCGCGCCTCTGCTCGATCGGGTTTTTGTTTTTAGCGAGCTACTTATGTCTTCTACCTTATCGCCCTCCTCCACTGAAATTCGCCTGCGCGAATTGCTCAAGCAACGCATCTTGATCCTTGATGGTGCGATGGGTACGATGATCCAGCGCTATAAACTGACCGAGGCCGATTACCGCGGTGAGCGTTTCAAAGACTTCACAGGTCCTGAAGGCGTGCGCGAACTCTTCGTTAAAGGCAATAATGAATTACTGTCTTTGACCCAGCCTCATGTGATTGCGGAAATTCACGAGCAATACTTAGCTGCCGGTGCTGACCTCATTGAGACCAATACTTTCGGTGCTACCACGGTCGCGCAAGACGACTACCATATGGCACATTTAGCCTATGAGATGAACGTGGCCTCTGCCAAGATCGCTCGTGCTGCTTGCGACAAATATTCAACAGCCGACAAACCACGCTTCGTTGCCGGCGCACTGGGACCTACTCCGAAAACGGCGTCGATCTCACCGGATGTGAACGACCCTGCAGCACGTAATGTCACGTTTGATCAATTGGTTGCGGCTTACCACGAACAAGTGCGTGGCTTAGTTGAAGGCGGCGCCGATGTGCTGTTAGTCGAAACCATTTTTGACACACTTAACTGTAAAGCAGCACTGTTTGCGATTGACCAATACTTCGAAGAAAGCGGAACCACTTTACCGATCATGATTTCCGGCACAGTGACTGATGCTTCTGGACGCATTTTGTCGGGTCAAACGGTACCCGCATTTTGGAATTCGGTACGCCATGCCAAACCTTTGACCATCGGCTTGAACTGCGCACTCGGTGCAGCTTTGATGCGCCCTTATGCTGAAGAATTATCGAAGATAGCCGACACCTTTGTCTGTATCTATCCAAACGCAGGTTTGCCTAACCCCATGAGCGATACTGGCTTTGATGAATTGCCAGCGGATACTTCTGCTTTGTTGAAAGAATTTGCCGAAGCAGGCTTTATCAATATCGCGGGCGGTTGCTGCGGTACGACGCCAGATCACATCAAAGCGATTGCCGATATTCTCAAAACACAAACACCACGCAGCGTATCCAAGGTAGAACCAGCGATGCGCTTGTCTGGCTTAGAGCCATTCACGATTGATGCGCAGTCTTTGTTTGTGAACGTCGGTGAGCGCACCAACGTCACCGGTTCGAAAGCCTTCGCCCGTTTGATTTTGAATGAACAATACGACGAAGCTTTAGCGGTCGCACGTCAGCAAGTCGAAAACGGCGCGCAGATCATCGACATCAACATGGATGAAGCGATGCTCGATTCGCAAGCGGCGATGACACGCTTCTTGAACTTGATCGCCTCTGAACCCGATATTGCCCGCGTGCCTATCATGATCGACTCCTCAAAATGGAGTGTGATTGAAGCTGGTTTGAAGTGCGTGCAAGGTAAAGCCATCGTCAATTCAATTTCGATGAAAGAAGGCGAAGACGAATTCTTACGTCAAGCGCGCCTCTGCCGTCGTTACGGCGCAGCGGTGATTGTCATGGCCTTTGATGAAAAAGGTCAGGCGGATACTTTTGCGCGCAAAACCGAAATCTGTGAACGCGCGTATCGTCTCTTAGTCGACAAGGTTAACTTCGATCCACAAGACATTATTTTCGATCCCAACATCTTCGCAATCGCGACGGGTATCGAAGAACACAACAACTATGCCGTTGACTTCATCGAAGCCACACGTTGGATACACCAGAACCTACCGGGCGCAAAAATCAGCGGTGGTGTTTCAAATGTAAGCTTCTCCTTCCGGGGCAATGATCCGGCACGTGAAGCAATTCACACCGTCTTCCTCTACCACGCGATTCAAGCGGGTATGACCATGGGTATCGTCAACGCCGGCATGATAGGTGTGTATAGCGAATTACCAGAAGAATTGCGCGAACGTGTGGAAGACGTTGTGCTCAATCGCCGTGATGATGCGACAGAGCGCATGATTGAATTCGCAGCAACCTTGAAAGCCGACGGCAAGAAAGAAGAAGCGACACTCGAATGGCGTAACGAACCCGTGCAAAAACGTTTAGCGCATGCGTTGGTGCACGGTATTACCAATTGGATTGTTGAAGATACCGAAGAAGCACGCTTGCAATTTGAACGTCCAATTCAAGTGATTGAAGGTCCTTTGATGGACGGCATGAATGTCGTCGGTGATTTATTCGGTCAAGGCAAAATGTTCTTGCCGCAGGTCGTCAAATCCGCCCGTGTGATGAAACAAGCGGTGGCACACTTGGTGCCCTTCATCGAAGAAGAAAAGAAACGTAGTGGTGACAATAAACCGAAAGGCAAAATCGTGATCGCCACGGTGAAAGGCGACGTCCATGACATTGGAAAAAACATTGTGACTGTGGTTTTGCAATGTAATAACTTTGAAGTCGTGAACATGGGGGTGATGGTGCCGTGCTCTGAGATTTTGGCCAAAGCCAAAGCCGAAAATGCAGACATTATCGGTCTCTCCGGTTTGATCACACCATCATTAGAAGAGATGGCTTACGTTGCTAAAGAAATGCAGCGTGACCCTCATTTCCGCATGATGAAGATTCCACTATTGATCGGCGGAGCCACTACCAGTCGCGCACATACCGCGGTGAAGATTGCGCCAAATTACGAAGGCCCTGTGGTGTATGTTCCTGATGCATCTCGTTCGGTTTCTGTCGCCCAATCTTTGTTGACACCAGAAACACGCGAGCAATACATCAACGAACTCGCGACCGACTACGAACGCGTTCGCACCTTGCATGCGAACAAAAAAGCGACGCCTATGCTCAAGCTGGCACAAGCGCGCGCAAACAAAATGAAGCTCAGTTTTACTGGCAGCAATGCGCCAGTGAAGCCCAAGTTCATCGGCCGTCGCGTTTTCAAAAATGTCGACCTCGCTAATATCGCTAACTATATCGACTGGGGTCCGTTCTTCCAGACTTGGGATCTCGCTGGCCCTTTCCCTGCTATTCTGAAAGATGAAGTCGTCGGTGAAGCTGCAAGCAAAGTCTATGCAGAAGGCCAAGCGATGCTGAAGAAGATCATCGAAGGCCGCTGGCTCACTGCCAATGGCGTCGTCGCTTTATTGCCAGCGAATACGGTGAATGACGATGACATCGAAATCTACACCGATGATAGCCGCAGCAAAGTTGCTATCACTTACTTCGGTGCCCGCCAACAAACAGAAAAACCGATCATCGACGGTGTGCAAAAGCCGAACCAATGTTTAAGCGATTTCATCGCCCCTAAAGATAGCGGCATTAACGATTACATCGGCATGTTCGCCGTCACAACAGGCTTAGGGATAGAGAAGCACGAAAAACGTTTCGAAGACGCGCATGACGATTACAGCAGCATCATGTTGAAGTCTTTAGCAGATCGTTTGGCAGAAGCGTTTGCAGAATATCTGCATGAACGGGTACGTAAAGATTTGTGGGGTTATGCGGCTGATGAGTCTTTGAGTAATGAAGACCTGATCAAAGAAAACTATTCCGGCATTCGCCCTGCACCAGGCTACCCAGCATGCCCTGAACATACGGTGAAAACTGAAATGTTCAAACAGATGCAATGCGAAGAAATCGATATGTTCATCACAGAATCGTGGGCGATGATTCCAGGTGCTGCGGTATCGGGCTTCTACTTCGCGCATCCTGAAGCCAAGTACTTCAATGTGGGTAAGATTGGTGATGACCAGGTTACTGATATGGCGCTGCGGCGTGGAGTGGCGAAGGAAGATGTTGAGCGGTGGTTGGCGCCGAATTTGTGATTGTGCAAAGTCGCCAAAATTTTAGCTTTATACCTAATTAATGGCGCTCTAGGAACAATCGTCACTTTAGCGCTGTAAACAAATGAGTCAATTTCAATGCCCATGTTGCGACTATTTTTCTCTAAAGTGCCGTGCAGAGATCGATATCTGCAAGATATGTTTTTGGGAGGATGACGGCAATGATTTGACGAGTCTCGATGTCCACTCGGGACCAAATCATATGACTTTGCGAGAAGCGAGAGAGAATTTTAAAGAATTTGGCGCATGCGATCTGGACATGAAGAGAAACGCTTTAAGTTTCGAGCAACGACAAAAGTATCAATTTAAGGTGCGAGAGACTTAAGGATCAGATCAAAACTTGCCACGCGAGAATTATAATTGGCTTTCACGATCATCGAAAGTTCACATATGAGAAAAGATTCCCCTCAAAATGGAAAGTTCAAATTCCCTTGGTGAAAAGTTCGAGAGTGGGTTTAAGAGGGTTGCGATGTCACAAGAGATATCGGCAGTGGTGTATCCCATTTCCAATTGGAGAGACCAGGGAGAGTGTATGCACAAGCAAGGCCTATCGTATTACGTACTCTGCTTTCTCGCTTTAGGAATCACCGGCTACTCAATATTTGTCTATGGCTTCATGCCACTCGGTAGCGTCGTTCATCCTGACATGCGTGCGAATTTTCAAGCACATTCGAGTATCGTCTATGTGCATATATTTGCTTCCAGTGTCGCTTTACTGTGTGGTGCTTTACAGTTTTCAATTCAACTGAGAACGCTACATCCCCAAGTTCATCGATGGCTGGGTAGAATCTATCTTATGGTTGGAGTTCTGTCTGGTGGCCTTGCAGGTCGAGCCATGGCACAAACCGCTTACGGAGGCATGGTCTCTCGTTTGGGATTTAGTGGCCTCGCCCTTTTGTGGCTGTTTTCGGGTCTGCGCGCTTATCTAGCGATCTGTCGTGGTCATGTGAAAGAACATCAACAATGGATGCAACGCAACTACGCGTTGACATGCGCCGCCATTACTTTGCGCATTTACCTGCCTGTGAGTATGGTGGGCGGTATTGCCTTCGACATCGCCTACCCTCTCATTGCTTGGCTGTGTTGGGTGCCCAATCTCATCTTCGTTGAGTGGATCATTCGCCGTCAGCGAAACCTGATCTGACCACCACCTTTGAAGTAAGTGGAATATTTCATCGAAAAATAAGTTTTAAAAAATTTTGTAAGTTATCGCGTTCTCAAACGACTAAGTCCATGTAGCTGTCTCAATGGCAGTCATCTTGATGATGGCAAACCCCCTCTGCCCCGCTACAGGCTCACTTCCTCTTTGGAGAAATCGATGAAAGCTAAATCTTTAAGTACAACCTTGAAAAGCGTAATGACTGCGTCTGTGATGGCTGCAAGTGCGATGGCGGCGATGCCTGCTCTTGCACAGTGTGCTGCTAAGCCAGCTACTGCAGCAAAAGCCTGTGCCGCAAAAAAAGGGTGTTGCGCAGCGAAGAAAGGCTGTTGTGCTGCTAAGAAGGGCTGCTGCGCAGCTAAGAAAGCTTGCTGTGCTGCGAAGAAAGCACATGCTAAGAAAGGATGCTGTGCTGCAAAGAAAGGCTGCTGCGCGGCGAAGAAATAAATTTGTAGATTCAATCGATTGCTTCCTCGTGTGAGGAAGCAATCTTACCGTTGTAATCGTACTTTCTTATTGAGTGCCAAGCGAATATGCGCCTCCCTGTCCTCGTCAAACCACAATCTTTAGTCACGCAATCAACCACGCCAACAGAAAAAGCGCGCTTGTGGAAAGCGGCGAATGAGCTTGTGTCTCATCTGCATCAACTGTCGGAAAAAGGTTCACAAGTAGTTCAGCAAGTGCTGGGAAAACATGCCTTTGTAGAATGGGATCACTATCCCGAAGATGATGTGCGTGACCACCAACATCACTCTCAGTACTTCTATCATGCGCATCCTGGCCAACAACGTCCGTTCGTTGAACACGGCCATTTCCATTTGTTCGTGCACGCGCAAGAGCTAGGCCTTCGACCTGTGCGCGAGCTTTACAGTGAAGCACCCGCCCATTTAATCGCGGTGTCGATGGATGCCACTGGGATGCCAATCGGCTTTTTTGTTGTCAACCGCTGGGTAACAAAGGGGCCATGGCTATCAAGTCAGCAGTGCGAAATTGCGTTAGATCATTTCGCCATTAAGGGCAAACAGGGGAACCGACAGGTTAATACTATTTTGAGTTCGCTGGTACGACTATATCGACAGGCGATCCTCGATTTAATTGAGGAACGTGATAGAACAATGGTAAAAATAAGCAAAGGCCGTGATCGGAGATCTGTTTTTGCGGATCAAACTATTGAAGTTATTTGCTATCGCCCTATTTCGCTCGCCGACGATATTCAATTATTAGAAGAAAACTAGAAGAAATTTTGTAAGCATCGCCCAATGAAACCGACTACTTGTAGTCTTTCATTCACTTGGAGTTTCGTATGCGTATTTTTACTTTTTTCAAAACTAGTTTACTCACTTCGTTCATTCTTCTTAGCAGCCATGCCCTAGCCATTGATCCCATTTTTTCAACTAAGGCCGGTGCCATTCGCGGCTATGATCCGGTTGCTTACTTCACGGTCCATAAAGCGGTCAAAGGACAGAAAAATTTGAGTACTGAATGGCAAGGAGCGACATGGCATTTTAGTAGCCAAGCCAACCTCGATGCTTTCAAAGCCGAACCTGAGAAGTATGCTCCTCAATATGGTGGCTACTGCGCCTATGGCGTCTCTCAAGGATACACACCAGAAATTGATCCACATGCTTTCCACGTTCAAGATGGAAAGCTGTATCTCAACTTGAGTAAGGGTGTTCTGAAACGCTGGCGCGAAGATATTCCAACCTATGTACATGATGCCGACAAGAACTGGCCTGCTCTAAAAGCAGGTACCTATGTCGAGCAATAAGTTGCGCCAATTTTGAAAGTATCGAAAACGATATCGAGAGAGTCTGCATTCACTAAAAAAGCGATCTTTCTCTCTCGATCCATTTTGATTTTTTTAAACATCAAGAGCAAGATTCTTCAACTCAGCGCAACACCGCCGCAAATCCATACCCATTTCCCGCAATTGATCGCAAAATCAATGCAAAATCTGAAATTGCATTTACACTGATAGCTCAAATTATCACGGCAGAAGGTGTTTATCCGAAAAGTCAAAATGAGACCATCATGCAATTAATTTTTACAAAGAAAAATGGCAAATACGATCACCTATCGATCGTCAAAGGCGGTCAAGAAGTGGGAAATATCGATTGCCCAAAACAAGGCATCATTCCTCACGACATGGTGCACTATGGGGTAGAGAATACCTTACGCAAGCGTGGTTTCATCAGCCGCATTCACGCCGGCAAGAAAGCGACACTGCAGATGCAAGCAGAAGCGGAGAGTGACGGAGTCGAAAGGCTAGTCGAGGTATTTCAAGCTGATGGATGGTCTGGATGGCAAACGCCTGCGGAAGACATGCTTGAACTTTACCAGGTCACTTGCGATGCCCGCCATTGTCCTGCTTTACAAGTCAAGCCTGAAGATGTGGAGTCGGTACGTTGTGAGTTACTACGCCTGAGCTCACTTTGGAGTGCAGTGGCTATTGGCGACAGCCTTACTCTAGGTTTTGACCTTCAAGCATAATCGGTATTATCCAAATTTAATTCTCAATTTTTAGGTAGTCTATGACTGAACAATTTTCTCCGATCGAAGGTGGTTGCGATTGCAAAGCGGTACGTTATCGTTTACTCAGATCGCCGATGGTCGTCCATTGCTGCCATTGCCGATGGTGCCAACGTGAATCTGGTGCGGCCTTCGCTTTAAATGCGATGCTCGAATCCGAATACGTCGAAGAGTTGGGCATCGCGCCCGAATTGGTAGCCACGCCATCAGCCAGTGGCGCAGGTCAACAAATCGCACGTTGCCCTCATTGCAAAATCGCCGTCTGGAGCCACTATGCTGGCGCTGGCCGCTTTTGCAAGTTCATACGGGTTGGCAGTCTCGATCAACCCGATCTCTTCCCGCCTGATGTGCATATCTTTACCGCATCAAAACAGCCATGGGTAGAGCTGAATGCAGATACGCCTCAATTCGTTGAGTACTACGAGAGAGGGAATGTATGGCCTGAAGAGAGCCTCCGCCGTCGAGCACTGCTGCAGGAAAAAATAGAGGCATCGAAAGCGAAGGCTTAAGTCGTCAGCTGCCTAGACAGGCTCAATGGCACTGTCTAGGTCTTTCAGTGTCAATTGACGTGCCTCTTTTCGAGCGCAAGATCGCTTAATTGCGCCCCGCCATCACGCCACCATCAACATCCCACACAGCACCCGTTACCCAAGATGCTTTCTCACTCAATAAAAAGTCAATCGCGTTTGCGACGTCCGCAGCTTGCCCCACTCGCCCGATAGGATGAAAACTATTAAAACCTTCGAGCGCATTGTCCACTTGTTCCAACGGAATAAAACCTTGATAGATAGGCGTCTTGACGACTGCCGGAGACACCGCATTGACGCGAATATTGTGCTCGGCTAATTCCATGGCCAGATGTTGTGTCAAAGCGTGTAAGCCTGCTTTAGCCATGGAGTAAGCTGATGAAGGTGTCGCCCTGATCGCCTGTTTGGCCCACATCGAACCAATATTCACGATGGCACCGCCGCCATGTTTCACCATATTTCTGACAACTGCTTGTGTGATAAAAAAGCTAGCTTGGTTTAAGGCCATATAGGATTGGTAATCGCTAGTTTGGTGTTCCAAAAATGCCAAAGGCTTAAATGTACCCGCTGCGTTCAATAAATAGTGAATTGGTGTGTCGCTGTGATCGAGATGTGCGATCAATGCACCCACTTCGGTCTGAGAATACAGATCGACTTGTTTCGTATCGACAAGAGCATCTGCCTTTGCCAGCAACAGACTTTCTTTCGCATGTTTCAATTTGTCCGCTTGTTTGCCAACCAAAATTACTTTGATATTACGTTGCACTAGACGCTCTGCTGTCGCTAGCCCCATTCCGCTCGAGCCACCGATAATCACTGCGGTTTCTTGCTTTGATGTTTGCATCATGTTGTTCATACCTTTTCTCCAAACGAGTTAAACTTCAGGAAGCGCAGTATGGAGAGGGGAGAGCCTCTTGAAAAGTAAGCACAATTCGGTGCGATAGGTACTTTTTGGTACATCTTTATGAATACAAACGAGAAAATTTTTTCCAGAAAATCAGCACCTGAACGCAGTGCACGTATGGTTGAAGCGATTTACGGCTGTAAATGGTCTCTGACTGTGTATCAATTGCTCCAAAACGGCAAACATCGTCCGGGAGAAATGGTAAAGAGTGTAGAAGGCCTTAGCACCAAAGTGCTGAACGAATGTCTGCGTAAGAACGTCGAGTTTGGAATTTTGCAGAAGAACATTTATCCCGAAGTACCGCCTCGCGTGGAGTACGAGGTCACCGATTTTGGGCAGAAGTTCATTCGAATTCTGGATCAACTAGAACAGCTGCAAGATGAAATTGAGCGAGATAATCAAAGCAACTAAGACGTTGCGCTCAACAATGTTTAAACGAATACATCGACTTGAGTGCCAAGAAATGCACTTTTCAAACCCCAACTCCTTTGCAGCTCGAGGAGCTCTTGACGTGTCATGGTTTGCTCCGTCTCCGGGACTTCTAACTCTTGTGTCGTCACCGTTCCAGCAGCTTCTTGCTCAGCACGTAACAACGCTCGTGCCTCTACTGCGGGGTTAGCCGGATCACCACGGGTTTTAATTTGCTGGTAGGCCTGTAAGCCTTGATTAGCGCTGGGTAGCGCTATACTGAGCGACATGCTGTTTCCTCACAAGTAATGAGCTACAGCATAAAGCCTTGCAAGAGGAATTGAAGAAGCGAATACAGGCTAAAAAAAGGGGCAAATTAGGCATTTGCCCCTTCGTATAGATGCCATATAGATGCCGTTTACTTATCTAAGCTAATGGTTTTGACCGCTTTACCTGCCTCATCGAGCATTTCGATCACAGGTTGACCTGCAGCGCTGACTGCCAAACGCAAACGTGGGCGGCCTTTGGCATCGTTCAAAAGCAAGGAGGAATCGCGCTTACCATTGGTGCCCAAATAAACACGGTTCTGCGAAAACTTCCCTTGTTCAATCAAACTATTCCAATAGGCGTCCCGTTCTTTTTCATCTGCAATCGCGTTTGCTTTTTTCCAATAGATGTCGAACGAGCCCAATGGTGCATCTTCATGGAAAGGCACGTCATTAATGAATACCCCAGCAGCGCTGCTCTTCTCACTATTCGTATGTTTTAACTGCAATGCTTGATCTTGACGATAGCGATCGAAAGTCAGCGAGAGCCCCGCATTGATTTTGCCATTGGCGTCGCGACTGCCTTTTTGAATAAAGCCACCATTCTCATTGCCCTCTTCATCGAGAAACAGCATGCCTGCAAAGCTACGACGATCTGGGCGTTCAATTTCTTTACCTTGCTCAAATGCACCAGGAAACTGGGCACGATTCGAAATAATGAGGCGTTTCGTGCCATTCGGTTCGACGATATTGATACGTCCGACCGTAATCTCATCGAACTGCGCATGCGTTGGACCGTCCTTTGCACCTGTGAGAGTTGCGACCGCGAAAATAGCGGCAGCCATTGTTGTACAGCCGGTAAGGAAGGTACGGATTTGTGACATGTTGAGCTCCTGAATAATTTTTGGATTAAGTCCACAGACTGAACTCAAACTTCATTATTTTGAGTTACTGCTGGACTTACTCATCACTATTGCAAACCCCGTGCCAGAAAATTTACTTCAAAAAATATCCTTTTAAAACATCGATTTACCATCAATCTGCATGTGACAGTTACTCGACTTTGATCAACTTGCATGTGCGCAACAGCACGAATCCTGAGCGATTTCGCACATCACTCCAAAACCACAGGACGAAAAAAACGGGGCCAATGCCCCGCTCTTCTTTTTCTGACTCATCTAGCTATGCTTAAGCATCCAACTCGCTTTGCTGCACGATGATGCGGGATACCAAACCGTATTCTTTAGCCTCTGTCGCGCTCATCCAGTAGTCACGTTCGATGTCTGCAGTAACTTTTTCCAACGTTTGACCAGATTCCTTCGCGATCAAAGCAGCAATGCGTTCGCGGATCTTAACGATTTCACGTGCTTGAATCGCGATATCCGTTGCTTGACCACCTGCGCCACCGCTTGGTTGATGAATCAAGAAGCGTGTGTTTGGCAAACATACGCGGCGCTCTTTCGGTACTGACAAGAACACATTGACCGCAGCACTGCCAACCCAACCGGTACCGACTACGCGCACTGGCGCATTGATAAAACGAATCATGTCGTGAATGACGTCGCCAGATTCGACGTGTCCGCCTGGTGACGACACCAATAGGGTAATTGGATCTGCAGACTCAGCAGACAAGGCGATCAATCGCTTGCTCACATCGGCAGCCAACTTGTCATTGATCGTACCAAACACCAACACCGTACGTGATTTGAAGGCTTTTTCTTCGAGGAAAGGGCTAGCTGCTTCTTTGTTTGTTTCTTTTTCTTGTCCCATGAATACCATAATCAGTCCTATACAAAATGAATGCCGAGCACGGAAGCGACTCCGCGAGAACCGACATGCTACTCGATTTTCCGCGATTTGACTGTAGTGCCTTTCCCTTCAATTGATGAGCTGAAAAGGGCGATGCGCAAAAAGCAGGCATGCTTTTATGACAATCCAGCTATACTATGCGCTGATTTTTGGAGGGAAGCATGGATCAAAGTAAGAAAAAATTTCGTAAATCGATGCGTGTAGCAAACGCTATTGCACCAACTGTAGCAAAAGATGCCGTCAGCGAAACCGCGAGTTTGTTAAAACAAAGTGGCTCTCTGAGTTCGTTTTACATGCTTTGCGCGGTGATTTCATTATCACTCGCAATCCTATGTGCACTAGGCGTGCTGGCCTTTCATTATCCGCAGTATCTGACCACACCTGAATTACGCAAAGTATATTCGGTGGATACCATACGCCACATTCTGTTCACGGCAATGGTGATCTCCGGCACCTTAAGCCTAGTGAACTTGATACTCGGCCGCCATCGTGGCGTACATAGCATCGCTGCCATCTTAATTGCGTTGTGCTGGCTTGGCGGTGGTTCACATGTGCCAGTCAACGATTTTCCTGATCACACACCCTACATCGGTCTCGACTGGTTTATTCTGGACTTACTCGGTTCCACCTTAATCTTTGTGGCGATCGAAAAACTGTTCCCACTTTACAAAGGCCAGACGTTGTTTCGCCATGAATGGCAAACCGATCTGATCCACTTCGCTGTGAACCACTTCATCGTTGGCTTGATTTTGTTGACAGTGAACTTCTTGATTCACCGTTTGTTTGGTTGGTTAGCAAGTGACACCGTGCAAAATGCTGTACAAAATATTTGGTTCTTGCCACAGCTCTTGCTCTGCATTTTAGTCGCCGATTTGACCCAGTATTGGGCACATCGCGCTTACCACGAAGTTCCATTCTTATGGCGCTTCCACGCGGTACATCATTCAACCAAGACCATGGATTGGCTCGCTGGCTCACGTCAGCATATGCTGGAATTAGTGGTAACGCGTGTCTTGGTCTTGGGCGCTTTATTCGTGATGGGCTTTAGCAAGCAAGTCATGGATGTATACATTATTGTTGTGGGCTTCCAAGCGGTGTTCAACCATGCAAATGTTCATCTAAATTGGGGTCCATTGAAATATGTGATCGTCACACCCGACTTCCATCATTGGCACCATTCATCCGATGACGCGGCAATCGACAAGAACTATGCGGCACACTTCGCTTTCCTCGATTACCTGTTTGGCACAGCCGTGCGTGGTCAAGATGGCTTTCCAGAAAAATACGGCGTGCAAGGCGACTACATGCCCGACGGCTTCGTGAAACAGCAGATGTTCCCTTTCCAGAAATTGGAAACGGATTAATCTAGAACGCCCCACAAAAAACACTGAGATGACAGAAAACCCCTACCGCAGCCCCGACTCTGAATTCGTGCTGAAGCCAAGTAAAACGGTGGCAACAAATACAAAGAAAGTAAGTTTCCCTTTCCTCTTTGTATTGCGCTGGATTCTCGCGGCCTATTGCTGCATCGATGGCAGCATCCACATGTTCAATTTGGCTAGAAATTGGGAAATGATGGTTGATCGTTCGATCATTTCAGTGGGATATAGCCCGTATCCATGGCTATTCGCCGCAATCTCGATGGTGCTAATGGGTGTGTTGTTGGCTCGTCGTAGTCGCTGGGTATTTATTCCAACTCTCGCACATATTGCCATTTTCAATTGGGGATTCTTTGTTCTTCTAGGCGGTAGTTGGCTGTCGCCCACCATATTAATAAATTGGCTCGTTCAGTCGTTAACTCTGACAATGGCGACTCTTATGTGGTCAAAGCGTATGTTGAAGTAATACGAAAGCTTTTTTACCATGCAAAACCAAGCGATCTCCAATCTATCCCAACTACTCCGCTCTATGCAGGCTGTATTGGAAGATGGCGTGTATGTCTATGTCAGCGTGCCACACAATGTAGACACGCGAAGTCTGCCCCACCTCGGCTTATTCCGCGAGCATGAGGGCATCACTTTGATCTTGCCGGAAGCGATCGCGGTTGCCCACGGTTTCGAGGTTTTATTTCGCTGTGCTTGGATTAGCTTATCGGTACATTCCGATCTCGAGGCAGTTGGCTTCACGGCCGCCTTTTCATCCGCTTTAGGTGCACAGGGGATTAGTTGTAATGTCATCGCTGCCGCCTATCATGATCATGTTTTCGTACCATATGACAAAGCGGAACAAGCACTCGCCTGTTTGCAGGCGCTTTCAGCGCAGTCGCCCTAGCTATGATCAAGATACGACTTGCTACACCAGAAGATGCGAATACGATTAGCGCCTTGGTACGCAGTCTATCTCCTTACTTTACGGTAGAACCCGATGGTAAAGGTGCTGAGCATTTTTTCGAATCAATTTCTAGCGAGGCGATTGAGGGTTATATTCATTCACCGAACTTTGCCTACTTCATCGCTAGCGATGAGGCTCGGTTGGTCGGTGTGGCTGCACTGCGAGACACCAGCCACATTTATCACCTCTTTGTCGCATCAGAATTTCATGGTAAAGGCTACGGACGTGTGCTGTGGCAACACCTTTGTCAGCATGCGAAACAACTGGGGTCAGTAACACGCTTAACGGTGAATTCCTCGACCTATGCCGAAAAGATGTACCGCCATTTCGGCTTTGAACCGACTGCAGAGAAACAAGTCATGCATGGCTTGGCCTTTATACCGATGCAAATAACGCTCACCGAGACATAAAAAATACAAATTTGCTACCGAAGCTCGCACCAAAACCTCAATTCGAGCTATCAAATTCGCGATTCATACCAACTCCTAGCGCAAACGCAGCGACTTAGTGCATGATGCCAGCAAGCGAAAATCAGATGAGTTAAATCATGAATACCAAAAAGATGTGGGGCATTTACAGCCTAGCTTGGATCGTCTATGCGATTTTGATTGCCTTCGTCGTGCAGTTCGATGAATTGCATCAAGGCACATTTAAATATGGTGCAGCGTTTCGAACCGTGCTCACCACCCTACCGCAAACCTTTATCCTCGCCCTCATTTGGCCATTAAGCGCGGCATTGGTAAAGGCACATGTGAGCACCACGCGTCTCGTTTCTATCCACTTCGGTTGTACGTTCGCATTCGCCACTTTCTGGCATTTCTTTAGTATTGCCATGTATATAGTATTTATCGGTTATCCGCCGTCACGTAGCATTTCTTGGTATATCTGGCCCTTCCTGTATAGCATGATGATGTACGGTGTGATTGCCTCTATCTTCCACGGAATACGAGCGAGTGATGCGCGCCGAGCACAAGATTTGGCGTTCAGCCATGCACAGAAATTACTCGTTAGCGCAGAACTGAATGCTCTGCGCAATAAACTTAATCCGCACTTCTTATTCAATACTCTAAACTCTATCATCGCCTTGGTGCGCAAAGACGCGATCGCTGCGGAGGCCGCCTTGTTTCGCTTCTCCGATATGTTGCGTTACATTCTCAAGAGCGAGAAAAATGGCGATGATCGTGTCACCGTCGACGAAGAACTTGATTTCGTGCGCGACTATCTCAACCTCGAATCACTACGTTTAGGAAATCGACTACAAGTCGAGTGGGATATTGATCCGCTCACCACGGCGTTGAGTATACCGGCTCTGTGCATCCAGCCTTTGGTCGAAAACAGCATCAAACACTCATTCAACCCCCGCAGCCAACCTGGAATCTTACGCATCAAGACAGAGATGGTGCATGCGGAAAACAGTTTGCGCGTGGTCGTGAGCGATGATGGCCCTGGCGCCGATTTAAGTAAAATCACTGACGCCAGTGGTATGGGTGTCCGCACCATAGAGCGTCGTCTACAATTAGAGTATGGCAGTGCCGCGAAATTTATTATCGCCACTGCACCGGGCACTGGTTTCGCAGTCACACTTGGCATACCCTATCAATAGATTTCTCTTATTCCATGACCAGTAAAACAGCCTTTATTGCCGAAGACGAGCCGCTCGCAAGAGAAGCGCTGCGCGACTCGGTACAAATACGTTCCGAGCTCAAGCTCATTGGCGAGGCCGATAATGGGCGCAGTGCGTTAGAACAAATTAATCAGTTGCGACCTGACGTCGTCTTCATGGATATCCAGATGCCCGAAATGACAGGGCTAGAAGTCATCAAGCGTCTCGATTATCAACCTCAAATTATCTTTACCACAGCCTACGATCAATATGCGGTGACTGCATTTGAATTGAATGCCTTAGATTACCTCCTGAAACCTTTTTCGCGCGACCGCTTTGATGCTGCGATTGACCGCTTACTCGAAGAGAGCGACAAAGAGTCCGTACAGAATTCTCGTGTTGAACATTACAGCCAAGCGCTAGAGCAAGTAAACCCCGCACTGCCAACACGTTTAGACCGCATTCTAGTAAGAGATCGGGGACACATTTTCCCAGTCAATACCCAACAGATTGCTTACCTAAAATCCGATGCCAAATACACAGCCTTGTATGTCGATGGCAAGACATTTTTGGTGCGACTTGGTATCTCCGAGCTTGCAGAACGACTTGATCCTGCTCGCTTCATCCGCATTCATCGCTCGGTCTTGGTTAATCTCGACTTTGTCGATTCGATGAAGACCGATGAGCAATCTCAATTGCAACTGCAAATGCGAGACGGTACGGTTTTGGTGGCGAATCGCGACGCGTCGAAAATGTTAAGGGATATGGCGATCTAAGCAGCCAATTTCTGCGATAATCGATTACGAACCCTCGGTCGGCGTATGAGAAGATGCCGACATTTTCACTGTATCGATTGCCCATGACACTTCGACTCTCACTCAGCACTTTCATCAGCGGCATTGTCGCTCTGTTATTGTGCTTCAGTGCGCATGCACAAGTCCTTACTCAAACCAAACAAGACCTTGGCAACGGTTTCTATTTGCAAGAGTCCAAACAGATCAATGTCGCAGGACGCTGGCATAGCGACAAAACTTTCAAATTCTTGTACTTTGGCAAGCGACATGTCTGCCAATGTTCGAATATTAGTATTTCCCCCAACGGTAAATTCGCCCTCTTTCAAGACGCGACTAACTTGAACATTGCTAGTTTTAATCCCAACAAGAATAGCGTCACTGTATTGAGCAAACTACCTGCGGGAAAACTGCACGAGGTGACTTGGGATAAGAAGGACGATAGAAAAGTCGAGGTCAGCGTCGACATCCAACAGAATAAAGGGGCTGATGGTCACAGCGCACCAGAAATCAAAAAGACACGTCTACGTTTAAAGTGATTGACGAGGAATCGATATGAAAACCATAGGCATGATAGGCGGCATGAGTTGGGAGTCAACCATTCCATATTACCGAATCATCAATCAAACGATTAAGCAACAGCTCGGTGGCTTACATTCAGCCAAGATCGTGCTTGTCAGTGTGGACTTTCATGAGATTGAAGTACTACAACGCGCAGGTGACTGGGAAACCTCAGGCCGAATCTTGGCTCAAGCAGCACACTCCCTTGAACTGGCCGGTGCAGATTTCGTTGTGCTGTGTACCAACACCATGCACAAAGTCGCTGGGGCGATCGAGAGTGCCGTTAAGATTCCCTTATTTCATATTGCTGATCCGACTGCAGAAGAAATTAAACAACATGGCTTCACGCGCATCGGTCTATTGGGTACGCGCTTCACCATGGAGCAAGATTTCTACAGGCAACGACTACAACAACAGCATGGCTTAGAAGTAGTAGTACCAACATCCGACGATATGGATATCATCCATCGCATCATCTATCAAGAGTTGTGCTTAGGCAAAATCGAAGACACTTCGCGCGATGAATACAGACGTATTATGGCCAACCTAGTTGAACAAGGCGCACAAGCGATCATACTTGGTTGCACCGAAATTTCTTTGCTTGTCGGCGCTAACGACGCAAGCGTGCCACTATTTGACACGACTGGACTGCACGCAGCAAAGGCAGCCGAGTTTGCATTGGGGCTATCGGCTTAAAGATGTCCGAATGTTTACCTCTACTCGTTCTCTTGCCAGGGATGGATGGCACAGGCGAGCAATTTCAGGAGCTGCTGCAATTCTTCGATAAAGATATCGAAACGATGATCGTCGCTTATCCGCGCGAACAGCAACTGAGCTACCTTCAGCTCGAAACTTTGGTTCGTGGGCATCTACCTCGAGACCGACGCTTCGTACTTTTAGGTGAATCATTTTCGGGACCCATTGCCATTAGCCTAGCCAGCCAGAAACCCCCACATCTTGCAGGGCTGATCTTGTGTGCGACTTTTTGTCGCAATCCTCAACCACTACTCAAACATTTCTATGCTTGCGTTGATAGGATATCGCCACGACTTATTCCCCGATTCGTATTGGAACGCGTAATGTTTGGCAGTCACGGCAACGCTCAACAAAAGCAGAGTTTCTTTGACAGCTTATACAGCGTTAACCCTGCGGTAATTCAACATCGTTGCAAAGAAGTGCTTAAGCTCAACTACATCGACCAACTTAAGTCCATCGAGACGCCGGTCTTATATCTCCAGGGAGAACATGACTATTTGGTCACGCGTCGGTACGGTAGCGAGCTGCAGCAACACCTTCAAGACTTCAGAATACAGGCATTCCCCACCGCCCATATGCTCTTGCAAACCCAGCCGCAAAGCGCGGCGCGAGCCATTTCACAGTTTATGAGAGAATCACTATATCGTATTCAAGAAAGGAATTAAGAATGTCTCCCTCACGCATGCCTGCCATTTTTTTTGGCCATGGTAGCCCAATGAATGCGCTCGAAGATAACACCTTCACGCAAGCATGGGCCGAGATAGGTCGACGCTTTCCGACGCCAAAAGCGATACTGATGATCTCAGCACATTGGATGACCCATCAAGTCGCGGTCACGGCCATGCAGCAACCCAAAACAATACATGATTTCGGTGGGTTTCCGCCGGCACTGTTTGCGATGCAATATCCAGCACCAGGCAGCCCCGAATTAGCTGAACGTATTACCCAACTATTAGCACCAGTGAGGGTGGTTCAAGACCAAGCTTGGGGTTTAGATCATGGCACGTGGTCGGTACTAGCCAAGGTTTATCCGCAGGCACACATTCCGGTCGTACAACTGAGTTTGAATATGAACGAAGAGCCTGCGTTTCATTATGAGCTAGGACGTCAACTCTCGGTTTTACGCGATGAAGGAGTGATGCTCATGGCCAGTGGTAATGTGGTACACAATTTACGCCAGTTGAACCCTAGTTTACGTGCTTATGATTGGGCCGAACGCTTCGACACCTTAATACGCGACGCCATCGTCGCAGGCAAGTTCGAGCAAGCTGTGCAGTTCGATCAAATGGGTACGGACGCGCGCTTATCGATTCCCACCACCGAACATTTTTTACCCTTGCTGTATATCCTCGGTGCGAAACGCGATGATGATCAAACCGAAGTCTTTTGCAATGAATTGGCGATGGGTTCAATTAGCATGACCTCGTATCTATTTCATTAAGACTTCAGTCTCATAAAAAATGCGGTGGAACTCTCGTTCTCACCGCATTTTTTACATTACAAAACGCTCAAATTAACGTTTCGCTGGCTCTGGAGGCAAAGGCTTACGTGGAATAAGTTCATCACGGTTTGCCGTATGCGCAATAAAGCTCGCCATAATCATAGAAGCTTGCATCATGTCGCCTTTTTGTACTTTGTCGTAAACGTCAATATTCGTATGATGAGTACGTGTGAAGTAGTCCATAGGCTCTTGGATAAATTGAAAGCCTGGCACACCAACCGCATCGAAGCTCACATGATCGGTGCTACCAGTTTTCTTCATCGTCGAAGTCTTGGCACCCAAATCATGGAATGGTGCTAACCATGTATCGAAGATCGCTTTTGCTGCAGCATTGTTCTCCGCGTAGATACCGCGAATCTTGCCGCCACCATTGTCGAGATTGAAGTAAGCGGAAATCTTGCCGTGCAAAGGTTTATAGACCAAAGGATTCGTATTACGACGCATAAAGGACGGAACGTCTTTATCTGCAGGATCATTTGACTCCGCACGCGAGGCGACGTATTTGTTGATGAAATGACGTGAGCCTAACAAGCCTTGCTCTTCACCACCCCACAAAGCGATACGAATCGTACGGCGTGGTTTGAAGCCAATCGCCTTCAACATACGCACCGCTTCCATCGCTACCGCAACACCAGCTGCGTTATCGGTAGCGCCTGTGCCAGCATGCCATGAATCCAAATGGCCGCCGAGCATCACCACTTCATCTTTTTTATCTGTGCCAGGAATCTCAGCAAACACGTTGATTGAGTTAGCGGGATCTTCGTCACCAAAGTTCACAACGCTTTCGACTTCCAAAGTCACATCTTTCTTCTTCTCTAACAGACGATAGATACGGTTGTAGTGTTCTGCACTCATCACGAATGCCGCTGGGCCTGTATCTTCACCTGCCTTGTACGAACCGCCGCCTTGGACGAAAATCGTACCATCATCACCACGTGAGGCATTCACGGTAGCGATTACTTTTTCTTCGATCAAGAAAGGCAATAACTTTTTGCCGAATGCCTGACGCTTTGCAAAGGCTGCAGCATCAAATGGTGCACGTGCAGGACCGGATTCAAATTCCATGTTGGCGATGTCATTTAAATCTTGATCTGTGTAACGTTTCGCATCAGGCGTCATATGCAAAGCGGTTGCCACTGGCGTATCACGGAACAAAATCACTCCGTTCAATTTGCCCTTCCATTTCGCCAAATCTTCTTCCGTTTCCAATTTGGCGTACACGGCTTTACCGCGTTTCACACCATCAGTACCTGGTGTCCAAGATTTAGGAATCGCGACAAGTTCCAAATTACCTGGTGCCACCATGCGCATACTGGCTTTTTCTAAAGTCCAGCTGCGACCGAACGGAGCGATACTTTCTACTTGGGCATTTTGCAAACCCCAGTCGGACAACTGTTTCTGCGTCCACTCGCCCGCTTTTCTCAGGGCAGGCGAACCCGTCAAACGAGGACCGATTTCATCCGTCAACACGCTCAGAGTTTCCATTACTTTGGAACGGCTGGTTCCCTCATCGCGAATTTTATTCACTAAAGCCAGATCGACTTTTTCGTCAGCAGCAAGTGCTGGCACACTAGAAGCAACCAGCAGTGAACTGACTAATAGACTTATTAAGCGCATTTCTTATTTTCCTTGTCTGTAAAGTGAAGCGTCTAAAAAGACACTATCTTTTTTGCTTTGCTCATCCTTCGCCCCTTTTGAAGGCGACGGTGTGTTGATCATCATTTCGCGTGCTTGGTTCCCGAGCAAAGAACATTTTTTTTGTATCAGACATGAAACCGCCTCTCAACCAGGCTTTTCACATAAATTTTTGACATCTATTTTGAAGCAGAGAATAATGCTATTTTTTTGATGACTTACGATTAACACTATTTATGATTCTTCGCTCAATCCTTCTCTCTGTTGCCATGTTGGTCGGCGTAAGCCAAACCAGCTATGCGAACGACAAGAAAATTCCAGTCGAAAACTTCGTTCTCGAAGATCAGTATTCTCAACCAAAACTGTCGCCTGATGGTAAGTATCTTGCCCTCACTGTCAGGATTCCGATCAAAGATCGATTTGTACCCACTATTGTTGTTTACTCATTACCTGAGATGAAGGAACAATGCGCTGTCCGCATGCCGGTATTTGAAGTACCTGGAAGACTAATGTGGGCATCAAATACTCGTTTGATTGTCACAAAAGCGAGAGAAGTTGGCTCGGCTGAGAGACCATATGCAACAGGCGAGATTTTTGCAATGGACTATAACGGGGAGCATCAAGACTATTTATTTGGTTACGACATCTTGACCAGCTATCGACATAGCCGTTACGACGACACGGGCTCGTACGGTTTTCTTTCCGGAACACCTAGCAAGAAGAATGGCCACATCTATGTGACAGCGCACACTTGGAAAGGTGAGAGTACTGTCTTCTACGATATGGATGCGAAAAGCGGTAACCGTAAGTTGATCGCAAAAATCAATTTACCCGACGCCTCATTTGTATTACAGAACAATGGTATTGCACGTTTCGCTTATGGCTCTGATAAAGACAATCTTCAAACTCTATTCAAGTTTGATGACGCTAAAGATGACTGGGTCAAAGTCGAACGGGAAGACAATGACGGTTTCTTAACACCATTCGGCTTTACGGATGACGACAAAGAGTTTTACGCTTTTTATCGAACCAGAGGTGAGCCCGCGAAGGTGATTCGCCAAAATTTGGAAACCGGATCACGTACAATACTTTTTGAAAGTAAAACTGGATCGCTTGATATTTCTATGGAAAGTCGTAGGTCAGACCTTCCATTTTTATGGGCAAGTAATGTCGGAATCCCGAAGCCATACTATCTTGATCCAAATTCCGTTGAAGCAAAACAGCATCAATTACTGAGTTCTAAATTTCCAGGAAATTTCGTTGATTTTATTAACTATACGGACGATGGCAATAAGCTCTTATTTTCCGTCAACAGTGACCGTGAGCCTGGTGCTTATTTCATCTTCGACAAAACCAGTGGTCGCGCCTACCCGCTTTTTGCGAACCGCGAGGCACTTGACCCCGATCAGATGTCTGAACGCCGCCCGATCACTTATACGAGCCGCGATGGTCTCACAATTCACGGCTATTTGACGGTGCCTAGGTACCATAACCCATCAAAGAAGATGCCACTGATCGTGTTGCCGCATGGCGGCCCACATGGTCCATCCGATCACTGGTTCTTTGATACTGACGCACAATTCTTGGCAAGCCGCGGTTATGCCGTTCTACAGGTCAACTTCCGAGGCTCAGGAGGCAAAGGCCAAGCTTTCGAACGTTTAGGCTATCGTAAATGGGGCTCGGATATTCAAAACGATATTTTAGATGGCGTGCAATGGGCGATCAGAGAAGCCAACGTCGACGGTGATCGCATGTGTACTTTCGGCGCGAGTTTCGGTGGTTACTCCGCTTTGATGCTGACCGTACGTGAACCGAATATGTTCAAATGTGCGGTTGGCTATGTAGGTGTGTATGACCTTAATTTGATGTTTACATCGGACGAAGCGAAAAGTTCGCGTTTTAGAGCGAGCATGACACGCTATCTCGGCACAGACAAAGAGCAACTTGATGCGTTTTCACCAGCGAAACATGCAGAGAAAATTAAAGTTCCTGTATTCTTGGCACACGGGATGGATGACACTCGTGCGACGTTCAATCATGCAGAAGCAATGCGTGCTGCGTTGATTAAGGTTGGTCGCCCACCTGAATGGATGGCTGTACCCAATGAAGGTCATGGCTTTTACAACACGAAGAATCGTAAAGAGTTTTATGAGCGTCTAGAGGCTTTCTTGGCTAAACATCTAGGCCAATAGACTCAACGAAGAAACCTAGCAAAAAAAGAAGGGGGACACAAATTTGTGTCCCCCTTCTGTCATTAGAACTTAAAGTTCGCACTCACTCGAACGGCGCGTGGTGAGCCTGGCGTAATATTGTTATTGCTATTGGCCGAAGCGTAGTAGGCCTTGTCTGCCAGATTCTCAACATTCAACTGCAAACGCACTTGGCTGTTGAGATTGTAGAATGCCGCTGCGTCTACACGTGTGAATGCAGGCAATACAACGGTATTGTCAGTAGAAGGATAGATCTCACCGCGATACACCACACCTAAACCAAGGCCCCAAGTGTTATTCAAGTCATAGCGATTCCACAGCGAGGCACTATTTTTCGGCACCTGTGCCAAAGTCGCTCCTGCTAATACGGTTGCCGATTGTGTCTTAGTAATCTTCGCGTCTTGGTAAGCGTAGCCACCCATGATGCTCCATGCTGATGTAATCTTACCGGTGATAGAAAGCTCCACACCTTTAGCACGTTGTCCATCGACTAAAATAGTTTTGGTTGAATCCGTAGGATCTGCGATCGCGACATTGCTACGATCAAGTTGATACACCGCAGCGCTCAAGCTTAAGTCTTTCATCGCATCCCATTTTGCGCCGATTTCGATATTTTTGAACTTCTCTGGATCGAAGGATTTATTCGTTGCCGTCAACGACGATAATTGATCACCTGCGCGTGGCACATAGGCGATGCTATAGCTTCCATAAATGGAGATATCGTTGATCGGTTTAAACACCAAACCGACACGTGGTGATATAGGAGTGTCAGTGACATTGATCTTGTCATTAGTGCGACGATTCAAAAAGTCGACGGCGAAGCGATCACGACGTAGACCGACTATCGTTTGCCATTGCGAATTCCATTCAATTTGATCTTGTACATAGATACCACTGGTCTCCACTTCGCCGTAGTTGTTGGCATCGGTTGCACTTTGACGGAACACAACTTGATTGGTATATGGATTAGAAAGCGGTACCGTGATCGAGGTTGCATTGATGCCCACGCTTGGGAAGTAACCTGTATTACGAACGTTGTCTGTTTTTTGTTGACCGAGCTCGATGCCTGCTAAGAATTTGTGTTTAATGGTGCCAGTTGTTACATCAAACACCAGATCCGTTTGGTTGAACAAGTTGGTTCGTTGGGTTGCATTGTTATACGCACTAATGGCAACAGATTGGCCATTGCTGGTCACCGCACCCGGATAAATATTCTGATAAAACTTATCGTAATTTGCATAACGTGTACGATTGCGCAAGCTCACGCCGTTGCCAAGGTCATGGTCGATATACGCTGTTAACGCGTCGACGGTAGACCAAGTTGGGCTCATCTCTGCGTTGCCAAAAAAGGTCGATGCGTCCACCGCCAAAGGCTTACCTTTATAAGACGGCACACCACGGTCTGCCGTACGATCATCGCGGAAGTGCTCATAACCTAAGACGACACTCGTATTCTCGCCAGCACGAATCGCCAAAGTCGGATTAACACCTGAACGATTTAAAGTGTAACCAGTACGATAGCTTTCTGAGTTCTCCGCCATACCAGTCACACGGAAAGCAAAGTTTTGATCTAAAGCTCGACCCAAATCAACTGTTGCGCGACGGTTGTTCCAAGAACCGAGGCTCACAGACGCCTCCGTCACTGGCGTCCATTGCGCCTGCTTAGTCACGCGGTTAATGACGCCACCTGATCCACCTCGGCCAAAGATCATTGCGTTGGAACCCTTCAAGGCCTCTACGCTTTCGATATTGTAAAAGTCTCGGTAGTACTGCACGTCATCACGAATACCATCGACAAAGAAGTCACCCGTCGAGCTATTGCCGCGGAAGACTGCGGTGTCACGATTACCTTCACCTTGTGCTGTCACCACGCCAGGTACGTAACGAATCACGTCGGCCATACTTTGCATCGCTTGATCACGGATCAATTCTTGTGAAACCACGGTGATGGCTTGTGGGGTGTCACGCAACAGAGTGTCGGTCTTAGTCGCGGTACTAGTTTGCTTTACAAGGTACTTCTGTTCCTTATCACTCGTCACCTGCACTTCCGGCAGCTTAGTGTCTTGCTTTTCTGCAGACTGCGCATGCACCGTTTGAAAGCTCATCGCGATCAAGAAAGGCAAAGTTCGTAATACCAGGGTTTGAGGCTTATTCATCATGTTCTCACTTATTCAAATCAAATTCTGGATGGCAGAACAAGGCTGCCTAACATAGATGAGATTATAAATGAGAATAATTCGCATTTGCAAATGGATTTTAATGGAGACTTGGTCTTGATCCCGTCATTCGGCTGAACTTGACCCACATTTCCTTCGCACACTCAAGAAGTAAGGGGAAAAGAAGGGCCTAAGTTGGACAAACATTTATTTTTATACGGGTAATATTGACTTTTATTTTTACCCGTATAAAATACACGCATTCGATGACGTTAATCGCACAATCACAAAAATCTTATGAATACCATCCATCACCACACCAAAGCCATCGCCTTTTTAAATGCAAGCCAATTGCTTGCCAATGCTACGCTCAGTGAAGTTGCGTTACGCGTGAAACGGGCCTACGAACAAGATCATGATGCACAAATCTTGGTATTTGACGCCGTCAGCAGTCATGTCATCGATCTCGATCTCCGCGGAACAGACGACGACATCCTAGCGCGCTTGCCACGAGAAACCACGATCGACTCGACCGAACCAAGCACAGAAACCAGCAACACGGGAAATACGTTGCGCAGCCGCGGTAGGCCCAAACTAGGCGTTGTGCCAAGAGAGATCACCCTACTTCCCCGTCACTGGGATTGGCTGAATCAACAGCCAGGTGGCGCTTCCGTCGCGCTCCGCAAATTGGTCGAAGACGCGACACGCGGCAGCGAAGCTAAACATGAAGCTCGAGTAGCGATGGAAAGTGCTTATCGTTTTATGGCGGGAATCGCTGGAGATCAACCCAACTATGAAGAGGCATCTCGCGCCTTATTTGCCAGTGACCGCGCAAATTTGCTCAGCAAAATCGAGAACTGGCCTGAAGATGTCAGAACACATCTAGTCCAACTCGCGGATCACGCATTCTCGATCTTCGCCTAGTTCAATTATTTAGATAAGCGACGCAAGGCTTCGACCGCCTCAGGTGTACCAAACTTGATTGCCGCAGCATGCGCATTGCGGCCAGTCTTGTCTTGATAAGTGGTACTCGCGCCATTTTTTACCAAGGCGTCGAGAATTGGCGTGTGAGGGTTAATTTCGGCCGCGATAATCAATGGCGTTTTGTCTTGAGTTCCGACCACAGAGTCGATTTCTGCACCGAGACGCACCAATTCATCAATCACCGCTGGCGTTTGGCTGTATCCCGCAGCGGCGCTCAAGGGCGTTCCAGAGAAAATCGCATCACGTTCATTGACACTAGCGCCACGCGCAACCAATGCAGAAATAATCGCAGGATCTTTGGTTGTCGTAGCCGCCCACATCAAAACGGGACCATTTTTATTGCCTGGTTTAAGAGCTTCTTCTGGAATACTCGTCACATCAGCAAGCGTCGCTGTCTCCCAAAAAGCCTGTTGACTATATTTTTTGTGAGGATTACTCACCTTCAAATAAATCGCGAAACCAATAGCGAAAACCAATAAAAGAACAAGAATGGGACTGGGCTTCTTCATATCGAATTCATCCTATTTTTCAACGTTCGGTCAAGGTGCACAAGAAGACTGTCCAAGGCCCATGTGCACTCTTCTCTTCAGGGCTCGTGTAAAATTTGGGGCGATTCCATTAGCGTCAACAAGATATCTACACGCCTGCCACTTTCTATCTGCGACGAAAGCAACTATGCGCCCACAACTCAATTCCTTAAATCAGACAATAACAAATGCAAGCGCGAGTGTAGACTCTCACATTGAGAAAACACCTATCGGCGAGACACTCACCCGTATTCTGCATCAAAACTCAGTCGAACTGGATACTAAAAATTTTCCGGCCAGTTTGTATTTAGAATCTTTGTTGTACATGCTGTATTGGTTTCATCGCTTACGCGCCCCTCAACGCAAAACGACCGCTAGCGAAAATATTAGTGCCTATCTCAATGTCGCACCAAATGCAGCGGTGGTTAAGGCCTTGCTCCAAGATCAATCACTCAAAGTAGGTGCTAAGGACAGGGTTGAACAAGGCCTAGTGGTTCGAAAAACAGTCGATATTTTACTCATGCGAGATACTCCTCACGGTCGCGAATTTTTGACCATAGAGAGGGAATTTTTTCCAACTGGTTTAGCATTACCCGGCGGTCTTTTGATCGACGAAGACGAACATAATGACGCTGGCATTCCACCGAATATCTATGCAGCGCTCCGCGTCACTGCGAGCAAGATCTTTAGAGCAACTCATGCGCAATTCGGCATTGCTGAAGAAGAGCAAAGAAAATACTATTTCGTGCGCAGCGAAGCACAAGCAGAAGCTCGCATCTACATGGATAGGACGATTTCTCATACCTACCGCGATCATCTCAAAGAAATCAGTATTCCGTCCGACCCAAGACATTTAGTTGACACCTTGGGTTTTCTGGTTGAGATCGTATGCTGCACAGAAATCGCCGGGCATTGGTTGCCAGCCAGCGTCATCAACACGCCTTACGCTAAAGAAGCGAACTTCGCGTTTGGACATCATAAACAGATAGCCGCGGCACTGATTGCGAAAAACTTCAACAAACAAAGCGGGGTTTCTCATCATGAGTGGATCCGAGAAATCGTCAACCATCCCTTGGAAAACTATCGAGCCCTACAACAGCGCTTTCACGATAACAAATTCCAAGTCAATACTTCTATCATCGAATTGTTACCCGTGATCGACTATGTACGTCATCAACTATCGATGCCAGCCATCAATGAGAAATGCGAGCGGCACTCTGCCTTAGCGATCGCACGTGAACAACTCCAACACAAACTTCATCACGTCACCATTCAGAACGGAACTGTTTGTCCCTATGAGGCAACGCTACGTGTGATCTTTGAATCATTGAATTTTTTTGATACTGCGTGTCGAATCGAAAAAAAACTAAGCATACATTTTCAAAAGAAGTACTGGTATCGCTATGAAGAATTAATGCAAAGAATACCGCAGCTGATCATCATTCCCACCTTCGACAATATCTCAGCGACCGATCTGATGAAAATCCGTGGTATCCCTCTGTATTTTATTGGCGTATCGCCTGAACCGGTCTATGTCGATGAGTTTTGGCAATCACCGCTCGAATTTCTGATCCACGATCTCAATCACTCATGGAAAATGATGGACATGGATGACCGCTATTTTGCGCGCCATCCAGAACTAAGTCTGGATCAATTTCTGCAACAAGCAAACACGTTTGTTCACAAGTATCTACCTCGTATCGCCATTCAAAAGTCCGACACGCAGGAACAAAAGGAAATTAAGAAATTGAAGAAAATCATCCTGTTCGAGGTGGTACATGAAGACGCTAGACCGATTTTGCCTGAAATTATCTGTGAAGCTTTACTTGAAGATGAGGGCTACGAATTTCCAGATAGCATCATCCGCTACGACGAAAGTGGACAGCAAGCTTATTTAGAACAACGCACTATTCCTGGAATTACCGCCCTGTCCTACGTGCGCCATAAACTACAACATGGATTCTTTGATCAAACCGACTCGCAAAATATTCAAATCGTCTCGCCACAATATCGTTCGGTCGATTGGATAGTTAAAGCCACTGTCGAGTTGCTGCACGAGCTGAATGCAAACATCCCTGAACAGATACAAAATGAAGGCTTAAGCGCCTATTTAACCCGACAAGCTTGTTCACGAGGCCCAACCATACTACACGCGCCTGAGCGAGTTGATGTCGCGGTCAGCCAATATGGCGATGGCACAATTATCTAAGCAGTGCAAATAGGGCAACATTTATCTTTTATCAAAAGAAGCAGCAATTTAGCCACACGTAAAACACGGTTGACGAAAAAAGCGTAGAATCATTTCACTATGAAAACAATGATGAGACTACTACTTGCTGCTTTTTTGAGCATCCTAAGCATGAACGCTGCATGGGCAGAAATGCGTATGAGTATGGTTGCGGTCAGCCCTAAGCAGGTGCCTGACCTCAAACGAAGCCAACGCGCCCTTGAGCAAGTGCTCTTCAAAAGCAATGCCGCTAGTACGCTCAATATTGGCACCTCGTGGCATGCCATCCATTATTTGATTACGGGTAAGACATCAAGCCCCGTGCCTGGCGCGGGTGAAGTGATTTTCGGTGGTACTGAAATCGGTAACGATCTCGGTTTTGGCCCAGCTCATTTATTTTCTGCTGAAGAAGTAAAAACGATTTCTGATGCGCTACAAGCGTTCCCGCTCAAAACCTTCACGGGTCGTTACGACGTCAAGCAAATGCAGGCCAGTAAAATTTACCCTGAAAATTGGCTCAAAGAAGGCGACATTGGTCGTGCCAGACTCTTAGATTACTTCCAACAAATTCTCAACTTCTACGCCAATGCGGCGAAAAACGGTCAAGCGATCGTTTTTGTCGTTCATCAAAAATAAGCGTATATAACGAGCGAGGGCAAGCAAGCTTGCTGCGCGCCTCGCCACTCAGACTTTATTTTGCACGCCAAACGATTCTCTGCATGCCGCTCCAGCTACGCCCAGGTTCCAAAGCAACGGGGCGCATGATCGTTGCCGCTTCAACGCAAACCATGCGTTGGAAACCATCAACTTCAAGATCACCGATTTGGGCGCCCTTTTCTGCTCCAGGATTCCACACCACGGCGTCTTGAAAGCCAGCTTGCGAAACCTCCACCGTTTGATGCGCTTGTTCAATCACTACCGATTGAGCCACATTGGCATAAATCCGGTCGACCTCGCCTGAAATACGTAGAACTTCTTCTTCCTGACGACAGCCGTTTTGGCCAGTCACGGTATCTCGATAGCTCAATCCACCTAAACCATGTAACCGTGTTTCCTTAATATCTTCGATCTTGAAGTAAGTATGCAAAGCCGTAGTAAATTGGAACACCGTATCGCCAGTATTGGTCACACTAAAATCTAATTGCAGCGTGTCGCCCGCAAGTGTCACCGTATATTCAGCGCGGAATACATGCGGCCACAACATCAAACGTGCGATATTTTCTTGCAGCTCAAACACGACTTGCCCTGCACCCTGCTCAGTTTGACCAGCGCTCAGCATTTTCCATAGTGCGTTGCGCGCAAAACCATGTTTAGGCAAGACACCCATACCGGAAAATTGAGGAAAAACGATAGGTACACCACCACGGATAGCCGCGCCCTCGGTGAACTCGGAACTGGAGCTCAAGAACAATTGCTCCGGCCCTCCTGCAGGAATCCAAGAGCACATATGTGCACCGTGGGTAACTAATTCGGCACGAGCGCCGTCCGCTGAACTAACGATAATTCTATCCATGAAACGAGAATCCTTTGAGCTTGAAACGAGCAGAATAAAGTGCAGCTAAACCAAAAACAGAGGCAAAAATACAATCCATCCGCATTTTAAAGCCTCGCCACCCTGATTTCGACCTTTGACACCGCGATTTTTGCATTCTGTCGCTAAGGCACTGCAATTGCCAACGGCTTACCGTAGACTTCACACTTAAGAAATCCAACACGACGGGATTCCAATTTTTTATCAGGGGGCGGATATGTTTAAACGTTTAGCAATCACATCAGCAGTATTGGTAGCGCTAGGTGTAGCGGTGAGCGGCTGTGAAATCAGCATCAATGACAACGGCATTAAGGGTAGCGGTAAAATCGTTAATGAAAAGCGCGATGCCAGTAACTTCGAAGCGATCAGTAATAATTCGCCATTCAATGTGCTGTTAGTCGCTGATGGAAAAGAGGGTAAGAATACTGTTGAAGTGGAAGGTGACGACAATTTCGTTCGTGAAGTAGAGACCTCTGTTGAGAACGGTACACTGGTGATTCGCAACAAGCGTCGTGGCAGTGTGCACTTTTCTTGGGGTCATAATCCAACCACGATTACAGTCCACGTAGCCAACATCAGCAAAATTACCAATTCAGGTAGCGGCGATGTCGAATTGCGCCAATTGCATAGCGATAAATTGGAAATTGTGAGCGAAGGACCGGGCGATCTGCAAGCAAGTGGTACAGCGAACGAACTGAATTTCCGCGCGACGGGTAGCGGCGATACCAATATGCGCCAACTCGTGGTTAAGAAGATGACTTTGGAAATGACAGGTCCTGGTGACACCGAATTAGGCGAAGTTGCGCAAACAATGTCTGCACGTTTGAGTGGCAGCGGAGATTTGAATGTTGCCAAATTACGTAGTGAACAAACGCAATTAAGTATTAATGGTCCTGGTAGCATTAATTTGCGTGGTGTCACCAAGAACCTCGAAGTAGAGATGTCTGGTTCTGGTGATTTGTCCATCGACGAAATTCAAGCCGACACGACCGATATCACAATGTCAGGCCCAGGCGAAGCCAACCTAGTCGGCGAAACTAAACAATTAAAACTGAAAGTCAGTGGATCGGGTAACGTTGATGCTAGTCGTCTCAAAGTCGGTAGTGCAGACATTCGCAACTCAGGCCCAGGTGATTTGAACTTCAAAGTATTGAAAGGTAATATCACCATCGATTTGAGTGGCTCTGGTGACTTCGATGCAGATTTGGCCGATGCCGACAAAGTCGATTTACATGCCGACGGCCCAGGCAGTGTGACTTTGCGTGGCGGTGCAAAAAAATTGAACGCGACCTTGAATGGCTCTGGTGACTTACATGCTTCTAGCCTTCTGCTGGAATTGGCATCGGTTAAAGTCAATGGCCCAGGCGAAGCGACCGTCAATGTCAAAGCAGCCAATGCGGCGGCAGCTGAACAGAGTTCAATCAAAAATGGATCTCGCTTGGTAACGATCGACCAAAACGGTGTGGTCAAACAATAAGCAGTCGTTCAAGCAAAACAAACGCCAGCACTTAAACAAGGCTGGCGTTTTTTTTATGGTGAACTTAGTCTAATCTTTCAGGCCTAGCGCCAAGCGAATTTTGGCTTCAATTTCTGCTTGGTCCTGTGCTTTAAACCCTTTATGCACATAGATCAATTTACCATCACGCCCGATCAAATAACTGCTTGGCATACCTTTGACTTCGTATTGGGTAGGCACGCTTCCTTCTGCATCAAACGCCAAAGTGAATTGCGTAGGATTTTTACTCAAAAATTTCTGAGCATCCTCGTTTGATTTATCGACATTAATGGCAATAATGCGCAAACCGGCGCTACCATATTTCTTCTGCAGATCGTTCATGAAGGGAAACGATTGCTTGCATGGCCCGCACCATGAAGCCCAAAAATCAACGTACACAACTTTACCGGCATGTTCACGCAAACTCACTTTGCCGCTCTGTCCGGGAAGTTCAAAGCCAAGTTGCTTGGGCTCTTGTGCAGCTACCAACTGCGTGAAACCAGCGATCGACAGTATCGCGGCATATTTCAATAAAGTTTTCATCACCAGGACTCCCTCCGCATCAATTGGACTTTAGTGCTAAGTACATGCTAGCACGAAAAATTGGGAAGAAGTTTGCGCTTACACTTTGAAACACCCTTTAGTAGTTGCGGTGTGCTCGATAGCTGTGTTTTAGTACCAAACGCGATGTCGCCACCAAGGTGTTTAAGCCTAATAGCAAAGGGGTCAAGGAAAATTGGGGGAGCAACCAAACTTGTCCCTTGGGCGGCTGAACTTGAGTGCAAGCCGTAATCACTGGATGAACCCATTCGGCCTCAGGTGTGACTTCGAGCAAGACATCACCGTCCGAATTTGTATGAAAGTAAATTTCGCCGCCGTGCAAAAGGCGCAAACAAATACCCTGTCCTGAGGTCGGTTTATTCCCAAGCTGTTTTTGTAGCTCTTGGTTATTGAGCTCCATCCAGCCTTCAAGTTCAGTGATATTGTCAAATGGGAGCCACGGGTATTCACGTGGCTCTTGGATCTCTTCAGAACTATTCATTAGCGGATCTGCTTCACTTGCCAGGCCTGTTTTTGCATCAGATGCAGAATACTATTGTCGCCTGCTAGATGTCCAGCACCAAGTACCACGAATAGTTTCTTACCTTCCGCGGCGAGCTTAGCGATTTTTTCAATCATCGGAGCATTTCGATCGTCCATTAATCGTTTCATCAAGGCTTGCGACCCTGCATCACGGTTGCCAGCATCACGCAGAATTTGGCCTAATGCTGCTGCGTCACCTTGCGTCCAAGTTTCAGCGATTCGATTGAGCTCTTTTGGCGCTTCGCCTTTACGCACCGAATCTAAAGCTGCAGCCAACAGAGCATCCCCCTCGGCGTCGCTTAAATCACCCAGTACATTGCCTTGAAAGCTCACGCCTTCAAGTTCGACTAATTGCTTTTTATCTTTGCGGCTCTGTAAGATGAAATGCAAATCAATTCCCTGCGCCGGTTCAAAACCTAATTGCTGACCAATACTAATGGTTAAACCCATCGCAACCATCACCGGCTTGAAGCGTTGAAACTGTTCAATATTCGGACCCGTCATCGACTTCAATGACTCCCATGTTGCTGGGCTTAAGTGTTTTTCGAGCTTATCCGGTGATGCGTAACTGAGTTTCTCGACGATTTCACTGCTAGTCTCAGTGTTAGAGACGTCTGCCTCAACGACCACGGTGTCGGCTTGTTTATAAGCCTTCAAGACGGCAGGTGACATCGGATAAAAATCAGCCCGCGCGACATGAATTGATCCAAACAAGTAAACTTTCAACGCTCTTTTCTTGTCGCCTTCTTTCGCTGCGGTAGCGGGGATCTCAATTTCATACAGCAGTCCTTTCACTTTTGAGGGCGCTACTGATTTAGTCTTATTTATTTTGGCATCCGTCTGTGCGTTAGCACTGGGTGCCAAATTCAATGAACTGAAGGCGAAGACTGCGGTGAGCATGGCCAAACGCGGCGTGAGTGAAAACATAGCTTTACCTCTTTTTGAAGATTATCGTCTCATCATTTGCTAGTCCATAGACCAGTCATGTTTGGCGGCAATATACACCAAAAATTACTCGCCAGAGAAAGTAAAAGCCCAGTGGTCAGGCAACCGCCTATCAGGAAAATCAATAGCAAATTATTTGCTCAAATTAACTAAGAAAATTCATATGCTATTTCCACATGGAAAATCGAATGAACTATTTTCAAAATCGATGGACTAAGGGTCGCAATTAACGGCGAAAGCGATGCTGAGTGCGGAATACAACAAACCGTGACGATGCTGCTATGCAGTGCAGGATTTTTTTCATAAAAGGCGCTTTGAGCGTGTTTTCCTCTTTACTGTTTAGCTATAAATCGCGTATGTTACGCTGTTTGTCAAAATAGATCCTAGACGACTTTTGTCGCGAAGGAATAAGAAATCCAAAATTTGAATTTGCCTTAAGGAAACACTATGCTTTTTGATCGCATTAAATCACTAGACGAAATCTTGGCAACAGCCGAGAAAAAGTCTCTGCATCGCTCTTTAGGTGCATTCCAACTAACCATGTTGGGTATTGGTGCCATTATCGGTACAGGTATTTTCGTTTTGACAGCGGCAGCGGCACAAAAAGCCGGCCCTGGCATGATGTACTCATTTATTATCGCTGGCTTCGTCTGTGCAGTTGCTGCACTTTGCTACTCTGAACTGGTTGCCATGGCACCTGTTTCCGGTTCTGCTTACACCTACACCTATGCGGTGATGGGTGAGCTAATGGCTTGGACCGTGGGCTGGGCACTAGTGCTCGAATATGCAGTTGCCGCCGCCGCGGTCTGCGTCGGCTGGTCTGGCTATGTCATGGGCTTGGTTCAGAAAGCAACCGGCTTCGCTTTACCTGAGCTTCTCAGCCGTGGCCCATCATGGTCTATGAATGGTTTCATGCCAGTGATCGATTTCACACACGGCATCGTTAACGTACCGGCTATCATTGTGGCTTTGGTCATCACCACTTTGCTGGTAAAAGGCACAAGCGAAAGTGCAAAAGTAAATGCGATTTTGGTGGCGGTTAAAGTCACTGCATTGTCTGCATTTATCGTCATCACGTTGCCACTGATCAGCGGCGATAACTTCGCACCAATGTTGCCAAATGGCTGGGTTGGTTCACAAGGTAGCGGTGTTGGTGTAGTCGGTGCCGCGGCTTCTATCTTCTTTGCCTACGTTGGTTTCGATGCAGTATCAACAGCAGCAGAAGAAACAAAAAATCCACAACGGAATGTACCAATTGGTTTGATCGGTTCCTTAGGTATCTGTACCGTGTTCTACATGTTGGTTGCTGCTGGTGTTGTAGGTTCAGTTGGCGCACAACCAATCACTTCCTTGACAGGCGCAGTATTGTCTCCTGACTCTGCGGAATTCGTTGCACGTTGCGCACAATTAGCTTCCGAAGGAAGTTCACCGATCGTATGTTCACATGAAGCATTGGCTGAAGTTTTGAGCAAATTACACTACGAGCAAGTTTCCAAATTGGTCGGTTTGGCAGCAAGTATCGCGTTGCCAAGCGTTATTTTGATGATGATTTTCGGTCAAACACGTATCTTCTTCGTGATGGCACGTGACGGTCTCTTGCCAGAAAAATTGGCTGACATTCATCCGAAATGGAAAACGCCTTGGTTGATGACTATCGTGACAGGTATCTTCGTTGCGATCGCAGCTGCCTTCTTCCCAGTTGGTCAGTTGGCGGATATCTCTAACTCCGGTACATTGTTCGCATTCTTCATGGTGTCAATCGCTGTATTGATCTTGCGTAAGACAGATCCAGATCGTCATCGTCCATTCAAAACACCATTGATTTGGGTGGTAGCACCAGTTGCTGCTGCAGGAACTTTGTTCTTGTTCTTCAGCTTACCAACCATCGCCCAGTTAGTATTGCCAATCTGGGGTAGCGTGGGCTTGGCCATCTACTTCCTGTATAGCCGCAAACACTCACATGTGGGCAAAGCACTGGCAGAAAAAGCAGCTGGTAAATAAGCTGAATCTTTCGGTACAAATAAAAAAGCGACTCTTAGAGTCGCTTTTTTTTACCTTGTGCTTATGAAATCAATGGCTGTGGCGTTCGAAATGAACTGTATCAAACCACTGCCCATGCAATTCAAAGCTACGTTTTGAATATCCGTACTGCACAAATCCATTGGCCAACAAAACATGAACCGAGGCTTGATTCTCGGGCCTTGCGCACGCCTCGACTCGTTGCAACTCGTGCGTTTCAAACGCTTTTTGTAGCGCCAAACTAACCGCTTGTTTAGCGTAACCTTTGCCATTGAAACGCTCGCCTATGCGATAACCCAAACTCGCCGAATGAAAATGCTGACGGCGCACTTGGCTTAAATTCACGCGCCCGACGAGCTCGCCCTCAACTCGAATCAAATATTGATAAGCCTGATCCTGCCTCGCTTGATGCATCGCTGTTTGGATCGCACTATCGACACCAGCACGTGAGTAAAACTCTGACGGTCTTGCATTAATGCGCTCTTCGAAGAATGCGCGATTGAGCAATTCAAATTCAAGTAATTCCTCTGCCATGGCAGGAGTAACAACCGACAACTGCAAGAAATTTGTCGCGGATTCAGACATGCGAACTGACCTTGCTTAAACGAATTTCCGGTTTAAGATTTGTGTAATTGGGAACATCCGCCATCAGTGCCCCACCCGCAGTCGCAAGAGCGGTCTGTGCCGTTTGTAGATCAGGGAAATAGGCATGAGTCGTCGCTACGATTTCGCCAATAGTAGGCGCTGTCGGTGACAGAAACTGATCGCTTTCTAGGCGCAACAAACCTAGGCTACTCAGTGCCTCTTTGCTTATTCGCCCATGTTCGGAATTGAAGTAAGCATGATCAAAATGGGCACCTTCGGCCCAACGATAAAAACCTGTAACTCGAATCATTACTACACCCTTTCCTATCAAATCAACTACAACCAGCCTTCATCGCGAGCCATTCGGAACGCTTCAACACGATTTTTCGCGTTGAGTTTGCTAATTGCTTCTGACAAATAATTGCGTACCGTCCCTTCCGACAAATGCATGATCTTGGCGATTTCATTACTTGTCGAACCGGTTCCTGCCAAACGCAATACCTGACGCTCACGTTCACTCAAAGGATCTTGTGGTCCGCCCCAGCTCTCCATTGCTAACTCTGGTGCAATCGCTTTACCACCGCCATGTACTGTACGAATCGCTTTCGCCAAGTCTTCTGCTGGGGCGTCTTTCAACATGTAACCACGCACGCCACTTGCCATTGCTCGTTTCAGAAATCCAGCACGGGCGAAGGTCGTAAGAACAACCACTTTGATGGGCAATTTCCGCTCGACGATTTCCGCTGCGAGCTCCAGCCCCGTCATTATCGGCATTTCAATATCCGTGACGAGCACATCGGGTTGTAATTGCTTGCAGAGCTCTAGTGCTTCTTTGCCGTTCTTGGCTTGGCCTAAAACTTCGATATCGCCTTCCAATTTCAAAAGAGCAACGAGAGCACCTGAAACCATCACCTGATCTTCTGCCAAAATAATTTTTATCATTCTTAATCCTTATGCTGCGCTCGCTAGATGCAGCGGTAGGCTAAATCGTATCGTCAATCCGTCTTTGCATTCAACCTGTAGATCGCCGTCTAAAGCACGTACCCTTTCGCTCATGCCGATCAAACCATTACCCTTCTTAATTTCTTCACCCTTTTCTGTACCAATCGAGCCATCGTCTGCGATCTTAACTTGCACCGACGCGCCCTTTCCGACGACGGAAAAATGGCAATGCTTGGCGTCGGAATGACGAATGATGTTGGTCACGGCTTCACGCAAAGCTAAGGCTATAATATTCTCGACGGCTGCTGGCAAAACAGTGTCATCGACTTCACTTTCAAACTGAACGCCAGCGGATTCCAACGCATTCTGCGCACCACGTAGCTCATGTGCTAAACCTGTATCGCGATAACCCAAGACCGCTTCGCGCACTTCACTCAAGGCTTGTCTCGCAGTCTGCTCAATATCAGCGATCTCTTTCTTACATGCTTCGGCATCGCGATCATACAATTTACGGGCTAACTCCGCCTTCAAGGTAATTACCGATAAAGTATGGCCCAACAAATCATGCAAGTCGCGCGCAATACGTTCACGTTCGGCCAAGGAAGCGAGGTGTTCGATCTCTTCCTGTTTGCGAAACAGCTTGCTATTGGCCCTTTGTAAACGCTCTCCAATGATGGCGCCTAAAGCGCTCGGAATACTAAAGATGACGGCAGGGATCCAGAAATAGGTTTGCAATTTGAGGAAGTAACTAATGATCGCAGTGCCTGCCAATACGCAAAACAAGCTCAAATACGCATGACGCTTTTCTTCAAAGCGCGAAGACATGGTCGCTGCGAAAATCACGAAACTAGAGCCGCCGAAATTATACGGAGCCCAGGCAATACCGAGCCCGGCAACGGCGGCGATACACAGCGCAACCCGCCAGCCCTTGCCCCAAAAACTATAAATATACAAGGGTAGAAATACTAGGATACTAAGCCCGACCATCAATAGCTCGGTCGCACTTGGTAGCTTATAAAAATAAGGCCATGCAAAAATGCCGAAGGAGAGCATCCAAAAAAACGGTGCCTTGCCGTATTGTGGTGGAATCCAAGGGCCAGACCATAGAGCTTGAATTTTGCTAAACGCAGACATCAGATCATCCTTATTCTTAAAACGCTCAAGCGAGATGTCATCCATATCTCGCTTAAGCTTGCATTCGCTTGGTACTATCTTGGCGGCCAACAAAAAGACTATTCTTTCACCAAACGTACATCGACAATGTCAAAAGCATAGTTACCTGTTTCAGGCCCGGCATTAAAAGCTAGCATGGTAACGATCGTCGCATCCATGCCCTTAAAGCGGCTAAAAGGCAAACTCACTTCTGTCCATTCTGCTGGTGCAATAAAAACCACCGTGACTGGAATGAAACTGCCTTGCATTGTAAAGCCGACCGTGTAGTTTTTACCATCGCCTTTGACTTTAAATTTCAAAGTATTTGCTGCACTCAAATCAACAGCTTGCATCGGTTGTGTGGAAGGGAAGAAAGCAACGCCTGCCCAAGGAAATGCAAACCCAGGGTTGACTGTTGCGTCGATATGCAAAGCATTCTGGGCCAATTCGGGAACGACATTCACTTTCAATTGCGCAGTCGACTTACCTCCCATCGGTGCGTCATTCGATGGCACCCAACCAAAGCCAAAAGGGCTAGCCAGTTTTTCATTACTGAACAAGCTAATACGACCATCGCTTGGCAACTGCACCGCTGTCGTTTTGATGGCTTTCTCTTTAGCCACTTGCGCTAGTTTCTCTGCACGCAGCGGAGAGATAATTTCACCGTCTTTCCATACTTCGACAATACGACGCGTCGCCGTGATATCGGTCGTCGGATCACCCTCGACTAACATCAAATCCGCTTTGTAGCCATTCAAAATGTATCCACGGTCTTTCAAACGGAAAGCCTTAGCTGGCGCTGATGTTGCTGCTTGCAGTGCGGCGCTTGGACTCAAACCAGCATTGACCAAAGAGGCCAATTCATGGTGCAAGCTTATTCCGTATTGAGTCCCCGTATTGCCTGCATCTGTACCTGCTAGCACCGGAATCTTCGCTGCATGTAAGGCTGCTGTCAGAGTATTTGGTGCCGTCATCCATTGCTGATTTTCTTGTTTGCCATAAGAGGAATTCAAGGGGATCACCTGTGTTTTACTGAGCAAATTCGTCATGCTCGTATCATTTAACAGGTCTTGGGACTTCATCCCTGCCATGCTCTCCAACACACTAAATGTGGGAATGACAAAACTACCGTTCTTCTTCGCTAGAGCGATGATTTCTTTGCTTTGCGCCTCGCTAATGCTGCTACCGATATACAGATGGACCAGACCATCTGCGCCCGCAGCCAAGGCTGCTTTCGCATCTTCAAAGGTACCGATATGGACGACCGCTAACTTTTTACGTGCATGACTTGCTTTAATTAAGGCTTGCACCGTCTCGACATCAAGCGAATTGAATTTGAAACCAGCGCCGCCATGCTCCATCACAATTTTAATGAAATGAGATCCTTCAGCGATACGTCGATCAACCCATGCTTGCGCTTGTTCTGGCTTGGTCAAAGTATCAACCTGCATACCGTATTCCGTACCATGACCGCCTGGTGCAGTCGCTAATACGCCAGCGGAAATCAGATCTGCGTTACGCGTGTTTTTACCGGCTGCCATACGTTGATTCATGTCCTGCATCAAAGGAACGGCGGTGAACATATCGATTTGTGTGGTGACACCGTACAACAATGGCAAATCTTGGTCTTGATAGGCATGCACATGAGAGTCGATCAATCCTGGCAACAAAGTGCGGCCTCTACCATCAACTAATTTCATGTCAGCACTGATCTTTGCCTTGAAATCAGCGTTGATGATCTTGCCGTTATCGATCAACACATTGCGTACGCCGAGATTTTTTTCGCCATCAAAAACGCGTACGTTTTGAATCAGCGTGGAAGCTTGTGCACTGATCATCAGGCCAGCACTGGCTAATGCGAATACTAAGTGAGTGAGTTTCATTTGAGTCTCCATCTATCCGTTAAATAACTAAGGAACTGCGATGGAGAGAGTATGGAGAACTTCAAACAGAAAAATTAGAGCAAATTGCCACCACTTTTAGATGACATTTGTCATGTGTACTCGATTTACGCCAAATCAAGGTCGAGCGCGTGTCTAACACGTGCACACATTTCCTGCGGTGTGCGTGAGATGATCGCCTCTGGAATCTCAAATTTTTGAGTTAAACGTTGGTGGTCTTCAAAACCATATGAAACCACAAATGGGTGTAGGCCAGCAGTTAAGGCGGAAGCATAGTCCTTATGCTCGTCGCCACAGGCAAAGCCGCGCGCAGGGTTAATATGGAATTGATTACGCGCCTCTTGGAAAAATCGCGCTTTGGTGTCGCGCATCGGGACATGGGCGAAGTAATCGAATTGGGCAAGATCAATGTCATACCGTGCGAATAGGCGCGCCATGGTAATTTCTGGCTCATGGCTGACGTTACGCGTGACCAGCCCAAGACGAATGCCCTCCGTGGCCATCAACTGTTTAATCAGATCCGCCACGCCTTCATACAAGCAAGCTTCTTCACGGTAGACCTCAGTCAAGGTCGTGATAATTTTTTGGCGACTCTTTTTGCCTAGCTGCTTTTTGATATTGACCGGGAATTCTTTCAGGCCGCCGACATACTTAAACAACTTACGACGTTTCTGAAAGGCCTCTAGCTCACCAATATCCATATCATGCAGAGCAAAGGTCGCTTCAATGGCGCTGAAGGCATCAATGATGGTGCCATCAGCATCAAAAATCATGAGCTTGTCGCGATTAGGAAAAATAGTGGTTGCGGATGTCTGTTCCATAGCGCCTTTAGCATAGACCACTATTTTTACAGCAGCATGACAGCCGCGCTTGTCATTTAGCTTTGGTTCTTGTTTTCTTGATCTATCTTCGCTAACGACGACCACACCATCCATCCGAGCAAAGCTACCGCACACAATAATGCAAGCCACAGCCACCACTTGCCCTGGGCTCCCACTTTATTCTCTTGCGGCTTGGTAGGCATTGCAGAAGCAGCGCTCGCTGCGGTTTCCGGAATGGGGGCAACTTGCACCGTGGCACCACTACTAAAGCCCATCGCATCGGCTTGCTTAGGCATCAGCATCGCCATGTCAATGGCGGCACCTTGCTGCGCTTCCTGACCCCATTCGAGACGATATGGCCCAGCGCCTCTCGCTAGAAGCACGATATGGCGCGCCATGCTCGCAATTTCGATTTCAGGTGCCGCATTAGCCAAATTACTCGATTCACTACGCAAACGTAGTTTTAAATAGCTTAAGCCATTGACGGGGATTACATCGTTCACGACTTCTTTGCCGTCTAACTGCAGACGATACGCCTGAAAATGACGCAGATAATGATCGTCCTCCGTACTCTGCTTACTATTGTTTTTCTGATGGCGTAAGACGTAGAGCGGATTGAGGCTATGTCTTAAATGATGATGATCGATTGACACGGTTTCCAATACGCCGCTCAGCGTTAGTTTTTCAACGCTGTTTAGTTGCGCTAATTTGACGCGCACACTGTCAACTGGCAGATTACGTGGCACCAAGTACTCGCAGGTCTTACCATCACATTGGCTTGCTTTGATTGGCGATGTCCATAACAAACTGGGCAAGGTCCAATTTTGTCGTTGCGCATCTAACTGCACGCCTAAAATACGCGGTGCAGTCGCGGCCTGGTCCCAGCGCAAACGCAAATACTTCGCCTGCAGCGCTGGCAGGCTGAACTCCAATTGCGCCAAACTCTGATTTTGATGGCGCAACTGCAAAACTTGCTGATGTTGGGATGCGCTTTGCCAATGCAATAAATCATCGCTGGTTTCTAAACTAAAGCCTGCCACACCTTGAAAAGATTCCGGCACGGTTACTCGCGCTTGTATCAAGTAACTCTGGGTATGCTCGTTCTTTGCTTGACGATACAAAGCACTGGCATCGATCAGCCAAGCACTGACAAGCGACGTGTCATTAGCCTTTGTCACAGCATTAATCTGCGAACGCCAGCGCACGCTACCATCGCTACTTTGCTCGATCTCGATCAAGGAATTTGAGCCTTGATCTTGGGTCGTCGCTTGCAAAGGGAAAATCGGTACCGACAAACTTTGCAAAGACAATTGTTGATTCCCTGCAGTCGAAGACGAGAGCCAGGCATAACTGAGGTACTCACCGGCAGCATTACGTACGCGCAAATCACTCAACTGGCTGTCCTTGGCACTCGCATAGATTGCCAAGGGCAAAGCAACGCTGTGATAGGGCGAACTATTGGTCGTAGTCGTTGTACTTGGCAGCTGTATCGTCGCTTGTTGCACGCCAGCCCAAGCATAGCCGGCACATACGCAACTGATAGCAGCCGCTGTCGTCACTTTCTGTGCCAAGCTGATGTTACGTCGAAGTTGACTCATACCCCCTCCTCGCGCGAATTTGGATCAACAGCCGGTTCGCCTTCTTGCACCGTATCGGGCTTTTTGACCGGTACTGGCGCGAAATAACCGACGACTAAGAAGGCCAAGCCGACACCGATAAACGAGACAATGCGATACAGGCCACCACGGTCTGCCAGTTCGATTAAGAACAGTTTGGCAACCACGATGGCTAACAAAGCTGCACCGGCGATCCATACCACACGCGATGCGCGGCGATTACCCAAGATCATCAAGCTCACACCACTCACCGCCCAAGTAATTGAGACAGCGGCCTGCGCTAATCGTGAATCAAATAGGGTGTCAGCATTCCATGCCACACCGGCATAGTGATGCACGACTCGTAAGACGCCAGCCGTTAATAATGCAAAGCCACTGATAGCAAAGACTGCCGCTGTAGCACGATCAGGCAGGCGTACTGCTGCTGTTTTCGGTAAATGGCGCCACCAGATGAATAAGGAGAACAAGACCAAACAAATACCAAGTTCAAGCGGGTTCAATAACGGTAAATAGGGTAAAGGACTCGCGTCGCCAGCGGAACCCATATTCGCGCCCCAACACCACCACAGTAGAAGCGCCGCGATCGGTGCGGCCATCGACTCCGCATAAACTGAGCGATGGGTCAGCATAGGCCAGGCTTTTGCTCCCCAGTTTCGACCTAGTCCAAACAGAAGCAAGGCCGGTGCAGCAACCGTCGCCAACATCACCCAAGCTTCACCGATACCGTTCATGTTCAACATATGAGAGCGCAACTCAGCCGCAATCAGGAACAAAAATAACCAAGCACCAAGCACATGTTGAAGACTCAAAAGCTTATGAGGCAAGCCAAAATAAGCTTCTTGATTGCGCAAAACGAAGTAGAAACTGAAGGCTGATAAAGGCCAAACGAACCATCCCCAATGCAATGATGGCGTGAAGATCACTGGCCCATCGAACCACGCGTAGGCGGTCGCCAACAAATACAAAGGTAGACTGACTGCACTCAATTTAGCGACTTGTGGCCAACGACGCCAAGCGGCAATCGCGATCAACAACAAGGCACTGACCGTCGCCAGCATCACCTCCGCCATCGGGATCGTATGACGCTCGCCTGCGCGGTTCAAGGCCATACTGTTCTCGAAACCCCAAGAGATTAACCACCAGATCAAAGCCCAAACCAAGGGCAGCCATTGAATCAGCGCTTGATTGCACCAAGGATTCAACCACGCTCTTTGTTGTGTGCTTTGTCCTGCGGGTGTCGACAATTCACGTAAAGCCGCAGCAAAACGCTGGGCTTCATGACGTAACCGATCTGCACTCAAGAACGCCGCTAGGGCCAAGCTGATTTGGGTAGCGAAATTCCAATTCAAGTAAAGATCCGCTGCGCTGGACTGGTGGCTTTGCAAATAAACGAGCCCTGATACTGCTTGCAGAGCCAGCGCAAACACGGCCAGTGGCGTCTGCGCCATATACAAAGCACCGACTAAGACCAAAAAGGAAGTGATCGGCCAAATCGCTGCAACCTGATACAAATCTAGGGCGAACAACATGGCGAGATGCAATAGCGCGAAACCAGTAATCGAAGCTAAACCATCAAAAGCTGTCCACGATGGCGGCAAGCCTTGCGCTTCCGCTTCGCGTTTAATCGCCAACATGCGACGGCCTGCATTCAACAAAATACTGAATGCGATAATGATTGCGGGGACCATGCCGCGCCAACCGTCTTGCAAGTAAGCTTGTGATTGCGAGCTGGTATCGACATGGAGTCCGGCAAGGAAACTGAGAACTGAAGCCACCTGTATGCTTGCCGCAATCGGGCGCCATTCAGGCAAGACGCGACGTCGACCAATCTCGCCAACGACCAACGCAAATACTGCACAGGCAGCGGATGCGAATGAAGGCAGTAGCAACATCCAAGGCAAAATCGTATAGGCAGCGAAACCCAACCATGGCAATGCGCGGCTCGCTGGCAGTTCCCACGACGCCAAGCTTTCACTTTCGCGACGACGATGCAAGAACCACATCACGAGTGCGCTGCTGCCGAGTAAGACCGGTCCTAACAATGAACCCTGCAAGAGTGGCTGCAATGCCCCCGTATTAATGCTGATGGCATTCAGGAGTTTATAGGTCGCACCCGCCATCACCACGTAAGCAAAAGCTCGCGCATATGGTCTTTGTTGACGGCAACCCAACCAATACATACCAGCGCCTTCGACTGCCCAGGCCGCACTAGTCCATGTGCCTTCTAGGCCTAAAGGTATCGCCAAAGTCGCGAAAATAGCCGCAACAATGACATAGGCCTCAGCCAGCAAGGCCAAGCCATGTTTTTCTTTGGAGAAGATAAAGCGTGCTAAAAACAAATAGAAGGCGGCAATCGCTAAAGCAGAGAAGGCTGCGCCATATTCTGTATGTTTCACCAACAAATATTGCAGACCGAAAGCAGTCAAAGGATTACCAAATACGAGAGCGCTATCAACACGCCCGACGAGCTTGATGCCCATCAGCGGGTTCGCTTCACCAGATCGACTTGCCTCATCGAGGGTGGCAGCATAACGGGCCTCAAGCAAAGTTCTGCGAGCGAACAAAACACCAATCACTGCAAACAAAACAAAGAAGAAAATCAAGAAGGGTTGCACCAATCCATAATCAGCAGGTGTGTAAAACTTATTGGCCCAACCTAGACTCAAGGTGAAGGTGCCGACGAAGGCGATCACATTTAAGACGCGCCAAGCATTGAACCACGCAACCAAGAAAATACCGACATCGAGTACCGCTAAGTAGGTCATCAGTCCTAGGGGGCGATTGGCTCCTGTCGAGGTCAACACTGGGGCAGCGAAACCTTCGAGCGCAGCGATAATGGCTAACACCGGTGCCTTTTGTAGAACCGCAAGTGCGGCACTCATTACTGAGACGACGAACAAAAAGGCAAAACCCGTTTCCGGCGTGATCAGCTGATGCACCTTCACCGCGGATAGCCCTGCCAAGTAGAACACGCCAATTGCCATCCCTTGCAAGCTCAAGCCGTAGTCACGCCGTTTCTCACGTAAGCGCCAACCCAAGGCTAACAACACTAAACCTGTTCCGAGTACGCCGGCATACCGCAATTCGATCGGTACCGTGACGCGTTCCGCCGCATAGCGAAGCAAGAAGGCCAGGCCGAGGAAGAGAATCAAAACACCGACTTTCACCAGTAAATTGCCACCGAAAATGAAATTCGCGATCGGCTCAGGCAAACGTTCACGTAAAGGTTTTGACGGAGGGGGCGGAGCCGGCAAGCGTGCACGCTTACGGACCGGTGCTGGCGCTTCGATTTCAGGTGTGACGATGGTATGCAGGCTGGTTGGTACGGGCACCGAAACATTCGCCACCGTTTGCTCAGCTTTGATACTCAGTGCCGTTTGGGTATTCTTTTCTAGCTGTGGCAAGTCCAAATTGACTAAAGGCACATTCGGTGCCAGGGCCTGTTGACTATCAACACCCTCTTCGGCGTCGAGTTGCATCAATGGTTCAAGTGCCATCGGCTCTGTTTCAGGCGCTGTCGTTAAGACACTGGTCGCGGTAGCATTTGTGGCCTGCATTGATGCCGCGACGACTGTCTTCATCGATTTGGCAGGATCGACGTCTGCAAGCGGCACGTGATCCGAGACGCTTTTCGCTGCCCGCACTGCTTGCAATTCAGCTTCGAGCGATTTGATCTTGGCTTCTAAGCGCGCGATCGTGGCCCTCACCTCATTCATCGCCGCGGCTGCCTGTTCGTGCAGCGCCATATTTGCTTTTTTGAGCGCGGAAAACTGAGAATCTAGGCTAATCTTGGCCAATAAGCCGAAGACACCGCCAAATACGGTATACCAAATAGCCGAACCATAATGACTTGCCAATCCTAGGGCTAAGCCGATGAGAGCTCCTATCCACCACATTCTCAACTCCATTTCACTCAATGAAAGCACTGCAAACCCGCGTCGCCGTTCATCTAAGATGGATCAGACTAAGTAGGTCTGCAACAAACAGCACGTAATATTTTGTATCGTTGGCAACTGTAAGGAGAAAGCGTGTAATTGACAAGAAAAACCCGACGAGTAGCAGGTTTTGTACTTAATCGGTAGAAGCACACAACACCTTGCAAAACGCATTCTGGGTTTTCTCTTGGCAGACACTTGATTTCAGGTAGACTTAAAAAATCTAATCCCTGAGCTAGGTCAGCCATGCAAGATGCGAGTACTTTTCCCGAATTACGCAGTGAGCGATTTCTGCTGCGCCAAATTCAACAAAGCGATTTGGCCGCTATCTTTTTCGGTTTGTCTCACCCCAAGGTGATTGCCCATTATGGTATTTGGTATGAGAGTGAAATCGCGACACAAGAACAAATAGACTGGTATCGCTGTTTAGAAAAGGAGGGTTCAGGTATGTGGTGGGCCATTTGTCCACTAAATCACCCTGAACAATTAATCGGTGCTTGCGGTGTGTATGAGCTCGATAACTATAATCGCAATGCCGATATCGGCTACTGGCTATTACCTGCGTATTGGGGACAAGGTGTGATGTTGGAATGCCTGAAAGAAGTCTTGTTGTATGCCTTCGATACGATGGAACTACATCGCGTCGAAGCCGAAGTGGAGATTGATAATATTGGCAGCAGCAAGCTATTAAAAAAATTAGGCTTCGAACATGAAGGCCGCCGACGCCAGGTGTCATGGAAACGCGATCGCTTCGTTGATCTAGACTATTACGGCATACTTAATACGCATTTCCGCAAGCTAGATATCTTCGCACACGTAAAAGAACTGGAATGTTGAGACTATTGGTGTTGACGTAGCTGAAAAATATTCCCTTCAGGGTCTAAGCCATTGCAATATCGATAGCCGGGCGCTTCCCACACTTGTTCCGCAATACTTCCACCCCACTCCACCGCCACGTCACGGGCATGACTTAAATCACGCACGCTGAAGAAAAATTTGAGGGCGCTGTCTTCACGCGGCACCGGTGGTGATTGGATTTCAATATCAACCGCATATGCACTAGGTATGGCGTGAATGACGACTTGTAATCCAGCTCCTTGCAAGACAAGCAAACCGTGCTCTGGTTGAGACTGTTCGGGACATTCAGTTAATTGCAAAACAGCCGCATAAAACTGTACGAGACACTGCGCATCTTTGGCATAAATCATGACGCCTGCGTTCACGACAGCAGCGTGACTTGGTATCGACGGCACAAATTCCACACTTTCTGACATCTTACCGACACGCAAAAAACAAGCGTAAGTAAGCGCAGCTGCACGACGTAGTTCTTCCCACAACGCCTCTGCTTGAATCAATTCTAAACTAGGCAGTGGCTGCGGCAAGCGAGGATGCAACCCAGACCAAACTGTTTGAAATTTTTCAATCGCCTGCAATTCGTCTGTCGAGAAAACCGGCGCTTTGAAACTCTCGCGCCAATCGGGTCCAACCCAATCAGCCCATTGCTCAATGATCTCGGTCGGCACCTGAAGCTGAGGCGATTTCGCTTGATATCGACGTTGCTCAGCGAAAGAGGAGGCCACTTCCAAATAATCGATCAACTGATTACGTACACGCTGCAATAAAACTTGCTCACTCGGGCGTATATGCGTGGTATTCATCATTGAGAAAAGCGCGGTAGCAAGTACCAACGGCAAAAGAGATTATTTAGAAGGAGCGCCAGCCCAGCTGTTAACCAAGTCATTATGCTGCGGCGGGATGTCGGAAATTTTCATACCAACGCGGTACTCGCTACCGCTTAAGATGCAGTATAAAGCCATTCCCTTACAAACTACCTGTGTACGACGCGAAGCATCACGACGATCAGGTATCTCAATCATCATTTGAAAGGTGCCACGTTCGGCCACGATTTGGGGGCAAAGAAATTGCACGCCACTTGACGAGAAATTAACTATTTTAATCGCAATGATCTTGCCTTGGCTGACTTGAATAGCGCCACGCCAAGTTACATTGATACGGGGAGCTGAACGAGCGTCACTCATATAAAAACCGATTAAATTCTGCTAAGTAAATAAGTCTGAGACAAAGGGCAACCTGCCCATGTCGTCATTATGCCAAATTTTATCGGGAGTAGCGGGCTAGTACTCGCCAAATTGCCCCAATGAAACAATCTTCAACACTTAATCTGCACTTGAACCGCAAATGGCGTCTCGAACCTCAAACGAAAAATCGACATGACAGGCCAGATAATCAAGCGAAATCGCATGCAGATCATTCTTTAAGGCGTTTTCACTGACATAGTCAGACTGTAGAAAAGCCTCGTAATCCTTTTTGTTCGCTATGCAGGCTTTGACTGCCTGTACATAAAATTCATGGGCAACAATGGCATTGAACTGAATCAGCATATCTTCAACATCCGCTAAAAAATTGCCGTTCATGTTATAGAAAAACTGGGCAAAGCCCCCTTGCCGCAGGTCATGATCAAAACGCGCCGCCAACAGCAAAAATAATTCTTTACCCGATTTTTCTAGAAATACCTCGCAATCAAAGCCTTTGCTCTGCTCGAACAATTCTTGCAAACGCTTCTTGCTTTCATCAAGGATGATGTCAATTGGCATGGCAAACCTGTGTATCGTTGCTATTTGAATGCGTTGGGCTTCCCACGCCAATCTTCCTTACTTCACCGATGGAGATTTAAAGTCAAACAAATTGAGCAAATCACCGATCGCTGGACGGTTTAATGGAACGTAGGGACTGTGTTTGTCGTGCTTAGGATTTGGAAGATTATCACGACTGCGCTGGCTTAAGGGTGACAGTTTCCAATTACGATTAATAAATTTAATGATCGAGGCGTGATCGTAATAGGTGTGATCGACATAACCACGTTTCGCGAAAGGTGACACGGCGATCAAGGGAATACGGGTACCATCTCCAAAAAAATCGATCAACTGTACATATCCAGAATCGTAATAGCCACCGCCTTCATCAAACGTGACGAGGATCGCTGTCTCTTTCCACAGTTCAGGATTCGCTTGAACGCGTTCAACGATATCTTTCACTAGCTCGTCAAAGCTGGGTGCCGTCGCATAACCGGGGTGGCCGGAAAGGCTATCATAAGGGGCGACAAAGGAAACTGCAGGAAAGTTTTTCGCATCTTTGACATCGACGTAAAATTGACTCAAATCTTGCAATTTTTGGCGATCAGGCCCTGTCATTGTGGAAGTAAAGAAACTCGGCGTATCACACATAGCACAGTATTCTTTATCAGGATTTTTCCCGTCATTGCGACCACCGCTATACCATTTCCATGTAACACCGGCAGCACTCAATGAATCACCAATGTGTGGCATTGTCTGTGGTGGAATCACGAACTTGTCTTCACCGAGGGGCAGCAAGTCTCCCATTGGGTTATAACTAGGATCCATGTTATTCACCATATAGTAGGTATTCGGTGCGCAGTTGCCATCGTTAAATGCGCGATAAGGCAGCGACTTGAGCACCTTCATGATGCCCGTCACTCCAGCCTCAGTAGCATCCGCACATTTCACGTAGGTTCCGCCACGGTAACCATCTTCGGTGTACCAATTATTGGTATTGGGCTGCGGGTCAGGATTCTCGATTTGTTTTTTTGGCGGCATGCCAGGTTTTCCTGCGTCGGTGTAGTAGGCCACATCCGCCGTCGCTAACGCGAAATAGTTGGCGGTCGTGCCGCCCATCACGGGTTGATGATGATTGTCGGAAATTGCATAACGATCAGCCAAGGCCTTGAAGTAGGGTGCGTCGCCACGCGCCATGTTATAGAAACCCATCGCGATCGCTCCTTGGTAGGTACGTCCTGGAGCAAAAGGTGCGGGAGCGTTACTTGGCCCTACTCCCACACTTTCTGCGGTCCAAACAAATAGGTCATTCTTTCCACCATTGACTTGCTGCCACATTTGAAAGAAACGATGAACTGGATCTCCGGTATGTGCACCATAGCTCACATATTTGGTAATCGGAAATGGTCCATTTGGCATAGCTGCTGGAAACCTTGCATCGGGAATATCACGACGCTGGCCGAATGCGCCTGCAGCATAGGGCTGGGGTAAGTGTTCATAACGGCCAATGACTTCTGGAGTAGCTGAATATTGATGGAAGTTAGTCGCGATTTTTTGCGCTGACAATGCAAAATTCTTACCTGGTGAGCCATCGGCCTTCACAATCGACTTAGACAATAAATTATCAATCGTTTGACCTTTTTGGGGCTGATAGGTACCAAACAAATTATCAAAGGTTCGGTTCTCACCGACCACAACGATAAGGTGTTTGATCGGTGTACTAGTAGAAACTTCCTTCGCGCTCTGTGCATGACTTTGTGATGCAATCATTACACTGCACAAAGCGTAGGAAATAAGCGTCAACGACTTATACATATAGGTTCTCCGAAAATGCAAACAGCTAAGCAAGCGCTTAGCTGTCGTCCTACCTCGACAAATAAAATATTAGAGTTTTGCGCTCAAACTAATGAAGAACTGACGCGGAGCACCAGTCAACAAAGTTGCATACTCACCTTTTGGGTCGGACGCTACAAACCCATTTGAACCAATCGTGCTGTAGTACTGCTTGTTCATCAAATTGGTGACGTTAAGTTGAACAGAAACGTCTTTCAAACCCGCAAATGATTTTTGCTTGTAACCAACAGCGAAATTGGATACCCAATATGCTGGAACGCTAGCATCATTCAAGTATGTGTAATAGCGCTCACCCGTGTACTTCGCACCCAATCGAGCAAACCATGCACCATCTTCAATGGCAAGCTCGGTATTGAACATCGTCTTTGGTGCATCGACAACTTGCTTTCCAGCGACAGCGACCACGACTTTGTCCAAATAATTGGATTTGTATTGAGAATCGTTGTAGGTGTAAGAATTAAACCAAGACCATTCCTTGGACAACTTCAAAATGCCGACTGCTTCCAAGCCATTGGTCGAGACTTTACCCACATTCACAAAGGTATTTGGGCAACCGACGATACCTGGACAATTCGCCACATTCAATAAACGATCATCGAAATCAGCGTGGTACAAGGCTACGGACCCTTGGAAGTCGCTACGTTTAAAGCGATAACCCAAATCCAACGATGTCGAAGTTTCAGGCTTTAAGCTATTTACACTGGAGTTAAATGCGGTTTGAGACTGAGAAAATGGGCCACTCACACCAGGTTGAAATGCCCGCATATTTTCGGTGATAGACGCAAACAATTCATCGTCTTTCGTCACATTAAACTTCACCCCGACCTGAGGCAAAAAGGACTTTTTCGCTGTCAAATTTCCTGCCGCACGACTACCGACGACGTTCACCGACCCAATCTCGATCTTCGGTGTTTTGAAGCCAAAATTCAAAGCCAAAGCGCCGTTTAACAACTCCAAAGTATCTTGTACATAAAATTGGGTCGTCTTGGTATCAAAATTTTGTTTAAATCCCGTGTTAAACGGATCGCGTAAGAAGTAATTCGTATCGCGGCCATCAACCGCGGCATAGAAATTACGCGTCAGTGTATGGTTACTATCTTCTACCCACACACCGGCTTTCAAGAAATTCGCGCCAGCGTCGATATTGATATCACTAATGATGCCATTGCGTGAAATCGTGTATTCCGTGGTGCGGATCGAGATGGGTACACTAGCTGAAGTCGGTGTGTATGGTGTGTACCAATGCCCTTGTCCTTCATTACTATGATGGTAAGCCACCGTTTTCCACTCGATTCCATCTGCCAAATTCAAACTCAATGTAGCACCCGCCAAACTATCCTTACGCAGACCGCTTCCTTGATAGTAAGCATCATCCAAGTTATTGACACCGCCGGTGTAAATACCTTTTGCAGCGTTGACGGCGCGGTTCCAATCGGGCGCATAGTTATCCCAGTCGTAACCCAAACGTTTCGTCATTTCCAAGGACATATCTTGGTAATCGACTTCTTTACGATCAGATGTATTCCAAAAAATACTCAAACGAGATTCGCCCAAGTTCTGCACTAACTTTGCATTGAACTGATCTTGGTCTTGTCCGCCCGTGCCCTTCGTTTTCTCAGTGCGGTGGCGTGTTGCGCTCAGATAAAGTTTTGTGCCCGTACCAAACATGCCGGTATCAACACGCGCAAAAGTATGTGAAGTTTTATTACTACCGAAAGTCTGTTCACCTGTCAGTGCAAATTCTTCGCTCGGTTCAGACGAGAAAAATTGCACCGTACCACCGAGATTACTGCTTGCCGCCGTCGCCAGAGAACCTGCGCCTTGAGAGAGCGTGACACGACCAATATTTTCAGTGGAGATAGCACGACTAATATGTAAGCCGTTGTTGTTGCCATAGCTCATATCTCCGAGAGGCACGCCATCGAGAGTAAAGCCCAATTGGTTCTGACTAAAGCCACGGATGCTAAAACGGCTGGACCACTCATAAGATCCAAAAGGGTCTGCCGACTGGAACGAAACTCCCGGTAATTTTTCCAAGGTTTTCAAAGGGCTTGTACCTGGCGTCGCCTGCACTAAGTCTTTACGCGTAATGTTTTGAACTTGACGGCTCTGACCTTCACCCAATACCGTCACTGTTTCAACTTTTCCATCATTATCTTCGGCCATTGCGACCATCGCGAAGGCTTGTAACAAGCAAAGACAAATCGGTTTCAATAAATATCTTGGTTTCATAGTTTTCTCGAAATTTTGTATTGTTGTAGGGCTTAGGCTCGCAAGCCGCGCTGTCAAGTCATTCGCTGAGACACGGTGGAGGCGAGCGCATCTTATGAAAATGTTGTGACCGAAGAATTACAGTCTCTAGAAGTGAATCTCTATGAAATGTCATAGCGAGGTCATAAGATTTCGTTAGTAAGGTGTGGTGAACAGTCGATCGATTTCATTCACGTTCTTAGGATTTTTCCCGCATAATGTTGCTATCTATCGTGGTCCAGCAATGACCACTACAAGAACAAAAATGAAAGAAATTGACTTATGAGTGAAATCGACACCCCATCGAATTTATTGTCCGCAGTTGAGATCCGCGTACTGGGTGCGCTTGCAGAAAAAGAAGCCACTACGCCCGACAACTATCCTATGTCTTTGAACGGCTTAGTCAGTGCCTGCAATCAGCTCACTAGCCGCGACCCCGTGATGAATCTCTCTGAGGCCGAGATTAGCGAAGCGCTCGATCAATTGGTGCAAAAGAAGCTAGCCAGCGTGATTCATCAAGCTGGAGCGCGTGTCGCGAAGTACGAACACAAGATGCGCGTGAAATGGATGTTGGAGCAAAACAAGCTCGCTGTGCTCACGGTATTGATGCTGCGCGGCTGGCAAACTGCTGGGGAAATCCGTACCCGCGTCGGCCGTCTACATGAATTCGCGTCAGTGGCGGAAGTAGAACAATGCCTAGACTTTTTGATCGATAAATATCCACCTGTCGTAGCGCGTTTGCCGATAGCACCGGGCACCAAAGAGCCACGTTACGCACATTTACTCTCGGGCGATGAATCAAGTTTGAATCTAGAATCCTTGAACAACGTAAGCCACGCAGCTTCTAGCCATAACAAAGACCGCATCGCGCAGTTGGAAGAAGAAGTACAAAGCTTGCGCGCACAAGTACAAGACTTACAGACACAGTTTGCGGAATTCAAAAAGCAGTTTGAATGAGCGCTGCTCATTTTGTCGCTAATTACTGCGGCAATCGATCCCGTCAGTAATTAGCGCTTCGGACGGCTCTTCTGATATTTACTCATCAAGGCTTCAAAGAAAGCATTGCCACCTTGGGCATATCCTTCCTCAGTGAAATGGACGTAGTCGGGGCGACCCAATGGTGGGTTGGCGTCGACAAAGCGCTGCATAGAACAACGTCCGCCCATCGCCGCTTCCCAACTCCAAAACAAAAGATGCTCGCTAATCGCGACATCTTGCTGAATATTTTGTACCGTCTTTAAACCGGCAGGCAGACGATAACGACAGCCTACATTTTCACCCGCGCCTTTTTTCTTGGCCGAGTTCGGTGCGCCGATTAAGAGTATGGCCGCATCAGGGGCTGCGGCGCGCAATTGGCGTATGGTGTTTTGTAGTTCTTGCTTATACAAATCAAAATCTGGATTTGGATCAAAGGCCTCATTGGTACCATAGGCAAGTACGATCAGACTTGGGCGTCGCCATTGCAATTGCTCGCGCACTGCTTCGGTTTGCCAACGCGCAATGACACGTTGAGTGGCGCCAACGATCCCGAGTGAATCGACGGTAACGCCTGGCGCTAAAGTATCGATAATAATCGCGCCAAGTTCAGGCGGATTATGTTCAGCACGCAAAGTGAAACTATTCAAATCGATAGCGCTGCCCATGACATACGTTGATTGCCAATTCGACGTGAGTGGTGGCAGCAAGTCGCGCACTTCACCGTCGGGAAAACTCAGCTTCCATCCCCCTGAGGCATCATCATTATTGCGCCGCGTCCAAATTGTGACACGCTGCAAACCAAAGAGTGGCTGTTTAGGAACGATCTCGATCGAAGCACCAGGGTCAGGTTGATTCGCAAATCCACCCAATGGAAAGTTCTCAGGGTTATTGCGACTAACACGAGTTTTCCAATTACCATTCATACGCATCAAAACTTGCGCCGAACGTTGATTTTTGATGTAGCCTGGCGATAGCCAACCTATGCCCGCGTTACCAAAACGCTTTTGCATTTGTTCGCGATAAGCTTGGGTAAAATAATCGCCACCCGTATGCGAATCACCAAGCTGCATAATGTGCACAACTTCGCTACCTTCTTTACGTTCTAAAGCAGCCAACTGACGCCATAAACGCGAGGCATTCGGGTCACCATAATCGTGAACCGCAGCGCCCGCGCTCGCTACCTCTGGTGTCATCGCCAAACTCAATGCGGTAAGGCTAATCGCAAACAAACCTCTGAGTGGTTCGATCTTAGTCAAACTTGACAATGTATTGGATAAGATCATGGGCTCACTTTGCTGATCACAGGTAATTCAAATTGTTTCAGCACTAAGTCGCGCAAGATGGTTTGACCATCGCGAGTAAAATGAATGCCATCTTCAGTACGTACTACCACGCTCTTACCGTTTTCTTTTGTGATTGTCTTCCGATATTCGTTGACGTCGTCACTTAAGGATTCACGGGTAGAGATATAACGTGACTCACCTTCTCCAAGCGCTTTCGCATAGAGGCTATTCAGTACTTTCACACCACGATTAATTTTGTCGCGACCCATATTTGGTGCGCCCATCCAAATCACACGTACATGCTGTTGGTGGGCGGTTTGTATGATGCTTTCGATACGCGTTAAGTAATTACTTTGCCAGCGTTCAGTACCAAAGCTTTCGTATTTACCGCCTAGTATCATGTCCCAAGTATCGTTCGCGCCGAGGAACACCACCAAAACCGATATGCGATCTTTTTCTAGTGTCTTCTTAATGACTGCTGGCCAATCATAGTAGCCAGGATAGGTTAAGCCTGTGCTTTGACGACTAAGGTCAACCGACTTCACATGCACATTTTGCAAAGCGCGTGCGACATGTGGCGCGACCCCTTGCATCATAGAGTCACCGACGAGTAAGACTTTATCTTGTGGCCCCAAGACCATACGCCCCTCTTCATTCAAAGGAACGAATTGAGTCAAAGGTGTTTCTATTTTAGCGTCGTCGGTACCCGCGGCCTTACTCAAACTAAGGGCCATACCGTCGGCCGCGGCATCGGTGCCAAGTTTAGTTCCGACTTTCGGAGCGGCGGCGGCACTAGCGTCCACATTATTTGAGGCCGTAGTTGATTTCTTCAAACTGAGCGGCGCATTTTGCTGCGATACCTTGGTATCGTGAGTAGTATCTTCCGGCAAACCAAACAACAAAACATTGAAACTTTGGATCAAACGTTCCTTGACCGTTTGTCTAGGCTTGAGTTGCTCACTCAATTGTTGATCAAGATCTTTGCTCAACTTAGCCCCACTCTGCCAAGCGGGATGGGCGACAGCCTTTGATAGCCCAAGTTCGAGATGCCTGGTTTGTTGCCAGTATTGGTCCAGCGCATCTTGGCGCATCCAGAACAGCAGTGCCAGACTGCTTGCTAACACCGTTAAAGTTTGCCAATGACGCGACGTCACCTGAACTTCGGTTTCCATTTCAGGTGGTTGCGATCGTAAAGACTGCGCTGGCATAGGCGTTTCGAGTAAAGCTTTCTTAGACTCTTTTGTGTGTTGACGATGTTTTTTAGAGTGCTTTTGGTTTTCGTATCCGTCTCGCATCATCAACTCCTAATACGAGTAATACAAAAACGATGGAACGCCAGAAGGTCCCAACAAATGAATCAACAGCACGATTGCCGTGAGAGCGATTGGCTTAATCAAGATCGGTGTGCGCTCCATCAACCAAAGGCTGCGTTGCTTCCATGATTCTGCATAGACAGAGAGCCAGAAGAACAACAACATCAGAGCAGCACCACCCACCACATCGACGGTCATCGGCGCATCCAAACGGCCAAAGCCGCGGATGAAATTCATCGCCTCTTGCCAACCATCGGCGCGGAAGAAGATCCAAGCGAAACACACAAAATGGAAAGTGATAATGCCACTCAGCAAACCTTTAACCTGACGTCCTAAGACTTTTTCGATGATGTTTTGCGCTACCATACCCATGCCGTGTAAAGCACCCCAGATAATGTATTTCAAACTAGCGCCATGCCATATTCCACTAATCACCATTGAGCTCAATATCGTCACTTGCGTCATCCACCAACCGCCACGGCTGCCACCCATGGGAATGTACACGTAGTCGCGGATCCAGCTCGACAAAGAAATGTGCCAACGACGCCAGAACTCTCGCAAATTAACGGCAAGGTAGGGGAAGTTAAAATTGTCTTTCAACTGATAGCCCAGTAGCAAGGCCATCGCGATGACCAAATCGGAATAGCCACTAAAGTCAAAATAAATTTGAATGGCAAACGCATAGGCTCCCATCAGCAGCTCTGGCGCTTGATAAGCATCGGGATTAGCGAACATAGGGTTGACCCAGGTCTCGGAAATCCAAGTGGCTAGCCATACTTTTTTAACCAGTGCGGAAATCAATAACCAGAAAATCAAATCGCCCTTCACCAATTTGCGCGTTTGTGGCAGTTCGATCTGCGCCAGTAAATCGCTTGCACGGCAAATTGGGCCAGCAAACAGGGTCGGGAAAAAAGCGAGGTAGAGTGCGCTATCGAGCGGCTTTGCCGGTTCGCGTTCGGCGCGTGCAACTGCCACCAAATAGGCGATGGCTTGAAACGTATAAAAAGAAATCCCAACAGGAAGCAGAATATCTAAAGCAGGAATCGACCATGAGAGTTTGAAGTATTCTGCGGCAGCCAAAAAACCATCGCGACAAAAATCAAAATACTTAAATACCGCCAAATTCAATACGGAAGCAAAAATCCCGAGTCCACAGATGAATTTCCGCTGTTGGGGCTGCGACTGCACCCATTTCAGCAAACCCAGCATACAGGTGGTGTAGATCGCTAAAATCACACCAAAGCGCAAGTCCAAAGACGCATAGATAGCGTAACTGGCTAATAGCAAACTGATCTTTTGTAGGGTGGTCCACCGGTTCAGTGACCAATACAAAATAAGAAATACCAAAAAGGTAAACGCAAACTCGGGTGACAGATAACTCATGCTGAATTCTAAAAGACAAAGTACGGGACGTTCTACTGCAAGGCCGAATCTAACGCCCCATTCGGATGAATAGGGCTTCAACGATAATGAAAAAACGCGTTCCTGCCAAAGAATTCACAACAGTCTGACTGCTATTTTGACTACCAATTGATCTAGCAAAAACTTAAAGTTTTTTCATTTGTACTTTGCTACAAACGAAGAGCTGAACTTTGCAGTATTGCGCTGCTTTTTGCAATAGCTAATCGCCTTGAATGTCGCATGTTTACTCGCTTTTTTTCAAAAGCGAGTATCACGGCTTCAAAATTCAGCTGAGCGATGCGTTATTGTGGAGAATCGTTGATGAAACTGCAAAAAGCTCTCTGCACTTCCGCTTTGTTCATCATGCCGGAATGGGGGCCATTTTTGACTAGCACTAATTGCTTTTTCGCAGAAGGAATCGCATCGAAGACTTTCTTTCCGAGTTCAGGTCCGAACAAGTCATCGTTTTCACCAACAATCACCAGACTTTTTTGCTGGAATTGCGATACCGCTTTGGCATTATTGACCAATAAGGTAGACGGCTCGAAGCTAAATCGTACGAAAGGCACGGCATACCAAGGTGTTTTGTAGTCAACCACGTCAGGGATGGTGGTCGCGGTCGCTTCGAGGATTACGCCATCCACGCTACGATTTTGCATGATATAGCCCGTCATAAAGCTACCGAGAGATTGCCCATGAAGATAGAGTTTGCCATTCGTATTTTTGCGTACGTCATCGTAAATACGCAGAGCATCTTCTTGCAGGCTCTGAATCGTAGGCTCACCCTTGGTGCGACCATAACCGCGGTAATCAAAACTCACAATGTTTGGCGTGCAAGCGCTGGTTTGGCGAACAAGACTCTTTAAGCTTTCGTCCGCATGAGATAGGTTGCCACCAAAATACAGGATGGTTGGACTATTACCATCGACGCGCATTTGCAAACCATTCAGGCTAAGCTCAGCTTCGACCGGAATGGATTTCTCAACTAGCTGTGTGTTTGGCTTAATTTTTTGCAGGTCTTCATTCGTCAACGGTGCTTTACGCTGATAACCCGTTAATTTATCTGGTCGAATAAATTGCTTTTCATCGACGTTGACAGATATACATGCACTCAAGCTGCTTGCCATTAGAAGCGCTATAGCAGTAGTGTGAATTTGCCGCATGAATTTCTCCTTGTAGACTTCATGAAAATGGGATCTCTTTTATTGTTGCCTTTGTTATTGCCAGCAGCAAAACAAAACTGCAATAAAAAGCTAGCATTTTCATTATGATCTACAGATTTTTCAAGCCCATTTCATCACATACGTCGCCAAGTTCATCCCCATCTAAATGATCAGTGCAGTTTTAGATATCAACCGGATCGATTTCCACGCCCCATTTCACTCTGGTTTTCATCGCCCGCAGCGTGGAAATCCATTCCTTGAGGAAGACTTGTAAAGCAGGACGCGAGGTCGACTCCACCAACAGTTGTGCTCGGTCCATATTATGAACACGGGTCATGGTCATGGGGATGGGATCGTTGATGGTGATGCCGTGATGCATGGTGCAATGAGCAGCCTCCTGCAGAAAAGCGATCGCCGTTTCCAACTCTCTCGCCTCTGCCCGTAGCAAAGCCTGATATATAAACGGTGGCATTGCCGCTTGTTGACGTTCTTCCAACAAGTCATCAGCAAAACGGTGGTAATCGTGAGCCATCAATGCATGATACAGAGGATGATCGGGATAACGGGTTTGAATCAAGACTTCGCTCGCATTGCCGCCCTCTTTTTGCGCAGCCCTTCCTGCACGACCAGCAACCTGCATCAATTGGGCAAATAGACGCTCACTGGCACGGAAGTCTTGCGAAAACAAAGCGCTGTCGGGGTTCAAAGCAGCGACTAAAGTCAGATTCTTAAAATCATGTCCTTTTGCTACCATTTGGGTACCGATCAAAATATCGACCTCGCCACGGTGCACCGTATCAAAGGCGGCCTCTGCACTACCCTTCAATCGGGTCGAATCTGCATCGATCCTAAAGATTCGCGCATCAGGAAAGACGCTGTGTAGCCCTTCTTCCAGGCGTTGTGTGCCACGACCCAATGGTTGTAAATCAATGTTGCCGCAAGTCGGGCAAGCACGGGTAATCCGTTGCTCCAAACCGCAATGATGGCAGCGCAATTTTTTATCGGGTTTGTGCAAAACCATATGCGCCGTGCATCGTGTACAGTTGCTAATCCAACCACATGAATCACAATGCAGGACCGGTGCATATCCGCGTCGATTGAGGAACAGTAGTGATTGCTCACCTTTCTCCAAACGCTGACGTATTGCGGCTACCAATCTTTGGGTTAAGCCTTCAGACGGCTTCTCACGCTCGGTATTGATAATCTTCACCACCGGTAAAACAGCATCTTTCACCGCTCGTTCCCGCAACTCCAACTTGCGGTAACGCCCCGCTTTACTATGTTGCCAAGTCTCTAAAGAAGGTGTCGCAGAGCCCAAAACCACAGGAATCGCTAACTGATGCGCTCGCCAAACTGCAAGGTCACGCGCCGAATAACGCAAACCTTCTTGTTGCTTATAAGAAGGGTCATGCTCTTCATCGATGACGATCATTTGCAGATGCGGCAACGATGACAAAATTGCCAGACGTGTACCGAGAATAATCCTCGCTTGACCAGTGTGCGCGGCTAGCCAGTGGAGTAGGCGCTCACCTTCAGCCATCCCGCTATGCAAAGTGGAGATTTGAATTCCCGCAAAGCGTTGGCGGATATTCGCTTCGAGTTGCGGCGTTAAATTAATTTCTGGCACCAAAATGAGCACTTGGCTGGTATTGTCACGCGCCAAGATTTTAGCGGTGGCCTGCAAATACACTTCGGTCTTACCGCTGCCGGTGACGCCATGCAATAAAAAAGCAGCGAAGCCTGGCTGCCCCACAATCTGCTCTACCGCGGCGTGTTGCTCAGCATTTAATTGTTTCTCTTGCAAAACTTCTGGCGCCGCGTCCAACTTAAGCTTAGTCAGCTTCTTCAAATTGCGGTCCAACGACACGGGCTTTAGGGCACGCAAATTCTTAGGAAGTGCGGGAATCGCCACCTCACCTAATGGCCGTTGGTAATAGTCGGCCGCAAAACGGCAAAGGTCTATCCACTGATTTGATAAGGCGGGGCATTGCTGGCGAACTGCCAATACGTCTTTGATTTTATCGGCGGGCACCTCTGTGCTTCGATTGACCGCCACAATCAAACCCGCTATTTCTTGCCGTCCAAATGGCACTAAAGCGATCTGACCGACCTCAGGGCGTGGCTCGTCCGCCACCGCCAGCCAACGATAATCGAAGAGTCTGTCAAGTGGGGTATCGAGAGCAATAGTGAGGTAAAAGGGTTCCACGAACTTAATGTAAGGCTTGAGATATTGCGCTAACTATCGGTTTCATATGGTCTTTTTATACTATCCACAGCTTTTGTGGATAACTTTGTGGACAAGCACGTCTTGACACGCGGCAGGCCTAGATTTGATGCGGGTTTCAATAGATTGCACATTTGCGATGCACAAAAAAACTCATTTAAAATCAATAACTTACAAATGCATACTTTAGGCGAAAAACAAATATTCAAGGAATTTTTTTGTTTGTCGTTTTTTGTGAATAAGTACTGGAATTAGGTAGCCAATATGCCACTTATCCACCGCTATTCATCGCGATTTCTACCGACTTTTACTCGCCAAGCCGCATGGGCTCTAGCTTTTGCAAAGCAACATGCTTGATTTGCGCCTATTGCCATCCACTTCGGTTCAAAACGCATATTTTTATGCTGCTTTGAACCGTCATGTCTTAATACTTACTAACTTAGGCTTGACGTTGCTGGCGGCTTACTTCATGTACCGTTTCTACCAACACGGTTACTGCATCTGGTGAAGTAAATTGGGAAATGCCGTGGCCGAGGTTAAACACATGACCATGACCCGCGCTAGGTTTGCCATAGGATTGCAAGGCAGCTGTCACTTGTTGACGAATTTGCTCGGGTTCCGCAAACAAAACCGCTGGATCCAAATTACCTTGTAAAGCCACTTTGTCGCCCACGCGCGCACGCGCTTGGCCCAAGTTGACTGTCCAATCTAAACCCAAAGCATCAGCACCGATATCCGCGATTTGCTCTAACCACAATCCGCCACCTTTGGTGAATACGATACATGGAATGCGCTGACCATCTTTTTCACGCTGTAACTTGTTGACGATGTCTTGCATGTATTTCAATGAAAAACGCTGATATGCGCCATCAGCCAGGGCACCGCCCCAACTATCAAAAATCATCACCGCTTGCGCACCAGCATCGATTTGGGCATTCAAATACGTTGCTACCGCCTCTGCATTCAGCGTCAAAATGCGTTCCAAGAGATCTGGGCGCTTGTACATCATGGCTTTGATGCCATGGAACTCACGCGAACCTTGGCCTTCGACCATATAGCAAGCCAAGGTCCATGGGCTACCAGAAAAGCCAATCAAAGGCACGCGACCATCCAAGGTCTTACGAATTTGGGTGACTGCGTCAAACACATATTGCAGGCTACCTTCTGGCGGCACCTCCAAAGCCATAATCGCTTTTTCGTCTTTCAACGGACGTTCAAACTTTGGCCCTTCGCCTTCTTCAAAGTACAAACCCAAACCCATCGCGTCTGGCACGGTCAAAATATCTGAAAACAAGATTGCCGCATCGAGCTTGAACCGATCCAAAGGTTGAATCGTCACTTCCGTCGCAAAATCAGGATTCTTCGCCAAACTCATAAACGAACCCGCACCTTTGCGTGTTGCGCGGTATTCAGGCAAGTAACGTCCCGCCTGACGCATCAACCACAAAGGTGTGTATTCAGTTTCTTGACGCAACAAGGCGCGCAAAAAGGTATCGTTTTTGAGAGGAGCAAAAGTGTTAGACATGGGATGCTTTCGTATAGCAAGAATTCAGTAATCCGCTATTATCCCCGATCTCGCGTTAAACCGCCTATGTAAAAAATCAAGCTTGTGCTTTATAGACAGCTCGTTAAATCGTTCCGGTATAACTTGCCAAAGGCAAAAAACACCCCCAAAAAGGCCGCTCAGAGCTCCAAAAAATTGATTTCTTGACTAGATGATGCTTGTTGATAGAATGCGCTTAGCTTAATTGGTATGTATCACTTTTTTGACATTGTGTAGTCAAGCAACGCTCTAGCGCGGTTAAGTCAGGGCGTGTTGGGGCACCGCTCCCCAATAAGTAAAACAATCAAGATTTATCCCTATATGCTTAGAATTCTCATCGGCTTCATCTACGCAGCCCTCTGGTTTCCTACCACTGTCTTCATCTTCACTGAATATGTCTACAAAATTAATGGAGGAATTGAGGCCTTTTTATTTTCGCTCTCCATTACCGGGCCAGCCGTGCTCATATCGATGCCGATCTTTTACTTGATAAGACACCACAAGCCGATTCAACTTCTTGATTGTTTACTGGCCGGTCTACTTATTCCCATCTTGATTTTGATCGGGTTTGGCACCGTCACCAGCTTTGCTATTGCAACTCCTCTAGCACCACTGTGTATTGGCGTCGGAATGATCTCCGCAATCGTCTTTTGGGTGGTCGGCGTACGTCAGACTTTGAACTCTAGTTTCTACCAATGAATCCGCCAAACTGCGGGCACCTATTCATAACATCATGAACCGAATCACAACATCACGCTGGCTTCTCATCATCTTTCTATGCACCGCTATGCTTGAAACATACAACATCTCAGTGCAAGGCTTTTCGGATAAACCGGTAGTAAGAATTCTTTTACTTGGCTATTTGTTTTTCCTTACCATCAAACGTGTGCAATGGGCTCGCTTTGTGCTCGCTACCTTATATGTTCTAGGTGGTGTGATTGGAATCAACGCATTTAGTTCTGGCGTGCCCAGCTCAAATTCTTGGATACTTGGTGGCTTTGGAGTTTTTTGTGTACTGGCATCTGTCTTTCTCGTCAGATCTAAGGCCTTAAATGAGCCAATAGTCATCAAGGAAAACAACGATACTATCGGCCTCGACCTTTAATACCCTCAACTAAAATAAGGAAAAACATGTACGGAATTATCGGAAAAATGAAAGCCACGTCAGGAAAACGTGAGGCTCTCGCGGCCATCTTGCTCGAGGGTCTTAAAGACATGCCTGGATGCTTGAGTTACATTGTTGCGCAAGACCCGACCGATCTTGATTCTCTGTGGATTACTGAGGTGTGGGATACGCAAGACAGCCATAGGGCTTCACTTGCGCTGCCCTCGGTCCAGCATGCAATTGCGCTCGGGAGACCGCTCATTGCTGGTTTTGGCGAACGCTTTGAAACTACACCGCTTGGTGGTCAAGGCTTAGGGAAATAAGGATTTCCTGAAGAAGCTAGAGTTCCTATTCATCTAGCATTGAGTTGTGCCAACGCAAGGTTACCGAGTTGTTTCTGCTTTCCATTTTTTATTGATCCGATTCAGCGTTTTATCTTTCACCATATCGGAGAACGCTTTTTGCACTCGGCGAATCAACTCGGGTGGGGTGCTCTTTCCAAAGCCAAAATACAAAGCAGTATCTCGGTGAACACGAACCGTCTTCTCGATCTCATCGGCTGTTAGTTCACACTCGTTGGCAAATGCAGCGACACCATCAGGATCAAAAGGAATTAGATCTACTCGTCCTAACTTGAACTTCTTACAGTTCGAGACCATGGATGGTGCGGTGTCGACTTTGATACCGAGCTTGGCGAACGAAGGAATACTCGCATTGCTGGCTTCGTCACCCACAAGATAACGACGCGCATCTTCTATCGTTTTTACTTGTACATCGCTACGACGTTTCAGCTTATACAGCCATTCTTCGCTATGTGTAATCGGTCCTATCCAATGATAATTGTGTTCTCGTTCGGGAATCTTAGCGAGTGTAAAGACCATCACTGAAGCTTGAGTTTGAGCGGTCATGAGAGCGCGTGTCCATGGCACGACTTCGATCTTTAACTCGGCCCCCAATCTGTGAGCGAGTTCCTTTGCGACATCGACACTCAAGCCTTGGACCTGCTGGTCCTTCACGAAATTGTAAGGAAAATTCACATCGCTAGTGATGGCATTGAGCACTGCAGGTGTAACTGCAAACCCGAGTTGGGGTGTGACCATCGCCAATCCGAGCAAAGGCAAAGCAAGCCACTTCCAAAAATCGAGGGGTGTCAATTTTGAGGAGTATGCGTAAATATCAAATCGGCGGTCTGGTATTTTTTTACGAAACATCAATCGTCGAAGAACGAGTTCGATAGCATGGCGATACAATATCTGTGCGAGATTACTGATACTTATCTAAACTTGCAATAGCACATTGCCTAGTTGCGCACCGAAGAGACAGAAGTCGGGTCATCCGCGATTGCGGTTCATTAACGCACTCTTTTGAAGCTTGCGCGGCTCCGCAAAATCAGGATAATGTTTTACCTAGATGTTTTTATATTTTGATTCCTTCATTGCTAAATGGGTTTCAGCACTAAGACCGCGTGCAACCGGCAGACCTACGGCATGAATAACCGACAAGAAAGTGCATGCGTTTGGTGCAAAGATAAGTGGAGACGTGTCGCAGCAAATTACGCCGATCGTCTTGACAAAAGTCATTGCGGGCCATGATGGAGGACATTCATATTGCAACGATCCAAGCACCGCGTAAAGGAAATGGCAGGCAAATGACGGATACACATACCTTTCTCGAAACCCAAACCAAAGGTAAGCAAAAGCCCGGCCTACGACTGATTATCATCGGTGCTGTCATCGCAATACTGGGCGCCCTTGTGATTCCGGCGATCTTACTGATTACCGTATTTTCTCCGAATTCGGACGACAACAAGTTTGCGACACCAGGTAGCTATTCCACTGAGATCACAAAACCTGGGCGTTATTTTTTATGGAATCACAGTCGTACTATTTTTAAGGGCACAATGTATTACGACTCGAAAACACTGACGGACGACGTCTCTATTGTGGTCAGCGACCACACTGGAAAGTTAATCCCATTCGTCACCGACAGATCATTCAGCGTGAGTAACAATGGCGATAAACGATCGAGTATAGGTTATATAGAAATTAATGAGACGAACACAATACCGACAAAGTTGCTCATCAAAGTCGACAGTAATAAGCTACGTATATTTTCTCTTTCGGAGTTTAGTTTGTCGCATACGCTTGGTTTAGCGATAGGTGTGATTGGAGTTCTATTCGCCATCGTCCTCATTGGCGTAGGCTTCATCATCGCGGGAACAAAGAAAGTAGCAACAACTATCGGCTCTAGTACTAACTCAACACCATGAAAAAATTAATGATTTCCGTTTTACTGGGTGTGGCGACTACACTCGCATCTGCGATTGATAACCCACCCACTACGATTATGCGGGTTGGCACTTTTCACAATGGTGAAGTGCCAAGCGTGGCTGGTAAAAATTGGTTCGGGCTGTATGTAAATGGCGACCAAGCAGAATTGAGGCCCACGACACCACGTATCAAAACTGTGTTTGATGGCATCAATGATGATGAGAGTAACAAAGCGTCGTATTCCGGCAAAGAAGTCTCCCTCAAAGGCCCTGCACCACTACTCTTAATGCGTAGGACTGGCCTTGAAGCAGGCGTCCTTAAACAAGCCCAACTTATTCATAAAGATGATGGGCAAACCATACAGTTTGAGAATATCACGTACCAAGTCCAGTACAAATGTGGCAGCAAAAATAAAGAGTCTGGCGCCAAAAGTTGTAAGGTTTACTTCATTGGTAATGGCCTCTCGCAGTTTTTAGGCGATGCAAGTTTGATTGATGACAGCGAATTCTCTGAGACCATTCGCGTGCTATGGGCGGGGGACCTTGACCGTGACGGCAAGATAGACTTCATCATCGAAAAATCGCGCTATAACAATTCGGATACGATTTTAATGTTGTCGACAGCGGCTAAAGGCAAACAACACGCTGCAGAGGTTGCCGCATTATCTACGCAGGGTTGCTGACGTTAGAACCTTTCAATCTGAATTGAAAGATGATTTATCAAATAAGGCAGGCTGCACAAATACCTAGCTCTTTTTGAATGGCACCCATACTCATGGGGCTGGCCATTGAATTGGAGAAGATCCTCAAAAAGACATCCCAAAAAAAGAAGCGCAAATCAAAACAACAGGTTAAAAAATTGCAGTGAATAGGGATCACCAGCATATTCGAATTACACTTGCAAACGATTTTCTTTTGAGTAAGAAAAGTGCCATTTAGAGCTATACTTAACTAAACCTTTAGGGTGCTGGTTCAGCTGTAGCGGCAGGTAATAAGGATCTTAAGAATTTTCGCGAATTCGTTAGAATGAGAGTAAGCATTGTTCTTTGCGAGAAAATTAGTAGCAAACCCTTTCCTCATTACACAAGTTTTACGTATAAAGTTTTTATATTTTTTTGGAGGCAGCTGTGTCGATTCTTTCTCTTGTTCTGCGTAACATTTTTTCTAAACCAAAAGAGTCGCCCAAATCAGACAATACCTTCGTAGTCACACCATTTCACGAACAAGAGTTGATCGAACATACCAAGATCGTTCATGATGCGTTTCCTGGGCCTAGCTATTACGAATGGTTACAATGGTTTCATCATTTCGTGAAACCCAATCTCTATTTAGAAATTGGGATCGAGACTGGCAAGGCATTGGCGTTCGCCAACCCACCAACATTAGCGATTGGTGTTGATCCAAACTATAAAATTAGTCACAACTTCAAAGCCGCCACCAAGCTCTATAAATTACCGAGCGATAGCTTTTTCAGTGATGTCGATTTGAATGAGGCTTTCGATCATCAAAAAATTGATATGGCTTTTATTGACGGCCTACATACTTTCGATCAAGCCTTAATGGACTTCATCAATGTCGAAAGGAATGCGCATAGAGACACCATCGTTTTATTTCATGATGTAATTCCAGTAATTCCAGAAACTGCCAATCGCGAACGCAGCACCTATTTTTGGGTAGGAGACACTTGGAAGGTTCTAATTGTTCTTAAGAAATATCGTCCAGATCTAAAGCTAATGGCCATTCCCACCCTGCACAGTGGCTTAGGCGTGGCATCGCGACTCGACCCAAGTTCAAACATTCTCTTTGATAATTACGATGAAATAGTGGCGGAAGCGATGAGTTACCAACTGAGTGACTATCTGCCTACGCTTCGAACAACGATCAATACTTCGGAAAACGATTTCGAAAAAGTAGCGCTAGCCTTGAATAGCTGAAGTCGTTCGTAGATTGAGAAGCACTAAACGATCTTCATACGAATCTAATCTCACATATTCAGCTTACACGCAAACCCACATCCAATCGCGGTACCACAGCGCACTCTCTTTCGGGATCCGTTGTTGGCTGAGATAGTCGACATAGTACAAACCAAAGCGGCGTAGATAGTCTGAATTCCATTCGAGATGATTTATCAAATTAAGTGAACGTAGGCTTTCGAGAGTTAGCATCTATGCCTATATATAGGAGCATAAAAGGTGCTTCTTTTTTTGGATTGGGGATCTACTCATTTCGCCGGATAAGTCAGTAATTTATTTCTTTTTGAAGTGAAGGTCTCTGTGTTTCGCTTGGGAGACTGTCAAAATTCGACCAAATTGCAGCTTGGGCCCGCTCACATTCGTACGAATGCGCTCGCGCTATTCGTACCTACTGTTTGTCGGCTTTATTGGCACTACGCGGGCTGGACAAGATCAATCATCACGTCTTAGATTTCCTTTACAAATACCCCCGGTGTCGTAAATGAAGCGAGGTGTAAATTTTGATTTTCCTGCACATGCATAAAAAGAAACAACGCAATATATAGATCAACACCTGACCAAGCTGCATTCCCAAATGCCAGGAGCATCATGTGCCCCGCCACTGTAGGAAACAAAAACGCAATTACTAAAAACAGCACCGTCAAAATGAAAAGTGGGGCGAGCAAACTTAATAACAGACGTACTTTGTTCAAAGCACCATCATTCACGACGACTGTACAAAACAAGCCAGGACAAAAATCGACAATCCGCTCTTTCCCTTTTTGTTTTTGAAAAGTCAAAAGATGAATTAACTCATGGGGCAAAACACCTACAAAAACCAATCCTAAAAATATTGGTCCAAAGCTAGTCAGAATACTAGAGCCAAAAATGCTTAAGAAAACAGATGAAACTCCAGCAGAAGCAAGTAAACATAGAACTACGCACCCAATAACAAAACTAATTCTGTGAGACAAACTGCTAACTATAGAAAGTTCCTTCCACCCTGATTGCACAAGAATTTCAGTTTGAAAATTTGGATTTGTCCTTAAATTTTGTTTAAACCACATATTCTCTCCAGAAACCTTTTTTAGAAATTCTCGACATAGTAGTATTATTAGAACAGACACCCAATCGAAAGAGCAACAAAAAACCGAGCAAGAGAACCTCTTCCCAACACCTCATAAAACAAAAGCGAGCCGAAGCTCGCTTTTATCTGACCGCTGCATTCTAAAAACTTACCCACAAACCCGTATCCAATCGCGGTACCACAGCGCACTGTCTTTCGGGATACGCTGCTGCGTAAGGTAATCGACGTAGTACAAACCAAAACGTCGCAAGTAGCCTGAATTCCATTCGAAGTTATCCATCAAGCTCCAATAGAAATAGCCTTGGATATTGACGCCCGCGGTTTTGGCTTCGGCGACTGCATTGAGATGAGCGCGCACGAAGTTGATACGATTTTGGTCGTGGACTCTGGAGTCTTCGACTTTGTCCGCGAAAGCGACGCCGTTTTCGGTGATGTAGATTTCGGGGAGGCCGTGTGCTGCGTATTCTTTGTGTATGCCGATTAAGAGATCACGCAAACCTTGTGGATAAATTTCCCAGCCCATGTCGGTAAGACCCAATTTCGCTTCGGGTTTGCGCGGTGGGTTTTCAGTGCTAACGTAAGCGCGGAAATAGTAATTCACACCGAGGAAATCAAGCGGTTGATGGATGATGGCCATGTCATCGGCTTCTACTTGGAAGCGGCTCATGTCCATACGATCCAGCGCGATTTGTGGATAGCTGCCCTTGAAGATAGGGTCCATAAACCATTGTACCGAGCGCGCATATTCCCATTGAGCTTCGGCGATATCTGCCGCGCTATTAGTGGCGGGTTCTGCAGTCCATTGATTAAGGACAATACCGAGTTTGGCACTGACATGTTGATCACGCATCGCTGACATCGCCAAGCCATGCGAAAGCAATAGATGATGTGAAACCTGCAATGCGGCGACCGTATCGACTACACCCGGTGCAAATTGGCCATTACCATAGCCTAAATTAGCAGTACACCAAGGCTCATTATGCGTGGCGATACTCGCTGCGCGATCGCCGAAACGACGTGCGACTTCTTTCGCATACGCGGCAAAATGATGTGCGGTATCGCGGTTGAGCCAACCGCCCTGCTCTTGCAAACCCTGAGGTAAATCCCAGTGATATAAAGTGATATGCGCGAGAATATTTTTCTTGGCTAACTCATCGAGCAGACGCGAATAGAAATCAAAGCCTTCCTCATTCCAAGCGCCATAACCCAGAGGCTGTACACGCGACCATGAAATCGAAAAGCGATATGCAGACACTTGCAAGTCAGCGATGTGACTCACGTCTTCGACATAGCGATGATAATGATCACAGGCCACATCACCAGTGCTGCTATCGAGAATCTTGCCCGGAGTGTGGGTGAAGGTATCCCAAATCGATGGGCCACGTCCGCCATCTGCGGCACCGCCTTCGATTTGGTAAGCGCTGGTGGCCACGCCCCAAAAAAACGATTCCCCAAACTGTTTCGCTAAAGCGAGATCGGTTGCATTCATACTGTTTCTATTCTTATGTGTCGTCGAGAGCCAAGAGCGCTTAAGCTGCCGTGCTCTGTTGGTCGTTGTTATACATACCGGCATACTTCAAACCGAAAAACAGAATGAAGGCATAGCACGCTGCGGGAATGCAGAAAGACATTTGCAAGCCGATGTGGTCGGCCAAGAAGCCTTGGGCGAATGGGACAATCGCGCCACCAACGATCGCCATACACAGTACGCCCGAGCCTTGTCCCGTCAACGCACCCAAGCGATGTAAAGCCATACTGAAAATCGTTGGGAACATAATGGAGTTGCACAAACCCACCGCAATGATGGCCCACATCGCCACCGCGCCTTGGCTGAAGATGGCGGTTAAGATCAATGCCATCGAACACGCCGCATTAAAGGCCAATGCTTTGCCTGGACTCACATAACGCATCACCGCGAAACCGATGAATCGCCCGACCATCGCACCACCCCAGTAGTAGCTCACATAATGGGCTGCATCGGCTGCGCTTAATGCAGCGATCTGACTCTCACCGAGAAAGTTAATCAAGAAACTACCGATACTGACTTCACCGCCGACATACAAAAAGATACCAATCGCACCCAAGACTAAATGACGATGGGCAAACACGGATTGACCTGATGTATTACTCGTACTTGCGCTATCGCTATGCTCGATTTTAGGTAAGCGTGCAAATGCAAATAACACTGCAAGCAATAACAAGGCACCAGCCAACGCGAGATAAGGACCTTGCACTGTTGCCGCCTCTTTCGCTTTGTGTGCGGCTTGTTCGACCGCAGGCATAGCGGCGAACTGTTCAGCGCTTAACACTGCGCCAGATAAAATCAATAGGCCTCCAAGCGCTGGCGCGATCGTCGTTCCTAAAGAGTTGAAGGCTTGCGTCAGTGTTAAACGACTAGACGCTGTTTTGGCATCGCCCAATACCGTCACATAGGGATTAGCGGCCACTTGCAAAATCGTGATGCCGGAGGCGAGTACAAAGAAAGCAAGCAAGAAGACCGCATAACCACTGGTCGATGCTGGATAAAATAAGGCACAGCCGCTGGCCGCAATCACCAGACCAGTGACCGCACCACGTTGATAGCCTATGCGCTTGATCAACATCCCAGCGGGCCAGGAGATAATGAAGTAAGCACCGAAGAAGCAGAATTGCACTAACATCGCTTGCACATAACTGAGCGTGTAGATGGCTTTCAGATGCGGAATCAACACATCATTCAATGAGGTCAATAAACCCCACATGAAAAACAAGATCGTTACGATCACCAGTGGCGTGGTGTTCGACTTACTTGTTTGATCAGATACAGCGTCATTGACGACGCCGCTAGTACTACCTGCGAGATTGGCCATGCTGTCTCCTCCTTGTTATTGTTGGGTGCTTTGCGTTTGCAATTTGGTTTGCAATTGCGGCGGGCGTTTTAATGCTCAACGACCGCTATCCCACTATTCTGTTTGTCTTTTCTAGCGCACTGTGGGGTGTATTCACCACCACAGTGCGTTGCTACTGGCTTAATTCAATTCGCTACATGCTGTCACATCAGCGTCCTTCGCTTTACCACCGACGAGTTCAATCTCAGAAATCGCGGCGCTGAATGCTGCTGTGCTACTCATGACGAAGCCAGATTTGATTTTTTTAGGATCGAAACCTTTCGCTGTAAAGCAAGACAGTGGAATCTTGACGGTACGTGCTGCACCGCCCGAGAGTTTTTGCATCAGACTAGTCACATCCAAGCTCGCAGCACAGTTGTCACCACATTCCATCGCCAGATTCACTTTACCTTGCGGCGCTTTAGTCACTTCGGCCACAAACTGTAGAACACCGTCTTTCACCACACCGACCGGCACCATCGTGGAAAATGGCGCAGTTGCTTCGAACTTCGCAGGGCCATTCCAAGTTACGACACGTGCTGGCATGCCGTTGGCCAGAGTCTTGCTGCTGACGCCAATTGCACCACCCATTTCCTTCTCATTGAGATCTTTCGCCAAGGTGAATTGACGCGTGGCGATAGTGGCAAGGGCTGGGAAATGCGTACTGTCTTTAACGGTGTTAATTGCCATGCGTGATTCATCTGCACAGCTTGTACGCGTATCCATTGCTAAGGGCGCTAGATCTTTTTGTGAAGCTTTATTCCCCGCGTAAGACAAGCCATAACCCAAACCAAATAATTTTTCTGGATGCTTGTTATCCATTTGTGCGATAGGCCCGCTTAAGCACGCGGCGTTTGGCCAGCTGAACGAGAGGCGTCCTTTAAAGTCATGCGCGACTTTACCTTTGGCGTCTTTGAACAAGACGTCTGCAACGCCTTTGCCTTCTGTGCCTGGCAACCAGCCGGCCACAAAGCTATCGGACAAGTTCATCAAGTCATTGGTGTACACGGCACGACCCGACAACAATACGGTGACAACAGGTTTGCCTTTGCCCGATACCGCTTTCAATACTGCGAGGTCTTCTGGATGACGTTGGCTATGGCTTAAGCTCTGCGCTAGCGGGATATCACCGAAGCCTTCCGCATACGGCGTTTCGCCAATCACCGCAATCACGGTATCAAATTTGCTGACATCGACACCTTCAGCCGTTGGGCTGTATTGCACATTGCTTGCACCTAGCGCTTCGCGGAAGCCTGCTAACAAAGTGTCACCGTGGTAGTCGCTCTCGATGTTTTCCGTGCCTTGCCACGTAATCGACCATCCACCGTTTTGGTTGATCATGCTATCGGCACTTTTACCAACCACCAAAACTTTTTGACCACGAGCCAATGGCAATACATTGTGATTATTCTTGAGCAGCACCAATGATTCCCGCACTGCTTGGCGAGCCAAAGCTTTTGCTTGCATAGCTTCTTGTTTGCCCGCAAATTTGCTATCGGCTGGTTTAGTGGTGAACATGCCCGCACGCAGTTTGACGCGCAGAATACGCGTTACTGCATCATCGATACGAGCCATAGGAATTTGACCGCCTTCGACTTGAGCGATGGTGTTCTTGATGAAGTTTTTCCAGTTGTCGGGCACCATGATCATGTCGACACCGGCATTGATCGCTTGGGGGCAGCTGTCGTTGGAACAACCCGCCACTTCGGCGATGCCATCCCAGTCAGAAATCACGAAACCATCAAAGCCCATTTTGTCTTTGAGCGCATCGGTCAACAGCGCTTTGCTCCCGTGCATTTTGCCGTAGTTCACGCCAGAAACAGGGTCATGCCAGCTATTGTAAGAAGCCATCACCGTTTGTGCGCCAGCTTCGAAGGCGCTGTAATAGCCCTGTGCCTGGCTGTTGATCATGTGGCTAAAACTAGATTTGTTAACACCTCTGTCAACACCCGCTTCAGTGCCGCCATCACCGATGAAATGCTTGGCCGTGGCGATGACGTTGGCATCCCCTTTCAAGTTGCCTTGCAATCCTTTGACATAGACACCCGCATAGTCTCGAACTTGCTTGCCGTCTTCAGAGAAGCTCTCGTAAGAGCGGCCCCAACGAGCATCTTTGCCTACCGCTACCGTTGGTGCGAAGACCCAATTGATACCTGTCGCGCGCACCGCTCGGCCGACTTCAACCGCAATCTTGCCAACCAATTGTGGATTATGCGCAGCGCCTAGGCCTATATTGTGGGGAAACAGCGTGGCTCCAACAACATTACTATTGCCATGAATCGCATCAATACCCCAAATCACAGGCACTGGCGTTTTCATGTCGGTCGACATTGAGGCATCATTGTAAGCCGTTGACAGCGCCAACCAATCAGCAGCCGTCGCGTATTTGTTCATTTTCGGCCAGCTACCACCGCCGTTCAACACAGAACCTAAGTAGTATTTCTTCACATCTTCTGGCGTCACGAACTTGATTTCGGCTTGCGTCATTTGACCTACCTTTTGCGCCAAGCTCATGCTCGCAACGATGTCTTTGATCTTCTTCTCCATCGCGGCATCTTTACTGACAGCGCTCTTAATTTTTGGCCAATCTTTAAGTTCACCCGTAGCTTGGCCTGCGTAGGCTTGTACGCTTAAGCTGGCGATGAGGGTGAGTGCGGCAATTTGCAATGGCTTTCTTTTGATCATGATGTCTCGTCTTTCTCAGTCTTTTTGAGGTATTCCGTTGTTGATGTTGATGTCACGGGCGATACAGTTTTTTGCTGTTCTGTCCACGTTGCTAAGCGTTTACTCTCCTGCTCAGTTCAACCTCCATCAGGTCTACGAGCGGGTTTTTGATACTTTGACCCTTCAACTTTGTAAGCTGACAAGATCATGACAGTTTCGATGCGTTTTAATGCGCTTTCCGTTTTCAATTTAACATGCTGCACTTGAGACAGAAATCACTCAAACAAAGACCGTTTTCTCTCTGCTGCAGCTCAAATTGGAAACGTTACCAATTTAGTGTTGAATAATGCTTCTTGTGATTTTCTTTGTCAATAAAAATTTCGGAGTTTTTTGCGGATCTTTGCAAAACAAGGTTATTTGCGGCGTGCTGAACAGATGCAGCGCGCGAAGGGCACTGTGCATTAGCCGATGAGGTAAATACTTAGGAGCCAAGGCGATCTCTACTCACAGTGTAAACACTCGCTTTCGAGACCGCCCCTTCCCAATCCTTCCTTCTCCCCCCCGGGAAAAGTGAGGCACTACAAAACTGTCGCCGCGAGGGCGTTGAACGCGATGGCTATCCGCGTAAGAAGTCGCGGTACCAATGGCCGCTCATTTTAAGCGTTCTTTGCTGAGTTTGAAAGTCGATATAGACCAAGCCGAAACGACGCAGATAACCTTCAGCCCATTCAAAGTTGTCGATCAGGCTCCAAGCGAAATAGCCGCGTACATCAATACCTTCACGGATCACCTCGCGTAAGACTGCTAAATGGCGAATAAAGTAATCACGTCGTTTAGCGTCATGAATACTGCCATCAGCCTCGACCACATCATCGTAGGTACAACCATTTTCGGTCAAATACATAGGCACCGGTTGATAGTCACGCTGGATGCGGCGTAATAGACTCGCCATGCCTTGAGGAGCCACTTCCCAACCGAAGGCAGTACGCTCACAATCAGGATCATGCACTACATTGGTGGCCAGTGGAGGTTTTTCGGGGGCGTCTTGTATCACTTCTGGGAAGTAGTAGTTCACACCGAGAAAATCCAATGGCGCTGCAATAGCTTCCAGATCCCCCCTCTGCACTTGAGGTGCTGCCGCCCCTGTTAGGTCCCAGATATCTTGGGGGTAGCCACGGCCATGCAGTGGGTCTAAGAACCAGCGGTTGCGTAAGCCATCATGGCGACGAGTGGCTTCCACGTCTTTGGATGCGGTCGTCGCTGGACGCAATGGATGCAAGCTGAGGGCAATGCCGACCTTAGCATCGCTGACATTCTGACGTAATAAGGGTACAGCCAAACCATGGGAAAGTAAAACATGGTGGCAAACTTGAAGTGCAATTTTGAAATCACGATTTCCCGGTGCATGCATGCCATCCCAGTTGCCGTGCATCGCCGTACACCACGGTTCATTGTGCGTAATCCAGTTTTTGATACGATCACCAAGGCGACGGCTCACGACATCAGCGAAGTTCAGATAAGCGTACACCGTAGCGCGATTCTCCCAACCGCCTTGCTCCTGCAAGTACTGAGGCAAATCCCAGTGATACAGTGTGGCCCAGGGTTGCAGACCGCGCGCCAACATACCATCCACCAGATCGGAATAAAATTGAAGACCTTCTTCATTGATCGTACCAGTGGCATCGCTAATGACGCGTGGCCATGATATCGAGAAACGGTAGGCGTTGAGTCCCATTTTCTGCGCGATATCAAGATCCTCTTGCCAACGATGGTAGTGGTCGCAGGCGACGCGTGCATCACTGCCGTCACGTATTCTGCCAGCTTGCTCGGCAAAGTGATCCCAAATTGACGGCACACGTCCAGCTTCGCTCGCAGCGCCTTCAATTTGAAATGAAGAAGTCGAACAACCCCACATAAAGTCATCGGGGAATTCAGACTTGCTGAGTTCGGGAATAGGATTCGGTATAGGCATATTCATTGATCGTTCATGCTTTCGCTTAGTTTTGCTGGTACTCTCTTTAGAATGGCAACTGGAGTGCTGGCTCAGCGGTTGAACGGATTCGGTGCGGTAGTGCTCGTCATCCAGTTCATCGCCGCTTGCTGCGGTTCATAGTTCACGCTTCCAAATTGTTTAAATAGTGCCTCGATGTCAGCCAAGCTCGCTGTATTGAAATCGAGCGCGGGAATTTTGCTATCGGGCGCGTTAGTGACTAAACCCCAAGTCCCATTTCCTTGGCCGCCATTGTTAGTGATGAGCTTGTAGGACCATGCGGTTGATGCCCAACCGTAACTGGCATAGACGTCGTACGTCGTTCGTGTGACTTGCCCACCGACTTCAGCACCCATACCCGCCCATGGTTGAAATTCGCCGACGAGGAAAGCCGTGTTCAGGTTTTTTAACCGCGCATTCCATTCACATACGCCGCCGTTGCCTGAGCTACCGCAGTACAGCCAGTCTTTATGCACTGCCAAGCCAGGTTGGCTCCATCCAAAAAAGCCAGGATAGAAGTGCATCTCAAAGGCGACATTTTTTATGCCTGCTTGAGCCGGATTACCGTAGGCGTTAATGCCAGCAGCATGGCCGGGCAAGATAACCACATGGTTTGTGTCGACCGCACGCACAGCCTCATACAAACCCTTCACCACCCGCGCCATTTCCGCTTCGCTCGTGCCCCAAGGTTCATTTAGCAAACTATAACCAGCGACGGCCGCACGATCTTTATAACGCGCGGCGATTTGCTGCCACAGCCACACCGTACGTTGTTGGTATTCCGGTGTAGACCAATACAAATTTTTGCCCGCACAGCCACTATGGTGCTCCCATCCTTGACTACCGACTGCGCCATGTAGATCGAGAATCACATAGATGCCACGCTTCTCGGCTTCAGCGATGGCTTTATCGAGATAGACCCAAGCGTCGCTGCGCAAATTGCCCGGATTTTTTTCGTCTTCAATCACACTCCAAATGAAAGGGAGACGCACTACATTCAAACCAAACTTTGCGATCATGTCCCAATCGCGCGTGCTTATCCAATTGTCTCGATACAAGCGATATAAGCGCTCGCGTTCAGCGTAACCAAAACGCTGATCAAGTTTGGCTTCGAGCTTGCATTGATCATCAATTCCCGCACTGCCTTGGCCCATCATCCAAAATTCTTGTATCAACCAATTGCCAAGATTCACACCTTTAAGCTGAATCGGCCGACTGTTGGCACGCAGCCAATAGGTTCCGTCGGTGCGCAACATACTGACCGGCTCATTGGGGGTCAGATTAGGATTTGGTGTTGGTGTAATCACACCACTATTGACGCCGCTATTCGGTGTAGTCGTATTATTCGCAGGTGAACTCGCGGAGGAAGTACCTGAGCCGCAGGCGATCAGCAACACTGCACTGCTTGCAGCAACGAGCTTACGCGCGCCCCAAAGAAGCTGCATAGAAAAATGTTTGATGGTGCTTAGATCTGATAATCGATGCTTTGTCTGCATTGGCTTACTCCCGCTTTATCCATTTTTCTCCACAATACTCGATAAATGGAATCGTTTCCATTCTACACTCAAAAAAAACATGCGTGTGCATGTCTTTTTCAACTTTTCTTGTCCTTCCGGTTTTTTACAACAGCAACACCAGTTAAAAACCCCTTTATTTTACGGTTTTCTTAGCGCTCATACGCGCCGGTTTTTCGACCGAACTACGCCAAGTCATACTCACCGGGAACTGACGCTCTACGGGTCGACCGAGGTCATAACAGCGGTTGAGCAAAAAGTTCAGTCCGCTCAAGGTCATTTCGCGCCATGCAATGTGTACGGATGAAAGCCGTGGCGCAGTAAATTCGGCGGTAACGGTGTCATCGTAACCAATCACCGAAACATCAACAGGAACATTAATGCCGACGTGTTGGAAGTAGGACATTGCACCAACGGCCATTTCATCGTTCGCACAAAATACAGCCGTAAAATCATAACCAGATTCAACCAACTCTTGTGCGGAAGCCCAGCCGCCATCAGGGGCGAAATTACTTTCGGCAACCCACATCTTATGCGTATCAATTCCCGCCAGTTCCAGTTCGCGCATGAAGCCACTAATACGCTCGACGTTATCGGGGGCACAAGCCGGACCAGCGATGACGGCGATTTTCTTGTGTTTCTGCTGCAGCAAAGACTTCGCTGCCATACGACCACCTAAAAAGTGATCAGCCGTAAAACACTGTTCAGCAATACCTTCATATTTGTGATTGAGCACCACCAAATTATCTTTTGCCGTACCCATCGCTTCGATATCAGCGTCTTCTAGAGCGTTGCTCATCACAATCAAACCATCACAACCACGCTCGATCAGAAAGTTAATGCCTTCCACCGCTTGTTCACGCACATTACCTGCGCCAACACCGAAGGCCACCACCATATGCAAACCCGCTGCGCGTAGTTCCATATCGATGACCTGCATAATCGGCATATAGAAAGTACCTTTGAGCAAAGGAATATACACACCGATCATGCGCGAAGAGCCAGACAACAAAGAGCGCGCCGCGTGCGATGGCCGGAAGTCGAGCTCCTCAATCGCTTTTCTCACTTTTTCTAAAGTGGCAGGCGACACCGAGCCTTTACCGCTCACGACCCGTGATGCAGTTCCTAGCCCTACCCCCGCTAAGCGGGCGACATCTTTGATGGTTGCCATACTCTTGTTCTCTCTCTTACTTTCTCACCAGCGCTACTTCAGTGTCAGTCAATTTCACTGCCATGTCACTTCACTGTCAATCCAGGCTGACTTGCCAGGAATTTACGGGTGGAACCTACATTGTAGCCCGTGTCCCGCTCTACATCTACTTTACTGCCGTTCCTACGCTACATTGCCTTACATGTTGCTGCGATGAATTCCTCATGTGTTGGCATCACATCGACGCACTTACGTATGGTTTTTTGCACTTGATCTAGGAAGTAAGCAATATCTTCCTTACTACGTTGATCGACCAAAGGATGGTAAGACTCGGCTCGCAAACCTTGTCCATGCATGACCTGCAACCAGCTGGCGTCAGCAAATAGCTCTTCACCAATGCGGAAAATACGACCATGTGAACGATATAAATCGATACGCTCTTGTACGTCGATTGGCACTTCCATGTTTTTGCAATAGGACCAGAACGCGGAGCCTTCACGCTCATTGAGCTTGTAATGCATGATCAGGAAATCGCGAATGCGTTGGTATTCCTCATCATTTTGGGCATTGTAAGTATCAATATCGACTTGATTAAAGCCGCGATCGGGGAACAAACTAATCACACGCATGATCGCCGTTTGCACCATGTGGATACTGGTCGACTCTAAAGGCTCCATGAAACCGCCTGCCAAACCTATGGCGATACAGTTTTTATTCCAAGCCTTTTTACGCTTACCCGTCGTAAAGCGAATATGGCGAGGTTCTGCCAAAGCCTCACCATCAAGATTTTTCATCAAGATAGCTTGTGCTTCATCGGCACTCATAAATTTACTGCTAAATACATGGCCATTACCCGTGCGGTGTTGCAAAGGAATGCGCCATTGCCAACCTGCGGTATGGGAAGTTGAACGCGTGTACGGCAACAATGGTCCAGCCGAAGCGCAAGGTACAGCGATCGCGCTATCTGCCGGTAACCAATGGCTCCAATCTTCGTAGCCGGTGTTGAGGGTTTTCTCAATCAGCAAACCTGCTAAACCTGAACAATCAATAAAGAGATCACCCTCGATACGCTCACCGTTTTCCATCACCAGCGATTCAATGAAGCCATCCGCATCGCGTACGACCACATCGACAATTTTCCCTTCGGTTCTTTGTACGCCTTGCTTCTCGGCTTTGCCACGCAAATACTTCGCATACAAACCAGCGTCGAAATGGAAAGCATAAGAGATATCGGCCAAAGGCGAGTTCGGCATATCTTTCGGTGGCCGCATAAATTTGTGATGACGCGGCGCTACGGTGTTAATCGAAAAGTGTTCTAGATCAGGCGCTTCGCCCAACTGATACATCTTCAACCAATACTGGTAAAACTTCGCCAGAATTTGATCACGACCAATCAAACCAAAACCGTGGATATACGAGTCACCCTGTTTACCCCAATTCACGAACTCAATGCCGAGTTTAAACGTCGCCTGTGTTTGGCGCATAAACTCATCTTCATCGAGATCGACCAACTGATTGAAGGCGCGGATGCTTGGAATCGTTGCTTCGCCAACACCAATGGTGGAGATCGCATCGGATTCTACTAATCGCACACGATGGCCTTGCGGTAGTACGCGAGAAAAAGCAGCGGCGGTCATCCATCCGGCTGTACCGCCGCCAACGATAACAATAGTTTGAAGGGCTTGTTGCGCTTGCATCTGCTGTCTTTCAAAAAACGTTCTTACAATCTTTGTTCTGTTGCGGGATCAAACAAGGAAACACGATGCCCGTCGATGCGGAAGCGAACCGTACTGCCGAGTTCGAACTGCTGAGGCTCATTAACGATCATCGAAATCGTTTGTCCACCAAGGTCCAACCACAACACGAGATGATTTCCCATCGGCTCTACCAAAACCACACTGCCATGCGCATCACCATTCGAATCAAGATGAATGTGCTCGGGACGCACACCCATGGTCACTGCCATTTTTTCACCAGCGATGATAGAGATCGGCGCTTTCAAAGCGTAGCTCGCTAAGGACACTTGTAGCTTATCCGAAGTGAATTGCTGTTGTACATCGAGATGTCCAGCAATGAAATTCATTGCTGGCGCACCCAAGAAGCCCGCCACGAATAGATTTTCAGGGCATTCATACACGGTTTCTGGCGTGCCGATTTGTTGAATCTCGCCAGCCTTCATCACCACAATCCGTGTCGCCAAAGTCATCGCCTCAACTTGATCATGCGTGACATAGATCATCGTTGCCTTCAAATTTTGATGCAGCAATTTCAGTTCACGGCGCAAGCTAGAACGGAGTTTGGCATCGAGATTGGATAAGGGTTCATCAAACAAAAACACGCCCGCTTCACGCACCAAGGCACGGCCAATCGCCACCCGTTGTCGCTGTCCACCCGATAAAGCTGCAGGCTTACGTTGCAGTAGCGGTTCGAGATGCAACATCTCAGCCACTGTAGCGATACGACGCGCGATCTCTTGCTTCGGTGTGCCACTAATACGCAAACCAAACGACATATTTTTCTCGACCGTCATAGTTGGATACAAGGCATACGATTGAAACACCATACCGATATTGCGCTCGCTAGGGTCAGCCCAGGTCATATCGTGACCACCAATTTCTATACTGCCCTCATTGGCATCAATCAAACCCGCAATCGCATGCAAAAGCGTCGACTTGCCACAACCAGAAGGCCCAAGCAAAACCAGAAATTCGCCCTCAGCCACAGCAAGATCCAGCCCACGCAGAATCGCGGTCCCGCCCAAGGTGATTCCAAGATTTTTTATGCAAACATTCGACACTTATGATCCTTCTTTCTTGCTGTCCAATTCAAACCGCGCGGCGATAAATGCCGCAGAAATTCAATGCTGGGGATGCAGTGCAAGGTGCAAAACACAGCAATACTCAAGTATTGCGAGGCTTTGTAACGAAGCAATGCGCCCCAACATTGGACTATTCGACGTTGATATTCCCTATTGTTCGATTTCAAAATTGCGACAACTATCATCAAAACTATAAATGCCCCAGAAATTCAATGCTGGGGATGCGGTGCTAGGCGCAAAGCACAGCAATACACAAGTATTGCGAGCATTTGCAACAACGCAATGCGCCCCAACATTGGATTTATGGGGTATTTATTTGATGGCACCTGCGGCAATCCCCCTCACAAACCATCGCCCAGAAACAAAATACAAAACCAAAGGCACCAACGATGTCAGGATCGTTGCCGCCATATTCACGTTATATTCACGGGTACCGGTCGTGGTATTGATCACATTGTTGAGCTGCACCGTCATCGGCAAATTTTCTCGCCCTGCGAATACCAAACCCAACAGATAGTCATTCCACACACCCGTCACTTGCATAATCGCCGCTACCACAATAATCGGTGCTGACATAGGCAAAACGAGCTGGACCAAGATGCGCCAAAAGCCACCGCCATCGATACGCGCCGCTTGAAACAATTCATGTGGAATACCTGCGTAATAATTGCGGAACAGTAAAGTCATCATCGGCATACTGAAAATCGTATGGACAATCACAATGCCCGGCAAAGAACTATACAAATCGACTGCCGCCAAAATGCGCACTAGCGGAAAGATCATGACCTGGACGGGAATAAAGGCGCCGACCATCAAAATACCGAATAAGAGATTCGCACCACGTGGTCGCCAAAAAGATAGCGCGTAGCCATTCAAAGCTCCGAGCAAAATCGGAATAATCGTACTTGGAATCACAATCGCCAAGGAGTTACTGAAGCCGCCGCCGATGCCCTCGCAGGCAACACCTGTACAGGCACTACTCCATGCGGTAATCCACGGTTCAATGGTCCAAGTATGAGGCAAGGAAAACAGATTCCCTAAGCGAATCTCGTCCATGCTTTTCAGCGAGGTCACGACCATCACGTACAAAGGCAGCAAGAAAAAGAGCGCAGCACTGCCCAAGAACGCATACAAGCCTAGGCGGGCAACAGGCAGACGACGCGGCTTTCGCACTTGTGGTGTGAGCATCTGATTCATACTGCGCGCCTCCGGCTTTTCGCATACACGTAGGGAGCTAGTAGCGTCAGTACTGGCACTAGCATCATGATGGCGGCTGCAGAAGCGAGCGCGATATTTGCTCTACCGAATAAATGGTCCATGATAAATTTGGCGGGTACTTCACTGGCGGTCCCCGGCCCCCCTTGAGTCATCGCCACGACGGAATCGAATAACTTAATGGCAGCTGTACTCAATAACAAAAAGACCGTTGCCATGGTCGGCGCCATCATAGGAATGACAATCGACACGTACACACGCCAAGTAGGAATGCCATCAAGACGTGCGGCTTTCCAAATTTCTTCATCAATGCCGCGCAGGCCGGCAAGCATCATCGCCATCACCAAACCCGCCGCTTGCCAGACAGTGGCGAGAACAATGGTGTACATCACTTTGTCTTGATCGATAATCCAATCAAATGCGAAATCGGGGAAGCCCATTTGTCGCACTGCGTTTTCTATGCCTATGCCGGGTGTTAATAGCCACTGCCAAACAAGACCAGTGGCGACGAAAGACATGGCATAGGGATACAGAAACACAGTGCGCAGCACACCTTCCGCTTTGACTTTTTGATCGATGAATACCGCCAACAGAAAGCCGATAATCATACTGGCGAGTATAAACAGCACAGCGTATAAAGCGAGGTTCTCTATCGACAGCATCCAGCGTTCGTTATCAAACAGCTTGCTGTACTGTGCAAAGCCAACATAGACATCGGTGGGCAAACTACGTGAACTCGTCAATGAAACGCGAAACGACCACACCACAGTACCGATATACGCGACCAACACCACCACCGCCATCGGTGTCAGGGCCGCGAATGGGATCAGCTTTCTGGCAAAGGTTTTGAGTTGCATGATCGTGCGCGTTTAAGTCGTTTACTCTTTCAGCGCATTGACGATGCTCTTCTGTACTTTCTCGACTGGCATCTTGGTATTCCAATACGCCGTCAAGATATCTTGAAGTGCACCATTTTGATCGGGCGTGAGATACACCTCACTAATACCCATTTGCCGCGTTTTGTCTTTCATGATGGCCATGCCCGCTTGTGCACAGACATCCATACTCGAGGTATCGACATCACTACGAATCGGAATCGAACCTTTGAGCTTGTTAAAGTCCAGTTGCACGCTAGGCGTCATTAAAGTTCTAGCCAACAGTTTTTGCGCTTTGACGACAGGTTCGGCGCTCGTCTTCGGAAACACGAAAGCATCCCCTTGAATGAGGTAAGGCGTATTCGACGAGAACCCGGCAATACAACCGAAATCTTTACCTGCCACTTGTTTGGCAGCAGCAAATTCGCCTTTGACCCAATCGCCCATGATCTGCACGCCGCCTTTGCCACTGATCAACAGCGCTGTTGCATCATTCCAATTGCGTCCTGGAGAACCTGCATCGATATACGATTGCATGCGCTTAAAGGCCAGCAATACGTTTTTAAAGGCATCTGAATTGATTGCCTTTGCATCACGATCACGGATCACTTTCAAATACAAATCTTTACCGCCAACATTGGCCAACATCGCTTGAAATACGATGGTCTCTTGCCAAGCTTGACCGCCATGGGCGAGAGGAATCATGCCCGCTGCTTTCAGTTTATCGAGTGCTGCAAACAGTTCATCGACACTAGCTGGCTCTTTAGCAATGCCGGCTTTCTTGAAGGCAGCTTTGGAATACCAAAACCAGGTTTGCATATGCAAATTGACTGGGACAGCATAGTAGTGGCCTTTAATGCGAATCACGTTCAACACCGTTTCGGGCAAGACTTTATCCCAACCTTCGGCGGCAGCGACATCGTCCATATTGTTCAACATACCCTGCTCAACTAAGTCGAGGAATTGTTTGGTGGTATTGAACTGAGCAGCGGTGGGTGCGTTGCCACCGACGATACGATTAATCGCGATCGCGCGTGCTTGATCAGCGCCTGCGATAGCGGTATCAACCCATGTGCCGCCGGCCTTGCGATAGGCTTCTGCAATCGTTTTGACTGCAGCGGATTCGCTACTTGATGTCCACCAATGCATGACCTCGGCTTTTGCAGGTGCTGCAGCTTTCGCCGCTTGCGGTGCTGCCGCTGCTGACGCTATGGTTGGCATCGCGAAGAATGCGCTGAGGATTGCGCCGCGCAGGGCGATAGAAAGCTTCGTACGAGAGTACTGCAATAAAGGCATTTTGTCTCCTTTGGATCACTCGGAATATGATTCTCGAGTCTGTCCTTATTTGAATCCTCGCGCTCGCTCAGCGATACACGGGCTTCTTTGTTTTCGATTTCTTTATTTTCTAATTCGTCTCTGCGCAGTTTTGTATCTTGCAATAACCAAACCGCACATAAAAAACTTTGATCAGAATCTCGCCAACTTCGATCTGCTTGCTCTCATCAAAACTTTCTATCATCACTGTTTGCTCTGCGGAAACGCTGGCTGACTATAGCACTCGCTGTTTTTGAGTGTCAACGCGCATTCCCCGCAGGCGTCTTCGCTCCCCATGAATTCAGACGAACAACGATCACCTAACAACTATGACATTCAAAAATACTCAGAATTCATTGACAGCGATTTTTGCTTAATGCCATACTACACGATAAATGGAAACGATTCCATTTATTCGCTGGTGATTTTCATTTTTTTTCAATTAGCGACGCAAGATTGTCACACGCAAGGCCTGAACACCTAGGAGTGAACTAGGCCTGCTCCCCCCATGTCGACTTTGTTTGCCGCCTTTCACTTTGGAGTCTCGAACATGGTAGCTACCCGATCACACCTAGCGCAACTGATAGCTGGTGTCACCCTCATTCTGTGCAGCGCTTGCGGTGGCGGCTCTTCTAGCGCCAGCACCCCAACCACGCCGACATCGACTACACCAACCACCACACCAACAACACCAACTCCTGCCCTGCCCGCCGGCGGTATTCCCGTCAATTGGAAACTGGTATGGGCCGATGAGTTCGACCGTGATGGTTTGCCCGATAGTAGCAAATGGGATTACGACACGGAACGCAATAAAGCAGGCTGGTTTAATAATGAATTGCAGTACTATTCACGTGCCCGTTTAGAAAATGCCGCCGTCAGCAAAGGCGTACTGACGATTACCGCACTCAAAGAAAAATTAACGACCGCCACCGACTACGGTGGCCAATCCTACACTTCTGCACGTTTGCTGTCGCGCGGCAAAGCGAGCTGGACCTACGGCTTCTTTGAGATTCGCGCCAAACTACCTTGTGGTTTAGGCACCTGGCCAGCGATCTGGATGCTGGGTACGAAAGGCGCCTGGCCTGATGATGGCGAGATCGATATCATGGAACATGTAGGCAAAAACAAAGGACAAATTTTAGGCAGTGCCTATAGCAACTACTACAACTGGGCTAACGGCACTGGCAATACCAAAAGCACGACAGTGGCTGACGCCTGTGATGCTTTCCATAACTATCAATTGTATTGGGACGCTGATCAATTGGCGATCGGTGTCGACGGCAAGTATTACTTCCAGTTCGTTAATGCTAAAACAGGCGACTATAAAAAATGGCCATTCGACCAGCCGCAATATCTCTTATTGAATCTGGCGATTGGTGGCGATCTTGGTGGTGCGGTCGATGATAGTATCTTTCCGAGCAAATTCGAAATCGACTACGTGCGCGTATATCAAAAGTAAATCGAAAAAATAGATCAAGAAATAGGCAAAATACCTGATGCTAAATCCACCCTCAGCGCAGTTCAATCCCCAGGCGAAGATGACGGTATTGCCGCTGTTTGAGGGCCATCAGTGTGTGGTGATCGACGATTTTCTGCTCAATCCAGAGGAGATCGTCGACTTCGCACGCCAAGGTCAATTAAGATTTCGCTACGACAAGGATAATTACTTTCCCGGACTAGAAATGGATATGGGGCGCCACTTTGCAATACAGTTTGAACAGTTCTTTATGCTCAAGCTACGCCCCTATTTTCAAGTCAGACGAAATTTAGGCAGCGCCTGTCGCATCTCAATGACGACACTACAAGCTGATCAGCTTCATCCTTTGCAAAGACTCTGTCATCGTGATGCAGAAACTCTGCCTTCGGGCATGGGCATCGGTGCTTCGGTAGTTTATCTATTTGATCGCCCTGAGCTCGGCGGCACCAGCTTTTTTCAGCCGGCGCAAGACTTGGATCAAGTACGTGATTTTCTGCGACTCGCAGCGCAAGGCAACAACACGCTGCTCACTGAACAAATTCAGCAAACATCCAGTTACTGCTATCAATCGAATCCATGGTTTGAACTAAAACAAACGGTCGCAGCAAAATGGAATCGTGCGATTTTCTACGAAGGCACAGTCTTTCATGCAGCACACATTAGCGATGCGACTTTGCTAAGCGAACAAGTGGCACAATCACGACTGTGTTTGAATGCGTTTTTTCGATTTAAGAAGCAAGCTGGTGTCAATTAGTCGAAGACTGAGTACCAATGCTAAAACCATTATCACTGTCGAAATCGATCAAACCGAAAGCTGCGGCGATGCACAGCAGACCGATAATACAAGTCATCATACGCCAATAGCGTTCGTCTTTGATCGGCTCATCTTCTTTGCTGATTTGTATGCACTTCTCAAATATTTTAGTCGATCTTACCGAGATCTTATCGCCATCCTTTAAGCGTGTATAAGCGTCGTAACCGACATTACAATAATCAACTTTGCCGCCAATAAAATAGAGCTGGTAATGGCTATTAATGTCGACAGTCTTGGTGCCGTCGGCGTTGATCGTGCGTTCCTTTGTGGTTGAATTTCTATGCAGATCTACCTTCACTTCTTCGTTGCGAGTTGGCAAAGTCGTGTCAAGCATCATCGCAATGCCGACCACAAACAAAACAATACGTACAAGTAAGCTAAACAATATGGGCCCCTAATAATGTGTTTGCAGACGAAGGCAAACAAGCATAGAACTTCATTTCACACTTAACTGAATACTTAAATTTGCACTTAACTTAGCACTTAATTTCTTTACGCTTCTTACCAATCGCGCCACGCGTCGCCACCTTGCGAATATAGTCCGGTGCGAAAGGAATCTTACAGGCAGTATCACCGACATCAACACTGACACTGCCAATCGCCTCACCCGCTTGTATCGCTGCCTCACTCAAGGGAGCGACAAAAGAGCCTAGAGCGATCACAAAGCTATTCATGCCAGAACGTACTTCGTTCGGCTGTTGATGAATGCTGGTTTGTGCGAACTCGAGCAAGCGCTTTAACCAGTCCAAATCAAGCTCCGCATCAGGTGTGACTGAGACATAGGTGATCAAGCTCGCCCATGCGGTGGCGGCGACATCTTCCTGCGCAGAACTACCCCATTCGTTAATCAATTCAACCGCGAATTTACTTTCGACGACGACCCATGCAACGCTGTAACGACGTATGGCATTGCAGTTGGCGGTCTCTAACCAGAGCTGTAACTGCTGCTTGCTCATCTCCTTGCCATTGGCCATCAGACCCGCCATATACTGTGCATCGTAATTACCTGTCGCATACAACTCGCACGCGAGAGCGGTATCACCCTTATGCGCTTTCAAGATCTTTTTCATCTCTTCGATCTTGACGCCGAACACAGGCTCTTGCACGCCGTGCTTACGCAAAACATTGCGGTAAGACTCGGCACCTAAACTTTCTAATTGTTTCAAAATTTCTTGTGCACCCATTTTCATCTCCAGCGTTAAGGAAGAATCGTTTTTCATTTCATGAAAGACTTTATGTTTACACAAATACCTTGATTAGGCGATACTTCGTCGGCAATTTTTCCGCTTTATTCGAAAGGAACACCTTTGAAACTTCGTCTCGCGCTTCCACTTTTTGCTAGCCTGTTTCTGGCACTCACAACTACACCTGTACAAGCGCAAAGCGATGAAGCCAAGTACTGGGGCAAAGACGTGCCAAAGAGTGCCGATCATCCATTCATCAAGCGCTTCGCGGGTTCTTGGCTGACTGGTTATTCCAGCGCAGAGTGGGATATCACGAAGTTCCCGACATCGAATGTCCTCGGTAAAGACAAAAAGTTTCAAGATATAGTGACGCTCGAAGGCAAACAAACCCGCATCGTTTATCTTGCGCCGCGCGGGAAGATGCCGGTTGAAGTGTTCCGTAACTACCAGCAAGCCTTACAAAGTGCAGGTGTCAAAGTTCGCTTCGTCTGCGAAATGCAATGCACAGCGCTGTATTGGGCGTGGAAAGACATGAATGAGCCGAACAAAGGTATGCAATGGGCGGAAGGTAGTATTTATACGCCGACGAGTAGCCGATACAGTCATAGTTCTGGCCTCACACCAGATAAAGGCATGATGCTCGTCGGCAGTATCAAGCGCGGTGATCAAGAAACGCACGTTCTGCTCTACACCTCAGTCGCTGCATTTGATAGTACAGGTCTGAGCCTGACCTATATTCACGTCGCCGAACCTAAGCCTATGCCAACAGGCCAGGTCGAGGTCGACGCGACAGCTTTACAAAATGGTTTGCAAGAAGAAGGCAAAGTCACCCTCAAGGGTTTGTTCTTCGATACGGGTAAAGCAACGATCAAAGAAGAATCGAAAGCCCAACTCGACGAGATGGCGAAACTGATGCAAGCGCAGCCGAATCGGAAGTTTTTCATCGTCGGTCATACCGACAATGTCGGTAACTTCGAGGCTAATCAAACGCTATCGTTACAACGCGCGCAAGCAGTTGTCAGCGCGCTAACCGCGGCACCGTATCGCATCAATGCCAATCGTTTGGTCGCCAAAGGTAACGCAAATCTAGCACCTGTCGCTAGCAACGCCGAGGAAACGGGACGCGCACGCAATCGCCGTGTTGAATTAGTCGAGCAATAAAAAGAAGGAGTCACCCTCATTTCGGGGTGACTCCTTTTCAGCGGAAACCCAGTCTAATACAAGGCTATCGCAGCATCGCGGGCACGGCGCGCGATGTCTGCACCAGCCTTAAATACATTCTGCGCATTCTTTTCGAGCGCAGCGTCACCGTTGGCCATAATGTAAGCTTGTAACATCACTTTATACTGTGCCTGCAATGCTGCGCTGTAGGCTGTCTCTATCGCTTCTTTTTCTTGCATAAGGATTCCTTTCAGAGGTGAAATACTTTTATATAATTAATGAACAAAGTACTGACACCAATATAGTCTGAAAAATCAATTTGAAAAGAAAAAAGGCTCGCTATTGAGTTCAGCGAGCCTTTTTAGCGTTGCAAGATAGGTCGAAAATTATTTCTTCTGTCCTTCACCGACAAAAGCTTTGGCCTCTGCACCGACGCGTATCACCCGCATTTGACGAATCTCACTACCCGCATCCAATTTGTCCAATACATCTTGACCGGCTTTGATGCTGCCGATGACAACAAATCCGGTTGGCAAAGTCATGCTAGACGTCTTACTGATCAGCATTTTCCCTTGCGCATTAATCGCTAAGAACGAGCCAGCTTGAGCGGCAGCCGGAGCATCACTCACCGCTGTTTCCGGCCAAGCTCCATTCAAATTTAAAGTAAATTGACCATCAACCGCGCTCATTTGACCAATCGCTGGCGCAGGTGTGCTTGGACGCGGTGCACCAGGATTAAAAGCCGCTGGTTTGTAGTTGGTTTCAAGCTGCCCCACCAAACGCGCGACGTTCGCTGGTGCTGCGCTAGAATTAAGCTCTAAGAGCACATTGCCTTGTGAGGTACCGACTTCCACATACAAACCTGAAGGTAAATAGTAGGCATCACGACTTAAATTTTCCGGCGCATTCGCCACTTCATAGGCCATCAAAGCAATCGCGATCGCTGAATGCTGTTGCGCTTTGGCGTAGGGCACAACCTCGTTATAAGTGTCTAATAGGGTATGCCAAGTACGGCCATAATTGAAGTCCGTTTTATTCACCGCGGATGGCGTCGGCACGCCCTTCATCGAAAATGCGGAGGCGTCGGTGCCCGCTAAACTTTCAGCACGAATTCGTGGATAGTCGCTAACTTTGACTTCAAAACCGTAGTCAGGATTCACACCAGCCAAACTCTTCGCTACCAGTTCAAACGGCGCTTTCCACGCACTTGGTACCGTGATTCCTGAAACGCCTCCCGGCGCACCATCGCGGTTAAGCATCATGACGACTTTATCGAGTTCTTTGGCATGCTTTTCAGTGTAGGAAGCAGCGCCAACGATCCCTAGCTCTTCGCCAGCGGAAGCCAACATCACAATGCTACGTTTAGGTTTGGCCCCAGACTTGGCCAAGAGACGCATCGCTTCTATGGTTGGCGATACGCCTGAACCATCATCTACCGCACCAGTAGCGCTATCAAAACTATCGAGATGGGCACCGATCACCACGTATTCATCTGGCTTTTCGCTACCGGTAATTTTGGCGACGACATTATGGTAAGGCACTGGACCTGGATAGAACCAATTGCGGATATCAAACTCCAATTCAAGCTTCTCGCCTTTTTTCAACTGCTCTTGAATTTCGTTGTACTGCACTGCCGTCAATTTGATGTCAGGCATGGCCGGCAGTTGTTCCCAACTGGTTGGTTTCGCATCGAGTAAAGCGAGTGGTTCTTTACCCGCCTGTAACGTACCTAAAGCGCCAGCCTCCATCAGTTTTACACTCACTGCGTCGGGCTTATATTCTTTACGTCCATCACGTCCCATCCCTCGGCTTTCGCCTGGAATCAAGACCCAAGCGCCTTTGAATTCCGCCATACGCGCTTGTGCTTCAGCTTCGTTCGCGGGGCCGAGTACCGCTAAACCTCGTTGTGCTCCCTTGGTGCCCGCAGTGAAACTCGGGGTCCCGAAGCGCAAAGCTTTCTCGCTAGGGGTAATGATCTTGCCAAACCATGGACCTCGATTAAAGCCGACTGGCTGCTGCCCGGCCTCTTCTAACTCGGCCTGCAAACCCCATTGCCTTAATTGATCACGCGTCCAACGCGCTGCGTGCGTGTAGTTATCACTACCGACCATACGACCTCCAAAACGGTTGGTCAGTACATCGAGCCAAGTCATTACCTGCGGATCTTGCATGCCAATTTCGACGATTTTTTTCGAAGTCGCATCTTGCGCCGAAGCGGTTATACTGGCGCCCATTAACAAGGCGAAACTGATGCTGCGCGCCATGGCGCTCATAGGGAATTTATACATACGCGTATCGTTAATATTGAATGGGAGGTCATTGCTAAGGCATTCGACTCGGAATGCCTGTACAAGTTCCATTGCTCACGATAAGGGATTTAAGACAATCTGAGGCAATTCTCAATTAAAGATATCGCGTTTCGCGGTTTGACTAATCGCTAAGATAGCGGGGTCATTGAGCTTACGCTCAGCAGTGATCACATAAATTTCTTCGACGATACTCGGCACTTCACCGATGACGACAACTTTGTGCTGAGCACAAATCTCTTTCTCCATCGCAGTCGGTGCCAGAAAAAAACCAGCCCCAGCACGACCAAAGGCTTTCATGAGAGCTCCGTCATCAAATTCACCAACGATAGTGGGATGCAAAGCGCACTGTTCCATCCAGCGCAAGATCTTGGCCTGAACTGCCACATCTTCACCGGGGATCAAAAACGGGGCGTGCGTTAAACATTCTGGAAATTTTCCGGTGTGTTTTTTTGCCAATGCAGCGGTGCCAAATACTGTTAAACCACATTTTCCAAGCAGATGGTTATACGCTCGCACGCTTGTTTGGTTGCCCATAGGTCGATCCGCAATGATGACATCCAAGCGATGTAGCGCAAGTTCGCCTAACAAAAGGTCAAGACGGCCTTCACGACAATTTAAACGCACGGGTTCTTCAAGCTCTAAGGCTGGTTGTAACAGGCGATAGGCGATCACCTTCGGAACGGCATCGGCAATGCCAACGCGGAAAGTACGACGACGTGCTTGTAGATGATCGCGCAGAGCATCAAGCAACTGATCGCCGGTATTGAAAATGTCATCTGCGTACATCAGTATGCGTCGGCCAGCATCGGTCAATTCGATGTTACGACCGTTCTTTTTGAATAGCTCAACGCCAAGACTTTGCTCGAATTCATTGATCTGTCCACTCACAGCGTGCGCGGTTAAATGCAACTGCTCAGCCGCTTTGGCAATACTACCAGTCTTAGCGACCATCCAGTAATAACGCAGGTGCTTAAAATTCAATGCGGGCAAAGCGAGATCCTTTCTGTTCACACGTTTCTGTTCCAAATACCTTTGTAACTTGCGATAGGAACACAGCCTTGAGCGGATTCTACATCATCGCTTTGTTAATTTGCTCAGTCCTATGTTTTCTTTGTGTTTGCAGGCAGCGCAAACTCCAAAAACGACAAACGCGCCAAACCAATTGCACCGAACAATAACTTAATGCCGCTAATGACAGAGACAAAATCAGCATACCAACTAACCAAGGTGTTCCAAGTGATCCCACCCAAGTAATCCACGCTTGTAGACTGGTCAGCAATTGAGTCCAATCGGTGACTGGCAACGCTGGCAATTCATGCCACTGGCCCGTACCGCTCAAGCTTTGACCAATGCCGTACGCCAGCATATAGATCGGCACTATCGTAATCGGATTCGTCAAAAATGTGCCGATGATCGCCATCGGCAAATTCACGCGTAACAAACAAGCCAAGGTCACCGCAGCGATCATCTGCAGCGGCCCTGGTATCATGCCGCACAAAACGCCAATCGCTAAGCCCAAGGCTACCGCTTCGCGCTCCACATCCCATAAGCCTGGTCTATCAAGGCGATGGGTAAAGCGACGACTAATCGGGATACGCTCTATGGTCTCCCGAGTCGGTAGTACCCTTCTTAAAAACTTTTTTGGCATACATACTTTCACTTCACAAATCGTGGTGCCTGAGCTCTTTCAGGCTCAACACCGCACAAGCTCAAGAGCAACAATTAGTAATGTGTCTCGAGAATGTTGACAGGCTTAGAGGCACTGTAATCACGCTGTTGCATCTGATGGTGCTCTAGCTCAGAACTCAACTGCGCTGACAGAGGCGTATCGCTAATCGCCACTAAATCCAAGGTCCAACATTGCAATGCGCGATCGATCAAGACCGCTTCACCGTCACTGAGTCTATCGTCGGCATCGACAATCGCTAACATGATGCGTAGCAGCTGCTTACGCAATTGCGGGTCCTGAATCTCTTCCAAAATACTGTCGATCGCAGGATTTGCCATCTCTATCTGGCCATAGTGAGAGCCATCCGCACATTGCAACATGTCTTCACACAAGTGATGGACGATTTTCTCAAATTGCTCTTCCGAGAGGCCCAGGCGCTCCACTATGCCATAACGATGCACGACATCTAACTCTGATTTGTCTAGTCCACCATCGACCAACATCGACAAGGCTACAATACGAGCCATGGCTTCTGGGCTGTTCACACGATACGTTCTCATGACATTTCTTTCTTCGATTGATTAAATTTAATTAGTATCTCGCTACTCTTGCTCTGCAAATGCTATTTCTCACTTAGTTCTTCTTCCTCTTCATAAACTAAATGATTCGCCTTAACATGGGCATGCTCTTTGAAGCGACCAATACGTTTTGCGAGAAGTTGTTCTGCACGATTGATCGCCTTATCGATCGCAATATACAAATCAGCTTCCGTGTCATGAATGACGATCTGCTGCTTTTTCGCCAGAGGGATTTGAATCAAACAGCGTTTATCTTCACCACCACGCGGACCGTTCACATCAGAGAGGCGAACTTTAATTGTTCTGACCTCGTCCAATGCCCAGTCTGTGGCAAACTTAAGGCGGCGATAAGTGTGCTCACGCATTCCATCAGTCAATTCAAAGCCACGCGCTTGTATGTCGATGTTCATCACATTTCTCCATTCGTTTAAGTGATGGAACTAGTGTAGGTACGAATGAACTTAGATTCAAATCGATTAATCGAGGCGGAAAGCTCGAAAAAGTCGATGATTGATGAAAGCGTTTGAGAACGGATGACTTGGAAAGAAGATGCAAGAGGAGCTTAGGCTCACTCTTGCTGGGGGATTTGCTGAACTAGCTGAATTAAGGTGCTGACTAATGCTAGTAATTTATGCAGCTTCGCGTGCCATGCAGTTGGCACGTATATAGTCGAGATGAGTTGGCATGGCATCGACGCATTTACGAATCACCATTTGCGTGTTGTACAAGAAACCAGCGATTTCATCTGGACTACGCTGATCGACAACAGGGCTGTAACGACGTGGTCGCATGCCTTGTCCATGCATCACTTGCAGCCAACTATCTTCGGGAAACAGCTCTTCATTCTCACGCAAAATACGGCCATTGCTCGCGAATAAATCTAACTTAATCTTCAGACTTTCTGGCACATCCATTTCACGACAATACTTCCAAAATTCACTATCATCGCGCGAATTGACTTTGTAGTGAAGGATGAGGAAATCGCGAATTTGCGCGTATTCTTTATCAGTCAAGCGGTTGTAGTTATCGATATCGACTTGATCAAATTCTTTATTTGGGAAGAAAGTCAGCAGACGCATCAAACCCGTTTTCACCATATGAATACTAGTGGATTCTAAAGGCTCCATGAAACCACCAGACAAACCTATCGCTACACAGTTTTTATTCCACGCTTGTTTGCGTTTGCCCGTTGTGAACTTAATCTGACGAGGCTCCGCAAGCGCCCTGCCATCGAGGTTGTTCAACAAAATTTGTGTGGCTTTGTCGGCGTCCATATACTTACTGGAAAATACATGGCCATTACCAATGCGGTGCTGTAAAGGGATGCGCCATTGCCAGCCTGCTTCATGCGCAGTAGAGCGAGTATGTGCTTGCGCAGATCCGCCGAGAGCGCAAGGCACTGCAATGGCAGTATCACAAGGTAACCAATGACTCCAATCTTCGTAGCCCGTGTGTAGAGCCTGTTCAATCAAGAGTCCTACCATGCCTGAACAATCAATGAAAAAGTCACCTGCAACGATCTCACCATTTTCCATTTGCAGAGACTCGATAAAACCATCGTTTTCTCGCAAATTGACTTTGACAATCTTTCCCTCAGTACGCTTCACGCCACGTTGTTCTGCATAGCGTCGTAAATACTTGGCATATAAACCGGCATCAAAATGATAGGCGTATGAAAGATCGGAAAGTGGTGAATTCGGTAAATCGGGACGACCAACACTGAACTTGCCCAACATGCTGGCAACAGTATTGATCGAATAAGGCTCAAGACCACCAGCCTTTCCTAATTGATTCATCTTCAACCAATAATGGTAAAAGTTAGCCATCGGTTGATCACGCCCGACCGAACCAAAACCATGAAAATATTTGGTTCCATTCACACCCCAATTGACAAACTCAATTCCGAGTTTGAAGGTACCTTGAGTGTTACGCAGAAAGTCGTTCTCGTCTATCCCAAGATGCAAATTGAAATTACGTATGCTTGGAATCGTCGCCTCACCGACGCCGATGGTTGAGATCATATCGGACTCGACGAGTCGGATGCGATGTCCGTTGGGTAGCAGCTGTCCCAAAGCCGCTGCACTCATCCAACCCGCTGTACCGCCGCCGACAATGACGATATCTTTAATTCTGTTATCACTCATGTTGATTCCTTCACCGTTGCGATGTTAGATGCAATCTTCACTCGCAGTAGTGTACTCGTATAATAAAAAAGAGCCCAGTGCAGTCGATCGTAGACCAACGCACATGGACTCAAGGATGTTCGCTTTACACTGGAGAGCGCAGCGAAGATCAGTACCTAATCAATAGTTAAAGCCAAATCGAATACCAAACATACGAGGTTCCACTGGTGCGTAGTTCATCTGAGCACCGACACCTGATCCACGCCAGTATGCAGCTTTGCTATCCGTCGCATTACGTACATACAGCTCAGCATGCCAAGCGTCCTCTGGCGCATCCAAACGTACTGATGCATCTACCAATGCGTAGGCTTTTTGGAAGCGGCCAATGTGAGCGAACTCATCATTGCGTACATCGAAGTAAGCCTTATCACGCCAGTTCCATTTCACATACGGCGTCAACGCAAAGCCACTCGGTAAATCAAACTTCTGTGAGAAGTGCAACATCATCGTGCGACGCGGTGCGTTTGGCAAATTATTGTTAGTCACATCGTAAAGACGCTTACCGTTATCGGGGCCCAAGCCGTTAAACACTGGAGCGCATGGCGTCAAACCGAACTCTGTACGTGCGTCGCAATTGTAATCATCGCTGTATGAACCGTAGTCACGAATCTTCGTATCGAGCAAAGTGAAAGCACCACCCACTTTAGCACCTGGCCATGGTTTGTAATCCCACTCCACTTCCAAACCACGAATCTTCGTATTACCTACGTTAATCGTACGCCATGTTTCATAGACGTCGCACTTCGGTTGATCAGCAGTACATGGTGCTGGCGGCACATATTTGCTAACGAAGTAAGTACCTGTTAATTGCTGATCTTTGTAGTTCATTGCAAATGCGACTGCAGACAAACTCAAAGTGTTATCGAGGAATTTACCCTTGTACCCTAATTCAAAGTTTGTCACGAGTTCAGGTTTGTAAGGCAAGAAGGTTTCCACGTTGGGTGAACCATCTGCACACTTACGCATATTTGGACCAGAGGCATCACCACCGCATGCCAGAGTTCTGTCACCGAAACCACCGGCTTTATAACCTGTTGCCAATGCAGCATAAGCCATTTCGTTTTTGTTGATTTGTGTTTGCAAACCTAAACGCCATGTGAGCTTATGCCATTTTTCGCTATGGTCATTCTTACTTGGTGTGCCATACAAATGGTAGGCTGCTGCGCTACCGCCTGGACCATAATTTAAGTCATTGCCTTGAGGCAGACGGTAACCTGGCGTGCCTGGTGTACCAGGATCGTAGCCGCCATTGTAGAACTCTTTCTGACCCCACCAGCCGCCAAGATTCAAACCGTCTTTATCTGTTTTGCTATCAGCACTAAAGCGTGCACCTGCCGTCGCTGTCCAGCTTGGTTGGAATTCCCAATCTGCTTGCGCGAAAATCGCTTTGGCGTCCACTTGGCGATTCGGTTGTGCGTAGAAAGCACCCGACGCTAAACCAACTGGCGCACGATACAAATCAACCACTTCATAGTTAATTTGATTTTTTTCATGCATCCAGAACAAACCGGCAACATATTTTAGATCGCCAATACGTTGTTTCAATTGCAGTTCATGTACGGTGGAGAGGTACTTAGAATCAACGGTTTGTTGATACTGATCAGCCAATGGCCATGTACCCCAGTTGTTACCGCCCGCGATGCTTGGATGGTCTTGCGTAATTTGGAATGGCAAAGCCGCCATATTACCTTTGTCATTGTCATACAATTGGCTGCGGCGTTGATCTGCGAGCGCAAAGTTGTAGTCCAATGTCATATCTTTATCGACGTTCCAATTCGCACCTGCACGCAGTGTACGGATCTTCATGTCTGTCATGCCTGGAACGTTGATTTTCAAATCAAAACGGCCCCATCCAGACGGACATGCATAACGAGTTCCCGCGACCGAATCACAATCTTTAAACGCTGTACCACCCGCACTTGAATCTTGGAACTCTTCATATGTTGCGTGCAGCTTCAAGTCTTTATTAACTTTGTATGCAGCTGAGATACGTGCCGCCCATTCGTTTTGGTTAGTATAGTAATCGCTAGGATCAACTTTACGGTTCCAACGTTGAATTAAATCTGGAATACCATCTGGTTTCCATCCTTTAGATGGGAGATTCGCTTCGCTAAAGTCTTGCATCTGGTTTGCGTAACCATCGCGTGTAACTTTGGTAAATGCGGCGCGTAAAGCGAACTCATCGTTCACTTTAATGTTTTGCACCACATTCATTTGGCGCTTATTGTAATTGCCGATTTCGACTTCACTGCGACCGTAGTTGCCTGAGAAATCTGGCTTAGCGGAGATCACGTTGATCGTACCACCTGTAGAGTTACGACCGAACAAAGTACCTTGTGGGCCACGCAATACTTCAACTTGGTCAACGTCGAACATCAGTGCTTGTGCGCCCTGTGGACGTGGCGAATACAAACCGTCGACATGGAAGCCAACGGCAGGATCGCCGATTTCTGTTGTGTTACTTGATGTAATGCCGCGAATCGTCACTTGGATCGCAGAGTCATTCGTTTGTACGATCGTGACGTTCGGCACTTCATTGGCGAGATCTTTCGCGCTCGTCACACCGAGGCGACTCAAGCTATCTTGGCTAAAAGCCGTAACGGCCAAAGGCGTTTTCAATAAGGAAGTGGAATAGCGTGTCGCCGTAATATTTACTTCTTGAATTTGATCAGATTCTTTTTTCGCTGCCGCTTTCTTTGCATCGGCAGGCTCATTTGTTTTCGCTGCTTCTGCTTGCTGGGCATAGACAGGCGCATTCATCAAACCGAAGGCACTGGCAACGGCCACGCTCATCAGGGTTCGTTTTGTTTTCGGATGGAACATTTGGTCTCCTTGTGTTGTCTTGGACCCGCTTCAGTATTATCTGCGCAAGTCGTTCTTGGCACTACTTGTTCTTGCTACGGATTGCTTATTCTTTGCTCTATGCACTCGGTGTTTCTACAAATATGAGAAGTCCTGGTAAGGCTTAGTGCTCAGCGTCTGGTCGTCGGCTCAACGACTAGTGCCGTCATGTTTTTTGCAGAATAAGGTAAATTCTGCCAAGAACCTTACATCATGTGGAATCGTTTCCATTTGTGAGTTGGAATATAGCATTCCTTAAAAATAAGTGTCAACATTTTTTTGGAAACGTTACCAATTGCTGTTTTTTTGCGACATTTTAGGTCGACAAGAAGGTTTTCCAAATGACTTACCCGAGCGCAATCAAGTTTTTCTTCATTTGTGCAGCTCTTCTCACCCCAATTGCTCAGATGACTGGGTTTAATTGAAGTTCTTGCACAAGAACTTCCCCATATGCTGTGGATAACTTTGTGGGTAATTTCAAAGAAAAATAGTGCCGATGGGAATCAAGACAAGAATTTGTTTAACTAGCTATCGTAAGCTATTGTTTAATTGGAAGATTTTATAAAATTCAATTGTTAAAAACTGTTTCCACAAATAAATTCTTTTGATTTTTTTGTGGATAAGTTTCATTTTATGATCTTTTTATCTTATTAATTTGCTTCGAAATTCTCATTGGGTCACTCTGGTTTTCACATCCCTGCTTTACACACCCATGTGCTATCAATGCCTATTTCACGACCAGCTTTTTAATGTCTGGGTTGCCTGGTGGGTAGGCCAACCCCATCAGCGCAATCTGCTCCTCGAGTATCGATGCAATTGTCAAATTTCTCTGCGTTTTGGAGTTCGCAGGAATGATGAACCATGGCGCATACTCTGTATTCGTCGCCTCTATAGCCTCTTGATAGGCGACTTGGTAATCATCCCAATATTCGCGTTCTTTAAGATCGTTAGCGTCGAACTTCCAATGTTTATTCGGGTCTGCGATACGCTCTTCTAATCGTTCTTTTTGTTCCGACTTGGAGATGTGCAAAAAGAATTTAAAAATCGTCGTTCCTGTTTCAGCCAACATCTTTTCAAAAGCATTGATATGGGCGAAACGCTGGGGCACTTCTGCGGCAGAAATCCACTGATGTACACGCGTAATGAGCACGTCTTCATAATGGCTACGATTGAATATCGCGATCTCACCTAAGGCCGGCACTTGCTGGTGAACGCGCCACAAATAGTCATGTGCGGACTCGATCGCGGTCGGCGCCTTAAAGCAATAACAACGGGCACCAAGAGGATTAATCTGACCAAACACAGCACGCACGGTTCCGTCTTTGCCTGAGGTATCCATGCCTTGTAGGATGACCAAGATCTTATGCTTCTTCTGCGCATAAAGGAGATCTTGATAGGCGGCGAGTTTTTCTGCCAAAGCTAAAGTGCGTAACTTATCAACGCTCTTATCCTTACTCGACAGCAGCTTCTCCTCAGCATCAATATCACTCAGCACTACATTTTTCTTCGCGAGAAATTTTGAGGCAATCGACACCATGAGCATCCTCCGAGATAAGTAAAGCAACAACTGAAATGTTGTGCTGCGTATGAGTCTAACTGATTCCGTGCAGTCGCTTATGTTCTATCTTGGTACAACGATCCATCACCACACGCATTCCGATATCACGCGCGCGTTTCGCAGCGTCTTCGTTAAGAATGTCTAACTGCATCCAAATTGCTCCAGCACCTACCGATCCAGCTGCTTCAACGATAGCGGGGATCTCTTCTGTTTTGCGAAAACAATCAACGATATCAATGGCGAGACCAGTGGCATCGACTGCTTCCTTCAAACTTGCATAACACTGTTGTCCGAGTATTTCTGTGCCAGCCAGCATCGGATTAACGCCGAATACTTGATAGCCATGTTCTATCAAGTACATCGCCACTTTATAACTATCGCGTTCAGACTTATTCGACAAACCAACGATGGCGATCGTACGTGCTTGCTGTAATAACTGATCGATTTCTACTGTTTGTTGTGGTTCCATGTTTCGACTCGTAGGAGATGTTCAGGCAAAAATAAAGGCAGCCTAAGCTGCCTTTATCATTTTACGACGGTATTACTGATTGCATTAGTTCTGCCTTAAAACCTACCGACAAAATTAACGCTTAGAACGCAATTTCTGAATCGCTGCCAATTGTGCGATCGCTGATGCCAACTCGGCTTGTGCTTGCGCATAGTCGATGCCTGCTTCGCGATTAACCAAAGCTTCTTCTGCCAATTTCTTGGCTTCAGCTGCTTTTGCTTCATCAAGATCAGCGCCACGAATCGCTGTATCGGCCAATACAGTTACTGTATCTGGTTGTACTTCCAAGATACCGCCTGCAACGAATACGAATTCGTCCTCAGCTTTACCTTCAACCTTGATACGCACTGCGCCTGGCTTAATACGTGTGATCAATGGAGTGTGTTTTGGGTAGATACCCAATTCACCTGATTCACCCGGCAACGCGACGAACAAAGCTTCGCCAGAAAAGATACTCTCTTCTGCAGAAACTACGTCAACGTGAATAGTATGTGCCATGTGCTAACCTTTTTAGTTTGCTTCCCCGTCCCCGAATCTACATTCTAGGAAGGGGGGCGTCACTCTTCGCCCCGAGTTTGATTCGGGGCTCAGAATAATTATGCTGCCATTTTCTTCGCTTTTTCGATCGCTTCGTCGATTGTACCTACCATGTAGAACGCTTGTTCTGGCAGGTGATCGAGTTCACCGGATGCAATCATCTTGAAGCCTTTGATTGTATCTTTCAGTGAAACGTATTTACCTGGGGAACCAGTAAATACCTCAGCAACGTGGAAAGGCTGAGACAAGAAACGTTGCATCTTACGTGCACGAGCAACGATCAACTTATCTTCAGGTGCCAATTCGTCCATACCCAAAATCGCGATAATGTCACGCAATTCTTTGTAGCGTTGCAAAGTACCTTGAACAGCGCGTGCTGTTTCATAGTGCTCTTGACCAACAACTTGTGGGTCCAACTGACGAGATGTGGAATCCAATGGATCAACCGCTGGGTAAATACCCAAGGATGCGATGTCACGGGACAAAACAACGGTGGAATCCAAGTGAGCAAATGTTGTCGCTGGGGATGGATCTGTCAAGTCATCCGCTGGAACGTAAACCGCTTGAATAGAAGTAATAGAACCAGTCTTAGTGGAAGTAATACGTTCTTGCAAACGGCCCATTTCTTCAGCCAATGTTGGTTGGTAACCCACCGCGGAAGGCATACGGCCCAACAACGCGGAAACTTCAGTACCAGCCAATGTGTAACGATAGATGTTATCGACGAAGAACAACACGTCTTTACCTTCGTCACGGAAACCTTCAGCGATCGTCAAACCAGTCAAAGCAACGCGCAAACGGTTACCTGGTGGTTCATTCATCTGACCGTACACCATCGCCACTTTGGAATCTTCAGGCTTTTCCAAGTTAACAACGTTAGCGTCAGCCATTTCGTGGTAGAAGTCATTACCTTCACGAGTACGTTCACCAACACCAGCAAACACGGACAAACCGCTGTGTGCTTTAGCAATGTTGTTGATCAACTCCATCATGTTAACGGTCTTACCAACACCCGCACCACCGAACAGACCAACTTTACCACCCTTCGCAAATGGGCAAACCAAGTCAATAACTTTGATACCGGTTTCCAACAATTCTTGCGATGGAGAGAGTTCGTCGTAAGCAGGCGCTTTACGGTGAATAGATGCTTGTGATTCACGGCTTACCGGACCACATTCATCAATTGGGTTACCCAATACGTCCATAATACGGCCCAATGTTGCTTTGCCGGTTGGAACCATAATTGGTTTACCTGTGTTGCTAATCATCATGCCACGACGCAAGCCATCAGATGTACCCAAAGCAATCGTACGGACGATACCGTCACCCAATTGCTGTTGTACTTCCAATGTCAGATCGGAGCCTTCCATTTTCAAGGCATCGTAAACCTTAGGCATCGCGTCGCGTGGAAATTCTACGTCCACAACAGCGCCGATACACTGAACGATTTTGCCATTAGCCATGTTCGTTCCTTCAATAATATTAAATTTCGTTTAGACCGCTGCCGCGCCGGCGACGATCTCGGAGAGCTCTTTAGTAATCGCAGCTTGACGAGTTTTGTTGTAAATCAATTTCAACTCACCAATCACATTACCCGCGTTATCGCTAGCTGACTTCATCGCCACCATACGTGCCGATTGTTCTGACGCCATGTTTTCTGCCACTGCTTGATAAATCAGCGCTTCTACATAACGCACCAACAATTCATCGATCACCGTCGCTGCGTCTGGTTCGTAAATGTAGTCCCAAGAATGGGATGCTGCATTTGTTTCCAGCTTGTCCGCTGTCAGAGGCAATAATTGCTCTAACACTGGCTCTTGCTTCATGGTGTTAATGAATTTGGTGTAGCTCAAATAAACCGCGTCGAGCTTGCCTTCCTGATACGCATCCAGCAACAACTTTACTGGACCAATCAATTTATCGAGGTGCGGCGTATCGCCGAGTTGGATCGCATGCGAAACAACTTTTGCACCTACACGATTCAGGAAGCCGAGACCCTTGTTACCAATCGCGACCGCTTCAATTTTTGAACCCTTACCTTCGAGTTCACGCATTTTGTTGGTGACCAAACGCAAAACGTTGGTATTCAAGCCACCGCACAAACCCTTATCAGTTGTTACAACGATCAAGCCAATTTTCTTAGCTTGATCTTGCTGAACCATGAAAGGATGCGTGTACTCTGGGTTGGCCTGTGACAAGTTAGCGGTGATATTGCGAATCTTCTCACTGTATGGGCGAGCAGCACGCATTCTGTCCTGCGCTTTGCGCATTTTAGAAGCGGCAACCATTTCCATCGCCTTAGTGATCTTCTTCGTATTCTCTACGCTTTTGATCTTGCCACGTATCTCTTTACCTGCAGCCATGAGTATTGACTCCTTCTAGCTACGGTAAATTAAAATGCGCCGGATTTTTTGAAATCAGCAATTGCGGCAGCCATGGCAGCTTCGCCATCTTTGTCCAGTTGCTTGGTTTCTTCGATCTTTTGCAACAACGCTGCTTGGTTAGTCTTCAAGTGGTTATGCATGCCAGATTCGAAAGACAATACTTTCTTCACTGGTACATCATCCAAGAAGCCTTTGTTCACAGCAAACAGACTGGACGCCATCAAAGAGATAGACAATGGTGCGTACTGAGCTTGTTTCAACAATTCAGTAACGCGCGCACCACGATCCAACTGCTTACGTGTTGCTTCATCCAAATCAGATGCGAACTGCGCAAACGCTGCCAATTCACGATATTGCGCCAAGTCAGTACGGATACCGCCGGACAAGTTTTTGATAACTTTAGTCTGAGCTGCACCACCAACGCGAGACACGGAAATACCCGCGTTAATCGCTGGACGAATACCAGAGTTGAACAATGAAGTTTCCAAGAAGATCTGACCGTCAGTAATCGAAATTACGTTAGTTGGAACGAAAGCGGAAACGTCACCTGCTTGAGTTTCAATGATAGGCAATGCTGTCAAGGAACCTGTCTTACCTTTAACTTCACCTTTAGTGAATGCTTCAACGTAGTCTGGGTTAACACGTGCTGCACGTTCCAACAAACGGGAGTGCAAGTAGAACACGTCACCTGGATACGCTTCACGGCCTGGTGGACGGCGCAACAACAAGGAAACTTGACGGTATGCAACCGCTTGTTTCGACAAGTCATCATAAACGATCAATGCATCTTCGCCGCGGTCACGGAAGTATTCACCCATCGCGCAACCGGAGTATGCGGATACGTATTGCATCGCTGCAGATTCAGATGCAGTCGCTGCGACAACGATGGTGTATTCCATTGCGCCGTGTGCTTCCAAAGAACGCACAACGTTTTTAACGGAAGAAGCTTTTTGACCAATCGCTACATAGATACATGTAACGCCTTGACCTTTTTGATTGATGATCGCATCGATCGCTACCGCTGTTTTACCAGTTTGACGATCGCCAATGATCAATTCACGTTGACCACGACCAACTGGAACCATGGAGTCGATAGACTTCAAGCCAGTTTGCAATGGTTGAGAAACGGATTGACGAGCAATAACGCCAGGAGCGATTTTTTCGATTGGCGCAGTCAATTTTGCATTGATAGGACCTTTGCCGTCGATTGGTTGACCCAATGCGTTAACAACACGGCCGCGCAATTCTGGGCCGATAGGTACTTCCAAAATACGACCTGTACATTTAACTGTATCGCCTTCGGAAATGTGTTCGTAGTCACCGAGAATAACGGCACCAACGGAATCACGTTCCAAGTTCAAGGCCAGACCAAATGTATTGCCTGGGAATTCCAACATCTCGCCTTGCATCGCATCGGACAAACCGTGGATGCGGCAGATGCCGTCGGTAACGGAGATAACCGTACCTTGATTACGAATCTCAGCGCTGTCACCAAGGCCTTGAATACGGCTCTTGATCAACTCGCTGATTTCTGATGGGTTGAGTTGCATACTAACTCCTAAAATTGTTTCAGTACTTAAACAGCATTAAGCAAAGCTTAAGCAGTTAAAGCGTTGTGCATCTGTTGCAGCTTGGCACGAACCGAAGTATCCAGCACTTGATCACCAACCACGATACGCACACCACCGATCAGTGAAGAATCCACTGTTACGGTTGGGTGCAATTTGCGACCAAATTTCTTTTCCAGTGTTGCCGCCAATTCTTTAACTTGTGCGTCAGTCATTTCAAACGCGCTGACAATTTCTGCATCTGCAGAACCGGTGTCGGCATTTTGCAGATCATGAAATTGCGCCGCGATTTCTGGCAACAAAGTTAAACGGTCATATTCAGTCAAAGTATTGATGAAGTTTTTCGCTTCAGCAGTTACAGGAGACTTCAACACGGACAAGAAAGCCTCAGCAGTTTGACCTGCGGAGACTTTGGGGTTGTGTGCAAGAGCTACTACATCGGGATGCGCCGCGGCTTGCGCCATCTCAGCAACCAGTTCCGACCAGGCGGACAGGTTGCCAGACTTAGCAACGCGATACAACGCTTCTGCGTATGGACGAGCGATCGTTGCGAGTTCAGCCATGATTACAGCTCAGTCTTCAATTGGTTGAGCAAATCTGCGTGAGCAGCTGCATTCACCTCACGCTTCAAAATTTGCTCTGCGCCTTTCACTGCCAAGGCAGCTACTTGGTCGCGCAATTCTTCGCGTGCTTTTGTGACTTGATTTGCGGCTTCTGCTTGAGCTGCAGCGATGATGCGTGCGGCTTCTGCGTTAGCAGCATTCTTAGCTTCTTCAACGATCAATTGACCACGCTTCTCAGCGTTTGCAACTTGTTTCAAGCCTTCTTCGCGAGCCCCTGCCAATTCAAGCTGAACTTTTTTCTCAGCTTCTTTCATAGCAGCTTGGCCTTGATCAGCAGCGGACAAACCGTCAGCGATTTTCTTTCTGCGATCATCGATGGCGCCGATCAACGGTGGCCATACGAATTTCATGGTAAACCAAGCGAGTACAAAAAATACTACCGCTTGGTACCACATTGTTTGATTAAGATTCATGTCGTTTCCTTGTCTGAATTATCGTTCCGCGGGTGTTGACCGCTTCGACCAACACCACGGTAGAAAAAGGAAATTCAATTAACCTTTGAATGGGTTAGCTGTTGCGAAGAACATAGCGATACCAACACCGATAATGAACGCAGCGTCGATCAAACCAGCCAACAACAACATTTTGCCTTGCAATTTGTCCATCAATTCTGGTTGACGAGCAGACGCTTCCAAATATTTACCACCCATCATAGCGATACCGATACATGCACCCAAAGCGCCCAAACCGATGATCAAACCACAAGCCAAAGCTACAAATGCGACGTTAGTCATGAGAAAACTCCTAAAAGTTAAAAAATTAAAATACCAAAACCAAAAAACGAAAAACTAAAACCAATACTAAAACTGATTACTTCACTTGAATTGTCGCAGTTTGTTTTGACTCGCTGCGACCATTCGAATTAGTGTGCATCGTGAGATTGACCCATGTATACCAAAGTCAACATCATGAAAATAAACGCTTGCAAGAACACGATCAAAATGTGGAAGATCGCCCAAATCGAACCGGCAATCACTTGACCAATACCGCCGAAGTGGCTGTATGCGCCGAGCAATGCGATCAACAAGAACAACAACTCACCCGCAAACATGTTACCGAACAGTCGCATACCGAGAGAGAAAGTCTTGGCAGCAAATTCAACCACGTTCAACATAATATTGAATGGCAACATCCATGGACCAAACGGTGCTGTGCACAGTTCTTTAATGAAACCGCCAAAACCTTTGATTTTGAAGGAGTAGTAAATCATCAAAGCGAACACACCAACTGCGATACCCAAAGTGCCGTTCAAGTCAGCCGTTGGAACGACACGGTGATGAATTTCGGGGTTAATTCCCAACAATGGGAACAACCATACTGAGAACAAATCGACTGGCAAGAAGTCCATGGAGTTCATTAAAGAGACCCACACGAATACTGTCAAAGCCATTGGTGCGATGAAAGATACGTTACCGTGAACAATGCTCTTCGCTTGATCATTGACCATTTCTACAACCATCTCAACTGCGCATTGAAAACGACCAGGCACCCCGGACGTTGCTTTGCGAGAAGCCAAGAACATCAAAATGATAGCGAGTAAACCGCAAACGACGGACCAGATGATGGTGTCGTAGTTGATATAGGACATATCAACCAAAGCTGTTTGTTGGTCATGTGAATTAGCCAAATGACCCAGGTGATGTTGGATATATTCCGACGGGGTTGGGGCGTGCTCAGTTGCGCTCATAATCAATGCCTAAAGAGTAGAATTAAATAACTTTTGAGTACCACGATGAATGCAGCGATAAACGCCAGCCAATTCAAACCGGGGTAAAACATAACGACCGCTCCTAACAGTGCAATCGTCAATGCAATCTTTATAAATTCGCCGACAAAAAAGTTCATCGGACTGCCGCCAGGCTTTCGCGCGCTACTGAGTAAGCGCAGGGCGAAAAATGCGTTCGGTATGGCGCAACATAGTCCACCAAGTAAGGCTGATAATCCTGCAGGAAGGCCAGACACTACACTTGCCACCAGCGCGACGATCACAGCTGCTGCAAATTGCAACAGGATTATTCGCGCCATGCCACTCCCCATTTCATCGGATATTTCGGTCGTACTTCTCGTTTTATTATTTTTATTGGCAGCACCCTTTTAGGGCTTTGCGGACTACTTTGCGCGCCTCTTGTTCCCTGAGACGCACTATTTTTAAGCGCGAGCGAACCCGCGTTTCATAAAACCACGGAATTATACGTGTTTGTTACATGCAGCGTCAAACGTTTGATGCAACGCAACATATTTTGCTTTGCAAATCTTTTTCCTAATTGTCTTCGCTTTATCTTTCTGATTTTTAAGAAAAATCAGAAAAACTTGCTACTTTGCCTTGTTATTGAGGTTCGCGTTTATTGGCCGCGAATCTTCAAAATGATGCCATCCAAAGAGTCAAGGTCGGCAAAATCGATAATCATTTGGCCGCGACCTTTGCTGCCCAATTTTAGGGCAACTTGCGTTGCCAACAAATCAGACAATTCTTCTTCGAGGCGCGTAATGTCACGTGATTTTTCTGCCTTGTCACGTTGTTTTGCAGGCGTTGCCAGTTCCGTTGTTGTCTTTGTGACCAATTTTTCTGTGTCACGTACAGATAAACGCTTTGCTACAACTTGGTTTGCCAATTGAATCTGGGTAGCGGCATCGACCGCTAACAAGGCACGGGCATGGCCCATATCAATATCGCCAGCCATTAACATCGTCTGCACAGGGCGCGCCAAATTTAACAAACGCAGCAAGTTCGATACAGCACTACGTGAACGACCTACTGACTGAGCCGCTTGTTCATGCGTAAACGAGAAATCGGTAATCAAACGATGAATACCTTGGGCTTCCTCTAAAGGATTGAGATCTTCACGTTGAATGTTTTCAATCAAGGCCATTGCCGCCGCAGCTTGATCATCAACATCCTTGACCAGAACGGGCACTTCCGTCAAACCTGCCATCTGGGACGCACGGTAGCGTCGCTCACCGGCAATGATTTCATACTGGGTCTGCCCATTAGCCTGACCGATTGGACGCACCAAGATAGGCTGCATCAAGCCCTGTGCCTTGATCGAGGCCGCCAGCTCAGCGAGCGCTCCCTCATCCATACGGGTACGAGGTTGATATTTACCTGCCTGCATTTGCGTGACCTGTAAGGTTGTCGGCGCACCAGCGACGGTCGGAACCGCATCTGCAAAATCATCAGCACCACCCAATAACGCGTCTAAACCACGGCCGAGGCCTTTTTGTTTTTTGATTGCCATATTTCTGCTTACTTCTTATCTAAGGATTTAATTCTTTCAACCATCTCGGCACCAAACGCGATGTAGGCTTGCGCGCCTTTAGATGATGGGTCAAATACGACACCTGGAATGCCATAGGATGGCGCTTCGGCCAAACGCACGTTTCGCGGGATCAAAGTCTTAAACACTTTGTCACCGAAATGCTGTTCGAGCTGATCTGAAACCTGTTGTGATAAGGTCATACGCGGATCAAACATCACGCGCAGAAGTCCAACGATTTTCAAATCAGGATTCAGATTGGCAGCCACTTTCTTAATGGTATTTGCCAAGTCAGACAAGCCTTCTAGAGCGTAGTATTCGCACTGCATAGGAATCACCACACCATTTGCCGCACACAATCCGTTGAGGGTGAGCATAGACAATGCAGGTGGGCAGTCGATCAAAATGAAGTCATAGTCAGTGCCCACTTCGTCTAAGGCCACACGTAGGCGCTTATCTCGATTCTCAAGCTCAACCATTTCAACTTCAGCGCCAGCCAATTCACGGTTGGCTGGAAGCACATCAAAGCCACCCGCCTCCGAGCGAACCACCGCTGTTTTGACATCGGACATGCCCAACAAGACTTGATAAACGGAGGCTTGCAATTTCGACTTATTGATCCCTGCCCCCATCGTTGCATTACCTTGAGGGTCAAGATCAACCAGCAGAACCCGTTGATCTAGCTTAGCCAAGCCGGCAGCTAGATTCACGGTTGTTGTGGTTTTCCCTACACCACCTTTTTGATTGGCAACGCAAAATATTTTAGCCATGGTTTCTTTATGTGTAATTAAAGCAAACTAAATTAACTAGATTAAATTTCTATACAAATAATTACTTATTTTTCGTAACGCTTTTTAAGACCGATGCTGCTCGATCTCAACTCGGTCGAGACTTCACCGTTTCACGTGTAACCGACTCTTCTTAGCTATCTACAAAATCAAGTGGAACAAAAAAATCGTTCTCTTCAAAACTCAATTCTCGCTTTTTCGTATCACGACCAAATGACGTTCCACGTGTAACCCAGGGACATGCAAAGCTTCGATGTTTTCCACTTCCCAACCATCTGGCAAACGTTCAATTTCCTGATCGGGTGACACACCCTTCATCGCCAAAAATCGCCCCCCCTCCTGCAACAGGTGGTGAGACCAATTTACAAAATTATTCAACTCTGAAAAAGCACGGGACGTAATCACGTCAAACTTCTGCTCGACTTTAAGGAGCTCGACACGACCTGTATGAACAGTGACATTCTTTAATTTCAACTCAGCCTTCACTTGAGTTAAGAATGCAGTTTTCTTATTCACGGTATCGATCATTGAAATCGACGTCGATGGAAAAACAATAGCCAAAATAATGCCGGGCAAGCCACCACCTGAACCAACATCTAACACATGTTTTGCTTGGGTGAATGCATGCACCGCTGACAGGGAATCCAATAGGTGCTGCTTGATCATGTCTTGCGGATCGCGGATAGACGTCAGATTGTAGACGGAATTCCACTTTACCAATAACGCCAAGTAGGCCAACATCTTCTCAATTTGCTCTTCCGTAATCGGCAAACCTAGGCTTGCGACACCCGCAGATAACTCCGCACCTAAAGCTACTTTATCAAAACCTTTCATTCGGCTTCACTCGTTACAGTTGTGTTTGTTTGGTTCTCAGTGCTTGGTTCAGCATTCGCAAAACCCTTAAAACCTCGTTTTTTCAAATGAACCAAGAGCAAAGATAATGCTGCCGGTGTCACACCAGAGATACGACCGCACTGCCCTAGGGTTTCTGGTCTCTGCGCGTTAAGCTTCTGTTTTACTTCGATCGACAGCCCCGTCACCTCCAAATAGTCAAACGTCTCTGGCATTTTGAGGTTCTCATAGTGCGCTTGGCGTTCAACTTCTTTTGCTTGACGACCGATATAACCAGAATATTTGACTTGAATTTCTACCTGCTCTTTGACGGCAGGATCAGTCACAGGCACACCAGTTAATGACTCACCCTCTTTGTTATTGAGGGTCATTAGATGATCGTAAGTGACTTGCGGGCGACGCAACAAATCTGCCAACGAGTATTCACGCTCAAGTGCTTTACCAACCACTCGCTCCGCTTCAGCATCTGCAACAATACGTGGATTGACCCAAGTTGACTTCAGTCTTTCCATTTCACGTGAAACAGCTTCACGCTTTTCCTCGAACATTTTCCACTGCAGATCACTGACACAACCGAGTTGACGACCGATTTCTGTCAGACGCATATCAGCATTATCTTCACGCAAACTCAGACGGAACTCCGCACGACTTGTAAACATACGATAGGGTTCTTGCACACCCTTGGTCACCAAATCATCAACCAAAACACCGAGATAAGCTTCATCGCGACGAGGCACCCATGCCTCTTTGCCTTGTGTTTGCAAGGCCGCATTCAGACCCGCCAACATACCTTGCGCTGCAGCCTCTTCGTAGCCGGTCGTTCCATTGATTTGACCAGCGAAAAATAAACCTTGAATCGCTCGCGTTTCGAGTGAGGTCTTGAGTCCGCGAGGATCAAAATAGTCATATTCAATCGCATACCCTGGACGCAAAATATACGCGTTTTCCATACCAACCATCGAACGCACCAACTCTAATTGCACGTCAAATGGCAAGGAGGTAGAGATGCCATTAGGGTAGAACTCATTGGTTGTCAGGCCTTCTGGCTCCAAGAAAATCTGGTGCGACTCCTTGCCAGAGAAGCGATGAATCTTGTCTTCAATCGATGGGCAATAGCGCGGGCCAACCCCCTCAATCACGCCCGTATACATAGGACTACGGTCGAGTCCAGCACGAATAATATCGTGAGTGCGCTCATTGGTATGGGTAATCCAACATGGCAATTGTCGTGGATGCATAGCCACATTTCCCATAACTGAGAACACCGGAATAGGATCTAGGTCACCAGGTTGCTCTGAGAGCTTGGAAAAATCAATGCTGCGCCCATCGATACGAGGTGGAGTTCCAGTCTTGAGGCGCCCTTGCGGCAACGTCAACTCCTTTAAGCGGCGAGACAAAGATATCGCTGGCGGATCACCTGCTCTACCTGCAGAATAATTATTGAGACCCACATGAATCTTCCCATCGAGGAAGGTCCCAGCAGTTAGTACTACCGCGCGAGCTCTAAATTTCAGACCAACTTGGGTGACCGCACCAACGACGCGATCCCCCTCCACCATTAAATCATCGACGGCCTGCTGAAAAATACTCAAGTTTTCTTGGTTTTCCAAGCGACTACGAATCGCCTGCTTATACAAAATTCGATCAGCTTGAGCACGTGTAGCACGGACAGCTGGCCCCTTGGACGAGTTCAGAATACGAAACTGGATACCAGCCTCATCGGTGGCGATTGCCATCGCACCGCCCATAGCATCAACCTCTTTTACCAGATGCCCCTTCCCAATCCCACCAATAGAGGGATTGCAGGACATCTGACCCAAGGTCTCAATATTGTGAGTGAGCAGCAGGGTAGACTGCCCCATACGAGCGGAAGCCAAAGCTGCTTCCGTTCCGGCATGACCACCGCCTACGACGATGACATCGAATTCTTTAGGATAAAACATGAGAGTGACTCTAGGTGGGATTGCGTGATTTCTTACAGGAGCATGATTATAGTGGTTTTTTGCGAGAACGCATGTTTAGCCCAGTGACAATCACAAATTTATTAATTTGTTTCACGTGAAACATAAGCTTTAAGCAAACAATACAGCCGCAAGCACTGCTATCAAACCTAAACCTATCAAAGCCAAATAGGCCCGAAAAATCCATTTATTTTCCGGAGGTGGGGCTGCACGCTTGCGACGCTTCTTACGCTTTTGCTTGCTAGGATCAGGATATACCTCAACCAACTTCTGCATGCGCTTCCTCTTACGACCACCAGCATCCTCATCCGCCAAGGGAATAAACAAATCGACTTCGGCGTCATCAGTTTCGGCCTTCTTTGCATTCACCGAGCGCATGGTATTACTTCTTGTATCAACGACCAAGCCCGAACCACTGTGCATAGGATCGCCAGACGAAGAGAAAAAATCTTCAGCCTCAAATCCAGCAATATCCGCCTTCAACAAATCCGTATGCGAATTAAGCGCAGGCACCTCCATCGGCTCAATCAAACCCTTCTGCAGCAGGCTCACCATTGCCATCTCAAACTCGGCAAATTCACGCTCTTCAAATTGCTGACTCAGCTGCAAGTAACTTGCCTCACCGTCTACGGACACTAATACCGTTTGTTCAGTTTTAGTGAGCGGCAGACTGCGCTCCCGAATCTCACTATCGCCCACTATAGTCCGGCGAAAAATTTTATCACTGGCCTGATCCAAAGCTTATACCACCCCAAATTTGTTTCACGTGAAACATAGCTATCGCAAAAAGGCATCGTAAGCAGTCTTTAATACCAAGGCAGAAACCACCCCTAAAAAAAGAATTCTGACGAAACCACTTCCATATTTTATGGCAGTACGGGTGCCGAGAACAGAACCAATAACGCCACAAAACGCCATCCCTAAACCCAATACCCACATCACGTTTCCACTATACCCAAACCAGAGCAAAGCTGCAAAGTTACAAGCAACATTCAAGACCTTTGCCGACGCAGAAGCATGCAGGAAGTCGTAACCGAATACACGGACAAAAATAAAAATGAAAAAACTACCTGTGCCTGGCCCAAAAAAGCCGTCATAAAATCCTATCGCAGCTCCCACACAAATGGCCAGGAACAGCTCCTTATTTCCAGAATGCAACGCCTTATGGTGGGAGCCGAGATCTTTTTTCCAAAATGTATAACAGGCGATAAGTGCTAAAACTAAAGGGAGCGCCTTCCTCAAATAAATCGGTGAGATATGCGTAACCGTCATCGCCCCGACAAAAGATAATAGAAAGGCCGCTAAGGCTGCCGGCAGGATAACACTCCACTTGATCGACACTGACCTTAAGTAATTCACGGCAGCGACCGAGGTTCCCCAAACACCCGCGAATTTACTGGTGCCGAGCAAGCTCGCGGGGTGGGCTTGGGGATACACAGAAAATAGCGCGGGCAACTGAATCAAACCACCCCCACCTACAACAGCATCAACAAAGCCAGCCAAAAACGCCGCAATACCAAGTAAGAAATAATCAGTCAATTTGTTTCCAAATCATAAAAAAAACAGCATATCAAGTATTCCCCTAAACCCCAAAGGAGAACTGTTGTTTTCACAAAGGAAAGGGATGTGCTCAATTGATAGTGACCACTTGGGAATGATCCTATTCGGCATCTGAGTACAAATTCCGATCGATATTGCAAATAGACATTTAAACACTTCTGTCGGCACAGAAAGTCCACCCAGCAAGATATGAGGCCTTACAACCGAAAAGTTACTTTAAAAACAATTCACGAAGCAAAGTAGAAACGACCGAACAAAAGAATCTCATTCATTTCATTTAGCATCATGTTCGTGTTTTGGGTATAGACACATTGACGACTCAAAACAGACCAAGGACAAGTGAGTTTAGTTACTCGACCAAAATCCTCATGCAGAAAAAACTTCGGCGGTTCTTAGCAAAACCTCCGTGCTAGACAATAATGCAGCTAACACAATCCCACAATTTTCCGTCCTGATTTCTCGTTACTAATTTGTAGGTGCCAACATCAAGTTCTAATCTGGAGAGGGTGTAGTGCAAAATAAAATGGCGAGCTCAGGCTCGCCATTTTTCTTTCAACTAATGATGTAATACTATTTCGCCACTGGCATCGTGAACTCAGCACCTTTCGCGATGCTATCCGGCCACCGTTGCATCACCGATTTATAACGCGTATAGAATCGGATACCCTCCTCACCATACGCGTGCACATCGCCAAATAAGGAACGCTTCCAGCCCCCAAAAGAATGCCAAGCCATAGGCACTGGAATTGGTACATTAATGCCGACCATGCCCACCTGTACGCGTCTCGAAAACTCGCGTGCTGTATTGCCGTCCGAGGTGAACAAGGAAACACCATTGCCAAATTCATGTCGATTAATCAGGGCCAAAGCTTCAGCAAAATTTTCAACCCTGACTACGCACAGTACCGGTCCGAAGATTTCTTCACGATGAATTTGCATGCCTTCCTTGACGTGATCAAAAAGCGAGCCTCCTAAGAAGTAACCTTGTTCAAGGCCCTCAACAGACAGTCCTCGTCCATCAACGACTAACTGTGCACCTTCCGAAACACCTGCAGCGATTAAGCTCTCTATCTTTGCTTTATGCGCTGCAGTCACCACTGGTCCCATTTCGACGTCAGCTGATGTTCCATTGCCCACCTTCAAAGCGCGTATACGGGGCACCAAGCGCTCAACGAGAGCATCTCCGGCCTCACCCACTGCCACCGCTACAGAAATCGCCATACAGCGCTCTCCCGCCGATCCATATGCCGCGCCCATTAATGCATCAACTGCTTGATCGAGATCCGCATCTGGCATTACAACTAAATGATTTTTAGCACCACCTAAAGCTTGAACCCGTTTCCCTCGACGTGTACCTTCACTATAGATATATTCGGCAATTGGCGTTGAGCCAACGAATGAAATTGCTACGACGTCGGGATGGGCCAATAAAGCATCAACTGCTAACTTATCACCTTGCACCACATTGAACACGCCATCTGGCAAACCGGCCTGCTTGAACAAATCAGCGATCATTAAGGATGCAGATGGGTCGCGCTCTGAGGGTTTGAGAATGAAGGTATTTCCAGTCGCTATCGCCATTGGAGCCATCCACATCGGCACCATAAATGGAAAATTAAACGGCGTAATTCCTGCACATACCCCAAGAGGCTGCCGCAAATTCCAGTTATCGATACCACCACCGATGTTGTCCGAAAATTGGGTTTTCAACAGCTGCGGTAAGCCGCAAGCGAACTCTACGACTTCTAAGCCACGCGTCACCTCACCCATCGCATCTGACAAAATCTTGCCATGTTCGCGCGTAATGAGCGCAGCCAGGTTTGCTTGATTTTGTTCTAACAGCTCTTTGAACTTAAATAAGATGCGCGCTCTTTTGAGCGCTGGTGTTTCAGACCACGAACTCCAAGCAGCTTTTGCTGACGCTACCACAGCATTTACCTCAGCCTCATTTGCCAACACCACTTCGGCACAGACCTCACCCAATGCTGGATTAAACACCGACTGGCGACGACCACTCTCGGAAACAAATAAAGCCCCATCTTTGTAATGCTGAATAACTTCCATACAATCCCTAGCAAAATATTGATACACCATCGCATCTCATGCAAATAACAGATACGGTGCTACACTGCCGAATAAATCAAGGCGGGAATTAAGCAGAAATTTTTCGCCCAATCACCTTTCAGCTTTCGACTATACCGATAAACTATGGCACGCTCAACCAAAGCTAGTAATGCTGTCCTTCGATTGAAGGATCGCAGCAATCAAGCACCCTATTCAATGGTATCAACAGCGAATGGCCACTTCTACTTAGTGCTCAATGAAAATCCAGACGCGCCACAAATTTTATGTGAGCCACTTGAGATTGACGCCTTTGTGCAATTTGTCAATAATGTTCACAAACAAGCGCCACGTAAAGCCAGCAAACTAGATGTCGCTTTTGAAGCCAAACTACAAGCCAGTAACAAACAAAAATAAATTTATTCATCTCCGATTTCAGGACCTCTCATGAAACTTCCATATTCCATTTTCGCCATCAGCATGATTGCTGCTTCATTAGCGTTAAGTAGTGGTGCCCTCGCACAAGACAACAAGCCGCAAAGCGAAACAAGCGCCTCTATCGCCGCCACCGCCGCACCGGTCTTAGGTAGTCTCAAAATTATCGATAACGTTGTCGGTACTGGTGACGAAGCACAAGTGGGTAAAGTCGCCGTGGTGCACTATAGCGGATGGTTGTATGACCCAAATGCAGCAGACTTACATGGCAAAGCATTCGATAGCTCAGTCAATCGTGGCCCCTTCTCTTTCCCACTCGGTGCTCGTCGCGTGATTCAAGGCTGGGATCAGGGGGTAGTCGGCATGAAGGTCGGCGGCAAACGTACTTTAATCATTCCATCACAATTGGCCTACGGCGAACGCAATGTAGGTAACGGTTTAATTCCACCAAATTCCGATTTAATTTTTGATGTTGAGCTACTCGAGGTTGTGACACCAGCGCCACGTCCAGCCGACGAACAACCGAATGTGCCTGTCGAGAAAATTGATAAAAAAGTAGGCAAAGGAAAAGAAGCCGTCGCTGGTAAAAAAGTCACAGTCCATTACACAGGTTGGTTACGTAACCCGAAAGCAAAAGACCAACATGGTAAAGAATTTGATAGCTCCAGAAAACGCGAAGCTTTCACTTTCACATTAGGTGCACGTGAAGTCATTCCAGGCTGGGATCAAGGGGTAGCAGGCATGAAAGAAGGTGGCAAACGCACTTTGATTATTCCTGCTGTGATGGCTTACGGTAAAAGCGGTGTTGGCAATGGTTTGATTCCACCGAACTCGGATCTAGTATTTGACGTTGAGCTACTCAAAGTTAAATAAATATTGAAAGCAGCACTCACCTATCTAACTGCCTATCCTGAATCTTTACAAGATCAGGTTAGGCAGTTAATCGCTGCCAATCGACTTGGCTCTCACCTGCAAAAGAAGTATCCTTCCACACACGATATCCGCAACGATAAAGCCTTGTACCAATACGTACAAGATCTCAAAAGTCTTGGCTTACGCAATGGCGATCAAATCAGCAAAGTCATCTACGACAATAAACTTCACGTGATTAAGAACGCTCTCGGTACACATAGCTATGTATCGCGGGTACAAGGAAGTAAACTCAAAACCAAAAACGAAATTCGAATCGCTAGCCTATTTAAAAATACACCTGAAGAATTCTTACGTATGATTGTGGTGCACGAACTAGCGCATCTCAAAGAAAAAGAACACAACAAGGCTTTCTATCAATTGTGCGGTCATCTCGAACCCCAGTATCATCAATACGAACTTGATTGTCGCTTGTATCTTACCTACCTTGATCTATCTAAAGAGCCACTCTGGACGCCTGTCGCATCTTGAATTTTTATCGAGATTTTCTCACCAGGTTGGCAATCTAGATTAGACTTAGTACCTCCTCCGCATAGAAATAGGAAACGCTATGACCTATTTACTCGCTTTAGATCAAGGTACCTCAAGCTCACGTAGCATACTATTTGATCGCCTTGGGAATATCGTCTGTAGTGCACAGCAAGAATTTCCACAATACTTTCCGCAGGCGTCTTGGGTTGAACATCAGGCGGAAGAAATTTGGCAAAGCCAACTTCACACCATTGAAATAGTTTTAAAGAGATCAGGAATCACGGCACATCAAATCGCCGCCTTAGGGATTACCAATCAGCGTGAAACTTGTATTGTTTGGAATAGAAAAACTGGCGAACCCATTTATCCAGCGATTGTTTGGCAAGATCGTCGGACCGCAGCTTTTTGTGAAAATCTTAGAGAGGCTGGACACAGTCGTCTGATTCAAGAGAAGACAGGGCTTGTAATCGATCCCTACTTCTCAGCGAGCAAGTTGCGCTGGATCCTCGATCATGTACCTCTGGCTCGACAACAGGCACAAGAAGGCCAGCTCGCCTTTGGCACCGTTGATAGTTGGCTTGCTTATAAACTCAGTGAAAAAAAATTACACGTGAGCGATGTCACTAATGCTTCACGTACCATGCTGTGGAATATTCATAGCAACCAATGGGATCAGGAACTACTGGCACTCTTGGATATTCCTGCTTCATTGCTGCCTGAAGTCTACCCATCAAGTCATCTATTCGGAACTTGTTCACTATTTGGACACCCTATTTCCATCGGGAGCATCGTTGGTGATCAACAAGCCGCTCTTTTCGGGCAAGCTTGCTTCTCCGCTGGTATGGCCAAGAACACCTACGGTACTGGCTGTTTTTTGCTGGCACACACGGGTGATACTTGTCAGTCCTCACAGCACGGACTCATTAGCACCTCCGCAGCACAAATCAATCACACAAAACAATTCGCATTAGAGGGAAGCGTCTTTATTGGTGGGGCGGTTGTGCAGTGGCTACGCGATCAAATGCACTTTATTGAACAATCCAATGAAATTGAAAAACTAACTGCTGAAGTCCCAGATGCGGATGGCGTCATCTTCGTCCCTGCATTCTCCGGTCTAGGTGCTCCTTATTGGGATGCCAATGCTAAGGGTGCGATCTTCGGGCTTCATCGCGGGACGACTCGAGCCCATATCGCCAGAGCAGCCGTGGAGGCCATCGCCTTTCAAACAGCAGAGCTATTATTGGCCATGCAAAATGATCAGCGGGGACAAATGAAAGAACTACGTGTAGATGGTGGTGCGAGCGCTAATAACGCGCTATTGCAGCTTCAAGCAGATCTACTTGGTATTCCTGTCATACGTCCCAAAATTACCGAAACTACAGCCCTAGGAGCCTCCTATCTTGCTGGAATTAGTGTTGGTCTTTTGAGTAACCTAGAAGAATGTAGTGCACTGTGGCAAGAAGATTGTCGTTTTAATCCAGCAATCTCCTCCGAACAAGCAAAATTAAGACTCTCTGAATGGAAAAGTGCTGTTCAACGCTTGCTCTAAAACAGCCTTGTCATCGACAATAAATGTCTCAAAAATCGAAGTATTTAATAACAACAATTTATCGGAGCAATGATGAAGATACTCAAACGAAGCCTATTACTTTTACTCGGCATTTTTCTTATTCTAACGGCCCTCGTGTTTAGTTTTCCAAATCAGTACGGTGTTTCTCGTAGCATCAATATCAAGGCCAGCCCAGATAAAATTTACGCTCTCATCGCTGCACCGAAAGAGTGGAAGAAATGGTCTGTATGGAATCAACGTGATCCCAATATGGAAATGAAATACAGCGGCCCCGAAAGCGGAGCCGGTGCAATTTGGGATTGGAAAAGTGCAAGCCAAGGTAACGGGGGTATGAAATTTTTCGCGGTCGCACCAAACCAAGCAATAACTTATGAACTGCATTTCGAAGGCATGGGAAAACCCTCAACGGGCGCCTTCACTCTTGAAAATAATAATGGTCTAACTCAAGTAACTTGGTCAATGACTGGTACAAGTGAGGGTAACTTAATGATGAAATATTTTGCCCCTTTTATGGATAAGATGGTCGGTCCTGACTTTGAAGCAGGTCTCAAAAATCTCAAAGAAGTTGCTGAAAAAGAGTAGCTCTTTGACGAACCAATATGTAATAAAAAAGGCGATCGATTGATCGCCTTTTTTGTTCGGTATAACAATTCGATTACATGATTTTTTCACGCATAGTCGCAAAGCCTGCTTTCATTTTTTCAGAGGCTGGCTCGCCAATCGAACTACCGATAAAAATTGCCGCACAAGCGAAGAAGAACCCTGGAACTAGTTCGTATAAACCAAGCCATTTAAACTCACCCCACACTAGCACAGTAAGCGCACCCACAAACATCCCTGCCAAAGCACCATTGCGGTTCATATTAGGCCAAACTAATGAGAGTAATACGACAGGACCAAATGCTGCACCAAAACCCGCCCAGGCGTTACTCACTAAGTTTAAGACACTACTCTTCGGATTTGATGCAATCGCAATTGCAATCACCGCAACCACTAATACCATCAAGCGACCAAACCATACCAATTCTTTTTGTGATGCATTTGGACGGAAAAAAGATTTATAGAAGTCTTCTGTCAATGCAGATGAACAAACCAGCAACTGACAGGACAAAGTACTCATCACTGCCGCCAAGATGGCAGATAACAAAATACCTGCAATCCAAGGATTAAACAAAATCTGTGACAAAGAAATGAATACAGTTTCTTTATTGGCTGTGACTGCAGTGGCCTGATCTGGATGCGCTGCGAAATAAGCAATGCCAAAAAAACCTACTGCCATTGCACCGCCCAAACAAAGAATCATCCATGTCATACCGATACGACGTGCACTCTTGATCGTCGCAAAATTTTCAGCTGCCATGAAACGCGCCAAAATATGTGGCTGCCCCATATAACCCAAGCCCCAGGCCAACAAAGAAATAATGCCAATAAAGGATGTACCACTAAACAGATCTGTGTACTTCGGATTGATGTTTTGAATCACATGAATCGCTTCATTAAAACCACCGACATGTACCACCACCATAATTGGCGCCAACAACAAAGCAAAAATCATCAATGATGCTTGTACGGTATCTGTCCAGCTCACAGCTAAGAAACCACCGATAAACACATAGATAATCGTCGCCGCTGCACCCGCCCACAATGACACGCCATAACTCATACCAAAGGTCTCTTGGAACAAACGTGCACCCGCTACCATCCCAGACGCGCAATAAATCGTAAAGAAGACCAAGATCACTAACGCTGAAATCACGCGCAATAAACGACTTGTATCTTCAAAACGATGCGTAAAATAATCTGGCAAGGTCAAAGCATTGTTAGTCAATTCCGTATACACACGCAAACGACCAGCGACCAAATGCCAATTGAACCAGGCACCTAGCGTCAAACCAATCGCAATCCAACTCTCTGAAATTCCTGAAAAGTACAGGGCGCCCGGTAAGCCCATTAATAACCAACCACTCATATCTGAAGCACCTGCACTCATCGCAGTGACGAACGCACCTAAACTGCGTCCGCCCAAAATGTAATCAGATAAATTATTAGTGAAGCGCCATGCGGCAAAACCAATGCCTAGCATAGCGAGGATATAAATAATGAAGGTAATACTGGTTGGGTTACTAAAGTCCATCACCGTTGTGCCTTTCGTTTGTTGATTTGGGCAATTATTTATTCAAAAAGAGGCTGTTAATTTTCCTCGATGGCAAAGTATGGCTGATGCCACTTATTACTACAAGTAAAGAAGTCCATGAGAAATCTTTAATGATAGACAGGCTAAGAGTCTTGCGGTTCCTTAAGTTTGACTAATGGAAAGGAAAATTCGAGCAATCACTGTCAGAAGTATTCGATAGACATATTTTCTTCTCTACATGCTCCCAAAAAAAAGGAGAAATTTTGAAAAAATGCTTTTCATAAACATCCTTCACGACACTCTCGTTAAAAGCAATAACTCTTAATTCAATTTAATCTAAGACAGATCATGAGATGAAAAACAACAAACTGGTCAGCGAATCTCAATGTCATAAACCAGTCACCAAGACAGCCTAAAGTCTTAGCTATCAAATTCCATATTTGTCGGGAGTAAACATGAACTTAAAGCTAAAACCAAATATGAATCAAAACGAGTTGGGTGGCGCCTTGTTTTATCCGAACTACCTACCCCAATTTAATCGCTGGATGGTAGGCCAAGAAGATTTAGTTGACACACATTCATGGGTAGATCCCGAAACCGACTTTCAAGCCTTAAAGCTACAACCTGGTCACAGCGTCGTGACAATCTGCGGCGGTGCATGCCATGCACTCGCTTATCTGACCAAACAACCAAGTGTTGTGCATGCCGTCGATACTAACCAAACACAACTCGCTCTGCTTGAAATCAAAGCTAAAGCTATTCAACATTTACCAGACCATAATGCGGTCTATCAATTTTTAGGCCCAGCAAATCATCCAGATAACCTTAAGCGCTACCAACGGCATATTAGACAACATCTATCGGAAGAAAGCAGCGCCATCTGGCAAGCACGCGACCTATTCGGACGCCCACGCTATTACCATTTTAAAAATCACCTTTATCGACAAGGAAAACGCGATCAATTTATTCATCGCTTTAAAACACTCGCTCAATTTTTAGGTATTGATCTAGTCAGCATTAGCAATAGCAGCAATTTGCACGAACAACGCTTACGTATGGACGATGCCTTAGCCAAAGCATCAGGTAAGCGCTGGTATAAGTTCATTGACCGTTTACCAATGTATCAAGAGGTCCTACGACGCTTTAAACAATATTGTCAGCAATTCGTATCGAAAGAAAATTACTTCACTTCTTTCTATCTTGGAAAACAATTCGAAACATCAACACCGCTTCCCACACATCTCCAAGAAAAAAACTACTCAATCTTAAAAAAGTCTATAAATCGTCTGCAGTTACATCATATCGATATTCAAGACTTTCTTACCACGCATGGGTCTGAAACGATCGATGCTTATCAGTTACTCGACGTTCAAGATGATTTATCTCCTGGAGAAATTACAAAACTTTGGGAAGAAATTAATCGCACTGCGAATCAAGGTGCAAAAGTCATTTTTCGTAGCAAACACAAACAACCTCCTTTCCTACCAATCTTAGAATCATCTATTTCAAAAAATTGGTACACCGATCCCGACATTAATCTGGAGCTCTATCAATCAGAAAAATCATGTTTTTATGGAAGTATTTTTTTATATCAAAAAAGAACATAAACACTTATTTCTCTGTGGATAAGTCTTTGTATATCCTGAAGAACTATTGTGGGAAACTGCAATGCTTACCCACAAGTGAAAACTTATGCAGAAACTATTCTTTTTCTGTACAAGGCTTTTCAGGCGCATTATCCTTTTCGTAAACCTCTGATTTAAAAACAATAAACCAGCTTATCCACAAAAAAGAGGCTGCGTTAACTACTATTACTATTCGTATATATAAACAATGTATACAAAACAGAGAAACCGAAAAGCTTCAAAGAAAACACACCATGCAAACAAAAAAAACGAAAAAGATTGGTCTTATCTTCGCCATGCAAGAAGAGCAAGAAGGACTAGATGAGTACATCCTAAATTCAAGAAAGTCTTACTATGGACAACGTGAATTTATCGAAGGTAACTTATGGGGTACACCTATTGTTGCCGTCCTTTCCGGTATAGGTAAAGTTGCAGCAGCGATTACCAGTACACAATTAATTGAACGGTTTGACGTATCAGAACTGATTTTGACCGGGGTTGCAGGTGGTGCAGACGTACAAATTCAACGTGGTGACGTCGTTATTGCAGACCAATTGCTACAACACGATATGAATGCTAGTCCTCTGTTTCCAAAATTTGAAATACCTATGAGGAACAAAAGCAGATTTCATGCTGAAGCAAACCTTTACGAGGTATTAGAAAAAGCTGCTCATGATTTCACTAGCTCAAGTAAAACCACTAGAGTTCATCGGGGGCTCATTGCAAGTGGCGATCAATTTATCAATGACGCCACCATACTCGCGCAATTAAAGTTGGAAATACCAGATCTACTAGCAGTTGAAATGGAAGGCGCAGCCATCGCGCAAGTCTGTCATGACTTTGGGATACCGTTTGCAGTCGTAAGAACTATTTCAGATAGCGCTAACGACAATGCACTTCACGATTTTAAAGAATTCATTGAAAAAATTGCTGCCCCTTACAGCATAGGTATATTAAAAAGCTATTTTGAATTAATAAAACGAAATAATCCGGCGTGAAAACAACAAGTAAAAAATATTTTTTGTTAATAACCCTGTGGATAAGAAGTTTGGGACTTGGGGACTTCCCTTAAACTTATTCAACAAGCTTTTTTTATCCCAATTTTATTCTATAAAAATACAGCTGCTTTCAGCCTATTTATCCTTGGCTTAAGTAATTGAAACTTCGACGTAAACAAGGCTTATCCACAAAACTATTAAAGCTTATTAACTACTACTATTCATATATATAAACTTATTCAATACAATGAAAAACAGCGTGAAAAACTTCCTTAAAAACAAAATTCACATTGTTTGAAATAAGTGGTTATGATTACGACTTACCTCTAATTTTTCTTGAAAATCACGAATGTTTAACAACTGACGACCTCGCTTATCTCGCTGTACAGAAGCAATTGCGCTCAGTCTTACTAAAATCGAACGATGTATCCTACAAAATTCATTAGGATCTAATTCTTCCTCTAATTCTTTAAGGTTTTTACCGGAATTGAGCGAAACGCCCGGCCTCTTCAGGGCGGGGATGGATAGCTAGGAAGGCGAAGCCCTCCAAAGGCGGTAGTTGCAGAAGCGAATTAACTGTATATAATCACAGTATGCAGAGACTCCAAGCCTTCAAATATGAACTAATGCCAGGCAGCGAACAACAGCGTGATATGCGCCGTTTTGCAGGATCGTGCAGGTTCGTCTATAACAAGG
>NZ_JACOFZ010000009.1 GCF_014284155.1 Affinundibacterium nitidum
TGGCCGCCGATACCGTAATACTTTCGGTGCCTTCAGCAACACCATCAGCTATCGTCGCTACTCGCAGCAAAAAGCTTTGCGCTCCGGCTGGAACATTGACCGCACCAGCCAAGTTTAACCACGTCGCGCCACCATCCACTGAATATTGTTGTGCACCTGTGTCCACACCAACTGTCGCACTGCCAGAAATCGCATTTACATTGACGGCGGTCGTTGTTGTACTTGTGCCTGTCAAATTAATGGTAAAGACTAAGGCATTACCTTCCGCGACTGTCGCGCTATCAATCGACGACACTACAGGACGGTCGTCATTTGTACCATCTATACCTGTACCATCATCTTTGATCGTCACAATGCTGGCGCCTGCACCAATCGTGACATTGGTCGGATTCGTCAAATTCACCGTGAACGTTTCACCGCCTTCATAGACGCGGTCATTGGTGATCGGTACTGTGATCGTTTTAACCGTTTCACCTGGAGCAAACACCACACTGCCAATCACTGGCGTAAAGTCCGATCCCGAGGTCGCACTACCATTGGTCGTGTTGTAATTGACTGAAATCGAGGCCGGACTCGCTTCTGTCAGTTTCACCGTGAACGTCACCGTTCCTGCTGCTTCATTCACTTCCAACGGACCGCTGATGTTAGCAATCGGTACCGCGCCATCAATAATCGTACCGGTTCCTGTCACCACCGCTGCGTTCGACGATGTACTTGCCACCAAGGACAAGCTCTCATTGCCTTCGATCACACCGTCCTTGAGCGTACCAACACGCACAATCACACTCGATACGCCTGCAGGTACTTCAACCGATCCAGAAAGAGGAACGAAGGTAGTGCCGCCATCCACCGACACTAATTGACTCACTGTATCCACGCCCACTGTCGCACTGCCTGATAGCAAGGACAAATTCAAGGTCGTTGGCGTCGTTGATGTGCCACTTAACTTCACCACGAAGTCTTGCGCCGTGCCTTCGCTTGAGCTTGAACCACTCACCGAAATCACTTCCACACCCGTGTTCTGCACTGGCGGCGCCGCTTCAAACAAGGGCTGTGTTACGCCCTCAACCACCGCACCGTCAAAGCTCAACGGCGACACATTCTCCGCAATCCGATCCAAACGCACAAAGCCATTGCCATCACCACCTTCGCCACCACCTAAACCCGCTGCCGTTTCTTCCAACAACTTGTCTAAGCTATTGCCACCAATAATCGCTTTGGAAATGTCTTGATCAACCGAGGAGGAAGTTGCCGGAAGAAGCGCATTTGCCGCCACTTCGACTTGCCCAGGAGCGAAGACCGTAGCATCTAAACTGACGGTTTCATTAGAACGTACTACATAGGAATGGCCTGCATCAAACGCAATCTCGACCTCACCACCATTGGCCGTCACGATCACGTCCTTCTCATACACAATATCGCCGACTTTTAAGACATGTTGCGACCCATCCGGCGATTTAACAATCGCTCCACCTTTGAGACCCACCACTTTACCGATGATATTGCTTGTATTTGCTGTGCTTGCCATGTCTTTACTCCGGACGGTTTCTTATATCGTCCTGACAATAGCAAATGTGTTTCCTTAAGACAATTGTACTAAGGTACAACTAGGGAGATGGTTTAACTTTCTTTAACCAATAATGCGAGCTGCAATCGACTTTTTAATTGCAGTTTTTCGAGTATAGAACCAATATGCGCTTTCACAGTACGTTCGGTGATCGCCATTTGCTCAGCGATTTGTCTATTTTGCATGCCATCAGCAACCAAGATAGCGACCTCTTTTTCTCTCAGAGTTAGCACATCATCCCACCGTGCGCTGACTTGCTGCTCAATTTGCACATGCGGTATTTGTTGCGCCAACAGGCGAGACATAATCGATTCACCGATCCAAATCCCACCCTGACTTACAACGCCAGACACATTTCGTAAGACCTCTGGCGCGGCATGAGTATTGCAATAAGCTTTAGCCAAAATAGAAAAAGCTGCTAGCGCTTCGAGATCGTTTGGTAAGTCACTCATCATTACCAACTTCGCTTTCGGCCAACCAGCTCGGAGCTTTTCCGTTTGTGCTGCGATCGTGCTACCTGCGGTCAAATGAAACCAAACTAAGCCGGAAAACTCAGCATCATGCAACTGAAAGTCGGGGCCAATAGACACAATACTCGGATCAATCTCCTCCAAGCCCTGTGGCACCCGTTGCCCCCGCGAATAAAAGTAACTCGAGATCTCTTTCACTGCCATGCCTATCTTTCAGTGAAAGCGTTTTGTTTCGCCCTAAGCACTGGCTTGAGCAAATAAGTCAAAATGGTTTTCTTACCAGTAATAATATCAACCTCTGCAACCATACCAGGAATGATAGGCTGACCGCCCGCTAGACGGGAATTATTGGTAGAAACACGCACCGTATAATAGGTAAAACCTCGTTCATCTGTAACCGAGTCAGCACCAATATGCTCGACCTTAGCTTCCAAACCACCGTAAGTTGAAAAATCATATGCGGTGAATTTCACGACAGCCTTTTGCCCTGGCACCAAAAATGCAATATCTTTGGGGGCAACGCGAGCCTCTAAGATTAACTTGCCATCCATAGGCACCACTTCCACTACATCTCGTCCGGGTTGAACGACGCCACCGACCGTATTGACCAATAACCGTTTAACAGTCCCACGAACTTGACTGCGAATTGCCGACTGTTTTACTTTATCGACCAAACCTGCACTACTTTGCACGATCGAATTCAAACGAGACATCGTTTCTGACAATTCTTTGCTAGCATTATTTCGAACAGCTAATTCAACTTCTTGAATCTTACGCGTGGCTTCCGCGATCGCTGCACCAGTCCGTGCGATCTGTGCAGTCGCGACATCTCGCTCGCCTTTGAAACGAGAGACATCACGTTCTAGACGTAAAATTTCAACCTCGGAGACCGCACCAGTGCTGAGCAAAGGTTTCGTGAAATTCAATTCCTTTAAGCTAGACTCATATGCCTGCGATGCTTGCTTTTGTCTAGCATTGGCTTCCGCTTGTTCCTGGCTACGTTGCTGCAACTGTTGTCGCGCAATTGACACTTGTGCGTTTAGTTCATTTGTCGCCGTTTCATATAAACGTTGTTCCTCTTCGGCTGTCTTGGGATCCTCTTTCACTACCTCTTCCGGTGGTTGAAAGGGTGTTCCTTCACCTATAGCACGTAAGCGCGCGGCCTTTGCCATCAAAGAGAGATAAAGAGATCGATTTTCTTTAACCGAAGATTCAAAACGTGTCGTATCAATTTGGAGTAAGACCTGTCCCTCATTCACGACTTGGCCTTCTTTAACCAAAATTTCAGTGACGATACCACCATCTAAACTTGGATAGACTTGCAACTGCTGCGAAGGAATCACTTTCCCTTCACCTTTTGTAATTTCGTCGACGTGCACCAAACCTGCCCAAATCACAAAAATTAAAAACGAAAGCAGGACAAATCTTGTCAACACTCGCGCTTGAATCGGCTCTTGCTGAATCATGATGCTTTCCGCATCACGCATAAAATCAGACTCGGGTAATTTAGCTTCGTCAGTCCATCGCTTGAGCCATTGGCCCGGCGCAAATCCTAAAGCCAAGCGCAAACGCTCGAGCATAGCAAGTAAGGAATACAAAAATCGGCGGCCAATTTTCATAGTTTAGCCTTCCCGACCTGACCGGTTTGCAGGGCATGCATGACTTTATCACGCGGCCCATCCGCTACCACAACACCACTGTCGATCACGATAATTCGCGTCGCCAAATCCATCAGACTTGGTCTATGGGTTACGATCAGCATCGTCTTGTGCATTCCGTATTTGGCAATACGATCTTTAAACTGCGCCTCAGATGGATAATCCATCGCACTCGTTGGCTCATCGAGCAAAAGCACTGGCGGGTCAAGTAACGCAGCACGTGCGATCGCAATACTCTGACGCTGTCCGCCCGAGATCGATTCTCCACGCTCACTGATCACCATATCGAAGCCCTCTGGGTGACTATTAACGAACTCAGTCAATCCAGCCAATTCGGCGGCTGCCACAACAGCTCTATCATCGGCATACGGTGCACGAATCGTAATATTTTCGCGAAGCGTGCCATAAAACAGCATCGAATCTTGTTCTACATAACCTAAATTTCGACGTAAGTCCGCTGGATCAAGTTGACGTAGGTCGACGTCATCAAGCAACACCGCACCTTTGCTAGGCGCATATAGCCCGAGAATCAGCTTCTCCAAAGTCGATTTACCAGAGCCAATGCGACCAATAATGACCACTCGCTCACCCGGCATAATTTTAAAGCTCACACCTCGCAAGGCTTCTTCCTTACGCCCTGGATAACTAAAGTGCACATTGCGAAACTCAATCTGTCCCTTTATTTCTGGACGATGGACAAAGGAAGTTTCGTCACTGCGTTCGGTTGGCGTCGCCATAATTTTTTCAAGAGATGCCAACGAGTTCTTGGCGCCTTCAAATTGCAGCATCAAACCAACCACTTGAGCGACAGGGGCCATGGCTCGACCAGCCAACATGGTTGCCGCTATCAAGCCGCCCATTGACATCATTTTTTCTTGAATCAAATATACGCCGGCTATCACTACAGCCACATTCACCAACTGTTGAATCATCGAAGCGCCATTCATGCTAGAGGCTGAAAGCAACTTCAACTCGGAGTTCACTTTGGCCAAAAACGCTGTGGTTTTCTCCCATTTCGCTTGCATTTGGCTTTCAGCACCATGAGCCTTAATGGTCTCCAATGCAGTCAAACTCTCGACCAAAGTGGAGTTACGCAATGCCGCAGCGCGAAAGGTCGTTTCAGACAATTCACGCATTTTGTGTTGTACCGTGTAGCTGTAGATCACCACCAAAATGATACCGATAATTGGCAATAGCACTAATGGCCAGGCGATCCAAATCAGTGCCAATAAGAACAAAATAGCAAACGGCAAATCAATCATCGCCGTTACGGTTGCGGACGCAATAAAATCACGGACGGTTTCAAACGATCGCAGATTCGACGCGAATGCACCCACTGAAGCGGGCTTTTGCGTCATGCGCATCCCGAGTACGCGCTCCATGATCAAGGCAGACAACTTGAGATCGATACGGTTACTGACCAAGCTGATAAAATGCCCACGCAGAAGGCGAATAATGTAATCAAGAATCAATACAAGTGTAATGCCGCCAGAGAATACCCAGAGGGTTTCCACCGCAAAGTTCGGCACTACCCGGTCATATACGTTCATGGTGTACAAAGGCATTGCAATCGCAAACAAATTAATTAGCAATGCAGCAGCAAGAATATCTTTAAAGATCGGTTTTTGTTCGAGTACAGCACCCCAGAACCAATGTTTCTGTGGCACCTCCACCAATGGCGGAGTGCGCTGATCAAATCGAAAATGAGGCCGAGAGAATATTGCAATACCGCTATAGCGCGAACTTAGTTCTTCACTCGACATACTCACAGCGCCCTGCCCTGAATCCGGTAGCAACAATTGTGCTTGAGTGCGTTCCTCGTTCCAGCCTTGTAGTAAGCAAGCTTCGTTATTCTTCAATAGCAAGATAACCGGGAATAGCGCTTGATCGATTTTAAGTAGCTCGCGGCGAACTACTTTCGCTGAAAAGCCGGCGTGCGCTGCTGCACGAGCAAACAACGAGGGTGTTAACCCTTCAGGAAGTAAAGGCAACCCCGCTGTTAATGCAGCGCGAGTACTTGGGCGTCCGTGAATACGTGTCAGTTCCACCAAACAATCAAGCAGAGGATCACGATGCAACAGATCCTCGCGGATTCCACTGGACTGCACACCGCCGACTGGGCGAATAGGCAATGGACTTGGTGAAGGTGACTCGTTTTGGCTCATTCTTTTTTTACCCGGGAATTTGTTGAGTGAAATCGACCTTTGACCCCAGCAGGAAAAGGAACAACACAAATGCCAAGTTATCTATATATGATTGTTTTGATTTTACAACAGCAAAAAATTTCCTGAAAGTAAATTTGTTTATTTTGGCATGCACTTGACATTCCTTAACAAATTTACACCGGAAGCTAACAGATAAAACTTAGACTTATTTCAACCAACCTCGCCGTTTGAAGTACCACAACGGTGTTATCGCAGAGGCGAACATCAATGCCAGAGCATAGGGATAACCCAAATCCCACTTCAATTCTGGCAAGATATTAAAGTTCATACCATAAATACTTGCGATCAAAGTTGGTGGCAAGAAAGCTACAGAAGCCACGGAGAAAATCTTGATGACTTTATTCTGGTTAATGTTGATGAAACCGACGGTGGCATCCATCAAGAAGTTAATCTTATCAAATAGGAATGAGGTATGACCATCCAATGACTCAATATCTCGCAAAATTTGGCGAGCCTCTTCGAACTGCTCAGCATTGAGTAATCTACCGCGCATCAAGAAACTGACCGCCCGTCGTGTATCCATCATATTGCGACGAATACGGCCATTTAAATCTTCTTCTTGAGCGATGGCATTCAAAGCAACCGCAGCATCCTGATCTGAAAATTCTTTTTTCAAAACAGCGCGGCTAACGGCTTCCAGGTTTTGATACACACCTTCCAAAGCATCCGCTGAATATTCCGCATCTGTCGCGTACAGATCCATCAAAACATCTTTATAGTCCGCAATTGAACCTGGACGAGAACGGGCACGCATGCGCACCAAGCGGAACACTGGCAAATCAATCGTGTGCACCGAAAACAAAATTTCACGCGCCAAGATGAAAGCAACTGTCACCGTTTGTGCTGTTTCGGTTTCATCAATTAAGAAATCCGTGCGTAAATGTAAGTCACCGTTATCAGCTTCGTAATAGCGTGCCGACGCCTCAATATCTTTTACCTCATCTTCGCCTGGCAGCGTTACTCCATAAATCCCCTTCACCCACTCACGTTCTTCTTCATTTGGGTCTGTCAAATCAACCCAAATAGGCAAAGTATTTTCGAGGTCTTCGCGGCTCTCGATATGGATTTGGCTCAAGCGGCCATTGTGTAAAACAAAGACGTTTATCATTTCTTACTCCCGTTGTTACGGTAATTCTGCATAGTTCATGCGTCGCATGATGAGATCTGTACGTTTCTGCAGATAAGCAGACCCTTGATTTTTATCGTAAAAACGAGGCTTGGGTAGCATAACCCCTAAGCGTGCCGCCTGTGATGCCGATAAATTCGCTGCACTAATTCCATAGTAGTGTTGTGAAGCGGCCTCCGCCCCAAACACACCGACACCCCATTCAACGACATTCAAATAAATTTCTAAAATACGCTCCTTATCCAGGCACATTTCCAGCATATAGGTGATGATTAACTCCTCGCCTTTACGCAGGTAACTACGTTCACCGGATAAAAACAAATTCTTGGCTAACTGTTGGGTTATCGTAGAGCCGCCTGAGACGACTTTGCCTTTTTTCTTATTTTTTTCAAAGGCTTTTTGCATCGCTTCCCAATCGACACCATCATGCTCTGAAAAACCATCGTCTTCGGCAGCGATCACGGCCCGCTTCAAATGATTCGAAATCCGTGAATAGCTTACCCATTTGTGTTTGAGCACAAACTTCGGATCTTTTTCCTGCAATACTGATTCCTGTTGACGCATGAAACTGGTCGAGCTCGGATTATGGTTAATCCACCACATTATCTGCACTAAAAAATACAGCTGCACCAACAAAAATAAGCTCAACGGAAAAACAATGAGCCACAAAAATAATTTCTTTTTCATTCAATTGCACCTTCCCGCAATTGCTTAAACACATTGGTTGTTTCAGGACGCACGCCGCGCCACAAATAAAATGCTTCAGCGGCTTGCTCTATTAACATACCAAGCCCATCACGCACCTGGGCTCCTGCTTTTTTCGCAAAGGCTAAAAATGGTGTCAACTGAGCGTCATACATCATGTCGTAAGCTAAACAATTTTCACCAAACACTGTCCCAGAAATAGGCAAAGCCTCACCCTGCAAACTACTCGATGTTGCATTAATCACTAAATCGAATTGCCCCACAATTTGCTCCCAGCTTGCGGCGATACAAACCGTATGTATCACTTCAAACGAAGACGCCAATTGCACGAGTTCTTGCGCTTTCGCTAAAGTGCGATTAGCAATCACAAGTTCTTTGGGGTTTTGCATCAATAGCGGTTGCAATGCTCCGCGCGACGCACCGCCGGCACCTAATAGGAGAACGCGCTTATCTTTCAATGAAAAACCAGCATTCACCACTATATCTCGCACTAAACCAGCACCATCGGTGTTATCACCTTCAATCACACCATCTAAAAAACGCAAGGTATTGACAGCGCCGGCGCACTTCGCACGTTGACTCAAGCTGTCACAAAGAGCAAACGCTTCCAGCTTAAAAGGCACTGTCACATTCGCACCTTTTCCACCTTCAGCCATGAAGCGCCGAACCGAATTCTCGAAACCATCAACTGGTGCCAAATACTTTTGATAATTGAGCGCCTGCGCAGTCTGATCGGCAAAAATGCGATGAATCAATGGCGATTTACTATGCGCGATAGGATTGCCAAATACGAGATATTGGTCGAGAGGGCTAGTCACGAATCTTCCCTCCTCGCATCTCGGTCTCTAACTGCTGGTCACGCGTGAATTTAAACTGCGTGATCACGATCCAAATGTCATCTTTATCTTTGGAACGCATATTCGGTGGGAAGTTACCAAAGGGCGCAGCTTTTCGCACAATACGTAATGCAGCTTCATCGAGCGCAGGTATGCCAGATGACTTCTCAACCTTAGGTCCGCCACCTTTTTCATAGATGGTACCGTCTTGAAAAATCGGAATATAGACAATAACCTGCCCGTATAGCTTCTTGCCGTTTTGCTGAGGGAAGTTCAGCGTACCGACATCTTCGACTTTCTTTTGAAGCGCCTTGTAATAGATTGCGTGTCCAACGGCTTGTGTACTCGGCGACAAAAAAGTTTTGCGGGGACGTTTATTTTGATCTTCTATCGTTTGCGAGATTTCAGCAATGGACCGTGCTAGGGCTTTGCTGCTATCGGCTTGATCGCGTCCATTCTCTGCTTGCTGGTTATCTTCGAGCTGTTTCTTGTCGAGAACACGTTGCGACTTAAACCGAGATTCATTGCGCACTTGATCAATCAACTGCTTTTGACGTTCCTCTAATTCTTGAATTTTACGTTGAGCCACCAATACGCTATCACCATCTTCGGAGCGGCGCATATCGGGCAATGGCGATTTCGCACGGCCCTGATCATTCAGGCCACCACCATCTAGATTAACTTGCGCCAAGGCTTGCGCGCTGCTCGGACGCTTATCGTGTTTAGCATTAACCAAAATAATTTCAAGTCCTGGGTCGACGGGCGTAGTCTCTTGCGTTTTTGGCGCGACGAAATGCACGAGCAAAATCACCGTATGAAACAACACGGACACAAAAATCGCAGAACTGAGAATCAAATTATCAAGTATGGTTTTCACTACGACATCCAAACATTTTCCAATTACTACTCGGCATCAACTAGGTTTGCACTTCTGATGCACCGTTATCCAAGACTGGCTCAGCGTTCGCGTTTTGCTCCAGATCTTCCCCTTCAACGGGAGCAACGACAGCAACTTCAGTAGATTGTGGTTCAACCAAGTTATTGGATTCAGCCGATTCGGCCTCTTCCAACTCCTCAAGCTCATCGCCAATCTCTTCCACTGCGGTATCCAAAGCCTCAAGAAATCTAGCCTCAACACTGAGGTCAAGTTCATCCCAACGCAAAATCTCCAATCGTACTTGGGCGCCACGAGCCACCTGAGGCATACCAGCCATCCGAATGATCAAAGGAATTTCAACTAAACGCAAGACTTCGTCTTTTAAAACAACAGCGTCGACCTGACGCTTCTGCTCTTGACCCAACCAACGTAAGCACCAATAACGTTCCATATTGGTTTGAAAATCGGCATAGGCAGCGTAAGCAGCATCAAAACCAGACACGATCGCGAACAAATCTGCATCCTTGGGTTTAAACGGAGCGACTAGGGCCGCCGTTACGCCGTGCTGTACACAAGCGATGATTTGCCACTGGTTTACGAGATCAGTGTAACGACGCAGCGGCGAAGTACTCCAAGCATACTGATCAACACCCAAGCCTTGATGCGGCGCGGCGTGCGTCACCATGCGTACTTGCATCTTGGCAGCCCAACCGCCGGATCCGCCCCCTTGTGCTCGATAAATACCGGGGATGCCATGATCCGCCAACAACTTACCCCAAGTGCTATTTGCAAGAATCATCAATTCAGCAACGATTTTATCGAGCGGAGCGCCGCGCTTACGACGGACGATACTGACCACATCGTCTTCAACATAAAAATTAAAGTCGACACGATTATTCTGTTCTGGTTTCAGACCAAAACTCTCGCGCTTAGCCATCCGCCCTGCTTCCAGAACCTGCGCCCATTTCCACAAAATAGCAATGTCATCTTTGTGCGCATATTCGCCCGCATTGGCGGCTAAGTTATCTTCTGTAACTAAGGCATCCAAATCATTGTGGCGCAAGTTTGCCGACATTGGGATCGCCTCAACCTTGGTCTCGGCACTCAGCATCTGCCAATCATTCGTATTCAGGGTCACATAAAGCGACACTGCCGGACGAGTCTGGCCTTCGCCCAATGTATATACGTTGACCAAATCATCGGGCAACATGGTGATTTTGTCGCCTGGCATATACACCGTTGACATACGTTGACGCGCCATCAAGTCAAATGCATCGTTGCGTGAAATTCCCAAAGCAGGAGCAGCGATATGAATACCAACCTTCACGGTGTCGGCGTCAATCTGAGTGATAGAAAAGGCGTCGTCGATTTCTGTGGTGGTGACATCATCGATCGAGAATGCTCGCACATCAGCGATCGGCAAATTATCTGGCAAAGACGGTAACGCAGTACTTGGAAAGCTAACCCCCTTAGGAAAATGCTCCAGCAAGAATTTCGACAAATGAAAGTCTTTGGCATTCTTCAAGCCACCGCAGGCCAACATCAGTTTCGCTGGCGTTGTTTGAAGTTCATTACAAGCTTCAACCATGGCTTTATAGGAGATACTGTTCTTATCAGGCTTAAATAAGAGCTGCAAACCAATGCCATTAAATGCCTCAGGCAAGCGGTATTGCTTCAACTCCTCGACGTATGCTGCTTGCACCAGGGCTTGCTGCTTTTTCTTTTCGATACCGGCTAGCGCGGCCTTTAGTGTTTCTTCTGGCGCGGCTTTATAACGCCCACGTCCTTTTTTCTGAAAATAAATGGGCGCAGAATGCAAAGCCAAAATTAAGCCAGCCGATTCGTGCGCCTGTGGAGTAGCTCCAAAATATTCAGCACCAAGCTCCGCAAAACCAAATTCTTCTTGTCCTGCGACTTCCCACAAAAAACCTAAATCAAGTTGTGTCGCGACTTCCTTGGCTTGCGCCAACAGACTCGCTGGATCTGGACTTGTGAACTGCAGAAATACGTCTTTAGATTTAACCTTAGTACGCTTACCACTCGCTAATTCAACTTGATAGGCTTCTCCAGCTTGAGACAACACACTGCCAGCTTTAAAGTCACCTGACTCTTCAAAAAATAAATTCATCTAATCTGTCTTTTCATCATTAGCCACCTTCATTTGAGGTAGCCCTAAAATTTCAGGTAAAAATACTTCAGTTACGAGCAAGGGAGAGCCTTTGCGGCGAAAAACTGAACGTCTTGCCCACAAAAATTGGCATTCGGCAGGTAGCGCATATTCCGCTGCAATTCGCTTCATCAAACGATGTTCACGCCATAAACGCGCATATTGGAGTTGCCCACGCTGTACCAATGGATCGCTAAACAAAGTCGTTCCCAATGAACGATTCCCCAAAGACGCAAACAAAGGCCAGTGCGAAGCCGTTGCTGTTAATGGTAATACCGTGTGAGCATATACCACGGGCGTTTCGTCGCAACGCAAAACGACTTCACGTTCAATAACCTGCTGCACTCGCGGCAAGGCAATGGCATCCGCCTCATCCGGCAAACACAGAGCTCGTCCTTGTCGTAGCCTCTGCACCCGAAAACTTTGTGAGCGGGCGATCAAACGAGCAGTCAATGAATTACGATCAGTTAGCCAATCGCTCATATTGAAGTCTGCCTGCACCGCATTGACATGTCGATGCCAACCGGCATATCCCTTCCTTCTCATGGAGATCAAATCAGGCATCACAGAAAGCCACCACTTCTTCTATGTAATCAGCAAATTCGCTGATTCCGTGATCACTACCTTCGATGATACGTTGTTTCACACCACGATAATGCCCCGCCATCTCTTGCCAATCCAAAACCTCGTCACCGGTTGCTGCAATCAAAAAGTATCGCAGGGGCAAACTAATCGAAGGCACCACCAAAGAAAGCAATTCGGGAATGTATTCCTGTTTAAATTCAAATGGCTCATCGCTATGATAAGCAGTGGTCACTCCAACATAGTTCGCCAAGTCACGCGGGGGCTTGACCGCAGGATTGAGGAGAACAGCCTTGCACCCTAATTTTTCAGCGAGATAAGTCGCATAAAATCCTCCAAGTGAAGATCCAATAATGCTCAACTCTTTCTCTGGCACGCCGGCGACTAAACTCTGCGCTAATTCAATCGCTGCCTTCGGCGACGCAGGTAATTGGGGACATAAAAATTCCTCACCACGTCCAAGATCCTCAAAATGCGCAGTTAAGAGACGTGCTTTTAACGACGAAGGGGAAGACCGAAAGCCGTGCAAATACAAAATCATTCTGCGACCGCCACATCAAGAAACCGGAGCTTCAAAGCATCAAGTAGTTTTTGATGAACTCCGCCAAAGCCACCATTACTCATCACCAAAATTGTATCGCCTCGTTGCGCAACTTTGACAATATCGGCTACCAAAGAAGACAGCTCATGATACGTACGCGCCTTGGTGCCAAGCGGAGAAAATGCTTCAGCCAAGTCCCAACCGAGCGCGTCTTTACCACTCAAGGCACCATATGCAAACACCAAATCGGATGCAGCTAGGCTAACAGGTAGCGCCTGTTTAACGGCGCCCATTTTCATCGTGTTCGAACGCGGTTCTAGCACCGCTAAGATTCGTGCATCACCAACACTTCGACGCAACCCTTCCACTGTGGTCGTGATGGCTGTCGGATGATGTGCAAAATCATCGATCACCTTGATGCCATTGACCTCGCCGCGGACTTCCATGCGGCGTTTGACGTTCTCAAACTTCGATAAAGCTTCAATCGCAGTAGCAGGTTCAACACCAACATGGCGTGCAGCAGCGATCGCAGCCAAAGCATTCAATCGATTGTGTGCACCGTTCAATTGCCAGCGCACGCGCCCTTGCACAGCGCCACGATAAAGCACATCAAAGTCTTCACCGTCTTGCGGTACCAATTGCCATTCAGCGGCAAGTTCGCTAGCACTCCCTGAGAAAAATTCTTTCTCACTCCAGCAGCCTTTTTGCAATACGCGTTGCATACTGGCTTCATCACCATTCACAATCAAACGACCGATACCGGGCACGGTACGCACTAGATGATGGAACTGAGTCTCGATGGCGGAGATATCGGGAAAAATATCAGCATGGTCGAATTCCAAATTATTCAGAATCGCCGTCTTGGCATGGTAGTGCACAAACTTACTGCGTTTATCAAAAAAAGCCGTATCGTATTCGTCTGCCTCAATCACAAAAAAGTCTGAAGGCTTGTCGCCATGAAGACGCGCAGAAATTCCAAAATTCAATGGGACACCGCCAATCAAGTAACCAGGCGCATATCCCGCGCATTCCAAGATCCAAGCCAACATCGAAGAGGTCGTTGTCTTACCATGGGTACCAGCCACAGCCAATACCCATTTATGACGAAGAATATGTTCACCTATCCACTGCGGACCGGAGACGTAAGGCAAACCACGGTTTAGGATTTCTTCCATTAAAGGATTGCCACGAGAAACCACGTTACCGATTACAAATAAATCAGGCGATAAGGCCAATTGTTCAGCGCCAAAACCTTCAACCAACTCAATACCCTGCTGCTGCAGCTGGGTACTCATGGGAGGATATACGTTGGCATCGCAGCCTGTGACCTTATGCCCTGCTTGTTTGGCGAGAGCGGCAAGACCGCCCATGAACGTACCGCAAATACCTAAAATGTGAATGTGCATAAACTTGCAATACTTTCTGAACAGCAATAAATGTTGACTATTGGCTTATATTCGAGCCGCTCCATTAGTCGAGACAAAACTGCCATCATGTAACGTAATTTGAGAATGCCGCAATTCTACCCGACAGACAGGGTTTAACCGAATACGATATGATACGAAGATGACGAATTTTAATTTTCCTGACAACGATCGTATTGATCAAATACGTAACGAGATTGCATTATTAGCGGCCAAATTGATTGCTGAAGAAGGTTGCGAATACGGCACCGCAAAACGACGCGCTGCAAAGCAACTGCTGGGCAATCAAAAGATGCATGGCAATATATTGCCAGACAATCAACAAATCGAGCAAGAAGTTCGTGAATACCACGCCTTGTTTTATGCGGATAGCCAACCGCAGCGTTTGCATGCCTTGCGCAGCTTAGCGGTTGATCTGATGCAGAAGCTCAATCATTTTAATCCTTATTTGATTGGTGCTGCGATGAACGGAACTGCCGGTGAGCATTCCGATATCTATTTGCATCTCTATACCGATAACAGCAAAGATGTGGCGATTTATTTACTCAATCTTGGTATCGACTTTGAAGTTTCCGAGCACCAAGGCAAACGTCACGAGCCGCTCGAGACTTTAAGCTTCATGTATAGAAATGAAGGCGTGCACTTACTAATTCATGATTACGATGACCTCAAGCACACGGACCGCAGCGAACGCGCTGATTTTAATGCGGTAATCGCACTTCTCGAAACAAGCAAGCAAAACAACAACAATTCCGAATACGACTGAAAGATAAAAATGAACAAACACTTTCTAAAGATGGGCATTACTGTTGCCATCCTCTGTGCAGCTGCTGGGGCATATGTAGGGAACAAAAGGCTTGAACCCAAGCCACCCGTCGATTCTGCAGTACAACAACTCATGTCATTGACCCTAAAAGATAGCAAAGGACAGGCTCAAGCCTTGAAACAATGGCAATCAAAATTCTTGGTGGTAAATTTTTGGGCAACCTGGTGCAAACCTTGTGTACAAGAAATGCCAGAATTAGTTGCCTTGCAAAAAGATCTAGCAAGTCAGAACGTTCAGCTACTAGGAATTGGCATAGATTCCCCTTCCAACATTTCTGAATTTGCTGAAAAGTATCAAATTAGCTACCCTCTATTTGCAGCAGGAATGGAAGGCACCTCCCTCTCTGGGGCCATGGGGAACAAAGCAGGTGGACTGCCATTCACTGTACTCATTTCAAGCAATGGTCAGATCGTCAAGAGTTATTTTGGCAAACTAAAAATGGATGAGTTAAAAGCAGATATTCAAAAACTCAATACCAAATAGGTCAAAATCAGAAATAAATAATCTGTTTTTCCTGTTTTTTTGCTTGCCAAGCAGGTCGAATTAACGGCAAAATGCCGCTAACTTCTGCAAATACTCTAACAATATGGCTCAAAAGCTCCTCTTGATTAATGGCCCCAACTTGAATTTATTAGGGACCAGAGAACCGGCGGTATATGGCTCTACCAGCCTGCATGATGTAGAAACAGCAGCTCAACAACAGGCAAATGCACACGGTGCCAGCTTAGAATATTATCAAAGTAACCACGAAGGTCAACTCATCGACCGAATTCATGCCGCGAGACTAGAAAATATCGATGCCATCATCATTAATCCGGGCGGTTTTACACACACCAGTGTTGCGCTGCGGGATGCTTTGAGCGGCGTTGCCATCCCATTTATTGAAGTACACATCTCGAATATTCACCAACGCGAGAACTTTCGTCATCATTCCTACTTATCAAGTGTTGCCAAAGGTGTCATTTGTGGGCTTGGTGTAGATGGCTATCGCTTGGCGATTGACTTTGCACTAAAAAACCTTTAAATTCTCGCATCTTCACGCAATTAACTCATATTTACACAATAACTTTTAATTGCTTACTTTCCCATAACAGCCGATAAGGCGCCAATTGCGCACTTTTTCGCACCTCTTTTCAGGAGATTTCACATGGATTTAAGAAAACTCAAGACCCTCATCGACCTCGTTGCTGAATCCGATATTTCGGAATTGGAAGTCACCGAAGGCGAAGGTAAAGTTCGTATCGTGAAATCTGCACCTGCACCACAAGGCCAAATGGTCATGATGCAGCCTCAGATGCAACAAGCGATGGCAGCACCTGTCGCTGCAGCAGCAGCGGCCGCTCCAGCTGCACCAGCAGCGGCTCCAGCAATTGAAGGGCACATTGTTAAGTCCCCAATGGTCGGCACTTTCTACCGCGCTGCTTCGCCTGGTTCCGCACCGTTTGTTGACATTGGTAAAAATGTTAACTCTGGTGACACCCTGTGCATTATCGAAGCAATGAAATTATTGAATGAAATCGAAAGTGATTTCTCCGGCAGCATCAAACAAATCTTGGTTGAAAATGGTCAACCAGTTGAATTTGGTCAGCCTTTGTTCATCATTGGTTGAAATAAGCAGAACTAGCTAGACGATATATACGCCGATAGTCCTGGTTGTTTTGATGATGCGGCGCATGCTTCTGCCACTTAGCTGATAGGCTATAACCTCTGCCAAAGTAAAAATTATGTTTGAAAAAATCCTGATCGCCAATCGTGGCGAAATTGCTCTCCGTATTCAGCGCGCTTGCCGCGAGATGGGTATCAAAACCGTCGTTGTTCACTCTGAAGCCGACCGTGAAGCCAAGTATGTCAAATTAGCAGATGAATCCGTATGTATCGGTCCAGCTGCATCCAATCTCAGTTACCTCAGCATGCCAGCCATCATCAGTGCTGCTGAAGTCACAGACGCGCAAGCAATTCATCCAGGCTATGGCTTCCTCTCTGAAAATGCCGATTTTGCTGAACGAGTTGAACAATCTGGCTTTGTGTTCATTGGTCCACGTGCAGAATCCATCCGCCTCATGGGTGACAAGGTCTCTGCTAAGCATGCCATGATCGAAGCAGGTGTTCCTTGTGTACCAGGTTCTGATGGTGCTTTACCAGATGACCCTAAAGTTATCGTACAAACCGCGCGCAAAGTTGGATATCCAGTCATCATTAAAGCAGCCGGTGGCGGTGGTGGTCGCGGTATGCGTGTCGTGCATACAGAAGCGGCCCTCTTGAACGCTGTGACGATGACTAAGACTGAAGCCGGTGCTGCGTTCGGCAATCCTGAAGTCTACATGGAAAAGTTCTTGGAAAACCCACGTCACGTGGAAATCCAAATCTTGGCCGATCAACACGGTAACGCTGTCTGGTTAGGCGAGCGCGATTGCTCTATGCAACGTCGTCACCAAAAAGTCATTGAGGAAGCGCCAGCGCCGGGCATCCCACGCAAGACGATTGAAAAAATTGGCAATCGATGTGCAGATGCGTGTAAGAAAATCGGCTATCGCGGCGCAGGCACTTTCGAATTCTTGTATGAGAATGGCGAGTTCTACTTCATCGAAATGAATACCCGCGTTCAAGTTGAACACCCTGTTACGGAAATGATCACGGGAATCGACATCGTGCAAGAACAAATCCGTATTGCTTTTGGCGAGAAACTGCGCTTTAAGCAATCAGATATCGAGTTGCGTGGACATGCTATCGAATGCCGTATCAATGCAGAAGATCCATTCAAGTTCACCCCTTCACCGGGTCGTATCGCAACTTGGCACACCCCTGGTGGACCAGGCATCCGTGTCGATTCGCATGCTTACGCGGGATACTTTGTTCCACCGAACTACGATTCCATGATCGGTAAAGTCATTTCTTATGGCTCGACACGTGAACAAGCGATTCGTCGTATGCAAATTGCTTTGTCAGAAATGGTGGTTGAAGGAATTCAAACGAATATCCCTTTGCATCGCGAACTGATGGTGGATGCTCGCTTCATCGAAGGTGGGACAAACATCCATTATCTCGAGCATAAATTGGCCGATATGCCAGTGCTGTCGAAGAAAGATAAGTAAAATAAGTAGTACACCAGCGCAGTAATGCGCTTGGTATGAAGCATATACTTCGCACTATGGCGGAGAACATAACGCGATTGAGATTTCATATTCAATCGCGTTTTTTGATTTAAACTGACGCTGATAGCAATGACGTCACACACTTGAACACGAAAGAACACCATGGCTTGGGTAGAAATTATTATTGAAATCGCACGCGATCATGCGGAAAATCTATCCGATGCATTGATGGAAGTCGGCGCTTTGTCGGTATCGGTCGAAGACGCTGACGAAGGTACAGATGCCGAAAAACCACTGTTCGGTGAGCCTGGAATGGAGCCTAGCGAACATGCGTGGGAACGTAGCCGTGTAGTCGCCCTCGCAGAAATCGATGCAGATCACCAAGCCATCGTGGCAGATGCTGCGGCGAGCATACAATTAACGACAGTGCCAAGCTACACCACACGCAAAGTGGAAGAACAAGACTGGGTTCGATTGACGCAATCACAATTCGAACCTATCCATATCGGCAAAAATATTTGGGTTGTGCCGAGCTGGCATGATGCCCCCGATACCAATGCTCTGGTACTCGAACTTGATCCAGGCCTTGCCTTCGGTACAGGGAGTCATCCAACAACACGCTTGTGCATGGAATGGTTAGAAGCGAATGCGCCGCAAGACCTAACGGTACTTGATTATGGCTGTGGCTCTGGAATATTGGCCATGGTCGCCAAAAAATTAGAGGCAAAACATGTTGTTGGCGTCGACATCGATCCACAAGCGATCGAGTCCGCGAATTTCAACGCCGAGAAAAATCAATGCGAAATCGAATTCGCATTGCCCGAACCATTTAGCGAACAATATCCAACGACACATCAATTTGACGTAGTAGTTGCAAATATTTTGTCTAGCCCACTCAAGTTAATGGCGCCTATGTTATCCGGTCGCGTGAAGGCAGGTGGTGCACTCGTGTTATCTGGCGTTTTGGCGCGCCAAGCCGAAGAAGTTGCTGCTGCATACGCACCATTTATTGAACTAAGCGTTTGGCAAGAGCGCGAAGGCTGGGTCGCCTTGCACGGCCATAAAGCAATCGCTTAAACGTTTAGGAATAGATCATGGCACTCGCAACCCAATGCCCACATTGCTACACTAGCTTTCGTGTTGCCAACGACCAGCTTAAGCTACATGCGGGCATGGTCCGTTGCGGTGCCTGTAAGCAGACCTTTAACGGTATTGAACATTTATTAGAACCAGGCGAAGAACCGCGCAAGCCACCGACTTCAATTGACAGTAGCTTGGCATCACAAGACGAGACAAATTCAAGGCAGACCACCGCTTTATATTCAGATAGTTCAGCGTCGATAATTGATGTCACGACAGAAAAAGAAGAAAACAAACACGAACAGGCGTTTTCTGCTGCTACTGAAGGCGAGCAAAACGTAACAACAGACAAACAGTCGGCAACGGAGAGTCTAACAGACGACAGTCTCAATTTTGAGGACGTCTCAAGTTCTGAGACACCACTATCAGAATATTCAGAATCTTTCACCCCTGACATTAATTCGCCCGAAAATACGCATCGTGAACAAGATCTTTTTTCGGAATCTGAAACCGTTGAAGTCGCACCAACTGAGGTGAATGAAACGGCTATTGAGCCACCGCCTACTCAACAAGAATTAGACGATATTGCGCTATTTCAAGAAAAACTTGCTTCTTTTTCTCCACAAATTGAGTTACCAGAATCAAGTTCATTTGCTGCCGACGACGACCAGCATTTCGCAGAACAAGCATCATCTCAACTTGAAACAATCGACCAAGAGCCAGATTCAGCGGAGTCAAATGACCTTGGTACTAATCATCAAGATACAGCGGAACCTATCGAAGAAACCCCACCCATTCGCAAGCAAGCTTCCTTAACTGCGAGTCTGGATTTCGAGTTAAGCGATGGCGAACGTTCTTGGAACGAGCAAATTGCGCAAGCAAATCAACTCGAGCTACAAACACAAGCGGCGATTGTCGACGGTGACGAAAGCAAATACTCAAAACACGAACAAGTATTTTCTGATGCCACCATTCTTGAAGAAGAACTAGAGCAAGATCTACATCAGTTGCTCTCTCAAACGCCGACAGCGCAGATGAAAAGTGAAGCGATTTCAACAAAACCCGCCACCGCTTTCCAATCAGAACCTACGGTCAGCACAACAGACCCTGAGCCTGAGCCGGAGTTGAATGAGAACGAAGACGAACAACCTGAGTTCATGCTTCAAGCAGAAAAAGCTCGTCGTTATAGCAAGCTGAAATTAGCGTCGCTGCTGCTAGGCATTACTGTTTTATTGGCTACGGCAAGTGCACAAGGCATCTATTTTTTCCGTTCAGGGATTGCTGCTCATTTCCCGCAAACTAAACCTTGGCTTGTACAAATGTGCCAACGTTTAAATTGCCAAATAATGTTGCCAACGCAAATTGATATGATTACGGTTGATTCAACCGAGTTACTTAATCTGCATCAAGATCCGCATATTCATTCACTTGCATTACAACTGCAAAATAAGAGCACCATGACGCAAGCATGGCCTATGGTGGAATTGATATTAAAAGATAGTCGCGGCAAAACAGTATTACAAAGAATTTTCCGACCAGAGGAATACCTAGAGAATAAGGCACAGGTAGCGAAGGGAATTGCGGCGAATAGCGACAGCAGCGTCAAAGTACACTTCGAACTCACTACCATGAAGGCAGCAGGTTACGCCGTGACGGTTTTCTATCCTTAATCAAAACGAAGGGAGTGATTTATTCACTCCCTAATCATTTCGCCTAGCGTTGTTTGCGCAAGTTACGATAGCGTTCAGCGCGACTAGAAATCGAAGAGATCAATTTCTCGGGATCGATAGGTTTCGTCAAGAAATCATCGGCACCCGTTTCCAATGCGCCTAATTGCTTCTGCATTTCAGTTTCCGAAGAAAGAAAGACGATGGGAATATCCAAATAGTGATTGTTCTGACGTATGATTTTCGCCATTTCAATGCCATTGCATTGTGGCATATGCAAATCAGTCAATACCAACTCAGGTTTGAATTTTTTCATAGCATCAAGGATCTGACTGGGATCCATAATTGCCTTCACGTGCATCCCAGCGCTACTCAAAACGGCATCAAAAAAACTCAGGAAAAAGTCATCGTCATCAACAACTAAAATACGATAAGAATGCACTGCATTTTTAGCGATCTTTTCACTGATGCGTGCGCTTAGTGCTTGTACATCAATCGGCTTGATGAAATAACCTTCAGCGCCTTCCCGCACAGCTTCAAGTCGATCTTCAAAGACATCTCGAGATGATACGTAGATGGCAGGAAATGTAGTCACCACACGCGTCGCCATCGCTTGTTTTGCTTTTTGCCCGGACTCTGAATCAATATCAAGCACAACGGCTTGAGGCGCTCGTATTAAAATCGCCGATCGAAACTCGTCAATATCTGTGAAACCAACCACTTCGTGATCATAGAATCGTAACGCAGTCGTTAGCTCAGAACTAAAAGTAGCTTCTGCAGAATAGACATATACTAAATCAAAATATTTTCCTGAATTCTCATCCATTTGATTTTCCATCAAAGTTTAGACTATGCATCTCACTGGAATTAAACCAAGCAAGTTAAAGCTCTCAAATCAATCTCATTATTGCGCTGCAATTTCACCCCAAAGTTGACGCATTGTGAACCGAATTGGTACCTGATCCCGATGCAAAACTTCCCTAATGGCATGTAAAGGTTTTTGCGTATCTCTTTTAATGGGCATGGTTAAAGGTGCCCCCCTTGGACCAATTAATGAGTGCACATAAGGTGTAGTCGTGGTAGCCCCTTTGCTCGTGACGACGCCGATTTCCCCATTCTCTAGCTTCACAAAAGTTCCGATCGGATAAGTTCCCAGTTCACGAATAAACAGCGTCACCAACATTAAATCAACCGTCGTCTTCCCACCGATCAAGATATCCCTGAGCGCTGCATTAGGAAGCAAAGATTTGCGATAACTTCTTGAACAAACCCGAGCGCAATACCGATCTGCAACTGAGATTATCTTCGCATTTTGCGGAATTTCAGGCCCTCTTTTTTTCCCAGGATAACCAGAGCCGTCTTCATTCTCATGGTGAAATAAGATCCAACTGAGCCAACCCTCGTCACGTATTCCGGCCGCAATAAGCTGGTCAACACTTTCTTGTGGATGGCGAAAAATGAGTTCTTGCTCTTCAGGGCTCAAGCCATCGCTTTTTTCCTGCAATCGCTCCTGTTGTCGCATCATGCTGAGATTCATCGTCAACGCGGCGGCGGCCAGCATCGTGATTTCCTCTTCACTTTTCTTCAGTGCTCTACCGATGACGATAGATACAACCGCAGTATCAACACAATGTCGAGCCGAATAATTTCCCTCTTGGTTTAACAAAATGCAGCCAAGCGCAACATCAGTATCGAGAAAGGTCGCTACAACGGTTTGTTTTGCTAATGCGAGGAACTTTGCCCTCGCCTCAGTTTCACCAGGAAGGTTATAAGACAAGTTGCGCAATTCACTACGTACATCGGTAATGATTCTGAGGACCGACGGTAGCTCAACCACTTTGGGAATCTTCTTATCGCGTGAAGATTGATCAAGTTTATCGCCATCGACATACAGGCCACGTTCGATCAGAACTTCAACTTGATGACTACTATTCACGACAAAACCACGCCGCAATAGCAAATTGCCGTCACTGCCATAGATATCCCATTGCAGGGGCTGTCCCAGCACGATATCCGACATGGAAATGCGTTTGTTTGACATGCAATACCTCAAGAAAAGATCATCTAATCAATTCAAAAACTGGCAAAGCTGAAACACATTACTTCGAAACTATATCGTATCAGAGTATTGCCATAATGCATGCTTTTCTTCAGGGTATAGGTAAAACTCGGGTGTTTACACCTGCTTTTGTCGCAAAAAAAACAATGATGGTGTTATTTTTCAGAATATCAAATCGAAAACCGCCAGCCACGACGACGCAGCAAATACATCCAAGCGCCAAAGCTGAGGGTAAATAACAGAGCAAAAAAGAAGGACGCAAAAGTCTCGCTAGTCGCCTTTGCGAGTGCCAAAACGAACCACTGAGGATAAATATAGGGCATCGCATGTGTTGCTGCGATGATGCAAGTGACTACCCAAGCAGCCGCATATGCGGTGATCGCGTTGACGCCAAAACTGAGCCCCAAAGACGGTAACTGCTTTTGATCGATCAAATAATGAAAACAGACCAATAACAAAACGCCCCACCCGCACGTCCAGCAAACAAATGACGAAGTCCATAACTGCTTATTCAAAGGCATCGAAAAAGACCACAAATAAGCTAATCCGATTAAAGATACGCCAACGAGAGTCAGCGTCTTCTTCGACTTGTTACGTAGCAAGCGTGCTGCAATTACGCCAAGCAGAACATTCACCATTGCAGGTAAGCTGCTCAGAACACCTTCTGGCTCCTGAGCTCGAAAAGTGACAGGATCAAATTGATATGCCAGTGATCCCAACAGCATGGTATCGATCTGATCGACGATATTGATGCCAGGCTGATAGCCTCCGGTCGAATTAAGCAAAAACCAATATGCTATTAGCGTGAATGCGGAGAAAACCCACAATACAATGGTACTGCGCAAATAGATAAGTACTGTCGCAGCAAGAAAAAAACAAATCCCAATTCTTTGCAACACACCTAGCAAACGGAAACTACGATCTGGAATCAAGATCATCGCGATCACATGAAGCGCAAGGCCAAGCGCAAATATTTTTGCGGCCCGCCAGCAAGCTGATCGCCATAAATCACCTGAGGCCACAGTACTAAGCTTTGACCCGATGGCGAACTCAAGCGACACACCGACGATAAAAAGGAAGAAGGGAAATATGAAATCCGCTGGGGTACATCCATTCCATTCGGCATGTTCCAACCATGGATAAACATGTGCCCAATCACCCGCATTATTGACTAACAACATAGCTGCCACAGTCAAACCTCGAAAAACGTCTATCGAATTCAATCGTGTCGAAGTCGCTTGTATTTCGCTCATGTTATATCCCTAAAATTGTTTTGTTTCGTGCCGTTTCGCTGCAAGCCAAGCTCAAATTTACATAACTATTAAACAATACCAGTGTCTCGTAAATGCCCTAAGTCGAAAACAACAACAAGACACAAATATACTGGCATCGATTTTTGCAATCATTCTAGATCGCAAGATAGAAATATCGCTATTAGGAAATATACCAAAAGTAAAAACGTTGTATATTGGTACTTAAGTGGCATTAATTTTGTAAAACCAGTTGACCGCCAACATCGCCCAGAGTATTTTGTCATTTATAGGTAATTCCTCAGTCAACTGAACGATACTACCGTGACCAGCAAAGCCGTTTTCTGCCGTCGCAAGGTATCCATCAGGCCATTCGATCTCAACTTTACGACCAACATGACACAAGAAAAACAACGTTCCCCCATTAGCTGGGTACCAACTCTGTATCTTGCTGAAGGCCTCCCTTATTTCGCGGTCGCACTCGTTGCCGGACTGATGTATAAAAGTTTAGGTGTCTCCAATGATGAAATCGCATATTGGACGGGCATGATAGGTTTCGCTTGGGTTTTTAAACCTTTGTGGAGTCCCTTCCTTGAAGCGGTGAGAAGCAAGAAATTGTTGGTCATCGCGTTTCAACTTATCGGTGGCATAAGCCTCGGCCTAGTGGCTCTCTCAATGCAACTACCCAACTACTTTGCGATCAGCATTGCATTGTTAGGATTGGTTGCTATTGCTTCTGCGACGCACGACATCGCTGCTGATGGCTTGTACATCGCTAGCCTTAGCAACAAACAGCAGGCTGCTTACGCAGGCTGGCAAGGCGCGTTTTACAATGCAGCGAAATTTATATCCCTTGGTGGCTTAGTCATACTCGCAGGACACTTAGAGAAGAGTATGCCCCCTGCACAAGCGTGGGCAATCGTATTCGGTCTCTTGGGGGCTATGTTGATCGCGATTGCGCTTTACCACAGTTGGTCCTTGCCAAATGCACAGTCAAACGCGAAGCAAGAATCGATGAGCAGTGTTTTCAACACTTCTATAGACGTTATCAAAGATTTCTTCTCAAAACCTGGAATCTGGCTTGCTATCGCCTTCATTCTCTTATTTCGCGCTGGTGAAGGACAAATACAAACCATTGGCCCCCTATTCCTAAAAGAACTACGCGCCAACGGTGGACTCGGTTTAAGCAATGAACAAGTTGGAGTTGTTTATGGCACTGCAGGAACCATTGCTTTCATCGGCGGCAGTATCCTCGGTGGGTATTTCGCGGCCTGGTTGGGTCTACGTCGGGCATTACCTTGGCTCATCATCGCAATGAATTTGCCAAACCTCGTATTCTTCTACCTCAGCGCCACTCTTCCAGATAACTTAAGCATTGTTGGTGCAGCATTAAGCTTAGAAATGTTTGGTTATGGTTTCGGCTTCGTCGGATTGATTCTTTTCATGATGCAAGTGGTTGCGGTGGGTAAGTACCAAACAGCGCACTACGCTCTAGCCACTGGTGTTATGCAATTGGGCCTGGTAATTCCAAAAATGATTAGTGGCAAAGTACAAACCGCGCTCGGCTACCAACAGTTTTTCATTTGGGTTCTGATCTCTGCGATACCGGTACTAATTTTGTGTCGCTTCTTGAAAATCAAAGATCAAGAAAAAACGACCACGGTGTAGTTTCACAAACTAGGATTGCAAAAAAGCCTCGTACATTAATGTACGAGGCTTTTTTTCAATCTTTGTTGCTACCCGCCCGAACAGCGAAGCTTAAATCCTTGCGCCAACTGAATCAAATAAATGTACATGTTTGCGATCGAAAGACAAAGTGAAATGACCGCCACTCTTGGGGACACGATGCAATTGTTGTGATTTCATTGCTACGGTCATCCCATCCTGCAGAGATGCGTACACGATACAACTATCACCGAGGTGTTCAACAAACTGACACACGACGTTCAGCCCCGTGTTACTTTGACTTTCCAACATAGAAACATGTTCAGCCCGACATCCCAAAGTATAACTGCGCCCAACTTGGGGGATAGAATCCAACGTGCTTGTTTCGATGTGAATCAAATCACCGCTAGCAATTTTTAGAACAACCACATCTCCTTCGACCCGCTCTACCATGACTGGCAGGAGATTCATTTTTGGCGCGCCCAAAAAACCAGCTACAAACAAATTGGCTGGTTTTTCATAGAGCTCAAGCGGTTTGCCAACTTGTTCTATACGTCCGCCATTAAACACCACAATACGCTGTCCTAGCGTCATCGCTTCAACTTGATCGTGTGTAACGTAGATCATTGTTGTTTGAAGTTCTTGATGCAGTCGGCTTAACTCGATACGCATCTGCACTCTCAAACTAGCGTCGAGATTCGATAAAGGTTCGTCAAACAAAAACAACTTCGGCTGCCGCACAATGGCCCGTCCAATCGCTACGCGTTGTCTCTGTCCGCCAGAAAGGTCCTTCGGTTTCCGATCAAGCAGGTGTTCAATCTGCAAGATGGCAGCGGCCTTCTGCACTGCGCTTTCAATGCTTACCTTACTCTGCCCTGCCATCTTGAGACTAAACGCCATATTGTCGAAAACCGACATATGGGGATACAAAGCATAGGATTGAAATACCATTGCTAAGCCACGTTTTGCTGGCGCAATGTCATTTGCTAGCATTCCGTCTAGATGAAGTTCACCACCGCTAATATCTTCCAATCCTGCGATCATACGTAACAGCGTTGATTTACCACAACCGGAGGGTCCCACAAAAACCATGAATTCACCATCGTGAATATCTAGGTCAACTCCATGAATTACTTCAGTACCATCGGCATATTGCTTACGAATCTGACGTAGTCGAACCTGTGTCATTGAACTGTATCCAATCAATTCAATTGGTCAAAATTCGGTACTGGCACGTGACCGTTAGCTTCAGTTTCACCACGTAACCATGATGCGACCGCCTCAATTGCCGGAGGCGCGAAGCCATAAGTTATTAAGGCGGGTGCATCGATATCGAGTGTCTGGAAGGGATTCCATAGTACCAAATGCAAATCAGGTTTCCAGGTTTGACGAGCATGCTCGTTATAACGGATTCTGACCGTTGAAGCCAAGATAACGAAACGTCCATCTTGAGGAACCTGATTCCAATCGAAGGTCTTTGCATCAGCGAAGGTAGTCGTCTCAAGATCATAAATCTGCGATAGCATCGCCGCCACTTTATCCGCAGAGATACCTGCTTCAGAGACTCCATCACTGACCACATCTGCACTAATCACAAGCCGCACCTTACCGCCAGGTGCAGGTGAATGTGCTTGGCGATAGGCCGTCAAGCCACGCTTCCAAGCACGTGCCATTAACGCGCGATCTTCAGTATCCTGTTGTTGCGTGTATTCACTTTGCTGACAAGGATAGTCTTGCGCCAATTTTTCCACTCGTGCCAATTTCTTTTGCAGCTCAGCGTATGGAATTTGACCGTTTTCGATAGCGTCCGTGAGTGCCTCCAGTGTTTCCAGCTGGGTCTCGCGGGTTCCTAAAGCCATCACCATATCGGCACCTGCGGCGAGGGCACGCACTGCTGCGTTACCGACACCGTATCTTCCAGCGATAGCATGCATATCCATACCGTCGGTAATCACGACACCATGATAATTCCACTCGTCACGTAATATCCCAGTCAGGATCTTGGGTGACATGGTTGCTGGATTCTCAGCGTCTAGTTGTGGATACACGATGTGTGCTGTCATCATCGCTGGCGCATGTTTCGCTGCCGCTTGAAATGGCGCTAATTCCAGTGCGTCGAGTTGTGCACGCGACTTATTCACTTCGGGCAAATCGCGATGCGAATCAACATGAGTGTCACCATGCCCAGGAAAATGTTTGACGCAACAAGCGACGCCTTCCGACAAACTACCTTCCATCCAAGCGCTGGCCAATCGCACAGCTTTGGCAGGTTCTGCGCCGAAGGATCGCTCCGAAATCACTGGATTATTGACATTATTATTCAGGTCCAGCACTGGTGCAAAATTCCAATTGAAACCGAGCGACTTCACACTGCGCGCTACTGCCGCACCAACTTCGCGCGCCAGTTCCGCATCATCGCTCGCGCCCAAGGACATCGCTGCAGGTGGCTGAGGTACCCAAGTCGAACGTACTACTGCACCACCTTCCTGGTCGATGCCAATCAAGGCATCTGGCCCCATCACTGAGCGTAGATCAGCGGTGAATTTCGCCAACTGCTCTTGATTCACCATATTTTGACGGAACAGACAAATTGCTCGAATGTGATTATCGCGCAGATACTGCGCAACTTCGGGCTCTAAACTCGTCCCTGGCATGCGGATCATAATAGATTGTCCTGCGATCTTGCGCGCCTCTTCCCGACTAATAATTGTTTTCGTCATTGCTTGTGTTTGCTCACTCATTTCACTGCCCCATCCATGCCACGCATAAAAAATCGTTGTGTCAATAAAAATGCTACCAAAATTGGTGCCACTGTCAAAATCGTACCTGCAGCAATTACCCTCGTGCTGCTGCCGTAAGTGCCTCGCAAGTAAAGCACGCCAGCCGACAATGGAAAATCCTCTGGCTTACTCAACACAATAGAGGGCCAAATGTATTCGTTCCAAGCTTCCACTGCGGACAGTATGCCCACAGTCGCCAGCCATGGTGTAATTAAAGGCAAGACGATCTTTAAAAAAATAATCCACTCAGACGCGCCATCGACACGAGCGGCGTCAATCAAATCTTGCGGTACTTCATCGAAGGCTTGCTTTAACAAGAGTATCGATACCGCATTCACCACATTCGGCAAAATCACGGCCGTATACGTATTCACCAAACCCATCTGCGTCATCGTGATGAAGTTAACCAGAAAATTAACCTCAGAAGGTAACACCATAGTCGCCAAAATTAATCCGAAGATTAATTTCTTTCCGCTAAACTTCATGCGAGATAACGGATAGGCAGCTAGAGAACAAAATACTAATTTCCAAACAACTGTAGATATCGTGATCAGAAATGAGTTTTTATAGAAAGAGAAAATAGGTATCACCCGAAACACTTCAGCAAAATTTTCTAAACTGATTGCTTGAGGCGTAAAGCTTGGTGGAAACTCGAAGATATTTCCTTCGGTCGAGATCGCTACCACCAAGGTCCACCAAAATGGAAAGATGCATAGCAGTGCGATCACAGACAGCAGCACATAGCGTGTCAGCGATTGAAGCATTTGCCGTCTTAACTTAAATTGCATCATGTCGTATTTAGGAGTATCTATCAAAAAATATGGTCTAAAAATATTGATCTGTTTTTTGCCTAGCGATGACGTGGCTTCAGGTAGCGCAGACATAGAATTGCGATCGACATACATACCAAGGACACTACAAAACTCGCCGCTAGACCACGCGGCAATTTCAAATGTTTTAATCCCTGATCATAGGCGTAATATAAAGCGGTGAAGGTTGAATTCATCGGCCCACCTTGGGTCAGCACATCCACTTCTTGATAAGCCTTAAGTGCCGCCAACAGCGACATGATGCTGCATACCATGATGGTTGGCATTAACATGGGCACGGTGATTTTCCAAAATCGCTGCCAGGCATTTGCACCGTCTAGCACCGCCGCCTCTTGCATCTCAGAAGGGATCGATTGCAAGGCGGCAAGATACATCACCATATACCATCCGAGGCCACGCCACAGTGAAACAAACATAATGGCGAACAAGGCGATACTATCGTCCGATAACCATCCGATTGGCGCATTGATGGCATGGAGCTGAAGCAGCACATAGTTCAACGCGCCCTGCTCATGAAACATGAAACCCCACATGATACCCACGACAGATACCGTGGTTACCACTGGTACATAGTATGCCGCACGAAAGAAACGCATCCCTGGTATTTGACGATTCACTAGAACCGCTAAACTGATCGCGCAGATCTGAATCACGGGCACGATCAGCAGAAACAGAATGGAATTTTTTAAGCCAGTCAAAAACATATCATTGGCAAAAATGTAGCGATAATTCGCAACGCCAACGAAGTGTGTCTCTCGCACCAAGCTGTAATCCGTAAAACTCAAATACGAACCGTATAGCACGGGCCAAAATCCGAATAAGGCAATCAGCAATAAAGCCGGGGCTAGAAACAGATAGGCACTCAACTGATGACGTCGTATAAAAGAGGCGACAATAGCAATCATCTTGTCCCCACCAATTTTTTATTCCAGATTGCGACGGCCTCATCCATGGCAGTCTGTGCATCGCGTTTACCAGTGACACTTGCCTCTACTGCTTTGACTAAGAAGCGACGCAATTCATCATAATCGTCGATGCCAGCGACATATAAACTACGAGAATACTCCATCGAGTTTGCGGCAACTGTTTGTGCTTTTTCTGCAGCACCTTGCTTCGCTTGTGTACCCAAACTCTGGAAATGTGGATCCGCTAAAGCTTTCTTAGTGGTAGGCATGACGTTAGCGATCTTGGCGAAAGCCAATTGATTAACATCATTAGTTAAGAACAGAGCGAACTCAGCGACTGCGGGCAGTTTTTCAGCAGGTACACCTTTAGGGATCGCAAAATTGAACATCCAGCCACCATCTGCAATACCAGTGGGGCCAATCGGCGCAGGAAAGATATCCGTTTGCGCATAGATATCTTTTGAATCAGCTTGGATACGTCGCAACGCGGTGGGCGCAGAAACCATCATACCGAGACGTCCACCGAGATAGGCATCGACCACTGCTGGAAAATTATCCTCTGCGAATAACTTATCTTTCAAAAAACCATTCGCTTGATAAGTCTGTTTCAGTTTTGCAATTAAGGCCATGTGCGCAGGCGAATTAAACACAGCCTTGCCGTTGACGATTAAGGGAAGCCCTTCTTGCATCATGAAACCATCGATTTTACCTAAAGCGGGCGCATATCCCGCTTTACCAGTCGTCGCATAAATCTGGCGCGCATAAGCCAACAAGTCATCCATCGTCTTGGGCGCCGCGGTAAGACCTGCCGCATTTAATATGTGGCGATTATAGGCGACCACATTGACGTTACTATAATGAGGGAAAGCGTAGAGCTTGCCTGCGAAACGTACGTCGTTCAGCGCACCTTGGGTATAAGGATTGGAGATCGGCATCAGGCGATCGACTGGCTGTAACAAGCCATCGCGCGCCATCTCCTCAGCCCATGGCACACTGAGATTCACCAAAGACGGAGGCGTTCCTGCGGCAATCGACGTGATTAGTTTAAGTTGCAGGATATCCCAAGGAAAATCAACCCACTCAATCTGCACCTGCGGATGCATGCGCTCGTATTCTTTAACGAGACTTTGAAAGTAAGGAATAAATTTAGGCTTCAGACTCATCGTCCAAAACTCTATTTTTTGGCGACGTGCAGTAGATGAGTCAGCGGCACTAGCGAGATTCCACAGCAGAACCAAGGCTAGCGAGAAGGCACATAAAAAGAGCCGCCGAAACTTCATTTCACTTATCCATCATGAGTGCATGAGCCTACGTTTCGTAGCGCTTTCACACAAGGAAGTGTGAAAGCGAGGAGCTCAGCAGATATGTCTTAGTATCACGTGTCAAAAAATATGCCTGACGAGTACCGGCCCCACACTTTCCCCGTCAGGCAAAGGACACACTAATTAGTCTTTGTTACTTTACTCAAGTGACGTGGTTTATCTGGATCTAAGCCACGTGCAACTGATAAATGCGCTGCCATCACGTAAAAGGACTGTATTGCTGCGATTGGGTCGAGATCTGGTGTGGCTGCAGTTGCCAAAGTCAAATTGCGTTCTTTCACGTCAGCAGGCGCTGCTAACAACACATTCGCACCACGACCACGCATTTCTTCTGCCAAGGCAATGAGACCTGCCTGTGTTGGACCACGTGTTGCGAAAATTAACAATGGATAGCCATCATCGATCAAGGCCATTGGGCCATGCTTGATTTCTGCACCGCTAAATGCTTCCGCTTGAATCACAGAAGTTTCCTTGAACTTCAATGCCGATTCCAAGGCAACGGAAAAACTAATACCGCGTCCAACCACCATGATGCGCTCCGCGGGAACCAGTACATCGAGAGCATTGGACCAATCGAGTTTAGTGGCTGCTTCTAGTACTTGCGGCAATTCTTCGATGCCAGCTAGGAAGCCAGCATCATTCTGCCAATGGCCGGCAAGGCGCGCGCCTGCAACCAATGAAGTAATAAAACTCTTGGTCGCTGCTACGCTTAGTTCAGGTCCTGCATGCAAAGGCATGGTCCATTGCGCTGCATTCGCGAGGGGGGAGTTTGCGTCATTGACCAAAGCGACAGTCGACGCACCACCTTCACGGAAGAATCGAATCGGCTCAACCACGTCAGGGCTTTGTCCCGATTGTGAAATCGCAATTGCTAAGGCATTACGCACGTGTAAGGGAGCACTATTTAACGTGACAAGAGACATCGGCAGCGAAGCAACGATATGACCTAGACGAGACATAATCAAATATGCGGCATAGTTTGCAGCATGATCTGAACTTCCACGCGCGATCGTTACAACTGAGGACGGTGGAGTAGCACGCAAGTACTTTCCAAGCTCAGCTAATCTTTCACCATCATGCGCCAATTGCGCAGCAACGAATTCTCCTGAGGAACACGCTTCCTTAAGCATCTTTGAGGTCAATTTTCTCTCCTTCTATATAAACAGCGATCAGATTTAAGTCACGATCAAGAACTACCAGGTCGGCATACGCGTCGGCCTGCAAACGTCCGCGATCAGATAAACCTAAAAAATCTGCTGCGTAAGTAGAAACACGCTTTGAAGCATCGTCCAGTTCTAAACCAATTTTGACTAAATTTCTTAATGCCTGATCCATAGTCAAGGTACTGCCTGCCAGAGTTCCATCTGCAAGACGTACACCGCCCAGACATTTATGGACTACTTGACGTCCCAACATATACTCGCCATCAGGCATGCCTGAAGCGGATGTAGAGTCAGTGACGCAGTACAATTTAGGAATCGCACGCAGAGCCGTTTTGATTGCGCCTGCATGGACGTGTAATAGATCAGGAATAATTTCTGCATAGGTCGCATGAGCCAAGGCTGCCCCCACCATACCGGGCGCACGATGATCCAAACGCGACATCGCGTTGTAGAGATGAGTGAAACTGGTTGCGCCATTTTCCATCGCGGCGACACCATCTTCGTAGGTGCCAAGTGTGTGCCCTAATTGAACGCGCATACCGAGCGCAGTCAATTGACTCACAATGGCCAAATTACCTTCAACTTCTGGCGCAAGAGTAATCAGCTTAATAGGTGCAATCGCGTTTAAGACTTTAACTTGGTCTAGCGACCCGGCATGGGCAAAATCAGGCTGTGCCCCAAGCTTGCCTGGATTAATGTATGGCCCTTCCAGATGCACACCCAACACACGAGCAGCACCAGTCTGTCTACTCGCACAAACATCTGACAAAGCTTGCAAAGCCATTTCAAGATCAGACATCGGCGCTGTCATCGTCGTCGCCAACATGCTAGTCGTACCGTGACGTGCATGCATACGTGAGATCACCTTAATGGCCTCACCGCCTTCCATCGTATCTTTGCCACCAGCGCCATGTACGTGGAGATCAATAAAACCAGGCAAGATGTAGCAGTCTTCGTTGGACTCAGGCAGAGTTGCCTCACCTTGAATCGCACGAATCTTGTCAGTGAATTGCAGTTCACCTTTAATCCAACCCTCTGGGGTTAAGATATTTCCACTGACTTGTTGCATTGCTTGCCCACTTGAATTCATCTAAACAGCTCCACTACAAAGTCGTAATAATCGCTACGGCAATAAGAATGCGTTAATTCCACCGCCGCACCATTCGCCAGATAACCAACGCGTGTGATCAACAGCATCGCTGTACCCTGTTTCAAACCAATTAGCTTTGCTTGTTCTGCTGTCGCACTAACAGCGCGAATATGCTGCAAAGCGCGAGTCGGCGCGACGTTATTGATCTCCAAATGACCATATAGACTGTCGGTTACCAATTTTGGATTCGGCAAATAAATATTGGGAATGGTCGAACTCTCGATTGCCATCACCACGTTATCGGCCGTACGCAAACGCTTTAAGCGCGATACTACAGAATGAGGCGACAAGCCCAATGACAAAATTTCTTCTGGAGAAGCCACGCCTGTATCACGTGACAGCCACTGCGAGCCTGGCATAAAACCGCGTTGACGCAACTCTTCACTAAAGTTGGTCAAGCGCGACAATGGTTGCTCCAACTTTGGCGTGATGTACGTACCAGAACCGTGTTTGCGAGTCAGTAATCCGCGCTCACATAACATCTCAATCGCTTTACGCGCAGTAACTCGGGAAATATCCAAAGTTTCCGCTAACATACGTTCCGAAGGCAGGGCTTCATCTGGCTGCCAATAGCCATTATGAATACCGTTTGCCAGCTTATTCGCCAGTTGTAAGTACAACGGCGTTGAACTATCTCCATCGGGCTTAAAATCAAGTAGCTGAGCCAACATATTTCTGTTTTCCTTCAATCTAGTGCGTTGAACTACGATTTCAACAATTGGCTTTTGGCCAAAATGAGGGCACCAAGGGCGGAGTCACCTTTTGGTTTAGTCACACGTTGCAACAAACGCTCAGGTAGATAAGACCAGATTGCTTCAGCAAGACCACCGCATAATGCAACTGGTATCGTACCAGAGGGATCGAGGGCATTCGCCATTTTTTCTACTTCAATACCAGCTTCCAATAAAATATTTTTCGCTCTGCCACTTTTTTCAGCAAATTCAAGCACCAAAGGTGCTAATTGCGCGAACTTGGTTTGATTTGCTTGTGCTAGCCAGGCAAAAACGGCGTCACGCGTTCCACCACAAAAATTCAATAAAGCCTGCGCAAATTCATCCATTGAAGCTCGCCCATCGAGTGCGTGCTGCAAATGATTAATCGCACGCAAACCCATCCATGCGCCACTCGCCTCATCGCTAGATGGAAAACCCCAACCTCCGACTTCTCGACGACTACCATCCGCTTGCATCACTTCACCGACACTACCAGTACCAAGAGCAATAATGGCACCCGGTTGGCCTTGATGCGCTCCCAATAAGGTTGTACCAGCATCAGTTTCGACGGCTAGCCCTGCCACACCTGGATTGGCAGCGATAAACTCGCTCGCCCATTGGCGGTTATTGACACCTGCCAAACCACATCCAACCGCCATGACAGATAAGGGCGGAAGCGCCAAATTTGCTTGCTGGAAAGCTTGCGTAATCGCACTTAAAATCGCTTTCCACGCTGCTTCAGCGCCATGCATCAATCCCGATGGCCCAGCATTACCACGTGCAATCTCCTGCCCCTCAGCATTCACCACAAGAACTCGCGTTCCTGTTCCGCCGCCGTCCACGCCGATGAAATATTGGTAGTACACTGGTATAGAGTCTTTCACGATGCCACCTAAAAAATGCCAATCAAGAGATCAGTTTAGTCGCCTTCGCGGCTGCTCTCTGCAATAGAAACACTTTATGTGCTTCTATAGTGGATGTCAATAGGTATTTAAGTGGTATTTAATTTTATTTCAAATTCTGTTGTCTTGATGCATTAGTCACTCACATCCTAACAGCAGAAAATTTCCTTATTTTGACAATCGAAGAATTTTGAAAGATCGATCTCAAAATAGGGAAACTCTCTTTTTCGTCGAAAAAAAAGTGACGAAGCAAACCCTGCCCCGTCACTCCTTCAACGCCTACCGCAGATACTGTGAGCAGCTACCGCCACTCACAGAAATCTTCTATTACATCTTCACGCGCAGAGTCAGGTAGTACTGACGACCACTTTGGTAGATGGAACGTGGCTGGTCATTGTTCAAAGCAAAGTATTTCAACTTAGGATTGTTGAGGTTATGTGCATCCAATGATAACGCGAAGTTTTCATTGATCTTGTAACCAAACGACGCAGACAATGAACCAGTTGCAGCTTGAGAAAACGCTGTTTCACGGTCCAAACCACTATAGAACGCTGAACGGTAGCTATAAGACAAACGTGCATTGAACGTGTCATCTTCATAGTAGCCACTCAAGTTATAAGTGTTCTTAGACGCACCAACAACTTCCTGATCCTTGGCATCTTTTGCATCAGCGTAAGTGTAGTTCGCTGCCAAACCAAAGTTATTCATAATTGGCTGTTCCCACGCCAACTCAAAACCTTTCACTTTAGCACTGGAGTTCACTGGTACGCTCAATACGTAAGGAACCATTGCACCTTGTGGAATTGCAGAGCTAGTAGTGAAGTAACTACGTGTTACTTGACCAATACCAACATAGCTCGTCAAATCCATGTAGTACACGCTACCAGATAACAGAGCGCGTGGTGCATAGTAGTATTCCAATGAGAAGTCGAGGTTATTGGAACGAATTGGCTTCAAGTTTGGATTCGCGCCACTACCGCTACCGATACCTGTTGCAGTAGATGGTGGACTCAAACTAATTGCACTAGCCAATGCGCCAAAATCAGGACGTGTCATTGTTTTGGAAGCAGCAAAACGTGCTACCAAATCTTTTTGTACGTCAAAGCGCAGGTTCAAGCTTGGCAATACGTCGTTGTATGTATTTTCAGTTGTTTCGAAATGGAAAGTACCGAACGCAGATTCAGCTTGATTCTTACCTGGGCCTGTCAAAGCAGAAGTTACTGTTTCTTTAGTTTGAACTACGCGCAAACCAAAATTACCACTCCAGCCTTGGCCTTCCATATTGCTTTGCACGTAGAAAGCGTTAACGTTCTCTTTCAGCGCAAACTGTGTGGAGTAATCGAGGCGAGAGCCATCATTGTCGCGGTTTGAATATTTATTGAATTCAGCCAATTGAGCTGGCGTGTAATACCAAACAGCTGTTGGGAACGCACCACCCAAACCAGAACCGTAGTTAGATGGATACACGCTCACTGTCGATGGGAATTTTGCTGGATCGTTTTGAGCTACAGTGCCAACTGGGCACCAAGTAGATTGAGACCAATCCCATGGCGCTTGCAAGCCATTAGACTTCTTACAACCAGGACCCTGACCGAGAGCAGCACCACTATCACGTTTATGTTCTGTACCGCGAACACCAAACTTCAAGGAAGTGAATACACCTTCATTTAAGGAATACTCGCCATCCAACTTTGCCCATGATTCAGAATCATTAACCAAAGTATTTTGATAGCCAAATACCCAACCCAAAGATTGTGGTTTAGCGCTGGAATAGTTTGTACTACCTAACTTCCAATCTGCAGCACGATCGACGCCATTGATGTTATAGCTTGCACCGGAACCAACGCCGACATTCCATTCAGCCACGTCTTGAGTTGGTGTTTTACCCTTCGCTTTAGATGTACCCAACTGACCATTTAATTTAAAGTCTGGGCTAACTTTCCAAGTTGCTTCAGTACTAAAGAAATTAACTTCAGAACCCGCATCTGGACGAGAAATTTGGTCATACACACCGTACGTTGTACCAGCAACAGGTTTGAAATTTGCACTGGTCAATGTCTTCACGCCATTGATATTGGATACACGATAGCCAGCTTCAGGAGCTTGACCGTTACCACCATCGATAAAGTGAGAACCCCACAACATGTAGTTACGATTGTAGTTAGCTGCATCCAGAGTTGAACTGAAGCCACTGACCACCAAGTCAAATTCTTTACTTGGTTTGAATTCAGCGCTAATTAAACCACCAGTACGTTTACGTGTTTGCTCAAACAAAGCTGCACCCATCAAACTTGGGTAGTAAGCACCAGCCAAATCCGGATTTGTCTTAGCCATTGGGCTAGTTGCAGAGATTTGAGACCAACCTAAAATCTCTTGACCATCACGGCGCAGACTGCGTTTTTCGGAGAACGCTTGAATCATCAAACCGAAAGTATTCGCATCATTCTTCCAGTTCACCAAACCGGACAACTGAGGATCAGACTTACCTGGCAAGTCTGCATAAACCACACCCAAAGCAGCTTCAGCAGTTACTTGCTTCTTGAACTCCAATGGCTTACGAGTGATCACGTTAATCGAACCCGCAACACCACCTTCAACCAAACTAGCTTGGGACGTTTTATTCACTTCAATGCGACCAACCAACTCAGATGGCAACAATGTATAGCTAATTGAACGGCCCACACCAGCACCAGATTGATTCAATACAAACCAATCACCTGCAGCCATGTTGTGGCCGTTGATCAAAGTTTGTGTCAAGCTAGGGTTCGTACCACGCATACTGACGCGGTCATTTTCATCGAAACCACCTTCGTTACCAGAAGCGGAGCTCGTTGTGACACCAGAAACGCGCTGCAAAGAGTCAGCTACATTTTTATCCGGCATTTTGCCGATGTCTTCAGCTGTAATCACTTCAACGTGCGCTTCAGCGTTACGTTTTTGATTCAAAGATTGCTGCATCGCTGCACGTACGCCCGTCACGATAATCTGTTGCGGTTCTTCCTTCAAACCTTTCTTCGTATCGACTTCTTGCGCCTGCGCAGACATTGCTGCAGTCATGATCAACACCGTCACAGCAGAGGCGATTGGCGTCAGATTAGGCTTCAAATTACTTTTCATTTATTCCCCCAAGACTTCCATAAAAAACGTTCAATGCTCGGCAAACTAACAACAGCCTATTTACCCAGCGCTCGTTACCACTTTTTTTTGAAAAACGACGACTCATGTTTTGAAAGGTAGAACTAGATCAAATCCACTTCTACAAACAACGACTTCCAGCTCAAGAGTCAAACTTACCAACTTCAAACGCATTCGATGCGACTTCGAAATTCCCCCCACAGGAATATTTACTTCATCGCATCTCAAGTTTCGAGACCAAATGCAAGCCAAACATATAAATTTTCGAAGAGTCTTCACTTTAGATTCGCTAATACCAACTGTCAAGCGGTATTCATGTGGTATTAACTTTATTTGATTGGTATTACAACCATTCCAAAAATGGTATTAGAAGATCATTGATATAACATTTTCTAAACCATTGATTCAGCAGCTATTTTTTTCATTCAATCACTGGTGTTTTGCGAATGGTATGTTGATACAAGTCAACATACCATTCGCAAAAAAGCCACACCACTTTCACTGAACGATGTAGACCAGTTATTTTCAGTGGTCTTAATAGCAAATATTTTCAAAAAAGCCATGTTTTGAGGTAACAAAACTGAGATATTTTTGCTTTACTAGACTTTCATCTATTTGAGGTGTAAAAAAGAAGAGGTAAATAGCACCTCTCTCGACTCAGTTAAAAATCAGAATGACCCTTCATTACATTGCTAAGCTCACCTCTCCCAAACGCACCCAAGAATCAAACCTACATTTGGGATTGGTATTAAGCTGGATCGCAGGAGCATTAAACGCAGGTGGCTTTCTCGCTGTTGGGCAATACACTTCGCATATGACAGGGATAATTTCGACTGCGGCAGATGATCTAATTCTGTCTCGATATATACCAGCAGTGGCTGCAATACTCATGTTGATCGCTTTCATCATTGGCTCTGCAACGACAGCGATCTGGATCAACTACGCGAAGCGGAATTCCTATGCGATGCATTACTCTCCCGTACTCTTTCTAGAAGCGATCCTCCTGCTTTTTTTCGGCATGGTCGGCCATGGACTTTCGCAACATGAGCTCATTACTGTTTCGTTCACGACGATGCTCTTGTGTTACATGATGGGTCTACAAAACGCTCTGATCACAAAGATTTCACACGCAGAAATTCGTACGACTCATGTCACCGGATTAGTCACAGACATTGGCATCGAATTAGGAAAACTATGCTATTGGAACTACGACAAGGATAAAGGCGAAGAGGCACATATTCGTGCAAATCGTCATAAGCTTCGACTACACAGCTCTCTAGTGATCGCTTTTTTTGTTGGTGGCATCGCCGGTGCGTCAGGGTTTAAGTACCTCGGCTTCATTTCAACTGTTCCCTTATCACTAACCCTGATCTGTGTTGGTATCGCGCCATATTTCGACAAAAAAAAACACCACCCAGAGGGTGGTGCTGAACATTGAAACGATTCACTTAACTAATTAGCGTGATCATTTTCTCGACTTCAGTGGCTCCTGGCCCGAACCAAAGTTGACCGGCGAATTCGCCGACATCCACGCATATACTGCAAAGGCTGCGGTCGCTTGATTTATGCGAGCTGGCTCGATCTTATCGAAAGTATCGTCGGGCGTGTGATGCAGATCGAAATAATCATCGGCTTTCAAGGTCAATCCAAAACTAGCAGCACCAAGCGACCGTAAGCTGCCCATATCTGGCCCTGGATAAGCATTATTATCACCGGCAACAACACCAAGCGGTGCCATTACGGCTTGCATCTGTTTAACCACCGCAAATGCCTCTGGACGAACAAAAGAAGACAGCTGTGTGACTGGGCCTTGGCCAGAATCTGCCTCGGCTGCGGCCTGAATTTTCGAAATTTGTTTTTCATTCGCAGCAGCATAGGCTTTGCCGCCGAATAATCCCTGCTCTTCATTAGCAAACAAGACCACACGAATACTACGCTTAGGTTTCAGACCTTGACGCTTAATAAATTCTGCTGCAGCCATCGTAATCGCACAACCAGCGCCATCATCGATAGTGCCAGTCCCCAAGTCCCAAGAATCCAAGTGACCACCCATCAGCACATATTCATTTGGAAGCTCACTTCCCGTAATTTCACCAATAACGTTGTAAGAAGTGTAGCTGCCATTAGCGCCAGAACTCAAGCTGAGCTTTAAACTGACAGGCTTACCACGTTTAATCATGCGCACAACCATATCAGCGTCCGAATTCGACATTGCTGCCGCTGGGATTTTCTCTACACCGTCTTCATAGTTCATCACGCCGGTGTGCGGAAAACGATGGCTATCCGTTCCCACTGAGCGAATGACGATCGCCACCGCACCTTTGCGTGCTGCTTCCGATGCGCCTTTGGTACGCCCCGCTTGCACCGAGCCATAATCGGCTGCTGTTTGCATCTTGTGGTTGATGAAAACGATCTTACCTTTCACTGCATCTGGAGATGCTGCCTGCAAATCCTTGAAGGTTGCGAACTGCACCAATTCTGCCGTCAAGCCACCTGCAGGTGTCGCAATACTATTACCCAATGCAGTGATGGTTAGAGGTTGCGGAAAAGGAGCAACAATTTCAGCCTTCTCTTCGCCCCGCTGCCAGCTCGGAAAAGTCACAGGTTCTTTCCATACTTTATCAAATCCTAATTCTTTGAATTTTGCTTCTGCCCACGCAACAGCACGTGCATCGGCCGGCGTACCGGCCATACGAGGCCCGACTTCGGTCGTCAAAGATTCCAAAATACGATAACTCGCATTATCAAGGCGGGCTGCATCGCGCAACCAAGCAGCTGTATTCAAATCTTTGTCGGAGAAAACACTGACTTCTGACGTCTTATCGGCGGCAATTGCATTGCCCAGCAAGAGGTTCGAACCGAAGGCTGCTAGCAACGCTGCTGTCATTGTTAAAACTTTTACTCTCTTCAACATGCTTATTTCCCTTAATCTTTTTGGAATGTATTTGCAAAAAACACTACTTACATCGATGTACTTAAAATCGTAATTCGCTCATGAGAGACCTTCTAAGCCTACAAAAAGTTCACTTTCACAGACAAACAACAGAAATGCGATGCGTCGCAATTCCGCTTTACTCTGAAAAAATTTGCACTATACTTGACGAGATTGCACCACGGAAATTTTTTAGAGACTTTTTTCCAGAGTAAACGTCTGTAAGTCTTCTATAAGATATAATACATACGTGATTCGATTCCGTCACCAATGAACACCTAGTAAGCGCGAAAGATTTACCTTGTTGCACTTACGAAGCCAGTAACAGAATCCAATAACATCGCATGTGGTGAGAGACAAAATGCATATAGCAGGTTTCGACAACATCTTCATTCTTGGACAGTACAAGCGAACCCCATGACAGATTCTTCAGTCAATCCATCAGCACCGAAACGGGAGTTTTTCATCCAAGGTTTAACCAGTGATGGCAAACAGTTTCGCCCTAGCGATTGGGCAGAACGCCTGTGTGGAGCGATGTCTTGTTTCCGTCCAGAAGGTGGGCGCAACGCACACCTGCAATACTCCCCTTATGTACGCCCTATTCTGCTTGATGGTGTTCGCTCAGTCGTAGTTAACGAAGCGCTGCGTGAGATTGAGCCATTGGCATATCACTTCGTCTTAAGTTTTGCCAAAGACAATGATCTGCAGATCGTTGATGCATGTCTCCTTCCCGACCCAGCGGAAAAGAAATAAGAGCGGACAAAGTCGCTCCGATTCAACTCAATTCGAGTAAGATTAAGTAGCCCCATGCAAGGCTTAATGTGTCATTTGATATTGCAGCATGTAAGCGGCTGCACCCGAAAAATAGCCAATTAAAGCTAGCAAACTAATTTTACGCAAATACCACGTAAAACTAATTTTCTCTAAACCCATGGCAGCCACACCCGAAGCAGATCCAATAATCAAAATCGACCCACCTGTGCCAGCACAATAGGCCAGAAATTCCCACAAGAAGCTATCAACGGGATATTGCGCCAAGTTATACATACCCATTGAAGCTGCAACCAAGGGCACGTTATCGACGACTGCACTTGCTAGTCCGATCAATACCACAATCACATCTTGGCGCCCCACCGCATGCTCTAAACTCGTCGCCAGATTTGCCAACAAATGCGTGTGTTCCAGCACAGCAACCGCCAACAAAATGCCAATAAAGAAAATAATTGAGGCCATATCAATACGGGTTAAAGCGCTGACCAAGGTCAAGCGCTCTTTGTGTGCCTCGTCTTTTTCTTTGTGTAACAAGTCACCAACCATCCACAAGATGCCAAGGCCAAAAAGTATGCCCATGAATGGGGGTAAATGTGTAACAGTCTTGAATAGTGGGACACAAATCAAAATCGCTAGTCCCAAACAAAACATGGTATTACGTTCAAACGCAGCGTGAAATGAGAGATCTTCTCCGCGCTCTGCTGGCAACACGACCGGCCGGCCCTTTATCATAAACGTCATCACCAAAAGTGGAATCAAAAGACTAATCAAACTAGGCAGAAACACGGTCTTCATAATATTGATGGCAGTAATTTGTCCACCAATCCACAACATCGTGGTAGTCACATCACCAATCGGTGTCCATGCGCCCCCCGCATTAGCAGCAATCACGATTAAGCCAGCGAACAACATACGATCTTCTTTGTCCGCAAGTAATTTGCGCATCAGAGAAATCATAACAATAGTAGTAGTCAGATTATCGAGAATGGCGCTCAAAAAGAAAGTCACGAATCCGACCAGCCACATCAAGGAAGATAATCGACTGGTTTTGATTCTAGAAGTAATGACTTCAAAACCATTATGAGCATCGACCACTTCCACGATGGCCATCGCCCCCATCAAGAAAAATACGATCTGCGCGGTCGACATCAGCGACTCACCCAGCTCGTTTCCAACAAGCTCTGGAGAAGACGACGACATGGCGTAAATCGTCCACAGACAACCGGCACCAAGCAAGGCAGACGCTGACTTATTGATCTTAATCGGATGCTCTAACGCAATCGCCACATAGGTCAAAACAAACACAATAATAATTGCTGTCAACATAGGAATCAGTTCTTGAATTGATAGGAAACACGGTCAGCGGACTTTCACCCACAAATACTATCTATTGAGCCAAGTCTACCGCATGCCACTCTGAGGAGAAAGCTTTGATACAGCGTTTTCGACAATTACTGTGGTCAAATTCAAAGTTCTGCCATAATCAAGGTCTCTATCTCGCAATTACCTAGCACTTTTATGATACTGGCTCACCTCGACCAAGCAAGTCACCTGTTGCCTCCTGAGATCCAAAAAGCGATCGATCACTTGCGTCTTACCGACTATCTTGAAAAAGAACCTGGCCGATATGAAATCGAAGAAGGAAAAATGTTCGCTTTGGTGCAAGATCCTCTTACCCAATATTGGGATACAGGATTCCCCGAATTCCATCAACGACATATCGATGTGCAATGCCTGTTGCAGGGTGAAGAAATCATTGGTTATTTACCCGCGAATCAAGACCTCATTCCTACTCAAGATTTTCTGAAGGAGCGTGATATTGCCTTTGTAGCGACGCAAGAAAACGAAACTAAGCTGCATCTAACACCAAGGATGTTCGCCGTATTTTATCCCGGCGAATTGCATCGCCCTTGCAAGGCGGCAACACAGCCAATACGGATCAAAAAAGTCGTGATTAAAATCGTTCAGGAATCTCCCTGCGTCAGCACCTAAACCGTTCATCCACACAGATTGTCATTTCATCACTCAACTTTGCATTCAATCGAAAAATTCATGCGATCCGTTTGTATCGCAGGTATTCTTAGACAGTAGTTTCAATGTCATCCTCAAATTTTCTTGGAGCCTCTGAATGAAAATCGTTAAAACCATCATTGCCAGCAGTATTTTCTCTTTGTATGCGATGTCTGCATTCGCCGATACACAAACCACGAAATTTCTCATTTTTCTAGAGAATGGCAAACAAGCCGGTGAACATGTCGTGCAACGTGACGACTCTGGTTTAATTAAAGTCAGTTTCGTTTTCAAAGACAATGGACGCGGACCAGAACTTAAAGAAGAAATCCGTCTTGGTGGCGATGGACTAGTCAGCGAATTTAAAGTCACTGGCACTTCAACTTTCGGTGCGCCCATCAATGAGAGTTTCCGCCGTGACGGCAAACAAGCGCAATGGCAGTCGACTTCCGAAAAGGGCAGTAAGCAAGTCGATGGCGCTGCTTTGTATATTCCACTCAATAGTTCATTTGAAATCGGCTCTATCTCGATTGGAGCTTTAGCTGCCTCTCCAAACAATCAACTGCCTTTACTGCCAACGGGTACGTTATCGCAGACCAAAATTGCTGAGCTTGAAGTCACGAACGGCGACAAGAAACAAAAAGTTCAATTACTGGCACAAACAGGAATTGGCCTATCCCCAAGTTTTATGTGGGCAACGACCGGCGACAAGCCACGCCTATTTGGCGTCATTGTTCCAGGTTATATGAAAGCCCTGGAAGAAGGTTGGGAAAAGAATGCAGATGCGATGGCAGAAGTTCAGAAATCTGCGGAAGCTAAAGTTCTCAACGATTGGGCAAAGAGACTACAACATCCATTGCAAGGCTTGACCGTCATCAAAAACACCCGCATTTTTGATAGCGACAAAGCGACGGTCGGTGCACTGTCCGACGTCTACGTACTGCGTGGCCGTATTTCTGCAATTTTGCCAGCAGGTTCTCCTGTGCGCGGTGCTAACGCAGAAATCGATGCTGCCGGTCGTATTATGCTGCCAGGTCTATTTGATATGCATGGCCATGTCGGTCGTTGGGATGGTGGCCTCAATATCGCGGCAGGTGTCACGACGGTCCGTGATCTGGGGAACGAGAATGCTCAAGTACAATTGATCATTGATGAAGTTGCCGATGGCAAATTACTTAGCCCACAAATTGTTCCGGCGGGCTTCCTTGAGGGAGAAAGTCCATTTTCTGCGAACAATGGTTTCGTGATTAAGGATCTTGCTGGCGCCAAAAACGCAATCGATTGGTATGCGCAACACGGTTATCCTCAGCTCAAAATCTACAACTCGTTCCCTAAAGAGATTTTAAAAGAAACCGTTGCTTACGCCCATTCACGCGGCTTACGTGTTTCGGGACATATTCCAGTTGGTTTGCGCGCATTCGAAGCAATCGATGCAGGATACGATGAAATCCAACATATCAATCAAATCATGTTGAACTTCCTCGCCACACCCGAGACAGATACGCGCACCCTTGATCGTTTTAACTTACCTGCTAAGAAAACCGCAGACATCGACTTCAATTCAAAAACAGTCAAGAATTTCGTGAAGACACTCAAGGACAAAAAGATTGCACTCGATCCTACGCTCGCGACTTTTGCATTTTTGAAGCAAAAAGATGGTGATATTAACGAACCGTTCGCGACCATTGCTAGCCATATGCCGCCAGATGTCAGCCGCGGTTTCTCGGTTGGTACCATGAAGATCGAAGACGATGCGGCATTAAAGCAGCATGAGAAGTCATACGCAAAAATGGTGGAATTTGTCGGACGCTTGTATAAAGAAGGTGTGCCTATCGTCGCAGGTACAGATGAATTAGCAGGTTTCACACTGCACTCGGAACTCGCGATGTTGGTGAAAGCAGGTTTAACACCAGCACAAGCTTTGCAAGTGGCCACCAAGAACGGTGCCATTTTTACTCGTACGGAGTCTGACCGTGGTTCCATCAAAGTTGGCAAACTGGCCGATATCATTTTGGTCGATGGCGACCCGACCAAAAATATTGAAGATGTGCGCAAAGCATCAGTTGTGATCACTCGCGGCTTTTTGATGTATCCAAGCGAGATTCACAAGAACTTTGGTATTACGCCGTTCGTCAACAATCCACCGCAATTAACGCCTTTGAAGCCAGTGTCATCGAATAACGCATTGGGGATCAATGAAGCGGTGATGCAGCGTTATTTCAATAGCGCAAAACGTGATTAATCGTATCTAGTCACGCCAACAAAAAAGCAGCCCACGGGCTGCTTTTTTGTTGGTGAAGAAATTCAATTCCTAGACTAACGACTTACGCAAATTGCGCTGGCTAAGCGTGGAGCCGAAGACAATGCACTTGCACGACAAGGCGAACACAACAAGGCCAACGTCTGTTTTTCTCGTTCCCTTATAACGGACTTACGCAAAATTCCGCTGGCTAGGCGCCGAGGCGAAGACAGTGCTTCTGCACGGCGAGCCGAAAGCAACAACGCCAGCGTCTGTTTTGCGTAAGTCCTAAAGCTTATTGCGGGCCGCACATACAATGCGTCATCACCATATAGCCTTTGTTATCTTTACGCATATCCGCTAACCAGCTCAATTCTTTGACCATATCAGCTGCAGCAGCAGGAGGTACGCCTGTAGGTGTCACTGCAACCTTAAACTGTTGGCTCACTGCTTGTGCAGCAGAGTCACCAAAGGCGCTAAACAAACGTTCAAATTTTGAAGGTTCACGCTCAATATAGGCAACACGATATCCGTCGCCCAATTTGGCACGCACAGCTGCAGACTTCAATGCGTCTTGGTAACTACCTAAACGATCGACCAAGCCACGCTCCTTCGCTTGCTCGCCGGTCCACACACGTCCTTGAGCTACCGCATCAATTTTTTCTGGAGTGGTCTTACGGGCAGCCGCTGTTTTGGTAATGAACTGACTGTAGGTATTGTTGATGCCCAACTGTATCACTTCTGCGAAGCGTGGATTCAAAGGACGCAAAGGGTTAAACGAATCTGCCATCCAAGTCGTCGTCGTACCTGCTGTATGAACACCGATCTTGTCCATCACGCGATCTGCTGTTGGGAAGATCGCGAACACACCGATAGAACCGGTAATTGTCGCTTGGTCTGCGATGACTTCGTCAGATGACATTGACACCCAATATCCACCTGATGCCGCCAGATTACCCATAGAAATAATGACTGGCTTACCGGCTTTCTGAGTCAACTCCAATTCTTGACGAATCAATTCAGACGCAAACGCGCTACCACCTGGCGAATCTACGCGTAATACGATAGCCTTAATTTGATCGTCTTCACGTGCTTTACGAATCAAGTTCGACGTCGATAAGCCACCAATCGAACCTGCCGGCGCATTGCCGTCACTAATTTCACCTTCGGCGATGATCACACCCACTGCTGGGCCAAACTCGAGCTTACGTTGATTTTCAAGGTACTCATCAAAAGCGATTTGTTTAAAGCTCTTAGAATGCTCATCTTTCGCCCCCATTGCCAACATCATTTGGCGCAGGTCATCACGTGTTTTTAAGCCATCAACTAATTTTGCATCCACTGCAAACTGCGCCACACTGCCGTTAGCAGCCTTTAACATCTCTGGCAATTTATTGATGTTTTCCATTACCGCACCCGCTTGCATTTTGCGTGCTTTCTCAACGTCGTCAGTATAAATTTTCCACATCGCGTTATACAAGAAAGCCTCTGCTTCGGAAGCAGATTGTGATGGCCCATTAGCAATGTATGGCTCAGCAAAACTCTTGAAGGTACCTACTTTCAGGACATTAACCGTAATGCCGATTTTTTCCAAAGCATCATGGTAATAGTTACGGTAACGACCAAAGCCCGTCAACATTACCGTACCCATAGGATGCAAATATACTTCATTCGCATGCGCCGCCAAAAAGTACTGACGTTGATCGTAGTTTGTACCCCAAGCGATCACCTTCTTGCCACTCGCTTTGAAACGATCAATCGCTGCTGCAACTTCACGCAACATTGGCAGACCAGCACCTTGCATATTATCGAGCATCAGCACCGCACTGGTGATTTTCGGATCTTTACTGGCCGCTTCCAATACGGTTAAGACATCGCGTAATTGGGTCGATTTTTTCGAATCGCCTTGCAGCTCTGCCAGAAATGCATCACTTGCGCTACCGGGGTGCTGCTCAACAAGGTCACCCTTAAAATTAATGACCACCGCGGTTTTCTCTTCGACCTTAATTTTGTTCGAAGAAAACATACTGCTGAAGATGAGAATCACGATCAGGAGAAAAATAAAGTTCATCACAAAGCGACGACTACTGTCGACCGCGTTCCATACGAACTTAATTGCTTGTCCTATCCTACCGAAGGGAGAAACTGCCATAAACACTCCTGATGTTTAACCACAAAAAATAATCAAAAAATCGAACAAAACCAAAACTGAAGCAACTACCCGGGCTGTGTCACAGGCTCAGGCATAAATCGAATTCAGCAAAGCGGCCAGGCGAAATGCTGCCTTATTGATTTCCACAATCTGCATTTGCTCTACACGTTCACGGTATTTTAACGGTAGTTCAACATTCCAGCGATCGCCGCGCGGTGTATTTGTCTTTTTGCCGAAGCTCAAACCCTCAAAAGCTTTCCGTGCATCAATCAATGACTCATTTGCCCAAAGTTGTGGCGCCAAGCGTATTTGCTCTGGGGACATCATAGGCAAAGCCGCGAGCCCCTGTTGCTGAGCCTGCATCTGCAATTGTTCCTTTACATTCGGGCTGACCTTATCCCACAGTGAGTGCAAATTCGTTGTTTCAAATTGAAGCGCATTTCCCCCCTGAGTGCCGGAAATTGTGGATGCTGATCCAGCCACACTCAATGACACAGAAAGAGGATCGACCACTTGTCCATCCGCATCCAAATACACACCGGCCACGTGTAAGGGCTGGTGTAGGTCTCCTACCAAATGGATCAACATGTACAATGCTTCACGTTCACTTGAAAAATGGAATGGTGCGGGAACCGTTTCACCGCGCAAATAGGCGATCGAAGCAGCCAAAGCCTGCACGATATCTTCGCCGGCGCTACCAAACTCACCCGCTTGATAGCTAGATTGCGAAAGGCTCAAATCAGTGTAATGGTAATGTTTATGGCAACTCTCGCGTGATTTCGCTGTCGCAAAACAACTATCATGATTTCGTTTCACGAAAGCAGTCAAAACAGCGATATCTTCCGGATTTTCAAACGTTTTGCAATCCACGTAGCGACCTGGATTGGTATATTCGAATTGTAGGTCCGGACTGACATTCTTGAGACAATCCGCCCACCCTGCCACTTGTGCCATCGAGCGCCCGCCAAGGATCAGTTTCACTCTTTCCGCCGCTCGCGTATTTTGCAGCAAGCGTTCAGCCATCGCACCCACTATTTCGTGACCATCTGCGCCCCAGGCCCATACTGGTGACGGCAAAATCAACGTCAAAGACAAAAATAACGCGCAAAGGCGACGAGTAAGAAGCAACATATTAAGAAATACCACAAATAAGTTAAAACCTGATTTTAGCCTGAATGCCGCACGCACGCATTTTGATTGAAAGCTTTACAATAGCGGCACACAAATTTTCAGCACAAATCACCATACCAATGATCCGGGAGACTCCAAATGAAAACTAAAGCAGCGGTTGCATGGCAGGCAGGAAAACCATTAACAATAGAAGAAGTTGACTTGCAAGGACCAAAGGCAGGCGAGGTTTTGGTGGAAATTAAGGCCACTGGTATTTGCCACACCGATTACTACACTCTTTCAGGCGCAGATCCTGAAGGTATTTTCCCTGCCATTTTGGGCCACGAAGGTGCGGGCATCGTGGTTGATGTAGGCCCAGGTGTGAAGTCACTCAAGAAAGATGACCACGTCATTCCTTTGTACACGCCTGAATGTCGTGAATGCAAATTTTGCCTCTCCCAAAAAACGAATTTGTGCCAGGCCATCCGCAGCACGCAAGGCCGCGGCTTGATGCCCGACGCTACTAGCCGATTTTCTTTGGATGGCAAGCCACTATTCCATTACATGGGCACTTCGACTTTTTCTAATTACATCGTCGTCCCGGAAATCGCCCTCGCCAAGATTCGTGAAGACGCGCCATTCGATAAAGTTTGCTACATCGGTTGCGGTGTCACCACAGGCGTTGGCGCCGTTCTGTTTACAGCCAAGGTCGAAGCCGGTGCTAACGTAGTGGTGTTTGGTTTAGGCGGTATTGGTTTGAATGTGATTCAAGCAGCTCGCATGGTCGGTGCCAACAAAATCATTGGCGTCGACATCAACCCAGCACGCGAAAGCATGGCGCGAAAATTCGGCATGACAGACTTCATCAATCCTAAAGAAGTCAGCAATGTGGTGGATGCCATCATCGGCTTAACAGATGGCGGCGCCGACTATAGTTTCGAATGCATAGGCAATACGACGACAATGCGTCAAGCTTTAGAATGCTGTCATAAAGGTTGGGGGCAATCGATCATCATTGGCGTCGCAGCGGCAGGTCAAGAAATCAGTACGCGTCCATTCCAATTAGTCACTGGCAGGGTCTGGAAAGGTTCCGCTTTCGGCGGCGCACGCGGCCGCACCGATGTACCGAAAATCGTCGATTGGTATATGGAAGGAAAACTCAATATCGATGATTTGATCACGCACAAGTTACCATTGGAGCGTATCAACGAAGGCTTCGACTTAATGAAGAGTGGAGAATCGATACGCTCTGTTGTTGAATTCTAGCGCTAAAATGGACTGCGGCGAACAAGCATATCGAAGTTCGCCGCAATAGGACCTAGCCACACAGCTTGAACCTGCTTTCGTATTTGTTGTACTGATCTGCTATGTTTGCTTTCCCTCTTTCTGGTCTGTTCTCTCTGTTAAACATCCGTTATTTCCGGATCCATCGGACTATCGTCGCCTCAGTTTTGATCAGCGCATGCGTTCAAGCCTTGGCCCAAGACATCAGTTATCAATCAATGCAATTTAAAGGAAAGTCAACACGCGGTGATATCGTGACGAGCGATATCACCATGCCTTTCTTCAGTTCTTCAAAAACAGATATTGCGAGCTATATCAATGACAAGCTCTTCATCGGGCAGCTCGAAATGTTGGCACCAACACGATGGAAGCCCTTTTTTGGTGATGCCGATGGCACGAGCGTGACTGGCATTGAAAATCAAAGTTTCACCGTTAGCCGCCTAGATCAAAAAGTCATTACAGTCGATTTCGACACTGAATATTGCGGCGCCTATTGCGAAGCGTCCAACTATTTTTACAACTTTGAAACGCAGAGCGGTCGCTACATCGTTCTTTCGGAATTAGTCACCAAGCCGGGCGCGCAGGAAATCTTGCGACGGTTGAAGGCTGAGAAAATACGTCAGTATCGTGACCAATTGCGACAACTTAGACTTGAGCGCAAGAATATCTCCCCGAAAAGAACAAAATCGCAGCAAGATGAGATCGCTGACATCGAAGATAGAATCGCATTGAATACGCAATGTCTGAATGATAGCCAAGCAAGTCTCAGCAGCATGACATCGGTTGAAGCCCTTACCTACTTGCGATACAAGCTACTCGATAAAGAGCTGATGATCCTCAGTAGTCGCTGCAGTAATCATGCCTCGCGTGCACTCGATGATGTGGGTGAAATAAGCGTCAACATCAGTTACGACAGTCTACGCCCCCATCTCAGTAAATATGGTCAAGCCCTTCTATTCGAAGGAAATGTAACCCTAGAGAATACTGTCATCAGCCAAGTCTTACGAGGAAAGCTCGGCAACAATGCCATCACTATGGTGATACAAGCAGATACCAAAGATACCGTCTCCGCGATTTATTTCTATGACAAATATCGAAAAGCCATCAGTTTATTTGGTAGCGGACAGAATGGGATGTTTGAGCTCATTGAGAGAAATGAAGATGGACAAGAGCAAGCCAAGTTCCAGCTGAAAACTTCTGGTACAAACGTTTATGGCTATTGGTTAGGCAAATCGAAACTCAAAGTCGAATTACGCTCACCGTAATTTGTTCTTGGTACGACGTTTCATTGCGCCTTACTAAATTGCTTTTATGCTACCGATAGTTATCTGATCGGATTATCGTAAAGCCCTGAATAACCTCTTCACCAGCCTCTATCAAAAGCGCCAATTTTCTCGGCCTTGATTTGTCGCCTACCCGCAGGACTTTGGAGCATGCCCCTCCCGTGTTAGAATGGCGGGTTATTCTCCATTTTATTGCAAGTCCTGCCATGAACGATCTTACCCAAAATCCCGAACAACAAGACGACTTAGAGTCAGTCCAAGTCAAGAAAGTCTCGACCGATCTGATTCGCAAAGAAGTCGCCCGTCGTCGCACTTTCGGCATTATTTCCCATCCGGATGCGGGTAAAACGACACTCACTGAGAAGCTATTGATGTTCTCCGGTGCAATTCAATTGGCAGGTACTGTCAAAGCACGTAAGAGCGGTCGCCATGCCACTTCGGACTGGATGGAAATTGAGAAGCAACGTGGTATCTCGGTTGCGTCTTCTGTAATGCAGTTTGAATACCGCGATCACGTCGTCAATTTGCTCGACACTCCAGGTCACCAAGACTTCTCAGAGGATACCTATCGTGTATTAACCGCTGTTGACTCGGCATTGATGGTGATCGATGCTGCGAAGGGTGTGGAAGAGCAAACCATCAAGTTGCTCAATGTCTGCCGCATGCGCAACACGCCTATCATTACTTTCGTTAACAAAATGGATCGCGAAACACGCGACCCATTGGAGCTTTTGGACGAACTTGAATCTGTATTGAAAATCCAATGCGCGCCAGTCACCTGGCCGATTGGTATGGGTAAAACTTTCCGCGGTGTGTATCACATTCTCAAAGATGAAATCATGCTGTTCACACCCGGTAGTGAACGTGCTGATCAAGAATTTGAAGTCGTGAAAGGCATTGATAACCCTCGCCTTGCCGAGTTATTCCCGCTCGAAATCGAACAATTAAAAATGGAAGTTGAATTGGTACACGGCGCCTCACATCCATTTGATTTGGACGCTGTATTAGCAGGTACGCAAACCCCTGTTTTCTTTGGCTCCGCAATTAACAATTTCGGTGTCCGTGAAATTTTGAATGCCCTGTTAGACTGGGCTCCAGCACCGCGCGGTCGTGATGCGACAGTGCGTGCAGTTGAACCAAACGAAGCGCCTTTCTCCGGTTTCGTGTTTAAGATTCAAGCGAATATGGACCCTGCACACCGCGACCGTATCGCCTTCTTGCGCGTATGCTCTGGCCGTTTCGAACGCGGCATGAAGCTGAAACATTTGCGCATTAATCGTGATATTAAAGTCTCTTCGGTGGTCACGTTCATGGCTTCTTCTCGCGAACAAGTGGAAGAAGCTTACGCAGGTGACATCATTGGTTTGCCAAATCACGGCAACATGCAAATCGGCGATAGTTTTTCAGAAGGCGAACTCTTGCAGTTCACTGGCATCCCCTACTTCGCGCCAGATTTTTTCCGTATTGCTCGCATTCTTAATCCGTTAAAAACCAAACAGTTGCAAAAAGGTTTGCAACAGTTGGGTGAAGAAGGTGCAGTGCAGGTGTTTAAACCTGTGGTCAGTAGTGACCTCATCCTCGGTGCGGTCGGTGTCTTGCAGTTTGAAGTGGTCGCCAGCCGTCTCAAAAATGAATACGGCGTCGATGCAGTATTTGAGGGCACTAGCATTAGTAGTGCCCGCTGGGTGACTTGTGAAGACAAGAAAATGTTGGCAGATTTCGAGCGCTCTAGCGCTGGCGGCAACCTAGCCTATGATGCCGCAGGTAATCTGGCTTACTTAGCGAGCTCAGGGGTTAATCTACGTTTAACCCAAGAGCGTTGGCCTGACATCGTATTCCACGCTACACGTGAGCATGCAGCGAAGCTAGATTAATACGCTGTAGTGTATTCAACAGCTAAGAAAAAACGGACAGTCGATTAACGCTGTCCGTTTTTTTATTGCATCACTATACTCATCGAGATACTCGTTGACGCTACGCATCGATCAACTATTCCAATTCTAAACGCATACGTTCAAATCGTATCGTCACGCCATTAGGTAAGGTATCGGCGACGTCTTCTATTTTTTGGAATCCAAGTACCTGATAAAACGGCACGCCCGGCAAGGTCGCCATTAATTCCAAACTTCGAAAACCTTGTTCTCTAGCGGCCTCTTTACAAGCATTAAACACTGCGGTCCCCACACCACGTCTGGCGGCATCGGGCGCAATAAAGAAAGCGCGAATTCTAGCTGCGTCATGGGCTGGGTCAAGAAACTCTGCACCACCCATCGGTCTTTGATCGCCACCATACAAGGTGCGACGGCGACTCCAACCTCCGCAGCCAGCCAACTTGCCGTCGATCGTTGCAGTGAAGTAGCTCCCATCTTTGACCAGTGCGGTATCAACACCGAACACGTACTGAATCGCCGCTTCGGTCTCCACATCCGAATAAAAACCACGACTCAAGGCACGAGCAGATTCTTGAATGAGCTGGTTCAATTCTGGAACTTCTTCCATCGTACTGGGACGCACGAGCACCGATGATGGCTTTGATACCGACATGTCTACCTCTTCCTTGATCACGAACGAAAACTCATGATACACAGAATCGGCATAAAAGAAAAACGCGCCGCAAGCACATTGACGGCGCGTTTGATTAAGCCAAAATCATCGACTTAAACTGCTTTCTTGAATACGAGTTCAGCACCATCAACGTCCACAATGATCACGTCTTTTGGACCAAACTTACCTTGCAGGATGAGTTTAGACAGACTGTTCTCAATTTCTTGCTGTATCGCTCGTTTCAAAGGCCGTGCACCATACACAGGATCGAAGCCTGCCTCCGCAATCTTGAGCAAAGCCGCATCGGATACTTCTAAGCCCATATCCATTTGCGCCAATCGTTTGGCTAGCGTTTGCAATTGGATCTTGGCGATCGCACCAATATTCTTTGCATCCAAAGCGTGGAACACCACGATCTCATCGATACGGTTAATAAATTCAGGACGGAAATGTGACTTCACTTCCCCCATTACCGCCATCTTGATCACACTAGGTTCACTACCCTCCATCGCTTGGATTTGATGCGAGCCCAGATTCGAGGTCATCACGATCACGGTATTTTTGAAGTCCACAGTACGGCCTTGGCCATCAGTCATACGACCATCATCAAGCACTTGCAGCAAGACGTTAAACACATCATGATGGGCTTTTTCCACTTCATCGAGCAAAATCACGCTATACGGTTTGCGGCGCACTGCTTCGGTCAAATAACCACCTTCTTCATAGCCAACATATCCAGGTGGCGCGCCTATCAAACGCGCGACGGAATGTTTCTCCATGAATTCACTCATATCGATACGAATTAAGGACTCTTCAGTATCAAACATGAAGCCCGCTAATGCTTTGCATAGCTCTGTCTTACCGACACCGGTAGGGCCCAAGAACAAGAAAGAGCCATACGGACGATTCGGGTCACCAAGCCCTGCACGTGAACGACGGATAGCATCGGAAACCGCAGTAATTGCTTCATGTTGACCAACCACACGTTGATGCAAAGCGTCTTCCATTTGCAGCAATTTGTCGCGTTCGCCCTGCATCATGCGCGACACAGGAATACCAGTAGCACGTGATACGATTTCAGCAATCTCTTCTGCACCAACTTGCGTACGCAACAATTTAGTTTTGCCATCCGCCGCTTCATTCTTCGCTGCTTGAAGCTCAGCGGCTTTTAATTGTGCGTCCAACTCTGGCAAACGCCCATACTGCAATTGCGACATGGTTTGCCAATCACCCTTGCGCTTGGCATCGTCCATTTGCAGACGTATCTTTTCGATCTCTTCCTTGATATGGGTTGTACCCTGTACCTGTGATTTCTCTGCCTTCCAAATTTCTTCGAGGTCGGCGTACTCACGCGACAAGCTCTTAATTTCTTCTTCAATCAAAGACAAACGCTTTTTCGAACCTTCATCTTTTTCACGTTTAACCGCTTCGCGTTCGATCTTTAATTGAATCAAGCGACGGTCAAGCTTATCCATCACTTCAGGTTTCGAGTCGATTTCGATCTTGATCTTCGCAGCCGCTTCATCGATCAAATCAATCGCCTTATCCGGTAAAAAGCGGTCGGTAATATAACGGTGCGACAATTCAGCCGCAGCCACGATTGCTGGGTCTGTGATATCAACGCCATGGTGGACTTCGTACTTTTCTTGCAATCCGCGCAAAATCGCGATCGTCGCTTCCACACTAGGCTCATCGACAATAATCTTTTGGAAGCGGCGCTCCAAAGCAGCGTCTTTCTCGATGTACTTACGATATTCATCCAAAGTAGTGGCACCAACACAATGCAACTCGCCACGCGCCAAGGCTGGCTTCAACATATTGCCCGCATCCATAGCGCCTTCAGCTTTACCAGCGCCGACCATTGTGTGTAACTCGTCGATGAAAACGATAGTCTGACCTTCATCCATCGCGATCTCTTTTAACACCGCCTTTAGACGCTCTTCAAATTCGCCACGAAACTTCGCACCTGCCAGCAATGCTGCCATATCGAGTGACAGTACCCGTTTAGACTTCAAGCTATCTGGCACCTCGCCATTGACAATACGCTGTGCTAAGCCTTCGACGATGGCCGTCTTGCCCACACCTGGTTCACCAATGAGTACCGGATTATTTTTGCTACGACGCTGCAAAACTTGTATAGCACGACGAATTTCATCGTCACGACCAATCACTGGGTCAAGCTTACCCAATCGTGCGCGCTCAGTCAGATCCAAGGTATATTTTTTCAATGCTTCGCGTTGACCTTCCGCATCGGCGGAATCAACATTAGCACCACCACGAACACCTTTAATCGCGGCTTCCAATGCACTACGTGTCAGGCCATTCTCGCGCGCTAACTTACCGGCTTCTGATTTGTCGTCAACCAAGGCCAGCAATAACATTTCGCTCGCAAGGAACTGATCACCACGCTTTTGCGATTCTTTGTCTGCAAGGTTCAACAATCCTGCTAATTCGCGTCCAATTTGTACTTGGCCATCGGTACCTGTCACCTTTGGCAAGCGATCCAAAGCGCTCTTGAGCCCATTAAGTAAACCATTGATATTAACGCCAGCACGCTGCAGTAGTGCGCGTGCGCCGCCGTCATCTTGGTTCATCAGCGCCAGCAAGACGTGCACAGGTTCGATATATTGGTTATCATTGCCGACAGCTTGGCTCTGCGCATCTGCCAAAGCCTCTTGTAGTTTTGTCGTTAATTTATCAAGACGCATAATGCCCCCTAATCTTCCATTTGAATTTCGATAAGCGATAGATTAGGCAAGAGTAGAACTTTTCAAGAACGATGTTCGGAAAAATTCCTTAGGACATTGTGCTACATCAATTTTTTATGCAACTAGAACAACTTAATCTCAGCTATCTCGCGAACGAAGACAGGATTCTGTGCAAAGTGGGATTATCCTCCGAAGCTCCTGAGGGCCCTAAGAATGAAATTCAGCTCTTTTTCACACGTCGTTTATTACAATTGATGTGGCCTGTGTTGATGGAGTCGATCGCGTCACATCTACGTCTAAATCGGCCAGAAGCCGCTTTTGCTAGCGAAGAACTAGTAAATATGGACCACGACGAAGCCATTCAGAAGATATCGGAAAGTGGCAATTTTGACCAAGAATATGACGGCAGCAACCGAAATATCCTCAATGGCGAACGCCCTTACCTATTGGAAACAGTAAAAATACATCTACAAAAAGATGAGCCTTTGTGGCTGCAGTTTTTTCCTACTCAAGGCGGCACAGTTGACTTGAAGTTACATACCGAGCTATTGCACGGTTTCTGTAAGCTATTGATCGACACCGAAAAAACGGCGAGATGGGACTTAGACCTCGTTTTACCAAAATCTGAGGAATTTCATAAGCCTGCCCACCTATTGAACTAGCTTAAACTTTTTGATCAAGGTCTCTCCGGTAATGAGAGACCTTGCTTTACATAAGTCTACAAAAACTTCCTATGCAACTTAAACTGTTCAGTTGCACGCACCAGCTCTGCAGCTATACCGGGCTCCATCGCCGCGTGGCCCGCATCTTTAATCATATGAAATTTCGCACTTGGCCATGCTTGATGTAAGCGATACGCAGACAAAGGTGGGCAAATCACGTCGTAACGTCCTTGCACAATCACCGCTGGCAAATGTCGAATCTTTTGAATGTTCTTGATCAACTGGTCTTCATCCATGAAGGCACCATTAAGCATATAGTGTGCTTCTAGTCGGCCAATTCCCAGGCTCACTTCATCCGATTCAAAATCTTCAATCGCTTGTGCTTGAGGTTCCAAGAATAGGCAAGAACCTTCGTAACGACTCCAATTGCGAGCCGCTTCTTTATAAACCGCTGGCTCTTCGTCAAACAAACGTTTTACGTAGGCTTGCAAGAGATTGCCGCGCTCAGAATGCGGTATCGCATCTGAGAACCTCTGGTGCACTTCAGGATAAAAATGATTGATACCATTGAGAAACCAATCAACTTCAGCCTTGGTACATAGGAAAATGCCGCGCAAAACAAAGCCCAAACAACGATCAGGAAACTCTTCGCCATACGCCAATGCGAGCGTAGAACCCCAAGAACCACCAAACACCAACCATTGATCGATGTTCAGCATCTGACGGATTTTTTCGATATCTTCAATTAATAAGGCCGTCGTATTATTTCTATACTCACCGAGCGGCTTAGATTTACCAGCCCCACGTTGATCAAACAACACAATACGATAATGCGCTGGGTCAAAGAAGCGACGATGTGTTGGCGAAGTTCCACCACCAGGACCACCATGCAAAAACAAAACTGGTTGGCCTGCCGGATTCCCACATTCTTCCCAATACAAGGTATGCAAATCATCGACTTGCAACATGCCTTGACGGTATGGTTCGATTGCTGGAAACATCAAGGTATTTTCTTCAGACATAGTTTTGGCCTTTATTGATTTAACCGAAGGTACAATTTTGATTTGTTCGAGTTACTGTATTGCCAGAAATTCTGCGCGTTTAATGTAAAACACGCCAAGTTGCAAATCCTGCGAAACAACACAAAATAGATCCTAACAGATGTAACGCGGTGTGAGCGAATGCCCAAGTCCAATCGCCCTTTTGCATCAAGCTCATCGCTTCGGCGGAAAATGTGGAAAATGTGGTTAGCCCACCTAGAAAGCCCGTCACGACAAACAAGCGCCATTCAGGAGAGAGATCGGGATTAGCCGAGAAGAAACCGACACAAATGCCGATCGCATAACCACCTCCGAGATTGGCTAACAAGGTTCCGATTGGTAGGCTAGTATGTATGCCGTTCATCGACATACTCAGTAGCCAGCGCAAACAAGCGCCCAGCGCTGCGCCCCCCCCCACCGCTACTATACCCATTGCGTTCATCGCTTAGTTCCTCTCTTATTTTTTCCACTTCGCAAGCGCACTATCGTCGCTCGATCGTGCGTCAACCCACTGTGCTCCGCTAGGGCCGATTTCTTTCTTCCAAAACGGTGCTTCTGTTTTCAGATAGTCCATCATAAACTCACATGCTGAAAAAGCGTCACCACGATGTGCACTCGCTGCGGCAACTAAGACAATTTGATCGAGCGCCTGTAGGCGACCAACACGATGAATGATTAAACAGTCGATTAGTTTCCAGCGCTGTTTAGCCTCTTCGGCAATTTTCAGTAAACACTTTTCTGTCATGCCTGGATAGTGTTCCAACTCCATAGCAATCAACTTTTGCTGATCACCAAGATCACGCACCAGGCCGACGAAACTCACCACCGCGCCAACTGCAGAATCATGCGCATGCAAACGTTTAAGTTCACTGGAGACATCAAAATCGCTGGTTTGTACACTAATATGCATGAATTAACCGCCTGTCACTGGTGGAAAGAAAGCCAGTTCATCACCGTCTTTTAAAGCCTGATCATTTTGTATCATGTCCTGGTTCAAGGCCATACGTAATACTTTTTGATGCGACAGAGCAGCTGACCACACATCACTGCGTTGCATCAAATAATCACGTACAGCAAAGGCAGTTAAGCCCTCATCAAGTTCCAAGGTTTCAACCGAAACCCCAAGTTGTTCGCGGACGCTCGCAAAGAATTTAAGCTGTATCTTCATCGACAAATATCTTTTTTTGTTTAATACATCAAACTATCGAAAGGGATAAATTTAACGAAATCGCCTTTTCGAAAACTTGTGCCTGCCGGTACGTCCACCAAACCATCACCCCAAACGGCGGAACTCAAAACGCCGGAACTTTGATTCGGAAATAAATCTAGACCACCATGTTCGTTCATTTTGACTCGTAAAAATTCATTTCGTCGGTCAGCTTTCAACCAATCGAAATCAGCTCTGATTGGGACAGATCTCGGCGCTACATCTTGCACCCCTTGGCATCTTAAAATGAAGGGGCGAACAAATAGCAAGAAGGTCACGAAGCTAGACACTGGATTGCCGGGCAGTCCAATAAAGAAAGCGGCACCTGAAGACACTCGATTGACTTCTCCAAACGCCAAAGGTTTTCCAGGCTTTACCGCAATCTGCCACATATTGATGTGCCCCTCGGCTTCTACAGCGGGGCGAATATGATCTTCTTCTCCAACCGACACCCCTCCCGAGGTAATAATCAAATCATGCTCTTGCGCCGCTTTCCGGAGGGTCTCGCGCGTAGACTCTAGGCTGTCGGGTACGATGCCATAATCTGTGACTTGGCACTGGAGATTTTGCAGAAGACCGTTCAACAAAAAACGATTTGAATTATAGATAGCGCCGGGACGTAAAGTTTCCCCCGGCATCGTCAATTCATCACCGGTAAAAAAGACTGCTACCCGCAAGGTTTTAGCGACAGGCAATTCGGCCAAGCCGACCGACGCCGCCAAGCCCAGCTCTTGTGCTCGCAACCGCGTACCAGCCTGCAAAATTTCAGCGCCTTCTCTGATATCTTCACCCTGACGTCGTATCCATTCACCCGCCTGTGGCTCGTGCAAGATACGTACATAGGTCTGGCCGTCAATCTCTTCTACTTGCGTTTGCTCCTGCATCACCACCGCATCCGCACCCACGGGTATAAATGCCCCTGTAAAGATACGTGCCGCAGATCCTGGAGCCAACTCAGCCCCCACTAGGCCAGCAGGGATACGCTGAATTACCGGCAAGAGCGCCGCACCACCTCTACAATCTGCACTTCGAACTGCGTAGCCATCCATTTGCGTATTATCCATGGGAGGCACGTGTAAGTTTGAGTATTGAGCGCTGGCAAGTACCCGTCCATTCGCCGAAATCGTCGGCACTATCTCTGTCGCTTGACCTGTTCCAGCCGCATTCAACAGTATTTCAAGCGCTTCCGTTACCGACAACATCGGACGTTTTTGATTCATAAGATTGACTACCATAAGCGTTTATTAACGAAGGAATTTACAAGTGTAGCATTCCAGAACCGATTTCGATGACAGACCCGCCAACCTGTATCCTAGGAACTTGATCTGCATCCAATTCCACATTCAAATATAGCCGCGATGGACGCTGCATCTCGGCACCTTGCGTAATCATAAAAGATTGCGGCAATGATAGGCCTCGCGCGATCCACCATGCACCAAGATTGGCCGCTGCGGAACCTGTCGCAGGGTCTTCCGCGAGGCTTCCTGCCTTAGCAAACCAATAGCGTGCCTTGACTTTTTTCACGCCCTCTTCTTCACCACCCAGACTAAAAACATAAGCATTCTGTCGTCCAAGCTTACTAACAGGCCAATCGTTCAGTCGATGGCTAGCAATACGAGCACTTTGAACAATCTCAGCCGAACGTACAGGTATCATTAAATGCTCGTTGCCCGTATTCACCCAAACGATGTCATCAGACAAATCTTTCAGGTTTATACCCAAAATGTCAGCGAGCTCTTTAGGATTGCACTCTACGGGTCGCAGCATTGTTTGATAATCGGCGTTCTTACTAACCAGTACAGGTGGCGACAAACTCCATTGATTTCTGTCCCGATGCAATGCAACGATACCAGCATCACACTCCAGTGTCAGGTGAGTTATTCCATTGGCCATTGAACTCACCACTTGCGCAGCCCCCACCGAAGGGTGACCTGCAAAGGGAAGCTCAGCATTCGGCGTAAAGATTCGGATCTTGGCGTGCGCTACAATCGAAGGCAGTAGAAATACAGTTTCAGATAGATTAAATTGCAAAGCAATTGCTTGCATTTCTTCTGTACTCAAGCCGGCAGCCTGTTCGAACACGCACAGGGGATTTCCGCCAAACTTCGTTTCGGCAAAAACATTCAGCAATCGGTAACGATACGTCATTGAAAACAACCTTCCGTCAAGATGAAACTTGTAGAATGCAAAGTCGACATTGATAAACTTATCAACGATATCAAATAGGAAGCATTTATGTCTAAGAAAAATCAAGAACTCGACGAAGAAACCATGGCTGTCATTCAATGGTGTATCGAACTAGAAGCTTTCCTAGTCAAAGGCGGCGCCACGCAGGCCCAGGCACAAGAATACATTGAGGAAGAGATCGAGTTCCTTACTGACCAGTTCTACGATGGTCTTAGCCCAGAAGAAGCTGCAAAAATTGCTCTAAGTGATTAAAAATCGTCCATAAAGCACTCCGCATTGAGCTTTTGTGGAGAACTTTTTCGCCTTGACACTGCTCTAACCAGCTTCACAAGCAAGACTGATTCAAAACCAACATCATCCATTTGAACTTGAAGGCTGTCATGAAAAAATTCCTACTCGCTCTCAGTTTATGCAGCGCCCTCGCATACGGCTCAGCAGACGCACAAATCCTCAGCGTACGTGAGCAAGCTCGTGTTGTTAATGAAAATTTAGCAGAGAGATTTGATCGTTTGCTTCCAGGCATGATGGAGCAAACTGGAATCGACATGTGGGTAGTGATTTCACGGGAATATAATGAAGATCCTGTACTGAAAACGATGCTTCCGGCTGAGTGGCTAAATGCACGTCGGCGCACCATTTTGGTCTTTTTCCAAGATAGCAAAACAAAGAAAGTGGAAAGACTTGCCGTCGCTCGTTACGATTTTGGTGACAACGTCAAAGCAGCATGGGATACCAAAAAATTTCCGGATCAATGGGATGCCTTAATCGATCTCATCCAAAAACGTCAACCCAATAAGATCGGCATCAATACTTCGACCCATTTTGCCCATGCAGATGGACTTGACCATACAGAATATCAAGAGTTTCAAAACAAGCTTCCGGCCAACTTGAAAAGCAAAGTCGTTTCGGCTGAACCACTCGCCATTCGTTGGCTTGAAACTCGTACCGCAAGAGAAATGCAGTTTTACCCGCAGTTGATACGAACAACTCATGAAATCATCGAAGAAGGATTCTCTGAAAAAGTCATTGTACCTGGCATTACTACAAGCGAAGATGTTGTCTGGTGGTTCCGCCAAAAGATTCGTGACTTAGGCTATGACACTTGGTTTCACCCTACCGTCGATATTCAACGCGCTGATCCAAACAATGACGAAGCGCAACGCAGCTTCTCCAATCGCCCAAAAACCGACGTTATCCTACCTGGCGACTTGATCCATGTTGATATCGGTATCACTTATCTGCGGTTGAATACGGATATTCAACAGCATGCATACATTTTGCGCCCAGGTGAAACCAGTGTGCCAGAGTCAATTAAAACTGCATTCGCACGCGGGAACCGCCTGCAAGACATTTTGACCATGCAATTTAAAGAAGGAAAAACAGGCAACCAAGTGTTGGCAGATGCGTTAGCGCAAGCCAAAAAAGAAGGAATTGTTCCGAGTATCTACTCACATCCGATTGGTTACCATGGTCATGCAGCAGGCCCGGCGCTTGGCATGTGGGACCAACAAGATGGAGTCCCTGGAACTGGAGAACAACAATTACGTAAAAATACCGCCTATTCGATTGAATTGAATGCCACTAGTATGATCCCCGAATGGAAAAAATCCATCCGCATCATGCTCGAAGAAGATGCGTTTTTTGATGGAGAAAAAGTACGCTACATCGATGGCCGTCAAAAAGAAATTTATGTCATTCCTCGATTTGACCGTTTCAATCAAAACTAAAAAAATCGGCTCGACAAACCAAGATATTAAAAGCAAAAAAGCCGCACCAATTACGGTGTGGCTTTTTTTCGTCTAAAGAAAAATGTTAAGTCACAAATGTAGATTTAACGACGATCGCCGCGACGAAAATCGATTTTCTCAACCCGTATCACTTGTACGTCCTCGACGTCATTTGATGAATAATGTGGCCGATTAGGTGATGAGTCATGGCGCGTTTTATTTGCACGAACACTCACAAAGACCAAAAGCAACAAAAGCTTGATGAGCATGAAAGCAACGAACAGCGTCAAAATTAGTGGCACGATCGTGATGATCAAGGCTAAGCCAATACACAGCACTAGCAACTTAGGCAAAGGCGTACGCATCAGCATTTGTGCTGCTTTGCCGCCCAAGGCGCGCAACTCTTGCCAGGCTTGACGCAAAACCGAGTACAAATATTCACTAGTCGAAGATTTCATTTTGAATCCCTATAAAGAATGAAGGCAGACAAACTATATGTCAGCGCCAACATAGTTTCTTGCACTATCCGACCAAATCACAAAAATGCGGGCTGAAGTGCAAAAAAATATGTATTGAAAGATTATCTGTCTAAGCCCTTCACAATGGCTACGGTAAAACTGAGGAAAGATAGCCACCAACATCTATTGCCACGAAGCACTGCAAACCTTCCAAAGCACACACTTTTCTGAGATTTCTTTACATTCCACGCTTGGTTTTCCGGCGTTGATTCCCGCCATTTCGCATTTCGTCGCATGCCGCTGGCGACTTGCTTCATGCTTCTTTAAAGTGATCACATCGAAACAGAGGCATACGTTCAGCATCTAGCGCTCAAAACTGAACAAAATTTAAACCGAATAAATTTTCAATACACTTAAAGGATTAGAAAATGAACAACTCACTTAAAACTGGTGCAGCACTTCTCTCAACATTGGCTATCTCTCTAGCCTTAGCCGCAGCATCTTCGGCAACCGATGTGACAAAAAACAAGCAGATCTCCAACGCCGAGGTTCAAACTATCACTGTCACAGCCAAACGCATGAGTAACGAACAGAAGGTTGCATATGATCAAGAACAGGCCAGCCATGGTGTACAAACCGTGGTCATATCGGCAAAGCGTTTGAGCCCACAGGCGAAATTAGCCTATGACAAAGCAAATGCTTCCAGCTTTCAGGCGAATGTTCAATTCAACAAGACTCTGCGTCAAACTGCATAATGAATTGACCGACAAGCTTTGACTAAAGTGCACAGATCAAAGCAAAAAAGTAAGAATTTTTAAGTCGATTGCAAAAGTAATGCGAATACCACAGTTAATGTTTAATTTATTAACTTTGAAGGCAATTTGTTCGACAATTTATTTTCGTTTTGAATTACACTAATACGCTTAATATCCATTCAAGTGGAGTTTGACATCATGAACATGAAAAGAATTTCCCTAGGCCTAGCATTGTCTGCGATGTTTGGAACAGCCTGCGCTCAGGAACTATTCGTTGTTTCACAAACCCAGTCGAACAAAGAAGCACAGTGTCAGGAAAACTGCTCTCAAGAAGGCCAAGCGCAAGCACCTTTACAAATTGATCGTAGCGGTATGGACAAAGCTTCAGTACACCTGCAAATCATGCAGCAAACTTCCCCACGCTTCACTGAAAGCTCAGGCTCACCGAAGAAATCATCTGCAGACGAGAAAAAGTCAAACAACACGAAGACACAAGAAAATAACTAATTACGTGTTTTGAAGGATCACCAACTCAACAGGTAGATTCGAAAGAATATAGAAAAATGGCCCGCGAAATTCGACGGGCCATTTTCTTTTTACAGAGCGGAACGGTCGATGCGTTTACTTAAGATAATCGAAGTTGAGGTTTGCCTGACGCCTTCCATAGCACCTATCTGGTCGAGCAACTTATCAAGTACCTCTGTAGTGGCACAGCGCAAAGTCAGCATGTAATCAATGGCACCACTAACCGCGCACAAACTCTCCACCTCTGGTAATTGCTGCAAAAATTTGATTAAGCCGGCAACCGAACGCGCCTCAATCGAGAGTCCTACATAAGCACGGACCGCGGGTTGATACATCGCTTGATTCAACTTAAGGCCATAGCCAGCGATCACCTCTCGTTTTTCCAAGGCACTGATTCGCGCGATAACTGTTGTACGTGCAATTCCCACACGTTTAGCGATGGTTGTCACTGGCATGCGAGCGTTATCCATCAGTAAAGCGAGGATTTTATTATCAATATCGTCTAGCGCTGGTTTCATTTATACACTTTATCTCATTCAATCGTCATATTGCATCATTATGACGCAATATGACGATAATTTACACTCTATTTTCTGACAATTATTGCCTCTACACTCTCTCCATTCGAAAACGCAATCAAAACGATTTCGACAACAAAACCAAACCCTAGATTCAATCCCCATCCAATTGGAGACCCAACATGGCAACTAAACTCATTCTTCTCGGCGCTGGCAAAATCGGCGATGCAATCCTGAACTTGTTATCCCACACTGGCGATTATGAAATCACCGTGGCAGACCGCGATCCAGAGCGTTTGAAATATGTGGCACAAGCTGGTTTTCCTAATGTAACAACAAAACAAGCTGACTTGGGCGATAAAGCAGTTGTTACTGAATTGATCCGTGGTCATAAAGTCACATTGTCTGCTTGCCCATACTTCTTGACACCAATCATCGCTGGTGCAGCGAAAGCAGCCAACTCCCACTACTTCGATTTGACAGAAGACGTTGAAAGCACACGCGTAGTGAAGCAATTGGCTGACGGTGCAGATAGCGCATTCGTTCCACAATGCGGCTTGGCTCCAGGCTTTATTTCTATCGTTGCAAACGATGTTGCGAAAAAATTCGAAACGTTGCGTGATGTCAGCATGCGCGTCGGTGCTTTGCCAACTTTCCCAAACAATGCATTGAAGTACAACCTCACATGGAGTACTGACGGCTTGATCAACGAATACTGCAACCCATGCGAAGCTATCGTTGATGGTCAATTGCGCGAAACATCCCCATTGGAAGAAATGGAACACTTCTCACTCGACGGTATCGACTACGAAGCATTTAACACATCTGGTGGTTTGGGTACATTGTGCGAATCTTTGCAAGGCAAAGTACAAAACTTGAACTACAAAACAGTACGTTACCCAGGTCACCGCGATATCGTCAAAATGTTGATTCGCGATTTGGAATTGGGCAAATTGGAACGCCGTCCAATCTTGAAAGACGTATTGGAAACTTCTGTTCCTATGACTAAACAAGACGTGGTGTTGGTATTCGTCAGTGTTATCGGTACACGTAACGGTCGCTTGGAACAAGAGTCCTATGCGAAGAAAATCTACGCGCAAGAAGTTAACGGCCAATTGCTGTCTGCGATACAATTGACAACAGCGTCTGGTATTTGCGCAATGGTCGATATGGTTGTTGAAGGCAAATTGCCACAAAAAGGTATGGTTCGTCAGGAGCAAGCTACTTTGGCAGACTTCACAGCTAACCGCTTCGGTCGCTACTACGCACTGTAATCAACACAATTAGTTCTCGTCGCAGAGGCGCGGAGGTAGCAGAGATTTCATCACTTCTCTGCACTCTGCGCCTCTGTGATTCAAGTGGTTGAGATTAAATAAGAATTTATTGGAGCACTCATGACAAAAGATATAAACACCTTGCTCACCAGCCTCGGCGTCAACATGGCCGATTACCAAGGTCAAGACATTCCTAGCGTTTCCCCTATCAATGGTCAAACCATGGCGACTTTGCGCGCGGACAATGCTGCAGAAGTGACAGCGAAGATTGATCGTGCGCACGCTGCATACCTTCAATGGCGCAAAGTACCAGCGCCACGTCGTGGCGAATTGATCCGTTTGTTCGGTGAAGAGTTACGCACACACAAAGCAGAATTGGGCCAATTAGTCACTTTGGAAGCTGGCAAAATTTTGCAAGAAGGCTTGGGCGAAGTACAAGAGATGATCGACATCTGCGATTTCGCAGTCGGGCTCTCACGTCAACTGTACGGCCTAACTATTGCGTCTGAGCGTCCTGGTCATCGCATGATGGAACAATGGCATCCGGTTGGTGTGGTTGGTGTGATTTCTGCATTTAACTTCCCTGTCGCAGTGTGGGCATGGAATGCGGCATTGGCATTCGTTTGTGGTGATTCCGTCACTTGGAAACCATCTGAAAAAACACCATTGACAGCAGTGGCAACACACGCTTTGTTCATGAAAGCAGTAGCCCGCTTCAATTTGACTGGTAACGATGCACCAGCTGGTTTGGCTGAATTGATCATTGGTGCTCGTGAAACTGGCGCACAAATGGTCGAAGACAAACGCGTTGCTTTAGTTTCTGCAACAGGCAGCACACGTATGGGTCGTCAAGTTGCTGAAGTTTGTGCTAAACGTTTGACACGCACGATTTTGGAATTAGGCGGCAACAACGCCATGATCGTGGCACCAAGTGCAGATTTGGAAATGGCAGTACGCGCCATCACTTTCTCTGCGGTTGGTACAGCAGGTCAGCGCTGCACCACCTTGCGTCGTTTGTTCGTGCACGACAGCATCTATGACACTTTGGTGCCACGCTTGAAGAAAATCTACGCAGGTCTGCCAATTGGCAATCCTTTGGAAAAAACGACATTGATCGGTCCATTGGTCGATCAAGCCGCTTTCGACGGCATGCAAAAAGCATTAGAAGCAGCGAAAACGGACCAAGGTCAGGTATTCGGTGGTGAGCGTGTTACAGTTGCTGGCGCAGAAGGTGGCTACTATGTTCGTCCTTCTATCGTTGAGATGCCAAGCCAAACTGAACACATGCATCACGAAGTGTTTGCGCCGATTATGTACATCGTTCGTTACACCGATTTGCAACACGCGATCGCGATGAATAACGAAGTACCACAAGGTTTGTCTTCTAGTATCTTCACAACAGATATGCGTGAAGCAGAATTGTTCATGTCTGATGTTGGTAGTGATTGCGGTATCGCTAACGTCAACATCGGCCCATCTGGCGCGGAAATCGGTGGTGCGTTCGGTGGCGAAAAAGACACAGGTGGCGGTCGTGAATCTGGTTCAGATTCTTGGAAAGCTTACATGCGTCGTTCAACGAATACAGTGAACTACAGCCATTCCTTGCCATTGGCACAGGGTATCAGTTTCGACATCTAAGCCATATCGAAAAACACTTGAGCCTCGCCGGCTAAAGTAAGATCTAAAGAAGCAATTTTTACAAGAGCGTCATCCTTCGTGGATAGACGCTCTTTTTTTATTTTGAGTTATACTCATTTGTAACAAACGTGCATATAGACAAAAATTCTGCACGAATAAGGGAGACATCAGTAATGCAAGAGTTCAAACGATACATGCATCAGAATTTGATGCTTTGCATCATGCTCTGCATGATCTTCGCCTTTACCTCGCCTTGCGCTGTGGCCAAAGAGAATTCACTGATTCGTTTCCCTAGACTCGATGTCAAAGCAGATCCGAATGAAGCTTACGTATTGGACTTGCTTCAGTTGATCTTGCAAAACACTCCCAAACGGTATGAATATAGTCCCACAAAATCTCGCATGTTACAGGGACGTGCTATTTACGAAATGACACGCGAGCATGGTGACGTCGACATGATTCTGACGATGACCACCGATGAACGTGAGAAGAAATTAATACCGATTCGCATTCCTGTCGACAAAGGATTAATCGGATGGCGTGTCGCCTTAATTTCGCCAAAAATCAAAGCTGACTTTAGTACCATACGTTCAATTGACGATTTACGTAAATTCACCGCTGGACAAGAACAAGATTGGCCCGACGTCGCCATCTTGAAAGCGAACAAATTACCGGTCACGACCTCGTCAAGTTTCGAACCATTATTTGGCATGTTGCAAGCAGGCCGTTTCGATTACTTCCCGCGTTCCATTTTCGAGGTATATGGCGAGTTATCTAACCATCAGGAATATGGCGTACATCTAGATCAAAATATCATCTTGCACTATCCAGCCGCCGTCTATTTTTTTGTCACGCCTCGACGTCCACAACTGGCGGAAGATTTTCGCATCGGCTTTGAAAAAGTTCTGGCGAATGGAAGTTTCGAAAAACTATTCTTAAAACACAATCAAGCATCAATAGGGAAGACGAACATTAAGCAGAGAACCGTCATCAAGCTTAACAATCCTCATCTGAATATCAACTCCTTGCCATTACAGCGAAGCGAGTTATGGTTTCAGCCCTAGGCGCAAGGATCTATCAACGATCAACAAGCATTAGCCCTGGGTATCCTGATCGAGTTGTCGCAGATAGGCTAACTTCTCCGCGATCTTAATTTCTAGACCTCTAGCGACTGGTTGATACCAACGCTGGCCTTCTAGACCATCTGGCAAATACGTTTCTCCTGCTGCATATGCATTAGGTTCATCATGGGCATAGCGATACAACTTGCCAAAGCCAAGTTCTTTCATTAACTTGGTTGGCGCATTACGAAGATGTTCCGGCACTACCCGAGATTTATCCTTGGCGACAAACGCTCGCGCTTCCTTATAGGCCATGTAGACCGCGTTCGATTTCGCCGCACAGGCCAAATACACCACCGCTTCTGCTAATGCTAATTCCCCCTCAGGCGAACCGAGGCGCTCATAAGTTTCAGCGGCATCAAGACTGATGCGTAACGCGCGTGGGTCGGCCAAACCTATATCTTCGCTGGCCATACGAATAATGCGACGTGCCAAGTAACGTGGATCAGTGCCACCGTCTAGCATACGCACCAGCCAATATAAAGCGGCATCAGGGTTAGACCCACGCACCGATTTATGCATAGCGGAGATCTGGTCATAAAATGCATCGCCGCCTTTATCGAAACGGCGCAAAGCATCGCCAAGACATTCGGCTAATAAAACAGGATCCACTTCACGTGTTTTTTTAACACCGGCAGCACGTGCAGTGATGTCGAGATTATTTAAGAGCTTGCGACCGTCACCATCCGCGCTAGCAATCAAGCTCGCTTTCGCCTCTATCGTAAATTGTAAACCGTCGAGTTCTCGGCTACATGCACGATCCACCATTTGTTCAAGATCGCTATCGGTCAAGGATTTCAGCACATACACTGCGGAACGTGAGAGCAACGCACTGTTCACTTCAAATGATGGATTCTCAGTCGTGGCACCAATAAAGGTAAATAGGCCACTCTCAACATGCGGCAAGAATGCGTCTTGTTGACTCTTATTAAAACGATGCACTTCATCAACGAACAAGATGGTTCTACGCTGTGAACTAGCGCGAATTAATTCCGCCTTTTCGACTGCATCGCGAATATCTTTTACGCCCGATAGCACCGCAGATAAAGCAATAAATTCCGCTTGAAAAGCTTGTGCCATTAATCGTGCAAGTGTCGTCTTTCCAACCCCAGGCGGCCCCCATAACAGCATAGAGTGAGGCTCACCCGATTCAAAGGCAACACGCAACGGTTTGCCGGGCCCAAGCAAGTGCTGTTGACCAATGACATCGTCAATACTGGCAGGACGCATACGCTCAGCCAAAGGCTGATGCGAAGTTAAATTCAAACCAAACATTATGGACGCAATACTTCAGCGCCTTGCGGCATGATGAACTTAAACTGATCGGCGGAAAAATTGGGATTGCGCTCGAAATTCTTTAAATTGATTAAGGAAATTTGGCCAAAAGTATCTCGCAACTCCATCCCCACTGGAAGACCATCTCTCATGCCGATGCTGATGGATTCGAACTGCGTATCTTTCGATTTTGGAATGGCTTCTAACCATTCGATACCTTGTTTCAAACCAGCGTCTTTCAATACGAAGTTTTTTTCTAGATCGACGCTACCAAACAAGATAGCAGCTGGACTTGAACCGATCGCATTACCCAAGGCTTTGATCGTGACTTGATTCAAATCTTTGTCGTACATATACAGCTTGTCACCATCCGCTTGCAACACCTGTTCATAAGGTTTTTCATAGGTCCAAATGAAACGACCTGGACGAGAAAATTTAAACGTGCCCGCTGAAGTTTTACCTAATTTCGCCGCTCCGTTCACCATTTTCACTTGTTGCTGCGAAAACTCGCCTTTCGCTGTCTTTGTATTCACCACGAATGATTTAAACTGCTCAATCGCAGAAGCATTTGCAAAATGACTGGTAAACAGAATGGCCGAAGCTAGAAGCGCTTTCACGGACCATGACGGAACAAATTTATTCATATGAGCATTCATGTAATTTCAAGATTGAATGTGTCAAAAGACACACCGCTACTGCTAGTAACGCAGCAGACAATAAAGCGTCTACTCCGAGTTACCAGCTGGGACTAAGATTTCACGATTTCCATTTGACTGCATGGTTGAGACGACCCCACTTGCTTCCATTTGCTCCAACAAACGTGCAGCGCGGTTGTAACCAATACGTAGATGCCTTTGCACCAAAGAAATCGAGGCACGACGATTTTTCAAGACGATAGCAACCGCTTGATCATACAAAGCATCTGCTTCACCACCACCTTCGGTCGCAGGCATACCATCAGCACCTTCTTCAAGTACACCGCCTTCAAGAATACCTTCGATGTAGTTAGGTTCGCCCTGTTCTTTCAAGTATTTGACGACTCGATGTACTTCATCATCAGAAACAAAAGCACCATGAACACGAACCGGCAAACCAGTACCTGGCGGCATGTATAGCATGTCACCCATCCCGAGCAAGGACTCAGCGCCCATTTGATCGAGAATCGTACGTGAATCAATCTTGCTGCTGACTTGGAAAGCGATACGCGTCGGAATATTGGCCTTGATCAAACCGGTAATCACATCGACCGAAGGTCGTTGCGTCGCTAAAATCAAATGCAAACCGGCGGCTCGCGCTTTTTGTGCAATACGGGCAATGAGCTCTTCCACTTTTTTACCAACGACCATCATCAAATCCGCCAATTCGTCGATGATAATAACGATCGTCGGCAATTTTTCTAATGGTTCAGGTGCATCCGGCGTTAAGCTAAATGGATTCGGAATATGTTCTTCACGCTTCGCCGCTTCCGCAATTTTGGCGTTGTAGCCAGCTAAATTTCGAACGCCGAGTTTCGACATCAATTTATAACGTCGCTCCATCTCGTTGACCGCCCAATTCAACGCATGCCCCGCCTGACGCATGTCCGTCACCACTGGCGCCAACAAATGCGGAATGCCCTCGTAGACCGACATTTCCAACATCTTAGGGTCGATCAAAATCATGCGAACATCGTTCGGGTCTGATTTATACAGCAAGGATAAGATAGTCGCGTTAATGCCGACCGACTTACCCGAGCCGGTAGTACCCGCTACCAACAGATGCGGCATCTTGGCTAAATCAGCGACGACTGCGTGTCCAGCAATGTCTTTACCCAAGGCCACTGACAAATTCGAATGACTATCGTTGTAGACTTTGGAACTTAAGATCTCTGTCAAACGGACGATCTGACGTTTAGGGTTGGGCAATTCTAAGCCCATATAATTCTTACCAGGAATGGTCTCAACCACGCGTATCGAAGTCAACGCAAATGAACGAGCGAGGTCACGCGCGAGGCCCACAATTTGGCTACCCTTGACTCCAGTCGCTGGTTCAATCTCATAGCGCGTGATGACGGGGCCAGGATAAGCCGCTATCACTTTCACTTCAACGCCAAAATCCGACAGCTTTTTCTCAATCAAACGGCTAGTGAACTCTAAGGTTTCTATACTTACCGTTTCTTGGCTAACAGGAGCATCGTCGAGCAAAGAAAGGGGCGGCAAATTCGTTTCTGGAATATCGTCAAATAGCGAAGTTTGACGCTCTTTCTCAATGCGCTCTGATTTTTGTACCGCAACCACTTGCGGCTCAATGCGGATCGGCGGTGCTTCAACGATTTTCGCGCGCTCCTGCACCACGGTAGATTCACGTTTGACAGCCGCAGTTTCACCTAAACGTCGATCTTCCCTATCGGTATATTTTTTGCGGATGAATTCAAAACTGGTCTCAAGCACCGTACCTGTATTTTCAGCAATCTGCCACCAAGAAAGATGAAAATACAAACTGACACCGACAGCAATCAGAAGCAGCAACAATAAGGTCGCTCCTGTAAATCCAAATGCAGCAAAACTTAGGTTGCCTATCAACTCTCCCAACACACCACCATGTGCGCCGGGTAAAGATACATTCATGTTGTACAAACGGAGTGATTCCAAGCCCATAAAACCGAACAAAATCAAACCAAAACCGATCAGCTTTATCATTTTTTCCAAATGATGAACGGGCTCATCATCTGCTTGGCCTATTTTGCTTTTTGCAACTCGTCGGTAATCATTCCAAACAAATCGAAACAAGGCCACACAGAACCACCAAGCAGAGAATCCGAAAATAAAGAAAGATAAGTCGGCGATATAGGCACCGAAACGACCACCAATATTGTGAAATTTTGCGACTTCAATCGCGCGCGACCATCCCGGGTCTAATTTCGAAAAACTTGCAAAAATCAGAATCAGGTAAAGGCAGCAAACAGCGAAAAACAACCACCGAGCTTCGCTCAGCAGCAGAACTAATCTGTTTGGCAATTGCACCGCAGGCGTGGCAGCACGACTGCGCTTATAAACTTCATTGGAATTTGTCATAGTCTTCAAGCATTACAGTTACCATGATTGTAGGGCAAAAGCCCTACTCAGCGCTATGAAATCAGGCTTTTCGTCTAATTTGAACTGTCATATCGGAAAAGCATACGGCAATTACCGAGAAATTAAATTTATTGCCGACATATAGACATTCAAAGCGGGACTAAACATCTTCTACAACATTTCTGCAACACAGCATAAAAAAACTTTGTATTTCTCGGAAGCTCGATTTATATTGCATGTAAATCGGTTTACATAAAACACAAAGATGTAAATATTTGAACATTTGCAATATTGCTTTAACGCATGTTCAGTCAATACACAAACAAAGACCGATCTAGCTAACGCAAGCCCAACCTAAGACTACCAAGAAAGATCCGAACGAGATCGGTCTAGGAAAGAAGTTTGCGCAACTAAACACTTGGAGGTTTGTAAATTGAATACACGTACTCTTATGAAGGGTGTCATCACTCTTTTCGCATCGCTTTGTTTTCAAACGAGTTTTGCCGCTTGCCTGACAAGCGAAAGCGAATCAAACAACACCGATACCACAGCCAACAAAGGACTATGCTCTGGAACGGCGGTCACTGGCAGCATTAGCTCAAGTACCGATTACGACTGGTATCGCATCGATTTAGTCGCAGGAGGCACAATCAGTATCAACTTAGCCCATGCAAGTGGCATTGATCTCGATTGGTATTTATACCCAGCAACAGGAAGCTATGTCACCTACAAATCGACAAGTAGCAACCCCGAAACAGGCAACTATATAGCGCCAGCCGCGGGAACCTACTACATCAGAGTAAAAAGTTATTCTGGATCAGGCGCGTATACCTTGACTGTTACCTACCCCGACGGAGGTACTGGCGGCAACACAGGAGGCGGCGATCCGACTACCCCACCAACCACTTCAGCAGTCACGGGAAAAGTCTGGTTAAATGGTGGCGCAATTTCGCAAACTAACACCGCGATTTTTGTGAGCGGTTTGCGTCAAGCAACTGGCAAAAATACGACTACACCCAATATCAATAGCACGACCAATTGCAGCACTGATTGGAACACCACACCATGCCCACGCGTGGCAATTATTACTGCAGCCGCTGTTAATCAGGCAGATGGTGTAGATAAATTCACCAACGACACTGCAACGGGAACTTGGTCTTACTACAATCTGTTCCAACGCCATGGTTTCTCACCAAAACACATTCTCAGCCATCACGATACATATGCCTCCAACTCAGGCAACACGAGCACCCAAGGACAAGCCAATATCGCAATTATCAATCAAGCTGATTTGGTCTATGTGATTGGCGGAGATCAGTCCCGCTTAGCAAGAACCTTTTTGAAGGATGACGGCAGCGACTCCCCTTTGATGGCAGCGATTCGTAGTCGTTACAATGCGGGCTCTTTGATTTATGCAGGTGATTCTGCAGGTACTGCAATTGCGCCAAGCACCTCCTACGGTGAAGGTATCAGCATTGGCTATTTGAATCAAAATACTCTGCGTTCAATTACACCTGCGAATTGCCCTTATACTGCACCTGCATCCGATGGCACGCCAGCACCAAGCTGCTTAACTCATCCAAGTAATGTTGACTACGGAACCAAAATCAAAGGTTTCGGTTTCATTCCAAATGCCAACGTTGACACTCACTTTGATAATCGGGCGAGTCGTTCTGGGCGCTTGGGTCGTATGATTGCAGCTCTGAAAAACATTGGCCCGACAGTCAGCTACGGCGTCGATCAAAATACAGCACTGTATGTGAATGGTGATGTAGCAACGGTTTATGGTGCGGGTGGTGTCTTCGTTGCCGAAGCAACCAGCAGCAATTTTGGTACAGGAACAAAATTTAGCGCGACTGCAGTTCGCCTGTCCTATCTCACCGCGGGTGACAGCTTCAAGTTCAGCGATCGTACGATCACTACGAGCAAAACCTATTTGATTGGCTCGACAAGTGCTCCTTACCAGTTTAGTACAACAGCCAATTCCAGCGACATCTTCGCGGTCGATGCAAATGGCCTAGGCAGTACAACGGCGACCTTCAGACACATGGCTGATCAAACTCCAACTTCCAGTACTGGCACTGCACCTTCAGACAGCTACAATCCAAGCTCGTTCACCCTCACCTTCAAACGTGATGGGCAAACACAATCCTACAAAAATGCGAGTGGAACCTATAGCGGCCCTTACACCATTAAAAAGGCTCTGATCGACATTAACTGAGTCAAATTGTTAGCCGCGATTGGGAGGTCATTGCCACCGAAGTGGCGACTACAAAGCTCACAACAAAAAGCGACCTTCTGGTCGCTTTTTTGTCTAATAAAATGTAGTTTTATTACATCAAAGCGCTTTGAATTGACGTAAACAGATTATTATTAAGAAAATTTGCAACAAAAATCATGATTAGGCATTTTCTTTGTAACTAAAATACAGGTCAGCTCGTATGAAAAAGCGCACGTCCACCATTCTCCGTCCCACCCTACTCAGTCTCAGTTTGTGTTTGTTTTTGAACGCCTGCGGAGGCGGCGGGGGCAGTTCTCCTCCTGTCGCTATTACGCCAAATCCTAACCCAGGCACAGGTACCACCACGCCAACTCCAGAAACACCAAGCGCAAATCTCCCTGCGGTCGACATCAGTGCTATTAGCAAGCAAGATCCTGGCAGCACATTGAGTGCCGATTGGAGCAAAGGCGTGTTCATGGAAATTTATGTACGCGGCTACAAAGACAGTAATGGCGATGGTATTGGTGATTTGCGCGGCGTTATTCAAAGCCTTGATTACCTCAAAGATCTCGGCATTACTGGCATATGGTTGATGCCGGTGACCAAAAGCGAAGATAAGGACCATGGCTATGCCGTCAAAGATTATCGCGACATTGAAAGTGATTATGGCAATTTGGCTGACCTCGACGAACTGTTAAAGCAAGCCCATGCACGTGGCATTGGTGTCATTCTCGACTACGTGATGAATCACAGTGCCAACACTCATCCCATGTTTGTTAACTCCGCAGATACTACGACCAATACCTATCGCTCTTGGTATGTGTGGAAGGATACGGCACCCACAGGATGGAATATTTTCGGCGCGAACCCTTGGTACAACACCAAGAATGGCGCTTACTTCGCAGCCTTCTATTCCGGCATGCCCGACTTCAATTTAAGCAATCAAACAGTCGTTGATTTTCACCAAAACAATCTGCGTTTCTGGCTCAATCGAGGTGTTGATGGCTTTCGTTTTGACGCTGTTGGCAACCTGATCGAAAATAACGCTGGCGCGTGGGAAAGCCAACCCGAAAGTGTCAGTCTGATGGGTAAAGTGCAGCAGAATATAATGCAATACGACAAACGCTTCATCGTATGTGAAGCACCGGGCAATCCTTTACTGTACGCAGCAAGTAACTCTTGCGGCAATGCTTTCGCCTTCAAACATAACTATGACATCGTCAATGCCGCCAAAGGACAAAGCAGCGCGATCCAAGCGGTCGCAAACTATTTCCCAAATGCGCCACTATCGATCGCAACCATGGTATCTAACCATGATGAATTCGCTGGCGCTCGCTTATGGGATCAAGTCGGCGGAGACTTGAGTCAATACCGTCTTGCAGCTGCGACCTACTTACTACAACCTGGAACGCCATTTATCTACTACGGTGAAGAGATCGGACTAGCGGGCGCTGCTAACCTCAGCGGTGACGCCAAATTGCGTACACCGATGAGTTGGACTGCTAGTACCAGCAATGCAGGATTTACCACCGGCACACCGTTTCGCGCACTCTCAGGTAACGTAGCAAGCCAAAACGTCGCCAGCCAGGCAGGCAATCCTGATTCCTTATTGAACTTTTACAAGAGCTTGATCAGTCTACGTAAACAACGTCCATCATTAAGCCAAGGGAATTACCAAAACCCGAGCACCAGTAGTAATGTGATGAGTTTCGAGCGTCAATTAGGAAGTGAGCGCAGCATTGTAGTCATCAATTACAACAATAGTAGCAGCTCAACGATTATCCGCGGGCTTCCTGCAAACGCAACACTGACACCACTTTTCCCTGCAGGTACCAGCATCACTGCGGATAACAATGGCATCGCCACGATTAATCTCGGCGCTCGCGGTATCTTTGTGGCCGACATCAAATAAGATTGCATTATCAAAATAAGTAGATTGATACACATTCAAAAATTGACTACGTCTAGCTAATTCGCCAAGCGTAGTCAATTGCATTCCCACCATTTCGTTGGTTCCTTGAGCTGAATAAAGTCAAGTCAACGCAAATCTGGGATAATCCCCTCTTTGATTATTTCATCGCTTGATTTATTGACCAAATGCTCCATCTGCAGAGTTCTTGGACAATACACTAACGTTGAATTGTGCTCACACTGACGGTATTGTCGACTTTTTTATCGGAAACATTATGTCCACTACAGCTAAACACGCCCATGTCTTGATCCTTGGCTCTGGCCCCGCAGGTTATTCTGCAGCGGTGTATGCAGCTCGCGCCAACCTCAAACCTGTTCTGATCACAGGCGTAGAACAAGGCGGCCAGCTCATGACTACTACTGACGTTGAAAACTGGCCTGCAGATCCAAATGGCGTGCAAGGTCCAGAGTTGATGCAGCGCTTCTTGGAACATGCCGAACGTTTCAATACTGAGATTATCTTTGACTATATTCACACAGCAAAATTGACTGAGAAACCAATTCGCTTGATCGGCGACCAAGCTGAATACACTTGCGATTCTTTGATTATTGCGACAGGTGCGTCGGCACAATACTTAGGCTTACCTTCAGAGGAAGCGTTTATGGGCAAAGGCGTATCTGCCTGCGCCACTTGTGACGGCTTCTTCTACCGCGGCAAAGAAGTTGCAGTAGTTGGTGGCGGCAACACTGCCGTTGAAGAGGCATTGTATTTGTCCAATATCGCGAGCAAAGTGACTGTGGTTCACCGCCGCGACAAATTCCGCGCAGAAGCGATTTTGATTGATCGTTTAATGGCAAAAGTTGCTGAAGGCAAAGTCGAAATCAAATGGAATCACACTTTAGATGAAGTCACTGGCGATGATTCTGGCGTCACAGGTATTAATATCAAATCTGCGGATGGCATGGTGAGCTCTGTGCCATTACATGGTGTTTTCATCGCCATCGGACACAAGCCTAACACCGGTATTTTTGATGGGCAGTTAGAAATGAAAAACGGCTACATCATTACCAAAATGGGTAACGAAGGCATGGCAACCGCAACCAATATCCCTGGGGTATTTGCGGCGGGTGACGTGCAAGACCATATCTATCGCCAGGCAATCACGAGCGCTGGTACAGGTTGTATGGCTGCATTGGATGCACAGCGCTTCCTCGAAGGCTAAGCAAAACAATTGCCTTATGAAGTCTTGTGTGCAAAAGAAAACTGCGCACAGGACTCACATCACTTCTCTCCCTAACCAGCAAATATCATGGCAAATCGATGAAAACTTTTGCTGAATTACAAGACGTCGCCAAACAACTCAAGCTGCAACAAGAGCAACGGGCAAAAGCCGAAGCCGAGCGACTCGCCCGTGAGAAACAAGCTGCAATTGAAGCGAATATTTTTCGGAACACGGTCGGTGAAGTGCAGGCATTGAAATCAAAAAGTGTCGACAAACATCATCCACAACCGAAGAAACCTGCACCTATTCCCTACAAACACATAGAAGACGAACGCGCGGCTTTTCAGGAATCGATCTCTGATGAATTTGATGCTGGAAGCTTGCTCGACTCAGATGAAAATTTGAGTTACACCAGGCCTGGAGTTGGCATCGATGTCGCCAAGAAATTACGACAAGGGGCATGGACAATACAAGCGCAGCTCGATCTGCATGGAATGCGGCGAGATCAAGCGCGCGACAACCTTGGGGAATTTATTCGCCGTTGTGTACGTAGCGGTTTTCGCTGTGTACGTGTAATTCACGGCAAGGGTCTTGGATCAGTGAATAAAGAACCGGTTCTCAAAAACAAAGTTCGCAATTGGTTGATACAAAAAGAAGAAGTCATCGCCTTTAGCCAAGCCACCGCTGCTGATGGTGGCTCGGGTGCTTTGATCGTCTTACTGCGTTCCAGTTAAACCGCTTCTGGCCCCGTCTCACCGGTGCGGATACGGATTACTTGCTCAACATTCTGCACAAAAATCTTACCATCACCGATCTTGCCGGTATGAGCTGCTTTAATGATGGCGTCAACGACGTCATCACAAACTTTGTCGTCAACCACGACTTCGACTTTAATTTTCGGTAAGAAGTCGACCACATATTCGGCACCACGATACAGCTCAGTGTGCCCTTTTTGCCGGCCAAAACCTTTGACCTCTGTTACCGTTAAACCAGTTACACCGACATCCGCCAAACCTTCTCTCACTTCGTCTAGTTTAAAGGGCTTAATAATTGCAGTAATTTGTTTCATAAAATTGTCCGTCCCTATCGTTTATTTTAAATAATACTTAATCTCTGAATTTCGACGTAATTGGATAACGCCAATCTCGACCAAATGCGCGGTGCGTAATGCGAATTCCTACAGGTGCTTGCCGACGTTTGTATTCGTTAATTTTAATCAATCGCGTAATTCTTTCAACATCAGCCTCACTGTATCCGGCCGCAACAATCTCAGCACGCGATTGATTTTCTTCCATATAGCGTTGCATGATGCCATCCAGAATATCGTAGGGGGGAAGACTATCTTGATCTTTTTGATCTGGGCGCAATTCTGCAGACGGTGGACGCGTAATAATGCGTTCAGGAATGACGTCTGAAACCGAATTACGGTAAGCACACAATCGATACACCATCGTTTTCGCGATGTCCTTGATCACCGCAAAACCGCCAGCCATGTCACCATACAGAGTGCAATACCCTACCGCCATTTCACTCTTATTACCGGTCGTCAGGACAATAGATCCATACTTGTTTGACATGGCCATCAAAATAGTGCCCCGAATACGCGCTTGAATATTCTCTTCGGTTGTATCTTCCTTCAAACCTGCAAACTCTTCACTCAAAGTATTGCGGAACGCAGTAAAGCATTCGTTAATGGAAATCTCGTCATAACGAACGCCTATGCGTTTTACCATCTCACGAGAATCAATCCAAGAAATGTCTGCTGTATAAGGTGAAGGCATCATCACTGCCCGTACTTTATCCGCCCCCAAAGCATCGACAGCGATTGCCAGTGTCAAAGCAGAATCGACACCACCAGAAAAACCTATTAATACTGATGGAAATCCATTCTTCGTGACGTAATCTCGCACACCCAACACCAATGCTTGATAAATCTGCGCTTCGGTGGAAAGTGTAGGTTCGCAACGAGTTTGCTGAGGTACACCATCGATAAAATCGATAAAATCCAATTGCTCTTCGCAATGCTTCATTTGCAGCATACAACGCCCGTCTTTATCCAAAACAAAAGAGTTACCATCAAAGATCAACTCATCTTGCCCGCCTAAAAGATTGGCATAAACGATGCTCATTTCAGCAGCACATACATGATTTCGCATCACATCAAATCGCAGCTGTTCTTTGTTCAGATGGAATGGGGAGCCATTTGGCACTAACAGCACTTGAGCACCCGCTTCTCGCGCCTGCAACGGCGCGCCAGCAGTCCATGTATCCTCACAAATATTGATACCGAAGCGCGTGCCTTTGACGTCAATAACAACTGGCTGATTGCCAGCTTCAAAATAGCGTTTTTCGTCAAACACCATATCGTTCGGAAGAGCATGCTTACAATAGCTGGCTAACACGCTACCATTCAACAAAACTGAAACCGCGTTATAGTGTGCGTCAGCGACTTGATGGGGATGTCCAACCAAAACATGCAAACCAGGGAATTCAGCGAGTTCATTTGCTAAAGTCGATAAAGCCAATGCCGACTGAACGTAAAAGCCGGCTCGCAATAACAGATCTTCGGGAGGATAGCCGACCAAGGACAATTCAGGTGTGACCAAAATATCGGCCCCTGCAGCGTGAGCTTGGCGGGCGAGATCACGAATTTTGGTGGCATTGCCAGTGAGATCACCGACAATGCTATTCATTTGCGCAATAGCAACTTTAACAGTCATACGTTTTACCGAAAGCTATGGATTCTGAAGACCTACATTATCGCATGCAGCTGCTTGATTCTCTATCAGAGATTCGACAACAAGATTGGGACAAGCTGGTTACGCAGCAAAATGCGGGCAACCCATTCTTGAGTTACGCTTTTCTATCAGCGTTGGAAACTTCTGGCTCCGCTTCCTCTGATACAGGCTGGACTTGCCGTTTCCTTTGCCTCTGGAGAGATGAAGAACTTGCTGCCGCCCTGCCCTTGTACGAAAAGATGCATTCTTACGGTGAGTACGTATTCGACTGGGCCTGGGCCAATGCCTATCGCCAACACGGTTTGGACTATTATCCTAAACTCCTCTCAGCGATACCTTTCACACCAGTCAGCGGTAATCGTCTGCTCGCACTCGATGACGCGGCTCGACTCGGTCTGATTCAAGCAATCCAACACATTAGCCAACTCAATCTCTATTCATCTACACACATTCTGTTCTTGCCACAAGAAGAAGCAATGCAAATGGAAAAAAACGGATTTCTACTGCGGGAAGGTGTGCAATTTCACTGGCAGAATCAAGGATATAAAGACTTTGAAGATTTCTTAACGCACCTCGAGTTTAAAAAACGGAAAAACATTCGCGCTGAAAGGCGTAAAGTGCAAGAAGCAGGCATCACTTTCAGACATCTCGAGGGCGATCAAATCCAAGGCGAAGATTGGGAGTTTTTTAAGACCTGCTATGACAATACCTATGCACAACACCACTCCTCGCCCTACTTGAATCTCGAATTTTTTCTAAAAATCGGGCAGACAATGCCAGATCAAATTCATCTAATTTTGGCCTACCGAAACAAGAATCCGATCGCCGCATCCCTCTTGATACACGATGAGAACGTGCTTTTTGGCCGCTACTGGGGCTGCACCGAGTACATTCCTTGTCTACACTTCGAGACCGCCTATTATCAAGCCCTAGAATTTTGCATCAAGAAAGGTATCCAGCGTTTTGAGGGGGGCGCACAAGGTGAGCACAAAATGGCCCGTGGTTTTTTGCCCCATACCACTTACTCCACACACTACTTGCAAGAGCCTATGTTTTATGACGCTGTCGCAGATTTCTTGCGTCGAGAGAAACATGGCATCACCGAATACATTGACGAACTGAACGAGCATTCTCCGTTTAAATAAGTAAAAGCAATCTTTTCTGTCAAAAAGCGCGCATTTGCAACATAAATTTAAGCAAAAGCTAACACCACTTCTTTAATTACTGTTAAATCCTTTAGAATGTGCAGATGCAAAAGAGCGCTATCAATTGAACAATAAAAATAAAGAGTCAATTTGATTCCAAATTAACACCAATACCCCAAAGACAATGATTCAAAACCACCACTTATCGAACGCTGCAGCGCAAGTAAAGGCACCAATGCGTCGCATTGGTCGTTTCACTATTACCGATAAGCTTGGAAGTGGCTCTAATGGGAACGTCATGCTCGGCCACGATCCTGTGATTGATCGCCCAGTAGCCATCAAGATATTGAATAACCCAGGCGGCACAGCTGATAAGAAACAACGTGAACAGCAGTTCATAAATGAAGCAAGAGCGGCAGGTCGACTCTCGCATCCCAATATCGTCACCATTTATGACGCATCCACCGAAGGCGGCACTACCTTCATCGCCATGGAATTCTTGCAAGGTAAGGATCTACGTGAGCTAATGTCAAATGGCAAACGTTTCGATGCGATGGAAGCTGCAAGCATTGCCTATAAGGTCGCGAACGCTCTTGCATTTGCCCATAATCAGGGTGTCATCCATCGGGATATCAAGCCTGCCAATATTTTCTTGGTTGAGAATAATCAACCAAAGGTGGTGGACTTTGGGATCGCTAGGGTGCCAAATCGTACACTTGACGAAAACGGACAACCTCAAACCTTGTTCAAAAATAATATTATGGGGACACCAAACTACATGTCCCCAGAACAAGCCTCAAGCCAACCTGTCACTGCGCTTACTGATGTTTACTCACTTGGTGCGACACTCTACGAAATGCTGACGAACCAAAAACCGTTTTCAGCATCCGATTTTGACAAGCTGCTGTATAACATTGCGCGTAAGACACCGAAATCACCGGATTTGGTCAATCCTGAGGTACCCGAAAAACTGGCCCACATCGTGATGAAAGCGATGCAAAAAAAACCGCATCGACGCTATAAGAGCGCCGCGGAAATGGCCCTTGCTTTAAACAAATTCTTAGCAAAAGAAAAACGTGAGCGTCGCAAGTCTGGGACAGCAAATGTAATCAGTAAAACCACAAGCGAGATCAGTGAAAAAAGCGCATTATTCTGGCTCGGCTGGGCAAGTTTTATCATTGCCTCGATCCTGGTCGTATTGGCTTTCCAAAAATAAGACTCACGAAATTCGCGCCCAACAAAAAAGGCACCTTTCGGTGCCTTTTTTGTTGGGAAGCAATTAAGCTTGTTGAGATTTCTTATAGTTCTCAACGCCCGCTAAGATCTCGGCACGTGCATCATCAGGGCCGCCCCAGCCATCAACTTTCACCCACTTGCCTTTTTCGAGGTCTTTGTAGTGTTCGAAGAAATGCTGAATTTGGCGTAAACGCAATTCGTTCATATCTTCCGGTTTTTGCCAGTGCTGGTAAATTGGGAGAATCTTATCGATAGGTACTGCTAGAACTTTACCATCTGCACCGGCTTCATCGTGCATATTCAGAATACCGATAGGACGGCAACGCACAACTACGCCTGGAATCAACGGGAATGGGGTAATGACCAATACGTCAACAGGATCACCATCACCAGAAATAGTGTCTGGTACATAACCGTAGTTACATGGATAGTGCATCGCCGTGCCCATAAAGCGGTCAACAAAAATCGCACCGCTTTCTTTATCCACTTCATACTTGATCGGATCGGCATTCATAGGAATTTCGATGATCACGTTAAAATCGTTTGGCAAATCGCGTCCAGCAGGGACTTTATTTAAACTCATAATGCACTTTCAAAGTAAATCGAACAGAATCAGTCAGGAATACGTGATTATAACGATTTTTAGAGGTGTTTGGTGCAATGCAGCAGGATCAATGCAGCCTCACACCAATTCCGTAGAGCACTCGCCTACAGTGTCGTAGCGATCGCACATTGACGGTAGTATTTGGCGGCAGCCGCCTCCTGCCCAATCGTTTCATGCAGACGTGCCAAACTCAAATTCGATTCACGTATGGTTCGTGGCTCTTGACTATGTGCTAAGGCATCTTCCATATGCACTTGCGCTTTACCCCAAAGCTTTTGATTAAAACAAAGGACACCCAAAGTTAGTTCTAATTCGGCGTTCTTCGGATGATCATTTAACCAAGTTTCGCAATTCTCAATTTGCGAGCGTAGAGCGGCGGAGCCTTCAGGAGCCGAAGCCTCCCGATATACTCGTAATAGTCGGTTATCCCACTCTTCGATGAGTGATTTTTCAACGATACTACGAGCGTCCTCCGTCAACTGACACTTAGTAAATGCGGCAGCGGCTGTCAAAGCAATGTAACGATTCTTACGTTCAGCAGCAGGAACCTCATTCCATACACGACGCAAAGATTCTGGATCATGACCGTGTTCTTTGAGCAAAGCTTCATAGGCCATCTCGCGCAAACGTCCAGCTAATGCGGGATGAATTGCATGATTTTTCTCCAAAGTTCGCACCAGCTTGACGACTTCTGCCCATTGCTTAGCCTGTTGATTTGCCTTCAATGCCCAACGCAAAACTTGAATATGACGCTTCCCTCTCGCATTCAATTCTCGCACGGCATCTAGGGCTTGATCAGCCTTATGCTCATCGACAAAAAGCTCTGTCATTGTCACCAAACGAGCTGTTTTGTAGGCGCTATCATCTTCAATGCGTGCGAACCAAGCATTGCGACGCTCAAATTGAGTCATGTGATGTGCGGCACGAGCACCAATTAATGCACTCAAAGCTGCGTTATCAGGAAGGTCTACCGCTTTCAACGCAGATTTCTCAGCGTGTCCAAAACGTCCTTCGAACAAGGCTTTCAACGCTTCTCGCAAAGCTTTATTACTTTCACGCTCACGTTTCGCTTGCCGATATTCGGCTACTTTTGCAGGCATATCCATGGTCACGACGAAAGTGCGAACCAAGAAATACAAGATAAAGAACAGGATACCCAGCAGCACTAAAAAAACATTGAGTGACATATCAATCCGCGTTGGCGGATAGAAGAACACCACGTTACCTGGATTAAAACGACCACCAATAGCAATCCCTGCCGCCAAGGCAAATAGGATAAGGATTCGAATAAAAATGCGCATGTTTAAGGCTTCACCTTGAAATTGCGAACAGAATTCAAGCTCTCAGTCAGAGCTGGCATTTCGATCGACAAATTATTACTCTGCACTTGTTTCAACAGTGACTGTGCGGTTTGCGCCTGCTTAGAGCGAACATCAAAGTATTTGGTAATGATGTCCTGAGCAGAAATCATATCGCTGCGGAAGGCCCCTTCGTTGCGAGACAATAATGCGAGGCGCGCATTCAACAAACGCAGTTTCAAATTCTCACGAGCGAAATACGCCTGCGAAGGACTCAACAACAAAGCCTCAGGATTTTCAACATTACGTACGCGTACTAATTGCTTCACTTCTGTCCACATTTCACTAGAGAAGCTTTGCCAGTAATCTTGAACCTTGGTCGAGAAAGTATTTTCGCCACTTGCCTCGTTTTCCTTATCCGTCTTACCTTTATTAGGTTTTGGCAAGACGCGCAATGGTGCCTTCGGGGCCGTCACAGTTGCGGGTGGCTTTTCATCAGACCACAACGGAATACTATCGACTTGAGCTATGACGCTATCCAAACGCAAAACCAAACCTGTCATATCGAGCTGCGGCAAAGTCTTGAGCATCTCGATATCTTTTGCAATCGCACGACGCACAGCAATGAATTGCGCCTTCTCCGACTTAGCCAATCGATTATCTGCATTTTGTAGAGCGATCAAGGCGCCTTGCACATTACCTGCCAATTGCAATTGTTGACTCGCCGTCGCCAACACTTGTTCAATCTCCGCCAAGGCCCATTCATCGCGATTTTTCGATAGGTCTTGATAGAGTTGCTCAAGCGCCAGTTGCTGTCCTTGTGCTTCCGCCTGCTTACCTTCTAACAAAGTGACTTTGGTTTGCAGGTCTTTCGATGTTTCTTGCACCGTCTTCGCAATTCCTTTAACTTCAATTGCAGAAACATCACTCAGTTGCAAACGACGCGCCATTTCGTCACGCAGGCTATGAATCTGTGTATTCGAGGCATACCAATGCATGGCCAACAAAACGGCCAGCACTGCCGACAATGCATATGGCGCTTGTTGGCTGCGCCAAAAGCTCGATGGCTCGGCCGCCGCTACAGTCACGACTGGGGCAACAGGATTATTTTCGGTCGAGTTAGGTGTCGACATAGCTTCAGGAATTATAGGTTGATCATTCATAACGAGATTGTAACGCGAGTGCGAGGTTTTCGTCGCCAGAAGCAGTCAATGAAACCGACTTGAAGCCCAATTCTTGTGCTTTTTCTGCAATCCGAGCATGTGGAACAAACAAAGACTGTTGTTGCATTTTAGCAACCATTTCAATTCCTCCTAGCTTTTCACTCCATGCGAGTAAGCGCGGCAACACCTCCGAACTAGTAACTATCCAAGCAAGCGCGGATGAAATCAATGTCAACAATTGGGATTGTTTATGCTGGTCAAACTCTGGAATAACTCGCTGATACGACGCCACCTGCGTCACCAGGATCCCCGCTTCACGCAAACTCGTCGCGAAGAAATCACGTCCAGAATCTCCACGTATGACCAACACCTCTTTCCCACTCATACTAGCGAGATCCAGCTCTTTTAGTAGAGTTTCGGAATCGGTTCGCTGTTTATCTTGAGGGCTGAACACTGGCGTCACCGCAAAATCAACCCCATGTCGTTTCAATGACAAGCGACTTGCCTGCCCCATCACAGCAAGACTCAGTTGCTGAGGCCGAACATAATCCAATTCTTTTAATCGAGAAAAAAAGGCCTCGACTGCATTTGGGCTGACAAAAACAAGCATTGTAAAAGCCTGAAGTCTTGCCAGTTGCTGGTCGAGATCTGTAGTGTTATCCAACGCGGCAATTTCAAACATAGGGAAGCTTACACAAGTCTTCCCTTGTTTCTGCAGCAGTGAAATTAACTCCTGCGATTGTCGTTCCGGCCGCGTAATAACTACTGGACTGAGCATATTCGCTTTCACTTCGAAATAATCACACAGAGTGTCGTGCTCCGTTTTTTTGGCTTAATCAGCCGAGCCTCTCCACTACGAAGTGGAAACATCTTCTTGTACTTTGCATTCGGCCAAAATTGCCTCTGCATTTTGCGCACGCAGTGCATCCACAATTTGCAGACCAAGCTTATTACCATCAACTGCCTGCCCCTGTAACTCAGCCTTCGCAGATTTCAAGCCATCTGGCGTTGCCACCATCGCACGCAAACGCATCGCACCAGCATTAATTTCAGCAAATGCCGCCAACGGAATCTGGCAGCTACCGCCAAATGCTTTCGAGACAGTACGCTCTGCATTCACCGCTTGTGAAGTTTCAAGATGATTGAGTGGTGCTAAAATTTCCTGCAAATCTTGGCGATCACTTCGGATCTCAATTGCCATCGCACCTTGACCAGCTGCCGGTAAACTCTCGACAGGATCTAAAAACGCTTTAATACGCTCGGGCAAACCCAAACGTTTTAAGCCTGCAGCAGCCAAAATAATCGCCGCGTATTCGCCCTCGTCTAATTTACGCAAACGAGTATCTAAATTCCCTCGCAACGGCTTAATGACCAAATGAGGAAACCTCGCTGAAATCAGTGCTTGACGGCGTAGACTACTGGTACCGACGATTGCACCGTGTGGCAGTTCGGCTAAGCTATTGAATTGTGTCGATACGAAAGCATCACGCGGATCTTCACGCTCTAAAACTGCAGCGAGACTAAAGCCTTCAGGCAAGTCCATCGGTACATCCTTTAACGAGTGAACAGCCAAATCCGCACGACCTTCCTCCATTGCCACTTCAAGCTCTTTCACGAACAAGCCTTTACCACCGACCTTCGACAAAGCACGGTCGAGAATCTGATCTCCACGCGTAGTCATACCCAAAATCTGAACCTCGCACTGCGGATACAAGGCTTGCAAACGGGCACGAACGTTCTCTGCCTGCCACATTGCAAGGCGGCTTTCACGGGACGCGATAATAAGTTTGGTTGGTGATGGCTTCACAAAATGACTTTCTATTTAAATTCTGCATGAACTGCGTTTGACGCTCGCTAGCCTCTGACCACAGTCGGAAAAGCCGAGATTTTAACATGTCACCCCATACAATTCTTGACAAAAAACAGGAAAAAACGGCATCATGCCTGCATGTATTCATCATTTACACTTCATTGCGGTCATTGGCGTAACACCTATTTTTAGGGTGGCGCCCCGTTACGACTACAATCAAGACAAATTTTATGATGCCGCCCTTCAGGAATTGAAGCGCGGCATTTTCATTTATTACCTTATTTTCATTTTTTGGATTTTTCATGAGCGAACAAGTAGCGAACCCAGCAGCAGAAAGCAATGACGCAGTAAAAGCATCTGCGCAGCCTTCAGCCAATAAGCAACATTTAATCTTGACTGGCGATCGCCCAACTGGACCGCTACATTTGGGCCATTTTGTTGGCAGCTTGCGCAACCGCGTCACCTATCAAGACCAATACAAGCAGTACATCATGATCGCCGATGCACAAGCCTTGACCGATAACATGGATGACCCAGCCAAAGTGCATAACAATGTAATCGAAGTTGCATTGGATTATCTTGCGGTAGGCATCGATCCAAGTAAATCTACAATTTTCATTCAGTCGCAAATTCCAGAGCTCACGGAACTCACCTTCTACTACATGAATTTGGTGACCATCTCTCGTTTAGAGCGCAATCCAACGATTAAACAAGAAATCATCTTGCGTAATTTTGAGCGTGATATTCCTGCGGGGTTCTTCACCTATCCAGTTAGCCAAGCAGCTGACATCACAGCGTTCAAGGCAACGTTGGTGCCGGTTGGCGATGATCAAATTCCGATGATTGAACAAACCAACGAAATCGTACGTCGCTTTAACCGATTAGCGAAAAAGGATATCTTGGTCGAATGTGAAGCATTGGTGCCAGAAATCGGCCGCCTCCCAGGCATCGACGGCAAAGCAAAGATGAGTAAATCGTTGGGCAATGCAATCAACTTAGGTGCCAGCGAAGCTGAAATCAAACAAGCTGTACGCAATGTTTACACTGACCCGTTGCACCTGCGTGTCGACGACCCTGGACACCTTGAAGGCAATGTTGCCTTTACCTATCTCGATGCTTTCGATACTGATAAAGAATCCTTACAAGCGATGAAGGACCACTACGTGCGCGGTGGTCTTGGTGACAGCAAAGTGAAAGCTCGCTTAGAAGGCATTCTGCAAGATATGCTACGTCCGATTCGCGAACGTCGCCAAGAGTACGAGAAAGACCGCGGTCACGTTTTGCAGCTATTAAAAGAAGGCACTTACCGTGCACGCGAAATCGCAGCAAAGACCAATGATGAGGTCAAAGCCGCGATCGGACTTAAGCATTTCTAATGCCGAGCAACACAGTATGACTATAAGCCTAAGCGCAGTCCGAAATATTCATCTTGCAGCGCAAGGCTTATTGTCACCGGCCAAAACAAAGGCAACCAAAGAAGACGTTCTTGCCTGCATACGACGCATGGGCGTGCTGCAAATTGATACGATTCATGTCGTCGCCCGCAGCCCTTATCTGGTGCTATGGAGCCGATTAGGTCAATACACCTCGTCTTGGCTGGATGAACTACTCGCCGAGGGACAGCTTTTCGAATACTGGTCTCACGAAGCGAGCTTTTTGCCGATAGAAAGCTTCAGTCGCTATCGCCATCAAATGCTTAAGCCAGAAGGTTTAGGTTGGAAATACAATCAAACTTGGCTCCAAGAAAACAGAACTCAAGTCAAACAAGTTCTGCAACACATTAAGAAATTTGGCGCTTGCCGCTCTGCTGATTTTGAGCGCAAAGATGGCAAAGGTGGTGGTTGGTGGGATTGGAAACCTGAAAAACGTTCGCTCGAAGTTTTGTTCACCACTGGCCAGGTCATGGTCTCCAAACGCCAAGGCTTTCAGCGCGTCTATGATCTTACCGAACGTGTACATCCCAATTGGAACGACAAACGCGATATGCGGCCTGTCCTCGACGAACAACGAGATCAAGTAATCGACGCGGTACGCGCATTGGGTGTTTGCAAAGCAAGCTGGATTGCAGATTACTTTCGTATGAAAAAATTGGCACCAGACATCACACCGGAATACCTATGTCAACAAGGCTTCTTGAAGCAAATAGAAGTCGAAGGCTGGGCAGGCTCTGCGTTTTACCACCCAGACCATGAGGCCTTAGTCAATAAAGCAAAGCAAGGAAAACTTCGCGCCACACACACTTGCTTACTATCCCCATTTGACCCTGTCGTGTGGGATAGAAAACGAGCCCTAGAATTATTCAACTTCGATTATCGCCTCGAATGTTATACGCCCGAGGCAAAACGTCAATTTGGCTATTTTACATTGCCGATTTTACGCAAAGGCCAGTTGATCGGACGTGTCGATGCCAAAGCACATCGCAAACTCAAGGAAATGGAAATAAAGTCTGTGCATCTCGAAGAAGGAGTCGAGATCAGTGAGTCACTGTGTAAAGACTTGGCGAAAGCTTTAAGCGCTTTCGCCAAGTGGCATGAAACGCCAGGCATTCGTATTGAACGCTGCGATCAAAAAATCTTAAAGAAAGGTCTGATCGCGCTACTCAACTGAGAGTTGATGCCTTTAGGGTTTAGGTAAACGATTCAGCCCCTTCGGCAGAGGGAATGTCACATTCTCTTCTTCGCCTTCTAGCTTTCGCACACTCTTGACGCCAAATTTCTGCAATTGAGCAATCACTTGGTTGACCAAAATCTCAGGCGCTGATGCGCCTGCGGTAACGCCCACTCGAACTGCACTCGCCAGCCATTTAGCATCGATATCTTCTGCTTTATCCACCATATACGCGGCGGTTCCCATCTTCTCGGCAACTTCGCGCAGTCGATTGGAGTTTGAGCTATTTTTGCTGCCCACCACGATCACCACGTCCACCTGCGGTGCCATAAATTTGACGGCAGCTTGACGGTTGGTGGTCGCATAGCAGATATCACCCTTCTTAGGCTCAGCAATTAAAGGGAAACGACTCTTGAGGGCAGTAATAATGTCTGCTGTGTCGTCCACCGACAAGGTCGTTTGCGAGACATAGGCCAACATTGCAGGATTGGTCACTTCAAGTTTTGCCACATCTTCGACGGTCTCCACCAGATACATGCCATCTTCACTCTGGCCCATCGTGCCTTCAACCTCTGGATGGCCTTGGTGGCCAATCATGATGATTTCACGACCTTCTTTGCGCATTTTTGAGACTTCGATATGTACTTTGGTCACCAAGGGGCAAGTTGCATCAAAAATTTTCAGCCCCCTCTTTTCCGCATCTTCGCGAATCGCTTGTGACACACCGTGAGCAGAAAAAATCAAAGTATTCCCCGCTGGAACGTCATCGAGTTCTTCGATAAAGATCGCCCCTTTTTGTCGTAAATCATTTACCACATAGGCATTATGAACAATCTCGTGACGCACATAAATCGGTGCGCCAAATTGGGCCAGCGCTAACTCAACGATATCGATCGCACGATCGACACCTGCACAAAAACCGCGAGGCTGTGCCAGTAAAATTTCTTGGTGTATTTCACTCATGGGGCGACTCACAAAATGCCAATAATCTTGGTTTCAAACAATACGCGTTGACCAGCCAACGGGTGATTAAAGTCGAACAAAGCAGACTCATCATCAATTTCTTGAATCACCCCAGCGAACTTCCCGCCCGATGGAGCCGAAAAGTCGATCAAATCACCCACCTTAAATTCCTCGCCAAATGCAGAGTTTTCACGCAAAGTCTTCAGCGAGACACGCTGAATGAGGTCTGGATTGCGCAAGCCAAAAGCCTGCTCTGGTGGAAGTTCTTGCGTCGTATGGGATCCTTCTTCTAAACCCAATAGAGCCTCTTCCAAACTGGGTGCCAACTGGCCTTGACCGAGTAACAAGGTGGCAGGACTTTCATGAAAAGTCGAAATAATATCTTCACCATCCAAAGTGGCAAGACGGTAATGCAGTGTCAAATAAGCACCATTGTTAACGACAAGTATAGACTTTTCGGACATAATTTATTGATCGGAGTCGCAAACTCATGGCAGTTTCTACCAAATTTGTTCGACTCCGCCTTTCAAATGGGATTTCATTAGCAACAAAACCGCTATTGTAAGGCAGACCGAGTGGAATTGCTTCCAAACCCGCCAGAACAGACCGGTCTAGCAGCATATGGAGAACGAAAAGTATGGGAATTAATCATTGGCCAGAAGATCAACGTCCCCGCGAACGTTTGATTCGACAAGGTGCTCAGGCATTATCTGATGCTGAGCTCCTTTCGGTTTTTCTGCGTGTTGGTGTTCGCGGCAAGAGCGCGGTCGACCTTGGTCGTGAAATGCTTGAAGAATTCGGTTCTTTACGCACCTTATTTGCAGCAAATTTACACGACTTCTCTAAAGTTCATGGGCTGGGCAGTGCAAAGTTCGCGCAATTACAGGCCGTACTAGAGCTTGCCAAGCGCTCTATCTCTGAAGAGTTACAAATTAATTCAGCCTTATCGTCGCCGCAAGCAGTCAAACAATTCTTGCAACTTCAAATCGGGAATAAACAGTATGAGTCGTTTACTGTGCTTTTTCTTGATGTCAAAAACCGTTTAATCAGTGCCCAGGAACTTTTCCGTGGCAGCTTAAGCCATGCCAGCGTGTATCCTAGGGAAGTGGTCAAAACCGCACTGAGCTTTAACGCTGCGAGCCTGATCCTCGCGCATAATCATCCCTCTGGTTCAAGCGAGCCTAGCCAAGCCGATTTGAGTCTGACACAGACCTTAAAATCAGCCCTTGGTTTAGTTGATATTCGCGTCCTTGATCATTTTATTGTGGCGAACAACCAAATCTATTCTTTCGCTGAAAATGGGCGGATTTAGGCGTTCTCATAGAGGAAAATCGACCCAAATTCAAATTGTTAAATCCTAAAAAAGAAAAAAGACACAATTGTTTTTCGCAAGTCGTTGATATTCCGTAGTTTTTTCGTTATACTCTCATTTTTTCCAATTTCGGAAATCATTAAGGAGTGAAACATGGCGCGTGTATGCCAAGTTACAGGGAAAGGGCCAATGGTTGGCAACAACGTTTCCCATGCGAACAACAAAACTAAACGTCGTTTTTTGCCTAACCTGCAAAATCGTCGCTTTTTCGTAGAATCAGAGAATCGCTGGGTTTCCTTGCGTTTGTCTAACGCAGGTTTGCGTATCGTTGACAAAATCGGTATTGATGCCGTTTTGGCCGACTTACGTGCTCGCGGCGAAAAAGTCTAAGCTGACGCTGTTTATACAGAAATAATTGTTAGGAAAATATCATGGCTAAATCTGGTCGCGACAAAATCAAATTAGAATCGACAGCTGGTACGGGTCACTTCTATACGACATCCAAAAACAAACGTACGATGCCTGAAAAAATGGAAATCATGAAGTTTGATCCAAAGGCACGTAAGCACGTTATCTACAAAGAAACAAAAATTAAGTAATTTTTACTTAGTTTCTGCTTTGGTAGAATGTCAAAAAAAACCTGCAACCATGCAGGTTTTTTTTCGTTCGCCAATCTACTCCGCTCCCCCTGCAGCAAATATTTGAAGCTCACCCTCTATCCATAACTGCGCCGAGCAAATCTCAAATCTATGCAAGTGAAACAAGTATAAAAAAAATGGCGCACTAGGCGCCATTTTTCAAATTAAGATTCACCGATTAGGCGTAAGTACGCAGACGCAGTGAGAACTCTTCCAAAGCCTTGATACCTGAGGCTTCAGCGCGTGCGCACCAGTCTTGTAATTGCGCCACCAGCTGTTCACGCGTTGCACTAGAACGCTCCCAAATCGCATTTAGCTCGACACGCATATCATGCATGGTTTTCAATGCACTACTGTGATCAAACAATTCGCGCAAGGTTTGTAATTGCGTTGCTTCCAACTTACCTGGCTCACGCTGTAATGCTTTCTTCGCTGACTTGAGGAAGCTCTTTTCTAACTGAGCCTTTTCACGCAACTGTTGAAACTCTTCGCTCCATTCTTTTTTCAAAGACTTCGCATATTTCGCCATGACATCATAGCGATTCGTAATCACTGCTTGTAAAGTCTCAACGTCAACCAGCATTTTCTCTTTAGAAAACTTAGGACGCGGTGCAACTTTCTTCACTTTCGCAAGACCGATTGTCTCCAAGATACGGATATATCCCCAACCGATGTCGAACTCATACCATTTAGAGGACAACTTTGCAGAGGTACCGAACGTATGGTGGTTATTATGCAGCTCTTCGCCGCCAATCAAGATGCCCCAAGGCACGATGTTAGTTGCTGCATCGCTGCATTCGTAGTTACGATACCCCCAATAGTGACCAATACCATTAATAATTCCGGCTGCTGTCACTGGAATCCACAACATCTGAACTGCCCAAACGGTAACACCGATCACGCCAAACAAAAGAAAATCAATAATCAACATCAGTGCCACGCCTTGCCAACTAAAGCGAGTATACAAATTACGCTCGATCCAGTCGTCAGGTGTTCCATGCCCGTATTTTTGAATCGTTTCCAAATTCTTGGATTCAGCACGATACAACTCTGCACCTTCAAACAACACTTTCTTAATGCCACGTGTGACCGGGCTATGCGGATCTTCTTCAGTTTCACATTTTGCATGGTGTTTACGATGTACTGCTGCCCACTCTTTAGTCACTTGCCCTGTCGTCATCCACAACCAAAGGCGAAAGAAATGACTTGGAATTGCATGCAATTCAAGCGCACGATGTGCTTGGCAACGATGCAAAAAGATCGTGACGCTAGCGATCGTGATATGCGTAACCACCATCGTAAAAATAAACACTTGCCAAGCTGTGGCACGGGTAAATCCATTACTCAGGAAATCCACGGCGCTATCAATAAAATTACTCAAAATATATAACCACTCCAAATGATTTCAAAACTTTGCTGTCGAACAACTCGACATCACACACCACTAAATTGTACGCTCGTTTCTGCATGCAGTCGCAGATGCCCAACACAAAAACGACGCTATCTCTTTGTTTCTGCTTGATAAATTGTTATGTCTCTATGAGGATATGGCAATTCAACATTCAATTCTTTTAATAACTTCCAAATGATGCGGTTCACCTCGGAAGTAATATTGGTGCGTCCATTTTCTGGATCGTCAATCCAAAAACCAACGCGCACATCAAAACCGTCCGCACCAAAACGAATTAAATAGGAAGAAGGCGGAATTGTTTTCGAAACTCGAGGCACCTCACTCACCACCTCAATCAGACGGGGCAATAAGACATCAAGATCGGTCTTATAATCGACGGTAAAATCCGTGGTTATGATCACCGCTCGGTCTGTTAGTGATAAATTTTGCACCGGATTCGATACCAGCATCTCGTTGGGGATAATCGATTCCACACCGTCAAGTCCCTTTAAGACCGTATAACGTGTATTGATTTGGGTGACGCGACCGCTAAATTTATCCACCGTAATCATATCGTCGATCGACAAACTACGATCAAAAAGGATAATGAATCCAGACACATAACTGCTGGTAATGCGTTGCAAACCGAGGCCTAAACCAACACCCAGTGCACCACCAAAAACCGATAACACAGTCAAGTCGATACCAACCAAGGATAGACTGATCAGGATCGCCATCAAGATGAAAATCGCTCGTCCTAGGCGCGACAACACGACTTTTAGAGAAGAGTGCATGCTCGGTATAAGCATCAAACGCGCTTCCAACATCGCACTGATCCATAAAGCGAGCACCACCGTCAATGCGACAGATGCAAGTCCTTGCAAAACAGCTAGCAAACTTACTTTACTTTTACCCAGAGGCAGTACCACTTCTGAGAGACTTAGCAATAGTTCGTCCCATAGACCCGTCATATAAAGGACCACGCCCAGCCAAACCAAAGACGCGAATACCTTTTCAAAAACTAACAAGGTATTACCAACAGTTCCTTCACGCACGAATGCGCGGCGAAAAACGTAAAAACTAAAACGAATTAGGGCAAAACTAGTCAATATAGGAAACGACAGTTTCAACAAGCTCGTATGCTGAAATTTAGCGAGAAAAAATTTCGCCAAAAACAAAAATGCCAACGCCAACAGCGGCCAAAGCACTCGAGAGAAACTCTCCACCCCAAGCTTGACCACATCGGAACTATCTCCGACTTTGGCAAACATTCTGTGCAATTGCTTGGATAAGAACCATGCCAAGACGAAACACAGAACGATGCTAACCACCTGCCATACGAAAGTCGCATCGCCAAAATCGGCTGAGATATCAGAAACCAGATGGGAAATGGAATGGGTGCCCATGATCAATTTCATTCTTCGCTTATTCTCTACTCATGTTCAACTTGCGTTCTACTCAATTTCTAGCAACGCTCATCATTCGAAACAGTTACTCTTCGCTCGCTTCCTCGGCCTTTGCAGGCTTAGGAACTTTTGTAATCTCAAGTTTTTTGCGTTGCAATACTGCGGCGAAGAAACCATCAGTCTGATGTAAATGCGGATACAGTTTTAGGTAATCGCCCATCTCAATTGCAATCTTTTGCTCAGCCAAAACTTGAGATACCGGCAACAATTCAAAGTCAGGATGATTGTTTAGGAAATCACTAACAATACCTTCGTTTTCTTCATCCAAGATACTGCAGGTTGCATACACCAAACGACCACCTGCCTTCACAAGGCGCGCAGCGCTGTCAAGAATCGATGCTTGTTTTTCGTTGAGCTCAGCTACACCCTTTTCCGTTTGACGCCATTTAACGTCTGGATTACGACGCAAGGTCCCGAGTCCGCTACATGGAGCATCAACCAAGACGCGATCAAGCTTACCCGCCAGACGTTTGATCTTTGCATCACGTTCATGCGCGATTACCACTGGATGGACATTCGACAAACCACTACGTGCCAAACGTGGCTTTAATTTAGCTAAACGTTTCTCAGAGATATCGAATGCGTACAAACGTCCGGTATTTCTCATAATGGCTCCAAGAGCCAAAGTTTTACCCCCCGCACCGGCACAGAAATCGGCAACCATCTCACCGCGCTTAGCGCCAACTAACTGAGCGAGCACTTGACTACCCTCGTCTTGCACTTCGATCGTACCGTCCTTAAACAGCGGCAAATTTTGAATTGATGGTTTTTTCAGGATACGCAATCCTGTGGCAGAAAATGGGGTAGGTTCGGCAATAATCGGTGCCTGCGCCAAAGAAGTGATCACGTCATCACGATTCGACTTCAAGGTATTTACTCGCAAATCCAGTGAGGCCGGCGTATTCAACGAGGATGCCAATTTCAAGGCATCTTCTTCGCCAAATTTTGACTGCAACTTTTGCCACAGCCAGTCTGGCAAGTTTGATTTGAGCGCGATCGGCAAATGCGTACGATCAATATCCATCACCCGACGCAACCAAGCATCTTCATCTTCGGTTAAACCACCTAAGGAATCGATCCCAACGGCATCTGCCAAACCAAGCAATGTTAAACGACGCATCGCTGAGCCTGAACCAGACTCTGAAAAACTGGTGTAAACACTTTTGTTACGAAGCAATCCATAAATCGCCTCGGCAATCACACCACGTTCACGTGAACCCAAACGTTGATGTTCGCGGAAATAACGTGAGAGCGTACCGTCAGCAGGCCCAGTAAAACGCAAAATTTCACGTAGAACTTCTTCTGCATGGCCAATAATAGCTGGTGGTAATCTCATGGTATTCCTCGGTAACTTTGATATAAACAGTAATGCTGAACGGCACAAATGATCGTCATCATTCGCGCACTTAAAATTTTTATCGGCAGCTTAAAGCTGTCGGTGTTAGAACTGGCTGGTGTCAGCCTTAATCAAAACGCGATCGCCTTGTACTTCAAGCTTGTCTTCGATAAACAAGCGTACTGCACGTGGATAAATTAGATGTTCTTTTTCCAAAAGGCGTTGCGCTAGTGACTGCTCCGTATCATCAGACAGAACGCGAATACAAGCCTGATCGATAATCGGGCCGTGATCAAGTTCAGCGGTCACAAAATGGACCGTCGCACCGTGTAGCTTGACCCCAGCATCTAGCGCTTGTTGATGAGTATGTAACCCCACAAAACTAGGGAGCAACGATGGATGAATATTGATAATGCGATTCTGGTAGTGCTGCACGAAAGCCGGCGTCAAAATTCGCATAAAGCCAGCCAACACCACTAAATCGGCTTGGCATTGATCAATCACCTGCTGTAAGTTTTGGTCAAAAACCTCACGCGTCAACCCTTTACTTTCTACTACTTGGGTTGGAATACCCTGACTTTGCGCGAATTGCAAACCAGCCGCATCAGCCTTATTACTGATAACAGCAACGATCTGCGCGGGCCATTGTTCTTTCTGGGAAGCTTGGACGATGGCTTGCATATTGCTGCCGCGTCCAGAAATAAGGATAACGATCTTTTTCATGCCAGCATTGTACCCGTCTCAGGCTTGAAGCCCAAGAGAAAAGCCCGGAATTGGGAGGCTTACTCGCTTTTCACTATCATTTAAACAATAAAACAGCCTAGATAGTCATTTCAGACAAAGGAGTAAAACATGCGGAAAGGAATCTGACGCTTATGCCAAAATTCCGCTGCGTCGCGAAAAACATCAATCAAAGTTTCCCGAGCGTCACGGTCAAATTCCTCGGTAAATGGCAGTTGCTCAACGACCACGACGAATCCATTTTGTTTGCCGGCTTTATAAATTGAGTCGGTCAAACAGTCGTACAAAGCGTCAAAATTATGGCCGAAATGCGCGGGAAAACCAAAATGATGTCCTATCTCCTTTAGTACATCTTCTTTGCTTTTTGCGTCGCCACAATACGCATAGAGGAAGTGCTGACCTAAATCAGCGGCGTCTTGACGCAGCTCGCTAATTCGAAAAGCACGAATCGATTGCACGACATTACTAGAAATACTACTGAGCAAACTCATTTCAACCTCAACGAAAATATAGACTCACAACTCATCTAAAAAGCTTAATTGATCACTTCGCGAAAGCTCCGATAGTGGTCATCGGTATAGTAATAACGGTAGCTCGGGCTTTGCCCACCTGTCACTATCCGTTTTGCACCGCGATTCCTTGCGTAGGGAGTTTTGACCGTATATTCACGATAATAACCACGCTGGCGCTTAGGTAATTGTTTTTCATAGTTACCAAAAACAGATCCATCTTTCTCATAAGGAAATGGTCCTCCTTGCTTAATTAATTCGATGGTTATCTTTGCTTCTCTCGGCAGCTGACCATATGAAATTACACCTAAATCTGCGGCAGCAGAGAAATTACCAAGTCCAACAAGCCAAGCGAATAAAGTGAACTTAAAGAACAGAGAAAGTCGAGCGAAAATCATATTTTAAAACACACAAAAATAAGAAAAAAAAGGTCCTAGTGTTTCTTCACTCCAAAAAACGCAACAACTTCAGCGCGTTTTGCGTGAGTGTCGCGCATCCCTAAATCAATCAACTCACAAGTATAACTAGCCTCAAACAACAAGTAAGAAGCCAATGCTGAGCCACGTGCTTCAGTCGCACCAATCCCCCCCAGCATGGTCCGAACAGGGAGCGGCAAACTTTGGATGTGGCGACTGGCCATTTCATCTAAACGTTCCGATGGCGCGATCACCAAAAGATCAACTGGTTTGAGCGGTGTTTGCTCCAATAACTCAGCCGGCAACATCGACAGTGTTTTATTGATGCGAGTAAGACGCTCAATATCGACCGCCAAACTATCTAGGAAAATGCTCGACATCGCATGGCCCGCAATTTGAGCCAAACTTGGATAACGGGCCGTATCAAAGTTTTGACGTGCAGGTTCAGATAAACGCCCCGCTCCTACAATTAATACTTTGCTAGCGCCCAAATGAATTGCTGGCGAAATAGGCGCCAATTGCCGCATCGATCCATCACCACAATATTCGAGATGCCCTCCCCAATTCAGCGCTACTGAGGGAAAAATGAAGGGAATGGCGGAGGATGCCAATAAATGCTGAATACCGATGAAGTCACGTTGTGCCAGGCGCTGAGTGCGCACCCAGGGTTGAATTTCCGCCAACGTCTGATAAAAAGTTAAGTGATGACCTGTCGTGTACGAAGAGGCTGTAACCGCTAAGGCATGCAAATCACCATTCACAAATGCTTGATCAAGACGCTCCATATCGAGCATCCGATGTAGCAAACCCTCAAGGGGAGAGTTATCAAGTAAAGAGGTCGGTGGTGATTTGCGCCATTTATTGAGCAACCAACCAAACGACATAATCGAGAGCCATTTTGCGCCAGAGCGAATAACCCCAAGCGAATCTGCACGATACACTTGTGCGGCCTCGAAATTGCTCCACACCTGATGAACGTTCATGACCGATTCACGAAAATCATCAGCACGACAAGCCAAGGCTGTCGCGTTAATTGCACCAGCCGAAGTACCACAAATAATGCCAAAGGGATTGTCTCGCGGCCCCCAACCTTCCTCCAACAGGATATCGGAAATCGCTTTCAGCACACCCACTTGATAACCGGCGCGGGCGCCACCGCCAGTCAAAATTAATCCGGTATTCGCGTTATCGCCCATGCACAAACGGCTCCTCAAATCAGTTTTAGTCAGATCGACTAGTTTGCCTAAGTGTATTCGCAGACACAAAAAATGTCTGCATTTACAAGCAATTCCAGTTCGATTTGTCTGATTTTTGGAGCCGTGCTGTAACAAATACAAATGAAGACTGAACCAAAGGCTCAGTCCAGTTCACCAACTTATTTTGGTTGCATACGAATTGCGCCATCGAGACGAATTGTTTCGCCATTCAACATCATGTTTTCAATGATGGTCTTCGCCAATTGCGCATATTCGTCTGGTTTGCCCAAACGTGATGGGAACGGAACCATCTTGCCGAGTGCGTCTTGAACTTCTTGAGGCATACCTAACAGCATAGGCGTTTCAAAAATACCTGGCGCCACAGTCATGACACGGATGCCGTTACGAGACAGGTCGCGAGCCATAGGCAAAGTCAAACCAACGACTGCCGCTTTAGAAGACGCGTATGCCGCTTGCCCCATTTGGCCGTCGAATGCTGCAACTGATGCAGTATTGATGATCACACCGCGTTCGTCTTGGCTCGTTGCCTCTGTCTTGGACATCGCTTCAGCAGCCAAACGAGCCATGTTGAAGGTACCGACCAAGTTGATATTCACGACACGTTGGAACAACTCGAAAGGATGGGCGCCATCCTTACCCACGGTTTTCACCGCAGGTGCAACGCCCGCACAGTTAATCAAACCGCGCAAGGTTCCGGCTGCAGTCGCAACTGCGACAACTTCTTTACCATCGGCTTCGGAAGTTACATCGCATTTCACGAAAATCGCATTGAGTTCAGTTGCTAATTTTTGACCCGCCTCAACTTGCACGTCAGCGATAACTACTTGACCGCCATTGGCTTTGATCATGCGTGCTGTTGCTTCACCCAAACCAGATGCGCCACCAGTAATGATAAAAACGTTATTTTGAATTTGCATAATTTCCTCTTGTTTTAGTTCAAATAATTAGATTGACGCATTTCAGGCAAAGGCCAGTAAAGCATGCTAACTGGGTCGCCAAATTTAACGTTAACGTAAACGTCAATTAACGCTATTGTATCGAATTTGGTCGCTCCCTCAAAATAAAAAAGGCAGCCTCAGCTGCCTTTCCTATGTTAGCCCAGTATTAACAATACATTAACAGGCGAACAAGATGAGATCAGTCCTATTTTCCAGCATCAGCCGCGGAAGCAGAACTCGCTGGGCTTGTTGGTGCTGGTGCCGCTGCCTTTACTTTCACCACATCCATACCTTCCGGTGCGGTTACAGCAGGTAATGGCGCTTCTACTTGATGCACCACTGGCGCAGGTGCTGCTGGCGCCTTTAACCATGGAACCAAGGGAAATAAAGGGACCAAAAGCAAAGCAACGATATTGATAATCTTAATCAATGGATTCACCGCAGGGCCTGCAGTATCTTTATAAGGATCACCAACGGTATCGCCTGTCACTGCTGCCTTGTGGGCTTCAGACCCCTTGCCACCGAAATTGCCATCTTCGATGTATTTTTTAGCGTTATCCCAAGCACCGCCACCGGTCGTCATCGAGATCGCGACGAACAAGCCAGTAATAATAGTACCCATCAACATCCCACCCAGAGCCGCTGCACCCAAAGTCAAACCCACAATGATAGGCACCGCTACTGGCAATAAAGATGGCAAAATCATTTCTTTGATAGCCGAAGCCGTCAACATATCGACTGCCTTATCGTACTCTGGCTTACCGGTGCCATCCATGATGCCCTTGATGTCACGGAATTGACGGCGTACTTCAACCACCACAGCACCAGCTGCACGTCCAACAGCTTCCATCGCCATCGCACCGAACAAGTAAGGTATCAAACCACCAATAAACAAGCCGACAATCACTTGTGGATCGGAAAGATCAAACTTCACATTCAAACCTACTGAACTCAAAGCATGGGTGTAATCGGCAAACAAAACCAAGGCCGCCAAACCTGCGGAGCCAATAGCGTATCCTTTAGTGACCGCTTTAGTGGTGTTACCAACCGCATCCAAAGGATCCGTAATGGCACGAACTGACTCATCCATACCTGACATTTCAGCGATACCACCGGCATTATCAGTAATTGGACCATAAGCATCGAGTGCCACGATAATGCCTGCCATAGATAACATTGAAGTCGCAGCCACAGCGATACCATAGAGCTCGCCACCATATTTATAAGACACCAAAATTGCTGCACAAACAGCCAATACTGGATAAGCAGTGGACTTCATGGACACACCTAAGCCAGCGATAATATTCGTACCGTGGCCTGTAGTTGACGCTTCGGCGATATGGCGAACTGGTTTAAAGTCCGTACCCGTATAGTACTCAGTGATGTAGACCATCAAACCTGTCAATACGATACCAACGATTGACGAGATAATCATTTGATTGCGCATCGCTTCGTCTTTAAACAACATATGGGTGACGACCACAAAACCAATCAACGATAAGCCCGCTGCCCACCATAGACCTTTGTACAGAGCCGACATAATTTTTTGACCAGGTGTGTGTTTGACGAAAGCACAACCAATGATCGAAGCAGGAATTGAAACAGCGCCGAGCAATAATGGATAAATGATGGCCTCGGTCACTGCACCGGTTACCATCAAAGCACCGAGCAACATAGTCGCAATCAAGGTAACGACATAAGTTTCGAATAAGTCAGCAGCCATACCTGCGCAGTCGCCAACGTTATCGCCAACGTTATCAGCAATCACGGCTGGATTACGTGGATCATCTTCAGGGATGCCAGCTTCAACTTTACCCACCAAGTCAGCTCCGACGTCTGCGCCTTTAGTGAAGATACCACCACCGAGACGTGCGAAAATCGAAATCAAGGAGGCGCCAAATGCCAAGCCGATTAAAGGTTTGATCAGTTCGTGGGTTGGCGTAGTTCCACCTTTAGTTAAGAACATATAAAACAGTGCGACGCCGAGCAAGCCCAAACCAGCGACTAACATACCAGTAATTGCACCGCCTTTGAAGGCCACGTCTAAAGCTTGGTTCATGCCTTTTGTAGCGGCTTGCGCAGTGCGTACATTGGCACGAACCGAGACATTCATGCCGATAAAACCACAGGCGCCCGATAAGACAGCACCGACTAGAAACCCAAGTGCGGTGACCAAGCCTAAACCAGGTAAAACAGCGATTGCGATGAACAACACAGCGCCCACCATTGCAATCGTTTTATATTGACGTGCCAGATAAGCAGCGGCACCTTCCTGAATCGCTGTCGCGATTTCCTGCATACGGGCATTTCCCGCATCCTGTTTCAAAATCCAACTTCTGGTCAGTAAACCATAAAGTACGGCTAGTACGCCACATCCAACAACAATCCACAGACTCTCTACCATGTCGACTCCTCCAATTTTTCTTGGTGTTCACCAAAGCACTTGATCTGGATTTAGCTCTTTTCGAATAGATCAAACACTCGTTTTAAAACCTCCTACAGAATGACTACCTGCAGTCGGCCCCTCTTTAAAACTGTACGAAAAATACTGCGTCTAACAATTACTTGAAGTTCTATTTATTCTGCTGCTTATTCTTTGCTTTGTATTCGCCGCCGATAACCTAGCGGTTCAATTTTGAATCATTCTGCGTTAAATCTTACCTCCCTCATTTTTACGTCAACATAAACAATATTCAATTATCTGATTAACATCAAGACAGACGAAAAAAAAGCGGACATGGTGTCCGCTCTCTCTATTCTTATTCGCTTAGTGCAGCAAAAGCGGCATCGCGAATCGCCTCTACGGCGCCCACGCCAGCAATCTTGCGATATTTCGGTGCTCCAGGTTGCCCTGATTTCGCCCAATCACCGTAGTAACTTAGCAGCACTTCAGTTTGATCGTGGTAGACGTTCAAACGCTTCTTGACGGTCTCTTCTTTATCGTCATCGCGTTGTACCAAGTCTTCGCCTGTATCGTCATCTTTCCCTTCCACTTTCGGAGGATTAAATTTGACATGATATGTGCGACCAGAACCAGGATGTACGCGGCGACCACTCATACGTTCGATAATCGCGCTGTCAGGGACATCAATCTCCAGCACGTAATCAATATTGACACCGGCTTCTTTCATTGCATCAGCTTGCGGCGTGGTGCGCGGGAATCCGTCGAACAGGTAGCCATTAGCACAATCAGCTTGCTTCAAACGCTCTTTAACCAAACCGATGATAATGTCATCAGACACCAAGCCACCAGCATCCATGACTTTTTTCGCTTCCACACCCAAAGGTGTGCCTGCTTTCACCGCAGCACGCAACATATCCCCTGTAGAGATTTGTGGAATGCCGAATTTTTCCTTAATGTAATTGGCCTGCGTGCCCTTGCCTGCTCCGGGTGCTCCCAACAAAATAAGACGCATTTTTATTTCCTAGACGAGTTTAATTATTCTGTACGCAATTCAAACACCCGAATCGTTCAGGATTGATTGGCTTGCTGTTGCCAGACGACGCTCAATTATTTTTCTTATGCTGCAGACTGAGTGTTGCAACGCGGGTCGCCGACAAATTGTATCTTTACGAAATTTACCACAGATTTTTCTGCTTGAAGCGCTTTCAGACTTCAAGTTTTTTCATTTTTTCCGCTTATCTCAAAAAAACTGTCGTACGCGCTCCAAATCCTCTGGCGTATCAACCCCTACCGCTGGTGTATGCGCAGTGACATGGACGGCAATGGCGATGCCATTCCACAACACTCGCAATTGTTCCAAAGCCTCAATTTGCTCTAAAGGCGACACGGGCAAATTTGGGTAGGCTTGCAAAAATTGATTTTGATAAGCATAAAGACCGATATGGCGAAGCGGCTCATAAGCAGCCGGCATCAAATTTAGGGATTGCGCAAAAGCATCGCGTGCCCAAGGGATGACCGCTCGTGAAAAATACAGCGCACGTTGATTTTTATCCAGCACAACCTTGACCACATTCGGGTTTAACACTTCCGCGATATCGTGCAAAGGGTGAGCGGCTGTTGCCATTGGTGTTTGGGCGTTCACCTTAGCGGCCGTCGCCGCGATGAGACGCGGATCAATCATCGGTTCGTCGCCCTGTACATTGACGACTACCGCGTCATCCGCGAGTTCGAGCAAAGCAGCCACTTCAGCAATCCTGTCGGTGCCTGAAGGATGATCGGCACGTGTCATGAAAGCTTCAATTTGATGGTCACGGCAAGCGGCGACAATATCGGCATGATCCGTCGCAACCACAACGCGCGACGCGCCTGACTCTTGTGCTCGCATCGCGGTCCGCACTACCATGGGCTTGCCGCCAATATCAGCTAAAGGCTTATTCGGTAATCGGCTTGAGGCCAGCCTCGCTGGCACGATGACAGTAAAACTCATAGCATTACTACGCAGGAACTTGAGTGTCGCCGTCTAAACGACGAGCTTGGTCTTCCCACATGATAGGAATACCATCGCGAATCGGAAATGCTAGTTTATCTGCCTTACAGATCAACTCTTTAGCGGCCTTATCAAATTCTAAGGGTCCTTTACAAATTGGGCATACTAGTACATCAAGCAGACGTGCGTCCATGTTTAATCTCCGAAAGCTTTGCAAGTAGTTGCGTCCCAAATTGTGCGTCGATTTGCGCCGAGACCGGCACTACCCAGATACGCTGGTCTTCTTTCAAACCAGCTAGTTGCCGACATTTTACTGCATCCTTCTCAGTAATCAGGATGATTTCCGCGTCTTTTTGCGCGAACAAGTCTGGTGTGTAACTAAAATGATCTGGCAGTGGCATAGCTTCAAACTGAAGACCATGACTCTCTAACAATTGAAAGAACCGTTGCGGATGGCCAATTCCGGCGGCAGCCAGGATTTTTTTGCTACGCATATCACTCAATTCAGATTTGCATTTGCTATCGACGAGCTGTGTCAATTGCGCCGGTTGCAGGCACATTTGCAAAACCGGCTCGCCAATTCCGGTAGGAATTTGATCCGAACTTGAATTCAGTATCGTGAAATCACGTCGGCGCAAGGACGTCTCACGCAAAGGTCCTGCGGGCAACAAAAACCCATTCCCAATTCCGCGCTGGTCAAACATCAAAATCTCGACGTCACGTGCAATCCCATAATGCTGCATACCGTCATCTGAAATAATAATATCGACTGCAGGATGTTGCGCCAATAAATGTTCAGCAACGACTGCTCGCTGGCGCCCTACCATCAACGGGCAGCCTGTACTCTGCGCGATCAACAAAGGCTCATCACCAACTTCTGCGGCCAATGCGCCCTCTTTAACCTCACGTACGAAGTTAGAATCTGCACCATAACCACGAGAAATAACGCCGGGATTCCAGCCATGCAAGCGCAAAAATTCGACTAGCCAAATCACCATCGGTGTCTTACCTGTACCACCAATAAAGATATTCCCAACCACGATGACAGGAACGTCCAACTTCTTTTGCGGCTTATAGCCCATCACATATAAGCCAAAGCGAAGGTTCAATAGCGCACCGTATATCTTAGACAGTGGCCACAAAACAAATGCGATAACGCCGCGTCGCATCCACACTCGCAAGAAAAACTTTTCAAGCATCGATCACAATCACTTTCTTCCTAAACTGTATCAACTGGGTCTCAATAACAAACATTCGCGTCGCATCAAGAAAAATGGGAAACGTTGCAGCGTTTCCCATTCGTTCAACACCTTCAAATTAGATCGACGCTACTTTCCGCCCGATGACGCCTGCGCCGCAAAAGTCACTTTTGCCAATCCTGCGATACGTGCTGCTTCTAGCACATCGATCACTGATTGATGGCTCGTCGCGCGATCCGCGTTAATGATGATCACAGGATCAGGATTACCTTTGCCAGAACCCAAAGCATCAGCCGCTTTTTTCAGATCGTTCGCCAAAGTTGCAGTGTCAAGAAAACTCACTGCCTCGCTATTGATCTTATAGCGACCTTGTGCATCGATACCTATTTCAATTTGACTGGGTTTTTCTTGCGCCTTTTCAGCATCTGCAGTTGGCAGAGTAATTTGCAACTCAGTAAAACGGCTATACGTCGTGGTTACCATCAAGAAAATCAGGATCACCAATAGCACGTCGATAAATGGAATCAGGTTGATTTCAGGATCTTCCTTACCCAGACCTTTACGAAAATTCATGGAGGCGACTTCTTCCTAATATCAAATACGAAAATCTCGCAATTACTTGCGCGTGCTGTGCACTACGTCAACAAACTTCACTGCTTGCTGCTCCATTTCAACCACGAAGCTATCAATCAGAGCACGGAAATGGCGATAAAAAATCATCGCAGGCATCGCAATCAACAGACCAAAACCGGTATTGTACAAAGCGACTGAAATACCATGCGCCAACTGTGCTGGATTCGCACCAGATGCATTTTGTGACCCAAAAATTTCAATCATACCGACCACGGTTCCAAATAACCCCATTAATGGTGCCAAAGAAGCAATCGTCCCCAAGGTGGTTAGGAATTTTTCCAAGTCATGTGCAACCGCGCTTCCAGCTTCCTCGATGGACTCCTTCATCACTTCACGCGGTGCATGAACGTTACGCAAGCCCGCAGCCAATACACGGCCGAGAGGAGAATTGATCGCCAATTGATCGATCACCTCTTGCTTGATCTTTCCGCTTTGATACACGCGAATAACCTCTTCTAGCAAGGTTTTCGGCAAGATACGTTGACGGCGTAATGACAAGGAGCGCTCAATAATTAATGCCAGCGCCACGATAGAAGCTATCAAAAGTAAATAAATAGGCCAGCCAGCCGCCTGAATAATTGCAAACAAATGAAACTCCTTACAAAGACTTAAATATGAATTGCACCTCAAGGCAAATTAAACTTCATCTGTCTTCAAACTCGACGAATCGAATGCAAAGACTGACCACTAAAGATGAATTTGCTAGATCAAGCTCGCAATGTATCGTGTTGTTGCGCAGCGGGCAAGTCTATCGCACGGAATATTTTTGTTAGGGCTAAAACACGACAAACCAAACTTATATTTTCCTCAACATCCAACTCGAAGTGAAAAGTTTTGCACAGAATCTGTGTGCAATATTGTGGATATCTTCTGGATGAAAAGATAAGTGATTGATTTATCGACATTTTAGTCGCTAGCTACAAATTTAAGCACCTCCCTATTTTGACCAAAATATACGCAAAATACATTTCCCAACGGGAATTTTCGGAAATTTCTTCGGAAAAGTGGATAAGTCTCAAAGTTTTGCACACAAACTGTGGATGACTTTGTGAACAACACTTTTACACTTCTTTAAGTCATTGATTCATTTAAGTAAAAGTTATCTGCACGAATTTTGATCAAAGCTGGCTTTTATCTAAAAAATCAATAAAAAAATAAATAATACATAACTTATTTAGGAAATATCGCCTATATTCAGCAAGTTTTGCACAAGAATTGTGGATAAGATTGTGAACATGATGGGCAATAAAGTTTAAGTCGATGATTTCATTGATTTTTGTTTCACTGCCTTAAAAAAAGGCAAATCTTGTTTTAATGCCACATGGAAATAATTTAAGTTTTTGTTCGATCTATCTGTGGATAACTTTGTGAATAAACTTGATGCCGAACTACTTATAAAAAGCCTTCAGCAAAGAAAGAAACTTTTTTTACATGAAATAAAATCAATAAAAACTTTAAATTATCTTATTAATCAATAACTTAAAGTTTTCAGCTAAAGCAGTTTTTAAGATGTGCAGCCACAGCTAGCCTCCCCTGCCCTATAATCACTGCTTGTGGACATATCTCCCCTTCAGACACCATGGCATCTTATTCTTTGTTCGACAATCCCGCAAAAACCGAGCCTGTCATCACGGTATCAGCCTTAAACCAAGCGGTGGCGCGGCTTCTCGAGCAAAACTTTCCGCTGACTTGGATTTCCGGCGAAATTTCGAACTTCACCCGCGCTGCCTCCGGGCACTGGTACTTCACACTCAAGGATCAAGATGCACAAGTGCGAGCCGTAATGTTTCGCGGGCGGGCGCAATACGCGTCATTTACGCCGAGAGAAGGCGATAAAGTCGAGGTACGCGCTGTGGTCGGACTCTATACACCACGCGGTGACTATCAAATCAATGTCGAAGCAATACGTCGTGCTGGCCTAGGCTCACTTTACGAAACTTTCCTCCGTCTCAAGGCACAGTTAGAGAGTGAAGGTTTATTCGATGCCGACAAAAAGAAAAATATTCCGATCTTTGTCAAACGTATTGCTATCGTCACCAGCCCGAATGCTGCAGCCTTACGCGATGTGCTCACGGCACTCAAACGTAGAGCTCCCCATGTAGAAGTTTGCATTTACCCAAGCCCGGTTCAAGGTGAAGGCGCTGCTGCCAAGATCGCCCAAGCAATTGCCACCGCGTCTGCAGACCCGCGCAACGAACTCCTAATCGTATGCCGCGGGGGCGGGAGTATCGAAGACCTGTGGGCATTCAATGAAGAGATCGTAGCGCGCACCATTGCGCATTGCGAAATCCCAGTGATTAGTGGCGTCGGACATGAAACAGACTTTACCATTGCGGATTTTGTGGCTGACCTGCGAGCACCAACGCCAACAGCAGCGGCTGAGTTAGCCGCTACCGCGCAACAAGACTGGCTCGCCACAATCGAACACCAAGGTCAACGCCTATATCGCCTCATGCACAGGCAAATCCAGACTCAGACCCAGCAACTCGATTGGACCGCAAGGCGCTTGATTAGCCCGATCGCCAGTATCGCGAGTAAGCGTCAAAGTCTGCAGATCAGCTCCCAGCATTTACGTCATGCTTTGCAAGTCCCAGCACAACGCGGTCGACTGCGTTTACAACAATTGCAACAGAGGCTGCAGCAGCATAAGCCACAGACCGCCGGCCTAGAGGCACAAGCGACTGGCAAGGCTGACGCGCTCAAAGTCGCAATGAATCAGCTACTCCAACAACGTCGCCTGCGTTTAGATCACCTCAAAGAACAACTAGAATTACTCAATCCCCAGCGTACTTTGGAACGTGGCTATGTCATTTTAAGTCAGACAGATGGAAGCTTAATCCGCAGTGGTAAAGAACTTCACGCTGACCAACATCTCCTAGTACGTACAGCCCTTGATCTCAATGAAGTTCAATTGAAGCAGGTCGGAAAACCCCAGAAGTTGTAAGTCTATTTGCCGAAGAATGTTTGCCCTCAAAAAAAAGTAAGGCGAAGCTGCAAGCAAAGCGACAAACGCTTACAATGTCGGTTTGCAGTTTTATTCCCCATAAACGGTAACGCCGTGCCAACATCCGTTGGCGCGACACTTCTTGATAGGAACGATCATGGAACATACTTTGCCAGCTCTGCCATACGCAATCGACGCGTTAGCACCACACATCTCACAAGAAACGCTGGAATACCACTATGGTAAGCATCACCAAACTTATGTGACTAACCTCAACAACCTGATCAAAGGTACCGAGTTCGAAAACTCAACGCTCGAAGAAATCGTTAAGAAATCTTCCGCAGGTATTTTCAATAACGCAGCGCAAATCTGGAACCACACTTTCTATTGGAACGGTTTGAAACCAAATGGTGGCGGCGTTCCAAGTGGCAAATTGGCAGATGCCATCAATGCGAAATGGGGTTCCTTCGACGCTTTCAAAGACGCATTCACCAAATCATGTGTTGGCAATTTCGGTTCTAGCTGGACTTGGTTGGTAAAAAAAGCCGACGGCACATTAGACATCGTCAACACATCAAATGCTGCAACACCATTGACAACAACGGATACACCATTGTTGACTTGCGATTTGTGGGAACACGCATATTACATCGACTACCGTAATGCACGTCCAAAATACTTAGAAGCGTTTTGGGCATTGGCTAACTGGGATTTCGCAACAGCGAACCTCGGCTAATTCCAAGAAATTTCTGAACTAAACAGAAAAGCCTGTGGTCTATGATCACAGGCTTTTCTGCTTTCGCAACGACAGTCGCGAAACCAACTTTTTTTTATATTCTATGCGACCAATTCCATTTCAAATGCCATTTGCGACTGCTCTCCTGGGCTTATTTTTTAGCAGCACACTTCATGCTGCTCCACTCAAGCAAACTGCACCATCAAGCCAAGCGATGCGTGATTTGCAGACGCTCGCAAGTGCTGAGATGCAAGGCCGCGGCATTGGAACTGAAGGAAGTGAACGTGCTCGTAATTACATACTCAAGCGAATCGCTGAGATCGGTTTGAAACCATGTTCCAGTCAATTTATTACAGAATTCAATGTCAAAGCGCGCAACACAAGTGAAAGCATTGGCAGAAATGTAATTGCTTGCCAGCCAGGGAAAACGACTTCAGCAGACTACATTGTGGTATCAGCTCATTATGATCACCTCGGAGTCAACAATCAAAAAATTTACTTCGGTGCAGACGACAATGCTTCCGGAGTCGCAGGCGTAATCGCTGTTGCAGAATACTTTAAACATAAAACGCCGACGAACAATATTGTTTATGCTTTTTTTGATGGGGAAGAGATCGGTTTAAAAGGGGCTGCAGCGTTCATCAAGCAACAAACGATTACACTCAATAAAATTGTGGCCAATATTAATTTTGATATGATCGCCCGAGGCGACAAGAATGTTCTATTTGCCAGTGGCTCGTACCAAACACCTGCGTTTAGAACTTTGCTTTCAGACTTAAATGGCCGTTACGGCATCCAATTGCAATTCGATCACGATCGCCCTGAGCAAGGGACTAACGATTGGACCAACCAATCTGATCATTATGTGTTTTACACAGCGGGCATTCCTCACTTGTATTTTGGCGTAGAAGATCATGTCGATTATCATAAGCCCAGCGACACTGCTGATAAAGTAAATCCTGTTTTTTTTAATGGTGCCATCGAGCTGCTGCAGAATGCAATCGACATTATCGATAAAGCATCAGTGACCGTTGATTTTCGAGCGGAACGAAAAAAATACAAAATGCCTGATTGAAGAATATAAAAAAAGCCCAGTGCGATGCATTTGGGCTTTTTTTGACAGCAGTCATTTTTTCGGTATTGAGCTATCAGTACAACATTTAAACCTTGACCCTCACCGCCTCATATAGATTTAATCGGAAACAAAAATGCTTCAAACATCTGCTTCCAAGAGGGCTCTTTCCCATACATGCGAATACCGAGTGTAAATACTCTCGTAGCGGCAGATTTAAACCACCACAAGCACGCAACTAACAGACTTAAAGAAATCGCCCATTGCCATAAAGGCACCTCGGTGTGGGCCATGCGCAAAGGCATCGCTGCAAAAGAGGTTAAAGGAAAGATACTCAACACTTGCATCATCATTCCTTCAGCATTATCAATTCCACTATATGCCAAGGCGACCGGTACGGCAGGTAAGAACATCATAATGCTACGACTAGAATGATTGGGATCATCAATCGTCGCCGCAAATGCAGCCATAAAACTATTCACCAGTAACAATCCCAATCCGATGAACACAAGATCGCTTATCACTTCCCAAACAGATATTGGAAGAGATAAATCACCTTTACCGCTAAATGCTGCGACTCCATTAATAAACACAAAGAAGATAATTCCATAACTGAGCATGGTCTTTAGACAGAACAGCGAGATCCCTAAAATCTTCCCTTGTATCCATTGCGCAGGTGTAATCAGGGTCAATAGCTGTTCGGTGACACGATTTTGTTTTTCGCTCGTTATACCAGTAAACAGATATCCAAAACCTGAGAAGACACCCATAACCAATAAAAATAAAAGAGCTCCACTCAAAATATCCCTGCCACGTTCGTTGTCGTCTTTGTTCTCCTTTTTTAAGGTTCGAACATTAACCTCAGGTAAATCAGTAATGCTTTTTCTCTGTTGCGCATCCAAAGGCAAGGCAGCGATCAAGCGTTGTTGCTGCCAATTCTTAAGGCCTGTCTTCAGTTTTCCCTGCCAACTCGCTTTTTCTTTGACAGTCAATTGCACTTGATCTTTATCGATCGTGATGACTGCATGCCATGCACCACCGAGGTTTTTCAGCACCTCTTCCTGACCTTGATTTCCCAATTGGCTGAATTGAAAACCTTCAATCTTCGGCATCACTCCTTCCGCGAATACCGCAACTTGATAATCTTTATCAAGAAAGCCTTTAACCATTGGCCAAGCGACGGAGAAACCAAAACCGAGAAGCATTAGGGCCAAAGAAATAATTTCTTGTTTCCATTTGAAATAACGCTTAAATTCAAATACTGCAATGGTCCAGAGGTTCATCTCATACTCCTAAATCAGCGATTTGAGTTTGTACAACTTGGGGTGCTTGTGATGCATTGTGGGTCTGCACGGCAGCAAGGTATAGATCATGAAGACTTGGACGCTGGTGTCCGAAGTCAATCAACTGACCGACTGCCATTAGTTCTGACAGCAGTTGATTAACAGTGCATCCATCGCGAATCTCAACTAAGACTTGCTTGTCATTAATTTCGACATTTTGGACCGCACCACAAGCTTCGATTTTTTCCCGTTCGGGCAACTCGACAAAACTAACGCCATACAATTTGCGAGGGCTCAACTGCTCAATCACTTCATTCAAATTGCCGAGCGCAACTTCTTGTCCTTTGTTAAGTAATAGCATTTCATCGGCTAAGCGCTCGATCAAAGCCATTTGGTGTGCACTTAAGAGGATGGTGGTCCCACTTTGACGCAACTCATTCAATATGGTCAAAACATGTTCTTGATTCACTGGATCTAAACCTGAAAATGGCTCATCAAGCACCAGTAGTTGAGGATGATGAATTAAGCAACTGATCAACTGCACTTTCTGCTGGTTACCCTTTGAGAGCTTACTCAAGTTGTCTTTGGCTTTATCTTGTAAATCAAAGCGCGGTAACCAGTGCGCTAGCTCTTCGCTGATTTGCTGACGACTCAAACCGCGAAGCTTACCGATATAAGTCAAGTTTTCCACAACTGATTTGTCTGGATAAAGGCCCCGATCTTCAGGCAAATAGGCAAAACTAGTTTCAGGTAAGGAATCAACAATTTCACCGTCAATGCGCACCGTGATCGATCCTGCGTCTGGTTTTGTTAATCCCACCAACATGCGAATGAGCGAAGACTTACCTGCGCCGTTAGGCCCCAACAAAGCAAATACTTTCCCTGGACTGACCCTAAAACTCAGACCACGCACTGCCTGCACTGTACTGTAAGACTTCTGTACTGCATCGACGACTATCTCTATCATAAGTACTCCCAAGAATACGGACGGAATCTATCAAGCATCCGATATCACTTAAACGATATCAGGAAGCCACATAAACAAGGATAAGGGAAAAACACTTGTTGATCACCAAGGTCGCGACGAAGCACGACTATTGGTGACCAAAGTACGAAGCAGCGCAAGCTCTAGGCGACTTATATAGACGACTTACTCAGGCTTCTTGAATTTAAAGATGGGAGCTAAAAAGCGATCATAAAGCTGATAAGCAATCAACACTAAAGCACCGGCAATAACACCTACAACAATATCAACGAAAGCAGGAATCAATACACCTAATACAGAACCAAGATAGGCAATAGTCGATGTCGCCTCAACCAAATGATGAGAGAAATCCCCGATCGCATGGACGCCATGGGTCAAAATGCCGCCGCCTACCATGAACATCGCGACCGTGCCAATCACTGTCAAAGCTTTCATAAGCCATGGTGCAAAAGCGACGAAACCATCACCAATTTTTCGCTGTAATTTGTGCCACAAAGAATCACTCTTATTGCGCAACAAATAAAAGCCCATATCATCGAGTTTCACGATCAAAGCAACAAAACCATATACGCCTACCGTCATAATCAAGCCCACACCTGCCAACACTGCTAAGCGGGTTGAAAATGCCGATTCAGCGACGGTACCCAAAGTAATAATAATGATCTCAGCGCTCAATACAAAATCGGTACGGATCGCACCTTGAATCTTATCCGACTCATAGCTAACGAGGTCGACTTCGTCGCTGGCGACCTGTTTCAATAACTCTGCTTCTTCTGCCTTTTCTTCAGCTTCCGAGTGCAGGAATTTATGAGCGAGTTTCTCGAAACCTTCAAAACACAAATAAGCGCCGCCCAACATCAACAGTGGCATGATCGCCCATGGCGCCAAGGCGCTTAGCAGTAGGGCCAACGGTACGATAATCATTTTGTTTTTCAGTGACCCTTTGGCAACGGCCCACACCACAGGCAATTCCCGTTCCGCACGAACACCATTGACCTGCTCTGCATTCAAAGCCAGATCATCACCCAACACACCTGCCGTTTTCTTTGCAGCAACTTTCGTCATGAGGGCAACGTCATCCAACACTGTCGCAATATCGTCGAGTAAAGTTAAAAGGCTAGCACCGGGCATATACGTTATTCTCAAAAAGTAAAATAAAACAACCCGCCACATCGCTATGGCGAGATTTCTAAAAACAAAGCAAAATTTTACTGTAGTTGAGTGATCTAGTCGGTCTTTTTTTGACGGTCAAATTTTTTTATCTTCACCATTGCAAAAAATTAGGGGAGATCGATGAACTTCAATATGCTTGCCATGGTCTATGGTGGCATATTTTAAAAACAAAAACGGACACTCTCCGAAACCCAACAAACCAAGGGATGATATGCAAAAACGGATAATTGCCATCAGCATCGCACTAATTTTTAGCAGCAGTATTCAATTTTGCGCACATGCGGTCGCAGCGGAAGGAATCGTTACCGACAAGCTTGCTGTGCAAAAGCTAAAAGCAAATGAGCTCAGCTTAGAGCAATTGTTCCGCGCAAAAAGTTATATGGGTAAAACGGCTAGACAGCTGCGATTCAGCGAAGATGGCCGTTATCTTGCCTACCTATGGAACCCCTTTAATGAGGAAGGTAGCGACCTCTACATCTACGATACGCAAAACGGCAAGAGCCATCGCATTACATCACCCGCCATCATGAGAAATGTCGATGCACCCGAAGACTGGGATCGTTTCGATAAAAAACTCAAACAAAAAGAAACCGACTTGGCAGAACGGCAAGCGAAAGCCGAGGCCCAAGCTGCCTACCTGAGGGGTGAAAAAGTCAATTTAAATCAATGGGAAGAAGCAGCCATCGACGTCCTAAAAAAGGAGCTCGCTGAGAAAAAACTTAAAGATGCTGCACTCAAAGCTGAAAAGGATGCAGAGATCTCAAAAGAGAAAGCAGCGTCAGAGGCATTAAAACAAGAAAAAGCAAAAACTGCAGACGTATCCAAATTGGATACTGAAGCTAGCAAAACAACTGAGACAAAAAAAGAAACTGTTGCCAACAAAGATAAAAAAGAGACTGAAAAAGAGTTATGGGAACTACGCGACGAACTCAAAAAGAAGCTGAATAAAGAAAAATTAAAGGCCAACGATTTGTATCCTGGTGTCGACAATCTCGTCTGGGCAAAAAAATCAAATGAGCTGATTTTCCAATATCGTGGCGACTTATTCCGACAAAAAATGGACGGTAGTTCGTTTGAAAGATTAACCAAGACAGATAAAGCCGAGCGCATCATTTCCTACAGCGCAAATGACAGCGGTTATTTGTACATGGATGACAAGCGTATCTATCAAACTGATTTCAATAAAAGTCAATTGCGCCAGCTCAATCCTGAACTAATCCACGCTGATGATGTTGAAAAAAAATACGCCATCAGCAGCACTACTTTAAGTGAGGATAAACAATGGATGGCCATTGCAGCCACGGCCGGTCCTGCTGATCCATCCAAAGCACCAAGCGGGCGTCAAGTTGAAATCATGAATTATTCTGAACGCTTCGCTACCGCCAAAAAAGTCGGGCGTGAAGTCTCTGATGACAAACGTAATGTCCCAGCGACGGCATTGTATATTCGTCGCGTGTCCGATGAGTCGATGCGTCAACCGAATCCTGTCTTTACCAACGATGGAGGCGATGTTTGGTTTGAAATGAGTCGCGTGAGTTTTAGCAAAGATGGCACCCAATACACATTCTCGACTTGGGAACGTGAAAAGGAGTTACTTCGCATTTATGTTGGACAAACAGAGAGCAATAGCAAACCCAAGATGGTATTCGAACGGCGTGGCAATGTTGGTCATGAGGTCGTCGATGTAGTGGCTCCGCAATTTACGCCTGATGGCCAACAACTGATCGCGGTACTTGATGAACAAGCTTATCGCCAACCTTACCGCATCAACACCAGCAGCGGCGAGGCGAGCAGCATTCTGAAAGGTGATTTTGAAGCACATCAAATTGTGGGTTTCACACCTGACAGCCGCTTCATGTTTGTGCTAGCGAACCGCGACGACTTCGCTGCGATGAATGTTTTTAGAGTCGAACTTAGCTCAGGCGCAATGACAAGCTTTGGAAAAACTGCCGATTTTCATCGCACCACTGCAGTCACCGAAAATGGTGACAAAATCGCTAGTGTGGCGGGTCAATGGTCGACTCCGCCAGAATTAAAACTAATCGACGTTCAGTCTCAGAAAAACGGACAATACCAACAACAGACTTTGACGCAAAGCCATGACCCGGCATGGAACGCAGTCCACTTGATTCAACCAGAGCGCTTTCATTTTACGAATCGTCATGGCGACCAGATCCAAGCGTACGTGTTTAAGCCCAATCAATGGAGCTCATCGGACAACCGTCCTGCGATTGTCTACACCTACGGCGGTCCCTTAGGTGATCGTCACATTATTGAAACCGATAGTTTCCAGGCGACGGCCTATCAGTTTGGCATGTATATGGCGGCAAAGCACGGCTATGTTACGGTTGCCGTCGATCCGCGCGGACACTCGAACTACGGCCGAAAGTTTTCCGATGCGAACTGGGAACAAGTGGGTCTGCCGCAAAGCGAGGACCTGGAAGATTTGGTCAAATACATGGACGCTAAACTAGGCGTCGATCGCAAACGGATCGGATTGACGGGTTGGAGTTTTGGCGGATTCCAAACTCAGTACACGATGTACACCCGTCCCGATTTATTTGCAGCCGGTATTGCTGGTGCGGGGCCAACAGAATGGGAAAACTACAATAGCTGGTACAGTGGACGAACGATTGGCAAAGTTGATCGTAATAAGCCGAACTTGCGCCGTTATTCGCTTCTACCGCTTACGGTTGGTTTGAAAAAACCATTGATGCTGGTGCACGGCATGCAAGATCCAAATGTATTATTCCAAGACACTGTCAATGTATATCGTGCACTGCTAGAAAACGGCAAAGAAAGCTTAGTGGATTTATTCCTAGACCCCGATGGAGAACATGGTATGGGTGGTGCCGTGAAGCCAAAAGCTTGGCATAAGAAGTACGAGACATTCTTTCTGCAGCACTTAGGACGAAATCGATAAGTAGCCGAATAAAGTAAAAGGCCTCGCGTTCCGTCATATCAGGAAAACGAGGCCAATTTGAAAAACACGATCTAAGATTAGAGTGATCGCATAATTTGCTCTAACTGTTCAATATGACGATGCCGCCACATTTCTAAGTCATCGATCTTGCGATTCAGGTCACGAATATAACGACTTAACTCGGCGCGATCTTGTTCGCGTTTCTTATCAATCCTTGCTGTTTCATCGTTGCGTGGGCGATCTTTATTATCTTGATCGCGTTTGATCTCTTTTTCTAAGCGACGTAGTTTATCGTCGGTATCATTACGCCTATCGATAGTGCTACTCAAGTCACGTTCAACACGCGCTCTCTCTCGCATCACACTCTCGTAACGTTCGCCACTAACATAGCCGTGTTGCGCTCTGCCTTGCACGTTTTGACCACATACATTTAAGGCGAAATAAGCGGAGCGTCGTCCAAATTCAAATGCATTTTGTGGACTACAGTAGCGTGCATTTTCTGCATACCACGCCTGCATATAGTCATCTCTCGAACGTGCCAAAACGAAAAGCTTATCGTTACGCGCATTAGCATTACGTTCTTCGAAGCGATTCGGCTGCCCGAACCCATCGTCATGCCCTGCATCAGTCCAATATTGTTGTAGGCGCTTTTCCCACATCGCTTGATACTCGGCTTCACTGAATTTCAGATCGCGCTTCTTAGCATCAATACGTCGCATATACACGTCCCAACCACTTGTTGCGTCGGCCCAGCCTACGCGTTTCCAATACTCGACAATCTCTTGATCCCAAGCCTGGCGATAAGCATTCTCACGTACAAACAACTTAGTTTGCTGTGCACGCTTCTGATGATCAATAAACTGTTTATCACTGACACCATTATGCGCATCTTCGAATCCTAATCGCGTCCAATAGGCTTCGTTACCGCGACTCCAACCTTGACGATATGCGTCAGCATTAAAGGTAATGTCACCACTACTTTGCGCGCGCTCTTTTTCAGTATCTGCATTTTTTGCGGCACTTCCGTCTTGATCCCCGATCCCAAACCAATAGTCGGCATTCCCAGCTTTCCAGCCTACATCATACGCAGCGGGATTCAATGGTGTTTTATTCTTGATGATCTTTTCTGTACTTACCTGCTGCGCATAAAATGATTGTGGGCGCGGTGCTCGACCATCGGCCAACCCGATTCGATTCCAGAATTGATAATTTCCTGCCGACCAACCCGTTTGGTATTGTGATGCGGATTCGTTCTTTATTTTTCCTTCATCATAATGAGCACAGAAATCACGACGATCTTCAAACTTCGCAACCGATCCTGCTTCTCCATCTTTTTGACCGATAACCACCCAGTCACCCTGTTTGCAATCGCGAATGTCGCGCATAGTTCCGGCGCAGGCTGACAACAACAGAGTGCAAGCAATCAGAGTTAAGAAACTTATTAATTTATGAACTTGATTTTGCATTTTCTTGAAAAGTGAGATTGTATTAAGAGTAATAACGCCAAAAAACTAATTTTGTTGACTTGAAACAGATGGTTTTGGACGCACATGCTTCAGCAATATCTTATAAAAGATGACACAATACACTAGCAAACTGACTGGCGCAAAAACTCTGAAAGAAATTCCAAATCCTATGGCAATCACCCCCAATAACGAACAAGCGGCAAGCCAGCAGAGTACCTTGTCCACGCTAAAAGGCCTACTTCCTTTTCTTCACCCTTATCGAAAACAATTTGCACTGGCAGGTATAGCGCTATTGGTCGCTGCCATGGCCACACTGACCATCCCCTATGCATTTCGGCAGATGATCGATCTGGGCTTTAGTAAGATTGGAAATGGTAGCAATGGCATACAAAACGTCAATCTCACTTTCTTAGCGCTATTCGCTGTCGCCGTAGTGTTGGGCATCGCTACGGCCGCGCGTTTTTATATGGTTTCTTGGCTAGGTGAGCGGGTCACGGCCGATATACGCAATGCGGTATATTCGCACGTCATCAATCAAAGCCCAGAGTTTTTCGAAACCACACAAACAGGTGAAGTACTTTCACGCCTCACGACCGATACAACTCTTATTCAAACTGTAGTTGGCACCAGCATTAGCCTTGCGCTTCGCAACTTCCTATTATTCTTAGGCGGTTTGATCATGTTATTTGTCACGAGCCCGATGCTGTCTTCAATCATCATTGTGATGCTTGCTTTAGTTGTGCTTCCCATCGTCTTCTTTGGACGTCGAGTGCGCAAACTTTCACGGGACTCGCAAGACCGTATCGCCGATGCATCCGCAGTGGCAGGTGAAATCCTAAATGCGATGCCTACTGTGCAGGCGTTCACTCATGAGAAAATCGAGGCTGATCGTTTTTCAAGCTCGGTTGAGAATGCTTTTACCACCGCGATGCGTCGTATTCGTGCACGCTCACTTTTGACCATGGTCGCCATTTTGCTCATTTTCGGCGCAATCGTGTTCGTACTTTGGCTTGGCGCTCATGCCGTTGTCAACGGCGAGATGAGCGGTGGCAAATTGGGTCAGTTTATTTTGTATGCGTCGATCGTAGCAGGAGCCATTGGTGCACTTTCCGAAGTGCTAGGTGATGCACAACGAGCTGCAGGGGCCACAGAGCGCCTGCTGGAGCTGATGTCTGTGCAATCACCCATCACTGAACCAAATAATGCCTCAACACTACCTCCAACCAGAGGACATGGTGCGAAGGTGCAAATTCGCGATCTCCAATTCTTTTATCCTTCAAGGCCACAAACACCGGCCCTAAACAAAATCAATCTAGATATCGAAGAAGGCGAAACGATCGCACTTGTAGGCTCATCTGGTGCGGGGAAAACTACGCTATTCCAATTACTACTGAGATTCTACGATCCGCAATCGGGAAGCATTGCGATTGATGGTGTAAACATTCGTGATTTACGCCTCCATGAACTCCGCTCCACTATCGGTATCGTTCCACAAGATACCGTGATCTTCTCGGCCAACGCCATGGAAAACATTCGCTATGGACGTCATGATGCAAGTGATGAAGAGGTCATGCATGCAGCCAAAATGGCCGCTGCTCATGACTTCATTCAACATCTTCCTGAAGGCTACCAATCTTTCTTAGGTGAACGTGGTGTACGTTTATCCGGTGGCCAAAAACAAAGAATTGCAATTGCACGTGCCTTACTCAAAAATCCACGTCTCATGTTGCTCGACGAAGCCACGAGTGCTCTGGATGCAGAGTCCGAACGCCTAGTGCAACAAGCTTTAGAAACAGCGATGCAAGGCCGCACCACCTTCATCATTGCTCATCGATTATCCACTGTAAAACGCGCGGACCGCATCTTGGTGTTGGACCACGGTGAAATCGTTGAGGTGGGCAATCACCAAAGCTTAGTCGCTTTAGACGGTGTGTATGCCAAACTCGCAAAGTTACAATTCCATATTCACGAGCAGTAAATAACAACATAAGGAGGCAATATGATCGGATACGTTACCCTAGGCACCAATAATTACGATGCAGCGGCAAAATTTTATGATGAATTACTTGCTGTGATCGGTGCTTCTCGCTTCATGGAGTCAGATCGATTCATCGCTTGGGCAGTTAGCCCGACACAACCATCACTCGGCATCATTAAACCCTTCGATGGACAAGCTGCCACCGTTGGTAATGGAACCATGGTCTCATTGATCGTCAACAGTCGAGACAAAGTTGACGCCGTACATGCAAAAGCGCTAGCTCTCGGGGGTAAAGACGAAGGCCCTGCAGGTCCTCGGGGGGACTCGGGATTTTATGCGGGTTATTTCCGAGACCTTGACGGCAACAAGCTCAATGTATTTTGTATGGCTTAGTCCTTCAGGGCAAAAAAAGAGCGAGGCTAATGCTCGCTCTTTCATCTAACTTTCTAACAGTTTATTTTGCATAAACTTGTTTGCCAGCCTGCCACGTTTGCAGGACTTGCGTTTGGTAGATCTGCTTCACTGGCACTTTAAAAATATCTTGGTCAAGCACGATAAAGTCAGCCCACTTCCCTTTTTCAAGGCTGCCCAAAATGTTTTCTTGGTTTGCGGCATAAGCCGCATCGAGTGTAAAGCATCGGAAAGCCTCAAGACGCGTCATCGCTTGTTCAGCATGCCAACCACCTTCCGGTTTTTGATCAAAATCTTGACGGCTCACCGCCGAGTAAATACCCCAAAATGGATTCGGGCTCTCGATAGGAAAATCAGAGCCGCAAGCGATGCGTGATCCCTGTTTCAAGAATGTGCGCCATGCATAAGCACCTTCTAGGCGTTGCTTACCAACTCTATCCTCTGCCATATTCATATCTGAAGTCGCATGCGTTGGCTGCATTGACGGAATAATGTGGCTCATTTTCAATCGTGGAATATCACTCAGTTGTAGCACCTGAGCATGTTCAATTCTGTGGCGCAGCACCGTCGCACTATTCTTCCCTTTGAGCGCTGCGAGACTATTAATGACTTGTAGATTACCAGCGTCACCAATCGCATGCACGTTCACTTGATAGCCTCGTGATGCGGCCTTATCAACCATTGTTTGCATTTCTTGATTCGAAACGAAAAGTAGGCCCTTCGTATGAGGTGCGTCGCTATATGGAGCGAGCAATGCAGCACCGCGACTCCCTAATGCACCATCAGAGTACAACTTCACGGCACGCAGTGCGTATTTATCTTCGGCGAAAGAATTCAATGGACCACTTTTGGCAACTTCATCAAAGAAACCTTGGACTCCACTGATCATTCCATAAACTCGAGTCGTTAATTTTTCCTGCTTCGCATACTCACGAAACAAATGATCATCTTCTTTGGAAACCCCTGCATCATGTACCGATGTCAAACCAACACTACGCAATTGCGCCATCGCAGCGTCGAGCGCCGCTCGCATTTCGCTCTCATTCTTAGCAGGCAAAACCTTTTCCACTAAGGACATTGCACTATCAACAAAAATTCCTGTTGCATTACCATTTGCATCACGTTCTATCTTGCCACCTTGGGGATCTGGAGTGTCACGCGAAATACCCGCTAGTTTCATCGCAGCCGAATTGGCCCAACCCGCATGACCATCAACACGGCGCAACCACACAGGACGGTCCTTCAACACAGCATCAATTTCCGCGGCATTAGGAAAACGCCCTAATTTCCAAATTGCTTGATTCCACTCTCCACCTAGTATCCATTGATGTTGCGGATATTTCTGTGCGTACTCGGCAATCGCTTTTTGTGCTTGCTCCAAATTAGCACTCGCACGAAGGCTCAGCTGACTTGCTGCGATTCCGAGTTCAAACACATGCCCATGCGCATCGATCAATCCAGGCAATACTGTTTTTCCCTGCAAATCGATAAGCTTTGCAGACGCATATTTCTTGCGCAATTTCTTTCCATCGCCAGTCACTACCACTTTGCCCTGGTCATTAAAGACCATGGCATCAAACTGTATCAATTTACTAGTGCGATCGATCGTGTAGCCATTTGCATTCACAATCAAAGTATCCGCGTAAGCGGACGAACACATCATAATGACGAGTCCTGCAGAAACCACCACAGCTTTGAGTTTTGTTTGACGCATCTCTTCTCCTCTACTTTCTTTTTATCCGAACTTGCACCAACAACTTTATGCCCATAATTTAAGGGCGCGAACCTTGCTCGAGTCGTATCTTAACCCCATGACCGCACGAGGACTAGGTTTTCAATTTATTGTCACTTCTCAGTTCTATCTTGAAATAAGGGAGGAAAATTTCCATGCGGATACATTTAAGCCTAAATGTCTAAACGCACGCGCTTTTACACTAATTCGCTTGACCATGAAACCCAGCTTTGCGTACACTTCGATGTCCTTCAATGAATGCTTGCTTCCCTAAGCAATTCCCTACTTCAAGAAATCTATGCGTCTAAGACTCTGTGCCCTAGCGATTAGTTCAGTATTTGCTGTTTTAGCGAATCAGCCGGCACTTGCCCAATCTGACACGACAGACATTCTTAAGCTCAGCAAGAGTCTATCAAACCCTGAACTCAACAAACCTGTAGTTGAGGTCAAAGCAGAAGATCAAGAGAAACCTTCTTTGGATCAAATGCTCGATATTACTGAATCAGATCTATGGAGCCGCCTTAGAAGCGGCTACGCAATCCCCAACCTCGATAACAAGCTCGTCAACTATCAAACCGATTGGTATAGTTCGCGTACAGATTACCTGTTGCGCACGATTCAACGCGGATCGCGTTATTTATATCATGTTGTCGAAGCCCTAGAAAAACGTGGGATGCCAACAGATCTGGCACTCCTGCCTTTTATCGAATCCGCCTTCAATCCACAGGCAGTATCGAGTGCTAAGGCGTCTGGAATGTGGCAGTTCATGCCTGCAACTGGTCGAGATTTTAATTTGAAGCAAAGCATGTTCAAAGATGACCGTCGTGGAGTTCTCGACTCGACGGAAGCTGCGCTCGATTATTTGCAACGACTTTACAATATGTTTGGCGATTGGCAATTAGCACTTGCGGCATATAACTGGGGTGAAGGCTCGGTACAGCGTGCAATCAAGCGTCAACAAGCAATGGGCCTGCCGATTGACTTTGATAGCCTATCTGCACGAATGCCGGCCGAAACCAAAAATTACGTACCGAAACTTCAAGCAGTAAAGAACATCATTGGCAATCCAGAACAATATGGTCTCAATTTACCACGCTTGGATAACTCTCCATATTTCACCAGCGTAAAAAAAGAAAAAGATATAGACGTAGACTTAGCGGCGAAATTAGCAGACATTCCCGTTAGCGAATTCAAGGCACTTAATCCTCAATTCAATCGTCCTGTGATTACAGGAGGGAATAACACTTCCATTCTTTTGCCGGTTGAAAAGCTAAGTATTTTCGAGAATAATTTCGCCAACTGGAAAGGACCGTTTTCTTCGTGGACTACTCTGAACATCAACAAATCTGAACGGGTAGAAAATCTTGCATCACGATTTGGCTACCAAGCGGATGTGGTGCGCGAAGTAAACGCTATTCCCGCCAAAACAGTCGTCAAAGCTGGGTCGACAATTCTTGTTCCCAAACTGGAAAACGCTTCCGATGAAAACATCCCCGCACATATAGCGGAACAAGCTCAACTGAACATCGAAAAAGCCGGATCTGGAACCAAGAAAATCCTCGTAAAAGTGGGACGCAAGGACACTTTGGCATCGCTTGCCAAGCGATATAAAGTAAGTGTTGCAGACATCAAAGGATGGAACAAATTACGTCGCGACCAACTCAATGCAGGTCAAAAACTTGAATTGCAAATCGCCGTCGTCAGTAAAGCACATGGCAAAAGTAAAATTGCCGCTTCCGACAAGAAAACCAAAGTCGTAACCCGTGCATCGAATAAGCCAGTCCGCAAGGCGGCGATTCAATCGAATAAAAAATCTCGTCGCGTCTAACTTTCCAATCGTTTCAACAACGAGGGGCACCAATTGCACGACAAGATTTAATCTTTCGCCCAACAAAAAAGGCAGCTCTCTGAACTGACCCCAAAAAGTTGGACAGTTTGTTAGTTATACATAGGAGGGCTGATTTCTGTATTGAACAGGACTCAGCCCTTTCAGTTTTAGTTTGATTCGCTCGTGATTATAGTAGTGAATGTAT